>NZ_CP018139.1:0-2400000 GCF_001886615.1 Halomonas aestuarii
CCCAGGAAGTGACGTGGAAGCGCCCGTCGATGATCTCGAAGCCCGCCGGCGTCTGCATCCAGCTGTTGGCGGCCAGGATCCAGAACGACGAGATGAAGGTGCCGACCGCCACCATGATGGCGGCGAAGAGATGTACCCCCTGGGGCACCTTGCCCCGGCCGAACAGCAGCACGCCGAGGAAGGCGGCTTCCAGGAAGAAGGCCGTGACCACCTCGTAGCTGAGCACCGGTCCCAGGAAGTTGGAGGTCGCCAGGGCGAAGTTGCTCCAGTTCGTGCCGAACTGGAAGGACATCACGATGCCCGAAACCACCCCCATGCCGAAGACCACGGCGAAGACGCGTGTCCAGAAGACGGCCAGGCGCTCCCAGGCGGGATTCTCGGTGCGATAGAAGAGGCCGTTGAGCACGGCGATATAGGACGCCAGCCCGATGGTGAACACCGGGAAGATGGCGTGGAAGGACACCACGAACGCGAACTGCAGTCGCGATAGCAGCAGGGGATCCAGTTCCATGAAGCACTCCTCGTTACTGCGGGTCGTGAGTACGAGATGCGTCAGGCACTGGACGTGCTCTTGTGCGTGGGGGCTCGGAGGCCCTGCCGCATTCTTGGTTGGCCAGGGAACAACGTAGCGCATTCTGCGTACGTGGGGGCATGCAGCCCAACATAACGGGATCGAATATGCTAATTCCCAGAACCTAGTCCCATCATACGCTTCAGACCTTTGGTCGGGGAGGTGGTTCGGGTCACCCGACTGTGTCGCGTTGTCGCAGCCCAGGGCTCAGGTCGAGGTACCGGCGACCACCATGCTGACCATGTAGGTGGTGTAGCCGAGGAACATGGCCAGCAGGGCGGCCCCCTCGCTGCGGTTGATGCGACCCTGCCGGCCTCGCCAGCCCATGGCGAAGACCGCCATCATCACGGTCATGGCGGTCATCAGGCTCCAGTCGCGCAGCAGCACCTCACGGCCCGCCTCGATGGGCGCGATCACCGCGGCCAGGCCCACCACGCCCAGGGTATTGAAGAGGTTGGAGCCCACCACGTTGCCGAGCACCAGGTCGTGCTCCCGACGGCGCAACGCACTGACCGAGGAGGCCAGCTCCGGCAGCGAGGTGCCCACGGCCACCACCGTCAGGCCGATCACCAGGTCGCTGACGCCGAAGCCCTGGGCGATGGCCACCGCGCCCCACACCAGGATGCGCGAGCTGACCACCAGCAGCACCAGGCCCACGCCGGTCCAGACGAGCCCGGCCTTCAGCGACATGGGATGCACGCTGAGGCTCTCCTCGGTCTCGGGCCCCAGGACGTCGGTGCCGTCGCGAAGCCCCAGGAAGATGCTGTAGCCGATGAACACGGCCAGCAGGCCCAGCAGCAGGAGCCCCTCCAGCCGCTCGATCACGCCGCCCCACAGCAGCAGGGCGGAGCCCAGTGTCACGACGCCCAGCACCGGCAGCTCGCGACGCACCACGCCGGAATTCACGGCCAGCGGGGAGATGAGTGCCACCAGGCCCAGGATCAGGCCGATGTTGGCGATGTTGGAGCCATAGGCGTTGCCCAGCGCCAGCCCGGGATTGCCCTGGCTGGCCGCCAGGGCGGATACCACCAGCTCCGGGGCCGAGGTACCGAAGCCGATCACCAGCATGCCGATCAGCAGCGGCGACAGGCCCAGCCGGGCTGAGGTCGCCGCCGCCCCGTCGACGAAGCGTTCGGCGCTCCACACCAGCAGGATCAGGCCTGCCAACACCGCTATCGCGGGCACTATCATGTCGTCTCCTCGGGAACATTCAGGCCCGCATGTTTGACTATGGTGCCCCCCGCGTCAACGTGACACACTGGCTTTCGGCCCAGTCCCGACACGAAGGAGACGACAACGCGGTGCCCAGGCCTGCCTTACGCGCCCCCATCCTGCCACGGGGAGATCCTCTGGTGGATCGCTCGCCGCCGGAGACGCGCACCTCGCGGCGACGGCTGCGGGCCTGCCATGAATGCGACTGGGTGGTGGCGCTCCCCCCCTTGCACGCCGGCGAGAAGGCCGAATGCCCCCGCTGCGGCCACGTCCTGGCCAGCCGGCACTATCGCCCGGCCCAGCGCAGCATGGCGCTGGCGCTGGCGGCGCTGATCGCCCTGGCGCTGGCCGTCTCCTTCCCCTTCATCAGCTTCAGCGTCGGGGGATTCGGCAACCGCATCGAACTCACGCAGACCGCCACCACCCTGATCGGCTTCCACCAGCCCCTGGTGGCGATCGCGGTCATCCTGACCATCGGGGTGCTGCCCGCCGTCTACCTGGTGGGGGTGGTATGGCTGCAGGCCGGGCTGCTGCACGATGCCCCGTTGCCGGCCAGCCGCAGCATCGCCCGGTCGCTCGCCCACCTGCACCCCTGGATGATGGCCGACGTTTTCATCATCGGGGCCCTGGTGAGCCTCATCAAGATCGCCGGCATGGCCGAGGTCGAGCTGGGCATCTCCTTCTGGGCCTTCTGTGCCTTCGCCCTGCTGCTGCTGTTCACCACCCAGTCGCTGGACGCCGACTGGATGTGGTTCTCGCTGGCCGGCGAGCCCCTGGCCCCGGAGGGCGCGCGCACCGGCGAGACCGCCTCCTCACAGGGCCTGGCCGGCTGTGCCACCTGTGGCCTGGTCAACCGCCTGGACGCCGAGGGACACGGCCGCTGCCGGCGCTGCAGCGAGGGCCTGCATGCCCGCAAGCCCGACAGCCTGCAACGCACCTGGGCGCTGCTGGCGGCCGCCACGGTGATGTACCTGCCGGCCAACCTCTACCCGATCATGACCACCACCAGCCTGGGCCATGACTCCCCGTCCACCATCATCGGCGGCGTGGTGCAACTGATCCAGATGGGCTCCTGGCCGGTGGCGTTAGTGATCTTCGTCGCCAGCGTGATCGTGCCGGTGGGCAAGCTGGTGGCCCTGGCCTGGCTGTGCCTGGTGATGAAGCGCAGCGACGAGCTCAACGCCGCGACCCGCACGCGTCTCTACCGCCTCACCGAATTCATCGGCCGCTGGTCGATGGTCGATGTCTTCGTGGTGGCGATCCTGGTGGCCCTGATCCGCGCCGGGGCCCTGATGTCGATCACGCCGGGGCCCGCCTCCCTGGCCTTCGGGGCCGTGGTGGTCAGCACGATGCTCGCCGCCATGACCTTCGACCCCAGGCTGCTCTGGGACGCACCGCTGCCGCGCGAGGCCCGGCCCGCACAAGGAAGCCCGCCATGACCGATACCCCCGACGCGCCCGACCGCGAGCGACATCGCGCCCGGGCCACGCCCCAGGCCCGGCTGTCGCCGATCTGGATCGTGCCCATCGTGGCGATCCTGATCGGCGCCTGGCTGGTCTACGACAACTATCGCAGCCGCGGCCCCCAGATCACCCTGGTCACGGACAGCGCGGAGGGCATCGAGGCGGGCAGCACCCTGATCAAGACCCGCAACGTCGAGGTCGGACGGGTCGAGCGGGTCCACCTCTCGGAGGACCTCTCCCGGGCGGTGATCACGGCCCGCATGAGCCCCGATACCGACGACATGCTGGTCGAGGACAGCCGCTTCTGGGTGGTCAGGCCACGGATCGGCCGCGAGGGCATCAGCGGACTGGGCACGGTGCTCTCGGGCGCCTACATCCAGCTCGAGCCGGGCCAGAGCGAGATCGATGCCCGGGAGTTCGAGGTCAGCGACCAGCCCCCGGTCTCCCCGGCCGGCACCGAGGGACTGCGCATCAACCTGGTCAGCCAGCTGGGCAACTCGCCGAGCGTGGGCGACCCCGTGACCTACCAGGGCCTCATCGTCGGTCGGGTCGAGGAGGCCAGCTTCGATGGCGGTACCCGGCGGATGCACCACCGCATCTTCATCGAGAGCCCCTACCACGACCTGGTCACCGACAGCACCCGCTTCTGGGCGGCCAGCGGCTTCGATCTGCGCCTCGACTCCGAGGGGTTCCGGGTCAACATCGATTCCCTGGAGACCCTGCTGGGCGGCGGGGTCACCTTCGGGGTGCCGGAGGACCTGCCCCGCGGCCAGCCGGTGGAGGCGGACAGCACCTTCAACCTCTACCCCGACGAGGAGAGCGCTCGCCAGGGCACCTTCAGCCGCTACCTGGAATACGTGCTGCTGGTGGAGGACACGGTGCGCGGCCTCTCCCGGGGGGCCCCGGTGGAGTTCCGCGGCGTGCGCGTCGGCACCGTGGCGGCGGTGCCCTGGAACTTCACCGCGCCCCAGCCGGACTCCCGCGACAACTTCTCCATTCCGGTGCTGATCCGCATCGAGCCCCAGCGGCTAGGCATCGACGCCGAGGAGCTGGACATCGAGGCCTGGCGAGAGCGCTTCCAGCGGCTCTTCGGGCTGGGGCTCAAGGCCTCGCTGAAGAGCGGCAACCTGCTCACCGGGGCGCTGTTCGTCGATCTCAACTTCCAGCGCGACGAGGCGGAGGACTACCGCGCGGAGACCTTCGCCGAGCGCACCGTCTTGCCCACCACCTCGAGCGGTTTCGCCCAGATCGAGACCCAGGTCACCGCCCTGCTCGACAAGCTCAACGGCCTGGAGATCGAGCCGCTGCTGGAGGGGCTCGACCGCAACCTGGCCGCCTCCCAGGACACGTTCGGCGAGGTGCAGGCACTCACCGCCAGTGTCCGCGAGCTGGTCGAGGATCCCGGCATGCGCGACCTTCCCGGCAACCTCAATGCCACCCTGGAGGAACTGCGCGCCACCCTGGAGGGCGTCTCGCCGGAGTCCCGCGCCTACCGCGACGTCACCACGACCCTGCAGCAGCTCGAGCGACTACTGCGGGACCTCCAGCCCACCGCGCGCACCCTGCGCGACAACCCGAGCGCCCTGCTCTTCGACCGCCTGGATGCCGAGGACCCCCTGCCCAGGGCGCCGACCTCCACCTCGCAAGGAAGCTCACCATGACCGTGATCAAAGGCCTGGGTGCCGTCCTGGCCGTGCTGTGGCTGACCGGCTGCGCCGCCAGCGGCCCGGCGGCTACCCGATACACCCTTCCCGGGGACGCCATGGAGGCCCCCGACCGCATCGCCGGGGCCGAGGCCGGCCACCGGCTGGTGGTCGCCCAGCCCCGGCTGGCCCGCTTCCTGGAGGTCGAGGGCCTGGTGCTGCAGCTCGACGACATCACGCTCAACGAGGCAAGCCAGCACCAGTGGGCCGAGCCCCTCGGGCTTCAGCTTGAGCGCGGCCTGCGTGAGCGCCTGGCCGCTCGCCTGCCGGATACCCGCGTCACGGGCGAGGACGTCGACGGCCGCCGCGACGATGCCGCCACCCTGCGTCTCGAGGTGGACCGCTTCCATGGCCGTCACGACGGCCAGGCCGTGGTGGGGGGCCAGTGGCAGCTGCGCGACACCGAGGGGTCCCTGCTGGTGCTGTCGCCCTTCGCGATCGAGGTCCCCCTGGCCGAAGACGGCTATCCCGCCATGGTGCGCGCCCTGGGCCGCGGCTGGGACCGCGTGGCCGACGAGATCGCCGGAGAAATCAAACGGCTGCGTTGAGCCATGGGCTGTGGCATAATGGCGTCACGCGGCGCTCGTTGGTCCCTCCTGCCGCGCAAGATTCCTTTTCCACGCCTTGGCCAGGGACTGACCGTGTCGCAACGCGACATGGCGCGACCGAGGCGTCTCTGCGGAGACCGCATGACCTTTTCCGACCTCGGCCTGCGTGCCGAACTGCTCCGTGCCGTCGAGGCACAGGGCTACACCACCCCGACACCGATTCAGCTCAAGGCGATTCCCGCCGTGCTCAAGGGCGGGGACCTGCTGGCCAGCGCCCAGACCGGCACCGGCAAGACCGCCGGCTTCACCCTGCCGATGCTGCAGCGACTGGCCGAGGGCCCTCGCCCGGCCAAGCGCCAGGTCCGCGCCCTGGTGCTGACCCCGACACGCGAGCTCGCCGCCCAGGTGGGCGAGAGCGTGGCCGACTATGGGCGCCACCTGACGCTCAAGTCACACGTGATCTTCGGCGGTGTCGGCCAGCAGCCCCAGGTGGATGCCATCCGTAATGGCCTCGACGTGCTGGTGGCCACGCCCGGCCGCCTGCTCGACCTGCACCAGCAGAAGCACGTCGACCTGTCGAAGGTTGAGATCCTGGTGCTGGACGAAGCCGACCGCATGCTCGACATGGGCTTCATCCACGACATCAAGAAGATCCTGCGCGTGCTGCCCGAGAAGCGTCAGAACCTGCTGTTCTCGGCCACCTTCTCCAACGAGATCCAGGCGCTGGCCGGCAAGCTGCTCGACGACCCGGCGATGATCGAGGTGGCACGTCGCAACACCACCGCCGAGCTCGTCGACCAGGCGATCTATCGCGTCGACCGCGAGAAGAAGCGTGAGCTGCTGGCCCACCTCATCACCCAACACGACTGGCACCAGGTGCTGGTGTTCACCCGCACCAAGCACGGGGCCAACCGCCTGGCCGAACAGCTGTCCAAGCAGGACATCCCGGCCATGGCGATCCACGGCAACAAGAGCCAGTCGGCCCGCACCAAGGCCCTGGCCGCCTTCAAGACCGGCGACCTGCAGGTCCTGGTGGCCACCGACATCGCCGCTCGCGGCCTGGACATCGAGGAGCTGCCCCACGTGGTCAACTTCGAGCTGCCCAACGTGGCCGAGGACTACGTGCACCGCATCGGCCGCACCGGCCGGGCCGGCAGCGAGGGCAAGGCCGTGTCGCTGGTCTGCGTCGACGAGCATGGCCTGCTCAAGGGCATCGAGCGGCTGATCAAGCGCGACCTGGAGAAGCGCATCGAGCCCGGCTTCGAGCCGGACCCCAATGCCAGGCCCGAGCCCATCGAGAACGGGCGCGGCAAGCGCGGTGGCGGCGGTGGCCGCAACGGCCAGGGTCCGCGCCGTCAGGGTCAGGACGCCGGCCAGCGCCGCGGCAACGACGAAGCCCGTGCCCCGCGGCGCCGGCGTGGCGGTCGCTCCGGCTCGCGCCAGGCCTGACGCCTGGCTGGCGGATTGCATCGTGATATGCAAATGTAGTCCGCCAGCCGCCGGGCACCATGCCGCTTTCCCTCCACCATCCAAGGCAGGACAGGTCCATGGATGAACATCATCTGGTCACCGAGTATCGTCGCTGGCTGACCTTCCAGCATCAGGCGCGGCTCGACCGCGAACACCACGGCGCCCGCCAGCGGCTCGAGGAGTCGAAGGTCTCGGCCACCCGCATGACCGAGGCCTATCGCAGCATGGCCGAGAAGGGCGCCAGCGAGGGTGCGAGCTATCGCACCCTCTTCCTGCGTGACCACGACGAGACGGCCCTGGCCTGCGAGGGCTGGCTGTTCGTGCGCCGGGTGCTGGCCGAGGGCGGCTCCACCAGGGTGCGCGCCACCCTGCTGACCACCTTCACCCTCGAGACGGGTCGCATCGAGCCCGGCAGCCAGCCGGCCGAGAAGGTCACGCTGGAGATCTTCGATCAACTGCGCGTCGATCGGGGCATGAGCAGCGTCGTCCGGGTCGACCGAACCGACGGCAGCCGCGATACCCGCTTCATCACCCTGCTCGATGCGGTGCGGGGAGACCTGCGCCGCCACATGGCGTGAGGCCGACATGCTGAAGAGGCTGTTCGGCAAGTCCCCCGTCGAGGTCTGGGTCATCAAGCAGGTCGACCCGGACCTGATCCATCTCTGTGGCCAGGGGATCCTGGAGAGCCGGGACAAGCGCAGGGCCGTGCTCGACGCCCTGGCACGCGGGGCGTTCCAGGGCGGCGTGCGCATGGCCGGCAGTGGCCTGGTGCTCAACGCCCGGCTGTTCACGGCCCTGGTGCCGCTGGACGACCTGACCCTGACGGATGACGGCCAGGCACACTGGCAGGGCCGCCGTTGGCGGGTCAGCCAGGTGCCCCAGCGCTGCTGGAGCTTCGAGGGCTCGCTGGTGGTGAAGGAGGTGAGCCCGGTCGGGGGCTCGGGTCTGATCAGCGCCGAGGATGTCTCCGGCATCCGGCATCGCGTCGACCGGGACACGCCAGCGGCGCCCGGCCCGGTCACCTTCCGCCCCGACAACGAGCTCGAGGCCCACCCGCTGCCCTCCAGGGACCCGAAACCGCGGCGCTGACGCCACCGCCTCCTCCCCGTGCATGGGCGAACCCCGCGGGATCCCGTGCAAGGGCCCTCTCGACCTTCCGACAGTGCCCGCCTGAGCCTGCGCGAGGGCTTGATCCCGCGCAAGGGAGAGAGGGGAAGGCTCTGCTAGGCTAAGGCCAGCTTCCCTCCCGTCAGCAGGCCGCCCATGGACCAGAACGCGGACGTCGTCCTCGAGACCCGCGCCCTCACCCGCACCTATCGCATGGGCGAGGTGGACATCCACGCCCTGCAGGGGGTCGACCTCACCCTGCGCCGGGGGGAGCTGATCGTGATGCTCGGCGCCTCGGGGTCCGGCAAGTCGACCCTGCTCAACATCCTCGGCGGCCTGGATCGCGCCACGTCCGGCACGGTGCGCTACGGGGATCACGACCTGACCCACGCCACGCATCGCCAGCTGACGGCCTACCGGCGCCACCACGTAGGCTTCGTGTTCCAGTTCTACAACCTGATCTCGAGCCTCACCGCCCGCGAGAACGTGGCGATCGTCACCGACATCAGTCGTGACCCGCTGACGCCGGAGGCGGCCCTGTCGATGGTCGGGCTTCAGGACCGGCTCGACCACTTCCCCTCCCAGCTCTCCGGCGGCGAGCAGCAGCGCGTGGCCATCGCCCGGGCCATCGCCAAGCGGCCTGCCCTGCTGCTCTGCGACGAGCCCACCGGCGCGCTGGACTTCCGCACCGGCATCCGGGTGCTGGAGGTGATCGAGGCCATCAACCGCGATACCGATACCACCATGGCGATCATCACCCACAACGCGGTGATCGGTGAGATGGCCGACCGGGTGGTGCACCTCCGAGACGGCCGCGTGGACGGGATCACGGTGCCCGAGCGTCGTCTCCGGGCCCGTGAGCTCGAGTGGTGATCCGATGAGGACCCTGAACCGCAAGCTGCTGCGCGACCTCGGCCGGCTCAAGGGGCAGGCCCTGGCCATCGCCGTGGTGGTCGCCGGCGGGGTGATGACGCTGATCCTCGCGGTGACGATGCTGGACGCCCTGACCCGCGCCCAGGAGCGCTTCTATGCCAGCCATCACTTCGCCGAGGTGTTCGCCGACGTCAAGCGGGCCCCACTGGGACTGGTGGAACGCCTGCAGAACCTGCCCGGGGTCAACCTCATCGAGGCCCGGGTGGGCGCCCCGGTGAGGCTCACGGTCCCCGGCTTCGCGGACCCGGTGCGCGGCCAGCTGGTCTCGATTCCCGACGGCCGCCAGCCGACGCTCAACCGCCTGTACCTGGTGGAAGGCAAGCTGCCCACGGCAGGGCGGGAGGAGCAGGTGGTCGTCAGCGAGGCCTTCGCCGAGGCCCACGGCCTCGCTCCCGGGGACAGCGTCGAGGCGATCATCAACGGCCGCCATACCCGCCTCGAGCTCAGCGGCATCGCCCTGAGCCCCGAGTTCCTCTACCAGGCCGGCCCCACGGACCTGGTCCCCGACTATCGGCGCTACGCCATCCTCTGGATGAACGAGACGGCGCTGGCCGATGCCTACGGCATGGAGGGAGCCTTCAACCAGCTATCGCTGACCCTCCAGTCGGGCGCCGACCGGGAGAGCGTGATCGATGCCCTGGACCTGGCCATGGCTCGCTATGGCGGCACCGGCGCCCGCACCCGCCACGACCAGCAGTCCCACCGTTTCCTCGAGGAGGAGCTCGGCGAGCAACGCGCCCAGGCCAGGATCCTGCCCACGATCTTCCTGCTGGTCTCGGCCTTCCTGCTGAACGTCGTGATGACCCGCATCATCCGCACCCAGCGGGAACAGATCGCCATCCTCAAGGCCTTCGGCTACCGGGACGGCGAACTGGCCCGCCACTATGCCGGGCTCGCCCTGCTGATCGTGCTGCTGGGCTGGGCGCTGGGCGTAGGGCTCGGGGCCTGGACCGCCCGCTGGATGGGTGGCCTCTACGCCGAGTATTTCCGTTTCCCCGAGATGCGTTTTCCGGTCCCGCCCTGGGCGCTCGCCCTGTCGCTGATGCTGGCCGGCCTGTCGGCCCTGGCGGGCACCTGGCGTGCCGTGTGGCAGGCGGTCAGCGCGCCCCCCGCCGAGGCGATGCGCCCGCCGGCGCCGCAACGCTTCCGGCGCACCTGGCTGGAGCGCTCCCCGCTTCGCCACGCGCTGGGCAGCGAGGGGCGGATCGTGCTTCGCCACCTGGGCCGACAGCCGGCCAAGGTGGCCCTGTCGGTGACCGGCATCGCCCTCTCGGCGGGCCTGCTGATGATGGGTGCGTGGCAGACCGCCGCACTGGACCAGATGCTGGACCGCCAGTACCGGGACATCATGCGCATGGACATCGAGCTGACCTTCGGCGAGCCCACGCCGGCAAGGGCCGTGGGGGAACTTCGCCACCTGCCCGGCGTGCTGGCCGTGGAGCCCTGGCGGCGAGTCCCCGCCACCCTGGTTCACGGCCACCGTCACTACCGGACCAGCCTGACCGGGCTCGAGGCCCAGCCTCGCCTGCGCCAGATCGTGGACGAGGCGGGAAACGCGCAATCCCTGCCCCCGGAGGGCCTGGTGCTGACCCGCTATCTGGGCGAGTGGCTGGGGGTCGACGCCGGCGACGTCCTGGAGGTGGCGATCATGGAGGGCCACCGTCGGCAACTGAGGCTTCCGGTGGCCGCGCTGGTGGAGGAGCCGATCGGCGTCGGCGCCTACCTGCGCCGGGAGCACCTCAATCGCCTGATGCGGGAAGGTCCCGCCATGGGCGGGGCCTGGCTGCTGGTCGACGATGCCCGGCGCGATGCCCTGATCGACGAGCTCCATGAGTTGCCGGTAGTGGCCGGCATCGGCCTGATGGACGAGGCCGAGCGCGGCGTACGCCGCTACCTCGACGAAACGCTGCAAGTGTTCGCCATCGTGTTCGTGATCCTGGCCAGCTCGATCGGCTTCGGGGTGATCTACAACAACGCCCGGATCAGCTTCGCCGAGCGCTCCCGGGAACTGGCCACCCTGCTCGTGCTGGGCTACACCCGGGCGGAAGTATCGCGGATACTGCTGGTAGAGATCGCCCTGCTGGGCGGGCTGGCCATCCTGCCGGGCTGGGCCTTCGGCATCGGCTTCTGCACCCTGCTCAGCCAGGCGTTCAGCAACGACCTCTTCCGCGTGCCGCTGGCCTTCACGCCGCGCATCTTCGGCCTCCCGGTGGCCGGTGTGGCGGCGGCCTCGGCGCTGGTGGGACTGCTGATGCTTCGCCGACTGCGGCACCTGAACCAGGTGGCCGTCCTCAAGGCGCCGGAATGAGCCCTGCCCGGCCGTCATCGTCCGACATGGAGTCCACCATGCCCCATCACCTGCTCACCCCACGTCGACTGCTCTGGCCCCTGGCCACCCTGATCGCGCTGGGCCTGCTGGTCTGGACGCTGCGCCCGGCGCCGGCCCGGGTGAACACGGTCGCGGTGGAGCACGCCCCCTTCGTGGACTCGGTCAACGAGGAGGGACGCACCCGGCTTCACGACACCTGGCACGTCACGGCCCCGATCACCGGCTACCTGCGTCGCGTGACGCTGGAGGTCGGCGATGAGGTCGCACAGGACCAGGTGCTGTTCCGGCTCGAGCCGAGTCCCGCGCCCGCCCTGGATGCCCGCAGTCGCGAACAGGCCGAGGACGCCCTGCAGGCCTCCCGGGCCCGACTCCAGGCGGCCGAGGCCAACCTGGAGACGGCCCGGGCCGAACGGCGTTTCGCCGAGGCCGAGCATCAGCGCTATCGCCGACTGCATGAGCGCGACCTGGTCTCGACGGCCGACCTGGAGCATCGCGAGAGCCTGCGCGACCGCCAGCGGGCCCTCGAGCGGGCCGCCGCCTCGAGCGTCGAGGCGGCGCGCTTCGAGGTGGAGAGCGCCAGTGCGGTGCTCGCGGTGACCAGCGGTCAGCGCAGCGGGACGGACCAGCCCATGCTGGAGGTGTCCGCCCCCGTGGCGGGCGTGGTGCTGGAGCGGTTCCGCTGCTGCGAGGGGACGGTGGAGGCCGGCCAGCCGATCCTGGAGATCGGCCGACTGGCGGACATGGAGATCCTCGTCGACCTGCTCTCCATGGACGCGGTGCGCCTGGCGCCGGGCATGGAGGTGCGCATCACCGGATGGGGCGGGACGCCGCTGGCCGGCACTGTCCGGCGCATCGAGCCCGCCGGCTTCACCCGCACCTCGGCGCTGGGGGTCGACGAGCAGCGGGTCCCGGTGGTCATCGACTTCGCCGAGGACACCGACCCCGCCGGCCTGGGACTCGGCACCGGCTTCCGGGTCGAGGTGGAGTTCCTGATCTGGCAGGGAGACGACGTGCTGCAGGTGCCCACCAGCGCCCTGTTCCGCGACGACGGGCGCTGGGCGGCCTACGTGGTCGAGGACGATCACGCCCGGCTGCGCCACCTGGAGATCGGCCGCCAGAGCGGGCTGGTCAGCCAGGTCCTGGCGGGGGTCGAGGCAGGGGAGCGCATCGTCACCCATCCCGGCGACGACCTGGCCGACGGGGTAGCGGTCACGGCCCTCGATTGACCCCGGGCCTTGCCTGGCGCCGCGCCCGCCGTATGATGGGGCCTCCGACCGCCCGGACCCCCAGGAGCCCCCCATGACCGTCGCAGACGCCCCCATCCCGACCGTGCTGGTGATCTATACCGGCGGCACCCTGGGCATGGTGCCGGGCCCGGAGGGGCTGGTCCCGGGCCGGGACATCGAGGCCCGGCTGCGTCGAGCCCTGGCCGCCCTGCCCCCGGCGCGCCAGGCGAGCCTGCCGGCCTTCGAGGTGCTCGAGACCGAGACGCCCATCGATTCCAGCAGCGCCACGCCCCGCGACTGGCAGGCGCTGGCCGCGCAGGTGGCCCGATGCCACCGCCGGCACGCCGGCATCGTCATCCTGCATGGCACCGACACCCTGGCCTGGACGGCCTCGAGCCTGGCCTTCCAGCTGCTCGGGATCGACCGGCCCGTGATCCTCACCGGCGCCATGAAGCCCCTGGAGGCCGAGGAGAGTGACGCGGTGGCCAACGTCGAGGACGCCCTGCGTTTCGCGGTGACCCCCCGCCTGCAGGAGGTGGCGATCTGTTTCGCCGGCAGGCTGCTGCGAGGCTGTCGGACCCGCAAGTGGCAGACCCATGGCGCCGATGCCTTCGTCAGCCCCAACCAGCCGGTCCTCGGCGAGCGGGTGGACCAGGAGGTGGTGCTCTATCCCGCGCGGGGCCTGGCGGACCACCAGCGCGGGGCCCCGCGCTTCGAGCTGCCCGACTACACGACCCTGGGGGCGGGCGGCGTGGTTCGCCTGGCCCTATGGCCCGGCCTGCAGGCGTGGCAGGTCGAGGCCTGGCTCACCGACGAGCGGGTGCGCGGTGCGGTGCTGGAGGTATGGGGCGGCGGCAATCTGCCCGACGACCCGGCCCTGGTCGGGGCCCTGGCCCGGGCGAGCGGCGAAGGGAAGCTGCTGGCCGCCCTCAGCCAGTGCCCCCATGGGGCGGTGGCCTTCGGCGGCTACGCCGCCGGCCAGGGCCTCAGCGATGCCGGCGTGCTCTCCGCCGAGGACATGACCCCCGAGGCCACCTTCACCAAGCTGGTCCACCTGCTGGCCCAGCCCCTGGAGGAAACCGAGCGACGGCGGCGCTTTCTCACGCCGCTGGTGGGCGAGCGTTGAGACCCCGCCGTCAGCGTTGACGGGCGTCATGCACGCCGGGGCGGAAGTCGCTAAGGTGGGGAGTATCCCGACAGGACAGCAGGAGTCACGCCATGGAACACCCCGACCACCCCTTCACCGAACTCTTCGAGCAGCTCGGCCTCGCCTCGGATCACGCCGCGATCAAGCGGTTCATCGATCGCCACGCGCCGATCCCCGAGGATGTCGCACTGCCGGATGCTCCCTGCTGGAACGAGGGCCAGGCGGAGTTCCTGCGCGAGGCCCTCGAGGCGGACGCCGACTGGGCGGAGGTGGTGGATCACCTCGATGCCTCGCTGCGCAAGGGGTGACCGGCTTGCCGCCCGTCACGGCGACGGGCGGCCCAGACGATTCACGTGATGCCCTGCCGCCGATCGATGACACCGATCGGCGGTATGTCCATTCCCCCGCGCCTACAGCCGCGCCTCGACTCGCTCCAGGATCTGTCGGCTGACCTTGCCCACCAGGGGCCGGGCCGCGCGATTGACGGCCTTCTCCAGCAGGCGATTGCGGATCGTGTAGGTCAGGGTCAGGGACACCTCGGTGCCCTCGTCCACCGGCCTCAGCCGGTAGCAGCCCTCGTTGTGGACGCCGTCCAGCGACTCCCAGGCCAGCACCTCCGGGGCGCGCGCCTCGGTGATGGCGACGTCGAAGCTCCAGTCCATCCCGACCGCGTGCACATGCCAGCGGTAACGGTCCTGGCCCAGCGGCTCGATGGCCTGGATCAGGTCGGAGTAGTCGGCGAAGTCCTCGACCCGCTCGAGCAGGGCGAAGACCCGGTCCGGGGGGGCCTTGAGAATCGCGCTGTGTTCGATGGTCGCCATGACGCTCCCTGTTCGACTGCCAAACGTCTATCACCTTGTCGCCGGCGGCCGTGGATGTCCAGTCGGCCGTGGGGTCAGAGGTCGCGCATCAGCAGCGCGAACTCGATGCGCGAGGCCTCGATGGGCTCGCCCGGCACCGGGATACGCACCACGTGGCCGGAGCCCGGCGCCGCGCCCACCGACTCGCCGCGACGGTTCTCGATATGTTCGAGCACGAAGCGACGGTTGCCGCCGGGCAGCATCAGCTCCATGCCATCGCCGACCTCGAAGCGGTTCTTGACGTCGATCTCCAGCACGCCGCGATCCGGGTCGTAGCCCATGACCTCGCCGACGAACTGCTGGTGCACCCCCACCGAGTTGCCCTGCTCGTAGTTCTGGTACTCGTCGTGGACGTGGCGACGATAGAAGCCCTCCGTGTAGCCACGGTTGGCCAGGTTGTCGAGCTCGTCCATCAGGCGCATGTCGAAGGGCCGCCCGGCCACGGCGTCGTCGATGGCTCGGCGATAGACCTGGGCGGTGCGCGCCACGTAGTAGGGCGACTTGGTGCGTCCCTCGATCTTCAGCGAGGTGATGCCCATCTCGGTCAGGCGCGGGACGTGCTGCACGGCGCGCAGGTCCTTGGAGTTCATGATGTAGGTGCCGTGCTCGTCCTCGTAGACGGGCATCAGCTCACCCGGCTTGGTGCGATCCTCGATCAGCGCCGAGAGCTCGTCCTGCCCCTCCACGCCGCCGGCGGTGGCGGTGCTCGCCTCCACGGCCTCGGCGCTGCCGCCGCCCGAGGCGATCAGCCCCCCCTGCTGTCCACCGTCCTGGGGGGTCCAGATGCCACTGGCGGCATGGGCCCGGGCCGAGTTGGCCGGCACCAGATCGCCGGTCTCATCCTCGGAGGCCGCCACGGTGTTGTACTTCCAGCGACAGGCGTTGGTGCAGGTGCCCTGGTTGGGATCGCGGTGGTTGAAGTAGCCGGAGAGCAGGCAGCGTCCGGAATAGGCGATGCACAGCGCGCCGTGGACGAAGGTCTCGATCTCCAGCTCCGGGCATTCGGCACGGATCTGGGCGATCTCTTCCAGAGACAGCTCCCGGGAGAGGATGATGCGGCTGATGCCCTGCTGCTGCCAGAATCGGGCGGCGGCATAGTTCACCACGTTGGACTGCACCGAGAGATGGATGACCTGATCGGGCCAGCGCTCGCGGATCATCATGATCAGCCCCGGATCGGACATGATCAGGGCATCCGGCCCGGCCTCGATCACCGGCTCCATGTCGCGCAGGTAGGTCCTGAGCTTGCTGTTGTGGGGCGCGATGTTGGAGGCCACGTAGAACTGCTTGCCCCGCTCGTGGGCATAGGCAATGCCCTTGTGCAGGTTGTCGATCTTGAAGTCATTGTTGCGCACGCGCAGCGAATAGCGCGGC
Source organism: Halomonas aestuarii (assembly GCF_001886615.1). NCBI lineage: Bacteria > Pseudomonadati > Pseudomonadota > Gammaproteobacteria > Oceanospirillales > Halomonadaceae > Halomonas > Halomonas aestuarii. The sequence continues at coordinate 15,944 of NZ_CP018139.1, forward strand.
TGGCCGGCATAGACCGCATCCGCCCCGTAGGCGAAGGCGTAGCGCATGTTCTTGAAGGTGCCGGCGGGCGACAGCAGTTCGGGGGCTTTCATGGGATCACCGTTGTCAGGACGATGGCACCGCTGGGCAGGACATCCTGCGCGGGTGCAAGGAGTGGAAGGCGCGAAAGTCTAGCAATTGGCGCCGATTCTGGCCAGATCCGGCGGCCTTGCGTACACTGTCGCGCGCCGGACCGGACCCCGGCGCCCGCTCCCACCCCTTGCCCACGACGAGGCGGGAGAGACAAATTCTCCGACCAGAGCTTCCGACATGACCCACTCCCCCGATCCCGCCACCGTGGTGATCTACTCCGGCGGCATGGACTCCTTCACCGTGCTGCATCGCGCCCTTCGCGAGGGGCTCGACGTCCACGCCCTCTCGTTCGACTACGGCCAGCGCCACCGCCGCGAACTCGAGGTGGCCGAGCGCGTCTGCCGCGAGCTCGGCGTGCCCCACCAGGTGGTCGACATCACCGCCATCCACGGCCTGATCGACAACTCGGCGCTCACCGACGCCAGCCGCGCGATGCCCGAGGGCGACTATGCGGCCGAGAACCTGGCCGACACCGTGGTGCCGAACCGCAACATGATCCTGCTGTCGCTTGCCATCGCCAAGGCGGTGAACATCGGGGCCGGGCGGGTCGACTACGGGGCCCACGGCGGTGACCACGTGCTCTACCCGGACTGCCGCCCCGAGTTCGTCCAGGCGATGAACGACGTGGCCGGCATCGCCAACTTTGAGCCGTTGACGATCCATGCCCCCTACCTGCGCGCGAGCAAGGCCGAGATCCTGGCCGAGGGGCTGGCCATGGGCCTCGATTACGCCGACACCTGGACCTGCTACCGCGGCGAGGCCCTGGCCTGCGGCCGCTGCGGCAGCTGTCGGGAACGCCTCGCGGCCTTCGCCGCCAATGGCGCCACCGATCCCCTGGGCTATTCAGAGCGGCCCGACCTCGACGAAGGAGCGCCCTGATGTACAGCGTCAAGGAAGCCTTCTACTCGCTGCAGGGCGAGGGAGGCCAGGCGGGCCGCGCCAGCGTCTTCTGCCGCTTCACCGGCTGCAACCTCTGGTCGGGCCGCGAGCGGGATCGGGCCACGGCGGCCTGTCGCTTCTGCGATACCGACTTCATCGGCACCGACGGCCAGCACGGCGGTCGCTTCTCGGATGCCGCCGCCCTGGCCGACCACCTGGCCGCCCTCTGGCCGGATCAGGACGGCGTCGCCACGCCCTATGTGGTGTTCACCGGCGGCGAACCGCTGCTGCAGCTGGACGAGGCCCTGGTGAGCGCCATGCATGACCGCGGCTTCGAGGTGGCGGTGGAGACCAACGGCACCCTGCCCGCCCCCGCTGGCATCGACTGGCTCTGCGTCAGCCCCAAGGGCGACGCCCCCCTCGTCCTCACCGGCGGCGATGAACTCAAGCTGGTCCACCCCCAGGCCGGGGTCTCGCCCGAGGGCTTCGCGCGGCTGGATTTCGCCCACTTTTTCCTGCAGCCCATGGACACTGCCCCGGCCGGCATCGCGGGTGACGCCACTCCCGACACCATGGCCGAGACGGTGGCCTACTGCCTGGCCCACCCCCAGTGGCGGCTGTCGCTGCAGACCCACAAGATCGCGGGAGTCGACTGATGACCCTCTTCGTCAACCGTCTCACTCACCTCGATGTCTCCCTGTGGTGCCCGACGCGGGGCCTGGTCGGTGCCAGCTGGCGGGTCGACGTCGAACTCGACGGCGAACTCGGCGAGGACGGCATGCTCTTCGACTTCGGCGAGGTGAAGCCCTGGATCAAGTCGTCGATCGACGCGGGGGTCGACCATACCCTGCTGGTCCCCGCCCGGGCGCGGGGCGTGACGCTGCACGACTGCCGGGAGGGGCTCTGCCTGCGCAGCGACACCCCCTATCCCCTGGAGCTTCGCGCCCCGCGACAGGCCCTGAGCCTCCTGCCCTGGCCCGAGATCACCCCGGAGCGTCTCGCCGATTACCTCTCCGCCGAGCTGATGCGCCGGCCGCCGCCCCGGGTCAGCGACATTCGCCTGACCCTGAGCGAGGAAGCGATCGACGGTGCCGCCTACACCTACAGCCACGGCCTGAAGCGCCATGCCGGCAACTGCCAGCGCATCGCCCATGGCCATCGCTCGCGGCTGCACGTCTGGCAGGGCGGGCAACGGATGCCGGCGCTGGAGGAGCGCTGGGCCGACTGGCTCGCCGACCGCTACCTGGTCGACGAGGCGGACATCGTCGAGGACGACGAGCCGGATTTCCGCGACCTGCTGACCAGCCGCTACCGCGCCGAGCAGGGGCAGTTCTTCCTGCGCCTGCCCCGCCACCGCTGCGCCGTGCTGCCGACCCCCACCACGGTGGAACACATCGCCGCCTGGCTGGCCGAGGCGATCACCCGGGAGAGCGGCCGCGCCACCCGGGTCCAGGCCTTCGAGGGCATCGACAAGGGGGCCATCGCCGAGGCGCGACCATGAGCGCCCCCGCCGAGATCGCCTCCCCGGGAGAGTGCCGCCCGGGCTGCGGCGCCTGCTGCATCGCCCCCTCGATCAGCTCGCCGATCCCCGGCATGCCCGACGGCAAGCCGGCGGGCGTGCGCTGCGTCCAGCTCGACGAGGCCAACCTCTGCAAGCTGTTCGGCGACCCGCGTCGCCCCTCGGTATGCGCACGCTTCGACTACGACCCCGAGCTGTGTGGCGACCGGCGCGACGTGGCGCTCAGGCGCATCGAGGCCCTGGAACTGGCCACCTGACCCGCCTCGCCTCCCGGCCACCACTCGCCCGACGGGGCCGGTAGCATGAACGACAACGGCGCCCCTGGGGCGCCGTTGTGGTCTGCGGGCATCGCGTCCGTGCGTCATGAGTCAGTGCGTCAGGAGGAGAGATCCTCGGCGTGGGGCAGGCGGCGGTCGAGCAGGCCGCGCCAGCGCATCAGCGCCGGGGCATCGCCGTGGCTCACCACGCCCAGCAGGCCCCGGAACTCCGCCTGGGCCGCCTCGTCCTGGGGATCGACCAGGGTCAGCCAGAGCTCCAGGGCGGAGAGCTGCTGGTGCAGGTTGCCGTCTTCCCGGGCCTGCACCAGGGCCTGCTCGGTCAGGCTCCTGACCTCCTCGTGGGGGTGCCCCAGGCGATGACGGATCCTCGCCAGGTGGAGCGCCAGCTCCGACACGAACAGGGTGGTGCGCTCCCGGGCGATCATCAGGCACTGGTCGATGTAGTCCTCCGCCCGTGAGAGCTCGCCCAGGGCCACGCAGGCATCCACGTACCAGAGGCTCGGGCGCTGGTAGGGATCGCGTCCGGTGACCTCGGCCAGCTCCTCCTGGGCCGCCTCGATCTGGACGAGGCCGTCGCGGTCGCCCGCCAGGGCCCGCTGCCAGCCCAGCACGCAGCGCGAGGACACCTGCCACAGATGCAGGTCCGGCGTGCCGGTCAGCTCGAAGGCCCGTTCCGCCCGCATGGTAGCCAGGTGCACATGGCCCAGCTGGCGATAGAGGGCCGCGGCGTACATCAGCGCCATGGCCAGGCTGCCCGGGTGGTTGATTCGCTCGGCCAGGCGGATGGCCGATTCCACCTGCCGCTCCGCCCTCTGGTAGTCGCCGCGCAGGCAGAGGGCCCAGCCCTGGAAGCACGCCGCGGCCACCTGGGGGTGATCCGAGAACGGCAGCCACTCGATCATCATCGGGACGTTGAGCGGATCGATCTCCTCGAGATGGTCGTAGGCCTGGGAGATGCGCCCGGCCCAGTACTCGCAGCTGGCCCGGGCGAAGTCGGCCAGGCGACGGTAGCGGGGGTCCTCCAGGCGGTCAGCCAGGCCGGCCAGCCGCGAGGCGAGCGAGAAGGCATCGGCGTGGGCATGACGCTGGCTGCAACCGACCCAGAGCCCCCATTGCACCAGGAAGGCCTGCTCCAGGTCGTTCTCGTCGTCCAGGTCGACCTCTTCCCGGGCCAGCAGCTCCCGGGCGCGCACGAAGCTCTCATGGGCCGTGGGGGAGCCGTGGCCCTCCAGGGCGAAGGCCGCCTGGCCCCGCACGGTGAGCAGGCTGATCTCGCGCTCGACCTGGGACTCGACGTGGCGCAGGCTGGCCAGGCCGAAATCGGCCATCTTCAGCGCCGTGCGGTTGGCGCTGACCTTGAGGGCCTCCCGGGCGGCCAGCTCGAAGTAGCGGGCGCCGCGGGCATAGTGGCCGCTGCGCCGGAGGTGGGTGGCGAAGTCGCCGGGATGGCGACTGATCCACATGGGGAAGTGTTCCTCGATCAGGCTGACCACCTGGCGATGGATGTTCACCCGCACGTCCCGCGGACAGGCCAGGTAGGCCGCCTCCTGGAGCAGCTGGTGGGTGAACTGGTATTCGCGCTCGGCCTGGTCGCCCTCGGCCGGTTCGATGATCTCCAGTCGGCGCATGTGCTCCAGCGCCGTGGAGAGGCGACTCATCTCCCAGCCGCTGCACTCGGAGAGGAAGTCGAGGCGGAAGCGGCGTCCCAGCACCGCCGCCACGTGAGCCACCTCGCGGTCGGTGTCGAGCTGGTCGATGCGGCTCGCCAGCAGTCCCAGCAGGCCGCGGGGCAGCTCGTCCAGCTGGACGCTGCGCCCCTCCCGGCGATCCATGTCCACCCGCCGGCAGATCTCCTGCAGGTAGAGCGGCACCCCGTCGCAGCGCTCGATGATCTGGCCGCGCAGCCGCGGGCTGAGGTGGATCCGGTAGCGGCGCGCAAGCTGGGAGAGCAGCCGGGAGGACTGCATGGCATCCAGCCGCCCCAGGTTGACCTGCTGGTCCCAGTGCAGCCGCGACGGCAGGGCCTCGCGGCCGTGGTGGCTGGCCACCAGCAGGAAGGGGCAGTTGATCGGCAGGCGCGCCTGCAGCCCGGCCAGCACTTTGAAGGAGGGCTCGTCGAGCCACTGCAGGTCATCGATCATCAGCACCAGGGTGCGTTCGGCGGTCAGCTCGCCGATCAGGCGGTGGAGCAGCCCCACCACCAGCTCCACGGCCTCGCCGCTCTGGGCGAGTACCGCCACCTCGCGCGGCTCGCGCACCCCGAGGGCCTCCTCGAGCAGCAGCCGGGGGTCCGAGCCGGGTGCCAGGGCCTCGTCATCGTCCAGCAGGCGCGACACCGAGGCCTCGTCGATGCGCCCGCCCAGGTACCAGCGCAGCAGTTGGCGCGCCACGCCATAGGGCTCCTGGACGGAGAGCCGCGTGGTCGGCTGCCAGCAGATCGCCGCCTCGCGGCTCTGCTCGAGCTGGCGGAAGCCCACCAGCAGGGCCGACTTGCCGAGCCCCGAGGGGCCGCGCACCAGCACGCTCTGCCGCAGGCCGATGCCGGCGCGGGCCAGGGCGTCGCGCAGCGTGCGCAGCGAGCCCTCGCGCCCCACCAGGCTCGGCGGCAGCGCCTCGCGTCCGCCTTCATTCGCCCCGAGGACAAGTGCCCGCAGCCGCACGCGGCCATCGCTCGCCACCAGCCGCGTGGAGAGACGCGGCTGGAGGTCCAGCGCGGGCGGCATGTGCTGGCTGGCGTCCTGGGAGATGACCAGCTCGCTGCCCCCGGCGGCGCTCATCAGGTCAAGGGAGCCCTGGGTCACCTGGCCCAGCGGGTCGACCAGGTGGCGCTCCGGCAGGTAGACCACCCGTCCGCTGTTCAGGCCCGCCGCCAGCTCGATGCGCGGCGGCTCGCCCTCGCCGGTCCAATGGCGCAGGGACTCCTCGGGCAGCACGCGACGACAGTGCTCGTAGAGGGCGACCAGCTCGGCCAGCTGGTGCGCCGGACCATGGGTGCCGAAGCAGGCCAGCCCCAGGCCGCCGGTCGCCCCGGGCAGCCAGAAGCCCCCCAGGTGGTGGCACTGCTGCTCGAGCCAGCGCATCAGCTCGACCTGCAGCGCCAGGCAGGCGCGGGCATCGGCGCGCGCCGACAGGTCGGCCTTGAGGCGCAGGCGAATGGCCATGACCGACAGCTGCCGCTGCTCGATCTCGTCCTCGCGCAGGGGTGCGCTGTCCATGGCCAGGGTCCGCGAGAAGGCGCCGCTGGGGCCCAGGGGCGGGCCCTCGGCCGGCACGTCGGACCAGTAGCGGGCCAGCTGCAGAAAGGCGGGCTCCGGCTGCTGGCCGGAGAGCGCCAGCAGCTGCAGGTAGGCGTTGTACTGCTCATGGGCGGCGGCCAGCTGGCCCTGCTCGGCCAGCTGGCGCACCAGGCGTTCATGGAAGGGGCCGTAGCCGGAGAAGCGGCTGACCAGCGACTCCAGCACGTCGGCCGGCACCGGCTCCTGGGCCTCCAGGACGGCCTCGGCGAACCGGATCACCCGCTGGCGCCATTCGTTGCGCACCTGGACCAGCCAGCGCTGGTACTCGGCACAGCTGGAGAGCTGGAGCTCCTCGGCGAGATCGCCCCGGTAGCAGGCCAGCACGGCCTCGAGGGTCTCCACGTCGCCCGGGCCGTCGAGCAGGGCCTGCAGGCGATGCATGTCGAACCGCCAGGACGCCGGGAGGCGGAAGGCGATGGTCTGGCGAGAGACCGACAGCACCCGCTCCGCCTCGGCGCCCAGCGACTGGCGCAGGCAATGCAGGGCATGGCGCAGGTTGGTGCGCCCAGACGACAGTCCCTGGTCGGGCCACAGCAGCTCGGCCAGGGTGGCGCGGTTGACGGGCTGGTCATGCAGCAGCAGGTAGACCAGCAAGGCCTTGACCTTGTCGTAACTGAACTGGGTCAGGACGTCATCGCCCAGGTTCAGTGAAAAGTGGCCGAAGAGTGCCAGGTGGTCCCGGTCATTATCGTGTACGTCGTCGGCAGCATTCCGCATGGTGATCATTCCTGCGTGGCGGAAGTGATGGCCTCAGGCCGGCACACCGCTGTGAAAACGGAAGACCGTGTCCGGCGTGGTGACCAGCTCGGCCTCTCGATCGGTGAAGAAGGCGATGCGCGCGTCGATGGGCGCCGGGGCCAGGCGGCGCGCCAGCATCAGATAGTCCTCGAAATGGCGACCTTCCGACTTAACCAGACTGCGATAGAACTTGGCAAGCTCATCATCCAGATGCGGGATCAGCCGTGCGAAACGCTCGCAGCTGCGTGCCTCGATCAGCGCCCCGATGATCAGGATATCGACCAGGCGCCCGGGCTCCTCGCCCCGCACGTGTCGGCGCAGGCCCTCGGCGTAGCGGGACGCGCTGATATGCCGGTAGACGATCCCGCGGGCCTCCATCAGCTTGACGACCTGCTCGAAGTGCAGCAGCTCCTCCCGTGCGAGCTGCGACATCTTGGTCAGCAGCAGCGGCTGGTCCACGTAGCGATAGAGCAGGCTCATGGCCGTGGAGGCCGCCTTCTTCTCGCACTGGGCATGGTCGATGAGCAGCAGCTCGGGGTTGGCCAGGGCCCACTCCACCCAGGCATCCGGGGTGGCACAGGGCAGGAACGCCATCAGTTCGGCAGGCAGCAGCTCCTGGCGGTCGGGCGTGTCGAGCGTAGGGGAAAGGGAAGTCATGGCGTCGGGGTCATCGGGTCGGGGGAAACGGGCGGCGGCACCTGGCGCTGGGCGGCGGCGGCCAGCAGGTCATGGGAGATACGGGCGTGCAGCACGGCGGCGTCCTGGTTGTCGCGACCGTTCAGGCCATAGCGCGAGAGCTCGCGGATACGGCCGCGGCCCACCCGCAACAGCTCCACGGCGCGGGAGAGCGCCGGCTGGGCGTCGCGAAAGCGGATGCGGTGACGACGCAACTGGGCCTCGAGACGCTCGGGGTCCTCGACCACCAGGAAGCGGGCCGCAACATCGGCGCGCAGCCGGTCGAGCGCCTCCAGGCGACGACGGCGCTCGTCGGCGGAAAACGCCGGCCAATCACGGATCTCGTCGGTGGTGCGCTGGCAGCCGCGACAGACCCGATCCCCCAGGGTGGTCGAACATACGCCGACGCAGGGGGAGATGATGCGCTCTCCCATGTCCACTCCCGTTGACGGTCAGGTGCGTTGATATAACGTCATGGTAACGCGGAGAGCGGCCGGATGGCATCCCGAAGAGGCCGCAGACCAAAGTTCAAGGCCCCAACCACGGGCCTCACCTTAACATTGTCGACAGTTTCCTCTAGAATCGCGGCACCGCTGACACCCTGGTCATACCGGAAGGGTCTGCCAGACTTGTTTCCGTGCCGAAGCGTGCCGTTCGTCGATCCCTCGACAGGAATTGCCGGCTTCGGCCACCACCACCGATGAGGGCCCCAACGTGCTTGAAGCCTATCGCCAACATGTCGAAGAGCGCGCCGCCGAGGGCGTACCGCCGAAGCCGCTGAACGCCGAGCAGGTCGCCGCACTGGTCGAACTGCTGAAGACGCCCCCCGCCGGCGAGGAGGAGTTCATCCTCGACCTGCTCACCAATCGCGTTCCGCCCGGTGTCGACGAGGCGGCCTACGTCAAGGCCGGCTTCCTCACTGCCATCGCCAAGGGCGAGGCCGAGTCACCGCTGATCGACCGGATCCACGCGGTGAAGCTGCTGGGCACCATGCAGGGGGGCTACAACATCGTCTCCCTGGTCGAGCTGCTGGACGATGCCGACCTGGCCAAGGAAGTCGGCGAGCAGCTCAAGCACACCCTGCTGATGTTTGACGCCTTCCATGACGTGGAAGAGCGCGCAAAGGCAGGCAATGCCGTGGCCAAGGACGTTATTCAGTCCTGGGCAGACGCCGAGTGGTTCCTGTCCAAGCCGGCCCTCGACGAGAAGATCACCCTCACCGTCTTCAAGGTGCCGGGCGAGACCAACACCGACGACCTCTCCCCGGCCCCGGATGCCTGGTCACGGCCGGACATCCCGCTGCATGCCAACGCCATGCTCAAGAACGAGCGCGACGGCATCGAGCCGGAAGTCCCCGGCACCACCGGCCCGCTCAAGCAGATCGAGGAAGTGAAGGCCAAGGGCTTCCCGGTCGCCTACGTGGGCGACGTGGTCGGCACCGGCTCCTCGCGCAAGTCCGCGACCAACTCCGTGCTGTGGTTCTTCGGTGACGACATCCCCAACGTGCCGAACAAGCGCGCCGGCGGTTTCTGCTTCGGCGGCAAGATCGCCCCGATCTTCTTCAACACCATGGAAGATTCCGGCGCCCTGCCCGTGGAGATGGACGTCGAGAAGCTCGAGATGGGCGACGTGATCGACATCTACCCCTATGAGGGCAAGGTGTGCAAGCACGGCACCGACGAGGTGGTCACCACCTTCGAGCTCAAGACCCAGCTGATCCTCGACGAGGTGCGTGCCGGCGGCCGCATCCCGCTGATCATCGGCCGCGGCCTAACCACCAAGGCACGCGAATCCCTGGGGCTGGCCCCCTCCGACGTCTTCCGCCTGCCCGAGCAGCCCGCCGACACCGGCAAGGGCTTCACCCTGGCCCAGAAGATGGTCGGCAAGGCCTGCGGCTTGGAAGGCGTGCGCCCCGGCATGTACTGCGAGCCGAAGATGACCACCGTGGGCTCCCAGGACACCACCGGGCCGATGACCCGCGACGAGCTCAAGGACCTGGCCTGCCTCGGCTTCCAGGCGGACCTGGTGATGCAGTCCTTCTGCCACACCGCGGCCTATCCGAAGCCGGTGGACGTGGACACCCACCACACCCTGCCCGACTTCATCATGAACCGCGGCGGCGTCTCCCTGCGTCCCGGCGACGGCATCATCCACAGCTGGCTCAACCGCATGCTGCTGCCCGACACCGTGGGCACCGGCGGCGACTCCCACACCCGCTTCCCGCTGGGCATCTCCTTCCCGGCAGGCTCGGGCCTGGTGGCCTTCGCCGCGGCCACCGGCGTGATGCCGCTGGACATGCCGGAGTCGGTGCTGGTGCGCTTCAAGGGCAAGCGTCAGCCCGGCGTCACCCTGCGTGACCTGGTCCACGCCATCCCCTACTACGCCATCCAGCAGGGCCTTCTGACCGTCGAGAAGTCCGGCAAGAAGAACGCCTTCTCCGGCCGCGTGCTGGAGATCGAGGGCCTCGAGGACCTCACCGTCGAGCAGGCCTTCGAGCTCTCCGACGCCTCCGCCGAGCGCTCCGCCGCGGGCTGCACCATCACCCTGGGCGATGACTCCGTCACGGAGTACCTGAAGTCCAACATCACCCTGCTCAAGTGGATGATCGCCAACGGCTACGGCGACCGCCGGACCATCGAGCGTCGCATCCAGGGCATGGAGGAGTGGCTGGCCAACCCGAGCCTGATGCGCGCCGACAAGGACGCCGAGTACGCCGAGGTCATCGAGATCGATCTCGAGGAGCTCAAGGAGCCGGTCCTGTGCGCCCCGAACGACCCGGACGACGCCCGCCTGCTCTCCGAGGTCGCCGGCGAGAAGATCGACGAGGTCTTCATCGGCTCGTGCATGACCAACATCGGCCACTTCCGAGCCGCGGGCAAGCTGCTCGAGAAGCAGCCCGCCGGCAGCCTGAAGACCCGGCTGTGGCTGGCGCCGCCGACCAAGATGGACCAGCACCAGCTGACCGAGGAAGGCTACTACGGCATCTACGGTCGCGCCGGTGCCCGCATGGAAATGCCGGGCTGCTCGCTGTGCATGGGCAACCAGGCCCGCGTGGCCTCCAAGAGCACCGTGGTCTCCACCTCGACCCGCAACTTCCCCAACCGCCTGGGCGACGGCGCCAACGTCTACCTGGCGTCCGCCGAGCTCGCGGCCGTGGCCGCGGTGGAGGGTCGCCTGCCGAGCGTCGACGAGTACCGTCGCTACATGGGCGAGTTCGATGCCATGGCCGGCGAGATCTATCGCTACATGAACTTCCACGAGATCGAGGAGTATCAGAACGCGGCGTCCAACGTGATTCCGGTCGCCCAGGAAGCCTGATACCCTGACTGTCGACTCCGATGCTCGCAACATCGAAGGCCACCGTTCGCGGTGGCCGTAGCCGATGACCGAAGCGCCCCTCACGGGGCGCTTTTTTTTGCCTGCGACCCGGCCGCCGATGGCGTCTGCCACCAAAGGGGCCTTCCGTTCTGACCCGACCGTGGCATCATCGGGGTCATCCCCTCTCTCAGGAGCCACGACCGTGAGCCATATCATCACCCCGGATCTCTGCGACGCCTATCCCGAGGTACAGGTGCTCGAGCCCCTCTTCGTCAACTTCGGGGGCCTGGAGGCCTTCTGCGGCCCGATCCGCACCGTCAAGTGCTTCGAGGACAACTCCATGGTCAAGCAGGCGGTGGCCGAGCCCGGCGACGGCGCCGTGCTGGTGGTCGATGCCGGCGGGTCCACCCGCTGCGCCATGCTGGGCGACATGCTCGCCGAGCAGGCGGCGGGCCACGGCTGGGCCGGCGTGGTGATGTACGGCTGCGTGCGTGACGTCGACGTCCTGGCCGAGACCGAGCTCGGCATCCAGGCCCTCGGGGCCCACCCCCGCAAGAGCGAGAAGCGCGGCGAGGGCATCCGCGACATCCCGGTCAGCTTCGCGGGAGTCACCCTCTCGCCGGGCCAGTGGCTCTATGCCGACAACAACGGCATCCTGGTCGCCGACGAGCAGCTGGACCTCGAGCGCTGATCCGTTCGGGGGACCGTGACCGGCCCGGGGCCGGCGGAGCGCCCGCTCCCTTGCCCAGGAGGGACGCGCGATGTCACCCTGAGGCCATCGTCTCCACTCGCGCGTGCCCATGCTGGCCCTGTCACGACTGAGCGGCGACGTGCTGCGCACCCTGCGCGAGCACCTGCGCCCGCTGATTGCCTATCACCTCTTCTTCACCCTGCTGGCCTCGAGCCTGCTGCTGCCGGCCGTGGGCTGGACGCTGTCGAGCCTGATCGGCCAGTTCGGCCGACCGGTGATCACCAACGGCGAGCTGATCGCGCTGCTGATGAGTCCGGGGGGTCTGCTGTGGCTGCTGGCCGCCGTCGGCCTGACGTTCCTGGTGCTCTACCTGCAGCAGTCCGGCATGATCCTGGTCGCGGTGCGGCCTCGTGGCAACCATGTCCGCCTGGCCTTCGAGGCCCTCTGGGCCACGCTGCGCCGGCTGCCCTCCATCACCGGCCTCGTCGTGGTCCAGGTCGGCGCCCAGCTGCTGCTGCTGGCCCCCCTGGCCTTCGCCCTGGGCGGGCTGCACGACCACTTCCTCGGGGACCTGGACCCCTACTTCGTGCAGAGCGTGCGTCCCCCGGCCCTCTGGGCCTTCCTCGCCAGCGCCCTGGTGCCCGTGCTGGCCTGGGCACTGCTGGCGGGCAGCCTCTATGTGCGCTGGCACCTGGCGCTGACGGTGCTGACCCTGGAGGCCCTCCCCCCGACGGCGGCACTGCGCCGGAGCGTGCGGTTGACCCGGGGACAGGGACGCCACATCGCCGCCGCGGTCCTGCTGCTGCTGCTCGGCATCATCGGCCTGCCCCTGCTGGCCACGGCCCTGTTCGACCGGGCCGTCACGCCGCTGCTGTGGTGGCTGCCCGAGCGCAACGCGGTGCTGATCCCGGCCATGCTCGCCTACCTCACCGCCTACCTGCTCATCGCCCTGGCCATCACCTTCGGCGGCATCGCCGCCAATGCCCTGCAGGCCACCTGCCTCTACCTGCGGCTGGCTCACCGCGAGCCGCGGCCGGAGCCCCCGCCGCCCGGCACCCACCCTAGCCGGCTGGCCTGGGCCGTGGAGCTCGCGGTGGTGCTCTTCGCCATCGGCCAGGCCTGGCTGATCGTCCATCGCTTCGAGATCCGCGACGAGGTCCAGATCATCGCCCACCGCGGCAGCTCGCTGAAGGCCCCGGAGAACACCCTGGCGGCGCTGGACCAGGCCATGCGGGACGGGGCCGACGGCATCGAGATCGACGTCCGCCTCACGGCCGACGACCGGGTCGTGCTCTACCACGACGAGAGCCTCCGGCGACTGGCAGGCGACGACCGGCGGGTCGGAGAACTGCCGCGGGCGTCTCTCGACGCCTTCGATGTCGGAAGCTGGTTCGGCGACCCCTTCATCGGCGAGCGGATTCCGGGGCTGGAGGAGGCGCTGGCCACGGTGCGGGGGCGGGCCTGGCTGCTGATCGAGCTCAAGCCCGACCCCGGCCGGGAACTGGACCTGGTCGAGGCGGTGCTCGGCGAGCTGGAACGGGAACGGGCGTACCGTCTGGCCTGCCGGGATCGCGCCGAGGATCGGGTGACCGCCCTGGCATGCGGCGACCCCGACCTCATGAGCGAGATGCGCGTGGCCACCCGGTCGCCCTGGCTGCTGCGCGAGGCCTCGCTGCGCGAACCCCGCCTTCACACCGCCCTGCTCGCCCAGCTGGTGCTGTCGGGCAGCCTGGAACGCCACGGCTTCGATGCCCTGGCGCTACGCCACAACCGCATCGACCAGAGGGAGATCCGCCTCGCCGGGCACTACGGCTATAGGCTCCTCGCCTGGACCCTCAACGAGCGCACCGCCATGTCCCGGCTGATCGACCTGGGGGTGGATGGCATCATCACCGACCGTCCGGCCATGCTGGCCGGCCTGATCGCCGAGCGTCGGCGCCTGGGGGACGGCGCCCTGCTGCTGGTCAAGCTGCGCAACTGGTTGCGGGGCTAACCTCGGCGAGCATCGGAGGCTACCCGCCACGCCGTCTCGCGCCCCGGCAATGGCACCGTCACTCGCGACAGCGCCAGGCGGCCAGCAGGTTCACGGCGGCCACGGTCAGCAGGACGGCAGACGCCCAGCCCAGCGAACTGACCAGGCGGTGGAATTCGCCGGGGGCCTCGTGAGGCCGGAAGGCCATGCCATATTCGGCCAGACGGCTCCCGCCGTAGAGCAGCAGGGCCAGCAGCCCCAGCGGCAGCGACGAACGCCGTCGGGCCAGCCAGCGGGTCAGTCGCCAGGGCTCCGACGGGGCCTTGGGTTTGGCCTTGGTGGCCCGGCTGCTCTCCTTGGCGGCCTTGGGGGTCGCCTTGGCGGAGGCCTTTGGCGCGGACTTCGCCGCGGCCTTCGGCCGGTTCGGCGCACGGCGCGCCTTCTGCCGGGGCGACGCGCCCCGCCCACCCGGCAGGCGGCGCCCCGCCCAGCGCGCCACGCTGACCAGGACCCAGCCCAGGGAGAAGAAGACGGACAGCGCCAGGCCACCCATCACCAGCAAGTATGCCATCCGGTAAGATTCCCTCGTCGCATCAACAGAGGCGCTATCTTGCCAAATTCGCGCGGCCCTGTGGGCGTCACTCGTGAGGAAGCCCCCTGGGCCCCGGCAAGGCCGACCTCAGGGGACGACGATGACGGGAATCGGCAGCCGGGCCAGCAGGTCGGGGTCCTGGCCGGCCAGTCGGGCGAGCCAGGGGCGGTGCAGCAGCAGGGCGCCGCTGGTGGCCCGGGAGAGCTGGCGCTCCAGCTCACGGGCATCGCTCGCCTGCAGGACCTCCTCGCCGTCGAACAGGCGGGTCAGGGCCTGGGGAATCGCCGAGAGATCCTCATGGCCCGGGGTCGGCGTGCCCAGGGTGCGCAGGGGACCGCGGGCCAGGGGCAGCCGCTCGTCCCAGATGATCACCGTGCAGGGCGCCTCCAGGACCAGGGCGCGGCTGGTGGAGCCCAGGCGCACCCCCCAGTGCCCGGAGAGCCCGGCCTTGCCCAGCACCAGCACGTCCCCCGGGCCGGCCAGGGCCAGCGCCTCGCTGACCACCCGCCCGCGACGGATCCTCAGCTCGTGTCGAAGGCCCCGCCCGGCCACGGCGGCATCCAGCGCCTCGGTCGCCCGACGGGCCTGACGCGCCAGGCCGGCCTCGAGGTCATCCCGGGAGAGCTGGCGCACCCGCCCGGAGACCGCCCCGATCTCCCGGGAGAAGGGAAAGCCGGCACTGCCCAGCAGGTCCTGGTCCTCGACGAACAGCGCCACCAGCTCGGCATGCCGCTCGACCGCCAGATCCACCGCGGCGGCGAGCGCCGCCAGGCTGTGGCGGGAGGCGTCGAGCAGGGCCAGCACACGCACCGCGGTGACCGCCTTGCCCACCGCCTCACCAGAGGGCGGCCGGACCTCGTCAGCGCTCATCGTCATCCTCCTTCCCCACTTTCTCCTCCAGGCCCCGCTCCTCCTGACGGGAGTGCTTCACCACCTCGCGGAACTGCGCCAGCCGCTCGGTCACCCGGGCATCGAGACTGCCCTCGGGCAGGCGTCCCTCGGCATCGGGCTCGCCGATGGGCAGGCCGGTCAGCAGCGACAGCGCCTCGTCCACCCGGGAGATCGCGAAGACCCGGAACTGCCCCTGCTCGATGGCGTCGCGGACCTCGGTCTTCAGCATCAGGTGCTCCACGTTGGTCGCCGGCAGGATCACCGCCTGGCCAGAGAGTTCGCCGCGCGCCCGGCAGACATCAAAGAAGCCCTCGACCTTCTCGTTCACGCCGCCCACCGCCTGGACCCTGCCGTGCTGGTCGATGGAGCCGGTCACGGCGAAGGCCTGGTCGAGCGCCACCTCCGCGATGGCCGAGACGAGGGCGCAGACCTCCGCCACGGAGGCACTGTCGCCCTCGACGCCCCCGTAGGACTGCTCGAAGGCCAGGCTGGCGGAGAGCGACAGCGGCTCCTGGGCAGCGTAGCGGCCGGCCAGGTAGCGGGAGAGGATCATCACCGCCTTGGAGTGGATCCGCCCGCCCATGCGCGCCTCGCGCTCGATGTCGACCACCTGGCCGTTGCCGGGACGCGCCGTGGCGGTGATGCGCGAGGGCTGCCCGAAGACGAACTCCCCCAACTGCATCACAGAGAGGCCGTTGACCTGCCCCACCTGGCGCCCCTCGGTCGCGACCATCAGGGTGCCGCGGGTGATCATCTCGTGACTGCGCTCGCGGATGCGCCCCGCCCGACGCAGCTGCTGCCTCACGGCCTTCTCGACATGCCGCCGGCCGATCACCCGGGCCTCCTCCTGGCCGGCCCAGTGGTCGGCTTCCAGCAGCAGGTCGTGGAGGTCGCGGTGGCGCGCCGTCAGCTTGTGCTGGTCGTCGGCCAGGCGGCTGGCCCGCTCGATCACTGCGGCCACCCCGTCGCGATCCAGGGGGCGAAGTGCCGCCTCCCGGGCCAGGGTGGCCACCATGCGGGCATAGAAGGCCTCATGCTCGGCGTCGCGATCCAGCTCGTCCTCGAGATCGGCCTGCACCTTGAACAGCTCCAGGAACTCCGGGTCATGCTCGCAGAGCAGGTAATAGAGCAGCCGGTCGCCGAGCAGCACGATCTTGACGTCCAGCGGGATCGGCTCCGGCTCCAGGGTCACGGTGCTGATCAGCCCGTAGGCCTGCTCGAGGGACTCGGTGCGGATCTCGCCGGCCCGCAGCACCCGCTTGAGGGTCTCCCAGGCCCCCGGCTGGGTCAGCACGCCGCGCACGTCCAGTACCAGGTAGCCGCCGTTGGCCCGATGCAGGGCCCCGGGGCGGATCAGCAGGAAGTCGGTGAGCAGGGTGCCGTTCTGGACATGGTGCTCGATGCGTCCCACCAGATGCTGGTGGGTGGGCAGGTCCTGGTGGACCACCGGCGCCCCCTCGGCCTCGGCGTTGTCGACCATCAGGTTGATCTGGAACCGGCTGAACACCGCCTCCGCCGGAATATCGGCGTCCTCGTCGATGAAGGAGTCGGAATTGAAGAGGATCGCCTCACGGATCGCGTCGAGGTGGGTGATGACCGCCGCCTGGTCGGCGTAGCGCTCCTTGAGTTCATCCAGCGGCGACCCGATGGCCGACTCGAGCATCTCCGCATTGAGCTCGTTGGCCTGCTGGCGAAGCTGCTTGGCAAGGCGCGGCATCTGCCGGATCGCCTGGGTCAGCTGGCGCTGGAGCTCCTCGACCTTGTGCTCGATGCGCTCGCGCTCCTCGGGGGGCAGCTTCTCGAAGGCTTCCGGGGCCATCATCTTGTCGCCATCGGCCGGCGTGAAGGTGAAGCCGTTGGGGGTGGAGAGCAGCAGGATGCCATGCTCCCGGGCCTCGCGACGCACGGCCTCGACGGCATCGCGCTGCCGCTCGCCCATGGCCTGCTTCAGCTCATGGAGGCGATTCTGGTACTCCTCGCTCTCGAAGACGGCGGGGATCGCGCTGCGCAATTCCTCGGCCAGGGACTCGAGGTCCGAGCGCAGCGTCCGCCCCATGCCCGCCGGCAGGGAGAGGGCCAGCGGCACGGACGGGTCATCGAAGTTGTAGCGATAGCACCAGTCGCCGGGCGTCGAGCCACCGCGGGCCTTGTCCGAGAGGAAGCGCCCCACCAGGCTCTGTCGGTCGTGCCCGGGCTGCCCCAGCACGTAGAGGTTGAAGCCGTCGCTGCGTATCGCGGTACCGAAGCTCAGCGCATCCCGGGCCCGCTCATGCCCGGTCAGAAGGTCCAGCGACTCCAGTTCGCTGGTGACCTCGAAATCGAAGGCGTCGACCGGACAGCTCCGGTACACCTGCGCCACCCCAAGGGGTTCCACCATGGTCCTTCTCCTTTTCCTACCGACTCGTGCTACCGACTCGCTGCGACCGCCCGGTCCCTGTCATCGCCTGTCGACGTCCCCTCGCCTCCCCGACGCCCTCGTCAGTATGAAACAGGGTGGCCCGACGTGCCTCCGGCGTTCCCGGAGGACGCCGGGCCGAGGACCGCTTCCCGGATGAGCGTGGAAGCCCTCAGCGCAGGATGTCGTGAATCACCTCATGGATGATCTCGTCGGTGAGGTCGACCAGCACGGCATCGGTGCCCACCCGGCGCCATTCGTAGCCGTCGTAGGTCGGCAGATCCCGGCGCACGCGCTCGTCGAAGTTCCGGGCAATCCCCGGCGGCAGGGGCTTGCCGCGCTCCAGGTTCATGCGGATGCCGGGCGGCAGGCTGTCGCGGTCGTCATGCCGGAGGTACTCTCGGCGGCTGCGGAAGATCTCGCGGATCTCGCGCTCGTCGATCCTCAGGCGCCCGGCCTCGTCGCGATGGCGTTCCCGATCCCGGTAGTCCTCACGATCCCGCTCACGGTCACGATAGTCCTCGCGGTCACGGTCCCGCTCACGGTCACGATAGTCCTCACGCTCGCGCTCTCGCACCTCACGGCGCTCCCGTTCACGGGACTCCTCGCGATAGCGGTCGGCGTCCTCCTGTTCCTGGCCGCGCTGGCCCTGTGACGAACGCTGCCCGGCCTGGCCCTGACCGCCGCCCCGCTGCTCCTTGCCCTGCCCCTTCCCGGAGGCCTTCCAGGGCTCCTGCCCCTCCCCCTGGCCATTGCCCGGCTGGGCCAGCAGGGGGGCGGAACCGACCATCAGTCCCAATGCGGCGCCGATCAACAGGGCAGGCAGGGTACGGATACGCTTCATGACAATCTCCTCGATGGGGAACCTGCCAGCAGTCTAGCCCCACATCTTGCAAGAGCCGTGCACAATAACGCACGACACCCGGGCAAGCCCGGGTGTCGTCGATCTCGGCAGGTCGGGGCTAGGTCAGCCCAGGGTCTCGCCGGCCAGCATGAACCAGGTCTCGAGGACGGCATCGGGGTTGAGGGACACCGAATCGATGCCCTGCTCCATCAGCCACTTGGCGAGGTCCGGATGGTCCGAGGGCCCCTGGCCGCAGATGCCGATGTACTTGCCCTGGGCGCGGCAGGCCTGGATAGCCATGGACAGCAGCTTCTTGACGGCCGGGTTCCGCTCGTCGAAGAGGTGGGCGACGATCCCCGAGTCGCGGTCCAGACCCAGGGTCAGCTGGGTCAGGTCGTTGGAGCCGATGGAGAAGCCGTCGAAATGCTCGAGGAACTCGTCGGCGAGCAGGGCGTTGGCCGGCAGCTCGCACATCATGATGACCTTGAGCCCCTTCTCGCCGCGCGTGAGGCCGTTGGCGGCCATCAGCTCTACCACCTCGCGGCCCTCCTCGGGGGTGCGCACGAAGGGCACCATGATCTCGACGTTGTCCAGCCCCATAACCTCGCGGACCCGCTTGAGGGCCCGGCACTCCAGCTCGAAGCAGGGGCGGAAGGAGTCGGAGATATAGCGCGACGCCCCGCGGAACCCGAGCATGGGGTTCTCCTCGCCCGGCTCGTAGAGCTTGCCGCCGATCAGGTTCTCGTACTCGTTGGACTTGAAGTCCGAGAGGCGCACGATGACCCGCTTGGGATAGAAGGCCGCGGCCAGGGTGGAGATTCCCTCGACCAGCTTCTCGACATAGAACTCGACCGGGTCGGGGTAGCCCGCGGTGCGCAGGTCGATGGTCTGCTGCAGATCGGCGGGCAGGGTGTCGTACTCGAGCAGCGCCTTGGGGTGCACCCCGATCATGCGGTTGATGATGAATTCGAGGCGCGCCAGGCCGACCCCGGCATTGGGCAGGCTGGCGAAGCTGAAGGCGCGATCCGGGTTGCCCACGTTCATCATGATCTTGAAGGGGATCTCGGGCATGGCATCGACGCTCGTCACGCGGCGGTCGAAGTCCAGCAGCCCCTCGTAGACGTGCCCTGTGTCGCCCTCGGCGCAGGAGACGGTGACGTCGCGGCCGTCGGCCAGCACCTCGGTGGCATCGCCGCAGCCGACCACCGCCGGGATGCCCAGCTCGCGGGCGATGATCGCCGCGTGGCAGGTGCGGCCGCCCCGATTGGTGACGATGGCGGAGGCACGCTTCATGATCGGTTCCCAGTCCGGGTCGGTCATGTCGGTGACCAGCACGTCGCCGGGATGGACCTTCTCCATGTCGTCCGGGGAGAAGACCACCTTCACGGCCCCGCTGCCGATGCGCTGGCCGATGGCCCGGCCGGCCACCAGGGTGCGCCCCTTCTCCTTGAGCTGGAAGCGCTCGAGCTTGCCGCCCTCCTGCTGGGAGACCACCGTCTCGGGGCGGGCCTGGACGATATAGAGCCTGCCGTCGTCCCCATCCAGCGCCCACTCGATGTCCATGGGACGGCCGTAGTGCTGCTCGATGGTCATCGCCTGGCGCGCCAGGTCCATGATCTGCTCGTCGTTGATGCAGAAGCGTCCGCGGTCGGCCAGCGGCACGTCCACGGTCTCCACCGACTTGCCGGCACTGGTGTCGTCGGTGTAGATCATCTTGATCAGCTTGGAGCCGAGGTTGCGGCGCAGCACCGCCGGGCGCCCCGCGGCCAGGGTCGATTTGTGCACATAGAACTCGTCGGGGTTCACGGCCCCCTGCACCACCGTCTCGCCCAGGCCCCAGGAGGCGGTGACGAAGACCGCGTCGCGGTAGCCGGACTCGGTGTCCAGGGTGAACATCACGCCCGAGGCGCCGGTCTCGGAACGCACCATCTTCTGGATGCCCGCCGACAGCGCCACGTTCTCGTGGGCATAGCCCCGGTGCACGCGGTAGGAGATGGCGCGGTCGTTGAACAGGGAGGCGAAGACCTCGTGCACGGCGCGCTTGATGTTGTCGAAGCCCTCGATATTGAGGAAGGTCTCCTGCTGGCCGGCGAAGGAAGCGTCCGGCAGGTCCTCGGCCGTGGCCGAGCTGCGCACCGCCACCTTGAGGTGGGGGTGCTTGGCGGCCAGCGCCTCGTAGCTCTCGCGCAGGTACTGCTCGAAGGTCGGCGGCAGCGGCGTGTCGATGACCCACTGGCGGATCTGGGCCCCGACCCGAGACAGCTCATTGACGTCGTCGACATCCAGGGTCGAGAGTGCCTGGTTGATGCGATCGTTCAGGCCCTCGTGGGAGAGGAACTCCCGGTAGGCACGGGCCGTGGTGGCGAAGCCGCCGGGGACGGTGACGCCCGCGCCGGCCAGGTTGGAGATCATCTCACCGAGGGAGGCATTCTTCCCCCCGACCCGCTCGACATCGTCCATGCCCAGGTGATCGAACCACTGAATGTAATCGTCCATGAGACCTCCGAGAATATCGTCGACTTGTGCATCACACCGGCGGCCTCGCGTGAGGGACTCACTCACGGGCCTCTCTCGAAAGACCTGGGCATGATGGGATGGTGGCGACTCTACCAGCGGGATTCCATATTCGCCATTAGTCTAACATCGAAGTCACTGGAGGATTTTTACAACAGCGGGGCGATCCGGCCGTTTCCTGTAGTGGCGGGTAGTGGCGAGTAGTGGCGGGCTCCGTGGCAGGCCCCTTCCGGGCCGGGAAGACGGCCTCTTGTCCCGGCCTCGACCAGCGCCGACAATGGGTGCCCTACCCGACCGGACGACAGCGACCCGCCATGACGCGCACTGCCTTCTTCATCTCCGACGGAACCGGCATCACCGCCGAGGGCCTCGGGCGCAGCCTGCTGGCCCAGTTCGAGAGCGTCGAGATCCGCATGCTCACCAAGCCCTACATCGACTCCCTCGAGAAGGCTAATACCCTGGTGGCGATCATCGAGGCCACCGCGGTACGCGACGGCGCGCAGCCGATCATCATCGACACCATCGTCGACGAGAGCATCCGCGAGGTGATCCGCAAGGCGCCGGGCTTCAAGGTCGACATCTTCTCGACCTTCCTCAAGCCCCTGGAGGAGGAACTGGAGGCCCACTCCTCCTACAGCGTCGGCCGCACCCATTCCATCGGCCGCGACGACGTCTACATGGACCGTATCCACTCGGTGCACTTCGCGCTGGACAACGACGATGGCGCCCGCACGCACCAGTATGACAAGGCCGACATCATCCTCGTGGGGGTATCGCGCTGCGGCAAGACCCCGACCTCGCTCTACCTGGCGCTGCAGTTCGGCATCCGTGCCGCCAACTACCCGCTCACCGAGGATGATCTGGACGAGAACGGCACCCTGAAGCTGCCCAAGGCCCTCGTGCCACATCGCCACAAGCTGTTCGGCCTGACCATCGACCCTCGTCGGCTGGCGGCGATCCGCCACGAGCGCCGGCCCAACAGCCGCTACAGCTCCATGGACCAGTGCGTCCAGGAGGTCGAACAGGCCGAGGGACTCTATCGCCAGCTGCACATCCCCTACATCGACACCACCCGCTTCTCGGTGGAGGAGATCTCCACCCGGATGATCGCCGAGACCGGGCTGACGCGCCGCTTCTCGCCGCGCTAGCGGATCACGCCCTGGCGCCTCAGCCGGGCGATATCGTCCGCCGTGAGACCCATCTCGGCGAGGATCGCATCGCTGTCCTGGCCGAGCGCGGGCGGCGCGATCTCGCTGGTGGCGGACTCGCCGTCGAAGCGCAGCGGGTTGCTCACCTGGGGCACTCCCCGCGGGCCGTGCGCCAGGGTCCGATGCAGGCCACGATGGCGCACCTGGGGGTCGTCGAAGACCTCGGTCAGGGTATTGATGGGGCCCGCTGGGATGCCGCGCACCTCCAGCTCGGCGAGCCACTCGTCCCGCGACCGGTCCATCAGCAGCGCCTGGATCATCGGCACCAGCACCTCACGGTTGCCGACCCGGGCGGCGTTGGTGGCGTAGGCGGGATCCTCGGCCCACTCCGGATGCCCCAGCAGGTCGGCGAGGCGGGCGAACTGGGCGTCGTTGCCCACGGTGAGCACCAGGTGACCATCGGCGCAGGCGAAGGCCTGGTAGGGCACGATGTTGGGATGGGCATTGCCGTGGCGCTCGGGCGACGTGCCGGTGACCAGCGTATTGAGGGCCTGGTTGGCGAGGGTCGCGACCTGGACGTCGAGCAGCGCCACGTCGATGTGGCGCCCCCTTCCGGTGCGCGCGCGCTCCTGCAGCGCGGCCAGCACGCCGACCGTGGCGTAGAGCCCGGTCATCACGTCGGTGATGGCCACGCCGGTCTTCATGGGCATGCCGTCGGGCTCCCCGGAGAGGCTCATCAGCCCCCCCATGGCCTGGATCATGAAGTCATAGCCGGCGCGATGTGCATAGGGCCCGTCCTGGCCGAAGCCGGTGATCGAGCAGCCGATCAACCGCGGGTTGAGCTCCTTCAGGCGGGGGTAATCGAGGCCGTACTTCGCCAGGCCGCCTACCTTGAAGTTCTCGAGCAGGATGTCGGCGCCCTTGGCCAGTTCCCTGACCAGGGCCTGGCCGCCCTCGGTGGCGATGTCCACGGCCAGCGACTGCTTGCCGCGGTTGGCGCAGAGGTAGTAGGCCGCCACCCGCTCGGCCTCGTGGTCGCCATCCAGCCAGGGGGGGCCCCAGCCGCGGGTGTCGTCGCCCCGGGTGGGGTGCTCGACCTTGATCACCCGGGCGCCCAGGTCGGCCAGCAGCTGGCCGGACCAGGGTCCGGCCAGCACCCGCGACAGGTCCAGCACCACCACGCCCTCGAGTGGTCGGGTCATGACGGACTCCTCAGCAAGAAAGCGATCGGCACCGAACCTGTCGGTGCCGGGCAGGATCAGCAGGTGAAGGCCTGGATACCGGTCTGGGCGCGCCCGAGGATCAGGGCGTGCACGTCATGGGTGCCCTCGTAGGTATTCACCGCCTCGAGGTTCATCACGTGGCGGATCACGTGGTACTCGTCGCTGATGCCGTTGCCGCCATGCATGTCGCGGGCCACGCGGGCAATATCCAGCGCCTTGCCGCAGTTGTTGCGCTTGATCAGCGAGATCGCCTCGGGCACCAGCTGGCCATCGTCGATCATTCGACCCACCCGCAGGGCGGCCTGCAGGCCGAGGGCGATCTCGGTCTGCATGTCGGCCAGCTTCTTCTGGATGAGCTGGTTGGCGGCCAGGGGGCGGCCGAACTGCTTGCGCTCCAGGGTGTAGTCGCGGGCGGCATGCCAGCAGGCCTCGGCGGCGCCCATGGTGCCCCAGGCGATCCCGTAGCGGGCGCGGTTGAGGCAGGAGAACGGCCCCTTGAGCCCGGTGACGTTGGGCAGGCGCTGGTCGTCGGAGACCTCCACGTCCTGCATGGCGATCTGGCCGGTGATGGAGGCCCGCAGGCTGAACTTGCCCTCGATCTTGGGCGCGGAGAGACCCTTCATGCCCTTCTCGAGGATGAAGCCGTTGATCACGCCCTCGTCGTCCCGGGCCCAGACGACGAAGACGTCGGCGATGGGGGAGTTGGTGATCCAGGTCTTGGTGCCGTTGATCCGCCAGCCACCGTCGGTGCGGGTGGCGCGGGTGCTCATGCCGCCGGGGTCGGAGCCATGGTCGGGCTCGGTGAGGCCGAACGCCCCCACCCACTCGCCGCTGGCCAGCTTGGGCAGGTACTTCTCGCGCTGGGCCTCGCTGCCGAAGGCATGGATCGGATACATCACCAGACTCGACTGCACGCTCATCGCGCTGCGATAGCCCGAGTCGACCCGCTCCACCTCGCGGGCGATCAGGCCGTAGCTGACGTAGTTGAGCCCGGCACAGCCGTAGCCGTCGATGGTCGCGCCGAGCAGGCCCAGCTCGCCCATCTCGTTCATGATCTCGCGGTCGAAGCGCTCATGGCGGTTGGCCTCCAGCACCCGCGGCAGGAGCTTCTCCTGGCAATAGTCATGGGCCGTCTGCTGGACCATGCGCTCATCTTCGTTGAGCTGGTCGACGAGGCGGAAGGGGTCGTCCCAAGTGACGGGGGTGATCTGGCTCATGAGGGATCCTCGCGTGGCGTACCATGAATTTCTACATTTCAGGCAAATGTAGACCAATAGCGTGTCGCTGCCAAGCCCATCGTCACCATCCCGAAGCCCGCTTCACGCCGCCCGACGAGCCAGATGGGCACGGATCTGCCACCAGGCCAGCAGTCCGACCAGCAGGTTGGCCGCGAGCATGCCGGCAAAGACGCCGGTGCTGCCGGCCAGCCGGCCCCCCAGCCAGGCCAGCGGCACGGTGAGCGCGAAGAGCCTGAACACTGACAGGCGCATGGCCAGGGCCGGTCGATGCAGGGCATTGAACGACGAGACCGCCAGGATCACCACGCCCTGGGCACCGAGGCCGAGGGGCACCAGCCACAGGAAGCTGCGCAGCACCCTGGCCACCGCCTCCTTCTCGGCATAGCCGGCCACCAGCCAGGGCGCCAGCCCCTGCAGCACCGCCCAGACCAGCAGCTGCCAGGCCAGCACGAAGACGAAGCAGCCCAGGATCGCCCGGCGCACTCGGTCGTGCTGGCCGGCCCCGGCGTTCTGGCTGACCAGGGGCGAGAGGGTCATCGAGAGCGCCAGCACGACGATCTGGGAGATGGCCTCGATGCGGGTGCCGACGCCGTAGCCGGCCACGGCGTCGTGACCATGGTCGGCGATGATGCGGGTCACCAGTCCCAGGGCGATGGGCGTGAACACGCTGGTGAGGGCCGCCGGGCCCGCGATGCGCCCGAGCTCGCGCCAGGAGGCGGCAAGCCCCTGCGGGGTGAGACCGGCCAGGTCGAAGAGCTCGCGCAGTTCGCGGTGGACGACCAGCACCGCCGCCATCAGCCCCCAGCTGAGCACCGTGGCCAGCGCCGCCCCGGCCACGCCCAGCGCCGGGAAGGGGCCGACCCCAAAGATCAGCCACCAGTCGAGCAGCACGTTGACGCCGGCGGCCAGCGCCATCATCAGCCCCTGGGTGGCGGTGTTGCCATGGGCGCGCAGGATGCTGTTGAGCACCCGCGGGACGATCATCGCGGGCGCGCCCAGGTACCAGATGCCCATGTAGTCGCGGATGTGGGGCATCAGCACGTCGTCGGCCCCCAGCAGCCGGAACAGGGGGTTTAGAGTGGCCAGGCCCAGCAGCGTCATGGCGCCCCCCACGACGAGCGTCAGCAGGGCCGCATCGGTGGCCCGACGACGCACCGCGCCGGCGTCGCCCTGCCCCAGCCGACGGGCCACCACCGCCGAGGTGCCGATGCCCAGCCCAATGGCCAGGCTGATGACCGTGAACACCACCGGGAAGGTGAAGGAGACCGCCGCCAGCTCCTCGGTCCCGAGCCGGGAGATGAACCAGGTATCCACCAGGTTGAAGCTCATCATGGCGATCATGCCGCCGACCACCGGCAGGCTCTTGCGCAGCAGGGTGACCGCGATGGGCCCCTCGAGCAGGTCGCGGCGCGCGGCACGCGGGGCCGAGGAAGAGGAAGGCGAGGAAGCGGGCGAACTCATGCGGGCTCTCGACGAGAAACGGGCACGAAAGTGTGCCCGTTTTCGACGTCGCCTGACAGTCGCGAGGCTACTTCTCCTCGCCTTCCCGATAGAGGTTCTGGATGCTGGAGAAGTCGAGCTGGCCACTGCCCTGGGCACTGTGCAGGGCGAAGAGATTGCGCGCCTGGGAACCCATCGGCACGGTGGACTTCGACCCCAGCGCCAGCTCCCAGGCCAGTCCCAGGTCCTTGGCCATCAGGTCGGTCAAAAAGCCGCCCTGGTAGTCGCGGGAAGCCGCCGAGCCCTCCATCACCCCCGGCCAGGGGTTGTAGACATTGAGCGCCCAGTTGCCGCCACTGCTCTGCTTCATGATCTCGGACAGCACCGCCGGGTCCATGCCGTTCTTCACGCCCAGCGCCAGCGCCTCGGCGGTCCCCGACATCAGGACGCCCAGCAGCATGTTGTTGCAGATCTTGGCCACCTGGCCAGCGCCCACCTCCCCGGCATGGAAGATGTTCTTGCCCATGGCCTCGAGCAGGGGCTTGCCCTTCTCGTAACCGTCCTGATCCCCGCCGACGATGAAGGTCAGGGTGCCGGCCTTGGCACCCCCGACCCCGCCGGAGACCGGGGCATCCAGGTAGGTGAAGCCCCGCTCGGCGGCGGCGCCGCCCACGAGGCGGGCATCATCCGGAGCGATGGTCGAGGAATCGATCAGCAGCGGCTTGCCGTCCAGGGCGTCGAGCAGGCCCGGCGCGCCGTCGCGCCCCAGGTAGAGGCTCTTCACGTGGGCGCCGGCCGGCAGCATGGAGATCACCACCTCGGCGCCCGAGGCGGCCTCCTCGGCGCTGGCGGCGCGGCTCGCGCCCTCGGCTTCCAGCGCCTGGATGGCGCTCTCGACGAGGTCGAAGACGGTCACGTCGTGCCCGGCCTTGACCAGGTTGATGGCCATGGGGGCTCCCATGTTGCCCAGACCGATAAAGGCGATGTTCATTGGCATGGCTCCTGTTGCGTTATGCGTTGTTCATGAAGGCGCGCGCGGCTCGGCCGATGCGGTGCCCTCAGTCGTTGCGATGGCCGAGGTCGCGCAGCGGGTGTGACTCGCGGGACCAGCGCGTGGTCACCAGGGCCTGGATGTCGGCCTCGGGCACCGCGGCCACGGAGGCATGGGACCAGCGGGGCGACTTGTCCTTGTCGACGAGCAGGGCCCGGACTCCCTCGACGAAATCCCCCTCGCGGCAGCATTGCACCGAGAGACTGAGCTCGTCGCGGAAGGCATCGGCGAGGCTCGTGTGGGCATGGCGCTCGAGCATCCGCCACACCAGCTGGGCACTCATCGGGCAGCCGGCCTCGAGCCGGGCGCGGTTGGCGGCGAGCCAGGCATCCTCGGTGGTGTCGCGCAGGATGCGCCGGACCGCCGTCGGGGCATCCACCCGGCCCACCAGCGACTGGAGATGGTCGAGATGCGGCCAGACCTGGCCGGCCGGCGCCTGCCCCCGGTCCTCCTGGTCGTCGAGCACGGACTGCACCCCGGCCCGCAGGGCCCGCGGGGCGCGATCCCCGTAATCGGCCTCCTGGAGGGCGCCAAGCAGCGCCTCGCGGCGCTCCCGCGGGATGAAGCGGTCGGCCATGCCCAGGTCGAGGGCATCCCGGGCATTGAGCTGGGCGCCGGTGAGGCCCAGATAGGCCCCCACCCCGGCGGGCATGCGACCCAGGAACCAGCTCGCCCCGATGTCGGGATAGAGGCCGATGGTGATCTCCGGCATGGCGATACGTGTGGTCTCGGTCACCAGGCGCTGGGAGCCGCCGGCCATCAGGCCCAGCCCCCCGCCCATGACGATGCCGTCTCCCCACACCATCAGGGGCTTCGGATAGGTGTGGATGCGGTAGTCGAGGCGATACTCCGCCATGAAGTAGGTCTCGGCGAAGAGGCCGTCGCGCCCGGCACCGCGGTTCTCGCCCTCCTCGGTCAGCGAGCGGTAGAGGGCCACCACGTCACCGCCGGCACAGAAGGCCTTCTCCCCGCTGCCCTCGAGCCACACGGCCACCACGCTGCGATCCACCGCCCAGGCCTCGAGCTTGGCGTCGAGCTGGCGGATCATCTCCAGCGACAGGGCGTTGAGCGACTTCGGGGCATTGAGGGTGGCCACGCCGATGCGGCCGCCGTCGCGGGTGGGCAGCTCGTCGAAGAGCACTGCAAGGTCCGACATCCGGGGATCTCCTGGATCTGGTGATAGGGAACGGTTACTGGAGCGACTCGATGACGCCGTCGGCCAGCAGGCGACGGGCGACGATCAGGCGCATGATCTCGTTGGTGCCCTCCAGGATCTGGTGGACCCGGGTATCGCGCACCAGCCGCTCCAGGGGATATTCACGGATGTAACCATAGCCGCCATGCAGCTGCAGGGCCTCGTTGCAGACGTTGAAGCCCATGTCGGTGGCGAACCGTTTGGCCATGGCGCAGTGGGCCGTGGCCTCGGGATCGCCCTGGTCGAGGCGCCAGGCGGCGTGACGCACCATCAGCCGGGCCGCGGTGAGCTCGCTGGCCATGTCGGCCAGCTTGAACTGCAGGGCCTGGAAGCTCGACAGCTCGCGGCCGAACTGCTTGCGCTCGGCCAGGTAGTCCCGCGACAGGGTCAGGGCCTGCTGGGCCGCCCCCAGGGAGCAGCTAGCGATGTTCAGGCGCCCCCCATCGAGGCCCTTCATGGCGAACTTGAAGCCCTCGCCCTCCTCGCCGAGGCGGTTGGTGACCGGCACCCGCACGCCATCGAAGCTGACCAGGCGGGTCGGCTGGCTCTTCCAGCCCATCTTCTCCTCGTTCTTGCCGTACTCGATGCCCGCCGCATCCGCCGGCACCACGATCGCCGAGACGCCGCCGGCCCCGCTGTCAGGCCCACCGGTACGGGCCATCACCACCAGCACCTCGGTGGCTCCCGCGCCGGAGATGAACATCTTGCTGCCCGAGATGACGTACTCGTCGCCCTCCCTGACGGCCTTGGTGCGCAGGCTGGCCGCATCGGAGCCTGCCCCCGGCTCGGTCAGGCAGTAGGAACCCAGCGCCTCGCCGGCCACCATGGCGGGCACCCAGGCCTCGCGCAGGGCATCATCGCCCCAGCTGGCGATCATCCAGGTCACCATGTTGTGGATGGTCAGGTAGGCGGTGGTGGCGATGCAGCCCTGGGAGAGCTGCTCGAAGATCAGCGAGGCCTCGAGCCGCGAGAGGCCGAGGCCCCCATGCTCCTCCGGGGTGTAGATGCCTAGGAAGCCGGCCTCGCCCGCCCGGCGGATGACGTCCACCGGAAAGTGGGAGCTGGCGTCCCAGTCGGCGGCGTGGTCGGCCAGCTCGGCGCGGGCGAAGTCGGCGGCGGCCGAGGCCAGCGCCTTCTGGTCATCGGTCAGGGAGAAGTCCATGGGGAATCCCTCTTCTTGTTCGGCTATGGGTGAGTTCGGCTAAGGATGAGTGCCGTCCTGAGGCGGTGGTCCGCACCGCGCTGACCCGAGGGTCGCTAGCGGGGAGGACCGGCGGGCACCGTCTCCCCGGTCCGGCCGGCTGGACACCAACCTAGCACTTGCTAGGTTTATCCCATATCACCCCATGGTCGAACAAGCACTTTACGTTAACGTCAACCTCGTCTAGTGTTGCCAGACGAGGTGGGAAACCGCCGGTTCACCGCCCGGTCACAGGATCAACGTCATGACACAGCCAACCTCCCCGGACACCGCGAGCGGCCAGGAGGCCCTGCCGCGCCAGCACCGACAGTACACCATCGGTGAGCTGGCGAGGATGTTCGAGGTCACGCCCCGGACCATCCGCTTCTACGAGCAGGAGGGGCTGCTGGCGCCGCGCCGCGAGGGACAGAAGCGCATCTACCACGAGAAGGACCGGGTGCGTCTCAAGCTGACCCTGCGCGGCAAGCGTCTGGGATTCTCGCTGGCCGAGATCCGCGAGGTGGTCATGATGTATGACGCCATGCCCGACGGTAACGCGCGTCAGCTGTGGCGCCTGCTGGAGATCCTGGCCGACAAGCGCGCCAACCTCGAGCGCCAGCTGGAGGATATCCGCCTGATGCGCATGGAGCTCGACGACGTGGACCACCGCGCCCGGGAGGTCCTGCGCAACCTGGGCCACGAGGCCTGAGCGCCGGGCGAGCGGTCCCGCCAAGACCGGACACACACCACGACGTCATCCTGCGTTTCACGTAAACCGCCACAGGCAACAACAAGACGAGAAACACCATGACACGCCAACAGCAATCGATCAGCTACGTCAGCGGCATCAGCGACACTCCCCTCAAGGGTCAGACCATCGGCGACTGCTTCGACGAGACCGTGGCACGCTTCGCCGAGCGCGATGCCCTGATCAGCCGCCACCAGGGGCTGCGCTACAGCTGGAAGGAGCTTCAGCAGGCCGTCGACCAGGCGGCACGCGCCCTGATCGCCCTGGGGGTGGACAAGGGCGACCGGGTCGGCATCTGGTCGCCCAACTGCGCCGAATGGACCATCACCCAGTTCGCCACGGCGAAGATCGGCGCCATCCTGGTCAATATCAATCCCAGCTACCGCACCCACGAGCTCGAGTATGCCCTCAAGCAGTCCGGCACCTCGACGCTGATCCTGCAGGGGGCCTTCAAGAGCTCCGACTACGTCGCCACCCTGGCCGAGCTGGCCCCGGAGTTGCGCGATGGAGCGCCCGGCACCTTCGCCTGCAAGCGACTGCCCGACCTCGCCCGAGTGGTCTGCCTCGATGAGCAGCGCGCTCTGACCGGCATGCTGACCTGGTCCCAGATGCTCGGCCATGCCGACGACGTCTCCGCCGACCACCTCGCCGAGCTCCAGGCCACCCTGCAGTTCGACGACCCGATCAACATCCAGTACACCTCAGGGACCACGGGCGCGCCCAAGGGCGCCACCCTCTCCCACCACAACATCCTCAACAACGGCTTCTTCGTGGCCCGCACCATGAACCTCGACGAGACCGACCGCATGGTGATCCCGGTGCCCCTCTACCACTGCTTCGGCATGGTGATGGGCAACCTGGGCTGCGTGACCCACGGCGCCACCATGATCTATCCCGGTGACGGCTTCGAGGCTGGCGAGACCTTGCGCGCCGTCTCCGAGGAGAAGGCCACCACCCTCTACGGGGTGCCCACCATGTTCATCGCCGAACTGGAGCACCCGGAGTTCGAGAGCTTCGACCTCTCCTCCCTGCGCACCGGTATCATGGCCGGCTCCATCTGCCCCATCGAGGTGATGCGCAAGGTCATCGACAAGATGAACATGCAGGACGTGACCATCTGCTACGGCATGACCGAGACCAGCCCGGTCAGCACCCAGACCCAGACCGACGCCCCGCTGGAGAAGCGCGTCACCACGGTGGGCACCATCCATCCCCACCTGGAGGTCAAGCTGGTCAGCCCCGACACCGGCGCCGTGGTGGCCCGCGGCGAGACCGGCGAGCTCTGCACCCGCGGCTACAGCGTGATGCTCGGCTACTGGGAGAACGAGGAGGCCACGGCCAAGTCCATCGACGAGGCCGGCTGGATGCACACCGGCGACCTCGCCACCATGGACGACGAGGGCTACGTGGCGATCGTCGGGCGCATCAAGGACATGATCATCCGCGGCGGCGAGAACATCTACCCGCGCGAGATCGAGGACTTCCTCTACACCCATCCGGCCATCTCCGATGTCCAGGTGATCGGCGTGCCCGACGAGAAGTACGGCGAGGAGGTGATGGCCTGGGTCAAGCTCAGCGAGGGCGAGAGCCTCGACGAGGAGGCGCTCAAGGCCTTCTGCAAGGGCCAGATCGCCCACTACAAGGTGCCGCGCTACGTGAAGTTCGTCGACGAGTTCCCGATGACCGTCACCGGCAAGATCCAGAAGTTCAAGATGCGCGAGGAAGCCACCCACGAGCTGGGACTGGCCTGAGCCATCCGCCGAGCGACACGAAAAAAACCCCGCGGGCCTCATGGCCCGCGGGGTTTTTTTGCGGGTTCGCGACCCGAGGCGTGGCGCTCTGGGCCCGGAGGGTCACAACCCCCTGGGCGCGTAGATGCCCGGGGCGTTGCGCCAGTAGCCCTTGTAGTCCATGCCGAAGCCGAACACGTAGCGGTCGGCGACCTCCAGGCTGCAGTAGTCCGCCTTGAGGCCCGGCACCGCCTTGCGCTCGTGCTGCTTGTCGACCAGCACCGCAGTGGCGATGCTCGCCGCCCCGGCCTCCCGGCAGTAGTCGAGGATGGCGGCGAGGGTGGCGCCCTCGTCGAGGATGTCGTCGACGATCACCACGTGGCGTCCGGCCATGGGGACTTCCGGGGAGACCCGCCAGAACAGCTCGCCGCCCCGGATGCCGCCCCGGTAGCGGGTGGCGTGGAGGTAGTCGACCTCCAGGGGGAAGCCGAGGCGGGTCAGCAGGTGGCCGGTGGTGATCAGCCCGCCATTCATCACGCAGTAGAAGACCGGCAGCTTGTCGCC
Source organism: Halomonas aestuarii (assembly GCF_001886615.1). Taxonomy (NCBI): domain Bacteria; kingdom Pseudomonadati; phylum Pseudomonadota; class Gammaproteobacteria; order Oceanospirillales; family Halomonadaceae; genus Halomonas; species Halomonas aestuarii. The sequence continues at coordinate 48,195 of NZ_CP018139.1, forward strand.
CAGGTCACGGCTGATCTCGTCGGCCATGCGGTCCAGGGCGCGCTCGACCTCGGGCTGCGAGATCAGGCAGTCGGCGTTGTCCATGAGCTCGCGCATGTCGGCCAGCGACTGATGGGAGTGGGCATCGAGTTTGGGCATCGGGTAGCAGCTCGTCATCGGCAAGTGGAATCGAGGGGGTGTGCGGCCACTAGCTGGCCGCCAGGGCTTCCAGGTGGGCGTGGACCCGCCGCCAGCGCGAGAGGGCACTCAGCGCCTGGAGGTCCGGCCGGGCACGGCCGTAGCGAAGCCGGGAGAGGCGCCGTGCCTGTCGGCCCTGGCAGGCGTCGAGGACCTCGAGGGCCGCCGCCCGGTCATTGCAGACCAGCAGCATGTCGCAGCCCGCGGCCAGCGCCGCCCGGGCGCGCTCGCCCGGCGTGCCGGCAAAGGCCGCCCCGGCCATGCTCAGGTCGTCGGAGAAGATCACGCCCTTGAAGCCCAGGCTCTGGCGCAGCATCCCCAGCCAGGCCGGCGAGAAGCCCGCCGGGCGATGATCGAGGTCGGGATAGACGACATGGGCCGGCATCACGGCATCGAGCCGCGAGGCCAGTCGGGCGAAGGGCACCAGGTCGTGGTCACGCAGCGCCTGCAACGGCCGTGCATCTACCGGGAGCTCGTGGTGGGAATCGGCCGCGACACCACCATGGCCCGGGAAGTGCTTGCCGACGCCCACCATGCCCGCCTCGTGCAGGCCGTCGAGGAAGGCACGCCCCATCCGGGCCACGGCCTCGGGATCGGCGGAGAAGCTGCGATCCCCGATCACGCTGGAGGTGCCGCCGTCGACGTCCAGCACGGGGGCGAAGGAGAGGTCCAGGCCGCAGGCGGCCATCTCCATGCCCAGCAGCCAGCCGGCATCCTGGCAGAGGCGCAGGGTGACCTCGGGCTGCAGCGCGAAGTCACGACCCAGACGCCCCATGGCCGGCAGGCGGGTGACGCCCTCGCGCAGGCGCTGGACGCGCCCGCCCTCCTGGTCGACCGCCAGCAGCAGGTCGGGACGGATCCGACGGACCTCGTCGCACAGGGTGCGGACCTGGTCGGCGGAGGCGGTATTGCGGGCGAACAGGATGACCCCGCCGACCTCGGGGCGTGCCAGCAGCTCGCCCTCCTCGGGGGTCAGGTGCTGGCCCTCGAGATCCAGCATCACCGGTCCGAGCATCTGGGTCATGATCGTGCCCCTGAAGAGGAAAGGGAGCAGATTCTAGACCATCGCCGGACACCTGGACAGCCCATGGCCGGCACGGAGAACCCGGGCAATCGACGCCATCCCCCGATACAATGACGACCTGGAACCGACTGGACAGGAGTCACCCCTTGCTCGCCGACCTTCCCCCCTTGCTGCTCTGGATGCTCGCGGCCGTCGTGGGCCTGTGCCTGGGCAGCTTCCTCAACGTGGTGATCGCCCGACTGCCGGTGATGCTGATGCAGGGCTGGCGCGCCGAGGCGCGGGAGGCCCTGGAGCTCCCGCCTGAGGAGACCCCCCGCTTCAACCTGGTCACCCCCCGCTCGCTGTGCCCGCAGTGCGAGGCCCCCATCGCCTGGCACGACAACATCCCGCTGCTGGGGTGGTTCAAGCGCCGCGGGCGCTGTGCCAGCTGCCAGGCGCGGATCAGCCCCCAGTACCCGCTGGTCGAGCTGGCCGGCGGCGTGCTCGCGGTGTCGGTGCTGGGGCTCTTCGGCCCGACGCTTCAGGCCCTGTTCATCCTCGGCGCCTGCCTGGCCCTGCTGGCCATGGCGGTCATCGACCTTCGCACCCAGTTGCTCCCGGACCTGCTCACCCTGCCGCTGCTCTGGGCGGGCCTGCTCTACCAGCTGCTGTTCCAGCCGTTGCTGCTGCCCTCGGCGGTGATCGGTGCCATGGCCGGCTACCTGGTGCTGTGGAGTTTCTACTGGCTGTTCAAGCTGGTCACCGGCAAGGAGGGCATGGGCTATGGAGACTTCAAGCTGCTGGGGGCCCTGGGCGCCTGGCTGGGCTGGCAGACCCTGCCGCTGGTGCTGATCCTCTCCGCCGGGGCCGGCGCGGTGGTCGGCATCCTCATCCAACTGGCGGTCCCGCGCCTGCGCGGGGCCCCCCTGCCCTTCGGGCCCTGGCTGGTGATGGCGGGATGGGTCGCGCTGCTGGCGGGCGAACCGCTGATGGCGTTCTACACCGGCCTGCTCTACTGATGCCCCGCCAGCAGGAGCATCGTCATTCACGGGAGGCAACCATGATCATCGGCGTGACGGGCGGCATCGCCTCGGGCAAGTCCACGGTGGCGCGCGCCTTCGCGGCGCTGGGCATTCCCTGGGTGGATGCCGACGAGGTGGCCCGCGAGATCGTCGCCCCGGGCGAGCCGGCCCTGGCCGAGATCGCCGAGCACTTCGGCGAGGGCGTCATCGCCCCCGACGGCAGCCTCGATCGCCGGGCGCTGCGCGAGATCGTCTTCGGCGACGCCGCCGAGCGACGCCGGCTGGAGGCGATCACCCACCCGCGCATCCGAGAGCGGCTCATCGCCCACCTGGCGAGGCTCCAGGCCCAGGCGGCCCCCTACGTGCTGCTGGTCTCTCCCCTGCTCTTCGAGTCCGGCCAGCAGGCCCTGGTCGACCGCTGCCTGGTCGTCGACGTGCCGGAAGCCGTGCAGGTCGCCCGCACCGCGGCGCGGGACGACGTGGACGAGGCCCAGGCCCGTGCCATCGTCGCCGCCCAGATGTCGCGGCAGGAACGCCTGGACCGCGCCGACGACGTGATCGACAATTCCGCCGACGAGGAGACCCTGGCGCCCCGGGTGGCGGAGCTCGACCGCCGCTACCGCGCCGCCGGCTTGCCTCCTTCGGCCTGATTCCCCATCCTTTCCCGACATCCCCGCCAGGACGATATCGCATGAGCACGCAAGACACCGCCCGCCCCCTGGAGGTCGCCTGCCCGCAGTGCCGCAAGAAGGTGCAGTGGAGCGAGACCAATCCCTACCGCCCCTTCTGCAGCAAGCGCTGCCGCCTGCTCGACCTCGGCGCCTGGGCCGACGAATCCCACCGGATCGCCGGCGAGCCTGCCATGGACGAGACCGACCTCGATGCCCTGCTGGCGCGGGCCGACCGGGACGACAGCCTCTCGTGACACCGGACGGGCAACCCCCGGAATACCGGCTGCTGGCGGAGCTGGAGGCCGTCTTCGACCGGCTGGTGGAGCAGACCGATGAGCTGGTGGCGGACTGGGAGGCCTCCGGGGCCTCCGCCTGGTCCTTCGAGCGCGAGACGGCCGACGCCGGGTGGCTTCGCCATTGCCTGCTCGATGTGTGGTACCAGGATGGCCAGGACGGCCGCGCCACCCGCAGCCATGTCGGACTGGTGGCCGCCGACGAGCGGGTGATGGAAGCGGCCCTGAGGGTGAACGCCACCAAGCAGGCCTTCGCCGCGCTGATCGCGGAGATCCGCACCGAGGTGCCGTCATTGATTCCGGAGATCAAGGCGGTGCTGCCGTTCCGTCACCCGGCGCTGCACGACCACCTGCGCGGCACGGGACTGGCGAGGCTGCACCTCAAGCAGTGCTGGCGCGCGATCCCGCTGGCCGAGGCGCCCGTGGCCCGCGTGCGGCTCGCCTGGTATGCCAGCGGACGATCGATCAAGCGGCTGACGGTGCGCGAGGCGGAACAGAAGCTGCTGGCACTGGACAACGAGGCGCCCCACGTCCGCATCCAGCTGCGCCAGCTCGCCGGTATCCCCGATGGCGAGCCGCTGGCCCAGATGCAGACCCAGGCCCCGCTGATGCGCGCCAACCTGTTCTATCGGGAACCGCTCGAGGACGGCCGAACCCGGCGCGCCATGAACATCGCCCTGCCGCTGTTCGTGCCCAGCCCCGACGGCCGGCTGCCCGACCACAACCAGCCCCCACCGACCCCGCCCGCCACCCGGACCCGGGCCAGGCGCCGCGACGAGCGGCTGGAGGACACGGTCTTCCTGCCGAGCCTGAGGGTGTATCGCTATCGGTGAGGAGGACGAATCGCCTCAGGCGATTCGCCCGAGGGACTTCAGGGTCTGCAGCAGACGGCTGACATGATCCGCCGGCTGGGCATATTCGCTCATCAGGGCCTTCAGGCGCTCCTCGAAGAGCTGCTGGCGGGACGTTTCTTCCTGCGGCCCGGGGGCCGCCTCTGGCGCCTGCCGTTCATGCGAGGTCATCGGCGCGCCATCGGGCGTGGCCGGCTCGCTGTCGGAGCTCTCGAGTTCACGCAGGGCCTCGGCGAAGGCATCGTCGAGTTCACGAAACTGGCGTAACTTCTCTCGCTCGTCCACGGGCTGTCGGGAGTTCTGGTGTTTCATTCGTTTCCAATGGTGTGGTGGCGAAGGCCGAACGGGAAAACGGATGTATGGGCCATCGCCGAGACTCGGGAATGGAGGAATTATACCGGCAACCCGCGGGTGAATCATCTTCCCGTGATCGCGACGGCTCGCCCCGCGATGACCCTCTCCTGCCACATGCCCGCAAGGCATCGTGCCCAAACGACGGCGCCGCCCCGAGGGGGCGGCGCCGAGAAAGCGTCGATGTCGGGAATCACTCCTCGACACGCACCAGCCAGGACTCCACGGTGTCGGAGCCGTGCTCGTCCTTCCAGGCCTTGAGCGTCTTCTGATTACCGCCGCGAGTTTCCACCACTTCGCCGGTCTGGGGATTCTTGTAGATCTTCAGCTTGCGCTTGCGGCGGGTGCCACCACTGGCCGGGGCGGCCGCGCTGCCTTGGGCGGCCGGCTTGGGGTTGAGCAGGGCGATGACGTCCGCGGCGCTCTTGTCAAACTCGCGCATCAGTGCCTCGAGCTTTTCCTTGAACTCGAGTTCGGCCTTGAGGCGGTCGTCGTTCTGCAGCTTGTCCAGTTCAGACTGGATCTGCTTCAGCTGCTGTTCCATCTGCATGTAGTTACTGAGCAATGATGACATGTAATAGTTTCCTTATCGGGAGTTACAGGATGCGACGGCATTATTGCCTGTTGAAACTTCATTGGCAAGAGTATGAACACGTATTACTAGTTAGGCAAACTACATCCTTGAACTTTACCCGACAAACTTAGAAAAGAACTTGGTGGAAGTAAGTGCCACCATAATTCGGCTCAACGGCTCACTCGCTGGAGGCACTTTTCAAAGGGCCGCAAATCGGTGGCCCGCAAATCGGCGGCCCATAAATCGATAACCCGTAAATCGGTGGCCCACAAAAAAGGCGCCGCCCCGAGGGGCGGCGCCTTGTCGACCGATGGACGGGAAGGTTCCCGCGTGATCAGTCCTGACCCATCTGCTGCTTGATGAGGTCACCGATGGTGGTCGCACCGGACTCGGTGCTCTCTTCGCGCAGCTTCTTGAGGTTCTGACGCGTGTCGTCCTGATCCTTGGCCTTGATGGACAGGGCGATCTGGCGGTTCTTGCGGTCGACACCGATGATGCGGGCCTCGACGCTGTCACCCTCGTTCAGCGCGTTGCGGGCATCCTCGACGCGGTCGGCGCTGATCTCGGAGGCCTTCAGCACGGCGACGACATCGGTGGCCAGCTCGACCTGGGCTTCCTTGGCATCGACCTCGACCACGCGGCCAGTGACGATGGAGCCCTTGTCGTTGACGGCCAGGAACTCGGACACCGGGTCGGTATCGAGCTGCTTGATGCCCAGCGAGATGCGCTCACGCTCCGGATCGATGGAGAGGATGACAGCTTCCGCCTCGTCGCCCTTCTTGAACTGGCGAACGGCTTCCTCGCCGGTGTCGGTCCAGGAGATGTCGGACAGGTGCACCAGGCCGTCGATACCACCTTCCAGGCCGATGAAGATGCCGAAGTCGGTGATCGACTTGATGGTGCCGGTGACGCGGTCACCCTTGTTGTAGCGCGCGTTGAAGTCTTCCCACGGGTTGGTGGTGCACTGCTTGATACCCAGGGAGATGCGGCGACGCTCCTCGTCGATGTCCAGCACCATGACGTCCACGTCGTCGCCGACCTGCACGACCTTGGACGGATGGATGTTCTTGTTGGTCCAGTCCATCTCGGACACGTGGACCAGGCCCTCGACACCCTCTTCCAGCTCGGCGAAGCAGCCGTAGTCGGTGAGGTTGGTGACGGTGGCGTGCACCTTGGTGCCTTCCGGGTAACGATCCTTGATGTTGACCCACGGATCCTCGCCCAGCTGCTTCAGGCCCAGGGAGACACGGTTGCGCTCGCGGTCGAACTTGAGCACCTTGACGGTGATCTCGTCGCCCACGGCCACGATCTCGCTCGGATGCTTGATGCGCTTCCAGGCCATGTCGGTGATGTGCAGCAGGCCGTCGACGCCACCGAGGTCGACGAAGGCGCCGTAGTCGGTGAGGTTCTTGACGATACCGATGATCTGCTGGCCTTCCTGCAGGGTGGCCAGGAGGGCCTCACGCTCGGCGCTGTTCTCGGCCTCGAGCACGGCGCGGCGGGACACGACGACGTTGTTGCGCTTCGGGTCGAGCTTGATGACCTTGAAGTCGAGTTCCTTGTTCTCGAGGTGGGTCGTGTCGCGCACGGGGCGGACATCCACCAGGGAACCCGGCAGGAAGGCACGGATGGAGTCGACGTCGACGGTGAAGCCACCCTTGACCTTGCCGTTGATCACGCCCTTGACGATCTCTTCCTTCTCGAAGGCGGCTTCCAGCACCTTCCACGCTTCGGCACGCTTGGCCTTCTCGCGGGAGAGGCGGGTCTCGCCGAAACCGTCCTCGACGGCTTCCAGGGCGACGTGCACCTCATCACCGACGGCGATGGACAGCTCGCCGTTCTCGTCGCGGAACTGCGCCGCGGGGATCTGGCCTTCTGATTTCAGGCCGGCATTGACGGTGACCCAGTCGCCGTCGATGTCGACGATGGTAGCCGCGACGATGGCGCCCGGCTCCATGTTGATGTCCTGGAGAGACTGTTCAAACAGTTCAGCAAAGCTTTCGCTCATGATGTTCCTACGTGATCAACGTTGAGTACGGCGTTGCCGCCTTCTCCGCACCACCAGCGAGTGCGGGCCTTATTTACCAAGCCCCCGGGGATGTTAGCGCTGGTTCGACCTGGCCCGGCTCACGGCGCTGCTTTCATCAAACCAAAAGTGCCGGACCACGTCATCACATCCTGCCGGAGGCGCCGCAAGGGAGTTTCAGGTGGCGGGTGCCAGACCTCGCTCGGTCAGCAGTTCCGTCAGCCGATCCACCACTTCCGGTATCGTCAGGCGCGTGGTGTCAAGCGTGATGGCGTCATCGGCCGGCTTGAGCGGGGCCACGCTGCGCTGCATGTCGCGTGCATCGCGCGCCTGAATCTCCTTTAAAAGACTCGATAGACTAGCATCGACCCCCGCCTCCTGCAACTGGCGCTGCCGGCGATGGGCCCGTTCCTCGGCGCTCGCCGTGAGGAAGATCTTCAGCGGCGCCTCGGTGAACACCACGGTGCCCATGTCTCGCCCGTCGGCGACCAGCCCGGGAGGCTTGCGAAAGTCACGCTGGCGCTGCAGCAGGGCCTGGCGCACCGCCGGCAGCGCCGCGACCCGGGAGGCCGCATCCCCCACCTGCTCGGTGCGGATGGTGCCGGTGGCGTCCTCGCCCTCGAGCAGCACGCGGGTCGATTCGGGCTCGGCGACGAAGAGCACGTCGAGGCCGACGGCCACCTCGGCAAGCCCGGCCTCGTCGTCCAGCGGGACCTCATGCTTCACGGCTGCCAGGGCGGTCAGGCGATAGAGCGCACCGCTGTCCAGCAGGTGCCAGCCCAGGCGCTCGGCGACCAGGCGGCTGATGGTGCCCTTGCCGGCCCCGCCGGGACCGTCGATGGTGAGTACCGGTGCCGTATCGCTCATGACGCCTCCTGCCGTTCCTCGAGGGTCAGCCCGACGCGCCGCGCCAGGTCGATGAAGCCGGGGAAGGAGGTGGCAACGTTGGCACAGTCGTCGATCTCGATCGGCTCCCCTGCACGCAGGGCCGCGATGGCGAAAGACATCGCGATCCGGTGGTCCCCCAGGCTGTCGATCCGTCCGCCGCCGTAGTTGGCGCCCTCCGGGCGGCCGCCGCCGACGATGTCGATGCCGTCCTCGAGCAGGGTGTGCTCGACCCCGATGACGGCGAGGCCGTCGGCCATGGCCTTCAGGCGGTCGGACTCCTTGACGCGCAGTTCCTCGGCCCCGCGCAGGCGCGTCACGCCCCGGGCGTTGGCCGCGGCGATGAACAGCGCCGGGAACTCGTCGATCGCCAGCGGCACCTGATCCACGGGGATGTCGATGCCCTGGAGCGGCGCGTAGCGGATGTGCAGGTCGGCCACCGGCTCGCCGCCCACCTCGTGCTCGTTCTCCAGGCGCAGGTCGGCGCCCATCAGCCGGAGGATGTTGATCACCCCGATGCGGGTCGGGTTGATGCCGACATGCTCGAGCACCAGGTCCGACCCCGGGGTGATCGCGGCCGCCACCAGGAAGAAGGTGGCGGAGGAGATGTCCGAGGGGACGTCGATGGGCGCGGCGGTCAGGCGGCCGCCACCCTCGAGCCAGCAGGTGTCCCCCTCGCGGTGGACCGCATAGCCGAAGCCGGAGAGCATCCGCTCGGTATGGTCGCGGGTCGGCGCCGGCTCGCGCACGCGGGTCTCGCCCTCGGCATAGAGCCCGGCGAGCAGCAGGCAGGACTTCACCTGGGCGCTGGCCATGGGCATGTCGTAGGTGATGCCCTTGAGCGTCCTGCCCCCGTGGATGTGCAGCGGCGGACGCCCACCCTCGGCGGTGTCGATCTTCGCACCCATCAGGCGCAGCGGGTCGGCCACCCGGCCCATGGGGCGACGGGTCAGCGAGGCGTCCCCGGTGAGCTCGGTGTCGAAGGCCTGGCCGGCCAGCAGCCCCGCGAACAGGCGCATGGCGGTGCCGGCGTTGCCCACGTAGAGCGGGCCGGAGGGGGCCCGGAGGCCGTGCATCCCCACGCCATGAACCGTCACGCGCCCCTGGTGGGGCCCCTCGATGGCCACGCCCATCTCACGGAAGGCCTGCAGCGTGGCCAGGCTGTCCTCGCCCTCGAGGAAGCCCTTGACCTCGGTGACGCCCTCGGCCAGCGCCCCGAGCATGATGGAGCGATGGGAGATCGACTTGTCGCCGGGCACGCGGATCCGCCCGGTGACTCCGCCGCCGGGGCTCGCCCGGTAGCGCAGCTTGCCGTGTTGTTGCATCTGGTACTCCGCCTGATAACTGGTCTGGTTGAGCAGGGATTCGAAATAGTGTCGGGCGTGGCTGGCGCGGTCGAAGGTGGCCAGCATGGCATCGCCATCGCCGCGTTCCACGGCACGGCGCAGTCGCGCCACCCCGGCCTCGAAGTCGTCCAGGGAGGCGAGCACCGCGTCACGGTTGGCGATGAAGATGTCCCGCCACATCACCGGGTCGCTGCCGGCGATACGGGTGAAGTCGCGAAACCCGCCGGCGGCGTAGCGGAAGATCTCCAGCCGCTCGTCCTGGCGGGCCAGGGTGTCGACCAGCGAGAAGGCCAACAGGTGAGGCAGGTGGCTGGTGCGGGCCAGCACCTGGTCGTGGCGCTCGACGGCCATCTCCAGCACCTCGGCACCGCAGCACTCCCAGAGCGCCCGCACCCGGGCCGTGGCCGCCGGATTCGTGTCGGGCTCGGGCGTGAGGATCACCTTGTGACGGGCATAGAGCGAGGGGTCGGCGGCGGCCACGCCGCTCTTCTCCGAGCCGGCGATGGGGTGGCCGAGCACCAGGTTGGCCGGCATGCGCCCGAAGGCAGCCACGGCGGCCTCGCGGATCGCCGCCTTGGTGCTGCCGACATCGGTGACGACGACCTCGGGGGCGGCGCGCTCGAGACAGCCGGCCAGCTCGCGCATCACGCCGGCCATGGCCAGCACCGGCACCGCCAGCACCACCAGCGACGCGCCCTCGACGAGCGGCGCGAGGCGGGTGTCGCCGCGGTCGATCAGCCCCATCTCGATGCCGCGCGCGATCTCGGCAGCATCCGGGTCACAGGCCAGGATCTCGGCCTGCGGCGCGGCACCGCCCTCCCCCGGCCCGGCATCGCCGACGTCGCGACGCCCCACTCCGGCGGCGCCCTCTTTCGCCGCCCCGAAGCCGGCGGTGCCCTCTTTCGCCGCCCCGAAGCCGGCGGCACGCAGGGCGGCGGCCAGCGAGCCACCGATCAGCCCGAGCCCGACGATCAGGATGCGGGGTTCGCGGACCTCCACTTCCATGCCTAGAGGACGCCGGCCGGGTAGGACCCCAGCACCTTCACGTCGGCGGCTCGCAGCTTGACCTCCTCCAGCATGGCCGCGACACGCGGCTCATCGCGATGCCCCTTGAAGTCGATGAAGAAGACGTAATTCCACACGCCGCTGCGCGACGGGCGCGTCTCGAGGCGCGTCATGTCGATCTGGTGGCGATGGAAGGGCTCGAGGAGGTCGTGCAGGGCCCCCGGCTGGTTGCGCATCGCGACCACCAGCGAGGTCTTGTCCTCGCCGGAGACGGGCACGTCCTGGTTGCCGATGATCAGGAAGCGCGTGGAGTTGTCCGGGCGGTCCTCGATCTTCTCGGCCAGCCGGGCCAGGCCATAGAGCTTGGCGGCCATGTCGCCGGCGATGGCCGCGCTGTGCCACTCGGTCTTGACCAGGCGGGCCGCCTCGGCGTTCGAGGAGACCGGCACCCGCTCGGCCTGGGGGAAGTGGGCGTCGATCCACTTGCGGCACTGCGCGAAGGACTGGGGATGGGAGTAGATCCGCGACACCTTGTCCCGGCGGGTGGTCTCGGACACCAGCAGGTGATGATGGATGCGCAGCACCACCTCGCCGCAGATGCGCAGCGACGAATCCATGAAGGAGTCGAGGGTGTGGTTGATCACCCCTTCGGTGGAATTCTCCACCGGCACCACGCCGTAGTTGACGGCACCGGCCTCCACCTCGCGGAAGACCTCGTCGATGGCGGCCATCGGCAGGCTGATCGCGCTCTCGCCGAAGTGCTTGAGGGCCGCCTGCTGGGTGAAGGTCCCCTCCGGCCCCAGGTAGGCGACCTTGACCGGCTGCTCGAGGGCCAGGCAGGCCGACATGATCTCGCGGAACAGCCGCGCCATCTCCTCACTGTCCAGGGGGCCATGGTTGAGCTCCATGACCCGGCGCAGCACCTGGGCCTCGCGCTCGGGACGGTAGAAGACGCCGCCGGGCTCATGCTCGGCCTTGATCGCGGCGACCTCCTGGGCACAGGCGGCGCGCTCGCTGATCAGGCGCAGGATGTCGTTGTCCAGGGCATCGATGCGCTGGCGGAGCGCCTCGAGGCTGACGGAAGGCTCGGTCATGGATTATCCCCTGCGTTTCTCGAAATCGGCCATGAAGGCGATCAGCGCATCGACGGCGGCCTCGGGCACGGCGTTGTAGAGGCTGGCCCGCATGCCGCCGACGCTGCGGTGACCCTTCAGGTTGAGCAGCCCCGTCGCCTCGGCCTCGGCCAGGAACGCCTTGTCGAGGCTCGGGTCGGCGAGCACGAAGGGCACGTTCATCCGCGAGCGGTTGCGCAGCGTGATCGGGTTGGCATAGAGCGCGCTGGCGTCGATGGCGTCGTAGAGCTTGCCGGCCTTGCGGTCGTTAAGGGCGTTCATGGCGTCCAGCCCGCCGATCTCGCCCTTCAGCCAGTCGAAGACCAGCCCGGCGAGGTACCAGCTGTAGGTCGCCGGGGTGTTGATCATGGAGCCGGCCTCGGCCAGCTCGCGGTAGCCGAGGAGCGAAGGCATGTCGTCCCTGGCGCGGTCCAGAAGGTCCTCGCGCACGATCACCACCACCAGGCCCGCCGGGCCGATGTTCTTCTGCGCGCCGGCGTAGATTACCCCGAAACGGGAGACGTCGAGGGGCCCCGAGAGGATGCTCGAGGACATGTCGCAGACCAGCGGCACCTCGCTGCCGTCCGGACGGCGAGCCTCGGGGATATAGTCGAACTCGAGACCGCCGATGGTCTCGTTGGCGGTGTAATGGAGGTAGGCGGCGTCCTCCGAGAGGACGATGTCCTTCTGGCGCGGCACCGCGCTGTGGCCGCTTTCCTCGCTGCTGGCGGCGACGTGCACGTCGCCGGCCAGGTGGCGGGCCTCGGCGATGGCCTTCTTGCTCCAGATGCCGGTATGCAGGAAGTTGGCACGCCCGCCCCGGCCGAGCAGGTTATAGGGCACCGCGGAGAACTGCAGGGTGGCGCCGCCCTGGGTGAAGAGCACCCGGTAGTTGTCGGGAATGGCCAGCAGCTCCCGCAGGTCGGCCTCGGCCTGCTCGGCGATGGCCACATACTCCGGCGAGCGGTGGCTCATCTCCATCACCGAGAGGCCGTGCCCCCGGTAGTCCAGCATCTCGTCCCGGGCGCGTTCCAGCACGGCCTCGGGCATGGCGGCCGGGCCGGCACAGAAGTTGTAGTGACGTGTCATCAGCGTTGTGTGTCCTTATTCCTCACCGGGTTCCTCGCCGGTGGTCGGCGCATCCTCTCCGGTGCCACCCTCTTCGGTGGTGTCACCGTCCAGGGCCTCAGCGTCCACCGCCTCCTCGGGCTCGTCGACCCGCACGGTCTTGACCAGCTTCTCGTCGTTGCCCAGGCGGATCAGCATCACGCCCTGGGTGTTGCGCGAGGTGGTGGACACCTCCTCGACCCGGGTGCGCACCAGAGTGCCGCGGTCGGTGATCAGCATCATCTCGTCGGAGGAGTAGACCTGCATGGCCGCCACCAGGGCGCCGTTGCGCTCGCTGGTCTGCATCGCGATCACGCCCTGGCCGCCGCGGCCGCGCAGCGGGAACTCCTCGAGGCGAGTGCGCTTGCCGTAGCCGTTCTCGCTGGCGGTGAGGATGTAGATCTGTCCGCCGTTGCCGGCCTCTCCATCGGGCCCCACTTCGCCCTCGGCCTCATTGTCGGCCTCGGCATCGATCTGCTGGCTCTGCGGGATGATCAGGCTGATCACCTCGGCGCCATCGAGCAGGCGCATGCCGCGCACCCCGCGGGCGGTCCGCCCCATGGCGCGGACGTTGCCCTCCTCGAAGCGGATCGCCTTGCCGTTGGACGAGAGCAGCATGACATGGTCGCTGCCGCTGGTGATGGCGGCGCCCACCAGGCGATCGTCCTCGTCGAGGTCGATGGCGATCAGGCCTACGCTGCGCGGCCGAGAGAACTGCTCGAGGCTGGTGCGCTTGACGGTGCCCTTCTCGGTGGCGAAGAAGATGTAGCTCTCCGGATCGTAGTCGCGCACGGGCAGGATGGCGTTGATGGCCTCTCCCTCGTCCAGCGGCAGCAGGTTGACCAGCGGCTTGCCGCGGGAGCCGCGGCTGGCCACGGGCATCTCGTAGACCTTGAGCCAGTAGACCTTGCCGCGGTTGGAGAAGAGCAGCACGGTATCGTGAGTCGAGGCCACCAGCAGGTGCTCGATGACGTCCTCGTCCTTCATGGCCGTGGCAGACTTGCCGCGGCCGCCGCGCCGCTGGGCCTGGTAGTCGGAGAGCGGCTGAGTCTTGGCGTAGCCCGTGCGGGACACGGTGACCACCATGTCCTCCTCGGCGATCAGGTCCTCGAGGCGCAGGTCGAGGTGGCTGGCCTGGATCTCGGTCTTGCGCGGGTCGCCGAACTGGTCGCGCACGGCCGCCAGCTCCTCGCGGATCACCTCGAGGAGACGGTCGGCGGAGGCCAGGATGGCGGTGAGCTCGGCGATCTTCTCGAGGATCGAGAGGTATTCGTCGAGAAGCTTCTCGGTCTCCAGCCCGGTCAGGCGGTGCAGGCGCAACTCGAGGATCGCCTGGGCCTGGGCCGGCGACAGGCGGTACTCGGCGCCGGTCTGGCTGAGGCCGAAGCCCTCCTCCAGATCCTCGGGCTTGCACGAGGTGGCACCGGCCCGCTCGAGCATGCTGGTCACCTGACCCGGCTGCCAGGACTGGGCCAGCAGCTTCTCCTTGGCCTCGGAGGCGTTCGGCGAGGCCTTGATCAGCTCGATCACCTCGTCGATGTTGGAGATGGCGACGGCCAGACCCTCGAGGATGTGGCCCCGCTCGCGGGCCTTCTTCAGCTCGAACAGGGTGCGCCGGGTAACCACCTCGCGGCGGTGACGGATGAAGGCCTCGAGGATCTCCTTGAGGTTCATGATCTTCGGCTGGCCATCCTCGATGGCGACCATGTTGATGCCGAAGACGTTCTGCAGCTGGGTCTGGGCGAAGAGGTTGTTGACCACCACCTCGCCGGACTCGCCCCGCTTGACCTCGATCACCACCCGCAGGCCGTCCTTGTCGGACTCGTCGCGCAGCTCGGCGATGCCCTCGATCTTCTTTTCCTTGACCAGCTCGGCGATCTTCTCGATCAGCCGCGCCTTGTTCACCTGGTAGGGCAGCTCGCTGACGATGATGTGGTCGCGGCCGGTCTTGTCGTCGTGCTCGATGGTGTGGCAGGAACGCACGTAGATGCGGCCGCGGCCGGTGCGATAGGCCTCGAGGATGCCGGCGCGGCCGTTGATGATGCCGCCCGTGGGGAAGTCCGGGCCGGGGATGTGCTCGATCAGGTCATCGACGCTCAGGGTGTAGTCGTCGATCAGCGCCAGGCAGGCGTTGATCACCTCGCCCATGTTGTGGGGCGGGATGTTGGTCGCCATGCCCACGGCGATGCCCGAGGAGCCGTTGATCAGCAGGTTGGGCACCTTGGTGGGCAGGACATCGGGAATGCGCTCGGTGCCGTCGTAGTTGTCGACCCAGTCGACGGTGTCCTTCTCGAGGTCGGCCAGCAGCTCGTGGGCGAGCCGGGCCATGCGCACCTCGGTGTAACGCATGGCGGCCGCGCTGTCGCCGTCGATGGAGCCGAAGTTGCCCTGGCCATCCACCAGCACGTGGCGCATCGAGAAGTCCTGGGCCATGCGCACGATGGTGTCGTAGACGGCACTGTCCCCGTGGGGGTGGTACTTACCGATGACATCGCCCACCACGCGGGCGGACTTCTTGTACGGCTTGTTCCAGTCGTTGCCGAGCTCGTGCATGGCGAAGAGCACACGCCGGTGCACCGGCTTCAAGCCATCGCGCACGTCGGGCAGCGCACGGCCGATGATCACGCTCATCGCGTAATCGAGGTACGACTGCTTGAGCTCGTCCTCGATGTTGACTGGCAGAATCTCTCTGGCGATGTCACCCATGGGTCGTCGAATCCTTTGCACTGCAACAGGTTGGCGCGTCACGTGGCCGTGACATGGCGCGCAATAACAGCCTCACATCATACCATCCCGGACGATGATAAGGGAGCTATGGGAGCACCAGCGCCGCCATGGTTTCGCGGATCTCGCCGTCGATCGTCACCGCCCGTCCGGAGGCCACGTCGAGCAGCACGAAGGTGATGTCGGCACTGGCCACCACCTTGCCGTCGGCCACGCGGCAGACCTCCTGATGGATGCGGGCGCGACGCGAGCCGATCTCGGAGAGTCGGGTGAGCACCTCCAGGTCGTCACCGGCCACCGCGGCACGCCGGTAGTCGATGTTGAGGTTGACCGCGACGAAGGCCAGGTCCCCGCGCGACAAGAACGCCGCCAGCCGAGGCCGCTCGTCGAAGTAGGCCCAGCGCCCCTCCTCCAGGAACTCCAGGTAGCGGGCATTGTTGACGTGGCCATAACCGTCCAGGTGGTAGCCCCTGACGCGCAGCGTGATACGGGAGATACGGGAATCCATGCAGACCGCTCCTGTGTGGGTGTAGAGCCCGGGTGGGTGTAAGAGAGAAGGCAAAGCCCCGATTCTAGTCAGCTCGACACCCGAGGTTCAAACCATCGTTTGAATTCGACGATGCCTCGATGACGCGAGGCGCTGGCACCCACGCGCTCCTTTGGCCATAATGTGCCCCTTTTATTTCGGGAAATGCTTCATGTGGTTCAAGCACTTGCATCTCTACCGCCTGCACGACGCCCCGGAACTGGACGCCGCCAGCCTGGAAACCGCCCTGGGTGAGCAGGCCTTTCGGCCCCTGGGCGGCAGCGAGGCGCGTCGCCTGGGCTGGTCCGCGCCGGCGGGCCGCGCCGGGACGCAGCTGCTGCACGAGCTGCAGGGCCAGCGGCTGATGACCGCGCTGCGCCAGGAGCGCATCCTGCCCGCCTCGGTGGTCCGCGAGGAGGTCGAGGAGCGCAGCGAGGCGATCGAGGTCAGCGAGGGCCGCAAGCTGCCCCGCAAGGAGAAGCTGGCGATCAAGGAGCAGGTCTACGAGGAACTGCTGCCCCGCGCCTTCGTGCGCAGCCAGAAGGTCGACCTGTGGTGGGACAGCCGTCGCCAGCTGATCGCCATCAACGCCAGCTCGCGGACCCGCGCCGAGGAGCTCCTCGACCTGCTGCGCGAGACCCTGGGCAGCCTCAAGGTGACCCCGCTGGCCAGCCAGACGCTGCCCATGCGCGCCATGACCACCTGGCTCGGCGATCCCGGCGAGCGGCCGGCCGACCTGGTCCTCGGCGACCAGGTGGAGCTGAAGGCCAAGGCCGATGACGGCGTCCTGCGCGCCCGCCAGGTCGACCTGGACAGCGACGAGATCCAGCAGCTGCTGGAGAGCGGTCGCCAGGCCAGCAAGCTGGCGCTGTCGATCGAGGGCCGGCTAAGCTTCGTGCTGCATGATGACCTGGCCATCAAGTCGCTGCGCTTCGACGATGCGCTCATCGACGAGGCCTCCCAGACCGATGACGGCGATGACGCCCTGGTGCGGCTGGAGACCGACTTCATCCTGATGACCCAGGCGCTGGCCGAGAGCATCGAGCGCCTGATCGAGTGGCTGGGTGGCGAGGCCGGCAGTGCCGGCGATGCCCCGAGCGCCTGATCGCCCATGACCATGACCTGGACCTCATGACCGAGACTCACGACACCACCGCATCCGATCCCTGGGCCGATATCCGCCCCTATCAGGACAACGAGGTGGCCGAGGTGCTCGAGCGCCTCGGCCATGACCCTGAACTGCTGGACGCCCTGACCCGCTATCGCCTTCCGCGCCTGGCTCGGTACTTTCCGCGCCTGGCTCGGGCCCTGGCCAGCTACGCCATTCGCCGCGAGGTACGTGGCGTCACCGGCGTGCATGACTTCCAGATGCGTATCGCGAGCTACATGCAGCGCATGCTCAGGAACTCCACCGACGATTTTCGCGTGGAGGGCCTGGATCGGCTGGACCCGGATACCGCCTACCTCTTCATCGGCAACCATCGCGACATCTCGATGGACCCGGCCTTCGTCAACTACGCGCTCTACCTCTCCGGGCGCGATACCGTGCGCATTGCCATCGGCGACAACCTGCTCAAGAAGCCGTTCGTCAACGACCTGATGCGCCTCAACAAGAGCTTCATCGTGCCGCGCAGCGCGCGAGGCAAGCGCGCCATGCTGGCCGCCTATCAGCAGCTCTCCGCCTACATCCGCCACTCCATCCTCGAGGACAACCATTCGATCTGGATGGCCCAGCGCGAGGGGCGCGCCAAGGACGGCATCGACCGCACCGACCCGGCGATCATCAAGATGCTGACCATGGCGCGTCGCGGCGAGGACCGACAGGCCGGCATCGGCGAGGCCATCGCCGAACTGCGCGTGGTTCCCGTGTCGATCAGCTACGAGTATGACCCCTGCGACCTGCAGAAGGCCCGGGAACTGCATGCCGTGCAAGCCAGCGGCAACTACGAGAAGAGCGAGTTCGAGGACATCAGTTCCATCGTTGCCGGCATCACCGGCCACAAGGGCCGGGTCCAGCTCACCTTCGGCTCGCCGCTGTCCGCCGATCTCGACGGTCCCGAGGCCGTGGCCGCCGAGATCGATCGCCAGGTGCTGGCCGGCTATCACCTCTTCCCCAGCCACTACCTGGCTCTGGAGGCGCTGGGCGAGGCCCCCGAGCTGCTGGAGATGAGCGAGGTCAGCGACGCCGACCGGGCCCGCTTCCAGGCACGCCTGCAGGAGGTGCCCGACGAGCTTCGCGACTGGTGGCTGACCCAGTACGCCAACCCGGTGCTCAACAAGGCGGGACGATGCCGGTGAGGAGACAGACATGATCGGCAAGGAAGCCGGCACCAACGGGCCGACGGGTCACGGGCCGGACAGGCCGATGGGGCGCGACGCCCAGGCCCGCGAGGCCCACAAGGTCACCCTGATCGGCGCCTTCGTCGACTTCGTGGTCGGTGTGGCCAAGATGGTCGCCGGCTTCATGGTGGGCTCGGCCGCCCTGGTGGCCGACGGCATCCACTCCTTCTCCGACATCCTGACGGACATCTTCGTGTTGGCCGCCACCCACTTCGGCCGCCAGGAAGCCGACAGCAACCACCCCTACGGCCACGGCCGCATCGAGACCCTGGCGACCCTGTGGCTCGGCAGCGTGCTGATCTTCGTCGCCGGCGGCATCGCCTGGGCCAGCATCACCCGGCTCGTCAGCGGGGCCCCGATCCCCGCCCCGGGCCTCTGGGCCATCGGCATCGCCGTGGCGGCCCTGCTCGCCAAGGAGTGGATCTATCGCTACACCATGAGCGTGGCCAGGCGGGTCAACTCACGGCTGCTCGAGGCCAACGCCTGGCACTCGCGCTCCGATGCCCTCTCCACCGTGGTGGTGCTGGTCGGCCTGGTCGCGGCCCAGTTCGGCGTGGGCTGGATGGATGCCGTGGCCGCCGTCGTGGTGGGCATCATGGTCGGCCAGGTCGGCGGGCGACTGCTGTGGGAGTCCAGCCAGGAGCTGATCGACACCGCCCTGCCCGCCGAGGAGCGCGACGCCATGCAGCGGGAGGCCGAGGAGGTCCCAGGCGTTGACGGGGTGCATGACCTGCGCACCCGCAAGCTGGGCAGCGACATCCTACTCGACCTGCACATCGTGGTCCCTCCTCGGGTCACGGTGTCCGAGGCCCACGAGATCGGCAACGAGGTCAGTCGCCGGCTGCGCGAGGCCTTTCCCAACCTGCACGACGTGACCTTCCACATCGATCCCGAGGATGACTCGGGGGAAACCGAACACAGCCTGCGTCCGGGCCTGCCGCTGCGGGAAGATGTCGAAGGGGTGCTCGACCGGGTCTGGCATGGCCTGCCGATCTGGCAGGCCCGCGTCGCCCTGGATCTCCACTACCTGGACAACCAGGTCGATGTCTCCCTCTACGTCAACGCGCTCCCCACGGGGCAGGATCTCGACACGGCGGCCGACGAGCTCCGCCGGGCGGCGGATCGACTCGACTGGGTAGGCCGCCTGCGGATCTGGCTCGGCCCGGGCAAGGGATGATCCCGCCGGCATGAGGCTTCTCATCGCCTCGCATTAGCTGCCTGCGCCCCCTAGACTTAAGCGAATGCTCATCCAGGCCGCCCCGCCATGCCCTCCCCTTCGCACCGGACACTCGAGTCGCCCGGACGCCGCCGCTTTCTGGCGGGGCTGGGCGGCCTGTGGCTGGCGCTCGGCCTGGGGCTGCGTCCATCGCCGGTCGCCGCCAACCTCGCGGCAGAGCGCCTGCGTCAGGCCATGCAGGCAAAGTATGGCGCGAGCGGGCTGTCGAGCCTGGAGGAATGGTTCGTCCTGATCGAACGGCTGCGCCCTGCCGATCTCCAGACACGCCTGCGCGAGGTCAACGACTTCTTCAACCGGCGAATCCGCTGGCTCGACGACATCGACATCTGGCGCCAGGAGGACTACTGGGCCACGCCCCTGGAGACCCTCGGCCGCGGCCAGGGGGACTGCGAGGATTTCTCCATCGCCAAGTACATCACCCTCAAGGAGCTGGGGGTGCCGGAAGACGAGTTGCGCCTGATCTACGTTCGCGCGCGCATCGGGCGCAGCAGTATCACCCAGGCGCACATGGTGCTGGGCTATTACGAGACGGCCGGGGCGGAGCCACTGGTCCTGGACAACCTGGTGCCGTCCATCACCCGCGGCTCGCTGCGCACCGACCTGGACCCGCTATTCAGCTTCAACGGTAGCGGCCTGTGGGCCGCCGGCTCGTCGCAATCGCGCGCCGACCCAGTGGCCCGACTATCGCGCTGGCGAGGGGTGATCGACCGCATGCAGCAGCAGGGATTCATTCAAGGGGGGTAGGACATGTCGCTCATCAAGCAGCTCTGGCTGATCATCGTGGTACTGCTGCTGCTCGCCTTCGGGGGCAGCCTGTTCATCGGGGTGACCACCAGCCGGGCGTACATAGAGCAGGAAGTGCTCATCAAGAACGCCGACAATGCCAATGCCCTGGCTCTGACGATGAGCCAGATGCCCAAGGACCCGGTGACTCTCGAGCTGCTGGTGTCGGCCCAGTTCGACACCGGTCACTACCGCCGCGTGGAGCTGCACAGCCCCGAGGGCGAGATCATCGAGCAGCGCGCCGCCGACGAGGCCATCGGGGACGTACCCGCCTGGTTCGTCGACCTGGTGCGCTTCGACATCCCGCCCGGTCGGGCCGTGGTGCAGGACGGCTGGCGGCAGCTGGGGACCCTGGTGCTGGAAAGCCAGCACAGCTTCGCCTACCGCTCGCTGTGGCAGAGCACCCTCCGGCTCGTGGGCTGGTTTGGCCTCGCCGCCGTGATCAGCCTGCTGCTGGCCTGGTGGATCGTTCGCACCATTCGTCGCCCGCTGGGGGCCGTGGTCGAGCAGGCCCTGCACATCGGTGAACGACGCTTCACCACCATCCCGGCCCCGCGTACCCGCGAGCTTCGCGAAGTGGTGGAGGCCATGAACCAGCTCTCCGCCGCGGTGCGCGACATGCTCGGCGAGGAGAGCCAGAAACTCGACCGGCTCCGGCAACAGCTGCAGCACGACAAGGTGACTGGTGCGCTGAATCGCGAGGCGTTTCTCTCGCAGCTGCAGTTCCACCTGGACAGCCAGGATGCCCGGGCCAGCGGCGCCATCGCCCTGGTGCGCCTGGCACACCTGACCGAGGTCAACGAGCGGCTCGGCCACGCCAGGACCGATGCGCTGCTGCATGACGTGGCCGATGGCCTGGACCAGTTCGGCAGGATCCACGGGGGTGGCATCACGGGGCGCCTCAACGGCAGCGACTTCGCCCTGCTGCTGCCCGGGGTCTTCGACCTGGAGTCGCTTCGGCATGACCTCGAAAGGCGCCTCGCCGCGATGCGGGAACGCACCGAGATGCCACTCGGCCTGCCCGGTGCGCTGATCGACTACGCCCAGGGAGACAAACGCGGCATGCTGCTGGCCAGCCTCGATGGCACCCTGTCTGCCGCCGAAGCCCGAAGCGATGAGGGCCTGATGATGGCCCAAGGCCCCCAGCGTCATACGCTCTTCACGACCCACAACGAATGGCGCCGCGCCCTCCTGGAGGCCATGGCCAGGGGGGTCTACCTGGCCCACTACCCGGTACTGGACGCCAACGGCGGACTCCTGCACTTCGAGAGCCCCTCGCGACTGCGACTGAACAGCGAATGGCAACCCGCCGGAGTCTTCATGCCCTGGATCTCGCGACTGGAGCTCAGCAGCCAGCTCGACCTGGCGGTGATCGACGAGGCAATACGGGACATCACCCAGCGCGGCCAGCCCCTGGGCATCAACCTCTCGGCGGCCTCGATTCGGGATGCCCGCTTCGTCATGGAGCTGCAGACCCGGCTCAAGGCGCGCCCCGACGTCGCCGAGCGGCTCTGGCTGGAGCTGCCCGAATCCATGGCCATCCACGACCTGGCCAGCTTCCGCAGCCTGTGCCACGCCCTGCAGCCGATGGGCTGCCGGATCGGCCTGGAGCACGTGGGCGCCTCCTTCACCCGGATCGCCGACCTGCAGGACCTGGGGCTCGCCTACCTCAAGCTCGACCGGACGCTGGTCAGGAACATCGCCCAGGTCGCCGAGCAGCAGACCATCCTGCGCGGCATGGCCACGCTCTGCCATTCGCTGGGCATCCTGGCCATCGGCGAGGGGGTCGAGACCCTGGAGGAGGCCCGCGTGCTCTTCGAGCTGGGCCTGGATGGCGCAACCGGCCCGGGGATCCGCCAGCACGACAAGTCCGGGGGTGACAACAAGAGGGGCTGACAACGAGAGGGGCCGGCGTCCTCGCGGACGCCGGCCCCGTGCCACCCAGGCATGGCACGCCCGGCTAGATAACCCCGCTCTCGTCGTCGCTGCCGGACACCAGATGAAGGCCATTGAGGCGGCGACGCAACGTCTGGCGTTCCATCACCTTCTCCTGAGCCGGTTCCGGCAGGTCGGTGAAGGTGATCACCCCCTTGTCCATCAGCAGCTCGATCACGTCCTCCAGCACCCGCACGAAGGCCAGGTCGGAGGCCTGGAAACGCGCCGCACTCCTGCCGACCTCGCCCTCCATCAGGAAGGCCAGCAGTTCCGGCGAGTCGGCCGGCAGGTACTCCCGGCACGCCGTCGTCTCCTCACGGCTGACCAGATCGATGCGTCCTTCATCGTCGCGCTTGATGTACATGAAAGGCTCCTGAAAGACCCTGACTGCAGCTTGGTCAGCCGCAACGGAAAACAACAAGCCAGCGCCCGGCAAAGGCCGGGCGCTGGGGTTGAGTGATGGCCGGTTACTCGATATCGAGCTGGCCGTCGGCGATCAAGGACTGAATGAAGGCGGAAGAATCAACACCCTCCATGCTGACGCCATTCAAGGCAATGATCTGATCGGCATTATTGGCATCGAAACCACCGTCAAAGGCACCGTTGCTACTGATATGGAGGAGTGTATTGCCTTCTCCATCTTCGACCGCATGGATATAGCTCCCAACATCGCCCCCCGTTGCAGGCAGCAGATCATTCAGTTGCAGGACATCTCCTTCGCTGACCTCATTGAGGTTGAAGTCAGTAACCAAATCAACGGCCGGCGAACCCGCTGTTCCCTGGTCACCACTGTTATCCGCGAAGCTCCAGGCGAAGGTATCGGCGCCCAGGCCACCAGCCAGCACGTCATCGCCCTGCCCGCCGGTCAGGGTATCGTCACCCTCGAGACCAAACAGGCTATCATCACCGCTGGTCCCCGAGAGGTCATTGCCCTGAGCATCGCCCACGATGCTCTCCGAGTCAGGATAAACGGTGATGGCCACCTGGCCGTCAAGGCTGTCGCCATCCGCATCCGAGCCGGTGACCGGCAGAGTAAAGGACACCGGAGAGAAGGTCGACTCCTCCCCGTAGCTGAACTCCCCGAGCTTGAAACTGGTGGTGATAGCGTCACCGCCAAGCTCGGCACCCTGGATCTCCACGGCATTGAAGGCTTCGGGATCGAGGTTGCCATCCACGCTGACGATCTGGAAGGTCCAGCCATCCTGCATCCCACTGACCAGCAATTCGCCGTCTTCGATGGTGACATGGCCGGTCTGCTCGACGCCGTTATCGTCGTAGATCTTGACCTCATCGACGGTCAGGGTCAGCTGACCCGCACCATCGGGACCCGAGACGAGCGACGATGTGGCACCATCAGCGGAATCCCCCAGATCCATGGAGTAGATTCGCAGATAGAAGCTCGCTTCCTTCTGACTACCGTCCACGGCGACTTTCTGCGAAAAGGCCAAAGTCTCCTGATACCCGGAAAAGGTGTATGACTCCGCATTATTGGTGTCGTCAATCGAGAGGTTACTGACCAGGTCATAGCGCACGACCTCGCCGCCAGATACCTCGGCGCCTTGACCAACCCCCAGGGTCGTACTTGTGCTGTTGACGGTTCCCTGATCGGAATCAGTCAGGGGCAGGATCTCCGAAGACACCAGGACATCATCCGTACCATCCGGGTCCGCTGCCTGCTTGGTGCCGATATTCAGTCCCTTGAAGGGAACATTGCCGCCCCCGATACCACTGAGATCGGTGACGGAGGTGATCTTGCTGTCCGTCAGGATGGAGCCGGAGAAGATCGTGTAGGTGACATTGCCCAGCGCATCGATGGTGGCCGTGAAGCCGACGTCTCCGGACTCCGTGACAGCCTGGATAGTATGGTGCGAGTCATCCGCGTACTGGAGGAACAACGCCTCGTTGTTCAAGTAGAGCTGATCACCATCGACGCTAAGGAAGGCTTGCCGCCCATCCACCAGGTCAAGGTTGAACACGATGTCGCCAAGCCCATCCGCACCTGCCAGGAAGTTCAGGGACTGAGTCACCGTCTTTTCAGACGCTCCCGAATCATCGACTGCCAGCAGGACATGGCCAGACTGCGGATAGAATGGCGCCGGCATATCGTTCTCGACCGTCACCGTGAAGGCGCCGGCCGCCAGGCCGTCGAGCGTGGCCACGTCGCCGTCGGCGTCTTCCACCGCCACACTGACCAGCCCGGAGAAGTCGATCGCGTCGACCGAGGTCTCCTCGCCGGTGACCAGCGCGGTGGTGGTGTCACTGTCGGTGGCCACGTGATCCAGCGGGCCATCCAGGTCGAAGCTCCAGCTACCGTTGGCATTCACGGTCAGCGTGAAGATGATGTCACCCCCCGCCTTGGCGGTCAGGGTGTCGTTCACACCGTCCTGGTCGGCATCGGTCACGTCGTAGCTCAGCAGGACGCCACCGGAGTACAGCGTCGGCAGGCCGTCGGTCGTGGACTGCAGGCCGAAGCGGACGCTGGCCGGGGCGTCGGCCCCGTCGTTGACGGTGATCAGGCTGGCCAGTGAGCCCAGCGTGCCGCTGGCCTCGTCGCTGGCCAGCGTCTGGCCGGCATCCAGGTTGCCGTCGGTCAGGTCACCGGTGTCGCCCGCGCTGGTGGACAGGGCGTCCTCGGCAACCGCGGCCACGACCGGCGTGGCCTGACCGTTGCTGACCACGGTCGGCAGGTCGTTCTCGACCGTCACCGTGAAGGCGCCGGCTGCCAGGCCGTCGAGCGTGGCCACGTCGCCGTCGGCGTCTTCCACTGCCACGCTGACCAGCCCGGAGAAGTCGATCGCGTCGACCGAGGTCTCATCACCCGTCACCAGCGCGGTGGTGGTGTCACTGTCGGTGGCCACGTGATCCAGCGGGCCATCCAGGTCGAAGCTCCAGCTACCGTTGGCATTCACGGTCAGCGTGAAGATGATGTCACCCCCCGCCTTGGCGGTCAGGGTGTCGTTCACACCGTCCTGGTCGGCATCGGTCACGTCGTAGCTCAGCAGGACGCCACCGGAGTACAGCGTCGGCAGGCCGTCAGTCGTGGACTGCAGGCCGAAGCGGACGCTGGCCGGGGCGTCGGCCCCGTCGTTGACGGTGATCAGGCTGGCCAGTGAGCCCAGCGTGCCGCTGGCCTCGTCGCTGGCCAGCGTCTGGCCGGCATCCAGGTTGCCGTCGGTCAGGTCACCGGTGTCGCCCGCGCTGGTGGACAGGGCGTCCTCGGCAACCGCGGCCACGATCGGCGTGGCCTGACCGTTGCTGACCACGGTCGGCAGGTCGTTCTCGACCGTCACCGTGAAGGCGCCGGCTGCCAGGCCGTCGAGCGTGGCCACGTCGCCGTCGGCGTCTTCCACTGCCACGCTGACCAGCCCGGAGAAGTCGATCGCGTCGACCGAGGTCTCATCACCCGTCACCAGCGCGGTGGTGGTGTCACTGTCGGTGGCCACGTGATCCAGCGGGCCATCCAGGTCGAAGCTCCAGCTACCGTTGGCATTCACGGTCAGCGTGAAGATGATGTCACCCCCCGCCTTGGCGGTCAGGGTGTCGTTCACACCGTCCTGGTCGGCATCGGTCACGTCGTAGCTCAGCAGGACGCCACCGGAGTACAGCGTCGGCAGGCCGTCAGTCGTGGACTGCAGGCCGAAGCGGACGCTGGCCGGGGCGTCGGCCCCGTCGTTGACGGTGATCAGGCTGGCCAGTGAGCCCAGCGTGCCGCTGGCCTCGTCGCTGGCCAGCGTCTGGCCGGCATCCAGGTTGCCGTCGGTCAGGTCACCGGTGTCGCCCGCGCTGGTGGACAGGGCGTCCTCGGCAACCGCGGCCACGACCGGCGTGGCCTGACCGTTGCTGACCACGGTCGGCAGGTCGTTCTCGACCGTCACCGTGAAGGCGCCGGCTGCCAGGCCGTCGAGCGTGGCCACGTCGCCGTCGGCGTCTTCCACTGCCACGCTGACCAGCCCGGAGAAGTCGATCGCGTCGACCGAGGTCTCATCACCCGTCACCAGCGCGGTGGTGGTGTCACTGTCGGTGGCCACGTGATCCAGCGGGCCATCCAGGTCGAAGCTCCAGCTACCGTTGGCATTCACGGTCAGCGTGAAGATGATGTCACCCCCCGCCTTGGCGGTCAGGGTGTCGTTCACACCGTCCTGGTCGGCATCGGTCACGTCGTAGCTCAGCAGGACGCCACCGGAGTACAGCGTCGGCAGGCCGTCAGTCGTGGACTGCAGGCCGAAGCGGACGCTGGCCGGGGCGTCGGCCCCGTCGTTGACGGTGATCAGGCTGGCCAGTGAGCCCAGCGTACCGCTGGCCTCGTCGCTGGCCAGCGTCTGGCCGGCATCCAGGTTGCCGTCGGTCAGGTCACCGGTGTCGCCCGCGCTGGTGGACAGGGCGTCCTCGGCAACCGCGGCCACGACCGGCGTGGCCTGACCGTTGCTGACCACGGTCGGCAGGTCGTTCTCGACCGTCACCGTGAAGGCGCCGGCTGCCAGGCCGTCGAGCGTGGCCACGTCGCCGTCGGCGTCTTCCACTGCCACGCTGACCAGCCCGGAGAAGTCGATCGCGTCGACCGAGGTCTCATCACCCGTCACCAGCGCGGTGGTGGTGTCACTGTCGGTGGCCACGTGATCCAGCGGGCCATCCAGGTCGAAGCTCCAGCTACCGTTGGCATTCACGGTCAGCGTGAAGATGATGTCACCCCCCGCCTTGGCGGTCAGGGTGTCGTTCACACCGTCCTGGTCGGCATCGGTCACGTCGTAGCTCAGCAGGACGCCACCGGAGTACAGCGTCGGCAGGCCGTCAGTCGTGGACTGCAGGCCGAAGCGGACGCTGGCCGGGGCGTCGGCCCCGTCGTTGACGGTGATCAGGCTGGCCAGTGAGCCCAGCGTGCCGCTGGCCTCGTCGCTGGCCAGCGTCTGGCCGGCATCCAGGTTGCCGTCGGTCAGGTCACCGGTGTCGCCCGCGCTGGTGGACAGGGCGTCCTCGGCAACCGCAGCCACGACCGGCGTGGCCTGACCGTTGCTGACCACGGTCGGCAGGTCGTTCTCGACCGTCACCGTGAAGGCGCCGGCTGCCAGGCCGTCGAGCGTGGCCACGTCGCCGTCGGCGTCTTCCACTGCCACGCTGACCAGCCCGGAGAAGTCGATCGCGTCGACCGAGGTCTCATCACCCGTCACCAGCGCGGTGGTGGTGTCACTGTCGGTGGCCACGTGATCCAGCGGGCCATCCAGGTCGAAGCTCCAGCTACCGTTGGCATTCACGGTCAGCGTGAAGATGATGTCACCCCCCGCCTTGGCGGTCAGGGTGTCGTTCACACCGTCCTGGTCGGCATCGGTCACGTCGTAGCTCAGCAGGACGCCACCGGAGTACAGCGTCGGCAGGCCGTCGGTCGTGGACTGCAGGCCGAAGCGGACGCTGGCCGGGGCGTCGGCCCCGTCGTTGACGGTGACCAGGCTCGCCAGTGAGCCCAGCGTGCCGCTGGCCTCGTCGCTGGTCAGCGTCTGGCCGGCATCCAGGTTGCCGTCGGTCAGGTCACCGGTGTCGCCCGCGCTGGTGGACAGGGCGTCCTCGGCGACCGCCGCCACGATCGGGGTGGCCTCGCCGTTGCTGACCACGGTCGGCATATCGTCGTCGATCGCGACACTGATGCTGGTGGTCGCTTCACTGCCGTCGGTGTCCTGGAGGCTGACGTCCACCGTGAAGTCGACGTTGTCCTCGAAGGCGGCCGGATCGGTCGGATCGGCATGCTGGATCGGCTGCAGCAGCGTCAGCGCATAATTCGCCCCGCTCTGCGTCACGTTGGTGACATCGATCACGAAGACCTGATTGGCCTCCACGCTGGCATCGGTCCCGGTGTGGCCGATCAGCTGATTGCCCACCCAAGTGGCGGTGACCGCACTGCCATCCAGGGTGGTCAGACCGGTGTCGCCATCCGTGCCGACCGAGAGGGTCAGCGTAGACAGGTCGAAGGCATCCAGGCTGGTGCTGTTGTCGAAGCTCAGCGTGCCGCTCAGTGTCGGACTGTCATCACCTGCGGCAAGGTCGGCATTACCGATGGTGGGCAGGTCGTCCTCGTCGGCCAACAGGCCATTCGAGGCGCTCAGTGTCGGATCACCGGCGTCGCTGACGTCCACGGTCACCTGGCGGGTCACGCTGTCACCGTCCTGATCGACCACGGTGTACTCGAAGGTCTCGGTGACCGCCCCGGCGGTGCTGTCGACGCTGGCCGGCGCGGTGTAGACCAATTGGCCAGCATCATCGATGGTCAGGCTGCCACCGGTGGTGCCCTGATTGGTGAAGGCGATATCTTCCAGCGCCACTTCGATTCCATCAGCACCGGCGCCGATGCCCAGGGCATCGGCTGCGTCCGCCGCCAGTACGGTGTCGCCGCTGCCTTCGGTGATCGCCGTGGCATGGTCATAGTCGCTGGCCACCGGCCCATCATCATTGACGTCGATGGTCAGGGTCGCCACTGGCGAGACGTCGCCGTCGTCGTCGGTGACTCTCACCCCGAACAGGTCCTGAACCTGATCGGCGGTACCGACGGCGTCGATCGCATCGTGGTCGAGGGTGTTCTCCTCGAGGGTGTAGCTCCAGCTCCCGTCGGTGTTCACCGTCAGGATCCCGTACAAGCCGGTCACCTGGGTGCCGTCCGCGCCGATTTCCACCCAGTTGCCGGCGGCATCCTGCACCTCGATCAGGGCCAGCAGGTCATTGCCGGTATCGATCTGGAAGGCCCCGGAGGTTGTCAGGGTGCCGCCGCCGCTGCCGGTTTCCGGCAGAGCCGACTCCCAGACCATGTCGCCATCACCGTCGAGGTCGATGGTGTCGACGGTTGGGAAGGAATCCGGCTCTTCGTCGAGCGCCTGCCCCTCGATCTCGGAGGTTCCCTCGAGGGAGGTCAGGCCATACTCGTAGGAGAGCGGATTGAGGTTCTCGGTGATCCGCGCCAGGCGCACGAAGTCATGACCGCCACCCTCGCCACCGGCGCCGCCACCGGCCGCGGTGGCATCGAGGTCCGCGAGCAGGTCACCCTCGCCCTCCTCGATGGCCGCGAGCAGGGCCTGGAGGTCCTCGTCCTGGACGCTCGCATCCTCCGCATCCACCGGCTGCTCGGCGTCGAGATCGGGCGTCATGACGACTTCCTGCACCCCTTCGATCACCGTGGGGTCGCCGATACCGTCGGCAAAGTCGAGTTCCACCCGGCCATTGTCCGAGGTGACGAGGGTCTCGCCCTCCTGCAGGGTGTCCCCGACCTGCAGCTCGCGAAGATTGCCCGAGGCGTCGCGCGCCCAGGCCTGCCCGGTGATGGAGATGATGGTGGCGATGGTCATGAGGTGACTCCCTGCGTAAGAATTGCGTACGAGGCCGCCCATGGAAGAACGGCTGATAGTGTCAAGCTAGGGCAGGATGGGCAGTAGCAGTATTGTACTGATGGCCATGAGGTAGCCCGCCTTGACCTGCGTCAGGTCTCGACGGGGAATCGCTGGTGGAGCGTCAGGCGACCTCACGCTGACCGAGCCGCAGGGTCAGCTGCAGCCGGTCACGGACACCGAGCTTGCGGAAGGTGGCGGCAAGGTGCGCCTTGACGGTGCGCTCGGTGATCTCGAGCCGGCGCGCGACCTCCTTGTTGCTCTGCCCCTGAGCCACGGCAAGGGCCACGTCCCGCTCGCGCTCGGTCAGTACCGAGAGAAGCTCGTCCTGCTGACGGGACTCCCCGCCAAGCGCCCGGTAGGCGCCCCCCATCACCTGGGCGAGCAGCTCGGGCGGCACCCAGATGCCCTGGTGACGGGTTACCAGGGCCACCTGCCGCAGCAGCTCGGGGGGTGACAGGGCGTGGGCATAGCCGCGGGCGCCGGCATCGAGGGCCCGCAGGGCCTCCCGGGAATCGGGCGCGTAGCTCAGCACGCTGACGATGGCGCCCTGGCCGCTCAGCTGGGTGACGAGGCTCGGCCAGTGCTCGATATCGCTCATCACCCAGACGCCATCCCCGGCGCCGGAGCGGGCACGGGCCTGTTCGGGACCAACGCATCGAACCTCGTCGAATGCCCTGCGCCAGCGCGGAATCTCGTCACGGCCGTGACAGACGAAGAGCTGTGTCATCATCGTTCTCCCATGGAATTCTCCCAGGCCCGCAGCACGGGCTTGAGGAGGTACTGCATCACGGTGCGCTTGCCGGTC
This sequence comes from Halomonas aestuarii, assembly GCF_001886615.1. Classification (NCBI taxonomy): domain Bacteria; kingdom Pseudomonadati; phylum Pseudomonadota; class Gammaproteobacteria; order Oceanospirillales; family Halomonadaceae; genus Halomonas; species Halomonas aestuarii. The sequence goes on from NZ_CP018139.1 coordinate 78,332, forward strand.
AGGATGTCCACCTGGGCCGTCATGCCCGGAATCACGTCCAGTTCCCGCTGCTGGCCTGCCTCCTCCAGCGTGCGCACGCGCACCAGGTAATAGGTATTGCCCTCGTCATCGGTGATGGTGTCGGCGCTGATGTGGTCGAGCTCGGCCTCGAGGCCGCCGTAGATGGCGAAGTCGTAGGCGGTGAGCTTGATGGTCGCCGGCTGGCCGGGGCGCAGGAAGGCGATGTCCTGGGGAGCGATGCGCGCCTCCACCAGCAGGGCATCGTCGGTGGGGACGATGTCGATCACCTCCTGTCCGGGCTGGACCACCCCGCCGAGGGTGTTGAAGCCAAGCCGCTGCACCACGCCATCCACCGGCGAGCGGATCTCCGACAGGCGAACCCGATCCTCGAGCCCGGAGCTGGACTCGTTCAGCGCCGCCAGCTCGCCCAGGGTCCGCGAGAGCTCGGTGCGCCAGTCGTTGCGGGCGTTCAGCTCCACCTCGCGCAGCTGGGACTGGGCTTCCTCGATCGCCGACTGCAGCCGCTCCACCTGGGCGGCTGCCTGGGTGCGCTCGCCGCTGGCACGTGAGACATCCCGTCGCAGCCGCAACACCTCGACCTCGGACACGGCACCGGACTGCAGCAGTGGCCGGGTGAGGTTGAGCTCCTGGCTGGCCATGCCGAGCTCGCGTGCCGCGGTGTCACGCCGTGACTGCGCCTCATCGAGCTCGGCGCGACGCTGGGCGAGGCGCTCCTGCAGGATGCTCTGCTCCTCGGCCAGCTTGTCGAGACCGTTCGCGTAGAGCTCGCGCTCCTGAGCCACGATCGCCGGGGCCTGATCGGTCAGCGCCTGCGAGGGGGTGAACGGCGAGCCGGTCGCCAGGGCCCTCAGGCGCTCCGCCCGAGCCTGGAGGGATTGCGCCTTGGCGCGGTTCTCGCGGAACGTGGACAGGAATCGGGTGGGATCGATGCGCATCAGCAGCTCGCCGGCCTCGACCGACTCCCCCTCGCGGACCAGGATCTCCTGCACCACCCCACCGTCATAGGACTGCACGCGCTGCAGCTGGCTGGAGGGGATCACCCGGCCCGTGCCCCGGGTCACCTCGTCGATGGAGGCGAACCAGGCCCAGGTCAGCAGGGCCGCGACCGCCAGCACCACCACGTAGAGGAAGGCCCGGGCACGGATCGGGTCCTGCTGCAGGCGGGCCCAGTCGGCATCGCTCGCCCAGTCGCGGTTGAGGTGCGCCGCGCTGACCCGGCGGGCGAAGAGTCGGTCGATGAAGGGGCGAAAGGGCCTGCCGCCCGCCTCGGAGAAGCGACCGATGGCCTCGAAGCCCTGCTGTTCGGCGGTCTTGCGGGAATCAGCCATCAGCTGGCCCTCCCGATCTGTCCCTTGCGCAGGGCCTCCACCACCTTGTCCCGCGGGCCGTCGGCCACCACCTTGCCGGCATCGATGACCAGGATGCGGTCGACCAGCGACAGCAGTGAGGTCCGGTGGGTGACGATGACCAGGGTCTTGCCCTGGCCGAAGGCCTTGAGGCCGGCCTTGAAGGCCTCCTCGCTGGCGTGGTCCATGGCGCTGGTCGGCTCGTCGAGCAGCAGGATGCGCGGATCGTGGACCAGCGCGCGTGCAATGGCCACGGCCTGGCGCTGGCCGCCGGAGAGCATCTGGCCGCGCTCCCCCACCGGCAGGTCGACGCCCTGGGGGTGGGAATTCACCAGGCCGTCCAGCCCGCTCACCTTGATCGCCCGCAGCATCGCCTCGTCATCCACGCCGTCGCTGCCGCCGCCGGCGAGGATGTTGTCGCGCAGCGAGCCGAAGAACAGGCTGACGTCCTGGGGCACGTAGCCGATATGGCGGCGCAGCTGCACGGGATCGATCTGGCGGATATCCACGTCGTCGATCAGCACCGCCCCGGCCGTGGGCTGGTAGAGGCCCAGCAGCAGCTTGTTCAGGGAGGTCTTGCCGCAACCCACGCGGCCCAGCAGCGCCACTCGCTCGCCCGCCTCGATCGTCACCGTGACGTCGCGCAGGGCATCGCGTTCCGCCTCGGGATAGCGCAGCGACACCTTGTCGAAACGGATGTCGCCGCGCACCACCGGGCGGTCGATGAAGGTCTTCCCCTCGGGCCGCTCCACCGGCCGCTCCATCACCGCGTTGAGCGACTGCAGCGCCGTGGAGGACTGATGGTACTGCGCCAGCAATGCCGCGGCCTGGCTGATCGGGGCCATGGCCCGCGACGACAGCAGGTAGGCGGCGATCAGCCCCCCCTGGGTCAGGTTGCCCTCGATGATCTGGTAGACCCCGATGATGATCACGCACACCGCCACGCTGTGCTGGGCCCAGAGCGCCACGCTGGAGACCGAGGAGCTGACCAGGCGCAGCTGGGCGGAGGTACGCGACAGGAAGGCCGAGGCCTTCTCCCAGCTCCCCTGGATGCGGCTCTCGGCCCTCAGGGTCTTGACCGTCTCCAGGCTGGAGAGGGATTCGACCAGGGTGGCGTTGCGCTGGGCCCCCACCCGCCAGGTGGTCTCGGAGAGCTCGTGAAGCTTGCCCTGGGCCGCCATGGCATAGAGCAGCACCAAGACGATGCCCACCAGCACCGGGATCACCAGCGGCGGGCCGATCAGCGCAATGATGGCCGCGAACATCAGCACGAAGGGCAGGTCCACCAGCGACACCACCGTGGCCGAGCCGATGAAGGCCCGAACCGACTCGAAGGACTGCAGGGTGGACGCGAAGGAACCGGTGGAGGCCGGCCGGGCCTCCATGCGCAGCCCCAGCACCCGGGCCATGATCGACGACGACAGCTTGACGTCGGCGCGACTCGCGGCCAGATCGACGAAGGCGTTGCGCATCAGGCGCAGGGCCAGGTCGAAGCAGAGCACGATGAAGATCCCCGCCGCCAGCACCCAGAGCGTCTCGGTGGCATGGTTCGGCACCACCCGGTCGTAGACGTTGAGCACGAACAGCGGCATCGCCACCGCGAAGAGGTTGATCACCACGGAGCCGGCGATGACGTCGCGATAGAGCTTGCGGTTCTCGCGGACCACACCCCAGAACCAGTGGCGCGAACGCTGCCGCTTGACCTCCGGGCCGCGCGCGTCGAAACGGAAGCGCGGACGCACGTAGATGGCCTGGCCGCTGTAGCTCTCCTGGAGGCCATCCAGGCCCACTTCGGTCTCGGCGTCGCCCAGCTCGGGAAAGATGACCCGGGCACGGCGCGACCTGAGGTCCAGGGCCACCAGCACGCAGGCGCGCCCGGGCTCGAGCAGCAGCACGGCGGGAAACAGGGCCGGGTTGAGCTGCACAAGGCGGCTCTGGGTGATCCGGGCAGTGAGCCCGGCGCGGGAGGCCGCGCGGGCAAAGACACCGGGGGTCAGGCGCCCCTGTTCCAGGGGCAGGCCAGAGGTCAGCGATTCGGCCGTGGCCGCTCGATCATGGACCTGCGCGATGGTCTGCAGGCACTCGAGCAGCTCGTCATGCACCGCGGAGCGTGAGGGACCCGGGCCCGGGTCCAGATCTTCTTTTTGCGACACAACCACCTCGAAAATCGATACGCCCCGCCGTGATCACGGCGGGGCGAGACGTGCCGACGGGCCGCGCCCGCCGGTCACCGTCATCATGGTCAGCCGCTCACCACATAGCTTCCATCATACCCCATGGCCTCGAGCCGCTGACGCAGCGATGGCACCACGGAGGGATCATGGATCGGGCCCAGCTGGACCCGATGCAGGCGCTCGGTGGAGCGCAGCCTGACCGGCAGGTCGAGCACGCTGCCGAGGCGCTCGCCCAGGCCGCTGGCCCGCGCTTCGCTCGACAGGGCCACGACCTGCAGGAACGCCCCCTGCTCGGACGTCGGCGTCGACGATTCGGCCACACGCAGGTCCACCTCGCCGTAGAAGCCTGCCGGAGCGGCGGCCCAGGCCGAGTCGAGCTGGCTGACCATGGCAGGCGCGTGCCGATGGTCATCGAAGGCGCGCCCGGTCAGGTCCAGGTTCTCACCGACGCGCTCCAGGGTCACCTCGACGCGGCGGTTCTGGCGGCGTCCTTCCACGGTGGCATTGGTGGCCACCGGCCGCCGGGAGCCGAACCCGCGGGTCTCGATCAGGGTGCGATCCACGCCCTGGCCGACGAGGTAGGTGGCGACGCTGTCGGCACGGCGCTGGGAGAGCGGGTCGTTGATGGCGTCACTGCCGGTGATGTCGGCATGACCGGCGATGAACACCCGAGCGAGGTTGTTCATGCCGCGGATCTCGGCGGCCAGGGCGTCGAGCTCGGCACGGGCCTCACCGCTCAGCTCGGCGCTGTTGATCTCGAACAGGGTATCGGCGGAGAGGGTGACGTCCGGCGCGCGGGCGGGGGCCTCGATGCCGGCCGTGAAGTCGGCCAGGGTGAACCCCTGGGGCCCCTGGGCCGGGCAGATCACGTCAGGATTGATCTCCACCCCGTCGCTGCCCAGGTCGGCCAGGGTCGGCAGATCATCGCGCCGCACCTCCAGCGCCTGCATCAGCTGCCCCATGGCGGCCAGGGTGCGGGCATCGGCCAGCGCCACGTCATACTGGGCATTGGCGTAGGCGCGGCTGGCCTCGAAGTACTCGTTCTCGCTGTCCAGGACATCGAGCAGGGTCCGCTGGCCGATATCGAACTGCTGCTGATAAGCGCCCCGGACGCGGTCGATGGACTGGCGATGGTCGTTGAGGTACTGCAGCTGCTCGCGCAGGCGCTGGGTATCGTTGAAGGCGATCTGGGTGGTCTGGCGCACGTCGACACAGGCCTTCTCGCGCAGGTTGACGGCCTGCTCGACCCGGTCGCTCGCGGCGCGGAAGGAGGCCAGGTCGCTGCCGCCGCGATACAGGTTCATGCTGGCCACCAGCTCGATGCTGTGGCGATCCCGGTGATCGCCGTCGGCGACCAGGTCATAGCTGCCGTCGGCGTTCTCGTAGGTGCCGGTGCTACCGCGCAGGTCGAGGCGCGGCTGGAAGGCCGAGCGGGTACCGCGCTGCTCGGCGCGGGCGGCCTCGATGTTCTCGATGGCGGCATGGAAGTCGGGATTGCCCTGGAAGGCCAGGTCGAGGGCCCGGCTGACATCCGCCGGCAGGCGCTCGTCCATCTGTGGGGCCGGCGCCAGGGTCTCGGCCGGCAGGTCACCGACGATGCGCTGGAAGCGCGCCGTCACGTCATGCAGGTTCGAGGCCTCGGTCAGCAGGTTCGACTCGGCGAGCGCCAGGCGACCACTGATCTGCTCCAGGTCGACGCGGCGCCCCGCCCCCGACGTCGCCCGCTCCTCGATCTGGTTGAATACCCGCAGGTGGTCACGGTAGTTATTCTGCGCCAGGCTCACCAGCTCCCGATAGCGCTGCACGTCCAGATAGGCGCGGGTCGCCTCCAGGGCCACCTCCTCGCTCGCCCCCAGCAGCTCGTAGTAGCGCACCAGTTCGGCACGGTCGAGACGCTCGACCTCACTGTAGGTGGCCAGACCGTCCCAGAGCATCTGGGTGATGGTCAGCTCGGCATAGCTGGTGTCGTAGCTGCCGCGACCGTCGAGCTCACGATCCTCCAGGCCGATGCCGGCGGAGACATCGACGCTGGGCAGGTAGTTACCGCGGGCCACGCCGACGTCGTTGCCGGACGCCCGGAAGCCGTTCCATGCGGCCATGACCTCGGGGTTAGTCGAGATCGCCTGCTGGACGACCTGGCGCAGGTCGCTGCTGCCCGGGGACGTCAGGCCCGGGGGGAGCGACTGCGCGACCGCCGCGGCGAGCGGCAGCAGCGTCAGGGAAGCGCCCATCGCGACGGTGCCGGCGAGACGACGGGCATGGGCGAGGTTCACGGGATCGGGGCTGAGTTTCATGGGTGTTCCCTTTCATGGGCGGCGACATGCCCGCGAAGCGGACCGTTCTGCCAGGCGATGAGATGACCCACCCGTCGTGACGAAATCCCTCGGCAGGTGGATGACGCGTCCCTTTCCGGAGGCTGATGCTGACGACGCGTCTCTTTCAGCACTTCGTTGGACCGGCTCGGGGCCGGAAGAACGTGCCAGACGCTTCATGCATTAGCATGATGTGTCTGTTTGTAATCCAGCGTAACCGAATGGTGGAATTTGTCCACTAATAAGACATCTCAGAAGGCACTGTGGCGAGCGATACTTGATGCAGGTCATGGCGGGTGGAGCACCGTGGCAGGCCAGCGCGCGGCACGCCCGCCGGCAAACGTGCTATCGTCTGCCCCATCCCCGAACCGGCGTGGTTACCCCAAGGAGAACGACATGGCCTCATCGGAAATCCAGAAGACCCGCGTGATCAACGAACTGCGGGGCTTCATCAAGAAACTTCTGCAGGACCCGAAGATTCTCGAGCAGTCACTGGACATCACCCGGCGCCAGCTCGGTGAATCGGGCCAGGGCGACGTGATGGCGCGGATCGCCAACGAGATCTCCGACACGACCAGCGTGCACATCCCCGAGGATCCCGAGGAGCACTCCGAGGCCGATCGGCTCTTCCTGGAGCTGCTCAAGGAAGTCGTCAGGGAGGAGCAGGCGCTCTACTGACGCTTGCGCCCGTGGTGACCACGCCCGGCTCTGTCCCCAAAGCCCTGAGCCGGGCGTGGCCATGTTGGGGCCCCTCTCGCCGTCGCCGTGCGAGCCGGGCCTGCCCTTGTTAGAATGGCGGCACATCGTGACAGCCGTTCCTTTCGCATGACCTATCTGCTCAAGCTCCACCCCGAGATCACCATCAAGTCCCGCTCCGTCCGCCAGCACATGACCCGCTGCCTCGCCAGCAATGTGCGCAACACGCTGCGCCAGCGGGCGGAAGGCGTGCGAGTGAAGGCGGGCTGGGATGCCCTTCGCGTCAAGCTCCCGGAGACGCTGACGCCCGAACGAGAGCGCGAGTTGGCGGAAAGCCTGTCGCGCATTCCCGGTATCCACGAGGTGCTGGCAACCGAGGAGGTCCCCTGTACCTCGCTGGAGGAGGCCGCCGACTGGATCGTGCCCCACTGGAAGGCGGCGATCGCCGGACGCCGGTTCCGCGTCCGCGCCAAGCGTCGCGGCGACCATGCCTTCTCCTCCGTGGACCTGGAGCGCCACCTCGGCAGCGCGCTGCTGGCGGCCGAACCCTCAGCCCAGGTGGACCTGAAGCATCCTGAGGTGGTGGTGTCGGTGGAACTGACCCACCATCGGCTACAGCTGTTCCGCTCCCGCCGGCCTGGCCTCGGCGGCTATCCACTGGGGGTGCAGGGCGAGGCTCTGGCACTGGTCTCGGGGGGCTTCGACTCCCCGGTCGCCGCCTGGCGCATGCTTCGGCGCGGCATCAAGACCCACTACCTGTTCTTCAACCTCGGGGGGCCGGCCCACGAGGCGGGCGTCAAGGAGGTCACCCACCACCTCTGGCAACGCTACAGTGCCTCGCACAACGTCGACTTCACCTCGGTGCCCTTCGAGCCGGTGGTCGCGGAGATCCTGCGCAGCATTCCCGACGGCCTGATGGGGGTGGTCCTCAAGCGCATGATGGTGCGCGTGGCCAGCCGCATCGCGGCCCGGTCGGGCATCCCGATGCTGGTGACCGGGGATGCCATCGCCCAGGTATCCAGCCAGACCCTCACCAATCTGGCGCTGATCGACGCGGCCAGCGAGCGGCCGATCCTGCGCCCGCTGGTCACCGAGGACAAGCAGGAGATCATCGACACGGCCCGCCGCATCGACACCGCACGGTTTGCCGAGCAGATGCCGGAGTACTGCGGGGTCATCTCGCGTCGCCCGCACACGCGCGCCCCCACCGACAAGGTGCTGGCCGCCGAGGCCGACTTCGACTTCACGGTGCTGGATGCCGCCGTCGAGGCCGCCACCGTGACCCGGGCCAGTCGCCTGATGGAGGAGCGGCGAGCGCCCGGCGAGGTGACCGTCGTCGACTCGCCGACGGCCCTCGCCGAAAGGCCGGCAGTCAGCGTGATCGACATACGCCCGCCGGACGAGTGCGAGGCGGCACCGCTCGAGCTCGACGTGCCCTGCCTCGAGATCCCCTTCTACGAACTCCAGGACCAGGCGGAGACCCTGCCCGACGACCGCGAGTACCTGCTCTACTGCGACCAGGGCGTGATGAGTCGCATGCAGGCGCTGCACCTGGCCGACCGGGGGTTGGACCACTTCGGGGTCTATCGCCGAACGGGAACGGAGGGCTAGCGGGGATGCCTGAGGTGGTCGACGAAGTCCCGCCAGCGCTTCGGCAACGGTATCCAGCCGGCATCGACCATCCTCGGCAGCGCGACCAGCAGGCAGATGACCACCACCCCGACCGCCATCGCCCAGCCGCTGTCGATGGCGATCCCCTCCCCGGCCAGCACATAGATCAGGGTCATGGGTGACATGCCCAAGGCCGTCGCCATCAGGAACCGGCTGGTGGTGAGCGCCGTGAGTCCCGCCGCATAACTGATCAGGGCAAAGGAGACGACCGGCACCAGCCTCGCCAGGAGCACCATGCCGAAGAGGATGTCCTGCGGGCACTCGGGGAACAGGGCGACATGGCCGTGGAAGAGGCGCTCGATGACCGGCCGACCCACCAGCCGGGCGATCCAGAAGCTCAGGCCGGCACCTGTCAGGGCCCCCACCATGCTGAGCGTGAAGGCCAGGAAGGGGGGGTAGATCATGCCCGCAGCCACGCTGACCACCATGGTGGGAATGGGGCCGACCACCACCGTGAGCGCCATGATCCCCGCCAGCATCGGCGGGCCCCAGGGCCCCAGCGCCTGGCTCAGCGCCTCCAGGCGGGCCACCTCGAGGAAGCCCGACCGATAGAGCCAGACGCCCAGGGCCACCAGCCCCGCCAGCAACGCCCCCGCCAGCAGTGCGCTCTTCCAGCGACCCGGCCTGATGTGCATGATCCCCCCCTTGCCGGTTTTCCCGCCTCATCTCGCGCAACGATCGGCCCCGCGGCGAGGCGGTGCGTCACTGACGTCTCATTGGGCCGGTATCTGCCGACAGCAGTGTCACGGCTTCAAGGCATTGTCCTCTTCCCCGGGAGGTTCCACCAGAGGCGCGGCGGTCAGGTATTCGACGCCCGCCGCGGCATGACCTGAGGTCGGCCGGGCGCTCGTCACCGGGCGGGTGCAGGCGGGGACGAAGATGCTACAATCGGGAGCCTGATTTCACGGACATTTCGCATGGCGGCCTCGACTTCGCCCAGGCGTCGAGTCGGCCGCCATGTACCACGCTTACGGGAACCTCTGAGCCACCATGTCGAATACCGCCCCGCGCAAGATCCTGGTCACCAGCGCCCTGCCCTATGCCAACGGCGCCATCCACCTGGGCCACCTGCTGGAGTATATCCAGACCGACATCTGGGTCCGCTTCCAGAAGAGTCGCGGCCATGAGTGCCACTACGTCTGCGCCGACGACGCCCACGGCACCGCCATCATGCTGCGCGCGGAGCAGGAGGGCATCACCTCCGAGGCCCTGATCGAGCGGGTCTCCCGCGATCACCAGACCGACTTCTCCCGCTTCGGGGTGGCCTTCGACAACTACCACTCGACCCACTCCGAGGAGAACCGCCACTTCAGCGAGCTGATCTACACCCGGCTGCGCGACAAGGGCCACATCGCCACTCGCGACATCGAGCAGATGTTCGACCCGGCCAAGGGGCTGTTCCTGGCCGACCGCTTCATCAAGGGCACCTGCCCGAAGTGCCGGACCGAGGACCAGTACGGGGACAACTGCGAGGCGTGCGGGGCCACCTACACGCCGGCGGAGCTGATCGACCCGGTCTCGGCGATCTCCGGTGCCACCCCCGAGGTAAGGAGTTCCACCCACTACTTCTTCAAGCTGCCGGACTTCGCGGACTTCCTTAAGGCCTGGATCGACGACGACCACGTCCAGCCGCAGATCCGCAACAAGCTGATGGAATGGTTCGAGTCCGGGTTCAACGAGTGGGACATCTCTCGTGATGCCCCTTACTTCGGCTTCGAGATCCCCGATGCGCCGGGCAAGTACTTCTATGTCTGGCTCGACGCGCCGATCGGCTACCTGGCGAGCTTCAAGAATCTCTGCGAACGCAAGGGACTGGATTTCGACGCCTACTGGGCGCCCGGGTCCGACGCCGAGGTCTACCATTTTATCGGCAAGGACATCGTCTACTTCCATGCGCTGTTCTGGCCGGCCATGCTCCACGGCGCCGACTTCCGCACCCCCTCCGCCGTGAATTGCCACGGGTTCGTGACGGTGAACGGGGCCAAGATGTCCAAGTCCCGCGGCACCTTCATCAAGGCGGCCACCTACGCCGACCACCTGAACCCCGAGTACCTGCGCTACTACTTCGCCGCCAAGCTGACCTCCGGGGTCGATGATCTGGACCTCAACCTGGAGGACTTCGCGGCGCGGGTGAACAGCGACCTGGTCGGCAAGGTGGTCAATATCGCCAGCCGCTGTGCCGGCTTCGTCAAGAAGCTCGGCAGCGGGCGGCTCGCCGCCCACTGCAGCGAACCCGAGATGGTGGCCCTCTTCATCGCCGCCGGCGACCAGATCGCCGAGGACTTCGAGGCACGCGAGTTCGGCCGCGCCATGCGCCGCATCATGGAACTCGCCGACGAGGCCAACACCTACATCGCCGAGGCCGAGCCCTGGGTGCTGGCCAAGCAGGACGGCCGCGAGCAGGAGGTTCTCGAGATCTGCTCGGTGGGCATCAACCTGTTCCGCCAGCTGATGGTCTACCTGGCCCCCGTCGTACCGGCCATGGCCGAGCAGGCCCGCGAGTTCCTCAAGCTCGACGGCCTCGACTGGCACAGCCGCCACACCCTGCTGGTCGACCACGAGATCGCCAAGTTCAAGCCCCTGATGAACCGTGTGGAGCGGGACAAGATCGAGGCCATGATGGAGGCGTCGAAGGAGGATCTGGTGGAAGAGCAGAAACTGAAGGACGCCGCCAAGGGCCCCCTGGCCGACGACCCCATCGCCGACGAGATCGCCTTCGACGACTTCGCCAGGGTGGACCTGCGCATCGCCCGAATCGCCAGTGCCGAGTACGTCGAGAAGGCCGACAAGCTGCTCAAGCTGACGCTGGATCTCGGCGGCGAGACCCGCACCGTCTTCGCCGGCATCCGCGCCGCCTATGCCCCCGAGGCCCTGGAGGGCCGCCTGACCGTGATGGTGGCCAACCTGGCCCCGCGCAAGATGCGCTTCGGCGTCTCGGAGGGTATGGTCCTCGCCGCCGGCGACGGCGAGGGCATTTACCTGCTCGGTCCCGATTCCGGCGCCGAGCCCGGCCAGCGGGTGCGCTGAGCGGCCGTGGTGACGGGGAAGGAAGACCGTTCGCGGGCAGCACTGATCGAGGCCATCGATGCCGAGCTGCCCCAGACCCAGTGTGGCAAGTGCGGCCAGCCCGGCTGCCGCCCCTACGCCGAGGCCATCGCCGCCGGCGAGGCCATCAACCGCTGCCCCCCGGGCGGCGAGCAGACGGTGGCCCGGCTGGCCGAGCTGACCGGCCGAGAGCCGCTGCCCCTGGCGGAGCCGGCCCAGTCGCCGCTGGTGGCCTGGATCCGTGAGGCCGAATGCATCGGCTGCACCAAGTGCATCCAGGCCTGCCCGGTGGATGCCATCCTCGGGGCCTCCAAACGGATGCACACGGTCATCGCCGACGACTGCACCGGCTGCGAGCTCTGCGTGGCGCCCTGCCCCGTGGACTGCATCGACCTGCTGCCCCACCCCCGCTGGGAGGCGGCACAGACCAAGGCCGAGCAGCAGGCCTACCTGGCGAGTCGGGCCGAGCGGGGCCGCCGCCGCCACCAGGCACGCCAGCAGCGCCTGGCCCGGGAGGCCCGGGAGAAGCGCATGGAGCGCCAGAAGCGGCTGATCCGCCAGCGCCAGCGTCCGGGCGCGTGCGACACGCCCGGCCCAGGCCAGCATCGCCAACGGCAGATGGCGGTCAAGGCCGCGGAGCAGGCCCTGCGACGGGCACGCCAGCAGATGGCCCACGCCGAACGCCAGGGGGAGGCGGCCGCCATCGAGGCGGCACGACAGCAGGTCGACGCCGCCCAGCGGCTCCTCGACGACGCCCGGACCGCCCTTCACCACACCGCCGCCCCATGAGCCGAGCATGAACGCCCAGAAACGCCATGAGATCTTCGCGCGGCTGCGCGACCACAATCCCGAACCGACCACCGAGCTTCACTGGTCCACACCCTTCGAGCTGCTCGCCGCGGTGCTGCTCTCGGCCCAGGCCACCGACGTGGGCGTCAACAAGGCCACGGCGCGCCTCTTCCCGGTGGCCAACACGCCCCAGGCGATCCTCGACCTGGGGCTCGACGGCCTCAAGGAGCACATCCGGACCATCGGCCTCTACAACACCAAGGCCGAGAACCTGATGAAGGCCTGCCGGATCCTGGTCGAGCAGCACGAGGGCGAGGTCCCGAGGACCCGCCAGGCCCTGGAGGCGCTGCCGGGCGTCGGCCGCAAGACCGCCAACGTGGTCCTCAACACCGCCTTCGGCGAGCCCACCATCGCCGTGGACACCCATATCTTCCGCGTCTCGAACCGCACCGGGATCGCCAGGGGGAAGGACGTGGCCGAGGTCGAGAGGAAGCTGCTGCGCCATGTGCCCAGGGAGTTCCGACAGGACGCCCACCACTGGCTCATCCTGCACGGGCGCTACACCTGCCTGGCCCGGAGGCCCCGCTGCGGCAGCTGCGTCATCGAGGACCTGTGCGAGTTCAAGGAGAAGGTCGACCTCTAGGACTCAAGGGCCTCGGCAAGCGTTTCCTCGGGGGCTCTGCTACTGTGGGCAGCACCGCGAGAGACGGACGACACGAGGCCTCCCCCGCCATGGCGATGCTCCAGACCCTGCTGCTCCCCCCCCTGATCAATGTGCTGCTGACGCTGCTGGGCCTCGCCCTGTGGTCGCGGATGCGGATGCTGGGGGGGCTGCTGGTGGTGCTGGGCCTGGGCGGGCTGCTGATGCTCGCCACGCCGGTGGCCAGCCACGCCCTGCGCCAGGGGCTCGAACCGCCGGCGCTGGTCGGGCCGAGCCAGCTGCGCGAGGCCGGGGCCATCGTCATCCTCGGCGGGGGTCGCGACTATGACGCGCCGGAGTTCGGCTGGGGCGACGCACCGGCCAATGCCGCCTGGCGGCGGCTGGCCTATGGGGCCTACCTGCACCGCCAGACCCGACTGCCGATCCTGGTCAGCGGCGGCCGAGGTCACGACGAGCACAGCGCCGAGGCGAGCCTGATGGCGGCGGCGCTGCGCGAGGTGTTCAAGGTGCCGGTTCGCTGGATGGAGGGGCGCAGCCGCGACACGGCGGAAAATGCCCGCTACACCGCCGAGATGCTGGGCGCGGACGGCATCGAGCACGTCGCGCTGGTCTCCCAGGCCTGGCACCTGCCCCGGGCAACGGCCGAGTTCGAACGGGCCGGCCTGAGCGTGACGCCCGCGCCGACCGAGTTCGCGAGCGCGCCGACCGGCGGCATCGATGACTGGCTGCCCCGCGCCTACCATCTCCACCAGAGCACGCGTGCGCTGCACGAGTGGCTGGGACGCGCCGAACTGGCCCTGCGCGAGCGGCTGCTGCGACGCGACGAATGACCCGGCCCCGCGGCGTCAGGCATCCCGGACGGTGACCGCCGCCGCCTTCCCGACTTTCCCTGATGGCAAGAGACTCGACATGCTGGACCTTCTCCTCCCCCTGAGCCTGTCCGCCGCCTTCGGCGCCTTCATCGGCACGCTGTGCCGGCTGACCCGATGGCCGGGCCGCGAGCGTCCCCTGCGCTTCCCGCTGGTGGGCCTCGTCGCCGGCATCACGGCCTTCATCATCTACCTGGTGCTGAACGCGGTGACCGGTGCGCCCCTCTGGCTGCTACCGGTGCTGGTGATACTGCAGGTCTGGCTGTGGCTGGGCCCGCTAGGCCCGAGGCCGAGACAGCCTCGGGACTGACGGGAAACCTTCCAGGAGACATCATAACGCACGCCGCCGCGGCCAGGCCGCGGCGGCAGTCATGCGAGAGGCTCATACGCCCGGGGGCTAGTCGAGCAGTCGCTCGGCGAAGGCGAGCGGGAGATCCTCGCCCCGCGTCCACTCGGCCATGGAGCCGTCGTAGAGGCTGACGTTGTCGAAGCCAGCCACCTCGCTCAGCACGAACCAGTCGATGGCCGCCCAGTGGCCGGTATTGCAGAAGGCCACGGTGGGCGCCTCGCCATCCAGCTCGGCCTCGTTGATGCGGGAACCGAGCACCTCGGTATCCAGGTACCAGGCCTCCTGGCGCTGCGTCAGCAGGCGATGGTACGGCAGGTTGCGGGCGCCGGGGATGGTGCCGGGGGCCGCGGCCGCCGGGGACTGGGTCTCGCCGCGGAAGTAGTCCGCCGGACGGGCATCCACCAGCTGCGCCTGGCTCTCCCGGGCGGCCTGGACCTCCTCGGTGGTGGCGATCAGCGCCTCGTCCAGCTCGCCACGGAAGTCGGCGGCGTCGGGAGCCGTAGTCTCGCCACTGGCCACCTCGTGGCCCTGGGCCTGCCAGCCGGCGAAGCCGCCGTCGAGGATCGCCACCTCCTCATGCCCCAGCACCTTGAAGGTCCAGTAGACCCGGGCCGCACTGCCGAAATCGGTGGCACCGGTGCCGGCGGGCACGATGACCACGGTGTCATCGTTGTCGATGCCGAGCCCGCCGACCAGCTGCTCGAGTCTCGACACCGGGGGCAGCAGGCCGGCCACGCCGTCGCGGCTCTCGCGCCACCCGGCGTCGGTATAGCTGCTGTAGACGCTGCCGGGGATACGCGAGGCCTCGAAGCTCTCGCGATCCCCGCCGTCGTCGATCCCGGAGCGCACGTCCAGCACCACCAGGTCCTCGTTGCCGAGCCGCTCGCTGAGCCAGCCGGCTTCCACCAGCGGCTCAACCTGGGCGGCGACCGCCTGGGAGGTCCCGGCCAGCAGGCCAAGCCCCATGACTATGGACTTGATCATTATCCTGACCTCTTCACTCGGATATGGATGACGCTCATTATCCGGGCCGGCCGGGGGAGTTCAATATAAACAAATAGAATAAATTATCAGAAGCTTCTCAGAATACCGCATAAGAAAGGTCACGACATCGAGAACTCGCCCCCCGCCGCCACCGCCCGACGGTAGGCCGGGCGATCCCGACAGGCGCCCAGGAAGCCGGAGAGCCGGGGGTAGCCGGACAGCCCGTCGCCGGCCTCGAGGGCCAGCAGCGGAAAGCTCATCTGGATGTCCGCCGCGCTGAAGGCCTCGCCGGTGAACCAGGGGCCGTGCGCCAGTTCAGCTTCCCAGTAGTCGGTCAGTTGCCGGATCTGCGGCCCCAGGAACTGCCGTTCCACGCCGCGCGCGAAGAGCCTGCCGACGGGCCTCGCCAGGGCCGGCACCGGCGGCCTGCCGAGGCTCGCGAAGACCAGCCGCATCACCAGCGGCGGCATGGCCGACCCTTCGGCATGGTGGAGCCAGAAGCGGTAGCGCTCCCGCGCCTCGCTGCCCGCCGGCGGCACCAGGCGGTGCTGCGTATCGAACCGCTCGATCAGGTACTCGAGGATGGCGCCGGATTCCGCCACCACCTGACCGCCGCGGGCCCCGTCGGTGATCACCGGAGACTTGCCCAGCGGATGGACCTCGCGCAGCGAGGCGGGGGCCAGCATGGTGCGTGGATCACGCCGATAGGTGATGATCTGGTAGTCGACGCCCAGTTCCTCGAGCAGCCACAGGACGCGCTGGGAGCGGGAGTTCTCCAGGTGATGCACCTTGATCATGACAGTCTCCTTGGGGCCTCCTCCGGCGTCGCCGGACACCGGGGCAATGACCGCACACTACCACGCTCCACGGGGGCGTCTCCTGCCAAGGTCGTCTTTGCCACCGTCATGCCGGCCACTAGACTGATCAGTAACACTGCATAAAAGCAGGCACGATAGACCGAACACGCCGAGAGTTCACACACATGAGGAGGGCACCATGGCCAAGGTGCTGGTGGTGGACGATGAACCCAACATCGTCCTGTCCCTGGAGTTCCTGATGCAGCAGGCCGGCTTCGAGGTAGACACCGCCGAGGACGGGGAAGGCGCCCTCGCGCGCATCGCCGAAGGCGCCCCCGACCTGCTGCTGCTCGACATCAGCCTGCCCGGCATCAGCGGCTTCGATGTCCTCGAGCGTCTGCGCGCCGACCCGGCCCATGCCCGGCTGCCGATCATCATGCTCACCGCCCACGGGCGGGAGGTGGAGCGGGAGAAGGGTCTCGCCCTGGGCGCCGACGACTACGTCACCAAGCCCTTCTCGACCCAGGCGCTGGTGGAGAAGGTCAAGACGCTGCTTGCCGAGGTCTCCTGATGGCCAGGCGAAGCAAGAGTCTGCCCCGTCGCCAGCGGCTGATCGGCCTGTGGCTGCTGCTCAGCGGCATCAGCATCTTCGGCGGCGCCGTGTTCGCCCTGTGGCTGGACGGCCTGGCCGGGCTCGAAGGCATGGCGCGGGTGTGGCTCTGGCTGGGCTGCTTCTCGGGGGGCGGCACCATCTTCCTGGTCGGCCTGCTCCTCGAGCGCCAGCTCTTCACCCCGTTGCGCCACCTGCAGGTGCAGCTGGCTCGCCTGGTGGCCAACCCCGATGCCCGCCAGGATTACCCGCCCGAAGGGTGGCTGAGGGGCCTCGGCCCAGACCTGGTGCGCGTGCGAGAGGCCTGGCGGACCGATCGCGAGCGACTTGCCACCGCCCATGCCGAGGGCGCCAGCAGCGCGGCGCGCATCCGCCAGGAACTCGAGACCCTGCTCCAGGTCCTGGACACGCCGCTGCTGCTCTGCGATCACCATCGTCGTGTGCTGCTCTTCAACCAGGCCGCCGAGACCCTATTCGAGGGACATCCCGGACTGGGCCTCGGCAAGCGGCTCGACGCGCTGCTGCCGATCACCAGCCTCGGGGACGCCCTGGGCCAGCTACCCGATGACGGGGCACCCCGGGAGATCCTGGTGCCCTGCGACGAGCGCTGGCTGCACGTGGTGATGCGCCGCGTGCCCAACAGTCACAACGAGACCCTGCTGACCCTGACCGATACCACCGCGGCCTGGTCCAGCGAAATGGGCGCCCGCGCCGACCTGGCCGAGATGCTGCCGCCACTGCGCCGTCACACCGCCAGCCTGACCAGTGCCGCCGACGCCCTGGTCGGCGTCCGCACGGCGTCGCCGACCAGCGAACTGGGCCAGCGCCTCGAGGCCGTGATCGACGAGGAGGGCCGGGCGCTGGCCCGCCAGCTCGAGCAGATGGGCAAGGTGATGGAGGACATGCACCGCCAGGGCGAGCGCCTGGTGCCGCTCTGGTCCAACGACCTCTGGGCCTCACTCGGCGAACGCCTCGGCAAGGACCACCTGCACATCACGCCCATCGGCATGCCCGCCTGGCTGAAGGGCGACGCCCCGGCGCTGCTGGCCCTGCTGGGCTCGCTGCTGCCCCGGCTGGCCACGCACTGCGACAACGGCGAGCTCGAGGGGGAGGTCTGCCTCGGCAATCGCCGGGTCTACCTGGACGTGATCTGGCAGGGGCGCCCCCTCGGCGAACAGCTGCTGGACGAGTGGCGTGCCGAGCGACTGGAGGCCCTGCCCTTCGGCCCGCGGGTCGGCGATGTGCTCCGGCAGCATACCAGTGATGCCTGGAGCCTGGCCGACGAGGACGGCGAGCACGCCCGCCTGCGCCTGCCGCTGCCCGCGGCCGACCGGGTCGGTGCCCCGCGCCCGCACACCCCGCCGCGTCCGGAGTTCCACGACTTCGGCATCGCCGAGATGCCCCCACCGGATGCCGAACTGGCGGCCCGCCCCCTGAGGACCCTCGAGGTCGTGGCCTTCGACACCGAGACCACCGGGCTGGAGCTTCGCAACGGCGACACCGTGATCAGCCTCGGGGCCTGCCGGATCGTCAATGCCCGGCTGCTGGCCAGCGACGTCCTCGACCTGCGCGTGGACCCCGGGCGGCCCATTCCCCCGGCCAGCACCGCCATCCACGGCATCACCGATGACGACGTCGCCGGCGCGCCGCCGCTGGCCGTGGCCCTGCCCCGCTTCCGCGACTACATCGGCGAGGCGGTGATCCTGGCGCACAACGCGGCCTTCGATCTGCTGGCCATCCAGCCGCCCGGTGGGAGCGTCACCTTCGACATGCCGGTCCTCGACACCCTGCTGCTGTCGCGCGCCCTCGATGAGAGCCTCGACGGCCACGACCTCGACAGCCTGGCCGACCGCTACGACCTGAGCTTCCCGCCGGGCACCCGCCACACCGCCCTGGGCGACGCCCGCGTCACGGCGGAGCTGTGGCTCTCCCTGCTGCCCCGCCTGGAGGCCCGCGGCATCGAGACACTCGAGCAGGCCCTGGCGCTGCAGGCCAGCGCCTTCGACCGGGAGGACGCCTTCGCCTCGTGAACGCTCCTCGCCAGAGAGCACGCCTGGTCGCCCTGGTCGTGCTCACCGCCCTGCTCTTCTCCCCGCCCCTGCTGCTGATCGCCGCGTCGCCGGCCGCCCCCGGCCGGCTGGTGGTCTATGTCTTCGTGGCCTGGGGCACGGCAATCGGCCTGATGGCCTGGCTGATGGAACGTCGGGAAGAGGACTGAGGCGATATGAGAAGCAGCCTCGTGGTGCTGACCCTGGCCTTCGGCTACCTGGCGCTGCTCTTCGTCATCGCGGCCTGGGGCGACCGCCGCGCCGCCCAGGGGCGCTCGCTGATCGGCTCGCCCACCGTCTACGCGCTTTCCATCGCCGTCTACTGCACCGCCTGGACCTTCTACGGCAGTGTCGGGCGGGCCGCCCAGTTCGGCCCCAGCTTCCTGCTGATCTACCTGGGGCCGACGCTGGCGATGCTGATGGCCCCCTTCGTGATCCGCAAGATGGTGCGCATCGCCCGCGCCCAGCGTCTGACCTCCATCGCCGACTTCATCAGCGCCCGCTACGGCAAGAGCTCGAGCCTGGGCGCCCTGGTCACCCTGATCGCGCTGGTCGGCATCACCCCTTACATCGCCCTGCAGCTCAAGGCGATCACCGTCAGCCACGCCGTGCTGGTCAACTATCCCCAGGCCGCCGAGTTGCACCTGGCCGACGCTCGCTTCTGGAACGACAACTCGTTCTGGGTCGCCCTGGTGCTGGCGGTCTTCATCATCCTCTTCGGCACCCGCCACCTGGACGCCAGCGAGCGCCACGAGGGCATGGTCGCCGCCATCGCCTTCGAGTCGCTGATCAAGCTGTTGGCCTTCCTCTCGGTGGGGGTCTTCACCCTCTTCATGCTCTTCGACGGCCCCGCGGACCTCTTCGGCCGGGTCGGCGAGACGCCCGAGCTCGCCCGGCTGCTGAGCCTGGAGGCGGTCCCCGGGGGGGCCCTCGGCTGGGTGGGCATGCTGGTGCTGGCCTTCCTCGCCTTCCTCACCCTGCCGCGACAGTTCCAGGTCCTGGTGGTCGAGAACGTCGACGAACGCCACATCCGGCGGGCCAGCTGGCTCTTCCCGCTCTACCTGCTGGCGATCAACCTGATGGTGATCCCGATCGCCCTGGCCGGCCTGCTGGTGGGGGACGGCAACAGCGACCCGGACAGCTTCGTGCTCACCCTGCCGCTCTCCGCCGACCTCGGGGGGCTGCCGCTGCTGGTCTTCATCGGCGGGCTCTCCGCCGCCGCCAGCATGATGATCGTCGAGACCATCGCCCTGTCGACCATGGTCAGCAATCAGCTGGTGATGCCCCTGCTGCTGCGCACGCGACGACGGCACCTCGGCAGCCGAGGCGAACTCGCCGGCTGGCTGCTGGGCATCCGCCGGGTGACCATCCTGCTGATCCTGCTGCTCGGCTACCTCTACCATGCGCTGATCGGCGAGACCTACAGCCTGGTGACCATCGGCCTGGTCTCCTTCGCCGCGGCCAGCCAGTTCGCCCCGGCGCTGCTGATCGGCATGTACTGGCGCGGCGCCCAGCGACAGGGGGCGGCGCTGGGGATGAGCGCGGGCGCCCTGGTCTGGGCCTGGACCCTGCTGATCCCCGGCTTCGCCCAGTCCGGCTGGCTGGACGCCGGCTTCCTCGAGCAGGGCCCCTGGGGCCTGGCGTGGCTGAGGCCCTATGCGCTGTTCGGGCTGGAGGGCTGGGACATCTATACCCACTCGCTGTTCTGGAGCCTGACCGCTAATGTCGGGCTGCTGGTGGGCGTCTCGCTGTTCGCCAGACCGAGCCCGCTGGAGCAGACCCAGGCGGCGCTCTTCACCGAGGCCATGAGCCCCGGCCTGATGCCGGCCTCGCTGTGGCAGGGGCAGACGACCCGCGGCGAGCTGCGTGCCCTGCTCGACCGCTACCTGGGGGACGACGTCACCGCCCGGGTCTTCGCCCACCACCCCGGGGCCGCCGAGGAGGACGGCCAGCCTGCGCCCGCGGCGCTGACCCTGCGGGCCGAGCAGGCGCTGGCCGGCTCGCTGGGCAGCGCCTCCGCCCGGGTGCTGATCGACTCGGTGGCGCGCGGCGAGACGCCCGACCTGGAGTCCCTCCTCACCATCCTCGACACCACCTCCGAGACCCTGGAGATGAACCGCCGCCTCGAGCAGAAGTCATCGGAGCTGGCGCGGGCCAGCGAGGAGCTCCGTGCGGCCAACGACCGGCTGCGGGAGCTGGACCGCCTCAAGGACGAGTTCGTGGCCATGGTCAGCCATGAGCTGCGCACGCCGCTCACCTCCATCCGCGCCTTCGCCGAGATCCTGCGCGACAACCAGGCACTGCCCGACGAGAAGCGTCGTCACTTCCTCGACGTGGTGGTGCGCGAGAGCCAGCGGCTCTCGCGGCTGATCGAGGAGATCCTCGACCTGGCCAGGCTCGAGAGCGGGCGCCTGACCCTGACCCCGACCCGCCTGGACCTCGCGGCCCTGGCCCGCCAGAGCGTCGAGGCCGTGCAGCGCCTCCAGGAGAACCGCGGAGTCGAGCTGGAGATGGAGATCGAGCCGACCGAGGCCTGGATCGTCGGCGACACGGACCGCCTCGAGCAGGTGGTCATCAACCTGCTCGACAACGCCGGCAAGTTCGCGGCCGACGAGGCGCCCCGGGTGCTGCTGCGCCTGGTGCGCCACAAGGACCACTATCGCCTCGCCGTGGAGGACAACGGCCCCGGGATCTCGCCGGTCGAGCGGGAGCGGGTCTTCGAGAAGTTCCACCAGCTCGCGAACCAGGGAAGCGGCGAGGCCCGCGGGCGCCCGCGGGGCAGCGGTCTGGGCCTGCCGATCAGTCGCGGCATCGTGGCCCAGCTGGGGGGGCGACTGTGGGTCGAGGAGGCGACCCGCCTGGGCGGCGCTTGCCTGGTGATGGAGCTGCCCAGGGCCCCTGCCGAGGCGGCGCCTGCCGACGGAGGCACCGACACCCCCTGAGCCCGGGGCTCAGGGCGTCCGACGGGCCTGGCGGACGAACGAGCGGATCTCTCGGAGGTCATGTCGCAGCAGCAGGCGCTGGTCCTCCCTCAGGCGGGGGATGTCCACCCAGCCATCCGGGACGCGCCCCTCGACGAGCGCCAGCCGCTGGGCCTCCAGCATCAGGGCCTGGAGGCGTTCGAGCGCGGCGGTCAGGGACTCCGCCCGCCCGGCGTCGACCACCTCCCGCATCACCAGCGCCACGAGTCGCGAGCGGGTGTCCGGCGGACGCACGCCCTGGCGCAGCGCCAGCAGGCGCACCGCATTGACCAGCGGCAGCACGCCCTGGCGCTTGAGGTCGACAGCCCCCTCGTGGGGCGCCCCCTCGTCGTCGCCGCTCAGCCGGCCCAGGCGATCCAGCGCCAGCGGGAGCTCGGCGAGCAGCCCCGCCATCTCGTCGAGGAAGAGGTGCGAGGGGGGAAGAAGCCTGGCCACCCGCTCGGCCAGCGCCTCGGCCAGCGCCCCGTCGCCGAACACCGGGCGAAAATCCAGCAGGATGTTCGCCTGCTGCACGCGCTTGACCCGTCGCTCCGCCGTCCAGATCTCCAGCTGTGCACTCCACTCCGAGAGCCGCTTTCGCCACATCGGCCAGCGCGCCATGACATGGCCCTGGCAGAGGGGAATGCCGGCCGCGTCGAGGCGTGCCGTGAAGCGCTCACCCAGCGACTGGAAGTAGCCGTCGATCTCGGTATGCCGGGCGTCGGGGTAGTCGGCGATGATCATGGCGTTGTCCTGGTCGGGCGCCAGCAGGCTCTCGTGCCGGGCGCCCGAGCCCAGCATCAGCACGCAGAAGGCGACCGGGGGCGCTCCCCAGCCCTGGGCGCGCATCTCCGCCAGGGAGAGGTCGATGGCGCGCCGATAGAGCCAGTCGTTGTGGTCGCTGACCAGCTGGCAGATACGCCACGCGGGCAGGTCCAGGCGGTCGAGGGCCTCCACCAGCTCGCCCTGCCAGGCGTGGGCGGCGGCAAGGTCGGGATGGGGGCCGAGGCGGACCAGGGCCTCGCGCAGCGGGTCGAGCAGGGAGGGCCAGCCAGCGGGGTCGGGCAGCGTGTCGGCCGCGAAGAGCGATCGCCAGGACGAGGAACGGTGCAGCAGGCGCATGAGCCCTCCGGGTCATGTCACGGGTCGGCCATGCCCCGAGTCTAGCCAGCCCCGGCGAGGGCGACACTTGGGCGAAAGGTGCAGGCAGGGCGAGGGACGCGACACGTCCCCCCACCGGGAGCCATCATGAGGGAGGGATCAGCGCGGCTCGAACATGTCGTCGCCGACCTCGTCGATGAAGCGCTCGGCCTTGCTGACCATCAGCTGGTCGCAGGCCTCGCGTCCGGCCAGCATGTCGGAGCGCTCGAAGCGATGCTCGAGCATCTCGCCGGCCTGTCCCTCGGACGAGGGCACCGGCTTGCGGATCCAGCCGCTGACGCGATACTGCCCTCCCGCGTCGGCGGGCTCGGAGACGATCAGGTAACCCTTGTATTCCACCGGATCGGCGGCGGTCGCGCCCTTCGGCTCGCCCTTTTCACCACCGAACAGGCCGGATAGCAGCTTCTTCAGCATGGAACCTCCTGGAAAGGAAGACGCCGGCACGGGGCCGGCGTCGGGGGAGCCTCAGTCCTGGCGGCGACCCTTGCCGGCAGCGATCCGCAGGCGCAGGGCGTTGAGCTTGATGAAGCCCTCGGCATCCTTCTGGTCGTAGGCGCCGGCATCGTCCTCGAAGGTGGCGATGGACTCGTCGAACAGCGAGGCGTCGGACTTGCGACCGGCCACGACGGCGCTGCCCTTGTAGAGCTTCATGCGCACCACGCCGGAGACGTTCTGCTGGGTCTCGTCGATGGCAGCCTGCAGCATGCGACGCTCCGGGCTCCACCAGTAGCCGTTGTAGATCACCTCGGCATACTTGGGCATCAGCTCGTCCTTGAGGTGAGCCTCCTCGCGGTCAAGGGTCAGCGACTCGATGGCGCGGTGGGCGCGCAGCATGATGGTGCCCCCCGGGGTCTCGTAGCAGCCGCGCGACTTCATGCCCACGTAGCGGTTCTCGACGATGTCGAGGCGACCGATGCCGTTGTCGCCGCCCATCTTGTTGAGCTTCTCCAGTACCTCATGGGGCCTCATCGGCTCGCCATCGATGGCCACGATGTCGCCCTTCTCGAAGGTCAGCTCCACGTAGGTCGGCTGGTCCGGGGCGGCTTCCGGCGAGACGCTCCAGCGCCACATGTCCTCCTCGGCCTCGGCCCAGGGGTCCTCGAGGATGCCGCCCTCGTAGGAGATGTGCAGCAGGTTGGCATCCATGGAGTACGGCGACTTCTTCTTCTTGGAGGAGAAGTCCACCGGGATGTCGTGCTGCTCGCAGTAGGCCATCAGCTTCTCGCGGGAGTTGAGGTCCCACTCGCGCCACGGCGCGATCACCTTGACGCCCGGCTTCAGGGCGTAGGCGCCGAGCTCGAAGCGGACCTGGTCGTTGCCCTTGCCGGTGGCGCCGTGGGAAATGGCGTCGGCGCCGGTCTGGTTGGCGATCTCAATCAGGCGGCGGGCGATCAGCGGGCGCGCGATGGAGGTGCCGAGCAGGTACTCGCCCTCGTAGATGGTGTTGGCGCGGAACATCGGGTAGACGTAGTCGCGCACGAACTCCTCGCGAAGATCCTCGATGTAGATCTCCTTGACGCCCAGGGCCTGGGCCTTGGCACGTGCGGGTTCGACCTCCTCGCCCTGGCCGATGTCCGCGGTGAAGGTCACGACTTCACAGTCATAGGTCTCCTGCAACCACTTGACGATGACGGACGTGTCCAGGCCGCCGGAATAGGCGAGCACGACCTTCTTGACATCGGACATGCTGAGGCTCCTCTAGGCTAACGATCATGAAGGGGTGGGATTATAGCGCGGCGAGCCTCCAGCGAATACCGGCGACGGGACTCGCCGCGGCCAAGCTGGTAGACTTTCGCGGTCCAGAGACAGATGGCCCAGACAAGGAGAGGTGCATGAGCGAGGCGATGGCCCGCGAACTCATGGCGCAGCGTTTCCGCAGTTTCCTGCCCGTGGTGGTGGACCTGGAGACCGGCGGCTTCAACCCCGCAGGCGATGCGATCCTCGAGATCGCGGCAGTGACCCTGACCATGGACCCGGAAGGCAACCTGCTGCCCGACGCCACCTACGCCTACCATGTCACGCCCTTCGAGGGGGCCAACGTGGAACAGTCGGCGCTGGACTTCACCGGCATCCGCCTCGATGACCCCCTGCGCCAGCAGGTGGCCGTCGGCGAGGCCGAGGCCCTCGGCGAGATCTTCCGCCCCGTACGCAAGGCCATCAAGTCCCATGGCTGCACGCGCGCCGTGCTGGTCGGCCATAACGCGGCCTTCGACCATGGCTTCCTGAACGCGGCCGTGGCCCGCTGCGGCATCAAGCGCAACCCCTTCCACCCCTTCTCGAGCTTCGACACCGCCTCGCTCGCCGGCCTGGTCTACGGCCAGACCGTGCTGGCCCGGGCCTGCCGGGCCGCCGGCATCGAATTCGACAACAGCGCCGCCCACTCGGCCCGCTACGATACCGAGCGCACCGCCGAGCTGTTCTGCGCCATGGTCAATCGCTACAAGGACATGGGTGGCTGGGCCCTGGCCCAGCGGGAGCAGGGGCTGGAAGAGGCCTAGCCCGACGCCTTCACGCCCCCACGACGAAAAGACCCCCGCAGGCCAGGCCTGCGGGGGTCTTCACTGGCGTGCCAGGGGCCGGCGCATCAGGCCTGGGCATCGCCCTCGTTGTCCTGAGTGCGGGCGGCTGCAGCCTTGATCAGCTTCTCCAGCTCGCCGGACTGGTGCATCTCGGCCACGATGTCGCAGCCGCCGACCAGCTCGCCCTCGACCCACAGCTGCGGGAAGGTCGGCCAGTTGGCCACCTTGGGCAGCTCGGCGCGGATGTCCGGGTTGTCCAGCACGTTGACGAAGGCGAAACGCTCGCCGCAGGCCATCAGGGCCTGCACGGTCTGTGAGGAAAAGCCGCACTGGGGCAGCTGGGGGGTGCCCTTCATGTAGATCAGGATCGGGTTCTCGCTGATCTGGCGCTGGATGTTCTCGACGGTAGTGCTCATGACGTCTCCCTTTCTCGCTTGACTGAAGCCCCGGCGGTCTCCGGGCAATACCCGAGTACGCTGGTCGGCCTTGTGGATGAGGGCCATTCTACTGATGCCGGGCGCGTTGCGCATCCCCTGCGGGCTGGCTAGGATGGACGTTTTTTCCCGTGGAGCGACCCCCATGGCCACCCGCCATTTCCTCACCCTGCTTGACCTCAGTCCGGACGAGTTGCGCTACCTGATGCAGCGCGCCATCTCGATCAAGAACGGCCTGAAGACCCACGGGCCCACCTACACGCCGTTCGCCAATCGCACCCTGGCGATGATCTTCGAGAAGTCCTCGACCCGGACCCGGGTCTCCTTCGAGACCGCCATGGCCCAGTTCGGCGGCCATGCGCTCTTCCTGTCGTCCCGCGACACCCAGCTCGGCCGCGGGGAGCCCATCGGCGACACCGCCCGCGTGCTGTCGGAGATGGTCGATGCGGTGATGATCCGCACCTTCTCCCACGAGGGCCTGGAGAGCTTCGCGGCCGCGAGCACGGTGCCGGTGATCAACGCCCTGACCGATGACTACCACCCCTGCCAGCTGCTCGCCGACGTCATGACCTGGACGGAGCTTCGCGGCAGTGTCAAGGACCGCACCGCCGTGTGGATCGGTGACGGCAACAACATGTGCCACTCCTGGATCAACGCCGCACGCCAGTTCGGCTTCCAGCTGCGCATCTGCTGCCCCGAGGGCTACGAGCCAAGCCAGGACATCCTGGCAGCCGCCGGTGACCGGGTGACCCTTGTTCGCGACCCGATGGAGGCCGTGGTGGATGTCGACCTGGTCACCACCGACGTCTGGGCCTCCATGGGCCAGGAGGAGGAGCAGGCGAAACGCGAGGCGGACTTCGCGGGGCTGCAGGTCACCGAGGCGATGCTCGATCGCGCCAGGGAGGACGTGCTCTTCCTGCATTGCCTGCCCGCCCACCGTGGCGAGGAGATCAGCACGACCCTGCTCGATGATCCCCGCGCTGTGGTCTGGCAGGAGGCGGGCAACCGCCTGCACGCCCAGAAGGCACTGATCGAATTCCTCCTGCTGGGGCGGGTGGAGAGCTGAGGGGTCGGGGCCGGCGGGGGCCGCATTAGACCTTGGTATGACATATACCTTCGTCGCATGTATAATGCGCTGCAGCAGAATCCAGCTCAGGAGATGCGGCAGCATGAGACACGAACCCACCAGTACCGACGGGATGCAACGCAGCCTGCGGCAGTGCCTTTCCCACATGGCCGCCATCCTCTACCGCCACGGCCACGTCCTCGAGACGGTCACCGTCCCCCACAAGGGCCTCGACCGCCAGGCCCTGAAGGCCCTCGGCGCGGCCTCCAGCGACTGGCGTCCCTGCCAGCACGTCCTGGAGAGCAGCGAGGCCGCCACCTGGAACGACCAGCAGCGCCTGGTGCTGACCGGGCTCGGCCGGGAACTGCTGTTCGACATGTTCGGCGAGGGTGCCGCCGACTGCGCCTGATCCCCCACCCAGGCCAGGCGTGACGAGGCCCGGGCGCGCAGCCGATTGCGCGCCCGGGCCTCGTTGGTTATGTTGAGGCGACTTGTCGGGGAGCCCCGGCACGCTCGAGGAGTCGTGCACGGGGGCTGAGATCGGTACGGCCGAACCCGTTGAACCTGATCAGGTTGATGCCTGCGGAGGGAACAAGGGAGTGTCACGCCAGCCTGCCCCTGCGTTCATCCAGCCTGTTCCGTCTTGTCGCCTGCTGGATGGATACCGCCTTGACCCGATCCAACGATTGCACCATTGCCGTGGCCGGCGCCGGCCTGCTGGGCCGCCTGGTCGCCTGGCAGCTGCTGCGCGACGGCCATGCCGTCACCCTCTATGACGCCGGCGACCTGGACCGCCCCCCCGCCGCCGCCTGGACGGCGGCCGGCATGGTCGCCCCGCTGTGCGAGACCGCGGTCTCCGAGCGCAGCGTCTACGAGATGGGGCGCTTCGCCCTGACCCAGTGGCCGCGCTGGCTCGACGCCCTCGACGCCAGCGGCCTGTGGCATCATCAGGGCAGCCTGATGGTGGCCCACGCCCAGGACATGGGGGAGCTCACCCAGTTCCGTCGCGACCTCGCCCACGTCCTAGACGGGGAGCCGCCCTGCCAGACGCTCGACGACGCCGAGATCCACCGCCTGGAGCCCGACCTGGCGGCGAGCTTTCGCCAGGGCCTCTACCTGCCAGACGAGGCGCACCTGGACAACCGCGCGCTGCTCGTTCGCCTGCTGGCCGAGATCCGCCGCCTGGGCGGAACCTGTCACGCCCACTGCCCCGTCTCGACCTATCTCGGCGAGGTCGAGACCCGCGACGGCCGCCGCGCCTTCGATCTGGTCGTCGACTGCCGCGGTACCGGCGCTCGCCAGCACCACCCCAGCCTGCGCGGCGTGCGCGGCGAGACCCTGCACGTCCAGACCGCGGAAATCCGCCTCTCGCGCCCGGTGCGCCTGATGCATCCGCGCTACCAGCTCTACGTGGTGCCCAAGCCCGACCAACGCTTCGTCATCGGGGCCACCCAGATCGAGAGCGAGGACCGCTCACCAGTCTCGCTGCAGTCCTCGCTGGAGCTCGGCAGCGCCCTCTACACCCTGTCACCGGCCTTCGCCGAGGCACGCATCCTGGAGCAGGGGGTCAACCTGCGCCCCGCCTTCCGGGACAACCTGCCCCATGTCACCCGGCGCGACGGGCTGATCACCGCCAACGGCCTGTTCCGCCACGGCTACCTGCTGGCCCCGGCGGTGGCCTGCCACCTGCTGGCCACGATCCGCGGCCGGGGCGAGCAGCCCTTCGCCGAGACCCTGGCCACGCCCCCGCCCCAGGAGAGCGCCGCATGACCGAGATCACCCTGAGCCTCAACGACGAGACCACCCGGCTGCCCGCCGGCACGCCGCTGGCCACGGCCCTGCAGGCTTGGCGCTGTGCCGATCGGCGGGTCGCGGTGGCGATCAACGGCGAGTTCGTGCCCCGTTCAGCCTACGCCGAGCGGGTACTCGAGGACGACGACCGCATCGATATCGTGGCCCCGGTGGGAGGCGGCTGATGGACAACCGACACGACGACACCCTGACCCTCTACGGCGAGGCCTTCACCAGTCGCTTCCTGCTGGGCACGGCCCTCTATCCCTCGCCCGCGGTGATGCAGGAGGCGATCCTTGCCGCCGGCTGCGAGATGGTCACCCTGGGGCTTCGCCGCCAGAACCCCGCCGAGGGCGACGGCGACGCCTTCTGGCAGATCCTGCGCGACAGCGGCTGTCGGCTGCTGCCCAACACCGCCGGCTGCCGGACGGCCCGGGAGGCCATCACGCTGTCCCAGATGTCCCGCGAGATGTTCGACACGCCCTGGATCAAGCTCGAGGTGGTCGGCGATGACTACAACCTGCAGCCGGACCCCTTCGGCCTGCTGGAGGCCGCCCGGGAGCTCATCGACCAGGGCTTCAAGGTGCTGCCCTACTGCACAGACGACCTGGTGCTCTGCCAGCGACTGCGCGACGCGGGCTGCGAGGCGCTGATGCCCTGGGGCTCGCCCATCGGCACCGGCCGCGGGCTGATGAACCGCTATGCCCTGCGGACCCTGCGCGAGCGGCTCGACGTACCGCTGATCATCGATGCCGGCCTGGGGGCACCCTCCCAGGCCGCCGAGGCCATGGAGATGGGCTTCGACGGGGTCCTGCTGAACACCGCCGTGGCCCGGGCCCATCGGCCGGCGCTGATGGCCGAGGCCTTCGCCGGCGCGATCGACGCCGGGCGCAGCGCCTATCGCGCCGGGCTGATGCAGCGGCGCCAGACCGCGAGCCCGTCCACGCCGACGGTGGGCCAGCCCTTCTGGCACCGCGACGGCTGAGGCGCCCGGCCCCGATTCACGCCCCCTTCTCCCGACGGGCACGACCGCGTCGGCAAGGGCGCTGAAAGGGATGACGTCGAGCCGGGGAAGTCTGCTATCGTCACCTCGAATCCCGACCCCGATGACAGGAGGTAGCCCGTGAGCAGCGAGAGCATTCCCGAGACCATGGCGGCCATGCTGCTGACCGGGCATGGCGGCGTCGACAGGCTGGTCTATCGCAAGGACGTGAGCGTGCCGCAGCCCGGACCCGGCGAGGTGCTGGTGAAGGTCACGGCGACCGCGAAGAACAACACCGACCGCAAGGCGCGCGAGGGCCTCTACCCCACCAAGGACAAGGGCGAGGTGACCTCCTTCGCCATGGGCGGCTCGCCGACCCTGACCTTCCCGCGCATCCAGGGGGCCGACATCGCCGGCCGCGTGGTGGCGGTGGGCGACGGCGTCGCGCCCTCGCGCATCGGTGAGCGGGGGCTGCTCGACTTCAACCTCTACGCCGACCAGCGCCCCGACATCAACCTCACGCCGGACTACTACGGCCACGGCGCCGACGGCGGCTTCGCCGAATATGTCGCCGTGCCGTCCGGTCAGTTCCATCACGTGCCCAACCCCGAGCTGGCCGATGCCGAGCTGGCGGCCATGGGCATGTGCTCCTACCAGACCGCCTACCACATGATGACCTCGGCCCGCGTCGCCGCGGGCGAGCGGGTGCTCGTCACCGGGGCCAGCGGCGGCGTGGGCACGGCGCTGATCCAGCTGTGCCGGATCGTCGGCGCCATCCCCTACGCCGTGAGCCAACCGGATAAGGCCGATGCCCTGCTGGCGCTGGGCGCCGAGGCGGTCATCGACCGGGGCGACCTGCCGACCTTCGTCGACCGGGTGCTCGAGGCCACCGCAGGCGCGCCCATCGACGCGGTGATGGACCTGGTGGGCGGGGAGATGACCGACCGCTTCATCGACACCATGATCGTCGACATGGCCGGGCGGGCGACCTATCCGCGGCTCTCCATCGCCGGCGCCAGCGGCGGGAACCTCAGCGAGATCATGTGGACGCGCATCTACCTCTACCAGGTGCAGATCTTCGGCGTCTCCCACGGCACCCGCGAGGAGGCCGAGCAGCTGGTGGCGTGGATACGTGCGGGCCAGCTCAGGCCCGTGCTGCATGCCGCCTTCCGGCTCTCCGCGCTCCACGAGGCGGAACGCTACTTCGTCAATCGCGGCAGCAACTACCTGGGGAAGATCGTCATCGTCCCCGACAGCGAGTGGGCCGAGCATGGCGCACCCTACGCCCTCCAGGAGCAACCATGACCCCGTCACTGACCCTACAGCTGATCGATACCCATGCCGGCGGCGACGTCAGCCGCATCGTGGTCGGCGGCATCATGCCGTTGCCCGGCGCCACCGTACGCGACCAGATGCACTACCTGCGCGACGACGCAGACGGCCTGCGTCGGCTGCTGCTGGAGGAACCCTACGGCATTCCCGAGATGTCGGTGGACCTGCTGGTGCCCGCCAGCGACCCCGAGGCCGTGGTGGGCTACATCATCATGGAGGTGATGGGCTATCCGATCTATTCCGGCTCCAACACCATCTGCACCGCCACGGCGGTGCTGGAGAGCGGCCTGGTGCCCAAGCAGGAGGGACGCCAGAACTTCAAGCTCGAGTCCCCGGCCGGGCTGGTGCAGATCGAGGCGCTGGTCGAGAACGGCGTGGTGGAGGCGATCACCTGTGCGGGGCTGCCGAGCTACATCGACACCTACCGCGACAGCATCCATGTGCCGACCCTGGGCGACGTGACCTACTCGGTGGCGTACAGCGGCGGCTTCTACGCCCTGGTGGACGCCAGCGAACTGGGCTTTTCCCTGGTGCGCGAGGAGGAGCGGGCACTGGCCGATTGCGCCCACCGGATCGTCGAGGCAATCCAGGCCGAGCGCGGCTTCTCCCACTACACCCTTGGTGACGTGGGACCGCTGCCCTTCCTGCATTTCATGGGGCCCGTCGAGCAAGTCGCCGATGGCTACTATCGCTCCCGTTCGACCACCTACGTGCACCCGGGCGTGATCTGCCGCAGCACCACCGGCACCGGCACCTCCGCCCGGCTGGCCCTGATGCACCATGAGGGGCGCATCCAGCCGGGCGATCGGCTGGAAACCATCTCGCTCCGCGAGACCGGCTTCATCGGCGAGTTCACCGGCTCCCACCAGGAAGGCCCCCACCGGGTGGTAGAGAACACCATCACCGGCAAGAGCTACGTCCTGGCGCACTCCGACATCGTGGTGAACTGCGAGGACCCCATGGTGGAGTGCGCCGGCCTGCACCACATCCTCACCGCGGGCCAGGCCGACTCCGACTGAGCGGCTCTCGCACCCAACCCGCGCCGCCGGCCGGTCCCTGGACCGGCCGCCTGCTTTCAGCAGGTCCGGCGATAGCGCATGGCGGCCAGGACCCGCTCCTTCGCCAGCGCCACGGCGGCGTCGCGGGGCAGCACCTGGCCCTGCTCGGCCCGGCGCAGCACCGCCGCGACATTGGCCCGGATCTTCTCGGCGATGGTCTCGAGGGCCTCGCCCTCGCGACCGCCGTGATACTCGAGCGCCGCGCAGATCACCCCGCCGGCATTGACGATGAAGTCCGGCAGCACCAGCACGCCGCGTTCGGCGAGCCGCCGCTCGGCGCCCTCGGTCAGCGGGATGTTGGCCCCTTCCACCACGACCCGGGCACGCAGACGCTCGACGTTGCCCTCGTGGATGACGTCGGGCCGCGCCGCGGGGATCCAGATGTCGCAGTCGACATCGATGATGGCGTCACGTGGCCTTGACTCCCCGTCCGGGAAGTCCGCCACCGACCGGCCCTGCCGCTTCCAGTCGATCAGCGCCGGCACATCGAGGCCCTCGGCACGGAGCAGGCACCCCGTGGAATCCGAGGCCGCCACGATCCGGGCTCCCCGTTCGGCCAGGTGGCGGGCGGCATGCATGCCGACCGCCCCGAACCCCTGCAGGGCGACGCGAGCCCCGGCGACCGGGACGGCCCCGAAGGGCTCGGCCGCCTCGAGGGCGACGGCCAGCCCGAACCCGGTGGCCCCGATCTCGTCCAGCGGAATGCCGCCGATCTCCCGGGGCAGCCCAACGGAACGGCCGATCATGTCGTGCACCCAGGCCATGGCGGTCTCGTCGGTGCCCATGTCAGGCCCCGGGATGTAATCCCGCACGTCCTTCAGGGCATGGGCGTAGGCGCGTACCAGCCTCTCCTTGTCGGCGACCGCCATCCCGGGATCGGCGAAGATCACCGCCTTGGCACCGCCGTGAGGCAACGAGGCCGCCGCGTTCTTGAGGGTCATGGCACGCGCCAGTCGCGCGCACTCCGCCAGGCTCACGTCGGGCGCCATACGCGTCCCGCCGATGGCCGGCCCCGCCGCCACGTTGTCGACCACCAGGATCGCCCGGAGCCCGGCGGCCGGGTCATGCAGGTAGAGGACCTTCTCGGGTCCCAGATCGTCGGCAAGCTCGAAGGCCTCTTCCATCACCGTCTCCCCCATCGTCACGTCCCTGTCGTCAAGCTAGCAGGGATCGTCCGGGTCGGAAGGCCCGAGCGCCTCGCCCGGGCGAGACGCGGTGCGACGGCGACGCCGCCTTGACCTGGATCAACCCCCGAGCCGTTGCCCTCCCCGGCTCGGGGGTCGCCTAGCGCCAGCGCCAGTCGGGCGCGAAGGGTTCGATGACGCGGAAGTCACCGGTGCGGGTGATGTCACGGCGCAGGGTGAAGGCCTTCATGGCCTCGCCGGGATCGAGCGCTTCCAGGCGGTCGAAGTCGAGCCGCTCCCACTGCTCGCGGGTGACCTTGACGCTGAAGAGGTAGGAGGGAGAGGCGTCTCCGTCGGAGGAATCGGCGACGGGCCGATAGCCGGACAGCAGGACGAGCTCGGTCCGCGGCAGGCGCGCGAAGACCGCGCCGAGCACACGAAAGGCCACGCCATGCAGGTACGCCTGATAGAGCTGGCGTTGCCGAGTGGCCGTGAGCCGGTGGGGCGTCAGCTTGATCCGCTTGGCGGGCATGCTCCAGTGGCGGTCGGGCAGCTCCTGCTCACCGGGCAGTTCGATGTCCAGGGCGATGGTGCGACAGTCGTCCACCAGCTCGAAATCGATCAGCGTCTCGCGAGGCCAGTCGATCTCCTCCAGGCGTTCGGTGAGGGTCTGCTGCATGGCGTCCGGGTCCTCCCAGGTCGCCTCCTCCTCGCGCTGCTGCCGCTGGAACTCCTGGGCATCGAACTCGGCCTTGCGCCACTCCCAGGCCCGATAGGCCTCGGCGTGCTCGGCCTGGCGCCGGGCATTCTCCTCCTGCAGGCGCTGCCGGGCCGGGCCCCAGACCCCCTGCCACCAGGACGGCCGCTCCAGGATGACCGGGATGGGCGGCGGCTCCGGATAGCTGCGAGGCTCATACCCGATGGCATCCGGACAGGGCGTCTGCTCGTGCAACCGACCGAGCCGGTCGAGGCTGGCATTGAGACGCTCGCAGTGCGCCTGGAGGGCGTCGCGCAGCTCCTCCTCGGCATCTCGACGCAGCGCCCGGGCCTCGGCGGCGGACATCCGGGTGCCATCGCCGTGCCGGTAGCGGATCTCCCCGCTGGCGGTGATCTCGAGGTTCACCGGCTGCCCCTCGCCCTCCCCGCGCCCGACCACCAGCTCGATGCCCGGCGGGCCGACCGAGAGGCCGGGACGCAGCCGGGTGCTGATGAGCCGCACACCGGGTGCGAGACGAATGCGACGCTGGAAGCGGTACTCCACGGTGATCTCCCCGACGGTCTAGAGCTATAGCGTACTTTAGCGCTTATGGATCCTGATGGAAGCGTGGCGTTGGTGAGCGCGTTCCATGACTCGCGGGCAGGCCGACGAGTGCCCACGCGAAAACGCCGCCGGAAGCATGGCTTCCGGCGGCGTTTGCGTGATGTTTCATGGTGGAGCCTAGCGGGATCGAACCGCTGACCTCAACACTGCCAGTGTTGCGCTCTCCCAGCTGAGCTAAGGCCCCACTGCGTCCCGCCTTGCGAGAACGGGGCGTATCATACGACGCGCCCTGCCCCCCGTCAAGCCCCGAACGGGAACTCGTTTCTACTCCCTTGTACCAATTACACTTAGGAGCAGAATGTGCCACCCTAGCCACATCATGAACGAGCCGGTCGAATCAGGGCGCGCCGTTATCTCGCAGGCGTCCCGAGTCGATAGTTGTCCACCATCATTCAGGAGCGTCCGAGTGATCAGGGTTCTCGTCGCCGATGACCACCACCTGGTGCGGACCAGCATCGCCCACCTGCTGAATGCCGAGCGCGGGATTCGCGTGGTCGGCGAGGCCTCCAACGGTGAGGATGCGATCACCATGGCTCGCAAGCTCGAGCCGGACATCGTGCTGATGGATATCCGCATGCCCGGCATCGGCGGCCTGGAAGCCACGCGCAAGATCCACCGCTTCGCCAGTGACATCCGCATCCTGGTCCTGACCGCCTTCATCGAGGAGACCTTTGCCCAGCGCCTGCTCGAGGCCGGGGCCCACGGTTTCATCAGCAAGGGCTGCCAGCAGGACGAGATGGTCGAGGCCATCCACTGCGTGTTCGGCGGCAAGCGCTATGTCAGCCCCGAAATCGCCCAGCGGCTGGTGCTGTCGCGCATCGACGCGCCGGACAACCCCTTCGACCAGCTCTCCCAGCGCGAGCTCCAGGTGGCGATGATGGTCGTCAACTGCCAGCGGGTCGCCGACATCGCCGACCGCATGTTCCTCAGCCCCAAGACCGTCAATACCTACCGCTACCGGATCTTCGAGAAGCTCGGGGTGGCCTCCGACGTCGAGTTGACCCATCTCGGCCTGCGCCACGGCCTGGTGGACGGGTTCACCGAGGCCGATTGAGCCCCTTGCCGCCCGGACGATTCTGTTAGGATGGCGGCTCCGCCATCCTCTTCCGGCACGCCGCGACCATGAGCTTCGATTCCCGCGACTTCCTCGGCAGCGTCAGCGAGTCACCTGGGGTTTACCGCATGCTCGACGAGCAGGGCGAGACCCTCTACATCGGCAAGGCCCGTCGGCTCCGGGCACGCCTGGCCAGCTACTTCCGCGGCGCGTTGAACACCAAGACCCAGGCCCTGGTGGGCCGGATCGCCGATATCCAGGTCACGGTGACCAACAGCGAGACCGAGGCGCTGCTGCTCGAGCAGACGCTGATCAAGGAACTGCGTCCGGCCTACAACATCCTGCTGCGCGACGACAAGTCCTACCCCTTCGTCTTCGTCACCGACCGCCACCCCTTCCCGGCCCTGGAGTACAAGCGTGCCCGGGTGCGCCGTGACGACGGGCGCTATCTGGGGCCCTACCCCAGCAGCGGCGCCGTGCGCGAGAGCCTGTCGCTGATGCAGAAGATCTTCCGCATCCGCAACTGCGAGGACAGCGTCTTTGCCCACCGCACGAGGCCCTGCCTGCAGTACCAGATCCACCGCTGCAGTGCACCCTGCGTAGGCTACATCAGCGAGGCGGACTATCGCCGCGACCTGGAGCATGCGGTGATGTGCCTGGAGGGCAGGAGCGAGGCGGTGACCCGTGAGCTGACCGAGGCCATGGAAGCCGCGAGCGGCCGCCTGGACTTCGAGGAGGCCGCCCGGCTGCGCGACCAGGTCCAGCACCTGCGCCAGCTCCAGCAGCGCCAGTTCGTCGACACCGGCGGCGGCGATGCCGATGTCTTCGCCCTGGCGAGCCGGCCCGGGGCGCTGTGCATCTCGGTGCTCACGGTGCGCCAGGGCCGCCTGCTGGGGGCCCGTCACCATGCTCCCGCCAACGGGCTGGACCTGGGGCCCGAGGCCCTGCTCGGCGACTTCATCAGCCAGTTCTATCTGGGCCAGGCGCGGGAGATCCCGGCCGAGGTGATCACCAGCCACCCCGTGCCGGATGCCGACCTGATCGCTCGGGCGCTCGGCGAACGGGCCGGCAAGCGCATCCGCCTGACCGACCAGGTGCGCGGCCACCGGGCGCAATGGCGCGAGCTGGCCCGCACCAATGCCGAACAGCAGCTGGCCAGCCAGCTGGCGAGCCAGACCCAGCTGTCGAAGCGCTTCGAGGCGCTGCGCGAGACCCTCGACCTCGAGAGCACGCCACAACGGCTGGAGTGTTTCGACATCAGCCACAGCCATGGGGAGGCCACCGTGGCGTCCTGCGTGGTGTTCGACGAGGGTGGCCCGCGCAAGTCCGACTACCGGCGCTTCAACATCGAGGGCGTGGCGGCCGGCGACGACTATGCCGCCATGCGCCAGGCCCTGACCCGTCGCTTCAAGCGCCTGGCCGAGGGGGAAGGCGAGCGGCCGGACATCCTGATCGTCGATGGCGGCAAGGGACAGCTGAACATGGCCCGCGAGGTCTTCGCCGAGCTCGGCGTCAGCGGCGTCACGCTGCTCGGCGTGGCCAAGGGCACCACCCGGAAAGCGGGCCTGGAGACGCTGTTCGTCGAGACCGTCGATCGCAGCCTGGACCTCGATGGCGCCTCCCCCGCCCTGCACCTGATCCAGCATATCCGTGACGAATCGCACCGCTTCGCCATCGCCGGCCACCGGGCACGGCGGGACAAGACCCGGCGCACCTCGACCCTGCAGGACATCCCCGGGGTCGGCCCGCGCCGGCGCCGCGAGCTGCTGCGCTTCTTCGGCGGCCTGCACGGCGTCAAGCAGGCCAGTCGCGAGGAGCTGGCCCGGGTCCCGGGCATCAGCGCCACCCTGGCAGAGACGATTCATCGCGCCCTGCATGGATGAGCCGGGCCCGGGCGGATAGAATGAGGGGATTTCCCGGCACCCCCAAGGCAAGGAACGCAGCTCTCGATGAACATACCCAACCTCCTCACCCTGGCCAGAATCCTCTTCATTCCGATGCTGGTGGTGCTGTTCTACCTGCCCTTCAGCTGGAGCATGCCGCTGGCTGCCGGCATGTTCGGCCTGGCCGCAGTGACCGACTGGCTGGACGGCTACCTGGCCCGGCGCTGGGACCAGTCCACCCCCTTCGGCGCCTTCCTCGACCCGGTGGCCGACAAGCTGATGGTCGCCGTGGCCCTGGCCCTT
Organism: Halomonas aestuarii; assembly: GCF_001886615.1. Taxonomy (NCBI): domain Bacteria; kingdom Pseudomonadati; phylum Pseudomonadota; class Gammaproteobacteria; order Oceanospirillales; family Halomonadaceae; genus Halomonas; species Halomonas aestuarii. The sequence goes on from NZ_CP018139.1 coordinate 115,692, forward strand.
CTGATCGAGCGCTATGACGCGGTCTGGCTGACCCTCCCGGCGCTGGTGATCATCGGCCGCGAGATCGTGATCTCCGCCCTGCGCGAGTGGATGGCCGAGATGGGCAAGCGTGGCCAGGTGGCGGTCTCCTGGATCGGCAAGGTCAAGACCACGCTGCAGATGATCGCCCTGCTGGTGCTGCTGGCCTTCGCCCCCGGTAGCCCCATCGCCCTGCTGGGCGTGGTGACCCTCTATGTGGCCGCCCTGCTGACGCTCTGGTCGATGATCCTCTACCTGCGGGCGGCCTGGCCCCACCTCAGCAGCTCCATGCGCTGAATATTCACGAAAAGTGTTTGACAGTCACCGACTTATCCGTATAATTCGCACTCGAGTCAGGCGGGAATAGCTCAGTGGTAGAGCATCGCCTTGCCAAGGCGAGGGTCGCGAGTTCGAATCTCGTTTCCCGCTCCAGACTCGAAGAGCACCAAAGCTGAGTCAATGCGTGCGACAGCGAGGGTCGCGAGCCGGAACGCCGGTTCGACTGATGGCAGCCCCATCGAATCTCGTTTCCCGCTCCATTCCCCACGAATGGCACGACTCATGAGGCTGGATGGCAGAGTGGTTATGCAGCGGACTGCAACTCCGTGTACGCCGGTTCGATTCCGACTCCAGCCTCCATTATTCCCCAGCTGCCCGCTCGGAACCGTGCCGCCCGGATGGCGAAATTGGTAGACGCAAGGGACTTAAAATCCCTCGGTGGAAACACCGTGCCGGTTCGAGCCCGGCTCCGGGCACCAGCTAACCCGCACCCTTCCGGCAAGCGTCGGGCGTGACCCTCCAACGGGACGCCATGTCATGATCCTGCCGCGCCTGCGCGACCCCTACTTCAACTATCAGCACCGTCGCAAGCTGCACGTGCTGCGCGTCGTGCTGGCCCTCTGCATCACCTTCGGCATCATCGAGTTCTTCGCCATCCAGCACAGCGGCTGGGCCCTGGTCAGCACCGTCATGGTGATGGGCAACCTCCCGCACATCGGCGGCGTGCTCGACAAGGGGCGCCAGCGCCTGCTGGGGACCGCGCTCGGTGCCGGCTGGGGCCTGTTGCTGATCCTGCTGCCGCTGACCTGGCCGCCCCTCGTCCCCATTGCCACCCTCGCCGGCATCGCCGCTGCCACCTGGTTGACCTTCGGCAACCGTCACGGCTACAGCGGCCTGATGTTCGCCATCAGCCTGCTGCTGGTGGTCGGCGACGGCACCAGGGAACTCGATATCGGCATGTGGCGAGCCTTCGACGTGCTGCTCGGCACCCTGGTGGGCATCACCGTGACGGTGCTGGTGCTGCCCCAGAAGGCCACCGACATGATGCGCTTCATGATGGCCGACAACCTGGACCGCATGGCCCGTCTCTATCATGCTCACACCACCGCCACCGCCGCCTCGGACATCGACAGCCGCGAGCTGCTCAAGGCCACCAGCAGCGTGCTGGTCAAGCAGCGCGGCCTGGTGGACGCCATCCACCGAGAAAGGCGACTGAACCGCCAGGAGCTGGATGACCTCATCTCGCTGCAGCGGCGCATGCTCTCGACCATCGAGCTGTTGCTCGAGACCCACTGGACGAGCCGCGACGGGCACGATCACATCGAGGCCATGACCGGACTGCGCGAGGAGCAGCACACCCTGGCCCGCGGCATCGGCACCCTGGCCTTCCAGGTTCGCACCGGGCGGCCGGTCGACGTCTCGATCACCCGCTTCGAGCTGGAGCGTCACGCCGAGCTGGCCGCCAACGCCCGGACCAGCGACGGCAGACGCCTCTTCAGCCCCGGCGGCTATCTGTGGCTCAATCGGGAGCTGGCACGCCTCACCGCCGACCTGACCCGGCGCCTCGGTGACCTGGAGCGCCTGCCCAGCCGGCGACTGCGACGCCGGGCGCCCGACCACGGCCTCACCGACACCCCATCGGCCGCCGGGGACCATCACGCAAGAAGGAAAGGCAGATGACGGACAGCGAGCATGACGTGCTGGTCATCGGCGGCGGGGTCGCCGGACTGGTGCTGGCACTGGAAGTGGCCGATCATCGCCGGGTCACGCTGCTGCGACCGACCAGCGACGACCAGGGAGCCAGCCGTTGGGCCCAGGGGGGCATCGCCGCCGTGCTCTCCCCCCAGGACGACATCGAGGCCCATGTCGCCGACACCCTGGTGGCCGGCGATGGCCTGTGCGACGAGCGGGCGGTCCGCTTCACCGTCGAGCAGGGGCCGGCCGCCATCGAGTGGCTGCTGTCCCTCGGCGTCCCCTTCACGCCGGATGCGAGCCCCGACGCCGGCTACCCCTACCACCTGACCCGGGAAGGCGGTCATGGCGCCCGCCGCATCATCCATGCCGACGATGCCACCGGCCTTGCCGTGGTCGAGACGCTCAGGCAGCACGTGGATGCCCACCCGGGGATCACGCTGCGCGGCGACCTCACGGCCATCGGCCTGATCGGCGATGTCGCCGGCCGCTGCCGGGGCGCGCGCTGCCTGGACACCCACGGCCGCCTGCACGAGCTCACGGCCGAGGACACCGTGCTCGCGACCGGCGGCGCCAGCGGCCTCTATCGCCACACTACCAGCCCCCAGCCGGCCAGCGGCGAAGGGATGATGATGGCCGCGGAGCTCGGCGCCGAACTGATGAACCTCGAGTTCCAGCAGTTCCACCCGACCTGCCTCTACGACCCCGAGGGCCCGGCCTTCCTGGTCAGCGAGGCCGTGCGCGGCGAGGGAGGCCTGCTGCTCAACGCCGCCGGCGAGCGCTTCATGCCGGCGGTGGACCCCCGGGCCGAACTGGCCCCCCGCGACGTGGTCGCCCGGGCCATCGATGCCGAGATGCAGCGCACCGGCACCGATCATGTCTTCCTGGACATCCGCCACCTCGGCGAGGGCGCCATCCTCCGTCACTTCCCGACCATCCACGCCCACTGCGCCAGCCGGGGGCTGGACATCGTCCACCGTCCGATTCCCGTGGTGCCGGCCGCCCACTACAGCTGCGGCGGGGTGAGCACGGACCTCGAGGGCGCCACCACGGTGCCGGGGCTCCATGCCATCGGCGAAGTCGCCTGCACCGGCCTGCACGGCGCCAACCGCATGGCCAGCAACTCGCTGCTGGAATGCCTGGTGTATGCGCGCAGCTGCGGCCAGCGGCTGCGCACGGCCCGGGGCCGGGCAGACGCCGACCTGGTGCCGAGGCACTGGGGCACGCGGGTGGTGGACCCGGAGGCCGTCGCGACGATCCGCGAGGAGATGCGCCAGCTGATGAGCGCTCGCGTGGCGATCGTGCGCACCGACCGCGGACTGGATGAGGCCGCCCGGGAGCTTGGCGTGCTGTACCAGGACCTCGCCCTGCGGGTGCGGGAGGCCACCCCGTCTGTGGCGCTGTCGAACCTCTGGCATGCCCTACGCCTGGCGCGACTCACCGTGGCCAGCGCCCGGGCGAGAAGGGAGTCCCGTGGCCTGCATTACAACCCGGATTGCCCGGTCCACGCCGAGGCGAATCCGCACCCCTCGCGGATCCGGCTTGAGGACCTCGAGACGCGGTGAGCTACCCCGCCCCGCGTCCCCGGGATGACGAGGAGGCCGTTCAGTTCCATTCAGTTCAGGGCAGGGGAAGCAGCGCCCGGCGCAGGCGCCGCAGGGAGTCGGGGTCGCTGCTGTCCGGCCAGAGCCACAGGCGGCGCCCGTCGAGTTTCAGCCCGATCAGCCAGGGCCCCAGATAGTCACACCGCAGTGTGACCGGCCGCCAGGGCCGGGTCCCGTCGTCTCGCCAGGAAAAGCTCGTGCCGCCCGTCGCCGTCGGGGTGACGAGCAGCTGGCCATGGCAGCGGCGCCGAGCGACGGTCGCCATCACCCCGGCGAGCATGCCCACCGCGAGGATGCCGGCCCACGGGGGAGCCACGCCGACCACCAGGGCGGCGGCCGCCGCGGCGACCAGCCCCTGGGCCGCCAGCGAGAGCCTAGAGGTTGCGATAGCGATCGTTGTCGGTGGTCTCGGCATGGTCGACGATCATCTTGACGATGCGACGCCTCGCCGGATCCTCGGGCCACTCACGACGCATCAGCCAGACGAACAGGTCCTGGTCCTCCTCGTCGATCAGCGACCGGAATGCCGCCTGGTCCGCCTCCTCCAGGTCGCCATAGCACTGGTCGAGGAAGGGAATCAGCAGCAGGTCCAGCTCCCACATGCCGCGACGGGAGTGCCAGTAGAGGCGCTTGCGAAGGGCGGCTTCCGGAGACGAATCGTCGTTCAAGGTCGGCCTCGTTGGGTCGGATGGATGTGGCGCCAGTATACCCGAGCCCCCTCCCTACCGGCAGCCCACTGCCCCCTCTCGCCGCGCCGGTTCGTGAAAAGGTCGTAGTGCGTTGTTTTCTCGAGACTTGCACAGTATGCTTTGGAAAAACAACAACGCCGGGATCGCGCCGACCCAGGCAGGACCGCACGGAGACGAGCCGATGACCAAGTCCGAACTGATCGAACAGATCGCCATGCGACAGCCAGAGCTGTCGGTCAAGGAGGTCGAGGCCGCGGTGCGCCTGATCCTCGACGACATCACCGACACCCTGGCCGAGGGAGGACGCGTGGAGATTCGCGGCTTCGGCAGCTTCTCGCTGCACTACCGGGAGCCCCGGGTCGGCAGGAACCCCAAGACGGGGGAACCGGTCGCACTCGAGGGCAAGTTCGTGCCACACTTCAAGCCCGGCAAGGAGCTGCGCGAACAGGTGGATGCCAGCCGCGCGCTCGGCTACTGAACGGCGACCAACGACCGCCGTCTCTCCTTCAACCGACACGGGAACATGCACATGCGTTGGCTCAAAGGCCTGATCCTGGCCATCATCCTGCTGGCGGTACTGCTGATCGGCATCCTCTTCGCCGTCAACAACCAGCAGGCCCTGCCCCTGAACCTCATCTGGATCGAGCTGCCAGCCGTCTCGCTCTCCGTCTGGCTGCTGGCCGCCCTGGCCGTGGGCGTGCTGCTCGGCATGCTCGCCATGAGTGGCGTCTACCTGCGCCTGCGCACCCTGCTGACCCGTGCCCAGCGCCACAACCAGCAGCAGCGCAAGGAACTCGACCGTCTGCGCGTCCAGGAGATGAAGGAACTCCCCTAGATGCCCGATGTTCTCCTGCTGGCCCTGCTGGTGGTGGCAATCGCCACCGGCTGGTGGCTGGGCCGACGGGAACGGCGACGTGTAGGCGAGGCGTCAGCGCCGCCGGCGCTGTCGAGGGATTATTTCGTCGGCCTCAACTACCTGCTGAACGACCAGCAGGACCAGGCCATCGAGACCTTCATCGGCGCGCTGGAGGTGAACAGCGACACCGTCGAGACCCACCTGGCCCTGGGCAACCTCTTCCGCAACCGGAGCGAGGCCGATCGGGCGCTGAAGATCCACCAGAACCTGCTCGCCCGCCCGACGCTGACTACCGACCAGAGCGAGCGTGTCCAGCTCGAGCTCTCCCGGGACTTCCTCGCCCTGGGCCTGCTCGACCGTGCCGAGCGGCTGCTGCAGAGCCTGCTGCACGACGGGCAGGACGACGAGCTGCGCGGCTCGGCCAGGCGGCTACTGGTCGACCTGCTCGAACGCGAGCGCGAATGGCAGGCCGCGCTGGAGGTGGCCCTGCCCAGGCTGACCCGCCAGCATGATGACATCCGCCGCGCCGCGGCCCACTGGCTCTGCGAGCTGGCCGAGCAGGAACGCCACTCGGCAAGCCCCGTGCTGGCCAGACGTCACCTGCGTCAGGCACTGGCCACCGACCCCCGCTGCGTGCGCGCCAACCTGTTGCTGGCCGCCATGGAGCAAGACACGGGCCATTACCGGCAGGCCATCAAGCTGCTGCGACGCGTTCCCGACCAGGATCCGGCCTTCACCTCTACCCTGCTAGACCCTCTGGCCCACGCCTACCGGCTGCTGGACGACGAGGAGGGGTTGATCCAGTGCCTGAGGGAGCTGCTCGAACAGGCCCCCTCCACCGCGGTGATCACCCTGCTGGCCGAGACGCTGCGCCACCACCAGGGCAACGATCAGGACGCCCTCGCGCTGATCCGCGAGCAGCTCGAGCGACAGCCGAGCCTCGAGGCGCTCCACTACCTGCTGACGCTCTATCGGCGACACGACCAGGCAGAGGACGACGAGCGCATCGCGCTGCTGGAGCGCCACACCCTCAGCCTGGTCAGCGCCCATCCCCGACATCGCTGTCGACGCTGCGGCTTCGCCGCCGAAAGGCTGCACTGGCAGTGCCCGCGGTGCCGAAGCTGGGGCACCATCAAGCCGATCGATCGTCCCGACGGGGACTAGTCTGGCCTCAGACGGCGTCGAGCTCCGCCTCGATGGCCGTCAGGGCCGCCATCGGATCCTCCGCTTGGGTCACGGGCCGCCCCACCACCAGGTGCGTGCTGCCGGCCCGCAGGGCCTCGGCAGGGGTCATCACGCGCCGCTGGTCCCCGGCGGCGGCAAAGCTCGGGCGGATGCCGGGCGTCACCTTGAGGAAGTCGGTGCCGCACAGCGCCTGCAGGCGACGAGCCTCCTGGGCCGAACAGACCACGCCGTCCATGCCGCTGTCGCGGGCCAGCGCGGCCAGGCGCTCGACCTGCTCGGCAGGGGTCGATGACACTCCCACCTCGACCAGGTCGGCCTGCTCCATGCTGGTCAGCACCGTCACCGCGATCAGGTGTGTCGTCAGCCCATGGCGATCCAGCCTCTCCCGGGCGGCGGCCATCATCCGCCTTCCCCCGGCGGCATGCACGTTCACCATCCATACCCCCTGGTCGGCCGCGGCCTGGACCGCACCCGCCACGGTGTTGGGAATGTCGTGGAACTTGAGGTCCAGGAACACCTCGAAGCCGCGACCATGGAGGGCCTCGAGGATCTCCGGGCCACTGCGGGTGAACAGCTCCTTGCCCACCTTGAGCCGGCAGCGGGCGGGATCGAGGCGATCGGCCATGCACAGGGCGGCATCCAGGGAGGCATAGTCGAGGGCAATGATCAGGGGAGAAGCGGTGGACACGGTCGGGCTCCTGGCAGGATGAAGGGACTGGGCCAGTATATCAGCCATGGCCTACGCCGCAGGTCGTCGAAATCGCCGGGAGGCTGACGGCCATGGCTGACGCCAGGTCGCCGTGATCGATGACGAAGGGATCGCGAGTGCCGCACTAGCTTGAAGGAGCAGGCCGGCCCAGGGTGGTGCCGGCCACTGCCCACCGGACTCGAGGAGAGCCATCATGAAGACCGCACTCAAGCACGGCCTGTCCTGCCTGCTGCTGGCGATGCTGCTCGGCATCGCGCCCCTGACCCTCGCCCAGGAGATGGAACCGATCAACGTCAACTCCGCCGACGCGGCACTGCTGGCCGAGCTGCCCGGCATCGGGCCGAGCAAGGCCTCGGCGATCATCGAGGACCGCCAGGCCAACGGCCCCTACGAGAGTGCCGCTGACCTGATGCGGGTGAGCGGCATCGGCGAGGCCACGGTGGAGGGACTCGCCGACCAGGTGACGTTCTGATCGCTCCTCGCCACCGGTCACGCCAGGACGCCGGCCGATCGCGTGCCGGCGTCCTCGGGGCCTCGAGCCACCGCTAGCCTGGCCGCCCCGGGGTCGGCCTCATGAACGAGACGCTAGAGGCGCAGCCCCCCGTCGCACTCGATCACGCGTCCAGTGAAGTACTCGTTGGTCATGATGAAGGCCACGCTCTCGGCGATGTCCTCGGGCTGGCCGAGACGCCTCAGCGGCACCCCCGAGGTCAGCTTCTCGAGCATGTCCTCGCGCATAGAGGCGGTCATGTCGGTCTCGATGAACCCCGGCGCCACCGCGCCCACCCGAATGCCGTAGCGTGCAAGCTCCGCCGCCCAGGTCGTGGTCAGGGCCACCACGCCGGCCTTCGCCGCGGCATAGTTGCTCTGCCCCATGTTGCCGGCCCGCGAGATGCTCGAGATGTTGACGATCACGCCCTCGTGCCCCGCCTCGATCATCTGCGTGGCGGCCTCCCGGCCGCACAGGAAGACCCCGGTAAGGTTGACATCGATCACCTGCTGCCACTGCTGCAGGGGCAGGCGCTTCTCCACCTTGCCGTCCTTGGCCTTGACCAGCAGCCCGTCCTTCACGATCCCGGCGTTGTTGACCAGACCGTGAACCGGCCCCAGTGCGTCCAGGATGTCGCGGAAGGCCTGCTGCACCGAGGCCTCATCGGCCACGTTGACGATGAAGCCGCGCGAGGCGATCCCGTCAGCGTGCAGGCAGGAGACGGCCTCGTCCAGGGCATCGCCATCCATGTCCATCAGGGCGAGGCGCGCGCCCTGCCGGCCGAGTCGCTGTGCCATGGCCAGGCCCAGGCCGCGGGCGCCGCCGGTGATGGCGATGACGGTGTTGTCCAGTTTCATGTGGCTTCTCCAAGGGCATAAACACGCGATGCCAAGGCAGGTCGGTGCGGCCTCCGATCGAGTATCTTGCACCGCCTCATATAACCTAATGACATCGTGCTCATCGCCAGACTAACGGAGCCTGGAAGGATATTCCATCGCGTCGATTCCACGCCCTGTCGGCTTGAATTCTGCCTTACAGCCCCCATCACCTGCGGAACTGACATCTGCGGAGCCATCATGCCCTTTCTCGTCATCTTTTCCCTCTTCGCCCTGCTCGACTTCGTCATCCTCTTCTCTGTCGGCAGCCAGATCGGCCTGCTGACCACGCTGGTGCTGGTGCTGGCCACCGGCTTCATCGGCCTGCACCTGATCCGGCGGGAAGGCGTGGCCACCTTTGCCCGCGCCCAGGAACGCATGGCCCAGGGGGAAATCCCCTCGGGCGAACTGCTGACCGGTGCCGCCCTGATCTTCGGCGGGGCCCTGCTGATGGCCCCCGGCTTCCTCTCCGACGCGCTGGGCTTCATGTGCCTGGTGCCCGACGCGCGGCGACTGCTGGCCAAGTCGCTGACCTGGCTGGGGGTGCGCATGAAGGGTCTGCACGTCCAGGCCGAGACCTATCGTCCTCGCCAGGGGTCCGATGCCGACTGGCAGCAGGCGGGCCCCCAGTGGGAGTCCGCGGCAGACCGGGAGGGCGGCCAGGGAGCCTCCGGCGGCGACCGTCCCCTCGAGGGCGAGTTCATCTCCCGCGATGACGCGCGCTGATCGGGGCGCAAAAAATTTTCATGCGGGGCCTTGAAAGCCCCATGCCGAACCCCACTTATCCGACAGCATCAGGATTCGGTCCGGGGGGCTCCCCTCGGGCCATCGACAAGGAAGGCGTCCATCGCCTCCACCCCGCAGCGAGACTGCGGGTTGATGATGAAAACCGCCGGGGCAGCGTCCCGGCACAGCAAACCATCAGGAGAACGTGAGCAATGAACATCCGTCCCTTGCACGATCGCGTCGTGATCCGTCGCGTCGAAGAAGAACAGAAGACCGCTGGCGGCATCGTGCTTCCGGGCAATGCCCAGGAAAAACCGACTCGTGGCGAGATCCTCGCCGTCGGTAACGGCCGGATTCTCGACAACGGCGATGTCCGCCCGCTGGACGTCAAGGTCGGTGACACCGTGATCTTCAAGGAAGGCTTCGGCGTCGAGAAGCAGAAGATCGACGGCGAGGAAGTCCTGATCATGAGCGAATCCGACATCCTGGCCGTCGTCGAGGGCTGAGGCCGGACACGACCCGCAACCGTTCGATTCTGACGTTCAAGAACTCACAGGAAGAAAACGAAAATGGCAGCGAAACAAGTCAAGTTCTCCGATGAAGCCCGCAACCGCATGGCCCGTGGCGTCGACGTCCTGGCCAATGCCGTCAAGGCCACCCTGGGGCCGAAGGGCCGCAACGTGGTGCTCGAGAAGTCCTTCGGCGCGCCGACCGTGACCAAGGACGGCGTCTCCGTGGCCAAGGAGATCGAGCTCAAGGACCGCTTCGAGAACATGGGCGCGCAGATGGTCAAGGAAGTCGCGTCCAAGACCTCCGACGTCGCCGGTGACGGCACCACCACCGCCACCGTGCTGGCCCAGTCCATCGTGACCGAGGGCCTGAAGGGCGTCATCGCCGGCATGAACCCGATGGACCTCAAGCGCGGCATCGACCAGGCCGTGATCGCCGCCGTCAAGGAGATCGAGACCCTGTCCGTGCCCTGCACCGACTCCAAGGCGATCGCCCAGGTCGGCACCATCTCCGCCAACGGCGACGCGCGCATCGGCGCGATCATCGCCGAGGCCATGGAGAAGGTCGGCAAGGAAGGCGTCATCACCGTCGATGAAGGCCGTGGCTTCGAGGACGAGCTGGACGTCGTGGAAGGCATGCAGTTCGATCGCGGCTACCTGTCGCCCTACTTCGTCACCAACCAGGACACCATGGCGGTCGAGCTGGAAGACCCCTACCTCCTGCTGGTCGACAAGAAGATCTCCAACATCCGCGAGCTGCTGCCGACGCTGGAAGCCGTCGCCAAGGCCGGCAAGCCGCTGGTGATCATCGCCGAAGACATCGAGGGCGAGGCGCTGGCCACCCTGGTGGTCAACACCATGCGCGGCATCGTCAAGGTCGCCGCCGCCAAGGCACCGGGCTTCGGTGATCGTCGCAAGGCCATGCTGCAGGATATCGCCATCCTGACCGGTGGCACCGTGATCTCCGAGGAAGTGGGCCTGAGCCTCGAGCAGGCGACCCTGGACCACCTGGGCACCGCCAAGCGCGTGACCATGTCCAAGGAGAACACCACCATCATCGATGGCGCCGGCAACGACGGTGACATCGAGGCGCGCGTCGGCCAGATCCGCGCCCAGATCGAGGAGACTTCCTCCGACTACGATCGCGAGAAGCTCCAGGAGCGTGTCGCCAAGCTGGCCGGCGGCGTCGCCGTCATCCGCGTCGGTGCGGCCACCGAGGTGGAGATGAAGGAGAAGAAGGCCCGCGTCGAGGACGCCCTTCACTCCACCCGTGCCGCCGTCGAGGAAGGCGTGGTGCCCGGTGGCGGTACCGCCCTGGTCCGCGTGCTGACCAAGATCGCCGGCCTCAAGGGTGACAACGAGGACCAGACCCACGGCATCGCCATCGCCGTGCGCGCCATGGAAGCCCCGCTGCGCCAGATCGTCAGCAACGCCGGCCAGGAGGCCTCCGTCATCCTGAACCGCGTCAAGGACGGCGAAGGCAACTTCGGCTACAACGCCCAGACCGGCGAGTTCGGCGACCTGTTCGAGATGGGCGTTCTGGACCCGGCCAAGGTCACGCGTTCTGCCCTGCAGTCAGCTGGCTCCGTCGCCGGCCTCATGATCACCACCGAGTGCATGATCGCCGACGATCCGGACGAGAAGGAAGCCGCGCCGGACATGGGCGGCATGGGCGGCATGGGTGGCATGGGCGGCATGATGTAAGCCAGCCCCCTGCCCCAGGCCTCGCCTGAGACGAACCCCGCCGGGAGACCGGCGGGGTTTTTTGTTGCCTGCGGCACGGTAAGATGCTCGCCTTGACACTCATCACGACCAGGCCTGCCCGCGCCCCATGCTATCGAACATCCGCATCGTCCTCGTCCAGACCTACCATCCCGGCAATATCGGCGCCTCGGCCCGCGCCATGAAGACCATGGGCCTCACCGACCTGGTGCTGGTCAATCCGCGCCGCTTCCCGGACCCCGAGGCCTCGCGCCTGGCCGCCGGGGCCGAGGACCTCGTCGACGATGCCCGGGTGGTCGGCTCCCTGCAGGAGGCCGTGGCCGACTGCGTGCAGGTGGTGGGGGCCAGTGCCCGGTTGCGCAGCCTGCCGCTGCCGCATTTCGACGAGCCGGCGGACATGGCGCGGGAACTGGTGGAACAGGGCGCAGATGACCCCGTGGCGCTGGTCTTCGGCCGGGAGCGCTTCGGCCTCACCAATGACGAGATCCGCTGCTGCAGTCACCAGGTCAGCATCCCGGCCAACCCCGACTACGGCATCCTCAACCTGGCCCAGGCCGTCCAGGTACTGGCCCATGAGCTCTTCACCGCCTGGCGCCGTCGCCCCGACAGCGGCTACCGCCCTGCCCTGCCCGCGACCGAGCGCCAGCCCACCCGCGAGCAGCTGGACCACTTCCACGACCACCTGAGCCGGGTGATGCAGCACAGCGGCTTCATCACCCAGCCCCACGCCCGCACCGAGGCACACCTCCAGGCGCTGTTCGCCCGGGCGCGGCCCTCGCGCCGCGAGCTCTCGCTGCTGCGCGGCCTGCTGGGCTCGCTGGAGCGCCATCTTCCGGACGAGTGACGGCCGGACACGACGACGGCGGCTCGAGGGCCGCCATCGTCGTTCGGGCGGGGGGCGCGATCAGAGGGTCATGGCCGCCAGCCAGCCGAAGGCGATGAGCGGGATGTTGTAGTGCAGGAAGGTGGGCACCACGCTGTCCCAGATATGGTCGTGCTGGCGGTCGACGTTGAGTCCCGAGGTCGGCCCCAGGGTGGAGTCCGAGGCGGGCGAGCCGGCATCGCCCAGGGCGGCGGCGGTCCCCACCAGTGCCACGGTGGCCAGCGGCGAGAAGCCGAACTGAACCGCCAGGGGCACGAAGATCGCGGCGATGATCGGGATGGTCGAGAAGGAGGACCCGATGCCCAGGGTGATGAACAGCCCCACCAGCAGCATCAGCAGCGCGGCCAGGCCGCGGTTGTCGCCGATGAGCTCGGCGCTGGCGGCCACCAGGGTCTCGACCTCGCCCGTGGCGGTCATCACCGAGGCGAAGCCCGAGGCCGAGATCATGATGAAGCCGATCAGCGCCATCATGCGCATGCCGCTGGTGAAGAGGTCATCGGCCTCCCGCCACTTGAAGATCCCGCCAAGCGACAGCAGCGCGAAGCCGACCAGGCCGCCCAGCACCATGGAGCCGGTATAGAGCTGGATGCCCAACGCCGCGACGATGGCCAGGACCGACATCGCCACGCCCAGGGCATGCGGCGCCTGAACCTCGGGGTGGTGGTGCGGCACGTTGGTGGTGGCGACCTCCGCCGCCTCGTAGTCGCGGGGCTTGCGGTAGCTTGCGAACAGCGCGACGACCAGGCCCAGGGCCATGCCGGCCACCGGCACCCCCATGGCCAGGGGCACCATGCCGCGAGTGATCTCGAGGCCCAGCGGCTCGCCGGCCTGGTTGATGTTGGCCAGCAGGATGTCGTTGAGGAAGATCGCCCCGAAGCCCACCGGCAGCAGCATGTAGGGAGCGGTCAGGCCGAAGGTCAGGGCACAGGCCACCGCTCGGCGGTCCAGGCGCAGCTGGTTCATCACCTTGAGCAGCGGCGGGATGAGGATCGGGATGAAGGCGATGTGGACCGGGATCAGGTTCTGGGAGGAGATCGCCACCAGCAGCACCGAGCCGAGCAGCAGGTACTTCACCGTGGCCTGGCGGCGTGCCGAGGCTTCCTGCCCCAGCAGCGCGATCAGGCGGCGTGCCAGCAGGTCGGGCAGCCCCGAGCGCGAGATGGCGACCGCGAAGGCGCCCAGGGTCGCATAGGCCAGGGCGACCTTGGCCCCGCCACCGACCCCGTCGTTGAAGGCCGCCAGCGTGTCCGTGACCGAAAGCCCCCCGACCAGGCCGCCGGCCAGTGCCCCGACCACCAGGGCGAAGACCACCGAGACCCGTGCCAGCGACAGCCCCACCATCACCAGCACCGCAATAATCACCGCATTCATGACATTTTTCCGAAAAAGGAGTTGGATTCAGACGAAACGGCGCAGGATTCTACCAGAAGGCAGGGGCTGCTGCCGGAACTCCTTCACCGGAAATGTCACCACCTCGTCATCGAATCCTCATGACGCTGTCACGGGGAACGGCGATAACGGAAAGGCCAGGCAAGGGAGACTGCCGCGCACGGTGACAGGGAGGTCAGGGGGCAGGAGGCCCCACGAGGGAGAGCAGCATCGGGACGATGCCCAGGGAGGAGGCATACCGCCACGACGCGCGCGTCGTGGCGTTTTTCATGAGGGTCGGTCCAGGGATTGCCACCCCGGCACGCCCCGGCGGATCCGACGCGAGAAATCGGGGGCGTCATGGGCCTGCCTGGCGCGCTCGGTGATGTCGCCGAGGCGGCGCAGCTCGGAGAGGCGATAGCCCTCGACGAGGCCCCCATGGTCATGGACGTACCCCGGCAGCAGGCCGCTGAGCAGCAGGCGATGGTCCAGCGGCAGCCCCTCGATGATCCGCCGCATCATGGCGAACACCAGGGTGGCGCAGTTGGCGGTGATGGTGTGATAGAAGCGCGGCTCGCGCGCCAGGTCGTTGGCCGAGTCCACCAGGGCCAGCAGCAGGTCACGACGGGCGTCAGGCGGTAGCGTGACGTGGTAGAGGGTCACGCGCTCGCCCCGCACGTTGCTGCGCAGGCGCACGGCGTCGCGCTCGTCGGCCGCGATGATCGCCAGTTCGTACTGCTTGAAGAAGCCCCCGATCTCCGAGAAACGCTCATGGCGCTCGCGGCGCACCTCCACCGAGAAGGCGACGAACTCATCGACGTTGCCGTCGCGGCCGGCAAAGCCGAAGGAGATCAGCACGTGGGCGATGCCGGGCCGCCCCCAGTTCGAGACGAACAGGTCCAGCGTGCTCAGCCGCTCGAGGTCATAGACGCGCCGCTCCCAGCCTCCCGTGGCGATGCCGGGGGCCTGCCAGTCGAAATGGCGCACATGGTCCAGGGTCAGCCGCTCCCCCTCGACCCGGCCGGTGGCGAGGTGGGCCACATCCTCGGCCCAGTCCAGGTCCGCCGCGGGAGTCAGACGTCGCCACCAGGCCTGCAGCACGGCCATCTGGACGCCCATGCCAAGGAGGGACCCGAGCCGCGCTCCCTCCCAGGCCTGCCACAGCCAAATCGCTCCCGACAGACCCCATAGCGCCACCCCGCCCCACCGCCAGGGCTGCGGGAGCTGCAGGCGATGTCCCAGGGCCAGCGCGCCCCAGGCCGTGGCGATCAGCACCGCCAGGAACAGGAGGCCATCCAGCAGTGCCATGATCATCATCATCCTTGCGAGCGGGATGGCACGAGGCTACCACGGCCGGTCCCGCGGAGGGGATCAACGCGGCCCGTCGGGAGGCTCAGGCGGGGGTCAGCCAGCCGGCGAAGCCCTGGAGGTCATCGCCGAGATCGCCCCGGGTGACCCGGTGATAGAGCCGCTGCAGCCGGGCGGTCACCGAGTCGTCCGGGATGGGAAGGTCCGGGGCCGGCGCCCCGGCCCGGGCGCCGATGTGTCGCCCGTCGAGCTCACGCAGCGGGAGGATCTCGGCGGCGGTGCCGGTGACGAAGGCCTCGTCGGCGATGTAGAGCTCGTCGCGGGTGATGCGCCGCTCGCGCACCTCGATCCCCAGCACCTCCCGGGCCAGGCGAATCACGCTGTCCCGGGTGATGCCCTGCAGGCAGGAGGTCACCTCGGGGGTGTGGAGCACGCCGTCCCGCAGCAGGAAGACGTTGGCCGCCGAGGCCTCGGCGACATGGCCCTCCGGGTCGAGCATGATCGTCTCGTCGAACCCCGCCTTGATGGCGGTGTTCAGCGCCAGCATCGAGTTGACGTAGTGGCCGTTGGTCTTGGCCCGGCACAGGCTGATGTTGACGTGGTGGCGTGCCCAGGAGGAGGTCAGGGCCCGCAGGCCGATGGCCGCGGCCTCGGGCGAGATGTAGTCGCCCAGGTCCCAGGCGGCGATCATCACGTGGCTGGTCAGCCCCTTCGCCCTGAGCCCCAGGCCCTCGGCGCCGAAGTAGACCGTCGGCTTGAGGTAGGCGTTGACCAGGCCGTTCTTCGCGAGACACTGGCGCTGGGCCTCGACAAGTTCGGCCTCGCCGAAGGGCAGCGGCATGTCCAGCGCGTGGGCGCTGTCGGCCAGGCGGCGAGTGTGCTCCGCCACCCGGAACAGATGCGTGCCATGGGGCCCGTCATAGGCGCGCACGCCCTCGAAGCATCCCATGCCGTAGTGCAGGGTATGCGTCAGCAGGTGGGTGCGGGCATCGCGCCACGGCAACCACTCTCCGTCCTGCCAGAGCCAGCCGTCGCGATCGTAGAGCGGTGTCATGGTCGGGCGTTCCTGTCGTGAAAGGGATCGGTCATCGAAAACGGTGTCACAGCCGTCCGGCCGCGGCCCAGGCCGCCTGCCAGCCGTCGATCAGCTCGCGCTGGTGGGGTTGCAGCGCCTGGTAGGGCCAGGCGGCGATCTCGTCGTTCTGGGGGTCGGGCACACGGACGGCACTGCCGGCTAGCTCCCCGATGACGGCATGGCCGCACAGCGGCACATAGCCCTCCGAGTACCCCCCCTCGTGGACCATCACCAGCCGACCCCGGCAGACCCGATCGGCCAGGGCCCGGAGCTGGCGGGTCATACGCGCGAAGGCCGCGCTGTTGAGCAGCATCTTGCCCAGCGGGTCCTTGGCGCAGGCGTCATAGCCGCAGGCCACCACGATCAGCTCGGGCCGGAAGGCCTCGAGGGCCGGCAGCACCAGCTCGGACATGGCGTGGTCATAGGCGCCGAGGCCACAGCCCGGCGGCAGCGGCAGGTTGAGGCAGGCGCCCTGCCCCTCCCCGTCGCCCTGCTCGTCGAAGCCTCCCGTCTCCAGCGGGAAGTTGCCCGCCTGGTGGATCGAGATCGTGAACACCTCGGGGTCGGCGTAGAAGGCGGCCTGCTGGCCGTTGCCGTGATGCACGTCCCAGTCGAGGATCGCCACCCGACCCACCTGCCCCAGGGCGCGGGCGCGCATCACGGCGACCGGGATGTTGCCCAGCAGGCAGAAGCCCCGCCCCTGGTCGGCCTCGGCATGGTGGCCGGGCGGCCGACAGAGGGCATAGGCGCGCTCGAGGTCACCGGTGGCCACGGCCTCCACCGCCGCGATGGCCAGGCCCGCCGACTGGCTCGCGGCGGCCAGGCTGCCCGGCGTGTAGGGGGCGCAGTCGCCGGCATCGCCGCCCAGGGCCCGATCCCCGGCCTCGAGGGCATCGAGGTAGCGCGGGGTGTGGAAGCGCTCGAGATCCTCGCGCCGCGCCATGGCCGGCTTGCGCACGTCGAGCTCATCGATCAGGCCGGAGACCTCCAGCAGGTTCTTCAGGCGTCGCTTGCTCTCGGGACTTTCCGAGGCCGGCTGGGGCTGCAGGAACTCCCCGGGGGCCGAGAAGACCCCGATGGCCCCCGGGTCGTGCCAGAAGCAGCGCTCGTGCCAGAAGAATCCTGTGGCCGGCATTCCGGCGGCAGGCGACCCTGTGGCCGGCATTCCGGCAGCAGGCGACCCTGCGGCAGGCGATCCCGCGGTCGGTGTCGGGGAGCCGACACTCATGAACCGCCCTCCAGCCGCTCCCATACCTCGATGGCCGCGGCCAGGTCCTCCAGCGACGCGCCCACCGACTTGAACAGGGTGATGGCGTCACGGGAGGAGCGTCCCGGCCGCTCGCCGCGCAGCAGTTCCACGAGCTCGCCCTGGATGTCGTCGAAGGCGAAGCGCCCCTCGTCGATGGCCTGCAGGATGTCCCCCGCCTCGCCCCTGGCGCCGGCATAGGTGTCCACGAACACCTCGCCGCGGGCCAGGCACTCGGCGTCGGTCTCGCGCATGCTCGGCCGGAAGGCGCCGATCAGGTCCAGGTGCGCCCCCGGCGAGAGCCAGTCGCCCCGGATCAGCGGCTCGGTGGAGAGGGTCACGCAGCTGATCAGGTCGGCCTCGCGGGTCGCCGCCTCGAGGTCGGTGACGGCTTGCGTGTCGAAGCGGTCGGCATACTCGGCGGCCAGCCGTTCGGCCTTGTCGGGATGACGCCCCCAGATCCGCACCTTCTCGATGGGACGAACCGCGGCGTGGGCCTCGATCACCATCGGGGCCAGCTTGCCGGTGCCCACCACCAGCAGGGTCGAGGCGTCGTCGCGGGCCAGTTCCCGGGCGGCCAGCGCCGAGGCGGCGGCGGTGCGCCGACGGGTCAGCTCGCTGCCGTCGAGGCAGGCCAGGGGGCGGCCATGGGCGCCCTCACTGAGCAGGTAGACACCGGAAATGGCCGGCAGGCCGTGCTCGGCATTCTGCGGAAAGACGTTGACCATCTTCATGCCGATGTAGCCGTCCGGTTCCCAGGCGGGCATCAGCAGCATGGTGGCCTCGCCATCGGGACGATGCATGGCATGGTGGTGACGCGGCGGCGACTCCACGCCCTCGCGGAAGGTCATCGCCAGCCGCTCGACCAGCGCCGGCCAGGCCAGCGAGGTCGCCACCTCCTCGGCGGTGATCATGCGCATCTCAGCCCTCCAGTGCGGCGGTGACCATGATCTCGACCTTCCATTCCGGCTTGGCGAGCTTGGCCTCGACGGCGGCCCGCACCGGCGGGCGGCCCGGCACCACCCAGCTGTCCCAGGCGGCATTCATCTGGTCGAACTCGGCCATGCTGGTCACCCAGATCTGGGCGGCGATCAGCTGCTCCTTGGAGGTGCCGGCCTTGGCCAGCAGGTCGTCGATGCGCTCCAGCACCTGCTCGGTCTGGCCGCGCATGTCGGCACTCGGATCCGACGGCACCTGGCCGGCCAGGTAGACGGTCCCGTTGTGCACGGTGATCTGGCTCATGCGGGCATTGGTGTCGTGATGGGTGATGGTCATGGCGTGGTCTCTCGTCTTGATGGCAGTCAGGCTGCGGTGAAGCCGCCCAGGAAGGCGGCCAGGTTGTCGCCCAGGTGCTCGGTGGGGTATCCCCCCTCCTGCACCAGCACGGTGGGCAGGCCGAGGGCGGCGAGACGCTGCCCCACGGCGGTGAAATCGGCGGTCTCGAGGGAGAGACCGGCCAGCGGGTCGTCCTTGTGGGCATCGAGGCCCAGCGCCACCACCAGCGCCTGGGGGCGGAACTCGGCCAGCCGTTCGATCAATCGATCCAGGGTGGCGAGGAAGGCCGCCCCGTCGCTTCCCAGGGGCAGCGGCAGGTTGACGTTGGTCCCTGCCCCCTTGCCCTCGCCCGTCTCGTCGGCGCCCCCCCAGAAGAAGGGATAGAAGTCCGACGGGTCGGCATGCAGCGAGCCGGTCCAGACATCGCCGCGGCGATAGAAGATGTCCTGGGTGCCGTTGCCGTGGTGCAGGTCCACGTCGAGGATCGCCACGCGATCGTACTGCTCGCGCAGCACCTCGGCGGCCAGGGCCGAATTGTTGAGGAAACAGAATCCCCCGGCCCGCTCGGGGCCGGCATGGTGGCCCGGCGGACGGCACATGGCATAGGCCGAGGGCTCACCGGTCAGCACCGCATCGGCGGCGGCCTCGGCGCTGGCGGCGCTGGCCAGGATGCCGGCGAAGCTGTCGGCGGTCATCGGGCAGGCCATGTCGTGCATATGCCAGCCCACCAGCCCCACCGGGTGACGGGGGTAGTGGTGCCCGCCGCCGCAGGGGTGGACGTTGGGCGCCACGATGTCGGCGGCATCGGGCATCGCCCGCCAGCGGGCATGGATGGTCTCGAGGAACTCGAGATAGCGCGGCGCATGGATGGCGGCCAGGCGCTGCCGCAGCCGGGGGCTGTCGACCTCGGTGGGCGCCGTCATCGACAGCCCGATGGCCGAGAGCCCCTGCGTCAGCAGCTCGGCCCGCAGCGGACCCTCCGGCGAGTCCACCGGCCGGCCGCGCAGCAGGAAGGTCGGCGGCGCGTGGCGCTCCTGATCGGGATGGTAGAAGAGCTTCATCGATGGCATTCCTCAGTCCAGGAGCGACGGGGTCCAGGTGGAGAGAGACGGAAAGGCCGCGAGCATCACCACCACGGCAATGAAGGCGCAGTAGAACGGCAGCGAGGCGACGATCGCCCGTTCATGGGGCACCTGGGCGATCCACGTAAAGGTCATCGGGGACGTCCCGGGGTCATGGTTGTCATTGTCGGGCCCTTCGCTCGGCGCCGGGGCCACCGAGGAGACGGTCACCCGGCCAGGGCACTGATATTCAGACTAGGCCGCGGCAGGCAGGGGCGCTTGCCCTGGACTGCGGTGATCTTGCCCGGGACTCGGGAATGCTCAGCCGGCTCGGCGCACTTCAGAGGGGGATGCCGCGAAGCGACGACGGTAGGCGCGGGAGAAGCTGCCCTGGTCGCGGAAGCCCACCAGGGAGGCGATATGGCCGAGACTCAGGCCGCTGTGGATCACCAGGGTGTGGGCATGGTCCAGGCGACGCCGCTGGACGTAGGTGAGCGGGGTCATGCCGGTCAGTTCCCGGAAGCAGGCATGGAAATGCCCGGCACTCATGGCGCAGAGCGCGGCCAGCTGCTCGACCCGGACCTCGTCCGCGAGGTGGCGGTCGATCCAGGCATCCAGCCGCGCCAGGTCGAGCCGCTCGCTGAACCCCGGGGAGGCGAGCCCCTCGACGTCCGCCGACAGGGGCCCGGATTCGAGATGCAGGTAGAGGGCACGCAGCAGCAGCGCGGCAATCTCGCTGTGCAGGGCCGGGCAGGCCTCCAGCTGCTGCATCAGGCTCTCGGCCAGGCGGTTGAGTCGAGTCGGCACGCCGAAGAAGCGGGGGCGGTCGAAGAGGCGCTCGATCTCGTCGCCATCCCTCAGCGCCGGCAGGCTGTCGGCGGGGATGTCGAGCACGAAGGTACGGTTGTGGCCGTCGCCCCGGTAATCGTGATGACGGCCGCAGGGAATCAGGCAGCCGCGGCTGCCGGTGATGCGGCCTCCCTGCCCCTCGATGGACAGCTCCGTGGCGCCTCTCGTGGCCAGGATCAGCTGGTGGTGCCCGTGGGCATGGGCCACGTGTTCCTGCCCCAGGGTGGCGGTGCGTAGATCGAGAAAGGACATCGGGATCAGCGCCTCACAGTCGCCATCGACGGATTCAACATGCCGGGACAGACCACCGAAAGCAATCCATGGACGCCGCCGGCCCTCATGACCGCGCCTCCTCGATGCCCTGGACCACGTAATCCCGTGCCACCCCGATATGGTAATCGATGGCCTCGCGGCAGCGCTGTCCATCGCCGCTGGCCAGCGCATCTAGCAGCTGGTGATGGCTCTCGGCGATGGAGTCCGGCGCCTCATGGGTCTTGGTGATCAGGGTGATGCATAGCCTCAGCTCATGAGCCAGGTCATCGAAGGTCCTGAGCAGTCGCGGGTTTCCGGCCGAGGCGACCAGCAGACGATGAAAGGCCAGGTCCTCCTCGATACGCCGGGTCTCGTCGCCGCTGCTCGCCGCCGCACACAGCACCTTCACCTGGTCTCGCAATGCGGCCAGGGTCTCGGGCAAGCAGGCTCCGGCGAGCCGCTCCATGGCATGGCGTTCCAGGCAGAGTCGCAGGTCGAAGATATCCACCAGCTCGCCGGCATCCAGGGCCCGCACGAAGAAGCCTCGCCGCGGCTGGGAGACCAGCAGGCCACGGCTCTCCAGCAGCCGGGCCGCCTCGCGCACCGGCGCCCGACTCACCCCCAGGTCGCGGGCCAGCTGCACTTCCGACAGCCGCTCACCCGGCGAGAAGCGCTGGCTGATAATGGCCTGGGTCAGGTAGTCCGCCACCTGCTCCACCAGATTTCTCTGCTGGATGATCGCGGGCTGAGCGATGGCTCGGGACGTCGGCATATGGCTCGGACTCGTATCGGGATAGTGATTTTTCCAGTATGGCGAAAGGCCAACATTTGTCGACCGTCGATTGCCGACTGTCGACAGCTCGCAGATCGCCTGCTAGGTTCTTTCGAGTGACTGCCCATCGCCAACAACAACCGCCACAACGGGGACAGCATCATGAAGACACCACTGGCCATCGCCATCACCGCCGCGGCCCTGACCGCCACCTATGCCCTTGCCGAGGAGCCTAAGGAAGGCGGCGTCATCGACACCATCATCCAGCCAGAGCCCCCGGGCCTCGTACTGGGCATGATCCAGAATGCCCCTACCCGCACGGTGGCCGGCAACATCTACGAGGGCCTGCTGCGCTACAGCACCGACCTGGAACCGATGCCGCAGCTCGCCGAGTCCTGGGAGGTCAGCGACGACGGCCGCACCTGGACCTTCCACCTCCGTGAGAATGTCAGCTGGCATGACGGCGAGCCCTTCACCGCCGAAGACGTGGTGTTTTCCGCCGATGTCTTTCACCGTGAACTCAATCCCAGCGCTCGGGCGGTACTGCAGCATGTGGAGTCCATCGAGGCCCTCGACGACTACACCGTGGCCTTCACCCTCAAGGAGCCCTTCGGCCCGTTCCTGATCTCGTTCGAGGCCGGGACCTTCACCATGGTGCCCAAGCACATCTATGAAGGCACCGAGTTCCGCGACAACGAGGCCAACAACCACCCGATCGGCACGGGTCCCTTCAAGTTCGAGAACTGGGACCGCGGCACCGTCATCCAACTCGTGAAGAACGAGGACTACTACGAGGAGGACCTGCCCTACCTGGATGGCATCAACTGGCACATCATTCCCGACGGCGCCTCCCGGGCCGTGGCCTACGAGAACGGGACCGTCGACGTCCTGCCCTACGGCACCGTGGAGAACTTCGACATCCCCCGCCTCACCGAGATGGACAACACCTGCGTGACCGAGCACGGGAATGAGTACTTCAGCCCCTTCGCCATGCTGTGGATGAACAACCGTGAGGGTCCCACCGCCGACAAGCGCTTCCGCCAGGCGGTGATGTATGCCATGGACCGGGAGTTCGCCCGCAATGTTCTGTGGAACGGCCTCGGCAAGGTGCCGCTGGGCGCCTTCGGCTCCAATGCCAAGTTCCAGAACGATGACCTCGCTCCCTTCGACCACGACCCGGAACGCGCCCGCGAACTGCTGGACGAGATGGGCTATGACGGCGAGGAAGTGCGCCTGCTGCCCCTGCCCTACGGTGAGACCTGGACACGCTGGGCCGAGGCCGTGCAGCAGAACCTCAAGGAGGTCGGCATCAACGTGCGCACCGAAGCCACCGATGTCGGCGGCTGGAACCAGCGTCTCGGCGACTGGGACTACGACCTCGCCTTCACCTACCTCTACCAGTACGGCGACCCGGCACTCGGCATCTCACGTACCTACCTCTCCAACAACATCCAGAAGGGCTCGCCCTGGAACAACGTCGAGGGCTACGAGAACCCGAAGGTCGATGAACTGTTCAACCAGGCCGCCACGGCTCACCCGGATGAGAAGCGCGAGGCGCTCTACCACGACGTGCAGGAGATCCTCCAGGAGGATGTTCCGGTGGGGTGGTTGCTCGAGCTCGGCTTCCCGACGATCTACCGGTGCGACGTCAAGAACCTGGTGACCTCGGGGGTCGGCGTCAACGACGGCTTCAAGGACGCCTGGCTCGACAGGTAAGCCTCAGGGGGCGGCCGGCACGGTCGCCCCTGCACCGTTCCATCGCGTCTGATGTCCCCAGGGGGTAATGGCATGCTCTATGCCAGACTGATCGCATCACGGCTGTTCAAGGCCGTGGTGGTGCTGTTCTTGATCATCATCTTCAACTTCTTCCTCATCCAGATGGCACCGGGTGATCCGGCCGCCATCCTGGCCGGCGAGGCCGGGGCCACCGATGCCGAGTTCCTGCGCCAGCTGACTGAGCGCTTCGGCCTCGACCAGCCCCTTCACGTTCAGCTGTGGCGGTATGTCTCCGGCGTGGCGACGCTGGATTTCGGCTTTTCCTACCGCCAGCAGGTGCCGGTACTCGACCTGATCCTCGAGCGCCTGCCTGCCACGCTTCTGCTCACCGGCACCGCCTTCGTGCTCTCTCTGGTCCTGGGCATCGTCGCCGGATCACTCGCCGCCGCCCGGGTCAAGAAGCCCTCGGGCTCGGTGATCATGGCACTGGCCCTCGTGTTCTATGCCACGCCACTCTTCTGGGTCGCGCTGATGGCGGTGGTGCTCTTCTCGGTTTACCTGGAGTGGTTGCCCGCCTACGGCATGTATACCGTCGGCGCCGGGCACGTCGGCCTTGCCATGGCACTGGATGTGGGCAAGCACCTGATCCTGCCCGCCACCACACTGGCCCTGTTCTTCATGGCCATCTACACCCGCATGACCCGTGCCTCCATGCTCGAGGCCGCCCAGCAGGACTTCGTCAAGACCGCGCGGGCCAAGGGGCTCTCTCCCCGAGTGATCCAGCGTCGCCATGTACTGCGCAATGCGTTGCTGCCCATCATCACCCTGGCGGGCCTGCAAGCGGGTCAGATGGTCGGGGGAGCGATCCTCACCGAGACGGTCTTCGCCTGGCCGGGTATCGGACGACTGATGTACGAGGCCCTTCAGCAGCGTGACTACAACCTGCTGCTCGGCATCTTCTTCTTTTCGGCGGCCCTGGTGATCGTGTTCAACATCGTGACCGATCTCGTCTATCGGCTGGCCGACCCGCGCATCAAGGAGGGGTCATGAACTTCTTCGCCCGCTTCGCCCAGAACCGGGGTGCCCTGGTCGGCCTGGTCATCCTGACACTGATCGTGCTGATGGCGATCCTCGCGCCGCTGCTGTTCCCGGAATCGCCCTGGCGCATGGTGCAGCGCCCCTTCCTGCCCCCCCTCGAAGCCGACGGCTTCTGGCTGGGCACCGACACCATGGGCCGCAACGTCGCCTCGGGGCTGATGCATGGTGCCTGGGTCTCGCTGCTGATCGGCCTGGTCTCGACCTCGGTGGCGCTGCTCATCGGGGTGCCGCTGGGCGCCGTGGCCGGCTATTACGGCGGCCTGGTCGACGACGCCCTGATGCGCTTCACCGAGTTCTTCCAGACGATCCCCAACTTCGCGCTGGCCATCGTGCTGGTGGCGATCATGCAGCCCAGCGTGACCTCCATCGTGCTGGCCATCGCCCTCGTCAGCTGGCCGCCGGTGGCGCGTCTGGTGCGGGCCGAGTTCATGTCGCTGCGACACCGCGAGTACGTCGAGGCGGCACGACTGGTCGGCCAGGGCAACCTGACCATCATCCTGCGCCAGATCCTGCCCAACACCCTTTCGCCGATCATCGTGCTGGCCTCGCTGATGGTGGCTACCGCCATCCTGCTGGAGTCCGCCCTCTCCTTTCTGGGCCTGGGGGATCCCAACGTCATGTCCTGGGGCTACATGATCGGTGCCGCGCGGACGGTGATCCGCCAGGCCTGGTGGCTGAGCTTCTTCCCCGGCGTCGCCATCCTGCTCACGGTGCTGGCCCTCAACCTGGTGGGTGAAGGCCTCGACGATGCCCTGAACCCCAAGCTCGCGCGCGAGCGTCAGTAGGACCATGCATCCCCGGAGAATCCCATGAGCGAACCCGTACTGAGCCTGCGCGGCCTGACGCTGTCCCTGCCCCAGGGCGCCGACCGCCCCTATGCCGTGGAGGAGGTCAGCTATGATGTCGAACGCGGCGAGATCATGTGCGTGGTCGGCGAGTCCGGCTCCGGCAAGTCCATGGCGGCCAATGCCGTCATGGGGCTGCTCCCCAAGGGCGTGCGCCCCGCTGCCGGCGAGGCGATCTTCGACGGCCAGGACCTGCTGAAAATGACCGAGAAGCAGCACCGTGCCCTGCGGGGCCTGCGCATCGGCATGATCTTCCAGGAGCCGATGACGGCCCTCAACCCGCTGATGCGCGTGGGGGCCCAGATCAGCGAGGTGTTCGAGGCCCATGGCCGCCTGACCGGCAAGGAGCGCCAGTCGCGCGCCCTTGAGCTGCTCACCGAAGTGGGCATCCCCCAGCCGGAAAAGGCCATCCGTGCCTATCCCTTCGAACTCTCCGGGGGGCAGCGACAGAGGGTGATGATCGCCATGGCGCTGGCCCTCGAGCCCGAACTGCTGATCGCCGACGAACCGACCACCGCGCTGGACGTCACCACCCAGGCCCAGATCCTCGAGCTGATCCGTGACCTGCAGCAGCGCCATGGCATGGCGGTAATGTTCATCACCCACGACTTCGGCGTGGTGGCCGAGATCGCCACCCGGGTCTGCGTGATGCGCGAGGGGCGCATCGTCGAGCTCGGCTCTGCCGATGAGGTGCTGGAGCACCCCCGCCACCCGTACACCCGCGACCTGATCGCGGCGATTCCCGGCAGCGTCATCCCCGAGCCCCGGGGCGGCGAGATGCCCGCCCCGCTGCTGGAAGTCCGTCACCTGCAGAAGGTGTTCCGCTCACGGGGTGGACTGTTCAAGCCGTCCCGCGAGGTGCGCGCCCTGCAGGACGTCGGCTTCACGCTCGCCCCGGGGGAGACCCTGGGGATCGTCGGCGAGTCGGGCTCCGGCAAGTCGACCCTGGGCCGCTGCGTGGTGCGCCTCGAGCGTCCCGACAGCGGCAGCCTGTCGCTCTCCGGCATCGACTTCTCGGCGCTGACGGGCGAGTCGCTGCGGCGCGAACGCCGGCGGGTGCAGATGATCTTCCAGGACCCCTATGCCTCGCTGAACCCGCGCACCCGGGTGGGCATGGCCATCGCCCAGGGCCCCATCGCCAACGGCGTGCCCCGACCCAAGGCCCTTGCGCGAGCCGACGAACTGCTCGAGCTGGTGGGGCTGGGGGGCGTCGCCGACCGCTTCCCCCACGAGTTTTCCGGGGGCCAGCGCCAGCGAATCGGCATCGCCAGAGCGCTCGCCCTGGATCCGGAGCTGATCGTCGCCGACGAGGCCGTCTCGGCCCTGGACGTCTCGATCCAGGCGCAGATCCTCAAGCTGCTCGAAGACCTGAGGCAGAAGCTGTCGCTGTCACTGCTGTTCATCACCCACGACCTGCGCGTCGCCGCCCAGATCTGTGACCGGATCATCGTCATGCAGCACGGCCGCATCGTCGAGCAGGGGACCGCTCGGGACGTCTTCCTCTCCCCGCAGGCGGACTATACCCGCGAGCTGGTCGACGCCATTCCCGGCCGCGGCCATGCCCTCGTCGGTTCCTGACCCAGGTGCGCGTCGGCAAATGACAGAGAAGGTACACGCCATGGATGCACTGCTCAGGCAGATCGCCGCCGTCGTCGGCGACGGCAACGTCCTCACCGGCGAGGCGGTCACCGCCCGCCGCGTGGACTGGCTTTCCGGCGCGCCCTGCCAGGCCGGGGCGATCGTGAGGCCGGGCTCCACGGCGGAGCTCGCCGAGGTGATGCGCCTGTGCCATGTCGCACGACAGCCGGTGGTCACCCACGGCGGCCTCACCGGCCTGGTCCATGGTGCCGAGACGGCCAAGGACGAGCTGGCCGTCTCGCTTGAGCGTATGACCGCCATCGAGGACGTCGACCCCATCGGGGCCACCCTCACGGTGCAGGCCGGCGCCCCCCTGCAGAGCGTCCAGGAGGCTGCCGAGGCGGTCGACCTGCAGTTTGCCCTCGACCTGGGCGCCCGGGGAAGCTGCACCATCGGCGGCAACATCGCCACCAATGCCGGCGGCATACGGGTGATCCGATACGGCATGATGCGCCAGCAGGTGCTGGGGCTCGAGGCCGTGCTGGCCGATGGCACCGTGGTCAGCTCGATGAATCACATGCTCAAGAACAATGCCGGCTTCGATCTCAAGCAGCTTTTCATCGGCAGCGAGGGCACGCTGGGCATCGTCACCCGGGCCGTGCTGCACCTTCAGCCCCCCACGTCGGACATGCAGACTGCCCTGGTGGCCTGCCCCTCCTTCGAGGCGGTCACCGGCCTGCTGGCCCATCTTGCCCAGACGCTAGGCGGGAGCCTGGCGGCCTTCGAGGTGATGTGGCAGAGCCACTACCGGCTGCTCACCGAGGAAAGTTCGCGACATCGGCCACCGCTGGCGACGGACTCGCCCTACTACGTGATCCTGGAATCCCTGGGCAATGATCCACAATCCCATGCCGCGCAGTTCGGTCGTGCCCTGGAGGGAGCGCTGGAGAGCGAGCTCGTCAGCGACGCGGTGCTCGCACAGTCCGGCAGTCAACGACAGGCCCTGTGGGACATCCGCGAGGACATCGAGGGACTCCTGCAGGCGCTGTCGCCGCTGTTCGCCTTCGATATCAGCCTGCCGATACCCGCCATGGAGGGCTATGTCACCCGCCTGGAGGCGGCGCTGGCCGACGACTGGCCAGGCGCGCGCATGGTCACCTTCGGCCACCTGGGCGACGGTAACCTGCATATCTCCATCTCCACCGGCAGCGCTGACCCGACGACGCGACGCGCCGTGGAGCGGCTGGTCTACACGCCCCTGGCCGAACTCGGCGGCTCGGTCTCCGCCGAGCATGGCATCGGCCTCGAGAAGCGCGACTACCTCGCCCTGTCGCGCACGCCCGAGGAGATCGGCCTGATGCATACCCTGAAGCGGGCCCTGGACCCGTACGGACTGCTCAACCGACACAAGGTGCTGGCCCCGGAGGCCGGCTGAGACCGCCATGGCCAGTCCTCTTCTTCACCAGCTAAGGCTCGCTCTGGTCGCGAGGCCTGCACTCGGCACCCTGGCCCTGATCATGGCGACCGGAGTCTTCTGGGGAGGCAACTGGCCGGCGGTGCGCTTCATCCTCCGTGACCTGCCGCCCTTCACCCTGCGCGCCATCGGCTTCACCGCCGGCGCCCTGATGCTGCTGGGCTGGGCCCGCTGGCGAGGCCTGTCGCTGCGCGTGGCGGCCAGGGAGTGGCCGTGGCTGGCGGTGACGGGGCTGTTCACCATCCTCGGGTTCAACCTGGGCACGGCCTTCGCCCAGCTGCGCATGCCGACCTCCCAGGCGGCGATCATCGCCTTCACCATGCCCTGTTGGGCCCTGTTGCTGGGCTGGGGGCTGCTCGGCGAGCGTGTCAGGCCACGCCAGTGGCTGGGACTCGCGACCGGGCAGCTGGGGCTGGCGGTGCTGCTGGGACCCGCGGCGCTGGCCGCGCGAAGCGAAGACCTCATCGGCCCCGTCTTCGTGCTGGGAGCAGCCCTCTCCTGGGCCCTGGGCACCGTTCTGATCAAGCGCCGCGGTCAATGGGAGAGCCCCACGGTGGTGATCACGGGCTGGCAGTTCGCGCTCTGTGCCGTCCCGATGGTGGTGTTGATGCTGTGGCGCGAATCCCCCCCGTCACCCATCGCATGGCACGGCGCCACCTGGCTGGCGCTGGGCTACCACCTGGTCTTCTCGATCTGCCTCGCGCAGATGCTATGGTTTCGAAACGTCAATCGTCTCACCCTCGGCGAGGCGACCATCAGCACCCTGATCATCCCGGTGATCGGCGTCGGCAGCGCCAGTCTGCTGCTGGGCGAGCCCCTGACGCTGCAGGTGATGATGTCGCTGCTGCTGATTCTCGGTGCGATCGCCATCGTCATGCTCGGCAGGCGGCCGCCGCCTTGACCAGGCGCTGCCTGCACCCGAACGTGTTTCCGTATCCCCTATCGACCACACCTGACTGGGAGTCATCGATGCCTCGTTTTCCCGACCACCTGACCGGCGACGGCCCGACCAACCCCTTCCCGGGCATCCGCGTGCTGGAGCGGCGCCTGGGCCGAGAGATCCCCCACCGCCTGGGCTCTAACGAGGGGCTGGACATGCCGCACCGTGCCCTGCGCGCGCATTTCGGTGACGCCATGGTCGAGCACGTCTACTGCTACGGAGACTCGGAGGCCCTGGGCGTGCGCCAGCGACTCGCCGAGCAGCAGGGCCTCCCGCTCGACGCGCTGCTGGTCGATGCCGGCGCCGACAGCCTGATCGCGCTGGCCCTGCGCACCGTGGCCGAGCCCGGCGCCACGGTGGTGGCCACCGCCGGCACCTACCCGACCTTCGGCTACTTCGCCCGGGGCCAGGGCTGCGAGCTGGTCGAGGTCCCCTACGAGGAATCGCCCGGCCGCCTCGCCCCGGACCTCGAGGCCCTGGTGGCCACCGCCCGGCAGACCCGGGCGCGGCTGGTCTACCTCGCCAACCCGGACAATCCCAGCGGCCACCTCCACGGCGACGAGGCGATTCGCCGCCTGCGCGAGGCGCTGCCCGACGACTGCTGGCTGCTCCTCGACGAGGCCTATCACGACTTCCGCGATGACCCCGACACCCCCTTCGCCCGGGAGGTGCTGCCCGGCGTGATCCGGCTGCGCACCCTCTCCAAGGCCCATGGCCTGGCCGGGCTGCGCATCGGCTATGCCATCGCCGAGCCCGAGACCCTGGCGATGATGATGAAGGTGCGCATCCACTATGCGGTCTCGACCCTGACCCTCGCCGCCGCCGAGGTGGTACTCGACCACCCCGAGGAAACCCGGGACCACATCGCCGCCGTCCATGAGCGCCGTGCCCGCCTGGCCGAGAATCTCCGCGGCCTTGGGGCCCAGATCCTGCCCAGCGCCACCAACTTCATCGGCGTGCAGATGCCCAGCGCCGAACTCGCCGAGCGGGTCAATCGGGAGCTGCTCGAGGCCGGACGACTGATCGCCCGCCCCGCCCATCCGGGACTGGGTCACGTTCTGCGCATCACCGCCGTGGAGGATGCCCTGGTGCCGGGTCGGCTGAAGATCCTGGAAGAGGCCCTGCAGCAGGCCTAGGCCTGGAGGCCCGGCCCGGAGGGAACGCCTCAAGGAGAGGGTCCGACGGGTCGGCCGGCACCCTCACTGGGCGTTGTCGTTCTCGCCTTGATCATCCTGCTCATGGCGTCGCGAGTGCCAGGCCGAATGACCGTCGATCTCGATCAGCGGCTCGGTACGGACATGTGCCGGCGTGTAGCTGCACCCTGCCAGGAGCGTCGCCAGGGACAAGGCCATGACGATGTCCGTCGTCCCCGGCCATCCCGCCTTCGATCGGGTCATCCTGTCGTCCTCGTTCGATCCATCCGGGCGCTCCTTCAGCAGCGGCCCTGCATCCGCAGTCCCGGCGGGCAGAAGCCGCCGCGGCGATCGTGGTCGCGGCGATCGGCGTGGTGATAGCGGTCGCGGTCCCGATAACGGCGCTCGTAGTGGTGACGTGACCGGTAATCACGGTCGCGATAATGGCGATCATCATCGTGGTAGTAGCGATGATGACGGCTGAAGCCGTCGATCTCGATCAGCGGCTCGGACTTGATGCGCGCAGGCGTGTAGCTGCACCCAGCCAGTGTCAGGGTCGACGCCAGCAGGGCCAACATCATCAAGCGGACGGGAATCCTCATGGGGTTGTCCTCGCAAGACAGTGAAGGGTGGACCATCCCTCGATCCCTGCTGGGAGCACCTCATGCCGACGATCTGTCACGGCTGCCTCTTCGGGCTGGATGCCATCGAACACTGTTCCCTGTCAGACTATGACGGCCCCGCGCCACCGCCAAGCGCGGAGCGAGGAAAGAGCGTGCAAGCCTGAGGGAAAAACAAGAGGGAGCTCAGCAGCGCCCCTTCTTGGCCTGACCCGGCGGGCAGAATCCCCCCCCGCCGTCATAGTGGTCATGGCCTCGGCCGTCATCGAGGACGACCAGCGGCTCGGAGCTGATCCGGGCCGGGGTGTAGCTGCAACCCGCCAGGAAGGGGATGGCGATCAGCAGGGTCGAGAACAGGATCATGCGACAGGTCATACGGTCTCCTGATAGAGGTGGATCGACCGCCATTCTAACGAACCGATGCCCCCTTCCCCATGTGGCACAGCGGCGACGTCACTGTCTCCAAACGCCGACAGCCGTCCCTGCCGGATGCGGCCCGTTGCCCATGGCGACGGTGGCCGACGCACCGCAGATGCGCGATAGTGGGCCCTCATCAGTCGGCAAACAGGTCACCCCTCGCCTATGGATGCGCTGCGTCGCCACACCCTGCTGATCATCGTCCTGGGCGGCCTGGTCATCTCCCTGGCCATGGGCCTGCGCCATGGCTTCGGCCTGTTCCTGGAGCCGATGAGCAGCGAGCTGGGCTGGGGCCGCGAGGTCTTCGCCTTCGCCCTGGCCCTGCAGAACCTGGTGTGGGGGCTGACGCAGCCCTTCAGCGGTGCCCTGGCCGACCGCTTCGGGGCCGCCAGGGTCGTGGTGGCGGGGGGCATGCTCTATGCCCTGGGACTCGCCATGATGGGGCTGTCGGACTCGGCCCTCGGCATGTCGGTCAGCGCGGGGCTGCTGATCGGCCTGGGCCTTTCGGGCACCACCTTCTCGGTGATCCTCGGCGCCGTGGGGCGCGCCGTCTCGCCCGAGAAGCGAAGCCTGGCCATGGGCATCGTCAGCGCCGCGGGCTCCTTCGGCCAGTTCGTGATGCTGCCCGGCACCCTGGGCCTGCTGGAATGGCTCGGCTGGTCCGCGGCGCTGCTGGCGATGGGCGCCCTGGCCGCCCTGATGGTGCCCCTGGGCGGGATGCTGCGCGACCGCCCCTCACCCCGCCAGGCCAGCGATCTATCGCTGCGGGCGGCGCTGGACGAGGCCGCCGGGCATCGCGGCTTCTGGCTGCTCTGCCTGGGCTTCTTCGTCTGCGGCTTCCAGGTGGTGTTCATCGGCGTCCACCTGCCCGGCTACCTGGCCGACAACGGCATCGCCGTGCAGGTGAGCAGCACCGTGCTGGCCCTGGTGGGACTGTTCAACATCGTCGGCACCTACAGCGCCGGCTGGCTCGGCGGCCACTTCTCCAAGCCGCGCCTGCTGACCTGGCTCTACCTGATCCGCGGCGCGGTGATCACCGTCTTCATCGCCATGCCGCTGAGCACCGCCAGCGCCTACCTGTTCGGCATCGCGATGGGCCTGCTGTGGCTCTCCACGGTACCGCTGACCAACGGCATCGTCGCCTCGGTCTTCGGCGTGCGACACCTCTCCATGCTCGGCGGCATCGTCTTCCTCTTCCACCAGCTGGGCTCCTTCATGGGCGTCTGGCTCGGCGGCTACTTCTACGACCTCCACGGCGACTACGACCTGGTCTGGAAGCTCGCCGTCCTGCTCTCGGTGATGGCCGCCGTCCTGCATGCGTTCATCCGCGAGACGCCGGTGGAGCGCTCCCCCGCGGCAGGCGCCGAGGCATGAGCCGACGCCCCGACGGCATACCGGGAACCCGCCAGCTGCCCGACCGGCCAGCACCCTCGACCGGCTAGGGCCCGGCGGCCGGCTGCTCCAAGGAGATCTCCTCCAGATCGTTGCCGGTGGCGATGGGGCGCCCCACGGTGAGCGCCTCGCGCAACTCGGGCGCCAGCTCCCGATAGGCGACATCGGCCTGGGCACCCAGACCGTCCAGCACCTTGGTGAAGAAGGCTCGCGCGGCGGCCACGGCCACGATGTCGAAGATCTCGTCATCGCCGATCCCCAGTGCGCGCAGGCGGTCGATGTCGGCCTGGGTCACGCCGGCGGCGTCATCGGCCACCTTCGCGGCCAGGGCCATCATCTCCCGTTCCGCCGCACTCAGCGTATCGGGGCCCTCGAGGATCGCCTCCAACTGCGGTGTGCCCAGCAGCCCCGCCAGCGCCTGGCCGTGGGCCAGGGCGCAGTAGGAGTTGCCCAGTGTCCGAGCCGCGGCCAGGGTCACGAGCTCGAAGCGCCGCGGGTCGACGTGACGCCGGATGCTCCCCAGCAGGGCCCCCCAGTTGGCCATCACCTCGGGGCGATGGCAGAACACCCGGGCATAGTTGGGCAGATAGCCAAAGTGGGCCTGCTGTCGCCGGTACATGGCCTGCACCTCGCCGGAAGCCTGCTCGGGTTCAATCGTGTGAATGAAGCTCATCTCGTCGTGCCTCCCGGTCATGCCGCGCTGGTGCGCGGATGTAGCCACCGCGGCAGCAGGTCATAGGGATCGACCTCGACATCGCGGCGATAGTCGATGCCGTGGGCCTCCAGACGCCGTTGCATCGAGCCGTCCCGCCAGGCATCGAAGAACTCGGTGCAGCCCCCGATCGACTCGCCGGCGACGAAGATCCGAGGGATGGTGGTGGCCCCGGTGCGATCGGCCAGCACCGCGCGTATCCGGCCGCCTAGATCCTCTACCTGGTAGGCCACCGCGTCGAGGTCGACGCTGCGATAGTCGATCCCCAGCTGCGTAAACAGCTTGCGGACCGACCAGCAGAACTCGCACCACTCCAGGGCGAACATCACCACCGGCTCGCTCGCCACGGTCGCGTCGACGAAGCGTTCGGCCTCGGCATCCAGCTCGACCGGCGCCGCCGCTGGCGACTCTGCCGGGCGGGACGGCGCCGCGGGGACATCGAAGCGATAGCCCGGCGTGGAGCGCGACAGGGCGAGCTCCTCGTCGGACATCGCCTCGCCGATGCCATCGAACAGCGGCGTGGAGAGGTAGCGCTCACCGGTGTCCGGCAGCATGCAGACGATGTTGCTGCCGGGCGGCGAACGGCGCGCCACCTCCAGCGCGGCGGCCAGGGTGGCCCCGCTGGAGATGCCGACGAAGATCCCCTCGCGGCAGGCCAGCTCGCGGGACAGTCGCAGCGCCTCGTCCCCCGCCACCGGCACCACCTCGTCGACATGCTGCGCCGTCAGCGCGTCCTCGGTGAGCCGCGAGATGAAGTCCGGGCTCCAGCCCTGCATCAGGTGGGGTCGGAAGCTCGGATGGCTGACCGAGGGGGCGCCGTGGGGATCCCGCGGCTGCGCGATGCCGCTGCCCAGCAGGGCGGCGTTGTCGGGCTCGGCGACGACCACCTGGGTCGCCGGATCCGCTTGCTTGAGCACCCTGGATACCCCCTTGAGGGTGCCGCCCGTGCCGAAGCCGGTGACCCAGGCGTGCAGGGGCTCGCCGCGAAAGTCGTCGAGGATCTCCCGGGCCGTAGTCCGCGAATGCGCCTCGGCGTTGGCCTCGTTCTCGAACTGGCGGCACAGGAAGTAGCCGTGGCGTTCGGCCAGCTCCACCGCCTTGTTGAGCATGCCGGTGCCCTTCTCGGCCGCGGGGGTCAGCACCACCCTGGCCCCGAGGAAGCGCAGCAGCTTGCGTCGCTCCACGCTGAAGCTTTCCGCCATGGTCACCACCAGCGGATAGCCCTTGCGCGCGCAGACCATGGCCAGCCCGATACCGGTGTTGCCGCTGGTCGCCTCGATCACCGTCTGGCCGGGGCGAAGCTCGCCGTCGCGTTCCGCCTGCTCGATGACCGCCAGGGCCATGCGGTCCTTGACGGACCCCATGGGATTGAATGCCTCGAGCTTCACGTAGAGGTTCACCCCGGCGGGGGCTAGCCGGTGAAGCCGCACCAGCGGCGTGCGGCCGATGGTGTCCAGGATGCTGTCATAGCGTGCCATGTCGCTGCTCCTCGGTTTGGATGGGTGCCTTGCCATGTCACCCTGCGCCGCCGCCGAGGAAGCGGGCGTGGAAGCCAGCGTGGTATTTTCCGGGCGGGTCCAACGGGCGCGAGCGCCAGGCGCGCTATACTCAAAGACGGTCTCTCTCCCGGGAGGGAGCAGGCGATGAATGCACTGACCCTCAACGTGCTCGGCGATCTCGAGGTGGTTCGGGATGGCCGGGTGCTGACTCTCCCGCCGTCGAAGAAGACCCGCGCCCTGCTCGCCTACCTGGCGGTCAACGGCCGCCCCCTCTGTCGCGAACACCTCTGTGACCTGCTGTGGGAGATGCCCGACGACCCTCGAGGCTCGCTGCGCTGGAGCCTGTCGAAACTGCGCCGGGTGGTGGACGAGCCGGAGCGGCCGCGCATCATCGCCGACCGCCTCGGCGCGGCACTCGATACCGACGACCTGGATATCGACCTGCTGGCCCTGCAAGGGATCCAGGGAGAGGGGCTCGAGCAGGAGGATATCGAACGGCTGGAACGCATTGCCGACCGCTATCGAGGCCCCTTCCTGCAAGGGCTAGAACTGCCGAACTTCCACGACTTCCATGGCTGGTGCCTGGGCGAGCGGGAACGCGCCCTGCGTGCCCAGACCGCGCTGCTCTCGGCCCTGGTCACCCGCCTGGCCGAGGCGCCCGAGCGGGCCCTGATCCATGCCCATGCGCTGGTCCGGCTGGCGCCCTTCGACGAGGACGCCCACGCCCGCCTGATCCGGCTGCTGATGGTCCTCAATCGCCCTCGGGAAGCCGAGCAGCACTTCCGGCTGGGCCAGCGCCTGCTCGACGAGGCCGGCATCCCCTCGAGCGGCGCCCTGCTCCGCGCCCGGCGGGCGACGGCCGTCCACCCCGCGACCGGTCCACCGCCCTGCCCGGCTACCGAGGCGACACCGCACGCGGCCGCCACGGCGCCGGCGAGGGCGCCAGCCACCGAGGCGCCCATCCCGCTGGAAGGCGAGGCCCTGGAGATCCTGCACTGGGTCGCGCTGCTGGGCCACTGTCCGAATGTCGCCATGCTGGCCCGGCTCAGCGGGTTCGAGGCCCAGCGCATCGTCTCGGGCCTCGAACTCGGCGAGCAACGGGGCCTGCTGCAGGCCAAAGAGCATGGGCTGTGCCTCACCGACGACGACCTGGCGCGCCGCCTGTACGAGGCGATCTCCCCGACACGGCGCCAGATGATGCACCGCCATGTCGCCGAGCAGTACCTTGGCGAGGCCCACCTCGATCCGGACAGTGCCGCCGAGCTGGCGCACCACGCCCGACAGAGCGGTGACCCTGCGCTGGCCGCCGAGGCCCTGGTCGCGGCCGGGCGCGCCTGCCTGCGCTTCTTCGCCAACGACGAGGCCCTGCGCCTTGCCCGCCAGGGCATCGAGATGGCCGAGCGTCTCGCCGGTGCCCGCCGGATCAGCCTGCTGATCGAGCTGCGCGACGTGATGCTCCATGCCGCCCCACTGGAGGACTGGCAGGACACCGCCGGGGAACTGGTGGCCCTGGCCGAACAGGCCCTGGAGCATGGTGCTCTCGCCCATGCGCGGCTCGGCTACCAGCTGGCCAGCCAGGTCCGCTGGTCCCATGGCCAGTGGCGGGATGCCCACGAAGAGGCCCTGCAGGCCGAGCGAGTCACCCACAGCGCCGACGACCGGGACCAGGTCGTCGCCATGGCGGAGACGGCCAAGTGCCTGGCCATGCTGGAGCGTGACCTCGAACAGGCCGCCGGCATGCTCGACGACGCCCGCACATTGGCCGCCCGGCAACGGTTCAGCCACCCCGCCATTCCCATGGCGCTGGCCTTGATGCACTTCCACGGCAACCGGCTGGACGAGGCGGAGGACCACTTCAAGGAGGCGCGGACCCTGTGCAAGGCCGGCGGCGATCGTCTCGGCGAGTTCCAGGCCAACGAGGGCCTGCTGATGCTGGAGCTCGAGCGGGAGCGCTTCCCGGAGGCCCTGAAGCGCGGCATCACCCTGGCGGAGATCGGCGACAAGCTGCGTGAGGGCAGCGAGGCGCCCTTCGCCTGCGCCGCCCTGGCGCTCTGCGGCTATGCCCTGAACGACGAGGCGTCCCCCTTGGAGCCCGCCCTGGCGAGGCTGCGTGACACCGATGCCAAGCACCGGCTCTGTGGCCTGCTGATCCGGGCCGCCCAGCTCGACCTGAAGCGCGGCCGGGCGCTTGACGCCATCGCGCGGGCCGGGGAGGCCCTGACGCATGCCCGGACCCTGGAGCGTGCCACCGAGCAACTGCTTGCCCATGGCGTGCTGGCCGAGGCCCACCGGGCGACCGGTGACACGGATGCGCGACGCCACCACGCGCAGGCGGCCGCCGAGATCGCCCGGCGGCCGGTCGCCCGCTGGGCGCGACTGCGGACGGCGGCCCTGCTGGCCGACAGCCGGCCGGAGGACACCGCATGATCGACCTCTTCCTGGAGCGCCGTTTCACGACCCCACTCGGCGCCGAACGCCTCAGGACGCTCTCGGGGGCGGCAACGGGCTGCTTCGCCCTGCATCGGGTCGACTGGGCAGGCAGCCTGCTGGCGAGGGACGGCCGACGGATGGTCTGCCACTTCCACGCCCCGGATGCCGAAGCCGCACGTCTCGCCCTGCGCCAGGCAGGCATCGAGGTCACCACCCTCTGGCCCGGCACGCTCCACGATGCCCCGGGACTCGATGCCGAGGCGCTCGCCGCGGCCAGCGTGCTGGTCGAGCGCACCTTTCCCTCGCCAGTCAGCCTCGCGGCGATCCAGGCCCGCGAGGATGCCGGGGCGGCCTGCCTGAAACACCACCGGGTGCGCTTCGTCCGCACATTCCTCTCGCGGGACGCCCGGCGCATGCTCTGCCTCTACCAGGCCCCCGATGCCGAGTCGGTGCGCATCGCCCAGCACCAGGCCGGCATGCCGCTGGAGCGTGTCTGGGCCTTCCGCACCATCCTTCCCTCCCTCCCGGTCGATTCCACGCACGCCGGCTGAAAAACCACGACCTCTCCCACTCTGGGTCCCACGTGACGGCCCCAGAGTCGTACCTGACGAGTGATCCCACCCGTCATACCACGACAACCGCGAGGAGAGACCACCATGCAGACCGCCATCCGCAAGACTGACAACGGCGTCAACGTCAGCGCCCTGCTGGGTGCCCGCGAGGCCCTGTCCCAGGCCCCCGAAGCCGCCCGCTTCACCTGGCGCGCCAGCTGCGACTGGGCGAGGGGCACCCACAGCCGCGCCACCGTCGACGGCTTCCATGGGCTCGGCGAGGAGCAACACCACAGGACCCGCTTCACCTTCGATACCGACCATCCCGAGGTCTTCGCCTCCGAGGACCATGGCCCCACGCCGGTGGAGTACGTGCTCGTCGGCCTCGCCGGCTGTCTGACCGCCGGCATCGCCGCCATTGCCCAGCACCGCGGGATCCAGCTCCATTCGATCCGGGCCCGCCTGGAGGGCGAGATGGATATCCAGGGCATCCTGGGCATGGACCGCGACGTGCGTAACGGCTTCGACGAGGTCCGGGTCATCTTCGAGGTCGATGCCGACGCCACCCGCGAGGAGATCGAGGCCCTGGTCGCCCAGTCGCAGAAGCGCTCGGCGGTCTTCGACATCCTCACCAACCCCACCCACGTCTCGGTGCAAGTGAAATGAACGAGAGTCGTGCTGACCGGCAGCACCGCCCGGCCCGCGCCGTGACCGTGGTGGTCATCGGCGCGGGCCAGTCGGGGCTCGCCATGAGCCACTACCTCGGCCGGGCCGGCATCGATCATGTGCTGCTGGAGCGGGGAGAGGTGGGCAACGCATGGCGTCACGAGCGGTGGGACTCGCTCAGGCTGCTGACACCCAACTGGCAATGCCGGCTGCCCGGGCTCCGCTATGCGGGGCCCGACCCGGATGGCTTCATGTCCATGCCGCAGGTGGCCGACTTCCTTCGCGACCATGCGCGGCGATACTCGGCCCCGGTGCAGGCCAACACCCGAGTGCTGTCGGTCCGGCCAGCGGCGGAGGGCTATCGCGTCATCACCGACCAGGGCGAGTGGCGCTGCCGGGCAGCGGTAATCGCCAGCGGTGCCTTCAACCTGCCCCGGGTGCCGCCCCTGGACCGAGCCCTGCCGATGTACGTCGACCGCCTGACGGCCCGGGAGTATCGCCACCCGGGCCAGCTGGCGCCGGGTGGCGTGCTGGTGGTGGGGGCCTCGGCCACCGGACTGCAGCTGGCCGACGAGCTCCAGCGCGCTGGCCACGCGGTGACCCTGTCGGTGGGCGAGCACGTCCGACTGCCGCGCCGCTACCGGGGGAAGGACATCCAGTGGTGGCTGCACGCGGCCGGCATCCTCGACCAGCGCTTCGACGAGGTAGACGACATCGTGCGGGCCCGTCGCCTGCCCTCCCCCCAGCTGGCGGGCGGCGATGCCCCCGCCACTCTGGACCTGAATGCCCTGAGTGCCCGGGGCGTCAGGCTGGTCGGACGGCTGGTGGGCCTTCAGGATACCCGGCTGCAGTTCTCCGGCTCGCTGTCGGTCCACTGCGCCGCGGCGGACCTCAAGCTGGGACGGTTGCTCGACACGCTCGATGCCTGGTCAGGGGCCCGGGGACTGGACGCCTGCCTGGAGGCGCCGCGGCGGTTCCCGCCGACCCGCCTGCCGAAGCCTCCCTGCCTGGGACTGGACCTCGCCCGGGGCGAGATCCGCACCGTGCTCTGGGCCACCGGCTATCGCCCCGACTACCGCTGGCTGCAGGTGCCGGTGCTCGACCGCAAGGGCGAGCTGCGTCATCACGGCGGCGTGGTCGACGCCCCGGGGCTCTACGTCCTGGGCCTGCCGTTCCTGCGGCGTCGCAAGTCGAGCTTCATCCACGGGGCCGATGACGACGCCCGGGAGCTCTGCGACCACCTGGTCGCCTGGCTGGCCCGGAGGCCCCGCCAGGGCGCCGCGATAAGGGCCCTGCCCACCGCGATCGTTACCTGACCTCACGCCGGCCCATCCGGCCGGCGTCCTCTTCGCGCGCTCCTCTTTCACCCCCCTCCACGCCTCCATTTCGCACCCGCTACGCCCGCCGACCCGGGGACGCACTCAGGCGTTGTACATCACGGCACCCGACTCGCCGATGTCATAGCCGCCCAGGGCCTCGGCGCGCTCGGCGAAGCGCGGCTCCCGGGCGAAGGCCAGCAGCCGCTGCACGGGCGGCTCGAAGTAGCTGCGCCGCCGCATGGCCAGGTCGAAGGTCTCCTGGTGGAGCGGCACGAAGGCGAGCCCCTGCCGGCGGGCCGCGGCCTCCACGCCGAGCCCCGCGTCCGCCTCACCCTGGCGGATCGCCAGCGCCAGGTCGTCCTCGGAAAGCGAAGGGTGCGCGGCGAAGCGCAGCCCGTCGGGGTCGACCCCGGCGCGGGCCAGCAGCCAGGTCAGCAGTCGGTGGGCCCCGGCATCCGGCTGTCGATGGGCCACACGCACCCTGCCGCCGGCCAGGTCCTCGAGGGAGGTGATGCCGAGGGGGTTGTCCGGCGCCAGCAGCAGACCCTGGCGACGGCGGGCCCAGCGCACCATCACCAGGTCGCGCATGCCGGCAAGCCCCAGGGCCTCGGGCCGGTTGTAGTCGCCCTGGCGCTCGTCCAGCAGGTGAAGCCCCGCCACCATCGCCTCGCCCGAGAGCAGTCGCCGCACCCCGTCGCCGCTGCCGTGACAGAGCAGCGCCAGCCCCGCGGCGCTCTCGCGGACCGCCCACTCCAGCAGGGGGTCCTGGCTGCCGGCGAGCACCAGCGGCACGGGGCGGCTGCTCGCCTGGTCGCCCTCCAGGTGGCTCATCAGCCACAGGTCGATGCCCTGGCGGGGAAACAGCAGCTTGCCGGTCACCCGCACGCAGGGGATGCCGCCCTGGCGCACCAGGTCATAGACCTTGCGCTCCTTGAGTCGCAGATAGTCGGCCACCTCGGCGGTGGTCAGATAGGCATGTTCCGGGCCGCGCTCCATGGGATACCCCTCACATCGATTCGTCGTTTTCCTGCATATTACTGCATTTATTCCATCGTAGGATGCGCCGGCGCGCTTCAACGCACATGATGCAGGAAGATCGCAGGAGAGCCCGATGCCCGACGACGCCAACGCCTTCCAGACTGCCCTCGCCCTGATCCTCGGGCTGGACCCCGACCTGTTCGGGATCGTGGTGCTGTCGCTGAAGGTCTCGCTCTCCGCCGTGCTCATCGCCGCGCTGCTCGCCCTGCCACTGGGCGCAGCCATCGCGCTGTGGCGTTTCCCCGGCCGCGGGGTGCTGATCGTGGCGCTCAATGCGCTGATGGGGCTGCCGCCGGTGGTCGCAGGGCTCGCGGTCTACCTGCTGCTCTCCCGGGCGGGCCCGCTGGGCGAGCTGGGCCTGCTGTTCACCCCGGGGGCCATGGTGATCGCCCAGGTGATCCTGGTGCTGCCGATCATCGCCGCCCTGACCCGCCAGCAGGTCGAGGAGCTCCACGGCGACTATCGCGAACAGCTCACCTCGATGGGCGTCTCGCGGGCGCGCCGGATCCCCACCCTGCTGTGGGACGCCCGCTTCGGGCTGGCCACCGTGATGCTGGCCGGCTTCGGCCGAGCCAGCGCCGAGGTCGGGGCGGTGATGATCGTCGGCGGCAACATCGACGGCGTCACCCGGGTGATGACCACCGCCATCGTGCTGGAGACCAGCAAGGGCAACCTGCCCCTGGCCCTGGGGCTCGGCATCGTGCTGCTCGCCCTGGTAGCCCTGGTCAACGCCGCCGCGCACCTCGTCAGCGAGTCGGCGCGGAGGCGGCTGGGATGAACGAGATGACCCGCCTGGACGTCACGGCCATTCCCCCGCTCGCCCTGGAGGGCGTCGGGTTTGCCCACCGCGGCCAGCCCCTGCTGCACCCCACCGACCTGCGCCTGGAGGGGTACCGGCGCACCCTGGTGATGGGGCCCAACGGCGCGGGCAAGAGCCTGCTGATGCGCCTGGCCCACGGCCTGCTGGTGCCCACCGTCGGCCGGGTGCGCTGGGAGGGCCACCTGCCGCGCCAGTCCATGGTCTTCCAGCGGCCAGTGCTGCTGCGCCGCTCGGCCCTGGCCAACCTGACCTATGTCCTGGCGATCCACGGCATCCCCCGCCGCCGCCGCAAGCCGCTGGCCCGCGAGGCCCTGGAGCGCTTCGGCCTGGCCGCCCTGGAGGCGCGGCCGGCCCGGGTGCTCTCCGGCGGAGAACAGCAGCGGCTGGCGTTGGCCCGGGCCTGGCTGGTGGAGCCCGAAGTGCTCTTCCTCGACGAGCCAACCTCGGCGCTCGACCCCGCCGCCATCAAGGCGGTGGAGGACGCGGTCAACGACTTCCACCGCCGCGGCACCCGCATCGTGATGACCAGCCATGACCTCCACCAGGCCCGCCGCCTGGCCGACGACATCGTGCTGCTCTTCGACGGCCGGCTCATCGAGCACTGCCCGGCCGAGACCTTCTTCACGGCTCCCGCCTCCGCCGAGGCGCGGGCCTTCATCCGGGGCGAGCTGGTCTGGTAGCGGCTCCCCCTCCGCACCCGCCCCATGAGAAGGAAGGCAACATGAGAAGGAAGGCAACATGAGAAGGAAAGTCACCATGAGACAGCAGGGACTCGCCCTCGCCGCCATCGGACTGATGGGCCTCTCGCTCGGCGCCAGCGCCCAGGACGACGACCGCTACATCACCCTGGCCTCCACCACGTCCACCCAGAACTCGGGGCTCTTCGATGCCATCCTCCCCCAGTTCACCGACACCAGCGGGATCGAGGTGCGGGTAGTCGCCGTGGGCACGGGCCAGGCCTTCGAGATCGCCCGCCGGGGCGACGCCGACAGTCTGCTGGTGCACGACACCGAAGGCGAGGAACGCTTCATCGCCGAGGGCTACGCCACTGAGCGCGCCGACGTGATGTACAACGACTTCGTGATCATCGGTCCCGGCGACGATCCGGCCGGCATTGGCGAC
The DNA here is from genome assembly GCF_001886615.1 of Halomonas aestuarii. Classification (NCBI taxonomy): domain Bacteria; kingdom Pseudomonadati; phylum Pseudomonadota; class Gammaproteobacteria; order Oceanospirillales; family Halomonadaceae; genus Halomonas; species Halomonas aestuarii. The sequence goes on from NZ_CP018139.1 coordinate 158,505, forward strand.
GCCGACACCGTCGAGCAGGCGCTTTCCGCCATCGCCGAGGCCGAGGCCCCCTTCGCCTCACGCGGTGACGACAGCGGCACGAACCGTGCCGAGCTGCGCCTGTGGGACGCCGCCGGCATCACACCCGGCGGCGACTGGTATCGCGAGCTCGGCAGCGGCATGGGCCCGACCCTGAACACCGCCGCCGGCATGGACGCCTACGTGATGAGTGACCGCGCCACCTGGGTCGCCTTCGACAACCGCCAGGACCTCGACCTGCTGTTCGAGGGCGACGAGGCGCTCTTCAACCAGTACGGCAGCATCCTGATCTCCAAGGAGCGCCACCCGCACCTCAAGCACGACCTGGCCGCCCAGTGGCACGACTGGCTGCTCTCCGAGGCGGGCCAGGCCGCCATCGCCGACTTCGAGGTCAAGGGCCAGCAGCTGTTCTTCCCCAACGCGCACGCCGCCTCCGACGACGAGTAGGCTTCCCACCTCGCCATGGGCCTCCCCGGCCCGTGGCGAGGTGGCCGACCCGCTCAGCCCATCAGCACGAAGCCGTTGAACCGCCAGACCGTTACCAGGGTCACTGCAAGCAGCACGACCACCCCGGCATGGCGCAGGCGCCGCCCTCGTGACCAGCCCTTCTCGCCCAGCACCGGCATCAGCAGGGCGAGAGCCCCCAGGCTGACCGCGCCCGCCAGCATGGCGACGACCTGGGCGGCCACGAAGGGTGGCGGCGGGAAGCCGAAGAAGACGAGCCCCACGTCCCGCGTGATGGGCAGGATTCCGGCCAACGCGAGCCCCATGCTCACCACCCAGAGCCCGGCGGCCAGCACGGTCAGCCGCCCTCCCCAGCGCGCCGCGGGCCGCCGTGCGGCAGGCCGGCCCCAGCCGAACAGCGCCACCACCAGGGTGCCGACGAACACCGCCACGGCCAGGCCCAGGAACGCCAGCCGCCAGCGCGGGTTGGCCAGCGGCCCGACCCGCTCCATCACCATGACCGGCTCCGGCACCGCCAGGTGCGTGACGGCGCCATCGTCGTCGGTGAGGAATCGCAGCGACTCCTGGCTGTCGGCCTGGCGGAAGTGCCCCTCGCCCGGTGCCGGCACGAGGCGTACCTGCCGCCCCCGCCGACTCAGGACCAGCTCTCCGTCCCGGTCAAGGTGGACGCTGGCCATGTCGTGATTCAGCAGCGCCTCGACCGTGGTATAGGGACGCCGCGTGGAGAGATAGTCCCCGGCATAGCGCGCGGGGTCGTCGGGCGCCGCGGCCACGACGGGGGGATCGGTCGGGAAGTAGCGGTGCACCAGCGCCTCGACGAAGCCGCGGATCAGCGCCTGGCCGCCGTTGCTGTTGGTGGAGATGAACACGCCCAGCTCCAGCTCGGGGATCAGCTGCAGGTCGGAAACGAAATGCACGGTGCCACCGCCATGGCCGATGGCCCGGTAGCCGGCGATCTCGCTCTCGACGAAGCCGTGGGCCATGCCGGGTTGCCCCGGCGTCACCCGGTAGTGGGTGCGCTGCATCTCACGGGCCGTGTCCGGCGCGAGCAGTGCCACATCGCCGAGTCGGCCCTCGTTGAGGTGGGCCCGCATGAAGCGCGCCATGTCGGTGGCCGTGGTGGAGAGGCTGCCCGCCGGACCGATGCCGCCGACGAAGGTGAAACCGCCCGGCTGGAGGGCGCCACCGACCCATTGATAGCCCTCGCTGACCCGCTCGCGCAGGGCGGGGGCCATGGGGGCCTGCTCGCGCTGCGGCCCCCAGGGCTCGCGGAAGGTGCTGTCCCGCATGCCCAGGGGGCCGAGCAGGTGACGCTCGGCGTAGGCCTCCCAGGAGAGGCCGCTGACCTCGGCGACCACCAGCCCGGCCAGCGCCACCCCGTAGTTGGAATAGGCCGGCCAGGTGCCCGGCGCTCGCACCTGGGCCGGGGCATGGCGGCGCAGGTAGTCGCGCAGCGACAGCACGGCGTCGGGGTCGTCCTCGAAGAGATGGCCCATGGCCGTGTCCTCGAAGCCCGGCGTGTGCGCCATCAACTGGCGCAGGGTGATGGGCGCCGGATAGCGGGTCGCCAGGGGCAGGTCGGTCAGGATTTCGCGGATGTCGGTGTCCAGGTCGAGCCGGCCCTGCTCCACCAGCTGCATCACCGCCGTCCAGGTGAAGAGCTTGGAGATCGAGCCCGGCCGGAACAGGGTCCGCCCGGCCACCACCGGGCGCCCGGCCTCGAGGTCGGCGAACCCATACCCCTTGGCCATCACCAGTTCGTCATCCTTGACCACCGACACCGTGACGCCGGCCACATGCTCGGCCTCCATGCGGGCGGTGACATAGCCGTCGACGAAGGCCTCGAGATCCTGTCGTTCGATAGCCTGTCGCTCGAGACCCTGTCGCTCGAGGTCCTGGCCACCGCCCACGGCCCCCGTGGCCATGCCCGCCCACAGCCAGAGCAGCAGGCCGACCAGAACGCCTCGCCTCCACAGGGGCATCGAATCTCCGGGGATCGTGCCGCAGCCGGCTGCATCGTCCAGCCGTGAACGGGCGATGGCGCTCGGGGCGCCGGCCGCGGCCCCCGTATCATGAGGGATCATATATGATGGGCTCCGACAGTCATTCCTGCTCATAGTGTGTCGGAATCTACACACTCGACGCACGTGGTTCACTCGGTACGAGATCCCTGCCATGCCCGATATCGTGGTGATGTTCTTCCTGCTCGGCGTGCTCGCCGGGGTGGTGAAGTCGGACCTGACCATCCCCAAGGCCGCCTACGACACCCTGAGCCTGCTGCTGATGCTGACCATCGGCATCAAGGGCGGGATGGCGCTCTACGGCAACCTGCACTGGTCGCTGCTGCCGGAACTGGGGGCCGTGGCCGCCCTCGGCGCGCTGATCCCCCTGGCCCTGATGCCAATACTGCGACGCCTGGTGCGGCTATCCGCGGCCGACAGTGCCAGCATCGCCGCCCACTACGGCTCGGTGAGCGCGGGCACCTTCGCCGTGGCGCTGGCCTTCGCCGAGGGGCGCGGCCTGCCCACCGGCGCCGAGGTGACACTCTACCTGGTGATGCTGGAGCTGCCCGCGATCATGGTCTCCATCGCCCTCTACCGCCGCTACCGCGGGGCCCAGGGCGGCGAGGCGATCAGTGGCCTGTGGCACGAGACCCTTACCAATCGCGGGGTGATCCTGCTGGCCGGCGGCGTGGTCATCGGCGCCCTCTACGGGCCCCAGGAGGGCGCCAACGTCACCGACCTGCTGACCGGGGCCTTCCACGCCGTGCTCGCCCTCTTCCTGCTGGAGATGGGCCTCACCGCCGCCGAGACCCTGCGCCCCCTGCCCTGGCAACACTGGCGCCTGCTCAGCTTCGCGCTGGTCACGCCGCCGCTGCTCGCCCTGTCCGGCCTGCTGGTCGGGCTGGCGCTGGACCTGCCCCAGGGCTCGGTGCTGATCCTGACCACACTGGCGGCCAGCGCCTCCTACATCGCCGCCCCGGCCGCCATGCGCGCCGCCATTCCCCAGGCCAACATCGGCCTGGCCATGCTCGCCTCGCTGGGGCTGACCTTCCCCCTCAACGTGATCTTCGGCATTCCGCTCTACCATGCGGTGATCTCCGCGATCGTCGGCTGAGTCCTCCCGCCTCGCACACGGCTTTCCCGACCGCTCCCATGCCCGGCCGCCAACGCGGCCCATGGGGGCACCCGCCCCCGTCCTTGCCACCTTCGTATAAGCCGGCAAATGTTGCACTTTACGTTAACGTCAACCTCGCCTAGTCTTGTCGCATCTGCCATTTTGATGACACCAGTTTGCCTGTTGCGTCGCCGCTCGCGCGGGACGCTTCACCTGACGAGACGGGAGCCACGCCATGCACACGCCCTACCAACCCCTCGACTTCGGCCTCGACGACGAGCTGAACATGCTGCGCGACCATGTCAACGCCTTCGCCCGGGACGAGATCGCCCCGCGCGCGGCCGAGATCGACGAGAAGAACGAGTTCCCCAACGACCTCTGGCAGAAGTTCGGCGACATGGGCCTGCTCGGCATCACCGTGGCGGACGAGGACGGCGGCAGCGGCATGGGCTACCTGGCGCACTGCATCGCCATGGAGGAGATCTCCCGGGCCAGCGCCTCGGTGGGCCTCTCCTACGGCGCGCACTCCAACCTCTGCGTGAACCAGCTCAAGATCAATGCCAGCGCGGAACAGAAGGCCAAGTACCTGCCCAAGCTGATCAGCGGCGAGCACGTGGGGGCGCTGGCCATGTCCGAGCCGGGCGCCGGCTCCGACGTGGTCTCCATGAAGCTGCGCGCCCGCAAGGAGGGTGACAAGTACATCCTCAACGGCAACAAGATGTGGATCACCAACGGCCCCGACGCCGACGTGCTGGTGGTCTATGCCAAGACCGACCCGGAGGCCGGCTCCAAGGGGATCACCGCCTTCATCATCGAGAAGGGCATGGCCGGCTTCTCCACCGCCCAGAAGCTCGACAAGCTGGGCATGCGCGGCTCCAACACCTGCGAGCTGGTGTTCGAGGACTGCGAGGTGCCGGAGGAGAACGTGCTGGGCGAGGTCGGCCGCGGCGTGAAGGTGCTGATGAGCGGCCTGGACTACGAGCGCACCGTGCTCGCCGCCGGCCCCATCGGCATCATGCAGGCGGCCATGGACATCGTGGTCCCCTACGTTCACGAGCGTAAGCAGTTCAACCAGTCCATCGGCGAGTTCCAGCTGGTGCAGGGCAAGATCGCCGACATGTACACCACCCTGAACGCCTGCCGCGCCTACCTCTACGCCGTGGCGGCGGGCTGCGACCGTGGCCGGACCTCCCGCAAGGACGCCGCCGGCGTGATCCTCTACTGCGCCGAGAAGGCGACCCAGGTGGCGCTGGACGCCATCCAGCTGCTCGGCGGCAACGGCTACATCAACGAGTACCCGACCGGGCGTCTGCTGCGCGATGCCAAGCTCTACGAGATCGGCGCCGGCACCAGCGAGATCCGCCGGATGCTGATCGGCCGCGAGATCTTCAACGAATCCAAGTAAGGGCGGCGTTCCATGAGCATCCTCCAGACCCAGATCAACCCGCGCAGCGACGTCTTCCAGGCCAACGACGTCGCCATGCGCCACGAGGTCGGCAAGCTGCGCGAGCTGACCGCGGCCATCGCCCAGGGCGGCGGCGAGAAGGCCCGCCAGCGCCACGAGTCCCGCGGCAAGCTGTTCGTGCGCGACCGCATCGACCACCTGATCGACGAGGGCTCGCCCTTCCTCGAGTTCTCGTCGCTGGCCGCCCACGAGGTCTACGACGCCTCGGTGCCCGCCGCCGGCGTGGTCACCGGCATCGGCCGGGTCTCGGGGGTGGAGTGCGTGATCGTCGCCAACGACGCCACGGTCAAGGGCGGCACCTACTTCCCGCTCACCGTGAAGAAGCACCTGCGCGCCCAGGAGATCGCCCGCAAGCATCGCCTGCCGTGCATCTACCTGGTCGACTCCGGCGGCGCCTTCCTGCCCCGCCAGGACGAGGTCTTCCCGGACCGCGACCACTTCGGGCGCATCTTCTACAACCAGGCGACGCTCTCTGCCGAGGGCATCCCGCAGATCGCCGTGGTGATGGGCTCCTGCACCGCCGGCGGCGCCTACGTGCCGGCCATGGCCGACGAGTCGATCATCGTCAAGGAGCAGGGCACCATCTTCCTCGGCGGCCCGCCCCTGGTGAAGGCCGCTACCGGCGAGAGCATCAGCGCCGAGGACCTGGGCGGCGCCGACGTGCACGCCAAGGTCAGCGGCGTGGCCGACCACTATGCCGAGAACGACGCCCACGCCCTGCAGCTGGCCCGTGGCTGCGTCTCGCGGCTCAACTGGCAGAAGCGCGGCCAGCTGGCCATGCAGGCGCCCAGGCCACCGCGCCTCGACCCGAGCGAGCTCTACGGCATCGTCGGCACCGACCTCAAGAAGCCCTACGACGTGCGCGAGGTGATCGGGCGCATCGTCGACGACTCCGACTTCGACGAGTTCAAGCGCTACTACGGCGACACCCTGGTCACCGGCTTCGCTCACATCCACGGCTACCCGGTGGGCATCGTCGCCAACAACGGCGTGCTGTTCTCCGAGTCCGCCGTGAAGGGCGCCCACTTCATCGAGCTGTGCGCCCAGCGCAAGATCCCCCTGGTGTTCCTGCAGAACATCACCGGCTTCATGGTCGGCTCGAAGTACGAGCACGAGGGCATCGCCAAGCACGGCGCCAAGCTGGTCACCGCGGTGGCCTGCGCCCGGGTGCCCAAGTTCACCGTGCTGATCGGCGGCAGCTTCGGCGCCGGCAACTACGGCATGTGCGGCCGCGCCTTCGAGCCCAACCTGCTGTTCATGTGGCCCAACGCCCGCATCTCGGTGATGGGTGGCGAGCAGGCCGCCGGCGTACTCTCCCAGGTGAAGCGCGAGCAGATCGAGCGCGAGGGCCGCGAGTGGACGAAGGAGGAGGAAGAAGCCTTCAAGGCGCCCACCCGCGAGCAGTACGAGCACCAGGGCCACCCCTACTACGCCAGCGCCAGGCTGTGGGACGACGGCGTCATCGACCCGATACAGACCCGCGAGATCCTCGGCCTGTCGCTGGCCGCCGCCATGAATGCCGAAGTGGAAGAGACCCGCTTCGGCGTGTTCCGGATGTGAGGTCGAGATGACGCAGACATATTCCCGACTGACGATCGACGAGCGCGGCGTGGCCTGGCTGACGCTGGACCGCCCGGACGTCCACAACGCCTTCGACGACAGCCTGATCGCCGAGCTCAACGCCCATCTCGAGCGCCTGCACGATGGCGCGCATCACGGCGAGGTGCGCGTGGTGGTGCTGGGCTCCGAGGGCAAGAGCTTCTCCGCCGGGGCCGACCTCGGCTGGATGAAGCGCATGGTCGAGTACGATTTCGACGGCAACCTGTCCGACTCGCGCAAGCTCGCGACCCTGATGCACCGGCTGGACACCCTGCCCTGCCCCACCCTGTGCCGCGTGCAGGGGGCGGCCTTCGGCGGGGCCGTGGGCCTGGCCGCCTGCTGCGACGTGGTGGTCGCCTCCGAGAAGGCGAAGTTCTGCCTCTCCGAGGTCAAGATCGGCCTGTCGCCGGCCGTGATCAGCCCCTACGTGCAGCGCGCCCTGGGCGAGCGGCAGGCCCGACGCTATGCCCTGACCGCCGAGGTCATGGACGCCCCCACCGCGCTCTCCCTGGACCTGGTGCATCAGGTGGTCGCCCCTGACGCCCTGGACGGCGCCGTCGACGCCATGCTCGACGTCCTGCTGGCCGGCTCGCCCCAGGCCCAGCGCGCCACCAAGGCGCTGCTCGCCGAGGTCGCCCGGGAGCCCGACAGCCAGGCCACCCGGGAGCACACCTGCCGGGTGATCAGTGAGCTTCGCGTCAGCGCCGAGGGCCAGGAGGGGCTCGCCAGCTTCTTCGAGAAGCGCCGCCCCGCCTGGACGCCCGACGCTCCCAACACAGCCCCCGACACCGCCCCTGACAAGACCGCCACGGAGCGCCGCTCATGAGCCGTTCGAACACCTTCGACACCCTGCTGGTCGCCAACCGCGGCGAGATCGCCTGCCGGGTGATGCGCACGGCACGTGCCATGGGCCTGCGCACCATCGCCGTCTATTCCGATGCCGACGCCAACGCCCGCCACGTGCGCGAGGCCGACGAGGCCATCCGCCTCGGCCCCGCCGCGGCCCGCGAGAGCTACCTCAAGGTCGAGGCCGTGGTGGAGGCCGCCCGCCGCAGCGGCGCCGGGGCCATCCACCCGGGCTACGGCTTCCTGTCCGAGAACGGCGCCTTCGTCGAGGCGCTGGACCAGGCCGGCATCGTCTTCGTCGGCCCTCCCGCCTCGGCCATCGCCGCCATGGGCGACAAGTCCGCCGCCAAGGCGCGCATGGCCAACGCCGGCGTGCCGCTGGTGCCCGGCTACCATGGCGACGACCAGGACGACGCCCTGCTCAAGGCCGAGGCCGACAAGATCGGCTATCCGGTGCTGCTCAAGGCCAGCGCCGGCGGCGGCGGCAAGGGCATGCGCGTGGTGGAGTCCACCGAGGGCTTCCAGGCCGCCCTGGATGGCTGCCGCCGCGAGTCCCAGGCCGCCTTCGGCGACCAGCGCATGCTGATCGAGAAGTACCTGACCCAGCCGCGCCACGTCGAGGTCCAGGTCTTCTGCGACAGCCACGGCAACGGCGTCTATCTCTTCGAGCGCGACTGCTCCGTGCAGCGCCGCCACCAGAAGGTGCTGGAGGAGGCCCCCGCCCCGGGCATGAGCGAGGCCCTGCGCCGCGAGATGGGCGAGGCTGCCGTGCGCGCCGCCCGCGAGATCGGCTACGTGGGCGCCGGCACGGTGGAGTTCCTGCTGGATGCCGATGGGTCGTTCTTCTTCATGGAGATGAACACCCGCCTGCAGGTGGAGCACCCGGTCACCGAGATGATCACCGGCCAGGACCTGGTCGAGTGGCAGCTGCGCGTGGCCATGGGCGAGCGGCTGCCGCTGGCGCAGGACGAGCTGACCATCACCGGCCACAGCTTCGAGGCGCGGCTCTACGCCGAGGACCCGGAGCAGGACTTCCTGCCCGCCACCGGCACCCTCACCCGCTTCGCCATGGACCTGGAAGGCGCCGGCCTGGACCCGGCGCGCGTGCGCCTGGACAGCGGCGTGGAGACCGGCGATGTCGTCTCCATGCACTACGACCCGATGCTCGCCAAGCTGATCGTCCACGGCAACGACCGCAACCAGGCGCTGGCGACCCTGAACCGGGCCCTGGCGGCGCTGGACGTGCAGGGCGTGGTCACCAACCGCGCCTTCCTGCAGCGGCTGGCCACCCACCCCGCCTTCAAGGCCTGCGAGCTGGACACACGCTTCATCGAGAAGCACGAGGAGACCCTCTTCGCGCCGCGTAGCTACTCCACCGAGGAGTATGCCGGGGCCGCCCTGGTGGGCCTGAACCAGCTCGCCCGCGAGTGCGAGACCGACTCGCCCTGGGACCGCCACGACGGCTTCCGCGTCAACGCCCCGCACACCATCCGCATCGCCCTGTGCGACCCGGCGCATGCCCAGGACGACGACGACTCCGAGGCCGTGGTGGTGGTCGAGGGCACCCGCGAGCGCAATGATGCCGCTTGGCACCTGACCATCGGTGACCAGACGCTCACCGCGCGCCTCGACCCGCTGGCCGGCGACGCCGTGGCGATGACCCTGGACGGCCACCGCCGTCGCCTGCAGGCGCGCCGCGACGGCAACGTGGTGGTGATGGTCGACCCCCGCGGCGAGACCCGCCTGTTCTGGCGGCGCATCGACGCCATCGACCACGGCCACCACGAGGCCGAGTCCACCCTCACCGCGCCCATGCACGGCACCGTGGTGGCGCTGCTGGTGGAGGCCGGCGCCCGCGTCGAGAAGGGCATGCCGCTGATGGTCATGGAGGCCATGAAGATGGAGCACACCATGTCCGCCCCCGCCGACGGGCACGTGGCGAGCTTCCACTTCCAGGCCGGCGACACCGTGGGCCAGGGCGACGTGCTGCTCGAATTCGCCGCCGACGAGTAAGACACCGCGCGCAGGCGGGCGACACCGGGGACAGGTCGAAGCGGAGGTCCTCTGCCAGGGATGGCAGAGGTAGCGCCCAAGGATGGGTTCACAGCGCCTCCGCGATAGGACCTGTCGCCGGAACATCGCCAGAATGACAGGAGAGAAGAAATGGCATTTCCCCAAACCGTGCGCCTGGTCGAGGTCGGCCCCCGCGACGGCCTGCAGAACGAGCCGGAGCCGATCAATACCGCGACCAAGCTCGAGCTGATCGAGCGCCTCGGCGCGGCCGGCCTCACCTACATCGAGGCGGCGAGCTTCGTCTCGCCCAAGTGGGTGCCGCAGATGGCCGACCACCGCGAGGTGATGCAGGGCATCCGCCGCCGCAAAGGCGTCACCTACTCGGCCCTGACCCCCAACCTCAAGGGGCTCGAGGCCGCGCTGGAGTGCGGCGTCGAGGAGGTCGCGGTGTTCGGCGCCGCCTCCGAGGCCTTCTCGCAGAAGAACATCAACTGCTCGGTGGCGGAATCGCTCGAGCGCTTCGCCCCGGTGCTGGAGCGCGCCCGCGAGGCCAACGTGCGCGTGCGCGGCTACGTCTCCTGCGTGCTGGGCTGTCCCTACGAGGGCGAGATCGCCCCGGCCAAGGTGGCCGAGGTCTCCAAGGCGCTCTATGACATGGGCTGCTACGAGGTCTCGCTTGGCGACACCATCGGCACCGGCACCCCGCTCAAGGCCAAGCGAATGATCGAGGCCGTGGCCCGCGAGGTACCCATGGACAGGCTCGCCGCCCACTTCCACGACACCTACGGCCAGGCGCTCGCCAACCTCTATGCCGTGCTCGAGGAAGGCGTGGCGGTGATCGACAGCTCCGTCGCCGGCCTCGGCGGCTGCCCCTACGCCAAGGGCGCCTCCGGCAACGTGGCAAGCGAGGACGTGGTCTACCTGCTCGACGGCCTCGGCATCCAGAGCGGCATCGACCTCGATGCGCTCGCCGCCACCGGCACCTGGATCACCCAGGCCATCGGGCGGCCCAACCGCTCCAAGGTAGGTGTGGCGCTCTCCGCGCAGTAACGACCGAGCCACAACGCAAAGCCCCGAGCCGGGAAACCGGCTCGGGCTTTCTTGTAACGGTCATTTACTCTTGCTGAAATTTAACACACAGATCAGACGTCGCTTTAGCGGTCGGCTGCATCTTCTTGTTCTACATCGGGGAGGCTAGATAGGTTGGCAAGCCTGATATAACTGGGCATTCGAGGATCATTAAATCTATAGACACCCTTAGCTAGCCGACGAAGAATTGTACCACTTCCATCTGACACTATTTTTTGGAGGTAATTGTTTAACCAACCTTGGTTGATTTCTCTACCCCATACCTTTGCGTACGCACCTCTTAGCCTTGTGGAATCGAACTCCACGTCGGTAATTGAAGATGCCGCAATCAGAATGTTTTTGAACTCCTCAGTGTTTGATGAACGAATCGAGTCGTTGTATGAAGTTCTAAGGACTCCTTCCGCATCGCCGCAAGCATCATCGGTAGCAAGCTGAATATGGCCGAGCGAGATCTCGTTTCGATCGTCACCAATCGCCTGCTCCGCAGCTTTCAGAGCCAAAAGGTGTGTAAAATGGGCGTAGCCTGCACTTACGCTGACTATTTTTTTAATAGCAGAAGGAGAAAATTTTATACCTAACCGCTCAGACCCACTCTCAACAATTTCGTGTATTTCTTGATCGCTCAACTTGGGAACAGGTGTTTCCTTCAAACATCTCTGAACGGATTTGTGGGCATTAGTTAGCTCGCTTGCTGTCTCAGCAATACCTACAATCAAAAACTTTAAAGGAGATCCTTCATCGGAAAGCTGCTTCACTAATTCAGCAACCTTCCATTTTTCTTTTTTATCTATTACGTCAATCTCATCAAGCAAGAACAAAGCTTTTAAATCTTTAACTTGCTCTGCAACCCAGCTTGGCGAATTTGCACGTTCTTCCACTCCCTTTAAACTAACCGTGTCGGTACTTTTCGAGTCGACACCTGCTTGTAACCCAGGAACCTTCACTCCGGCCTTACCTCCCTGGGCCTTCTGTTGTTGCGAAGAGCTGACCTGAAGGTCAAATCCAACTTCATTTAGAAGCTTCTCAATAATGGATACAAAAGTATCATCACTATCACAACGCTTTTTAATTAGCCTGTCACCTTTTAATGGCTTCAAGGTTTCAGCGGTAATGTTAGCTAATGAACTCTTTCCTACACCGCGATCTCCAAAAAGCACTGAATGCTGACCTGGAGTATTCAATTGCTTAATAATGCTTGAGACTTCGGTAGAGCGACCATAAAAAAGATCACGACTAAGTATTGGCTGATATGGAGTAAAAACCTCTCGCACTCCTGATTCTAATATCCTTTTTTCTTTTTCAATTTCGAACAAATCCATACTCAACCTTCTCAGTTTTTAGAACGCAACCAGCAAGTGCGGCTTTGTAGTGAAGGCGAAGCCGTAACGGAAAAGACGTCACCGTGCCTGGCCTTGTTAGGCTGCTTATTGCTTTATCGTTACTTTACTTGGCGCCGCCTTTGCTATATCGACTAAATCATACTTTGATTTTGAGTCGCAACCAAATAGCTCTAGGCCACAACCATCCTGTATAGCTTTTGCAATATCCACGAGATCGTATTTTGAGAATTTTGATGCATCTAAAACGAGGTTTGCTCCAGCTTTTGCGATGTCTATAAGGTCATATTTTGATTTATTCATAATTCATCCTTTCTCGGTCAGTGTTTATGAATGACAAGTATCTCGACTGCTTATCATCAGATTTAAGTTACTTGAGCATCATAAGGGAAAGTGAAGAAAAAGTCTGATCTGCCATCTTATCTCCAGTAAGCTGCTGCGCCACAAAGCTGCTAACCGGGACAGCGCTAGATTCTTTGATGTTACTCAAGAAACCTAAAGCCCCAGCCATCATCTCTACGCCTGTACTTCTATCCATTCCATTCTCCGATAAATTGTATGCCTAACGCCAACATTCAGCGGCCGGCTTAAGGCGCAGCTTTAAGCCGGACCGGTAGAGGCCCAAAGGGCTGAAACTAACTGCAATATCTTGTTATTGAAGCAAGTTCAGAATGTTACCGCCCCAACCTAAAATAAAACCACAGTACGTTGCGACGCCAAAGCTCAGGACAAACCCTAGGATATAATCAGTAATTGGCGGAGAAAATATAGAGAAGCGGAGAAACGCCATTGCTTCCCACAGAATAATTTGGCGACGATAAACGGGAAGCTTAAAATTGAACATTCTCTCTTCATTCCCTTCTGTCTGCTCATAAGCTTGGCCGTTGTAGATATAACCATTGTGGCGAAGCCCCCAATAACTATAGGCACAACCATCATTTGGCTTGTCGTATGCTCTATAGACTAGGGACTTTATCCGCGGATTCACGGTAGCTTCAAAGTCCCTTCGCCAGGTTTTGAGTAGGTTGCTCGGCCCTTCTTCAAGGAAGTACACCGAGTACCTGTAGAGGAAGTAGGCCCAAGTCACCCACAAAAAAAGCAAAAGAATCTCCGGATTTTCGAAGGCTCCGAATTGCACTCCAGCAACGGAGAGCTGTTCAATTTTTACCTTCGCCAACGCCAAGAAAATAATAATGATATTTGTAATTATCAGGTTTCGTCTTTGACGAATAAATCCTTCGGTCAATTCCTACCCCCAACTACATAACAGTGATTAGACCGCGTGCTCGTATATCGACTTGAACGAGCTGACACGTTCAACAATATTATCGAGCGCGCCATTTTACGGCTAACCCATTGATAGCAAAACCCCTAAGAATAGCTCGGCCACCTATGCAGGATTCGCGCGCTTGCGCGTTTTGCCAGACCCAATAGCACTGTACGTACATCCATATTTTAGACGGCAACGTATGGACGCGCACAACAGACCACCCAAGCTGATGGATCGAGTGAAGGCCACCATGCGGGTCAAGCGCTTCAACTTATCCGCGACTTTGCGAAAAACAATCTGGACTCCAGACACGCTACCGCCCCTACCCAGCAAGCCGTGATGGCCTCCTGCCATCCCTGCGGTAGTCCCTGCGTTCCGGCGATGTCGATAGGCCGCCCGGCTTTAAGCGACCTTAATCCGCCAGCGTATGCGAGATTACTGATATAAACCACACGTCGATTGGTCGCAGACGTCGCTCGCCCGAGTATAAAAAGCCCCGAGCCGGTGTTCCGGCTCGGGGGCATTTCGTTGAGGCAAAGCAGCCGCGGGCATCGCCGCCTACTGTAGCTCGAACTCCGCCGGCTGCAGCGCCTCGGCAACACAGAGGCCATCGGTAGCGTCATTCCCCTCCTCCCGATGAAGACACCGAACTGGCGAGGCCACAGGGCGGCGTAGAGGCCGCTTCGCTCCGGCAGCGCCTAGTCGCTTGGATGGCTCGGGCTTGGCGGAATAAGCCGCGTACAGCACGTAGCAGCAGCTATTCCCGATGGCGGGGGTACACCAATGACCTCAGAAACGCCAGCACGGCCGCGTGGGCCCTCTCCGGCTGCTCGATGGGTGTCATGTGCCCAGAGTCTGGAATCGTGGTGAGGCGGGCATCTGGCAAGCCCTCCTGAATCCGACATGAGAGCGACGGCGGCAGCATGCGGTCCTCCTCGCCCACCACCACCAGGGCCGGCACGCCGATCTCGTGAAGGCGCTCCACCACCGAATCCCGTCGCATCAGCGCCGCCAGGCACTTGAGCGCCGAGGGCACGTGGCTTCGGGCAATCATCGCCCGGGTTTCGGTGACCAGCGCGGGGTTGTCGTGCCGCGTGGTGGCGCCGAACATCAGGCGGGTCACGTATGGAAGCAGCGGGCGGAACCCGAAGACGCTCACCGCGATTCCCATGGCGCGATACTTCACCCGGTGCCAGGCGATTTCCGCGCCGGCATCCGTATCTATCAGGATCAGGCCGGCGATCCTCTGCGGATGCCGGATCGCCGCGCGCAGCGCCACCATGCCGCCCAGGATAATCGGGGACAGACCCCAATTTTGCAGCTGCTGGCACGTCGACTTACGCTGACATCGGGAAAGGTCGCTGACTGTCATTCGCCCTCAGGTCGGGCGACCGTCGCCTTGCGGTCAGGCGTCTTCGCTGTCAACGAGATTTCCCAAGTGCTAGCTTACAGGAACAGGCCACACTCGTTCGTTCAGCCAAGCCTTGACCTTCTCATCTGAATCTTCCAACGGAGCAATGTCGCCACGCGAGTGTGAAAAAATCACGACTTCACGACACTCTTGCGTTTTGCTCTGAGAATAGTCGGTTCAAAAAGGACGAATCCATGACCGAAAATGTCGATCTCTATAGTAGCTCGTACAGCAATTATTCGCTTGAAACCTATAGCGAGATCCGGCGAGAGACCTACGGGGAGGACTATGGGCAAACCAGCTGGGTGTCGACTGAGGAATCTCATGAGATACCCGAGCTGCTTCGGTTGACTCCCGATTCATCGGTCCTGGACATTGGGTGTGGTTCTGGAGGGTATGCTGTCGGCTTGGCAAAACGTATCGGCTGTCGGGTCGTGGGTTTCGAGATCAATGCGCCGGGCGTGGAAACCGCCAATTCTCTTGCTGAAAGCGAGAATGTCACCGACCTCGTAACCTTTGAGCTGCAGGATGCGTCTCAAACATTACCCTATGAAAATGGCTCGTTTGACGCGATTTATTCCACCGATGTCATGTGCCATGTTCCTCTTCGCCGGGAAGTGCTCGCCAACACGCATGGGTTGCTCAAGCCAGGAGGGAGATTCGTTTTCAGTGACGCCTTAGTCCTTGAGGGGATGATTTCAATCGATGAGCTCGAGACTCGATGCCCAGACGGGCAGTATTTCTTTAGCCCCCCGGGTGTCAATGAGCAACTGATACAGGAATCCGGTCTCAAGCTGCTTGAAGCTCGTGATACCACGGAAAATTGTGCGCTATTGTCCAAACGTTGGCACGATGCGCGCGAGAAACGTAAAGACGCACTCATCGAATATGAAGGTAGGGAAAACTTTCTGGGCGTGCAGCAATTCCTGGAATGCGTTCATACGTTAACCACCGAGAGGCGCTTGTTACGCTTCTTGTATACGTGCTCGAAATAGCGGAGAGGCCGTTGCCTGAACGACGCCAATAGCGCGTTTGCCTGCCGCGTCCATCGCCATCACAGCCTGCATCGGGATGGTCGCCCTCCCCCCTCAGTCGGCCCCATCGCGTCCGGAGGGCGGCCTGGCCAGCCCCGACACTGCCTAGACTAATCGGGGACAGACCCCAATTTTTGCTGCGGGCATCAGAATCCCGCTCAGATAATGGCGAGAAGTGGGATTAAGGCACGCTACCGCCCCTACCCGGCAAGCCGTGATGGCCTCCTGCCACCCCTGCGGTAGTCCCTGCGTTTCGGCGATGTCGGTATGCCACCCTGCTTTCTAAGCGATCTTAATCCGCCAGCGTATGCGAGAGTGCCGATGGATGCCACACATCGAATGGTCGCAGACGTCGCTAGCCCCGGCGTCTGGGGCCCCGGACCAGCGTGCAACCCAACCGCGCCCAGTTGGGTATGGCGCTCACCGGTGAGCGATGGCACCGCTGCAAACGAAAGCCCCCGAGCCAGAGGACTGGCTCGGGGGCTTTGCTTGCAAACCTCACTTACCCTGATCGGGGCTCTTGATCTAGCGTTCCGCACCCGCAGCGAGAACAGAAGGTGTCTGGCAGCCAACGATCGCCGGCGCCTCTTGAACCAGCGCTTCGTCTTCGAGCGCCGCCACCATGAAAAGCGCAAAGTCCACGCGGCGAGTGATGTTGCTGGCGAGGATGGGATCGCCCACATGCCGGGACCACACCGGCAGGCCCTGGCTCTCACCTTCCTCGAGATCACTCCCCCGAACGACGGTCCATCGCCTCCCACTGGCGAACACGCGCCGGCAGGCTTCCACCTGGTCATCCAGGTCCGCGAAGCGCAGGAGTCGCGCGAGGCTGCCGAAAACCTTCACGAAGGTCCTGAGCTTCCAGGAGTAGATGTCCTGGCCATCGCGGGAGATGTGCCAACCACAGGAAAAGACGAGGCGTGCTCCGGGCTTCGCGTGGTCGAGCACCGCCTGGGCCGTCCCCGTCGCGTACTGCTGAACGCCCCAGGGCACCAGCACGGTCAGCACCCCATCGCACCCCGCGACGGCTTTCTCAATCACCTCTCGGTCGTTCGTCGCTCCCGGAACGATCGTGATGCGCCCCTTGAAGGGCTCGAGCTTCCCAACGCTCTGCGGGCGGCACACGCCAACCACCTCGTAGCCCCGATCAAGAGCATGCTGCACCATGTACTGCCCCAGCTTCCCGGAAGCCCCTACGATGCACACCTTGTTCATCGTCATCCTCTCGCATTGTCCGGCGGTAGGCTCACGAGCGCGCCGTGCGCACCTATCAGAAAGCGCGGCCCACAACCTGTTCATGCCGACGGGGCCCCGCCAGCCTGCGCCAGGTCCCTCATCCCAACATACCGCCCGAAACGGCGACGCCCAGTAAATCGCGTTCATAAAACCGCGTTCATCACCGCGGCAATGGCCAGGTCGTAGAGTGCGCTCCGGTAGCAGGCCGTGATCCGCGGCGTGCAGCCCACTGCCCGAGCCACACCGAGCCGAGTACGATCATAGCGCCGCCGGCCTGCAGCGGGCTCAGCCTCTGATCCAGCAGCATCCAGCCTAATGCGACCGCGGTCAGTGGACTCATCATCCCGAGCATCGAGACCGCCGCCGGCTCGATGCGGGCGACCCCGCGAAACCACAGGAAATAGGTCAGGGCGGCGCCGATCAATCCGAGGTAGCCGAGGCCCACAATATTGGTCGTTGTCAGAGCGGGCAGCGCAGGTTCGCCGAACCAGGCCAGCGGCACCAGCAGCAGGCCGCCCGCCGTCAGCTGCCAGGCGGTGAAGGTCAGCGGCGATACCGGTGGCTGCCACTTGCGGCTGAGCACGGTACCGGTCGCCATCGATAGCGCACCTCCGAGACCAGCCGCCAGGCCGATAGGATCCAGCTCGGTGGCGGGGGTAAGCACCAGGAGGGCAACGCCGCCGGCACCGGCCAGTGCCGCCATGACCGAAAGCGTCATGATCGGCGTACCCAGCAGGCCGCGAGCCAGCAGCACCACCCACAGCGCCTGCAACGCGCCCAGGGTAGCGGCCACGCCGCCCGGTAGCCGATAGGCCGCCACGAACAGCAACGTCCAGAAGATCGCGAAATTGAAGGCGCCGAGCAACAGCACCCTGCCCCACCAGTCGCGCCCCGGCAGCCTGCGGACCAGCAGCAGCAACAGCAGACCGGCAGGCAGGGCGCGAAGCACGGCCAGGGTGATCGGATAGCCCGCGGGCAAGAGCTCGCTGGTGACAATATAGGTGCTGCCCCAGACGGCGGGCGCCAGGGCAGTGAGCAGCAGGTCGGTCAAGCGGTTCATGGCGATGCCTCGCATCGGCAGGGGCACCGGGTTCCAGGGGGAAGGTCAGCCCGGTGCAGGAGATCAGGAGGTGAGCTCGGTGGAAACGAGCCGCAGATTGTCGAGAAGCTGCGCGCGCAGGCTCTCCAGTGGGCCATTGATCAGGCGCTGCCCCGTCTCGCGCACGATCACC
This sequence comes from Halomonas aestuarii, assembly GCF_001886615.1. NCBI lineage: Bacteria > Pseudomonadati > Pseudomonadota > Gammaproteobacteria > Oceanospirillales > Halomonadaceae > Halomonas > Halomonas aestuarii. The sequence goes on from NZ_CP018139.1 coordinate 176,637, forward strand.
GTGGGTACCACGCTGACCCGCAGCCGCCGGGCCAGTCGCTGGTCGGCCTGGACGACCTCGAGGGTCGCCGGGTCTTCCAGCCGCCGCGTGAAGGCAAAGGCGTCGAAACCGGCCTCGCGGGCGATGGCCCTTAGCACGCTGGGATCCGCGACGTTGCGAGCCTCGCTGAGGTGAGCGGCCTGGATGGCATCGAACATCTGCCAGTGGCCTGCCTCGCCGGCCAGGTATTGCGCGGCCTGGCAGGCCAGCGCCCCGGGCAAACCATGGGGATAGTCGAATGGGGCCGAACGCATGCCCTCGATGTTGAAGCGCTCCGGTGCGTCGTTGGCTTCCCGACAGGCCGCCCAATGGTCGAGGATCGTCGCCTTGGCCTGAGCCATGGAGCCGAAGACCTCCGCCATGCGCGCCGGGCTGTCCTGCAGGACGAAGGTACGGTGCCGGATATCGAGCTCGAACTCCTCGGCCAGCCGATGCAGCCGCGGCGACAGGTTGAAGCACCAGCCACAGACGACATCGTGGAAGAAGTCGAGGGTGAGCGAGGGGGTGGGCGAGACAGTCATCAGGCGCTCACCTCCTCGATTGACTGAGAGGCAAAGGACGAGATGTCTCGACCGGCGGCCAGGCGTGCGGCAATCTCGGCCACGTGGCGCCCCTGAAAGCGGGCGCCGGCCCGTTCCGTGTCGCTTGGCTGGCGCGAGCCGTCCCCGCCGGCCACGGTGCCGGCGCCATAGGGTGAGCCGCCGACGATCTCGTCGTGTCGCATCTGGCCCGCGAAGGTATAGGGCAGTCCGGCGATCAGCATGCCGAAATGCAGAAGGGGCAACTGGGTGGAGAGCACCGCCGCCTCATGGCCGCCATGCTGCGAGCCGGTGGAGGTGAAGACGGCGCCTACCTTGCCGACGAGAGCATTGCGAGCCCAGAGCCCGCCGGCCTGATCGATGAACTGCTTCATCTGCGCGGCCATGTTGCCGAAGCGAGTCGGCGTGCCGAGGATGATGGCGTCATAGTCGGGCAGCTCCTCGACCTTGGCCTTCGGGGTGTCGTCGGCGACATGGCCTGCCGCCTTGCGCACCGACGCCGATACCGTCTCGGGTACACGACGAATGTCGACCTGTACGCCGCGGACGCTGCGCGCGCCCTCGGCTTCTGCCTCGGCGAGGGTGCGGATATGGCCATAGCTGGAGTAGTAGAGAACGAGAACGCGGGTCATGGTGAGCCTCTCTGTTTCGGATGGGTGACGAAACAGAGCATGAACCAGCATCTCAGGGAGAATAAGCGGGACAAGGGAAAGACATTCTTTACGCTTGGTAAAGAATGTCGTGGCGGGAGAATTGGCGCGAGGGTCAGCTGCCCAGCCGCTCCTTGAGATGGTCGAGGAAGGCCAGGGTCTTGGCGTCGGTGCCCAACCGCGAGGCGGTGACGGCATAGACCTGCCGGGTCGGCAGCTCGAAGGCTGGAAGCACCCGCACCAACTGGCCGGCCGCCTCGGCCCGATCGGAGATGAAGTCCGGCAGGGCACCGATGCCCCGACCGGCGATCAGCATATCCCGCAGCATCAGGCTGCTGCCGACCTCCAGGCGCGCGGGGCAAGGCACCGAGACCGCGCCGCCGGGACCTTGCAGCGGCCAGTGGCTTGCATCATCGGCCAGCAGGTAGCTCACCGCTTCGTGAGAGGCGAGTTCCTCCGGCCTCTGCGGAGTGCCGTGCGCTGCCAGATAGGCCGGGCTGGCGAACAGCCGCTGGTGCACCGGCGCGATGCGGCGGGCGATCAGGCTCGAGTCCGGCAGGATGGCGCGCACCCGAATCGACAGATCGAAGCCGCCCTCGACCATGTCAATCACACGGTCCTCGAGGGCCAGCGACACCTCGACCTCGGAGTAACGCTCCATGAAGCCGGGCAGCAGCGGCGAAAGCACCATCAGGCCGAAGGACTGGGGCGCATTGATACGCAGCCGCCCCCGCACGCGGTCGGTATGCTCGCGAACCCTTTCCTCTACCTGCTCGACCTCCTCTAGCAGACGGCGACTCTCCTCGTAGTAGAGGCGGCCCTGCTCGGTCAGTGCCATTCTGCGGGTGGTGCGGGTGAGCAGGGTGCAGCCCAGGTGCTGTTCCAGGCGCTTGGTGTCACGGCTCAAAAGCCCCGGTGATACGCCGAGATCCTCCGCCGCCCTGGCGAAGCTGCCACGTTCCACGATGCGGCAGAAGGCCCTCATGACCGCCAATCTGTCCAAGGTGTGACTCCATGTATTCGCGGAGGGAGAGGCGCGACGTGTCACTACAGGCAGGTGTGGCATGCGGCGTCGGTCCTGTGGTCGCGCATATCAAGCATCATGCCCGCCGCTGATCCCTAGTGGGCTTGAACGTGATGCCCTGCCGCCATCTCTGCCGGTGTCTCTGCGTTCGAGAAGGAGAGCCGCCGGCCTAGTTATATCAGTCAACTTTGGCCGCAAGCCAGTGAATGAGTGCCGCTGGATGCAAGCCGAGCGATCGTCGCAGACGCCGCCCCGTCACCGCCTCGCGGCGGATCGCGCTGCAATCAGCGCTCGCACAAACCGCTCGGCGACACCATCGGCACCGGCACCCCGCTCAAGGCCAAGCGCATGATCGAGGCGGTGGCCCGCGACATCCCCATGGAGAAGCTCGCCGCCCACTTCCACGACACCTACGGCCAGGCGCTCGCCAACCTGTACGCGGTGCTCGAGGAAGGTGTGGCGGTGATCGACAGCTCCTTGGCGGGCCTCGGCGGCTGCCCCTACGCCAAGGGCGCCTCCGGCAACGTGGCAAGCGAAGACGTGGTCTACCTGCTCGACGGCCTCGGCATCGACAGCGGCATCGACCTCGACGCCCTGGCCGCCACCGGCACCTGGATCACCCGGACCATCGGCCGGCCCAACCGCTCCAAGGTGGGCGTGGCGCTCTCTACGAAGTAACACCAGAGCAGAAACGAAAAGCCCCCGAGCCGGATGACGGCTCGGGGGCTTTTCTTGTCTCAGTCGAAACCCGCATGCTGCGGCAGGTCATCCGTGATCTCGAACCAGGGTGCCTTGCTCTCCACGAAGACATGACGCTCGGCACTTACCCCGGGATCGGTGTCGAGTGTTCCGAGTGGAAAACCATAAATATCGGGGTTTGCATCGAATCTGGTGTAGAGACTTGAGCCGCAATTCGAGCAAAAGCCTTTATGCTCGCCCGGTGAGGATTCGTAGAACTTGATCAGCCCCTCACCTTTGACTGTGTGCCAGTCCGAAGCCCTCACCTTGGCACGCGTCCTGAAAGCCGAGGCATGAAGCTTCCGGCACATGGAACAGTGACAGTTCAGCACATCCGTCAGGGGGCCGTGGATTTCGTATTGAATGCCCCCGCAGAGGCAGCTTCCGGTGTGATGCATTCGCTGGTCTCCTTCATCCTCAGGTCCGATCGCCACGCTGGCCGTGGCGGCGCCTCTGCAGGATCGCAAGCCGGAAAGCTCCTGACCATGGCCACGCCTCCCTCCCTAGGGGCGCCACCTCATGGGATGGGCGTGCTTGAGCACCCCGTTGTCGTTCCAGTCGTCCCAGGCGGTAAACGGAATCGGAGACTCGCTGGAAAGCGTGGGTAGTCGCTCCGCCCACAGCGATTTTTTCTGCTCCAGCTGTTCCTTGAAGACGCCATCATCCTGATAGCGGATGCCGCCGCCCTGAACGCCATAGCTGACCTGGGGCGCCAGGACGTCGAACCCCACGTAATAGAGCGACGAGTGCATCGGCCACAGCCACTCCACCATGTTGCCCGCCCGACCGAAGGGCATGAACGCCTGCTCCGGAGACCCGGTGGTCACCGAGCATAGGGCCTGCTTGCCCCGGAAGTGGCCCCGGTCGTAGCGCCGGCTCCCGGAATAGAGCCCGCCGTAGACCAGCACCCGGTCAAACCAGCCCTTGAGGATCGCCGGCTGCGCATGCCACCACAGCGGGAACTGGAAGATCACGAGGTCAGCCCACTCCAGACGGCCGATTTCCCGCTGCACCTCCGGGGGTAGCGGCCCGCGCTCATAATGGGCGCGCTGCTCGGTCAACGGCGCGAAATACCCTTCGTCGACCCGCTCGGCATAGTGACCGGCACGTTCAACCGGATCGAACCCCTCCTGGTACAGGTCATCCAGTTCGACCCTGTGCCCGGCGCCCTGGAGGGCCTCCTTCGCCACATCGGCCAGCCCGCCGTTGAACGACGCCCGCTCCGGGTGAGCCAATACGATCAACACATTCATACCCCATCGCTCCTGTTGCGTGCACTCGGCTATAGCCTATTCTGTTCTTCCACACACACATTCCCCAGTTTTGAGATTGCCGCTTGCATGAATGAACATCACATCCGATGGGATGACCTGCAGATCGTCTCGGCCATTGCCGACACCGGCAGCCTTTCAGGCGCCGGTCGGCGGCTGGGCATCAGCCATGCGACCGTCTTCCGTCGACTGACCAACATGGAAGCCCGGTTGGGGGTGGCCCTGTTCGAGCGCTCGCGCACGGGATACTCGCCGAGCCCCGCCGGAGAGGACCTCTTCGCCGTCGCGAAAAGGGTGCAAGCGGATATCACCGGCGCTGAACGCCGACTCGCAGGACAGGACCTCAAGCTCTCCGGAACCATCCGGGTCACCACCACCGACACGCTTTTTGCAGGCCTGCTGGCTCCAACCTTCGAGACGTTTCGTGCGGACTATCCGGACGTCGTGCTGGAAGTCGTCATCTCGAACCAGGTGCACAGCCTGAGCAAGCGAGAGGCGGACATTGCCATTCGCCCCACGGGCAAACCTCCTGAAACCCTGATTGGCCGTCAGGTGGGCGTGATCCGGCAGGCCGTCTATGGGCAGCGGCGTCATTGGCAGGTCGCGCCGGCACCTCTAGACGCGTTGACGGAGTACCCCTGGGTTGGCCCGGATAACCACATGGGCAACCGTGCCCTCGAAACCTGGATGGCCCAGCATGGGCTGGACAAGCATTGCCACTACCGCGTCGACTCCATGCTGGGCATGCAGACGGCCACGCGATCAGGCAACGCATTGTCGGTGCTTCCCAACTATCTAGGTGACGCCGACCCTGAACTTCTTCGCCTGACCGATCCTATCGAGGAACTGGACGTTCCACTCTGGATGCTGACCCACCCCGATCTGAAACGCGTAAAACGCATCAGGGAATTTACCCGCATTATCGGTGAGCACCTGAGACGAACTCTGGATGAACAGACATGATGCTGAGTTGAGCAACAGCAGGCTGGCGACCGGCGACAGCGCCTGGTTTCGACACGGATCGGGTTAAACGCCCCGTGGCCGGCCTCGGGGGCTGCCCCTATGCCAAGGGCGCCTCCGGCAACGTGGCCAGCGAGGACGTGGTCTACCTGCTCGACGGCCTCGGCATCCAGAGCGGCATCGCCTCGATGCACTCGCCGCCACCGGCACCTGGATCCCCCGGATCATCGGGCGCCCCAACCGCTCCAAGGTGGGCGTGGCGCTGTCCGCGAAGTCATATTGCCTCAGGAACGAAAAAGCCCCCGAGCCAGGGCACTGGCTCGGGGGCTTTTCTTGTCACGGACCATTACCGTCGCCGGGATGGACCTCCCCCGGTCGGGGGCCGCGCTCAATGTGAGGCACCGATGCTTCAAGCAACGCCGGGCATAGGTGACGGGCGCGCATATAGCCCGGGTCAGCCACCATCTTGTCGACGGAAAGCAGACGTGGAGAGAAACTCCTGGACCTGATCGTCATCGATGAAATCCGGCGTGCCCACGGGTACGGATACGATCATCGTGGAGTTGATCACACGGCGTTTCGATTCTTCGGGTGACGCAATCGTCGCGGCATGCAGGGTGCCCTGCCATGTCGGTTGCGATTCGGAATATGGCGAACACGAGTTGTTGATGCAGAGGATCCAGTAGTCGGTTTTCGAAAAGCAGGGCACGCGAGTTTTATAGGGTCGCAAGATGTCGTGGCCGGACTCGAACATGGGGTTGTGTTTTACCATGAATTCATTCGGCGTAAGATCACGGTCGAATGCACATCTCGCGTAGTCATAGATCTCGAGTTCGGAATCGATGGCGGAAGGCTCGTAGCCGAGCATCAAGAAGCACTCATCCGGCCCACCATCGAGATGCGGCCGAGTGGTCCCCTGTTGATCGAAGCGTGCAGCCGACAGGTACACCAGCGTGTTGCCGGTGGTGGATTCATGAATCGCGGCCATTTCACGCTTGAGGTCCACCATCACCTGACGGAGGGCGAAGGAATCGATGTCTCGACCGAGATGTAGAACGCAGAAGCCTGGCCTGTCGAAGTTGACGCGACAGGTCCGGCGGTAGAGGTCGGCAGCGATCGACCTCAGGTCCCACGATGAGGGACGAAGGCAGATCGCTTCCCGTGACCATGTGAGGGGTTGATCGTTCATGGACAGGGGAATGTCCCCATGGGATCACTATGCATGTCGCTCATAAGACCTGATCCTTTCCTGGTGAATGGGGCTTTCAAGGCACGACAGGGTGTTCGGCATCCTTTCCCGCGACGGTGGTCCATTCACGGACATGCCAGGCGGTCACGAGACCGTTGATGACGTAGGGATCCGCTTCGGCGAAAGACGCGGCGATGTCTCTTGAATCCCCCTTGAAGACAATGGCGGCCCCATCCGCCGGATCGGCAAACGCTCCCCCGAGGAAGAATTCCCCTCGCTCGATGGACGCCTTTGCCAGTGAGAGATGCTGATCCCGGAATTCCCCACGCCGCTCCAGGTAGTCAGGGGCGTATTCATAGAACAGGATATAGTGCATTACCTCACCTCCACGTCATCAGTAGTGTGTTTTCTGATTCTAGCCAGCAGCTTAAATACAACATGACGCCAAGCATCGCCGGTAACACAAACTCAGCGAAGCGGAGCTTCATCAGTCATGATCGCGAATCGGAGTCTCGCACAGACAGTACTTCATGGAACTTTCCACTCGCGGTGAGTTCGGGCGGTTCCCCACTTTCCGTGACCGCGACGTCCTCCAGCCCGTTATCGCGAAACACCTGTTTCACCGACTGGATGACTTCTTCAAACACAACGCCTGCCGCCGCCTCATCGGCCAGTTCGATTCGCACCTCGAAGTCTCTCTCGCTGGTCTGGACCAGTTGAATGCGACGGGCTTGCTCGTGCTCCAGATCGAAGACGAGCGGCGACAACGTCACCTCGCCCACACGAACGAGCGTCGCCTGACGCCCTTGCACCTGAAAGCTCCGAAACGGCGAACCACAGGGACAGGGGTCCGCGTAGAAACGAATGCAGTCGCCTAGATCATATCGGATGAAGGGTTGAACGTCGTTGGCGAGCACCGTCAACAGCACGGTCGCCGACAGTGTGCCATCGGGAACGGGCCGCATCGCTTCGTCGACCGCTTCGAGGATGACCCAATCATTGTGCACATGCTTCCGCCCGTGGCTACACACGAAAGACATCGCCGGGCACTCGGTACACCCATAGGTGTCGAGAATGCCGTATTTCAGCGAGGGGAAGGCTCGGAAAACCCGCTCGCGAAGATCATCCGTGAGGGTCTCGCCCCCCGTACTGAAGACCACCGGCTCGATCTGCAGTCGCCCGGCTTCCTTTTCCTTGACGAGGGTGGTCAGCGTGCTTGGGTAGGTCGAAATCCAGGCGACCTTCGGAATCGCATTCAGTCCTTCGACAAGCCAGTCGATCGGCTGCCCGGCCTCGATGAAGGTCAACTCCCTCGTCAATCTTGGGTACAGATGTCTCACCAATCTGTTGAACCCGACGCCGAGAAAGTGACCGTTGCCGCCGGTGACTGTCACCCTCGTGCCAAGCTTGCGAATCTTCCGGACGAGCTTCCGCTGGTGTCGATCGAAGCGCGCCATCGAAATCCCAAATGAATACTCCAGGAAGGATGAGGGCAATACGACGATCGCCGGTTCCCCTGATGTCCCGGAAGTTTGGAAAATGGCGACATCGTCGATAGGTACGCCAAGCTTCCGGATATCCCGGAGATGATCGCGGGCCCTGTCGAGGGGAAGAGAACGAATCGTCAGCCAGTCGTCGAACTCACTCATGAGATCGCGTTTGCGGGTCACCGGCAACTCGCGCAGTTCGACCTCGCTTGATGGACCGAGATCCGCGTAAAGCCTGTGAAACAATGGGGAGTCCCGCCGCGCTTTTTCCACGAGACGCCGCAGGTTGCGGAGCTGTGTGGCTTCGATTCGCTTCCGTCCTCCCCAGGCTGTCCAGAGACCGCCGGCGAAGTATCCCAGTGTTCTAAGAAGGCTGATTCGCATAGGCTGATGGGTATGCCCCAGGGGAGCTCAAGTGCCGCCTAACAATGAATAGGCTGCGTGCTCGTTTATTGACTCGAACGCGCTGTCACGTTCAACAATATTATCCAGTGCGCCATCTTCTACCTAACCGTTGATAGCAAACATTCCTAAGCATAGCTCAGCAGCCGCTAGGGGAAATCGGTGAATTCTCACGCGCTAGGCGGCCGCGATGTTTTCCCGTGGTCTTATACCATGAGTAAGTGATGCGTGTGCTTGGCTACCTGTTTGGCCCCATGCACCTGATGGGGTCCTTGATGTAAGGCTCAGGCCTTCGAGCACTTGAAACCTGCCGCCTGCGCATACGGGATATCGACGTCGAACGCAGATCATCACGGTGAGGGCCGGCAAGGGCTTTACCGGTGTCAGAAGCCCGCTCGGATAATGGCGATGGACTAGATTCAAGCACGCTACCGCCCCTACCCGGCAATCATTGACGGACTCCTCGCATCCCCACGTTCCGGCAATGTCGGTAAGCCGCCGGCCATCAAAGCAACCTTAAGCATTCAGCGTATGCAAGAGTGCCGATGCATGCCACACGTCGATTGGTCGCAGACGTCGCTCGCCCCCGCTGAACCAAAAAAGGCCCCCGCGCCGGAGGTCCGGCACGGGGGCCTGTTTATGTGTCACGTCATGAATCACGCCAACCTGCCTTGGCTGGGGCGTTAACGCATCGCATCAGCGGCGCGGCCCCTGCCGCGTCCGGCTGCATGCGTTTGATGCGGTTCTTTCCCCAGTGACGTCCCACCTAGAACAGGACTGATGAGTGTGTGAGAAGCTACGGAAATTCACGGACTCTTGGTGAAACCTCTAGGGGACACCCGGAGCCCAGACGTAAGTACTCAACCTGAGGCGGCCATCCGGTCAAGGAATACCTGTGCGTCCCAGTTATGGGCCCAGGCGATGTAGTCGTCGCTGGCCATGGGTTTCGCGAGCCCGAAACCCTGACCGTAATCACAGCCAAGGTGCCTGAGCGCACTCGCGATGGAATAGGACTCGACGCCCTCGGCGACCACGAAACAGTCGTTGGCGTCAGAGATCGCCAGAATACTCTTCACAAGCGCGAGACTTCCCCCATCGGAAAGAAGCGTTCTGATGAATAGCTGGTCAATCTTCAGTTTATCCACCGGCAGCGAGTGGAAATAGGTCAGCGATGCATACCCCGTTCCGAAGTCATCGAGTGAAAACCTGATGCCGAGCTCCTTGCAGACCCGCAGTATCTCATTGGCCTGATCAAAGTCTCTGATCGATGAGACTTCCAGAACCTCGATCTCCAGATTTTCGCCGGAGATAGACGCGTCATCAAGGAATTGCTTCAGGAGTGACGGAAGCTCCCTGTTTTCGATGGTGCTGGGCATAACGTTCAAGCTGAAAGGGCCCTGCAGTCCGTATGCACGAAAGCGCCTAACCTGAGCCAGGGCCTCTTTCATCACCCAGGTATCAAGCTCCCATTCGAGTGACGTACCCCTGATGGCCGTAATCACCTCGACTGGGGGCGTCGGACCATCGGGTCTGAACCAGCGTAACAGGGCTTCTGCGCCAGATAGCGAACCATCTCGCAGGCAAATTCTAGGTTGAAAGTGCAGGATAAACTCGTCGTTCTCGATCGCCTTTTCAATGTCGACGAGTAATTGATTCCGTGATCGGTTCGACTGATGACGCTTGGCATCAAAATAGCAGATACGCGACTTTCCGGATTCCTTGGCTTCGTACATGGCATGGTCGGCATGGCGAAGCAACTCGTCGGGTTCATCGCTGTCGTGTGGGTAGATCGTGACACCGATACTCGCGGTAATCGCGAAACTGCCGAATTCCGTTGAATAGGTCCCTTCGATCGACTGCTTGACCCGCTGAACGGCGTCCTGGATATCCTGCTCGTTTTCTCCGGTAAGAAGGCCCACGAACTCATCGCCGCCAAGCCGTGCGAATGTGTCCTCAGCCCGGACACTGTGTTCCAGATGCCGGGCGATGCCCACCAGCACCTCATCGCCGAGGCTATGTCCCTGACGGTCGTTGATCCGCTTGAAATTATCCAGATCTATGAACAATACGCCAAGAAAAAAACCGTGGCGTCTTGCCAGGTTCAGGGCCGCAGATATTCGGTCTGAGAACAGTTTCCGGTTGGGAAGCCCTGTGAGCGCATCATGCAGTGCGAGATGCTCCAGGGCTTGCTGCGCATCCATGATCTCGGAGATGTCCTGTGCCGTTCCGATGGAGCGTTCAGGATTTCCTTCACTGTCATAGTAAGTGACGCCGCGTGCTTCAATCCACTTGGTGGCCGGGCCGGCCTTTATGCGGTAGCGAATGTTGTATTCAGTGCCGTCCTTGACGGAGGCCTTGTAGGCCGCATCGACAAACTCCCGATCATCGTCAAAAATGAGGCTGACGAAAATCTCATAGTTGGGATCCAGAGCGTTTGCTTCGAGCCCGTAAATGGCGAAGATTTCCTCTGACCAGTACAGCGTTCCATTCTGGTAGTTCAGCTCCCAGAAGCCAACGCCGGAGAGTCGCTGAGCCTCGCGCCTTCGGCGCTCGGAAATGGCCAGGGCATCTGACAGCTCTTGTATTCCCAGTCCAGTCGTGGGTTTGCCACGCAATTTTTTCACGGATATAGGCCTAGTTCAGACAACCTGGAAAATCCACCGGCACCCAACACATTCCACAATTCCTCTCTGCCTTCAGGAAAAACAGGCCCTTTCTGCCATGACACCAAGGCATTCAACCTGAATGACACAGGCTATCAGGGTGACGGGGAGAAGAATGCTGGCACTGACGCCCTCTCCGGGTCGGTAAGAATAAAGACTAGCAACGCTCAATTCGCCCTACAAGGAATGCAAACGCGACCTGGCCAGAAGGGCCACCATCCGAGCCCTGGGTGCATCACGCCTATCGCGGGGTAGATCAGTAAGGTACGGCCCATACGCTATCGGGCCTGCACACGCCATGCCAGAATGGAGGAGCCACATGTTCAAAACCCTTAGATATAGTCGTGAACTCCCGTATACATGCCATGATCGATTTGATTTCCATAACCATGGCTTCATTCGTCGTTCAGGCATGGAAAACGATTCGGCATTCCATTGTTACGTGCAATATTCCGGTCGGTTAATTCTGCTGATCACTCCATTGAACGTCACCAGACTCCACGCCTCATGAGCCCTGTCTATCTCGGTCCTTATCGAGCATCTCAACCAGAACTCCATTTAATACTGCGATGCAAAAAAACAAGCTTCAACAGGTCTTTCATATGTATGGGGAAAAGGCTTTTCCGTGGTGCGCAGATCTTTGCGGTGTCGGCATTTCCAGGGCGACGGGCATGCTAACGCGCCTGACAGGAACAACGTCCACGTCATCAGCCGTCGAGAGTGTTGAATCGTATGAGGTCGGTCGATAGCCTTCCGGCGCCGCCCCCATCAAGTCCTTCCCGCCATTGCTCCTGCTGGAGATGATGGTGGTGACCATGAGTCCCAGGCCAAGCCCGCCCAGCAAACTGCCAACAGAGCCGAGAGAGGATTGCGGTAGAAAGAAGAAGCCGATGCCATCGGTCGTGACCGGTGATACCGCACGGCGCGTTCTACCCCGCCCCGTGGAGGCCGTATCAGGCCGCCACGACCCGATTCTTGCCGGTCCGCTTCGCCTGGTAAAGTGCATCATCCGCCCGTTTCAGGGTGGCCTCGTAGGTGCGATCTTCCGGCACCGTGGTCGCGACCCCGATGCTGACGGTGGCGACGAGGTCGGCCGTGGAGAAGCGACTCAACTCGCGCCTGAAGCACTCGCGCAGCCGGTCGGCAAAGTGCACCGCGTTCTCCAGCCCGGTGTTCGGCAGGCAGATCACGAACTCGTCCCCCCCGAAGCGACAGGCGACATCCGTCTTCCTGAGCTCCGCGCGACAGATCGTGCCGATCGCCATGAGGATGTCGTCCCCGGCGTAGTGGCCGAGGGTGTCATTGATCCGCTTCAGGTTGTCGATGTCGAACATCAGGATGGACGTCGGCACCGCGTAGCGGTCGAACATCTCATGATTAAGCGACAGGTCGCGCTCCAGTTTCCGGCGGTTGAAGAGCCCCGTAAGCTCGTCGGTGTCGCCGAACTCGCGCAGCTTGATCTCCAGGTCGTGCCGCTCCGAGATGTTGCTCGCCACCCAGAGCACCACGTCTTCCCCCTCCACCTGGAAATCGAGCGCCTGGATGCGCCCCTCGAACCAGATGGGCTCCTCGGGCCCCTCATCCTGGAGACCCTCGACGTCCCCGCCGCTCAGCTCGTATTCCCGGATCAGCAGCTGGCCGGTCTCCAGCGCCAGCTCGATCTGCTCCAGAAACCAGGCCGCCTTCTCGGGCTCCACCACGTCGGCGATATGGCAGCCGACCAGGCCACTGCCGTCATGGTAGTAACGGGCATCGCGACCGCCGAACACCGACACGTACTTGCCGGTCCTCGTGAGGATGAAGACAGGGTCCGGCAACGCCTGCAGGACAAGGGGCATCTGCTCAATGCTGATCATAGAAGTGCTCGCTCTGATACATCTTTATGATCTTATTTCATGAGACAGCTGTCACCTGCTCGCTTCAACGGGAAGGCGGAGGCGGCACCCTGCCCCGCCCACGCGCCCTGCAAGCCCCTCACATCAAGGCCCCTCACAGCAAAGCCCCCGAGCCGGTCGACCGGCTCGGGGGCGTCTTCGTGCCAACCCCCCAACGGCGGGCAACCGCAGTGACCAGCTTACCGCATGCCGGCCAGGGCCGCGCGATGCGCGTGCAGCTTCTGGTAGCTCTCGATCAGGCGATGGTGCTTCTCGAGGCCTTCCAGCGCCATGCTGGTGGGGGTCAGGCCATGGAAGCGCACGGTGCCCTTCACCGAACCCACCACGGCGTCCATGGTCGCCTCGCCGAACATGCGCGTGAGGTTGTGGCGGTAGTCCGCCAGGGCCAGCTCGTCATCCAGGGTGATCTCCAGCACCGCGTGCAGGGCCTGGTAGAAGAGCCCGCGCTCGACGGTGTTGTCGTTGAACTGCTGGAACATGTCTACCCGCTCCAGCGCCTCCTCGTGCTGGCCCAGCGCCAGGTTGATCAGCAGCTTGAGCTCGAGAATGGTGAGCTGGCCCCAGACGGTGTTCTCGTCGAACTCGATGCCGATCAGGGTGATGATGTCGATGTGGTCATCGAGCTGGCTCTCCTCCAGGCGCTCCAGCAGGTCGGCCAACTGGTCGTCGCTCAGGTCGTGGAGGTGAAGGATGTCCTCCCGGTAGTCGAGGGCCATGTTGGTGTTGTCCCAGACCAGGTCCTCCACCGGGTAGACCTCGGAGTAGCCCGGCACCAGGATCCGGCACACCGGCGCGCCGAGATCCTCGTGCACGGCCACGTACGCCTCCTTGCCCAGCTCCTCGAGGATCCCGAACAGCGTCGCCGCCTCTTCCTCCGTACTGCTGGAACCGCTGCCGGAGAAGTCCCACTCGACGAAGTCGACGTCCGCCTTCGCACTGAAGAAGCGCCAGGAGACCAGCCCGGAGGAGTCGATGAAGTGCTCGACGAAGTTGTTGGGCTCGGTCACGGCCAGCGAGCTGAAGGTCGGCGCCGGGAAGTCATTCAGGCCCTCGAAGCTGCGGCCCTGCATCAGCTCGGTGAGGCTTCGCTCCAGGGCCACCTCGAAGCTCGGGTGCGCCCCGAAGGAGGCGAAGACGCCGCCCGTCTTCGGGTTCATCAGGGCGACGCAGGCCACGGGGAATCGTCCGCCCAGGGAGGCGTCCTTGACCAGGATCGGGAAGCCCTGCTCCTCCAACGCCTCGACGCCCTCAAGGATGTCGGGGTACTTCCTCAGCACCTCGTGGGGCACGTCCGGCAGGGCGAGCTCCTGCTCGATGATCTCGCGCTTCACGGTCCGCTCGAAGATCTCCGACAGGCACTGCACCTGCGCCTCGTGCAGGGTATTGCCGGCACTCATGCCGTTGCTGAGGAAGAGGTTCTCGATCAGGTTGGAGGGGAAGTACACCGTCTCGCCGTCCGACTGGCGCACGAAGGGCAGCGAGACAATGCCGCGCGCCACCTGGCCGGAGTTGGTGTCGATCAGGTGGGAGCCGCCGAGCTCGCCGTCCGGATCGTAGATGGCCCGACAGTGGTCGTCGAGGATGCCCTCCGGCAGCTCGTCGTTCGGCCCCGGCTGGAACCACTCCTCGTCGGGGTAGTGGACGAACTGGCTGCCCGCGATCTCTTCACCGAAGAACTGGTCGTTGTAGAAGAAGTTGCAGCTCAGCCGCTCGATGAACTCGCCCAGCGCCGAGCAGAGTGCGCTCTCCTTGGTGGCGCCCTTGCCGTTGGTGAAGCACATCGGCGAGGCGGCGTCGCGGATATGCAGCGACCAGACATGGGGCACGATGTTGCGCCAGGAGGCGATCTCGATCTTCATGCCCAGGTCAGCCAGGATCGAGGTCATGTTGGCGATGGTCTGCTCCAGCGGCAGGTCCTTGCCCTCGATCCAGGTGGCGCCCTCGCCCTGCGCCTTGCCCAGCAGCAGCGCCTGGGCGTCCTCGTCGATGTTCTCCACGGTCTCGATCTGGAACTCGGGGCCGGTCTGCACCACCTTCTTCACCGTGCAGCGGTCGATGGAGCGCAGGATGCCCTGGCGATCCTTGTCGGAGAGGTCCGCCGGCAGCTCCACCTGGATCTTGAAGATCTGGTTGTAGCGGTTCTCCGGGTCGACGATGTTGTTCTGCGACAGCCGGATGTTCTCGGTGGGGATGTCGCGCGCGTTGCAGTAGACCTTGACGAAGTACGCCGCGCACATGGCCGAGGAGGCCAGGAAGTAGTCGAACGGACCGGGTGCCGAGCCGTCGCCCTTGTAGCGGATCGGCTGGTCGGAGATGACCGTGAAGTCGTCGAACTTGGCCTCCAGCCGGAGGTTGTCGAGATAGTTGACCTTGATTTCCATGGACAAAGCACCGGATGTAGAGATGGGGCGGTCGTAGCGCGTAACCGGCCATTATCCAGCTTTTTCCGGGCTTCGTCTTGGTCGCTTTACCAAAAGACACCACCTCGACGCGGGCGGCGTCGGCCCTGCCTAGTGCCGCCGCTGGCTGCTCGCCTCGATCAGGTCGACGAGGATGCGCTCGACATTGCTACCACCGATGCCGATTCGCGCGCCCGGGGAAAGGGTCGACAGGGTCTGCAGCGCACGCGGATAGTCGCCGGCCACGTGGTCCCACAGTGCGGAAACCAGCGCCAGGGCGACGTCGCGATTGGCGCCCTCGGGGGTGGCCTCGATGGCGGCCTCGCAGCGCTTCAGCCCGTCCAGATCTCCCGCCGTGGCGTAGAGGGCCGCCACGTGCAAGGCGATGAAGGGGTGGCCGATCATGCCCCAGACGCGAGCGATATGTCCGGTCACGTCGTCGTCCAGCGGGCGCTGCCGGCCGCTCTGCAGGTAATCCCTGAGCAGGAAGCCGCCGCAGTCTGCCAGCGTCAGCACCGGGCCGCAGGTGGTGGTGGCCGGCGAACAGTACGACAGGTAGCGCTGCATGGCGGCTTCGCGGTCACCGGTCTGGAACTCGGCAAGCGCCAGGTGCCATTGCACGTGGCCGTACATCTGGCCATCCCGTGCGCCGGGCCCGTACACGCGAAGCCAGTCACCCAACTGCGTGGCCGACGTCTCGGCCGCGCCGTCGTCATGGAGCAGGTGCGCCAGGGCATGAATGGAGAATAGCGACTGGGGGCGGATCGCCAGGGCCCGCTCGATGAGATCGCGACCGCGCTCCCGCTGGCCCGCCTCGCTGGCGGCGAAGCCGAGCCGGGCCAGGAAGGCCCAGTCGTCGCCCAGCGCCTCCTCCACGG
The DNA here is from genome assembly GCF_001886615.1 of Halomonas aestuarii. Taxonomy (NCBI): domain Bacteria; kingdom Pseudomonadati; phylum Pseudomonadota; class Gammaproteobacteria; order Oceanospirillales; family Halomonadaceae; genus Halomonas; species Halomonas aestuarii. The sequence continues at coordinate 192,771 of NZ_CP018139.1, forward strand.
ACTCGAAGATCGACAGCACGGCCTGCTGCTTGGTAGGGCCGCCGTAGAAGAACCGGTTGCCCGTCAGCAGCGAGACCACCAGCAGGTCGGCGGGTGTCGTCCGGAGATAGGCCTCTGCCCTGTCGAGGGTCGCGCCCGGCTGGTCGAGCAGCCCGATCACCATCCCGACATGCTGGCGCTCCCAGTCACTCGCCTTCAGGGCGGCGCGCTCGGCCCGTTCGCGATGGAGATCGCTCCCCGGCTCGCCGGCATCCTTCGCCAGGTAGTAGCGGGCCGCGGCGGCCAGGGCGAACTCCTCGTCGAGCTCGATGGCCCTGTCCAGGGTCTCGGTGGCCCCGGACTCGGAGCCGAGTATCCGGTCCACCGCGTCCTGGTAGAGCTTGACCGCCTCGACGGAATCACTCGATACCGGGTGGCCTGTGCGCGCTTCGATCATGGAACATCCTCATGGGGGCTTACGTTCCCGGCACGGCGGCCGGGTGGAGGTCGGGACGTCCCAGTCCCGCGAGCCGAACGACGTCCGGGGTCAGGCGCCCTCGGGGCCATGCACCGTGCAGGCGGGGAGAAGAGTCAAGGGGGCATTCTCGCGAACTCGCCCTTCAAGATTAGGCGAGCGGCCCGGCCGGCGCCACGGCACCCGCCAGAAACCCGATGATGGCCTGGTTGACCCGTGCCGGCTGCTCGAGCGCCGTGAGGTGCCCTGCCCCGGGGATGACCTCGAAGGTGGACCGGGGGAGCCGGTCATGCATCCGGCGGGAGAGCGCCACCGGCAGCGAGCGATCCTCCTCCCCCACGAGGACGAGCGCCGGCACGCGGATCTCATGCAGGCGGTCGAGCACCGAGTCGCGCCGTATCAGCGCATCCAGGCAGAGCAGCGCGGAGGGCACATGGTTCCGGGCAAACTGCGCCTTCCCTGCGTCGACCAGGGTGGGATGCCCACGCCGGGTGGTGGCACCGAACATCAGCTTCGCGATGGACGGCAGCAGCGGACGAAAGCCGAAGGCCCGGACAGCGGCCCCCATGGCGCGATACTTCAGCCGGTGCAACGGCGTTTCGGATCCGGCATCCGTGTCCATCAGGATCAGGCCGGCCACCCGCTCGGGGTGGCTGAGCGCGGCACGCAGCGCCACCATGCCGCCGATCGACAGGCCGCACCAGACCGCCCGCTCGATGCCCAGCGCGTCGAGCACGGCGATGACGTCGTCGACCGCATCATAGAGAGAGAAGCGCGCCGCCAGGCGACCCGACCGGCCATGGCCGCGAAGGTCGGGATTGATGACGCGGTAATGCTCAGCCAGGACGGGAACCTGCTCGCGCCACATCTTTCCCGAGTAGAGGAAGCTGTGACCGAGGACGACCGGCAGCCCCGATCCGCTCTCCTCGAAGGCGATCCGGATGCCTTGATGGTCGACCAGTGTCATGGATGTCTCCGGGGGACGAGAGTGCGTGCGGTATGCGGTATGCGGCATCAGTACCGGACCGGTCGTTGACGGCATCACCGGGAGGCAAGACGGCAGGCGCATCCTGTCTGACGTCTTGTCAGGCGGCCTGGATGTTTACATCCACTGGTCATGCCGATGTCCATCTTCCTCTCATTTTCGCCAACCGGCATAGATTCTTGCAGCGATAGCGCCTTTATCCTGACGCGTTGTTGCTTGGGAGGACATGGATTTCGCATCCGTCTCAGCGGCGGGACGCAGCTCGACTTTCGGCCTGTCCGTCAGGTTTAGTTGCTCGATGTTTCCCGACGTATACCACCCGTCCGCAGAGCGCGGAGACTCGTTGAAGTGAAGGTATCCCACTCCAGAGAAGTCGTCATCCTGCGCTTCATGATCCCCCTTGTAGAAATATCTCAACTCCATCGTTGCCGCGTTGAAACTGACACCTATGCTCCACCAGCTGGCGAAAGGCTCTCCATCCGCGGTGTATGCATCACCGTTTATCACCACCTGCTGTTGCTCTTCGGAGTACTGGATCGTCACGAAGCTGACCGCATTGGTCCTGTCATGCCGAATGAATTGCCACCAATTCCCTTCGATGGTGGAAAAACCGGAAGGTGCGACTGTCTTTCCGAACCAGTCTGTGGCCTTGAAGAGCCCAATGACAGAGGCAACCAGTTCAATCACCAATGCCGAGAAGAGGACTTTCAGGTATTCCGCATCGACCTCTATCAAGTGAGTGACACCCAGCAGGGTAACGGTCGCCGTCAACACGAAGATGACGATGACGGAGTAAAACAGGGTTTCGCGCGCATATTTCATATTACGCCCTCTCCATCGACATCACTCGACACTGCCCCAAGGCGCTGTGTTGTAGTGGCAGGCCTGGGGTCAGGAACACGCCTTGGTCTGACATCTCGCACATGGGCTCAGGCAGACAAGCCACGTACAAGGATGTAGACCGCCATCGCGATGACCGGCAGCGAGCTGAGGGTCCAGCAGGTGGCACGGATGTCATGCAGCTGGGCCGTCGAATAGGCGATGAAGTGTGCCGCCCTGGCGATGACGTACCCCCACAGGAGCACCTGGGCCAGGATCACCGGCGGGCCCGTCAGGACGAACAGGAAGCCCGCCACGAGGAAGCCCGGAATGCTCTCCAGGTCATTCAGGTTCATGCGTCGAGATCGCTCGACGTACTCATTGGGTTCCAGCTGGCCCGGGCCAGGCATCGGGTTCAGAGGACTCTTCTTCGCGTCCTCGGGACTGCGAAACCCCGCCCGCACCTCCATCATGCGAAACACGGTCATCCACGGCTGCAGCATGAGCTTGAGCAGCATGATGGCAGCCGCGATCAGATAGGTGACGAACACCGGATTGTCCAGGCTCAACAGGGCCATGTCGGTTTCCATCGGCGGCCTCCCCCTTTACCTTGATGGTGATCAGGAACGGAATGGCATCGAGGCACGGAGCCTTGGCTCACGACATCACTGGCCAGCCCCGTTGGCCAGGACGGCCATGCCATCGCAGTTGTCCAGCCGCAACCCGATGATGTCCTGGTACTCGGGCGAGTCGTACCACCCCCTGGCCGCTTCCTTGGAAGGAAACTTCAGCACCACCGTCACGTGCCTGGCATCGCCCTCCACGGCCTCACTGTCGAAATCCGCGGCCAGGATCTCCGCGCCATGGGCTTCCAGGATGGCCGGCACCGCAGCGAGGTAGGGATCGTAGGCGTCTCGATCATTGATGCGATAGTTGAAGACCAGATAAGCGGACATGTCGTGTCCCTCCTCACGCCACGGAAGTGTGGCCACCTCCCTGGCCATAGTGGCACTCGTGCACGCAGATGACTGCCTGCACGTCACGATGGCGCCGATGCCATCACCCTGAGGGAGGTCCATGTCCTAGAGTCTAGTCCCATGCGGCGGCCCTGGCCGTCTGGCCGGCACCACCGTCGTGATGGCACCCCGGCGCGTGAACATCGCCTCCCGGTTGAGCCAAACGACGACGACCGCCACCGCGACGAACCCCCAGGTATCGTAGGGCTGGGCGTCGGGCCACAGGGGATTGATCAGTTGCAGGTGGAAGATGGCGGGCAGCAGGAGGCTACCGCGCGAGCCGTTGAACAGCGGTGTCACGATGACACTGAGCGCGACGGTGCCCACCAGGAACGGCAGCAGTGACCAGCCGCTCTGCGGTGTGCCGCTCAGCAGAAAGGCCGGCAGGTGCCAGGCCGCCCAGATGCCGCCCACGACGAGCGACGCCCAGATCGGCGCCATCGATCGTTGCAGCAGGGGCAGGGCCATGCCGCGCCATCCCAGCTCCTCGAGTGGCCCCTTGATGGCCATCAGCAGCAGCGCCACCAGATAGGCGGCCGGCGAATCGAACGGGAATAGCGTCGGCCAGGCTCCCTCCTTGAACAGGGCCGAGAGGTAGAAGACCAACGGCACGACGATGACCAGGAACGCATACCAGGCGAGGGACGCCCGCCACTGCAGCAGCCGGGAGAGAAAGCGTCGAAGCCCGTCGACGCCGTGCCGACGGTGCACCACCGCCAGGGCGGCGATCGCCGGCGCATAGACCGCCAGGTAGAACAGCGGGTGCGACCCCGTCAGGCGCCCGAACAGCCGGGTCATCGGCTCCGCGGCGAAAAGGTAGAGCCCGAGGATGCCCCAGGCGATCAGGAAGGTCAGGGCAACAAAGGGGATCAGGTCGCGTTGACGCATGGCGGAGTGGCCTCAAGAGGGTGCCTGGCAAGGGCCGGCGGGTCAGCCGCCGCGTCGCCATAGCAGGATCAGCAGGACGGCGAGCAGGACATTCCCCCAGAGCATGAAGGGATACATGTCCGGCGAAATGCGCAACCACTCGCCGGTCAGGTTCATCATGCCGTGAAAGATGAGCACCGCCAGAATGCTGCGCCCGGTGCGATGGTAGACGTGGACGATCAGCAGCGTGTGGCAGACGATCATGGGCAGCCACCACGAGAGTGCCGGATCGAAGGTAGTGTTGTCGTAATATCCCGGAAACACGACGAACGGCGCGTGCCAGGCCGCCCAGACCACCCCGTTGATCAATCCCGCGGCCATCTGGCCGAGGCGCTGCTGGAGCACGTCCAGGTAGTAGCCACGAAGTCCCACCTCCTCGACCGCTGGAAAGACGAACGACAGGAGCAGGAGGAACAGCAGCAGGCTTGGGTTCTGCAGGAGTGAGCCGTTCACATCGAGGGGCGAGTCGGTGACGCCAAGCCACATCGCCAGGCCCGCCATGGCCAGGTCGAATACCAGCCAGAACGAGAGGATCAGCAGCCACCACGACCCGGGTATCCGCCGCCAGTCGATGAGGCGACACGCCAGGTCACGAAGCTGTGCCCTTCCCCCCGTAACCGCCGCCAGACAGAGTCCAGCGATCAGCGGGCTGGCGCCACCGACCAGGAACCACAGGATATTGGGAAAGGCCCATACGGAGGAGTCGGACAGCAGCAAGGGCGTCCAGAAGAGGTAAGCCCACCCCAGATATAGCAGCGGAAAGGCGAGGACTGGGTGTGCCAGCACCCATTGACGCAAACCGGTGACGTCGTCGCGTGCATCAGCCATGGGGAAAGTCGATATCCGTCACGTTCACCACGAAGAACGGAAAGTACCGATCCGTGCCGAAACCGTTGCCAGCTTCCACGTGGGTGGGCAAGCGGAACCCCGCGAAGGTCCGATACGCCGATAGGTGGCCACCGAACGGTTGCAGCCGATACGCCTTGTCCGGATTGGCATTGCTCCAGCGTTCGAAGCACACCTGGGTCGGCTGGCCATCCACCGCCACCCGAACATCGATGGCCTGCGACAGTGCCCCATGCCTCACGGTGAGACGGGCGCAATCCGTGTCCACCCATTCCCAGTCGATCCCCGGGCCCGGCAGCACCGCGGCCGGGGTCCAGAATACGGCTTCGGCCACATAGCGCCCGAAGGCCGCTCGTGCGTGGTCCGGGTCACCCCCCAGGCGTGCCACCGGCAGCAGCCCCATCAGCCAGAAGCGGGTCCAGCGCTCGCTGTCCGAGCCGGACAGGTGCATCAGACCGCGTCTCGCGCGCATCTTCCAGACGAAACCGGCCGGCATGGCCAGGGTCTGTGTCGCCGACATCTCGAGGTAGCCCGGGGCCTCCTTCGTTCCCATCCCGAAGCGCCCCGTCATGGTGATGTGGGCCACCGTATGGAGCGGTGTGCCCGGCGCAATCGTGTAGAGAAAGTAACGCCTCGCGGGCTCCGGCAGGGCCTCGACCATCGCCGGATCGAACGCAGTGGGCGCGGCCGGCTGTTCGGCGGCAAGCCGGGTAATGGCCTCACGATCCGCCCGATGATCACTTACCCGCCAGGCAGAGAGTGCCATCACGGCCAGCGGGATCGACAGGAGCAGCAGGTTCGTCAGCATGCTTCAGGTGGCCCATTTCCCCAGAAGTGACCACGACGCCTCGCGGCGGGATCGCGTGGTGAGAACGTGACGTTCAGGGCAAGTCGCACAGGGTAGAGGCGTTATGAAGACCACCGGGAACACACCGCCCCCTCACGCCCGTTCGGCCTCGTCCTGTCCCTTTTCCTCGTACATCAGGGCATCCCCTTCCGCCAGCAGGGCCTCGATGGTCTCATGCCTCTCGGCGTGGAACGCCACGATGCCGTGGGTGAACTGGATCTCATAGCCCCGGTCGGCGTCTCGATTGTAGCGGCTCAGGGTCTCGCCGAGTCGCGCTATGTAGCATTCCGCGGTCTGAATCGTCGCATTCGGCAGCAGGGCGACGAATTCATCGCCGCCCAGCCGGGCGATGATGTCGGCTCGTCGGGATGAGCCGCCCAGAATCTCGGCGAAGGCCGCCAGGGCCAGGTCCCCCTCCTGGTGCCCGTGGGCGTCGTTGATGTCCTTGAACTTGCACAGGTCGATGAAGACCAGGGTGGCCGGCATCTCGTAGCGGGTGCAGAGGTCGAGGCTGTGCTGGGCCAGCCCCATGAAGCCCCGCCGGTTCGACAGGTTGGTCAACTCGTCCCGCGTGGCCAGCTTCACCATGGCCAGCTCGCGTTCGGCGATGGCCGCGAGGTCCTTCAGGGCCGCGATATCCTCCGCGGAAGGCTCCCGTGGCGTGTGGTCGATGATGCAGAAGGTGCCCAGGTTATGGTGCGCCATGTCGGTGATCGGGCATCCGGCATAGAAACGAATGCGCGGCCCCCCCGCCACCAGCGGGTTGTCCGCGAAACGCTCATCCTCCAGCGTATCGCGGACGATGAAGACGTCGCTGCCGAGAATCGCATGGCCACAGAAGGAGATGTCCCGGGGGGTCTCGGAAGCCTCCAGCCCAGCGTGGGACTTGAACCACTGCCGGTCGTGGTCGACCAGGCTGACCAGCGCGATGGGCACCCCGAACAGGCGCCTGGCCAGGCGTGTCAGACGGTCGAACCGTTCCTCGGCCGGCGTATCGAGGATGTCGAAGGAGCGAAGTATCTCGATTCGGGACTCCTCATCCACGGGGTTGCAGGGCTTCTTCACACCGTTCTCCAGCGATGGCACCGCCATCGAGCGTCATAGTTCGGAAAGGAAACGCATCAGGGAGACTGCGTCGGAAAAGTCGCCATCGAGCACGGCCTGCGGCCCATTCTCGCCGGTGCGCAGCAGCGCGGGGGGGGAACATGCCGAAGGCGATGGCCTGGCCTGGCTCCTTCAACAGGTCGATCTCGCATGGCCAGCCCTCGAGGCCGGCCTGCCGGGGCCGTGCCCATCAGCACTTCCGCCCCGAACTGGTAGACGTCCGTCAGCGACAGGCCCTGCGATGAGATGACCAGCTCGCGTACTGGTTGGAGTGGGCCGCTCCCCGGGACGGCATGAAAAATCTCATGAATCAGGTTAACGCAGTCCGTCCCCGTCAACGACGGTTTCCGCCAACGGTCGACCACTTTTCAAGACCTGGCGAGGCATCGGCCATGACTAGAGGTGCTGCGTTGCCTCGTCCAGCACCGTCTTGACCCGATTCGGCATGGCCTTGCGGCGGTGGCTGGCCAGGTAGAGCGTCTCGCTGACGGGGTGCGAAAGCGAGTGGACCCTGACCCGCCGTGGCTTGTCGAAGGCCTCGACCGCATGGGCCGGCAGCACCGTGAACCCCAGTCCGAGGCTGACGGGCTCGAGGATCAGGTTGACCTGGTTGGAGAACCCGGTCTTCTCGAGCTGGTGGACGTGCTCGAACTCGGCGTAGTTGGCGCCCAGCAGCAGGCCGGCATGGTGGGCGCCGTCGGGATGATCGATGAAGCCCAGCCGGCGAAGCGTCTCCCAGTCGGGCTCGGCCGCATCAATCGGCGTGACCAGCAGCAGCGGCTCCCGGGCCACCGGCCTGGCGCTGACCTCCTCCAGCGAGGAGGGCGTCGTCATGAAGCCGATATCGACCTCGTCACCGGCGACGGCCCGCTCCACGTCGGCATTGGGGGCAAAGCGGTAGTCGATCACCAGCGCCGGGTGCCGCCGCTGAAGTGCCAGCAGGTGACGATAGAGCTTGAGCCCCACGCTGCCGGGCGACATGACCCGGACGACGCCCTCGTAGGCCGGATCCGCTCCCACCCGCTGCTCGAGGTTGTCCAGCGACTGCACGATCTGCCGCCCTTCCCGATACAGGCGCTCTCCGGCATCGGTGAGCGTGAACCGCTTGCCCTGCCGCACCAGCAGGTCGCGCCCCAATTGGTACTCGAGCTTGCTCACCTGCTGGCTGACACCGGACTGGGTCATGTGCAGCCGCTCGGCGGTGCGGGTGAAATGCCCCACCTCCACCAGGGTGCAGAAGCTGCGCAGCCAGACGGGATTTATCATTACAGCCCATACTCATCAAAATGATAAATGATAATTTTAAGTGATTATCTAATGCCCGTACACTCCCTCCCTGTCGATGTCCCCTATCGACACTCCCCCATCGACATTCCCGACGCCATTACCCAGAAACACAGGAGGACAGGTCATGAACAACGTCTACCCGAGGAACTTCTCCCACATCGGCATCTCGGTGCCGGATCTCGACAAGGCGGTCGAGTTCTACACCGAGGTGATGGGGTGGTACCTGATCATGGAACCGTCGGAGGTCGTCGAGGACGACAGCGCCATCGGCGAGATGTGCACCGACGTGTTCGGCAGCGGCTGGGGCAGCTTCCGGATCGCCCACCTGTCGACCGGCGACCGGATCGGCGTCGAACTGTTCCAGTTCAACAACGCCGAGGACCCGGAGGACAACTTCGAGTACTGGAAGACCGGCGTATTCCACTTCAGCGTGCAGGACCCCGACGTCGAGGGGCTGGCCGAGCGCATCGTCGCCGCCGGCGGCCGGAAGCGCATGGCGAAGCCACGCTACTACTACCCGGGCGAGAAGCCCTATCGCATGATCTACATGGAGGACCCGTTCGGGAACATCCTCGAGATCTACAGCCACAGCTACGAGCTGACCTACAGCGAGGGTGCCTACTGACGCCCCGCCACCCTGGGTCATCCTGCGTCACGCGACAGGCCCCGAGCCGGATCACTGACCCGGGGCCTGTCGACGCCATCGAATGCGGACGGGATCGTCAGCCGGTGGCGCCCACCATCCCCTCGTACAATCGCTCGAAGCGGAAAGGCTCGACATAGCCGGGGGCGCTGAAGGGGTTGGAAAAGGCGATGATGAAGTAGAGCACCAGCCCCGTGTAGACACCGAACAGCAGCAGCAGGGTCAGGTTCACCGGAGTGGGTGGGAAGGGAAAGTAGCCGATCGACATCACCACGATGCCGGCAATGGCCGCGAAGAAGAACAGGTCGTTGGTGCCCACCAGCGCGGCCGTCTCCCGATTGATGCGAAGCTCGGAGAGCTCGCGGACCTGGCCCAGCATGATCTCCCTCAGGGAGTCCTGTCGACGCGTCTCGGGGACCAGGTCCAGGATGGCGTGATATACGTGCTGCCATTCCGCCCAGGCCTGCTCATCCAGTTGCCCTTGCCTCGCCAGGCCTGGCCACTCCCGCTCCAGCACGATGGCGGTGTAGTCGACGAGATGCGTCTGCACCGAGGCGGTGGCCTCGTCGTCATAGCGCTGGAGGTCATAGTAGATATCCCCCACGAGGGTGGCCTCACGAGTCATCGCATGTCTCGCCTCGCTGAAGTTCAGCAGTTCCTGGGCAAAGATCAGCGCCAGGATCAGGCTGTGCAGGGCACCGATGCGAAACAGCACGGACCCGGCCAGATCCTTCGAGTGCTCGTCGGCCCTGGCCAGCATGACCCTGCGCGCCAGCAGATACGGCACCAGGGCCAGCGCGCTGGCGATGAGGACGATCACGACGATCAGCAGGGCGTTGGGCAGATGGGAAAGGTAGGTCATCGGTTCCGGTCCATTATCCGGCATGTCGACGGGCGTCGGCGCCATTGCGTCCGGCCATCGATGTCAGGCGCTTGCCCGGTCGCCGACCGGCATGGCACCACCCGCTGGCCATTGAACAGGGCGTGCCATCACCGTCGCGGGCGGTTCGATGCCCGACCCTGAATCAAGCGGCTTTGTGTCACCGTGGAGATTCTAGACCAGGCGCAGGCGGGTCGCCGGAAGTGCGCCCCAGGCCAGGAAGACAACGGCGACCACCCTTTAGACCTTGGTCGAACATCTGGTAGAATGCGGGCGCTCTGGTCGGCGTTGCGTCCCTCGCCGCCGAAAATTCTCCCAACTAGAGCATCCGCCATGTCCCAGAATGACCAGACCGCCGACTCACGGACGGGTCTACTGTCACGCTTCGGCGATCCTCTCGTCCTGCTGCTCACCGTGGGCTTCATCATCGCCTTCGTGGGGCTCTCCCTGTATGACATCCAGGGGGTCGCCGACGGCATCGCCAGCGGCTTTACCTGGACGGCCGCTACGCTCGGCACCTATTTCCAGCTGCTGCTGCTGCTGACCTTCCTGGTCGGCATCGGGGTGGCGATCTCCCCCGCCGGCGAGGCCCGGGTCGGCAACCTCGATGCGCCACAGATCAGCACCTTCAAGTGGCTGTCGATGATCATGTGCACCCTGCTGGCCGGCGGCGGCGTCTTCTTCGCCGCGGGTGAGCCGATCTACCACTTCGTGGTCACCCCGCCGGCCTTCGACACCGAAGCCGGCACCGCCGAGGCGGTGGCCGGCGCCCTGGCCCAGTCGTTCATGCACTGGGGCTTCCTGGCCTGGGCCGTGCTCGGCACGCTCACCGCCGTGGTGCTGGCGCACGCGCACTACGTGAAGGGTCAGCCGCTGCAGCCGCGCACCCTGCTCTACCCAGTCCTCGGCGAGCGGGTCATGAAGGGCTGGATCGGCAGCGTGGTCGATGCCTGCTGCGTGATCGCCGTGGTCGCCGGCACCGTCGGCCCCATCGGCTTCCTCGCCACCCAGGTCAGCTTCGGCCTCGGCGAGCTGTTCGGCATCGGCCAGGGCTACGGCACCCAGCTGGCCATCCTGGTCGTGCTCGGCGCCGTCTACGTCACCTCGGCGATGACCGGCATCCACAAGGGCATCCAGGTCCTCAGCCGCTTCAACGTCTTCCTGGCGCTCGCCATCGCGGCGGTGATCGCGGTCTTCGGCCCCACGCAGTTCCTGATCAACGCCTTCACCCAGGGCTTCGGCGAGTACCTCTCCTCGTTCTTCACCATGGCGACCATGACCTCCGAGACGGCGCCCGCCTGGTGGATGAAGTGGTGGACGGTGTTCTTCTTCGCCTGGTTCATCGGCTACGGTCCGCTGATGGCGATCTTCGTGGCGCGCATCTCGCGAGGCCGCTCCATCCGCCAGATGATCCTGGCCGTCGCCGTGATGGCGCCGATCGCCACTGCCCTGTGGTTCACCCTGCTCGGCGGCTCCGGCATCCACTATCAGCTGACCGGCGTCATCGACCTCACCGAGGCGCTCAACAACTTCCAGTTCGACGTGGCGACCCTCACCGTGGCGCAGGCGCTGCCCGGCGGCAGCCTCATGGCGATGGCCATACTGCTGCTGACAAGCATCTTCGTGGCCACCACCGGCGACTCCATGAGCTACGCCATCGCCGTGGTCTGCACCGGCCACGATGCACCGCATCGCCTGGTGCGCGCCTTCTGGGGTATCGCCATGGCCCTGATGGCGGGCATCCTGCTCTACATGGGTGCGGGCCAGATCAGCGCCCTGCAGCAGTTCATCGTGATCACGGCCATCCCGGTCTCGCTCGTACTGCTGCCCTCGCTGTGGACCGGGCCCCAGGCGGCCTATGCCATGGCGCGCGAGCAGGGCGTGGTGGCACCGCGGGGCCAGGCGGCAGCCGCCGCGCGTCACTGATCCCCGGCGGGTTGGCGTCGCGACATGGCGCCGGCCATCGCATTGATGCTCGCGGCACCTGGCGCGACGCCATGATGCACAAGGCCCCGAACCAGCCAGCTGGTTCGGGGCCTTTGTCGTCGGCCTGATGCCCTCCCGAGAGAAGGTGTCAGGACAAGGGATACCGCCTAGCCCCGACTGGGATAGACGCCCTGCAGCGCGATGCAGTAATGCAGATTGTCATCCAGGTTCTTGGTCTTGAGATCGGGCAAGGCGAAGGTCGTTCGCCCGTCCCCGCCGTAGGTGTTGCCGATGAGGGAGTAGAGCGTCGTATTCTGCTCGATCTGCAGCATCTGGCCTTCGCAGAACGCCCAGCCGCGGGGCGCGAAATTGTACGGAAACAGCTGTATCTGACCGATGAACGGTTCCATGAAGCCTTCCTCTTTTCCATGGCCACGCGATGTGCGTCGGCCTCCATGAATCGATGCCCTTGCGACTCTCCCCGGACTGCCGGAGGTCCCCAGAGGGCTGTCTTGCCAGCGGACGACGGGGAGCGCTGCGTCATGCCGTCCGCTCTGTGTCATAGCGAGAGGCAATAACCGCGGCCTTGATCGATAAGCCTAGATAGCGCCCCGGGATTTGCAACGCCCCCCGAGACCCGCGGCCTTCCGAGGCGAGGGAGGCCGGAACTCCCCCGAAGGGAGCGTCAGGGCGCCCGCAGCGCCCACTGCCCGCCGCGCTCCAGGGCCTGCCCCTCGGCCTTGAGCTTGAGCAGGTGGGCCAGTGCCGAGCGGGCCGCGATCCCCTGGCGCGCCTCCGGCACGTCGTCGTAGGCGTGGCGGGTCAGGGCCTCCAGGCTCGCCGGCCCATGGCGCTTCAGCGCCCGACAGACCTTGTGCTCCCGGGCCAGCCGGTGGGTGATCAGGAAGTCGATGGCGGCGTGGGCCTCGCCGATGAGGAAGCCGTGGCCCGGCGCGATGAAGTCGACGGGCCGCTCGAGCAGGGTATGCAGCGCGTCCAGGTAGGCGGCCATGTCGCCGTCCGGCGGGTTGATCACCACCGTGGAGCCCTGCATGACGTGGTCGCCCGAGAACAGCAGGCGCGCGGGTTCCAGCAGGTAGCAGAGGTGGTTGGAGGCATGCCCCGGCGTGTGCAGCACCGTCAGGGGGCCCGCGGGAGTCTCGAGGCGCTCGCCATGCCGGGGCCGGTGGTCCGGTGCGAAGCCGGCGTCCTGTCCCTCCCCCGCCGGCGCCGGGTGGCCGACCAGTCGGGCACCGGTGCGTGCGCTCAGCAGGGCCGCGCCCGGGGAGTGGTCGCGATGGGTATGGGTGACCAGAATCCGTGAGATTCGCCTCCCGGCGAGCGCCAGCAGACGCTCCTGGTGTTCGGGCAGCTCGGGACCGGGGTCGATCACCACGTGGTCGTCGCCATCGCCGAGCAGGTAGCTGTTGGTCCCCGGCCCCGTCATCACGCCCGGGTTGGCCGCGGTGACCCGGGTGACGCCCGGCGCCAGCCTCACCGCCCTGCCGGGCAAGATCTCGGCACTGGCCATCCCCTGCCGGCCGGGATCGAGACGGCTCACCTCCGCATAGGCCGGGGCATCCGGCTCGACCTGCCAGGCGGTTCCCCCCTTGCGAGCCGGCCAGGGACGGCTGGGCCTCGGGGTCGGCGGGTTGGCATGGGCATGGCGCATCAGCGCCTCGCCGGTGGGGAAGTCGGCGAGGATGCGCAGGGTGCGGAGGGTGGGATACCCCAGCGGCAAGCGGCCGGTCCGGTGATCCGCCAGGGCCCGGGCCGGCGTCAGCCAGGCATGGGCGATGGTCTCGCTGCCGTCGTGCGCCGCCTGCTGGCCCGGCGGCGCCAGGGCGACAAAGAAGCGCGTGTCGAAGCGCCGCGGCGCCCCCCGGGGCGTGACCCAGTGACCGAGGTAGGCCAGCCGGTCCAGCGGCAGGCCAAGGCCATGCTGCTCGCACAGGGCGCGAAAGCTCGCCTGCCCGCGCCGCAGCGCCTCCCGACCGGCCGTGAGGATGGGGTGATCGCCCGCCGGCAGTTGCCCCTGGTCATCCACGGCCAGCAGCAGGCCCGCCTCCTCGAGGCACTCCCTCAGGGCCGCGATCATGTAGTCGGCCCCGCCCTCATCGAGGCTCAGGGTCTGGCTGACGGCGGCGTCGCCGCGTCCCGAGGCACAGGCCCGCAGGTCCGGGTCCTGGGGGTCCACGGCCCCGCCGGGGAAGACGAAATAGCCGGGCAGGAAGGCCGCCTGCCAGGTGCGCTGCAACAGCAGGACCTCCAGCCCCCGGTCGCCGTCGCGCACCAGGGCGAGGGTCGCGGCGGGACGGATCTCGGGGGCTGGGGTCATGGGCCGGCTCCGGGCAGTGAACGGGGCAGGACCCAGAGATACCATGCCGAGGGCCCGCCGCCCACCACCTGGCGGGGCGGGGCGCAGGCCACTGGCTAGACTCTGGACAGGCCATCACCGCAGACGGAGTCCCCCATGCCGACCTACCACAACGTCGCCACCCTCCCCCTTCCGCTCTTCCCCGGCAGCCATCTGGTGATCGACGACGACTACATCTTCCTCTCGGGGCTGACCGTCGAGGATATCCAGGGCGGCGAGACCGTGATCGGCGACATGCAGGCAGAGACCCGCCTGGTGATGCGCAGCCTCCAGCGCATGCTGGCCTCCGTCGGCTGCGACATGGCCGACGTGGTAAGGGTCGACGTGCACATCACCGACCTCGACCTGATCCGCGACATGGACGCCGCCTACGCCGAGTTCTTCGAGGCCCATCGCTACCCGGCGCGCACCTGCACCCAGTCGCCCCGCCTCTAGGGCGGCGCCCACGTGGAGATCACCGTGATGGCCCGCCGCCCCGCCGGCAGCAAGGAGAGCGACGCGCCACCGGAGGCGGATCGCTCCACCCCCTGAGGGGGAACGGCGCCGCACGGGAACCCCAGCCTGACCCCGACCATCGACGCCGGGGCCCTCCACGGGCGACCTCTTCACCGAAGCAGTGCATCGAAGCCCCCTTGAGCACCATATGTGTGCATACCCATGGCGGCCGTGCGCCCTCCTCGGCTATATGCACCATCGGGAAGCCTCCAACCCCCTGGCTTCCATCCGGATGCGCCAACATGGAACATCTCTTGCATCGCAGGGAGGTCCTACAAGTCCCAGAGGCCCCGAGGGGGCGACCAACGCATCCGGAGAGATCACCGACGTGGATATCACGAGTGCAGTCCAGACCCTGACCCAGAGCGCCAACACGCTCTTCATCCTGATTGGCGCCATCATGGTCCTCGCCATGCATGCCGGCTTCGCCTTCCTCGAGGTCGGCACGGTACGCCACAAGAACCAGGTCAATGCCCTGGTCAAGATCATGACCGACTTCGGCGTCTCCGCCATCGCCTACTTCTTCGTCGGCTACCTCGTCGCCTACGACACCCACTTCCTGCACAGCGCCAGCGAGCTGACCGCCGGCAATGGCTACGAGCTGGTCAAGTTCTTCTTCCTGATGACCTTCGCCGCGGCGATCCCGGCCATCGTCTCGGGCGGCATCGCCGAGCGGGCCCGCTTCTACCCGATGCTGGTCGCCTCCGCGCTGATCGTCGGATTCGTCTATCCGTTCTTCGAGGGCATCGTCTGGAACGGCAACTTCGGCATCCAGGAGTGGCTGGCGCATCGTTTCGGTGCAGGCTTCCACGACTTCGCCGGCTCCGTGGTGGTGCATGCCGTGGGCGGCTGGGTGGCGCTGATGGCCCTGCTGCTGCTGGGCGCTCGCAACGGGCGCTATCGCAACGGTCGGGTCGTGGCCTTCGCCCCCTCCAACATCCCCTTCCTGGCCCTCGGCGCCTGGATCCTGACCATCGGCTGGTTCGGCTTCAACGTCATGTCGGCCCAGACCCTCGACGGCATCAGCGGCCTGGTCGCGGTGAACAGCCTGATGGCGATGGTCGGCGGCATCGTCATCTCGATGGTGCTCGGCAGGAAGGACCCGGGCTTCATCCACAACGGCCCCCTGGCCGGCCTGGTGGCGGTCTGTGCCGGCTCCGACCTGATGCACCCCGTCGGCGCCCTGGTCACCGGCGGCGTGGCCGCAGCCATCTTCGTCTACCTCTTCGAGTGGGCCCAGGATCGGATCGAGCGCCTGGATGACGTGCTCGGCGTCTGGCCGCTGCATGGCGTCTGCGGCGTCTGGGGCGGCATCGCCGCGGGTATCTTCGGCCAGGCTGGGCTGGGCGGCCTCGGCGGCGTCAGCCTCGCCTCCCAGCTCATCGGCTCGCTGGCCGGGGTGCTGGTGGCCGTGGTCGGTGGCCTGCTGGTCTATGGCGCCATCGCCATGATCACCGGCCTGCGCCTGAGCGAGGAGGAGGAGTTCAACGGCGCCGACGTCAGCGTGCACCGCATCGGGGCCAACGCCTGGGACTGATCGAGCAACGGGCCGGGGGATGAATGTCGCCCCGGCCTTCCCTATGCTGGAGGCCTGTTCGATGACGGGAGACAACGACCACCATGTGGGACCAGCGCGAGATCGTCCTGTCGCCCCGCTCGCGGGGCTTTCACCGGGTCACCGACGAGGTCGTCGCCGGCCTGCCGCGGCTCTTGGACTGCCGGGTGGGGCTCGTGCACCTGCAGCTGCTGCACACCTCGGCCTCGCTGACCCTCAACGAGAGCGCCGATCCGGACGTGCGCCACGACATGGACGCCTTCCTGCGTGACCTGGTGCCCGGCGACCTGCCCTACTTCCGCCATACCCTCGAGGGTGACGACGACATGCCGGCCCATGTGGCCGCCAGCCTGTTCGGGACCCAACTGACCGTGGCCGTGAGAGGCGGACGCCTGGCCCTGGGGACCTGGCAGGGCATCTGGCTCGGCGAGCACCGCGACCATGGCGGCTCCCGCCGCCTGGTCGCCACATTGCAGGGAAGCCGGGACGGGCAGGAATAGGACAGCCCTCACCGCCGCTCGACGCTCTCCAGCGTCAGTCGTCGCCCCTCGCTGGGCGAGAAACGAAAGTGTCCCTGCACCCGGACGGCCTCGCCCAGGTAGGGCGCGATCCGCTCCTGGGGAAAGAGCTCGACCCGGTGCAGGTCCTCGTCCTCGATCCAGTAGTGCAGCGGGTCCTCGAAGCGGCGCACCACGCCCTGGGTCGCCACGCGGCTGTCGTCGTGCGCGGCGGGATTGTTGGCGAGCACTGGCAGGGGCACCTCGGCGACGGCGTTCTCGTCGCTGCAGGCCCCCAGCAGGAGCCCGGCGAGCAGGATCGCCAGGCAGGTGGCGGCCGGTCTTGCGTGAGCTGTCATCACGTCCCTCTCGAAGTACTGATTCGAAGTACTGATAGCCAGTGGCTGATCAAAGACCGATGTCCGCGCCAGTATCGCCGACGCCCCCCTGTCGCGTCATCGCAATGCGACGTCGCGGCCCTTTTCCCCCACCGGGCCCCGGGCTAGGGTAGACACCACCCCTGTGCCGATGTCGGGCATGGCCCGCCACCCACGCCGAGAGTCACCGATGCCGCGATCCCGCCCCTTGCGTTTCCGCTCCCGTTGTCGCCACCTCTGCCGCTGGGCCGTCCTGGCCGGGCTCCTCCTGCCCCTCGCGTCTCCTGCCAGCCTGGCCGATGACTGCCCCCTTCCCGGCCAGTGGCAGACCCGCGGCGGCGAGCGCCTGTCCACCGCGGCGCTGATGCCTGAGCTCACCGACCATCGCGTGCTGCTGCTCGGCGAGCGCCACGACCGGATCGACCATCACCGCTGGCAGTTGCATACCCTGGCCGCCCTGCATGCCTATCGGCCGGACATGGTGATCGGCCTGGAGATGCTGCCCCGCGAGGCCCAGCCGGCGCTGGACGCCTGGGTGGCCGGCGAGTTCGACGAGCCCGGCTTCCTGGCGGCCAGCGACTGGCAGCGGGCCTGGGGCTTCGACCCCGCCCTCTACCTGCCGATCCTGCACTTCGCGCGGATGCAGCGGATCCCGCTCGTGGCCCTCAACGTCACGCCGGCGCTGCGCGGTCGGCTGGCCATGGAAGGCTGGGAGGCCGTCCCCGCGGAGGAGCGCTTCGGCATCACCCCGCCGGCCCCTGCCTCGCCGGCCTATCGCGACCGCCTCACGGCGATCTACGACCAGCACGTCGACCGCGACGACGACACGGCGGGCCTCGAGCGCTTCATCGGCGCCCAGCTGGTCTGGGACCGCGCCATGGCTGCGGCGCTGGTGGAGGCCGCAGGGCGAGACACCCTGGTGGTGGGCCTGATGGGCGAGGGGCACCTGGCCAACGGCGAGGGGGTCCCCTACCAGCTCGACGACCTCGGCCTCGACGACCACCGCACCCTGCTGCCCTGGACCCCGACGGGCGACTGCATGGCTCCTGCGGGGCGAGCCGACGCCCTCTACGTGCTGGGCGACGAGTCTGCGTTCCAGCCTTCCGCGCCCCTGCGCCTGGGGGTGCTGCTCGAGGCGCACCCGGACGGCGTGCGGGTGCGCCGCATCGAGCCGGGGAGCGTGGCCGAGCGGGCGGGCCTCGCCGAGGGCGATGTCATCGTCAGCGCCGCCGGGGTCGCCGTGGACACCCCCACCGACCTCACCACCCTCCTGCGTCGCCAGGCCCCGGGCACCCTGCTGCCGCTGGGGGTCCGGCGCGACGGCGTCACCGAGGAGCGGCTGGCCCGCTTCCCCCCGAGCTGAGGGGCCTCGGGCCCGGCATGACGCGGCGCAGGGCGCGCCTCGCCGCCTCCGGGAACGACTATGCTGAAGGTATGGAGAGCAACATCACCGGAAGCTAGCCAACCATTGTCGTTCCCGGCCCAAGTGGCCGAAGGAGAAAGTGTCATGAGCATGCCCATGACGATACGGGAGTACCTCCGAGCCTGTGACATCGACTTCGAGGAAGTGCCCCATCCACACGAAGTGACAACCAGCCGCATCGCCCAGCAAGCGCATGTCGCCGGCAACCAGATGGCCAAGGCCGTCATGCTGAAGGGCGACGCAGGTTACCGCCTGGCCGTGCTGCCCAGCACCTGCGATGCCGATCTCGACCTGCTCTCGGCGCTTTTTCACGAGAAGGTCGAGCTTGCCTCGGAAGCGCAGATCGTCGAGCAGTTCCGCGACTGCGATCCCGGCGCCACCAGCCCGGTGGGCCAGGCCTATGGCCTGCAGGTCTACATCGACGACCTGCTACGCCATCAGCCCGACATCTACTTCGAGGCCGGTGACCACGAGACCCTGGTGCACATGAGCGGCAGCGAATTCGACCGCCTGATGACCACCAGTCCGCATGGCCGTTTCAGTCGGCACCACTGACCGCCCGGTCCGGGCCGCGGCCACGCCCCCTGGCCGCGGCCCTTTCCTGCGACCCGCCCTGCCATCCTGCTCGCTGCAATGGTGGGGCATCGCCTTGCCCGGCACGCTCGCCCCGCCTGCACCGTGAGGATGGATTCGATCTCGGCAACCGAGCGATACCGCCGAGGCCCGCTGGCCGTCGTCCGCTTCCTGGGGCTGGTGCTCCTGGGCGCCGTCATCGGCGCCATCGCCTCCCTGTTCGCCGTGGGGTTCGTCGCCGCGGTGCTCGCGCTCAATGACCTCCTGCTGATCTCGCCGCGCAGCCGGATGATGTTCGACCATCCCGGCCTGCTGGTGGCCATCACCATCGCGGTGCCGACGCTGGGCGGCCTGGTGGTCGGCCTCGTGCACCTCGCCATTCCCGAGCGGCGCCCCCATGCCCCGGCCGACGTGATTGCCGCCGTGCAGACCCGCCGGGGGCGGCTGCCGGTCCGGGCCGGAAGCCTCTCGGCGCTCGGCGCGCTGGTCTCGCTGGGCGCCGGAGCCTCGGTAGGCCAGTACGGCCCCCTGGTGCACCTGGGGGCCACCCTGGGCTCGCTGGGCGCGCGGCTGCTGCGCCTGGGGCGCTCCGACGACAACATCACCATCGCCTGCGGGGTGGCCGCCGCCATCGCCACCGCCTTCAATGCGCCCCTGGCGGGCATCGTCTTCGCCCACGAGGTGGTGCTGCGCCACTATGCCCTGCGCGCCTTCGCCCCGGTGGCCGCGGCCGCCCTCGTCGGCCACGTGATCGCCACCAACGTGCTCGAGCGCGGTGCGCTCTTCCATGTCGCCGACACCGCCGTGCCACACCCCTGGGAGTTCGTCGCCTTCCTCGCGATCGGCGGCCTCGGCGCCCTGGTCGCAGGGGCCTACATGGGCACCCTGCTCGGCGTCACGCGACTGGCCATGCGCCTGACGCTCCCCCCGCCGCTGCGACCCGCCCTGGCCGGCTCCCTGCTCGGGATCGCCGCCCTGTGGGTGCCTGACATCCTCGGCATGGGACAGGAGACCCTGCGCTTCGCCACCATCGCCGGGGCCTTCGGCAGCGGCGAGCTGCTGCTGGTCCTGGTGCTCAAGATCGCCGCCACGGGGCTGTGCCTGGGCATGGGCTTCGGCGGCGGGGTGTTCAGCCCGGCGCTGGTCATCGGCACGCTGTTCGGGGCCCTGTGCGGGAGCCTCGTCGGCCAGTTCAGCGGGGCGCCCCAGGAGACCTTCGTCTTCTACGCCGTCTGCGGCATGGTGGCCGTCACCGCCCCGGTGATCGGCGCCCCCCTGACGAGCCTGCTGATCGTCTTCGAACTGACCGGCAGCTACGCGCTGACCACCGCCGCGCTGGCCAGCGTGACCCTGGCGAGCCCCATCGCCGCCCAGCTCTTCGGTCACTCGCTGTTCGATATCCAGCTCGAGAGTCGCGGCCTGGATCTCTCCGCGGGGCGCGGGCGTGCCGTGCTGCGCTCGACCCCGGTGGTGGAGCTCCTGACCGAGGAGTGCGTGACCCTGCGCCCGGAGACCCCGGTGGCGGCGGCGGTCACGGCCCTCTGCCAGGCCCGGCACGGCGAGGGCTACCTGGTCGACGAGCAGGGGCGCTACCTGGGCTGCGTGGGCCTGGCCGACCTGGAAGCCGCTCGGGAGGCCACCGCGGGCGACCTCCGGGTGGGTGGCGTCGTCCGCCTGGCGCGCTCGGTCCTGGCGCCGGACACCTCGCTGTGGGACGCCATGGAGGTGCTCCAGGACGTTACCGGCGAGGCCCTGCCGGTGGTCGATGCCGAGGCCGATGACGCCTTCCTCGGGGTGGTCTTCGAGTCGAGCATCGCCCGGGCCTACCTGGCACACAGCGACGAGCTGCGAAGGGAGGAACATGGCACGGGATGAACGAGAATTAGGGCAAGGGCCAGGCCGGTGGCCGGCGCACCTGCTGTGGCTGGTGCTGCTCGCGGCCCCGTCCGGCGAGGCCGGATATGCAGGAGACGCTCCGCTCACCGTGCTGAGCTGGGGCGGGGCCTACGAGCGCGCCCAGCAGGCAGCCCTGTTCGCGCCCTACACCGCCGCCACCGGCCGCCCCGTGGCGGTGGAGCAGTACGACGGCGGGCTCGATGAGCTGCGTCGCGCCGTGGCCGACGGCGAGGTGCCCTGGGACCTCATCGACATGACCCGCAGCGAGGCCATGGCCGCCTGCGAGCAGGGCCTGCTCGAGCCCCTCTCGTCCTCGCTGCTGGCTCCGGCCCCGGACGGCACCCCGGCCGAGGAGGACTTCCTGCCGGACGCCTTCGGCCGCTGCGCCATCACCCACAGTGTCTTCGCCACCGTGGTCGCCTACCGCACCGACGCCTTCCCGGGACGGCGACCCACCGTGATCGGCGACCTGTTCGACCAGCGGCGCTTCCCCGGGCCGCGCGCACTGCAGGACACCCCGGCGGTCAACCTGGAGTGGGCGCTGCTCTCCTATCGCGTGCCCCTGGAGGAGCTCTATCGGCTGCTCAGTACCCGACGCGGCCTGGACCTGGCCCTGGAGCGCCTGGACGAGCTCGAGGAGATCCAATGGTGGGAGGCCGGCGATACCCCGCCGCGCCTGCTGGCCGAGGGCAAGGTCGTGATGGCCTCGGGGTACAACGGCCGCTTCTTCGATGCCATGGTCAACCGGGGCGCCCCCATCGCGATCCTCTGGGACGGCCAGGTCCAGGAGCACGAGACCTGGGTGATTCCCCGCGGCAGCCCCCACCCCGAGGCGGCGCGGGAATTCCTGCGCTTCGCCACCACCACCGAGCGCCTGGCCGACCTGGCGCGGCACATCCCCTACGGCCCGGCCCGTCGCTCGGCGGCCGTGCGGGTCACCACCCACGCCGAGACCGGCGTGGACATGCGCCTGCACATCCCGACCCACCCGCTGAATGCCGAACGGGCCTTGGTCAAGGACGAGACCTGGTATGCCCGCACCCTGGCACGCATCCAGGCGCTCTTCCGCGACTGGCGGAAATCGAGGGAATCGCGGGAACCGGAGTGACGGCACGCGGGCAGGAGAAGGCAAGCAGGAAGCAGAGACGGCAAGGAAGGACGAGTGGCGCCGGGACGGCGGTCAGTGCACCACCAGGGCGTCCACCAGCATGATCTCGCAGGCTCCCTGGCCGGTATCGGTGCGACGGGTGCTGGTTCGCCACGTCCAGCGATCGCCCTCGATATCCACCAGGTGACCTCGCAGCGTCACCCTGTCCCCGGCCTCGAGACGCTTGAGGGATGCCATCGTCGCGGCATCGCCGGCCAGCATGTGAATGTTGCTGCTGTTCAACGCGATCGTCCGGGGCGGGATGGGGGGCGGGGCGTCGGTGCGCCAGTAGTACCAGCGATTTCGCTGCGAGATCTCGAGCGCCTCGATCACAGGTTCCTCGGCCATCGGCCCCCAGCCCAGCGCCAGGTCCAGTGGGGAGAGACGCGCGTCACGGCCCAGACGATACGACCGGCTCGACAGCACCCTGGCCGTGAGCTCGAAGGTGGCCCGGGGCACCACCCGGACGTCGAGGCCCTCGACGGGCAGCCGGCGCGGCGCCGCCACGAGGTCGCCCTGGCGAGGCGGTTCGGCGATGGAGAGGAGGGGCGCCCCCTCGGGGAGCGGGTGATGCTCGGCGATGGCGGTGGCCACCACCTCGGCGGGCGGCGCGATCACGAAGTGGAAGAGCCCCCAGCCCACCAGGCCCAGCAGGGCGATGCGTTTCCAGGGCATGTGCCACCTCGCCTCTCTATCGGGCCTCGATGCGAGCCCGTCAGTCCAGCGGGCGGGACGGCGGGGAGGCCCGCAGCAGCAAGTTGCGCGGGGTCAGCTCGCGCTCGCAGAAGGTGCCGAGTTCCACCGAGAACCCCGCCTCCTCGAGCCGCAGGGTCCGGTCCAGCACCAGCCACACCTCCAGCGGGCGGCGGAACAGGTGGCGCACCAGCTCCAGGCGCGTCACCTCGGCCCGGCGCCGATGCCCGGCCGCCTCGAAGGCCGGCCAGTCGAGGCCGGCCGGCAGGACCAGCCCCTTCCGCTCGGCCGCCCACCGGCAGAATGCCTCGAAGCTGCCGGGCAGTCGACCATAGGCCAGGCTCGGCACCGGCAGGTAGGCGTCGACGCCCCGCACCTCGCGCTGCAGCAGGTCGAATCCCAGTCGCCAGCCACCGGCCTGCTCACGCTGGCGGCGAACATGGCGCGGGGCCGTCACGGTCTCCTGCACCGCCATGGCCAGATCCTCTCGGGTGAGCGAAAGCCCCGAGGCCGCCAACCGCTCGCGGCCCTGTCGCGACAGGGGCCGGTAGTGGGCCTCGGCGGTACGCTGATAGCAGCATGGCGCCAGGGTCATGGCATTGCCGTGCTCGGTGGAAAGCTCGATCAACCGCCCGTGGAGGTCGCCGCAGGCATGCAGCGCCGCCACCCGAGTATCGGAAGAGAGCCACCGCCCGGCCCCGGGCGCCAGCACGTCCTGCTCGGCCATGCGCACCGAGGCCCCCTGGCGCTCGGCCAGCCGCTGCCCCTCCCGGCACAGCGCCGGCTGCCACTCCAGGGCCGTCACCTCGGCATCAAGTCGACGCGAGAGCGCCCGGGCCATGTGCCCCTTGCCCGCGCACCACTCCACCAGTCGTTCGCCGGGCGAGGCCCCCACCCGGGGCAGGAAGGCCTCGATCTGCGACCACTTGCGCCCGCCCACATGGGCGGCCCAGGACGACGGCAGCTCGACGACGTCGCCGGCAAGCTCCGGCAGCTCCACCAGGCGGGCGAGTTCGGCCACCGGCAGCCACTCGTCCAGCGGCGACTCGCGGAAGGGAGCGTCCTGCAGGCGCGTCGTGGCCGCGTCGGAAAGCTTGAGCAGCGCCGCTTCCAGCCCAGGCCACGCCTCGCCCCAGGGCGGGCGGCGATGCTGGAACGGCAGCGGACGCCACAGGTCCTGCCTTTCGGCCAGCAGCTCGGTCAGCCGCGCGAAGCGGTCCTGGTGGGAGAGGTCCTGATGGGAGAGGGACTGGGACATAAGTGGTCGGTCTCTGGCGAAGGCCGCATTGTAGGAGCTTCGCGACCGACTTGCATGGCCGGGCGCCAGGCGACAGAGTGCGGGGTTGCGCCGCGCCGGCGCGCCCGACCTTGACTGCCAGGAGCCAGACCGATGCCCGTCTCCCCCGATGCCTCCTTCCGCAGCGTGCTGGTCACCGGCGCCTCCAGCGGCATCGGCCAGGCCGCCGCCCTCGCCCTGGCCAAACGTGGCTGGCGCGTGTTCGCCACCGCGCGTCGCGAGGAGGACCTGGCGCGGCTGCGTGACGAGGGCCTCACGGCCGTCCCCCTGGACCTGGACGACAGCGACTCGATCGCCGCCTGCCTCGAGGCGGTCCTGGAGGCGACCGACGGGCGACTCGATGCGCTGTTCAACAACGCCGCCTATGGCCAGCCCGGGGCGGTGGAGGACCTGTCCCGGGAGGTGCTGCGCGCCCAGCTGGAGACCAACCTGCTCGGCACCCACGAGCTCACCTGCCGGGTACTGACGGCGATGCGCCGCCAGGGCGCCGGGCGCATCGTGCAGAACAGCTCGGTGCTGGGCCTGGCCGCCATGCCCTACCGGGGCGCCTACGTCTGCTCCAAGTTCGCCCTGGAGGGGCTGACCGATACCCTGCGCCAGGAACTGCACGGCAGCGGCATCCGCGTCAGCCTGATCGAGCCGGGGCCCATCACCAGCCGCTTCCGCGAGAATGCCTACCGCGCCTTCAAGGCCCACATCGACACCGCCCACAGCGCCCATGCCGACACCTACCGCGCCGTGGAGGCCCGGCTCGCCGGACACGATGATGGAGGGCCCTTCACCCTCGGACCCGACGCCGTGGTCGACAAGCTGGTGCATGCCCTGGAAAGCCCGCGCCCCCGGGCGCGCTACTACGTGACCGTGCCGACCCACCTGTTCGGCACCCTGAAGCGCCTGCTCGGCACCCGGATGCTGGACCGCGTACTACTGCGTGCAACCCGCGGCGAGCGTCAGCCCTGAGGGCCGGAAAGACCGTCAGATGGTGTTTCGCAGGCCCAGTTCATAGGGATGCGGGTCGAGATAGGTCTGCTCGCGGATGTACTCCGACCCGTAGCGCTTCACGTAGTGCTTGAGCAGGCGGATCGGCACCACCAGGTGCACGTGGCCCAGGCGGTAGTCCTCGATGGCCGCCAGCAGGTCCTGGCGGGTCTCGCCGTCCACGGCCTGCTTGAGGTAGCCCAGCACGTGCATCAGGGCATTGGTGTGGGTCTTGCGGGTGGCCGGCCGGCCGAGCGCCGCCATGAAGCGCTGCAGGTAGTGGGTCATGGCCTCCTGCAACGGCAGCCTGCTGGACTCGGCCAGGTAGCGCCCCAGCTCGCGATAGGATTCCACGTGGTGGGCCATCAGCAGGTACTTCTGGCGGCTGTGGAACTGCAGCAGGGCATGGTAGCTGGGGGCGGCCTCCACCCGGCGCTTCCAGTCGTCGAAGGCATAGACCCGGGTGATGAAGTTCTCGCGCAGCACGGCATCGTTCATCCGGGCCTCCTCCTCCAGCGGCAGTTCCGGGAAGTGGCGGCGCAGGGCGCGCACGAACGCCCCCGAGTCGGCGTGGCTGGGCATGCCGTTGGGATGGTAGACCTTGACCCGCTCGAGCCCGCAGCTCGGCGACCCTTTCATCAGGATGAAGCCACGCAGGTGACGGTGGTCGGCGACGAAGGCCTCGCTGACCTCGTCCAGGCGGTCGGTGACATCGAGGCTCGGATCCCTGGTGCCCACCACCCGGGGCTCCTCGCCCAGCAACCCCACCAGGCGGATGGGGTCCCGGGGGACGCCGAGCCCGGCCTCGAGCTCCGGGCAGAAGGGTTCGAAGGCGAAACGGTCCTGCAGGACCTCCAGGCAGTAGCGGGAGCGCTTGTGACCGCCGTTGTAGCGCACCTGCTCGCCCATCAGGCAGGCACTGATGCCGACCGGGATCCCTTCCCTGGTTGCCGACTGTTCCATAGTTGCCATTCTCCTCTTGCCGCTCTTGTCTGGGCTCGCGCTGCGTCCACGCCCCGACATGGCCTGCGGGGCAGCGCCATTTTGGCACAGCCAAGCCGCGCTGCCAGTCCCGACTCCCCTGCCGAGTGATCACCGCCGGCTAGCGCTCCAGGCCCAGGCGCCGATGCCACTCGGCGAGGCTCTCCTCGGGGTAGCCGGCGAAGCAGCGGTCGTTGTCCCGTGCCTCGACCTCGACCCAGGAGGCCTTGCTGTCCAGCAGCAGGTGGACCCGCTCGGGCGGGATCGGCAGGTCGCTGTCGATCGCCGAGGCGAAGGGATGGACCAGCTCGGGCCAGCCCGGGTCGAAGACCCACAGCGCGCTGCCACAGCGACCGCAGAAGTGGCGCTCGCCCTCGCTCTGCTGGCCGTCGATCACCGCATGGTAGACCCGCGTGTGCTCGCCTCCCTCGACCTCGAGGGTGTCGGCAAGTGCGCCCAGGTTGATGGCATAGCCGCCACCGCCGGCGGTCTTGCGACAGATCGAGCAGTAGCAGCGCTGGTAGGGATAGGGGTGGGGGGATTCGACGCGAAATCGCACGGCGCCGCAGTGACAGGAACCTTCCAGCCGCATGGGATCACTCCTCCAGGTCGAGGGCGAGGTTGATACACGTCAATCGTGCCATCCCATGGACGGCTATGCTGGATGACAGTTCCCGACCCGGCCCAATCGGGCGGGTCGAGTCCACCATGACCGCACCACGAGCCAGCCTGGCTCGAGAGGAGATGACCCATGAATTTTCGCCTTCCGACGCTCGCCCTGGGCCTGGCCCTTGCCCTGGGATCCAGCGGCAGTGCCCTCGCCCATGGAATGATGGGCCATGACCAGGATGATCGGGGGCCGGGCTACGGCCAGACGGGACCCGGCATGATGGGGTACGGTCAAGGGCAGACGGGCCCCGGCGCGATGATGGGGCCGGGCTATGCCCCGATGGGCCCCGGCATGATGGGATACGGGCCGGGCTATGGCCACATGGGACCCGGCATGATGGGATACGGGCCGGGCTATGGCCACATGGGACCCGGCATGATGGGATACGGGCCGGGCTATGGCCACATGGGACCCGGCATGATGGGATACGGGCCGGGCTATGGCCACATGGGACCCGGCATGATGGGACACGGGCCGGGCTATGGCCGCATGGGACCCGGCATGATGGGACACGGGCCGGGCTACGGCCACATGGGCCCCGGCATGATGATGGGGCCAGGCTACGGCCAGATGGGCCCCGGCATGATGATGGGGCCGGGCTACGGCCCGATGGGGCCCGGCATGATGGGATACGGGCCGGGCGGCATCGCGCCGCTGCTCGATGAGGGGCAACGTGAGAAGATGCATGAGCTGATGGAGGCGCATCGGCCTGACCAGCTCGAGCGCATGAACCAGATGCGGGAACTGCAGGAGGAAATGATCGGCCTGATGCAGCAGGAGCGACCGGATCCCGACGAGCTGTCATCCCTGCACGAGCGCATGGCGGAACTGCATGGCCAGATGATGCTCGAACGGCTACGGCTGCATAATGCCCTGCAGGACCTTCTCACCGACGAACAGCGCCAGTAACTCCACTCAGGCGGGGTTGTACGCTGACGACCACCAACAGGATCAGGCCCATGGGTGACATGGGCCGGTTACGGAGACCATTCATGAATCGTGCGACCACCTCCCTGCTGCTCTCCGGGGCTCTGCTGTTGGGCGCTGCCTCCGCCCAGGCCGCCCTCCCGGAGGAAGCGACCCTCTACAAGAATCCCCAGTGCGGCTGCTGCGACGGCTACGCCAGGCACCTCGAAGCGATGGGGATCGAGGTCACCGTCGTCGATGACGTCGAACTGGGCAAGGTCAAGGAGGCCTCAGGGGTGCCCTACGGCCTCGGCGCCTGCCATACGGTCGTGCTGGGGGAGTACGTGATCGAGGGACACGTGCCGCTTGCGGCGATCGAGGCCCTGTTCGAGCAACGCCCCGATATCGACGGCATCGGCCTCGCCGGCATGCCCATCGGCACGCCCGGCATGCCCGGCCCCCAGAGCGAGCCCTATGAGGTCTACCAGTTCGATGACCATCGGGACTCTCCTTTCATGACGCTCTGAGCCTCTGAAACTCTGAGCCTCTGAAACTCTGAGCCTCTGAAACTCTGAACCACAGAAACTGACGCCCTTTACCTCAGCGCTCCCGGCCCCGAGCCGGGAGTGCTCATTTGTGGGCCCCACCATGCGGGTGTTGGCTGCCGATGACGCCCATCAGGGGGAAGATCATGACCGCACGCTGGTGGCGATGGGGGCTTGTTGGTATCGTCGGCGCGGCATTCATTCCCCTGGAGTCACCATGTCACAGAAGATCTACTGCATCGCGAGCTTCAAGCCCAAGCCCGGCAAGGAGGCCGCCGTCTTCCAGGCGCTCCAGGCCCTGGAGCCGAATGCCCATCGCGAGGACGCCTGCCTGCGCTATACCGTCACCCGCCAGATCGACAACCCCTTCGCCCAGGGCGAGAGCTACCCCATCGTCTTCCACGAGGTCTGGACCAACCGCTTGGCCTTCGAGGCGCACTGCCAGCGCCGGGAGATCCGTGACTTCTTCGCCCGCCAGGTCGAGGCCCCGGACGGCGACATCGAGGATGCCAACGTCTGCGTCTATACCGACGAACCGGCCGACTTCGACGCCCCGAGACTCTGACCCCAGGAACGAGCGGGCACCCGGCCGGTGCCCCGCAACGCGATTCGCCGCCGGCCGCCTCGACCATGGCCTTGCGCCGACGCAGCGAGTCGATGGCGGTATCGGGGATCAGCAACGGCCGCGAGGCATCGGGATAGCGCTGGCGAAAGCGGCGGAACTCCGCCACTATTCGGCAGGCTCCTGGCAACCTGGATGGGGGATGATGCCTCTCGGCACCTCCGCGGCGCCTCCGGGTCCGGCTTATGGGCCGGACGGCGCAGCCGGCGACCCTGGCCTGGCGCTTGCCCGTTCCTTCCTTTCCCGGGTCCTTCCCGGCCGCGGATCGTGCTACCGGACTAACCGTCCAGGCGTACTCGGCGAAGGCTGTATTCTCCCCCATAGTTCACCAGTACGAAGCCGCGGAATCCCTGGCGAAGGTGCAGATCACGTGCCTGGATGACGCGCCGGCCATCCACCCGCACTTCCATCCCGCCGTCCACGTTGCGACTCCAGTTCAGGGTATGGAAACGGCCGTCCTCGAGATCGAGGGTGCCCTCGCTGCTGGCGATCACCTCGCCCCCTTCGGAGGTCAGCCGCACCAGGCTTAGCCCCGGGCGTGCCCCAGGGTTGTAGACCAGCCGATATCCCCCGCCTGGCTGGCTGCCCTGAAACACCCCCAACTCCAGGCTGCCGGGTCGCTGGTAGGACGCCAGTTCCATCTCCAGTGCAAAGTCATTGCCGACCGGCGCCTCGACGAAGATCCGGGCGGGCTCTGCAAATTCGACCTCCGGTACCGGTGTCGTCTCGGTGGCACGCGGGGGCAATCCACCCGCCTGCTCGAGGATCAGTTGCAGGACCGCAAGACCGAGCTCCTCCTCCCGCCGCCGCGGCTGTTCCGTCGGCGTTTCGGACCCGACCGCACGTGGCTTCTGCACGATACTGCGCAACCCGCGGTCATCGACATCGAAGCGACCACTGAGCACGGTCCATGCTGGATCACGTCGGAAGTCGCCATCGCGGAAGCTGTCCTCGAGCACGGCACGCATCGCCTGCTCGGCGGAGGACGAGGGCGCAGGCGACGAGCTCTCATTCCGCAAGCGCTCAAGCAGCGTCGTCGTCACCAGGCCATCCTGTGGAAGCCCCACGGTGCCCTGGTAGTCGCGGATCGCATTACGGGTACGACTGCCGATCAGCCCATCGGCAGGACCGGCATCATAGCCCAGCTGGTTGAGTTCCCGCTGAATACCGGCGACTCGCTCGCGGTCCGACAGCATCTCGACGGAGGTCGATGCCTCGGGAGATACAACCGAACCCGGCTGCCAGGCACGGGCCGCCTGCTGAGCATCGGCGATCTGCTGACGCGTCATCCTGGTGGCCACCGCATCGCGGGCAGCGGCAGCATGTCGGTGACCTCGGGATGCAGCAATGTTGTACCACTTGTGCGCCGCCACGAAATCCTGCGGCGTTCCATTGCCGGCCTCGTAAAGGCGCCCCAGCATGTACTGGGCATCCGCATCGCCGGCGACGGCAAGGCTGGAGAAGCCCCGCAGTGCCTGGCGGTACTCCTGCTCCTCGAAGCTATGCATGGCATCGTTGTAGTCGGCACTCGCCAGCGCGACATTACCGAGAAGCAGAAGGATGAACAGCAATCTCTTATTGATCATGGGCTCACTCCAGAGTGGGGGAGCATCTTCGACGCTCGGCTGAAGAGGACCACCGCCGGGCTATGCAGGAAATATAGTGCACCTGGTCAGGAAACATCGATGACAGGCTGAGCGACGCGACCTCAAGGCTCCGCGAGAAGCCCCAGCAAGGACGCAGGCCGTTGCGGCCACGTCAGCCGCTTCAGCCCGGCCCAGAGGGTCACCTGGTTGGCGGTCAGCACCTCGCCGCCTGCCGCCTCGACCATGGCCTCGCGCCGACGCAGCGAGTCGATGGCGGTATCGGGGACCAGCAGCGGCCGCGAGAGATCGGGATAGCGCTGGCGAAAACGGCGAACCTCCCCGAGGATGTCGGCACGGTGGGAGTCCTCGGCATAGGGGCAGTCCAGCGCCTTGTCGTGGATGACGCCGACGCCGCCCTCGCGCAGGAAGCTCACGAGCCTCAGGGTGACATCGTCCGGATAGGGACTCAGCAGGTCGACCCGGTCGAGTCCCAGGCTTTCGAGCGCCTCCAGGAAGGCCAGGGCAGTGCTGGTCACCGGCACGCCCAGTCGCGCCTCCAGGCCGGCACGCTGCTCTCGGGCCCAGTCGAGCCCGCCGATGAAGCTGGCGCTGGTGCAGGCCCATACCACGGCCTCGGCGCCCTCCTCCTCCACCAGCCGCCTGCCCATCGGCACCAGCCGCTCCACGTCACCCAGCGCCAGCAACGCCGCAGGGGCATGGTGGCCGTCACTCGGCACCTTGCCCACTTCCAGACGCGGCAACCCGGGCACCTCCTCGCCGAGGCTGTACCACTCGTAGTCATCCGGTCCATCGTCGGGCAGCAGGATGCCCAGGCAGGGTTCTTGCGACATGCGATGACCTCCCGGTCTGGCTGAAGACGTGGCACAACGGGTCAGGACCTGACCCAAGGCTAGCGCAGCTCCCCGGGCCGCTGGCAATTCCCCTTAAGGCTCAGGCGGTCAGGCTCACAGGAACTCGCGGGTGGCCTCCAGCACCCGGCCGTCCACCGTGCGCTGCAGTTTGTCCTCGATCTCGCTGCACAGGGATTCCACGGCTCGCGAGCTGGCGCCCACCACCACGAAGGTCCACTCGCTGGCATCGTGGCGGTCAAGGTCGCCGCTCTCGCAGACGGCAATCGACGGATGGCGTCCGAAGCGCTCGTGAAGGCCGCCCATGCGCTGTCGCTTCTCCTTGAGCGAACGGCAGCCCGGCAGGGAGATCGTCATGGTGAGGATGGCGATGTGCATGCCCGTCTCCTGTCGGCGATATCGATCACGCCCACTATCGGCGCCTGGCGGCGAAGGCTGCAAGCCCGGGACGCCCTCGCAGCCGGGGGTGATGGCATGGCATCGCGCCGCCCGCGCAAGGTAAGCTCATGGCCGACACTCGACCAATTCCCCGAGGAGGCAAGGGCCCATGCACACTCCCCCCCTCGCCGTGCGCCGCACGCCGCTGGTCGCCGTCTACGGCACCTTGAAGCGTGGCCTGCGCAACCACCACTGGCTGGAGGACGCCGCCTTCCTGGGCGAGGACTGCCTGACCAGCGCCACGCTCTATGACCTGGGGCCCTATCCCGCCGCCAGGCCCGAGCCTTCGCTGGGCATCGAGGTGGAGGTGTTCCAGGTGGATGCCCGCCTGCTGGCCGGCCTCGACCGGCTGGAGGACTACCGGGTCCGCACGCCGCGGGAGGGCGACTACGACCGCCTCATCCATGCGACCCGCTTCGGCCCCGCCTGGCTCTACCTCTACAACCGGCGAGTGGCCGGTTTCCCGGTGATCCGCGAGGGGGCCTGGCTGCCCCGCTAGGGCCGCGCCTGTGATATAACACGCGCTCATCGAGGAAGCCCGTTCGGGATATCACCAAGGAGACGGTCATGGTCCGCTTCATTCTCTATCTCACCCTGCTGGCCGGTCTGGCCTTTGGCGGGGTCTACTTCTACTACGACGTCAGCATCAAGCGCGCCGTGAAGGACCACCTCGACGGCCTCGGCCTCACCGCGGTGGAGGTGAAGCGGGTCGATTTCGACCCCATGGCGCCGCTGGTCACCGATACCCACGTCACCGCCGAGGTCACCTACGGCGGCGCCGAGGCGAGCCTCGACATCCGCGTGATCGGCCATCCGGCCTTCTCCGAGGAGTATCGCCTCGAGCTCGACAGCCTGCAGGCCTTCCGGCTCAGCATCGGGACGGGTGGCTGAACCCGGGCCGGCAGGCGGCCCCTGCTCGGCCTCGGTGCAACGGCCATCGACAGCTATCGTCCAAGTGAAGCGGTCCCGACATTCCGGACGGTCGTGCAGGGATGCAGTATTCTGATCGTATCCACCGTCGGGCTTCCGTCTGCCGCGTGCCGGTGGCCAATACCCATCGGCATGTCGGCGTACACCTGATTGTCCGGGCGCGACAGAACGACGCCGTTGACCGGAAAGCATGCGCCATACGCATCGCGACAATGACGGGACGCCACCTTGAACGCCACCGACGTTGCCACCCGGATGTCTGCTGCGAGCACTGCGGCCTTGCTGATCGCGTCAGCGCAGGCGCCGCTGGGTTCGACGCTGATTGCCGTGGCACTCCCGTCAATCGGCATCGGGATCGGTGCGGATCTCGTCCTGATCACGGGTCTGCTGGTCACCAGTTATCTGGTGGTCAATGTGGTCTGCCAGGGACCTGCGGGAAAGATAAGCGATCTCGTCGGGCATTCGCGCATCCTGTGGACGGGGATGGGTCTTTACGTCATCGGCGCGGGCTCAGGGCTCCTGGCACAGGATGTCGGCCTGTTGTTCGTGTCGCGCTGCGCCATGGCGGCAGCCGGTGCACTGGTGGTTCCCGCCACACTCGCCCTGATGCGCCTGCATGTGCCCAGGCAGCGGCGTGGCCGTATCTTTGGCCTGTTTGGGGCGACCATGGGCATTGCCGCAGCAGGTGGGCCCGCCCTGGGGGGTGAGATCGTGAGCCTGTTTGGCTGGCGCGCTGTTTTCATTGCCAATTTGCCATTCCTGGCTCTCTCGGCCCTCCTGCTGCACCTGTATCCCTTGCCTGCAGGCCACCCCCAGGCACGGCGTTCCCTGAGGGAACTGGCCCAGTCGCTGGATGGTTTTGGCATCGGCCTGCTGGCGCTGTCACTGGCGTTCCTGATCGTGGCGAGCAAGCTCGATGGCCCGGGTTTTTTCGCCATGGTTCTGGCGGGGGCCGTCGCCGGGGTGGCCTTTGTCACCTGGGAGGCAAAGGCCGCGGCCCCCGTCTTCGATCCGCATCTGTTTTCTCGGCCGGCCTTTGCCGCGGGAACGATGATGATCGCCTTGCAGAACTTTGCGATGTACGGATTGCTGTACCAGTTGCCGCAATTCTTTTCCGTGTTCCGCGGGGCCGAGCCACGCGACATCGGCTACATGCTTTTCGTCATGATGATCGGCATGGTGGTTGCCGCACCGGCAGGTGGACACCTGACCGACCGGATCAGCGCACGGAGTGCGGCGCTCTTGGGGTGTGCGCTGCTGCTGACGGGCATGGTACAGCTCTGGCACCTGGGGTCGTTCGAGTCCCCGAAGGACGCGATGCTGGCCCTGCTGATCTTCGGGCTGGGCCTTGGCCTGTGCAACGCACCTGCACAGGCATCCTTGATGAGCGCAGTGGAATCGGGACAGGCGGGAATGGCCGCCGGGGTCAGTTCCACGATGCGCTACCTCGGCGGAATCCTTAGCATTCTGGTGCTCGGCGCGGTCCTGGGAGCCGACACGATCGTCAGCGTAACGCGCCATGAGGTCATGATCTGGCTGTTTACCATCGCCATCGTGCTGTCCGCCCTCATGAGCCAGAGACTGCTGGGCGCGGGGAATGCGGCAGCGGAATCCCCCTGACATCGCTACCCTTCGGCTACCTTACGCCGGCGCCTCTGGCAGTGACCGACATGCGTGGCTGACCTGACCCTTCGAGAGAGCAGATAAAGCAGCCATGTCGGTGATGTGAAGTCTGCTAGCATCAATCTAGTGCCCGACACTCCCCTCGATCTGCATTCATGGCAGGACATCACAACATGAACAGTCCAACTTCCTCCGCCCCGGCCGCGTTTGAAGCACCCGGACCGGGATCGTGGTCCATTGACGCGGCGCATTTCCCGCGCCCGGTGTCGCATTTTCAGGCCGAGATCCATCCACCAGGCATAACCAGCGGGTTTCTGGACTGCGCGCGCCGCTATGGGTTGCTGATCGATACCCTGGACTTTCGCTTCGTGAACGGTTTCGCCTATTCGTCCCCCGTACCCGCGGCCGAGGCGGAAATTCCGGCGCGTTTCAGGGCCGCCGAGGATGTGTTCCGTAACAAGATCTGGAGGGAGGACCTCGCGCGCTGGGACCGCGACGTGAAACCCGCGTCCGTCAAGGCGCATCAGGCGTTGCTGGCCGTAGATCCCGCCACATTGTCCGACGACGAACTGATGACCTATGTCGAGCGTTGCCGCGACAACCTGCAACGCATGATTCATCAACATCACAGCTTCAATCTGGCGGCGATTCTTCCGGTGGGTGATTTCATGGCCCATGTCGGCGCATGGACAAGCCTGCCGATGGGCGAGTTTCTCGCACTGACGCGTGGATCTGCTCCGGAATCCGCCGGATCCTTTCCGGAGATGGATCGACTGGCCGAGGAAATACGAAACAACCCGGATGCACGCGAACTCCTGGAATCCGGGCAGGCGAGTGCAGATATCCTCGAACTGCTCTGTAATGAGCTGAATTCGCTGGGTGAAGCGACGAGAGACTATCTTGGCGTGGTCGGCGACCGACTGCTCAACAGCCTTGATACCGGCGAGCCCAGGGCCATCGAGGTGCCCGACGCGCTCATCGCCCGGATCAGGATGGCCGTCGAGCAGCATGAGCATCAGGACGTGGCCGTGACCGAAGCGGACGTGTCCAGGCTGCGAGAGAAGATTCCCTCCGAACACCGCGCCCAGTTCGATGAGTTGCTCGACGAGGTGCGTCTGATGTCGCGGCTTCGTGACGAGCGTGGCTTCTACAGCGACGTCTGGGCGGGGGGTGTCATGCGCCGCGCACTGCTTGCCGCCGGCGCGAGGCTTGCCGCGGAGAGCCGGATCGAAGCGGCGGCACATCTCGTCGAGGCAAGCTATGAGGAAATCCAGGCCCTTCTCAGCCGAACGGGTGGCCCTGGCGCGGTGGAACTCGCGGAACGCGCCAGGTATCGCAAGGAGCAGCGTGCCGAGAATGCGCCTGCGGAACTTGGCGATCCCGCCTCTCCGCCACCCCCCATGGACGGCCTGCCACCACAGGTGATACGTGTGATGACCGCCCTGGGGACGGCCATTCAATCCCTCGGGGCGGGGCCTCAAGACAATCGCGACAGTGCCGTCGTCAAGGGAATCGGGGCCAGCCCCGGCACCTACAGCGGAATCGCGCGTGTCATCGACAGTATTGAAGACCTCAGTCGCCTCGAACAGGGGGATGTGCTGATCACGGCGGCGACCACAGACTCCTTCAACATCGTCCTTCCCCTGCTGGGGGCCATCGTCACGAATGCCGGCGGCCTGCTGTCCCATGCCGCCATCGTGGGACGCGAATATGGCATCCCCTCCGTCGTGGGAACCCGCAACGCCACCGCTCAGATCGCGGACGGAACGCCTGTGACGGTGGACGGAACGACAGGCGAAGTCCGGATCGACGCCCCATGACACCGATTCCATTGTCGTCGGCCCGCAATGAGCAGGCCTACGGCGGAAAGGCCACGCAACTCGGTGCGGCGATCCGCGCCGGGCTGCCTGTGCCCGAAGGTTGCGCGCTCGATACCGCGTTCGTCGATGCGATCGCATCGGGTGACCCCGGCGCACGGGAGGAACTTGCTGGAATATGTGCGCAGATGCCCGGTCCGGTGGCCGTCAGATCCTCAGCCATCGGCGAGGACTCGGGTGGTGCGAGTTTCGCCGGACAGCATGCTACCGTTCTCAACGTCATGGGTTTCGAGGCTGTGTCGGACGCGGTTCTGGTCGTCCGGAAATCGGCATGGACGGAGTCTGCCCGGGCGTATCGCGACCGTATCGGGGTGGACACGGACATACGCATGGGCGTGGTCATTCAGCGACTTGTCGCCGCGGAGGTGGCCGGCGTGCTGTTCACCTGCAACCCCGTGACCGGACAAGACGAGCTTGTCGTCGAGGCCGTGTGGGGGCTGGGTGAAGCGGTTGTGCAGGGTCTTGTCATCCCCGATAGCTATCGCATGGATCGTGCCGGGTGCCTCATTGAATGCCGCGCAGGCTTCAAGGACATCCGTATTCAGCGTATGCCCGGAGGCCTGACCCGCAAGGAGGCTGTCGCGGAGCATCTTGTCGAGCATCCCTGCCTGGATGCGGAAAAACTGGCTGCGCTGCACGTTCTTGTGTCGCGGTGCGAGAGCGTGTTCGGTACTGGACCACATGACATCGAATGGGCGTTCGAGCGCGAGATTCCTTACCTGCTGCAATTACGCCCGGTGACGAAATACTCGACGGCCTGAACCGCCATCCAGGCGGAGCGGCAAGCACAAAGAATGGACGGGGCAAGATTCTCCGTCGCCACGTCACCCTCACTCAGGACGAAGGCAGACAGCCGGTGGGGCCAGCGCCAGCGGCCAGCACGCGCAGGCGAACCTCGAGATCATGGCGCCGGTAGTCGGTATCGAAGGCCATCACCTCGACGACGGTATCATCGCGCCGGCCGACCAGTATCGGCGCCGAGTGGTAAACGAAACGCTCGCCATCCACCGTCATCTGCAGGCGTGGCAGGCCCTCCTCGTCGTACTCCAGCCGCAGCGAATCGAAGCGCCATGTCAGCGGAGTGTCGTCGGCACAGCTCGCCAGATCCAGCGCAACGCCCGGTGTCAGCTCGAAGCGCTGCCGCTCCAGTACCCTGCCCTCCGCATCGGTCACCACCAGCCGGTAGGCACGTGGCCCCGCATAGGGCGCGCCCTCCCCGGGCAGGGTCGCCAGCAGCGCGGCGCGGACGGGCTCAACCGGAAACAGCGGCGGCTGATACGGCAGCGTGTTGCCAGGGCCGGGACGATAGACGAAGCGCAACGAGAGCAGCCGTTCACTGCTGACATCGAGGCCCGGCACGCTGCCGGACATCGACAGCACCTCTCGCGGCTCCCAGGCCAGCTTGGCGTAGCGCCCCTGGGGGGTACGCAGGAAGAGCGTGCCGGGAGTGTCGTCAAGCGTCAGCCTCGCCGCCGAGAGTGGCGCGGGCGAGGCATCCAGGTAGCGAAGCAGGTAGCCCCGGCTGGGGGTGGCGATGCCCTGGGCCTCGGCCGGCACGAAGTGAAGCCCTCCCCCTTCGGCGACCACCAGGGTGACCTCGAAGGGCTCACGCCGTAATTCGAGGGGGTAGAGATCGACTCGCGCGAGGTCATGATTCGGGCCATGGTCAATGAACGACCAGCCGAAGGGCTCGCCCGCCTCGTCCCAGCCCAGATAGGCGGTGCCGCCGGGCAGATGCGCATCACGGATGGCCACCGTTTGCAGGAACAGGTCTGCCCCCGGTGCCGCATGGCCCATGTCCAGGGTCTGATAGCCCACCGCCTCGGCCTTGAGCCGGCCACCGCCCGTGCCCACCAGCCACACCGGCCCCGGCAAGGGCACCCGAAAGCGGCCCTCGTCGTCGGTGGTCGACGTGGCCACATAACTTTTATCCCAGATCAACTGGCCATCATGGTCGCTTCGCCCCCAGCCATAGCGGCGCAATGTCACAGTGGCACCAGCCACCGGCGCATCGCTGCCATACTCGACAAGCTGGCCCGATACCGGTGCCGGCGACAGCCACCACGGCGCCAGCCATGTCAGCATCAGGAAGGCGGCCAGGCCCATGGCAAGGGCCACGGCAAGGCGGCGAAACGCTCGGGAACGGCCGCTCATGGCGCGTCAGGCCTCGGCCACCCGCCGAGGAACCGGGCGGCGTCGAAGGCGATGCGCCGATGTCTCGATACCAGCACGATGTTCCTCGGGCCCAGTCGCGTGTGAAGGTCCGCCTCCAGCAGCGTCTCGCCGCGGAAGGTGACGGCCAACCTTTCGCCCAGGTGGGAAGAGAGCAGGCCTTGGAAGGCCCCAAAACATTGGGGTGTTTCGGGCATATCGAAACGCAGGTGCATCAGGTCATTCTCGGCGAGGGCATGGCCTACCCGTTGGGCACAGACCGGGGTCAACACGAAGCGCTCGGCGCCCATGGTGAAGACCACGCCCTCATCATCGGCGTGAACCAGGGGCACCGCCAGCGCCAGCACAGCAAACAGCGACAGATGGAACATCACTCCCTCGCGTCTCAAGAATGCATGCAGCATAGCAACATGGCGCTGCCATCAAGACCATGGAGAACCATGGCTCAAGATTACCCTGCCATTTGCTGTACTATATTTTGTAAACATCATCATTCTTCAACAACGTCTTTGGTAAAATAGCGGCTTTTTAAGCGTAGCGCGGAAATGGTGGCGGTTTACCCAAACCCGGAAATGTTAATCTTTCAATCGCCTTTCATGGAAGAGCCCCGCTATTCTCCAGCAAGTCATTAATTGACTCCGCCATCTCTTGATATCCCGCTTCATTAAAGTGAATCTGGTCAGATTTCAGGGATGGATCACGGAGCAAATCAACAATCAGAGATCCGTCATACACCAAATCGAAATCCTCGGCGAGCTCCTCATAAAATGGCGCAGAACTGGAAAACAAGCTCTTCTTAGGAACACCGATCAGCACTACCGGGATACCTCGACTTTGCGACATCTCGATCATCACCCTCAGATTCTGCTTGATTACAGAATGACTTATATTTCGAAGAATATCATTACCGCCTTCAATCAGAATCACCAAATCCGGGGAAGAACGCTCAAGCTCAACTGGCAATCGTTCCAGACCTCTATCGGTTTTTTCACCGGAAACACCGGCATTGATCACGTTCAACCCCGTGAGATCGGCGAGCACTGCAGGATAACTTCTTGATCTTGTCGTACCAACCCCGTCAGTCAGGCTATCGCCGAAGGCCAGAATCGTCCCACCCTTTGCGATAGGGTCAAGTTTTGGTTCGTTACAACCGTTAAATAAAATTGTGAAAACAAGAACTGAGAGGATCTTAATATTTTTATTTAAACGATACATTATACTCACTCTTGGTTACGCCCAACGCCGCGCTCTGCGGAAAATTTGTCCGACAGCCGCGGCTTGTTATGTGGCATTACTGCTTTGTTCATAACTTACCGATCGTCATTAGCTCCACCGGATCGGTTGGAAACACAGCCGCCCGCCCGAGATAGATGCTGTCTCTGAGTACTTAGGCGGGATCTCGTGCCGAGCGGCAAGATGGGATTAACATGCCTTCTATCTCAGTTTCTGGAAGACACGCGGATCGATCGCCGCAGCGCCTAACATGCCACC
Organism: Halomonas aestuarii; assembly: GCF_001886615.1. Taxonomy (NCBI): domain Bacteria; kingdom Pseudomonadati; phylum Pseudomonadota; class Gammaproteobacteria; order Oceanospirillales; family Halomonadaceae; genus Halomonas; species Halomonas aestuarii. Next base: position 232,523 of record NZ_CP018139.1, read on the forward strand.
CGTAAGCGCCCCAGCGATTCCAGGGCTCATAACGTCCTGCCCTGACAGGAACAAACCGGGAACAGGCGTGCGGGCATTGAGTGCATCCGATAACAACCGGCGCGGGCTTGTTTCGACGCCATAGAACCCCCCCTTCTCGTGACCGGTGAATGAGGCGGTTGCGAGTGGAGTGCCAAGCTCACGGTAGACGACAAGTGGCGCCAAATCTGGGAATTTCTCTTCGAAGCACGCCAACATCCTGGATTCGATACTCTGCTTAAATACTGCCCACTCTTCGGGACGCTGCTCAGCACCTCCATTTGCAAATTCGGCTACTGACGACCAATCGGCCCACACCAGCATATCGCCAGTGTGCCTGTTCGAGGGGCCGGGTTCGTGCGTGGCATCCTTGAGGGATCCAAACGAGACGAACATCATCGGAATTGGCTCGTTGCCCGGCGCTGCAAAGATGGCGTCATTGGTGTCCCAGCTGTCGTAAAACCAGTGGTTTGAACGCGTCGCTCCGTGTTTGGCGATGTCTCCCTCGAAGCCAAGAAAAAGATCGAAGTGGCAGATCGACGGCTTGAATGTAGCTATCTCACGAGCCCAGTCCTGCTCACGAATTTTCTCCGGTAGCAGGTGCTTCACGGTTTCACCGGCACCGATCGCGGATACGATGAACGGCGCGTTGAATTCTTCACCGGATTTGGTGCGCACACCCACGGCTTTGTCATCTTCAAGCAATATTTCACTAACCGACATTCCGGTTCGGGCACTGCCTCCCGCTGCTTCGATCACCGGAACAAGACCCTTCGCGATGGCAGCAGCGCCGCCCACGGGATAGCCGGCGCCTTCAAGGTAGTGGCCCATGACGGTGGCATGAAAGGCAAAGCTCGCTTCTTTCGGATTGCCGCCATAGGTGCCCCACTGCGCCGACAACACGGAGGCAAGCTTCGGGTTGCTGATGAGCTCTGCAATCACCTCGGCGGTCGTGCGACTGCACCAGCGCTGGATCTTCCTTTTATTCCACCAGTGATGAGCGGAACGGAACGGCTCAGGTATCGCTCGCTCGGCACCCACCATGTGCCCGGCTTCCTCCGCCGACAGCAATGCCTGGAAGTAGGCATCTATTTCGGCAACATTATCGGGAAAATGGTCTTTAAGCTCCATCTTGTAGGCTTCAGCCGGGCGCCCAACGGATATCTCGAAGCCATCCGGGAAGTGAAGCGTGTCATAGACGGTACCAACCGAGCGAAACTCGATTGTTCCGCCGCTGAGCCAGTCCAAGATCCGGCCCGCAGGTTGGTCATGGCCGAATGTACCGCAATAATGAAGGCCGACATCCCAGGTGAAGCCGTTTCGTGAGAAGGAATGTGTAAGCCCACCAAATGCCTGCGCTTGCTCAAGCAGCAGGACTTTGTGATCTAGCCGGGAAAGCGCAGCGGCCGTCGTCATTCCACCCATGCCGGACCCGATAACAATGACGTCGAACTCGTTTGCTGACTGTTTGGCTGTCATTCGGCTGCGCTCCTCTTATTCTTGATATATATCAAAAATACCTGGAACCGATCGCTTTGGGCCAAAAAAAGACATTTTCACTTCATCTCCGAACCCAAAGCGCGCACATGCCACCTAGCCACATAACGCTCTCCGTCACCGGTGTCAAAGCCGCAGCGAAGCGGAGGTTTTAGCATCCGGTGCATGGCCTGGTCATGTGTGTTTAGTCGACAACGAATAGCTTGGCGCCTCGCTCAGTCGATGAACGGTGAAGCTCTGCATTATCTGCGACCTGATAGCTCATACCGCGACTGAGTACGAAACGCCGACCGTCTTCCAGTTCAGTATGAAGCTCGCCTTCTAGACAGAGAAGTATGTGTCCCTTGGCACACCAATGATCGGCCAAATAGCCTGGGCTGTACTCAACCATTCGCACTCGGATATCGCCGAATTTTCGGGTTTTCCAGTAAGCCACACCCTGTTCCCCGGAGTGCTCGGTCTTCTCAACTTCAGACCAATCAGTAACCCCAAAAGGCAAATCCGTGATGTTCAAGACTGCTACTCCTTAAGCACATAACAGGTATTAGACTGCGTGCTCGATATTTCACTTGAACGCGCATGCGCGTTGAACAATATTATGCTGCGCATCAGCCTTCCACATAACCTACTGAAATACCCAAACATTAAGCATAATCCAGCAGGATAATACCCATAATCGTGCATGCTGCATAACACGGCTGAACGAGCATGCGGCATTTGTCGTGAAGTCCGCTTGGTATCGATCCCCACCATATGCTCGGCAAACCAGCCAACCACCATCGCCTTGCCTAGGTCGAGGGGCGTCGCGAGGAGGTCTGTTCAGTGTAGTCCGGCGGTGGCGCAGCCGGCCTCTTTCCACAGCACATCGTCGATGTTCTTGAAGGTCTGCTCGAACATGGGGGGCGCGGATCCTTGCGATGAGAAATCGTGGGAATAATGCTACGCCGCGGTGCCCCGGGGCGCCGATCGCCGATCGCCGATGGAGGAGAGCATTGCGCTGCCAGCAGCGCTCCCACGAAGACCTGCTGGGTGCCAGAAGTGGGGATTCAGGCCTTGGCGACCTTCACCGCCGTGCCGGTCGCGACCAGGAACAGCATCGACTTGCCGCCGCCGGAGATCTCGCTGTAGTCGAGGTCGATGCCGATGACGGCATTGGCCCCCATGTCACTCGCCTCCCGACGCAGCTCATCCAGGCAGGCCACCCTGGCGTCGCGCAGGGCATCCTGGGACGACTTGTTGCGCCCGCCGAAGAAGTCGCGAAAGCCGGCGAACATGTCCTTGAGGATGTTCATGCCAAACACGCACTCGGCCGAGACGATATCGATATGCTCGGTCACGCGGTAACCCTCGAGGTGGGACGAGGTGGTCAGGATGACTCGGTCGGACATGGCACTCTCTCCGTTCATGGGTGGTACTTCAGGTCATGGGTAGTGCTTCAGGATGACGGTTCACTGCTGCACTGCTCTGCGTACTGGCAACGGTCCTGTCCCGACGGCCGGGTCCAGGCCGCCGCCCTGCGGCCGGTGTGGCGCCTGACCGTCAGCATGTCACCAAAGGTAACCAGGGACCAGTTCGCAAGGCCGGGCTGACGGCCCCCCCGGAAGGGTCGCCGGGTGCCGGGGAGAACGTCGATGGGAAGAAGGCGATGGAGAGATGGGCCCTTGCGTGCTCACACGGGACACCCATGAGGGGGGGCGTGATATGCTCGCCGCATCATCAACCGGCATCCCCGCCGATCGTCGAGGAGAGCAACATGGCTCAGGCAAGCGCACGTCATATCCTGGTGGACAGCGAAGCGAAATGTAACGAACTCAAGGCCGAGATCGAGGGCGGTCGCGACTTCGCCGAGGTCGCTCGCGAGCACTCCACCTGCCCGTCCGGTCGCCAGGGCGGCGAGCTCGGCACCTTCGGCCCGGGGCAGATGGTGCCGGAATTCGACAAGGTGGTGTTCTCCGCCGAGGTGGGCACGGTCCAGGGCCCGGTGAAGACCCAGTTCGGCTACCACCTGCTGGAGGTCACCAGCCGCAGCTGAGGACATCCCCGCCGTCAGGAGCCGCGCATGGACCTCATGGGCGGCTTTTTCTTGTACAATACCTGTATGACGTGGAGGATGACGGCAGGAAACCGCCATCGACAACGACCCCGGAGGAGCCCCCGATGAACGACGAGACCTTCAACCACAGCGTCCGCAAGCTGCTGAAGAACGTCGGCGTGAACACCCAGCAGGAGATCGAGAAGGCCGTGCAGCAGGCACTGGCCGATGGTCGCCTGCAGGGCGACGAGACGCTCCCGGCACGCGTGAAGGTCGAGGTGGCGGGCCTGGCACTGGACCTCGAGTTCACGGGAGACATCACCCTTGAGTGACGCGCCGATCATCCGTGTCGAGGGGCTGTCGAAGACCTTTGCCGACGGCTTCCAGGCGCTGGTCGATGTCGACCTCGAGATCCAGCGGGGCGAGATCTTCGCCCTGCTCGGCCCCAATGGCGCGGGCAAGACGACCCTGATCAGCGTGATCTGCGGGCTGGTCAACGCCAGCCAGGGCCGGGTGCTGGTGGATGGCCACGACAACGTCAGCGATTACCGCGCCGCCCGGGCGCTGATCGGCCTGGTGCCCCAGGAGCTGACCAACGAGGCCTTCACCACGGTGTGGGACACGGTCAGCTTCAGCCGCGGGCTGTTCGGCAAGCCCAAGGATCCGGGGCACATCGAGAAGGTGCTGCGCTCTCTGACCCTGTGGGACAAACGCAACAGCCGGCTGCTGGAACTCTCCGGCGGCATGAAGCGCCGAGTGCTGATCGCCAAGGCGCTGTCCCACGAGCCCCAGGTGCTGTTCCTGGACGAGCCCACCGCCGGGGTGGACGTGGAGCTGCGCCGCGAGATGTGGGAGGTGGTCCGCGGCCTGCGCGACCAGGGGGTGACCATCATCCTCACCACCCACTACATCGAGGAGGCCGAGGAGATGGCCGACCGCATCGGGGTGATCCGCCGCGGGGAGATCGTGCTGGTGGAGAACACCCATGCCCTGATGCGCAAGCTCGGCAGCAAGGAGCTGACCCTGCACCTGCAGCAGCCCCTGGAGGCGGTGCCGGAATCCCTCTCGGGCCACGGCCTGGCACTCGCCAACGAGGGCCAGGCGCTGGTCTACAGCTATGATGCGGCCAGCCAGGAAGGCGGCTCGACCATCTCCGGACTGCTGGCCGACGTGGAGGCGGTGGGGTTGAAGGTCAAGGATCTGAATACCCGCCAGAGTTCGCTGGAGGACATCTTCGTCAGCCTGGTCCAGGAGCGTCGCTGAACATGAAGAGCTTGAACCTGCAGTCCGTCAAGACCCTCTATCTCGCCGAGATGGCCCGCAGCCTGCGCACCATGCTGCAGAGCATCGTCTCGCCGGTGATCTCCACCTCGCTCTACTTCGTGGTGTTCGGTGCAGCCATCGGCACGCGGATCAGCGAGGTGAACGGGGTGAGCTACGGCGCCTTCATCGTGCCGGGCCTGATCATGCTGATGCTGCTGACCCAGAGCGTCTCCAACGCCTCCTTCGGCATCTTCTTTCCGCGCTTCTCGGGCTCGATCTACGAGATCCTCTCGGCGCCGATGTCCTACGTCGAGGTGATGGTGGGCTATGTGGGGGCGGCGGCGACCAAATCGCTGATCCTCGGCGCCATCGTGCTGGTCACGGCGCGGCTGTTCGTGCCCTACTCCATCGATCATCCGCTGATGATGGGAGTATTCCTGGTGCTCACGGCGGTGACCTTCAGCCTGCTCGGCTTCATCATCGGCATCTGGGCCGACGGCTTCGAGAAGCTGCAGCTGGTCCCGTTGCTGGTGATCACTCCCCTGACCTTCCTCGGCGGCACCTTCTACTCCATCGACATGCTGCCGCGCTTCTGGCAGTTGGTGACCCTGGCCAACCCGGTAGTCTACCTGGTGAGCGGCTTCCGCTGGAGCTTCTATGGCATCAGCGACGTGAGCCCGCTGGTCAGCCTGGGGATGATCCTGCTGTTCCTGGCGGCGGCGCTCGCCGTGGTGGGGTGGATCTTCAAGAGCGGCTATCGGCTCAAGCCCTGATCATGCCCGGATCAAGGTGCCGGCCAGGCCCTCGAGGATCCGGCCGGCATCCTGCAGCGCGCCGATGCCGGCGATGCCGCCCCGGGCCGTCACGAACTCGCAGGCAGCCGCCACCTTGGGGCCCATGGAGCCCGGCTCGAACGTCATGACGGAAAGCTCCCCGGGGGTCACCCGATGCAGGGGTCGAGGGTCGGGCCCGCCCCAGCCGTCGAACACGGCCTCCACGTCGGTCAGCAGCAGCAGGGCATCGGCATCCAGCCGGGCCGCCAGCAGCCCCGCGGCATAGTCCTTGTCGATCACCGCCTCGACCCCTTCCAGGCGCCCGCCGGCGCCCCGCACGGTGGGAATGCCGCCGCCCCCGGCGCAGATCACCACCACCCCCGCCTCGACCAGCCGGCTGATGATGTCGATGGGCAGGATGCGCCGCGGCAGGGGCGAGGCAACGACACGCCGCCATCGCCCGGGCGACGCCTCGACGAAGGCCCAGCCCTTCTCGACCTTCCATCGGCGCGTGGTCTCGAGGTCGTAGTCGGGCCCGATGGGCTTGGTCGGAAAGAGGAAGGCGGGGTCATCGGCATCCACCTCGACCCGGGTCAGCAGGCTGGCGCAGCTGGCCCCGGCCGGCATCTCGTTCATCAGCTCCGCCTCGATCAGGTAGCCGATCATGCCCTCGGTCTGGGCATCCATCACGTCCAGCGGATAGGCCTCCACCTGCGGGTAGGCCATGGCCTGGAGCGCGAGCAGCCCCACCTGGGGGCCATTGCCGTGGGTCACCACGACCTGGTGCCTCCCCGCCAGCTCGGCCAGGCCCACCGCGGCCTGCCGCACGTTATGGCGCTGGTTGTCTATGGTCATGGGCTCGCCACGCCGCAACAGGGCGCTGCCGCCCAGGGCTACCACGATGCGCATGCGGGTTCGCCTCCGGCGTCGATGTCGGGCTGCACGGTCATGTCGGGTCTTGCCCCGGCGCGCAGGCGCGGCAGCGAGCACTCCCCCACTTCATCAGCATAGCCCGGAAGCAAGGCCCGGAGACGTTGGGAGAGACGGCCCCATGACACGGGCCGGCTATCGAGCGGCGCCCCCGGCGGGTATCATCCCCACCCTCGCCCCACCACCGCGGAGCTCCCATGCCGATCCTGCACAGCATCATCCATCGCATCGACACGGCCTCCGGCGAGACGCCGGCGCTGACGCCCGCCGCCGAGGAGCTCGCCTCCTCGCCGGCAGTGGACGACCTGCTGGCCGGCGTGAATGACGCCTTCAACGCCAAGCCCAAGGCCTGGGGCCACTTCGTCGACGCCACGCCCGAGGGCGAGGTGAGCTCGCCGTTTCCCACCGAACTCGCCGACTACCTCGATGGGGGCCGCGACTTCGCCACCTTCAGCCGCGATGTGGCAAAGCGCCTCGCCGACCTGATCGCGGACCACCTGACGCTCTCCGGCGACCTGTTGATGGTCGACCAGCGCGTCGGCGACGCCCGCTACCTGAGCCTGGCACTGCTGCATCACCGCAGCGGGTTCGGCGTCGACGACAGCCTCGCCGTCGTGCCGGTCCGCCAGCTCAACCTGACCCAGATGAGCCTGGCCGCGCGCCTCGACATCCACCAGTGGCGCGGCGACTCGCCCTCGAAGCAGTACCTCTCCTGGACCCGGGATCGCGGCGGAAAGAAGCTCGCCGAGGGCTTCGCCGCCCTGCTCGGCGCCGCGGAGGGCGTGGACGCCACGGGCGAGACCCGCACCCTGCTCAAGGCCTTCAGCGACTATGTGGAACAGGAGGATCTGCCCGAGGAGGCCAGCCGCGAGAAGACCGACGCGCTGATCGACTACGCCAGCGACCAGGCCCGTCGCGGCGAGCCGATCACCCTGGAGGAACTCTCGGAGGTGCTCGACGAGCAGCAGCCGAAGGCCTTCTACGACCATATCCGCCACGCCGACTACGGCCTCTCCCCGGAGATCCCGCCGGACCGGCGGACCCTCAACCAGTTCCGACGCTTCACCGGCCGCTCGGGCGGGGTGTCGATCAGCTTCGATTCCCACCTGCTCGGATCCAGCGTGGAATACGACGAGGACCAGGACCGGCTGATCATCAAGCAGGTGCCCAGGCAGCTGCGGGAGCAGCTCAAGCGGCAGGACTGACCCCCCGGTGCGCGAGCGCCGCAGGGCGGGTATGCTGAGCCTGGATCCACCGCCGGGAGAGACGCCATGAGCCGCATCCTGATCCTCCAGGGCCATCCGGACCGCGAGGTGCCACACCTGCTCCACGCCCTGGCCGACCACTATCGCCAGGGGGCCGAGGGACGAGGGCACGAGGTGCGCACCGTGACGATCGCCGACCTGGCGTTCCCCCTGCTGAACAGCCAGCGGGCCTGGACCGAGGAGCCCATGCCGGCCGCGCTCGAGCCTGCACGGGACGCCATTGCCTGGTGCGAGCACCTGGTGCTGTTCTTCCCGCTGTGGCTGGGCGACATGCCGGCCCTGGTGAAGGGCTTCCTCGAGCAGGTGATGCGTCCCCACTTCGCCTTCGAGTACGTGGAGGGCAACCCTCTGGGTCGCAAGGGACTGAAGGGCCGTTCGGCAAGGGTGGTGGTGACCATGGGCATGCCTGCGGCGATCTACCGGCATGTCTATCGCGCCCACAGCGTCAGGTCGCTGGAACGCAATATCCTGGGCTTCGTCGGCTTCGCGCCGGTGCGCGAGACGCTGGTCGGCTCGGTGGAGAACCTCGACGAGGCCGGCCACCACAAGTGGTTCACCCGCCTGCAAAAGATGGGCGCCAAGGCGGAATGACCGCGCTCCCCGGCGAGCGGGGTCTCATACTTCCTCTGTAAGCGATCGCTTACGCGCTACTTGAGACGATTACTACACTTTCACGAAGTGGCTGGCGAATATCCGGATTCGTCGCCATGCTTGCCAGGTAGCGCGACCGTGTGATTATCCTCCACGGTTCGACCACAGGAAGCAGCTCCTATCGAACGACGCCCGACGACCGGTGGCAGCATGACGGTCGCCGGTCCTCAAGGACGTCGCGAATGGCCACCAACTCAGGGGATGGCGAAGACTTCGATTGGCGTGGCGAATTCAGGGACCCCGCCAGGGAGGCCCAGTTTCGCCGCACCATGCGGGCCCACGACGCCTGCCAGCTGCGTCACGCCCTGACGATCGGCGCCGGCCTCTTCCTCGCTTTCAGCCTGACGGACTACTACCTGCTGGGCGCGGGATTCGACTTCCATGTGCTGCTCGGCATGCGGGTCATCGTGGCCCTCGGCCTCCTGCTGCTGGCCCTGGCGGCATGGCGCCGCCCTGCCCTGGCCCAGGCGCCGCTGCCGGTCAACCTGGCCTGCCTGCTGGCGATCAGCGGCCTGCTGCTCACCATCCCGCTGCGCCCGGATGGCCTGATGATGAACCTCGCCTCGCTGGTGGCAACCAGCATGGCCCTCTACCTCTTCATCCCCAACCGGACCCCCTGGATGCTGGCCAGCAACGCCTACCTGAGCGGGGGCCTCATCGCCTCGGTGCTGCTCTGGTCGCCGCTGCCCGGCGGCGAGCTGGCGAACACCCTGCTGCTGCTGGGCTTCGTCAACCTGCTGTGCTGGATGACCGTGACCCGGCTCCACCGGCTGCAGCGTGCGCAGTTCGCCAGCCTGGTCGATGAGCGCTCCGCCAACCGCCGGCTGGCGGCGGAGATCGAGGAGCACAACCAGTTGGAGACGCGCCTGCGCCACATGGCGAGGACCGATGAGCTGACCGGGATCACCAACCGACGGCGTTTCTTCGAACTGGCCGAACAGGAACGGCGTCGGGCGCATCGTGACGGCACGCCCCTGTCGCTGTGCATGGTGGATATCGATCACTTCAAGGACATCAACGACCTGCATGGCCATGCCATCGGGGACCTGGCCCTGACGGTGGTCGCCGCCCGCTGCCAGTCGGTGCTGCGCGAGAGCGACATCATCGGCCGCTATGGCGGCGAGGAGTTCGTCATTGCCCTGCCCCTGGCCAACCTGGTCACCGCCCGCGAGATCGCCGAACGGATGCGCGATGCGGTCTGCCGACAGCCCCTGGAGTTCAACGGCGTGACCCTGGCGCTGTCGGTCACGGTGGGCATCAGCCGGGTCGAAGACAGCGAGACCAGCCTCGACCCCGGACTGCTGCGCGCCGACCAGGCCCTCTACACCGGTAAGGCGAAAGGGCGCAACTGCGTGATGGTGAGGCCGCCGGGCCTCGGCCCCACCCGGCTGGGCAGTACTCCGTCTGCCGTCATGCCAAGTGGGGCTGGAGCCACTGCCGCAGCTGCGGCCCCTGCAATAGACCCGGCTGGCGGGCAACTTCCCCGCCGTTTCTGAAGACGATCAGGGTGGGGATGCTGCGGATGCCGAAACGCGCCGCCAGCGCCTGTTCCTGCTCGGTATTCAGGTTGGCGAAACGCAGCCGCGGCTCGAGTTCACGAGCGGCCTCGGCGAAGATCGGCGCCATCATCTTGCAGGGCCCGCACCAGCTGGCCCAGAAATCCACCACCACCGGCAGGTCGCTGCGTTCGACCAGGGCGGAGAAGTTGGACGCGGTCAATGCCACCGGCTCGCCGGTAAAGAGCGCCTTCCGGCACTTTCCGCACTTCGGCCCCTGGTCGAGTCGTGACCGGTCGACACGGTTGATGGCGTTGCAGTGGGGGCAGCCCAGCTTCAGGGACTCGGTCATGGCGCGCTCCAGGTTGGATGGATTTCCTGCACTATGGCTGGAGCCCGCGGCAGGCATCAAGCGGCATGGCGTCACAGGCGTTGCCAGCGCGCCATGCAGGGCGTCCCGGAGGCTGGTATCGTCGCGGCAATGCCTGCCGGCGACCGCCATGAGACCGCCATGTCCGACCGTCCCGATCCCCGCGTGCTGCTGCGACTGCTGTCACTGCTCTCTCCCTACCGCGGGCGCCTGGCGCTGGCCGCCCTGGCACTGCTCGCCGCCGCGGCCAGCGTGCTGCTGCTCGGCCAGGGGCTGCGCCTGGTGATCGACCAGGGCTTCCTGGCCCGCGATGCCCGGCAGCTCAACCAGGCCCTGATGGGCATGGTGGCCGTGGTGGCGGTGCTGGCGATGGCCTCGGCACTGCGCTACTACCTGGTCACCTGGATCGGCGAGCGCCTGGCCGCCGACCTGCGTCGCCGGGTCTTCGACCACCTGCTCGACCTGGAGCCCGGCTTCTTCGAGAGCAGCACCGGGGAAGGCGGCGGGGCCGGGGAGATCGCCTCCCGACTCACGGCCGACACCAGCGTGCTCCAGAGCCTGTTCGGCTCCTCGGTCTCGCTGGCGGTGCGCAACCTGCTGATGCTGGTCGGCGCCGTGGTGCTGATGCTGGTGACCCAGCCGTGGCTCTCGGCCATCGTGCTGCTGGGCATCCCCGCCACGGTGCTGCCGATCCTCTGGTTCGGTCGCCGGGTGCGGCGCCTCTCCCGCTTCAGCCAGGATCGCGTGGCCGAGTTGGGGCGCTATGCCGGCGAGGCATTGGCCGGCATCCGCACCGTCCAGGCCTTCAACCACGAGGCGCATGATCGCCGGGCCTATGGCGCACGGGTCGAGGAGGCCTTCGCCACCGCCGTGGCACGCACCCGCCAGCGCGCCTGGCTGACTGGCATCGCCATGCTGGCGGTCTTCGCCGCCGTGGGCGTGATGCTCTGGCAGGGGGGCCAGGCCGTGCTGGCCGGCCGCATGAGCGCCGGCGAGCTCTCGGCCTTCGTCTTCTATGCGGTGCTGGCCGCCGGGGCCGTAGCGACCCTGGCCGAGGTGGCCGGGGAGGTGCAGCGGGCCGCCGGGGCCGCCGAGCGCCTGCTGGAGCTGCTTCGGACGCGACCGACGATCCGCGCCCCGGCCCGTCCCCGGCCCCTTCCCGTGCCGCTGCGCGGGGCGATCCAGTTCGAGGGGGTGAGCTTCACCTACCCCGGGCGGGACACGCCGGCGCTGGAGGCGTTCGACCTGCGGATCTCGCCAGGCGAACGGGTCGCCCTGGTGGGCCCGTCCGGGGCGGGCAAGAGCACCCTGCTGTCGCTGCTGCTGCGCTTCCACGACCCCGACCGGGGCACCCTGCGCCTGGACGGCGTCGACCTGCGCGACCTCGACCCGCACGAGCTGCGCGCGGGCCTCGGCCTGGTGGCGCAGGAGCCGGTGCTGTTCAGCGGCACCGTGGCCGACAACCTGCGGTTCGCCGCGCCCGAGGCCGACATCGAGGCGATGCGCCGGGCGGCGCGGGATGCCAACGCCCTGGGCTTCATCGAGGCGCTGCCCCGCGGCCTGGATACGCCGCTCGGCCCCGGCGGCGTGCAGCTCTCCGGCGGACAGCGCCAGCGCCTGGCCATCGCCCGCGCCCTGCTCAGGGATCCGCGGGTGCTGCTGCTCGACGAGGCCACCAGCGCCCTGGACGCCGAGAGCGAGCGCCTCGTCCAGCAGGCGCTGGACCGGCTGATGGCCGAGCGCACGAGCCTGGTGATCGCCCATCGCCTGGCCACCGTGGTCGCCGCCGACCGTCTGCTGGTGATGGACGCAGGCCGCCTGGTTGCCAGCGGGAGTCACCAGGCGCTGCTCGAGACGAGCCCGCTCTATCGCCACCTCGCCGAGCTGCAGTTCGGCCGGCATGCCCTTCCCGTGGCGGCCGACGGCGACTGAGGCCGGACGATCGGGCGACCCGGCCGGGGGGGGCTCAGAACAGCCCGAGCTGGCGGTCGATCAGGGCCGTGAAGTCGTCACCCACGAAGGGCAGGATGGCGTCGGCCACCGGCTGGAGCTGGCGGGTCAGGTAGTGGTCGGCGTCGATCGCCGACGCGTTCGCCTCCAGGGGCTCGGGCCCGGCCACCGTCATCACGTAGCGGATCCAGCCCCCCTGCTGGTACTGGCGCGGCCGTGCCAGCCGGTCGTTGGCCTCGTCGGCGAGCCGGGCGGCGCGCACATGGGGCGGCACGTTGCGACGGTAGTCGTCGAGGCGACGACGCAGCCGCTTGCGGTAGACCAGCCGGTCGTCGAACTCCCCCTCGCGGGTGCGGCGCAGGAACTCCCCGACGTAGTCGCGCACGTACTCTCGCCAGGGCTCGCCTTCGAAGACGCGCCGGTAGAGCTCCTGCTGGAAGGTCTTGGCCAAGGGCGTCCAGTCGCTGCGCACCGTCTCCAGGCCCTTGAAGACCATCCGCTCCTCCCCCGACGCCTCGCGCACCAGCCCCGCATAGCGTTTCTTGCTGCCCGCCTCGGCGCCGCGGATGGTGGGCATCAGGAAACGCCGGTAGTGGGTCTCGAACTGCAGCTCCAGGGCGCTCTCCAGGCCGTACTCGGCGGCGAGGTGCTCGCGCCACCAGGCATTGACGCGTGCCACCAGGCGCCGACCGATCGCCGCGGCCTGCGCCTCGGGATGCTCGCGACCCAGCCACACGAAGGTCGAGTCGGTATCGCCGTAGATGACGGTATACCCCTCCTCCTCGATCAGCTCGCGGGTGCGGTGCATGATGGCGTGGCCGCGCATGGTGATGGAGGAGGCCAGGCGCGCGTCGAAGAAGCGACAGCCCTTCGAGCCCAGCACCCCGTAGAAGCTGTTCATGATGATCTTCAGGGCCTGGGAGAGCGGTGCGTTGCCAGCCTGCTTGGCGGTCTCCCGCCCCTCCCAGACCTGGGCCACGATGGCCGGCAAGGCGTGACGGGTGCGTGAGAACCGCGCACCGCGAAAGCCCGGCACCGAGGCCTCGTCCGAGGGGTCGGCGAGCCCTTCCACCAGCCCCGCGGGGTCGATCAGGAAGCTGCGGATGATCGAGGGATAGAGGCTCTTGAAGTCCAGCACCAGGACCGAGGCGTAGAGGCCGGGCCGGGAGTCCATGACGAACCCGCCGGGACTCTCGGCGGGCTGCCCCTCGCCGAGGCCGGGCGCCACGAAGCCCAGCCGGTGCAACCGCGGCAGGTAGAGGTGGGTGAATGCCGCCACCGAGCCGCCGCTGCGATCGGCCGGAAGCCCCGTGACGCTGGCCCGCTCCAGCAGGAAGTCGAAGAGCTCGGTCGCCTCGAAGATACGCGTCACCAGCTCGCAGTCCTTGAGGTTGTAGCGCGCCAGGGCGGGCTTGTCCTCGGCGAACATGCGCAGGATGTCGTCCAGGCGCTGGTAGGGGTTGTCGATGGCCTTGCCCTCGCCGAGCAGCGCCTGGGCCACGCTCTCCAGGCTGAAGGAGGGAAAGTGCCAGGTGGCCGAGCGCAGCGCCTCGATCCCGTCGATGATCAGCCGACCCGCCGCCGAGGCGAAGTAGTGGTTGGCCTGGCGGCCATGGGCCCGCCACTCCATCTCGCTGCCGTCGCGCCCCAGCGTCAGGGGCACGCCGAGCCGAAGGGCATGCTCGTGGAGGATGCGCAGGTCGAACTGCACCAGGTTCCAGCCGATGATGGCATCCGGGTCGTGCTGCGCGATCCACTGGTTCAGCCGCTCGATCATGGCCGCGCGGCTATCGCAGTAGTCGAGCCGGAAGTCGAGCGCCTCGTCGTTGCCGTTGGGCGGGCCCAGCATGAACACCTGACGGGCCCCGCAGCCCTCGAGCGCGATGGAGGTGAGCTCTCCTCGGGCCGTGGTCTCGATATCCAGCGACACCGGCCTGAGCGTCGGTCGAACGTCCGGGGCGGGCCTGAGGCGGGCCGCCGTCAGACCGCCCTCGCCGTCCGGCGTCCCGGTGGCCTCCACTGGCGCGGTGATGAAGCGCTCCATCAGGTAGCGATCCGGCGGGCGGATATCGTCCTCGAAGACCGCCACGCCGGCCTCCTTCAGCCGCCGCACCACGCGCCCGAGCCGGCGATGCTGCCGGCCATAGAGGCCCAGCACCGGGCGATGGTGAAAGTCGCGCAACGACAGCGGCCGCAGGTCGATCCCGGGCTCGCCGGCGAGTACGGCCTCTGCCCGCTCGCGCTGCGCCTCCGGCAGGAAGGCCACCGACGGCTGCGGCGGCAGACTCACCTTGAGGGGCCCCTGCTCGGTGGCCAGCCAGAACGTGATCTCGTTGCCCCGGGGCGACTCCCGCCAGTGCCGGGTCAGGATGAATCCCTGCCGTGAAACCACCGCCGCTCCTCGTGTCCCTTTGTCAGGACGTGATCATACCGCCGGTGGTGGCGTCTCACACCTCGCCAGACACCTCGACAGGCGGCCATAAAAAAGGCCCCCCGAAGGGGACCAGTTGGAGCACGCCAGCTCACTCGGTGTATCGCCGGCCGCAGGGGTGACCTACCGCTCGGCGATGCGTCATCGGGTTCGGTCGTCGGCCGGTGGGCATCGCCCTCCTGTCGCGGGAACTCGTCGACGTTCTGTCCATCACCCTACGAAATCCGTGCCACCCGACGAAATATCGTTATCAGTCAGAAGGTTGAATAAGATCACCCGCCCGCCCGCCGGCACCAGGGAGCCGCCCGCCCTGCTGCAGTGCACCAAACGAGGACGTGACCGCCCTCGTCGGCGCCATCGCGGCGCATTCGCTCGCCCTCAGGCCCGGTAGTGCACGGCCAGCCAGAGGGTCGTCTGCTCGGGGGCGGTCCAGGCCACCCGATGCCGGCAATGGGCAGGAATCGTGAGGTGGTCGCCGGGCCCCAGCGCCACCTCGTCACCGGAGTCGAAGGCGATCACCGCCTCCCCCTGGAGCACCACCACCCACTCGTGCTGCGGCTGGTCATACCAGCCGGATGCCGGGGAGGAGTGTCCCCGCGAGACGATGCGCTCGATCGTGACGTCTTCCGAACGGGCCAGCGCATCGAAGTGCTCCTCGTCGAGGTCCTCGGGCATCGCGGCGTACAGATTGCGGATCATGGGAACGGCCTCCTCGATGGACGATGATCGCTTGCCACTCGCCCCTGTATAACAGCAAGCTACGTCGAGGCTCGATGCCCTGCGCCCCTTTCTGGAGATTTCTTCATGACTCAACCTCGACTCGGCTTCATCGGGATCGGCCTGATGGGCGAGCCCATGACCCGTCGCCTGCTGGAGGCCGGCTTCGACGTCAGCGTCTGGAACCGCTCGCCCGACAAGACCGCCGGCGTGGCCGAAGCCGGCGCCCGGGTGGCAGGCTCCATCGAGGCGCTGATGACGGAAGTGGACATCGTACTGCTCTGCCTGGCCAACACCGCCGTGGTCGAGGACGTGGTGTTCGGTGAGGGCGGCGTGGCCCAGCACGGCCGCGCCGGCCAGCGCCTGGTGGACCTCTCGAGCTGCGACCCCGCGGCCACGCGCGACTTCGCCGACTGGCTCGGCAGCGAGTGCGGGATGCTCTGGGTGGATGCCCCGGTCTCGGGGGGTGTGGCCGGTGCCGAGGCGGGCAGTCTGGCGATCATGTGTGGCGGCGAGGCCGAGGCGGTGGAGGCGATCCGCCCCGTGCTGGCGCCGCTGTCCGCCCGGGTGACCCACATGGGCCCGGTGGGCAGCGGCCAGGTCACCAAGGTGTGCAACCAGATGATCGTCGGCTGCCAGGCGGCGGTGATCGCCGAGATGGTGGCCCTGGCCGAGGCCAGTGGCGTGGAGGCCGGCCGGCTCACCGAGGCCCTGGCCGGCGGTTTCGCCGACTCGACACCGTTTCGCATCCTCGCCCCGCGCATGGCGGCGAGCGACTTCGACGACCCGCCCTGGCACCTGCGCACCCTGCTGAAGGATCTGGACCTGGCGGTGGCCCAGAGCCAGCGCATCGGCAGCGCCACGCCGATGAGCGGCCTGGCGGCACAGCTGATGCGCGCCCAGGCCCGCCGCGGACACGCCGAGCATGACCCGGCGATCCTGGTCGAGGCCTACCGTCCCGTCGGCAAGGAGGGGGCGACATGAGCCACAACAGGGTGATCTATCTCACCGGCGGCGCCCAGGGCATCGGGCTCGGCATCGCGGCGCACCTGCTGGCCCGGGGCGACAGCGTCGCCCTGACCGACGTCGACGCCCAGGCGGTGGCCGAGTGCCAGGAACGGCTCGGCCATGAGGAGCGGCTGCTGGCCATGGTCTCGGACGTTCGCGACGAGGCCGGTGTCGCCGACAGCCTGGAGCGCACCCTCTCCCGCTTCGGGCGCCTCGACGGGCTCATCCACAACGCCGGCCTGTCCGATCCCTTCGCCGGTCCGCTGGAGTCCCTGGAGCTGGCCACCTGGCAAGCCTACCTCGATACCAACCTGACCGGCGCCTTCCTGTGCGCCAGGCAGGCCGCCCCCCACCTGAGGCGCACGGGGGGCGCCATCGTCAACATCGCCTCCACCCGGGCCCTCCAGTCGGAGCCCGACAGCGAGGCCTACGCCGCCAGCAAGGGGGGCATCGTGGCGCTGACCCATGCCCTGGCGATCAGCCTGGGGCCGGAGATCCGCGTCAACGCCATCAGTCCCGGCTGGATCGAGGTGGGCGACTGGCAGAAACGCGCGCACCAGACGCCGGTGGAGCATCGCGACATCGACCGCGACCAGCATCCCGTGGGGCGCGTCGGCCGCCCGGAGGATGTCGCCGCCATGGCCGCCTTCCTGCTCTCCGACGAGGCGGGCTTCGTCACCGGACAGAACCTCGTGGTGGACGGCGGCATGACGCGCCGGATGCTCTACGCCGAGTGAGACGGCGTCGTTTTCGCCGGCGGTTTGTTCCCGGTCATGCCCTTCCGTACACTTGTTTGATTCCCGACGACCACGACCCCGAGGCGCGATCCATGGCGTTTGATTCCACTTCCACCTACGTGGCCACCGAGGCCCTCAAGCAGGCGGTGAACGCCGCCGTGACCCTGGAGCGACCGCTGCTGATCAAGGGCGAGCCGGGCACCGGCAAGACCCTGCTGGCCGAGGAGCTGGCCGCCTCCCTGGGCACCCGGCTGATCACCTGGCACATCAAGTCCTCCACCAAGGCGGCCCAGGGGCTCTACGAGTACGACGCGGTCAGCCGGCTGCGCGACTCCCAGCTGGGCATCGAGGGCGTGGAGGATGTCGCCAACTACATCCGTCCCGGCAAGCTCTGGGAGGCCTTCACCGCCGGCGAGCGGGTGGTGCTGCTGATCGACGAGATCGACAAGGCGGACATCGAGTTCCCCAACGACCTGCTCCAGGAGCTGGATCGCATGGAGTTCCATGTCTACGAGACCGGCGAGACCATCACCGCGACCCACCGCCCGATCATCGTCATCACCTCCAACAACGAGAAGGAGCTCCCCGACGCCTTCCTGCGCCGCTGCTTCTTCCACTACATCGAGTTTCCCGACCGGGAGACCATGCAGGCGATCATCGACGTGCACTTCCCCGACATCGCCCCCAAGCTGGTCGGCGAGGCGCTGGAGGTGTTCTTCGAGCTGCGCCAGGCCCCGGGCCTGAAGAAGCGGCCCTCCACCTCGGAGCTGGTCGACTGGCTCAAGCTGCTGATGAGCGACGAGCTGGCCCGCGAGGCGCTCTACCAGCGCGACCCGGTCAAGGCGATCCCGCCGCTGGCGGGGGCACTGGTCAAGAACGAGCAGGATACCCAGCTGCTGGAACGGCTGGCCTTCATGCTGCGTCGCCAGGGCAACCCGAGGCGCTGACGGATGTTCATCGGCCTGTTCGAGACCCTGAAGCGCCACGGGGTGCCCGTCTCCCTGCGCGAGCTGCTCGACCTCCATGCGGTGGTCGAGCGCGGCGTGGTGTTCGCCGACATGGAGGCCTTCTACCGGGTGGCGCGCACCGTGATGGTCAAGGACGAGCGCCACTTCGACCGCTTCGATCGCGCCTTCGCCTCCTGGTTCGAGGGGCTGGAGCACCTCGACGCCGCCATCGAGGCGCTGATCCCCGATGACTGGCTGCGCCGCGAGTTCGAGAAGCAGCTCTCCGATGAGGAGAAGGCGAAGATCGAGTCCCTGGGCGGCCTCGAGCAGCTGATCGAGACCTTCAAGCAGCGCCTCGAGGAGCAGAAGAAGCGCCACGCCGGCGGCAACAAGTGGATCGGCACCGGGGGCACCAGCCCCTTCGGCGCCCATGGCTACAACCCCGAGGGCATCCGCATCGGCCAGGACGGCTCGCGGCACCGCCGGGCCGTGAAGGTATGGGACGAGCGGCGCTTCCGCGACTACGACGACTCGCTGGAACTGGGCACGCGCAACATCAAGATGGCCCTCAGGCGGCTCCGGAAGTTCGCCCGCCAGGGGGCGGCGGAGGAGTTCGACGTCGATGCCACCATCCGCGAGACCGCAAGGGACGCGGGCCTTCTCAACGTGCGCATGCGCCCCGAGCGCCACAATGCGGTGAAGGTGCTGCTGCTGCTCGACGTGGGCGGCTCCATGGACGACCACGTCCGGGCCTGCGAGGAACTCTTCTCGGCGGCACGCTCGGAATTCAAGCACCTGGTGCCCTACTACTTCCACAACTGTCCCTATGAGGGACTGTGGCGCGACAACCGGCGGCGCGGCAGCGAACGCATCCCGACGATGGACGTGCTGCACACCTACGGCAGCGATTACCAGGTGGTGATCGTCGGCGACGCGGCCATGTCGCCCTACGAGGTGACCCATCCCGGCGGCAGCGTGGAGCACCTCAACGAGGAGTCGGGCGCCGTCTGGCTCAGGCGCCTGGCCGACCACTTCCCCCGCCTGGTCTGGCTCAATCCCATGGCCCCGCGTGCCTGGGACTATACCCACTCCACCCGGCTGATCCGCGAGCTGATCGAGGATCGCATGTACCCCATGACCCTGGAGGGCCTGGAGCGCGCCATGCGCGAGCTGGCCCGCTAGCCGCATAGCCTTTAAGGGCTATATATAACTTTTATCGCCTTTAAGGGCTATCAGCTTGAAGAATAGCCCTGCGCGGCTATTCTGGCGGTACAGCCCAGGAGAATGCTTCATGCCACAGCGAATCGCCGTCCTCACCGGCGACGTGATCGAGTCCCGCAAGGTCGGCGACCGGCCGCGCCTGTACCGACAGCTGGATGACACCCTGGCCGCACTGGCGGCCCGTCACGGCGGGCACGGCGAACGCTTCCGCGGCGACGGCTTCCAGCTTGCCCTGCCCCATGCGGCAGCGGCCATGGAGGCGGCCGTGGCCCTGCGGGCGGCCCTGGTCCAGCACTCGGAGCCGGACCAGCGCTGGGACGCCCGCATCGCCGTGGCGATCGGGCCGGCGGAGGCCGGCCTCGCGGCGGCCGACGGCGAGACCTTCATCGCCTCGGGACGCACCCTGGATGCCCTGGCGGGCGGCCACGGCCACCTGGCCCTGACCCTGCTGGACGAAGCCGAGGACGAGGGGCTGGCCCTGCTGGTGCGCTTCATCGACGACCTGCTCGATGGCTGGTCCCCCTACTCGGCGGAGGTCGTCGGGCTGAGCCTGCGCGAGGACAGCTCCCGGCAGGTCTCCCAACAGACCCTCGCCGAGCGCCTGGGCATCACCCAGCCCAGCGTGCACAAGCGCCTGCGCGCCGCGCGCTGGGCACTCCTCTCCGACAGCCTCACGTACCTGCGCCGGCGACTCGCCGAACAGGGGGCGACGCCATGAGTGCCGATGCCCTCTCGCTGCTGATGGCCCTGGTACTGGCCCATCTGGTGGGCGACTTCCTGCTGCAGCCGCGGCGCTGGGTGGAAGAGCGCTACCGGCTGCACCACCGCTCCCCGCGGCTGCTGCTCCACGCCCTGCTGCACGGGCTGCTCGCCGGCGGCGTGCTGCTGGTGGCCGCCGGTGCCACGTCCCGTGGACCCGGCGCCGCGCTGCTCGGCGCCCTGGCGGTGGGCGCCAGCCACTGGACGATCGACCTGGCCAAGTCCCGGCGGCCGGCCGGCGAGCTTCGCTGGTTCCTGCTCGACCAGGCCGGCCACCTGCTGGTGCTGGTGGGGCTCTGGCTGGCCTGGCTGGAAAGCCTGGCCCCGCTGCAGGCGCTCGCCGTCTGGCTGGCCTCGCCGGCGGTGCTGGGCGTTGCCACGGCCTACCTGCTGGTAACCCGTCCGCTGTCGATCGCCATCGCCCTGGTCATGCGGCGCTGGAGCGCCGAGCTAGAGGACACCGGCACACTGGCCAGCGCCGGCGCGCGCATCGGCGTGCTGGAACGGCTGCTGGTGCTGACCCTGGTGCTGCTGGACCAGCTCACCGCGGTGGG
The DNA here is from genome assembly GCF_001886615.1 of Halomonas aestuarii. Classification (NCBI taxonomy): domain Bacteria; kingdom Pseudomonadati; phylum Pseudomonadota; class Gammaproteobacteria; order Oceanospirillales; family Halomonadaceae; genus Halomonas; species Halomonas aestuarii. The sequence continues at coordinate 253,142 of NZ_CP018139.1, forward strand.
CTTCCTGCTGGCCGCCAAGTCGGTGCTGCGCTTCGGGGACCTGCGCGAGACCCGCGACCGCAAGCTCACGGAGTATGTGCTGCTCGGCACCCTGCTCAGCGTCTCGACGACCCTGGTGCTGGGCATGCTGGTGCGCCTGCTGCCGACGGGGGGCTGACCCCGACGGGGCGAGCACAGGCTTTTTTGCCGCCGCGGGGCCGCTGGCCGTACAATGACCGGCCATTGCCGCTGCCCAGCACGGCCCGTCACTGTCTTCTGTACAAGAACACGCTCGAGGAAACGCCGGACCCATGCGCGCCAGTCAACTGTTGATCGCCACCCTCAAGGAAACCCCCGCCGACGCCGAAGTCATCAGCCATCAGCTGATGCTGCGCGCGGGGATGATCCGCCGCCTGACCTCCGGCCTCTACACCTGGCTGCCGATGGGCCTCAAGACCCTGCGCAAGGTCGAGCGCATCGTGCGCGAGGAGATGGATCGTGCCGGCGCCCAGGAAGTGCTGATGCCCGCGGTGCAGCCCGCCGAGCTGTGGCAGGAGTCTGGCCGCTGGGAGCAGTACGGCCCGGAGCTGCTGCGCCTCAAGGATCGCCATGGTCGCGACTACTGCGTCGGCCCGACCCACGAGGAAGTGATCACCGACCTGGTCCGCAAGGAGATCGCCAGCTACAAGCAGCTGCCGGCCAACTTCTACCAGGTCCAGACCAAGTTCCGCGACGAGATCCGGCCGCGCTTCGGGGTGATGCGCTCCCGCGAGTTCATCATGAAGGACGCCTACTCCTTCCACGTGGACGAGGCGTCGCTGCTGGAGACCTACCAGGTGATGTATGACGCCTACGTGCGCATCTTCACCCGACTGGGCCTCGACTTCCGCCCGGTGATCGCCGACAACGGCGCCATCGGCGGCACCGGCTCCCACGAGTTCCACGTGCTGGCCGACTCCGGCGAGGACGACATCGTCTTCTCCACCGAGTCCGACTATGCCGCCAACATGGAGAAGGCCGAGGCGCTGGCGCCCCAGGGCGAGCGCGCGGCGCCCACCGAGGAGCTGCGCCTGGTCGACACCCCCGATGCCCGGACCATCAAGACGCTGGTCGAGCAGCACGGCCTGCCCATCGAGAAGACCATCAAGACCCTGCTGGTCCAGGGCGAGGGAGGCGGCCTGGTCGCCCTGCTGGTGCGCGGCGATCACGAGCTCAACGAGGTCAAGGCCGAGAACCTCGCCGAGGTGGCCTCGCCGCTGACCATGGCCACCGAGGAGGAGATCCGTGCCGCCGTGGGGGCCGGTCCCGGTTCGCTCGGCCCGGTGAACCTCGAGCTGCCGATCGTCATCGACCGCAGCGTGGCACTGATGAGCGACTTCGGTGCCGGGGCGAACGTCGATGGCCAGCACTACTTCGGCATCAACTGGGAGCGCGACGTCGCGCTGCCCAGCGTCGCCGACATCCGCAACGTGGTGGAGGGCGATCCCTCGCCGGACGGCAAGGGCGTGCTCGCGATCAAGCGCGGCATCGAGGTCGGCCACGTCTTCCAGCTCGGCAAGAAGTACTCCGAGGCGATGAATGCCACCGTGCTGGGTGACGAAGGTCGTGCCGTGCATCCCTGGATGGGCTGCTATGGTATCGGGGTGACCCGGGTCGTGGCCGCCGCCATCGAGCAGAACCACGATGACGCCGGGATCATCTGGCCCGACGCCATCGCCCCCTTCCACGTCGCGATGGTGCCGATGAACGCCCACAAGTCTCAGCGGGTGCGCGAGGAGTCCGAGCGACTCTACCAGGCCCTTACCGCCGCCGGGCTCGAGGTGCTGCTGGATGATCGCGACCTGCGCCCGGGCGTGCGGTTCGCCGACCATGAGCTGATGGGCATCCCCCACCGTCTGGTCGTCGGGGACCGGGGCCTGGACAAGGGTGAACTGGAATACAAGGGACGCCGTGACAGTGACGCCACCATGGTACCGGCCGGGGAGATCATCGACTTCCTGCGCGAGAAGGTCGATATCTGAACGATGTCGGGTAGCCGCGCTCGCGGTGGCCTGCTGCCTGCCGGCCATGACGGCCCTGGGCCAGGGCGAGCGTGACTTCCTCGCCGCCCTGCCCCCCTCGCTGTCACCCGAGCCCCCCGCCCCCTTCGTGCGGGCCCTGCCGGCCATCCCCGCGAGCCTGCGCGGCACCCTCGACAGCGTACGCGAGGCGCCCATCTCGCCCGCCGAGATCTGGGCGGCGCGTCAGTGGCTGAACGCCATGGAGCCCAGGCTAGCCCGCTACGTCCCGGAGATGGACCGCCGCCGCGAGCTGCTGGGCCGTATCCACCATGAGGCACGGTTGGCGGGCCTGTCGCCGTCGCTGGTGCTGGCGGTGATCCAGGTGGAAAGCGCCTTCAAGGCCGAGGCGGTCTCCTCGGCGGGTGCCGTCGGCCTGATGCAGATCATGCCGTTCTGGATCCGCGAGCTGGGCCTGCCGGCCGACGACCTGAAGGACCCGCGACGCAACCTCCGCTATGGCTGCACGATCCTGGCCCACTACCTGGCCGTGGAGCGCGGCGACCTGACCCGGGCACTGGCCCGCTACAACGGCAGCCTCGGCAAGACCTGGTATCCCGAGCGGGTGATGCGGGCCCTGGCAGGCCGGTGGTCCTCCCGGGATGACGTGCGTACCACGGCGCTTCGCTGAGTCGGCCACCCGTCATCCGGACGAAAAAAAAGCCGACCCTGACGGGTCGGCTACTGGGGGGACAGCTCCCCCCTCCCCTGACGACTCTTGAAGCGACTGGATCAGTGCTTGTTCTTGCGATGGTGATCGCGAACGATGAATGCTACCCAGCCACCCATGAAAGCGACCATCATCGCGACGGTAACCAGCCCGAAGATTACGGCGTCATCCAGATACATGGTGGTGTCCTCCCGTCTCGATGTGTTGGGAAGACTGTAGCGCGGCGTGGGGAGGGGGAAAGTGACCTGTATCAAGTTTCCCCGCGGGCCCGGCAGGACGCGGGGAATCCGTTGATCCAGATCAGTTTTCACGGCATCTTCTTGTCTTCCACCTCGCTCGGCTCGGTGCCGGGCGGCAGCGGATGCCCCTTGGCCAGCTCGGCCCGGGTAGCCTCGCGGACCTCGAGCACCTCGAGGCGATAGCGCAGGGTCTGGCCGGCCAGGGGGTGGTTGGTGTCGACCAGCACGCTGTCGTCGCGCACCTCGAGGATGGTGACGATCTCGGGACCGTCGTCGCCGGGCGTCTGGAAGCGCATGCCGGGAGCGAGATCGGGGGCGGGGAAGGCGTGCCGCCCGACCTCGCGCACCAGCGCCTCGTCACGCAGGCCGTAGGCATCGGCCGGCATCAGGGTCACCGACAGTTCGGCGCCGACGGACTGGGCCTCCAGGGCACGCTCCAGGCCGGCCATGATGTTGCCGTGGCCATGCAGGTACTCGAGGGGCTGCGCGCGGGCCCGGGAGTCGTCGAGGACGTTGCCGTCCTGATCGCTGAGCACGTAGTGCAGGGTCACGACCCGTTGAGGGGCGATGGTCATGGGATCTCCTGACGGGAAGGGGGGGAATGACGGCGAGGTCGTCGCCTACTCGTGTCGACGCAACTGGCTGACGGGCATCTCGAGGCGCTGCTGCTTGTGCAGCAGGTTGAGCAGCACGATGGCCCGTTCCTCGCCCTTATGGCTGGCGAACACGGCCTGCAGGTCCTTGAAGGGCCCCTCGGTGATCTCCACCGCCTCACCGGCGCGGAAGTAGACGTTCGAGGTCGCATCCTCCTCCCCGCGGCCATGCTCGAGCAGGGTCTCCACCAGCGCATCGCTGACGGGCACCGGCATCGAGAGGCCGAAGGTGACGATCTTCAATACCCCTCGGGTGGAGCGGATGGGGCGCCAGTTGCTGGCCAGGCGGTCGAGCCGGATGAACAGGTAGTAGGGAAAGAGCGGCTCGCTGACCCACTCCAGCTTGCCGCGACGCTTCTTCTGCACCTGCAGCACGGGATGGAAGATCTCGTAGCCCTGATTGGTCAGGTGCTCGGCGGCGCGGAAGGACTCCCCGCCCTTGCACTGGATCACGTACCAGCGGGGCACGGCATCATCGGCCTCGGCCTGGCGAATCTCGGAATCGCTCATGTCGCTCCTGGTCGGGTTCCTGCTGGTATCACTGCCGGCGCTCTGCAACAATCCCACCGCATGCCATCCCCGGGGCGATCGCCCGCGGGGGACATGGGCCGGACGGCAAGCCGCCGGCTGCCGTATTCAGGATTTTATCATCGATGGCGAGGACCTGCGTGGCCTCCCTCGTGCCCGACCGCAAGGAGTGCTGCCCGACATGCCGCCCCCCACCGCTCACCGCAGCTGGCACGACGCCCTGGTGATCTACCTGCGCGCGCCGGTCATCACCATGCTGTTCCTGGGCTTCTCGGCCGGCCTGCCGTTCCTGCTGGTGTTCTCGACCCTCTCGGCCTGGCTGCGCAGCACGGGGGTCGAGGTGGCGGCCATCGGCTTCTTCGCCTGGATCGGCATGCTCTACTCGATCAAGTTCTTCTGGGCCCCGGTGGTGGACCGCCTCGCCCTGCCACTGCTGACGCGCAGCCTGGGTCAGCGCCGGGGCTGGATGCTGCTGGCCCAGGCGATGATCGCCGCCGGCCTGGTGGGGCTGTCCGGCATCGACCCGGTCGGCCACCTGCCGCTGGTGGCCGTCTTCGCGCTGCTGGTAGCCTTCGGCTCGGCTACCCAGGACATCGCCATCGATGCCTTCCGCATCGAGTCGGCTCCGGAGGATGTCCAGGCCGCCATGGCCTCGACCTACATCATCGGCTATCGCGGCGGGCTGCTGGCGGCCGGCGCCGGCGCCCTCTACGTGGCCTCGCTGGTCTCCTGGGAGGCGGCCTACCTGTGCATGGCAGGGCTGGTGGGCGTCGGGGCGGTCACGGTCCTGCTGCGACCGGAACCCGAGCGACTCGCGCTGACCACCCAGCTGATCCACGAGCCCCGGGTGCGGGCCTTCCTGAGGGCCTCCCGCGGGCGCTCGAAGACGCTGCGGCGGCTCGGCGCCTGGGTGATCGGCGCCATCGTCTGCCCCTTCACCGACTTCTTCAGCCGCCACCGTCGCAAGGCGATCTGGCTGCTGCTTTTCGTGGCGGTGTTCCGGATCAGCGACCTGGCCATGGCCTCGATGGCCAACCCGCTCTACATCGACCTGGGCTTCAGCCTTGAGACCATCGCCAACGTCACCAACGTCTTCGGCATCGCCATGAGCATCGGCGGGGGCATCCTCGGGGGGCTGCTGGTGGCCCGCTATGGCATCGGGCCCATCCTGGTGCTGGGTGCGGCGGCCGCGGCGCTGACCAACCTGCTGTTCGTGGCCCTGTCGCTGGCGGGCCAGCACCTGCCGATGCTGGTCATGGCCATCGTCGGCGACAACCTGGCCAACGGCCTGGCCAGCGCGGTCTTCATCGCCTTCCTCTCGAGCCTCACCTCGCGGGCCTACACGGCCACCCAGTACGCGCTCTTCTCGTCGCTGATGACCCTGCCCGGCAAGTTCCTCAGCGGCTTCGGCGGCCTGGTGGTGAGCGGCGAGGGCTATGCCACCTTCTTCCTGATCTCCACCGCCCTGGGCGCGCCGGCGGTGCTGCTGGCGATCTGGATCAGCCGCGACCGCGCACTGATGCCGGCCCCGCGGACCGCCTGAGCCCAGGCCTGACCCTGGTCCTGACCTGGGTCTCAGTCGGCCAGCCGCGCCTGGAGCCAGGCCAGGGCCCCCGGGGTGCTGCGCCACTGGTCGCGCATCAGGGTCCGGTACTGCCAGGCCTCGGCGCGAGAGCCGGGCTCGGCGATGCCGTCGCCGCCCGTGCCGGCCGGACGCGGGTTCTCGGCGCAGAGCATGGCCGCGACATGGGCATTGTGGCGGCGAACCTCGTCCAGCGCCTCGCGGGCCTCGTCGGGGCGTCCCAGGCGGTAGAGCGCCAGCACCCGCCCCATCAAGAGCCCCAGCGGCGGGGTCTCGTCCCCCTCGCCGTCGAGCTCCCGCACGCTGAGCTCCAGGGCCGCCCGGTCTCGGCCTTCCCGCAGCAGCTGGTCGAGCACCAGCTCGCGCAGGCCCAGGCTGTCCTGGTCGTCCAGGGTCAGGAGGCGCTCGGCCAGCTCCCTGGAGCGGGCCCGGGCGCCACGCTCCATGCCCACCACCAGGGCCAGCCCGGTCCGCAGCAGCACGGCGTTGTCGGCGCTGTCCCACGGGAAGGGCCCCTCGCCCTCGGCGCGCACCTGCTCGAGCCAGCGCTCCAGCCGGCTGGCCAGGGGCTCGAAGAGGCTCGGCGCCATCCACGGCAGGCTGCCGAAGCGGCTGGCCAGCGCCAGCGCCAGGGACTGCACCACGGCCGGCGCGTCCAGCCACTCAGGATGGGCGCAGAGCGCGGGCAGCCACTCGCCGGCATGGGGCCAGGGATCGTCATCGAAGCCCATGGGGGCCTCGCTCTCGACGTTAGCCTTGAAGACCTTCTGCCAGGCGGCAAACAGGGTGTCCTCGCGGGCGGTGGAATGGTACTCGAGGCCGCTGCCCTCGTGGTGGTGGATCTCCAGCCGCGGGGCGACGGGCAACGACTCCAGCAGCGCCTGCAGGGCCACCAGCGGCTCGGCCAGGTCCTCCTCGGCACTGAGCAGCTGGTCGGCCAGGGTCGCGCCGGGGTTCTCTGCGAGGTCGGCCAGGAACTGCAACTGGTCGGGATCCAGGTCCCCCTGGCGGGAGAGGCGCCGGAACCAGAAGCGTGACCGCTCCGCGGCCTCCTCCTCGTGGCCCTCGTGAAGCAGCAGCATGGCCTCGATGTAGGCCAACGTCGGCGAGTCGGGCAGCGCCTGCTGGGCGCGCACGAAGGCCGCCCGGGCGCTGTCCAGGTCGTCGTTGTCCAGGTGCATCAGGCAGAGCCGCTCCAGCGCCACGCCGCGCAGGAACAGCGGCCCACGGTCGAGCACCGCATCGAGCAGCGCCTCGCGCTTGCGGTGAAAGCCGCGCTCCTGGTAGAGGTCGATGAGGATCTCGAAGGCGGGCTCGGCCTGCTCGGGAAGCGTCTGCCAGTCGGCCCGCTCGAACAGCGACTCGAGGATCTGCTGGGCGCGCCCCCGCTGGCCGGACTCGGCGGCGATCAGGCCAGCCTCGAGCAGGGCCTGGGCCGGCGCAAGGCCGCTGGCCAGCGCCGCCTTGAGGGTGTCGCCCTTCCAGTCGCGCAGCGAGAGCATCCACATCAGGTGGGACGGCACATGGCCGGGCAGGCTGACGGCACCGCAGCAGTGCTTGGTCTTGCGCCCGGAGTCGCACCAGCAGGGCTCGTTGCGCCCCGGCCGGGCCAGCGGCTCGGCGGCGAAGTCGAGTCGCGCCAGCGGGGTCTGCGACCACAGCTCCGGGGCCAGCGCCTGGGCCAGGGGCAGGTTCCCGCCGACCAGCGCCGGCCCCTCGTCCCGGGCCCAGGCCATCAGCGTGGGATAGCGCTCGTCCTCACGAATGGCCGCCAGGGCCCCCGTGGCAAAGCCCAGCAGCTGCTCCACCCATACTGCCAGCATCGCACTCTCCGCTATCCAGAAAATGGCACAGTCTACCAGTCCGGCGGCATGCTGGGCAGGTGGCTCAGGCCTTCGCGCGGGCAAACAGCGGGCGGGTCCGGGTGTCCATGTCGAGCCGCGCGCCGAGGCGCACCAGGTTCCAGTAGTGGCCGTTGAGGGTGCGCGAGAGCAGCAGGGTGTCCGCCGGGGGCTGCAGGCGGTCCATGGCGGCCCAGACCTTCGGGCTCAGGTCGCGCAGGCGACGGTGCACCCGCACGTCGCCGAAGTCCTGCTCGCCAGGCTCGAACAGGGGCGACACCGCCTCGGCCGACTCCCGGTAGAGCGCCAGCGGAGCGCCCTGCCCCTGGCGGCCGCCCAGCTCGAGCAGCGCCCCGTCCATGGCCATGGGGTCGCCCTGGAGGGTCGCCTCGAGCAGGCGCATCATCGCCGTCAGCCGCGCCGCGGGTACCGGGATCACCGCGCCGAGGTCGTAGATCACCAGGCGGCCCTGCGCATCCGCGGCGAAGTTGCCGGCGTGGGGGTCGGCATGCAGTTCGCCGTGGGTGAAGAGCTCCTCGGTCAGCCAGTCGGCCAGGGTCGTGGCCACCTGCTGGCGCCGCTCGTCATCGGCGGCCTCCAGGTCACGTAGCGGGGTGCCCGCCACGTAGCGCATGGCCAGCACCCGAGGGCCGGAGAGGTCAGGCAGCGGCTCGGGGATGACCAGGCGATCGAGATGGGCGTAGCGCTCGCGGTAGCGGGCCAGCGCCTCGGCCTCGGCGTGGTAGTCCAGCTCGCCGCGCAGGCTCACCGCCAGCTCCTCGAACAGGGCATCGAGGCGCGCCTGGGGCACCTTGAACCAGCGGCCCAGGCGCATCAGCCGACGCACCTGGGCCAGGTCGCTCTCCAGCACCTCGGCGAGGCCGGGGTACTGGACCTTGAGCACCAGGGTCTCGCCGTCGTGGGTCACGGCACGATGCACCTGGCCCATGGAGGCGCTGGCGAAGGGCCGCTCCTCGATCTCTCGGAAGCGGGCCTCGAGGTCACCGTACTCCTCGACCAGGGTGCGCCGGATGTCGGTCCAGGGCATGGGCTCGGCCTGGCGCTGAAGCCGGGCGAGCTCCTCGGCCAGGTCCGGCGGCAGGAGGTCGTCCCACTGGGACATGATCTGGGCCAGCTTCATGGCCGGCCCCTTCAGCTCGGACAGCCCCTCGAAGAGGGCCTCTCCCAGGGCCCGCCAGTCGGCCTGACCGCCGAGACGGGTGCGGATCAGCGCTCCTCCCGTCTTGGCACCGAGTCCCAGCAGGCGCCGGGTGCGGCCACGTTCGCGCATCGCCTCTCTCCTCGAAGGATATTTATACAATCATTGTACACCATATCGACCTCGTTACACCTGGCGAGGCCTCGAGAATACTGGAAGAATGTCCATGTCACTTCCCCCGACGAGTCGCCATGCGCCTGATCATCGCCGAGAAACCGAGCCTGGGGCGGGCCATCGCCGACGCGCTGCCCGGTCGCCCCCGCCGCCAGGACGGGGCCCTGGTGATGGGAGACACCACGGTCACCTGGTGCCTGGGCCACCTGCTGGAACAGGCCCCGCCGGATGCCTACGACCCCGCCCTCAAGCAGTGGCGCCTCGACCACCTGCCGATCCTGCCGAGCCGCTGGAAGCTGATGCCCCGACCGAAGGCCCGCGGCCAGCTGGCGGTGATCCGCAAGCTGCTCAAGGACGCCCGCGAGGTGGTCCATGCCGGCGACCCGGACCGCGAGGGCCAGTTGCTGGTCCAGGAGGTGATCGAGCACTTGGGCTGGAAGGGGCCGGTGTCGCGCCTGCTGGTCAGCGACCTCAACCGCCCGGCGGTGCAGCGGGCGCTGGCCCGCCTCGAAGACAATGCCCGCTTCGACCCGCTCTACCGGGCGGCCCAGTCACGCGCCCGGGCCGACTGGCTCTACGGCATCAACCTGACCCGCGCCTGGACGGTGTCCGGTCGCCAGGCCGGCCACGACGGGGTGCTCTCGGTGGGGCGGGTGCAGACCCCGGTGCTGGGACTGGTGGTGCGCCGCGACGCCGAGATTCGCGACTTCCGGCCCAAGCCCTTCTTCGTGCTGTGGGCCGACCTCGCCGTTGAACGGGGACGGCTGCGGGCCTGGTGGCAGCCGGGCGAGGCCCACTCTCTCGACGACCAGGGACGACTGCTGTCGCGCCAGCCCGCCGCCGAGCTGGCCGAGCGCCTGCCCGGCGCCGAGGGGCGGCTCACCTCGCTCGAGCGCCAGGAGCGGCGCCAGGCCGCTCCCCTTCCCTACTCGCTCTCGGCCCTGCAGGTGGACGCGGCCCGCCGCCACGGGCTCTCCGCCAAGTCGACCCTGGACATCTGCCAGCGCCTCTACGAGCGCCATCAGCTGATCACCTACCCGCGCTCGGACTGTCGCTACCTCCCCGAGGAACACTGGGCCGCGGCGCGCGCCACCCTGGAGAGCGCCTGCCGACCCGACGACACCCTGCGCGGCTGGCTCGCCGGCGCGGACTTCTCGCGACGCTCGAAGGCCTGGAACGACGGCAAGGTCGGCGCGCACCATGCCCTGGCGCCCACCGGCAAGCCCGCAGAACTCTCGCGGCTCGAGAAGGCCGAGGCGGACGTCTTCCGGCTGATCGCCCGCAACGTGCTGGCCCAGTTCTACCCGCCGCTCGCCCTGCGCGAGGTCAAGGCGGACTTCCTGATCCTCGACGAGCCCTTCCGCGCCAAGGGACAGGAGCTCCTCGACCCCGGCTGGAAGCCGCTGTTCACCACCCGCGATGAGGCGCCCCCCCTGCCCCCGCTCACCGAGGGCGAGGCCTGCCGGGTGGAAGAAGCCGGCGTGGAGGACCGCGAGACTCGCCCCCCCGAACCCTTCACCGACGCCAGCCTGATTAAGGCGATGATGAACATCGCCCGCTACGTCGACGACCCGGCGGTGCGACGCACCCTGCGCGAGCATGACGGTCTGGGCACGGAGGCGACCCGCGCCGGCATCATCGAGACCCTGGTGGAACGCGGCTACCTGGTGCGCCAGGCCAAGGCGCTGCGCGCCAGCCGGCTGGGCAGCGCGCTGATCGCCTCGCTGCCCGAGGCGGTGGGCCGCCCCGAGCGCACCGCGCTGTGGGAACAGCGGCTGAGCGCCATCGCCGAGCAGGGAGACGACCCGGCCCCCTTCCTGACGGCGCTGATCGAGGACCTCCACGGCCTGCTCGACGCGGCGGATGCCGGGAGGATACGCGCGGCCCTGGAGAGTGCCCGGGGCGAACAGGCCCCCGCTCCCCGCGGCAAGCGCCGGGGCGCCCCGCGCCGCCGGACCGGCTCCGCCCGACGGCCACGGCGCCGCTGACGTGAGGAGGCCCACCATGACCCACACCAGACATTGGATTGTCGGGCCCGGCGCCTTGGGCCGGCTGATCGCCCTGAGGCTGGCGGAGGACGCTGCGGTGACGCTGATCGGACGACGCACCATCCCCGTCGTCCAGACCCTGCTCACCCCGGAGCAGTCGTCCCTGGTCCGCCGGGTCGAGGTGGCCCGGATCGACGCCCTACCCCGGGAGGTTCCCGATGTCGTGCACCTGACCACCAAGGCGCACGGTGCCGAGGCGGCGCATCGCGCCCTGGCCGGCCAGCTGCCGGCCGGGACTCCCCTGCTGCTGTGGCAGAACGGCTTCGACTGCCAGCCGCGGTTGAGCGCGCGTCATCGGGGGCCGGTGCTCTGTGCCAGCACGACCGAGGGGGCCTACGTCCAGGACGAGGCGCAGGTGACCCATGCCGGGCACGGCCACACCTTCCTGGGCAGCCTCGATGGCCGGCATGGCGCGCTCGCCGGGCGGCTGGCCGGCATCCTCTCGTCGGCCGGCCTGCCGACCGAGGCGGTCGACGACATTCGCGTGCGGCTGTGGCGGAAGCTCGCCGTCAACGCGGTCATCAACCCGCTGGTGGCCCACTTCGGGATCCGCAACGGCGAGCTGCGCGATGCTCCCTACCGCGACAGGGTCGAGCCCCTGCTCGCCGAGGTCGCGTCGATCCTCACCGCCGAGGGCATCACGCCGCCCGACGGTGAGGGGCTCGAAGGCTGGCGGCGCCTGGTGTGGCAGGTCATCGAGGCCACGGCCGCCAATCGCGCCTCCATGCTGCAGGATGTCCAGGCGGGACGGCTCACCGAGCACGAGGCGATCCTCGCCCCGCTGCTCGAGGCGGCCGGGCGCCACCGACTGGCGGCACCGCACCTGGCCCGACACCTCGACACGCTGCGTGCCCGGGCCGACGCATTGGCGCAACCGCCGCCCCGTTGCTAGATTGAGATGACAATGATTCCGGGCCGGCACCTCCCGCTGCCGACTCAAGGTCGGAAACCATGCAACCGGATTCTCGTCATTTCATCGCCCTGGCTGCCCTCCTGGCGGCCGTTTCCCTGCCCTGCCAGGCCGACGTCGGGCCGGAGACGCCCGCCTACGGCGGCATCGCCGAGCCCCTAGTGCTGCTCGACAATGGCATGATCGTCCAGGGAGACGACGTCGAGAGCCCGGATGGCTTCACCTCCGGCTTTCGCCTCACCGCCGGCTTCACCCCCCGGACCCTGCCACGCCTCGACCTGGCCGCCGAGTTCAGCTACCGGCACAGCGACGACGTGCCGGTCGCCGGCGAGAGTGGCCGGCAGATCCTCGACACCACCAGCCTGGGCGGCAGCCTGCTGGCGGGCGTGCGCCTCGGCCCGCTCGGCCTCTATGCCAAGTCGGGCCTGGCGGAGTGGTACGGCGATCCCGTGGCCCTGAACGACCAGGCCCAGGGGAGTCGCGGCACGGCCAGGATCTCGGGCTTCGGTGCCCGGCTGCAGATGCGAAACCTGGTCAGCCGCCTGGAGTACGAGGCAATCGACGCCCCGGCCCTGGACCACCTCAACCTGATGACCGCATCAATTCACTACCCCTTCTGAGCCCGACGCTCCCTTCCACGACATCGCCCCGGCCGATTGGCCGGGGCGATGTCGTTTCCTGGCGGGACCCGCCGGACGGGAAGGCCTCAGCCGGTATTGCGTAGCCCGGCCGCGATGCCCGCCATGGTGACCATCAGGGCCCGGGAGAGGTCCGCGCTGATGGCCCCGTCGGCGTCGCGGTTGCGCTGCAGCAGCTCGGCCTGGAGGCCATGCAGCGGATCGATGTAGGGATTGCGCACGTCGATTGCCTGACGGATCAGCGGCGTCTCCTGCAGCAGTTCCTGCTGGTCGAGCACCTGCAACACCGCGTCCTGGAGCCGCATGAAGCGCTTCCGCAGCCGCTCCCCCAGCGCCTTCAGGGCCGGCTCGTCCACCAGGCGGTGCTCGTAGTAGGCGGCGATGTCGACGTCGGCCTTGGCCAGAAGCATCTCCAGCATGTCCAGGTAGGTGCCGAAGAAGGGCCACTGCTCGCGCATCTCCCGGAGCAGCTCGAGGCCGCCCGGCTCCTGCATGCGCTCGCTGAATGCCTCGCCGCTGCCCAGCCAGGCCGGGAGCATCAGGCGGGTCTGGGTCCAGGCGAAGATCCATGGAATGGCCCGCAGGGTCTCCACCCCGCCGTCCTGGCGCCGTTTGGTGGGCCGTGACCCCAGCGGCAGGCGACCCAGCGCCCCCTCCGGGGTCACCGAACGGAAGTAGGGGACGAAATCCGGGTCCTCGCGCACCACGCCCACGTAAGCGCGATGGGCCACCTCGGCCAGGTGGTCCATTTCCCTGCGCCACTCCGCCCGCGGCGCCGGCGGCGGCAGCAGGCTCGCCTCGAGCACCGCGCAGGCATAGATCTCCATGGAGCGCAGGGCGATCTCCGGCTGACCGAACTTGAAGCGGATCATCTCGCCCTGCTCAGTGACCCGCAGGCTGCCGTTCACCGACCCTGGCGGCTGGGAGAGGATGGCCGCGTGGGCCGGGCCGCCGCCGCGACCCACGGTGCCGCCGCGACCGTGGAAGAGCGTCAGGTCGACGCCATGGCGTTGGCAGATCTCCACCAGGGTTTCCTGAGCCCGATACTGGGCCCAGGCGGCGGCCAGCTGGCCGGCGTCCTTGGCGGAATCCGAGTAGCCGATCATCACCTCCTGACTGTCGCCCGCCAGGGCGCGATAGCCCGGCAGCGACAGCAGGTGGTCAATGACCTCGCCGGCGTGGTCGAGGTCGTCGAGGGTCTCGAACAGGGGGGCGATGGGCAGGCTGACCGTGCCGCCCACCTCCTTCATCAGCAGGGCCACGGCCAGCACGTCGGAGGGCTTGGCGGCCATGGAGATGATGTAGGTCCCGAGCGCCTCGCGATGCTCGGAGGCGATGACGCGAAAGGTGTCGATGACCTCCCGGGACTCCGACGAGCACTCCCAGCGCCTGGGGATCAGCGGACGCCGGGACGCCAGTTCGGCGAGCAGGAACTCCTGGCGCTGCGCCTCGTCCCAGTCGCGGTAGTGGCCGAGTGCCAGGCCGTCGGTGAGCTCCTCCATCACCTGGGCATGGCGACTGGCCTCCTGGCGCAGGTCGAGCTTTGTCAGGGTCACGCCGAACACGGCGACGCGCCGCAGGGTATCGAGCAGCACGCCGTTGGCGATGGTGTCCAGGCCCACGTCGCACAGCGACCGGTAGCAGGCCAGCAGGGGAGCATAGAGCTGGTCGCGGGTCTCGATGATGGGGCCGTCATCGACGCTGCGGCCATCCAGCTCGGCCTTGGCCCAGTCCCGCGTCGCCTCGACGCGAGTCACCAGGCGCTTGAGCAACTCGCGATACGGCTCGGCCACCTCGCCCACCTCGGCCCTGAGGGCGCTGTTGGCCTTCCACATGGAGAGCTCGGCCTTGAGCTGCTCCAGGTCCCGCAGGTAGAGGTCAGCGGCCATCCAGCGGCCCAGCAGCAGCACTTCCCGGGTCACCTTGGCCGTGACGTTGGGATTGCCGTCGCGGTCGCCGCCCATCCAGGAGGCGAAGCGGATCGGCGCGGCATCCAGCGGCAGGCGCTCGCCGGCGGTCTCCAGCAGCAGGTTGTCGAGGTCGCGATGGAAATCGGGCACGGCCTGCCACAGGGAGTTCTCGATGACCGCGAAGCCCCACTTGGCCTCGTCCACTGGGGTCGGCCGCTCGTGACGGATCTCGTCGGTGTGCCAGGCCTGGCTGATCAGCTCCTCCAACCGCCCCTGGGCGCGCACGCCGCGCTCCGGGTAGTCGGTGGAGGACTCGATGGCGGTCAGGCAGTCGTCGATGGCGTCGTACTTCTGGATCAGGGTGCGCCGGATGACCTCGGTGGGATGGGCGGTGAGCACCAGCTCGACGCGCATGCCGGCGAGGCTCTCGACCAGCTTGCGCGGCGAGTGGCCGGCGCCCCTTGCCCGCTCGAGCAGCTCGGACAGCACCGGCTGGGTCCCGGGCCGGTAGTCCTCCACCCGGCGAAAGCGCGCCCGGTAGTGCTGCTCCGCGATGTTGGCCAGGTTGAGGAACTGGTTGAAGGCGCGGGTGACCGGCAGCAGGTCGCGGTCCGGCAGCTTGCGCAGGTACTCGATCAGCTCGCGCTGGCTGCCGTGCTCACCCTGGCGGCCGCGCTTGGCGAAGCTGCGGATGGCCTCGATGCGGTCGACGAACCCCGGACCCAGGTCATCGGCGATGGTGCGCCCGAGGCTGTCGCCCAGGATACGGACATTGTCACGCAGCGATTCATGCAGGTCATGGCTCATGGCCGGGTCTCTCCTTGAGGCAATTCCTTGAGGGGGGTGTCGTGACGCTTGGCCGACTGCCAGTGTCGCTCCATCGCCTCGAGGCCGGCCTCGCGCAGCGGCACGCCCTCGGCGTCGAGGGCCGCCTCCACATGGCGAAAGCGCCGCTCGAACTTGGCATTGGTGTGGCGAAGGCACTGCTCGGGATCGGCCTTGAGGGTACGCGCCAGATTGGTGACGGCGAACAGCAGGTCGCCCACCTCCTCCGCGGCATGCTGGCGGTCATCCTCGGCCAGGGCCTGCTCGACCTCGTCGAGCTCCTCGCGGATCTTGGCCAGCACGCCTCGGGCGTCGGGCCAGTCGAAGCCGACCCGGGCGGCCCGCTTGGAGAGCTTGGCGGCCCGGGAGAGCGCCGGCAGGGTCCCGGGCACGTCGTCCAGCACCGAATGGGCCTCGGCCTCGTGGCGGGCTCGCTCCGCGCGCTCCTCGGCCTTGAGGGACTCCCAGCGGGAGTGCACCTGCTGCGTCTCCACCTCGGCGGCGCTGACGCCCTCGCGTCGCGAGGCCAGGGTCCCGTCGGGGAAGACGTGGGGGTGGCGGTGCAGCATCTTGTCGGTGAGGGTGTGCACCACGTCATGGAAGTCGAAGCGCCCCTCCTCGGCCGCGAACTGGCTGTAGTAGACCACCTGGAAAAGCAGGTCGCCGAGTTCGCCGGGCAGCTCGTCCCAGGCGCGCCGCTCGATGGCGTCGGCCACCTCGTAGGCCTCCTCGAGGGTGTGGGGCACGATGGAGTCCCAGTCCTGCCTGACGTCCCAGGGGCAGCCCTGGACGGGGTCGCGCAGCACGGCCATCAGCTCCAGCAGCTGGTCCAGCTCGTGGCGGGGATCGCTCATGTGGCCCTCCTCTTTCCCTTGCCCTTCTTTCCGCCGCTGCGCAGGCGACGCACCTCGATGACGTTGGGCAGCTGCTGGATGCGCGAGAAGAGCCGCCCCAGGGTCTCCAGGCCGTCGACCTCGACGGTGATGGACATGCGGGCGATGCCGTCGTCGGTGTCGGTGAGGGTATTGACGGACAGTACGTTGACGCGGTCGTTGCTGAGCACGCCGGTGACGTCGCGCAGCAGGCCCGAGCGGTCCCAGGCCTGGACCTCGATGTCCACCGGGTACTGGGTCCGGGCGCGCTCCCCCCACTCCACCTCGATGATCCGCTGGGGCTCGTCGAGGCGCAGCTGGAGAATGTTGGGGCAGTCCTGACGATGCACGGTGACCCCGCGCCCCTGGGTGATGAAGCCGACGATGGGCTCGCCGGGCACCGGGTGGCAGCAGTTGGCCATGCTGGTCTTCAGGTTGCCCACGCCGAGCACGGTGATGTCGCTGCCGGCGCCCTTGCCGGGGGCCTTGCGCGGCTTGGCCAGCAGGCGGTCGAGCTGCTCCTGGTCATCGCTCTCGCCGAACAGCTGCTGCGCCTGGTGCAGCACCTGCCCGATGCGCAGGTCCCCGGCCCCCAGGGCGGCATACATGTCGTCCGGGGTGGGATAGTTGACCTTGTTGGCCAGGCGAGTGAGGTTCATGTCCTCGATATCGAGCCGCTTCATCTCGCGTTCGAACAGCGCCCGGCCCTCCTCGAGGTTGCGATCGCGGGCCTGGAGCTTGAACCAGGACTGGATCTTGGCGCGGGCCCGGGAGGTGCGCACATAGCCCAGGTTGGGATTGAGCCAGTCGCGACTCGGCCCCCCCTTGCTGGCGGTGAGGATCTCCACCTGCTGGCCGGTCTTGAGCCGGTAGGTGAGCGGCACGATGCGCCCGTTGACCTTGGCCCCCCGGCAGCGATGCCCGACCTCGGTATGCACCCGATAGGCGAAGTCGATGGGCGTGGCGACCCGCGGCAGGTCGATGACGTGGCCATCCGGCGTGAAGACATAGATACGGTCCGGGGCCACGTCGCTGGTCAGCCCCTCGCGCAGGTCGCCGAAGTCGCCGACCTCCTCGTGCCACTCCAGCACCTGGCGCAGCCAGGCGATCTTCTCCTCGTAGCTGGCGCTTCGCGCGCTGGTATCGTGACCCTTGTAGCGCCAGTGCGCACAGACCCCGAGTTCGGCCTCCTCGTGCATGGCGAAGGTGCGGATCTGGATCTCCAGCACCTTGTTCTCCGGGCCGAGCACCGCGGTGTGCAGCGACTGGTAGCCATTCTTCTTGGGATTGGCGATGTAGTCGTCGAACTCGTTGGGCACGTGATGCCAGCGCGAGTGGACGATGCCCAGCACCGTGTAGCAGTCGGTCACCTCGGGCACCAGGATGCGTACCGCCCGGATGTCGTGGACCTGGGAGAAGTCGATGCGCTTGCGCTTCATCTTCCGCCAGATCGAGTAAATGTGCTTGGCGCGGCCATCGACCTGGTAGCGGCTGATCCCCTGGGCCGACATCAGAGACTTGAGGGTCTCCACCACCTCGGTGATGTAGCGGTCCCGGTCCAGGCGCTTCTCGGCCAGCTGCCGGGCGATGGTCTTGTACTCTTCCTCGTGCAGGTAGCGGAAGGAGAGGTCCTCGAGCTCCCACTTGAGCTGTCCGATGCCCAGGCGATGCGCCAGGGGGGCATAGATGTCGAAGACCTCCCGGGCCACCTGCAGGCGCTTCTCGCGCGGGGCATCGCGCACCTGGCGCAGCGCGCAGGTGCGCTCGGCGATCTTGATCAGGGCGACGCGCACGTCATCGATCAGGTTGACCAGCATCTTGCGCAGGTTGTCCTGCTGGTCATGCTGGATCAAGCCCTGACTGGGCGCCTGGAAGGTGCTGATGGCGGCCATCTGCAGGACGCCGTCGATCAGCCGGGCGACCTCGTGACCGAAGCGCTTCTCGACCTCCCCGAGGCCAATCAGCCGTTCGCGCACCGCCCGGTAGAGTACCGCGGCCTCCAGCGCCGGCTGGTCGAGCTTGAGCTCACCGAGAATGTCGGCCATCTCGAGCCCCATGCGAAAGCTCGAGCCATCCTTCAGCCAGGCCTTGTGGGGCCGGTCGGAGGCAAGTTCCAGGTGCTGGGCGAGCTCGCAGGCCTGCCGCATCTCCTCGACGTCACGCAGTTTCACGTCGTCCTGCAGGCGCGTCAGCCACTGGTCGATGTCGACCGTCCCGTCCTGGGTCAACGGCTGATCCTCACGCACTTTAACCATCGGTTGGCGCTCCTTGGGGGTGCCGCGCCGAGCCCGTGTACTCGAACAGCAGCATCGATTCCAGGTGAGAGGTGTGCACGAACATGTCGGCCACCGCCGCGCGCACGATCCGGTATCCACCATGCACAAGATGTGCCGCATCCCTCGCCAGAGTCGCCGGATCACAGGAGATGTAGAGCACCCGGGGCACCGGATGTTCCTGAAGGGCGCGGCTGACCGACTCGGCACCCTCCCGTGGTGGGTCCAGCACCACCACCTCCGGACGCGTGGACGCCAGCAGCTCGTGCACGGCCGCCGGGGCGGCGAGGTCCGCCTGGCGCGCCTCGACCCCCGGGCCCCGCCCCGGTGACGTGGCCCGGGCATTCTCCGCCAGCCGCTCGACCATGGCGGGGCTGCCTTCCGCCGCGGTGACCCGGGCGCCGGCCTCGGCCAGCGGCAGGCTGAAGTTGCCGACGCCGGCAAAGAGGTCGAGCAGGCGCGCGTCATCGACGTACGGGGCGAGCCAGGACAGGGCAGCCCCGACCATCAGGCAGTTGACCTCGGCATTGGCCTGGAGGAAGTCGCCGGGCGCGACGCCCAGCGCGATCTCCCCGGCCGGCCCCGGCACCCGACAGGTGAGTGACGGCATGGGCGTCAGCCATTCGAGGTCGGGGGCGTCGCGGCCGAGCCAGCGGGCCAGGTGGACCCCCTGGCGCTCGGCGAAGGCCTGCCAGCGGCGGGTGTCGCCGGTATGGTCACGCAGCTGACGCACCACCAGCACGACCCCCTGATCGCACTCGAGCAGCTCGAGATGCCCCACCTGGCGAGGCGCCTCGAGTTCTGCCAGCTGGAGGTGCAGGGGCACCAGCTGCGCCGCCAGGGCCGGCACCAGCACGGTGCAGGCCTCGATGTCGACGAGGCGGTGGGTGTGACGCGCACGAAACCCGAGATGCACCTGGCCATCGGCGTCGACCTTGACGCCCAGGCGGGCACGGCGGCGATAGCCCTCGCCCGCCCCGGCCAGCAGCTCGGGAGGGGACGCCAGCGTGATGCCCTGGCGTCCCAGCAGCTCCTCCAGCACGGCACTCTTGTGGCGCCGCTGTGCCGGCAGGGCGAGGTGCTGGAGATCGCAGCCGCCGCAGCGACCGAAGTGGGGACAGGGCGGCTCGACGCGCTCCGGCGAGGGCGTCAGCACCTCCCGGACGTGCGCCTCGTCGAAGCGCTTGCGGGTGCGATGCACGGCGACCCTCACACGCTCGCCCGGAAGGGCGCCCTCGACGAACACCGTCTTCCCCTGGGCGGCGCGCGCCACGCCCCGCCCGTCATGGGCGAGCCCGTGGATCTCCAGGACATCCTGCTCCGGGGGTGGCGCGGGCGCATGGCGGGTGTCGGCCTGGCGTCCCTGCAGCCCCGAGACGCCCGACGGCGCACGTTTCGGTCGGCGCTTGCCCAGCATGGCCATGTCAGCGCTCCGGGGCGAACAGGCCGGTGGACAGGTAGCGGTCGCCGCGATCACAGACGATGAAGGCGATCACCGCGTTCTCGACCTCGGCGGCGATCCGCAGCGCGCCGGCGAGCGCACCGCCGGACGAGACGCCGGCCAGGATGCCCTCCTCCCGGGCCAGACGACGCATGTGTTCCTCGGCCTCATGCTGGCCGATGTCCAGGACCCGATCGACGCGACTGGCATCGAAGATGCTCGGGAGGTACTCCGGCGGCCAGCGCCGGATGCCGGCGATACTGGCCCCGTCCTCGGGCTGCAGGCCGATGATCTGCACCTCGGGGTTGCGCTCCTTGAGGTAGCGCGACACGCCCATGATGGTGCCGGTGGTGCCCATGGAGCAGACGAAGTGGGTGATGGTGCCGCCGGTCTGCTCCCACAGCTCCGGGCCGGTGGTGCGGTAGTGGGCCAGGGGATTGTCGGGGTTGGCGAACTGGTTCAGCGGCTTGCCCTCCCCGCGGGCGACCATGGCCTCGGCCAGGTCACGGGCCTCCTCCATGCCGCCCTCCTTGCTCACCTCGATCAGCTCGGCCCCGTAGGCCGCCATGGCCTGCTTGCGCTCGGCGGAGGCGCTTTCCGGCATGATCATCACCATGCGGTAGCCCTTGATGGCGGCCGCCATGGCCAGGGCTATGCCGGTGTTCCCGGAGGTCGCCTCGACCAGGGTGTCACCGGGCACGATCTCGCCCCGGGCCTCGGCCTGCTGGATCATGGAGAGCGCCGGCCGGTCCTTGACCGACCCGGCGGGATTGTTGCCTTCCAGCTTGGCCAGCAGGGTATTGCCGCGCCCGGCGGTGATGCGCTTGAGACGGACCAGCGGTGTATGACCGACGGTCTCCTCGAGAGTGGGGAAATGCATGTAACCTTCCTGATGGAAACGTCTTTTCGGCATTATATCCCTGCCGCTCCACACAGGACAGGCATCCGCCCGCGCTGTGGCATACTGGAGGCAGATTCATCGTCCGACGAGCCCGCCGATGTCCCTCAAGACGCGCCTGATGCTGTCGATCCTCGGCCTGCCGATGCTGCTGATGACCCTGCTGGCTGGCGTGACCGTGGCCCTCGAGGACCAGCAGCGCCGGGCGGCGCTGCGCGAGACCCTGACCCAGGGCGCCGAGCTGCTCGCCCCGACCCTGGGCGAGGCCCTGGCAGCGGGTGACGACCCGGCGCTGTCGCGACTGGCCGAGCGCCTGCTGGCGATGCCCCATGTCCGTGCGCTGAGTGTCCGGGAGGGCCAGGGGGCATCCCGCCTCGCGCTCGGCAGGCCGGGCGACCTGCCGGCACCGCCGGAGCGCGCGGCCACACGCCTGCTGGAGCACGACCAGCAGTGGTGGCTGCAGTTTCCGCTGACGCGCGGCAGGCCGACGCCGGCCTGGCTGACCCTGGACGTCGACACCACGCCCCTGCTGCTCGCGCACTATCGCCTGATGGCCATTGCCGGACTGGTGCTGATGCTCGCCGGCCTGCTGCTGTTGCTGGCCGGCCTCTCCGCCACACGGCGGGTGACCCAGCCCCTGGAGGATGCCGATCGCGCCATGGAACGTCTCGCCTACGGGGTGGTGCCGGGCCGACTGACCCCGGCGGACTCGCCGGAACTCGCGGTAGTGGCCCGGCGCGTCAATGCCCTCGCCGAGCACCTGGCGACGGCCCGGGACGACATGCAGGCCCAGATCGAGCAGGCCACCGGCGAACTCCAGGAGTCCATGGAGACCATCGAGGTCCAGAACATCGAGCTGGACATCGCCCATCGGCGGGCGCTGGAGGCCAGTCGCATCAAGTCGGAGTTCCTGGCCAACATGAGCCACGAGATCCGCACGCCCCTCAACGGCATCGTCGGCTTCTGCCGCCTGCTCGGGCGCTCGAGACTGGACCCCCGCCAGCGCGAATGGCTGGATCATGTGCAGCGGGCCTGTGACAACCTGCTGATGCTGGTCAACGACGTCCTCGACTTCTCGAAGCTGGAGGCCGGACGGGTCGAGCTGGAGACCTTGCCGCTGGACATGGTCACCCTGGTCGACGAGGTGCTGGGCCTTCAGGCACCGCTGGCCCAGCAGAAGGACCTCCAGCTGCTCGGCCTGGTCTATGACGACGTCCCGGCCGACCTCCAGGGCGACCCCATGCGGGTCCGTCAGGTCATCACCAACCTGGTCCACAACGCCATCAAGTTCACCGACCGGGGCGAGGTGATCGTGCGCGTCATGCTGGAACAGGCCGTGGCCGACCGGGTGATCCTGCGAGTCAGCATCAGCGATACCGGCATGGGCATGACCGACGAGGCCCACCAGCGCCTGTTCCAGGCCTTCCACCAGGCCGACATCAGCCACTCGCGGGAATTCGGCGGCACGGGCCTCGGGCTCGCCATCTGTCGCCAGCTGGTCGAACAGATGGGCGGCGAGATCTCCGTCGAGAGCGCGCCGGGCGTGGGCTCGACCTTCTCCTTCACCCTGCCGCTGGCCGGCCACGCGGCGGTCGAACGCGCCCCCGAGCTTCGCCTGCCCGGCGATACCATCGTGCTCGATGAATCCCACCGTCCGACCCGCCGGGCGCTCGAGCACCTGATGACCCGCTGGGGGGCCCGGGTCGTCAGGGCGTCCCAGGCCACCGCCGACACCCGGCCCTCTCTGGTCGTGGCGGCGCTCGACACCGACGACCTCGGCGAGGAGGGGCTCGCCGCCTGTCGGCAACGCCTCGACGAGTGGGGGTGCCCCGCCCTGCTGCTGGTCAACGCCGGCCCACCCGACCTCCCCGCCCTGCCCCTGCCCCATGGCGGCGAAGTGATCGCCAAGCCGATCTCCCGCATGGCCCTGTCCGAGGCCATGGGCCGCCTCCTGCCCGGGACGCCACGGGCCCTTCCGGCACCGTCGACGACGCCGGCGCGGCTGCTGGTCGTCGACGACACCGAGTCCAACCGGTTGCTGCTGCGCGAGCTGCTGGCGGGCTCGGGGGTCACGGTCACCCTGGTCTCGAGCGGCACGGAGGCGCTGTCCCTGGCCCATCGGCGGGACTTCGACCTGGTGCTGATGGACATCCGGATGGCCGGCATGGATGGCCTGGAGACGGCCCGGGCGCTGAGACGACTCGGCGGGGACTGGCGCCGGGTGCCGATCATCGCCGTCACCGCCCATGTCCAGGGCGACCAGCAACGCCTGATGCACGAGGGCGGGTTCAACGATGTCCTGGTCAAGCCGCTGGAGCCGCGGCGCCTGGCCCGGCTGCTCGAGGAGACACTGGGCCTCTCGCTGCCGCAGCACCAGACCGAGGACGGGACGCGCGAGGGCACCGACGGCGCACCGAGCGAGGATCAGGAGCTGGCGGTGGTCGACCTGGAGATGGGTACCCGCCTGGCCGGCGGACGCGAGCCGCTCGCCCGGGAACTGCTGGAGCAGCTGGCCGATTCCCTGACGGACAGCGAGCAGGCCATCCGGAAGGCCATCGGCCGGGCCGACGACGAGGCCCTGCTGGATGCCCTGCATGCCCTCAACGGCGCATGCCGCTACTGCGGCACCCCGCGCCTGGGACTGCTGGCGGAGACCCTGGAGACGCGCCTGAGGTCACGCGGCATGCCCGCCGTGGCGCCGCTGCTGCCGGACCTCTATGCCGCCATGGCCGACCTGCGCCGCTGGCGGGCCGCTCAGCCCTCGAGCACGACGAAGGCCACGGCCAGGGCGTCCTCGTCGGAGAGCGACAGGTGAAGGGAGCGCACGCCGGCCGCCTCGGCCAGCTCCTGAGCCTTGCCGGAGAGCACCAGTGAGGGACGCCCCAGGGCATCGTTGGTCACCTGGATCTCGCTCCAGCGCATGCCGCGACGCAGCCCCGTTCCCAGGGCCTTGACGAAGGCCTCCTTGGCCGCGAAGCGCTTGGCCAGGAAGGCCGCCGGCATCACCTCGTCACGGAAGCGCGCGTGCTCGAGTTCACCGAGCAGTCGCCGGGGGAAGCGCTCGCCGTGACGTCCCATCGCCCGTTCGAAGCGGGCCACCCGGGCGATATCGGTCCCGATTCCGATGATCATCGGCTGCCGGCCGCCTCCCCGTCATGATGATCGTGGTCATGGTCATGCTCGTCGAGGGCCGCCAGCAGGCCGGCCTCCTGGCCGGCGATGGCCAGCCGCTTCATCTCTGCCACGGCCTCCTTCAGGCCCACGAAGAGCGCCCGGGCGATGATCGCATGGCCGATGTTGAGCTCATGAATACCGGGCAGCGCGGCCACGGCCTCGACGTTGTGGTAGTTCAGGCCATGGCCGGCATTCACGGTGAGGCCCAGCTCGAGGGCCATCTCGGCGGCCGCGGCGAGCCGCGCGTGCTCATGACGGGCGGCCGGCCCCGTGACCTCGGCATAGGCACCGGTATGCAGCTCGATCACCGGGGCACCAGCCTTCGCCGCGGCGGCGACCTGCCCGGGCTCCGGGTCGATGAACAGCGAGACCTCGCAGCCCGCTGCCGCCAGCCGACGACAGGCCTCGCCGATGGCCTCGAGGTTGCCGGCCACATCGAGCCCGCCCTCGGTGGTCAACTCCTCGCGCTTCTCCGGCACCAGGCAGACGTGGGCGGGACGCACCTCCTCGGCCAGGCGGAGCATCTCCTCGGTGACGGCCATCTCGAGGTTCATGCGGGTGTTGAGTACCTCGGCCAGCAGGCGCACGTCGCGCTCCTGGATATGGCGGCGGTCCTCGCGCAGGTGCACGGTGATGCCGTCGGCGCCCGCCTCCTCGGCGAGCAGAGCCGCCTGGACGGGGTCGGGGTAGCGGGTCCCCCGGGCCTGGCGAAGGGTGGCGATGTGGTCGATGTTGACGCCGAGCAGGATGCGCGGGGGGTGCATGCAGACTCTCCTGGCTGAAGGGCTTAGGGGCTTAAGGGCTTAAGGGCTTAGGGGTTAAAACGTGAAGATCAGGATCAAGTGTGAGGGGGCCGTCGCCGCCCGGCCAGCTCGCGCATGAGCTCCCTGGAGCGCAGAGGCCGCGAGCCGAGCAGGGGCGCCAGGGCACGGCGGGTCACCGCCTTCGCGGGCCCGGCGAGTCCCGGCTCGCCCCACCCTCCTCGGGCCAGCAGCCTCAGGGTGCGACCGTCGATGCCGCCCTCGGCGGGCACGAAGGCCCGCGAGCCGGGCTCGAGCTCATAGCGACACTGGGGGTCGAGCTCGCCGCCCTCGGGATCGGTGAAGCGCGGCAGGGCATCCAGCGCCTCGAGCACCGCCACCTCGAGGCGACGCAGCGCCGCGGCCCGCCCGTCGGGTCGCGGCAGCTCCTCCAGCATGGCGGTGTAGAAGGCAAAGGTCTCGGCGACGGGGAATTCCACCGGCAGCACCCGGGTCAGCAGCTCGTTGGCATAGAGCCCGCACAGCAGCCCTTCGCCGGCGAGCAGCGCCGCGCTGCCGCGCGCCTCCATGAGCCGCAGGCGCTTGAGCTCGCCCTCGCCGACCCAGGTGACATGCATCGGGGCGAAGGGCTGCAGCCTGCCGCGAGACCGGCTGCCCGGACGCTGCACCCCCTGGGCCACCGCCCGCACGCGGCCATGGTGGAGGGTCAGGAGCTCGACCAGGGCGCTGGTCTCGCGATAGGGGCGCTTGTGCAGCAGGAAGGCCGGTTCGGGCGTCATCTCGGCCTCATGGCGTCAGTCCAGGTCGTAGCCCAGGCTCTTCAGGGCCCGCTCGTCATCGGACCAGCCACGCTTGACCTTGACCCAGAGGTTGAGCATCACCTTGGCGCCCAGCGCCCGCTCCATGTCCAGACGCGCCTCGCGACCGATGTTCTTGATCCGTTCGCCGTTCTCACCGATCAGAATCTTCTTCTGCCCCGCCCGCTCGACCAGGATCAGGGCGCTGATATGCACCACCCGCCCCTCGTCACGGAACTCCTCGATCTCGACGGTCATCTGGTAGGGCAGCTCGTCCCCGAGCTGGCGCATCACCTTCTCGCGCACCAGCTCCGCGGCCAGGAAACGCTGGCTCTTGTCGGTGACCTGGTCCTCGGGGAAGTAGTGCACGCTCTCGGGCAGGTGCTTGGCGACCTCGGCCTCGAGCTCGGGCACGTTGGTGCCGTGCTTGGCAGAGATCGGCACGATGGCCGCGAAGTCGCGCCGCGCCCCGACCTGCTCCAGCCACGGCAGCAGGCTGGCCTTGTCCTGCAGCCGGTCAACCTTGTTGACGGCCAGGATCACCGGCGCCTCGACGTTCTCCAGGCGCTGCAGCACAACCTGGTCCTCGTCGCTCCAGCGGGTACGGTCGATGATGAACACGACGCAGTCCACGTCGCGCAGAGCCTGGACGGCGGCCTGGTTCATGAAGCGGTTGATCGCCTTGTTGCGATCCTTCGCCATGATGTGGATGCCGGGGGTATCGACGTAGATGAACTGAGCCTCGCCCTCGGTCTTGATCCCCATCACCTGGTGGCGCGTAGTCTGGGGGCGTCGCGAGGTGATGGAGATCTTCTGGCCGAGGATCCGGTTCATCAGCGTCGACTTGCCGACGTTGGGACGGCCGACGATGGCCACGAAACCGCAGGTGGTGGTCATGGGCAGCCTCCCGTGCCGTGGGACTTGGTCGGTTCGAGCCGGGACAGGGCCTGTTCGGCGGCCTGCTGCTCGGCATGGCGCCGGCTCGAGCCGATGCCTCGAGTATGCTCCTCGAGCACCTCGACGTGACACTCGACGGTGAAGGTCTGGGCATGCGCCTCCCCCTCCACCGAGGTCACCTCGTAGCGCGGCAGGGACACCTGGCGTGACTGCAGGAACTCCTGCAGGCGGGTCTTGGGATCCTTCTGGGTATCGTCGAGGCTGATGGCCTCCAGGCGCTCGGCGTACCAGGAGAGCACCCGGGCCCGGGCCGTCTCCATGCCGGCATCGAGGTAGATCGCCCCGAGCACGGCCTCGACGGCATCGGCGAGGATCGAGTCGCGGCGGTGTCCCCCGCTCTTCATCTCGCCGGAGCCGAGCAGCAGGCATTCGCCGAAGGCCATCTCCCGGGCCAGCTCGGCCAGGGTCTTGCCCTTGACCAGGCGCGCGCGCAGCCGTGACAGCTGGCCTTCCCTGGCCTGGGGAAAGCGCAGGAAGAGCGCCTCGGCGATGACGAAGTTGACGATCGAATCACCGAGAAACTCGAGGCGTTCGTTGTTCTGGCCGCCGTAGCTGCGATGCGTCATGGCCAGTTCGAGCAGACCGGGGTCCGCGAACGTATGGCCGATGCGGCGGCTGAAGGCGTTAAGGGAGTTGCTCACGGCGCTCCTGAAAAAATCGATGTCGAGGATGAGTGTTCTGTCGACGGGCCAGGCAAGTGGCCCGACCCGTCAGGCGAGCCCGCCCTAGTGGATGCGGCGCACGCTGGTGAAGCTCGGCAGGCCACCGTTCCAGTGCATCCAGACGGCGAAGGCCTTGCCGACGATGTTCTCTTCCGGGACGAAGCCCCAGTAGCGGCTGTCGTTGGAGTGGTCGCGGTTGTCGCCCATCATGAAGTAGTGCCCTTCCGGCACCACCAGCTCGCGCACCTGGGGGCCGGGATCTCGGGGATTATTGTAGATACCGTGCTCCCCCTCGCCCAGTTGCTCGGCCATCAGCAGCTCGGTGGGCGCCTTGGCGGGCCCCGCCTGGAGCAGCCGCTTGGGGACCGCCTCGCCGTTGACGAAGAGCTGCTTGTCCTCGTAGCGAATCCGGTCACCGGGCAGGCCCACGACTCGCTTGATGAAGTTCACGGAGGGCTCGTCGGGAAAGCGGAAGACCATGACGTCCCCCTGCTCCGGGTCGTCGACCTCGACGAACCGGGTGTTGATCACCGGCAGCCGCAGGCCATAGGCAAACTTGTTGACCAGGATGAAGTCGCCGATCTCTAGGGTCGGACGCATCGACCCGGAGGGGATCTGGAACGGCTCGACCACGAAGCTCCTGAGCACCAGCACCACCAGCAGCACCGGGAAGAAGGAGCGGGCATAGTCCACCGGCCAGGGTTCCTTGAGCGCCTTCTGGCGGGCCCGCTCATCGAGCCCCTCGGTGGTGCCGGACTCGGCCGTGGCCAGTCGCTGCCGGCGCGCGGGACGCCACCAGAGCAGATCGAGCAGCCAGATCACTCCGGTGACGGCCACCGCCACCACCAGCATCAGAGAGAAGTCCATGCGGTTATCCGTCCTTAGTCATTGACCCTGAGCACGGCGAGGAAGGCATCCTGGGGAATCTCCACCCGGCCGACCTGCTTCATGCGCTTCTTGCCCGCCTTCTGCTTCTCGAGCAGCTTCTTCTTGCGACTCACGTCGCCGCCGTAGCACTTGGCGGTGACGTTCTTGCGCAGTGCCTTGACGGTGGAGCGCGCCACCACCTGCCCGCCGATGGCGGCCTGGATGGCCACGTCGAACATCTGACGCGGGATCAGCTCCTTCATCTTCTCGACCAGCTGGCGCCCCCGGCTGTGGGCGTGGTCACGATGGATGATCACCGCCAGGGCATCGACGCGATCGCCGTTGATCAGCACGTCCAGGCGCACCAGCTTGGCCTCCTGGAAGCGCTCGAAGTTGTACTCCAGCGAGGCATAGCCCTTGGAGATCGACTTCAGGCGATCGAAGAAGTCCATCACCACTTCACTCATGGGCAGCTCGTAGGTGAGCTGGATCTGGCTGCCGAGGAACTGCATGTCGAGCTGGGTGCCGCGGCGCTGCTCGCACTCGGTGATGACGTTGCCCACGAAGTCCTGGGGCACCAGGATGCTGGCGCGCACGATAGGCTCGCGCATCTCCTCGACGTCGGCCATGTCGGGCAGCTTGGAGGGGTTGGCGACGTAGATGACCTCGCCGTTCTTCATGGCCAGCTCGTAGACCACGGTGGGCGCCGTGGTGAGCAGGTCCAGGTCGTACTCGCGCTCGAGGCGCTCCTGGACGATCTCCATGTGCAGGGTGCCGAGGAAGCCGACCCGGAAGCCGAAGCCCAGGGCGTCGGAGTTCTCCGGCTCGTAGTCCAGCGAGGCATCGTTGAGCGCCAGCTTCTCCAGGGCGTCGCGGAAGTCCTCGTAGTCGTCGGCGCTCACCGGGAACATCCCGGCGTAGACCTGCGGCTTGACCTTCTGGAAGCCGGGCAGGCGGGCGACGTCCGGCGTCTTGGTATGGGTGATGGTGTCCCCCACCGGGGCCCCCTGGATCTCCTTGATCCCGGCCACGATGAAGCCCACCTCGCCGGCACGCAGGACGCCGGTCTCCTTGCGCAAGGGCGTGAAGATCCCCACCTCGTTGGCCTGCCAGTCACGCCCGGTGGACTTGATGCGGATCTTCTCGCCCTTCTTGAGGGTGCCGTCGAAGATCCGCACCAGCGAGACCACGCCCAGGTAGTTGTCGAACCAGGAGTCGATGATCAGCGCCTGGAGGGGACCCTCGGGGTCACCCTTGGGGGGCGGAATGTCGCGCACCAGGCGCTCGAGCAGCGCCTCGATGCCCATCCCGCTCTTGGCCGAGACCTGGCAGGCGTCCGTGGCGTCCAGGCCGATGATCTCCTCGATCTCGTGGGCGACCTTGTCCGGGTCGGCCTGGGGCAGGTCCATCTTGTTGAGCACCGGCAGCACCTCGAGCCCCTGCTCGATGGCGGTATAGCAGTTGGCCACCGACTGGGCCTCGACGCCCTGGCCGGCATCCACCACCAGCAGGGCCCCCTCACAGGCATACAGCGAGCGGGAGACCTCATAGGAGAAGTCCACGTGGCCGGGGGTGTCGATGAAGTTGAGCTGGTAGGTGTTGCCGTCCTCGGCATGGTAGTCCAGCGTCACCGACTGCGCCTTGATGGTGATGCCGCGCTCGCGCTCGAGGTCCATGGAGTCGAGCACCTGCTCCTTGAGCTCACGCTCGGTCAGGCCTCCGCAGGTCTGGATCAGCCGGTCGGCCAGGGTCGACTTGCCGTGGTCGATATGCGCGATGATCGAGAAGTTGCGGATGTGCTTGAGGGGGGCGGAGGTTGCGTCTTGGGACATCGAGTCGATTCTGCCTTGTGGGTGTCGGGCCACGACCGACCCGACGGATCACGATGCGGTCGGCTGGCGGGCTCTGATCGGAATGGTCGCCATTGTAGCGGGATGCGCCTGTCAGATACAGCGACCCGACGGCGGCAGCCGTCGGGTCGCGGTCACGGCGGAGCCCCGGAGGGCCCGATCAGTCGCGGGAAAGCCGCATGGCCACGAACATCGAGCGGCCGTCGCGGTAGAGGCGCACGGGCACCGCACGGTCCTCGGGGAGATCGGCCACCAGGGTGGCGAGCTGGTCGGGGCTCTCCACGGTGCGATGGTCGATGCTGACCAGAATGTCGCCGGCCCGCAGGCCCGCCGAGGCGGCGGCGCCGGCCGGGTCAATTTCGACGATGCGAACGCCGTTCTCGATGCCCAGCTGCTCGCGCTCGCCCTCCTGCAGGGGCATCACGGCGACGCCCAGGCGGGTCGGCTGCTCGTCCTGGCTGGCGGTCTGGCCCGGCGCATCGGGCCATTCGCCGAGGGTCACGGTCTGCTGACGACGCTCGCCGTCACGCAGCAGCGTCAGCTCTACCTCGCTGCCCGGAGAGGTCTGGCCGATCAGCCGCGGCAGGGTGCTGGACTGGTCCACCGCGTGACCGTTCACCGAGAGGATCACGTCCCCGGCCTGGAGCCCACCGCGTGCCGCTGGGCCCTCGGGATCGAGGTCGGCAATCAGCGCTCCCTCGGCGGTGTCCATGCCGAAGGACTCTGCCAGGTCGCGGGAGACCGGCTGGATCATCACTCCGAGCCAGCCCCGGCTGACCTGGCCGTCATCCTGCAGCTGGTCGGCCACGCCCATGGCGACGTTGATCGGGATCGCGAAGGAGAGCCCCATGTAGCCGCCGCTACGGGTCAGGATCTGCGAGTTGACGCCGATCACCTCGCCATCGAGGTTGAACAGCGGGCCGCCGGAGTTGCCCGGGTTGATGGCCACGTCGGTCTGGATGAAGGGCACATAGGCATCGCGCGGCAGCGTGCGATCGATAGCACTGACGATGCCGGCGGTCACCGAGTGGTCGAAGCCGAAGGGAGACCCGATGGCCGCCACCCACTGGCCAACGCGCAGGTCGTCGGAGTTCCCGAGGGCCAGGGTCGGCAGGTTGTCGGCATCGACCTTGAGCACGGCGATGTCGGTCTTGGCGTCGGCGCCCACCAGCTCCGCCTGGAGCTCGCGGCGATCATTGAGACGCACCACGATCTCGTCGGCCCCGTCAACCACGTGGGCATTGGTCATGATGTAGCCGTCCTCATCGATGATGAAGCCCGACCCCAGCGACTGACGCTCCTCGCTGCGCCCCTGCCCTCCTCCGGGGGGCGTGGGAAGACGATCACCGAAGAAATGGCGAAAGATCTCGGGGATCTCCTGGCCACCGAAATCGTGGACGGACCCACGTCCTTCCACCATCCGGGTGGTGGAGATGTTGACCACCCCCGGGGCGGCCTGTTCGACCAGCTCGGTGAAGTCCGGCAGGTCGCGTGCCACGGCCGACTGCGCGGCCAGAAGTGCCGTGGCGAGCAACATGCCGAGGGAAAGATGTCGCATCATGCGTTTCATGAAAGGCTCCTGCGTCGACAAGCGATGGAAGGACAGCGTGTGCTCCTTCGTGCCGTATTCGCGTCAAAAGGTTCCGCTCAGGGCGAGGTGTCATCCCCGGATGCGACATCCTGCCACTCCACCGAATCGGCCACGCGAATCAGCACCCCCGGAGGCAACTCGCCCATCACCACCACCTGACGGAGCTGGCCGCCCAGCTCGCGGTGGCGCACGGCGGCATGGGACACGCCGAGGCGATGCAGGCCGGGAATCAGCTGATCCGTGCCAGTCACGGGTTCGACGAACAGGCTGAGGGTTGCCAGGCCGTCGCTATAGACCCGGTGGCCGATGTCATCGCCCTGGCGAGGGCTGCGAGTCTTCACGGGCTTGGGCATGAAGCCCTCGGGCAACCAGGTGGGGTGCCAGGGATCGTCGGGCGGAGGCCGGTGACGATCGAGGTCGATCGACCCCTGATAAAGCCGGGGCTGGTGAAGCTGGGTGATCTGGAAGGTCTCCACCACACGCCCCTGCTCGTCCAGCAGGATCTGCTTCAGCGGCAGGCCCGTGGCCGTGTCCAGCCAGAAGCGATGGCCATAGCGCAGGCCATCCAGGGGTTCGATGTCCAGGCGCAAGGCGTTGCGGTTGGCGAGACGTTCCTCGCCGCTGAGCTGCAGGCGGTAGAGTCCCTCGAGGTGCTCGGCGACCCCCGCGGGAGAGGCCGGCGGCGTCGAGTCGTCCTCGGACCAGCTCAGACGGCCGATGCGCCCGCGGCGCTCGAAGACCACCGGCGGGCCATCCAGGAAACGCGCCACCTCTCGCTCGACGCCCTCCACGACATCGTGGGAGAGCGCCAGCGAACGGACGCCGTCACTACCGATGCGCACGGCGCGCGCCTGGAAGGTGTAGCAGTGATTGGCCCAGAGGCTTCGCTCCAGCCACGCCCGAGGGGTCTCGGGCGTCTCCAGCTCGGCCAGGGCCATGCAGTCGAAACGCTCGTCCTTCGCCTCATCCGCCGACGGCGACTGGGCCGCGGTCCCGGTTGACAGCACCAACAGGCCGATGGCCAGACACTTTCCGAACCCGCGGGCCGTAAGACCCAAGCGCATCAGCGCTGGCCCAGCGACTCGCTGCCGGAGGCACGCAGCAGCGGCATCCAGGTGTCGACGCTGCCGTAGGCCGCTCCCTCGGCATGACGGTCCAGGTAGGACTGCAGCAGCTGGGCCTGCTGCTGGTTGATCCGGGCGGACTGCCGCGGGGAGAGAACCAGCGGCGAATCGACGCCAGCGCCCACCGTCATCAGGCCACGTCCGTTGCCGGACGGCGTCTGGAACAACGGCAGGTCGGCCAGCGAGGGACGGTTATCGGGGCGCGAGGCGGCAAGCTCGTTACCGCCGAGGGCGGCCGGGCTCGCCTGGAGCTCTGCACTCGACAGGGGCTGTGACGGCGCCTGGGACGCCAGGTCGGCCGGCACCTGCCCGGTGCCGCCGGAATAGAACTGCACGCCGGTGATGACCATCAAGGACACGGCGGCGGCGATACCGGCGCCGCGAGCCAGTGACATGGAACGACCCGGCGCCTCGCTGGCCTCGACCTGCGGCAGCGGCTCCTGCTCGATCCTAGCCATGATGCCGGCCGAGAGGTCGGTGGCGACATCGATCTCCGGCTCCCGTCGCATCAGGCTACGCATGAGATGGTAACGCCGCCAGGTGTCGGCCGCGTCCGGGGAATCGTCCAGTGACTTCAGCACCCGACGCAGCTCCAGCTCATCCCCTTCGTTGTCCATCAGGGCAGAAAGCGATTCCCGTGCGTTCTGACTCATTATTGATACCTCACACTCGACAAGGCGACCCGAGACGGGTCTTCTGACAGCCTGTTGTTCCCGACATCGGCGCGTGTCGCCCTGGCCATGTCGGCATGTTCTCGCCCGCGGGTGGCGGGCCGGTCACCGCATATGACGTCACAGATGCCGGACAGTTCAGCAAATCGTCAAAAAACATGCAGTTTCTCGTCTTGGCCGGCTCATTCGACCACCGACTCCTGGTTGCGCGACGTGGTGACCAGCGGCCGGATATGCTGGTCCACGGCCTCGCGGGCCCGGAAGATCCGCGAGCGGACGGTGCCCACGGGACACTGCATGATGGCCGCGATGTCCTCGTAGGAGAGCCCGTCGAGCTCGCGCAGGGTGATCGCCGTGCGCAGGTCGTCGGGCAGGGCCTCGATCGCTTCGAAGATGGCGGCCTCCAGTTGGTCCCGCGCCATGGCCGCCTCGGGCGTCTCGGAATCGGCCAGCCGTCCGCTGTGATCGACGATCTCGGCATCGACGATGTCGAGGTCGCTCCCCGGCGGCCGGCGCCCCTTGGACACCAGGTAGTTCTTGGCGGTGTTGATGGCGATGCGGTACATCCAGGTGTAGAACGCGCTTTCGGCGCGAAACTTCCCCAGTGCCCGGTAGGCCTTGATGAAGGCCTCCTGCGCCACGTCCTGCACCTCGGCGTGGTCGTGCACGTAACGACCGATCAGGCCGATGATCTTGTGCTGGTACTTCTTCACCAGGAGGTCGAAGGCGCGATTGTCCCCCTTCTGGGCGCGCTCGACGAGTTGCTGGTCGGTTTCCCGGGTGCCCATTCAGGCCCTCCCTGGACGGAAAGGCGTGGGTGACGACCCGGCGTCGGGTCGCGAACGATCTGGTGTCGCTTGCATAGTGTCAACCTGGGGCCTGAAGCCGCTGAATGGTCAGGATCATGAATCTTTAGGAGTACAAGTGTTCCTGTTTCTGGCACGTCCATCAAGCCGCTCGACTCGCCGCGAGGCCGGCGATGTGACCGCCAGCCGTCCCGAGGGTTCCACGGCGATTGAATTTGCTGGCCCCGCGCGCGATAGTAGAAGCCAAAGAATTTCGCCATCAGCGCAGACACGACACAGGAAGCACCATGTCAGAGCAGCAGGTCAACAACCTCAACGTCCTCGCCCAGGACGTCCTGATCACCCCCGAGGCCCTGAAACGGGAAGTCCCCCTGACCGAGGCCGCGGAGCGGACGGTGATCGAGGGACGCGAGACGATCCAGGCCATCCTCGACGGCCGCGACCCGCGCCTGCTGATGGTGGTGGGCCCCTGCTCCATCCATGACGTGGATGCGGCCCTGGACTACGCCCGTCGCCTGCGCCGCCTGGCCGACGAGGTCCAGGACAGCCTCTACATCGTGATGCGCGTCTACTTCGAGAAGCCCCGTACCACCGTGGGCTGGAAGGGACTGATCAACGACCCCCACCTCAACGGCTCCTTCGAGATCGAGGAGGGGCTGCACATCGCCCGCCAGCTGCTGGTCGAGCTCGCCGAGATGGGCCTGCCCCTGGCCACCGAGGCACTGGACCCGATCTCGCCCCAGTACCTGCAGGACTGCATCAGCTGGTCGGCCATCGGCGCCCGCACCACCGAGTCCCAGACACACCGCGAGATGGCCTCCGGCCTCTCCGGCCCGGTGGGCTTCAAGAACGGCACCGACGGCAGCCTCGATGTCGCGGTCAACGCCCTCCAGTCGGTCTCTCATCCGCACAACTTCCTGGGCATCGACCAGGCCGGCCAGGTGGCAATCATCCGCACGCGGGGCAACGCCTATGGCCACGTGGTCCTGCGCGGCGGCAACGGCAAGCCCAACTACGACAGCGTCAGCGTGGCCCTCGCCGAGCAGGAGCTGACGCAGGCCGGCCTGAAGCCCAACATCATGATCGACTGCTCCCACGCCAACTCCAACAAGGACGCGGCCCTTCAGCCACTGGTGCTGGAGAACGTCACCAACCAGATCCTCGAGGGCAACCACTCGATCATCGGGCTGATGGTGGAATCCAACATCGGCTGGGGCAACCAGAAGATGACCGAGGATCCCGGCCAGCTCGAGTACGGGGTGTCGATCACCGACGCCTGCATCGACTGGGACACCACCGTCGAGGCCTTCAAGCGCATGAACGAGAAGCTCGCCCCGGTGCTGGACAAGCGCCGCCAGGCCGCCTGACGCCCCGCCTTTTTACCAGCCATCAAAGGGCCCGCCTCCAGGCGGGCCTCTTCTATGGCGTGCACTTCCGGCTGCCTGGAGTCCCGCCGGGGGCCATGCCGCAGCCCTCTCCTGCGCGGCGCCAGTCGCCCTAGGCGTCACGGACCCCGTCGATCTCGCGGACGAAGGGTGGCAGGGCATCGAGCAGGGCGCGGCCATAGCGACGGGTCAGTACCCGCCGGTCGAGCAGCGTGATGCGGCCCTCGTCGGCCTCCTTGCGGATCAGCCGGCCGCAGGCCTGCACCAGCTTGATCGAGGCATCGGGCACGCTGATCCGCATGAAGGGATTGCCGCCCCGGCTCTCGATCCATTCGGCCAGCGTCGCGCCCACCGGATCGTCCGGCACCGAGAAGGGCAGCCGGGTGATGACCACATGGGTCAGGTAGTCCCCGGGCAGGTCGATGCCCTCGGCGAAGCTCGCCAGGCCGAAGATGATACTGCCCTTCCCGGCATCCACCCGGGCCCGGTGCCGCGTGATCAGCTCACGCTTGGGCAACCGGTCCTGGGCGAGCACTCGCTCGCGGCGCCCCTTCGACAGCGCCTTCTCCACCCCGCGCAGCTGGGCCCGTGACGAGAAGAGCATCAGCACCGCCTCCTGCTCGCCGAGGGCCTCGACGAAGTCGACGATGGCGCGCTCATGCCCTTCCCGATCGGCGGGGTCGACCGCCTCGCGGGGCACGCTGAGCACGGCCCGGGAGTAGTCGAAGGGGCTCGGCAGGCGCTGGTAGCGGTAGCGATTGGCCAGCCCCGCCCGCTCCTGCAGGCGTTCGAAGCGGCCCAGCGCCGTGAGGGTCGCCGAGGTGACCACGGCCCCATGGGTGCGGCCCCAGAGGTTGCGGGCCAGGGTGTGCGCGGCGGAGACCGGGCTCGCCGAGAAGGTCAACTCGGGCTCGCCGCCGAAGCGTTCCAGAGTCAGCCAACGGGCCCGGGGCGGCTCGCCATCGGGGTCCGTCTCGGCGAAGGACTGCCACAGGGCATGGCCCTCCAGCGCCCGACCGTGCAGCAGCGCCACCAGCGGCAGCCAGGCCTCGGCCTGCTCCCGCGGCAGGCCGGTATGCTTGTCCGGGTCGAGGCTCTCGCGGAGGATATCGCCCATGCTCTCCAGGGTGCGCGCGAGCTCGGCGAAGATCACCAGCAGGGCATCGGCCTGTTCCCGCAGAGAATCCGGCGCACGCCCCATCTCGAAGCGGTGGTGACGGCTATCCTCGCCTTCGGCCAGTCCCTGGGGGCGGCCGGCGAGCTGGTGCCCCAGCGCGAACGCCTCGCCGAGCCGTGGTTCCAGGGCATTGATCGCCTCCGGCAACCCGGCCAGCAGGCGGGCCAGGGTCGGCTGCACGGCCAGCGCCTGGTTGAGCTCGGTGAGGGAGGATTTCAGGGTGCGCAGCCAGCGCAGCGCCCCGCCGATGGCGAAGCGATGGGTGAAGTGCTGCAGGGCCTTGTCGGGCAGGTGATGCCCCTCGTCGAAGACGTGGATGCAGTCCGCCGGGTCCGGCAGCACCACGCCGCCCCCCAGGGCCAGATCCGCCAGCACCAGGTCGTGGTTGGCGACGATGACGTCGGCGCTGTCGAGGTGACGGCGGGCGCGGAAGAAGGCGCAGGCCCCGAAGTGGCCGCAGCGACGATTGGTGCACTGGCGATGGTCCACGGTGAGGCGGCGCCAGTGGCTGTCGTCGATGGCCTCGGGCCAGCTGTCGCGATCCCCCTCCCAGCGACCGTTGCCGTAGGCCTCGCCCAGCTCCTTCACCAGGGCCTGGAAGTCATCCCCGCCGCTGGCCAGGGACTGCTCGAAGAGAGACAGCGTGGGGTTCTCCTCGGCGCCGTCCAGGGCCTGGTCGAGGCGCGCCACGCAGACATAGCGGCCCCGCCCCTTGGCCAGGGCATAGTCGAAGGCCAGCCCGCTGTGGGCCTTCAGCGACGGCAGGTCCTGATGGAGCACCTGCTCCTGCAGGGCCACGGTGGCGGTGGCGATGACCAGGCGCTTGCCGCGGGCCTTCGCCACCGGCAGGGCCGCGAGCAGGTAGGCGAGCGTCTTGCCGGTGCCCGTGCCGGCCTCCAGCACGCAGACATGCTCGTCGCTGGTCCGCCGGCCGGCGTCATCGGCCTCGATGCCCGCCAGGGTGCGGGCGATCTCGGCGATCATCAGCCGCTGCCCGTAGCGCGGGGTGAGGTCAAGGCCCTCGAGCACCCGGCGATAGGCCTCCTGGATCTCGCCCTTCAGCGCTTCGTCAAGCATGGGCCGTCAGAGCAGCCCTTCGGGGGGGTGCTCGCACGGCAGCTTGTCGTTGATGTAGCGCTCGATCTCCGGCAGGGAGAAGGCGTCCTCCTCGCCGACGAAGCTGATCGACACGCCCTTGGCGCCGGCGCGACCGGTACGCCCGATGCGATGGACGTAGTCCTCGGGATCTTCCGGCAGGGTGTAGTTGATCACGTGGCTGACGTCCTCGATGTGGATGCCGCGACCCGCCACGTCGGTCGCCACCAGCACCTGGATCTGCCCGTCGCGGAACTTCTCGAGGGTCTCGATGCGCTGGTTCTGGGGAACGTCACCGGACAGCATGGCGGCGTTGATGCCGGCCTTCTCGAGCAGGTCATCGAGCTTGCGTACCAGGTCCCGGCGATTGCCGAACACCATCACCCGATCGAAGCTCTCCTGCTTGAGCAGGTTGACCAGCAGGCGCTGCTTGTCCTCGTCGCTGACCAGGTAGACGCGCTGGTCGATGTCGGCGGCATTCTCGACGGTGACCGCGATCTCCACGTGGGCCGGCTCATGGGTCCACTGGCTGGCGAGGTTGAGGATGTCCTCGCTGAAGGTCGCCGAGAACAGGAAGGTCTGGCGCTGCTCCTTGTTCGGCGTGTGGCGGATGATGCGCTTGACGTCGGGAATGAAGCCCATCGACAGCATGCGGTCGGCCTCGTCGAGCACCAGCACTTCCACCTGGGTCAGGTCGACGTCGCGCTTCTCGTGGAAGTCCAGCAGTCGTCCCGGGGTGGCGACGAGGATGTCGAGCTTGTCACCGAGCGCCTCGCGCTGCTTCTGGTAGTCCATGCCCCCCACCACGCTTGCCACCTTGAGGTCGGTGAAGCGGGCGAGCGCCTTGGCGTCCTTCTCGATCTGCAGTGCCAGCTCGCGGGTCGGGGCCACGATCAGCGCCCGCGGTGCCCCCGGCTTCTGGGCGTTGGGCGCCTCCTCCTCGAGGAAGTAGGCCAGGATCGAGATGAGGAAGGCCGCGGTCTTGCCGGTCCCCGTCTGGGCCTTGCCGACGACGTCGCCGCCCAGCAGGGTCTGGGCCAGGGCCTCGGCCTGGATCGGCGTGCAGTATTCGAACCCGAGTGCATGGATCGCCCGCATCAACGGCAGCGGCAGATCGAAGTCATGGAAGCGCCACTTGCCCGCCACGGCGGGGACCTGGAACTGGCGCAGATCCCAGTTCGACTGGCGGCGACGCGGCTTGCGCCGGCGACGCTTGGGCTTGCGGTTCTGGGCCGGTGCTGTGGTCTGTTCCGACTCGCTCATAGGCTGTGCTGTCTTGTCCGTATCGGTGGATGAGGTGCATGACGCAAACCGGCATTGTAACAGCCTCCGGCGACGAGGGCGCGCCCCGGACGCCAGGTGGCGGTCCATCGCTGTCGGCAGGCGGGCCTCGGCTGCTAGAATAGCGCCCTTACAAGCAGGAGTGGCACCATGACACGCCGAAAGAAGACCCGTTCGCTGGCCGACAAGGTGCAGATCCGCACCGGCAAGCGCAAGGATTTCAAGAAGTGGCGGCACGAGAATCCGGACCAGGTGACCTCGTCGACCCGCTTCTCCCAGAAGAAGCGCCAGCAGCGCAAGCTGCAGGCGGCCCGCAAGCAGGCCCGTCAGGAGGCGGGGCAGCCGATCGCCATCCATCCCGAGCGGGAGGACACCGGCGAGGGGGAGCGCGACTGATGCGCCTCGTCTCCTTCAACATCAACGGCATCCGTGCACGCCTGCACCAGCTGGAGGCGCTGATCGCGGCGCATCGCCCGGCGGTGATCGGCCTGCAGGAGACCAAGGTCCAGGACAGCGAGTTTCCCGTGGAGGCCGTGGAGGCCATGGGCTACCAGGTCTACTACCACGGCCAGAAGGGCCACTACGGGGTGGCCCTGATGGTCGACACCGCCCAGTGCGGCGAGCCGGAGGCGGTGTTCCACGGCTTCCCCGACGACGTCGAAGAGGCCCAGCGCCGCATGATCGGCGTGCGGCTGAGTCCGGCCGGTGGCGAGCCGATCACGGTGTGGAACGGCTACTTCCCCCAGGGAGAGAACGTCGAGCACCCGGTGAAGTTTCCTCACAAGCGGGCCTTCTACGCCCAGCTCCAGCACCTGCTGGAGACACAGCACCGCGCCGACGAGCGCCTGGCGGTGATGGGCGACTTCAACATCTCCCCCGAGGACATCGACATCGGCATCGGCGAGGCCAATCGCAGGCGCTGGCTGCGCGAGGGCAAGACCAGCTTCCAGCCCGTGGAGCGCGAGTGGCTGGACGGCATCAAGGCCTGGGGCCTGAGCGACAGCTATCGCCTGCGCTATCCCGAGGTGGACGACCGCTTCAGCTGGTTCGACTACCGGTCGCGCGGCTTCGACCGCGAGCCGAAGCGGGGGCTGCGCATCGACCATATCCTGGTGAGCGCATCGCTCGCCGAGTGCGTCCAGGATGCAGGCATCGACTATGACCTGCGCGCCATGGAGAAACCCTCCGATCACGCGCCGGTCTGGACCGACCTCTCGCTCTGATCGGCACCCGTCCCGGCGCCCTCCCCTCCTTCACCGGGAAGCGAGGCGAGCCACGCCTCGGCCTCCTCGGCGCCCAGCGCGCGGGCCCGCCTCAGCGCCCGCCGGGCCAGCGCCGCCTCCCCCCAGCCGTGGGCAAGCTGGCCCAGGCGCAACCAGTCGGCCGCCCGGCCGCTCTGGCGCGCCACGTCCTCCCAGGCCGACAGCGCCCGGCCGTGATCGCGCGCCGCCTCCCAGGCCGTGGCCAGGAGTCGCCGATGACTCACATCGCCCGTCAGCACGCCGTCCTCGATCCCGCGCGCCAGGTGCTCGGCCGCCCGTGCCGGGGTCCCGCCGGCCAGGTGCAATCGGACCAGGCGCCGCAGGTCCTCCTCGCCCGACAGGAGGCCTCGCTGCCAGCCAGCCTCCCAGATCGCCGCGGCGAGCCCCGGGTCGCCGAGGCGCTGGGCCAGCGCCGCGGCCTGCCGCCATTGCCTCGGTCCGGCCTCGCGCCCCAACCGCTCGCGCAGCAGCGTCAGGGCCTGGCCGTCGCGCCCCGCCTGCCGATAGACCGTGATCGCCAGGGCCCGGCGATCCGCGTCCTGCGGCGCTTCATCCAGCGCCTCGAGGCGCCTGGCGGCCGCCTCCCAGCGCTCGAGCTCGCCCAGCCAGCCGATCAGCCGCCAGTGCTCGTCGATGGGCGGCACCGACGCCTCCTCCAGCCAGCGGGCGAGGCGCGCCGCGGCGAGCGATGTTCGCCCCGCGGCGCGGTACTGGAGGGCCGCCTCCCTTAGCCGCGCCTGTCGCCAGGCCGCCGGGGCCACGTCGCTTCCTGCCGCGGCGTCCAGCCACGCGGCGGCTGGCGCGTGCTCGCCCCGACACGCCGCGGCACCGGCCGCCAGCTGCAGATAGAGGGCACGGGCCCAGCGGTCGGAGGTGTTACCCCCCGCCAGGCGCTCGGCCTGGCGGCGGGCCTGGTGTTGAATGTCGACCTGCCCCTCGGCGGACGCGCCATGCAGCCGGGCCTCGAGTCCCTGGAGGTCGCGGATGAAGCCCCCGGGCAGAGCCGGCTGGGCCTGCACCGGGGCACAGGACAGCAGCAGCAAGGCCGAGAGACCGGTCAGCAGGCGACGCGAGATCGGGCGATATCGAATCAACATATGCGACATGGGCTCACCTCAGCTGAAACTCGAGTCGCTGGCGGGCTCGTCGCAGGCGAACGTCGGCCTCGAAGCGCCAGTCGGCCACGGCCCGGGTGGCCGCCTCGTCGAAGACACGCCGCGGCCGGGCCTCGACCACCCGGACCGAGCAGGCCTTTACCCGGCCGTCGGGGCGGATCAGGAACTCCACCACCACGTGTCCCTCGAGGCCGCGACGCTGGGCGCGCCGCGGGTAGCTCGGCGGCACGCGCCGGGTCGGCGTCGCCTGCCCCACGTCCTGCACCGTCTGGCGGGCCTGGCCGTCGGCGCGCGGCGCGCCCTGCCCCGAGGCGGCGGGCCTCGGCGTCGCGGCGGCCTCGGGCGTCGCCGGGGGACTCGCCGATTCGGGCGACGGAGCCGGCTCGGGGTCCGGCGCTGCCTCTGTCAGCTCGGGCAGCGCGGTGTCCAGTTCGGCGACCTCCTCGGGCTGCGGCGGTGGCGGCTCGGGCAGCGTCGCCTCGGGCAGCGACAGCGCACTGCCCGGTAACGGCGCGGGCGCGGGTGGGCTGGGCGGCACCGGCCGTGGCGCGGGCGGCGCGCTGGGGACGTGCGCGACCGACGGCGCTGCGGGCGCTTGCGTCGGCTGCTCGGCGGCAGCGACCAGGCGCATCGTCACCGCCGTCTCGCGCACCTCGACGTCCGCCTCGGGGGGCGCCACCAGCAGCGCCAGCCCCCAGAAGAGCAGCAGCGCCAGGGACGCCCCGGCCAGTGACGCCAGGGGCCAGCGAATCACGGCCCCTCCCGGGAGGCCGCCACCGCGATCTGCTCGACGCCCGCCTCGCGCAGGCGATCCATCACCTCGACCAGCAGGCCGGTGGTGGAGGCCCGGTCGGCCTGGATGACCACGCCCCCCTGCTCGCTCATCAGCGGCGCCACGGCCTCGCCGACGCGATGCGCGTCCACCGGCGCGCCGTCGACCCACACCGCACCCTCGGCGGTCAGGGCCACCATCACCTGAGCCTCGGGCCGCGGCGTCGCGGCACTGGACTGGGGACGCTCGATCTCCACCCCGCTCTCCTTGACGAAGCTGGTGGTGACGATGAAGAAGATCAGCATGATGAAGACCACGTCCAGCATGGGGGTCAGGTTGACCTCGC
This sequence comes from Halomonas aestuarii, assembly GCF_001886615.1. Taxonomy (NCBI): domain Bacteria; kingdom Pseudomonadati; phylum Pseudomonadota; class Gammaproteobacteria; order Oceanospirillales; family Halomonadaceae; genus Halomonas; species Halomonas aestuarii. Next base: position 295,532 of record NZ_CP018139.1, read on the forward strand.
TGGTCTCGCCGCTGTCGGCACTCAGGCGACGCCTACGCATCGGGCTCCTCCACGGCGCGGGCCATGCGGTCGTGCAGCCGCTGGTCCTCGCGCCGGATGATGTGTTCGAGACGGGTGGTGAAGAGCAGGCCGGCCACCGCCACCGCCATGCCGGCGAGGGTGGGCAGCGTGGCCCGGGCGACGCCGTCGGCCATGGCGCGGGCCTGGCTGGTCTCGCTGGCGGCCAGGCCCTCGAAGACGGTGATCATCCCGGTCACCGTGCCCAGCAGGCCGAGCAGCGGACAGAGCGCCACCAGCAGCCGGAGCCAGGGCAGCGGGCGACTCAGCCGGGCGATCAGCTCCTGGGTCCAGACCTCGCGCAGCGTCAGCGCGCTCCAGCTGGCATGCTCGTCGCGCCGCACCCAGCGTGCCACCAGGGCCTGGCGCTGGCGGCGCCAGACGAAGCGAAAGTAGCACCAGCGCTCCAGGGCCAGCGAGAAGAGCAGCATGGCCACCGCGCCGATGGCCACCAGCACCGGCCCGCCGGCCTGGGCCAGCCAGGCGAGCGGCGCGGCGGCGCTCACCAGGAACTCAGGCCAGGGAAGCGGCATGGCGCGACTCGCGGCGCGGGGCGGAAGCCGGCAGGGCATCGAGGTGCTCGGCCAGCTCGGCGCTGGCCCGCCCCTCGATCAACCCGGAGAGCCAGCGGCTGCGGCTGGCGAGCGCGGTGTGGGCGAGCATCAGCGGCACCGCGGTGATCAGGCCCAGCACCGTGGTGACCAGCGCCTGGCTGATACCGCCGGCCATCAGCTGCGGGTCGCCGGTGCCGAACACCGTGATCGACTGGAAGGTGCCGATCATGCCGGTCACGGTGCCGAGAAGCCCCAGCAGCGGCGCCACGGCCGCCAGCAGCTTGACCAGCGCCTGCCCCCTCTCGAGCCGCGGCAGTTCGGCGAGCAGGGCCTCGTCGAGGCGCGCCTCCAGCGCTTCGGGCACCAGCCCCTGGCGCAGCGTCTGCACCTTGGCCAGCACCCGGCCCAGCGGATTGTCGTCACGCAGGTTCGCGTCGTCCCGGAGCTGGCGACGCAGGCGCACGGTCACGCGCATCAGGTAGCCGTACTGGCCCAGCGCGATCAGGAGCCCGACTCCGCCGAGGGCCACCACCACGTAGCCCACGGCGCCGCCCTGGTGGAAGCGCGCCAGCAGGTCGGGGCGCTGGGTCAGCGCCTCGAGCAGCGCGCCCCCGGTGGGGTCGAGGGTGACCCGATCGCCCTCGCCTCTCGCGAAGGCCGCCAGGGTCTCGCCGGCATCGTCGGGCGTCGCGGCCATCGCGGCCGGCGGCAGCTCGGGCGACACCCGCCGCAGCCAACGGCCGTCGCCGATCATGGCGAGATCCCCCAAGCGCAGCACCTCCCGGGGGGCGACGTGGCCATCGACCGAGGCCACCGGCAACGTCAGCCGCTCGATGCGACCGGTCTCCCGGGTGAGGGCCATCAGCGCATCGGCCAGCGATGCGATCCGCGCGAGGTCGGGCAGCGTGTCAGTATCGCCTCGGGCGGGCAGTTCGGCCCCGCCGAGGGTAAGCCAGCTCTGGCCGAGGGCGTCGCGCAGCTCGCCGACATGGCGCTCCAGCACCGGCGTGAGCGCCGAGAGGTCGTCGCCCTGCGCCTGCTGACGGGCCGTCAGCGCCTCACGGCGCGCCTGCTGCTCGTCGCGCCGTGCCTCGAGGGACTGGCGCCGCTGGGCCGCCGCGTCGCGGCGTTCGTGGGCCTCGTCGACGGCACGGCGCAGGGCGTCGCGATCATCGACCAGCGCGGCGAGACGCGCCCTGTCCCGCTCAAGCTCAGCCTGGCGCGCCTCGGCAAAGGAGGCCGGGGTGTCCTGCTGAACGGGTGTGTCGTCCTCGGCCTGGAGCAGCGCCGCCGGCAGCATCAGGGCCCCGCACAGCAGCAGGCGGACCGCGTATCGTGACAGCGTCATGAGGCGTCTCCCCCGCGCTCGCGCGTCGTCTCTGGTCGGGAGATGGTCTGGGAGACCGGCAGCGTCAGCAGCTCGGGGGCCCGCTGCTCGCGCGCGATGCGAAGTCCGTCCGCGAGACTCCGGCGAGCGGCCTTGTCGAGCGGCTGCCAGGCCTGCTCCTCGACCTTCCATACGCCGCCCTCATGGCCGTTCGGGGTCAGGTAGTAGAAGCCGACCCGGCCCAGGCGCAGGAAGTCCACCTCCCGTTCGCCGTCCAGCAGGCCGCGCCAGGCGTCCAGCTCGCGGCCATAGGCGAGTTCGCCGCGCCAGGCGGCGAGCACGCGATCCAGGCGTTCGGCGGGGGACAGCGCGGGATCGGAAAGCACGCGCTCCAGGCTCGCGACCCGGGCGCGGCGCTCGTCGCGCAGGAACGGCAGGTCGGCCTCGATCCAGTGATCGAGGCGCTCGACCATCCCACGCAGCAGGGGCGGCAGCTCTTCATGAAGCGTCGCGGCGCCCTCCAGGGCGCGCTCGCGACGGGCCAGTGCCTCCGCCTGGCGCGCCACCACACGCTCGAGCTCGGCGTTGTAGGCCTCGACCCGTTGCGCCTCGGCGCGGGCCTGACGCAAGTCGCCGATCAGGCGGCGCGTCTCGTCATCCGCGGCGTCGATACGCGTCTGCAGCTCGGCCTGGCGGCGCTGCGCCTCGGCCGATCGGTCGACCAGCGACTCCTGGGCCTGGGCATAGCCGGCACCGCACAGGGTGACGAGCGCGACGAGCACGGCATGGAAGCGAAACATCCTCAAGGCGACTCTCCGATGGTGATCTCGAACGGATCGAGACAGTGACACAGATGGTAATGCTTATCAATACAATCCGAGACGTGCTCCCGCCCCCCTGCCGGATCCGGGGGATACCGCACCAGGGAGTGGTCAGGATACGCTTCCCCGCGTTCCGTTTGGACATCGCTCATTGCCAGCTCCCTCGCCCATCGCCCCCCCTCCCCGACGTCAGGCACGCCAACCCCAGCACATCATTTGATAACGATTATCATTTTATCTATCATCCGACCTCGACGTCCCCCGGTGGAGGCCCCATGACGCAAGCGCTGTCGACGCTCTATATCGGCCCCCTGGAGGGGCTGACGCCGCCAAGGGTCGCCTCAACGCCCGGCCCCGATGCCCTGCCCGCCGGCAGACTGCTCGACCCCGACTACCTGGACGCGCTGTTCGAGCGCTTCGGCACCCGGTATGGCCACGGCGATCGCCGGGCGGTGGCCTCGCTCTGGTCGAAGGGGCACTTCAGCACCCTGACGGGCCATGGCCTGGCGGCCAACCTGCTGCTCGAGCGCGACCTGCCGCTGGGGCTGGACACGCTGCACCTCGTGCAGTCCGAGGAGGGGCAGACCACCGGGCTGGTCTTGCCCCATGCCGGCAAGCCCCTGGCCCGGCTCGATTCCGACTCGCGTTTCACCACCCTGCTCGACAATCACCTGACGCCGCTGGTCGAGGCTCTGGCCGCGGCCACCGGCGCCTCGCCCAGGGTGTTCTGGAGCAATGCCGGCAACTACGTCGAGTACTTCGTCAACGCCCTGGCAGACCATCCCATGGCCGGGCCGGACGTGAACGAGCCCGCCCTGGCGCTGATCGAGCGCCGCACCCTCCCCGACGGCCGCCGCAACCCCCTCTACCGGCCGGTACGCCATGTCACACCCGAGACGGCGGAGGCGCCCTCCCGCATCCGCCGACTGTGCTGCATCCGCTACCTGATCGACGAGCTCGGCTACTGCGCCAACTGCCCGCTGGCGTGCCGGCGCGGTGCCCGCGCCGCCAGGGCGACCGGCTGAGGCCACCGGCCTGGAGCTGCCAGCGGGGGATCGTGGCGGCATTCACGAAGGGCCCCTTCCCACGCCCGAAGGGACCTGTGGCCACCGAGGAGAGCCCTCGCGACTCAGTAGCGCCAGGTCAGGTTGGCCATCACGTGACGTGTGGCGCCGTAGAAGCCCTGATCCCACTTCAGGCTGGTCAGGTACGTCTCGTCGGTGACGTTGTTGAGGTTCAGCGAGCCGGTCAGGCTGTCGCTGAAGTCGTAGCTCGCCATCAGGTCGACCAGCGCATAGGCCTCCTGGCGGGTCTTGCCATCGGCGACGTCACGATCCCGCTCGATGTCGTCCTGCCAGCGCAGTCGGGCGCCGACCTTCAGCGCGGCCAGGGCGGCCGGCCGGTAGCTGGTGGTCGCGCGCACCAGGTGACGGGGAATATAGGTATTGGTGGCCTCACCCTCGGCGTCCTCGACCTCCAGATAGGTGTAGCCGGCGCTCGCCTGCCAGCCCGGGGCCAGCTCTCCGGCCAGGGTCACCTCCACGCCCTCGCTGGTGATGCCGTCGACCGCCTTGTAGGCCTCGCGCCCGTTCACCGAGCCATTCGGCTGGGCGACATTGTTCTGCTCGGTGCGGAACACGGCCAGGGTCGCATCGGCGCCCCCGTCGAAGGCATCCGCCTTGAGCCCCAGCTCATAGCTGACCCCCTCGATGGGATCGAGATACTGGCCACTGCGGTCCATTTCGGTCTGCGCAGTGAAGATCTCGGTATAGCTGGCGTAGAGCGAGGCCCGGTCGGTGAGGTCATAGATCAGTCCGGCATAGGGCGTCAGCTCGTTGTCGAGGGTGGTGTCCTGCGAGCTGCCGTACTGCTCGCCCACGGTATCCAGCCAGCTCATCCGCGCGCCGACCACGGCCGTCCAGCGATCGGCCAGGTCCAGCTTGCCGGTGCCGTAGAGGCTGCGCTCCTTGATGGTGGCGTCGTTGACGAAGTCGGGGTCGCCGAAGTCGGGCTCCGGATAGTCGCCGTCCCACTCGTCCAGGGGCGGCAGGTCCTCCGGCGCGGGCGCGTAGAGGGAGCTCTGCTGATTCCGACTCTGGCTCCAGTCCGAGCCCAGCACCATCTGATGGGAGCGCCCGAACGCTTCGACATCCCCCTTGGCATGCAGGTCCGCCACCCACTGCTCCAGATGCCGGTCATACTTGCTCAGATAGAAGCTGTTGGGAATCCGCCCCGTGTCGGCATCCGGCACGGTGCCGATGTAGAACAGCTGGGTATCGGAAACCATGTCCAGATGGGTCACCGTGCCCCTGAGCGACCAGTCGTCGGAGAGCCGCTGGGTCAGCTCGACGAAGCTGCGCTGGGTCTCGCCGTTCCAGTAGGACCAGTCGGGTGCCGACGACGTCGAGCGGTCATAGTCGGTGGGGTTGCCGGCCGAGTCGTAGAGCGGCAGCGCCCCCCACATGTTGCTGTCGGTATCGTTCTGCTGCCAGGTATGGCCCAGCGCCAGCTGGGTGCTGTCGGTCAGATCGGCCTCCAGCACGCCGTAGAGCACGCCCCGCTCGCGGTGCAGCCGATCCAGGTAGGAATCGCTGTCCTGCCCCGCCGCCACCAGGCGGCCGCGCACCCGCCCCTCGTCATCCAGGGGGCCGGAGACGTCCAGCGCCAGGCGACGATGGTCATCGCCGCCCAGGCTCCCCGTGACGGACGCCTGGGGCGTCGCGGTGGGCCGCTTGCGGATGAAGTTGACGGTGGCCGCCGGGTTGCCCGAGCCGGACATCAGGCCGGTGGCGCCGCGCACCACCTCGACCCGGTCATGGACGGCGGTATCGATGTCGCCATGCACATTGTTGTAGGGCATGGGCAGGCGCAGGCCGTCGACCTGCACGTTGGAGATCTCGAAGCCACGGGATGAGTAGTAGGTACGGTCCGTCTCGACGCGCTCCACCGTCACGCCCGGCGTGGTCTCCAGCACGTCATTGAGGGTGTCGAGCTTGAAGTCCTCGATCTGGGCGCGGGTCACCGTGGAGACGGACTGCGGGGTCTCGCGGGGCGTCAGGTCGAGCCTGGTCGCGGTGCTGGTCTGCGGCACCCGATAGTCGTCGCCACCCTCGGTAACGAGCGACAGCGCCTCGGCCTCGACGGTGACCGTCTCGAGCCGCTCGGCGGACGCATCTTCCTGCGCCTGCAGGGCGGGCGAGCCCAGCACGAGGCTGCCGAGGGTGGCCAGGCCGAGCGCGCGGCGCACGGCCTGGGCGAGGGGGTCGACGCCGACGCGGCGGGGAGCGGATGGGAACATGGGAAAGCAAGCCTCTGGGTCTTATGCACGTGAACGCGCATGATAATGACTCTCATTATTATCAACAACCCACAGGGGAACTTATTCGTGCTGGTAGCGTATTGGGCCATCCTGCCGACCGATCGACCCTGTGGCGGCGACCCTGGGGCCGCTGCCTCGGTGAACGTGTTGCGCCTTGCGTCAGCCCGGGGCCGGGACCTCCGTTTCCTGTTCGCCGGTCTGCACCCGCCACTGGGCAGCGTAGCGACCGTCCCGCGCGAGCAGTTCGGCGTGGGTGCCCCATTCGACCACCCGGCCGGCCTCGATGACGGCGATGGCGTCGGCATGCACGATGGTCGAGAGCCGGTGGGCGATCATGATCACGGTGCGGCCGTGGCCGATGCGCGCCAGCGAGCGCTGGATCGCCGCCTCGGTCTCGTTGTCCACGGCGCTGGTGGCCTCGTCGAGCACCAGGATCGGCGGGTCCTTGAGCAGCGCCCGGGCCAGAGACAGGCGCTGGCGCTGGCCGCCGGAGAGGCGCACGCCGCGCTCGCCCACCGCGGTATCGAGCCCCTGGGGCAGCGCCTGGATGAACGCCCAGGCCTCGGCGGTGCGGGCCGCCTCGATGATATCGCCCTCCTCCGCCTCCGGCCTGCCATAGGCGATGTTGTCGCGCACCGAGCCCTCGAACAGGTAGACGTCCTGGCTGACCAGGCCGATGGCCCCGCGCAGCGAGGCTAGGGAGACCGCACGGATCGGCTGGTCGTCGATCAGCACCCGTCCCGCGGCCGGATCATGGAAGCGCAGCAGCAGCTTGATCAGCGTCGACTTGCCGGAGCCGGTGGCCCCGACCAGTGCCAGGGTATGCCCCGCCGGCACCGCCAGATTGATGCCGTGGACGCCGGCGTCCCCCTCGTCGTACTGAAAGCTCACCGACTCGAAGGCCACCGCGCCGCGCACCGGCGCGGCCAGCGCCTCGGTCGCCTCGTCGCGCACCCGAATGGGCGTGGCCAGCAGGTCGAGGATGCGCCGGGTGCTCGCCATGGCCCGCTCGAAGAGGTCGATCACCTGGGCCAGGCCGGTGAGCGGCCACAGCAGGCGCTGGGTGAGGAACACCAGCACGCCGTAGGCGCCCACGTTGAGCTCGCCCTTGAGCGCCATCATGCCGCCCACGGTGAAGGTCGCCAGGAAGCCGGCGAGGATCGCCATGCGGATCACCGGGATGAAGGCGGAGCTCAGGCGAATCGCCCGCCGGTTGGCCGCCACGTAGGCCTCGCTGGCGGCCTTGAGGCGCTCGGCCTCGCGGGCCTCGGCGGTGAAGCTCTTGATGGTGGCGATCCCCGCCAGGTTGTTCGCCAGCCGGCTGGACAGGTCGCCGACCCGCTCGCGGACATCTGCATACAGCGGCCCGGCCCGGCGCTGGAAGTAGAAGGCCCCCCAGATGATCAGCGGGATCGGGGTGAAGGCCAGCAGGGCGATCAGCGGCGACAGCACGACGAATACCGCGCCCACCGCCACCACGGTGACGGCGACCTGGATCATGGCGTTGGCCCCGCCGTCGAGGAAGCGCTCGAGCTGGTTGACGTCATCGTTCATGGTCGCCACCAGCTGCCCCGAGCTTCGCGACTCGAAGAAGCCCATGTCCAGCCGCTGGGCATGCTCGTAGGCGTCCTGGCGAAGGTCGGCCTGAAGGCGCTGGGCCAGGTTGCGCCAGAGGATCTGGAACAGGTACTCGAACAGCGACTCGCCGGCCCAGATGAAGAAGGTCAACGCCCCCAGTACCAGGATCTGCTGTTCGGCGGTGGTGAAGCCCAGCCCGGCGACGAAGCTCTCCTCCTGGTTGACCACCACGTCGATGGCCACGCCGATCAGGATCTCCGGGGCGATATCGAAGAGCTTGTTGAGGATCGAGCAGACGCTGGCGGCGATGATGCGACGCCGGTAGCCCCGGGCATAGCGCAGGAGGCGCCCCAGGGCCTGAAAGCTGGAAGCGGTGGACGACATCGGGACGTTTCCTTGGGGAGGGAGGCCACAGCCTACGGCATGCACGCCGCCGGACCAACCGACCTCATTGATAAGGATTCTCGTTTACTTTACGCTTTGCATCGCAACGTACCGTCCCTGGGTGGCGGCCATCCGCGAGCGGAGCCTTCCATGATCGAAACGCGTGCCGCCTCCTTCGAGGTCAACGGCCAATGCCTGCTGCATCCCCTCGACCTCGCCTTCGCGGAAGGCCGGGTCCACGGCCTGATCGGCCACAACGGCTCGGGGAAGTCGACCCTGCTCAAGCTGCTGGCCCGCCAGCAGGCCACCAGCCGGGGCGAGCTCAGGCTGGACGGCACGCCGCTGAGGCACTGGGGCCATCGCGCCTTCGCCCGTCGGGTCGCCTACCTGCCCCAGCACCTGCCCGCCGCCGACAACCTCACCGGCCGCGAGCTGGTCGGATTCGGCCGCTATCCCTGGCGCGGCCTGCTGGGCCGGCACGGCCGCGGCGACGAGGCGGCCATCGACCGCGCCATGGCGCTGACCCACACCGAGCCGTTCGCCGACCGCCAGGTGGACACCCTCTCCGGCGGCGAGCGCCAGCGGGTCTGGCTGGCCATGCTGCTCGCCCAGGGCAGCGGCTTCCTGCTCCTCGACGAGCCCCTGGCGGCGCTGGACGTCGCCCACCAGGTGGAGGTGCTGACCCTCACCCGCCGCCTGTGCCGGGAGCTTGGCCTCGGCGTGATCATCGTGCTCCACGACATCAACATGGCGTCGCGCTACTGCGACCGCCTGGTGGCCCTGCACGGCGGCCGCCTGCTGGCCCAGGGCACGCCCGAGGAGATGATGAACGGCGACACCCTGAAGGCCATCTACGGCATCCCCATGCACGTCATGGCCCACCCCCGTGGCGGGCACCGCGTCGCCATCGCCCACTAGCCACGCTGCCCCTGACCATGGAGCTCGCCGTGTTTCCCGGATCGCCCCGCCCTCGACGCGCCCTGACATGGCTCGCCGGCCTGCTTGCCGCGCTGGTCGCCGCCGCGGCCCCGGCCGACACACCGCGCCTCGCCACCCTCGACTGGACCCTGGCCGAGACGCTGGTCGCGCTCGGCACGCCGCCGGTCGCGGTCGCCCAGGTCGAGGCCTACCATGCCTGGGTGGGCAAACCCGCCCTGCCTGCCCGGACCCTGAACCTGGGGCTGCGCAGCCAGCCCAACCTCGAGCGGCTCGCGAGCCTGGCGCCGGAGCGTATCCTGATCTCGCCGATGTTCGCCAACCTGACACCGCGCCTCGCGCGCATCGCCCCGGTCGTGTCCCTGCCTCTCTACAGCCCCGGGCGCGACACCTGGGAGGAGATGCGCGAGCTGACCCGCTCGCTCGGCCGCCTGGTCGAGCGTCCCGAGGCGGCGTCGCGGCTGATCGAGGAGACCGAGGCCCGGCTCGATGCCCTGCGCCGGCGACTCGATGACAGCCCCCCGCCGCTGCTGGTCGTGCAGTTCATGGACCGCCGCCACGTGCGGGTCTTCGGCGACAACGGGCTCTTCCAGGCGGTGCTCGATCACCTGGGGCTCGACAACGCCTGGCGCGGACCCACCAACGCCTGGGGCTTCTCGCTGGTGGGCATCGAGGCACTGGCCGGCCTCGACGCCCGCCTGGTGGTGGTGGAGCCCTACCCCGCGGGGGTTCGCGAGCGCCTGGACGACGCCGGCCTCTGGGGCCACCTGGTCGAGGTGAGCCGCGGCGCCCCCATCGTGCTGCCGCCGATCTGGAGCTTCGGCGCCCTGCCTGCGGCCACGCGTTTCGCCGACCGGCTGGTGAGCGCCCTGGAGCCCGACGATGCCGCCTGACGCCCCCGCCGCCCGCCGACCGTGTCGCCCCCGGCTGACCCCGGGGGCGCTCTGCCTGCCGCTCGCCCTTGGCGTGCTGATCCTCGGCCTAGGCCACCTGCTCGACGGCCCCGGCCTGGGGGAAGGCCTGGCTGCACTGCTCACTCCCGAGGCGCCAAGCGATACTCCCTCGCGCCTGGTGCTGCACTACACCTGGTGGCCGCGCCTCGCCATGGCCCTGCTCGCCGGGGGCGGACTGGCGCTCGCCGGGGTGCTGATGCAGCAGGTACTGCGCAATCCCCTCGCGGCGCCCACCACCCTGGGCGTGGCCAGCGGCGCCAACCTGGCGCTGATGGCCGCCTCGCTGATGGCCCCGGGCCTGCTGGGGCTGGGGCGGGAGTGGGTGGCGCTGGCCGGCGGCGGCCTGGCCATGGCCCTGGTCTTCGCCCTGGCCTGGCGACGCGGCCTGGCGCCGGTGGTGGTGGTGCTCGGCGGCCTGGTGGTCAACCTTTACTTCGGGGCGCTCTCCATGGTGCTGCTGCTCTTCCATCAGGAGGAGCTCAAGGGGCTGCTGATCTGGGGGGCCGGGTCGCTTTCCCAGAACGGCTGGCAGGACGTCGCCTTCCTGGCGCCGCGCCTGGCGATCGGCGGCCTGCTCGCCGGGCTGCTGCTGCGCCCCCTGGCGGTCCTCGCCCTCGACGAGGCCGGGGCCAGGAGCCTCGGCGTCTCGCTCAGGCACCTGCGCCTCGCCGGCCTGGGGCTCGCGGTCTTTCTCACCGGCTGCGTGGTCAGCGTGGTGGGGATCATCGGCTTCATCGGCCTGGCCGCGCCGAATATCGTGCGCCTGGCCGGCGCGCGGCGCCTGGGCGCTCGCCTCGCCTGGTCGACGCTGCTCGGCGCCCTGCTGATGGCGGCCACCGACCTGCTGCTGCAGCGCGTCTCGGGCCAGCTGCCGACCCTGATCCCCACCGGCGCCACCACCGCCGCCCTGGGCGCGCCCCTGCTGCTGTGGCTGATCCCGCGGCTGCGCCTCGCCGGCGAGACGCCCCCCCGCGAGGCTCGCGCGCCCGGTCGGCGTCATCCGGCTCCCGGGCGGCTGGCCGGCGGGCTCGCCATCGCCCTGCTGGGCGTGGGCGTGGTCGCGGTGCTGGTCGGCCAGGGCGCCGACGGCTGGCAGTGGGCCGCGCCCGGCGACTGGACGCGGCTGCAGTGGCGCGCGCCCCGGGCGCTGGCCGCCGCCGGCTGCGGGGTCATGCTCGCCATCGCCGGCACCCTGATCCAGCGCCTGACCGCCAACCCCATGGCCAGCCCGGAGGTGCTGGGCATCAGCGGTGGCAGCGCCATCGCCTTGATGGGCGCCATCTTCCTGCTGCCCGCCCCCGGCAACCTGACCCTGGTGGCCGCCGGCACCCTGGGGGCGCTCGCCAGCCTGGCGGTGCTGGTAGGCCTCAACCGCGGCAGCGGCTTCCAGCCGGAACGGCTGCTGCTGACTGGGGTGGCCATCACCGCGATGTTCGAGGCGATCAAGGGCGTGGTGCTGGCCGGCGGCGACCCCCGCGGCCAACAGGTCATCGCCTGGCTGTCGGGTTCCACCTACTACGTCGACCCGACCAGCGCGCTATTGGTGGCCGCCGCGGCCCTGCTGCTGGCCCTGGTCGCCGCACCGCTGGCCCGCTGGCTGGAGATCCTGCCGCTCGGTGGCGCCACCGCCACGGCCCTGGGCCTGCCCCTGGCGCGTGCGCGGCTGGCGCTGTTGCTGATGATGGCGATGCTCACCGCCGGGGCCACCCTGGTAGTGGGGCCGCTCTCCTTCGTCGGCCTGCTGGCCCCGCACATGGCGCGACTGATGGGCTTCGCCCGGGCCCGGTCGCACCTTGTCGGGGCGGCGCTCACCGGCGCCCTGCTGATGGTGCTCGCCGACGGGCTGGGTCGCCAGCTGCTGTTCCCCGAGGAGATCCCCGCCGGCCTGGTGGCCACGCTGCTCGGCGGCGCCTACTTCATGTGGGGGCTGCAGGCAGCGCCCGCAACACGCTGAGGCCGTCGACTCATCGACGCAACAGCACCACACCTCACCGGGGCGCGACCCTGTCGAGGTGCTGGACGGGCCGTGTCAGCCGCTCGCCGGCGAGGGTTCTCAGCGACTCGGCCAGCGACTCGACTCGCGGCTGCGATGGCCCCGCCAGACATCACCCTGCAAAGTTCGGCCCTCAGCGATCTACAAGGATGTAAATCGTAATACCCCAATCTATAAATTTAATGATTTGATCTAAGCATTTTTTGCCCTGCAACTCGTCGGGGGCTATACCTGAAATCAAACCCGTCATTGATGGATGCAGAGGCAGGAGCCACGTGGCGGATCAGGGATGGTGTGGTCTTGGCGCCCCCAGCCTGTCAGCGGGGGCGTATTGTCCATTTTCCCGCCAGATATTGACGATGATTGATAATTATTCCTGCCCGATTTCCGGCTCGAACTTTACATTAGATAGTACTTAATATTAATCCGCCTACACCATCTCTTCCAGGAAAAAGGAAAGCCCTTGCGATGCGACAATCGCGACGCGAGGCATCGAAAGGAGACGGCGCGGGCCTGCCCGGGGACTTGGGAACGACAACAGGATGATGCCGTCCCGACAGGAGGTTGAATGGCTTCGTACAAGGGGGTACAGGGCGCCCTGAATGCGCTGGAGGCCTTCTTCAAGGCGCAGCTGCCGGAGGAACTGAGCGGCGGGCCGACCAATGCCCGGGTCAGCCTGCTGGGCAGCAACGACATCGCCAATCGGCTGACCGGCAACCTGCTCGGCATCTACCTGCATCGCATCACCATCGACGACCATGGCCGTTCGCGCTTCTTCAACTCCCAGGGCACCGATAACAGCGCCCCCCGCCCCGAACTGCCCGTCAACCTGCACTTCCTCCTGATCGCCAACGCCAACAGTGCCACGGTCGAGGCGGATCTGATGAGTTGGGCCATGGTGGAACTGGCCAATCATAGCCAGCTGGATATTTCCCATGTGCAGGACGTCGATGACGACTGGGGGCAGGCGGAGATCCTCAACATCACGCCGGTGGACATTACCACCGAGGACCTGATGCGCCTCTGGGACGTGTTCGAATCCCCCTATACCAGCACCATGGCCTATATCGCCAAGACCGTTCGCCTGCGGCTGAATCCACAGCGCACCGAAGGACCCGACGTGGTCACCCGCGTGTTGCCGGCAGGGCGCATCTGATGAGTGCCCTCAAGATACTCGACACCCACATCACGCACGCCAGCGACATCCTGTACTGGCTGGACGGCAGCACGGCGGAGGAGCCGGACCAGATGCTGAGGCTCCCCCACCCCGTCCAGTTCGACCTGAGCAGCAAACCCCGCGACCTGCAGATTCGCCAGGTGCCAGGCAGGACCGCGCTCTGGCGGCGGTCGGCAGCGAAGATCATCGACGGTCCCGCCAGCGAAGCGGACAGGACCTTCGCCGATGCCGGCAGTTTCACCTTGGCCGGCACCGCATACGACAGCCGCGGCTTCTACAACCCCCGCACCTTTTCCATCACGGCGGGCGCCGGCAGCGTCCCGATCGCGGGCCATGGGCTGGTGATGTATCCCAGCCCCAAGGGGACGCGCTTCGGCAAGGCCGGTGGCCTGGTCGCGACGCTGCGATTCGCCGGCGAGGACCGCATCGTGCCCTGGGCACTGTTGACCGCCGTGGTCGCCATTCCCGGCATCGGCCACCAGACCTATACCGCTCAGGCGGATCACCGCGGCGACGTGCTGCTGCCACTGCACCGTCTGCCGCCGCTGCCGGAGGGCGTTTCCGAGTACAGCATCAGCCTGGGTGTCGAGGCACTGGAGAGCGCCAGCGCCCAGACTCCGCTGAATACCGACGATCTGGTGGCCATGGACCTGGAGAGCCTCTCCAGTGCCGGTGCCTTTTCCGATCCCATCGGATTCTCTGTCGTACCCGGTGAGATCCGATTAATCCGATCCGCGAACAAGGATCATTTGGCCGTGCAGCCCAGCTGACCATCGCTGCCAGCTGAGCATCGCTGAAGGAGGAGATCATGCCTGAATATCTAGCACCGGGTGTCTATGTCGAGGAAGTCAGCTTCCGGTCCAAATCCATCGAGGGCGTGGGAACCAGCGTGGCGGGCATCGTGGGTCCCACCCGTTATGGTCCGCTGCGCGGCAAGCCGGAAGCAGTCACCAGCTTTGCCGACTTCACCCGCGTCTACGGTGACGTCCAGGACCTTTCCCTGGGCGGCAGCGGCGTGCTCAATCACACCGCCATGGCGGCCAAGGCGTTCTTCGACGGCGGCGGCAAGCAGCTCTTTGTTTCCCGAATCGCCAACTATGCACTGCCCACCGACGGCTTCGCCTCGGCGGCGGACAGCAGCAACCACGTCATCTTCCGGAGCCGCTACCCCGGCGCCATGGGCGACCTCACTCTCGAGGTGGAATGGCGGGACAGCGAGAACCTGATCCAGTCCACCGTCACCAGTGCCCCGACGGAAGGCAACGTGGTGTTCCTCGATGCCGTCGGCCTGCCGGCGGAGGCCATCGCCAACGACGCTCTGCCCGCCAGCCACTTCCCGATGACCGTTCGCGGACTGGTGCAGCGGGTCGGTGACAACTACCGCATCGTCGACGGGCTCTGCGACATCACCGCGGACGACGATGCCAGCCTCACCGCTGCCGACCTGGTCTCCGGTGACGATCATCTGCTGGGCGCCAACATGGCAAACGGCGGCGACACCCGCATCAGCATCACCCGGGTGGTCGCCAAGCGTCCTACCAGCGGTGCGCTGTCCGACGGCACCTCGGCGGTGCTGACCCTGAGCGAGGAAACCGACCTCTCGGCCTTTTTCAGCGGCAGTCACTGGGGCACCCTGACCTCCCTGCGTGGCACCCTGAATGCCGCCGGCACCGTCTTTACCGTCGACGGCAGCGGCCTGAACGCCGGCGTGGGCATGGCGATCGCGCTGAACCTGTCGGCCCTGGCGGCCGCGCCGGACAGCGTGCGCGCGATGATGGTCCAGCGCACCTTCGATATCAGCGTGCACAACGGCGGCGCCAACGGCCCGGTGATCTACGGCTACGGCAACATTTCCAGTGCGCCCGACGCCGACAACAGCCTCGCTGGCGTTCTGGCCGCCGAACCGCAGAAGCGCTACGACCGGCTCACCAGTCCGGTCCAGTGCTCCCTTGCCGACGGCATCAGCGGCGAGGATGTCATGACCGCGTTGTTCCAGCTGTTCGACGACGATGCCATGAACCCCGGCCCGACGTCTGTGGAAGGCCCTCGTTACCTGATCACCCTCGACGGCGGCAGCGACGGCGAGGTGCCCGCGGCGTTGCACTACGGCGGCGCCACCGACGAAGTGAACGGCAGCACCGGATTCGCGTCGCTGGAGGATATCGAGGACATCGCCATTGTCATGACGCCTGCCGCGGCGGCCGATGCCGCCAACCACCAGGCCATCGTGGCGGAGATGCAGAAACACTGCCGCAAGATGCGGTACCGGGTCGGCATCGTCGACGGTCGCGAGGGCATGTCGCTGTCGGAAGTGCGCGAGTTCCGCTCCAACTTCGACGATTCCCGCCTCGCCCTCTACTACCCCTGGGTGGTGGCCGCGGATCCTCGCGGCATCAGCCCCACCCTCACGTTGCCGCCGGCGGGATTCATCGCCGGTGTCTACGCCAACACCGACGCCCAGCGTGGCGTGCACAAGTCGCCCGCCAACCAGCCGGTGATCGGCGCCCTCGGCTTCGCCCAGGACATCAACCGCTTCCAGCAGGAGCTGCTCAACCCCGAAGGCGTCAACTGCCTGCGCTCCTTCCCGGGCCGCGGCCACCGGGTCTGGGGCGGCCGCACCCTGTCCAGCGACCCGGAGTGGAAATACGTCAACGTCCGCCGCTATTTCCTCTACCTGGAGCGTTCCATCGACAAGTCAACCCAGTGGGTGGTGTTCGAGCCCAACGGCGAACGACTGTGGGACAACGTGCGCATCACCGTGGAGAACTTTCTCTACAACGAATGGGTGAACGGCCGGCTGCTGGGCAGTGCCAAGACGGCCTTCTTCGTGCGCTGCGACCGCAGCACCATGACGCAGAACGATCTCGATAACGGCCGCCTGGTGTGCGAAATCGGCGTGGCCGCGCTGAAGCCGGCGGAATACGTCATTTTCCGCATCGGCCAGAAAACCGCCGACAGCTGAAGCACGCACTGATAAGGAACCGACGCCATGGCACAGTTTCGTGAGACACCCTACAGCGTTTTCAACTACCTGGTGAATCTGGACGACGGCACCGAGGGCGATATCGCCGGCGGCTTTTCGGAGATCTCCGGCCTCAACGCCGAGGTCACGGTGGCGGAATATCGCAACGGCAACGCGCCGGTGAACTACGTCACCAAGATTCCCGCCATCCACAAGGCCGGCGACGTCACGCTCAAGCGTGGCGTCATCGGCGCGGAGAACATATACAGCTGGCTCGACCAGGTGCGGGCCGGTGACGTCGCCGCCAAGCGCAACGTCACCGTCAAGCTGAAGAGCGAGGACCCGACCAGCGCCACCGCCGTGGTCACCTGGAAACTGGTCAACGCCATGCCGATCAAGTGGACCGGGCCCACGCTGACCGCCAAGGGCGGCAGCGACGTCGCCATCGAGGAGCTGGTGCTGGCGGTCGAGCACATCGAACAGGAGTGAGTGCTGCCCCATGAAGGAACTGCTGGCTTCCCGAATCGCGTTGACGCCACGTCCGCCACTGCCCCGCAAGGCGGTGCTCGAGGTGGCCATGCTGGGTCACTGCCCGGGCCCGGTGCGGCTGGAGCGCCTGCGGGCGCTGCACGGTGCCGTGGCGGAAATGCGGGCCCTGGGCTTCGGCGAGGCAGTGGCCCAGCTTCAGGCCGGCAGCGGCGACCCCCGGGTACTGGCCTTGCAGCACCTGCCGATCCCGCTGCGCTCCAGCGCCGAGTTCCACGATATCTTCCCGGAAGCGTCAAACGCCGACACGGACTACGTCAGCGTGCTGGCAGGGCGCCGCGCCTGGCTGCCCCGCTGCATCGATGACTTCTTCGCCAACGGCGGCGAGAAGCTCTGGGTGATCGTGGTGCCCGAGGAGGAGGGCCAGGACGGCTTTCTGCCGGCGCCGGACACCCGATTGCACGAGATCGCCACCTTGCGTGGACTGGCCTGCGCGCTGGTGATTCCCACGCTGGGCACGGTCACCTTTCCTGATCTGGAGCGGCTGCAGGTCCCGGCCCGCTTGCCCGACATTCCCCGGGTACGCCTGGACAACCCCGACCCCCGCTTCGTGCCCTGCGGCACCGAGCTCGACGACGATCATCGCGAACGGCGCCACAGCGAGGAAGTGGCGCTCGGCGAGATGCCACCGCCGGCGGCGCTGAACCGCGTGCTGCAGGGCATCCTGCCGTGGCTGGCGAAACAGCGCCCGGACCTGCAGTGCCTGCTGACCCTGCCCCTGGCCTATCACGGCGAACGGGGCAGCCCCGCGGTCGACGAGCAGGCGCTGCAGTGGATCCGCGATATCCGCGACGGCGACAGCGGCCCCCATCTGCGCCATGTGCAATTCCTGTTTCCCTACCTCCGCGGGCCCCAGTTCGACCTGCTCAGTCCGGCAGGCCTGGTCGCCGGCAAGCAGTCCGCCCGGGCACAGGCGCGAGGCCCCTGGCGCTCCATCGCCGGCCAGCCCCTGGAAAGCTCGGGTCTGCCCTATCCGCCGTTGAGCATCGTTGACCAGGTACGGCTGCGTGACGATCCCGGCGTGGGCGTGCTGCAGCAGCGTAACGGCCGGGTGCAACTGGACGATGAACGCCTGGTGGTGCCGGCGCTGCACCCGGACGATTACGCCCATGCCGACGCTCCGAGCCGCTTCGACGGCTATCGCTCGGCGGAGGTGATGCGCCTGCTGGGCTACCTGCGGCGTCAGCTCAACACGCTGGGGGAGCAGCTGATCTTCACGCTGGATTACCGGGACCCCCGTCCGCGTCTGTTGCTCGAACGCTTCTTCCGGCAGCTCCAGCAACGGGGGGCGCTGCGCGGGGCGACGGCCCAGGAGGCCTTCCACATCGAGGAGAGTCCGACCCGGGAAGGCGTGATGATCTTCGACATCATGATCGCACCGGCCTTCCCGATCGACCGCATCCGCCTCACCTTCACCAACCGGCAGGGGGAATGGAAGGGAGGGGTGAACGATGTCTGAGTTCGTGCCGTTCCGCTTCAAGGTGAACCTGTACAACAGCGAGAACAACCAGTTGCTGTGCAGCGGACAGTTCAGCGAGGTCACGGGCTTCGAGCTCAGCATGGAACCCAGGACCATTCAGGAGGGCGGCCGCAACTGGGGCGAGCTGAAGCGCAGCGGCATCACCACGTTCGCGCCGATGATCCTGAAGAGGGGCGTCACCAGCGTCAACGACCTCTGGAGCTGGTTCGACGCCAGCACCCGGGGCTCCCACTACGGCTACCGCCTGCACGGGGAAATCATCGTGCTGGGCAATCCCCTGGAGGGGAAGACAGAAAACCCGGTGATGACCTGGCGCCTGGAAGGCGTCATGGCGACCAAGTTCAAGGGCCCCGACCTCAACGCCACCGCCAGCCAGGTCGCCATCGAAGAGCTGCACCTGGTGCATGAGGGGCTGGAACTGGAACGGCCGGCGGCGACCGGCAAGGGAGCTGAACCGAGATGATGAACCCCGAGCGCGGCAAGCTGATACCGGTCAGCGGCAACAACAGCACGCCGGACATGGGCAATGCGGTCGACGTGCAGTTCAACCCGATGTCGCTGAAGGTGTCGCTGTCCAACACGCTGAAGGAAAACAGGCGCAACGGCAGCAGCCGCGCCGCCCAGTTCGTCGACAAGAGCTCGTCCAGCCTGTCGGTCGAGCTGCTCTTCGACACCACCTACATCGACGCCGGCAGGGACGAATCCCAGAACGATATCGAGCAGGGCTCCGACGTCCGCGACCAGACGAAGAAGATCGCCGAACGCTTTCTGAAACCGGTGGCGTCCGGCGAGCAGATGGAGGCCCCCAGGCGCTGCCTGTTCCAGTGGGGCAGCTTCGAGTTCGTCGGCATGGTGGAGAGCTTCGACGAGACCCTCGAGTACTTCTCCAAGGAAGGCCGCCCGCTGCGTGCCAAGGTGGTACTGCGTCTGAAGGAGGACCGTTACCAGTTCCGTCAGCGCAGCGACGGCGTCGCAGCGGCGCAGCAGGATACGCCCACGCTGACCCCCACCGGCAGCGGCGGCACCGGTACCGGTACCCACCAGAATACCCGTCCCGTGCCCGGCGCCAGCGAGGGTCCCGGCAACTGGCGCGATACCGCCCTCTACAACGGCATCGAGACCCCGCGGCTGCCCGGCGCGTCGGTGCTGGCGGTGCCCGGCGTCTCAGCCGGTGCCTCGGTGGGCATCCACGCCGCCGGCGGCGTCGGTGTCGGCGTCAAGACCTCCTTCTCCGCCCGGCCGGCCTTTTCCTTTGGCGCCTCGGCGCGTCTCGGCACCCGTGTCCAGGGCGCCTTCGGCATCGAGACTGGCGCCGGCTCCTCGGCGGCGGCTGTTTCCAGGGCAGACGCCGATGCGGCGGGCGAAGGGCCTGTCATCGGACCGGATGCCGGCGTCGGCTTCGATTGAAGGCCGGATGTTCATGAACCGTTAACCGCAGGAGTCACGGATGCCCATCATCATCGAAGAAGTCATCGCCGACATTCAGGAGCCGGTGACCCAACCGGCCGAAACCCTGCCGGCACCGCAGCAGCAGCCGCTGGATGACACTGAGGCCAAGCTGGCCGCGACCCTGGAAAGAATTCAGCAGCGCCAGCAGCGCCTGACAGTGGATTGAGCGACCGATCATGCCGGACAACGCCTTCATCAACATCCGCCCGGTCATCCACGTGGATGGCGAGCGACGCGACGATCTCACCGATGCGCTCATCGGCATGGTGGTGAACCTGCCGCTCCACGGATGCGCCCATGGCGAGCTGACGGTCACCAACTGGGGAACGCCGGCCGGTGGCGACGCTCCCGCCCATGTCTTCGACGACATCGTCCTGGGGGCGGAAGTGGACATCGCCATGGGACAGCCGGATCCGGTGCGCATCTTCCGGGGAGAGATCACCGCCATCGAGGAGCAGTACGGCGATGGCGCCCCCGGCCTGGCGCTGCTGCTGCAGGACAGGCTGCACCGGCTGGCCCGGGCGCGGCAGAGTCGCCACTACGAGGAACACTCCCCCGACGATATCGTCCGCGCCATTGCCGACGCTGCAGGCCTGCGCGCCGATGTCCGGGTCTCCAGCATCAACCGGAGCTGGCATCAGCTCAACGAAAGCGACCTGGCGTTCCTGCTGCGCCTGCTCGGCCGTTTCGACATCGCGCTGCGGCTGGAGGACGACACCCTGCGCGCCCGGCCGGAAGAGCCGGATGGCGACCCGGTCGATCTCAGCGCCCAGGACAGCGCCTTAAGCGTCCGGCTGATCGCCGACCTGAACCACCAGCCGGTGGCATCCCGCAGCCAAGGCTACAACGTCGGCACGGCCGAGGCGGTGGACCACAGCAGCGACCGGCTGACCCCGGCGCCCGAGGCGACCAGCGCCGCCGACACCCTGGCCCGGCTGGGCTGGGCCGGCGACGATACCGTGCCCCACCCCTTCGCCCGCAGCCAGGCTGAGGCGGAGGCCTACGCCGACGCCCACTTTCGCCGCATGGCCAAGCGCTTCGTGCAGGGCGACATCGTCTGCCAGGGAGAGCCGACGTTGAAGAGCGGCCGTGACATCCGGCTCAGCGGCGTGTCGCCCCGTCTGCGCGGCACCTACCAGGTGGTGCACTGCTGTCACCGCTTCGATAGCCAGAACGGCTACGAAACCCACCTCAAAGTGAACCGAGCCGACTGGAGCCCTACCCCATGAACGCCCATACCCTTGGCCACCTGCACAGCCTGCAACTGGCGCAGGTCACCGACAACGCCGACCCGGATCACCGCGGCCGCGTCAAGGTGCGGCTGCATTCCGCGCCGATGGAGATGTGGGCCAGCGTGGTGG
This sequence comes from Halomonas aestuarii, assembly GCF_001886615.1. Classification (NCBI taxonomy): domain Bacteria; kingdom Pseudomonadati; phylum Pseudomonadota; class Gammaproteobacteria; order Oceanospirillales; family Halomonadaceae; genus Halomonas; species Halomonas aestuarii. The sequence goes on from NZ_CP018139.1 coordinate 316,429, forward strand.
CCCCCTCGGCCGGTAACGGCTACGGCGCCAGCTTCGTCCCTCGCCTGGAGGAAATCGTCGTGGTGGCGTTCGTCGACCAGGACACCCCGCTGGTGCTGGGCAGCATCTGGTGCGGCAGCGGCAGCCACCCGCAGGACGCCGATCCCCAGGAACAGCACTATGTGGTGCGTACCCCGAGCGACACCGTCCTCGAGTTCGACGACAACGAACCCAAGGTGGAGCTGCGGACCCGCTCCGGTTACCGCGTCACCGTCACCGAGAGCGGCGGCGGCGAAGTGAAGATCGAGCGCGGCTCCCAAAGCGTCACCATGACCGCCGCCGAGATCAACGTGGACAGCGCAGGACCGGTGAACATCAGTGCCGCGCGGGTCAATCTGTCTGCCGCCATGGTGCAGGTGGACGCGGGCATGTCCCGCTTCAGCGGGGTGGTTCAGTGCGACACCCTGATCGCCACCTCGGTGGTGGGCACTACCTACACCCCCGGCGCGGGCAACATCTGGTAACCAGGAGCGGACATGAGCAGCGCACAGATCCTCCACGACGTTCGCCTCCGGGCCCCGTACTTCGGGAACGGGGAGCAGGCAACACTGCTGCGTTACCTGGATCCGGACTTCGTCGCCCGCTTCCAGCAGGACGTCCAGAAGCAACGCTTCCTGCAACCGCAGTTCGCCGACTGGACGCAGGAGGAGATCCACAGCCCGTTCGACAGCAAACCCGTGTTGCGTCTGCCGACCCATCGCGCCTTTCACCTGATGTGCTGCGAAGTCGTCTGCGAACGCTTCGGCCGGCCGGCGCTGGATCCTGCCCGCATCACCTCGGCCGGCTTCGTGATCCGGCGACTGCGCGACGGCCGGGAACAGGCCTGGATCCTCGAGGAAGGAGAAGCCCTGGGCTGGCGCGACACCGATACCGGCCTCAAGGACCCGGACCTCGACCGACGGCTGTGCGCCAACGGTGTCCTGCACCCACGCGCCAACCAGGCCTCCTATAGCGGCGAGCAGACCCACCCGCTGCACGTCCTCGACAGCACCGACGCCAAGGGCAAACGCCATACGCTGCTGTTCGGTTATGTCCCGCTGGGGGGCTTCTACTACGAACGCGACACCCAGGGCCTGTTCGATGCCCAGAGCCGGCAGGAGGTCGAGGACGTCCAGGCCCGTTCCCTGCCCTGGCCGTTCGGTTACCGCGACGGCGCACGCCCGGCATGGCGGACGGACGACAGCGTGCAGGTGGACGAGGGAGTACCAGGCAAGCCGCTGTTCGAACTGCTGCGCCTGCTGGTCAACCGCTATCACCTGGGCGAGGCCGGACGCGAGGCCAACGCCGAACTCGAGGCCCTGTTTGCCGACATCTGGTTCTACGACGACTCTCGCGTGCCCGCCAAGCTGCGCGGCGAGCCCTTCGATGAACGCAGCCGCGAACGGATCAGGGGCGCGCGTCGTTTCCATCTCACCACCTACCTGCAGGACTGTTTCGCCCGCGGCGACAACAACCCCCTGGTGCGATGGATCATCGAGCAGGAGGACGCCGCCGACAGGGCCGGCGGTCTCGACCGACTGGGGCAGCTGGCGCCGCTGCCCGACCCCGGCGGCAACGGGCCCCTGACCCTGTCGCTGAAGCTGGTTGCCAGCGATGCCGAGGATATCCGCCACCGCCTGGGACAGCGTTTTCGCGAGCAGACCCTGGCCCAGGCACGGGAAATCCCGCTGCCGAAGTTCGGCCAGGGCGAGAATGACGTCTACCAGATCCTCCCCTTCGTGCGCTCCCGCAACGATCGGGGCAAGGAGCAGATCCAGTGGGGGGATGTCCATTGCCGCTCGCTGCCGTTCCGCGTCGCCGCCCCGCTGGACCCCGAAGCCAGCCGGCCGTCGCTGATTCCGATGCCGAGCCTCAGGGACCTGAAACGGGGTCTGGCGAAGGGCGCCGCGGTGCTGACGCCCGGCGACACCTTCGATTTCATCAACGGCCTGAAGCTGAAGAAGGGGGCCAGCGAGGACGTCATCGGCCAAGGCCCGAAACTGGGCGTCCAGTGGATCTGCTCGTTCAGCCTGCCGGTCATCACCCTGGTGGCCATGATCCTGCTGATGATCATGGTCTCGCTGCTGAACATCGTCTTCTTCTGGCTGCCGTGGGTGCGGATATGCCTGCCGTTTCCCAAGATCGACAAGAAGGGATGAGGTGAAATCGCGATGAGAACCCCGATGCCCCATGTTCGCAGCTGGCCGCTGGGCGGCGTCGACGAGGACGGTGCCCTGACATGGGCCACAGACGATCAGAGCGTGCGCGAGGTGATGCTGAACATCCTGCTGACCCGTCCCGGCGAACGTCTGCAGCGGCCGGACTTCGGCGCCGGCCTGCTGAACTTCGTCCACCAGCCCAACAACGAGACCACCCGGAACCTCATCGCCGGTGTGGTCAGGAAATCCCTCACGCTGTGGGAGCCGCGCGTGCTGGTGGACGCCGTCGACGTCAGCCCCGGTCCGGACGACGTGTCGGAGGTGCACATCAATATCCGCTATCGACTGCGGCACAACCCGGCCCCCGCCGAACTGGGGCTGACCCTGAACCTGGGCGTCTAAGGAGGACGTGAGACCATGCCATTACCGGTCCCCAATCTGGATGATCGCCGCTTCGACGACCTGGTCGCCGAAGCCAGGGAGCGCCTCGCCACCCATCTGCCGGAACTGACGCAGATCGCGCCGGGCGATCCGATGCATGGTTTCATCGACCTGTTCGCGTGGCTCACCGAAACCATCCTCTACCGCGCCAACCTGATTCCCGAACGGCAGCGACGCATCCTGCTGAACCTGCTGCAGATCCCGGTGCGGCCGGCACGCCCGGCGCGGGGCGTCGTCTGCGTCGATGCCGGGCCCACCAGCGTGACACTGCCGCCGCTGCTCAAGGAGGGCAGTCAGCTGCGGGGCGGCAAGCAGAGCCTGACCACCCGGGGCGAACTGCAACCCACCTGCCTCGACCTGCAGGTACTGATCAAGCAGCGCCTGACCCCCGACGACCTGGCGGCACTGGGCATGACGCTGCAGGACCTCCACGAGCAGTTCGGACTGCGCAGGGGCGAAACGCCCAGCCCGTTCCAGCCGAGGCGTTTCGAGCTGGGTCGCGAACGGCTCAGCCTGGCCCGGAGCCTGGATCACAGCTTCTACCTGGCCTGCATCGCGCCGAAAGCACTGGACGACCACCTGGACCAGCTGCGCGACAACCTGGCGGGCATTCGCCTGAACCTGGCCATCGCACCGGCGGACAACCTGGAGGGCGACAGCGTCGGCGACCTGGAGGCACGCCACCTGCTGTGGGAACTGGTCGCCCCGGGGGCCGACGGCGCTACCCGCTTCCTGCCCCTGGATGTCATGTCCGATACGTCGCTGGGGGGACGCCAGACCGGCGTGGTACGGCTGCGCCTTCCCGACAACAGCGCCCTGTTCGAGGGCTTCGCCAGCGCCGACCCCATGTTCGACGGCAGCAAGCACCTTCCGCCGGCGCTGGACGATGCGGTCGAGGCGACTCGGGTGGCGCTGTGGCTCCGCCTGCGCTGTCCGGACGACCCGGACCTGCAACTGGGGTATCTGGCCCTGAACGGCGTCGACGTCCTGGCCCAGGGCCTGCGGCGGGACCGGATCGTCGGCCTCGGCACCGGGTTGCCGGATCAGGTCGTCGCCCTGCCCGATCAGCAGATCGACGCCGGCAGCCTGGACCTGCAGGTCGAGGAGGATGGCGCCTGGGTGCAGTGGCGGGGGGCCGACTACCTCGCGGGCCAGGGACCGGATGCCCGGGTCTATCGACTCGACCCGGAATCGGGCTACGTCACCTTCGGCGACGGCCTGGAGAACGGCCGTCGCCCGCCCCGCGGGGCCCGCATCCGCATCGCCCAGTACCGCTACGGCGGCGGCGAGGCCGGCAACCTGCCCGCGGGCAGCATCAGGGAAATCGTCGACGGCAGCCCTCGTTTCACGCTGCGTCATGAGTGGCCGCTGCGCGGCGGTCGCGACGCCGAAACCGTGGAACAGGCGGAGCAGCGCATCCCCCAGTTTCTCACCCACCGCAACCGCGCGGTGACCGCCACCGACTTCCAGCTGATCTGTCGCGGCAATCCGGTGAATCCGGTGGCGCGTGCCGAGGTCGTCGAAGGCTTCCTGCCGGGCCACACCCTGGAGGCAGCGCGCCATGACGTGCCCGGCGTGGTCAGCGTCTTCGTGCTGCCGCCGGCACAGGTCGGCATCGGCAACTGGCCGAAGCCCAGCAAGGCGCTGCTCAAGGACCTGTTCAACTACCTGCTGGAGCGCATCCTGATCGGCACCGAGCTGTACGTGCTGAGCCCGCAGTTCGTCCCCCTCGCGGTCAGTATCCTGGTGCAGGTGCGGGATTCGCAGACCGAACAGGAGACCCTCAAGGCGGTCCAGGCCGCCGTCACCGAATACCTCTGGCCGCTGTCGCCAGGCGGCGCCAGCGGCGAAGGCTGGGCCCTGGGCCGCACGGTGCGGGCCAACGAACTGCTGACCCGGGCGGCTCGGGTCGACGGCGTGCAGGCGGTCAACGCCGTGACGCTGTTCGAACAGACCACCCGGGACGGCAAGCCCCTGTGGCGGCGCCTGCCCGAGGCGGAAGACCTGGACCTGACCGGCTACCAGTTGCCGGAACTGATGGGCGTTCGGGCAGGCATCGGCGGTACCGGGGACACACCGCCTCTGCCCGGCGGGATCGATCCCTCGCAGGGCGCGCCGGGTGACCGTGGAGACGGTATCGCCGTGCCGGTGATACCGGATGTGTGCTGATGGACGTTAACAACACCCCCTACTTCCTGCTGCGCAGCGAGGCAGAGCTGGCCGAAGGCTCACGACGGCTGCAGTGGCACGCCGGCAGGCAGGCCCTGACCCTGGCGCAGAATCAGAGCCTGCGCCTGCCCGCCAGCGACGCGGTGGCCGCGCTCGCCGCCTGGCAAGCGGCGACACCGATGGCGGTGGACACCCACTACCAGGTCGCGCGACTCGGCGCCGATGCCCGCTCGGTGGAGTTCAACAGCGGCCGGGGCTGGCTGCCGCTGAAGGACGGGGAACTGAACAGCCTCAGCGCACCGGCTGGCACCCTGAGGGACCTGAACCTGAACCGAGAAGGCCGTCTTGCGGTGCCGTTCAGCGACGACATCGACCAGCACGGCCTGTTGCTGTTCCATCTGCGCCAGCGCTGGCTGACCCGGTGTGCACTGCCGGTGGCGCCGCGCCGCGCCTGGGTGGACGCGGACGATCGCGTCTGGTGTATCGGCGCCGACCGGCTGATGCTCTGCCAGGGCGAACCCCTGCCGCTGCCCTATGCGCCCCGCGACGATCGCTTCGAGCCATTGACGCCCAATCCCGAGGCACTTGGCCTGCGCTGGCAGCAGCCGCTGCCGTCCGGGTGGGAAGCCCTGGCGCTGTGCGGCGACCGGGAGCGGCTCTATGTCCTGGTGCACGATGGCGCCGGCAGCCAGCGTATCCTCGTCCGCTCGCGATCGACCGTCAGCGACCGCCCGTACCAGAGCTACGCCATGGGCGGCGACGTCCCCTTCGCCATCGACCTGGAGATGGCCGGTCCCGGCCGGCTCGCGGCCCTGACGCCGCGGCAGGCGGACGATACCCCTTTCCGCCAGCGGGACTGCCCGGTGCTCGGCCTGCAGCGGGATGCCGGCAGCGACGTCGGCGAAGCGCGCCTGATCCTCGAGCGCTATCCCATGCTGTCGCTGGCGGTACCCCGTTTCGCCAGCAGCGCCGACGGTCAATTGCGTTACCAGGCCAAGCCGGACGCGGACTACCCGGACGTCGACCCGCGGCCGCGGGAACTGCACGCCCTGCGCCAGCCCCGTTACCACCTGGAGGCCGCGGCCCTGCTGCAGGAGGTGCTGGATTCGGGCGCCCCCAACACCATCTGGCACCGGGTCTACCTCGATGCCTGCATCCCGCCCGGTTGCGCCATCAGACTGTCGGCGAGGGTCTACGACACCCCGGAACAACGGGGCAGCGCCGAACTGATCGAGCAGCCGGTGCCCGTGTGGAACCCCCTCCCCTCGGAGCTGGCATTCCAACAGGCCCTGTCCGGACACGAGCCCGGCCAGCGGGGACTGTTCGAGCTGCTGTTGCAGCGCCCCAGCGGCCCGGTACGCCGACTGACCGGACGCTATCTGCAGTTGCGGGTAGGGTTGCGCGGCACCGGGCGCTCGACGCCGTCCCTGCATGCCATCCGGGTGTATCAGCCACGATTCTCCTACCAGGAGGCCTACCTGCCGGAACTGTACCGGCAGGAGCTGAGTTACGACCCCGCCAACGACAGCGGGCCGGCCAACGGCGCCGATACCCGCGAGCGGCTGCTGGCGAGCTTCGAGGGCGTTCTCACCCCGATCGAGGGCCGCATCGCCGCCAGCGACCAGCTGCTCCATCCCGATGCGGCGCCGAGGCAAAACCTGCACTGGCTGGCTCGCTCCATCGGCGCGGACCTGCCGGCTCACTGGCCCCTGGCGCGGCAGCGGCGCTGGCTGAAACAGGTCACCCTGATCCAGCAGTACAAGGGCACCCTGCCGGCGGCGAACCTGGCGCTGGACATCCTCACCGACGGCGGCGTGCAGCGGGGCGACGTCGTGGTGCTGGAGAACTTCCGGTTGCGCCGCACCATGGCGACCATCCTCGGACGCCACCTGGACGACGCCGACCACCCCTTGACGCTCGGCACCGGCATGAGCGGCAACAGCATCGTCGGGGACAGCCTGATCCTGTCGGACATGAACGCGCGGGAATTCCTGGCGATGTTCGCGCCGGAACTGGCGACGGAAGAGGAGGCCCTGGCGGTCGAGGCCTTCTTCGAGCGTTACGGTCACCGCCTCAGCGTATTGCTGCACGGCCCCGCACGGCAGCAGCGCAACGCCGTCGAAGAGATGCTCAGGCAGCAGCTACCGGCGCACCTGCAGTGGCGCATCATCGAGACCGAGCGGCCCTTCATCCTGGGCACCTCGCCGCTGCTGAGCGTGGACACCTACCTGGAACGGCAACCCGATGCCGAGCCGGTCATCCTCGACGAAACCCGCATTGGACAGGACGGCCTGCTGCACAACCCTGTGGCGTTTTCGCCGCGGGACATCAACGCCGGCGCCCGACGAGGAGACGAACCATGAGGAGGCCCCATGAGTAACCAGGACGACCTGCCGACCCTGAAACAGGATGACCGGCTGGCGGAGCCGCTGCGCCGGGTGTCCTACGAGGCCGGCATGATGCTGGGGCTGGAGGCCACCCGCGACGAACAGGCCTACCACCGACGCCGCCTCACCCGCCACCAGTACTGGCTGCACGGTCACGGCACGCTGGCGGGACTGAACGTGAGCATGGACCCGGACAGCCATGACAATGATGCGGACGATGTCCTGGTGCGGCTGCAGGTGAGCCCCGGCATCGCCATCGACGGGCTGGGCCGGGAAGTGCTGGTGCACGAGACCTACTGCATCAATCTGCGCCAGTGGCTGGATGCCCAGAGCGAGGGTGACCTGCTCGAAGGCTTCGATGGCGACAACGAACAGCTCTGGCTGAAGGTCTCCGTACGCCAGAAGGATTGCCCCCTGGCACGGCAACCGGTGCTGACGCGCAAGCTCAACCTCAGCACCGATTCGGTCCAGCCCAGCCGCACCGCCGACAGCGTGCAGCTCGAACTGATTCCCGAACTGCCGCCGGCGCCGGACGAGCGCTTCGCGCCCTGGGCCAGCCACCCCCCGGTGGCGGATGCGGCGCCCAGCCTCACCGCCGCCGAACAGCAGACCCTGGACGAGCTGGAGCTGAGCAATCCCGCCGCGGCCGCGCAGCTGAGCCTGCACGCCAGGCTGCTGCACGCCCTGGACGCCGGCGGCGTGGCCACCACCAACCTGGCGGACGACCTGGAAGCCGGCGCACGCCTGCTGCTGGCCCGTATCAGCATCAGTACCGCCGACCCGGTCAACCTCGTGGTGAACCCGCAGCGGATCAGCATCAACAATCTGGTGCGACCCTTCCTCACCACCGCCAGCCAGCTGGCCTGGCTCAAACGGCAAGGCTGAAGCGACATGACGATACCGCTCCTGTTCAGTGGCCGGGTACATCAAGCATGCGAGGAGAGACCATGAGCGAGATACTGTTTCAACCCCTGGGGGATCCCATCGCCGCCGGCGAGCGCCTGGAGCATATCGCTGACATCGACCCGCGCATGACCCGCACCCACTACTTCGACGGCCGCCTGCTCACCGCCGAGGACCTGGAGCGGGACCAGATCTACCTGGACCAGCGACTGCGGGAGATCGGCAAGGTACTGGGCCAGGGCGTGATCGCTGGCCTGGACCTCGACTACGACCCCTTTTCCGGCCTGCTGACCCTGGAGCCAGGACTGGGCATCACGGCCCTCGGCCGCGTGCTTCAGCTCAACCGCCAACTGCTGGTAAGCCTCGGGGACCGGGCCCTCATCGCCCAGCTCAACGACAGCAAGTACCGACGCTTCAACCGCGGGCTCTATGCGGTGGTACTGAAATACGTCGAGGTGGCCACCGACGTCGCCGAGGTGTTCCCGACGGACCTGGCCTCCAGGCGCGGCGCCGATTACGCCATGGTGACGGAATCGGTGCAGCTGGGCCTGGTTCCCCTGCCCCTGCCGTTGCCGCAACAGAACCCGCTGCACATCCGCGCCAACCTGATGCGGGAGCTGCTGGGCCACGACCTCGCCGATGCCCTGATGCCGGAGGATAGTGTGGCGCTGGGGCTCGTCGCCATCCAGAACGACACCCCTCAGTGGCTCGACAGCGAGCTGCTGCGCCAGCCGGCTCGGCAGCAGGCGGGCGCGACGGATCTGCAACACGACCTGTCGCGCCAGTACGAGGCCCTGCTCGCCGACATCTTCACCGAGCGGGCCGGCGGCAGTCTCGACAACCACTTCGCCGCCCGGGACTATTTCAGCCTGCTGCCGCCGGTGGGCACCGTGCCCCGCGACGCCATCGACGCGGTCAACGGCCACCAGGGCTATTTCCCCGAGCATTTCAACGTCCACGTCGCGCCGATTCGGCTGTCGGACCTGGAACTGATCCGGGCCGAGTCGCTGCTGCTGCCGAATATCGATCTGAACGCCCGTGAAGGCGTCGACATCGTGGTGCTGGCGCCGCTGACGAACCAGGACTATGGCCTCTACGCCCCCCAGTTGGAACGGGATGTCGACCCGGAGAGCCGACGCCTGCCGCAGCTGGACCTGCTGCGCCTGAAACTCTACCCGGTGCAGCCAGTGCACCACCTCGATACCGATGCCAGCGTCTGGCAGAGCATCTGGGGCGCCGTGGTCGGCGGCCGGCTGATGTACGTGCGGCGACCGATCCGGACGGCAGAAACCGCGGTGAGCGGGATCGTGCTTGCGCTCGGCAGCAGCGTGCCGGCACCCGCCGAGCCCCCGCCGACCGATGATTCGGTGCCAACCACGCCATCCGACCCCGGCAGCGTCATCGAGGACGAGGACAGTGTCCTGCTGCGCTTCATCAACCTCGAACGGTTGGCGAAGATTCGTCCGCCCCGGGACGGCCGCGGCGAGGAAGCCCTGAGGCAGCTGATCGACAGCGTCGGAGACGACGCACCTCGGGTCCTGCAGGCCAATGAATTCCTGATCCGGGTGGAGCGGCACTACGACCCCCTGGTCTGGCCCACCCTGAGGGTGCTCGTCGAACGGGAAACGCTGCCGTTGCTGCTGGAGAGGCTGCGGGACACCGACGAACGGCACCCTGCCGTGACCGGCAAGCTGGTGCGGGAGGCCGCCGCAGAACTCGGCATCGAGGGCGACCTCGCGGGCCAGTGGGAAGAGCTGGTGGGACAGATCAACTGAGGAGACGACCATGTCGCTTATCCTGCTGCACCGTCCCATCGCCAGCGCCCCGGCGCTCGAACGACTGCACCTGTTTGCCGGACGCCACCTCGGGGAGGAGGAGTTCGACCGCCAGCAGGCCTATGCCGATGCGCGCCTGGCCACGCTGCTCAAGACCCGTCCCGCGGGCGTGGTCCATGGCCTGCGCCTCGACAGCAGCGGGGCAGGTGACCTCACGGATCACGACACCTTCGTCGTCAGCCCGGGCCTCGCCGTCACCCCGCAGGGGCAGACACTCAACCTGCAGACGCCGCTCAAGGCCGAGTGGCGGGGCCTGATCGAGCATTACCTGGCCCGCACGGCCACGTTGGACGCCACCGGGGTCTATTACCTCACGCTGCAGCAGACCCTCGACACCATCGATGCCCCCAGCGTCGAACCCTGCCAGCGAGCGGAATTCGATCCCACGCGGGATTCGCGCCTGGTGGCGGTCACCAGCGTGCGGCTCAAGCGGCTGGCCATCGCACCGGAGGTGGTGACCGGAACGCCGGCGCAACAGCTGCAGAACTGGATCGCCGCGGACCGCGTCGACGGCGAGTTTCTCGGCGGTTTCCACCAGGCCATTCCGCTGGCCCTGCTGGCGATCAGCACCAGCGACGACACCCACCGCGTGACCTGGGTATCGGAGGCGGCCGGCCGTTACGAGGCGGTTCCCGCCGCCGGCTACCGCGTCCTGCTGAACCAGGCCAGCGCCACGCTGCGCCGGACGATGCAGGCCTACGGTGAGCCGACCAATGCCGCCACGCCGCTGGCGGCTTTCCTCGACGCCAACCTGCACCTGGATTACCTGCCCGCCGCCGGCCAGTTGCCCGTCAACTGGCTGCGGCATCCGGATACCGTCGCGCCCGAGCTGCTCTGGCTGCCGCCTCATCTCGGGGTCGACATGGTTCCGGTCCCGGCAGACGCGGTGGGGGAACTGATCGACCGGCACCTGCCGCGCCGGATGATCGACCTGCGACGGCCCGCCGGCGACCGGATCCGCCTGCTGCTGGCGCTGGACCGCCGCGATTATCGCGCCGATCTGCTCGACATTCCCCCGACGGATGCGCGGCTCGAGGCCGACATCTACCGCTTCTACCTGCGCGCCTACGACGCCTGGCATCGCTGGCGCAGGCAGTTCGACCATCTCTACTACGTGGAGCCGTCGAATGAGCCGCCGCTGACCGCCCCCGCGGGCTTGTCCGCCATCGAGCATCGGGTGCTGGACCCGGCGCAGTTCAAGCACCTGGACCTGCCCAGGCCGGCGCTGCCCCCCATCCCGCCGACGGCCCTGTTCGAGAACGTCATCCGCCGGGCACTCCAGGCGTCCGGCACACTCGGCACCGACAACGCCCCGCCCTACCCCTACGATCGGGGGATTCCGGCGCCATCGGCCTTCTATCGCGACTGGCTGGTGACGGTCGACGACGCCTCGGTACCCCCGCCGGTGCCGACGCCGGACGATGACGGCCTGGTGATCCAGTACGCGGTGGCCCTGGTGGAGCTGGAGGCCATCGAGAACCAGATCAGGACGATCCGCTCGCGGCTGGAGAAGACCCGGGACCTGCTGTTGCTGCAGCGCCAGCAGCTGGACTCGCAGACCGTGGCACTCTCCTCCCTGGCCGGCGGCGTCGCCGGCGACGGCAACGGCCTCAAGGTGGCGCGCTGGCTGCCCTATGCCAGCCTCAACACCAGCCTGATGCCGGAGGAGCTCACCGCCACCACCCCCGCCGCGGCCGCCCCCGTGGTGCGGACGACCGCCACGCGAGACCCAAGCCCCACGACAACCGGCGGCACCGCCACCCGCCTCAGCAGGAGCTTCAGCAGCAGTCTGCTGACGTCCGCGTTGAACACCAGCATCAACAGCACCCCCGCGTACCTGACCACCAAGCCCGAGACCTACTCCGCCTTCGAGCTCGGCATCAACAAGCAGCGTCTCGACCTGCTGGCCAACCTGGCCAAGAGCGCCGTCAGCAAGCCGGCCTTCGACGCCCAGGAGTTCCGTTTCGGCGTGCTGGACCACATCAGCCCCGAGATCGACGAATACAACAAGGCCTATTACGGCATGCGGGACCTGGTGACCACCATCCGCGACCTCTTCGACCCCACCGATGCCGCCACCCTCAACAAGAAGCTACGGGTCAGCGAACAGAGTTTCGGCCTGGTCGACCCCTCCCGTCTGGACGACGAGATCGAGACCCGAACCCAGCAGCTCGCGGACCAGGCAGGACCGACGGAAGGGGAAAGTCAGGATAAGAAGCGACTGCGGCTGCGAGGCCTGGTGGCCAGCCAGAAACGCTACGAAGCCCTGTTCAATGCCGGCAAGGTGCTGACCCACTGGATCTCGATCGTCGAGGGGCGCTACAACCGGATCGAGCGCAAGCTCCAGGGCAAGCTGCGCGAGCACACCCGCACACTGGCGCGGATCGACAAGCTCAGCGGCCGGATCCGGGTGGCCCGGGAGACCCTGGAAAACCTCGATCGCCAGCTGGACGAACAGCTGGGCGACTACGGCGTGGCCCAGCGCCTGCTCGAGGAGGACTGGCGCCAGGCCCACGACGCCAACCTCGAGCGCTCGCGCATCCTCACCACGGCGCTGCAGGGGCTCTACTACGTTCGGGTTCGCAATACGCCGGTGTCCATGGTGCTGCCGGATCCCCTGGCCCTGCGCCACCGCGGCCGCCACGACATCGTGCCCGGCTGCGAAGGGGATGCCGACGCCAGCCTGCCGCAGGAGCTGGAGGGCTTCTTCGACGCCGTGACCGAGATCCCGATGGACGACTGGGCAAGCCTGAAGCCCCTGCACGCCCAGCTGCCGCCGTTCGAGAAATACGGCTACCTGGGCAAGCTTCGCCAGGCCCGTTTCGCGGCCCGTCCGGCGCGCCCCAGCCTGGACAGTGGGACCGGCACGCTGCAGGCCCGCTTGCATGCCGTGCAGCAGCAGGCCCAGACGGTGCTGGCCCAGTGGTCCAGGCTGACGCTGCCCGCCTACACCCACAGCAGCCTGCAGACCCAGCAGCAGGCGGCGAAGGTCTTCTCGCTGGAGGACCTCTCCCAGGGCGGCCGGGGCGGACTGCGCAGGCAGGCCCAGACCCTGCGCGAACGCCTGGAACAGTGCCAGGCCTGCCTGCTGGAGAAGCTGGCCCTGCTGCCCGGCTCCCTTCGGCTGCAGTGGGGGCAGCTGGCGGAAGACGACCGCATCCGCGTGGAACAGGTGGCGTGGTGGCCGGGGCTCGAACGGGCCGAGCAGGACGATTTCAACGCCACCCGGACCATCGCAGAACTGGTCGACTGGTGGTTCCGGCAGCTCAGCGCCGACGCCGAGGCGGCCAGCCATCACGCCATGCGCACCATGATCCGCGCGAGCCTGATCTTCGCCTCGCTGGGCGATCCCCAGGAGATCGTGCGGGGGACGGTGCTCGTGCCGCCGCGTGTGGCACGACCCGGAGAGCGCTTCCGGGTCCAGCTCAACCGCGCCGTCCAGCCGGGCGTCAAGCTGCAGCTGCTGGATCTGGATCAGCAGGTCGCGGCCGAACTGGCGGTCGAGGACCACGGCCCCGACAGCACCCAGGTGCGCATTGTCACCCTGGTGCAACCCGAACTGACCGTCGACTCCCGCTTCGCGGTCGTCGGCAACGTTCGCCGGTAGCCTCTCATGCCGACCCCGGGCCGCGACACCACCATCGGCACCCTCCGCATCCGCGGACCGGCCAGCGTGCAGGACCGGGTAAGCCGGATCCTGCAGCAGGCCGACTGGCCGGATGCCGGCGGGGACGAGATCGTCTTCGTGCGACAGATCCATGTGGCGGACAGCGCCGATCGCATCGGTCCGGCGGTGCAGGACCGGGTCCGCCAGTGCCTTCGCCACGGTACCGACCCGGCCAACGTCATGCGCTTCGCCAACCGGCTGGAGATGCTGGCAGCGCTGCTCGCCGACCTGGCCGAGGGCGTCGCGGCCCGGCACTGGTACTGGCGACGCTGGTCACGCCTGGTGTCACTGCCCCCGAGTCAGGCGCTCTGCTCGATACTGGCGGACCATCAGACGCTGCTGAATGGACTGGCGGAGTCGCTGCATGCACGGCGACAGCTGGCCGGCGTCTGGCGGGCACTCGCCGACCCGGACGCCGAGCAACTGATGCGGGAACTGTGCTGGCGCAATGGTTACCGTCTCACCGACCGGGCATCGACGCCGCGTTCGGGCAGCACGCCCCAGGACCTGCCGCCACGGATCAGGGACCGCTGGCAACCGGCCCTGGCGACGATGCCCCCCGCCAGTCCGCGTTTCCGCCTGGCCGCCCTGCTGATCGCGCAGGAGACCGTCCCGCTGATGCTGATGCAGTCGGCGTCGGCGACCCTGTCCGCCGTCACCGAGCTACTGACCGGCGAGCCCGGGCTCGTGACATCACCGGCCCGGCACGCCACCGGGCGCCCGCCGCCAGCCTGGAACCCGCGCCCGACGACGGAAACCCCGGAGTTCATCAGCGCTTCAGCGCATCCTCGGGCGGACACCGAGCCGCTGCGGTCCCCACCGTCGCAGGCGTCATCCGGGGACGACGAGACGGTCGAACCGACCGCCCCTTCGCCACATGAGCACCACCCCGTACCCCCTGGACGACCGTCCGGGGGACTGCGGCCGGCGGACCGTGATCGGGAGTCGGGCCAGGCGGGCACCGGAACGCCTGGCGAATCGCGGCCATCTCACCCGCTGAGCCGGATAGCGATTCGCACCAGCAACGACACCGACGCCCCTTCCCCGCCGGCGCCGGAGTTCCAGACCGAGCAGGGTGGCGCGCTCTATCTGCTGAACTTCCTCAACCGCCCGCCGTTGCCCTCCATCATGGGCGATTACCGCGACGCCCTCCCCAGCGGCTGGCTATGGCTCTATCGGGTCGCACAGCTGCTGGCGCTGGATGAACGCGACCCGCTGGTGCCTTTCCTGGCCACCCAGATGGGACTGGAGGATGCCCGCGACCTCGACGCCCTGCCGCCGTTGCCCGAACGCGAACGCATCGAAGCGCTGGCACGGCAGTGGTACGGCGCCTCCGGCCTCTGGCAGGCATCGTTGCTGAGGCTGCCCGCCCGTATCCGCTTCAGCGCCAGCCATCTCGATATGCACACGGCCTTGTCCCATGCGCGGATCGAGGTGCGCCTGGCGGGGCTGGACCTGAATCCGGGCTGGCTGCCGTGGCTGGGCCGAGTCGTGCAGTTCCACTTCGAGCAGCCCACACAGGGAGGAACCTGAGATGACGGACCTGGCCCTGCTGTCCATGCCGGACTCCAGCCTGTCCACCCTGCTGCAGTGGGTCGACACGGGTATTGCCCATTACTGCCGTCAGGAACGGGACGATGACTGGGACACGGCCGACCGTGCCATCCGCGAGCGCTGGCCGCTGCCGGGTAGCCGCCTGGCCGACTGCATCGACGAGTTGAGCCTCGGCCGGGAAGAGGCCTTCGTGCTGATCCTGGTGGGACTGGCGGAGACCCGGCCGCAGATCATCTTCGCCCTTCAGGCACTGCAACATCCCGACACGTCTGGTGCGGTCAGCGTGCACCTGGCACTGGAACTGATCAACAGCCTGTTCCCGCAAGGGTCCCCCTGGAACGCGCTGGACCTGATCAACAGCCCACTGCTGACGAGGTCGCTGCTGGAACTCGAGGGAGAGGGTCCCCTGCCGTTGCAGACCCTGCGCATCCAGACGCCCTTCTGGTCGGTGCTGAACGACCGTGATCACCCCTGGCCCGGCACCCGGCCGATCGCCGGCGGAGACCGCGGCCTGTTGCCGAAGGACACCCGCCAGGCCCTGCCGACACTGGCACAGCCGCTGATGGACGGGCAGCTGCGACACCTGATCCTTCGCGGCCACCCCAACAGCGGGCGGCACGCGATGGCCCGGGCACTTGCCGAGCTCCTGGGCATGGAGCCGCTGTCCACGCCGCTGTCGCTCTGGCGGGAGCAAGCGTCCTTCCTGCTCGCCTGCCGCTACGCCAGGTGGCTGCCGGTGATCGAGGTGGAACTGAGCGCCGGCGAGGCGCTGAAGCTGCCGGCGCATCCCCATCCGGCCATCATCATCCTGAACGCGGACGGTGCCGTCGCCGGCGATGCCTGCCTGGAACACCCGATGGGCCTGCCGGACCAGCAACAGCGCTTCGAGCTCTGGCAACGGGCCCTGGGGCAGGAAACGCTGGCGCGAGAGCTCAGCGGCAGCGTCCTGCTCAGCGGCCCCACCATCGTCCAGCTGGCGCACAGCGCTCGCCGCCATGCCGAGCAACGTGGCGAGCCGGTCGGCGCGGACCATGTCCGGCGGGCGCGCCAGGATCATGGCGCGGAAAAGCTGCGGCTGCTGGCACAGCCGGTAGTGTGCTATCTCACCCGGGATGCAGTCGTCTTTCCACCGCTGATCGAGCAGTGCCTCGAGGACATGATCGCCCGGGCGCAGCAGCGCGAGTCACTCTGGCGCCATCTGGGCAGTACCCTGCAGGCGAGCCGGAACAGCGGGCTCCGGGCGCTCTTCGTCGGAGAAAGCGGTACCGGCAAGACCCTGGCCGCCAGCTATCTGGCCAACCGGCTCGGCGCCCCGCTCTACCGCGTCGACCTCGGCGCCGTGATGAACAAGTACATCGGGGAGTCGGAGAAGAACCTGGGGCTGCTCCTGGACCAGGCCGCGGCCAGCGATGTCATCCTGCTGTTCGACGAGGCCGATTCGCTGTTCGGCAGCCGCACCGACGCCAAGCAGACCGGCGAACGCTACGCCAACAACCTCACGAACTATCTGCTGGCCCGCATCGAGAACCATCCCGGCATCGTGATCCTCACCACCAACAGCCGGGAACGCATCGACAACGCCTTCAACCGTCGCATCGAGATCCTCATCGACTTTCCCCTGCCGGGCTTTGCCGAGCGTCTGCGCCTTTGGCACAGCCACCTCGGGGAGCGGGCGCCGGAGGGCGACGTCGTGCGCAGCCTGGCGAGCCACTGCGACCTGACCGGCGGACAGATTCGCAATGCAGTACTGACCGCCGCCGGCACCCAGTCGACCAACGACCCCATCGAACCCCGGCACCTGGTGCAGGCGATAGCACGGGAATACCAGAAGCTCGGCCGCAGCATGCCCTCGGCGCTGGACAACCTGAAGGGTTGATCATGGACAGCAAGCAGATTCACAAACCCAAGCCGGCGGCCCAGCACAAGCCCCAGGGGCCGACTAAGGCCCGACGCAAGGTCTGCAAGCCGGCCTACCTGCAGCGCAAGCTCCAGGTCAGCGACCCCCAGGACGCCGAGGAGAAGGAAGCCGACGCCGTGGCGGCGGACGTGAAGCGCCGCGTCCGCCCGGCCCCCGACGAGGAAACGCCGCCGATCGCCTCCGCCCAGCGTGTCGTCGCCCGCAGCATCGCGCGCCAAGCAGACGCAGAGGAAGAGGAAGAAGAGGCCATGATGCCCAAGGTCAGGCGTCAGGCGCAGACCGAAGA
Source organism: Halomonas aestuarii (assembly GCF_001886615.1). Classification (NCBI taxonomy): domain Bacteria; kingdom Pseudomonadati; phylum Pseudomonadota; class Gammaproteobacteria; order Oceanospirillales; family Halomonadaceae; genus Halomonas; species Halomonas aestuarii. The sequence continues at coordinate 333,766 of NZ_CP018139.1, forward strand.
AGAGGAGGAAGAGGCACAGACCAAGTCGCTGGGCAGGGTTCGCCGCCAGGAAGAAGAGGAAGCGGCCCAACCCAAGCTGATGCGCCAGCCAGAGGAGGAAGAGGAAACGGCGCAGACCCAACTGTTGCGCCAGCCAGAAGAGGAGGAAGCCCAGACCAGGCTCTGGCGCAAGGGAAGCGAAGAGGAAGAAGCCCCGACCGCCACAGCGGCCGGCGAGGAGCGGCAGGACACCTCCGCGGCGATGGTCGAGCAGAGAATCCAGAACAGCCGGGGCAATGGCAATCCGCTGCCGGATGCGGTGCTACGGGACATGGAACAGCAGTTCGGCAAGGACTTCTCCCATGTCGTCATCCATGCCGACAACGAGGCCGCCGAGCTCTGCAAGGAATTGAATGCCCGTGCCTTCACCATCGGCAGCGACATCTACTTCGCCCCGGGCGAGTTCACTCCGGAGACCGACACCGGCCGCGAACTGCTGGCCCATGAGTTGACCCATGTGGTCCAGCAGGGGCGCCATGTGGCGCGCAAGATCTATCGAAACACTACCGAAAACACTGACGACCAATATTCCGTCAGTTCCGGAGATTATTCCGGAACCTCCATCAACACCCGTAGCGGCAGCCGTACACTGAGCCTGCCCAAACTGAATCTTCCTGCCCTTAAGCAACGCAACAGCGTCCTGTTTCCCGTACCGCTTCCGGTCCGTCAGGGACGCCGGCCTCGTACCACCCAAACCAGCCAGTTCCGCACGGCTGTGCACAGTTCAGTCACTTCTAATTTCGTCAGCCTAGCCACCACGGCTCGTAATCAGAATGCGGTTGAGGATGACCCTGAATCCGGCAGTGACCTCTTCTTCTTCATCCACAGTGAGAACCGCAGATTCATGCTGTTCGGGACACAGGAAAATCTGCTGCAACGCCTGGAAATCCCGATATGGGACGCCGAGGGACGTGGCACGAACTTCCAAGTAGACCATATCAGGGAAATGCAGTTGAACGGAGACGATGGTGTAGGCAATTACGAGTTGCTCGAAGGTGACGCCAATATGGGCGCAGGCCGAGCCATCGCCGGTGAAATTCGCGACTCCATCAAGGGTGGTTTGGATGCACTCAAAGAGGAGAACCCCAATGCTCCAATTCCCTCTTCACGCCGATGGAGCCGCGTAAAAAACAGCTATCAAGTCAGTTTCGCTTCATTGGGCTGGACGCTGGGCCACGATGGCTCCGGAAACGGCGACCGTTTCTGGGGCGTTCAGGCCATCAAGGATGGCAACCATACCGAATTGTTAAGACCGATGACACGAGAAGAGCGTGAGCAGGTGGGCGCCGGTGGCCCTCCACGGGTTTACGCATCGGAACAAGGTGGCGAGCCGCTGCCGGGCATCAACCGGCCACGTCGCAACTGGATTCCGCGAGTGGATCTGGTGAGCTGGACGCCCAACGACGATGCCAGCAGCAACGAGCTGGGTACTATGGTGGTCAGCGCTTTTAAAGCCTCCAGTGCCAGGCGCAGAGCCGGCGGGATCGCCACATCCCCCGATTATCCGAATCAAAGCTGGTCCGTAAAACGCATACCGGGCATGAACGCCGGCTACATAGAGTCATCGAGCTACACCACTGCCATTCGAAACAGCTTGCGCCTACCCGGGATGAGCCCCATCGAACTGGATTCCGTTACTCTCTCGTCTGCCGGCATTCATGCCGAGGGTCGGGTGCTGCCTACTGTGCCACTGATCAGCCAGGCCGATATACGGATCAGCATCAGCGGCGATGATGCCCGTATCTTCAAGACTTTCTCACTGGAAGAACTCGACATCCCCTCTCCCTTCAGCGTCGAAAGCTGCGACCTGACCGTGTCTTACAGCACCTCCCGCGGGCTAGGAATCGAAGGCCGAGCCGACTTCAGCATAGACCGTATGGGGGAAGGCTATCTGGGTGCCTCGGCATCCACCCGGGATGGTTTTGCCCTCGAAGGGGGGTTCGATTTCGACAGCGAGCTGTTCGACCGCGCCAGTATAGACCTGTGGTATCGAGATGATCAGTTAGGTGCCAGAGGCACCATCGGCATCGACCGAGCCGACAAGATCAGGGGCATTCGCTCCGCCAACATTACCGCCGAATACAACGAGGGTGACTTCTCGGCCGAGGGCGACGTACAACCCGACATTCCCGGCGTCCAGCAGGCCGGCCTGACCGTGGCCTATGCCGAGGAGGAAGGCCTCACCATCGGCGGCAACCTGCAGCTCACCGCCAATCCGGCCATCCGCTCCGGCGCCATCGAGGTGACCGTCAACAAGCGCGGGGACGACTGGAGAGTCAGCGCCAACGGCACGGCCCAGCCGGCCATTCCCGGGATCGACTCCCAGCTCACCGTCGGCTACGACGACGGCGCCTTCACCGCCGAGTTCAGCGGGGCCTACCAGCGCGGCATGCTGTCCGGTCGTGTGACCGTCGGCGCCACCAACCGCGCCGTGGGCGAGGACGGCCGTCCAAGCGGCGACCCGTTGCCGGAGGGGGCGCTGAATATCTACGGCGCCGGTTCCGCCACCATCCAGATCGCGCCCTGGCTGCAGGGCACCGCCGGGATCCGCTTCGACCCCAACGGCGAAGTGACGGTCTCTGGCGAGATCGGCATCCCCAACGAGGTGGAGATCTTCGCGCGACGCGAGATCAACAAGTCGATCTTCAGCATCGCCGTGCAGGTGCCGATCGTGCCCGGCATCGTCGCCGAGGTGGGCGGCGGGCTCGGGGCGGTCGCCGGCATTGGCCCCGGGGTGATCGATGAGATGCGCATCGGCATCACCTACAACCCGGCCCACGAGGAAGACACCCGGGTCACCGGTGATGCGCACCTGAACGTGCCGGCAGATGCCGGGTTGAGGCTGTCGGTAAGGGCCGGCATCGGGCTCGGCATCACCGGGGCCAGCGCCACCGGTGGACTGGACATCGGCGGCACCCTAGGGATCGAAGGCATGGCCGAGGCCGGCGTCCATATCGACTGGACGCCCTCCGAGGGCCTGGACCTCAGTGCCAACCTGTCGGTCCACGCCCAGCCCAGTTTCACCTTCGACATCGGCGGTTACATCAGCGTCCGCGCCCTGGGCTTCAGCGTCTACGACGAGCGCTGGCAGTTCGCGTCCTACTCCTTCGGCTCCGGTTACCGCTTCGGCATACGCCTGCCGGTGCATTACCATGAGGGCGAGCCCTTCGACATCTCGCTGGACGACGTGCAGTTCGACGTGCCGGATATCGACACCAACCAGTTACTGCGGGGCCTGATCGGGAGGATTGCCTGATGAAACGCGTTGCCGATTTACTGAAACAGGGACTCAAGGCCCACGACCAGGGCGACCTCGACACCGCCGCCCAGGCCTATCGGGCCGCGCTGGAGCTCGACCCGGACAGCGCCAGCGCCCATAACAACCTGGGCTTCCTGCTCAGCCAGCGGCAACAGTGGCAGCCGGCGCTGCTGCACCTGCGCAGCGCCATCGCCCTGGATCCCCACTCCTCCATGGCGCACTGCAACCTCGGACAGGTGCTGATCGCGCTTCAGCAGGTGCAAGATGGCATGCACCATATCGAACAGGCGGTGGCGGAAGATCCGCATAATCCCATCGCCTGGGACGCCCTGGCCCGCTTCAAGGTGCTGCTGGGGGATTTCACCAACGGCGAGTACGCCGCGCAACGGGCCATCGGCCTGCAGCCGCAGAGCAGCCCGCTTCACGTTCGCCTCGGCATCGCCCAGGCGGCGCAAAAGCGCTACCAGGAAGCCCTGCGCAGTTACCAGACCGCCCTGTCGCTGGACGATCGCAATGCCGAAGCCTGGGCACAGTACGGCATCACCTGCTTCCTAAGTAACAACTTCGGCGATGCCCGCCAGGCCCTGCATAACGCCCTGCACCTGAACCCCGCCGATGCCAATGCCCTGCGCCACCTGGCGCTGACGGAACTGAGCCTCGGCCACCAGGAGCAGGCCATGGCGTACCTCAAGCAGATCGTGGACCAGGTCCCGGGGGATGATGACGCAAGGATCGAACTGGCGGTCCTGCACCTGTCCCGGCACGAGACCGAGCAGGCCCAGCAGCTGCTCGACCAGGTGCAGGACGCGCACCGGGACAGTAGCCGATACCGCTTCTACCTGGCGCTCAGCAAGCAACAGGGCCGGTCATTCGACGAGAGCCAGGCGATACTGGCGACCCTGGCACAGGGAGCCGATGCCTACGCCAGGAAGGCACGGCAGATGCTGCAACAAGTGCACTGACGTGTCGCTTGACATCGCCTTTGCAAGGTAGACGGGCAGGAGCTAGAGTTTTCCATGAGCACTGCTGCGGTGTGAAAAGCCTTCAGGCTCGATGACGGCTGGAACAACTAAGCAACTGCGTGTCCAATAGTATCCGGCAGGAAGCCGCGAAGAGGCGTACCAAGCGGTTCCATACGAGGAACTCGTGCCTCAAGGTAAAATTCCGGTTTCCCAAGGATTTTTCCGTCAACGGCATCAGCGGTAGGCCGGTGGAGCCGGTGAGTCCACTGATCGGCGAAACGGCTGTGGTCGACTCGGCTCACCGAGGGATGCCGCGGAGGAAGTTTCCGCTTTCAGGAGCACTCAAGAGAGTGACTCGTCATGTAAGTGGTGCAGCTTTCCAAGCGGTGGAACTCACGGAGTCTGGTCAGACTGCAGTACGAATCCATGTGAAATGGATTCACGCCCACCGGCATGCTCCACCTCCACGGTGACACACGGACAACTGGCGGCACCGGCAACGCACCCCGTGTCTCGGGGAGCAGCCTGCCCCACACGCCGCCATGACCCCGCCTCGCACACCCCGCCCTCTCCGGCTTGCAGCCGACGCGGCATGGCGATCCTCACCGGGATGCTGGGGCATCGACCCGACGCAAAGAAGCCGCGCCCTCCCCGGGCGCGGCTCCGATGCGGTTCTACCAGGCGGTGTCAGCGAGTCGCATTCTGATAGCGACGCTCGACGTCTTCCCAGTCGATGACGTTGAAGAAGGCGGACACGTAGTCCGGACGCTTGTTCTGGTACTTCAGGTAGTAGGCATGTTCCCAGACATCCAGCCCCAGCACCGGCGACCTGCCCTCCATGATCGGGCTGTCCTGGTTGAGGGTGTTCTCGACCTTGAGCTTTCCGTCGGGCGTGACGCTGAGCCAGGCCCACCCGCTTCCGAAACGCCCCAAGGCCGCCTTGATGAAGGCGTCCTTGAAGGCATCGAAGCCGCCCAACTCGCTGTCGATGGCCTCTGCCACCTTCCCGTGGGGCTGGCCACCGCCATTGGGCGACATCATCTGCCAGAACATGGAGTGGTTGGCGTGTCCGCCGCCGTTGTTGATCACCGCCTGACGCTTGCCGTCGGGGACACGATCGAGGTTCGCGATCAGCTCCTCGACGTGCACGTCCTCCAGGCCGGTGCCCTCGAGGGCGGCATTGAGGTTGTTGACGTAGGTCTGGTGGTGACGGGAGTGGTGGATCTCCATGGTCAATGCATCGATGTGCGGTTCCAGGGCATCGTAAGCATAAGCCAGTTCAGGAAGGGTATGCGCCATGATGGATCCTCCTTTCGGTTGTCCGTTGGGGCTCTGCGCCCCGGTTCACCCACAAGGATGGCAGAGAAGCCTGCTTGTTGCTAACAGTTCTCGTTATCCCTTGTATAGCTGCAGTTAATCAAGGTTTTTCTCCTGGATACGACAAGGCCGACCCGCCTGGGGTCGGCCTTGAGTGGGGCGTGCCGCGACTCACGCAGGCAGGCGCTACAGCTTCTGTTCGAGCTCCGGCAGGGCCTCGAAGAGATCCGCCACCAGCCCGTAATCGGCCACCTGGAAGATCGGGGCCTCCTCGTCCTTGTTGATGGCGACGATCACCTTGGAGTCCTTCATGCCGGCCAGGTGCTGGATGGCACCCGAGATGCCTACGGCGATGTAGAGGTCCGGGGCGACGATCTTGCCAGTCTGGCCGACCTGCATGTCGTTGGGCACGAAGCCGGCATCCACGGCGGCGCGGGAGGCGCCGATGGCGGCGCCCAGCTTGTCGGCGATGCCGTCGAGGAGCTTGAAGTTGTCGCCGTTGCCCATGCCGCGGCCGCCGGAGATGACCACCTTGGCGGCGCCCAGCTCGGGACGATCGCTCTGGGCCAGCTCCTCCTTGACGAAGGTGGACTGGGCATTGTCGACCACGGTGTCCACCGCCTCGATCGGGGCGCTGCCGCCCTCGCCGACCGCATCGAAGCCGGTCGAGCGCACGGTGATCACCTTGAGGACGTCCTCGCTCTGCACGGTGGCAATGGCGTTGCCGGCGTAGATCGGGCGCTTGAAGGTATCGGCGCTGTCGACCGCGATGATCTCGGAGATCTGCGACACGTCCTTCAGGGCGGCGACGCGGGGCAGCACGTTCTTGCCGGTGGTGGAGGCCACCGCCAGCAGGTGGCTGTAGTCGTCGGCCAGCTCGGCCAGCAGCGCCCCCATGGGCTCGGCCAGCTGGTGGGCATAGGTGGCGTGGTCGGCCACGCGCACCTTGCTCACGCCGTCGAGCTTGGCGGCCGCCTCGGCGATGGCGCCGACGTTCTCGCCCGCCACCAGGACATCGATGTCACCACCGATCTGCTGGGCCGCGGCGACGACGTGGGCGGTTGCGCCGGCGAGCGCACCGTCGTGATGTTCGGCAAGGACCAGGATACTCATGAGATCACCTTCGCTTCGTTCTTCAGCTTGTCGACCAGCTCGTCCACGGAGCCCACCTTTACGCCGCCCTGGCGCTCGGCCGGCGGCTCGACCTTGAGCAGCTTGACCTTCGAGGCCACCTCGACGCCCAGCTCCGCCGGGGTCTTGACGTCCATCGGCTTCTTCTTGGCCTTCATGATGTCAGGCAGCTTGGCGTAGCGCGGCTCGTTCAGGCGCAGGTCGGTGGTGACGATGGCCGGCAGGGTCAGCTCGACGGTCTGCAGGCCGCCGTCGATCTCGCGGGTCACCTGCAGCTTGTCGTCCTGGACGGCCAGCTCGGAGGCGAAGGTGCCCTGGGGCAGGCCGCTCAGCGCGGCAAGCATCTGGCCGGTCTGGTTGTTGTCGGTGTCGATGGCCTGCTTGCCGAGGATCACCAGGCCCGGCTGCTCCTCCTCGACCACCTTGGCCAGCACCTTGGCCGCTCCCAGCGACTCGACGCGCTCATCGGTCTCGACGTGCACGGCGCGATCGGCGCCCAGCGCCAGGGCGGTGCGCAACTGCTCCTGGGCGGCCTTGGGGCCCACGGTGACCACGACGATCTCGCTGGCCACGCCCTTCTCCTTCAGGCGAACGGCCTCTTCCACGGCGATCTCGCAGAAGGGGTTCATGGACATCTTGACGTTGGTGAGGTCGACGTCGGAGTTGTCCGGCTTGACCCGGATCTTGACGTTGTAGTCGATGACGCGTTTGACCGCGACGAGTACCTTCATAGTGTCCTCGCTTGGTTCACTCTGGGAACCTGATGGTTGGAGAAGCGTCCTCGTCACCCGAGATGGTGGCGGGTGGACACACGCCTCCTTGGAACCGGCTGGCATACCCTTATACGATTCATGCAAGCGTTTGATAGGCGCTGCACCAAAAAACGTTCCCAATGTGCCACAGGCGGATCCAGATCAACAATCCCCGGGGTTCCGGGGCGCGAGCCGGGCGCCATGACGCACTGCACCATCGCAGGGGGTGACCCTTTGCCGCTATTATGCCTATCATGAGGCATGCCTAGAAGCAAACGACCGTTTTAAATCCTTTCGACGTTGGTCGCATCCGGTGGCCGCGTCCTCGGGGACAGCAAGGAGAGAGCAGGTGGAAGAACAAGTCGAACGCGATTCCATGGACTTCGATGTGGTCATCGTCGGTGCCGGCCCCTCGGGCCTCTCGGCGGCTGCTCGCCTGATGCAGCAGGCCAACGAGGCCGGGCAGGAGCTGACGGTGTGCGTGGTGGAGAAGGGCTCCGAGGTGGGCGCCCACATCCTCTCGGGGGCCGTCTTCGAGCCCCGCGCCCTCCAGGAGCTGTTCCCCGACTGGGAGGAGCGGGGCGCGCCGCTGACCACCCCCGCGACCCGCGACGAGCTCTACCTGCTCAAGGATGCCGAGAAGGCCCAGAAGCTCCCCAATGCCCTGGTCCCGAAGACCATGCACAACACCGGCGGCGACCAGACCCGCTACGTGATCAGTGCCGGCAACCTCTGCCGCTGGCTAGGCGAGCAGGCGGAGGCGCTGGGCGTGGAGATCTTCCCCGGCTTCGCCGCCCAGGAGGTAATCCAGGACGAGGACGGCACCGTGCGCGGCATCCTGATCGGCGACATGGGCGTGGGCGCGGATGGCCAGCCCAAGGACGGCCACATGCCGGGCATGGAGCTGCGCGCCAAGTACACCCTGTTCGCCGAGGGCGCCCGCGGCCACCTCGGCAAGCGACTGATCCGCGACTTCCAGCTCGACGCGGGCAAGGACCCGCAGCACTACGGCATCGGCCTGAAGGAGCTGTGGGACATCCCCGCCGAGCAGCACGAGCCGGGGCTGGTCCTGCACGGCTCCGGCTGGCCGCTGGACAGGCACACCCACGGCGGCTGGTTCCTCTACCACGCCGAGAACGCCCAGGTGGTGGTCGGCCTGATCATGGACCTCTCCTACGAGAACCCCTGGCTGTCGCCCTTCGACGAGTTCCAGCGCATGAAGCACCACCCGGTGCTCAAGCAGCACCTGGAGGGCGGCAAGCGCGTGGCCTACGGCGCCAGGGCCATCGCCAAGGGCGGACTCAACTGCCTGCCGAAGATGACCTTCCCCGGCGGCCTTTTGATCGGCTGCGACGCCGGCACCCTGAACTTCGCCAAGATCAAGGGCCTGCACACCGCCATGAAATCCGGCCTGGTGGCGGCCGAGGCGGTCTTCGAGGCCCTCGCTCAGGGCGATGAGGGCGGCAACGAGCTGACCGCCTTCACCGACCGGTGGGAGGCGAGCTGGGCCTATCAGGAGCTGAAGGAGAGCGCGAGCTTCGGCCCGGCGATCCACAAGTACGGCACCGTCGGGGGCGGCGCCTACAACTTCCTCGACCAGCTGCTCGGCGGCAAGCTGCCCAACGTCCACGACACCACGCCGGACCACGCCACCCTGAAGAAGGCGGCCGAGTGCGAGAAGATCGACTACCCCAAACCGGACGGCAAGCTCTCCTTCGACAAGCCCTCCTCGGTGTTCCTGTCCAACACCAACCATGAGGAGGACCAGCCCTGCCACCTGAGCCTGGCGGACCCCGAGCTGCCGATCCGCGACAACCTGCCCGAGTATGCCGAGCCGGCCACCCGCTATTGCCCGGCCGGGGTCTACGAGGTGGTCGAGGGAGACGATGGCACGCCGAGGTTCCAGATCAACTTCCAGAACTGCGTGCACTGCAAGACCTGCGACATCAAGGATCCGGCCCAGAACATCACCTGGGTGGCGCCTGAAGGCGGCGGCGGCCCCAACTATCCGAACATGTGACGCCCGACAGCACCCCACGAAGAGGCCCCGCCATGGCGGGGCCTCTTCGCGTCCTGTCGGTGCGCCCTGTCAGTCGCCGGTGGCGACGGGCCGTGAAGGCTCCCGGATCCATTCGCTCCAGGAGCCGACGAAGAGCCTGGGCAGGGGTCGGCCGGCGATGGCGCAGGCCAGGACGTTGTGGCAGGCGGTGACCCCCGAGCCGCAGTAGGCGATCATCGAATCGGCCTCGGGCAGTTCGCTGGCCAGTACCCTGGCGCTCTTGAAGTGGCCCCCCTCCCCGAGGTTGTCGGCGCTGGGGCGGCAGACCGCGCCGGGAATGTGGCCGGCCACCGGGTCCACGGGCTCGGCCTCGCCCCGGAACCGCTCGCGGCTGCGGGCATCGAGCAGCATCGCCCCCGAGGCGGCGACCTCATCGACCCCGACCCAGGCCGCGTCGCGATACGCCGGCTGCCAGTCCGACGACGGCGGGAGCAGTTCCGGGTCGCCGTCCTCATAGAGCTCGCCCCCCGCCGCCAGCCAGGCCTTGAGCCCGCCGTCGAGCAGGCGCACGTCGGGATGCCCGGCCCAGCAGTCGAGCATCCACCAGGCCCGCGCCGCCGCCAGCTGGCCCCCCATGTCGTCATAGACCACCACGGGCTGCTCGGGCGTGATGCCGAGCCGCTGCAGCACCGCGGTGAAGGCCTCGGGAGTCGGCAGCGGATGCCGCCCCCCCGCCCCGGGAGGGCCTGCCAGGTCGCGGTCGAGGTCGAAGTGGTAGCTGCCCGGCAGGTGCGCACCCCACCACAGCCCGCGACCGGCATCGGGTTCGCCCAGGCGGGCGCGGCAATCCAGCAGGCGGGGCGGATGAGCGCCCTCGAGGGCATCGGCCAGGGCGGCGGCCGAGATCAGTGGCTGTGTCATGCGTCGACTCCGTCCAGCAGTTCGATGGGGGCGCGGCAGGCGATCAGGCGGCGCCGGCCCGCCGTGCGGAAGCGTACCTCGATCACCGGGTTGTCCGGATCTCCCTCCACGCCATGGATCCGGCCCTCGCCGAACACCGCATGACGCAGGACCTGACCCACCCGGAAGTGCCCCGGCTCGAGCGCTCCGACCCCCGACTCGGCCGCCGCTGGCCTGGCCTTCGCCAGCGGCAGCGACTGGCCCAGCGACGCCAGGTAGCGCCCGACCAGTTCGGGGTCGGCCACCTCCAGCGGCGCCTCGCGCTCGGCGCCCTCCGCCTCGGCCAGGCGTCGCGCCACGCGCAGGCCATCCTCCCAGGCGGACTCTCCGATGAAGCGGCTGGGACGGTGGTCACCACCGTCATGGAGCAGCACCAGGCGCTCCCGGGCCCGGGTGATGGCCACGTAGAAGAGCCGTCGCTCCTCCTCGAGACGTGCCGGGCTCAGCGGGTTATCGCGAGTATAGTGGGGAAAGTCCTCCTCGTTGGTGCCGGCCAGCAGCACCAGCGGCCATTCGAGCCCCTTGGCCCCGTGCACGGTGGTGATCAGCACGCCGTCCTGGCGGTTCTCGACCGGCCGGCACAGCAGCTCGATGAAGCCGGCGGTGTCGTCGCCCAGCTCCCCCGCCTGCTCGACCAGCACGTCGAGCAGCCGTACGTCCTCCTCGCCCTTGTCGCGCCGGGCCGCCGCCCGCTTCAGGACCTTCTCGGCCTCCACCGCCTCGAGCACGTGCTCGAGCAGTCGGGCCGGCGGCCAGGCGGCCAGGCGGGGCAGCTCGCAGAGCAGCGACCAGCGGCGCTTGAGGGTGCGCCGCTGGTGGGGCTTGAGCCCTTCCAGCAGGGGATCATGACGTTCGGGCCAACGCTGGGTCTCGGCCAGACGGGTGGCCAGGGCGGCGATCCGTTCCCTGGCCACGAAGGCGGTGGGATGGGCCAGCAGCAGGGTCAGATGCCCCGGATCCTGCAGCCGCCAGGGCTCCAGGGCCAGCCTCAGGTAGCCGGCCAGGGCCTCAACCAGCGGCAGGCGGAAGACGAAGCGGTCCTCCCGGGCCAGTCGAAAGGGGATGCCCTCGCGCAGCAGCGCCAGCTGCAGCGGCACCGAGAGCGCCCAGCTGCGCACCAGCAGGCAGGCCTCGTCCAGGCCGCGGCTCAGGCGACGCCAGGCATCGAGCTCCCCGAGCAGGGCCCGGCTGCCCTGCCCCACCGCCAGTCCGGTCCGGGGATTGCCGGGGGCCGCCAGGCAGAGCTGGTCGGGGCGCCGCCTGTTGGCGTCGATGGCATGGTTGGCGGTCAGCGCCAGGGCATGGCCGTGGCGGAAGGTGGTGGAGAGCGGGTAGTCGCGGGCCTCGCCGAAGGTGGCGGTGAAGTTCTCCAGCATGGTGTCGGGATGGGCGCCGCGCCACTCGTAGATGCACTGGTTGGCATCGCCCACGGCCATCACCTCGGCCTCCCGGCCGGCGAGCAGCGCCAGGAGGCGCTGCTGGGCGGTATTGATGTCCTGGTACTCGTCGATGACCACGTGGTCGAGGAAGCCCTGCACCCGGCGGCGCAGCGAGGCATCCTCCTCCAGGACCCGCAGCGGGCGATAGAGCAGATCGGCGAAGGTCATCAGCCCCTGCTCGGCCAGCAACCGCTCGGCATGCTCGAAGGCCGCCACGAAGTGATCGGTCCCCTCGCCGAAGTCGAGCCGACGGTGGAGCTCGGCCGGGGCCGCCATCTCGGCCTTCACCAGGCCGCAGAAGTGGGCCAGCGCCTCGAGGCGCTCGGCGTCCAGCGCCGATTCCCTGGCCTCGGGCTCCTCGGCCAGCGCGGCGAGCGTCGCCTGACGCAGCAGCCGCTCGAGCTGCCAGTCGGCGGTGAGCAGCTGGCGGGGGGGCAGCGCGCCCCAGCGGGTCAGGCTGGCGGAGAGCCGATGGCCGAGCGCGTGGAAGGTGCGCACGTCGGGCAGCGGCTGCCCGGCCGGCGCCATGGCCGCGAGCCGGGCCTGGAAGTCCTCGCGGGCCGAGCGGTTGAACATCAGCACGAGGATCCGGCCCGGGGGGACGCCCTTCGACAGCAGGTGCAGCACCCGAGCCACCATGGTGGTGGTCTTGCCAGCTCCGGCCACGGCCGCGACCCTGGCGTGCCCGCGGTCATGGGCGACCACGGCCTGCTGCTCGGGCGTCAGCGGGGGGATCGGAGACGCGTTCAGCCGCATGGGAACTCGCCGTCGGGTCGTTCGCCTTCGTGCAGCCGCCCCAGGGGCTGCCAGGCGCCATGGCTGGTCAGCCCCAGCTCGAGCATGCCCTCGCCGACCTCGCGCGTCTCGGCCTGCTCCACCAGCCGGTAGTAGACGTTTCGCCCCAGTCGGGCGGCCAGGCCGAAGCGGACCGGCATCTCGGGCACCGTCTCCCCGGCCGGCGTCCCGCTGAGGGTGAGTCGACACGCCTCGTCGAGCCGGACCCGGTCGCCGACGTTGGTGGTGAGCCACCAGTCACCCGACGCATCGGGCTCGGCATCGACGATCAGGAAGGGACGATCCTCGACGCGGATGCGCTGCATCTCGGCCGGCGTCACCAGCCAGTAGTCGCCATCGGGCTCGCGGCGCAGGATGGTCGACAGCAGGCGGACCAGCCGCGGGCGAGCGATCGCCGTGCCCTCATGGATCCAACGCCCATCGGCGGCGATGGTGAGGTCCATCTCGCCACGACGCTCGGGATTCCAGCGATCCACGGGGGGGATCTCGCCGTCCGGCTCGATCTGTGCCAGCAGGGGGTCGAGGGTCATGGTGGCGGCCTCCGTCGGTTGCCTCTCCCGAGCCTAGACCAGGCCGGAGCGGGAAAGGGCCTCGCGGACGCTCGCCGACGCCTCGGGGACCGCCGCACGGAACAGTCGATAGAAGTTGGCGGTGGTCTGGGCGCCGACCTCCTCGACGCTGATGCCCCGGGCATCGGCGATGCACTCGGCCACTTCCACCACCCAGGCAGGCTCGTTGGGCTTGCCGCGATGCGGCACCGGGGCCAGGTAGGGGCTGTCGGTCTCGACCAGCAGCCGGTCCAGGGGCACCCGCCGCGCCACCTCGCGCAGCGATTCGGCATTGCGGAAGGTCACGATGCCGGACAGCGAGATGTAGAAGCCGTGCCGCACCGCCTCCCGGGCCATGTCGAGATCCTCGGTGAAGCAGTGCAGGACTCCGCCCACGGCCGGGTCGCTGTGCTCCCGGATCAGGGCCAGGGTGTCCTCGCGGGCCTCGCGGGTGTGGATGATGACCGGCAGCTCCAGCTCGGTGGCGGCGATCAGCTGGCGACGGAAGCGTTCCAGCTGCACGTCACGAGACGGCACCTTGTCCGGCGCCTTGTCGAGATAGTGATAGTCCAGGCCGCACTCGCCGATGGCCACGGCGCCGAAGCGCTCGGCCGCCTCGGTGATCGCCGCCACGTCCGGCTCCTCCTCCAGCCGCTGGAGGGGATGGACCCCGGCGCTGATCGCCACGTCGTCATGGGCGCGGCTGATCTCGGCCAGGGTCGGCATGTCCTCCAGGGTCACGGCGATGGCCAGGAACTGGCGCACGTCACGGGCGCGGGCCGCCTCGAGGGCGGCGGCGAGATCGCCGCCGTGGGTGCCGGGATCGAGTCGGTCGAGATGACAGTGGGAGTCGACGAACATGCAGAGGGGTACCGAAGTCGGAAAGTGGATTCAGGGAAGCGGACCGGAGCGTCAGAGGGTGTAGGTCGGGGCGCCCTTGTCCAGCTGGCCGGCCAGCAGGGTCTCGATGCGGTCGCGCACGGCCTGGTCCTCGGCGCTGAAGTGGATGCCGATACCGGGGACCCGGCGGCCGGCCACGCCCTCGGGCGAGACCCAGACCACCTGGCCGGTGACCGGCACCCGCTCCTCGTCGCCGGGCAGCATGAGCAGCAGGAAGACCTCCTGCCCCAGTTCGTAGCGTTCGCGGGTGGGCACGAAGATGCCGCCGCGCTCGAGCACCGGCATGTAGGCCGAGAGCAGGGTCGGGACATCCTGGATCGTCAGGGAGAGCGCTTTCTGTGCGGCCATGGTGCCTCCATTCTCAAGAGCGCAGCAGCGTGGACCAGCGGACCAGCCAGGCCTCGAGGGCCAGCTGGGGATTGGGGTTGCCGCCCTGGGCCAGCATGCGTCGCTGCTCGCGGGCGTAATCCAGCAGGCGGAACCAGTCGCGTACCCTGGCATTCTTGACCGCCTGGCGATAAAGCACCAGCAGGTCGGGGTTGCGAAGCTCGGTGGTGTCCCCCGAGAGCCCCAGGCGGATCAGGTCCTCCAGCCAGGAGATACCGTACCACAGGATGGCGTCGATGGACTGGCGATCCAGGCGGGCCGCCTCGGCCACCGGCTCGGCCCCCCGCACCAGGGCCTCGAAGGTATCGACCAGCTGCTGACGCAGCGCCCGGGAGGCCGGCTCCGCCAGCTCCAGGGCCCGCAGGGGCAGCCCCCCCGCGGCCCGGAACCAGAAGCGGGCCTCCTCCTCGCCCCCCAGGCGCTCGGCCAGCCAGGGGCGGCAGTCGGCCTCGTCGGGCACGGCCAGGCTCCAGTGCTGGCAGCGCGAGCGGATAGTGGGCAGCAGCCGCGACGGGATGTCGGAGAGCAGCACGAAGAGGGTCCGGCCGCCCGGCTCCTCGAGGCTCTTGAGCAGCGCGTTGGAGGCCGCCACGTTCATGGCCTCGGCCGGCGTGATCACGATCACCCGGTAGCCGCCCTGCTGGGCGGTCTGGGCGACGAAGCCATTGACCTCGCGGACCGGCGCGATGCGGATCTGCCGCTTGCCCTCCTCCGGCGCCACCCGCAGCAGGTCCGGGTGGTAGCCCGAGGCCAGCATGTGGCAGGCATGGCAGCGGCCACAGGCGGTGTCGCCCGGCGAGGCGCAGAGGGTGCGTGCCACCAGCGCCTCGGCCAGGGAGTGCTTGCCGATGCCGTGGGCTCCCGAGATCAACAGGGCATGGGGCAGTCGGCCGGCCTCGGCCAGCCTGACCAGCTCGCGCCAGCGCGGCATCAGCCAGGGAAGCGGGCGCGGCACCTCGACGGGGGTCATTGCCATGTCGCCATCCGCTCGTCCAGACGGGCCAGCAGCTCGGCCTTGACCTCATCGAGGTCGGCACCGGCGTCGATCACCACCATGCGCTCGGGGGCCGAGGCGGCTCGGGCGAGGTAAGCCTGGCGCACCGCCTCGAAGAACTCGGCGCGCTCGCTCTCGAAGCGGTCGCGCGCCGCGCCCTGCCCCCGGAGGCGCCCGTCGAGGCGCCGCTGGGCGGCGGCCATGGGCATGTCCAGCAGCAGCGTGAGGTCGGGCTCGAGGCCCTGCTGGACGAAGGTCTCGAGGGCCGCGATGCGCGAGGCCTCGATCCCCCGTCCGCCGCCCTGGTAGGCATAGGTGGCGTCGGTGAAGCGGTCGCAGACCACCCAGGCGCCACGCGCCAAGGCCGGTCGTACCACGCGGGCGAGATGCTGGGCCCGGGCGGCGAACACCAGCAGCAGCTCGGCATCCGGGTCGAGGGGTTCCTCCTCGCCGGGGTCCAGCAGCAGCCGACGGATGTCCTCGGCCCGAGGGGTGCCGCCGGGCTCCCGGGTCGCCACCACCTCGTGCCCGCAGGCCCGGAGGTGGCCGACCACCAGGGCGAGGTTGGTGGATTTCCCCACGCCTTCACCGCCTTCCAGGGTGATGAATCGTCCGCGCTCGGTCATGTGGGATGCCGCTCCATGGTCAGCGATTGCGGATATACCGGTTCACCGCGTTGTTGTGCTCGCGAAGGGTGCGCGAGAAGTGATGGGTGCCGTCGCCCCGCGCCACGAAGTAGAGCGACTCGCCCTCGGCCGGTTGAACGGCGGCTTCCAGGGCGGCCCGTCCCGGCAGGGCGATCGGTGTCGGCGGCAGCCCCTCGATCACATAGGTGTTGTAGGGCGTCGGCTCGCGCAGGTCGGCCCGCGTGATGTTGCCCTCGAAGCGCTCGCCCATGCCGTAGATCACGGTGGGGTCGGTCTGCAGGCGCATGCCGCGCTCCAGGCGGCGCGTGAACACGCCGGCGATACGGGGCCGCTCCTCGGGAGCGCCGGTCTCGCGCTCGACCAGCGAGGCCAGGATCAGCGCCTCGTAGGCGTCCTCCAGGGGCAGGTCCTCGTCGCGGGTCTCCCAGACGCTGTCCAGGGTGGCCTCCATGCGCTCCAGGGCCTGGCGCAGGATCTCCAGGTCGCTCAGCCCCTTGTGGTAGCGATAGGTGTCGGGGAAGAACCAGCCCTCGGGGTGGCGCTCGTCCCGGTCGAGCAGCGCCATCACCTCGGCGTCACTGAGCCCGGCGGTGCGATGGTCCAGCTTGGGCGCGGCATCGAGCGCCTCGCGCATCTGGTGGAAGGTCCAGCCCTCGGGAATGGTCAGCGGATAGGTGACGACCTCGTGGCTGCCCAGCAGGGCCAGCAGCTCCCGGCCGCTCATGCCGGGCATCAGCCGGTACTCCCCCGGGCGCAGGGCGGGCAGGCTCTCGGGCTCCAGGCGGACCAGCAGGCGGAAGGCCCACTCGTCGGCCAGGACGCCGCGCTCGGCCAGCTCGCCGACCACGCGATGGAAGCCGGCGCCGGCCGGCACCTCGTAGAGGGTCGGCTCCTCGACCGCGATCGGGGCCGCGAGTCGCGACTGCCAGTAACGGTGGCCGGCCAGGAGCGCCACGGCCGCCAGCACGACCAGGACCAGCAGGATCTTCACCAGACGCAGCATGCGGTTCCTCGTTCAGTCATCAAGCCGGGTCGGATAGCCCAGCACATCATGGGCCTCGGCCTGCAGGCGGCGATGGTCCTGCCCGAGGGTCCAGCGCTGCAATGCCCTGCCCCGTGCATCGTCCAGCCTGACCACAGGCCAGAGGCCCTGCAGCGAGTTGCCCAGCCACAGGGCCTCGACCCGCTCCAGGGCCTCGGGGAAGGCGTCCACCTCGCGGATCGGCAGCCGCTCGAGCAGGGCCGCCCGCAGGGTGCCGGCCACGCCGCAGCGATCGAGCCGCGGGGTCTCCAGCAGGCCGTTGCGCTGCCAGAAGAGGTTCATGCAGGTGGCCTCCACCAGACGCCCCTCGCTGTCGCAGAGCAGGCCCTCCGCCGTGTCGGCATCCGCCCACTCGGCCCGGGCCAGTACGTTCTCGAGTCGATTCAGGTGCTTGATCCCGGCCAGGGCCGGCTGGATGCCCAGCCGCAGCCGGCAGTGGCGCACCCGCACCCCCTGGCGCCAACGTGGCGGGCTGGGCATGAACGGCGCCAGTCGCCAGCGCAGTCGGGGCTCGGGGGGATCGGGGGGCGCATAGCCGCGACCGCCGCTGCCCCGGGTCAGCATCAGCTTGAGGACCGAGAGCCCCTCGGGGGCCTCGGCCAGCGGTCGCGCCAGCCGGGCCGGGTCCGGACGGGGAATCCCCAGCCCCCGGCAGCCTCGAGCCAGGCGCGCCAAGTGCTCCTCCCACAGCAGGGGGCGACCATCGCGCACCAGTACGGTCTCGAAGAGGCCATCCCCGTAGGCGACGCCACGGTCCTCGAATGGCCAGCCGTCCTCCGCCGCCTCAGCCGTCACGACGCTCCCCCGGGCTCACACCCTGCTGAAGACCAGTGTGCCGTTGGTGCCGCCGAAACCGAAGGAGTTCGAGAGGCTGACGTCGATCTTCATCTCGCGAGCGGTGTGCGGCACGTAGTCGAGGTTGCAGCCCTCCTGGGGGGTGTCCAGGTTGATCGTCGGCGGTGCCACCTGATCGCGGATCGCCAGCACGCTGAACACCGCCTCCACGGCACCGGCGGCGCCCAGCAGGTGACCGATCATCGACTTGGTGGAGCTCACCGCGACCGACTTGGCGGCCTCGCCCATCACCTTCTCGACGGCACGGCTCTCGGCGAGGTCGCCGGCCGCGGTGGAGGTGCCGTGGGCATTGATGTAGTCGACGGCCGAGGGATCGATGCCGGCATCCTGGATGGCGTTGCGCATAGACCGGGCGGCCCCGCGGCCATCTTCCGGCGGCGCCGTCATGTGGTAGGCATCATCGCTCATGCCGAAGCCGGTGAGCTCGGCATAGATGGTCGCCCCGCGGGCCTTCGCCTGCTCGTACTCCTCGAGCACGACCACGCCGGCGCCGTCGGAGAGCACGAAGCCATCACGGTCACGATCCCAGGGGCGGCTCGCCGCTTCAGGGTCATCGTTGCGGGTGGAGAGCGCCCGGGCTGCCGAGAAGCCCCCGAGGCCCAGGGGCGTGGTCGCCATCTCGGCACCGCCGCAGACCATCACGTCGGCATCGCCGTAGGCGATGGTGCGGGCGCTGTAGCCGATGTTGTGGGTCCCGGTGGTGCAGGCCGTAGTGATCGCGATGTTGGGGCCGCGGAAACCATGCTGGATCGCCAGGTTGCCGGAGATCATGTTGATGATCGAGCCCGGCACGAAGAACGGCGAGATCCGCCGCGCCCCGCCCTTGAGCAGGGCATTGTGGTTGTGCTCGATCATCGGCAGACCGCCGATCCCGGAGCCGATGGCCACCCCGATGCGATCGGCGTTCTCCTCGGTGCACTCGATGCCCGCATCGGCGATCGCCTGGGCGCCCGCCGCCATCCCGTACTGGATGAACAGGTCCATCTTGCGGGCTTCCTTCGGATTGAGATACGGACTGATGTCGAAATCCTTCACCGACCCGCCGAAGCGCGTGTTGAAGGCGCTGACATCGAAGTGTTCGATGGGAGTGACACCGCTCTTGCCGGCCAGAATGCTGGCCCAGCTCTCCTTGACGGTATTCCCCACCGGCGTGACCAGACCGAGCCCGGTCACCACAACCCTTCTACGAGCCATCAGCATTCCTCCAGACAACCTTGGTGACACGACCCCGCTCCGGGGTCGTCATTGCGCGCATTATACCCGAGTCTCCCCGACCTGTGCGGGCTCGGCAAGCTCCTGTCGCACATAGCACGAGAGCCGTCCTGCCACAGCAGGACGGCTCTCCACGGGGCCACGGCCCCGGACGCCTCAGCAAGCGGTATCGACCGCCACCTTACTGGTGGGCGTTGACGTAGTCGATGGCTTCCTGAACGGTGGTGATCTTCTCGGCTTCCTCGTCGGGAATCTCGGTGTCGAACTCCTCTTCGAGCGCCATCACCAGCTCGACGGTATCCAGGGAATCGGCGCCGAGATCCTCGGTGAAGGAAGAGGAGTTCTGGATGTCTTCTTCCTTGACGTTCAGACGCTCGGCTACAACCTTCTTCACGCGCTCTTCGATGGTGCTCATTATGACGTACTCCAGTCGTTCACATTGGCCGTTCGGAAACCAGCCGTTAAAGTTCCAGATCCCGCTAGCCGGAAGCTGCGGGGTAGTTTATAGACGCCCCGAGGTCGGCGCAACCGCCTCCCCCCGGAGGCTTCAACGCATGTTCATGCCACCGTTGACATGCAGGGTCTCGCCGGTGATGTAGCCCGACGTCTCGCCGGTCAGAAAGCCCACCGCTGCCGCGATCTCTTCGGGCTCACCGAGCCGTGAAAGGGGAATCTGGCCGAGCAGCATCTTGTGCTGCTCTTCCGGAAGCGACTCCGTCATGTCGGTGGCGATGAAGCCGGGTGCCACCGCATTGACGGTGATGGCGCGCGAGGCGACCTCACGGGCCAGGGCTCGGGTGAAACCTTCCATGCCCGCCTTGGCGGCGGCATAGTTGGTCTGCCCCAGGTTGCCCATGGTGGCCACCACCGAGCTGATCGAGACGATGCGCCCGAAGCGGGCCCGGGTCATGCCGCGCAGGCAGGCCTTGCTGACGCGATAGACGGACTTGAGGTTGGTGTCGATCACCGAATCCCACTCGTCCTCCTTCATGCGCATCAGCAGGTTGTCGCGGGTAATCCCGGCGTTGTTGACCAGGATGGTGGGGGCACCAAACTCGTCGGTGACCGCCTTGACCAGGGCATCGACGCTGGCCTGGTCGGTGACGTCCAGCTTGCGGCCTGCCCCTTCGATGCCCGCCTCGGCGAGGTCGGCGCCGATCCGCTCGGCACCGGCATCGCTGGTGGCGGTGCCGATCACGATGCGACCCTGGCGGCCCAGCTCGTGGGCGATGGCGCGGCCGATGCCGCGACTGGCCCCGGTGATCAGGGCGACTCTACGCTCGGTTGTCATGGTCTCTTCCGTCTACGTCCGAGAGATGGATCGGCCATTGGCCGACGGTCACTGGCCGGCGGCTTCCCTGGCCAGTTCGAGGGCCGCGGAGAGGCTGTCCGGATCGTTGACCGCCAGCCCCTTGCTGCCCCGTGCAATTCGCTTGTTGAGCCCGGTGAGCACCTTGCCCGGCCCGCACTCGATGAACACTTCGGCCCCCTTGCCGGTCATCGCCTCGATGCAGGAGGTCCAGCGTACCGGCTGATAGAGCTGCTCGACCAGCCGGGTGCGCAGGGTCGAAACATCGGCATGGGCCTGGGCATCGACGTTCTGGTAGACCGTGTATCGCGGCGAGCGCAGCTCGATCTCCTCCATGGCCGCGGCCAGGCGCTCGGCGGCCGGACGCATCAGGTCACAGTGGGACGGCACCGAGACCGGCAGCGGCATGGCACGCTTCGCCCCGGCCTCCTGGCACGCCACGATGGCACGGTCGACGGCGGCCCTGCTGCCGGCGATCACCACCTGCCCCGGGGCATTGTAGTTGACCGCGGCAACCACGTCGCCGTCGGCTGCGTCGACGCAGGCCTGCTCGACGGCGGCATCGTCCAGGCCGAGAATCGCCGCCATGGCGCCCTCGCCCGCGGGAACCGCCGCCTGCATCGCCTCGCCACGCAGTTTCACCAGTCGCACGCCCTCGGCGAAGGTCAGGGCGCCAGCGCACACCAGGGCACTGTACTCGCCCAGGCTGTGGCCGGCCATGGCGCCGGGCCGCGGCCCCTCCAGCTCCTGCCAGACGCGCCAGACGGCGACGCTGGAGGTGAGCAGCGCCGGCTGGGTGCAGGCCGTGGCATTCAGCGACTCGGCCGGCCCCTCCTGGACCACCTGCCAGAGGTCGTAGCCCAGGGCGTCGGAGGCCTCCTCGAAGGTGGTGCGCACCACGCTGTAGCGCTCTGCCAGCTCGCGCAGCATGCCGATCTGCTGCGAGCCCTGCCCGGGAAAGATGAGGGCAAGGGATTGTGTCATGTCGATCACCTTTGCGCTTGTTGACTGTCGTCGACGCCGGTCGCGCCCGGCAGGATGGGCCCCTCTGGCCCGGATCCGCTCTCGACTCGGCCGACGTCGGCCGAATCGACAGAGGACCGGCGATGGTCCAGTTCGGCGGCCAGGCGGCTCGGCAGGTCATGGCTCACCTCGTTCACCGCCCGCTGGACCGCGAAGCGGAACCCCATCGCGTCGGCACCGCCGTGGCTCTTGACCACGATGCCGGAAAGGCCGAGCAGGCTGGCCCCATTGTAGCGGACGGGGTCGAGTTCGCCCTTGAGGCGCCGCAGCGCCGGACGGGCCAGCAGCCCCACCAGCCGGCTGCTCCAGTGGGCCTCGAAGGTCGCCTGCACCCGTTCCACCAGCAACCGCGCCAGGCCCTCGCTGGCCTTGAGCACGGCGTTGCCGACGAAGCCGTCGCAGACCACCACGTCCGCGGCGCCGCTGAAGATCCCGTCCCCCTCCACGTAGCCAAGGTAGGCGATGCCGGGATGCCGACGCAGCCAGGCATCCGCGGCCCGCACGCTGTTGGTGCCCTTGGTGCCCTCGACGCCGACGTTGAGCAGAGCCACCCGCGGCGCTTCCAGGCCGTCCACATGACGCGCCATGACCTCTCCCATCAGGGCGAAGTCGATGAGCCGCGCGGCACTCGCCTCGACGTTGGCGCCCAGGTCGAGCAGGTAGCAGCGCCCCCGATCCCGGGTGGGAATGGCGGTGCTGATGGCCGGCCGCGGGATGCCCGCCACCGTGCCCAGCGCGCGGCGCGCCAGGGCCATCAGGGCCCCGGTATTGCCGGCGCTGACCCCGGCTTGGGCGTCACCGTCGGCGATGCAGTCGAGCATCCTGGCCATGCTGGTGTCGGCCCCGTGTCGCAGCGCCTCGCGAGGTCGCTGCGCCTGCTCGACCACCCCCGGCGCGTCGCTGACCTGCAGACGCGACGCCGCCGCGGCCAGCGGCCGCGGCAGGCGGGAGATCTCGTCCTTCAGCCGCTCGGCGGGGCCGAACAGCCTCAGCTCGAGATCGGGGTCGGCAAGGACCGCTTCGGCGGACCCCATGACGGCGGGGCGGGGACCGAGGTCCCCGCCCATCGCATCGATGGCGATCCGCATCTCAACGGCCTGCCATTACCACCCGGTCGTCATCGCCTCAGGCGTCGACGACCTTGCGGCCGCGGTAGAAGCCGTCCGGCGCCACGTGGTGACGCAGGTGGGTGGTGCCGGTTTCCTTGTCCTGGGACAGGGCAGACGCGCTCAGGGCGTCGTGGCTGCGACGCATGCCGCGCTTGGAACGAGTCTTACGGTTCTGTTGAACTGCCATGGGTTGTCACTCCAGAGTGAAACGAGGATGTATCAGAGTTTTCCCTTGATCTGCCGCAGCACATCGAAAGGGCTTGCTGGGGTGTCGGCCGACGCGTCGGTCGCCTCCCCGCTGTTCAGCTGGTCGCGCGAGACCGGACACTCGGCCTCGTCGTGGTAAACCACCTGGGGCAGGCTGAGGATGAGCTCATCCTCGACCACCGCCAGCAGGTTCAGCTGTTCGTTCTCCACCAGCACCGGCTCGTGGGTGCTCGGCAGCTCGGCGGCCAGGTCGTCACTGGTGACCATCCCCAGCCGGAAGTCGCTCTCGACGTGCTGCGCCATGGGCTGGAGACAGCGCCGGCACGGCAACTGAAGCTCGGCCTCCAGGTGGCCGCGAATCTCCCGGCGCCCCTGGGGATCGATGGCGAAATCCAGCCACACCTGGCCATCGCCGATCTGGGCGCCGACTTCCTCTTCGAGTCGGGCCAGATCGGCCAGGGCCACCAGGCCTTCCAGGTGTTCGGCACGGGCCGCGAGCTTGTAGGGCTCGACCCTGCCGGGGAGTCGTGTGGTCAACATAGGCGCGCAATGATAGGCACTCCCCCCTCCCCTGTCAAAGCCGCCATCGCCCCGGGTTACACTGGGCAGGCGGCGGCCGCGCCGCGCTCGCCCATCCACCCCACTCGACACCTTGCGGAGGACCCCCATGCCCCGTCTGATCCTCGCCTCGGGCTCTCGCTGGCGCCGCCAGTTGCTCGACCGCCTCGACCTCCCCTTTACTTGGGAGAGCCCGGATATCGACGAGACACCCCACCCCGGCGAGGCCCCCGAGGCCCTGGTACATCGCCTGGCCCTGGCCAAGGCCGAACGGCTGGCGGAGCGCTGGCCCGACCACCTGATCATCGGCTCCGACCAGGTGGCGCTCTTCGAGGGCGAGATCCTCGGCAAGCCCGGCGACGAGGCCAGGGCCCGTGCCCAGCTGGCCCGCTTCTCCGGCCATAGGGTGCGCTTTCTCACAGGCCTGGCGCTGATCGACACGGGGCGCGGCCATCACCGCGTCTGCCACGAGACCTACGACGTGGTGTTCCGCCGCCTCGGCGAGGCGGAGATCGCGACCTATGTGGCGCGGGAGAAGCCGCTCGACTCCGCCGGCAGCTTCCGCATGGAGGGCCTGGGCATCGCGCTGTTCGAGCGACTCGAGGGAGACGACCCCAACACCCTGGTCGGCCTGCCGCTGATCCGGCTCTGCGAGATGCTGCGGGAGGCCGGCCTGGACCCGCTGGGCTAGCCCCGGCCGCCGGCGATCAAGGCAACTGGTAGCGCACCGGCGAGGCCCCGGAGGAGGCCCCCAGCCACTCGGCGGCGACCCGGCCGAACTGCCGGGAGAGCCGCTCCAGGGGATCCAGGCGCGGCGTGTAGTCCTGCAATCGCGCACCGTCGAAGCGCCGCGCCAGGGTATCGAGGCTGCCCAGCCCGTCCACCAGGCCAAGGTCCAGGGCCTGCTCGCCACTCCAGATCAGTCCGCTGAAGAGCCGCTCGTCGTCGACCAGACGCTCCCCTCGCCCCTTCCTGACGTCGCCGATGAACTGCCGGTGGGTGGTAGCCAGCACCTCCTGCCAGAACTCGCGCTGGGACGGGGCGATGTCGGAGAAGGGGTCGAGGAAGGCCTTGTTCTTCCCGGCGGTGAAGACCCGCCGCTCCACCCCGAAGCGCCCGATGGCCTCCTCGAAGCCGAACCCCGCATGGATCACCCCGATCGATCCCACCAGGCTGGCCCGGGCGGCGACGATCTCGTCGGCCGCGGCCGCGATATAGTAGGCACCGCTGGCCCCGATATCCTCGATCACCGCGATGATCGGCTTGTCGCCGGCATCGCGAAGGCGCATCACCGCATCGAAGATGCGTTGCGACTGGACGGGGCTGCCGCCGGGACTGTTGACGTGCAGCACCACCGCCTCGGCCCTGTCGGCCTTCCAGGCCCGCTCGAGCCCCTGGATGATGCGCTCGGCGCTGGCCGGCGAGTCGCTGTCGATCACGCCCTTCACCTCGACGACCCCCAGGTGCGGCGTGTCGGGGGCCCCGGCCCCGGGGGCGATGAAGAGCCCGTAGAAGGTCGTGGACAGGGAGCCAAGGATCAGCAGGGCGAAGAAGAAGCGGAAGAACAGCTTCCAGCGCCGCGATCGCCGCTGTTCGGCCAGCACCCCGCCGATCCAGCGGTCCATCATCTCCAGCTGGGCCAGGCGCTGGCGCTCGCGCAGGGTCTCGGCGTCCTCGTCGCCTGGCGTCGCGGCCTCGTCCCGCGCCGCCCGGCGCATCCGCCGCGCCTCCTCCGGGGTCAGCTCGGGACCTCGCGTCCAGCGGTCGTCTCGCTTGTCGTCATCGCTCATGACATTCCGATTCCTTGGTGGGCTAGCCGTGCAGCCAGTCGAAGAGGTCGGGCACCGTCTCGGCGGTGAACACCGGCCGGCTGGCGGCCAGCCGGTCCGGGGCATGCACCCCCCAGGTCACGGCGACCCGGTCCATGTCCAGCGCCCTGGCCATCTCCAGGTCATAGGCGGTATCGCCGATCATCACCGCCTCGCCGGCCTCGACCCCGAGCTCGGCGAGGAGCTCCTCGAGCATGCGGGGGTGCGGCTTGGAGAGGGTCTCGTCGGCGGTTCGGCTGGCATGGAACCAGCCGCCGCTGCCGCTCTCGCGGAAGATGCGATCCAGGCCGCGGCGACTCTTGCCGGTGGCCACGGCCAGGCGCTGGCCTTCCCGGCCCCGCAGCCGCGCGATCCCCGCCTCGACCCCCGGATAGAAGACCATGGGGGTCGCGTCCCCTTCGACGAAATAGTGGGCATAACGCGCCCTGAGCAGCTCGGCGCGCTCGGCATCGATCCCGGGACAGAGGGCGGCAATGGCCTCGGGCAGCCCGAGACCGATGATGTTGCGAACCGCCTCCGCCTCGAGCTCGCCCCAGCCGGCATCGCGGGACGCCGCCTGCATGCAGGAGACGATTCGAGCGATGGAGTCCATCAGGGTGCCATCCCAGTCGAAGATGGCCAGTCGGTAGCGCATGAGGTCTCCTGTCAGCGGGATTGGCGAGCCCGGGCGAGCACCGCTTCGAGGTCGTCGGGCAGGGGCGCCTTGATCTGCACGGGGCGGCCACTGGTGGGCTCGGGAAAGGTCAGGGAGGCGGCATGCAGGAAGAGCCGCGACAGGCCGAACCCGGCCGCCAGCCGCTGGCTCTCGCGGCTGCCGTACTTGTCGTCGCCCAGCAGCGGATGGCCGGCATGGGCCGCGTGGACGCGGATCTGGTGGGTCCGGCCGGTGACCGGCTCCGCCTCGACCAGGGTGACCCGGTCGAAGGTCTCGCGCACCGCGAAGCGGGTGCGGGCCACCTTGCCGGCCGCATCGACCCGTACTCGCCGCTCGCCGTTGCCCAGCTCGAAGCGGTCGAGACGGGCGCTGACGAAGTCCCGGCGCGCCGGCCAGCGCCCGGCCACCAGGGCCAGGTACTGCTTGTCCATCCGGTGCTGCTTGAGCAACTCGTTGAGCGCCAGCAGCGCCGGGCGCGACTTGGCCAGCAGCAGGCAGCCGGACGTGTCACGGTCCAGACGGTGCACCAGCTCCAGGAAGTCAAGGTCCTCGCGGACCTGACGCAGGGCCTCGATCAGGCCGATCTTGACCCCGCTCCCCCCATGCACGGCCAGCCCCGAGGGCTTGTTGATCACCAGCCAGTCGCGCCCTTCCACCAGCACGCTGCCGGCCAGCAGGTTGCGCAGGTTGTCGCTCACCTCGCGCACCGCCTCGCGGGGCGTCAGGCGAAGCGGAGGGATCCGGACGAGGTCGCCCAGCGCCAGGCGCGTATCGGCCTTGACCCGCTTCTTGTTCACCCGCACCTCGCCCTTGCGCACGATGCGGTAGATCAGCGCCCGAGGCGCTCCCTTCATGCGCGTCAACAGGAAGTTGTCGACCCGCTGGCCGACCTGGCCCTCGGTCACTTCCACCCACTGCACGTCGCGCCCTTCCGCCATGCCGCCACTCCACTGGATAACCGCGTGAAAGGCGCATTCTACCGCAGTGCGCTGCATCCTGCGTCAATTGCTGGCCACCCCCTTTACTGGTATATTGCCAACTCGCTTGAATGGGTCATGTTGACCCGCCAAGGCGCCTGCACGACAGACACGCAGGCCAGAGCGAATAGATCAGGCCGCGACGATCCTCGCCAATCCGAGGTCCCGCCGCCGACAAGCAAGCGATAACACGCCACGCCCGGCTCCGGTCGCGCTCCCGAGGCACGACCGGAGATCCAGGGATACGTACAACAACGTGCCGGAGGCCGGCGTTGGCGAATCGATGAATGCCAGGTGTTGGCGGTGACCGCAGGACCGGATGGACGACACCCCACCGAGACATGTCCTGCCACCGCCCCGTACTCAACATGATCATGCCGTGTCGGATCCATCGTGCAAGGATGCTCCGGGACGGCCGGGCGCTATACCGCATCCGCGACATGCGCTGAGCACAGGCACGCTGCAGCCAGCGGTTCGCCTCCGTCGTTGACCGCCATCCGGCACGTCCATATTTGCGAGACGACATGAAACGGATGCTCATCAATGCGACCCAGCCGGAAGAGCTGCGCGTCGCGCTGGTCGATGGACAACGCCTCTACGACCTGGACATCGAGTCCGGGGCCCGGGAACAGAAGAAAGCCAACATCTACCGCGGCAAGATCACCCGCGTCGAACCCTCCCTCGAAGCCGCCTTCGTCGACTTCGGTGCCGAACGCCACGGTTTCCTCCCCCTAAAGGAGGTCTCTCGCGACTACTTCCTGAAGGAGCCCTCCGGGCGCCCCAGCATCAAGGAAGTGCTCAAGGAAGGTCAGGAAGTCATCGTCCAGGTCGACAAGGAGGAGCGCGGCAACAAGGGGGCGGCGCTGACCACCTTCATCAGCCTGGCCGGCCGCTTCCTGGTGCTGATGCCCAACAACCCGCGCGCCGGCGGCATCTCGCGGCGCATCGAGGGCGAGGAGCGCAGCCAGCTCAAGGAGGCCATGGGCCAGCTGACCGTGCCCGACAAGATGGGCATGATCGTGCGCACCGCCGGCATCGGTCGCTCCCCCGAGGAGCTGCAGTGGGACCTCGACTACTTGGTCCAGGTGTGGGAATCGATCACCGAGGAGGCCGGCAAGCGCCCGGCGCCCTTCCTGATCTACCGCGAGTCCAACGTCATCATCCGCGCCATGCGCGACTACCTGCGCCAGGACATCGGCGAGGTGCTGATCGACAGCGAAGAGGTCCACCAGGAGGCGCTGGCCTTCATCCGCCAGGTGATGCCCTCCTACCAGCAGAAGATCAAGCTCTACGTCGACGAGGTCCCGCTCTTTTCGCGCTTCCAGATCGAATCGCAGATCGAGACCGCCTACGAGCGTGAGGTCAAGCTGCCGTCCGGCGGGTCCATCGTCATCGACCATACCGAGGCGCTGGTCTCCATCGACATCAACTCGGCGCGCGCCACCCGCGGCAGCGACATCGAGGAGACCGCGCTGCAGACCAACAGCGAGGCCGCCGACGAGATCGCCCGCCAGCTGCGCCTGCGTGACATCGGCGGCCTGGTGGTCATCGACTTCATCGACATGAGTCCGGCGCGCAACCAGCGTGAGGTCGAGAACCGCATGCGCGACGCCCTCAAGCTCGATCGCGCCCGGGTGCAGATCGGCCGCATCTCGCGGTTCGGCCTGATGGAAATGTCCCGCCAGCGCCTGCGCCCGTCGCTGGGCGAGACCAGCGGCGTTGTCTGCCCGCGCTGCGACGGCCAGGGCACCATCCGCGACGTGCGCTCCATCTCGCTCTCCATCATGCGCCTGATCGAGGAAGAGGCCATGAAGGAGCGCAGCGCCCAGATCCGCGCGATCCTGCCGGTGCCGGTGGCCACCTACCTGCTCAACGAGAAGCGTGCCGTGCTGGCCGAGATCGAGCGTCGCCAGGGGGTTCGCGTGGTGATGCTGCCCAACCCCGACATGGATACGCCCCACTACGACGTGCAGCGGCTGCGCGACGACCACGTGGACGAGGAAGGCACTACCAACCTCTCCAGCTTCGAGCTCCCCACCGATACCGAGGTGGGCAAGGAGCCGGAGGCCGCCTTCGGCAAGCCCGTCCAGCGCGCCGAGGCCGCCGTCAAGACGGTGATCCACCACGAGCCGGCGCCCGACTCCCTGCAGAAGGAGGAGGCCTCGACGCCGCCTCCCGCCGCGCCGGCCGCCGCCACCAGGGCACCCGCACAGCCGGCCGCCGAGCCCGAGGCCGGCGTGCTGGGTCGCCTGGTCAAGGGCCTGGCCAAGCTGCTCGGCGGCGACGAGGCCCCGGCTGGCCAGCAGAAGGCTCCGGCCGCCCGCGGCGGCGAGTCGCGTGGCAACCAGGACGCGCGCAAATCCGCCCAGCGTGACGACGAGCGCGGAGGCCAGGGCGGTCGCCAGCGCCGACCGCGCAGTGACGAGCGTCGCGGATCGGGCGCCCAGGACGGAGGTCGCGGTGACGGCAAGGCCGCCAGCGGCGATGGCCGGGACAACCGGGGAAATCGGGGCGGACGCGGTCGCGGTCGCCAGGACGACAACCGCCAGGCACCGCGCCAGCAGGAGCCGTCCAGGGCTCGCGACGACAAACCCCGTGACGAGAAGCCCCGCGACCAGAAGCCCCGTGAGGACTCGCGCCGCCAGAAGCCGAGCGACAAGCCTGCCGAGAAGGCGGCCGACAAGCCGAGCGAGAAGCGCGCCGACAAGCCCACGACCACCGAGCCGGTCGACGATGGCAAGCCGAAGCGGACCCGCAACAACCCGCGCAACCGCACCCGCAAGCATGCCATCAATCCCAAGGCCGAGGCCGAGCAGCAGCGTCTCCAGGCGGAAGCCGCCGACGCGCCCCAGGCCGAAGAGCAGGTAACGGCCGAGGCCGAGAAGCCGGAGCCGGCCAAGTCCGAGCAGCCGACCGAGGCCAAGCCCGAGCAGAAGCCCGCCGAGGCCAAGCAGCCGGAACCGGCCAAGTCCGAGCAGCCGCCGGTTGAGGCCAAGAAGCCCGAGCAGGCCAAGCCCGAGCAGCCGAAGGCAGAGGCCAAGCAGGCGGATCAGGCCAAGCCCGAGCAGAAGCCCGCCGAGGCCAAGCAGGCGGATCAGGCCAAGCCCGAGCAGAAGCCCGCCGAGGCCAAGCAGCCGGAACCGGCCAAGCCCGAGCAGAAGCCTGCCGAGGCCAAGCAGCCGGAACCGGCCAAGCCCGAGCAGAAGCCCGCCGAGGCCAAGACGCCGGAACCGGCCAAGCCCGAGCAGAAGCCCGCCGAGGCCAAGCAGCCGGACCAGGCCAAGCCCGAGCAGCCGAAGTCCGAGGCCAAGCAGCCGGAGCAGGCAAAGCCCGAGCAGAAGCCCGCCGAGGCGAAGCAACCGGAACCGGCCAAGCCCGAGCAGCAGGCCGAGGCCAAGCAGCCAGACCAGGCCAAGCCCGAGCAGAAGCCCGCCGAGGCCAAGAAGTCGGAACCGGCCAAGCCCGAGCAGCCGAAGTCCGAGGCCAAGCAGCCGGAGCAGGCCAAGCCAGAGCAGAAGCCCGCCGAGGCGAAGCAACCGGAACCGGCCAAGCCCGAGCAGCAGGCCGAGGCCAAGCAGCCAGACCAGGCCAAGCCCGAGCAGAAGCCCGCCACCAAGGCGTCACGCCGCCGGGGTCGTCGTCGCGCGCATAACGATCCGCGCGAAATCCGCCGGCGCGAGCAAGAAGCCAAGGCCCAGGAGGGCAAGCAGGGATAACCCAGGCCCCTGCCCTGCCCGCCTCAACGACAACGCCCGCAGCCATGGCTGCGGGCGTTGTCGTCTGTCAGGACGTTCATCGGCACGACAGAGCGCGCCGGCTCCCTTCTACTCGTGGGCCATCCGAGGCTCTCGTTCCAGGATCACGCCGAAACACTCGCGCACCCGTGCGGCCACCTCGCCGGCGAAGGCCAGGAGCTCATCGGCGCTGCCGCCCCCGAAGTGCACCAGCACCAGCGCCTGGCGATCGTGCACGCCGAAGTGGCCTTCGCGCCACCCCTTCAGGCCAGAGCGATCGATCAGCCAGCCGGCCGCCAGCTTGACCCGACCGTCTGGCTGGGGAAAGTGCGGCATGGCAGGGTGATCCGCCAGCAGTCGGCGGGCATGCTCGCCACTGACCAGGGGGTTCTTGAAGAAGCTGCCGGCATTGCCCAGCACCTCCGGGTCGGGCAACTTCTCGCGACGGATCGCGCAGACCGCCTGGGCCACCGCCAGCGCCGACGGCTCGGCATCGAGACGTCGCGCCAGGTCCCCATAGCCCAGCCGGGGGCGCGGCGTGCGTGAGAGTCGCAGCACCAGCCGGGTGATGACCACCCGGCCGTCCAGGGCTCCCTTGAAGACGCTGGCCCGGTAGCCGAAGGCGCAATCGGCGGCCGTCAGCACCGCCTCCCGGCCGTCGTCGAGGTGCACCAGGTGGACCGCCTCGAGAACGTCGCTCAGCTCGACGCCGTAGGCGCCGATGTTCTGGATCGGCGCCGCCCCGCAGTGGCCGGGGATCAGCGCCAGGTTCTCGGTGCCCCAGAGGCCCAGGCTCGCCAGGGTCATCACCAGCTCGTGCCACCCCATCGCCGCCTCGGCATGCACCAGCACGGATTCGCCCTGCTCTTCCAGCCACCAGCGCCGCATGGCCGGCTGGACCACCAGTCCCCGCAGCCGCTCGGGCAGGATCAGGTTGCTGCCGCCGCCCAGTACCGTCAGGGACCAATGTCGCCGCTGCGCCAGGTCCAGCGCCTCGAGCAGCGCGTCCAGGGTGGCCGGTGCGCAATAGCGCTCGGCCACGCAGGGCAGCCCCAGCGTATTGGCCCGGGAAAGGTCGTGGTCAGACTGGAGCACCAGGCTCAATGTCCGGTCTCCAGGCGCGACGCGATCTCGGCCACCAGGCCCCGGGAGGCCGCCTCGATCAGGTCCAGCACCGTCTCGAAGCCCTCCTCGCCTCCGTAGTAGGGGTCCGGCACGGCACGATCGGGCAGGCCGGCGAAGGCGAGGAAGAGCCCCGTGACCGCGTCGCTGCCGTCGGGGCGCAGGGCCTCGATGGCGGCGAGGTTGTCGTGGTCCATGGCGAGCACGTAGTCGAACCGCTCGAAATCCTCGCCGGCGAGCTGCCGGGCCCGCAGGCCGCTGAGGTCGATGCCGCGCCGGGCGGCGGCCTCCCGTGCGCGGGCATCCGGCGCCTTGCCCACGTGCCAGGACCCGACGCCACAGGAGTCGACCTCGACCCGATCGGCGAGGCCGGCCTGGGCGAGGTGATCACGGAAGACCCCTTCCGCGGTGGGCGACCGGCAGATGTTGCCCAGACAGACGAAGAGCACGCGCATCAGGAACCTCCTCGGTGGCCTCGTTCATCGAGTATCTCGCGAACCCGCACCAGATCCTCCTCGGTATCCACCCCCGCCGGATGCGGCACCCGGGCCAGGGCGACCTGGATGGCA
Organism: Halomonas aestuarii; assembly: GCF_001886615.1. Lineage (NCBI taxonomy): Bacteria > Pseudomonadati > Pseudomonadota > Gammaproteobacteria > Oceanospirillales > Halomonadaceae > Halomonas > Halomonas aestuarii. Next base: position 366,096 of record NZ_CP018139.1, read on the forward strand.
TGGCCATGGTGCAGGGCCCGCAGCTGCTCGAGCTGTTCGAGCCGCTCCAGCGGCGACGGGGGCCAGTCACGATAATCGGCGAGGAAACTCGCCCGATAGGCGTACAGGCCGATGTGCCGCAGCCAGGCATCGGTCTCGAGCAGCTCGGGACGACGGGAAAAGGCGTCCCGATCCCAGGGGATGGGCGCCCTCGAGAAGTAGAGGGCACGCCCGGAGAGGGCGCGCACCACCTTCACCGCATTGGGGTTGAAGAGCGTCTCGACGTCGCTGATCGGCTCGGCCAGGGTGGCGATGGACGCCTCGGGATCATCGAACAGCCGGGTGGCGACCTGGTCGATCAGCACCGGCGGAATCAGCGGCTCGTCGCCCTGCACGTTGACCAGCACGGCATCATCGGCCAGTCCCAGTCGCTCGGCCACCTCGGCCAGGCGATCGGTGCCGGAGGGATGGTCGGCCCGTGTCATCACCACTTCGGCCCCGAAGGGCGCGAGGGCGTCGCGGATCCGCTCGTCGTCGGTGGCCACCACGACCCGAGCGGCGCCGCTCTCGCCGGCGCGACGCCAGACATGGGCCACCATGGGTTCGCCCGCGATGTCGGCCAACGGCTTGCCGGGCAAACGCGAGGAGGCGTGGCGCGCGGGAATGACCGCGATGAAGGAATCGGCGCCGGACATCACGCCTCCCCCGTGCGTCCCGGGGAGTCGTGCAGCGTCTCGTCGACCCCCATCGCCCGGGCCTCCTCCGGCAGCATCACCGGGATGCCGTCGCGGATCGGATAGGCGAGGCCATCGTAACGGCACTCGAGTTCCGCGGCCTCGCGGTTGTACTTCAGCTTGCCCTTGCACAGCGGGCAGACCAGCATTGCCAGCAGTTCCTTGTCCATGACTCCCCCTCGTGGTGGTTCAGTGGGTCGCACGGGCCTCGCCCGGCACCGGATATGATGATGACAGGGCGTGCAGCCGGCTCGCCAGCCAGGCGACGAAGGCGGCATCGGGACGCGCCTCGACCTCCAGCACCCAGCTTTCGGCGGGGGCCAGCTCACGGCACTTGACCGCATCCTTGGCGGTCATCACCAGCGGCCGGCCGTCGCCGAAGGCCAGGTCGTCGGCCGAGTAGTGATGGTGGTCGGCGAAGGCGTGCGTGACCGCCTCGACGCCCAGGTCGGCCAGGGTCGCGAAGAACCGCGGCGGATGACCAATCCCGGCCAGGGCATGCACCGGGCCCTCGAAGGGCAAGGGGGCCAGCGGCACGCGCCGACCGTCGCCGAGGCGCCGCCAGGCGGCAGGGGCCAGGACCATGCCGTGGGCCCCGGGCGGTGGCGTGAAGGCGGGTGCGCCGTTGACCACCACAGCATCCACGCGTTCGAGCCGCGAGAGGGGCTCGCGAAGGGGGCCGGCCGGCAGGCAGCGGCCATTGCCGAAACCGCGGGTCCCGTCCACCACCACCAGTTCCAGGTCACGGCACAGCGCTAGGTGCTGCAGGCCGTCGTCGCCGATCAGGATATCGCACCCCGCCTCGAGCAGGCGCCTGGCCCCGCGGGGCCGGTCCGGGTCGACCACCACCGGCAGGCCGGTCTGGTCGGCCAGCATGCGCGGCTCGTCGCCGCAGGACGCCACCGGGGTATCGGCGTCCAGCAGCAGCGGGTAGTGCTCGCAGTGGCCGCCATAGCCCCGGGAGAGGATGCCCGGCGACCAGCCTCGCTGCGCCAGGTGACGGGCCAGCCAGGCCACCAGCGGCGACTTGCCGGTGCCGCCCAGGGTGATGTTGCCGACCACGATGACCGGCACCGGCGCCCGCCATACCGGCTTGCGCCCAGAGGCATAGGCCGTCGCACGACGGCGCACAACCCGACGATAGAGGGCCTCGAGCGGACGCAGGACGGCCAGCCAGGCGTCGCCCCGGTAGGCCGCCGTCAGCCAGCGCTCGCCCAGGCTCGTCATGCGGCCCCGGGCTCCTGGAACTGCAGCCGATGCAGGGCCGCATAGGCCCCGTCGCGGGCCAGCAGCTCATCGTGAGCACCCTGTTCGATGATCTCGCCCTGTTCCATGACCAGGATGCGGTCGGCCCGCTCGATGGTCGAGAGGCGGTGGGCGATCACGAAGGTGGTCCGGCCCCGGCATACCTCCTCCAGGGCCGCCTGGATATGGCGCTCGGACTCGGTGTCCAGCGCCGAGGTGGCCTCGTCGAGCACCAGCAGCGGGGCATCCTTGAAGATCGCCCGGGCAATGGCCAGGCGCTGCCGCTGGCCGCCGGAGAGCATCACGCCGTTCTCGCCCACCACGGTGTCGTAGCCGGCGGGCATGCGCTCGATGAACTCGTGGGCATGGGCGGCACGGGCAGCCGCCTCGATGGCGGCCGGGTCCGCCTGCGGAACGCCATAGGCGATGTTGTCGGCGATGCTGGCATTGAACAGGGTGACCTGCTGGGAGACCAGGGCAATCTGGCGGCGCAGCGGCGCCAGGCGGTACTCGTCCAGCGGCACGTGGTCGATCAGCAGGCGTCCCGAGGTGGGCCGGTAAAAGCGGGGCAGCAGCCCGACGAGGGTCGACTTGCCGCTGCCGGAGCGTCCGACAATGGCGATCATCTCGCCGGGCGTCACCTCGAGGTCGATGCCCTTGAGCACCTCGGGCTGGTCGTCGCCGTAGGCGAAGCGCACCCCCTCGAAACGGACCCGGCCCTCGAGCCGGCCGGGCTCATGGGTCCCGGTGTCACTCTCGGGGGGCTCCTCGAGCAGGCCGAAGAGTTCGGCGGAGGCGGCAATGCCCTTCTGGATCTCGCTGTTGATCTCGGTGAGCTGGCGCACCGGCTTGGCCATCAGCGCGGCAGCGGTAATGAAGGCCACGAACTCCCCCGGCGTCATCGCATCCAGCAGGGTCGGCGACATGGCCAGCCACACCAGCAGCGCCAGCGACAGCGCCACCAGCAGCTGGATCACCGGGGTGCTGGTGGCCTTGGTCAGCGCCTCCTTCATGCTCTGATGGCGGTTGACCTCGCTGGCCTCGGCGAAACGCGCCTTCTCGAAGGCCTCGGCCCCGTGGGTACGCACCACCCGGTACCCAGAGAGGGCCTCGGAGGCGACATGGGTGACGTCCCCCATGGAGCGCTGGATGCGCCGCGAGATCCGCCGGAAGCGCTTGCTGGCATAGCTGACCACACCGCCGATCAGCGGCGTCACGGCGAGGAACAGCAGGGTCAGCATCCAGTTGGTCCACAGCAGGTAGCCCACCAGGCCGATCACGAAGAGGCCCTCGCGCAGAAGTATGGTGACGGCCTTGGTGGCGGCCCCGGTGACCTGCTCGACGTGATAGGTCACCCGGGAGATCAGGTGCCCCGTGGAGTGGTTATCGAAGAAGCGGCCCGGCAGGTGGAGCATGTGGTTGAAGACGTCGCAGCGCAGCACATGGACCAGGTTGCGCGCCACGCTGCTCATGAAGTAGGTGCCGAGGAAGGTGCCGAGTCCCCGGGCCGCGAACATGACGACCACGAACAGCGGCAGGAACAGCCGGAAGGCGGCATCCGGGTCCTGGATGCCATCGATCAGCCGCTTCATCATCTCGGCCAGCGCGGTGCTCGAGGCGGCGTAGATGACGTAGCCGAGGATCGCCAGGGCGAAGGCGCGCCAGTAGGGCTTCACGTAGCCCAGCAGGCGCTTGTAGAGGGTCCAGCCGGAATAGTCGATCACGGTGTCTCCGCTTGAGGGGTTGAGGCGGCTTCCGTGGCGATGCGCACGTGCCGGATCTGGAGCCCGGCGGCCCGGTCCAGCACCCGCACCACGTCGGCGTGGGCGGCCCGGCCATCGGCCTCCACCACCAGGCCATGCTCGCGGGCCTGCTCGGCCTGGGCGGCCAGGGCGTCGCCGACCGTCCCGGCCGTGTAGGCGCGATCGTCCAGGCGATACTCGCCGGTCGCGGTGACCACCAGGGTCACCGGCGCAGCCTCCATGGCCTGGCCGCTCTCGCTCTCGGGCAGCTCGAGTTCCAGCGCCTGGCGGGTCTCGAAAGTGGTCGAGACCATGAAGAAGATCAGCAGCAGGAACACCACGTCGATCAACGGGGTGAGATTGACCTCCACGGGGTCGCTTCGCCGCCGGGGAAACCTCACGACGTCTTCACCCTCGGGGCCGTGCGGCCATCCGCCTCCCGCCGCTCGTCACCGTGGCGCTCGGCCAGCACCAGTTCGCCCGGGTAGTGGGCGAGGTACTCGACCACCTGCCCGGCCTGCTCCTCCATGCGCACCGTGATGTCCTCGATGCGACGCTGGAAGTAGCGATGGAACATCAGGGAGGGAATCGCCACCGTGAGGCCCGCCGCGGTAGTCACCAGGGCGCGGGAGATACCGCCGGCCAGGTCCGCGGTGCGACTGACCCCGTCGCCGCTGACGATCACCGCGAAGACCTCGATCATGCCCACCACGGTGCCCAGCAGGCCGATCAGCGGCGTGATGGCGGCGATGGTGCCCAGCGGGCTCAGGAAACGCTCCATGTCGTGGATCACCGCGGTAGCCGACTCCTGGAGGCGGGCACGCACCTGCTCGTGACCGAGCCGCGCGTTGCGCAGGCCGGCCGCGAGCACGCCGCCCAGCGGGGAGTGGGCCTCCAGCCAGTAGAGGTTGACCTGCCCGTGGGCCACCAGCCGGCAGACCTCCTGCCCCAGACCGCGCGGGGCGATGCGTCCGCCGCGCAGGGTCCACAGGCGCTCGATGATGATCACCGAGGCCACCAGCGAGCAGCCCAGCAGCGGCACCATCAGCCAGCCGCCGGCGATCAGGGCATCCATCATGTCCATGCCGTTCCCCCTGCGTGTCGCCGGCCCGCGGCCGGCTATCAGTGAGGCGATTCTAACGCAAGGCAGCCGACTCCGACACCGCCGTGCCGCCAGGCGAGCGGTCGCTCGGCGACGATCTTCCGGCGCGCCTCGTGACCCAGCCACAGGGTCAGGGCACCGTCCCGGGCGGTACTCCACAGGCAGCTGCCCACCTCGCGGAACCTCCTCACCACGCGGTCCGCCGGGTGACCGAAGGGGTTGTCCCGCGCGGCACTGAAGATCACGTGGCGCGGCGCCAGGTGACGCACCAGCGGCAGGCCGGAGCTGGTATCGCTGCCGTGGTGCCCCGCCACCAGCAGGGTCAGCGCCGGGTCGAGCTCGCCGAGGAAGCGACGCTCGGCGTCACGGCCGACATCCCCGGTGATCAGCAGCCGCTGGTCGCCGACGGCCACCAGCAGGACACAGGACCGATCGTTGGCGGCGAGCCCGGCGGTATCCGGCGGCGGCCAGAGGAGACGAAAGCTCACGCCGTCGCGTTGCCAGCGGCGTCCCGCCGTGCAGGGCTCGGCCGGCAGTCCCTGCGCCTCGCCGGGGGGCGCCAGGAAGCGCCCCACCCGATGCGCGTCGCGCAGGGCCGGCAGGCCGCCGGCGTGATCCTGGTCGGCATGGCTGACGATGACGTCGTCGAAGCGCTGGCCGGGCGGCCACAGCGCGTCCAGGGGCATGTAGCCGGAAGCGAAGCGTGGCCCGGTATCGTAGAGGGCGCGATAGCCGGCGGTGCGCAGCTCGATCAGCTGGCCCTGGCCCACGTCGTGAACCCGGACCCTCAGCAGCCCCTCCGCGGGGACCGGCGACGAGGAGGAGAGCGTCAGCGGGACCAGCACCAGCACGGCGGTGGCCGCCAGGCGCAGGCGCGGCAGCAGGCCCGGCAGCCCCCACAGCAGGCCACCGAGCCCCAGCGCCAGCCCGAACGGAACCACTCGCCCCGGGTCCGGCCGCCACAGGGGCAGCCCGTCGGCCGCCAGTTCGAGGAGGGCGGCCAGGGCGTCGGCCAGCCAGCCGAACAGCCCCCAGCACAGCGCCGAGAGCGGAGGCAGCCAGGCCGTGAGCCAGCCCAGCAGCCCCAGGGGCACCAGCAGGCTGCTGACGAGCGGCACGGCGATCAGGTTGACCAGGGGCGCCGCCGGCGCCAGCCGGTCGAAGGCCAGCAGCACGGCGCCGGCCATCAGCGGCGCCAGCAGCAGCTGGGAGCGGACCAGCGCCCATAGCCAGCCGGCCAGGCCCCGCGGGCGGGGCCTGCCCTGCCAGATCAGGATCAGCAGGGCCACGGCGGCGAACGATAGCCAGAGACCGGGGCGCCAGGCGGAGAGCGGGTCGACCAGCAGCACCACCGCCAGGGCCAGCCACCAGGCCTGCCAGGGCCCGGGCGCGTGTCGCCCGCTTGCCACCCAGAGTCCCACCAAGGTCATGATCATGGCGCGCAGGGCAGGCGGCTCCAGGCCGGCGAGGGTGGCATACCCCACCGCCGAGGCACCGGCGAGCCACCAGGGCCAGACCGCCAGTCGCCATGCCCCGGGCGTGACCAGCCGCGACACCCCCCTGGCCAGCCACAGGGCGAAGGTGGCCACCAGCCCCACGTGCAGCCCGGAGATCACCATCAGGTGGGTGGTGCCGGTCGCATTGAGCAGGTCCCAGTCGGTACGGTCCAGCCGCCCGCTCGCCCCCAGGGTCAGGGCCGCCAGCCATCGCGCGTGGCGCGGCGGCAGCACCTGGGCATCGAGGTGGTCCAGGGCGAGCCGACGCGCCGAGAGGCCGGCGTCGGCGAGCCGCCGTGGTGGCGGGGCGCTACGCACGTAGCCGCTGGCCTGGATGCCCTCCCGCCACAGCCAGCCGCGATAGTCGAAGGCGCCGGGGTTGGCGAAGCCGCCCGGCGGGCGCAGGCGCACCGTCAGCGCCCAGCGCTCCCCGGCCACCAGCTCGGGGGCCTCGAAGAAGGAAAGACGCACCCGGGTCAGGTCGTCACAGGTCGGCAAGCCGACCGCCAGCGCGCGGCAGTCGTCCACCGCCAGGACAAGGCGCGTCAACCGCACGTCCCTGACCACCGAGACCAGGCGCCCCTCGAGGCGCAGGTCCTGGCGGGTCAGGCCGGGGGCGAGCTCGCCGCCGCGCACCATCAGCAGCTGGGCCGCCAACAGGGCCGCGATGCACAGTGCCATCGCGAGGCGTGCCCGACGCCCGGCCAGGGCGGCCAGCAGGCCGACCGCCAGGGCCTCGACGGCCCCCGGCACGGCAAGATGGCTCCCCAGCACGCCGGCCAGCACGGCGAGCGCCAGGGGAATGGCCAGGCCCAGCTGCATGGCATCGTCCCTGAACGGCAAGCAAGGTGACCCGCCCGCCCCACCACGGCGTCACGTTGAGGGGCATCATGGCGAGGCACGCGACTTGTATGGATAATAGCCCGGGTTTCGAAGCCGCGAGCCCCTCGTCAATGCCGCGCCGACTGCTGCAGCGCTACCTGCCCCACCCCGATGCCCTCAGGCGCCGGCGCTCCCTGCGCGTCGTCGGCCACCTGATCGGCAACCCCTCGCTGTGGGTGCTGACGCGGCGCAGCGTGGCCACTGCCTTTTCCGTCGGGCTGTTCAGCGCCCTGCTGCCGATCCCCTTCCAGATGCTGCTGGCCGCCTTCGGCGCCTGGCTGTTCCGCTGCAACCTGCCCCTCTCGATCGGCCTGGTGTGGATCACCAATCCGCTGACGATGCCGCTGATCTTCTTCGGCAACTATCGCCTGGGGGCCTGGCTGCTGGACACCCCGGTGCGAGAGGCGCCGGACCGGATCTCCACCCACTGGATCGCCGAGCAACTGGTGGACATCCTCCCGGCGCTCGCGCTGGGCTCGCTGGTCGCGGCGGTGGTCATCGCCGCCCTGGCCCACCTGACGATCCGCCTGGTGTGGCGCTGGCAGGTATCACGGAGCTGGAAGGAGCGCACGCGGCGACGCCGTCGCCTTCGACAGGCCGTCCCGAAGGAGTGACGCGACACGCAAGCGGCCGGCGCCATGGCGCCGGCCGCTTCTTTCACGGCATGCCCCGTCGGGCTCAGTCGTGGGCGGGCTGCTCGACCAGGCGTCCGCCATCGAGCCGGAGCACGCGGTCCTGGTGGGCGGCCAGGCCCGGATCATGGGTGACGATCACGAAGGCACAGGCCGCGCTTGCCGCCAGCTCGTCCATCAGCGACAGGATGCTTGCCGCGGTGGTCTGGTCCAGGTTCCCGGTGGGCTCGTCCATCAGCATCAGGCTGGGGTCGGTGACCAGCGCCCGGGCGATGGCCACGCGCTGGCGCTCGCCCCCGGAGAGCTCGCCAGGCTTGTGGTCGGCCCGCTCGGCCATGCCGACGCGCTCCAGGATCTCCCGGGCGCGATCCTCGGCCTGGCGCTTGCGCAGGCCCCGGACGATCAGCGGCAGGGCCGCGTTCTCCAGGGCGGTGAACTCCGCCAGCAGGTGGTGGAACTGGTAGACGAAGCCGATATGGCGGTTGCGAAAGCGCCCCAGGTCGGTGTCATTGAGCGACAGCAGGGATTCACCGGCGATGGTCACCTCGCCGCGGCTGGGTCGGTCCAGCCCGCCCAGCAGGTTCAGCAGCGTGGTCTTGCCGGAGCCGGAGCTGCCGACCACGGCGACCCGCTCGCCGGCCCGCACCCGCATCTCCAGCCCGTCCAGCACGGTGAGGTCCCTCGGGCCCTCGCGATAGACGCGCGTCAGATCCGTGCACTCGAGCATCATCCGCTCCGCTCGAGGGATCGCGTCGTGTCGTGGCGTCATGGCCGTCTCACTCATAGCGCAGTACCTCGGCAGGCTGGACCCGCGCGGCCCGCCAGGCCGGATACAGGGTCGACAGGAAGGTCAGGACGAAGGCCGCGGTCACGATGTTGCGCACATCCGACCAGATCAGCTGCGACGGCAGCTCGCTGATGAAGTAGACCCCGGCATCGAGGAAGTGGATGCCGAAGGTGCTCTCCACCCAGCCGATCAGGTCGGACACGGTCAAGGCCAGCAGCACGCCCAGCGAGACCCCGATCAGGATGCCGATCACCCCGATCGCCAGCCCCTGGACGATGAAGATGCCCATGATCGAGCGCGGGGTGGCACCGATGGTGCGCAGGATGGCGATGTCGGCCCGCTTGTCGGTGACCACCATCACCAGGGTGGAGACGATGTTGAAGGCCGCCACCGCGATGATGACCGTCAGCAGCAGCGCGATCATGCGCTTCTCCATCTGGATCGCCTGGAAGAGGTTGCCGTGGGAGTAGGTCCAGTCGAGCCCCCGGTACCCGGGGCCGAGCTCGTTGATGATCGCCTGGGTCTCGCTGCCGGCGGCGAACAGGTCATCGAGTTCGAGGCGCAGCCCCCCCACGGCGTCACCCAGGCGGGCGAGGGTCTGCATGTCCTCGATGTGGGCATAGGCCAGGGAGGCGTCGAGGTCCGCGCCGACGCTGAAGATGCCGCTCACCGTGAAGCGCTTGAGGCGCGGGAATACGCCAGCCGGGGTGATCGAGGCCTCGGGCACGAGCAGCGTGACGCGATCCCCCACGCCGACGCCCAGGCGGCGGGCGAGAATCGACCCCAGCACGACGTGCCACTCGCCCGGCTTCAGGTCATCGAGACGCCCCTGACGCATGTTCTCGTCGACGATCGAGACGCGGCTCTCCCACTCGGGGTCGATGCCGTTGACCATGGCCCCCTCGTTGCGCCCGCCCACCGAGAACATGCCCTGCTGCTCCACGTAGGGCGCGGCGCCGATCACCCGCTCGCGCTCCATGAGGCGCTCCGCCAGGGGACGCCAGTCGGTCAGCCCCCCGGGCGACTCGATCTTGGTGTGGGGCACCATGCCCAGCACCCGGGTGCGCAGCTCATGGTCGAAGCCGTTCATCACGGAAAGCACCAGGATGAGCACCGCGACCCCCAGCATGAGGCCCAGCATGGAGGTGAGGGAGATGAAGGAGATGAAGTGGTTGCGTCGCTTGGCGCGCACGTAGCGCAGCCCGATCAGGAAGGGTAGACGGTCGAACATGGGCACATTCCTTGTCGGCGGGCGCCCATGGTACGGTTTTTTGGCCCCTGCTGCATCGCCGGCAGCGCCCGCTTGCGCGATCATTGCATCATTGCCGATGGCGGCCTACATTGCGCCGGCACGACCCGAGACGACCTGCACGAGACCCGCACCCATGGCCCATCGCCTGCTCCCCGAATGGCATCCCCAGGATGCCGTGCAACTCACCTGGCCCGGCCCCGACAGCGACTGGGCGCCCCTGCTCGAACGCATCGAGGGCACCCTCGAGGCCATGGTGGTGGCCATCGCCCGCTACCAGGCCGTGCTGATCGCCGTGCCGGACGCAGCCACCCGAAGCCATCTGGCCCACCGCTTTGCATGCCTGGGCGTCGATCCCGACCGCCTGCGACTGATGGTCGCCCCCGCCGACGACACCTGGGCCCGCGACCATGGCCCGATCGCCGTGACCCGCGACGGCGAGCCGGTGCTGCTCGACTACGTCTTCACCGGCTGGGGCGGCAAGTACGAAGCCGCCCGGGACAACACCCTGACCCGCCGCCTGGCAGAGGCCGGCGCCTTCGCCTGCCCGGTGTCCTCGAGTGACCTGGTGCTGGAGGGCGGGGCCATCGAAACGGACGGCGAGGGTACCCTGCTGACCACCGAGGCCTGCCTGCTCAACCCCAACCGCAATCCCGGCCTCGACCGGGCGGCCCTGGAGGCGCGCCTGAAGGAGGAGCTCGGGGTCACGCGGGTGCTGTGGCTGAGCAGCGGCCATCTGGAAGGCGACGACACGGACAGCCACGTCGACACCCTGGTCCGCTTCTGCGACCCGGCCACGCTGGCCTATGTGCGCTGCGACGACCCGAGCGACCCCCACTACCCGGCGCTCAAAGCCCTCGAGGACGAGCTCAGGACCCTGCGCCGGCCCGATGGCGAGGCCTATCGGCTGATCCCCCTGCCCTGGCCGCAGGCCTGCCACGACCCGGTGGACGGTCACCGCCTGCCCGCCACCTACGCCAACTTCCTGATCATCAACGGCGCCGTGCTGGTGCCGGCCTACGGCGACAGTGCCGACACCCGGGCGCTCCTCGCCGTGGCCGAGGCCTTCCCGGACCGCGACATCATCCCCATCGACTGCCTGAGCGTGATCCGCCAGCATGGCAGCCTGCACTGCCTGACCATGCAGCTGCCCCGGGGCAGCCTGGCCGACGCCCCCGGGCCAACATCCACGAGGAGAGCCCCATGACCCGCACCCTGAAGGTGGGCCTGGTCCAGCAGCCCGCCTGGCCCGACAAGCCCCGGAGCCTGACCGAGAGCGAGGCCGGCATCCGCGAGCTGGCAGGCGCCGGTGCCCAGCTGGTGATGCTCGAGGAGCTTCACGCCACGCACTATTTCTGCCAGACCGAGGACACCGACCTCTTCGACCTGGCCGAACCCCTCGACGGGCCCACCGGCACCCGGCTGGCGGCCCTGGCCAGGGAGCTCGACATCGTGCTGGTGGGGTCGCTGTTCGAGCGCCGCGCCCCCGGCCTCTATCACAACACCGCCGTGGTGTATGACCGGGAGCGGGGCCGGGTCGGCCACTACCGCAAGATGCATATCCCCGACGATCCCGGCTTCTACGAGAAGTTCTACTTCACGCCGGGTGACCAGGATGACGCCCGCGGCCAGGGCTTCACGCCCATCGACACCTCGGTGGGCCGACTCGGGGTGCTGGTCTGCTGGGACCAGTGGTACCCGGAGGCCGCCCGGCTGATGGCCCTGGCCGGGGCGGAGCTGCTGCTCTACCCCACCGCCATCGGCTGGCACCCGCCGGATGACACCCCAGAGAAGCAGCGCCAGAAGGATGCCTGGACCCTGATCCAGCGCAGCCACGGGGTGGCGAACGGCCTGCCGGTGATCGTCGCCAACCGGGTCGGCCACGAACCGGATCCCTCCAGGGCGACGCCGGGCATCGACTTCTGGGGCGGCAGCTTCATCTGCGGCCCCCAGGGGGAGCTCCTCGCCCATGCCGGGGAGGAGCCCGAACGGATGCTGGTGACCCTGGACATGGCCCGCAGCGAAGAAGTACGACGCATCTGGCCCTACCTTCGTGACCGCCGTATCGACGCCTATGGCGACCTGACACGGCGCTATCGGGACTAGGCGGCCAAGCGGCCAAGCGGCCAAGCGGCCAAGCGGCCAAGCGGCCAAGCGGCCAAGCGGCCAAGCGGCCAAGCGGCCAAGCGGCCAAGCGGCCAAGCGGCCAAGCGGCCAAGCGGCCAAGCGGCCAAGCAAGCGTAGGATTCCCCCAGCAATGGCAAAACCCCGGAGGGCGACCTCCGGGGTTTTGCTTGGCGATTGTTGCTCGGCGCTGATTACTTCCAGAAGTCGCGGATCGAGGCGATCCCCTGGGCGCCCACGGCCCGGGCATGGTGGGCATCGAAGCGCGTCATGCCGCCCAGCGCGAAGACCGGCATGCCGGCGTGTTCCACCAGCTGCTGGAAGTCGTGCCAGCCGATCGGGGCGACGTCTGGATGGGACGGGGTGGTCCGCAGCGGCGACAGGGTCACGAAGTCGCAGCCGATGCGCCGCGCCTGGGCCAGCTGACGACGATCATGGGTGGAGGCCGAGAGCCACTTCCCCTCGGCCAGCGGCCGACGCTCCAGGCTCATCAGCCGGTCGCTGGTCAGGTGGATGCCGTCGGCGTCCACGGCCTCCAGCAGCGAGGGCTCGCCGTTGAGCACCAGCCGGGCATCCCGCTCGCGGCATATCGCGAGGGCCCGCTCGGCACGCTGCAGGAGCGCCGCCTCGTCCAGGGACTTGGCGCGCAGCTGCACCAGGCGCACGCCATCCTCGTCGAGGGCACGCGTCAGCCGCTCGAGGAACCGCGACTCGTCGGCTTCCTCACCGGTGATGAGGAACTCGGTGGGTAGCATCACCGCCCGCAGGATCGGCAGGTTGGCCGCCGGAAAGGGATAGTTCACCAGCTCGTTCATGGGAACCCAGCGCACGGCCTGCCCCTCCCGACCGAACGGCTCACCGGCGAAATCATGCACCTGCCACACGTCCAGCAGGATGTGCTTGTCGGAATATTCATGGTGGATGCGGATCAGCGGCTGTGCCCGCCGGATCTCGACGCCGAGTTCCTCGTGGAGCTCGCGCTTGAGCGCCTCCAGGCCGGTCTCGTAGGGCGCCAGCTTGCCGCCGGGAAACTCCCAGAGGCCTCCATGATCGACGTTGGAGGGACGACGGGCGAGGAGCACCTCGCGGCCGTCGGCACTGATGATGGCGGCCGCCGCCACGTGCACCCTTCTCTTCACCATTGCGTTCATTGGCTCCTACCCGATGATCCACGCGACCGAGTCGCCGCGTGGGGTGTCTGTCTGTCCACCGACCGACGCCGCCGGTCAGCTGCGATAGTCGGCATTGATGGTCACGTAATCGTGGGAGAGGTCCGAGGTCCAGACCGTGGCGCCCTGATCGCCGCGCCCCAGGGAGATGCGGATCTCGATCTCCTCACGAGCCATCACGGCGCTGCCGGCCTCCTCGGTGTAGCCCGGCGCCCGGCCGCCGTTCTCGACCAGGCGCACCTCGCCCAGATCGATGGTGACCCGGTTCACGTCGAAGTCCTCGACCGGCGCACGCCCCACCGCGGCGAGAATGCGCCCCCAGTTGGCATCGCTGGCGTAGAGGGCCGTCTTGACCAGCGGCGAGTGCGCCACGGTGAAGGCCACGTCCAGCGCCTCGCGCCGGCTGTGCGCCCCGTCGACCTGCAGGGTGACGAACTTCGTCGCCCCCTCGCCGTCGCGAACCACCGCCTGGGCCAGCTCGGTCATCACCTGCAGAAGCCCCTCGCGGAAACGCTCGAGCGCCTCCCCCTCGACCACCGGGCTGCCGTGCCCCGTGGCGATCAGCATGCAGGCGTCGTTGGTCGAGGTGTCGCTGTCCACGGTGATGCAGTTGAAGGAGCGGTCCACCGCCTCGCGCAGCAGCTGGTCGAGCAGGGGCTGTTCGATGGCGGCATCCGTGGCCACGAAAGCGAGCATGGTGGCCATGTCGGGACGGATCATCCCGGAGCCCTTGGCGATGCCGTTGAGGGTCACCGTCTCCTCGCCAAGCGCGAGGGTCACGCTGGCGCCCTTGGCCCGGGTGTCGGTGGTGAGGATGCCCTCGCCCGCCGCCTGCCAGGCGCCGGCCCCGTCATCGAGGGCCTGGACGGCGCCGGGCAGCCCCGCCAGCAGGCGGTCCATGGGCAGCGTCTCGCCGATCACCCCGGTGGAGAACGGCAGGACACTCTGCTCCTCCACCCCGGCCAGCCGCGCCAGCTCGGCACAGGTCGCGCGGGCATCGCGCAGGCCCACCTCTCCGGTGCCGGCGTTGGCATTGCCGGTGTTGATCACCAGGTAACGCGCCCCCTCTCCGCGGGCCTCGCAGGCGGCGAGGTGCTCTCGCGCCACCGTCACCGGCGCCGCGCAGAAGGCATTGCGCGTGAAGGCGCCCGAGACCCGGGCGCCCTCCGGGATCTCGATGACCACAAGGTCACGTCGACCGGGTTTCTTGATGCCGGCCATGGTGGTCCCCAGCCGCAGCCCCTCGATAACCGGCATCTTCGGAAAACGCGTCTCGCCCACTGCCATCGTCTCGTCTCCTTTCCCGGCCGGGTCCTCCCCGGCCTGTCGCCTCAGTTCAGCTTCCCGCAGCACTGCTTGTACTTCTTGCCCGACCCGCAGGGGCAGGGATCGTTGCGGCCCACCTTGGGGCCCTCGCGGCGCAGCGGGCGACCGTCGGCACCGGGGGCCGGGGCGGCGGGCGCCTCGCCCTGCTCGCCGGCGGCCATGGCGGGCTCGTCGTGACGGCTCGCCGCCGAGGCCTTCTCACGTTCCAGGGCCTCGCGACGCTGGCGCTCCAGGGCCTCGACCTCCTCGGGGCGGCGCACCTGAACGTGGCTGAGGATGCGCGTCACGTCGGCCTTGATGTTGGTCAGCAGGTGCTGGAACAGCTCGAAGGATTCACGCTTGTACTCCTGCTTGGGGTTCTTCTGGGCGTAGCCGCGCAGGTGGATCCCGCGGCGCAGGTGATCCATGGACTGCAGGTGCTCCTTCCAGCGGGTGTCGAGCACCTGGAGCATGGCCTGCTTCTCGAAGCGGCGCATCAGGGCCTCACCGGCCTCCGCGACCTTGGCCTCGTAGGCCTCGCGGTGCATGGTCTGGAGCCGTTCCCGCAGCTGCTCCTCATGGAAGCGCTCATCCTGCTCGGCCCACTCCACGACCGGGGCGTCCAGGTTGAACTCGCTCTTCAGATGATCCTGGAGACCCGCCAGGTCCCACTGCTCGGCCAGACTCTGGGGCGGCACGAATTCGCTGATGGCCTCATCCAGCACCTCCTCGCGGATGCCCAGGACGCTGTCGGAGACATCGTCGGCGGCGAGGATCTCGTTGCGCTGCTCGTAGATGACCCGGCGCTGGTCATTGGCCACGTCATCGTACTCGAGCAGCTGCTTGCGGATATCGAAGTTGCGCCCCTCGACCTTCTTCTGGGCCCGCTCGACGGCATTGGAGACCATCTTGTGCTCGATGGCCTCGCCCCGCTCGAGCCCCAGGGCCTGCATCAGGCGCTGGACCCGGTCGGAGCCGAACAGCCGCATCAGGTTGTCTTCCAGGGAGAGGAAGAAGCGCGTGGAGCCCGGGTCGCCCTGGCGACCCGCGCGGCCCCGCAGCTGGTTGTCGATGCGCCGGGACTCGTGGCGCTCGGAGCCGACCACGTGCAGGCCACCGGCCTCGAGCACCGCGTCGTGGCGCGCCTGCCACTCCGCCTTGAGCCGCTCGAGCTCGGCCTCGGAGGGGTTCTCCAGCTTGGCGGCCTCGGCCTCCCAGTTGCCGCCGAGCACGATGTCGGTGCCGCGACCGGCCATGTTGGTGGCGATGGTGACTGCCCCGGGGCGACCGGCCTGGGCGATGATCTCCGCCTCGCTCTGGTGCTGCTTGGCGTTGAGCACGTTGAAGGCCATGCCGGCCTGCTTCATCAGGTTGGCCAGGTACTCGCTGGTCTCGATGGAGGCGGTACCGACGAGCACCGGGCGGCCCGCTTCCGTCTGCGTCTGGACGTCCTCGATGATCGCCTCGAACTTCTCCTCGGCGGTGAGGTAGACCAGGTCGTTGAGGTCCTGGCGGACCAGCGGCCGGTTGGTCGGAATCACCACCACGTCCAGGCCGTAGATCTGGCGGAACTCGAAGGCCTCGGTATCGGCGGTGCCGGTCATGCCCGAGAGCTTGTCGTAGAGGCGGAAGTAGTTCTGGAAGGTGGTGGAGGCCAGCGTCTGGCTCTCGCGCTGGACCGGCACCCCTTCCTTGGCCTCCACCGCCTGATGCAGGCCTTCCGACCAGCGCCGACCCGGCATGCTGCGACCGGTGTGCTCGTCGACGATCACCACCTGGCCATCCTTGACGATGTAGTCCACGTCACGGTGGTAGAGGTGGCGGGCGCGCAGCGCCGAATGCATGTGCTGAAGCAGGTTGAGGTTCTGGGCGGCGTAGAGGGAGTCGGCCTCGCCGAGCAGGCCCTGATCGCGCATCAGCGCCTCGACCTTGTGGTGGCCGCCCTCGGTGAGTTCCACCTGCTTCTGCTTCTCGTCGAGGGTGAAGTCGCCGCTTTCGGGATCCTCCTCATCGCTGCACTGCTCGAGATGGCGTGCCAGGCGATCGACCACCTGATAGAGCTCGGTGTTCTCGTCCACCGCCCCGGAGATGATCAGCGGGGTGCGCGCCTCGTCGATCAGGATCGAGTCCACCTCGTCGACGATGGCGAAGTGCAGGTCTCGCTGCACCTTCTCCTCCAGCGAGAAGGCCATGTTGTCGCGCAGGTAGTCGAAGCCGAACTCGTTGTTGGTGCCGTAGGTGATGTCACAGCCGTAGGCGTGACGCTTCTCCTCCGGCGTCTGGCCGGAATAGATCACCCCCACCGAGAGGCCGAGGAATTCATAGAGCGGACGCATCCACTCGGCGTCGCGGCGTGCCAGGTAGTCGTTGACCGTGACCACGTGCACGCCCTTGCCCGGCAGGGCATTGAGATACACCGCAAGGGTCGCCACCAGCGTCTTGCCCTCGCCGGTCTTCATCTCGGCGATGCGACCACTGTTAAGGGTGATGCCGCCGACCATCTGAACGTCGAAATGGCGCATCCCCATGACGCGCCGACTGGCCTCGCGAACCGTGGCGAAGGCTTCCGGGAGCAGGGTATCGAGGGGTTCGCCCCCCTCGAGACGCTCGCGAAAGTGATCGGTACGGGCCCTGAGGGCGGCCTCGTCGAGGGCCTCGAGCTCGGCTTCCAGGCCGGTGACATCCGCCACCTGGCGGTTCATGCGCTTGACGTCGCGGTCGTTCTTGGAGCCGACGACCTTGCGTAACAGGTTGTTGATCATGAAGGGTCCAGTTGCTGCATGTGGCATCTCGTCGCGGGCATCGGCCCGCGACCTCTCCGGGGACGGTTGATCACCGGCCCACGGGAGGGCCACGACGCGACAGGACGTCATGGGCGGCGACCGGATGGCAGGACACCGCCACGGGGCGGGGGGAGGCCCTCGACGCCGCCCTCGGCCAGACCACGATCCGAAGGATCCAGCGCACCAGGGCGCGACGGCGCGCCTGAAGCCGGGAGCGCACGCGCAACAGCGCGGGCACCAGGATGCTGACCTGGGCGGCACGCTCGATGGGTCGCAGGGACTCCACCTGGGCGAGGCTCGCCGGCAGCAGGCACCCCACCAGCAGGCCAGCCAGCCACCAGCGAGTCGCTCGGCGCATGCGCCGCGTGCCCTGTGGGCCAGCGCAGTTGTCGGTGATGGCAGGGGGCATGCTGTCGAGGGCCTCCGGTGCGTGCTAGGCTCTGGCTGTTCACAGGCCGCCTGGGTGGGCGGCCGACGGGTAACGTCAGGGGTTCGGCCCCGAGAATCAAGCTGATGAGTATAAAGGTTAAGCGGTTCCGAGCACAGCCCATGTCCCGCCTGCTGGAGGGTCGCGGCGAACTGGGAGCCTTGATGCGCATGGCCACCCTGGTCGAGCGTGCCCAGGTGCACCTGCGGGCCCACCTGCCCGAGGAGATGCGCGAGCACCTCTTCGTGGGCGGCTTCCACCAGGGACGACTGGCACTGATCACCGACCGTGCCGTCTGGCTGACCCGGCTGCGCTACGAGCAGCCACGCCTGCTCGAGCTGCTGCACCAGCTGCCGGGCTTCGAGGCGGTCACCGGCTTCACGCTCAAGGTCCGCCCCGTTCGCCCGACCCGCCCTCCCCTTCGACAGGTACGCCACCTGCCGGAGAAGGCCGCCGACGAGATCTCCAGCTGTGCCGCCGACGTCGACGACCCCGGCCTCAAGAGCGCCCTGGAGCGACTGGCCGCCCACGCGGAGAAATCCTGAACGCACCCCGCCGATACGAGAACGCCGCCACCCTGGCGGGTGGCGGCGTTCCGGTGACTGCCCTGTAAGGCGGGTGGCCTCAGGCCATGGCGGGCGCGGCGTAGGAGATCGGCGCCTTCTCGGACTCGCCCTCGAAGGTGACCAGCTCCCAGGCTTCCGGCTGGGCCAGAAGCGCGCGACACAGCTGGTTGTTCAGGGCATGGCCCGACTTCACGCCGCGGAACTCGCCGATGAGGCTATAGCCGAGCTGATAGAGGTCGCCGATGGCATCGAGGACCTTGTGCTTGACGAACTCGTCGTCGTAACGCAGCCCGCCCTCATTCACGATGCGGTAGTCGTCGACCACGATGGCATTGTCGAGGCTGCCACCCAGCGCCAGGTCATTGGAGCGAAGGTATTCCAGGTCGCGCATGAAACCGAAGGTCCGCGCACGGGACACCTCCTTGACAAAGGAGGTGGTGGAGAAGTCCACCATGGCGGTCTGCGACTGGTCCTCGAACACCGGATGGTCGAAGTCGATGGCGAAAGAGACCTTGAAGCCCTGGTGGGGCAGGAAGATCGCTTCCTTGTCATCCTCTCGCACCACGATCTCGCGCTTGATGCGGATGAACTTCTTGGGCGCTGCCTGCTCGGCAATGCCGGCCGACTGGATCAGGAAGACGAAGGGACCCGCACTGCCATCCATGATCGGCACCTCGGGGGCGCTGACGTCCACGTAGGCATTGTCGATCCCAAGGCCGGCAAAGGCCGACATCAGGTGCTCGACGGTGGCGACCTTGGCCCCGCCGGAGGACAGCGCGGTGCACAGGGTCGTGTCGGTAACGTTCTCAGCGCGGGCCGGGATCTGCACCTCGGGTTCGAGGTCGGTACGCACGAACACGATGCCGGTGTCGGCCGGTGCCGGCCGAAGCGTCAAGTAGACCTTCTTGCCGGAGTGCAGGCCGACGCCGGTGGCGCGGATGACATTCTTCAGGGTTCGTTGTCTGATCATGGGCAGTCGCCAGGCAGTCTGTGATTATCAAACAGTGTTCACTATAACACCGAACACCCGTTTCAACAAAGAAAGATCGCCCGGCGCCCGCTATGGCTGCGATAGGTCAGGTCAATCAGCCTGACGTCGCAGGAAGGCCGGAATGTCCAGATAGTCATCGAGCTCCTGGGAGGGACGCTTCTCGGCCTGGGGCCGCGGCGCCTCCTGGGGCTCGGCCTTGGGAGCCGTGGCCTGGGCCCGGCCGGCAGCCGCCTGGGGACGCTGGCGATAGCCGCTGGCCTCGGTGCGACGCGAGGTCTCGCGGGCGGCCGGCTTCTGGGCCTTGTTGCCTTCGAGCCCGGCGGCAACCACGGTCACGCGCAGCTCGTCGGTCATGTCCATGTCGATGGAGGTGCCGACCACGATGGTCGCATCCTGGGAAGCGAACTCCTGGACGGTGGCACCGACGTCGTTGAACTCGCCGATGGAGAGATCCGGGCCGGCCGTGATGTTGACCAGGATGCCGCGGGCACCGTGCAGGTCGATGTCCTCGAGGAGCGGGCTGCGAATGGCCTTCTCGGCGGCCTCGCGGGCGCGATTCTCGCCGGTGGCACCGCCGGTGCCCATCATCGCCATGCCCATCTCGGACATCACGGTACGCACGTCGGCGAAGTCGACGTTGATGATACCGGGACTGGTGATCAGCTCGGCGATCCCCTGAACGGCGCCCAGCAGCACGTCGTTGGCCGCGCTGAAGGCGGTCAGCAGGGTCGCGCTCTTGCCCAGTACCGAGAGCAGCTTCTCGTTGGGGATGGTGATCAGGGAGTCGACGTGCTCGGAGAGCTCCTTCATGCCCTCCTCGGCGGCACGCATGCGCTTCGGGCCCTCGAACGGGAAGGGGCGCGTCACCACCGCGACGGTGAGGATGCCCAGCTCCTTGGCCACCTGGGCCACGACGGGTGCTCCCCCGGTGCCGGTTCCACCCCCCATGCCGGCGGTGATGAAGACCATGTCGGCGCCGCCGAGCAGCTCGGCGATGCGCTCTCGATCCTCCATGGCGGCCTGTCGGCCGACATCGGGATTGGCCCCGGCACCGAGCCCCTTGGTGATCTCGCTGCCGAGCTGGAGCACCGTCTTGGCGGCGACTCGCTTGAGCGCCTGGGCATCGGTGTTGGCGCAGATGAACTCGACGCCCTCGATGTTGCTCTCGACCATGTGGTTGACGGCATTGCCGCCGCCGCCGCCGACACCGATGACCTTGATGACTGCGCTACTGGAGGGTGCGCTATCTACCAGTTCGAACATAAGTCCCGTCTCCTGGACCGCAACCGCGGCCCTGTCAGAAATTTCCTTTGAACCAGCCCTTGATCCTTGCCAACGCCGGAGTCCCTTCCCCTGCGTCACGCCGGGTAATGTCGTCACGCCTCGGTTGCGCCGCGATACTGCCCCCAGCCTGCTGGCGGCCATGCCCCTGACGGGTTTCCAGTAGAGCGTAATGCAGCAGACCGACACCCGTCGAATAAATCGGATTGCGCACCACGTCCGCCAGCCCGCGCACGTTCTGCGGGCAGGCGATACGTACCGGCATGTGGAAGATCTCCTCGGCCAGCTCGACCACCCCCTCCATGCGCGAGGTGCCGCCGGTCAGGACCACCCCGGCGGCGACGAGGTCCTCATAGCCGCTGCGACGCAGCTCGTCTCGCACCAGGGTGAAGAGTTCCTCGTAACGAGGCTCCACGACCTCGGCCAGCGACTGGCGGGACAGGTCCCGGGCCGGCCGGTCTCCCACGCTCGGGACCTTGATCATCTCGTCACTGGCGGCGAGCTGGGTCAGCGCGCAGGCGTACTTGACCTTGATCTCCTCGGCGTGCTGCGAGGGCGTGCGCAACGCCATGGCGATATCGTTGGTGACCTGGTCACCGGCAATGGGAATCACCGAGGTATGGCGAATGGCCCCCTCGGTGAACACCGCGATGTCGGTGGTGCCGCCGCCGATGTCCACCATGCAGACGCCGAGTTCGCGCTCGTCCTCGGTGAGGACCGCATGGCTGGACGCCAGCTGCTCGAGGATGATCGAATCCACCTCGAGCCCGCAGCGTCGCACGCACTTCTCGATGTTCTGGACGGCATTCAGGGCGGCG
Source organism: Halomonas aestuarii (assembly GCF_001886615.1). NCBI lineage: Bacteria > Pseudomonadati > Pseudomonadota > Gammaproteobacteria > Oceanospirillales > Halomonadaceae > Halomonas > Halomonas aestuarii. The sequence goes on from NZ_CP018139.1 coordinate 387,408, forward strand.
GTGACCAGGTGGACCCGTGCCTCGAGGCGGACCCCGGACATGCCGAGCGGTTCGCGGATACCGCCTTGGGTATCGATGGCGAACTCCTGGGGCAGGACGTGCAGCACCCGCTGTCCTTCGGAGATGGCCCGGGCCCGGGCGGAGTCGATGACACGATCGATATCCGTGGAGGCGACCTCGCGCTCCTTGATCGCCACCACGCCATCGGAGTTCATGGAGCTGATGTGACTGCCGGCGATGCCCACATAGACGGAGTGGATATCGCAACCGGCCATCAGTTCAGCCTCTTCCACGGCGCGCTGTATGGACTGCACCGTCGACTCGATATTGATCACCACGCCCTTCTTCATGCCACGTGAAGGGTGTGAGCCGATACCGGCGATTTCGATCCCACCATCGTCGGTGGGCTGACCCACGATCGCCACGACCTTGGATGTTCCGATATCCAGCCCGACTACCATATTGGACGCATTGGATGGACCTGCCATGAGTCGGGAAGTCTCCTCGAACCTGACCCCGAAGGGGAAGATTAATCCTGAAAAATTGGCCTTGGGCAATTATAGGAACAACTTCAGTTATTCCACCAGCCCAATTGCGAAAACACCAGACACGATACGGCGATTTTGCCGCGAAAGAAACACCCGAAATGCCGCCATGGTCGAAGTGTTATGCAACTAACCCATCAACCGTCTGCCGCCGACTGCTCCTCGAGGGGTTCGGTTTCGCCGTGCCAGGCCACGGCGACGCCGTTGGGATAACGCAGGTCAATGTAACGAATATGCGATGCCAGAGGCCCCAGTTCACGCTCCCAGGCCGCGACGAGTCGACCCAGGCGGGATGCGCGATCGTTGCGGCCGAGCATCACCCAGACCCCTCCCTCGAGCTGGAAACGCCAAGCCCCGCGCGGCTCGAGACGCAACTGGCGCACCTCGAGCCCCAGGGAGGCGAGCCGCGAGGCCAGCCGGGCCCGATAGTCCAGGACCTCCGCACCGCTGTCGGGCGGACCGGCCAGGTCAGGCAGGTCATCGGGCGGCGCGACCGGGCCGAAGGCAAAGGGCTCGCCCTCGGCATTGAGCAGGTGCCCGTCGCTCCAGCGCGCCACCGGCAACTGCTCGACCAGGTCGAAGGTCAGGGCATCGGGCCACTCGCGACTGACACTCACCTCCTTCAACCAGCCAATTTCCCGGGCCCGGCGGCGCAACGCCGGCAGGTCGACGGAGAGCCAGGTCTGGCCCTGGATCAGCGGCGCCAGCCGGGTACGAAGATAGTCGGCGCTGACGTAGTTCAGGTCACCACGCACCGAGACCCGCTCGATGGGACGGTCCAGCCAGACCCACAGCGCCCGCCCCCCGGCGCCCAGCAGCAGCGCCAGCAGCAGCACCCCGACGAGGCTTCCCCGTGCCGCCATGGTCTAGCGCCGCTCCTCGGCGGTGGCCAGGATGCGCAGCACGAGGGTATCGAAATCGATGCCCGCGTGGGCCGCCGACTGGGGCACCAGGCTGTGGTCGGTCATGCCCGGCACGGTATTGACCTCGATCAGCCAGAACCGGCCATGGCCGTCGCGCATCACGTCGATGCGCCCCCACCCCTCGGCGCCGATGGCCGCGAAGGCCTCACGGCAGAGGTCGGCGAGGTCGGCCTCCTCTTCACCGGACAGGCCACAGGGCAGGTGGTAGCGAGTGTCGTTCGAGAGGTACTTGGCCTCGTAGTCGTAGAAGCCACTGGGAACCTCGACACGGATGGCCGGGAGGACGTCGCCGCCGAGCAGCGATACCGTGTACTCTTCCCCTTCGATGAAGCGCTCGGCCATCACACGGGCATCGAATCGGGCCGCATCGCGATAGGCCGCCTCCAGGGCGTCACGGCTGTCGACGATGCTGATGCCCAGGGTCGAGCCCTCGTGCACCGGCTTGACGATCAACGGCAGGCCGAGACGGTCGACCACCGACTGCCAGTCGGCGTCGGGGCCGAGCATCACGCACTCCGGGGTCGGCAAGCCCAGCGCCTGCCAGACCAGCTTGGTGCGCTGCTTGTCCATGCCTAGCGCCGAGGCCAGTACCCCGCTGCCGGTGTAGGGAATGTCCAGCAGCTCCAGCGCGCCCTGGAGGCTACCGTCCTCGCCCCCGCGGCCATGCAGCGCGATGAAGACGTGGTCCGGCGCCAGGGCCTCCAGGCCGACCAGCCCGCCATCGGCGGGATCGTAGCCAATGGCATCCACCCCCGAGCGCTTCAGGGACGCCAGCACGGCCTCCCCACTCTTCAGCGACACCTCTCGCTCGGCGGACCGTCCGCCGTAGAGCACCACCACCCGGCCCTTATCGCGCATCATAGCGTCACCTCATCGAGATTCAGGGCCGCATCGGCCAGGCGCTGGGCGATCCCGCCGATATCACCGGCCCCCTGGGTGATCAGGATATCGTCGGGACGCAGCACCCTCGCGAGCAGGCCCGGCAGTTCGCTCTTGTCCTGGACGAAGATCGGGTCGACCCCGCCGCGCTGGCGGATCGAGCCGGCCAGGGTACGGCCATCCGCCCCGGTCAGTGGCGCCTCTCCCGCGCTGTAGACGTCCAGCAGCAGCAGGGTGTCGACCTCGGCCAGCACCCGAACGAAGTCCTCGTAGAGGTCGCGGGTCCGGGAATAGCGGTGCGGCTGGTAGACCATCACCAGGCGCCGGTCTGGCCAGCCCGCCCGGACCGCGTCGATCACCATCTCCACCTCGCGGGGGTGGTGGCCATAGTCGTCCACCAGCATCACCTGCCCCTCGCCCTCCGGGGCCAGGTAGTGGCCATGCACCTGGAAGCGGCGTCCCACCCCCTCGAAGTGGGCCAGGCCGCGCAGGATCGCGTCGTCGGCCACGCCGGCATCGCTGGCCACGGCGATCGCCGCCAGGGCATTGAGCGCGTTATGGCGTCCCGGCATGGCGAGGCGCACCTCAAGCGGCGCCAGCCCCTCCGGCCGTACGGCGGTGAAGCGCACCTCGCCGGCCAGCTGGACGAATTCCTCGATGCGGTAGTCGGCATCCTCGCTGAAGCCGTAGGTCACGAACTGTCGACTGACCTGGTCGAGCAGCCCGCGCACGTGGGCATCATCGATGCACAGGATCGCCAGCCCGTAGAACGGCAGGTTGTGCAGGAACTCGATGAAGGTGCCCTTGAGGCGCTCGAAGTCGCCTCCGTAGGTGTCCATGTGGTCGGCGTCGATGTTGGTGACGATCGACACCATGGGCTGCAGGTGCAGGAAGGAGGCATCGGATTCGTCCGCCTCCGCCACCAGGAAGTCGCCCTCGCCCAGCCGCGCATTGGTGCCGGCACTGGTCAGCTTGCCGCCGATCACGAAGGTGGGGTCGAGCCCGCCCTCGCCGAGCAGGGTGGCCGTGAGGCTGGTGGTGGTGGTCTTGCCGTGGGTACCGGCCACGGCGATGCCGTGGCGGAACCGCATCAGCTCGGCGAGCATCTCGGCGCGGCGCACCACCGGCACACGGTGCTCGTGGGCCCAGCGGATCTCGGGGTTGGTCTCGTCCACGGCGGTGGACACCACCACCACGTCGGCACCCACGGCGTTCTCGGCGTCATGGCCGAGGGCCACGCGGATGCCGCACTGTTCCAGCCGGGCCACCACCGGCGAGGCCTTCAGGTCGCTGCCACTGACCACATAGCCCTGGTTGGCCAGCACCTCGGCGATGCCGCACATGCCGGCCCCCCCGATGCCGACGAAATGGATGCGCCGGATACGACGCATGCCCAGCCCGCGTCCGGGGTGCGGGGGGGTGGCCTGACCGGGAACCGGTCCGAGGGTCTCGTCACTCAAAACCTGTCTCCATGCAACCGGCCACCAGGCGCTCGACGGCGTCGAGATGGGCACAGGCACGGGCCCGTGCCGCCATGGTGGCGAGAGTGTCGGGGTCCAGCAGCGTCGCCAGGCACTCGGCCAGCGTCGCTGCGCTCATTTCCTGCTGGGGGATCAGCCGGGCCGCCTGCTGCTCGACCAGCGCCCGGGCATTGGCCGTCTGGTGATCATCCACCGCATGGGGGAAGGGCACGAAGAGGGCCGGCTTCGCCGCGGCGGCCAGCTCCGCCACGGTCAGGGCGCCGGCCCGGCAGACCACCAGGTCGGCCCAGTCGTAGGCCGCCGCCATGTCGTCGATGAAGGCCGTCACCTCGGCCTCGACGGCCTGTTCACGATACCCGGCGCGGGTCGCCTGGTCCTTGTCGCGGCCGGCCTGGTGGCGCACCTCGGGGCGGTGCGCCTCGGGCAGGGAGGCCAGCGCCTCGGGCAGGCGTTCGTTGAGGGCCTGGGCCCCCAGGGACCCGCCCACCACCAGCAGGCGCAGTCGCCGGCCCGCCATCCCGGCCGCGCGCCTGGGCGCCTGGCCGAGGTCGGCGATCTCGGCGCGCACCGGGTTGCCGATCACCTCGGCCCGGCCGGGAAAGGCCTGGGGAAAGGCGGCGTAGACGCGCCGCGCCAGGTGCGAGAGGGCGCGATTGGTCAGCCCGGCGACGGCATTCTGCTCGTGGATCACCAGCGGTCGGCGCATCAGCCAGGCCGCCAGGCCGCCGGGCCCGCTGGCGAAGCCTCCCAGGCCGACGACCAGCTGCGGGTCGAGGTCGCGGATGACCCGGCCCGCCTGCCAGACCGCCCGCATCAGGTTGAAGGGCGCCAGCAGCCAGCCGGCCAGGCCGTTGCCACGCAGGCCGCTCACGGCGATGCGCGACAGGGGGATGCCGGCCTCGGGGACCAGGCGGTTCTCGATGCCCCGCGGGCTGCCGAGCCAGGCGACCTCGACCCCCGCCTCTGCCAGCCCGCGGGCCAGCGACAGGGCCGGGATGACGTGTCCCCCGGTGCCGCCGGCCATGATCAGTACGCGACGTCCTGGGTGTCGACTCATGAGGCGTGTCCTTGTCTCTTGCCGGGCCCCGGTGGCGTGCCGGGGCCTGATGCCTTGCGTGGCGGGGCCGAGCGGGTGGCCGTGGGCCGGGCCCGCCGGCGTGCCTCGCGGGTCTCGATATCGGCACGCAGCAGCAGGGCGACCATCACGCAGCTCACCACCAGGCTCGACCCCCCGTAGCTGAGCAGCGGCAGGGTCAGCCCCTTGGTCGGCAGCATGCCGGTGCTCACGGCGATGTTGATGAAGGCCTGGGCCCCGATGACCAGTGCGAAGCCGTAACTCAGGTAGGCGGCAAAGGCCAGGCCTGCCAGCTCGGCCCGCCGCCCCACGGCCATGGCGCGCCAGATCAGCAGGGCGAAGAGCCCGACCACGGCGATGGCGCCGACCAGGCCGAGCTCCTCGGCCAGCACCGCGAAGACGAAGTCGGTGTGGGCCTCGGGCAGATAGAACAGCTTCTGCACGCTGTTGCCGAGGCCCATGCCCAGCCAGTGGCCCCGGCCGAAGGCGATCAGGGCCTGGGTCAGCTGGTAGCCGCTGGCGAACTGGTCGGCCCAGGGGTCGGCGAAACTCGTCAGGCGGGCCATCCGGTACGGCTCGGCCACGGCGGCCAGGGCCCCGAGGGCCCCCACCAGCAGCAGCAGCACCAGGAAACGCCCCCAGGGGGCGCCGGCCATCAGCAGCATGCCCATCACCGCCCCGGTCATCACCACCACGGCACCATAGTCGGGCTCGAGGATCAGCAGCCCCGCGACCAGGGCCATCACCACCAGGGGGCGCAGGAAGGCGCCCCACTCCCGCCTCACCAGCGGCAGGAAGCGCTCCAGGTAGCCGGCCAGGTAGACGATCAGGCAGAGCTTGGCGACCTCCGAGGCCTGCAGGTTGAAGGGCACGCCCGGCAGGGAGAGCCAGCGCCGGCTGCCGTTGACCTCGCGCCCCACCAGCAGCACCAGCAGCAGCAGCACCAGGCCCACCAGCAGCAGCAGCGGGCCGTTGGCCTTCCACCAGGCCAGGGGAACGCGCAGGGCCAGCGCCCCGACCGCGAGGGCCACCAGAAGGAAGGTCCCGTGTCGCAGGCTGAAGTACCAGGCGTTGCCGGTGAGGCTCGAGGCCACCTCGCTGGAGGCCGAGGTCACCATCACCCAGCCGGTCAGCAGCAGGGCAAGCGAGGCCAGCACCAGCCAGCCGTCGAAGGGGTGGTCGGCGGTGCTCAACCTCCGTCGCAGACCGCTCATGCGCTCTCCTCCGCCAGTCGCAGGACCGCCTCGCGAAAGCATTCGCCGCGTTCCTGGTAGTCTTTGAACTGGTCGAGGCTCGCACAGGCCGGCGAGAGCAGCACGCAGTCGCCCGGTTCGGCGATCCTGGCCGCCCTCGCGAGGGCCCGGGACAGGTCCTCCACCCGGGTCACCGGCAGCCGGCCGTCCAGGGCCTGGGCGAGGCGGTCGGCGTCGCGGCCGAAGAGGATCGCCTCGCGGCCGTGGCGGGCCAGCGGCGAGGCCAACGGGGTGAAGTCCGCCCCCTTGCCCATCCCGCCGGCCAGCAGGATCAGCCGCCCCGTCAGGGTCGGCCCGAGGCCCGCGATGGCGGCCAGGGTCGCGCCGACATTGGTGCCCTTGGAGTCGTTGATCCAGCGCACGCCATCGACCTCGGCCACCAGCTCGCCGCGATGGGGCAGCCCGGGAAAGCGCCGCAGCACCTCGATCATCGCCGGCATCGGCAGCCCGAGGCGGCGCCCCATCGCCATGGCGGCCAGCGCATTGGCCTGGTTGTGGCGTCCGGGCAGGCGCATCTCGGCGGCGGGCATCAGCGGCACCTCCCCGTGCATCAGCCAGTCGGCCCCCCGGTGGCGGCCGATCCCCCATTCCCCGTCCTGCGGGGCGCGGGTGGTGAAGCGGTCCTCGGCAGGCAGCGGCGTCGCCGGCCAGGTCATGGGGTCCTCGGCGTTGACCACGCCATGCCGGGCGCCGCGGAAGATGCCCAGCTTGGCGGCACGGTAGCCGGCCATGTCGCCGTGGCGGTCCAGGTGGTCCTCGGAGAGGTTGAGGAAGGCCGCCGTCTCGGCGCCCAGCCTCGGCGTGGTCTCGAGCTGGAAGCTGGAGAGCTCCAGCACGTAGCACTCGGCCTCGGGCGCATCAACCAGCAGGTCGAGGGCGGGCGTGCCAAGGTTGCCGCCCACGGCGACCCGGCGCCCGGCCTCGCGGGCCATCTCCCCCACCAGGGTGGTGACCGTGGACTTGGCGTTCGACCCGGTGATGGCGGCGATGGGCGCCCGGGCCGCGCGCACGAAGAGCGCGATCTCGCCCACCAGCAGCGGCTCACCGGTGGCCTCGCGGGTGCGTCCGGCAAGCTCGGCGAGGCCCGGGGCGTGCGGGTCGATGCCCGGGCTGACCACGACCTCCTCCACCTCGCAGAGATCGAGGTCGGTGAGCGACCCGCAGTGGATGCGGATACCCGGATGGGCGGCCCGGAAGTCATCGAGCCCGGGCGGCGCGGCCCGGGTGTCGGCGACCATAAAGGGGACGCCAAGCCGGCTCAGGTGGCGACAGATGGCCCGCCCGGATACTCCGAGCCCGACCACCAGCGTCGTTCCCTTCGGCACCTTGAGCATGTTGGGCTCCTTGCGGATGGCGTGGCGGCCCCAAGGGGCGATCAGCGGACCTTCAGGGTGGCCAGGCCGATCAGGACCAGGACCACGGTGATGATCCAGAAGCGCACGATGACCCGTGGCTCCGGCCAGCCCTTGAGCTCGTAATGGTGGTGCAGCGGCGCCATGCGGAAGATGCGGCGCCCGGTGAGCTTGTAGGAGCCCACCTGCAGGATCACCGAGACGGTCTCCATGACGAAGATCCCGCCCATGATGAACAGCACCACCTCCTGGCGCACGATCACCGCCACCACGCCGAGGGCCGCGCCCAGTGCGAGCGCCCCCACGTCCCCCATGAAGACCTGGGCCGGGTAGGTGTTGAACCACAGGAAGCCGAGCCCGGCCCCGGCGATGGTGGCGCAGAAGACCGCCAGCTCGCCGGCACCGGGGATGAAGGGAATCTGCAGGTAGTCAGAGAAGACCGTGTTGCCGCTGGCGTAGGCGAACACGGCCAGGCCCATGGCCACCAGCACCGTGGGCATGATCGCCAGGCCGTCCAGGCCGTCGGTGAGGTTGACCGCGTTGGAGCTGCCGACGATGACCAGGTAGGTCAGCACGATGTAGAAGACGCCCAGCGGCAGCACGAACTCCTTGAAGACCGGCACGATCAGGCTGGTCTCCACCGGCGAGGCCGCCGTGACATAGAGCAGCACCGCGGCCGACAGGCCGATCAGCGACTGCCAGAAGTACTTCCAGCGGGCCGGCAAGCCCCGCGGGTTCTTCTCCACCACCTTGCGGAAGTCATCCACCCAGCCGATGGCGCCGAAGCCCAGCGTCACCGCCAGCACCAGCCACACGTAGTGGTTGGTGAGGTCGCCCCACAGCAGGGTGCTCACCGCGATGGCCATCAGGATCATCGCGCCGCCCATGGTCGGCGTGCCGGCCTTGGAGAGGTGGGACTGGGGGCCGTCGTCGCGCACCGCCTGGCCGATCTGGCGTTCCACCAGGCGACGGATCATCACCGGCCCCAGCCACAGACAGAGCACCAGGGCGGTCAGGGTCCCCAGGATCATGCGCAGGGTCAGATAGTCGAAAACGTTGAAGGCACTCTGGAATTGCGCCAGAAAGTCAGCCAGAAAGAGCAGCATGTATCGCGTTCACCTTGAAGCATCCGCGCGCAGGGCGGCAACGACGTGTTCCATGCCGGCACTGCGCGAACCCTTGACCAGCACGCTGGCCCCGGGCGGTAGATGGTGGAGGACGTGGCGCATCAGCGCCTCCCGGTCGTCGAAATGGGACCCGCCTTCGCCGAAGGCCTGGCTGGCCGGCCGTGCCGGCTCGCCGAGGGTACCCAGAAAATCGACCCCCTGTTCCCGCGCGTAGTGCCCGAGCTCGGCATGCAGCCGGTCGGACTCGCCTCCCAGTTCTCCCATGGCGCCGAGCAGGCACCAGTGCGGTGCCGGCAGCGTCACGAGGACATCGAGCGCCGCCTTCACCGCGCCGGGGTTGGCATTATAGGTATCGTCCAGCAGGTACGTGCCGTTGAGGCCTTCCACGACGCTCATCCGGCCCGTCATCGGCGCCACCGCCTCGAGTCCGGCCAGCACCTCGGCCTCCTCGAGTCCCATGGCCAGCGCCGCCGCGGCGGCGGCCAGGGCATTGGCCACGTTGTGACGCCCCAGCAGGGCCAACCGCACCCGGCCGATCTCGCGGCCGTCCCGAACAAGCGTGAAAGCATAGCGCCCAAGGGCGTCGCAGGCCAGCGCCTCGGCCCGAAGGCGGGCCCTCGGGTCCAGCCCGAAGTCGAGCACCTCCCGCGGCGCGGCGAGGCCCGCCCAGGCCGCGAAGAAGGCATCGTCGCGATTGAGCACGGCCACGCCGTCGTCGGGCAGGCCGGCCAGGATCTCGGCCTTGGCCTGGGCGATGCGGCCCATGCCGCCGAACTCGCCCACGTGGGCGCCGGTGACGTTGGTGATCACCGCCACCCGAGGGCCGGCCAGGGCCGTGGTCCAGGCGATCTCGCCGAGGTGGTTGGCCCCCAGCTCCACCACCGCCTGGCGGTGGCCCGGCTCGAGGGCCAGCAGGGTCAGGGGCGCGCCGATATCGTTGTTGAGGTTGCCCTCGGTGGCGAGCGTCGCCCCGCTGCGGCCCAGCAGGGTCGCCAGCATCTGCTTGACCGTAGTCTTGCCGCTGTTGCCGGTGACGGCGACCAGGGCCCCGCCCCAGGCCCGGCGCCGCGCCCGCGCCAGCAGCCCCAGGGCGAGACGGGTGTCGGGCACCACCAGCTGGGGCAGCGGGTCGTCCACCGGCCGCTCGACGAGCGCCGCCACGGCCCCGGCCTCGCGGGCCTGAGCCACGAACTCGTGGGCATCGAAGCGCTCGCCGCGCAGCGCCACGAACAGCGCCCCGGGCGCGAGCTTCCGGGTATCGGTGACGATGGCGCCGACGGCCGGATCCTCGTCGGGCCGCGTCAGCCCGAGGGCGTCGGCCACCTCGTGCAGCGTCTGCAGGCCCACGCCGCTCATCGTCCGCCCTCCGCGGCACGGCGCGCCAGGCCACGCTCGGCCTCGGCGAGGTCCGAGAAGGCATGGCGCACCCCTGCCACCTCCTGATAGTCCTCATGGCCCTTGCCGGCGATCAGCACCACGTCGTCCGGGGCGGCCTCGGCCAGCACCCGGGCGATGGCTTCGCCGCGACCGGCCACCTCGATGACCTCGCGGTTCGGCGCGTCGTCCAGGCCCTCCAGGACCTGGGCGCGGATCGTCTCGGGGGCCTCGCCGCGTGGATTGTCGTCGGTGACCACCAGCACGTCGGCATGGCGCGCCGCGGCCTCGGCCATCAGGGGGCGCTTGCCGCTGTCGCGGTCGCCGCCGCAGCCGAACAGGCACCACAGCCGGCCGTCGCCCGGAAGGTGTGCACGCAGCGCCGCCAGGGCGTTATCCAGGGCGTCCGGGGTATGGGCGTAGTCGATGACCACCGTGGGCGCGCCGGGACGCGACAGGCGCTCCATGCGCCCGGGTACCGGGGCGAGGTCGGCGGCCGCCTCGAAGAGCGCCTCCAGGGAATGCCCCAGGCCATGGAGGGTGGCGATGGCCAGCAGCACGTTGTCCAGGGTGAAGCGACCCATCAGCGCGAGCTCAAGCTCGCGCTCGCCGTCCGGCGTGGCGATCAGCGCCCGCTGGCCGCCGGCATGGGCGAGCCACTCGACGACGCGCAGGGTCACCGCCTCGTCCTCGCCCACCGCCAGGACGCGCACGCCACGGTGCACCCCGGCGAGCATCAGTCGCGCCAGCGGATCGTCGCCGTTGACCACGGCGAGCTCGAGCTCATGGCGACGGAACAGCCGCGCCTTGGCGGCGGCATAGGCCGCCATGCTGCCGTGGTAGTCCAGGTGGTCGCGACTCAGGTTGGTGAACACCGCGGCCTGCAGGCTGCAGCCGTCGAGGCGCCCCTGCTCCAGGGCGTGTGAGGAGACCTCCATGGCCACGCGCCGCACCCCCTCGGCGGCCAGCTCGCCGATCGCCGCCTGCAGGGCCAGGGGACCCGGCGTGGTCAGGTGGCCGGCCGTCAGGGCGCCGGGGCGCCCATGGCCCAGGGTGCCGACCAGGCCGGCATCCACCCCGAGGGCAAGGCTCAGTTCGGCCAGGTAGTGCGTCACGGAGCTCTTGCCGTTGGTGCCGGTGACGCCGATCAGCTCCAGCTCCCGGGGCACCTCGAACAGGACCCGGCCCAGCTCGCCCTGGGCCTCGCGCAGCCCCGACAGCCAAAGCACCCGGTCGCTGTCCGGCCCGGGCGTACCGTCATCATGGGCCAGCACCAGCGACGCCCCGGCCGCCAGCGCCTGGTCGATGTACGCTCGCCCGTCGGCCGCGACCCCGGGCACCGCCACGAAGACGTCCCCCTCTCCGACCCGACGGCTGTCGAGCACGAGGCGCACGGTGTCGGGCAGGGAGAGGTCCTCCAGGGCAAGGCGGCACTCGGGCCAGAGCCCGACCAGGCCCGCCTCGAGTCGCTCGGCACTCAGCTGCATCTCGTTCTCTCTCCTGAACTGGCGATCATGATTCCGGGTCCCGGGCATCCGGCGGCACGTCGAGCAGGCGCAAGGCATTGCCAGCCACCCGGGAGAAGACCGGCGCCGCCACTGCCCCGCCGTAATAACTGTCGCCCCGCGGATGGTCGATCATGACCACGGTGACGATCCGGGGATTCGAGACGGGGGCGATACCGACGAAGAGGCCACGGTAGGCCTTCTCCTGGTAGCCGCCGGCATCGGTCTTGCGCACGGTGCCCGTCTTGCCGGCCACCCGATAGCCAGGCACAAGGGCCCGACGGGCGCCGGTGCCGGGTTCGACGACCTGGTCCATCATCCCGAGTATCCGCCGGGCCACGTCCGGGTCGATGACCTGTTCGCCGGCCGGCGACTGACCGAGCTTGAGCAGCGAGGGCGGCAGGCGGCGCCCCTCGTTGGCGATGGCGGTATAGGCACTGGCCAGCTGCAGCGCCGAGACGGACAGGCCATACCCATAGGAGAGGGCCGCCCACTGGCTGCTCGACCAGCGCACCGGCGCCGGAATGCTGCCGGTGGACTCGCCGGGGAAGCCGGTGCCCGGGCTCTGCCCCAGCCCCAGGGCGCGATACTTGGCCGGGACCACGGGGTCGTCCAGGCGCAGGGCCAGCTTGGACATGCCGATGTTCGAGGACTTCTCGAGGATGCCGGCCAGGGTCAGCTTGCCGTAGTTGCGAATATCCTTGATGGTGAAGCGGTCGATGACCATCCAGCCCGGCGAGGTGTCGACCACCGTATCCAGGGGCAGGTCACCCGTCTCGAGCATGGCCGCCATCGCCAGCGGCTTCATGACCGACCCCGGCTCGTAGACATCGACGATGGCCCGGTTGCGCAGGCCCTGGGGGTCGAGCCCGGCCCGGTTGTTGGGGTTGTAGGAGGGCTGGTTGGCCATGGCCAGCACCTCCCCGCTGCGGGCGTCCAGCATCACCACGATGCCGCCGTCGGCATCATTCTCGGTGACCGCCGCCTTGAGCTCGCGGTAGGCCATGTACTGCAGGCGCTGGTCCAGGGCCAGGGTGAGGTCGCCGCCGGGCTGCGCCTCCTGCAGCATGGCCAGGTCGCGCACCAGGCGCCCGCGGCGGTCCTTGAGGACCCGACGCTTGCCGGGGACTCCCGCGAGGTAGGGCTGGTAGGCCAGCTCCAGGCCCTCCTGCCCCTGGTCGTCGATGTTAGTCACCCCCAGCAGCTGGGCGGTCACCTCGCCGGCCGGATAGTAGCGCTTGTACTCCTCGCGGGCGTGGACGCCGGGAATGCGCAGGTCGAGCACCTGCTGCGCCGCCTCGGGGGTCATGCGGCGCTGCAGGTACATGAACTCCCGCTCCGCGTAGCGCGCGATGCGCTCGTTGAGGGCATCGAGCTCCTGCCCGAGGGCGTTCGCCAGCATGAGGCGCTGGATGTCGTCCTCCGGCAGGTCCTGGGGGTTGGCCCAGAGGGTCACCACCGGCGTGGAGATGGCCAGCGGCTCGCCGTGCCGGTCGGTGATCATGCCACGGTGGGCGGGGATGGTATCGGTGCGCAGGGTCCGGGCATCGCCCTGCCCCTGCAGGAAGGATCGGTCGAAGACGTGCAGGTCGACGATGCGCCCCGCCAGCAGGGCAAGCCCCAGCGCAACCAGGGTCATCATCACCCGATAGCGAGCCTTGCCCATGGGCGCCATGGGGGGAGGACGACGCGGCGTCACGCCGCTGCGGGATGCGTCGCTCATGGCCGGATGACCTCGACCTCGTCGATGTCGGGCAGGCGCATCTCCAGGCGCTCCTGGGCCAGGCGTTCGACCCGTGCCGGCGACGACCAGGCGCTCTCCTCGAGCAGCAGCTGACCCCATTCGGTCTGCAGCTGCTGATGTTCGCGCTCGAGGTGCTGAAGGCGCGCGTACTGGTCACGGGTCAGGTGACTGGTGGTGATCACCCCCAGGGCCGAGGCCAGGCAGGCCGCCAGCAGGAGGGCGACCAGCAGCAGCATCGGTGACGCCCCCAGGCGCAGGGGCCAGCCGAAGGAGGAGGTTACCGGGGATCGTCCCTGTGCCATGGTGGACCTCAGTATCGTTTGCGTGCCACACGCATCACCGCACTGCGCGCCCGAGGGTTCTCCTGAACCTCCTCGGCGGAAGGTCGACGCGCCTTGCCCAGCGCCTCCAGGCGCCGCTTGAGCTGATCATCGCGCAGCGGCACGCCGCGGGGCAGGTCGGTGTCCCCCCGCACATGGTCGCGGATGAAGCACTTGACCCGGCGATCCTCCAGCGAATGGAAGCTGATCACCACCAGGTGACCGCCCGGGGCGAGGGCCTCCAGGGCCGCCTCGAGGGCGGCATCCAGCTGTTCCAGCTCGCCATTGACCTGGATGCGCAGGGCCTGGAAGACCCGGGTGGCGGGATGTTTGCCCTTCTCCCAGGCGGGATGGGCCGCCTTGACCACCTCGGCGAGGTCCGCCGTCCGCTCGAAGGGTCGCTCGGCACGCCGGGCCACGATAGCCCGGGCCAGGCGGCGCGCGAAGCGCTCCTCGCCATAGGTCTTGAAGACCCGCACGATCTCGCCCTCGCTGGCGCGCGCCAGAAAACCGGCGGCACTCTCGCCGTGGTCGGGATCCATGCGCATGTCCAGGGGGCCGTCGCGCAGGAAGCTGAAACCGCGCTCGGCATCATCGAGCTGGGGGGACGAGACCCCCACGTCGAGCAGGACCCCGGCCAGCCGGCCATGCAGGCCATGGCGCTCGGCGATCTCGCCGAGCCGGGCAAACTCGCCCCGCTCGATGGTGAAGCGGGCATCGGTGATGCCCCCCGCCTCGGCGACGGCCTGAGGGTCGCGATCGATGGCCAGCAGGCGCCCCTCGGGCGCAAGGCGCTCGAGGATCGCCCGGGAGTGACCACCGCGCCCGAAGGTGCCGTCGAGATAGGCACCGGCCGGGTCATGGACCAGGGCCTCGACCGCGCCATCGAGCAGCACGCTGGCATGGCGAAAACCGCGGACGGGTGATTCGGGAGCGGATGACGGCATGCACTTCTCGTTGGCAGCTGGCAGGGACCGTGCGCGACGGTGACAGAAAAGATGGGGGAGTCGGCCGATAAGCCGGGTTCTGTCGAGGACAGTCATTCCTCTAGGGGCGACGTCACCGGCGCCCTCGAGCAACCTACCCGAACCCGACGCGGGCCACGCCATGGGGTTCCTATTTGGTCTTGCTCCGAGTGGGGTTTACCTTGCCACGCACTGTTGCCAGGCGCGCGGTGCGCTCTTACCGCACCCTTTCACCCTTACCGGCCTCCCGAGGGAGACGTAGGCGGTCTGCTCTCTGCTGCACTTTCCGTCGGCTCGCGCCGCCCAGGCGTTACCTGGCACTCTGCCCTATGGAGCCCGGACTTTCCTCCCCCGCCCGACCCGAGGGCCGGGGCGGCGGCGACTGTCTGGCCAACTCCCGCGGCAAGGATACCAGCGCCCTTGCGCCGCCTCAATGGCCGTCCTTGAGGGCCTGGGCCCTGGCGTACCACACCTTCTTGACGCCCCCCAGCACCCGCGCCGCCACGGCGGCGGCCTGCTTGACGCCCACCCCCTCGGACAGCAGGGCAAGCAGCAGCTCATCGGCCTCCACCGCCGACTGCTCGGCCTCGCCGCGCGCCGGTGCGCCGGCCACCATCACCACGAACTCGCCGCGGGCCTGGTCCGGGTCCTCCTCCATGCGGGCGATCAGCCCGGCCGGCGTGCCGTCGAGGAAGGTCTCGAAGGCCTTGGTGAGCTCCCGGGCCAGGACCACCCGGCGCTCCCCCAACACGCTGGCGAGGTCGGCCAGGGTGTCGCGGACCCGATGGGGCGATTCGTAGAACACCAGGGTCTCCTCCCTGCCGGCCAGGCGTTCAAGCCGCGCCCGACGGGTCCCGCCCTTGGCCGGGAGAAATCCCTGGAAGAGGAAGCGGTCGGTGGGAAGGCCCGCCGCCGACAGGGCCGCGACGAGGGCGCAGGGCCCCGGGAGCGGGATGATGCGACGCCCCCGCGCCCTGAGCTCGCGCACCAGCACGAAGCCCGGGTCGCTGATCAGGGGCGTGCCGGCGTCCGAGACCAGGGCGACATCCTCGCCGGCCATGAGCCGGGCATCCAGGGCGTCGACCCGCGAGGCCTCGTTGTGCTCGTGCAGCGAGAGCATGGGTCGTGACAGGCCCAGATGGCGCAGCAGGCGGCCACTGTGCCGGGTGTCCTCGGCGGCAATCAGCGCCACCTCGCCGAGCACCCGGGCGGCCCTCGGGCTCAGGTCGTCCAGATTCCCAATCGGTGTGGCGACCACGTACAATGAACCGGCAGGCGTATCGGACATCTCGGCTCCTGGGATGCTCTGGGACATGGAAACAAGGGAAGGAATCATGAAGATCTCGTTACGCGGCCCGCTGGCCGCCGCGCTCACCGCGCTGCTTCTCGCGGGTTGCAGTTTCCAGCCGGGTGTCATCGAACGACAGGCCGATGTGGATCCGCAGCGCCTGCTTCAGCAGGCCGAACAGCAAGAGCCGGGGCAGGCGGCCCTGTCCCGCCTGGAGGCGGCCGACATCCTAGCACGCCAGGGCCGTCGCCCCCAGGCGCTGGAGGTCGCCAAGGAAATCGACGACAGCCGGCTGGAACGCCAGGCCCGAGTGCGCTGGGCGCTGCTGCTCTCCGACCTGGGCGAGACCGAGGGGGATCCCTGGGCGGTCATCCAGGCCGGCCAGCTACTCGACGAGGTCGAGCTACCCCGCGAGGCGTCCCTGACCGTGCGGGAACGCCTGGGCATGGCGCTCGCCGAGGTCGACGAGCCCCTCGCGGCCGCCCGGGCGCTGATCCGCGTCCAGGGCGAGACCGATCGCGAGGACCTGAACGACCCGATCTGGGCCCAGCTTTCCCGGCTGGACAGCCGCGAGCTGGCCGCGCTGCGCGAGGGAGGCGACGACCTGACCCTGGGCTGGGTCGCCCTCACCGAGCTGGTGCGCACCAGCGGCAGCGACATCCAGCGTCTCTTCGCCCGCCTCGAGGACTGGCGCGGAAGCCATCGCGGCCATCCGGCGGCCCGTCGGCTCCCCGGCGAGATCACGGCCCTTGGGGAGCTGCGCGGACAGCGCGTGGATCACATCGCGGTCTTCCTGCCGGAGTCCGGGCCGCTCGCCGGCATCGCCAAGGCGATGCGCCAGGGCATCCGCACCCATCACCTGGAGGGCGTCGACAGCGGCGCCCGCCTGAGCTTCTTCGACAGCAGTGCCGTCGACCTGGATGCCCTCTACCGCGAGGCCGCCGCCCTGGGTGCCCAGGTGGTGGTCGGGCCGCTGGACAAGGACGCCGTCAGCCGACTCGAGCAGCGTGATCGTGTCCCGATGCCGACCCTGGCGCTCAACTACGGGCGAGGCGACCGCAACCAGGCCAAGGGGCTCTTCCAGTATGGCCTCTCCGCCGAGGACGAGGCCCGGCAGGCCGCCCAGCGCGCCTGGACCGACGGCCACCGCCTGGCCTCCCTGATGGTGCCGGACAACGACTGGGGACGCCGCGTCGGCGAGGCCTTCTGGGACACCTGGCGCGACCTCGGCGGCGACGTCGCCAGTGCGGTCCGCTACGATCCCCGGGCGCCTGCCACCGAGAGCGCGAAGCGGGCCGCCACCAACCCGCAGCCGGATATGCTGTTCCTGCTGGCACTGCCCGAATACGCCCGCCAGGTGCCGCCCAACCTGGACTATATCGATAGCGGCGACCTGCCGATCTACGCGACCTCCCACCTCTTCGCCGGCCAGCTGCAGCCGCGCCTGGACGGAGACCTGGACGACGTGCTGTTCGTCGACATCCCCTGGCAGATCCCCGACGCGTCCGTGGGCGGCGTGGAGGCCCTGCCCTTCCTCGACAGCTACCGCCAGCTGCGCGAGGAGTCGGACTCCACGATGTTCCGCGTGATGGCCATGGGCGTGGATGCCTACGAGCTGGCCCTGCGCATGCCGCAGCTTCAGGCCATCAGCGGCACCGAGCTGTTCGGCGCCACCGGCACCCTGAGCGCGGGGGAGGACGGCCGCATCCATCGCCGCCTGCCCTGGGCGCGCTTCGTCAATGGCGTGCCCCAGCCGGTGCTGATCCCGGGCGTGTTCGGCGATGAACGGGCCCCGTGACGCCCGGGCCCGCGGCGGCGCCATCGAGCAGCTCGCGGCCCGCTGGCTGACCTCCCGCGGGCTGGCGCTCGAGGCCAGCAACCAGCACGCCAAGGGCGGCGAGATCGACCTGGTGATGCGCGACGGCGAGGTCCTGGTGTTCGTCGAGGTCCGCCATCGCGCCGACAGCCGCCACGGCCACCCCCTCGAAACCATCACCGCCACCAAGCAGCGCCGCCTGATCCGGGCGGCGCGTTTTTATCTCCAGCGCAACGGGCTATCATGTCCCTGCCGCTTCGATGTGCTGGCCGTCACCGGCACGCCCCCCGAGTTCGAGATCGACTGGGTCGCGAATGCCTTCGAAGCGCCCTGACCGGTCAAGCCACTCTGCCAAAGGACCCGGAACCCGCATGGATTTCCAGCAGCGCATACTCGGCCACTTCAATGCCAGCATCGACACCAAGACCTATGCCAGCGAGGTGCTCCCGCCCTTCATCGAGGTCGCCAGCCAGATGATGGTCCAGTGCCTGGTGAACGAGGGCAAGATCCTGGCCTGCGGCAACGGCGGCAGCGCCGGCGACAGCCAGCACTTCTCCTCGGAACTGCTCAACCGCTTCGAGCGTGAGCGCCCCAGCCTGCCGGCCCTGGCCCTGACCACCGACACCTCCACGCTGACCTCCATCGCCAACGACTACAGCTACAACGAGGTCTTCTCCAAGCAGATCCGCGCCCTGGGCCAGCCCGGCGACATCCTGCTGGCCATCTCCACCAGCGGGAACTCCGCCAACGTCATCCAGGCCATCCAGGCCGCCCATGACCGGGACATGACGGTGATCGCCCTGACTGGCCGCGACGGGGGCGACATGGCCTCGCTGCTGGGCCAGGACGACTGCGAGATCCGGGTGCCGGCGACCTCCACGGCACGCATCCAGGAGGTCCACCTGCTGGCCATCCACTGCCTCTGCGACCTGATCGACGAACAACTCTTCGGGACAAGCGAGTAAAACCATGACCAAGACCTCCCTGCTCACGCCCATTCTGCTCACCCTCGCCCTCGGCGTCGGCGGGTGCACCGCCGTCACCGGCGTCACCCATCCCGGCACCATCGAGGAGGACTATGGGGAGCGCACCTTCGGCACCCAGGTCGAGGACGAGAGCATCGAGACCAAGATCGCCCACAACCTCGGCCAGACCGATGCCCGGCTGGGCGATGCCCGCATCAACGTCGACAGCTTCAATGGCGTGGTGCTGTTGACCGGCCAGGTGCCCAGCGAGGAACTCCAGCAGAAGGCCGAACAGGTCGCCGGCCAGGTGCGCAACGTGCGCGAGGTGCACAATGAGCTGACCGTCGCCGCCAACCTGCCTGCCAGCCAGCGCCTCGCCGATACCTGGCTGCGCACCCGTATCAACACCGCCCTGGTCGCCAACCAGGAGATCGACTCGGGCCGTGTCCAGGTCATCACCGAGAACAGCAGCGTCTACCTCATGGGCATCGTGAACCGCAACGAGGCCGAGCGCATCGTCCAGGCCGTCGCGGCCGTGGGCGGCATGCAGCGCATCGTCAAGGTATTCGACTACCTCGACTGATGCCCCCAGACGCAGGACGGCAGGCCCGAGGGCCTGCCGTCCTGCGTGGATACCTCGCTCCCGCGGGAGCCGGCGTTCACGTCACTTGATGACGCGCAGTGAGGGAGGCCCCTTGCGTGGCCGGGCGGCCTCGTCATCATCACCGCCTTCGTCCTCGCCGGCATCGGCCGGGCTCTCCACCCCGCTGAGGGGAGACGCCTCTTCCGGCTCGGTGACCTCGATCGGCAGCACCGGCTCGTGGCCGAAGACCATGCCCACGCCGTTCTCACGGGCGTAGATGGCGATCAACGCCTCCATGGGCACCATCACCTGCATGGGCTGCCCGCCGAAGCGCGCCGAGAAGCTGACCGCCTCGTTCTCCATGGCGAAGTCGCGAATGGCCGTCGGGGCGAGATTAAGCACGATCTGACCGTTCTGGACGAACTGCCGGGGCACCTCGACACCCTCCTGCTCGGCATCGACGACGATGTAGGGCGTGAGCTCGTTGTCCAGCAGCCACTGGTACAGGGCCCTGGCAATATAGGGACGGCTCGAGTGCATGGTTGGCCCTCCTGGGGTGGCCCCCCGGCCAGGCCGGGGGATGCAGGGAAGATCAGGAACGCATCTCGCGTTCGCTCTCGCTGAGTGCCGCCTTGAAGCCGTCGCGATCGAACAGGCGCTCCATGTAGCCCAGCAGGGGTTTGACCTGCTTCTCGGGCAGCTCGATGCCCAGCACCGGCAGGCGCCAGAGGATCGGCGCCAGGCAGCAGTCCACCAGCGTGAACTCATCGCTCATGAAATACGGCATGTCCTCGAAGATCGGCGAGATACCGACCAGGCTCTCGCGAAGCTCCTTGCGTGCCTTCTCCACGTCCTTCTTGGCGCCAGTCTGGATCTGCTCGACCAGCGGACACCATTCGCGCTCGATGCGATGCATCCACAGGCGGCTCTTGGCGCGCGCCACCGGGTAGACCGGCAACAGCGGCGGATGCGGGAAGCGCTCGTCCAGGTACTCCATCATCACCTTGGACTCGTAGAGCACCAGGTCGCGATCGAGCAGCGTGGGCACGCTGTTGTAGGGATTGAGGTCGGCAAGCTCCTCCGGGTGGTGCTCGTCGGTCACCTCGACGATATCCACGGCCACGCCCTTCTCGGCGAGCACGATTCGCACACGATGACTGAAATGGTCATCCCCTCCGGAGTAGAAGATCATCGACGACCGCTTGGCCACTACACCCATGTAACAATCCTCGCATCAGTTCGTGCCGAGATGATAACACGACCGACCCCGCCTTGAGGGCGATCGTCCTGCCCGGTATCGGGCATATACCACAGGGGCGCACGGCCTGCGGCCATGCGCCCCTGTGATGCTGCGTTGCCATCGGATCAGTGAATGTCGCGCCAGTACTCGCGCTTGAGCAGGTAGGCGATGACACCGAAGATGAAGATGAAGATCAGCACCTTCGGCCCCAGCGACTGGGCCTGCAGCTTGGACGGCTCACCCGCGTAGGCCAGGAAGTTGGTGAGGTCGTAGACCGCATTCTCGAACTCCTCGGGCTCCATCTCGCCGGGCCGGGTCACCTGCAGGGTCTCGCAGGACTGGTACTTGCCGGTCAGCGGATCCAGTTCACCCCCCGGGACCGGCTTGTCGCTGGCGGCACAGACCTTCTCCTGGACCCCCTGCAGCGGCTCCAGCACGTTGGGCATGGCCACCAGCGGGAAGACCGCGTTGTTGACGCCGGTGGGACGCTCCGGATCCTTGTAGAAGCTCAGCAGGTAGGAGTAGACCCAGTCGGTGCCGCGCAGGCGCGCCTCGAGGGTCAGGTCCGGCGGCGCGGCACCGAACCAGTTCTCGGCATCGCCACTGCCCATGGCGATGTGCATCTGGTCATTGAACTTCAGGGCATCCGAGAAGATCAGGTTGTCCTCGACGAGATCCTGGGGCATGTCCAGGTCCTCGGCAGCGCGGGAGAAGCGCTGGTACTCCATGGAGTGACAGCCCATGCAGTAGTTCACGAAGAGCTTCATGCCGTTCTGCAGCGAGGCCTTGTTCTCGAGGTCCGGATTCATCTCCTCCAGATGGACACCTCCGCCCCCGGCGGCGAACCCGACCATCGGCACCAGCGCGAAGAGCAGTGCGAACAGTTGCTTTTTCATTAGCCAGTCACCCTTTCCGGAACGGGTTTGGTCTTCTCCAGCCGGGTATAGAGCGGCATCAGCAGGAAGAAGGCGAAGTAGAGCGCGGTACACAGCTGGGCGATCATGGTCCGCGTCTCGGTCGTCGGCAGCACGCCGAGTACCCCGAGGATCACGAAGCTGATGGCGAAGAGGAGCAGCATCACCTTGGAGATCCACCCCTTGTAGCGCATCGAGCGCACCGGACTGCGATCGAGCCAGGGGAGCACGAACAGGATGGCGATCGCCCCACCCATCACGATGACGCCGAGGAACTTGGCGTCCAGCCCGAACAGGCTGAAGGTGATCGCGCGCAGCATCGCGTAGAAGGGCGTGAAGTACCACACCGGTGCGATATGGTCCGGCGTCTTCAGCGGGTTGGCCGGCTCGAAGTTGGGCTTCTCGATGAAGTAGCCGCCGCCCTCCGGGAAGTAGAAGATCACCATCACGAAGACGAACAGGAAGACCGCGAGTCCGACGAGGTCCTTCACCGTGTAGTACGGATGGAAGGGGATGCCGTCCAGCGGCTTGCCGGACTCGTCCTTCTTCTTCTTGATGTCGATGCCGTCGGGGTTGTTGGAGCCGACCTCGTGCAGGGCAATGATGTGGAGCACCACCAGCGCCAGGATCACGATGGGCAGCGCCACCACGTGCAGGGCGAAGAAGCGGTTGAGGGTGATGCCGGAGATCAGGAAGTCACCGCGCACCCACTGGGCCAGGTCCGGGCCGATGGCGGGGATGGCGGAGAACAGCGAGATGATGACCTGGGCACCCCAGTAGGACATCTGGCCCCAGGGCAGCAGGTAGCCCATGAAGGCCTCCGCCATGAGCGCCAGGTAGATCGTCATGCCGAAGATCCACACCAGCTCGCGGGGCGCCTTATAGGAGCCGTAGAGCAGGCCGCGGAACATGTGCAGGTAGACCACGACGAAGAAGGCCGAGGCCCCGGTGGAGTGCATGTAGCGGATCAGCCAGCCCCACTCCACGTCGCGCATGATGTACTCGACCGAGGCGAAGGCGCCCTCGGCGGAGGGGTTGAAGCTCATGGTCAGCCAGACGCCGGTGAGGATCTGGTTGATCAGTACCACCAGGGCCAGCGAGCCGAAGAAGTACCAGAAGTTGAAGTTCTTCGGCGCATAGTACTTGGCCAGGTGCTCTTCCCACATCTGAGTGGCGGGGAAGCGGTCATCGACCCAGCGCATGAAGCCGCGCTCCGCCTTGGCCTTGTTCGGATTACCCATCAGGCAGACTCCTCATCTTCGCCGACAGTGATCAGCACATCGCTGTCGAAGCGGTAAGGTGGGACTTCGAGGTTGGTCGGCGCCGGCACGTTGGCGTACACCCGCCCCGCGAGGTCGAAGCGTGAGCCATGACAGGGGCAGAAGAAGCCGCCGGGCCAGTCAGCGACGTCCACGCTGCCGGGCTCGGGCCTGAACAGCGGCGAGCAGCCCAGATGGGTGCAGATGCCGATGAGCACGCCGATCTCGGGCTTGATGGAGCGCAGCGGGCCTTCCACGTAGTCGGGCTGCTGCGGCACGCTGGACTCCGGGTCGGCCAGCTGCGACGGGTCGATCGATTCGGTGCGCTCGATCATCTCCGACGAGCGATTGAGGATCCACACCGGCTTGCCGCGCCACTCGACGGTCATGCGCTGCCCGGGCTCGAGCTTCGACACGTCCGCCTGAACGGGGGCACCCGCTGCTCTCGCCCTGGCACTCGGCTGCCAGGAAGCCACAAAGGGGACCGCAACCCCGACGGCACCCACCGCACCCACGACGGTGGTGGCACCTACGAGGAAACGGCGCCGACCCTTGTTTACGCCGTTATCTGCCATATTCAGGTTTCTCCCATCAACTTACCCGCTGTTTTATCACGGGCAGTGAATCCCCCGCGACCACGGATACCAAATGCGATCTATGGTAAAAAATCGTGTCGTCCCGCACAAGGAAAGGTTCCCGGACATTGGTGGAAACCCGGTGACAAATTCTTGATCAGGAACAAAAAACGCCCAGGTCGCTGGACCTGGGCGTTTTCGGACGACAATACGTACGTATTAGCGCTTGGAGAACTGCGGGCGACGACGTGCCTTGCGCAGGCCGATCTTCTTGCGCTCGACCTGGCGGGAGTCGCGGGTAACGTAGCCCGCCTCGCGCAGCTGGGGACGGAAGTCCTCGTTGTACTCCATCAGGGCACGGGTGATGCCGTGGCGGATGGCGCCGGCCTGAGACGAACCGCCGCCGCCCTTGACGGTGACGTAGACGTCGAACTGGCCCAGGGTCTCGGTCAGCTCGAGCGGCTGGCGGACCACCATGCGGCCGGTGACGCGACCGAAGTACTGGTCCAGCTCACGGCTGTTGACGGTGATCTTGCCGGTGCCCGGCTTCAGGAAGACGCGCGCGGTAGAGGTCTTGCGGCGCCCGGTACCGTAATACTGCTGTGTCATGGCGAAGACTCCCTCAGATGTTCAGTTCTTGCGGCTGCTGGGCAGCGTGCGGATGCTCGGTGCCGGCGTAGACCTTGAGCTTCGAGTACATGGCACGACCCAGGGGACCCTTCGGCAGCATGCCCTTGACGGCGGACTCGATGACACGCTCCGGTGCGTGGGCGATCATCTTCTCGAAATTCATGGAGCGCAGGCCACCCGGATAACCGGTATGGCGGTAGTAGGTCTTGGCATTGACCTTGTTGCCGGTGACCTTCACCTTCTCGGCATTGATCACGACGATGTAGTCGCCGGTATCGACATGCGGGGTGAATTCCGGCTTGTGCTTGCCACGCAGGCGGCGAGCGATCTCGGTGGCCAGACGGCCGAGCGTCTTGTCCGCGGCGTCGACGACGAACCAGTCGCGCTGGACAGACTGCGGTTTGGCAGTGAACGTCTTCATGGATGAGTCACCATTACGATGTATTGGGTTCTGCCGCCGGGAATCCGGCATGGAACCATCCCTATTCTTCTTGGTTGCCTCGCCCCGAGGGACGTGCAACGGTCAAGCGAGCGCGCATTCTACACGACCCCTGCCCCACAGGGGAAGGGCCCTCAGGGCTTGTGGGGCAGCGCCAGGTAGTCGTGGGACTGCATCTCCTGGAGCCGGGAGAGGGTTCGCTGGAACTCGAACTCCAGCCGTCCGTCCCGATAGAGCGACTCGGCCGGCACCTCGGCGGACATCAGCAGCTTGACGCCGCGGTCGTAGAACTCGTCGACCATGTTGATGAATCGGCGTGCCCGGTCGTCCGTGGCCCCGCTCATGCGGGAGACGTTGGAGACCAGCACGCTGTGGAACTCGCGCGCCAGCTCGATGTAGTCGTTCTGGCTGCGCGGCCCGTCGCAGAGCTCGGAGAACTCGAACCACACCACGTCGTCGTGCAGTCGACGCGTGCGCAGGTTCCGGTGATTGATCTCGATGGACGCCCCCTCTTCCCCCTCGTGGCCGGCGATCTCGCGAAAGCTGCGGGCCAGTTCCGTCTCGGCCTCGTCATCGAGCGGGGCATGAAAGATCTCGGCACGTTCCAGGACGCGCAGCCGGTAGTCGATGCCCGAGTCGACGTTGACCACCTCGCAGTGACGCTCGAGCAGGTCGATGGCCGGCAGGAAACGGGCGCGCTGCAGGCCATCCTTGTAGAGCTCCGCCGGGACGATGTTGGAGGTGGCCACCAGCACCACCCCCTTCTCGAAGAGCGACTCGAGGAGGTTGGCCAGGATCATGGCATCGGTGATGTCCTTGACGAAGAACTCGTCGAAGCAGATCACCCGGGCCTCGGCCGCGAACTTGGTGGCGATCAGCCGGAGGGGGTTCTTCTCGCCCTTGTAGTGCTCGAGCTCGTTGTGCACCCGCTGCATGAAACGGTGGAAGTGGGTACGCATCTTCTCGGGAAAGGGCAACGCCTCGAAGAAGGTGTCCATCAGGTAGGTCTTGCCGCGTCCCACGCCGCCCCAGAAATAGAGCCCGTTGATGCTGGGCATCGCGGGTTCCGCGGACGCCTCGCGTTCGCGCCGCCCGAACAGGCCGGCCACCCGCGAGGTCAGGCCACCGCCGGGCTTCGGCGGGACCACCCGGGAGGGCGGCGTGGCCACCAGCTCGTCGTAGAGGCGCTGCAGATGGGCCACCGCCTGCTCCTGGGCGGCATCGCGCTGGAAGTCACGGCGTTCGAGATCGGCGCGGTAGCGGGTCATCGGCGTCTCGGACCGCCGCGCGCCGCGGGAAGCCGTGGGGGAGTGCGTCTCGCTCATGGGGAATCCTGAAGGCCTCTCCTCTGGGCATTGGCGAGGGCATTATACGCATCCCGCCCCCGGTTGGCATGCGCCGCCCCCGCGTTGACCCGGCACACCGGGTCGCCCCTATAATGAGGAACCCGGCCGGAAGCGGCCACCAGACGCCATCGGCGCCTCGCATGCCAGGCGTCCCAAGGCTCCAGGAGACCCACGACGTGGACGAGACCAACATCAACTGGGTGCTGGCCGTCGCCTGCCTGCTGGCGGGCATCGGGATCGGAGCACTGGGCTATCACCTCCTCAATGCCACGGCCGACAATGCCCAGCGGTTGCGCCAGCGCCTCGCCGAACGCGAACGGGCCCTGGCGGAACTCAAGGATGGCATGGGCGACAGCCTGGAGCGCATCGCCAGGCTGGCCGAGAGCCTTCAACGGGAAAGCCGCAGCCTCGAACAGGAAGCCGAGGCGGCCAGCAGCACCCTCGGCGCCCCCTCCTTGCGCCGCCAGGCCATGGACGACGCCGCGCCGAAGCCCGAGACGGGCGATGCCGAACCGGCCGTGCCTCGGGACTATGCCGACGGCAACCGGGGCACCCTCTCCGAGGAGTTCGGCCTGAAGCAGGGCGAGGACGGGGCGGTGCCCCAGCCCCCGCGCTACTGAGCGCGACGCACCCTACCCTTCCCCACGCCCCGGCCCTCCGCCGGGGCGTGGTCGTTCTGCTCAGGCGGGATTGTCGATGTCGACGAAGCGGTGCTCCAGGCCGAACTCCGCGGCCAGCCGATCGCCCAGCGCCTGGACGCCGTAGCGCTCGGTGGCATGGTGGCCCGCCGCCAGATAGTGGATGCCCATCTCTCGTGCCAGGTGGGTCGTGCGTTCGGAGATCTCGCCGGAGATGAAGGCGTCGGCGCCGGCCTCGACGGCGGTGGTGATCATGTCCTGGGCCCCGCCCGTGCACCAGGCGACGCGGCGAACCTCGCCGCCGCCCGGCGCCTCGATCAGCAGGGGATCCCGCCCCAGCACCTCCCCCACCCCGCGGGCCAGGCCGGTGGCATCGAGGCCCGGCGAGGGTTCCCCGAGCCACACCAGCCCCTCGCCGAGCGCCCCGTCGGCGCAGCCGGTGACGGTGAAGCCGAGCCGCCGGCCGAGCTCGGCGTTGTTGCCGAGTTCAGGATGGGCATCCAGTGGCAGGTGGTAGGCCAGCAGGTTGATGTCATGGGCCAGCAGCGTCGCGAGGCGCCGTCGCTTCATGCCGGTGATGGTGACCGGCTCGTTCTTCCAGAAGTAGCCGTGGTGGACCAGCACGAGATCCGCCTGCCAGGCCACGGCCTCGTCGAGCAGCGCCTGGCAGGCCGTCACGCCGGTCATCACCCGGGCCACGCGGTCGCTGCCGGCCACCTGCAGACCGTTCACGGTGTAGTCCTTGAAACGTTCGGGTTCGAGCAGGCGATCACAGGCGGCGACCAGGTCGTCTCGATTCGTCATGCAGCCTCCGGGCGCGGTCGGGTTGGCGATGTTACAATCCGCCCAGTGTAACCAGCGGGCGGATGCCCCGCGACCCAGCATCGTCGACAAGGACCCCCGCCGCATGCGACGCACCCTGCTCCCCTACCTCTGGCCCGTCCTCATCGGCGTGCTGGGGGCGATCGTTCTGCTCAACGCCTTCCCCCAGCTGATCGGGCGTCCGGCCCCCGCCCCGGCCTCCGCGCCCTACTCCCTGGCCCCGCCCCCCGGGGAGGACGAGGCCGTGTCCCGCGACGCCCCCGAGGTCCGCCAGGCCGAGCCGCTGACCCGGCAGCAGGGGCCGGCCAGCTATGCACAGGCGGTGGAGCGGGCCGCCCCGGCCGTGGTCAACATCTACTCCTCCCGGGTGGTCAAGCGGGAGGAGCACCCCCTCATGTCGGACCCCTTCTTTCGCCAGTTCTTCGGTGACGAGACGCCGAGGCGACAGCGCATGCTGTCGAGCCTCGGGTCCGGGGTCATCGTCAGCGACGAGGGCTACGTGCTGACCAACAACCACGTGATCCGCGGGGCCGACCAGATCCAGGTCGCGCTGCGCGACGGCCGCGAGACCCTGGCCGAGGTGATCGGCACCGACCCGGAGACCGACCTGGCCGTGCTGCGCATCGACCTTGCCTCGCTGCCGGTGATCGAGCTGACCGACACCAGCCGGATCGCCGTGGGCGACGTCTCGCTGGCCATCGGCAACCCCTTCGGGGTCGGCCAGACGGTCACCATGGGCATCATCAGCGCCACCGGGCGCAGCCACCTGGGACTCAACGCCTACGAGGACTTCATCCAGACCGATGCCGCCATCAACCCCGGCAACTCGGGGGGCGCCCTGGTCAATGCCGAGGGGGCGCTGATCGGCATCAACACCGCCATCTTCTCGCGCTCCGGCGGCTCCCAGGGCATCGGCTTCGCGATCCCCGCCAACCTGGCCCGCAGCATCCTCGACGAGCTGGTCACCCGGGGACGGGTCATTCGCGGCTGGATGGGCATCGAGGCCCAGGAGCTCAACCAGGAGCTCGCCGCCTCCTTCGGCCTGAAGAGCCCCATCGGAGTGGTCATCGCCAACGTGGTACCGGACGGCCCCGGCGACAGGGCCGGCCTGCAGCCCGGCGACGTGCTGCTGGAGGTCGATGGCCAGCCCGTGCTGGACCCCCGCCAGACCATGAGCGACATCGCCGCGGTGGAGCCCGGCACCCGGCTGCCGCTCACGGTGGTCCGCGGCGGCGAGCGCCGGGAGGTGACCATCGAGCTGGGCGAGCGGCCGACGCCGGCGCTGCCCCGCCCCGATCAGCGCTGAACCGCCATCCGGCCTCCCCCGCCACCCGAACGCCCAACCCCCATGACGAGAGAGGGCCCCGCCATCCGGCGGGGCCCTCCTGCAGGCTTCCCTGACGCCTCGCCTCGGCGGCCTAGGGCGTCAGGCGGTACTCGGCAGAGCGGGCATGGGCGGTCAGCGACTCTCCCCGCGCCAGCGTCGAGGCGATCTTGCCGAGCTCGCCGGCGCCTTCCGCCGAGCAGTGGATGATGGAGGAACGCTTCTGGAAGTCGTAGACCCCCAGCGGCGAGGAGAAACGCGCCGTGCCCGAGGTCGGGAGCACGTGGTTGGGTCCGGCACAGTAGTCGCCCAGCGCCTCGGCGGTGTAGCGCCCCATGAAGATGGCGCCGGCATGACGCACGTCCGGCAGCCACCCCTCCGGATTGGCCACCGAGAGCTCCAGGTGCTCCGGCGCGATGCGGTTGATCATCGCCACCGCCTCGTCGCGGTCCCGGCAGTGGATCAGCATGCCGCGGCGGGCCAGCGACTCACGGACGATGTCCGCGCGCTCCAGGGTCGGCAGCAGCCGCGCGATGGACGCTTCCACGGCCGCCAGGTGTGCCTCGTCCCAGCTCACCAGGATCGCCTGGGCATCCTCGTCGTGCTCCGCCTGGGAGAAGAGGTCCATGGCCAGCCAGTCGGGATCGGTCCCCCCGTCCGAGACCACCAGGATCTCCGAGGGGCCGGCGATCATGTCGATGCCCACCTGGCCGAACACCGCCCGCTTGGCCGTGGCCACATAGATGTTGCCCGGCCCGACGACCTTGTCGACCCGCGGCACCGTCTCGGTGCCGAAGGCCAGGGCCGCCACCGCCTGGGCGCCGCCCAGGGTGAAGACGTAGTCGACGCCGGCCAGGTACGCCGCCGCCAGCACCAGCTCGTTGAGCACGCCGTCGGGGGTCGGCACCACCATGACGATCTCGCGCACCCCGGCCACGTGGGCAGGAATGGCGTTCATCAGCACCGAAGAGGGATAGGCCGCCTTGCCGCCCGGCACGTAGATGCCGGCGCGGTCCAGCGGCGTGACCTGCTGGCCAAGCACGGTGCCGTCGGCCTCGGTGAACTGCCAGGAGGTCGGCTTCTGGTGCTCATGGTAGGCGCGGATGCGCTCCGCGGCCGCCGAGAGTGCCTCGCGCTGGTCCCCCGGGAGGCCCTCGTAGGCCTCGCGCAGGCGCTGCTCGCCCAGCGTCAGCTCGGCCATGGTGGTGACGTCCAGGCGGTCGAAGCGGTTGGAGTACTCGACCAGGGCCGCATCGCCCCGGACCTTGACCTCGGCCAGGATCTCGTCGACGCGCTGCTTGACCGCGGCATCCGAGACGCCTTCCCAGGCCAGCCGGTCCGCCAGGCGGCGATCGAAGTCGGCCTGGGAGGTCGACAGCCGGGCGATCTCGACGCGCTCTTGGGGGGATTCGCTCATGGCAGTGGCTTCCTCTCGATACAGGGTTCGTCGTCAGGGACAGGAACACGCTCGCAGCGGGCCGGGCGAGCTACGACGCCGACAGGGCCGCACCTTCGCGCCGCCTCGCCACCGCCTCACCGAGACGGGCGATCAGCGGCTTGAGCCGGGCATGCTTCATGGTCATGGCGGCCTTGTTGACCACCAGCCGGGTGCTGACCGGGGCGATCAGCTCACGGGGCTCCATGCCGTTGGCCCGCAGGGTGTTGCCGGTGTCGACGATATCGACGATCTCGTCGGCCAGGTTCATCAGCGGGGCCAGCTCCATGGCGCCATAGAGCTTGATCACCTCGGCCTGGATCCCCTGCTCGGCGTAGTAGCGGCGCGCCACGTTGACGAACTTGGTGGCCACCCGGCGCCGCGCCCGGGCGGGCTCGGCACCGGTGATGCCGGCGGTCATCAGCTTGCAGTGGGCGATCTCCAGGTCGAGCGGCTCGTAGAGCCCCTCGACGCCATGCTCGAGCAGCACGTCCTTGCCGGCCACCCCGAGATCCGCCGCCCCGAGCTGCACGTAGGTCGGCACATCGGTGGCCCGGATCACCACCAGCTTCACGTCCGGCAGGTTGGTGTCGAACAGCAGCTTGCGACTCTTGCCCAGGTCCTCGGCCGGGGTGATGCCGGCGTCGGCCAGCAGGGGCAGGGTCTCGTCGAGAATGCGGCCCTTGGAGAGGGCCAGGATCAGTTGCTTGCTCATGGGTCTCGCCTGTTGTCGGCTCAGCCGGGAATGCGCCGGATGCGCGCGCCCAGCAGCTGCAGTTTTTCCTCGATGCACTCGTAGCCGCGATCGATGTGGTAGATCCGGTCGACCAGGGTCTCGCCCTCGGCCATCATCGCCGCTATCACCAGGGAGGCCGAGGCCCGCAGGTCGGTGGCCATCACCGGCGCCCCGGACAGCGTCTCCACGCCGGTGATCACTGCCGTGTTGCCCTCCAGGGCGATGTGGGCCCCCATGCGATTGAGCTCCTGCACGTGCATGAAGCGGTTCTCGAAGATGGTCTCCACCACCCGGGAGGTGCCCTCGGCGACGGCATTCATGGCCACGAACTGGGCCTGCATGTCGGTGGGAAAGGCCGGATAGGGCGCCGTGCGCAGGTTGACCGCCCGGGGCCGTCGTCCCTGCATGTCGAGCTCGATCCAGTCATCGCCCGTGGTGATGGTGGCGCCGGCCTCCTCGAGCTTGGCCAGCACCGCATCGAGGATATCGGCCCGGGTCCGGCGCACCTTCACCCGACCCCGGGAGAGCGCCGCGGCCACCAGGAAAGTACCGGTCTCGATGCGGTCGGGCATCACGTCGTGGTAGGCGCCGTGGAGCCGCTCGACGCCCTCGATGACGATGGTGTCCGTGCCGTGGCCGCGAATGTCGGCGCCCATCTTGATCAGGCACTCGGCGAGGTCGACCACCTCGGGCTCGCGGGCGGCGTTCTCCAGCACCGTGGTGCCCTCGGCCAGCGTGGCCGCCATCAGCAGGTTCTCGGTGCCGGTCACGGTGACGGTATCGAAGAAGATGGTGGCGCCATGCAGCCGGCCGTCGACCCGCGCGCGGATGTAGCCACCCTCGACGCTGATCTCCGCCCCCATGGCCTGGAGGCCGTGGATGTGCAGGTCCACCGGGCGCGACCCGATGGCGCAGCCGCCGGGCAGGGAGACATCCGCATGGCCGAAGTGGGCCAGCAGCGGCCCGAGCACCAGGATCGAGGCGCGCATCTTCTTGACCAGCTCGTAGGGCGCGTGACAGTCGGTCACCTGGGAGCCGTCGAGCTGGATGCACATCTTGTCGCCCATCACCGGCTGGACGCCCATGTGGCCGAGCAGCTCCAGGGTGGTGGTGATGTCCTGGAGGTGCGGCAGGTTGCCGATGGTCACCGACTCGTCGGCCAGCAGGGTCGCACAGAGGATCGGCAGGGCGGCGTTCTTGGCACCGCTGGCCCAGACCTCGCCGTCGACGGGGCCGCTGCCGGTAATGATCAGCTTGTCCATGGAAGGTCGCCCTCAGGCCCCCTGGTTGTCGGTGGCCGCCTGCCACTGCTGGGGCGTATAGGTCTTGATGCTCACCGCGTGCAGGGCCCCGGAGGCGATCTCGTCGGTCAGGGCGCCGTAGATCATCTGCTGACGCTTGACCGGGGAGAGCCCCTCGAAGACCTCGCCCACGGCCACCACCTGGAAATTGCAGCCTTCGCCCTGGATATGAAACTCGCAGCCGTCGAGTCGGTTCTCGAGCAGCGCCTTGACCTCACTGGGTTGCATGGAACCGGCACTCCTGTGGTTCATCGATTCGTCACGGACGCGCGCCGTCGGCCACGCGGTGGCAGGCAGCGGCGTCCCGTCATGGCAGGACATGGTAAAGAAAAGCACCGCGCTTGGCGATGGTGGGGAACGGGCAGCGATCACTCGCCCCGGGGGTCCCCCAGGGGCAGCAGGGTATCCAGCCCGGCGACCCGGGTCAGGCGATCCAGGGCCGGCGAGAGGCAGATGCGCTCGACGCGCACCCCCGCCAGCCGGGCCCGCCGCGTCCACTCGAGCAGCACGCTCAGGGCGGCGCTGCTGACCCGGCCGACGCCGCTCAGGTCGAAGACCACGTCACTACCGGAGGGCCGGGCCGCCAGCCAGTCGCTGCCGGCCTCGGCCATCGCCGAGGCCACCTCGAAGCCGACCTCGCCCGTCACCGACAGCCTGCGGTCATCGGCCTTCAGGCAGGAATGCCGCTGCTCGAGGAGCACACTCATGCGTTGCCGCCCTGCTCCAGCTCCTCCACGGCGAGCTCCGGCGACCAGCCGTCGATGACCGCATCATAGTCGCGGTTGTGGTCGCGCATGGCCTGGTCGAACTGGTTGCGGAAGGTCAGCCCGAGGTTGATGCCGTTGACGATCACGTTGACCACCTTCCACTGCCCATCGTCCAGGCGCAGGGAGTAGCTGACCGGATAGACGGTGCCGTCATTGGCCACCACCTCCATGGCCACGCTGGCCTGGTCCTCGTAGCGCGACGCCTGCTGGTTGTCGAGCACGCGGATCTCCCGGTAG
Organism: Halomonas aestuarii; assembly: GCF_001886615.1. Lineage (NCBI taxonomy): Bacteria > Pseudomonadati > Pseudomonadota > Gammaproteobacteria > Oceanospirillales > Halomonadaceae > Halomonas > Halomonas aestuarii. The sequence goes on from NZ_CP018139.1 coordinate 420,266, forward strand.
TCGAAGGTGACCAGCCCCTTTGTGTAGGTGTCGATCAGCGTCTTGCGGAAGGTCTCGACGAAACGCGAGCGCTGCTGCGGGGTGGCGTTGCCGAAGTAGCGGCCCATCACGCTGGCGCCGATGTAACGGAAGTCGGCCACGTCCTCGAGGCTGTCGTCGACGATGTCCTCGAGCTCGCCGAGGTGGTCGGCGAAGTACGCCTCGCGCCCCTCGATGCGGCTCATCAGGTCGTCGATGCTGGCCCGGATCATCTGCTCGGGACGCTGGTCGGACGGGGTGGCCATCAGCGGCAGGGCCACCAGCAGCAGGCAGAGCCCCGCGAACAGGGCGCGAAGGGGAATCATCTTCATGTCGTTCACTCCTTGACCATGCTGGTCACGAACTGCTGGATCAGCTCTTCCAGTACCAGGGCGGACTGGGTGTCTCGCACCGTGTCGCCGTCGGCGAGCGTCTCGGGGGCGCCGCCCACCGAGAGGCCGATGTACTGCTCTCCCAGCAGGCCGGCGGTGAGGATGGCGGCGGTGCTGTCCTCCGGAAGCTGACCTTCCAGCTCACCGTCGAGTTCCATCACCACCCGTGCATCGTACCAGTCGGTATCGAGATCGATGGCCTCGACCCGCCCCACGGTCACGCCGGCCATGGTGACCCGGGCGCGTGGCTTCAGCCCACCGATGTTGGCGAAGTTGGCCTCGAGCCGGAAGGTCTCGCTGGGCACGCTGAGGCTGAGGCCGCTGACCCGGAGCCCGAGGAACACCAGCCCCAGGATACCGGCCAGCATGAACAGGCCGACACCGAGCTCCGTTGTCTTGCTACGTTTCATCCGTTTGCTCCGAACATCAGGAAAGCTCTCCGAACATCAGGGCGGTGAGCACGAAATCCAGGCCCAGGACCGCCAGAGAGGAATAGACCACCGTACGGGTGGTGGCGCGCGAGATGCCTTCCGAGGTGGGAATCAGGTCATGCCCCTGGAAGACCGCGATCCAGGTCACCACCAGGGCGAAGACCACGCTCTTGACCAGGCCATTGCCGACATCATCGAAGAACTCGACGCTGGCCTGCATGTTCCCCCAGTAGGAGCCCTCGAACACCCCCAGCCATTCGACACCGACCAGCTGGCCGCCCCAGACCCCCACCACACTGAACCCGATGGTCAGCAGCGGCAGGGAGACGAAGCCGGCCCAGAGGCGCGGCGCGACCACGCGACGCAGCGGGTCGACCCCGATCATCTCCATGCTGGTCAGCTGCTCGGTGGCCTTCATCAGGCCGATCTCGGCCGTCAGGGCCGAGCCGGCCCGACCGGCGAAGAGCAGGGCCGCCACCACCGGGCCCAGTTCACGCAGCAGCGACAGCGCCACCATCTGCCCGAGGGCCTGTTCTGCACCGAAGTCGACCAGGATGGTATAGCCCTGCAGGGCCAGCACCATGCCGATGAACAGCCCCGAGACCAGGACGATGGCCAGGGACATCACCCCGACGAAGTGCATCTGGCGCACCCACAGGCGCAGGCCCTCCCGGCTTGGCACCCCCACCGCGGACTGGGCGAGGAAGATCCCCGCCCGGCCAAGGGACTCCAGCAGGTCGCAGCCACGCCGCCCCAGGCGACGGATCCAGTCGATCATTGCGGCCCCCCGCTGCCCAGGATGTCGGCGTAAAAGTCCATCGCCGGGTAGTGGAACGGCACGGGACCGTCTGGCTCGCCATGCATGAACTGGCTGACCCTCGGGTCGCGATCGGCATCGAGGCTCGCCGGGGTGCCGTGGGCCATCACCTGGCCATCGGCAATCACGTAGACGTAGTCGGCGATGGTCAGGGTCTCCTTGATGTCGTGGGAGACGATGACGGCCGTCAGCCCCAGGGCCTCGTTGAGGCGCTTGATCAGCTGCACGAGCACTCCCATGGAGATGGGGTCCTGCCCCGCGAAGGGTTCGTCGTAGAGGATCAGCTCCGGGTCGAGGGCGATCGCCCGGGCCAGGGCCACCCGCCGGGCCATGCCGCCGGAGAGTTCCGACGGCATGAGCTCACGGGCCCCGCGCAGTCCCACCGCCTGCAGCTTCATCAGTACCACGTCACGGATCATCGCCTCGGGCAGGTCGGTATGCACCCGCAGCGGGAAGGCCACGTTCTCAAAGACATCGAGGTCGGAAAACAGCGCGCCACTCTGGAACAGCATGCCCATGCGCCGACGCAGGCCCAACAGGGCCTTGCGGGAGAGGGCATGGACATCCTGGCCATCGATGCAGACCCGCCCCGCATCGGGAGTGAGCTGCCCGCCGATCACCTTGAGCAGGGTGGTCTTGCCGGTACCGCTGGGCCCCATGATCGCGGTGATACGGCCACGCGGGATGGTCAGGTCGATACCGCGGAAGATCTCCTTCTCGCCACGCGAGAAGTGCAGGCTCTCCACTTCCACGAAGGGGGAGTCCGTCATCGCATCAGCATCCTCGAGAAAATTATCGAACATCGTATCCTAACCATGCCCTGGCGCGCCAGCACCCCGCGTCCCCTTGCACCGCCGAAGTCCGGCATGTTCAATGTGCGCCCTCCTTCACCGCCCCGGATCTCGTCATGCTGGCTCCCCTGCTGATCGTACTGCTCGGTTTCATCGGCCTGCTTTGGAGTGCCGACCGCTTCGTCGGGGCGGCCGCCGCCACCGCCTGGCGGGCCGGCATGAGCACCCTGCTGGTGGGGATGACGATCGTCTCGCTGGGCACCTCGGCACCGGAGATCGTGGTCTCGGTGATGGCCTCCCTGGACGGCGTGCCGGACCTCGCCATCGGCAATGCGCTGGGCTCCAACATCGCCAATATCGCCCTGGTGCTGGGCGTGACCGCCCTGGTGGTGCCGATCCCGGTCCGCTTCTCCATCGTGCGCCGCGAACTCCCCTTGCTGCTCGGCGCCACGGGCCTGGCCGGCTATGCGCTGGCCAACGGCCACCTCGACCGTCTCGACGGCGTGCTGTTGCTGGTGCTGCTGGTGTTCAGCCTGTGGTGGCTGTTCCGCGCCGACAGTCCGGACGACGACAGCGCCGGCGAGATTCCCGGCATGCCGCTGGGCCAGGCCCTGGCCTGGCTGGCCGGCACGCTGGTGATCATGGTCATCAGCTCCCGGGCGCTGGTCTGGGGGGCCAGCGAGCTGGCCCGCGGGCTCGGGGTCAGCGAGCTGGTGATCGGCCTGACCGTGGTGGCCATCGGCACCAGCCTGCCGGAGCTGGCCGCCTGTGTTGCCAGCGCGCTGAAGCGCCACCACGACCTGGCCATCGGCAACGTCATCGGCTCCAACCTCTTCAACATGCTCACCGTGCTGCCCGTCCCCGCCCTGATGGCACCGGGTGCCACCGACCCCGCGGCGGCCGGCCGCGACTACCCGGTGATGCTGCTGCTGACCCTCGCCCTGGGGGGCCTGCTGCTGTGGAACCGGCGGGGGCACCTGGGGCGGCTGCCAGGTGCCCTGCTGCTGGCGAGCTATGTCGCCTACCTGATCTGGCTCGGGGGCGCCGGCCTCCCCGCCGCCTCACCCCTTGAGTGAAACGCCACAACGGGCAACAATCACTGCCATGACCAACGACGCCCCCTACGCGGCCGGCACGTCCCGCCTGCGCGACAGTGCCCGCCGCACCCTGGAACTGGAACAGCAGGCCGTGGCGGCCCTGGCCGAACGCCTCGACGACTCCTTCGACCATGCCTGCCGCCTGATCCTGGCCTGCCACGGCCGGGTCGTGGTCACCGGCATGGGCAAGTCGGGCCATATCGCCGGCAAGATCGCCGCCACCCTGGCCAGTACCGGCACGCCGGCCTTCTTCGTGCATCCCGGGGAGGCCAGCCATGGCGACCTGGGCATGATCACTCGCGGCGACGTGGTGCTGGCCCTCTCCAACTCCGGCGAGACCGCCGAGGTCACCGCCCTGCTGCCGCTGCTCAAGCGCATGGGCACGCCGCTGATCAGCATGACCGGTCGTCCCGGCTCGACCCTCGGCCGCCATGCCGACGCCCACCTGGATGCCGGGGTCGAGCGCGAGGCCTGCCCGCTGGACCTGGCACCGACCTCGTCCACCACCGCCGCCCTGGCCCTCGGCGACGCCCTGGCCGTGGCGCTGCTCGAGTCCCGAGGCTTCACGGCCGAAGAGTTCGCCCTCTCCCACCCCGGCGGCAGCCTGGGCAAGCGCCTGCTGCTGCGGGTCTCCGACCTGATGCACGAGGGCAGCCGGCTGCCCGCGGTGCCGCTGGGCAGCCCCCTGCGCGATGCCCTGCTGGAGATCACCCGACAGGGGCTGGGCTTCACCTGCGTGGTGGATGCCGATGGCCGCCTGGCCGGGGTCTACACCGATGGCGACCTGCGCCGCACCCTCGACCAGCACAGCGACCTCTCGGCGCTAAGCGTCGACGACGTCATGACCCGCCCCGGCAAGCGGATCGCCCCCGACACCCTGGCCGCCGAGGCCGTCCGCCTGATGGAGGACAGCCGCATCTCGGCCCTGGCCGTGGTCGACGCCGACGGCCGCCCGGTCGGCGCCCTGCACATGCACGACCTGCTCGCCAGCGGCGTCATCTGACGCCCTGATCGCCCACCTACGCCCCAGACTGCTGGAGACACCATGAGCCTTGAATCCCCCCTGCTCGACAGCCAACTCGTCGACCGCCTGCGCCACGTCCGCCTACTCGCCATGGACGTGGACGGGGTGCTGACCGACGGGCGCCTCTATTTCCAGGCCGATGGCATCGAGATCAAGGCCTTCCACACCCATGACGGCCATGGCATCAAGCTGGCCCAGCGCGCCGGCATCGTGGTGGCCCTGATCACCGGTCGCGATTCGCCGATGGTCAGCCAGCGCGCCGCCGCCCTGGGCGTCAAGCATGTCTTCCAGGGGGCCGAGAAGAAGCTCACCGTGCTGCGCGAGCTGTGCGGTCGCCTGGGGCTGGAGCTCGAGCAGGTCGCCTACTGCGGTGACGACATGCCCGACGTGGCGGCCATCCGGCGTGCCGGGGTCGGCATCAGCGTGCCCGGCGCGCCGTCCTACATCCGCCAGCATGCCGACTGGGTAACCGAGTCGGTGGGCGGCCACGGCGCCGTGCGCGAGATCTGCGACACCCTGCTCCAGGCCCAGGGGCACTGGGACGCCGTGCTCGACACCTACCTGCACGGCTCGACCTGATCCATGGCCCTGCCGCGCCCGGGCTTCCGCACCGGCCTGTTCCTTCTGCTGCTCGTCCTGGGCGGGGGACTGGCCCTGCTCGACCTGCAGGACGCGCCGCCCCCCGGCCCGGTTCCGGGAGACGCGTCGGGCGAGCCCGACTACTACCTGGAGGACGCCCGGCTGACCCGTTTCGACGCAAAGGGGCGGCCTCACCAGCGCCTCGACACCCCGCGGCTGACCCATACCCCCCATGACGACGTGACCCGCCTACAGCAACCGGACGGCACGCTGCTGGACGAGGAGGGACGGGTCTGGCTGGCCAGCGGCGACACCGGCACCCTGGGCGCGGGAGGCAACCCGCTGACCCTGTCCGGCGACGCGCGACTCCTCGCCCCCGCCGAGCGCTGGCAACTGGACACCGAGATCCTGCACTTCGATGCCGACAGCGGCCACGCCTGGAGCGAGACCCCGGCCGTGCTGCGCCAGCCGCCCCAGCGGATGCGCGGCGAGCGCTTCGACGCCTGGATCCATGACAACCGCGCCCGGCTGACCGACAATGTGCGCGGCTACCATCCGCCCGCGACCCACGAGGACCCCGAGTCATGACGCGACCTTCCCTCGCCCCCCTGCTGACCCTCGGCGTCATCGGCGTGCTGCTCGGCAGCGCCCCGGCCCTGGCCCTGGAGGGTGACGCCAGCGCCCCGATCGAGGTGGAAGCCAACCAGCTCGACCTCGATGACCGCGCCGGCACCGCCGTCTACACCGGCAACGTGGAGATCCGCCAGGGCAGCATGCAGCTGACCGGCGACCGGGTGGAGATCGTGCGCAACGACGAGGGCGAGCTCAGCCGCGCTACCGCCACCGGCGAACGTGCCTACATCGAGCAGAAGCCCGCCCCGGACGAGCCCCTGGTCCGCGGTTGGGGCCGCACCGTCGTCTACCACGTCGCCGATCGCCGCATCGAGCTGATCGACCGCGCCGAGCTGCACAAGGACGGCGACACCTTCGACGGGGGGTACCTCGAATACTTCCTCGACCGCCGCGTCGTCCAGGCCCGCTCCGAGGCCGAGGGCGTCCAGGAGCGCCAGCGCGTGCGGATGACCCTCGAGCCCGAACAGCAGGACGGCCAGTGATGAAGACCCTGAGCGCCCGGCACCTGGCCAAGAGCTACAAGCGTCGTCGCGTGGTGCAGGACATCAGCGTCTCCATCGAGCAGGGCCGGATCGTCGGCCTGCTCGGCCCCAACGGGGCCGGCAAGACCACCTCCTTCTACATGATCGTCGGCCTGGTTCGCGCCGATGCCGGCGAGGTGCACATCGACGACCTCGACCTCTCGACGGCCGCCATGCATGAACGGGCCCGGGCCGGCATCGGCTACCTGCCCCAAGAGGCCTCGATCTTCCGCAAGCTGTCGGTCGCCGACAACATCATGGCGATCCTCGAGACACGCCGCGACCTCGACCGCCAGGGCCGCCAGGCCCGGCTCGAGGAACTCCTCGAGGACTTCCACGTGACGCATATCCGCGACAACCTTGGCATGAGCCTCTCCGGGGGCGAACGGCGACGCGTGGAAATCGCCCGGGCGCTGGCGACCGAGCCCGCCTTCATCCTCCTCGACGAGCCCTTCGCCGGCGTCGACCCCATCTCGGTGGGCGAGATCAAGGGCATCATCCGCCAGCTCAAGGCCCGCGACATCGGCGTGCTGATCACCGACCACAATGTCCGCGACACCCTGGACATCTGCGATACCGCCTACATCGTGGGCGACGGCCGGATCATCGCCGAGGGCAATGCCGAGGCGATCCTGTCCAACCAGCGCGTGCGGGAGGTCTACCTGGGCGAGGACTTCCGCCTCTGATTGCAATCACCTGATATACCTGTCGTTATATCCCGACGGCATGAAGATTGCGGATGGCACGATTGTTGCAAATTATCAGGTTGCAACCCCCTCGGGCAGGGGCTAGGGTAGGGGTTTTCGGCACGCCGGGGGAACTCCTCTCATGGCCATGAAGGCTTCCCTGCAGCTTCGCGTCGGCACCCAGCTGACCATGACGCCCCAGCTGCAGCAGGCCATCGCCCTGCTGCAGCTCTCGACCCTGGACCTTCGCCAGGAGATCCAGCAGGCGCTGGAGTCCAACCCCCTGCTGGACGTCGAGGACGAGTTCGGCGAACAGGCGGTGAGCGAGACGCCCGACGACGACTGGGCCAGCGAGATCCCCGAGGAACTCACCACCGATAGCGACTGGTCCGACACCTACCAGGACCTCGGCACCGCCCCCGCCGGCGGCAGCGGCGAGGGCCCCGACTTCGAACGCCAGGCGTCGGGCCAGAGCCTGCAGGGCCACCTGGCCTGGCAGCTGGCCATGACCGACCTCGACGAGCGCCAGATGCGCATCGCCGAGAGCCTGATCGACAGCATCAACGGCGACGGCTATCTCACCCAGCCCCTGGAAGAGATCCGGGACGGCTTGAGGACCCAAGGCCTCGCGGGCCTGAGGAGCCGGGAAGTCGAGCAGGTGCTCCTGCGCCTCCAGCAGTTCGAGCCCACCGGCGTCTTCGCCCGGGACCTGCGCGAGTGCCTGCTGCTGCAGCTGGCCACCCTGCCCGATGACACGCCCCTGCTGCCCCAGGCCCGCCGCCTGGTTCGCCAGTTCCTCGAGGCGCTCGCGGGCGACGACCGCCGCCTGCTCAAGCGCCGGCTCGGCCTCGACGACGCGGCCCTCGACACGGTGATCGACCTGGTGCGCTCGCTGGATCCTCGCCCCGGCAGCGCCTTCACCGAGAGCGACAGCGACTACGTGATCCCCGACCTCGTCGCGCGTCATACCCGCGAGGGGTGGCAGGTGGAACTCAATCCCGAGGCCATGCCGCGCCTGCGCATCCAGCCCGACTACGCCGCCCTGATCCGACGCGCCGACAAGAGCGACGACAACCAGTTCCTCAAGGACCACCTGCAGGAAGCGCGCTGGCTGATGAAGAGCCTCTCCAGCCGCAACGACACGCTGCTGCGGGTGGGCCGCGAGATCATGGTGCGACAGATCGACTTCCTGGAGCATGGCGAGGAGGCCATGAAGCCGCTGATCCTGGCCGATATCGCCCAGGTCGTGGAGATGCATGAATCGACGATCTCGCGGGTCACCACCCAGAAGTTCATCCATACCCCGCGCGGCATGTTCGAGCTCAAGTACTTCTTCTCCAGCCAGGTGGGGGGCGGCAACGGCGAGGGCGACGCCCACTCCAGCACCGCCATCCGCGCCCGGATCCGCAAGCTGATCCAGGACGAGCCCCCGCGCAAGCCGCTTTCCGACAGCCGGCTGGTCGCGCTGCTCGAGGAAGCCGGCATCAGCGTCGCGCGCCGCACGGTGGCGAAATATCGCGAGGCGATGGGCATCCCCTCCTCCAGCGAGCGCAAGCGGTTGCGTTGAACGATCCCCCGCGACGCCCTCAAGCGCCCTCCTGCCGCCTATTGACCCGAACGCAAGCGATTGAAATGACGCCGTTCACGGGGAGCTCCAATCCCCCGGGGCGAAGGGGTATGCAGGACGGCAAAAAGGGTTACAATCGAGCCACACCCCGCAAGAGCAAGGAGCGTGTCATGCAAGTCAACATCACCGGCCATCATGTGGAACTGACCGACGCACTGCGTGACTATGTGCAGGAAAAACTGACCCGCGTCGAGCGTCACTACGACAACATCACCAATGTGCAGGTCACCCTCTCCGTGGAGAAGGAACGCCAGCAGGCCGCCTGCACCCTGCATGCCGCCGGTGCTGACCTCCATGCCGAAGCCATGGAGAGTGACATGTATGCCGCCATCGATGCCCTGGCCGACAAGCTCGACCGTCAGCTGGTGAAGCACAAGGAAAAGGCACAGGCCCGCGCCCAGGGCGCCGGCGCTCGCTGATCCCGTCATGACACTGGACGCCATCCTGCCCCCCGAGCGCACCCTCTTCGATGTGCCGGGGGGAAGCAAGAAGCGGGTGCTGGAGTTCTTCAGCACCTTCATCGCCCAAAACACGCCCAGCCTCGACAGCCAGGAGGTCTTCAGCCGACTGATCGGCCGGGAGCGGCTGGGCAGCACCGGCATCGGCAACGGGGTCGCCATTCCCCATGCCCGGAACCCGCACTGCAAGGCCCCCATCGCTGGCTTCCTCAAGCTGGCTGAGCCGGTGGACTTCGATGCCATCGACGGGGAACCGGTGGACCTGGTCTTCGTGCTGCTGGTCCCCGAGGAGGCCGACGAGGCCCACCTCGCCCTGCTCGGCCAGGTCGCCGGCGTGATGAACGACGCCGATACCCGGGCCCGGCTGCGGCACAGCTCAAGCCAGCGCGAGCTCCATGAGCACCTCATGGAGGCGATCCGACAACAGGCCCCGACCGGCAGCCAGGGAGGCTGAGCCCTCCCTGCCCCCCGGCCCGTCCCCCAGCCAGGAGACCCGCATGCAGCTCGTGATCATCAGTGGCCGGTCGGGTTCCGGCAAGTCGATCGCGCTGCAGGCGCTGGAGGACCTCGGCTACTACGCCATCGACAACCTGCCGGCGATGCTGCTGGGCTCGCTGGTGGACGAGCTACAGGATGACCGCACGGTGCGCTCCTCGATGGCCGTCAGCATCGATGCCCGCAACCTGCCGGAGGCCCTGAAACGCTTTCCGCAACTCCTGCACGATCTGCGCGCACGCAACGTGGACTGCCAGGTGGTCTACCTGACCACTGATGCCCGGATCCTGCTGGAGCGCTACTCCCACACCCGCCGCCGTCACCCGCTCACCCGCGGCAGCGACATGACCCTGGCCGAGGCCATCGACTCCGAGGAGCAGGCGCTCTCGGAGATTCGCGATCTCGCCGACCTGGTCATCGACACCACGCGGCTCTCGGTGCACGAGCTCCGGGGGCGCATCACCGACCAGGTGGCGGGCCATCGGGCGGAGCAGATGACCCTGACCGTGGAGTCCTTCGGCTTCAAGCGCGGGGTGCCCCTGGACGCGGACATCGTCTTCGACGCCCGCTGCCTGCCCAACCCCTACTGGGATCCGGCCCTGCGCGACGCCACGGGGCGGGATGCCAGCATCATCGCCTTCCTCGACAGCTACCCGGTCGTCACCGAGATGCATGACGACATCCTCGCCTGGGTGGAACGCTGGCTGCCCCGCTACCAGGCCAGCCAGCGCAGCTACCTCACCGTGGCCATCGGCTGCACCGGGGGACAGCATCGCTCGGTCTACCTGGCCGAGCGACTGGCCGACCACCTGGCGAAGCGGCATGCCGGCATCCGGCTGCGCCACCGCGAGCTGGGGATGCAGGTCAACCTCCCCGCCGAGGACGAGACGGACGGCAACGACCCGCTACAGGAAGGAACCTGACGCGTGCCGAAACGCAAGCTGACCCTGACCAACCGGCGTGGCCTGCACGCCCGGGCCGCCACCAAGCTGGTGCAGTGCTGCCGGCCCTTCGATGCGCGGGTCACCGTGCACCGGGGGAGCCAGGAGGCCGATGCCGGCAACATCATGTCGCTGCTGATCCTCGCCGCGCCCTGCGGCACCGAGCTCGAGGTCTACACCGAGGGCGAGGACGCCGAGGCGGCCCTCGAGGCCATCACCGCGCTCTTCGAGGCCCGCTTCGACGAGGATGCCTGAGCCCGGGCCCGCTGCGGGCCCGGGGCCGGTCAGCCGCCGGCCACCATCATCTCGTCGACCAGCCAGCTGCCGGTATGGATGCTGCCGCGGGTATCGGTATCGTCCCCCACGCCCACTAGCCCCTGGAACATCGTCTCGAGGTTGCCGGCGATGGTGAACTCCTCCACCGGATGCTGGATCCGTCCGTTCTCGACCCAGAAGCCGGCCGCCCCGCGCGAGTAGTCTCCCGTCACACCGTTGACGCCCTGCCCCATCAGTTCGGTGACCAGCACGCCGCGCTCCATGCGCGCCAGCAGGTCCTCGCGGCTCTGAAGCGGCGCTGTGATGCGCAGGTTGCGGGCCCCGCCGGCATTGCCGGTAGTGGTCAGGCCGAGGCGCCGAGCGCTGTAGGCCGAGAGCATGTAGCTCTCCAGGCGACCGTCCCGGATGAAGACGTTGTCGCGGGTCTGCACGCCGTCGTTGTCGAAGGGCGAACTCGCCATGGCCCCGACCTCCATGGGGCGTTCGCCGAGGCTGAACCACTCGGGGAAGAGCGCATCGCCCAGGCGATCACAGAGGAAGGAGGCCTCGCGGAACAGCGCCCCGCCGGCGATGGCGCTCATCAGGTGGCCGACCAGGCCGCTGGCCAGGGTCGGGTCGAAGAGCACGGGCATACGCCCGGTGGCCGGGCGGCGGGCGCCGAGGCGACGCAGGGTGCGCCGGGCGGCGCTCTCGCCTACCGCCTCGGCGGCAACCAGGTCGCGGGGGTCGCGGGCGCTGGTGTAGTCATAGTCGCGCTGCATGCCGTTCTCGTCCTCGGCGATCAACATGCAGGAGAGCGAGTGACGGCTGCCGCGCTGGCTGCCCAGGAAACCGTGGCTGTTGCCGTAGACGCGCACCCCCTCGCCGCTGGAGAGGCTGGCCCCGTCGGAGCTCTTGATGCCCGCCATGCCGCGCCCGGCCGACTCGCACCGCAGGGCGAGCTCGGTGGCCTCGTCGATGGAGAGCGGCCAGGGGTGGTGCACATCGAGGTCGGGCAGGTCGGTGGCCATCAGCGCCGCGTCGGCCAGGCCCGAGGCCGGGTCCTCGCCGGTGTGGCGGGCGATCGCCAGGGCCTTCTCGACCACGGCACGCACCGAGGCCTCGCCGGCATCGCTGGAGGAGGCCGTGCCCTTGCGCTGCCCCACGTAGACGGTGATGGCGATCCCCTGGTCCCGGGACAGCTCGACCGTCTCCACCTCGCCCTCGCGGACGCTGACGCCGACGCCCTGATCGACGCTGGCCCCCACCTCGCAGGCGTCGGCCCCGAGCTGGCGGGCCAAGTCCAGGGCCATCCGGGCGCGACTCTCCAGCAGGGCCTGCTGGGCGGCGGCATCGAAAGCCTGTGTCATGAACGTCTCTCCTCAGTCGGCCGGCCATGGCGCCGGCCTTCAAGATGGTGCATTGTCCAGCCCCGTGCCGCGGGCTGATATACTGGCGCGCAATTCGACCCCGACGATGTGGAACCCGCATGACCCAGGATGACCTCTCCCCGGCCGACGAGCGGCCCAGCAAGTCCCAGATCAAGCGCGAGATGCAGGCCCTGAAGCAGCTCGGCGAACAGATCATCGCCATGAGCGATGCCCAGCGCGCCCGCTTCCCGCTCTCCGACGACCTGCTGGCCGCCGTCGAGGAGGCCGGGCGTATCAAGGCCCGCGAGGCCCGCCGCCGCCACATGCAGTACGTCGGCAAGCTGATGCGCGGCGAGGACCTCGAGGGCATCCAGGCGGTGTTCGACGAGATCGAGAACGAGACGCTGCGCCGCGATCATGCCTTTCACCGCCTCGAGCAGTGGCGCGACCGGCTCATCGCGGAAGGCGACGACGCCGTGGAGGCCTTCGTGGCCGAGTTCCCGGACGTCGAGCGGCAGGCCCTGCGCCAGCTGATCCGGAACGCCCGCCGCGAGCGCGAGCAGGGCAAGCCGCCGACCAACGCCCGGCGCCTGTTCCGCCTGATCCGCGATACCGCGGGGTTGTAAACCTTTCACTTCTCGGGGCCTGTCCGGGGCCTCCTGAGAACAGCAACCCCCTTGTCTGGCTCAGGACTGGGTGCCGCCCACCGTCAGCTCGTCGAGCTTCAGCGTCGGCTGGCCGACGCCCACCGGCACGCCCTGCCCCTCCTTGCCGCAGACGCCGATGCCGGTGTCCAGTTCCATGTCATGGCCGATCATCGAGACGCGGCCCATGGCCTCGGGACCGTTGCCGATCAGGGTCGCGCCCTTCACCGGGGCGGTGATCCTGCCGTCCTCGATCAGGTAGGCCTCGCTCGCCGAGAAGACGAACTTGCCCGAGGTGATGTCCACCTGGCCGCCGCCGAAGCTCACCGCGTAGAGGCCCCGCTTGACGCTCCGGATGATCTCGGCGGGGTCGTCGTTCCCCGCGCGCATGTAGGTATTGGTCATGCGGGGCATCGGCAGGTGGGCGAAGGATTCTCGCCGGGCGTTGCCGGTGGGCGCCATGCCCATCAACCGGGCGTTCAGCTTGTCCTGCATGTAGCCGGTCAGGATGCCGTCCTCGATCAAGGGGGTGCACTGTCCCGGCGTGCCCTCGTCGTCGACGGTCATGGAGCCGCGACGGTCCGCCAGGGTGGCATCGTCGACCACCGTGACTCCCCTCGAGGCGACCTGCTGGCCAATGCGCCCCGCGAAGGCCGAGCTGCCCTTGCGGTTGAAGTCGCCCTCCAGGCCATGCCCCACCGCCTCGTGGAGCAGGATGCCCGGCCAGCCCGGACCCAGCACCACCGGCATCTGGCCGGCCGGGGCGTCGACGGCCTCCAGGTTGACCAGCGCCTGGCGGACCGCCTCGGTGGCATAGCGTTCGGCCACGTTGTCGTCGCGCAGCCGGGCCATGGCGAAGCGGCCGCCGCCGCCGGCGCTGCCGCGCTCGCGCCGGCCGTTCCTGACCGCGATCACGCTGACGTTGAAGCGCACCAGGGGCCGGATGTCGGCCGCCAGGGTGCCGTCGCTGGCCCGCACCAGCACCACCTCGTGGACACCGGTGAGCGAGGCGCTGACCTGGGCTACCGAGGGGTCGGCCGCCCGCGCCACCCGATCGGCCAGCTTGAGCATGGCGATCTTGTCCTCGGCGGAGAGGCCGGAGAGCGGGTCGACCCCGGCATAGCGCGCCGAGGCGGTCATGGCCACGCCCGGGGCGACCGCCAGGCGGTCGCCGCTGCGCACGATGCCGGCAGCCGTGCGACCGGTCTCGGCCAGGGCGTCGGCGTTGATCTGGTTGGAATAGGCGAAGCCGGTCTTCTCGCCGGCCAGGGCCCGGACACCGACGCCGCCGTCGATGTTGTAGCTGGCTTCCTTGACCTCGCCGTCCTCCAGCACCCAGCCCTCGTGCCAGCTGCGCTGGAAGTAGAGGTCGGCATAGTCGATGCCACGGCCCATGGCATGGCCAAGCCCGGTCTCCAGGGCCGCCAGGTCGAGGCCGCCCGGGGTCAGCAGCAGGGCGGAGGCCTCGTCGAGCATGTCGTGAGTCTGTGATGTCATTCGGCACTTTCCAGAGCGATCCGCGGCGAGGTCCAAGGGCCCTGCACGCGATAGTGGATTCGGGTCACGCGGTCGATGGCATCCCCGAACAGCTTGTCGGCGATGAACAGGGCACCGCCCACCACCGGGGCGCCGGCCAGCACCGCTGCCAGCGGCAGGTTGTTGCTGACCGGGACAATGACCGTCAGACGCTGGTCGAGTTCCCGGCGCGCCAGGTCGACGCTGCCATCCAGGGTGAAGCGGGTCGCGGGCCCCTCGATCTCCACCGGACCACGGGTTTCCAGTACCCCACCATACAGGGTGGCGGCACCGCTGACACGATCGAAGGCGGTCCCCTGGCCGGTGACATCGGAGAAATCGAGCCTCAGGCGGCGCAGCAGGTTGTCGACGTTGAGCAGCCCGATGACCCGGGCCGAGGGAGACTCGACATTGACGAAGCGGCCGTCGCGCAGCTCGACCTCGAGGCTGCCCTGGGACCGCGACAGGGCGAACTGCCAGGGGGCCCCGGGCCAGGCGAGCTGGCTCTTCACCCGGGTCTCGTCGCTCTGCACGGCCACGGGCTGGTCCAGCACCGTCAGTGCGCTGCCCAGATCACTGCCCTCCAGATCGAGACGTGCCCGGGTCAGGCTGTCGCCGGGCCCGCTTGCCTCCCACACCAGGCTGCCGCGGGCGATGATCTCCCCCAGGGTCAACGCCAGGGGGTCGACCGTCAGGCGGTCTTTCGCCGACCGCCATTGCCCGTCGAAGGGACCGACCCGCTGTCCCCGCCACGCCAGCTCGGCGATGCGCAGCCGACCGCTCGGCAACGCCGCGAGCCCCTCCGGCAGCGGCGCGGCCTCGGCAGGCACCGCGACTTCATCCAGCAGCTGGCCGCTGCTGGTCGCGGGGGGCACCAGGGCATCCAGCGACAGTCGATCGAGGTCGATATCCAGGGGGGGCGACTGGGCGGGCCGGTAGCTCAGGCGACCGCTGGCCAGGCTGCCGTCCAGGCCCAGCCGCCAGCCGCCGCCGTCGGCACGCCCGTCCAGGGCCAGCGACCCCAGGCAGCGCGTCTCTACCTGAAGGCAGTCGGTCTCGACGGACAGCGAGGAGAGCGACGTCGACGCGCCTCCCCCTCCCGGGGCGCCTTCCGCGGCCGCGAGCAGCGGC
The DNA here is from genome assembly GCF_001886615.1 of Halomonas aestuarii. NCBI lineage: Bacteria > Pseudomonadati > Pseudomonadota > Gammaproteobacteria > Oceanospirillales > Halomonadaceae > Halomonas > Halomonas aestuarii. The sequence continues at coordinate 435,691 of NZ_CP018139.1, forward strand.
GACAGGGCGCTTCCCCACTGGTCCACCGGCAGGCGCGGCAGGTAGGCCTCGGCCTGCCAGCCAGGCCGCCCGGACCAGTCCGGCGCCGTCAGGCGCCCCAGCCACACCTGGCCCTGGCCCACGCCGTCGCGCGCGCGCCAGCGCAGTCCCATCCGATCGCCCAGACGGCCCTCGAGCCGATCATCGGTCAGGTCGACGGTCAGCTGCAGGGAGCGCGCGGCCTCGTGCGCCTTGCCGACCGGCTCCGGCAGCGCGATGGAAAGCCCCTCCAGCCGGCTGTCGAGTCGCAGCGAGGCGCCCTCGTCACCGATCGACAGTCGCCCCTGCCACGGCAGCCGGCCATCGATAAGGGCGTCCAGGGCCGGCATGCCGCTCCAGGCGGCCAGGGCCGGGGCCTCGGCCGTGCCGGACAGGTCGAGTCCGCCGGCAAGGGTGTCGATCTCGGCGACCAGGGGCCCGCCCAGCGCCTGCCCGATCAGCCGCCCCTCCAGGCCGCCCTGCTCCCCGCGCTGTCGCCAGGCCAGTGGCCCCTGGAGGTCACGGAACGTCAGCTGCAGGGGCTCATGGACGAGTCGCCCAAGCGTCGCCTCGGTCTCGATATCCAGCGCCAGGGAGCCGGGCTCGTCCAGCGTGAGGGCCAGGTCCAGGGTGCCGGTCGCCTCGCCCTCAGCCCGCCAGGTGTCGACCGCCTCCATGCCCTCGACGGGCAGCGCCCGCAGGTAGCGGCGCAGGGCGTCGCCGGAGGCCGCGAGCTCGCCGCTCACCGAGAGCCGTTGCCCCTCGAGGGTCACCTGCCCCGCCTCGGCCTCGACCCCGAGGCTCTCGGCGGCGTCGACCCGCGCGGTCAGCATCCCGTCGTCCATCTCGAGGCGGCCGCTGACCCCCTCGAGGGCCGGCCAGCCGGGGGCGAAGGGCAGGCGTCCCTCCTCGATGTCCAGGGCCAGCTGCATGGCCGACTCGATGTGCTCCCCCTCCCGGGCCAGGGGAACATGGAGGCGCAGCGAACCCTCGGGCACCCGGCCGGCCACGCCATTGGCCAGCCAGTCGGTCAGCGCCGGGCCCAGGATGCCCACCGGCAGCCAGTCGGTGAGCGGCGTGCCGACGGCGTCCACGTCCGCGAAGTCGAGCTGCAGCCCGAAACCACCGCGACGCTCGCCGCCGATCGAAAGCCCGAAGTCGCCCTCGATCCGCGCCCCGTTCCATTCGACCTCGAGGTCCCGCCCGCTGACGAAGCTGCGCGGGCCGTCATAGGCCCAGTCGATCACGCCGCTGGCCCGGGCGAGGGACATCGGCGCGCCGAATACCCGGGGAAAGTGAAGCTCGCTGTCGGTGCCGGCGAACTCGACGTGGCCCGACAGGTCCCGGGATTCCACCCAGACGTTCAGGGGGCCGCCGCCGGGGGCCTGTTCCCAGGGGGAGACGGCTACCTCGGTCGCCGACGCCCGGGCCAGCCAGTGGCCGCCCTCCCGGCCCAGCCCCAGCCCGGTGACCCGGCCCCGCGGGTCGAGGCTGTCGATCACCCGCGCCAGGGCCTCCGGCAGCGGCAACCGATCTCGCCAGGCGGCCAGGGCTCCCAGGTCGAACTCGCTGGTGTTGAGCCACCAGCCGTCCTCCTGGCTGCGCACATGCCAGAAGCGCGGCACGGCCGGCCCCGCGGCCTCGGCCTCGCCCTCGGGCCGGGCCCAGTCGGCGCTGTTCGCATCCCCCTGCATCCAGGCCTGCCAGCCGTCCTCCCCGCGCAGCCACTGGGCACGGGCCGCCACCTGCTTGAGCACCACGGCCGGGGGCGCCTCGTCGCCGGCCGATGCCGGCTGCTGCAGGGCCAGCAGGGGCGCCTCCAGGTCGACGCGCAGGTCGGCCAGGGCCCCGGCGTGCCAGCGGCCCCAGAGGCGCGCATCGCCGCTGGCGGTCTCCAGGCGCAGATCATCCCCGTAGCCCAGCACCTCGGAGAGCCCCAGCAGGCTCTTGAGTCGCATGTCCGCCTGCAGCGCCGCACTGAAGTCCCCGAGCCCCGACGGGCCGGGAACCAGCTCCATCACCGCCCGGATGACATGTTCCTGCTGCCCCTCCACCATCACCTCGCCCTCGAGGTGTGTGCGGCGATCGTCGCCGGTCATCACCAGACGGGGCGCCGTCAGCACGGCACGCTGCTTGCGGCCGTGCAGGACCAGGCTGACGTTCTCGACCCAGGCACTCTGCTGCAGCAGCATGCCCACCCAGAAGTCGAGGCGATCGAGGTCGAAGGTGGTCTCGGGGACCAGTTCGGGAGGCAGTTCTGCGGGCGCCGGCCACTGCCAGCGCCCGGCCTCATCCTGATAGAGGTGGACGGTCACCCCCTGCACGCGAGCCTCGGCCACCCTCGGCATGCCGGTGGCCAGGCTGGCGAGGGTATCCAGCCGCAGCTGCGCCTGTTCCACCTCGAGCAGCGGGACCTGCCCCAGCCCCTTCCGGGAGCGGATATGCAGGCCGTCGATCGCCAGGTGCGGGTCGAGCCGTGCCAGCCCCGCCGCCATCCCGTCCAGCTCCACCACGGCATTGAACCGGGTGGAGAGCAGGCGCTCCAGGGGCGCCGTCTGCTCGTCCAGCAGGAGCGGCAGGAGGCGCAGCGCCAGGACCAGCACCGCCAGCAGCGCCAGCGGCACGGCCACCAGGGTCAACAGCCAGCGAGTGACGAGACGGGTCGTGGACATGGGTTCACATCAGCACGATGTCGTACTGCTCCTGGGAGTAGTGGGTCTCGACCTGGAAGCGGATGGTCTTGCCGATGAACTCCTCCAGGTCCGCCACCGCGGCGGACTCCTCGTCGAGGAGGCGATCCACCACCGCCTGGGAGGCCAGCACGGCATAGGTCTCGGCGCTGTAGGCCCGATCCTCGCGCAGGATCTCGCGGAAGATCTCATAACAGACCGACTCCGGCGTCTTCAGGGTGCCGCGCCCCGCGCAGGTCGGGCAGGCCTCGCAGAGGGTCTGCTCCAGGCTCTCCCGGGTGCGCTTGCGGGTCAGCTGCACCAGGCCCAGTTCGGTGACGCCGGTGCACTTGGTCTTGGCGTGATCGCGCTCCAGCGACTTCTCGAGCATGCGCAGCACCTGGCGCTGGTGCTCGGGCTCGTCCATGTCGATGAAGTCGATGATGATGATGCCGCCGAGGTTGCGCAGCCGCAGCTGGCGGGCGATGGCGGTGGCGGCCTCGAGGTTGGTCTTGAAGATCGTCTCCTCGAGGTTGCGATGGCCGACGTAGCCACCGGTGTTGACGTCGATGGTGGTCATCGCCTCGGTGGGATCGATGACGAGATACCCTCCCGACTTGAGCTGCACCTTGCGCCCCAGAGCCTTCTGGATCTCGTCCTCAACGCTGAACAGGTCGAAGATGGGCCGCTCGCCGGCGTAGTGCTCGATGCGCTCCACCGCCGCGGGCATGAACTCCTGGGCGAACTCGATCAGCTTGACGAAGTTCTCCCGGGAATCGATGCGCACCTTCTCGATGTCGTCGCGCATCACGTCACGCAGGGTGCGCATGAACAGCGGCAGGTCGTCGTAGACCACGCTGGGGGCCGGCGCGGTCACCTTGCGCTCGCTCACCCGCCGCCACAGGCGCAACAGGAAGTGCATGTCGGAGGAGAGCTCCTCGAGGGTGACGCCCTCGGCGGCGGTGCGCACGATGAAGCCGCCGGTGACCTCCAGCTGCTGCTCGGCGCTCGCCGCCTCGACCAGGCCCCGCAGCCGCTCGCGTTCCGTCTCGTCCTCGATGCGCTGGGAGACCCCGTGATGGGGGGAGTCGGGCATGTAGACCAGGTAGCGCGAGGGCACCGAGAGGTGGGTGGTCAGCCGCGCGCCCTTGGAGCCGATGGGGTCCTTGGTGGCCTGCACCACCAGGGCCTGGCCCTCGTGGAGCAGCGCCGCGATCGAGACCTGCTCGTCGGCCGGGGTCCCCGGCGGCATCACCTCATGGGCGTGGATGAAGGCGGCCCGATCGAGGCCGATGTCGACGAAGGCCGCCTGCATGCCGGGCAGCACCCTCACCACGCGTCCCTTGTAGATGTTGCCGACGATCCCCCGGCGTCGGGCCCGCTCGATGAAGGCCTCCTGCAGCACGCCGTTCTCCACCACGGCGACGCGGGTTTCCATCGGCGTCAGGTTGATGAGTACTTCACCGCTCATGCGGAATTCCTTGTCCAGAAAGAGTCTGTCGCCATTATGACATAGCGCGGAATCACATCGTCCCGCTCCATGGCCAACGGCGCCCCTGCCCTAGGCCAGGTTCCAGAGCGGCACGCCCTGGCGGGCCAGCAGGTCCGCGGTCTCGAACAGCGGCAGGCCCACCACGGCCGAGTGGCTGCCCTCGATGTGCTCGACGAACACCGCGGCCAGGCCCTGGATGGCATAGCCACCGGCCTTGTCGGCCGGCTCCCCGCTGGCCCAGTAGGCCGCCAGTTCCGCCTCCTGGATCTCGCGCATGAAGACACGGGTCGTCACGCACGCCGCCAGCACCCCGGCGGGGCCGGTGACCGCCACGCCGGTGAGCACCTCGTGGCAGCGGCCGGAGAGCGAACGCAGCATGGCAGCGGCCTGCTCGCGGTTCGCCGGCTTGCCGAGGATCTCGCCGTCCCGCACCACGGCGGTGTCCGAGCCCAGGGTGGGCAGCGGCGTGAGGCGGGCGCCGGCTAGGGCCTTTTCCCGGGCCAAGCGAACCACGTAGTCCCGGGCCGGCTCCTCAGGCCGCGGGGTCTCGTCGATGTCCACGGGGCGCACCTCCACCGCCACGCCGATCGAGGCGAGCAGGTCGCGGCGGCGCGGTGAGGCCGAGGCCAGGCACAGCACGGGGTCGTGGGTCATGGCAGCTCCAGGGCTAGTGACAGGCGGGTCAGTCGGGGACGCGCCGACGCCCCAGCGCCTCGAACAGGGTCGTCAGCCAGGGCCACAGCAGCGCCCCGATCAGGGCCGGGATCAGGAAGGAGAGGTGCATCAGGAAGGGCCCGAACAGGGTGCGCAGCCACTGTTCGGCCAATTGGACCACGCCCAGCAGCACGAAGATCAGCACCGCCTGCTGGATCAGCGAGTAGGCCCGGAAGCGCGGATAGACCAGGGCGCAGAGGAAGGCCAGCAGCGAGAGCAGCAGCGCATTCTGCCCGAGCGGCGCGCCCTCGATGAGGTCCACCAGGATGCCGAGCACGAAGCCATGGAAGACCCCCACCTTGAGCGGGGCGCGCATGCACCAGTAGATCAGCATCAGGCCCAGCCAGTCGGGACGCCAGACCTGCCAGCCATCGGCCAGCGGCATCACCTGCAGGCAGAGCGCCAGCAGCAGGGTGAACCAGATCCACAGCAGGTTGGCGGGAGAGGACGTGGCCATCAGCGCATCTCCTGGTCGGCCGGCGCCCCGCCCACGGCCCGGGCCGCCTCCAGGGCCGGGGCGGCCAGCTCGCCCTCGGGGGGCGCCGCGGGCGGGGCGGGCGGAAACAGCAGCAGGAAGTGGCGGGACCGCTCCAGCTGCGCCACCGGCGCCGCGGTGACGCGGGCGAAGGGCTGGCCCGGGTCGTGGATCACCGCCGAGACCCGGGCCACCGGGTAGCCCGGCGGGAAGCGACCGCCCAACCCCGAGGTGGTCAGCAGATCGCCCTCGCGGATATCGGAGGTGTCGGACACGTGGGTCACGTTCAGGGCGTCATAGCTGCCGACCCCCTGGACGACGAAGCGCAGCCCGTTGCGATTGACCTGCACCGGCAGGGCATGACTGGCGTCGGCCAGCAGCAGCACCCGGCTGGAATAGGCCGAGGTCGCGGTGACCTGGCCGACCAGCCCGGACGCATCCAGCACCGGCTGGCCGACGTAGACCCCGTCCCGGCGCCCCCGGTCGATCACCATCTGGTGGGTGAAGGGGTCGGGGTCCAGCGACAGCAGCTCGGCGGTGATGTAGGGGATGTCCCGCTCGCGGGTGGCCGAGAGCAGCTCGCGCAGCCGCACGTTCTCGGCCGTCAGGCTGGCCATGCGCTGGACGCGATGCGAGAGCGTCAGGATCTGCTCGCGCAGGCGGCGGTTCTCGTCCACCAGGGCACGCTGCTCGGACAGGGCCAGCGCCCCCCAGTTGAGGACATCGCTGGGCAGGCTCACCACCCACTGGATCGGCGCCACCAGGGTCGACAGCTGTGCCCGCACGGGTTCCATGCGCGTGAAGCGCGCATCGGCAAACATCAGCGCCGCGGCCAGCATCGCACACAGCAGCATGCGATAGCCGGGCAGCGGTCCGTGCGAGAACAGCGGTTTAATGATCGACCCCCTGCATCAGGCCAGCGCCTCCGTCAGTCGCTGGACAGCAGCTCGAAGGTGTGCTGGTCGATCATTTCGAGGGCCTTGCCGCCCCCCCGGGCCACGCAGGTCAGCGGATCCTCGGCGACGATGACCGGCAGGCCGGTCTCCTCGGCAATCAGCTTGTCGAGGTCACGCAGCAGCGCCCCGCCACCGGTCAGCACCAGGCCGCGCTCGGCGATGTCGGACGCCAGTTCGGGCGGCGACTGCTCCAGGGCGCTCTTCACCGCGGCGACGATGGAGCCCAGGGTCTCCTGCAGGGCATCGAGGATCTCGTGGGAATTCAGGGTGAAGCTGCGCGGGATGCCCTCGGCCAGGTTGCGGCCGCGAACGTCGATCTCGCGCAGCTCGCCACCGGGGTAGGCGCACCCGATCTCCTCCTTGATGCGCTCGGCGGTGGCCTCGCCGATCAGGCTGCCGTAGTGGCGACGCACGTAGGCGATGATCGCCTCGTCGAAGCGGTCGCCGCCGACGCGGATGGACTCGGAGTAGACCACGCCGTTGAGCGAGATGATGGCGATCTCGCTGGTGCCGCCACCGATGTCGACCACCATGGAGCCCTGGGCCTCGTCGACCGGCAGGCCGGCACCGATGGCCGCGGCCATGGGCTCCTCGATCAGGAAGACCTCGCGGGCCCCGGCGCCCTCGGCGGACTCCTTGATGGCCCGTCGCTCGACCTGGGTCGACATGCAGGGCACGCAGACCAGCACGCGGGGGCTCGGCGTCAGGAAGGTGCTCTGGTGAACCTTGCGGATGAAGTACTGCAGCATCTGCTCGGTGACGGTGAAGTCGGCGATGACGCCGTCCTTCATCGGGCGGATGGCGGTGATGTTGCCGGGGGTCCGGCCGAGCATGCGCTTGGCATCGGCACCCACCGCTGCCACGCTGCGCATGTTGCCGGACTGGCGAATCGCCACGACGGACGGTTCATCGAGCACGATGCCGCGGCCGCGGACATAAATCAGCGTATTGGCCGTCCCCAGGTCGATCGATAGATCGCTGGAAAACAGCCCCCTCAAACGTTTGAACATGGAGTCGTTACCTAGTGCAGTCCGGGAACCCAGTGCGGACGCAAACGGTATCACCGCCTCCCCCCAGCAGCAAGCAGAAGACCCGCGCCGCCCGGCTTTCTTGGGCCTGCCAGCCGAGCGGCGGATGTGGTACCTTCTGCGGTCGTTTCCATGACCCACCCCCTCTCGAGGACACCCGATCATGGCGCTTGAACACGCAGACGTTCTCAGGGCCGCCCACCTGGCCCGGCTCGGCCTGAACGACGACGAGGCCGCCCACTACCTTGACGACCTGGGCCGCATCCTGGAGATGGTCGACCAGCTCCAGTCCCTGGATACCGAGGGCGTCGCCCCCCTGGCCCACCCGCTGGAGACCACCCAGCGGCTGCGCGCCGACGAGGTCACCGAGGCCGACCAGCGCGACCAGTTCCAGCGCTGCGCCCCGGCGGTGGAGCAGGGGCTCTACCTGGTCCCCCGGGTCGTCGAATGATCCGCGCCACTCCCATCCGTTACCGGCAAGCCATCACGGAGCCCAGGGCCCATGCATGACAAGACACTGACGGAACTCGCCGCCGGCCTCGCGGCCGGCGAGTTCTCCAGCCGCGAGCTCACCGAGAGCCTGCTCGCGCGCATCGAGCGCCACGACGGCGACCTCAACAGCTTCATCACCGTGACACCGGAGCAGGCCCTCGCCGCCGCCGACGCCGCCGATGGCGCCCGGGGCGAAGCCGGCCCACTGGCCGGGGTGCCGCTGGCGCTCAAGGACATCTTCTGCACCACCGGCGTGAAGACCAGCGCCGGCTCGCGGATGCTCGACAACTTCGTGGCCCCCTACGACGCCACCGTGGTCGAGAAGCTCAAGGCCGCCGGCACCGTGAGCCTGGGCAAGACCAACATGGACGAGTTCGCCATGGGCTCGTCCAACGAGAACAGCTTCTACGGCCCGGTGAAGAACCCCTGGGACGGCAGCGCCGTGCCGGGCGGCAGCTCCGGGGGCAGCGCCGCCGCCGTGGCGGCGGGCCTGGTACCCGCCGCCATGGGCACCGACACCGGGGGCTCGATCCGCCAGCCGGCCGCCTTCTGCGGCATCACCGGCTTGAAGCCCACCTACGGCCGCGTCTCGCGCTACGGCATCATCGCCTACGCCTCGAGCCTCGACCAGGCCGGCCCCATGGCGCGCACGGCCGAGGACTGCGCTCGGCTGCTCGGCGCCATCGCCGGCCACGACCCCCGCGACTCCACCAGCGTGGCCCGGGGCGTACCCGACTACACCGAGGAGCTCGCCGCCCCGCTGTCCGGACTGAAGATCGGCCTGCCGACGGAGTACTTCGGGGAGGGCCTCGACCCGGACGTGGAGCGCGCCGTGCGCGAGGCGATCCGCGTCTACGAGTCGCTGGGCGCCACCGTGCGGGAGGTGAGCCTGCCGCACACCCACTACGCCATCCCGGCCTACTACGTCATCGCCCCGGCGGAGGCCTCGTCCAACCTGGCACGCTACGACGGCGTGCGCTTCGGCCACCGCTGCGACGCGCCCGCCGACCTGACCGACCTCTACAAGCGCAGCCGCGCCGAGGGCTTCGGCGAGGAGGTCCAGCGCCGCATCCTGATGGGCACTCACACCCTCTCCGAGGGCTTCTTCGACGCCTACTACAAGAAGGCCCAGCAGGTCCGCCGGCTGATCCGCCAGGACTTCCTCGACGCCTTCGACGAGTTCGACGTGCTGATGGGCCCGGCCTCGCCGACCCCGGCCTTCGACCTGGGGGCGAAGAAGGATCCGGTCTCGATGTACCTGCAGGACATCTACACCATCGCCATCAACCTGGCGGGAATCCCCGGCATCAGCGTGCCGGCCGGCTTCGTGGGCGGTCGCCCGGTGGGCCTGCAGATCCTCGGCACCCACTTCGCCGAGGCCCGGCTGCTCAACGTCGCCCACCAGTTCCAGCAGGCCACCGACTGGCACCTGCGTCGTCCCGCCCTCGCCGAGGAGACCCTGTGATGCAATGGGAAACCGTGATCGGGCTGGAGGTCCACGTCCAGCTCGCCACCCGCTCCAAGATCTTCTCCGGCGCCTCGACCGCCTTCGGCGCCGAGCCCAACAGCCAGGCCTGCGCCGTCGACCTGGGCATGCCCGGGGTGCTGCCGGTGCTCAACGAGGCCGCCGTGGCCATGGCCGTGCAGTTCGGCCTGGGCATCCACGCCGAGATCCCCGAGATCTCGGTGTTCGACCGCAAGAACTACTTCTACCCGGACCTGCCCAAGGGCTACCAGACCAGCCAGATGTACCACCCCATCGTGGGTCCCGGCGAGGTAGAGATCACCCTGGAGGACGGCGGCACCAAGGCCGTCCGCGTGCACCATGCCCACCTCGAGGAGGATGCCGGCAAGTCCCTCCACGAGGACTTCCACGGCATGACCGGCATCGACCTCAACCGCGCCGGCACGCCGCTGCTCGAGATCGTCTCCGAGCCGGACATGCGCTCGGCCAGGGAGGCCGCGGCCTACCTCAAGGCGATCCACTCCATCGTGACCTACCTCGGCATCAGCGACGGCAACATGGCCGAGGGCTCGATGCGCTGCGACGTCAACGTCTCCGTTCGCCCCAGGGGCCAGGAGGCCTTCGGCACCCGCGCCGAGATCAAGAACGTCAACTCCTTCCGCTTCGTCGAGCGGGCCATCGAGTACGAGGTGGAACGCCAGATCGAGCTGCTCGAGGACGGCGGCGAGGTGGTGCAGGAGACCCGCCTGTTCGATCCCGAGGCGGACGAGACCCGCAGCATGCGCACCAAGGAGCAGGCCAACGACTATCGCTACTTCCCCTGCCCCGACCTGCTGCCGGTGGTGCTGGACCAGGCCTACGTCGACCACCTGCGCGAGACCCTGCCGGAACTGCCCGCCGCCAAGCGGGCCCGCTTCCAGGAGGGGCTGGGCCTCTCGGCCTACGACGCCGGCGTGCTCTCGGCGAGCCGCGCGATGGCCGAGTTCTTCGAGCAGGTCAGGGACGTCTGCGGCGATGCCAAGCAGGCCGCCAACTGGGTACAGGGCGAGCTCTCCGGTGCCCTGAACCGTGAAGGTCTGCCGATCGAGGACAGCCCCGTCTCGGCACGGCAACTCGGCGAACTCATCGCCCGGGTCATCGACGGCACCATCAACGGCAAGGCCGCCAAGCAGGTCTTCCAGGCCCTGTGGCATGGCGAGGGCAGTTCCGCCGACGAGGTGATCGAGGCCAAGGGCCTCAAGCAGGTCACCGACACCGGCGCCATCGAGGCGATGATCGACCAGGTGATCGCGGACAGTCCCGCCCAGGTGGCCCAGTACCGTGACGCCGAGCCCGACAAGCGCGGCAAGATGATCGGCTACTTCGTCGGCCAGGTGATGAAGGCCTCGCGGGGCACGGCCAACCCCCAGCAGGTCAATGCCCTGCTGAAAGAGAAGCTCGACGCGCTGTGCTGACAGGAAGCGCGTGGCAGGAAGGAGGACCGGATGTCGGATGATGTCGGCGCGCGGCTGCGCGCCCTGCGCACCCTCAAGGGCATCTCCCAGCGCGAGCTGGCCAAGCGGTGCGGGGTCACCCACTCCAGCCTGTCACTGATCGAGCAGGGCAAGGTGAGCCCCTCGGTGAGTTCGCTGAAGAAGATCCTCGACGCCATACCGATGAGCGTCGGGGACTTCTTCACCATGGACCTCGAGAGCCGCAACCAGGTGTTCTATTCGGCCGAGGAGCTGGCCGACGTGGGCTCGGGCGACGTCATCTACAAGTTGGTGGGGGCCAACCGCGCCAGCCGCGCCCTGGCCTTCATGATCGAGACCTATCCCCCCGGGGCCGACACGGGCCGGGAGATGATCGCCCACCAGGGCGAGGAGGCCGGCGTGGTGCTGGAGGGGGAGGTCGAGATCACCATCGGCGCCGAGACCCGCCTGCTCGGGGTGGGCGAGGCCTACTACTTCGACACCAACGTTCCCCACCGCTTCCGCAATCCCGGCAGCGCATCCTGCCGACTGGTCAGCTGCGCCACCCCGGCGCGGACCTTCTGAACCGCCTCAGGACGCTTTCAACTTCTCGATCTCCTCACGCAGCGCCTCCGCCTCCTCGGTCAGCGAGGCGTTGGCGCGCATGTCGCCGTTGCGGGCGGCCAGCATGGCCTGCTCGAGCTTCTGCTCGTAGGCCTTCTGCAGCTTCTTCACCGGGTCACGCTTTAAGAGTCCGAACATATGGCTGTCTCCTGATTCGAGGGTCGATGACCAGACTACGCCATAAAATGTACAAAGGCTATACAGTATATCCCATATGTACACTATGGGGTGAGGACGGGGCCGCCAAGGACTTGCCCCTTTGCCCCGCGTCTCTCATTGTTGTGTCAGGGCCCGGACCAAGAAGAGGCCCGTCGCCGACCGGCGCAGGGAGACAACGGCAGGCCGAGGGCAGAATCGTTGCCCGAGGCGGCACAGGAAGACTTCGATCCCGAGGAGAAGAGAAGATGATGACGACACGATCATGGATGGCCATGGCCCTGCTGCTGGGGCTGCTGCCCCTGGGGGCGCTGGCCGATGAGGGCGACGACCCGGAGGTCGATGACGTCGAGATCGAGGGCGTGGTGGTCGAGGAGAGCGAGCCGGACTTCAGCCGAGCCCTGGAGAACCTCAATGCCGAGGCCCGGAAGAGTCGTCCCGAGGCCGCCAGCTTCGGCCTGCAGACGGCCCATACCGCGGTCAACGAGGGGGGTGTGGACGGTCAGGCCGTCAGCGCCAGGGCCAAGGCCCGGGCCAGTGAAAGGCGAGGTCCCGAGACCGGCGGCCTGAGCGCCAGCGATCGCGGTGGTGCCGGCGGCCACGGTGGCAATGGCGGTAATGGCGGTAATGGCGGCAATGGCGGCAATGGCGGCAATGGCGGTAACGGTGGCAATGGCGGTGGGCGCGGCTGACCCCGTCACGCCATCCTGACACGTCAGGGCCGGCTCCCCGGAGCCGGCCCTGACGTGTCTGCGCGGGCGGCGCGGCGCGCCACCGGGCGACATGCCCTCCTCCCCCGACCGTGTCCTTCTGCCTCCCGGGCGCGAGCCTCGCCTCCAAGACCGGGCCGACATCGCCACTTTCGACCTAGAAATATGAGCCGCTGCATTGCCCGGCACCATCCAGACTAAGCAGGACAAGCATCTCAACGACCCAGCGGGATCGCGCCGTGGCCTCGCGTCTCGGCCCCCTGGCAGAGGAGGAAAGCATCATGACAACACTGACCTATCGCACCCTGGATGGCGACCAGGCCGCCCTGCCGGCCGAGGCCGTCGACGACTTCGCGTCCCGACTGGCGGGACGGCTGATCACCCCGACCGAGGCGGACTATGCGCCACGGTGCCAGGTCTGGAACGGCATGGTCGACCGCCACCCGGCGCTGATCGCCTGCTGCCAGGGCAATCAGGACATCGTGCAGGCCATCGACTTCGCGCGCTCCCAGCGCATGTGCCTGAGCGTGCGGGGCGGCGGCCACCACATCGCCGGCAATGCCATCGCCGAGGGTGGCCTGGTGATCGACCTGTCGGCCATGCGCACGGTGCACGTGGATCCCCGACAGCGCACCGCCAGGGTGGCCCCGGGGGCCCTGCTCGGGGACATCGACCGCGAGACCCAGGCCTTCGGCCTGGCCACGCCGCTGGGCATCAATTCCACCACCGGGGTGGCCGGCCTGTGCCTGGGGGGTGGCTTCGGCTGGTTGACCCGCAAGCACGGCATGACCATCGACAACCTGCTCTCGGTGGACATGATCACCGCCGATGGACAGCGTCACCGCGTCTCGGCAGACGAGGACGCGGAGCTGTTCTGGGCCCTGCGCGGCGGCGGCGGCAACTTCGGCGTGGTCACCTCCTTCGAATTCCGCCTGCACCCGGTGGGCCCGGAGGTCTATGCGGGCCTGGTGGTCTATCCCTTCGACCAGGCTCGTCGAGTGCTGCACGCCTGGCGCGACTTCACTCGCCAGGCACCGGAGGAACTCAGCGTCTGGGCGATCCTGCGCGAGGCGCCGCCCCTGCCCTTCCTGCCCGAGGCGGTGCATGGCCAGCGAGTGGTCGTGTTCGCCCTGATGCATAATGGCGATCCGGCCAACGCCGAGCGCGACGTCGCCCCGGTGCTGGCCTTCGGCGAGCCGGTCGGCCAGATGCTGGGGACCCAGCCGTATGCCGGCTTCCAGTCGGCCTTCGACCCCCTGCTCGCCCCGGGCGCCCGCAACTACTGGAAGTCCCATGACTTCCGTGACCTCAGCGACGAGGCACTCGACAAGGCCATGGCGGCGGCCGAGCAACTGCCGGGCCCGGAGTGCGAGGTCTTCCTGGCCCAGCTGGGGGGCGCCATGTCACGGGTCGACCCCACCGCCACCGCCTATGCGGGACGCGATGCCCAGTACGTGATGAACGTGCATGCCCGCTGGCAGGACGCCGCCGAGGACGACCGCTGTCGCGACTGGGCGCGTCATGTGTTCCAGGAGCTGGCGCCCTTCGCCACCGGCGGCGGCTACGTCAACTTCCTGACCGAGGACGAGGGCGATCGCGTCGCCACCGCCTACGGCGTCAACTTCGCGCGCCTGCAGGCGGTGAAGCGCCGCTACGACCCGGACAACCTGTTCCGCGTGAACCTCAACATCCCGCCCGCCCCCGCCGAGGTCGCCGCCTAGCCGGCTGCCGGACGACCCACCCTCACGACCGACCCTGAACGACGACCGGCGCCCCCTGGGCCGCCGGTCGACAGGTCTCAGGGGGAGAGCGACATCCACACGCTCTTGAGGTCGGAGTACTCCTCCAGGGAGTGGTGGGACTTGTCCCGGCCGTTGCCGGACTGCTTGACCCCGCCGAACGGCATGGTCTGGTCGCCGCCCGCCCAGTTGTTGACGAACACCTGGCCCGACGCCAGCCGGCGCGTGACCCGCATGATGCGGTCGATGTCCTGGCTCCACAGGCCCGCGGCCAGGCCGAAATCGCTGTCGTTGGCCATGGCCACGGCCTCCTCCTCGGTGTCGAAGCCGAACACCGAGAGCACCGGCCCGAAGATCTCCTCGCGGCCGATGACCATCGCCGGGGTGACTCCGTCGAACACCGTGGGCGGAATGAACAGCCCCTGGCCCTCCAGCGCCTCGCCACCGCAGCGCAGCCTCGCTCCCTCCTCGACCCCCTGGCGGATGTAGTCGAGGATGCGGCGATGCTGCGTCTCGTCGACGATCGCCCCCATGAAGCTCGCCGGGTCCAGCGGGTCGCCGGGCTGCATGCCCTCGGCCGCCGCCAGCACCTTCTCGACGAAGGCCTCGCGCACGCTGTTCTCCACCAGCAGGCGGGAGCCGGCGATGCAGACCTCGCCCTGGTTGTGGAAGATTGCCGCGGCGGCGTGCCGGGCCACGCGATCGAGGTCCCTGCAGTCGGCGAAGACGATGTTCGGGCTCTTGCCGCCGCACTCCAGGTAGAGCCGCTTGAGGTTGGACTGGCCGGCGTACTGCATCAGCTGCTTGCCCACGGCGGTTGAGCCGGTGAAGGCCAGGCAGTCGACCTCCATGGAGAGCGCCAGCGCCTTGCCCACGGTATGGCCGAACCCCGGCAGCACCTGGAAGACCCCGCGGGGCAGCCCCGCCTCCTTCGCCAGCTGCGCCAGGCGCAGCGCCGAGAGGGGCGACTTCTCCGAGGGCTTGAGGATGACGCTGTTGCCGGCGGCCAGCGCCGGGGCGATCTTCCAGGCGGTCATCATCAGGGGGAAGTTCCAGGGCACGATGCAGGCCACCACACCCAGCGGCTCGCGGAGCACCAGCGCCAGCGCCTCCTCGCCGGTCGGCGCGACCTCCCCGTAGAGCTTGTCGATGCACTCGGCCTGGTAGCGAAGGCAGCCGATGGCGCCGGCCATGTCGCCCAGCGAGCTGTTCACGGGCTTGCCCATGTCCAGGGTGTCGAGCAGCGCGAGCTCGTGCTTGTGCGCCTCCATCAGGTCGGCCAGACGGAGCAGCACCTTCTTGCGACGACCGGGCGCCAGGCGCGACCAGTCGCCCCGCGAGAAGGCCTCCCGGGCGTGATGCACCGCGGCCTCGGCATCCGGAGCATCGCAGCTGGCCACCCGCGCCAGCGTCTCGCCGCTGGCGGGGTTGATCGTCTCGAAGGTCTCAGTGCTCAGGGCGTCGACGAAGTCGTCGTCGACGAAGGCCCGCGTCTCGAGGGTCTGCGAGGCGGCCAGCGCCTGCCAGTCGGCGTGGGTCCTGGGGGTGTCATGGCGACTCATTCGTATCTCTCCTGGGGGTAGAGGGTGTAGGCGAAGTCGCCCGAGAGGCGTCTGGCGGTCTCGTCGAGCGCCTCCCGGGCCAGGCTCACCAGCTCGTCGATCTGTTCGTGGGTGATCACCAGCGGTGGCGAGATGATCATGGTGTCGCCCACCGAGCGCATCACCAGGCCACAGGCAAAGCTGATGTCGCGGCACAGGGTGCCGACGGCCAGGGCCCGGTCGAAGCGTCCGCCCGTGGTCGGGTCGACCAGCTCGAGGGCGCCCATCAGCCCCAAGGAGCGGGCCTCGCCGACCAGGGGATGGTCGGCGAGTTCGGACCAGCGACGCGCCAGGTAGGGCCCCAGGTCGTCGCGCACCCGCTCGACCACGCCCTCCTCCTCCATGATCTCGAGGTTCCTGAGGGCCACGGCGGCGCAGACCGGGTGTCCGGAGTAGGTGAAGCCGTGGAAGAACTCGCCGCCCTCCTCGATCAGGGTGTCGGCGACCCGATCGCCCACCAGCACCCCGCCGATCGGCAGGTAGCCCGACGACAGCCCCTTGGCGATGGGCATCAGGTCCGGCGCCAGGTCATAGAGCACGCTGCCGAACCACTCGCCCAGCCGGCCGAAGCCACAGATCACCTCATCCACCACCAGCAGGATGTCGTAGCGTGCCAGCACCGCCTTGACGGCGGGCCAGTAGCTCGCAGGCGGCATGATGGCCCCGCCGGCGCCCTGCACCGGCTCGGCGATGAAGGCCGCTACGTTCTCCTCGCCCAGTGCCAGGATCCGCTCCTCGATGGCGGCGGCACAGGCATGGCCGAAGGCCTCGGGCGACTGATCGCGGCCTTCACCGAACCAGTAGGGCTGGCGAACGTGGGTAATGCACGGCACGCCGGGGCCGCCCTGCTCATGCATCAACGCCATGCCACCGAGGCTCATGCCGGCCAACGTGGAGCCGTGGTAGCCGTTCTCGCGGCCGATGACCCACTGCTTCCACGGCTTGCCCCTGAGCGCCCAGTAGCGGCGCACCATGCGCAGCACGGTGTCGTTGGCCTCGGAGCCGGAACCGGTGAAGAAGACGTGGTTCATGTGCGCGGGCGCGAGCCGGCAGAGCTTCTCGGCGAGTCCGACCGCCGGCGGATGCGTGGTCTTGAAGAAGGTGTTGTAGTATGGCAGCTGAAGCATCTGCTCGGCCGCGGCGTCGACCAGCTCGCGACGACCGTAGCCGAGGTTCACGCACCACAGGCCGGCCATGCCGTCGAGGAGGCGGTGTCCCTCGGCATCGTGGATGTAGACCCCCTCGGCGTGGGTGATGACCCGGCTTCCCTCCTCACCCAGGGCCTTGAAGTCGGTGAAGGGATGCAGGTGATGGGCACGGTCCAGTGCCGGGAGCGAAGGCGGCATGAGGGCTCTCCTTGGTCGACGACGGCATCAGGCGTCGAGGGGCTGGACGCGGGCGGCCCGGCAGTGGGCCTCGCAGGCCTCGGCGAAACCGCGAAACAGGGCATCATGGAGCGGATGTTCCCGCGGTTTCCACTCGGGGTGCCACTGCACCGCCAGGGCGAAGGTCGGGGCGCCGGCGACCGAGATGGCCTCGATCTGCCCATCCAGGGCCACCGCCTCGGCATCGAGCCCGAGCCCCAGGGCGTCGATCCCCTGCTGGTGCAGCGAGTTGACGCGGCTATACCGCTCGGCGAAGAGCCGGGACATCATGCCGCCGGGCAGGATCTCCAGGTCATGGGCCGGCGCATAGCGGATGTCGTGATCGCCCACGGGCTCGCGATGGTCGAACCGGCCGGGAACCTGCTGGACGGCCTGATGGAGAGTGCCGCCGAAGGCCACGTTGAGCTCCTGGAAACCGCGGCAGATGCCGAACAGCGGCAGACCCTGGTCCAGGGCCGCCGGAATCAGGCCGAACGCCGTGGCATCCCGATGGTGATCGTCACGGGTGTTCTCGGGCACGCGCTCTGCCCCGTACCGCCCCGGCTCGACATTGGTGCGGCTGCCGGTGAGTAGCAGGCCGTCCAGACGCGACAGCAGCTCCCTGTCCACGTCCCCTTGCCACACCGGCAGGATCACCGGGGCGAGGCCATAGTCGCGCAGGGCCGAGAGGTACTTGTCGGTGACCATGTGCGCGGGGTGACCTTCCACCTCGCGTCGACAGGCGATCACGCCCACCAGGGGTCGAGCACGCATGGCAGTCTCCTAGAAACACGCATGTAGATGATTGTTATGTTTGGCTCAACATATCGCCGTTGATTAACCTTGCCAACCCTCGCCCGCGCCGGACGCCGATATCTCGACACAAACCTCTGTTTTCAGGCGCCTCAGCCCCGCATACCGGCGACAGGAGACCCGCGGCACCCGCGATGGTTCGTAAAGGATTTGACAACAAGCGCCGGTGATTCAAAGATGACAGCCACCGCACGACGACCCACGGCCGATTAGGTGGCTTCCATGTCTTCCTCTCCCGCCGACGAGGCGCGCACTTTCCTCGACGACCATCCCGAGATCGACAGTATCGACCTGCTGATCGGCGACCTCAATGGGGTGCTGCGAGGCAAGCGCATTCCGCGCACCAATCTCGAGAAGGCCTTCCGGGACGGGGTCAACCTCCCCGCCTCGGTGTTCGCCCTGGATATCCTGGGCAACACCATCGAGGCCACCGGGCTGGGACTGGCCTCCGGTGACGGGGACCGGGTCTGCCGGCCTGTGCCGGGCACCCTGATGCCGAGCCCCTGGCTTCGCGACGGCCGCCAGGCGCAGTTGCTGATGACCATGACCGAACCCGACGGCGGCCCCTTCTTCGCCGACCCCCGCCAGGTACTGGACCGGGTGATGGAGCGTTTCCGTCAGGCCGGCCTGACGCCGGTGGTCGCAGTGGAGATGGAGTTCTACCTGGTCGACCGCCGTCGGGACGGCCTGGGCATGATCCAGCCGCCCTGCTCGCCGGTGACGGGCGAGCGCGCCTCCCAGAGCCAGCTCTACTCGATCAACGAACTCGACGAGTACGCGGACCTGCTCGAGGAGGTCCATGCCAGCGCCCGGGCCCAGCAGCTCCCGCTGGACACCGCCCTCAAGGAGTGCGCACCCGGCCAGTTCGAGATCAACCTGCTGCACTGCGACGATGCGCTCAAGGCCTGCGACAGCGCCGTGCTGCTCAAGCGCCTGATCAAGGGCGTGGCCCTGCGCCACGGCTTCGAGGCCACCTTCATGGCCAAGCCCTACGGCCAGGAGGCCGGCAACGGCACCCATGTCCACATCAGCATGCTCGACGAGGCAGGCCACAACGTCTTCGCCGCCGAGGATGGCGGCCCGCTCGGGACGCCGCTGATGCAGCAGGCCGTGGCCGGGCTGCTCGAGTTGATGCCGGCCTCCATGGCGCTGTTTGCCCCCAACCTCAACTCCTTCCGACGTTTCCAGCCCGGACTCTACGTACCGATGGCACCGACCTGGGGCTACGACAACCGCTCGGTGGCGGTGCGCATTCCCTCCGGCCCCAACCCGGCACGGCGACTCGAGCACCGGGTCGCCGGCGCCGACGTCAATCCCTACCTGCTGATGGCCACCCTGCTGGCCGCGATCGACCATGGGATGGCGCAGCGCCTGACCCCGCCGCCGGCCGTGACCGGCAACGCCTATGCCCAGGTCGCCCCCAGCCTGACCAACAGCTGGAGCCAGGCCCTGGACCTGCTGGCGACGAGCGCCCCCCTCACCGAGGCGCTGGGCGCGGACTTCCTCGAGGTCTTCCTGGCCAATCGCCGTGCCGAGCGCGACCACGCCATGCAGGCGGTCAGCCGGCTCGAGTATGACTGGTACCTGCGCCACGTCTGAGGCGCCTTGCCCCGACAACGACAGCCCCCGACAACGACAGCGCCCCGGCCAGTGATGGCCGGGGCGCTGTCGTTCATGACGAGATGGAGCTCGTTCAGCCACCTTGCGAGGAGACGGCATTCCACTGCGGCTGCCCCTCCTCGAGCAGCACCCGGTCGCCCTGGGGTGGGTTGTCCAGGCGGGCGGTCTGCACCGTCTCGCCGTGACGCCAGGTCACCTCGTAGCCCGTGGTCTCCTGGCGGGTGTCGACCACGGTACGACACTCCTCGCGGGTCGTGGTGCGCGGCTGGGACTGCGCCGCCTGGGAATGCTGGCGTGCCTCCACCCGCTCCTGGACCTCACGGCCGGCCAGGCCGCCGCCGATGGCACCGGCCACCGTGGCGATCTTCTTGCCGCTGCCGCCGCCGATCTGGTTGCCCAGCAGGCCGCCGACGATGGCACCGGCAGCGGTCCCCAGCACGCGGTGGGGATCACGGCTGGCCCCCTGCCCCGTCGGGGTTTCCGGTGGCAGTTGCACGACCACCTGCTCACACACCTCGCGGGGGGTCTCCACGGTGCGGGTCAGGGTCTCCACGTTGGTGATCTCGGCGTACTCGGGGCCACGCTGCTGGTCCTGGATCTGCCAGGCACCGAAGCCGAGGCCACCCAGCCCCAGCACGGCCAGGGTGGAGCCCACCACGATCGACTTGCTCATCTTTCACCTCCAGGAGGACGCGGCTGCGCCTCGTTGTTGTCACGGACTCCGGGAGATGCGTGACGAAAAAAAGGGTGCGATGGCGATGACGCTTCCTGCGCCAGTCGCGAATCGCATCCAGTATACGCCGCCGGGACCCCGGGCTTCAGTATCGTGCAGCAGGTTTCACAATCCCTGACCCGCTGTCACCAGATGGCGACAGTAGAGTCGCCACCGGGTCGGTGCCCGCACAGCGGGTAGCGCGCAGTGCCTCCAGCCAGGCCCGGGTGGCACCGACCTGGTTGAAGGAGTAGACATGCAGCCCGGCGAAGCCGTCCGGTTCGTCCAGGGCCGGCCACAGCCCGCGCATCAGCGCCTCGGGGCGATACACGGCGGGCCGCAGCAAGCGCCCGAGCAGCCCCCGCTGGCGGCCCAGAGCCCGCGTCGAGGCCCCCAGGCCGATGCGCATGGCCACCGACAGCAGCCGGGCATGGGCGATCACCCCCGGGATGCCCGCATAGATCGGCAGGGCCAGCCCCCTGTCTCGCTGAAGCCGCAGCCAGTCCCGCAGCGGCAGGGCCTCGAAGCAGAGCTGGGTGACGGCATAGTCGGCCAGTCGCGCCTTGGCCTCGAGATTGCGCTGCAGGGCCGCAGCGTCGAACCCAGGATGCCCCTCCGGATAGGCGGGCACGCCGAGCCGTGAGGGGCGCGCGGGATGGCCGGCCAGGCCCTCCAGCAGGGCCAGGCCGTCGGCAAAGTCTCCCGTCGCCCGGGGGGCATCGCCCCCCACCACGAGGCAGTCATCGATGCCGGCCGCCGCCATGCGCGACACGATCTCCTCCAGGTGGGCCCGGTCGCGGACCAGGCGAGCGGCGAGGTGAGGCACCGCCCGAAAGCCGGACCGCGACAGCCACTCGGCCTCCTCCAGGGTCCGCTCGATGCCGTGGCGTGGCGAGCAGGTCACGGTCACCAGGGCCCCGGCCGGCAGGAGGCCGGCCGCCTCCCGCATGTCCGCCAGGGGCAGCAGCTCGTAGCGGGGACTGGCCAGCGCCAGGCACCCCCGGAGGCCCTGCTCCGGGGACGTCACGCTCCGTAGATCGTTCATGGCTCAGCCCTTGGGAATGTCCTTGCGCGGATCATGGAACGGCTTGGGCACCACCACCGCCTCCTGCATGCCGGTGTTGGCCTCGATGCGCAGCGGCGTGCCGAGCTCGGCATGGGAGGTCGGCACCATGGCATAGCCGATGTTGCGGTCCTGGCGTGGCGAGCGGGTGGCCGAGGTCACCTTGCCGATGAGCGCCCCGTCGCTGTCGTGGACGGGGAAGACGTCGATCATCGAGCCATCGGTGAAATAGCCGATGCTGGGGCCGTCGATCTCCACGCCCACCAGGCGGCGGGTGACCCCCTCGGCCTTGATGCGCTCCAGGGCCTTGCGCCCGACGAAGTCGTCGTCGCCGCGCAGGTCGACCATCCAGTCGTAGCCCATGCCCACCTCGAAGGGATTGGTGTCGTACCAGATGTCGCAGCCGAAGGCGAGGATGCCGCCCTCGATGCGGCGGATATGGCAGGGACCGATCACCTGCATGCCGTGGGGGCGCCCCGCCTCGAAGACCCGCTGCCACAGGGCCTCGCCGTGACGGGTGGCCTCTCGCAGGTAGATCTCGTAGCCGATCTCGCCGGAATAGCCGGTACGCGAGACCACCACGGACATGCCATCGAGCTCCGCCTCCATGAGGTGGTAGTAGGGGATCTCCAGCACCCGCTCGCCGAAGAGGTCCACCATCACCGGCTTGGCATTGGGCCCCTGGACCTGGACCGGGGCCACGTCCACCTCCCGGATGGTGACGTCCAGGCACGAGTGGTAGGCCAGGCCCTGGCACCAGAGCATCACGTCACTGTCGGCCAGCGACAGCCAGAAACGGTTCTCCTCGATGCGCAGCAGCACCGGGTCGTTGATGATGCCCCCGTCGTCCGCGGTGACGAAGACGTACTTGCACTGGCCGACCTGGCAGTGACGCATGTCACGGGGCACCAGCATCTGGGTGAAGGCGAAGGCGTCGGGGCCGCTGATCTCGATCTGGCGCTCCACGCCCACGTCCCAGAGGGTGACCCCCTCCACCAGGGCCCAGTACTCGTCCACCGGGTCGGTATAGAGGCGCGGGTGGTAGTGATGGTTGTAGACGCTGTACTTGCGCACCCCATGGCGCCGGGAGGCGTAGAAGAACGGCGACTTGCGGATCCGCGGATAGAGCAGGATCTCCGGTGCCGACTGGGTGTGCGCGATGCTTTCGATGACCTGGGACATGGTCGTGTCTCCTTTCCAGATGCCTGGGCCTTGCCACGCGGCCTCGGGGCGAATGCCGGAAGGCCGTTCCTGCCCTCGAAGCTAGTCCCGCCGGCCGGCTCCCGTGACACCAGCGGCGACGGCCACTTTGGTCCCTGCGACACATCGGGCGCGCCGTCACGCCCCGCCGCCGACGGGCCCCGACCCGCGGTCGCCACGAGCAAAGATCGGGTCGGCCAGAGGCAACGGGCGGCGCCCGCCTGGATTATGGTGAAGCGGAAGGCGGCGACAGAATCGGCAGGGGGAGACCGGCCATGACAACACTACCCAAGCACGCGGATGCGGTGATCATCGGCCAGGGCGGCATCGTCGGCGCCAGCGTGGCCCACCACCTGATCGAACTGGGCTGGGAGAACCTGGTGGGGCTCGACAAGTCCGCCATTCCCTCGGACATTGGCTCCACCTCCCATGCCTCGGACTTCTGCTACATGACGTCCCACGACAAGATGTCGTGCTACACCACGACCTACAGCCGCGACTTCTACGAGCGCCGGGGGCACTACCAGCGGGTGGGCGGCCTCGAGGTCGCCCGGGTGGGCGACGAGGCGCGCATGGCGGAGCTTGCGCGCAAGGTCGCCTCGGGCAAGGCCTTCGGCACCCAGGCACGGCTCATCGGCCCGGACGAGGTCGTCGAGCGCTTCCCCCTGGTCAGGCGGGAGCTGATCCTGGGCGGCCTCTGGGATCCGGACGCCGGGCTGGTGGTGCCCCGCTCGCAGCAGGTCGCCGGCGAGCTGGTCGAGGAGGCGGTGGCGTCCGGGAAGCTCCAGGCCTTCGCCGACACCCCGGCACTTGACATCGATGTCCAGGACGGCCGCGTGCGCGGCGTCACCACGGCCCGGGGCTACATCGCGACCCCGGTGGTGATCGTCACCTCGGGGATCTGGGGGCCCATCCCCGCGGCCATGGGCGGCGCGGCCCTGCCGCTGATGCCGGTGGAGCACCCCCTGATGTTCTTCGGCCCGTTCGACGTCTTCGCCGGCACCGGGGTCGAGATCGGCTATCCGCTGTTCCGCGACCAGGGCAACTCGGCCTACATGCGCGACACCGGCGACCCCCGCAGCACCGAGGGCGGTCAGCTCGAGTGGGGCTACTACGAACCCACCTCGCCACGCCTCGTCGCGCCCACCGACATCCTCGAGCGCGACCAGGCACGACTGTCGCCCTCCATGCGCGACCTGGAGATCGACCAGGTGATGGAGGCCTTCGAGCGGGCGGTGGAGCTCGCCCCCGTGCTCGGCGAACTGGGCTGGGACGAGAAGCACTCCTTCAACGGCCTGCTGTCGGTCACCTCGGATGGCGGCTCCCTGGTCGGCGAGGCGCCGGAGACGCGAGGCCTGTGGCTGTGCGAGGCCGTCTGGGTCAAGGATGGTCCCGGGATGGGGAAGGTCCTGGCCGACTGGCTCACCCTCGGCCGACCAGCGCTGGACCCCCACGGCATCGACATCGCGCGCTTCTACCCCGTGCAGAAGACGCCGCACCACGTCCGCGGGCGCTGCCTGGAGATCGCCAGGAAGATCTACGACCCGCCGGTCCATCCCCGCGAGCCCTTCGAGTCGGGCCGCAACCTGCGGCGCAGCCCCTTCTGGCCGAGGGAGAAGGCGCTCGGGGGCCACTTCATGGAGGTCGCGGGCTGGGAGCGGGCCCATGGCTATGCCGCCAACGAGGCGCTTCTGGAACGCTACGGGGACCGGGTACCCGAGCGGCCCGACGAGTGGGACGCCCGCCACTTCTGGCGGGTCTCCAACGCCGAACACCTTGCCCTGAGCGAGGGCGTTGGCATGATCAACCTCTCCCACTTTGCCATCTTCGATGTCGCGGGCCCCGACGCCGAGGCGCTGCTGGAGTACCTCTCTGTGGCCCGGGTGGGGGGCGAGACGCCGCACGGCAAGGGGATCTACACCCACTTCCTCGATGACGCCGGCGGCGTTCACTCCGACCTCACCGTGGTGCGCCTGGCCACGGACCGCTTCCGGGTGATCTGCGGCGGCGACACCGGCCATCGCGACCTCATGTGGATGACCCGGATGGCCGATGCCCGGCAGCTAACGCGCCTGCAGCTCGAGGACCGTACCGACAGCCTGGCCACCCTGGGGCTCTGGGGCCCCGAGGCCCGCCGCACCCTGCAGGCGCTCGCCGACGTCCCGGCAGAACTCGAGGACGAGGCCTTCCCCTTCGCCACGGCACGCGAGATCCGGGTACGCGGGCTCCCGATATGGGCCTTTCGCATCTCCTATGTCGGCGAGTTGGGCTGGGAGCTCTACGTCCCGTTCAGCTACGGGCTCACCCTCTGGGACCTGCTCTTCGAGCAGGGCGTGACCCCGGTGGGCATCGAGACCTACGCCAACAGCCGGCGCCTGGAGAAGAGCCTGCGGCTGCAGAACGTCGACCTGCTGACCGAATACAACCTCGTCGAGGCGGGCCTGGCACGCCCCCGGGTCAAGCCAGAGGACTTCCACGGCAAGGCCGCCTACCTGGCGCAGCGCGAGCGCCAGGAGCAGCCGGCTTACCTCTGCACCCTGACCATGAAGGATCACCACGACGCCCGGGGGGTGGCCCGCTACCCCGTGGGCCACTCGCCGATCCTCGACCCGGACAGCGGGGAGGTGCTGGTGGATGCGCTGGGGCGCCGCTCCTACGTGACGAGCATCGCCTACGGCCCCTCGGTGGGGAAGGTCATCGCACTGGGCTACCTGCCGGTGAGCCATGCCCGAGTGGGCCAGGTGCTGCACATGGAGTACTTCGGCGAGCACTATCCGCTGAGCGTCGAGGCCGTCGGCTATCAGGCCCTCTACGATCCGGACAACCGGCTGCCCCGAGGATGACGCCGCGGGGCGTCAGGCCTCCCCGACCCTCGAGGCATCGGGGCGCAGGGCGCTCGGGGAGCTCGGGGAGCTCGGGGAGCTCGCCAGATCGGCCACCCGATCGCAGCGCCGGGACCGTTCCCGGCTGGGCGAATGACCGAAGCGGTCGTGAAAGCACTTGGTGAAGTGCGGTGGCGAGATGAAGCCGCAGGCCAGGGCCACGTCGGTGATCGGCATGTGGGTCTGGCGCAGCAGCAGGCGCGCCCGGAGCAGGCGCAGGTCCATGTAGTATTTCAGGGGCGGACAGTCCACGTAGCGCTGGAAGAGCCGTTCCACCTGCCGCCGCGAGAGACTGGCATAGTTCGCCAGCTCGTCCAGGGAGAGCGGCTCCTGCAGGTTCGCCTCCATCAGGGTCGCCACCTCCTCCAGCTTGGGATGGGTGCGGCCGAGGCGCACGCGCAGCGGCGTTCGCTGACGGTCGCCCACCTCGCGGATCCGCTCGTGGAGGAACTCCTCGGCGATCGCCTCGGCCAGTTCCAGCCCCTGCTGCCGACCGATGAGGGTCAGCATCATGTCCAGGGGCGCGATCCCCCCGGAACAGGTGTAGCGGTCACGATCGATGACGAACAGCTGGGGGGTGAAGGTGACGGCGGGAAACAGCAGCGCCTCGTGAATGCTCGAGATGTGCTCCCAGTGCAGGGTACAGCTGTAGCCATCGAGGACCCCGGCCTGGGCCAGCACGTAGCCGCCGGTGCAGACCCCGCCCAGCGGGATATGCCGCCGGGCCAGCTGACGCAGCCAGCCGAGGGTGTCGCGAT
Organism: Halomonas aestuarii; assembly: GCF_001886615.1. NCBI lineage: Bacteria > Pseudomonadati > Pseudomonadota > Gammaproteobacteria > Oceanospirillales > Halomonadaceae > Halomonas > Halomonas aestuarii. Next base: position 461,693 of record NZ_CP018139.1, read on the forward strand.
CGCAGTGATGCTGGACGTCCACGCCGGCACACACCAGCACGAGGTCCAGCGACAGCCCCTCCTCCATGGCGCAGTCCACCGCCGTCTCGAGACCGCTGCTGCTGCTCACGGGACGGCCGTCCCGGCTCACCAGGTGCCAGGTATAGAGCCGACGGTCGGCGAGGTGGTTGGCCATACGCAGGGGGTCCAGGGCCGAGGAGAAAGCCAGCAGGGAAAAGCCCGGCAACAACACGAAGCCGATGTCGTAGTGATCCTTGGTCGGTGCGTACACGGGGTCCATCTGTCGTCCTCCTGACCACAGTCTCCTACCTGGACTCTAGTCAGAGTCTTGCCATGGCAACAGTGCCGCGGCTTGTCGATTCACGACCTAGACTGTCCTCATGACGCCAGGTGGGGACTTCCGGCCTGAACGACGCCTTCCCGGCGCCCGCTCTCGCCATCGTTCTCGGCCCCGTTCAAGGTGTCGCTGTGGCCAAGCCCGCCGACGCAGGCGGGCAAGCCCCTGCCCTGCCGGACGCAAATACTGTGGCTATCGGATGCCGTGGCGATCGAATGCCGCGGCGATCGATGCCCCGGTGGATGACGCAGGAGACGTGGCGATGACGAGCCAACCCCAAGACCTCGGCCAGGCGCGGCAGTGGATGCCGGACAACCTCACCATCGCCCGTGACGCCCGTCTCTGGCCCATCGAGGAGATCGCCCACCGCCTGGGCGTGCCCGGCGAGACGGTGGAACCCTACGGGCGCGGCATCGCCAAGCTGGACCTGGCGGCCGTGGACGCCCTGGAGGGGCGACCCCGGGCGCGCTACGTGGTGGTCTCGGCGATCACCCCCACCCCCCTCGGCGAGGGCAAGACCACCACCTCCATCGGCCTCGTCCAGGGCCTGCAGCAGCTCGGCCACGGCGCCACCGTCGCCCTGCGCCAGTCCTCCATGGGCCCGACGCTGGGCATCAAGGGCGGCGCCGCCGGCGGCGGCTACAGCCAGGTGGTCCCCATGGAGCGCATCAACCTGCACCTGACCGGGGACATCCATGCGGTCTCCGCCGCCCACAACCTGCTGGCGGCGATGGTGGACAACCACCTCCACCACCGCCTGGACACCGACCTGGACCCGCAGGCGATCGGCTGGTCACGGGTGATGGACATCAACGACCGCGCCCTGCGCCATGTCGTCACCGGACTCGGCCCGCCCGCCGACGGCGTCCCCCGTCAGAGCCACTTCGAGATCACCGCGGCCTCCGAGGTCATGGCGGTGCTCGCCCTGGCGACGTCGCTCAAGGACCTGCGGCAGCGGCTGGGCCGGATCCGGGTCGGCTACACCCGCACCGGCGAGCCGGTCACCGCCGAGGAAATCGGCGCGGCGGGGGCCATGACCGTGCTGCTCAAGGAGGCGATCAAGCCCAACCTGCTACAGACCCTCGAGCACGCGCCAGCGCTGATCCATGCCGGGCCGTTCGGCAACATCGCGCACGGCAACTCCTCCATCGTCGCCGACCGGATCGGCCTGCACGGCGGGGACTACCTCGTCACCGAGGCGGGCTTCGGGGCCGACATGGGGGCGGAGCGCTTTTTCAACATCAAGTGCCGGGCCTCCGGCATGATCCCGGATGCCGCGGTGCTGGTGGCCACGGTGCGCGGGCTGAAGTTCCACTCCGGGCGCTTCGCCGTGACCCCGGGACGACCGCTCCCCACGGCCATGCTGGCGGAGAACCCGGACGACGTCCGCGCGGGGGCCGCCAATCTCGTCAAGCAGATCGACAACCTTCGCCTCCACGGCGTCACCCCGGTGGTGGCCATCAATGCCTTTCCCTCGGACCATGCCAGCGAACACGCCGTGATCCGCGACATCGCCGAGGCCGCCGGGGTCCGGGCCGCGGTATCGAACCACGTGCGCGACGGGGGTATCGGGGCACTGGAGCTGGCCCAGGCCGTGGTCGAGGCCGCCGAGGGCGGCAGCACCTTCCGCTTCCTGTACCCGGACGAGCTGCCCCTTGACGCCAAGATCGAACGCATCGCCACCCGCCTCTACGGCGCGGCCGACATAGCCTTCAGTCCCGAGGCCCGACGCCAGATCGACCTCTACCAGCAGCAGGGCCAGGGCCACCTGCCGGTGTGCATCGCCAAGACCCACCTGTCGCTGTCGTCGGACCCGACCCTGCGGGGGGCCCCCACCGGCTGGACCCTGCCGGTGCGCGAGGTGCGGCTCTCCGCCGGGGCGGGCTTCGTCTATGCCCTCTGCGGTGACATGCGCACCATGCCGGGCCTCGGCCGCGACCCGGCCGCCGCGCATCTCGACATCGACGACAACGGCGAAATCACGGGGCTGTTCTGAAGCTCGGTCTGAGGCCCGGGTCGGAAGTTAAGCGGTCGCGCGGGCTCACATGCACTGCCGGAACAGCGCCTTGAGATCCTCGACGGTCAACGCCACCGGGTTCCCGCCGCAGCTGGGATCCTGGATGGCCATGTTCGCCAGCTCGTCGATGCGGTCGGGGGAGGCCCCGATCTCGGCGAGGGTGCGCGGAATGCCCATGCGGTCGTTGAGGTCCTGCACGAAGGCCCTGAAGCCGTCGAAGCCCCCCTCGATACCCAGGTAGGCGGCCGCCATGTCGAAACGCTCGCGGATGGCGTCGGCGTTGAACTCGAGCACCGCCGGCATGCAGATCGCGTTGGTGGTGCCGTGGTGGGCATTGAACACCGCTCCGATGGGATGGCTCATCGCATGGATGGCCCCCAGCCCCTTCTGGAAGGCGGTGGAGCCCATCATCGCCGCGCTCATCATGTGCGCGCGCGCCTCGAGGTCCGTGCCGTCGGCATAGGCGCGCGGCAGGTACTCCTTGACCAGCCGCATGCCCTCCAGGGCGATGCCCTGGCTCATCGGGTGATAGTGCGGGCTCGAGAACGCCTCCACGCAGTGGGCAAAGGCATCGAGTCCCGTGCCGGCGGTGATGGCCCGGGGCATGCCCACCGTCAGCTCGGCGTCGCAGAGCACCACCCTGGGCAGCACCTTGGGGTGGAAGATGATCTTCTTCTCGTGGGTCTCGGCGTTGGTGATGACGCTGGCCCGCCCCACCTCCGAGCCGGTCCCGGCGGTGGTGGGCACCGCCACGATGGGGGCGATCGCCTCGGCATCGGCCCTGGTCCACCAGTCGCCGATGTCCTCGAAGTCCCACACCGGGCGCGTCTGGCCGGACATGAAGGCCACCATCTTGCCCAGGTCCAGCCCCGAGCCGCCGCCGAAGGCGATGACCCCGTCGTGGCCGCCCGCCCGGAAGGCCTCGACCCCTGCCGCCAGGTTCCGCTCGTTCGGGTTGGGGTCGACCTCGGCAAAGAGGCCCCGGCCCAGGCCCGCGGCGTCCAGGATGTCCAGCGCGGCGGCGGTGATCGGCAGGTCGGCCAGGCCTCGATCGGTCACCAGCAGCGGCCGGGTGATACCCGCCTCGGCACAGGCCTCGGGCAACTCCTTGAGCCGGCCTGCCCCGAAGCGGATGGCGGTGGGATAGGTCCAGTTTCCAGTCAGCGTCATGTCGTCACCTTCTTCAGGTAGTAGGACTTGGGGCGTGTCAGGTTGTGATAGCCGATCACCGACAGGCCGCCGCCGCGTCCCGTGTCCTTGCAGCCGGTCCAGCAGAGGCCGGGGTCGAGGTAGTCCGCGCGGTTCATGAAGACGGTGCCGGTCTCGACCCGGTCGCCCACCCGCTGGGCGCGCTCGATGTCGGCGGTCCAGAGGCTGGCCGTCAGGCCGAACCGGCTGTCGTTCATCAGCCGGATCGCCTCCTCGTCGCCGCTGACCTTCATGATGCCGACCACCGGACCGAAGCTCTCGTCGCGCATCACGCGCATGTCGTGGCTCACCTCGGTCAGGATCTGCGGCGTCAGGTAGGCGCCACCGTCATCCTCGGGCTTCTGCGTGACACGGGCCCTTGCCCCGGCGGCCAGGGCCTCGTCGATCTGGTCCCGGACCTCCTGTGCGAAGCGGATGTTGGCCATCGGGCCGATGTCCGTGTCGGGGGCCAGGGGATGGCCCAGCTTGTACCCCTCGACCATCGCCACCGCCTTGTCGACGAAGGCATCATAGAGGCTCTCGTGCACGTAGATCCGCTCGATCCCGCAGCAGCACTGCCCGGAGTTGAACATCGCGGCGTCGACCAGGGTCGCGACGGCGGCGTCGAGGTCGGCATCCTCCATGACGTAGCCCGGGTCCTTGCCGCCGAGCTCCAGTCCCAGCCCGGTGAAGGTGCCGGCGGCCGCCTGTTCCATGGCACGCCCGCCGCCCACGGACCCGGTGAAGTTGACGAAGTCGAAGGCCCGGTCGGCGATCAGGCTCGAGGTGGTGTCGTGGTCCAGGAAGACGTTCTGGAACACCGCCTCGGGAACGCCGGCGGAGTGGAAGGCGCGCGCCATGCGCTCGCCCACCAGCAGGGTCTGGGTGGCATGCTTCAGCAGCACGGTATTGCCCGCGATCAGCGCCGGCGCCACCGTGTTGATCGCCGTCATGTAGGGGTAGTTCCAGGGGGCCACCACCAGCACGACCCCGTGGGGGATGCGCCTGATGTAGCGCTTGACGGTGGCGTCCTCGCCCACCGGAATATCGGCCAGCGCCTCCTGGGCGATGTCCGCCATGTGGCCGCCCCGCTCCTCGAAGCCACCGAACTCGCCGCCGTAGCGCACCGGACGGCCCATCATGTGGGCCAGCTCCGGCACCACCTCGTCGTTCATCGCCCCCACGGCGGCAATGCCGGCCCGCACCAGGTCGACCCGCTCCTGGAGGGGGCGTGCGGCCCAGTCGGCCTGCGCCGACCGCGCCCGGTCGGCCGCCTGCCGCGCGGCCTCGGGCGACAGCGCCTCGCGCTCGGCGTAGACCGACCCGTCGATCGGCGAGATACATCTCAGCATGTGACCCATGGTCCTCTCCCGTTTCTGCATGGCCTGGCGCGCGAGGGCCCTGCCCCGTAGTCGTTGCCGGAGGCATGCCGGCCGGGCGCCCTCGTCCGGGGCCTGCCCGACGTCGCCAGGCTGTCGTTACGACCGCTCGAAGCCGCGGGCCACCTCATAGTCGGTGACCACCCGCTGGAAATCCTCCAGCTCCACCTCGGCGGCACGCGTGTAGTGATCGACCACCTCGTCCCCCATGGCCTCGCGCAGCATGGCCGACCCCCTGAGGGCCTCCATGGCATCGCGCAGGTTCTGCGGGATCAGGCCGGTCTCCCCCTCGTAGTTGTCGCCCTCGGCGGCCGGCGGCAGCGTCAGGCCCTCCTCGATGCCCTTGATCCCGGCGGCCAGTTGCCCGGCCATGGCCAGGTAGGGATTCAGGTCCGAGCCGCCGATGCGACACTCGATGCGCACCGCCCGGGTGCCCTCGGCGCAGAGGCGGAACCCCGCGGTGCGGTTGTCCACCGACCAGACCGTGCGCGTGGGCGCGAAGGACCCCTTCTGGAAGCGCTTGTAGCTGTTGATGTAGGGGGCCAGGAAATAGGTGTAGTCGGGCGCGTATTTCAGCAGCCCGGCCAGGTACTGCTTCATCAACGGCGACATGCCCAGGGCATCGCTCTCGTCGACGAAGGCGGGCCGCCCCTCCTTCCACAGCGACTGGTGGATGTGGCTGGAGCTGCCCGAATGATCGTGGTGCCATTTCGGCAGGAAGGTCACCGCCCGCCCCTGCTGCCAGGCGATCTCCTTGGTCGCGTGCTTGGCGAAGGTATGGTAGTCCGCCGCATCCAGGGCCTTGGCATAGCGGAGGTTGAGCTCCTCCTGGCCCGACCCGGCCTCGCCCTTGGTGCCCTCGACGGGGATGCCCGCCGCGTAGAGATGGTTGCGCAGCGGACGCAGCACGTGCTCTTCCTTGGTGGTCTGGAAGATGTGGTAGTCCTCGTTGTAACCGCTGATCGGCTGCACGTCCCGGAACCCTGCCTTGCGGATCTCGTCGAGGCTCTGCTCGAACAGGAAGAACTCCAGCTCGGTGGCCATCACCGCATCCAGCCCCATCTCCTCGAGCCGCGCCAGCTGGCGCTTGAGGATGGTCCGGGGGGCATGGGGAATCGGCGCGTGGTCGCGATGATCCAGCAGGTCGCACAGCACCATGACCGTGCCCTCCAGCCACGGCATGGGACGCAGCGTGGTGAGGTCGGGTTTCATGATGTAGTCGCCATAGCCCGCCCGCCAGGAGGTGCTGGCATAGCCGTCGGGCGTCTCCATCTCGAGGTCCGTGGCCAGCAGGTAGTTGCAGCAGTGGGTCTCGTCCCAGCCGTCATCCACGAAGTGACGCGCATGAAGCCGCTTGCCCATCAGGCGTCCCTGCATGTCGACGATGCACACGAGCACCGTGTCGACCTCGCCGCTTTCCACCTTGGCCTTCAGGGCCTCAAGGGCATCCAAAGCCAGCGCGTTGGTCATTTCCGAGGCTCCTTGTAGAGATCACGATGACGGGGCCCGACGCTCGGTCGGGCCCCTTCCCCAGGCCGCGTGCCCCGGCAGGCGCCGGAGCACGCGGCCGGCTCACGCCTGACCGTAGCGGTAGGGCCTGCCGGCCTTGCGCATGTCGGCGTTGTACTGCTTGAAGATCTCGACCACCTTGGCCTTGGTCTCGGATTGCGCGGCAATCTCGTTCCAGAACTCCTGGGCCGCCTCTTCCACCTGATCCCACTCGGCATCGGGGATGGAGGTCAGCTCCAGCTTGTCGCCGTGCACGCGCAGGCTGGCCTCGCCGCCCCAGTACCAGTGCTGGCGATAGTAGTGGGACTGTTCGCAGCACACCTCGAAAAGCATCCTCAGGTCTTCCGGCAGCTCGTTCCAACGTTCCATGTTGACGAAGAAGTGGCCGATCCAGGCCCCCGAGATGTTGTTGGTCAGGAAGTAGTTGGTGACATCGGCCCAGCCCACCGTGTAGTCCTCGGTGATGCCGGACCAGGCGATCCCGTCCAGCTCCCCGGTCTGCACGGCAACCTCGATGTCCTCCCAGGGCAGGGTCACCGGCACCACGCCGAACTGGGAGAGGAAGCGCCCCGCGGTGGGGAAGGTGAAGATGCGCTTGCCCTCCAGGTCCTTGAGGCTGCGTATCGGGTCCTTGGTGACAAAGTGGCACGGATCCCAGGCGCCGGCGCTGACGTGCTTGACGCCGACCTTGGCATACTCCTCTTCCCAGATCTCCTTGAGCCCGTACTGGTGGAACAGTACCGGCACGTCGAGGCTGTAACGGCAGCCGAAGGGGAAGTAGCCCCCGAAGACGGTGACCTCGGTGGGTGACGCCATGGAGTCGTCATCCGACTGCACGGCATCGATGGTTCCCCGCTGCATCGCCCGGAACAGCTCCCCCGTCGGCACCAGCTGATCGGCATAGTACAGCTCGATCTGCATGCGATCCCCGGCGATCCGGTTGAACAGGTCGATGGCGGGCTTGGCGACATGCTCGGCCAGGGCCGCGCCGGCATAGGTCTGCATGCGCCACTTGATGGTCGGCTCGGAGGATGACTGGGCCATGACCTTCGAGGCCAGCGGCGCGATGGCCGCCCCGGCCGCGGCATTGATCAGAAACTTGCGTCTTGTTGTCATTTTCTCGCTCTCCTGGTGTCAACTCTCGGATATGCATGGATACGGCCCCTGTAGGGGCTCTTGTTGTTCGCTCCTGCTGCGGTCAATTCCCATAAATGTAGCCCGGAAGCCAGAGGGCAATCTGCGGAAAGACCATCACCAGGGTGAGGGCCCCCGTCATCACCACCACGAAAGGGATGATCGACCGGTAAATATCTAGCAGCCCGATCTGCGGGGGGGCCATGGCGCGCATCAGAAAGAGGTTGTAGCCGAACGGTGGCGTCATGTAGGCGATCTGGGTGGTGATCGTGTAGAGCACGCCATACCAGATCAGGTCGAATCCCAGCGCATCGACCAGAGGCACGTAGAGCGGCGCCACGATCACCAGCATGGCGGTGTCGTCGAGGAAGGTCCCCATGACGATGAAGCTGAGCTGCATGAGGATCAGGATCATCCAGGGCGAGAGGCCCAGGCGCTCGGTGAACAGGTCCTCGATGGCCTTCACTGCGCCCAGCCCGTCGAAGATGGCCCCGAAGGCCAGTGCTGCCAGGATGATCCACATGAACATGCAGGAGATGGCGAGCGTCTGTCGCACCGACACCTCGAAGACCTTGCGCGTCATCCGGCCCTTGAGGATGGCCGCCAGCAGCGCGGTCATCGCGCCCACCGCCGAACTCTCGACCAGGGAGGTCCAGCCCTTGACGAAGGGGACCATCATCACCGCGAAGATCATCAGGGGCAGCAGGCCCGCCCGAAGCAGGCGCAGCTTCTCGGCCCAGGAAACGTCGCGTTCCTCGACGGGCAGCACGGGCCCCAGGCTTGGCTGCAGGCGACAGCGGACATAGATGTAGATGATGAAGAGCGTCGCCATCATCAGCCCCGGCAGCACGCCGGCCAGCCACAGCTGTCCCACGGGCTGGCGCGCGATCATGGCGTAGAGCACCAGCACCACCGAGGGCGGCACCAGGATGCCGAGACTGGACCCCGCCTGGATGACGCCGGTGACCATGATCTTGTCGTACCCCCGCCGGAGCAGCTCGGGCAGGGCGATGGTGGCGCCGATCGCCATCCCGGCCACCGACAGGCCGTTCATGGCCGAGATCAGCACCATCAGGCCGATCGTGCCGATAGCCAGCCCGCCTTTGACCGGGCCCATCCAGACATGGAACATCCGGTAGAGGTCATCGGCGATACGGCTCTCCGAGAGCACGTACCCCATGAAGATGAACATCGGCAGGGTCAGCAGCGGGTACCACTTCATCAGCTTCATCGCGGACGAGAACGGGATGTCCACCCCGCCGGTCCCCCACAGCAGGACGCCCGCCAGGGCGCCGACGAAGCCGATGGCGCCGAACACGCGCTGCCCGGTGAGCAGCATCAGCATCATCGAGCTGAACATCACGATGGCAATCATCTCGTACGACATCAGTCGATCACCCCACGCAGACGGCCGATATCCCGGAAAAATTCGGCAAGAGATTGAAGGATCATCAGGAACACGCCGAGACAGATCAGCGACTTGACGGGCCAGAGCCAGGGCCGCCAGGCCGTCGGGCTGCGTTCCAGAAACCCGAGCGCCTCGCCGGCCGCCGAGGGGCCCTCCGTGAGGAAGGTGCCGACGAGGGACAGGAAGAAGTCGAAAGGCTCATCGCCGAAGTAGCCGAGCGAATAGGCCGTCGACACCAGCCCGCCATAGAGCAGGACGCCGAGATAGAAGAGCAGGAAGCACACCGTGAAGGCATCGACCCAGGCCTTGGTCCTCGGGCTCCAGTCACCGTAGAAGAGGTCCATGCGCACGTTCGAGCCCAGCTGGATCGAGTAGGGCCCGCCCAGGACGAAATACCCCACCATGACGAACTGTGCGGTCTCCAGCGTCCACATCGAGGGCGTCAGGAGCACCTTGGAGGCCGAGGACCACAGCAGCACCCCGATCAGGACGAAGATCAGGTACATCGCGATCCGCCCGATGAAGCGGTTCATCGCATCGATGGCGCTGATATAGCAGAAGATGACCCTAGGCATCGCGCTGGCCCTCCCGGGACGGACACTCGACGCCGAGACTCTCCAGCGCCGGCTGGATCAGCTGCATCAGCTCCCGGGCCATGGCGTCCGCCTCGTCCAGGGTGGCCAGCAGGTCGTTGCGAATCTCGATCATCACGTTGGCCAGGCCATTGCCGATGCCATGACGCTTCAGGGAATGGGTGACCCCGTCCTCAGGCCCATAGGGGTCGTTGCGCCGGATGCATCGGTGAGGCAGGCGATGGGCCTGCGAGAGCATCGCATCGGCCATCCGCGGGTCGGCATCATGGAGAATGCCGACCTCGACCTCTCGCACCCGGCCGTGAAAGGTCGGCGTGAAGCTATGGATGGTGAGCAGCACGGTGGGCAGGTCGCGTGCCGCCCGCTCCGCCAGCACGCGCGACACGGCCTCGCAGAATGGACGGTAGACGGCCTCGACCCGGGCGGCGCGCTGGTCTTTCGTAAGTTCGCGGTTGCCCGGCACCTCGACGATCTCCGAGCGTTCCGGCATCGCGCTGTCGGCCTCGGGAGGACGATTGCAGTCGTAGACCAGCCGTGAGACGCGACTCGCCACCAGCGGGGCGTCGAGCAGGGCCGACAGCGAGAGGGCCAGGTCGCGGGCGCCGGGATCCCAGGCCGCATGACTGCGACGATGGGCGGGGTCCAGGCCCAGGCCGTGATAATGCTCGGGGATGTGGTGCGACGCGTGCTCGCACAGGAGAACGACCGGGCCCTCGGCCTGCCGATGGCGGATCTCGACGTTCGGGGATGACTGCTCGATTTCGCTTGACATCAGGGCTCCTCCACGGTCCTGTAAAGATATAGACGCCGTGAAGCGCGTGTGTCAATATTTCTTCAAAAGCCGTGACCGCCTCGCCGCGCCACGGCCATCGTCCGCACAGGGCCTACCGGGAAGGGACGCGTGATGGCCGCCACCGACTCCACCTCCACCGTGCGTGAACTGATCCGAGAGCACTATCCGGCGTTGACGCAATCGGAGCGCAAGTTCGCCAATGCGCTGCTCGACAACTATCCCGCGGCAGGCCTCGCCTCGATCACCATCGTGGCGAGCAACGTGGGAGTGTCCTCCCCTACCGTGGCCCGGATGGTCAAGAAGCTGGGGTTCAAGGGCTATCCGGAGTTCCACAAGGCGCTGTTGCGCGAGCTGGAGGCCAAGGGCGTCGGCCCCACCCAGCGGCGCGACAACTGGTCATCCGAGGCCCCCGAGACGCACCTGCTGAACCGGTTCGCCCAGGCGGTCACCCACAACCTTCAGCAGACCTTCTCCCATATCGAGACGGAGCGCTTCGACCAGGCCACCCACCAGCTGGCCGATGCCGACCGGCACCTCTACCTGGTCGGCGGACGCATCACCCAGGCGCTGGCCGCTTACGCCTTCACGCATTTCCAGGCGGTGCGCCCGGGGGTGACCCAGCTGACCTCGTCCTCGGGCACCTGGCCGCATTACGTGCTGGACATGGCGCCGGGGGACACCCTGCTGATCTTCGATATCCGGCGCTACGAGAACAACCTGCTCCGCCTGACGGAGATGGTGCGCCAGCGCGGCGTGAAGATCGTGCTGTTCACCGACCAGTGGGGCTCCCCCATCGCGTCGCTCGCCGACTTCACCTTCCACTGCTGGGTGGAGATTCCCTCGGGATGGGATTCCAGCGTGTCGACCATGATGCTGCTCGAGACCATGATCGCCGCCGTTCAGGAGGAGCGCTGGCCCGACGCCCGCGATCGCTACGAGCGACTGGATGAACTCTTCGACATGACCCATTTCTTCCGCAAGTTCACCTGACGACCGCCGCGGGGCTCGCGCCGACGCTCAGATCCCCAGGCGATCACGGGCCTCGTAATACCAGGCGCCGATGGCCGAGAGCGGCACCCGCAGCAGGCGCCCGCCGGGGAACGGCAGGTGGGGCAGGCCGGCGAAGGCATCGAAGCGCTCGTCGCGCCCGGACATCACCTCGGCGATCAGGCGTCCGGCCAGGTGGGTGCAGGTCACGCCGTGCCCCGAGTAGCCCTGGGCGAAGTAGACGTTGCCGTTGATCACCCCGAACTGCGGCAGGCGGTTGAGGGTCATCAGGAAGGTGCCGCTCCAGGCGTAGTCCAACTTGACGTCGTCGAGCGACGGGAAGGTCGTGAGCATCTTGGGCCGGATGACGCCCGCGATATCGGCCGGGTCGCTGCCGCCATAGTTGACGCCACCGCCATAGAGCAGTCGGTTGTCGGCGGTGAGGCGGAAGTAGTCAAGCAGGTAGTTGCAGTCCTCCACCGCCAGGCCATTGGGGATCAGGGCGCGGGCCCGCTCCTCGCCCAGCGGCTCGGTGGTGATGATCTGGGTGCCGCAGGGCATGGACCTCCCCTCGATCTCGGGCAGCACGCCCTTGAGGTAGGCATTGCCGGCCATCACCACGCGACGGGCCTTCACCACGCCCCGAGGCGTGTGCAGGTGCACCGTGTCGCCATGCGTCAGGCGCTCGACGGGGCTCTGCTCGTAGATGGTTCCGCCGAGGGACTCGACGGCCGCCGCCTCGCCCAGCACCAGGTTAAGCGGATGCAGGTGCCCCCCGGCGTGGTCGACCAGGGCCCCGGTATAGCGGTCGGTGTTCACCTCACGCCGATAGGCGTCGCCCTTGAGCAACTCGAGGCGGTCGTGGCCGTAGCGCTCCCACAGGGCCTTGTGCTCGCGCAGCCCCTGCATCTGCTTCTCGTTACAGGCGGCGAAGAGGTTGCCGTCACGCAGGTCGCAGTCGATGCCGTAGGTCGCCACCCGCTCGCGAATGATGCGGTTGCCCTCGAAGGCCATGTCGCCCAGGGCGCGGGCGGTATCGGGGCCGTACTTCGCCTCGATCACGTCCATGTCGCGGCTGTAGCTGTTGACGATCTGGCCGCCGTTGCGACCGGAGGCGCCGAAGCCCACCCGGGCCGCCTCCAGGACCACCACCCTGAGCCCCTGCTCCGCGAGGTGCAGGGCCGACGAGATGCCGGTGAAGCCTGCCCCCACCATGCAGACATCGCACTCGACCTCACCCTCCAGGGCCGCGCGGGCCGGGGCGTCATGGGCCGAGGCGGCATACCAGGATGCCACGTGGTCGATCGCGGGAGAGACGCGCATGGAAGCCTCCAAAGTGGACATCTTATTCAACATGATATCGCCAATGAAACGGGATCATCTCGATACCCTGCCACGTCATTGCCGTGGAATATTCACCATGCGAGCGCCACCAACGGAGTGACGGCCGCGGCGCTCGCGAGGTGCAGCGTGCCGGCGGCGACGAAGAAGCGCCCTGCCCCATGGGACCCGGCCCGGCGGCCCTAGACCCGAAGCAGCAGGTGCTCGCGCTCCCAGGAGCTGATGACCTGGAAGTAGGCGCGATGCTCGGCCCGCTTCACCGCCAGGTAGCTGTGGGTGAAGCGTTCACCGAGGATGTCGGCCAGCGGCTGGCAGTCGTGGAGCAGGTCCATCGCCGGGCCGATGTCGTCGGGCAGCTTGTTGCCGCCGGACCAGGCGGACCCCACCATCGGCGGGCGAGGCTCGAGCCGCCCCAGCATCCCCAGGTAGCCGCAGGCCAGCGAGGCCGCCATCACCAGGTAGGGATTGGCATCGGCGCCCGCCAGGCGGTTCTCCACCCGGGTCGCCTCGGGGGTAGAGACCGGCACGCGCAGCCCCACGGTGCGGTTGTCCATGCCCCACTCCACGTTGATCGGCGCCGAGCCACTGGTCTCGGTGCGCATCAGCCGGCGGTAGGAGTTGACGTTGGGGGCCAGCAGCGGCATGGCCGAGGGCAGGTAGCGCTGCAGCCCCCCGATGAAGGAGTGGAAGAGGCGACTGGGCTGGCCCTCCTCGTCGGCGAAGACGTTGTGGCCGTCCTTGCTGTCGAGCAGGCTCTGGTGGATATGCATCGAGCTGCCCGGCTCATTGGCCATGGGCTTGGCCATGAAGGTGGCATACATGCCGTGGCGCAGCGCCGTCTCGCGCAGGGTGCGCTTGAACATCACCACCTGGTCGGCCAGGGCCAGGGGATCGCCGTGCTGGAAGTTGACCTCCATCTGGCCCGCCCCTTCCTCGTGGATCAGGGTATCGAGGTCCAGGTTCATGGCGTCGCAGTAGTCGTACATCTCCTCGAACAGCGGATCGAACTCGTTGACCGCATCGATGGAGAACGACTGGCGGCTGCTCTCCTGGCGCCCGGTACGCCCGATCGGCGGCTCCAGCGGGTAGTCGGAGTCGGTGTTGGTCTTGACCAGGTAGAACTCCACCTCCGGGGCGACCACCGGCGTCCAGCCGCGGGCCGCGTAGAGGTCCAGCACCCGCTTGAGCACGTAGCGGGGCGCCAGCTCCACCGGCTCGCCGGTCAGGTAGAAGCAGTCGTGGATGATCTGCGCGGTGGGATCCTCGGCCCAGGGAACCAGGTAGACGGCGTGGGGGTCGGGCACCAGCTCCATGTCACGCTCGGCGGGATTCCAGAAGCGGATGTCCTCGTCGTCGGGATAGCCGCCGGTGACGGTCTGGATGAAGATCGAGTCGGGCAGCCGGGGGCGGCCGCCGTTGAGGTACTTGCCGGCGGGCATGATCTTGCCCTTCAGGATGCCGGTCAGGTCGGAGACCAGGCACTCCACCTCGGTGATGCCGTGGCGCTGGAACCACTCGTTGAGGAGTGGCTGCTCCTGTCGGTTGCTCATGGGAAATTCCTTGCTGGAATGGCGAGCCCCCGGCCCGATGCCGGGGACCCTGCGCTCAGCGGGACTGGACCTCGGACCACAGCTGCTGGAAGGTCTGCAGGGCATTGCCTTCCAGGCTGGGGGTGAAGCGCAGTCGCTCCATGTCGGCGTCGCTGGGCTGGACGGGCGGCTGGGTCAGCACCTCGTCGAGGTAGGGCGCGGCGGCGGCATTGGGGCTGGCGTAGTAGTTGTAGTTGGAGAGCTGGGCCCCGACCTTGGCATCGAGGATGAAGTCGATGAACTTGTGGGCCATGTCCGGGTTGGGCGCCTCGGCGGGGATCATCATCGAATCCACCCACATCTCGGCGCCCTCGTCGGGGATCATGAAGTCCAGGGACGCGAAGGTCTCGGGGTCCTCGGTCTTGAAGAACAGGTAGTCACCATTGTAGGAGAGCCCCACGTGGGTCACGCCCCGGGCCAGCTGCTGCAGCGCGGGGGTACCGTCGGTGAAGCCGCTGAAGGTCTCGCGCCCCTTGGTGTCGATGAGCAGCCTCGCCGCCTCCTTCCAGGCGTCCATGTCGGTGCAGTCGTAGCCGTGGCCCAGGTAGGCACAGGCGCCGCCCATGCTGACCTGGCCGTCGCCCATCAGCGCGAAGGGATGGTCGGGGTTGACCTCGGGGTCGAACATCAGCGACCAGCTCTTCGGCGCCTCCGGGAAGGTCTCGGTGTTGTAGACGATGCCGGTGGTCCCCCACTGATAGGGCGCCGTGTACTCGGCACCGGGGTCGTAGGCCGGATCCCGGAACTGCTCCATGACGTTGTCGAGGTTCTCGAGCTTCGATCTGTCGAGCTTCTGCACCAGGCCGGTCTGGATCAGCCGCGGCACGTAGTAGTTGGAGGGCACGATGATGTCGTACTGGGAGGCCCCGCCCGCATTGAGCTTGGCGAACATCTCGGGCAGCGAGTTGAAGTAGTTCTGGACGACGTCGACATCGTACTTCGCCTCGAAGGCCTCGATGATCTCGGGGTCCATGTACTCGGTCCAGTTGAACAGGTAGAGCTTGTTCTCCTGGGCCTGGACGCTGCCGGCGAGCAGCAGGCCGCCCAGGGAAAGGGCCAGTAGGGTCTTGTTGTTGGTCATGTCGGACTCTCCTCGTTTCCCTCGGGAAGGTGTGCCGGCTCAGGTGGGCCGGCGACGGCTGAACAGCAGGCTGAGAATGGCGGCGATGGCGACCGCGCCGATCATCAGCGTGGCGATGGCGTTGATCTCGGGTGACACGCCCTTCTTGATGGCCCCCCAGATGTAGATGGGCAGGGTCGCGCTCTCGGGCCCGGCGGTGAAGAAACTGATCACGAAGTCATCCACCGACAGCGTAAAGGACAGGAAGAAGGCCGAGATCAACGCTGGCTTGATGGTCGGCAGCATGAAATGCATCACCCGCTTGGCCGGCGTGGCGTAGAGGTCCTTGGCGGCCTCGAAGAGCGTCGGGTCGAGCCCCACGAAGCGCGAATAAACGATCAGCGCCACGAAGGGGATCTGGAAGGTCACATGGGCGATGACCATGGTGGGCAGGCCCGGCTGCAGCAGCCCGGTCAGGCGGTGGATCTGCACGAAGAAGGCCATCTCCGAGATGCCGAAGACGATGTCCGGCAGCACGATGGGCAGGTAGATCAGCACGATCAACCAGCCGAGCCTGCGATGGCGATGGCGGTACATGCCGTAGCCGATCAGGCAGCCGATGCCGAGGGCGATCACCGAGGAGGTGATGGCCAGGACCAGGCTGTTGCCGAAGGCCGAGAGGATCTCCTCGTTGCCCATCAACTGGTGGTACCAGCGAAACGAGATGCCGGTGAAGCTGGCGGCACTGTTGGCCTCGTTGAAGGAGAACAGCACCACCACCGCCAGCGGCAGGTAGAGGAACGCCAGGGTGGCCCACCAGAAGAGGGTCAGGCCGCGATGCAGCGTGCGCTTTCTCATATCACGACCTCCTCGCCGCCACCCAGGCGCTTGCCGATGCGTCGCATGGCGAACAGCCCGATGAAGGTGGCGATCAGCATCAGGATCGCGCCGGCCGCGCCCAGCGGCCAGTTGGCGCCGCCGGCGAACTGCGTGGCCACCAGGTTGCCGAGCATCATCCCCTTGCCGCCGCCCAGCAGCTCGGGAATCACGTACATGCCGAAGGCGGGAATCGCCACCAGCACGATGCCGGCCAGCAGTCCCGGCAGTGTCTGGGGGAAGACCGCGTGCCAGAAGGCCCGCACCGGCGAGGCGAAGAGGTCCCGGGCGGCCTCCACCTGGGCGGTATCGAGCTTCTCGAAGGCGGCATAGAGCGGCAGCACCATGAAGGGCAGGAAGTTGTAGACCAGGCCCAGGGTGACCGCGAAGCTGGAGGGATAGAGGCCCATGTTGGGCGGGATCAGGCCCAGCCCCTCGGCCAGCCCGGAGAGAGGCGTGCCGGGGGCGAGCAGGTTCATCCAGCCGAAGGTGCGGATCACCTGATTGGTCCAGCTCGGCACCACCACCAGCAGCAGCATGATCGGCCGCCATTTCTCTCGGCAGGTGGTGATGTAGTAGGCGATCGGGTAGGCCACCAGCACCACCAGCCCGGTGGCGACCAGGGTCTGCCACAGCGAGCGCAGCAGGGTATAGAGGTTACCGGGGCTCCAGCCCAGGAAGCCGAAGCCCGCCAGGCGCCGGAACGACTCCAGCGACAGCGGCATCTCCGGCAGGCCGTAGGGACCGTTGGTCATGAAGGCCACGCCCATCAGGTAGGCGCCGGGCAGGACCAGGAAGATCACGATCCAGACCGCCCCGGGCGCCACGGTGAACAGCAGGTGCCGCGCCTCGCGCACCATGGCCCGGCTGCGAGCGGACGGCACTGTGCGGGTATCGGCCATGCGCGCCTCCTCACTCATCCAGGGTGACCAGGTCTTCCGGCGCCACCGTGACGGTGACCCGGTCGCCCACCTCGGGCAGGTGCCGGCCTCGGTTGCTGAGGGTCGCCTGCAGGGTCGTCCCGCCGATCTCCAGGCGGTACTCGGCATGGCTGCCGCGGTAGAGCCGCTCGCTGACCACCGCCGGCAGGTGGTTGTCGCCCGCCACCTCGCCCGGCAGCAGGTCCAGGGTCTCGGGGCGGATCAGCAGCAGCTCGCCCTCCCCCGCCTCCTCGGCGGACAGCTCGCCGAGCGGCGTGGTCAGCCGGCTCCCCCGGCGGGCGGTGACCGGATACAGGTTGTCGTGGCCCATGAAGCGGGCCACGAAGGCGTTGGCCGGATGCTCGTAGACCTCCCGGGGCGGCCCCACCTGCTGGATCACGCCGCCGTTGAGCACGGCGATGCGATCCGACATCACCATGGCCTCGTCCTGGTCGTGGGTGACGAAGACGAAGGTCATGCCCAGGCGCTTCTGGACCCTCAGCAGCTCCACCTGGAGCTGGCTGCGCAGTCCCGCGTCCAGCGCCGACAGCGGCTCGTCGAGCAGCAGCACGTCGGGCTCGCAGACCAGGGCGCGCGCCAGGGCGATGCGCTGGCGCTGGCCCCCGGAGAGCTGGTCCACCCGCCGGTCCACGAGGTCGCCGAGCTTGATGAAGGCGGCGATCTCGTCGACCTTGGCATCGCGCGTCGTGGCGGCCATGCCGCGCATCTTCAGGCCGAAGGCCAGGTTCTCGCGGACCGAGAGGTGCGGGAAGAGCGCATAGGACTGGAAGACGGTATTGACGCTGCGATGGTGGGGCGGCACCTCGGTGACATCCTTGCCGCCGATGGCCAGGCGACCGTCGTCGGCCTCCTCGAGGCCGGCGAGGATGCGCAGCAGGGTCGTCTTGCCGCAGCCGGAGGGTCCGAGCAGGGTGAAGAACTCGCCGGCCTCGATGGTGAGGTCGACCCCGTCCAGCGCCACGGTGTCACGGCCGAATCGCTTGTGCAGGCCCCGCATCTCGATGGAGGACGCCTGGCGGGCCGCGTCGCCGTGCGCGGTCTCGCCGGCCGGGCGTTCGCTCGGGGAGGCGATGGCGTCCTCCGTGATGGTGTCGTTCATGGGGGTGCCCTCTCGGTTCTCGCCGGCCCGGGTCACAGCCGGTCCCGCAGCTTGTAGAAGTGGGTGGCCAGCACCAGCAGTGGCATGCGCAGCAGGCGTCCGCCGGGAAAGCGGCGATGCGGCATGGCCGCGAAGACGTCGAAGCGCTCGCTCTGGCCGGCGATGGCCTCGGCCAGCAGCTGGCCGGCGAGACCCGCCAGCGCCATGCCATGGCCGGAGTAGCCCTGTGCATAGTAGACGTTGCGCCCCAGCCGGCCGAAGTCCGGCGCGCGGTCCAGGGTGATCGCCACGTCGCCGCCCCAGCGGTACTCGATCGGCACGCCCGCGAGCACGGGGAAGATCCGCGCGATCTTGCCATCCATGCGTGCCTCGAGGTGTCGCGGCTCCCGGCCATCGTAGCTGACCTCGCCGCCGAAGATCAGGCGGCGGTCGGCGGAGAGCCGGTAGTAGTCGAGCACGAAGTTGGCATCCGAGAGGGCATCGTTTCTCGGCAGTACCTGGGCCGCCTGCTCGGGAGAGAGCGGCGCGGTGGCGATCATGTAGTTGGCGGCACGCATGATGCGCCCGGAGAGCGCCGGCTCCAGGCCCGCCTGGTAGGCATTGGTACCGAGCACCACGAAGTCGGCCGTGACCCTCCCCCGCTCGGTGACCACGGTGGCCGGCTGCCCGTGGCGGATCTCGACGGCGGCGCTGTGCTCGTGGATGGCCACGCCGGCACGACGGGCCGCCCGGGCCAGGCCCAGGGTGTAGTTGAGCGGATGGAGGTGGCCGCCCTCGGCATCGAAGAGGGCGGCCGGATAGGCATCGCTCACCACGTGCTCGCGAAGGGCATCGCCCTCGAGCAGGCTGAGGGCCTCGTAGTCGAAGTCGCGGGCCATGCGCTCACGGAACGCCTGGAGCTCGCGCACCTGGCGCGGCTTCACCGCCGCATGCAGGTAGCCCCAGGAGAGTTCGCAGGGGATGTCATGGCGCTCGATCAGCGCCGCCGTCAGGCGCACCGCCTCGCGGCTCATCTCCCAGACCTCCCGGGCCCGGGCATGGCCCAGCGCCTTCTCCACGGTGGCGATGTCGGTGCCCAGGCCCGGCAGGATCTGGCCTCCGCTGCGCCCCGAGGCGCCATGTCCGATCTCGCCGGCCTCGAGCAGCACCACCGAGTAGCCGCGCTCGGCCAGATGCAGGGCCGCCGAGCACCCGGTGATGCCGCCGCCGATCACGCAGACATCGGCCCGCGCCTCCCCCTCCAGCGGGGGACAGTCGCCGAGTTGGACGGCGATGGAGGCGCGATACCAGGAGGCGGGGTGCTCCGGGGAGGGGGAGGACGACATGCGGGAAACCTGTCCGTTCTTGCGCGCTGCGCTGGTTGTTGTTGGCACCCTTCCCGGCGAAGATGGCACGGAAAAGGCGACCTCAGTTTGACACCAGCGCAGCGATGACTGTCAAGTATTTAATACCTTGATGATCGCCTGGCCTCACTCCCCACCAGGCAACCTCGCCCCCTCTCCAAGACAGAACACTGTTGTTAAATGGGTATATCAAGCGACGCGAGCAACAGGGGGGCGGACACGCCGCCGCACTCCCGGCCCCATATCGTCAAGTAATAACCATCACCCGCCTGACCTACCCTGGCCACGGGTCACGCCAGGGCCCCGCTGTCACGTCAGCCTTCACTCACGCAAGGGTCAGCAGGAGAGCCTTTTATCGACTCGACACACCCCCCATGCTCCAGTGAGGACCATGATCCAAACGAGGAGACCACCATGACGGCGTCGACTGCTTCTACCCCACATGCCGTCGAGCGCGGCAGAGAGCCCAGCCCGCTCAACCACCACTTCTGGATGCCGTTCAGCGCCAACCGTGACTTCCATGCCCATCCGCGGATGATCACGGCGGCCGAGGGACGCTACTTCATCGATGACCGTGGCCGGCGACTTTTCGACTCGCTCTCCGGGCTCTGGACCTGCGGCGCCGGCCACAACCGTGTCGAGATCCAGCAGGCGGTGGCGGCCCAGCTGGGCCGGCTGGACTACGCTCCGGGCTTCCAGGTCGCCCACCCGCTCGCCTTCGAGCTGGCCGAACGGGTGGCGGCGCTGACCCCGCCGGGGCTGGACCACGTCTTCTTCACCGACTCCGGCTCCGAGTCCGCGGACACGGCGGTGAAGATGGCGCGCGCCTACTGGCGCCTCCAGGGGCGTCCCGAGAAGACCCGGCTGATCGGGCGCGCCAAGGGCTACCATGGCGTGAACGTGGGAGGCACCAGCCTCGGCGGGATCGGCGGCAACCGCAAGCACTACGGCCAGTTGCTGGACGTCACCCACCTGCCCCACACCCTGCAGCCCGCCCTCGCCTTCACCCGCGGCCAGGCCGAGACGGGCGCCGAGCTCGCCGACGCCCTGCTCGACCAGATCGCCCTGCACGACGCCTCCAGCATCGCCGCCGTGATCGTCGAGCCGATGTCCGGTTCAGCCGGGGTGATCGTGCCGCCGAGGGGCTACCTCGAGCGGCTGCGCGAGATCTGCACCGCCCACGACATCCTGCTGATCTTCGACGAGGTGATCACCGCCTTCGGCCGGGCCGGTGCCCGGACCGGGGCCGAGGCCTTCGGCGTCACCCCGGACATCATGAACGTGGCCAAGCAGCTCACCAACGGCGCGGTGCCCATGGGGGCCGTGATCGCCTCCCGAGAGATCTTCGACACCTTCATGGCCGGCGGCGGCCCCGCCCACGCCATCGAGTTCCCCCACGGCTACACCTACAGCGCCCACCCGGTGGCCTGCGCCGCCGGCCTCGCGACCCTGGATCTTTTCGAGCGCGAGGACTTCCCCGGGCAGGTGCGGGCCATCGCTCCGACGTTCGAGAAGAAGCTCCACGCCCTCAGGGGCCGTCCGCACGTGGTGGATATCCGCAACCATGGCCTGGCCGGGGCCCTGCAGCTCGCCCCCCGTGACGGTGACCCGACCATCCGCCCCCGGGACGCCCACCTGGCGCTCTGGGAGGCGGGCTTCTACGTGCGCTATGGCGGCGATACCCTGCAGTTCGGGCCGCCGTTCGGCAGCACGGAGACGGAGCTCGAGCGGCTCTTCGATGCCGTGGCGACGACCCTGGATCGACTGGCGTGATGGGCGATCCGGCCGTTTGGCTGCCTAGCCGAGCGCGGCCAGAAAGGCCTCGAGCACGCGATGGGGGCGTCGGTCGCGCTGGGTGATGGCCACCAGGGGAATCCGGTAGCGGCAGCTGTCGGGGCACAGCGTCCTCAGCCGGCCGGCCGCCACCCAGGGGGCCGCCAGGTGGTCGGGCAGGTAGCCGATGTAGCAGCCGGTGAGGATCAGGAAGGCCGCCCCCTCACGGTCCGATGCCGTGGCGGCCCCGCGCAGTCTCGCATGGGCCGCCCGAGCGGCCTCCGGCAAGGGATAGCCGGGCACCACTGCCTCATGGGCATCGAGACGCTGCGGGTTCGTCACCGCCTCGCCGAAAAGCGGATGGGTGTCGGCACAGTAGAGAAGGGAGTGCTCGTCGTAGAGCGCCTCACTCGCCAGGCTCGACGGCAGATTGACCTCTGGCACGACCCCCACGTGCAGCCGGCCGTCCACCACGCCCCGGGCGATGCTGTCGGGCGCCTCCATGGCGATGTTGATGCGCACCTCCGGGCCCCGCGCCTTGAGCTCGGCCAGGGCGTGGGTGATATGCATCTCGGGCATGCTGACCAGGTTGTCGGTGATGCCGATGTTGAGCTCGCCACGCAGGCTCTCGTGCAGCCCGTTCACCTCGGTGCGAAAGGTCTCCAGAGAGGCCAGCAGGGTGAGGCCCGCCTCATATACCTGGCGCCCCTCCTCGGTAAGCGAGAAGCCTCCGCGGCCTCGCTGGCAGAGCCTCAGCCCCAGGCGACGTTCCAGATCGTTCATGTGCAGGCTGATGGCCGAGCGGCCAACGCCGAGCACCCCCTCGGCGGCGGAGAAGCCGCCGCACTCCACCACCGCCTTGAAGACGCGGATCAAGCGGATGTCGAAGTCGCTGACCTGACCAAGGGGTACCACCTGGTGATCGGTCATGGGACCCTCCTCAGGCCGTGCCGCAGACCGGACAGGCGGGATCTCTCGGCACGCCGAAGTGTCGCCACTGGCCGGTGAGTCCGTCGAAGGTGGAGAGGCCACGATGGGGTGTGCCGGCGCCGCTGACGATCTTGATCGCCTCCAGGGCCTGGAAGCTGCCGATCAGCCCCACCAGGGGTGCCACCACGCCGTTCTCGGCACAGCTGAGTTCCTCGTCGCCCGCCCCGGGGGGATAGAGGCAGGCATAGCAGGGCGCCTCGGGGTCGCGGGGATCGAAGACAGCCAGCTGGCCGGAGAAGCGGATCGCCGCCCCCGAGACCAGCGGCACCCCCGCCGCGCGGCAGGCGGCATTGATGGCATAGCGGCTGGAGAAGCGGTCGGTGCAGTCGAGCACCACGTCGGCCTCGGCGGCCGCCCGGGCCAAGGCCTCGCCGTCCAGGTAGTCGTCTATCGCCCGCACCGAAACGTCGGGGTTGAGGGCGAGCGCCGCCTCGCGGGCCGACTCGGCCTTATTGCGCCCGATGTCCGCGGTGGCGTGGGCGACCTGGCGCTGCAGGTTGGAGAGCTCCACCTCGTCGGCATCGGCCAGGGTCAGGCGGCCGAGGCCCGCGGCGGCCAGGTACAGCGCCACCGGCGAACCAAGCCCGCCGGCGCCGATCACCAGGGCATGGCCGGCCAGCAGGCGCTCCTGGCCCTCGATGTCGATCTGCTCGAGCATGATCTGCCGGCTGTAGCGCAGCAGGGTGGCGTCATCCATGGACGGGCTCACTTCTCCTCGAACTCCTCGATGTCCGGCACGTGGAGGCTGAAGTCCTCCTTGACCTCTTCCATCACCACGTAGCTCTTGGACTCCTTGACCCCGGGCAGGGTCAGGACCACGTCGCCGAGCAGCTGGCGGTAGGCGGACATCTCCGGGATCCGGCACTTGAGGATGTAGTCGAACTGCCCCGAGACGAGATGGCACTCCTGGATCTGCGGCAGCTTGGCCACGGCGCGACGGAACTCGTCGAACACCGCCGGCGACTGGGTCTCCAGGCTGATCTCGACGAACACCAGCAGGTTCGCCTTGAGGGCGCGCGGGTCGAGCAGCGCCTTGTAGCCGCGGATGATGCCGGCACGCTCGAGGCGCTTGACGCGCTCCAGGCAGGGCGTGGTGGAGAGGCCGACCTGGGAGGCCAGGTCGACATAGGAGATGCGGGCGTTCTCCTGCAGGCAGCGCAGGATCTTGAGGTCGATGCGGTCGAGCGAGCGGGTCTTGGCTTTCATTGTCGTTGGCATGCCGGAATGGTGGGTCTTTCACGCCGTCGCGACAGTACGATCACCTGAAAATCACCCCACCGCAGGGTTCCCGGTGGGCTTCACGCATGCAAAGGCGACGAGACGTGGCGTTTTTTCCTGCAGGAAGATGTACCACATCACGACCGTGGGGCTCCAGCCCCCTCCTCGACCCGTCGCCCCACACTGACCCGGGGATGGCCACCCAGGTCGCGCAGGCTCGCGACCTCGACGAAGCCGGCCGCGGTGAGCACGTCGCGCACCGCCTCGGCCTGCTCAAAGCCGTGCTCGAGCAGCAGGAAGCCGCCCGGGGCCAGGTACCGCCAGGCCTCGCGCACCAGGTGGCGCAGGTCGGCCAGGCCGCCGTCGGCCGCCACCAGGGCGCTGCGCGGCTCGAAGCGCACGTCCCCCCGGGCCAGGTGCGGGTCGTCCGCGGCGATGTAGGGCGGGTTCGAGACGATGAGGTCGAAGCGCTCGCCGGCGCTGTCATCGACCAGGGCGGCGAACCAGTCGCTCTCGCGGAAGGTAACGTTGGGGATGGCGAGCCGCTCGGCGTTCTGCCGAGCCAGACTCACGGCCTCGGGTCGCAGGTCGACCCCGAGTACCGACCAGCCGGGCCGCTCGCTGGCAAAGGCCAGGGCGATCGCCCCGGTGCCGGTGCCGAGGTCCAGCAGCCGTCCCCGGGGAGGCGTGGCCCGCTCCAGGGCCGCCTCCACCAGGCGCTCGGTGTCGGGCCGGGGGATCAGGGTGTGCGGCGAGGTGGCGAGCCGCAGGCCCCAGAACTCCCGTTCACCGGTCAGGTAGGCGATAGGCTGGCCCTGGGCGCGGGCCGCCACCAGCGCCTCGAAGCGGGCCCACTCGAAGACCGGCGCCTCGCGGTCTCCCCAGGTGTAGAGCCAGGTGCGGTCCACGCCCAGCACGTGGCAGAGCAGCACCTCGGCATCGAGCCGCGCGCTCGGCGAGCCGGCGGCCGAGAGCCGCGCCGCGGCCTGGGCCAGCAGGCGATCCAGGGTCATCCGGCGTCCTGCTGGAGGGCCGCCAGCTGCTCGGCCTGGTACTCGTGGATCAGCGGCTCGACCACGTCGTCTAGCTGCTCGCCGCTGACCACCTCGTTGAGCTTGTAGAGCGTCAGGTTGATGCGGTGATCGGTGACCCGGCCCTGGGGGAAGTTGTAGGTGCGGATGCGCTCGCTGCGATCGCCGGACCCTACCAGGGAGCGCCGGGCGTCGGCCTGCTGCTGGCGCTGGCTGGCCACGGCCGACTGCTTCAGGCGAGCGGCCAGCAGCGACATCGCCTTGGCGCGGTTCTTGTGCTGGCTGCGCTCCTCCTGGCACTCCACCACCACGCCGGTGGGCAGGTGGGTGATGCGGATGGCGGAGTCGGTGGTGTTGACGTGCTGGCCGCCGGCGCCGCTGGAGCGGAAGGTGTCGACCCTGAGGTCGCCTGAATCGATGTCGATGTCGCCGACCTCGTCGGCCTCTGGCATCACCGCCACGGTACAGGCCGAGGTGTGGATGCGGCCCTGGGACTCGGTGGCCGGCACCCGCTGCACCCGGTGGGCGCCGGACTCGAACTTGAGGCGCGCATAGACCCCCTCGCCCTTGATCCGCGAGATGATCTCCTTGTAGCCGCCCTGCTCGCCGTGGCTGGCGCTGACCACCTCGACCTTCCAGCCGTGCTGTTCGGCGTAGCGGGAGTACATGCGGAAGAGGTCGCCGGCGAACAGCGCCGCCTCGTCGCCACCGGTGCCGGCGCGGATCTCCAGGAAGACGTTGCGGCGATCGTCGGGGTCCTTCGGCACCAGCAGCTGCTTGAGCCGGACCTCGAGGGCCTCAAGCCGCTCGCGCCCCTCGTCGCGCTCGAGCTCGGCCAGCTCGCGCATCTCGGCATCGGCATCGCCCAGCAGCTGCTCGGCGGAGGCGATGTCGGCCTCCACGGCGAGGTACTCGCGCCAGGCCTCCACCAGCGGTTCGAGCTCGGCGTATTCCCGCGAGTAGTCGCGGAAGCGGGTCTGGTCGCTGATCACCTCGGGCTCCGCCAGCAGGGCGGCGAGCTCCTCGAAGCGCTCGATGAAGGCATCGAGGCGCTGGCGCAGGGTGGCTTTCATCGGCGCATCCTATCGGGAGTGGTCGTTGGATTCGTCCAGCAGAAGGGTCGTGGCGGCGTCCAGCAGGTCACGATGCTCCTGCGAGGCCGCCTCGCGCATCGCCACCGTGGGGCGATGCAGCAGGCGGTTGGTCAACTGGTGGGCCAGGCGGCGGATCACCTCCTCGGGGTCCTCGCCGCGGGCGAGCCGGGCCAGCGCCTGCTGCTCGGAGAGCTCGCGCACGGCCTGGCCCCGGGCGCGCACGTCGCGGATCAGCTCGCCGCCGCTGCGGATGCGGCGCTCGTGCTGCCAGTTGCCCACGCCGTGCTCGATCAGCGACTCGGCCTGGTCGGCCGCCACCTGGCGATGCCGGCGGTTCTCCTCGATGACCTCCTGGAGGTCATCGACGGTATAGAGGAAGACGTCGGCGAGCTCCCCGACCTCCGGCTCGATGTCCCGGGGAACCGCGATGTCGACCATGAAGACGGGGCGATGGCGACGCTTCCTGAGGGCCCGCTCGACCATGCCCTTGCCGAGGATCGGCAGGGGGGCGGCGGTGGAGGAGATCACGATATCGGCCTCCACCAGGGCCTCGGGGATCGCATCGAGGGTGATCGCCTCGCCCCCCAGCGGACCGGAGATGACCTCCGCCCGCTCGCGGGTGCGGTTGGCCACGGTCAGCTGGCGAACGCCGGCCTCGTGGAGGTGACGCGCCACCAGCTCGATGGTCTCGCCGGCCCCGATCAGCAGCGCCCGCGAGCGGCTGAAGTCGCCGAAGATGCGGCTGGCCAGGCTCACGGCCGCGTAGGCCACCGACACCGGGTTGCGGCCGATGCCGGTCTCGGTGCGCACCTGCTTGGCCACGGCGAAGGTGTTCTGGAACAGGCACTCGAGCTCCCCGCCCAGTCCCCGGGCCTGCCGGGCCGCCTGGTAGGCATCCTTGAGCTGGCCCAGTATCTGGGGTTCGCCCAGCACCATGGAATCCAGCCCCACGGCCACGCGCATCAGGTGGCGCGCCGCCTCGTTCTCGCGGTAATGGTAGGCGCAGCGCATGAGGTCCTCCACCTTCAGGCCGTGGAAGCGCCCCAGCCAGTCGAGGATTTCGCGTTCCCCGGTGGCGCCGGTGACGCAATAGAGCTCGGTGCGGTTGCAGGTGGAGAGCAGCGCCGCCTCGTGCACCTCCGGCAGGGCGCGCAGCTCGGCCAGCGCCGACGCCAGCTGGGTGGGCGAGAAGGCGACCTGCTCGCGCACCTCGACGGTGGCGGTCCGGTGATTGATTCCCAGGGCAAGAAGCGTCATGCGTTCGGCATCTTCGCGAGTCGTGGTTCCGGCAAGGGCGGCATGGTGATATCCGGCGGCGCGGATCGCCCATCCTCGAAGCGCCGCATTCTAGCACAGGCCGAGCGCCGTAAGCGCCCCGGCGTGCCCTGACCGGGATCATGCTTTGCCCGGGCGGGTCGAGCCGTTATGCTGGCGGCTCGGCCACCAGCATGAGACGCGCATGCCCCGCGGAACGCTCCTCCGACTCTCTCGCCACGCTCCCCTGGCTCCCCTGACGCTGGCCCTGCTGCTCGCCGGCTGCCAGGGACTGCCGGGCGCCTCCTCGGCCGACGACCCCGATGACCCGATGGCCGGCGCACCGCCGGTGACCCGGGGCCTGGATGCCGCCGGCCTCTCCGGCCTGCTGCAGGCCGAGCTTTCCGGCCAGCGCGGCGACTACGTCCCGGCCACCCGTGGCTTCCTCGAGGCCGCCGAGCGCTACGACTCCGTGGCCCTCGCCGAGCGCGCCACCCTGGCCGCGCGCTTCAGCGAGGATCCCGACCTGCTCGATGAGGCAGCACGACGCTGGCAGGAACTGGACCCCGGCAGTGCGGCACCCTCGCGCCTGCTCGCCAGCCTTGCCATCCAGCGAGGCGACTGGAACGCCGCCCTGGCCAATCGCCTGGCCGCGATCGAACAGGGCGCCGCGGAGGAGCTGATCGGGCTCGTGGAGGGCGCGCTGGACGCCGGCGCCGATCCGGCCCCGCTGCTGGCCAGGCTCCGCGAGCACCTGGCCAGCATTGACGCGGCCCCGACACCGGCCCGCCAAGAGGCCGAACTCGCCACCGCCCTGCTGGAGGCCGCCGCCGGACAGCCGGCCGCGGCCGACCAGCGCCTGGCTCGACTCGCGCGGGAGGCGCCCGAGCTTCCCGAGCTGTGGCAGATACGCGCCCGCCTCGCCCTGGAGCACGAGACCCCCGCGGCGGCGCGGTCGGCCGCGCGTCGGGGCCTGGAGGTATCGCCGGGAGACCCGCGCCTGATGCTGCTGCTGGCCCAGGCCGAACTCGCCCTCGGCAGCGTCGAGGCCGCCGAGGACGCCGTCCAGGACCTGCTCGAGGAGCACGGCGACGATCCGTCGCTGCGCCTGGGACTGGCGCGGCTGTTCCTCGAGCAAGAGCACCTGGCCCCGGCACGCCGCCTGCTGCTGCCGCTGGTCGGCGACGACGAGACCCCGCCGCTGGCCTTCCTGCTGCTGGGCGCCATCGCCGAGGAAGAGGGCGAGATCGACAACGCCCTCCTCTATTACCGCCAGGTGCCGGAGGGAGAGCAGTTCCTTACGGCGCGGCTGAGTGCCGCCCGGATGCTCATCGAGGATGACCGCCTGCTCGACGCGCGGACCTTCCTGCGCCTGGAGCGCCTGCGCCACGAGGACTACGAGAGCGACCTAGCCTCCCTGGAGGTGGAGCTGCTGGACGAGGCCGGCCTGCCCGAACAGGCCAATGCCCTGCTCGACAGCGAGCTGTCGCGTCGCCCGGATGACGAGCAGCTACGCTACCAGCGCGCCATGCGCGCCTTCGCCGACGACGACCTTGCGGCCATGGAAGCGGACCTGCGCCACATCATCGAGCACGACCCCGACAACGCCAACGCCCTCAATGCCCTGGGCTATACCCTCGCCGATGCCGACCTCGAAGGTCGACTGGACGAGGCGCGCGAGCTGATCGAGCGGGCCCACGAACTGGAGCCGGACAACCCGGCGATCCTCGACAGCCTGGGCTGGGTCCGCTATCGCCAGGGCGACGCCGCCGGCGCCCTGCCCTGGCTAGAGCGCGCCTGGTCGGCCATGCCCGACCAGGAGATCGCCGCCCACCTGATCGAGGTGCTCTGGGTGCTGGGCGAGGAAGAGAGGGCCCGGTCCCTGCTCGAGGAGGTCCGGCAGCGCTTCGAAGAGCGCCCACTGATCGACGAACTGCTCAATCGCCGGCCCGAGCTGGATGGCGCGGGCGCGCCGGCGGCCCCCTGACGAACGGATGCTGACATGACGAGACTCCCGCGACTGCTGATCCTGCTGCTGGCCCTGACCCTGCTGGCCGGCTGCGCCGGCCGGCCGCCCGTCCCCGAGGGAGAGCGCGCGGCCGGGCAGTGGGAGGCCCAGCGCCAGCGTCTGGCCGACCTCGACACCTGGATGCTGGTCGGCAAGGTCGGCCTGCGCACCCCCGAGGACTCCACCAGCGCAAACCTGGACTGGAGCCAGCACCCCTACTATTACCGCCTGCTCATCAGCGGCCCCTTCGGCAGCGGCCGCAGCACCCTGGAGGGGCGCGAGGGACGCTTCTCGCTCACCACCGCCGAGGGGCGCTTCGAGGCCGAGACCCCGGAGGCCCTGATGGGACAGCAACTGGGCTGGTCGCTGCCGGTCAGCGCCCTCTCCGAGTGGATCCGCGGCCTGCCCGCCGAGGGCAGCGCCCATCGAATGGAGCGCGACGACCTGGGCTTCCCCCGCCGCCTCGAACAGGACGGGTGGGACATCGCCTACCGCGACTGGACGCGCGTCGAGGGCCTCTGGCTCCCCCGCAAGATGGTGATGACCTACGACACCCTGCGGGCCACCCTGGTGGTCACCGAGTGGCGCCCCGCCCTCGATGAGTGACGCCATTCCCCACCTCGACCCGGCCGCCGACACGCTCGTGCTGCCGGCCCCGGCCAAGCTGAATCGCCTGCTGCACATCACGGGCCGCCGGCCGGATGGCTACCACGAGTTGCAGACGCTGTTCCAGTTCCTCGACATCGGCGACACCCTCACCCTGCGCCGCCGCGAGGACGGCGAGCTGCGCCTCACGCCGGCCATCGACGGCGTCGATGACGAGGACAACCTGGTCATGCGGGCCGCCCGCCTTCTCCAGGCCGAGGCCGGCGGACGGCGGGGTGCCGAGATTCACCTCGACAAGCGGCTGCCCATGGGCGGGGGGCTTGGCGGCGGGAGCTCGGATGCCGCCACCGCCCTGCTCGGCCTAGACGCCCTCTGGGGACTCGGCCTGGACCTTGAAACGCTGGCGCGCCTGGGCCTCGCCCTCGGGGCCGACGTCCCGGTGTTCGTGCACGGTCATGCCGCCTGGGCCGAGGGCATCGGTGAGCGCCTGACGCCCGTGTCCCTCGACACCCCCTGGTTCGTGGTGATCCACCCCGGCGTGACGGTCTCCACCCCGGCGGTGTTCGGGGCGCCCGAATTGACACGCGATACCCCCCCGATTACCATGGCGCGCGCACTGCAGGGGGGAGCGGGGAGCTGGCGCAACGACTGCGAGCCCACCGTCCGGAGACAGTATCCCGAGGTGGCACGTGCACTCGACTGGCTGGCACGTCGAGCACCGGCGATGCTGACCGGCACCGGCGCCTGTGTCTTCGCCCGGCTCGAGACCGAGCCGCAGGCAGACCGTCTCCTGGCCGAGGTTCCCAAGGGCTGGCAGGCCTTCAAGGCACACGGCCTGAACCGCTCACCTCTTCATGCTGCGCTGGGTCGATGACCCTCGTCGCCCAGGGGCGTCGAGGCTTCCTCGTCATTCCGGTGCGGAGCTGATTGCTGGGGCATAGCCAAGCGGTAAGGCAGCGGTTTTTGGTATCGCCATGCGGAGGTTCGAATCCTCCTGCCCCAGCCATTCCGTCCCGACGGACCGTCGACCCCAACCCCTGAAGACCCAACACAGCAAAGGTGGCTGCGCGTGTCAAAATTGATGGTTTTCGCCGGGAATGCCAATCCCGAGCTCGCCCGAAAGGTCGCCGAGAGTCTGGATACCCGCCAGGGCAACGCCACGGTGGGACAGTTCAGCGACGGCGAAGTCGCGGTCGAGATCAACGAGAACGTGCGCGGCAAGGATGTCTTCGTCCTGCAGCCCACCTGTGCACCGACCAATGACAACCTGATGGAGCTGATCCTGATGGTGGACGCCCTACGACGCGCCTCCGCCACCCGGATCACCGCCGTGGTCCCCTACTTCGGCTATGCCCGCCAGGATCGCCGCGTGCGCTCCGCCCGCGTGCCGATCTCCGCCAAGATCGTCGCCGACATGATGGTCAAGGCCGGTGTCGACCGGGTCATGACCATGGACCTGCACGCCGACCAGATCCAGGGCTTCTTCGACGTGCCGGTGGACAACGTCTACGGCTCGCCGATCCTGCTCGACGACATCGAGCGCCAGAACTACGACGACCTGGTCGTGGTCTCGCCGGACGTCGGCGGCGTGGTCCGGGCCCGGGCCATCGCCAAGCAGCTCAATGCCGACCTGGCGATCATCGACAAGCGCCGCCCGTCGGCCAACCAGGCCCAGGTGATGCATATCATCGGCGAGATCGAGAACCGCACCTGCGTGGTGGTGGACGATATGATCGATACCGCCGGCACCCTCTGCAAGGCCGGCGAGGCCTTGAAGGAGCGCGGTGCCCGGCGCGTGGTGGCCTACGCCACCCACCCGATCCTGTCCGGCCCCGCCGTGGACAACATCGCCGGTTCGGTCCTCGACGAGGTCGTGGTGACCGACACCATCCCGCTGTCCGAGACCGCGCGTCGCAGCGGGACGATCCGTCAGCTCAGCGTGGCCGGGCTGATCGCCGAGGCGATCCGCCGGGTCAGCAACGAGGAATCCGTCAGCGCCATGTTCCACTGATGCTCTCGCCGTCGAGCCCCGCTCGGCGGATGGCATAGGGGACGAGGCGCCGGAGCAGCGCCCTTCGGGGCTCCCGGAAGCGTCGTGGTCTGGTCGCGGGCCACGGCGTCTTCCTTACTTCCAGAAAGAGGCAATTTCATGTCCGATTACACACTCAATGCCAGCGTTCGAAACGACCTGGGGAAAGGTGCGAGCCGCCGCCTGCGTCGTGCGAACGAACAGGTGCCGGCCATCATCTATGGTGGTGAGCAGGCGCCGCAGCCGATCGCCGTCGACAAGACCAGCTTCTACAAGGCGCTGGAAGACGAGGCTTTCTTCTCCTCCATCATCAACCTGCAGGTGGACGGCAAGGCCCAGCAGGTCGTGGTGCGTGATCTGCAGCGCCACCCCTTCAAGCCGCTGATCACCCACGCCGACTTCCTGCGCGTGGACGCCACCCACGAGATCACCCTGCGGGTGCCGTTGCACGTGATCGGCGAGGACGCCAGCAAGGCCATCAAGGACGAGGACGGCGAGCTTCACCTCCTCGCCTCCGAGGTGGAGATCAGCTGCCTGCCGAAGGATCTGCCGGAGTACCTGGAAGTCGACATCAGCGATGTCGAGCTGGGCAGCACCCTGCACCTGTCCGACCTCACGGTGCCGGCCGGCGTGACGCTGGTCGCGCTGACCCACGGTGAGGACCACGACAACGCCGTGCTGAGCGTCACCAAGGCCAAGGTCCGCGCCGAGGAAGAGGAAGAAGGCGAAGAGGCCGCCGGCGAGGAAGCCAAGGGCGAAGAGCCCAAGGACGAGGAGTCCAAGGGCGAGGACGAGGGCGACACCGAGTAATCGGCCGTTGCCGGCGGGCATGTCGAACCCTCGGCATGCCCGCCTCGTCTTCCGGAATCAAGCGCCTCGGCGCTTGATTTTTTTTGCCATCACACCGCACGCGAGGAGATCGCCATGAGCCAGCTGAAAGCGATCATCGGTCTGGGCAACCCCGGGGCCGACTACGAGGCCACCCGCCACAACGCCGGTGCCTGGCTGGTGCAGGCCGTGGCGAGGGCGGCGGGCGGCGAGCTGCGCCCCGACAAGAAGTTCCTGGGCCTGCATGCGCGGGTGAAGCTCGACGGTCAGGAGCTGCACCTTCTCGAGCCCACCACCTTCATGAACCGCAGCGGCGGTGCCGTGGCGGCCCTCACCCAATTCTTCAAACTCGCGCCCGACGAGCTGCTGGTAGCCCACGACGAGCTCGACATGCCGCCGGGCACGGCGCGCTACAAGACCGGCGGCGGTCACGGCGGCCACAACGGCCTGCGCGACATCATCCGCGCCCTGGGCAACGACCGGTCGTTCCATCGCCTGCGCATCGGTATCGGCCACCCCGGCGACGCTCGCCAGGTGACCCATTACGTGCTGGGTCGCCCCGGCAAGGCGGAGCGCACCGCCATCGATGCCGCCATCGACGAGTGCCTGGCCACCCTGCCCCAGGCCGTCGAGGGCGACTGGGCGAAGGCCATGAACCGGCTGCACAGCTTCAAGGGCTGAGTCGCTCGGGGCAGGCGTCGCCGCCTATCCGCACGAGCCGCTTACGGCCCGCCGTCCTTTTCGCGTAGAATGCCGGCCATTCTCCATTCCCGAACTCGCTTTCCAGGAAGATCCCATGGGTTTCAACTGCGGTATCGTCGGCCTGCCCAACGTCGGCAAGTCCACCCTCTTCAATGCCCTGACCAAGTCGGGCATCGACGCCGAGAACTTCCCCTTCTGCACCATCGAGCCCAACGTCGGCATCGTGCCGATGCCGGACACGCGGCTCGACCGGCTGGCCGAGATCGTCAAGCCGCAGAAGGTGCTGCCCACGACCATGGAGTTCGTCGACATCGCCGGCCTGGTGGCGGGCGCCTCCAAGGGCGAGGGCCTGGGCAACAAGTTCCTGGCCAACATCCGCGAGACCCAGGCCATCGCCCACGTGGTGCGCTGCTTCGATAACGACAACGTGATCCACGTAGCCAACCAGGTCGACCCCCGCGCCGACATCGAGATCATCAACATGGAGCTGGCGCTTGCCGACCTCGACACCGTCGAGCGCGCCATCCAGCGCCTGGTGCGCGTGGCCAAGGGCGGCGACAAGGAGGCCATCGCCACCAAGGCGATCCTCGAGCGCATCCAGCCCCACTTGGCCGAGGGCCTGCCGCTGCGAAGCTTCGGCCTCGACGAGGAGGAGAAGCACCAGCTCAAGAGCTTCGGCTTCCTGACCCTCAAGCCCACCATGTACATCGCCAACGTCAACGAGGACGGCTTCGGGGACAACCCCTACCTCGAGGTGGTCAACGAGATCGCCGCCGAGGAAGGCGCCGTGGTGGTGCCGGTGTGCAATCAGATCGAGGCCGAGATCGCCGAGCTGGACGACGAGGAACGCGCCATGTTCCTCGACGAGATGGGCATGGAAGAGCCCGGCCTCGACCGGGTGATCCGCGCCGGCTACGCCCTGCTGGGCCTGCAGACCTACTTCACCGCGGGGGTGAAGGAGGTCCGCGCCTGGACGGTCAAGGTCGGGGCCACCGCCCCCGAGGCGGCCGGGGTGATCCACACCGACTTCCAGAAGGGCTTCATCCGCGCCGAGGTCATCGCCTATGACGACTTCGTCACGCTGGGCGGCGAGCAGGGAGCCAAGGACGCCGGCAAGTGGCGCCTGGAGGGCAAGGAGTACATCGTCCAGGATGGCGACGTGATCCACTTCCGCTTCAACGTCTGAGCCGCCTGCCAGGGCCCTCGAGGCTTGACGGGGACGAGGCAGGTCCGTAAACTTCGCCCCCGTTGTTCGGCTACGTAGCTCAGCTGGTTAGAGCACATCACTCATAATGATGGGGTCCCCTGTTCGAATCAGGGCGTAGCCACCAGATACCCGAAAGAAGCCCGCCTGGTTCGCCAGGCGGGCTTCTTCGTGTGCTGGCCCGGGAGGCCGCGCCGCCGGGACGCGGCGCGGCCGTCGCTCAGGGCAGCGCGTCGCGATTGACGAAGGCCGTGAGCACCCGGGTCAGGTACTCCACATCCCGGGCGCCGGCCGTCTCGCGGATGGAGTGCATGGCCCACTGGGGGGCGCCCACGTCCAGGGTCGGCACGCCGAGCTCCGTGGCGGTGATCGGGCCGATGGTGCTCCCGCACCCCATGTCGGCCCGGGTCACGAAGGTCTGCACCGGTACCTCGGTTTCGCGGCAGAGGTCCCGGAACAGGGCCGCGGTCGCGCTGTTGGTGGCATAGCGCTGGCTGGCGTTGACCTTGATCACCGGCCCGCCGTTAAGCACCGGGCCGTGGGCGGCATCGTGCTTGTCCTGGAAGTTGGGATGCAGGGCGTGGGCGTTGTCGCAGGAGATCAGCCGCGAGGCCTGGACCAGGCGGATGAAGCCCTCCTCCCCCGCCTCGCCGAGCTGGGCATTCACCCGCCGCAGCACGTCGCCGAGGAAGGGCCCCTGGGCGCCGCAGGCGCTGGCACTGCCGACCTCCTCGTGGTCGTTGGCCACCAGCACCGCGCCCTGGCGGCCGTCGCTCTCAAGCAATGCCTCCAGGCCGGTGAAGCAGGAGAGCAGGTTGTCGAGCCGGGCACTGGCGATCAGCTCGCCCTCGATGCCGACCCGCGCCGGCGGCTGCATGTCGCGGAAGGCGAGCTCGAAGTCGAGGACCTCCACCTCCGTCAATCCATGCTGCTCCTCGAGCCACTGGTTGAGCAGCCGTTCGAGATCGGGGCGCCCGCCCCCCTGCAGGAACACCGGGGCCATCTGGGTCTGGGCATTGATGGCGCGGCCGTTGTTGGCCTCGCGGTCCAGGTGGATGGCGAGGCTCGGGATGATCGCCACCGGCCGCTCGACGTCGAGCAGCACTCCCTCGATGCGCCCGTCGGCGTGGCGAACGTGCACTCGCCCGGCCAGCCCCAGGTCGCGGTCGAACCAGGGGGCCAGCAGCGCCCCGCCATAGACCTCGACGCCCAGCTGCAGCCAGCCCGCCGCGGACTGGGCCGCATGGGGCTTGAGGCGCAGGCCCGGGCTGTCGGTATGGGCGCCGATCAGGCGCAGGGCCGAGAGCCGCTCGCGCGGCAGCTGGAGGGCAATGATCGAGGAGTCGTTGCGGGTCACGTAGACGCGCTCGCCGGGCGACAGGTGCCAGGTCTCGGTCTCCTCGAGGCGACGGAAGCCGGCGGCCTCCAGCCGTCGGGCCATGCTGGCCGTGGCATGCCAGGGGGTGGGGGATCGACGCAGGAAGTCGAGCAGACGCTCGAGTCGGGCATCCTCGGACATGGAATTCCTCTTTCGCGGGGCGTTTCGGGGTCTTGACGACACGGTCAAGCTGATACAATGACCCGTCGGTCCATGCAACTCGACGGCCGGGTCGGGGTCTGGAGTGAGAGTGAGTGTACACGAATCGGGGAGTGCTTCATCGATGAGCCTGTTAGTCACCCTTGGGCGTGCCGCGGTCCTGGGCCTGCTGCTGGTCACCACACCGGCGCTGGCCACCATCGAACCGAGCGATGCCCAGCGTCAGGTGGCCGTGGAAGTGGCCGAGTCACTGCGCTATGGCCACTATGCGGATATCAGCCTCGACGACGACTGGTCGCAACGGGCCTTCGAGCGCCTGCTGGACATCCTGGACGGCCAGCGCGCCTACCTGCTGGACGGCGACGTGGCCGCCTTCCGCGACCTGGAAACAGGCATGGACGACGCGCTGCTCGACGGCGATCTGTCGCGCCCCTTCGCCCTCTACCGGCGCTATCACGAGCGCGCCGAGCAGCGCCTCGAGTGGCTGCTGGCACGGCTCGACGAGGGCGTCGACTTCGCCTTCGACAGCGACAAGCGCCTCGAGCTGGAGCGGGAGGACACCCCCTGGGCCGGCAGCGAGGCGGCCCTGGACGAGCTGTGGATGAAGCGGCTCAAGAACGCCGCCCTCACCCTGACCATCAGCGACCAGGACGCCGAGCAGGTGGAAACCACCCTGCGCCAGCGCTACGAGGGGCAGCTCTCGCGCCTGAGCCAGACCAACGAGGAAGACGTCTTCGGGCTCTTCATGGCCGCGGTGACCGGCAGCATCGACCCGCACAGCGAGTACCTCTCGCCGCGACAGGGCGAGTCCTTCGACATCCAGATGCGGCTCTCGCTGGAGGGCATCGGCGCCCTGCTGCAGGCCGACGGCGAGTACGTCAAGGTCTCGAGCCTGGTGGCCGGCGGTCCGGCCGAGCGTGACGGCGCCCTGCAGCCCGCCGACCGCATCGTCGGCGTGGGCCAGGAGGACGAGGAGATCGTCAACGTGGTGGGCATGCGCCTCGACGACGTGGTCGACCTGATCCGCGGCCCCAAGGGGTCGGTGGTGCGCCTCGACGTGGTGCCCGCCCAGGCCGTCGACATGACGCGCTCCACGGTGATCGACATCACCCGGGACACCGTGGACCTCGAGGACCAGGCCGCCCATGGCGAGGTGGTCGAGATCGAACGGGAGGACGGCACGCACCGTGTCGGCGTGATCGGGGTGCCCACCTTCTACGTGGACTTCGACGCCTGGCAGGCCGGCGAGGAGGACTACCGCAGCACCACCCGCGACGTGGCCCGCGAGATCGAGCGCCTCCAGGGCGAGGACATCGAGGGCATCGTGCTGGACCTTCGCAACAACGGCGGCGGCGCCCTGCAGGAGGCCAACTCGCTGATCGGCCTGTTCATCGACCGCGGCCCCACCGTCCAGGTGCGGGACGCCCGCGGCCGCATCAGCCTGTATGGCGATACGGAGAGCGGCGCCCTCTACGACGGCCCCCTGGCCGTGCTGGTCAACCGCCTCTCGGCCTCGGCCTCGGAGATCTTCGCCGGCGCCATCCAGGACTATGGCCGCGGCCTGGTCGTGGGCAGCGACACCTTCGGCAAGGGCACGGTGCAGACCCTCAACGAGCTCAGCCACGGCGAGATCAAGCTGACCCGCGCCAAGTTCTACCGCATCTCCGGCGAGAGCACCCAGCATCGCGGCGTGGAGCCGGACATCAACTTCCCGAGCCTGATCGACCCCGAACTCATCGGCGAGAGCAGCCTGGACAACGCCCTGCCGTGGGACACCGTCCGCGAGGTGCAGTACCGCACCTATGGTGAGCCCCGCCAGTACCTGGAAACGCTGCGCACCCGCCACCTCGAGCGGGCTGCGAAGCAACCGAACTTCCACTACCTGGAGCAGCGCTCCGAGCTGGCGAGCCAATTGCGCAAGCAGCACACCAGCGTCAGCCTCAACCGTGAACAGCGCCAGCGCGAGGTGGAGGCCCAGGAGGCCGAGCAGCTCGCCCTCGAGAACGAGCGGCGCCTCGCCCTGGGCCTGGAACCCCTGGAGGACTGGACCGATGCCCGCGACGAGGAAGACGCCGACGCCGATGCCGAGGGCGGCGAGCCCGAGGAAGAGCCGATCGACCGCGCCCAGGTCCTGGAAACCGCCCAGATCCTGCTGGACTACCGCCAGCTCGCGGACGGCTGGCACTACGCGGAACTCAACTGAAGGCGGAGCGCAACTGAGCCGGCACTCTCCCCCGCCCCATGAACCACCACGCCGGGCCCCTGGGCCCGGCGTTGTTCTTTCTGCCTTCGGGTCCTGGTCAGGCCCCTTCGCCTTCCGGGACGGTCTCTTCTCCCGCCACGGCACACGCGACGCAGCGTCGGCTCGCGGGCAGCCAGCGCGGGTCGGTCACACGGCGACATCCCGTCGGCGCAACGGATCCACTCCCCGGTATCACGAGGGAGGCCGTGGGTGACGGCAGCGCTAACAGCAAGAGCGGTAGCAGCAAGAGAGAGAAGAATTCGGCCAGGCAGGACTGGCTCCCCGAACAGGACTCGAACCTGTGACCCAGTGATTAACAGTCACTTGCTCTACCAACTGAGCTATCGGGGAATGATGCAGGATGACGCGGGAGGTGATGCGGCAAGCAGCTAGGAGCGGTTGGCTCCCCGAGCAGGACTCGAACCTGCGACCCAATGATTAACAGTCATTTGCTCTACCAACTGAGCTATCGGGGAATGACCGCATGCCGCACTGTGTTCGTCTCCTCGCCGCGATGGGCGAAGCTGGCTCCCCGAGCAGGACTCGAACCTGCGACCCAATGATTAACAGTCATTTGCTCTACCAACTGAGCTATCGGGGAATGACCTCGAACACGGGGCGTAGTATACGGATCGGGCCCGCAAGGTCAAGACGCGATTGGCATTCTGCTTGCGTTCGGGCCGTCCGGACGCGCCACGAAAAACGCCCGCCGGGCCGGGGCCTGACGGGCGTCTTCGCGTGTCCTGGTGGCTACGCCCTGATTCGAACAGGGGACCCCATCATTATGAGTGATGTGCTCTAACCAGCTGAGCTACGTAGCCTTATCAACAGGTTGCCCGGCCGGGGCCGGGCAACGGGGATGAATTATGCACGCGGGCCCCGGTCATGGCAAGCCCGCGAGGCACTCAGCCCTCGATATCGAGCGCGGCCTTCACCGCCGGCAGGGCGGGCTCGCCCTCGCGGGTGTTCACGCCCTCGAGCCAGGTCTCGAGCACTGCGGGGTTGGCCTGCAGGTAGGCGCGGGCCGCATCCCGGGGATCAGCGCCCTGGTCCATGATCTCACCCATCAGCTGGTTCTCCATGGTGAGGGTGAACTCGAGGTTCTCGAGCAGGGTACCGACGTTGCCGCACTCCTCGGCGTAGCCGCCGCGGGTGTTGGTGTAGACGGTGGCGCCGCCCAGGTTCGGGCCGAAGTAGTCATCGGCGCCGGACAGGTAGGCGATGTCGAAGTTGGTGTTCATGGGATGCGGCTCCCAGCCGAGGAACACCATCCAGCTCTCATCGGGGGTGCGGGCGCTCAGCTCGGCCAGCATGCCGGCCTCGCTGGAGTCGACCAGCTGCCAGTCGCCGAGGCCGAAGGCATCGTCGTCGATCATG
Organism: Halomonas aestuarii; assembly: GCF_001886615.1. Lineage (NCBI taxonomy): Bacteria > Pseudomonadati > Pseudomonadota > Gammaproteobacteria > Oceanospirillales > Halomonadaceae > Halomonas > Halomonas aestuarii. The sequence goes on from NZ_CP018139.1 coordinate 501,180, forward strand.
TCCTGGATCAGCTGGTTGCCGTCGTTGCCGGCCTCGATGCCGTGGACCTTGCTGTCGAATTTCTCGGCGTGGTCGGCGAGGTCGGCCACCGAGGTGACGCCGGCATCGTGGACGTACTGCGGCACGGCCAGGGTGTACTTGGCCCCCTCCAGGTTGGCCCCCAGACGGTCGACGTCGCCATCCTCGATGTAGGGGTCGCTGATCGAGGCCATGGACGGCATCCAGTTGCCCAGGAAGACGTCGAAGTCATTGTTCTTCAGGCCCTGGTAGGCGATCGGCACCGAGACAGTGTCGATACGGGGCTCGTAGCCCATGGCCTCCAGCACCTCGGAGGTCAGCGCGGTGGTCGCCGTGATATCGGTCCAGCCGACCTCGGCGAAGCGCACGGTCTCGCAGCTCTCCGGCTCGGCGGCCTGCAGCGGGGAGACGGCGAAACCGAGGGCGGCGGCGCCAACGCCCAGGGCCATGCGACGGTTCAGGGTGGTCATGTTCATGGGAGGGTTCCTCTTGTTGGACATGAAAGTATAGCCGCGATGGCAATGCCACCGGCCGGCAGGGGAATCCGCCAGAGCTTCATTGATTGAACGTTCAATAAAGAAATGGCAAGCTGTGCACATGGTAACCATGCTTCATGCGTTGGTTGCAAGATCGGTTACAAGATCAATTCCCGGGAAAGGAGCCAGCAACGGTGCCAAAGGTTGGAATGGAACCCATCCGCCGCCATCAGCTGATCAAGGCGACCATGGCGGCCATCGACGAGGTCGGCCTGGCCGATGCGACGGTGATGCGCATCGCCCGCCACGCAGGCGTCTCCGCCGGCATCATCAGTCATTACTTCGGCGGCAAGGACGGCCTGCTGGACGCCACCATGCGCCAGATCCTGAGCGACCTGGGCGAGGCGGTGGCCGCGCGCCGCGCCGAGCTCACCACCTCGAGCCCCAGGGCCCATATCGTCGCCATCATCGACGGGAACTTCGACCGCAGCCAGGTCACCGGCCCGGTGGCCAAGACCTGGCTGGCCTTCTGGGCCAGCAGCATGCACAAGCCGAAGCTCGCGCGCCTGCAGCAGGTCAACGACCGGCGCCTCTACTCCAACATCTGCTACCAGTTCCGCCGGCTGATGCCCCGCCACGAGGCGCGCGCCTCGGCCCGGGCACTGGCCGCCCTGATCGATGGCCTGTGGCTGCGCGGTGCCCTGACCCCCGGCGGCCTGGACGGCAACGAAGCGCGCCGCCTGGCCCGGGACTACCTGGACCGCCTGCTCGACACCCACGATACCCTTTCCCCCGCCTGAACGGAGGCCACCATGGCAACCCTAGACACCCAGACCCTCTACATCGACGGCCGTCACACGGCCGCCACCTCGGGCGAGACCTTCTCCGTGGTGAACCCCTTCGACGGCTCGCTGCTCGCCGAGGTCCCCCAGGCCGCCGAGGCCGACGTGGATGCCGCCGTGGACGCGGCCCGCAAGGGCCAGCGGGCCTGGGCGGCCATGACCGGCATGGAGCGCGGCCGCATCCTCCAGCGCGCCGTCGCGCTGCTGCGGGAGCGCAACGACGAGATCGCCGAGCTCGAGACCCGCAACACCGGCAAGCCGATCAGCGAGACCGCGGCCGTGGACGTGGTCACCGGCGCCGACGTGCTCGAGTACTACGCCGGCCTGGCCTCGGCCCTGGAGGGCAGCCAGATCCCGCTGCGCGAGGACTCCTTCGTCTACACCCGCCGTGAGCCGCTGGGCGTGATCGGCTCGATCGGCGCCTGGAACTACCCGATCCAGATCGCCTGCTGGAAGAGCGCCCCGGCGCTGGCCGCCGGCAACGCCGTGGTCTTCAAGCCCAGCGAGGTCACCCCGCTGACCACCATGAAGCTCGCCGAGATCTTCACCGAGGCCGGCCTGCCGGACGGCGTCTTCAACGTGGTCCAGGGCGACGGTCGCGTTGGCCAGATGCTCACCGCCCACCAGGGGATCGACAAGATCTCCTTCACCGGTGAGGCCCCTACCGGCAAGAAGGTCATGGCCGCGGCCGGCGGGTCGACGCTCAAGGACGTGACCATGGAGCTCGGCGGCAAGTCGCCGCTGATCGTCTTCGCCGATGCCGACCTGGATCGCGCCGCCGATGCCGCGATGATGGCCAACTTCTACTCCAGCGGGCAGATCTGCACCAACGGCACCCGGGTGTTCGTGCACGCGAGCGTCAAGGAGGCCTTCGAGGCCAGGATCCAGGAGCGCGTCTCCCGCATCAGGGCCGGTGACCCGCTGGACCCGAGCGTCAACTTCGGCCCGCTGGTGAGCTTCGAGCACCAGGAGAAGGTGCTGTCCTACATCGCGCTGGGCAAGCAGGAAGGGGCCCGCGTGCTGGCCGGGGGCGACGCCTGGGACCAGGGCGACGCAGACGGTGTCAACTGGGCAAATGGCGCCTGGGCGGCCCCGACCGTCTTCACCGACTGCACCGACGAGATGCGCATCGTGCGCGAAGAGATCTTCGGGCCGGTGATGTCGATCCTCGCCTTCGACGACGAGGAGGAGGTGATCCGTCGCGCCAACGACACCGAGTACGGCCTGGCCGGCGGGGTCTTCACCGAGAGCCTCAACCGCGCCCACCGCGTGATCCAGCGCCTGGAAGCGGGTATCTGCTGGATCAACACCTGGGGCGAGTCCCCCGCCGAGATGCCGGTGGGCGGCTACAAGCAGTCCGGGGTCGGTCGCGAGAACGGCATCGAGACCCTGGCCCACTACACCCAGACCAAGTCGGTCCAGATCGAGATGGGGCCCTTCGAATCGGTGTTCTGATCGCTCATCGACGACCCGCTGCGAGATAAGCACCGGGGACGAGGCGAAGCGAGGGTATTTGCCATGGATGGCAAGAGTAGCCCCCAGGGAGGGGCAACGTTGCCCTCGTGACGTCTCGTCGCCGGGCAGCACTCGTGTTGGCCGTGGCGAGCCATCAGCGCCAAGCGCCCTTCCACGAACGTGATCGGGGCGCGGACTACATCCACCGCGCCCCGATCGGCGAACGTCTCGCCGTCGTGACCCCTTTGACTCTCTCAGGGAGGCTCCATGTCGCAGTCCCGTGAATTCGACTACATCATCATCGGCGCCGGCTCCGCCGGCAACGTCCTGGCCACCCGGCTCACCGAGGACCCCGAGACCAGCGTGCTGCTGCTCGAGGCCGGTGGCCCCGACCACCGCTTCGACTTCCGCACCCAGATGCCGGCAGCCCTGGCCTACCCGCTGCAGGGCAAGCGCTACAACTGGGCGTTCGAGACGGACCCGGAGCCCCACATGGACGGCCGTCGCATGGAGTGCGGCCGCGGCAAGGGGCTCGGCGGCTCCTCGCTGATCAACGGCATGTGCTACATCCGGGGCAACGCCCTGGACTACGACGGCTGGGCCAAGCGCGCCGGCCTCCAGGACTGGACCTACGCCGACTGTCTGCCCTACTTCAAGAAGGCCGAGACCCGCGACATCGGCCCCGACGCCTACCACGGCGGAGATGGCCCGGTCAGCGTGACCACCCCGAAGGACGGCAACAACCCGCTGTACCAGACCTTCATCGAGGCGGGACAGCAGGCGGGCTACCCGGCCACCGAGGACGTCAACGGCTACCAGCAGGAGGGCTTCGGTCCCATGGACCGCTTCGTCACGCCGAACGGCCGTCGCGCCTCCACCGCCCGCGGCTACCTGGATCAGGCGAAGTCGCGCCCCAACCTGACCATCGAGACCCGCGCCACCACCGACGTCATCACCTTCGAGGGCAAGCGCGCCACCGGGGTGCGCTACGAGCGCCGCGGCCAGACGCAAGAGGTCCATGCCCGCCGCGAGGTGCTGCTGTGCGGGGGCGCGATCGCCTCGCCGCAGATCCTGCAGCGCTCGGGCGTGGGCAACCCCGAGCACCTCGCCGAGCTCGACGTCCCGGTGGTCCACGACCTGCCCGGGGTGGGCGAGAACCTCCAGGACCACCTGGAGATGTACATCCAGTACGAGTGCACCCAGCCGATCTCGCTCTACCCGGCGCTCAAGTGGTGGAACCAGCCGAAGATCGGCGCCGAGTGGCTCTTCCTGGGCAAGGGGGTGGGCGCCAGCAACCAGTTCGAGGCGGCGGGCTTCATCCGCTCGAATGACGCGGAGGAGTGGCCCAATCTGCAGTACCACTTCCTGCCCATCGCCATCAGCTACAACGGCAAGAGCGCGGTCGAGGCCCACGGCTTCCAGGCCCACGTGGGCTCCATGCGCTCCGAGAGCCGCGGGCGCATCCGCCTGACCTCCCGGGATCCCAAGGCCGCGCCCAGCATCCTGTTCAACTACATGTCGACGGAGAAGGACTGGCAGGAGTTTCGCGACGCCATCCGCCTGACCCGCGAGATCATCGCCCAGCCCGCCTTCGACCCCTACCGGGGCCAGGAGGTCGCGCCGGGGGCGAACGTGCAGTCCGATGCCGAGCTGGATGCTTTCGTCCGCCAGCATGCCGAGACCGCCTACCACCCCTGCGGCAGTTGCCGCATGGGCGAGGACGAGGGCTCGGTAGTCGACGGCCAGGGCCGGGTGCACGGCCTGGAGGGCCTGCGGGTGGTCGACGCCTCGCTGTTCCCGGTGATCCCCACCGGCAACCTCAACGCGCCGACCATCATGCTCGCCGAGAAGATCGCCGACCGGATCCGTGGCCGCGAGCCCTTGCCGCGCTCGGACGCCCCCTACTACGTGGCGGGCGATGCCCCGGCGCGGAAGGCCCCCCGTCGCCGCCTGGCCTGACCGCCACCGGCCCTGAGGTCTCATGCCCGACCGGCGCCCCGCCCTGCCAACGCAGCGGCGGGGCTTTGTCGTGATGGACGGGCCAACCGGCGGAAGGCGGCGCGGGACAACACCGACGGTCAACGAGAAGCACACGGGGCTGGCCGGTTGCAGGGGAATGGGCTAGTCTGCAAGAATTCAAACACACGTTCGAATTACAGACGGAGAGGCTCCATGTTGACCCTGTTGCTTATCGTGCTGGCCGTGGCCGGCCTGCTGGTAGTGCTGCGCCGCGAGGCGGGCGCCCTGCCCGCCCTCGGCGTGCTGGCCGTGCCGGGCCTCGCCGGCCTGCTGCTGGGCTCGCCGGTGCTCGGCGTGCTGTTGCTCCTCGCCGCCGCAGGGGTGGCCGTGGCGGGCCTGCCCGCCCTGCGGATCCGCTGGCTCTCGCCGCGCCTCTTCGCCCTGTTCAAGCAGGTTGCGCCCAGGGTCTCGGACACCGAGCGAACGGCGCTCGAGGCCGGCACCGTGGCCTGGGACGGCGAACTCTTCACCGGTCGCCCCGACTGGCAGACGCTGCTCGATGTCCAGGACGAAGGCCTCTCGGCGAAGGAGCGCGCCTTCGTCGACCACCAGTGCAGCGTGGCCGCCGGCATGTGCAACGCCTGGGAGATCGCCCGGGAGCGCGCCGACCTGCCCCAGGAGCTCTGGGACTACCTCAAGCAGGAAGGCTTCTTCGGCATGATCATCCCCGAGGAGTACGGCGGGCTGGGCTTCTCGGCCAAGGCCCAGTCCCTGGTGCTGCAGAAGCTCTCGGTCAGCGAGACGCTGATGGTCACCGTGGGCGTGCCCAACTCCCTGGGCCCGGGCGAACTGCTGCTCAAGTACGGCACCCGGGAGCAGAAGGACCACTACCTGCCGCGCCTGGCGGACGGCCGGGAGATCCCCTGCTTCGGCCTCACCGGCCCCCGGGCCGGCAGTGACGCCACGGCCATCCCCGACACCGGCGTGGTGTGCAAGCGGGTCGTCGATGGCGAGGAGGTGCTGGGCCTGCGCCTCGACTTCGAGAAGCGCTGGATCACCCTGGCGCCCATCGCCAGCGTGGTGGGCCTGGCCTTTCGCCTCTTCGACCCCGACCACCTGCTCGGCGAGGAGGTCGACCGCGGCATCACCCTGGCGCTGATTCCCCGCGACACCGGGGGCATGGAGATCGGCCGCCGCCACCACCCCATCGGCAGCCCCTTCATGAACGGGCCGATCAGGGGGAAGGATGTCTTCGTGCCGCTGTCCACCATCATCGGCGGTCAAGAGATGATTGGCCAGGGCTGGCGGATGCTGGTCGAGTGCCTCTCCATCGGTCGCTGCATCACCCTGCCCTCCGGCGCCACCGGCACCGCCGGCTACGCCCTGGGCTGGAGCGGCGGCTTCGCGCGGATCCGCCGCCAGTTCAACGTGCCGGTGGCGGAGATGGAGGGCGTCCAGGAGCCCCTGGCTCGCATGGCAGCCCTGGCCTACATCTCCCGGGCCGCGGTCTACCAGACCGCCAACACCATCGACCACGGCGAGAAGCCGGCGGTGCCCTCGGCCATCCTCAAGAGCCAGCTCACCGAGTTCCAGCGCCAGATCCTCGGCGATGCCATGGACATCCACGGTGGAAAGGGGGTGACCCTGGGGCCGCGCAACTACCTCGGCATCGGCTACAGCGCCAACCCGGTGGCCATCACCGTCGAGGGCGCCAACATCATGACCCGCAACCTGATGATCTTCGGCCAGGGCGCCATCCGCTGCCATCCCTACGTGCTCGAGGAGCTGGCCGCCAAGGACGCCGATGACCTGGCGGCCTTCGACCGGGCCTTCTTCGGCCATGCCGGGCTGATCTTCGGCAACGCGGCCCGGGCCCTCACCCAGGGCCTGGGGCTCGGCCGACCGGACGTGCCCTTCGACGAGGTCGCCGCCCCCTACGCCCGGGACATCGCCCGCCTCTCGGCCGGCTTCGGGCTGTGCGCCGATGCCGCCATGGCGAGCCTCGGCTCGACCCTCAAGCAGCGGGAGATGCTCTCCGCCCGGCTCGGCGACGTGCTCTCCAACCTCTACCTCGCCTCCATGACGCTCAAGCAATGGCACGAGGGAGACAAGGTCGAGGGCGAGGCGGCCCTGCTGCACTACGGCTGCCGGTTCCTGCTGGGCCGCGCCGAGCAGGCCCTGGACGAGCTCTTCGACAACCTGCCGAGCCGCGCCCTGGGCCGGACGCTGCGGCTCGTCGTCATGCCCACAGGACGTCGCTGGAAGCGGCCCCAGGACGCGCTGACCCGCGAGATCGCCCAGGCCGTCTCCCGGGACACGGCCCTGCGCCGCCACCTGCTCGAGGCCACCTGGCAGGAGAACGACGGCAGCCGGGACAACCCGCTCGCTCACTACAACGGCCTGCTGGCGACCCAGGAGCGTGCCGAGGGCCTCTATCGCCAGGTCAACAAGGCCTACGCGAAGGGGAAACTGCCGGCACAGGCCCTGCATCCGGAACAGCGGGTCGAGGCGGCCCTGGCGGAGGGGCTGATCGGCGAGGAGGACGCCGCATTCATGCGGGAGCGCGAGGCCGCGGTCCTGGAGCTGCTCACCGTGGACGACTTCGAGTACGATGCCTTCGTCGCCGACAAGGCCAGCGTGCTGCGCCACCAGCCCGCCTGACCCGGGCGCCACGACCCGAGCGCCACGACCGCGACGACGCCCCGGCCTGCGCCGGGGCGTCGTCTAGAGGGGCCAGGCCCACAGGATCATCGGCACGGCCACCAGGGTGATCACCCCTTCCAGGGGCAGGCCCATGCGCCAGTAGTCACCGAAGCGATAGCCGCCGGGGCCCATCACCAAGGTGTTGGACTGGTGGCCGATGGGAGTGAGGAAGGCGCAGGAGGCGCTGACCGCCACCGCCATGAGGAAGGGATCCAGGGAGGCCCCGAACCCCTCCGCGAGGCTGGCGGCGATGGGGGCCATCAGCACCGCCGCGGCGGCGTTGTTGATGATGTCCGAGAGCATCATGGTGACCACGAAGAGCCCCGTGAGGGTCACCACCACCGGCCAATCGTTGCCCAGCACGAGCAGCGCCTCGGCCACCAGCGCCGCCCCGCCGCTGGTCTCCAGCGCCTGCCCCACCGGGATCATCGCCCCCAGCAGCACGATCACCGGCCCGTCGATGGCCTGGTAGCTGTCGCGCAGCGGCATCACCCCCGCCATCAGCGACAGCAGGGCGGCGCCCGAGAGGGCCACCGCCGAGGGCAGGAGATCCAGCACCATGGCGAGGATCGCTGCGGCGAAGATGGCCAGCGAGATCAGCAGCAGCCGCGGCTGGCCGAGGGTCAGGTTGCGGCTGGCCAGCGGCAGGCAGCCGAGCGTCGCCAGGCTCTCGGAGAGGCCGCCCTCGTCACCCTGCAGCAGCAGCACGTCCCCGGCGCGAAAGCGGATGTCGCGCAGGCGCTGCTTCAGCCGTTCGCCGTCGCGGGCCACCGCCACCAGGTGCAGGCCCAGCTGGTTCTGGAGGCGCAGCTGGGTGACGGTGCGGTTGACCATCATGGAGTCGTTGCGCACCACGGCTTCCACCAGCTGCAGCCCTTCGGTATCGACCTTCTCCTGGCCGGGCGAGGCCTCCCGCCGCTCGGGGTCCGCCTCCGGCGCCTGGTGCTCGCCTTCCTCCTCCTCCGGCTCGGCGCCCACCGCCAGGCCGGCCTTGTCCTCCAGCAGCTTCATCTCGTCCGGGCCCGCCTCCACCAGCAGGATGTCGCCCTCGCGCAGGGTGCCGTGGAAGGCGTGTCCGGCGCGGCGCTTCTCGTCGCGCACGACGGCCAGCACCGGGATGGTCTCCTCCAGCTCGTCCTGGAGGTCGCGCAGCGACCAGCCCACGGCCTTGGCGCCCTCGGGCACGCCGAGTTCCACCAGGTAGTGGGCGGTATCGAACATCTCCTCCGTGGAGGCCTTGCCGGCGCGGCGAGGCACCAGTCGCCACCCCAGCAGCACGATGAAGGCGAAGCCGGCGAGTGCCACCGCGGCCCCTACCGGGAAGAAGGAGAACATGCCGAAGCTCTCCCCCACCGCATCGCCGCGGTAGCTGGAGATGATGATGTTGGGGGGCGTGCCGATCAGGGTGGTCAGGCCACCGAGCAGGGAGCCGAAGGCCAGCGGCATCAACAGCAGCGACGGCGAGGTGTCGTGCTGGCGGGCGACGCGCATGGCCACGGGCAACAGCAGGGCCAGGGCACCGACGTTGTTCATGAAGCCGGAGATCACCACCACGGTGCCGACCAGCGCCACGAGTTGCAGGAAGAGCCGGTCACCGACCTTGAGCACCTGGTCGGCGATCAGGTCCACCACGCCGGAGCGCTCGAAGCCCCGGCTGAGGACCAGCACGGCCGCCACCGTGATCACCGCCGGATGGCCGAAGCCGAGGAAGGCCTCGTCGGCCGGCACCAGCCCCAGCATCACCGACCCCAGCAGGGCGGCGAGGGCCACCAGGTCGTAGCGGAAGCGCCCCCAGACGAACGCGGCGAGGGTCAGGCCGAGGACGATGAACACCAGCGTGGTGTCGGTCATGCCCGATCACCTCCCTGTGCATGCGAGATGTCTCAAGCACAACAGCCGACGCCGAGAAAATCCAGCCTTTTCCCGCATGCCCCCGCCGGCGACCCCATGTCCGGCGCCTGGCGGATCAGTGGGCGCTCACTTCCTGGCCATCTTCTCCAGCATGGCGTTGACGGCGTCCAGGTGCTCGGGCTCGTTGTGGCACAAGCCCTGGAAGGTGGCGCAGAGGTCGAGGAAGTCGGGCAGCTCCATGCGGCTGCCCTTCTTCATCAGCCGCTTGGTCAGCCGGGTGGCCTTCGGCGGCTGGGCCGCCATCTGCCCGGCCATCTTGAGGGCCCGGGCCATCAGGGCGTCGGGCTCAGTCACCTCCAGCACGATGCCGTACTCGCGGGCCTGCTCGGCGTCGATCACCCGGCCGGAGAGCGTCAGCTCGAAGGCCCGCTGGTAGCCGATCAGGCGCTGCAGGAACCAGGCGCCGCCGTCGCCGGGGATGATCCCCAGGTTGAGGAAGGTCTCGCCGAAGGTCGCCCTGCGGGAGGCGATGCGAATGTCCGCCATGTTGGCCAGGTCGAAGCCGGCGCCGATTGCCGGGCCGTTGACGGCGGCGATGATCGGCACCTCCACGCCCTCCAGGGCAAGCGGGAGGCGCTGGATGCCCCGGCGATAACGGGCGGCCACCTCGGCGACATCGCCGGCGAAGTCGCCGCCGCGGCTGGCCATGTCCTTGACGTTGCCCCCGGCACAGAAGGCGCTGCCCTCGCCGGTGATCACCAGCACCGAGACCGCCTCGCAGACATTCACCCAGTCGGCGACGGCGAGGATGTCGTCGACCAGGGCCGTTCCGGTCAGGGCGTTGCGGACGTCATGACGGTCCAGGGTCAGGGTGGCCACCCGCCCCTCCAGGGAGAGGCGGGCGTCGGTCAGTGACGGCAGGGTCACGCTCATCGGTCGGTCCTTGTGCTTGGGATGGGTAACGCTCCGAAGGATGACGTCAGGATGGCCCTCGATCCAGGCCGGGCGGCGATTTCCCTGCCTGACCGCGCGTCAGGGCTCGGCGAAAGGCAGGGGCTCGGTGCTGCGACGCACCTCGAAGACGTTGAGGGTCATGGCCACCAGGGCGTAGTAGCCGAAGACCCCCACCAGTTCGACCACGGCCGGCTCGCCGAAGGACGCCACCGCCTCGGCGTAGAGCGCCTCGTCGACGCGACGCGTGGTGTAGAGTGTCTTGCCCAGGCGATGGACCAGCGCCTCGTCGTCGCGCTCGAAGGCGGGCTCCCGCCCCGCCCGAAGGGCCTCGATCACCGCCTCGCTGACGCCCGCCTCGCGGGCGATGGGGGCATGGATCTGCCACTCGGCCTGGGACTGCCACCAGGCCGCGGTGAAAAGGATCGCCAGCTCCGTCAGCCGCGTCTCGAGCCGGGTCCCGTAGCGGCAGAAGGCGCCGAGTCGCTGGGCGTGATCGGCCAGTTCCGGGCTGTGGATCCAGGCCAGGAAGGGGCCGTCCAGGTTGCCGCGGGGGCCACTCAGGATGGCGTCCAGCACGCGGCGCTGATCGGGCGCCATGGTGGCCTCGTCCAGGGGGGAGAGGCGGGAATCGATCGACATTGGGCTGGGCTCCTTCAGGCGGGGTCGAAGACGGTCTGCAGGGTCGCGTCGAGCTTGTCGACGATCTCGTCCAGGTGGGACTCCTCGAGGATGAAGGGCGGGGCCAGCAGGATATGGTCGCCCCGGCGCCCGTCGATGGTGCCGCCCATCGGATAGCACATCAGGCCGTTGTCCATGGCCGTGCGCTTGACCGCCGCATGCAGCTTGCGCGACGGGTCGAACGGCGTCTTGTCGCCGCGGTCGGCCACCAGCTCGATCCCCCGGAAGAGGCCACGCCCGCGGATGTCGCCGACATGGGGGTGCTCGCCGAAACGGGCCTCCAGGCGCTGCTGGAGTCCCTCGCCCAGGCTGACGACGCGCGACAGCAGGTCACGGCCCTCGACGGCGCGCTGCACCGCCAGGGCAGCGGCGCAGGCGGTGGCGTGGCCGATGTAGGTGTGGCCGTGCTGGAAGAACCCCGAGCCCTCGGCGATGGCCCGGCGGATGGGCTCGCTGACCAGGGTCGCCCCGATCGGCTGGTAGCCGGCCCCCAGGCCCTTGGCGATGGTCATCAGGTCCGGGGTCACGCCCTCCTGTTCGGCGGCGAACAGGCTGCCTGTCCGGCCCATGCCGCACATCACCTCGTCGAGGATCAGCAGGATGCCGTGGCGATCGCAGATCTCGCGCACCCGCTTGAAGTAGCCCGGCACCGAGGGAACCGCTCCCAGGGTCGCGCCCACCACCGGTTCGGCGACGAAGGCCATCACGCTCTCAGGCCCCAGGCGCTGGATCTCGGCCTCGAGTTCCTCGGCCAGACGCTCGCCGTAGGCCTCCGGGGTCTCGCCGGGGGCCTGATCCCGATAGGCATAGCAGGGACTGACGTGACTCACCTGGACCAGCAGCGGCTCGAACTGCTGCCGGCGCCAGGCGTTGCCGCCGGTCGCCAGGGCCCCCAGGGTGTTGCCGTGATAGCTCTGACGACGCGCGATCAGGTGCTTGCGCTGGGGCTCGCCCCGCTCGATGAAGTACTGGCGCGCCAGCTTGAGGGCCGCCTCCACCGCCTCGGACCCGCCCGAGACGAAATAGACGGAGGAGAGGCCCGCAGGGGCCCGCTCGACCAGGAAGTCCGCCAGGGCCTCCATCGGCTCGTTGGTGAAGAAGGAGGTGTGGGCATAGGCGAGCCGCCCGACCTGCTCACGCACCGCCTCGATCACCTCGGCATCGCTGTGGCCCAGGCAGGAGACCGCGGCGCCGCCGCAGGCATCCAGGTAGCGGCGCCCCTCGGCATCGATGAGGTAGGGGCCGTCGCCGCCCACGGCGGTCGGGTACTGTTGATGCAGATGACGATGGAAGACGTGGCTCATGCTGACCTCACACGGGGTTTATGCAAATGACCTTGTCATTTTTATGGAAAGGAAATATTTTTGCAAATAGATTCGACACCCTTCTGACGCCACGACCGACGAGCGCTACAATGCCCCTCCCCGATCGCCCCTCTTCTCTCACTACAGGATGTGCTGAGCCCCTCATGATGACACCCGAGCCCTCTCGACCAGACACCCTCGGCGACCTACAGCGCCTGCTCGCCAAGATCGAGGAGGGCGAGAGTCCGGTACGCCTGGGCAAGCGCTCGCGTCAGGTGCTGACGGCGATGGTCACCGCTCCCCAGCAGGCCGCGGTCTCGTCGATCAGCGACCTGGCGGACCGCCTGGGCGTCAGTCCCTCGACGCTGTCGCGCCTGGCCAGGCGCCTGGGCTTCGACGGCTTCACCGGCCTGCAGGCCGTGTTTCGCCGCAACGTCACGGAGGGCAAGAGCTTCTACAGCGATCAGGTCTCCCGCCTGCTGGACAGCGAGGGGGACGGCGACGCCCTCGCCCGGCTGGCCCGGCTGGGCCGTCAGGAGAGCGCCAATATCGTCGACATGGTGACGGGCATCGACGGCGAGGCCTTCACGGGGAGCGCCCGGCTGCTGGTGGAGGCGCGTCGGGTGAGGGTGCACGGCATGCGCCAGTTTGCCTCGCTGGCCTCGTTCCTGGCCTATGGCCTCGGCATGCTGCGCTCGGATGCGGCACCACTCGACGCCGTCCGGCACGGGGTCGCGGATGCGCTGGCCCAGCTCGACGAGGGCGACGTGCTGGTGGTGGCGAGCTGCTTCCCCTATACCCCCAGCGTGCTGGCCACGGCAGAGGTGGCGGCCCGCCAGGGCATCCGCGTCATCGCCCTGACCGACTCCAGCGGCTCTCCCCTCGCCAAGGTGGCGGAGTACCACTTCGCGGTGCCCAACCACAGCCCCTTCTTCAGCAACAGCATGTGCGCCTTCATGCTGCTGGCCGAGGGGCTGCTGAGCGAGGCGGCGAACCTGCTGGGCGATGTCGGCGTAACCGCCCTCAGGCGGCGCGAGCAGTTGATCAGCGAGCTCCACGAGTCGCTGTGATCGCCGCCCGCGCCGGGAGAGGAATCAGGGCAGCAGGATAGTCGATCCGGTGGTCTGACGGCCCTGGAGGGCCTCCTGGGCCTTGCCGGCCTCCGCCAGGGGGTAGCGCTGGGCGATGTCGACCGTCACCTTGCCACTCTGGAGCATCTCGAAGAGCTCGCCGGCCATCCACTCCAGCCGCTCGCGGGTGTCGGCGTAGCCGTTGAGGCTCGGACGGGTGACGAACAGCGACCCCTTCTGGTTGAGGATGCCGATGTTGACCCCCTCCACGGCGCCGGAGGCGTTGCCGAAGCTGACCATCAGCGAACGCGGCTTCAGGCAGTCCAGCGAGGTCTCCCAGGTGTCCTTGCCCACCGAGTCGTAGACCACGTCGCACATGGCGCCATTGGTCAGCTCGCGCACCCGCTCGACCACGTCCTCCTTGGTGTAGTCGATGGTCGCCCAGGCGCCGTTCTTCTCGGCCAGCGCCGCCTTCTCCGGGGAGCTGACGGTGCCGATGAGCTTCACGCCCAGCGCCTTCGCCCACTGGCAGGCGATGGAGCCGACCCCGCCGGCCGCGGCGTGCCAGAGGATGGTCTCGCCGCCCTTGAGCTCGCGAGTCTGGCGCAGCAGGTACTGGACGGTGAGGCCCTTGAGCATGCTGGCGGCCGCGGTCTCGACGTCGATACCCTCGGGCAGCACCACCACCTTCCCGGCCGGCAGCACGTGCTGCTCGGCGTAGGCGCCCAGCGGCCCCTGGGCATAGGCGACCCGGTCGCCCGCCTTGAGGTGGGTGACGCCCTCGCCCACCGCCTCGACCACGCCGGCCCCCTCGGTGCCGAGCCCGGAGGGCAGCGAAGGCGCCGGATAGAGGCCGGTGCGGAAGTAGATGTCGATGAAGTTGAGGCCGACCGCCTGGTTCCGGACGCGTACCTCTCCGGGTGCCGGCTCGGCCGGCGTGACGTCGACGAGCTCGAGGACCTCGGGCCCCCCGGTACGGGCGAACTGGATGCGCTTGGCCATGGCTGTGGTGTTCCTTGTGCGTCTTTGCGAAATGGGCCCACCAGTCAAGCGCCGCGCGCCCCCCGGGTCAAGTCGTCCCCCGCCTCAGAGGGTGGCGGGGAAGGACTCCAGCCCGCGGATGAAGCGCGCCTTGTAGTCGTCGAAGAGCGCGCGGTCGCGCTTGAACGACTGGATCACCGAGGCCTCGTCGAAGCTCAGCGCGCGGGGCAGGTCCTCCAGGGAGGTGGCCGGGTGCTTGGGGCCGAGCCCGATCCGCACGCCGGCCTTGCCGTCCAGCCAGCGGGTGATGCCCGCCTCGCGGAAGCGCGCCTCCTGCTCGGGCCCCACGGCATCGATGCGCAGGGGCGCCTTGAGGGCCAGCTCGGCGACCAGGCGCTCGGCCGGGCGGGCCACGCTGTCGCTGTCGAGGTCGGCCAGCAGCATCACGGTCATGCTGCTGCCGACCTCGTCGAGCACCAGCAGGGCCAGCGCCACGGGACGTGACTGGTCATCCACCAGCGCCAGCACCCGGGCCGCCTCCTGCTTGACCAGCACCCCGAGGGTGCCGGCGAAGGTCGCCAGGGGCGTCAGGCCGGCGTCCTGGCCGAAGGCCTCGGCGCACAGCCGGGCCAGGCAGGCATCGCGCTGCTCGGGATTCTTGATGTGCACGACTCTCATCTCGGTGTCCTCGCATCGTCGTAGGGGCGGCGCCAGCGCCGGGATCGAAATCGCGCAGCCTACCACATCCTGACCCGATCACCGCGCCCCGGGCGACCCGTCTCCCCGGATCGGCGTTTCCCGCCGGGGGCCGATGGCGATAGGCTGTACACTCCCCTGCCGCCAGTGGACGGCGCCTCGCTGACCCGGATGTATCTGCATGCCCCATCCCGACATCGCCCTGCCCCGCCTGATCGCCCATCGCGGCCTCTCCGCCCATGCCCCGGAGAACACCCTCAGCGCCGTGCGCGCCGCCCATGCCGCGGGCATCTCCTGGGTCGAGCTGGACGTGCAGCTGCTCGGCGACGGGACCCCCGTGATCTGGCACGACGCCTCCGTCCGGCGCTGCTCCGACCGCCGCGGCCGGCTGGCCGACCTGGACCTGGCCGCGGCACGCCGGCTGGATGCCGGCGGCTGGTTCGGCGACGCCTTCCGGGGCGAGCGCATGGCCACCCTCGAGGAGATGCTGGCCCTGCTCGAGGCGCTGGACATGGGGGTCAACCTGGAGCTCAAGGTGAACCGGGGCCGCGATGCCCGGGCGCTGGTGGACGCCGCCCTGCCCCCCGTGAGGGAGGCCCTGCCGCCGTCGCGCCGGGTACTTTCCTCCTTCAACCCCACGGCCCTGGCCCAGGCCCGCACGCTGGCCGGTCCCGAGTCGCTGTCGCTGGGCGTGCTCTTCGAGGGGATCGGCCGTGACTGGCGGCGGCAGTGCGAGGCGGTGGAGGCCTACAGCGTCCACGCCGACTGGAAGCGCCTGAAGGCGCCTCGCGCCCGGGAGGTGACCGAGGCCGGCTATCGGCTGCTCTGCTACACGCCCAACGATCCCGACGCCTTCGCCCCGCGCTGGGCGTGGGGCGTCGATGCCGTGATCAGCGACGACCCGCCCCGCTTCGCGCACTGGCCCCGCTTCGCGCACTGACAGGAGAGGCGGCCATCGCGCGCGGGTAGCCACGCGGGTCGAAGCGCAGGGTGATCAGCAGCATCGCCGCGACGCCCAGCGCCAGCAGCATCCAGGCGGCGAGGAAGTCGCCGGTGGCCTCGCGCAGGGCGCCGCTGATCCAGGGCGAGAGCGCATTGATCATGAAGCCGACGCCCTGCATGAAGGCAGCCAGGCGTCCCGCCGCACGGGGATCCGACAGGTGGTCCAGCGCCAGGATCAGGCCCAGCGAGAAGCAGGCCCCCAGGCCGAAGCCGGCGAAGGCCACCCACAGCGCCGCCCCCGAACCGGGCCAGAGGATCCACCCCAGGTAGCCGATGAGCTGCGCCATCAGGCTGGTGGCCAGCAGCCGGCGACGGTCCGGGCGCGCCTGGCGCTGGGCGAGTGCCGGCATCGCCAGGGCGGCGATCACCTGGAAGACCGTCATCCAGGCCAGCAGCAGGCCGCTGGACGGGGCGCTCCAGCCGAGTTCCCGGTAATAGACCGGCAGCCAGGTGACCACGCTGGAATAGCCGGCGTTGATCACCCCGAAATAGAGCGCCAGCAGCCAGGCACGGGGCAGCCGCCAGGGACGAGGACCGGCCAGGGCCACCCAGGCGGGCTCCGGCGCGCCGCGGCGCCGGGACACCCACCACCAGGCCACCAGGGTTATCAGGGCCGGCACCCACCAGATGCCCACCCCCAGCCGCCACCCGCCCGCCTGGGCGAGCCAGGGGCTCGCCCAGGCCGCCAGGCCGCCGCCGGACATCAGCGCCGCGGAATAGACGCCCATGGCGAGCGGCATGCGCCGGCCGAAGCGGTGCTTGACCAGGCCGGGCACCAGCGCCTGGATCAGGGCGATCCCGACGCCGCCCAGCAGGGCGGTCGCCAGCAGGGTGGCCCCGCTGCCGCTGGCCTGCCGCAGCGCGCAGGCCGCGCCGATGGCCGCCAGGGCCAGGGCGATGCCTCGCTGCTGGCCGAGCCAGGCCTGCAGCCGGCCGCTCGCCAGGGCCACGCCCCCCATGCACAGGAAGGGCAAGGTGGTCAGCCAGGCCAGCACCGCGTAGCCGAGCCCGGTGGCCAGGCGAATCTCCTCCATCAGCGGGCTGGCGGCGGCCAGCAGCGGACGCAGGTTCAGGCCCAGCGCCACCAGCAGCGCCAGCCCTGCGAGGAACCCGCCGGTCGTGGAACCGGGCGGCGGGTAGTCGTTCTCTGCCGTCATCAGGATCTTGCCTCACCCTAGCGTGGAAGCATTATGGTATACATAAATATATAAATATGTATGCAATAAGTTCGCTTGCGCAGGACCCTCGGCAGGGTCTCTCCGTGCGCGACAGGGCGCCGGAGATCAAGGGAAGCTGGCCGTCGAGAGCAGTCAGCGCCGCGGCACGAACACCGGGGCCCCGTCCACCATGGCGGTGGTGAGGGGTTGGCCATAGAGCCGCTCCAGCGCCGAGGGCACCAGCATGACGTCTGCCGGCCCCCAGCAGGCCTGGCCGTCGGGATAGAGCAGCAGCAGGTGATCGCACCAGCGGGCCGCCAGGTTGAGGTCGTGCAGGCACATGATCACGCCGCGGCCCTGGGCGGCCTGCTCGGCGAGCAGCGACATGATCGCCACCTGGTGGTGCAGGTCAAGGTGGTTGGTGGGCTCGTCGGCCAGCCAGATCTGCGGCGACTGGGTCAGCACCGTGGCCAGGCTGACGCGCTGGCGCTCCCCGCCGGAGAGGGTCGACAGCTCCCGGTCGGCCAGGTGCGTGAGCTCCAGCCTGGCCAGGGCCGCCTCGGCCAGGGCCAACTCCTCCGGCCCCTCCTGCTGCCAGGGCGAGAGGAACGGGTGGCGACCGATCAGCGCGGTCTCGCGCACCGTGGCCGGGAAGTCGTCATGGTGCGCCTGGAAGACCACGCCCAGCCGCCGTGCCAGGGCGCGGCGCCCGAGTCGCGACAGGGGCTCACCCGCGAGTCGCACCTCTCCCCCGCGCGGCGCCCGCAGGCCGGCAAGCGTGTGCAGCAGGGTCGTCTTGCCGGCGCCGTTGGGGCCGAGCACTCCCCAGCACTGGCCCGGCGCCACCCGCAGGTCCAGCGGCTGCCCCCCCGCACGCCCGGGAACGTCGATGACCAGCCCGTGTGTCTCCAGGACATCCATCAGCGGCTCCGGTAGAGCAGGTAGAGGAAGCTCGGCACCCCGAGCAGCGCGGTGATCACGCCCACCGGCAGCTGCTGCGGGGCGATCAGGGTCCGCGCCAGGGTATCGGCCAGCGTCAGCAGGGTGCCGCCGGCCAGCAGGCTCGCCGGCAGGATCAGTCGCTGGTCGTTGCCGAGCCGCAGGCGCAGCATGTGCGGCACCATCAGCCCCACGAAGCCGATGCTGCCGGCGGTGGTCACCGCCATGGCCGTCAGCAGGCTGGCCAGCAGATAGAGGGTCCACTCCAGCGGGCGCACCGCCACGCCCAGGGCCATGGCCTGCAGCCCGCCCCGGGCCAGCACGTTGAAGGTGCGCCCGAGCGGCAGCACGACGACCAGGCTGAAGGCGGCCATCGACAGCACCGGCCAGGGACTGCCCGCCCAGGCCATGTCCCCCATCAGCCAGTAGAGCATGCCGGGCAGCCGCTCCACGGGGCTGAGTGCCAGCAGGAAGGTGATCAGCGCCCCCCAACCGGCGGCCATCACCACCCCCGTGAGCAGCAGGCGGGTCGGCGTCCAGCTGCCGGTGCCGTGGGCCAGGCCGAAGACGATCAGCGTCGAGGCGAGCGCCCCGCCGAAGGCCGCGCCGGCCACCAGGGTCGCGCCGAGGCCGGCCAGCATCGCCGCGAGCGCGGCCACCGCGGCGCCGCCGGAGAGCCCCAGCACGTAGGGGTCGGCCAGGGGATTGCGCAGCAGCACCTGCATCAGCGCCCCGGCCAGGGCCAGCAGGGCCCCGGTGCCGAAGGCGGCCAGCGCCCGGGGCAGGCGCAGCTCCAGCACCAGGGTGCGATGCAGGGCCTCGCCCTCCCCCGCCAGCACCTTCAGCAACGACTCGAGCGGTATGTCCACGCTGCCCAGCGCCAGGGAGAGCCCCAGGGCCAGCAGCCCGGCCAGCGACAGCAGTGCCAGGGGCGCGAGACGCGGCCGATGGCCGACGGGCCTAGCGACGCTCACGCACTACCTCCAGGTCCTCGCAGATCGCCCGGGTGCCGGCCAGCAGCCGCGGCGTGGCCCGCTGCACCAGGCTGGGGTCGACGACGAAGAGGTTGTCGCGTCGCACCGCGGTCATCTGGGCATGGTCGCGCCATGCCTCGAGCCAGGTGGCATCGCCCGGGCCCGCCCCCCCGGTGAGGATCGCCTCCGGGTCGCGGGCCAGGACCGCCTCGAGGCCGATACGCGGCACCCGGGAGGGCGCCTCGGCGAAGACGTTCTCGCCCCCGCAGAGGGCGAGCGCCTGGCTGATCCAGTGGTCGCCGTTGACGGTCATCAGCGGCTGCTCCCACACCTGGTAGAACACGCGCACCGGCGAGGCGGCGCGATACTCGGCGCGCAGCGCCCGGGTGCCCTCGCGGAAGGTCGCCGCCGCGGCGGCGGCCGAGGCCTCGCTTCCGGCCAGTCGGCCCAGGCGCTCGAGGCTCTCGGCCACGCCCTCGACGTCCCGGGTCTCGGATAGGAAGAGCGGCACGCCCAGCAGACGCAGGCGATCCAGCTGCTCCCGGGGATTGCCGCTGATCCAGGCCACCACCAGATCCGGCTCGAGGGCCAGCAGCGCCTCGAGGTCGAGACGGTCATGGCGGCCCACCCGCGGAAGCTCAGCCGCCTCCGGCGGGTAGTCGCTGAAGTCGACGGTGCCGACCAGCCGCACCCCTGCCCCGGCGGCGAAGAGCAGCTCGGTGAGGCTCGGCGACAGGGTCACGATGCGGTTCGCGGGCGCCGCCAGGCAGACCTCCCGGTCGGCGTCGTCGATGGCGCAGACCTCATCGGCAGGCGCCTGCCCGGCCAGGCCGCACAGCAGCGCGAGCCAGAACCCAGGCCAGCCGAACAGACGGCGGGGCACTGACGACGCCCTACTGGCCAAAGTGGACGCTGACAAAGGCCGCTCGGCCGGCGCTGATGTAGTCGCGGGCGGTCTCATACTCCTTGTCGAATGCATTCTCCACGGTCAAGCGGGTCGACCACATCGGTGCAAAGTCCCAACCAGCGCGCAGGTTGACGATCCCATAGCCGGGCAGTCGCTGCTGGTTGGCGCTGTCGTTGTAGCGATGATTCTGAGCGATCCAGGAAGCCCCCAACGACCAGTCACCCATTTCGCGGTCGGCATCCAGACGCAAGCTTTGACTGGCCCGACGCTGCAAACGCTTGCCAGAATCTCGGTTCTCGGGATCCGTGTAGGTCAGCGCTGCACGCAGCGTCCACTGTTCAATGTCAGCTCCAGTGGCGATTTCCATACCGCGGATACGGGCACGGCTGACATTTATTGGCGTGTCGACAAAGCCATCACCCGTCGTATCCACGTTGGTGATCAGGTCATCGATATCATTCTGAAATAGCGCCAGATCCCAATAACCTTGACCCACCTGACCACGCAATCCGAGTTCGATGTTCTTTGAGCGTTCTGCAGCGAGATCTGGATTATTGAAGCCTGGATAGTAGAGCTCGTCGAAGCTCGGTGCTCGAAAAGCGGTACCATAGCTTGCACGCAGGGTGTGGCGATCATCCAAAGCGTAGCCAAGCGATAGGCCACCGGTGACTTCATCACCATAAACTTGGTTGTGGTCAAAACGCAGGCTGGCCTGCACGGTGAACGGCGAAAAATCCAACAACCCCTGGGTAAACACGGCCTTGTTATAGCGGCTTTCAACGTCGTAGCTACCGAAGCCCGTATCGCTGCCTTCGATGCTATCGTCGACATACTCGGCGCCCATAATTAATTGGTGAAAACCTAGCGTCAGAGTGTTTTCCCAGAGGGCTGTACGAGTTCTGGTATCGAAAACCGATCCTCCGAAGCTGTCGTGATTGTCGCTCTCATCGCGAGACTCACTGAGCGTCAAGCGGCTGGACCAATCATCGGTAATGGGGAGCTCGCCATAAAGGCCGGCTACCTGCTGTGCATAATCAGTGTCCGCCGGTGTACCGAAGCGGTCGTACTCAGTGTTGCCTCGGGCCCGTAGTCCCAACATGCCGAGTTCTGCGCCGTTGTTGAAAACATGGGAAAGACGAACCAGGCCGGTCGTATTGTCGTAGCCCTTGTCCCCCTCACCATCGACGATCTCATAACCATCAGTGTCCAGGCGACTGGCCGAGAAAACATAGCGGGTTCCGCCCTCGGACCCGGAGAGCGAGGCGCTGGCGCGTTTGGTGTTGAAGGAGCCACCGCCAAAGGAAAACTGTGGCATGGGCTCGCCTTCCCCTTCCGGGGTGAACAGCTGGACCACGCCCCCCACCGCGTCGGCACCATAGAGGCTGCCGCGTGGCCCGCGCACGATCTCGACACGCTCGAACATCCTCGGTTCCAAGTATTGCCAGGCAGCACCGCCGGTAGAAGCCGATCGCAAGCGTATGCCATCAATCATCAACAGACTCTGGTTGTTCTTGGTGCCACGAATGTAGACGCTGCTGGCCTTGCCGAAGCCACCATTGGAGGAAGTATCCACCCCGGGCTGGCCGCGCAGCACCTCGGTGATGCTGGCGGGATCCTGGCGACGCAGGGTCGCCTCGTCGATCACGGTGACGGACGAGAGACTCTGGTCGGCGGTGCGCGGCGCCAGGGCGGCAGTCACGACCATCGGATTGAGCGCGACGGTGACGGCCTCCAGGTCGGCGGCGTTCGACTGGGCGTGGACGGCCAGCGGCAGGGCGGCGAGGCCAAAGGCGGCCAGGCCCCGGGCAGCGTGGTTGGTGTTGGTCATGGTATGTCCCTTGCTCACGGTGCTCACCCGCACGGCGTGATGGCGTATGGAGTACCGGGGCGGCAAGGGGGTCGAGGAAGCGGGAGGAACAAAACGGCGGCACCAGCCCTGCCTCGAGGTCGCCCACCGCACCTCGGCATGAGCTCTCGGGCCGGTCTCCGGGCTGACGAGTGGGTGGCGGGCATGAGGCAGGCCCGACGTACCGAACGACCGCCTTCCCGTGCGCTGGCACAGTGGCGTGATGGCCGTTCTCTCCTCGATCACCGTTGCGGGGGCAGCGTCGGAATGCATTCACCGACTTCCCGTTTCACTGGCGGACGCATCCACCAGCACCTGAGAGTGCGGCTAAGCTAGCAACCCCCCGATGAGGCGTCAACGCGCACCGCCGGCGGAGGGAGGATGCGCAGGCGACCCGCGAGGGGAGGCTGACAGCGCCGACGCCGGCCCATATACTGTCTATATATACAGCAAAGGTATCCCCCGATGGTCCCTACGCCGAACCGCGACGGGGTGGCCCGCAAGGGACGCGGCGCCACTTTCGATCCGCACAACCGCTTCGCCTCGACCACCTCCGAGCCGGTCGACGACGGCTGGTGGCAGGAGGAGGTCCCGGCCCCGCGCGCGACCGTGGTGGCCGAGGAGCATTCACGCAGCGCCCTGGCCTGGAACACATCTCCCGACCTGCCCTTCGACCGCTCGATCAATCCCTATCGTGGCTGCGAGCATGGCTGCATCTACTGCTATGCCAGGCCCAGCCACGCCTACTGGGACCTCTCCCCGGGACTGGACTTCGAGACCCGGCTGATCGCCCGCACCGGACTGGCGGAACGCCTGCGGGACGAACTCTGCCGGCCCGGCTACCGGTGCCGGCCCATCAACCTCTCCGGCAACACCGATGCCTACCAGCCCCTGGAGGCCCGCTACGCCACCACCCGCGCCATCCTGGCGCTGCTGCTCGAGTGCCGCCATCCGGTGACCCTGGTGACCAAGGGCAGCCTGATCCTGCGCGACCTCGACCTGCTGCGGGACCTGGCCAGGCGGCGCCTGGTACGGGTGATGGTCAGCCTCACCAGCCTCGATACCGAGCTGAAGCGCACCCTGGAGCCACGGGCCGCCTCCCCGGCCGCGAGGCTGAAGGTGATCCGCACCCTGGCCGACAACGACATCCCGGTGGGCACCCTGGTCTCGCCAGTGATTCCGGGGTTGACCGACCACGAGCTCGAGCGCCTGCTCGAGGCCGCCTCGAAAGCCGGCGCCACTACCGCCGGCTGGATGCTGCTGCGCCTGCCGCGCGAGGTCGCTCCGCTGTTCGAGGCGTGGCTCGCCACCCACTATCCCGACCGGGCCGGCAAGGTGATGAGCCTCATTCGCCAGTGCCGGGGCGGGGCGGACTACGACCCGCGCTTCGGCAAGCGCATGCGCGGCGAGGGCGTGTTCGCGGAGCTGCT
Source organism: Halomonas aestuarii (assembly GCF_001886615.1). NCBI lineage: Bacteria > Pseudomonadati > Pseudomonadota > Gammaproteobacteria > Oceanospirillales > Halomonadaceae > Halomonas > Halomonas aestuarii. The sequence goes on from NZ_CP018139.1 coordinate 524,422, forward strand.
GGCGCAGCGTTTCCGGCAGGCCTGCCGCCGTTTCGGCCTCAATGACCCGACGGCCGCGGCCAGCCGGCCGCTGGACACCTCCGCCTTCCGACCGCCCCATGACCAGGGGGACCTCTTCTATTAGAGAAACGAGTTTGCACCCGGCGAATCACTGCTATGCTGGAATATCGTAAGACCTGGAGTGATGGATCACTCCGACAAGACAACCACAATAATGGCCCGGCGCATGCGCACAGGACGACCCGACTCACGCACGCCAGAGCCCGCCAGGAGTGAAGCCATGACCAAGGTACCACCCGATGCCAAGACCCGCGGCATCCATGAGCTCTATGCCGAGGACCCCGAGGCCGCGGATCGAGAGCTCTGGGACCGGGAAGTCGATCCCGTCACCCGCCGGGGCTTCCTCAAGCGCTCGAGCCTGCTCGCCATGGCCGCCGCCGTGGGTGGCTCCATCCCTTTCGCCGACCGCATGCCCGGCGGCCTGATCCCGGCCGCCCTGGCCCAGAGCGACGAGCCGTTCACCCTGAAGGGCAAGGAGGGCCTCACCGTCCTCAATGACCGGCCGATCAACGCCGAGACGCCGCCCCACCTGCTCGACGACGACATCACGCCCGGCAAATACATGTTCGTGCGCAACAACGGCATCCCGCCGGCGGTGGAGAACATCGACGTGGACGCCTGGCAGCTGGAGATTGGCGGGGAGTCCTGCCAGAACCCTCAGAGCTTCTCCATCGCCGAGCTCAAGGCGAAGTTCGAGCACCACACCTACCAGCTCCAGGTGGAGTGCGGTGGCAACGGCCGCAGCGAGTACGTGCCCTCGGCCAGCGGCAACCAGTGGACCACCGGCGCGGTGGCCTGCCCGACCTTCACCGGGGTACGCCTGCGCGATGTCCTGGAGGCCTGCGGCATCAAGGACGACGCCGTCTATACCGGCTACTACGGCGCCGATGCCCATGCCAGCGGCGATCCCAACAAGGACCCCATCTCCCGGGGCGTGCCCATGGAGAAGGCCCTGGAGGACGAGTCGCTGATCGCCTGGGCGATGAACGGCGAGGACATCCCCTACCTCAATGGCCACCCGCTGCGCGTGGTCTGTGGCGGCTGGCCGGGCTCGGTCTGCGGCAAGTGGCTGCAGCGCATCGTGATCCGCAACCAGAAGCATGACGGCACCAAGATGGGGGCGCCCTCCTACAGCGTGCCCAAGCACCCGGTCGCGCCGGGCAGCAACGTGCCCATGGAGGACTTCGTCACCATCGAGTCAATGCCGGTGAAGTCCCTGGTGACCTTTCCGAAGTCGGGAATCGACCATGCCCTCGGCGAGGCCATGACGGTGCGCGGCCACGCCTGGGCCGGCGACCTGGCCGTCAAGGAGGTACACGTCTCCATCGACTTCGGGGCGACCTGGCAGAAGGCCGAGCTCAAGGCCCCGCCCAACCGGCTGGCCTGGCAGCGCTGGACCACCACGGTGGAGTTTCCCGAGCCCGGCTACTTCGAGGTCTGGGCCAAGGCCACCGACGAGAACGGGCGCTCCCAGCCCATGGTGGTGCCGGGCTGGAACCCCAAGGGCTATCTCAACAACGCCTGCCATCGCATCGCGGTCCAGGTGGCCTAGGAGGTAGCCATGAAACGCTTGCATGTGCTTGCCGTGCCCGCCCTGGGGCTCGCCCTGGCCTGCCTGCCGCTGGCGGCCGGGGCCCAGGAAAAGGACACGAATACCGGCCTGGTCATGGCGGAAGGGTGGGAAACGGTGCGCAACAACTGCACCGCCTGCCATTCCGCCAAGCTGGTCACCCAGAACAGCGGCTCCCGCAACCACTGGCAGTACCTGATCCGGTGGATGCAGGAGACTCAGGGGCTCTGGCAGTTCCAGGCCGAGACCGAGGAGACCATCCTCGACTATCTCGCCGAGAACTATGGGCCCAAGGAGGACGCACGGCGTCCACCTATCCCTAGAGCGCTCATGCCGGACAACCCCTACTCGACGGTGGCCGACTCGGACTGACCCGGAACGTGCCCATCCACGACAGGCCCCTCGCGAGGGGCCTGTCGTCGTTCAGGGGCTGACAGGGCTCAGGGAATCAGCACCGCCGCGCCGGAGAGCCGCCCTTGGCGCAGGTCCTCCAGCGCCTGGTTGGCCTGCTCCAGCGGATAGGCCCGGGTCTCGGTGCGGATCGGCACCTCGGGAGCGAGCGCGAGGAACTCCTCGCCGTCGCGACGCGTGAGGTTGGCTACCGAGCTCAGGCGGCGCTCTTCCCAGAGCAGCCGGTAGGGAAAGGCGGGGATGTCGGACATGTGGATGCCCCCGGACACCACCGCCCCGCCGGGGCGCACCGCGGCCAGTGCCGTGGGGATGAGCGCGCCCACCGGGGCGAAGAGCAGCGCGGCATCCAGGCGCTCGGGCGGGGCCTCGTCGCTGCCACCGGCCCAGACGGCGCCGAGGCGTCGGGCGAAGGCCTGGGCCCGGGTGTCCCCGGGTCGGGTGAAGGCATAGACGGCCTGCCCCCGGGCGACGGCGAGCTGGGCCAGGATGTGCGCCGCGGCACCGAAGCCGTAGAGGCCGATCCGACGGTTCGCCTCGCCGCCGGCCAGCCGCCAGGTGCGATAGCCGATCAGGCCGGCGCAGAGCAGCGGGGCGGCGGCCTGGGCATCCTCGACGGGCAGGGGAAAGCAGTAGCGGGCATCGGCCACGCAGTATTCCGCATAGCCTCCGTCGCGGGTGTAGCCGGTGAACTCGGCCCGCTCGCAGAGGTTCTCGCGGCCGGCCAGGCAGGGCTCGCACGCGCCGCAGGTCCAGCCCAGCCAAGGCACCCCGACCCGCGTGCCCGGGGCCGGTGCCTCGACGCCCTCCCCCAGCGCGGTCACCTCGCCGACGATCTCGTGGCCGAGGATCAGCGGCAGGCGGGGCTCGGTGAGCTCGCCATCGAGCACGTGAAGGTCGGTCCGGCACACCCCGCAGGCCAGCACACTCACCTCGACCTCGCCGGGACCGGGGACGGGACGGGAGACCCACTCCAGGGCGAGTGGGCCTCCCGGGGCATGCAGGCGCATGGCACGCATGGACTCGCTCATCGGCTCTCCTCCCCTCCGGCTGCTCACTCCCCTACTGCCCGCAGGATAGCCCAGGCGTCAGGCCGAGACCCTGACCTCGTACCCGGTGAACTTGCGAAGGTTGATCACGCCGCTGTCGAGGATCAGGTACTGCCCCTTGATGCCCAGCAGGGTGCCGGTGACCAGGGGGTTCTTGTCGAGGTTGTGGGAGACCACCTTGGCGGGAAATTCCAGCACCGGGTAGTCGAAGCTCAACGGGGACTCGTCGAGGACGCGGATGGCATCGGCCCCGAAGCGCTCGCGCAGGTTGGCGAGGCCGCTCCCCAGGCGTCCCAGCAGGCGATCGCGTTCGGCGGCCAGGTCAAGAAGCTCGGTGCTTCCCTTGAGCATGGCCCGCCAGTTGGTGCGATCCGAGACCTCCTCCTTGAAGAGCACCTCGACGAAGCCCGACTGCTGGCGGGTATCGACCTCGAGGATCGGCAGGGCCTGCACCGCGCCCTGGTCGAGCCAGCGCGTCGGCATCTGGCTGGCCCGGGTGATGCCGACCTTGAGCCCCGAGGCGTTGGCCAGGTAGACCACATGGGGCTGGAAGCAGTGGCGCTCGGCCCAGTCGGGCTCGCGACAGGTGCCCTCGAAGAAGTGGCAGAGTTCCGGCTTCATGATGCAGGTGTCGCACTGGGCGAGCCTCTTGAAGCACGGGTAGCAATACCCCTGGGCGAAGCTCTTCCTGGTGGCCCGGCCGCAGTGGGTGCAGGCGATGGCCCCGGTCCACTCCAGCTGCAGCGGCTTGCCGAGGCAGGCGTTGAGCTCGAGCCGGTGCTCGCCGGCCCGCAGCACATAGCGGGCCGGCGCACCGGGCTCGACGGCCATCTTGGTCAGGCAGCCCTGCAGCGTCTGGCCGCTGCCGATCAGTTGCGGCTCAGTCACTGCCGGCATCCCGGGCGAGACCCGCCAGCTCCGGGGGCACGTCGGCCCCGCTGCTGGCGCTGCCGCAGGTGCGACGCTGCAGATAGCCGACCCGCTGCTCCTCGGGCACCTGGTTCTCCAGCTCGTAGCGCATCACCGCCTCCAGGCAGAGTTCGGTCTGCTCGGCCGTCAGCATCCGGCCATCCGGCCACTTGCGCAGCGACACCGCCCGCTTGAGGCTCTCGTAGATGGACGGGGTCATCTGCTGGATCATGCGATCGAAGGACATCTCGCTCATCTCGTGTTCTCTCAGGATTGACGGCGGGCACGGCCGGAATGATACCAGCCCAGTACCAGGCCCACGACCAGCCCGCCGAGGTGCGCCTCGTTGGCCACGTTGCCGAACCCCACCATGGCGGCCATGTCGGTCATGGCGAAGACCAGCCAGCCGAGCATGAAGACCACCAGCATCTGGGGCACGAAGAAGCCGCTGCGTGGCGCACGCCGGGACATCAGCCAGACATAGGCCAGCAGCGCGAAGTCGACGCCGGACATGCCGCCGAACAGCACCGTCCCGGCGGCGTACTGGGCCAGGTTGGCGCCGATGCCGGCGATGAGCAGCAGGGTCAGCATCCTCAGGCTGCCCTGCAGGGCCTCCACCTGGCGGCCGAAGTACCATAGCCAGAGCAGGTTGAAGATCAGGTGCATCCAGCCGAAGTGCAGGAAGGCCGGCGACAGCAGTCGCCACACCTGGCCCGAGGCGAGGGTCTCGCCGAGGTTGCCGAAGGCCAGGGCGCCCTGGGCAACGATCACCGGCACGATGGTCAGGGCCGCGACCACCCGGTCACCCAGCACGCCCATGATGGCAAAGACCACCAGGCACAGCGCCAGGGCGATGGAGGTCACCGGCACCTGAAGGAAGGGGGCGAGTAGCTGACCGGACGGGGCGCGTCCTGCCTGTGGCGCGTCGGCCATCAGGGACTCCCCCCGCCGCCAGCGTTCGATCAGGCGCAGCATCGCGTCGTGCTGCGCGGGGTCGACCAGCCACAGCACCTGCCCCTCGCTCTCCTCGGTGATCCGGTGCCCGATGCGGTGGGCCCAGAGGGCCTGTCGCAACGGGCGGGTATCGACGTCGTGGGGCAGCAGGATTACCCGATACATGTTCTCTCCAACGAGGGTGTCTCCGGCGGTTGACGCAGCCGCCATGACGGCACCTGCCGGTCGCGCAAAGAAAAAGTCCGGCGGAGGGGGCCGCCGGACAAGAGCAAGGGATCATTCAAGGGAACACCTACTCTGATACCGTCGGTCAATGAGAGTTCATCGCGTTCGTCCGCTTTTATCGTAAAGAATTGTATCAATCGAAATCGATCTCCCAGGGCTGGGGTCGGGCCTCTTCCTCGCGGGGCACGCGGATCCACATGAAGTGATCGGCATCGAGCTGCTGCTCGCCGCTCCAGCGGTAGGCCACCAGACGGCCGAACTTGACGGCGCTGTAGTCCAGGCAGGCGATGTTGGCGGCGGGCAGGGCCGGAATCCCCTCGCACCAGTAGTGGCCGATGAAGAGCGGGGGCTGGTCGGGCCCATAGTAGCTGAGTCGCGACCGCTCCTCGTCGGAGAGAGCGCGGCGCTCCAGGTCGCCGGGCAGGTTGTCGGGCTGGAACACCACGTCGCCCCAGGTCCTGGGGTGTCGCGTCCAGAAGTGGGCACGGAAGCTCCGCCGGGTGAAACCGTCTCCCGACTGGATCTCCACCCCCTCGGGGAGCAGCACATGGGTTCCCCGCGTCAGGCGGTCGAGGATCCGGAACTCCCGGGTCCCGGGCCTCACCGAGGCGGCCAGGAAGTCCTCGTCGATGCGCCCGTCGGGATGGTCTCGACGCAGTTCATCGACCAGCGCCGGATCCCAGCAGGCGTGCACCACCCTCAGGCCGTCGAGTTCGAGACACAGGGGAATGTCCAGGAACCAGGCCAGCGTCTCCTCCCACTCCTGGGGATGGTCGCGATACTGCTCGAGGGTCTCCCGGATGATGCGGTTGTGCCGGGGCGTGTGCTCACGCAGCCACTCGCGGTTCATGCCGGCAGGGGCGCGGTGGCAGTAGGCCAGCGCATTGTACTCATGGTTGCCCATGACGATGTGCGCCTCCCCTGCCTCCACCATGCGCCGGGCGATGGTGACGGCCAGGCGGATACGCGGTCCCCGGTCGATCAGGTCGCCGAGGAAGATCACCTTGCGGCGTGGATGCCGATAGACCCCGCCGCGCTGATGGTACCCGAGGCGTTCGAGCAGCGACCCCAGGGTGGCACCACAGCCGTGCACGTCACCGATGAGGTCGTAGCCTTCGAGGGTGCCTTGGGGGGTGACTCGGCGAGTGCCTTGCATGCTTACCTCAGTCGCCCAGGCGATTGCTCCAGCCCAGCTTGCTGCGCAGGACCTCGAAGAAGTTGTGACCCAGCGGATGGACCAGCTGGACCCTGCGGGGCTTGCGACGGATCACCAGGACGTCGTCGGGCTTGGCCACCGCGCGCGTCTGGCCATCGCAGCTGATGTGCGGGTAGGTCTGATTGGTCTCGCCGATATGGATGCGGATCTCGCTGGCGGCATCGATGACGATGGGTCGGCTCGACAGGGTATGCGGGAACATCGGCACCAGGGTGATGACATCGAGCTTGGGATGCATGATCGGTCCACCGCCGGAGAGCGCGTAGGCGGTGGACCCGGTGGGGGTGGCCACGATCAGGCCGTCGCTGCGCTGGCTATAGACGAACTGGTCGTCGATGAACAGCTCGAACTCGATCATGCGCACCGCCTTGCCCGGGTGCAGCACCACCTCGTTGAGGGCATCGCCATTGCCGACCTGGACGCCGTCCCGGTAGAGCTCGGCATCCAGCAGGAAGCGCTCCTCGAGTTCAAAGCGTCCCGCCAGGACCTCGCCGACGCGGGCCTCGAGCTCGTCGGGCGAGATGTCGGTGAGAAAGCCGAGTCGCCCGCGATTGACCCCCAGCACCAGGGTGCCGCTGTGACAGAGGGACCGGGCGGCCCCCAGCAGGCTGCCGTCGCCGCCGACCACGATCACCAGGTCACAGAGTTCCCCCAGGAGCCGGCGACCGGCCTCGGGATGGCCATGGTCGAGCAGCACCGTGGCGGTCCTGTCCTCGATGATGACGTGGTAGCCCCCGTCATCGAGGAAGCGGATCAATCGCTTGAGGGTATCGACCACCTTGGCGCTACCCAGGCGACCGATCAGACCGATGTTCTTGAAGGTTGGCATGCAAGGGCCTCTCGCTTCGCGGCCGCTCATTATGGCGACTGGCCACGAGGCGAGCAAACGCGCTCAGGCGGCGCTGAGTCGGCGACGCTTCAGCCACCACTCGTTGAGGCCCAGGGAGCCGACGATGATGGCCCCGCCCACGCCCAGCCGAAGCAGGTCGGCGTCACGGTTCCAGATCACCAGGTTGACCAGCAGGCCCGCCGGGATCAGGAGATTGTTCATGATGGCCAGGGCACCGGCGTCGACACGAGTGGCACCGAGGTTCCACAGGAAGTAGCCCAGCCCCGAGGCCGCCAGGCCCAGCCACAGCAGGACGCCCCACTGCACGCCGGAGGTGGGCAGGCCCGCGGCATTGCCCAGCAGCGCGAAGGCCGGCACGGCCACTGCCAGGGCGCCGAGGTAGAACCACGCGAACACGCTGTGGCGCGGCAGCGACTCGGGCAGAGTCGCCGACAGCCGGCGGTAGCCCACCTGGCCCAGGGCGAAGCACAGGTTGGCCCCCTGGACGACCAGGAAGCCTGTCCAGAACCCGCTGTCGAGGCCCTGGTAGCGGATCACGGCCGCGCCCAGCACCGCCAGCGACGCGGTCACCAGATAGAAGGGGGTGAAGCGACCGAACAGGGCATCGTCGAGCAGCGCGATGTAGAGCGGGGTGAAGATGGTGAACAGCAGCACCTCCGGCACTGACAGCAGCAGGAAGGACTGGTAGAAGAAGATGTACATCACGCCCAGCTGCACCGCCCCCAGCCCCATCAGGGCCAACCGCTGAGGGCCGCGCAGCAGCGAGGGGCGCAGGAAGGGCAGGAAGACCAGCGTCGCCAGGCCGATGCGCATGAGCACGGAGAAGTAGCTGTCCACCTGGCCGGCCAGGTAGACGCCGATCAGCGAGAACGAGAATGCCCAGAGGACGGTGACGCCGACGAGAAGGCCCAAGGTAAACTCCTGGCGGGAACATGGTTGACGGCAATTATACCCACCCTGGCCGCATAACCAAGGCCTCGTTCTCGGCATGGCGCCTCAGGGCGAGGGGTGCCGCAACCACCAGAACGCATGCACGACCCCGGGCAACCAGCCGAGCAGGGTCAGCGCCAGGTTGACCAGCACGCGGGGGGTGCCCCCCTGAGAGAGCCCGACGGCCAGAGGCGGCAGCAGCACGGCCAGGGCGTGCAGGGCGACCCTGGGCTCGGGGAGGGAGACCAGGTCCCGGGGCTCGCCCGCGTCCTGGCCCTGGTCCGGCTGAGGGGGCTCGATCACCCGCTCGACCCTGACCTGCTCGCCGGCCGCCGGGGTGAAGTGCTGGACGGCCTCCCTGGCCTCGTGTTCCAGCGCCTTGCGATGCGCCTCGTGGTTGATCTTCTGCTCCAGCGACTCGACACCCTCGGCCAGGGTCTCGTGATAGCGCTCCCACTCCTCCCAGTCGAAGGGAGTCCCCGCGCGAGGCCGGTGATCACCGGCCTCCCTGGCGCGCGACCAGGCCTTCTCCTCCAGGGTGTTGGGGCGTTCCTGGTCACGCTCACCATCCAGCCCTTTTCGGGCGATGTATTCCCGGGCATCCATGAGGCCACTCCCTCGTTGGTTCCACGCCGGCAGCGCCGGTGCGTGGGCATGAGTGTGCCATATTGGAACCGGCAAGCGGTCCCGGGTTCCTGACCGACGACGCAAGGCGGCAGCCCGCGGGAGATAGCGTTGGCAGCTCCCTTACCTGAGACGGTCACGAGTCGGCTATGCTGGAGGCGAGACGCGCCTGCGTCACGGGCCGGCCCCGCGGACGCGGGAGGCGGCCCAGGCCATCACCGCCCGGCACAAGGAGACCTGCCATGCCCAACAAGGCCCCCACCATCGTGCGCGAGATCATGTCCCGCGACTGCTACCGGGTCACCGGCAAGACCTCGGTATCCACCCTGGCCGAGGGCCTCGCGCTGCATCGCCTGCCCGGCGTGCCCGTGGTCGACGATCGGGACCACCTGATCGGCTTCATCTCGGAGCAGGACGTGATGGGCAAGGTGCTGGAGAGTTCCTATCTCGGCGATGAGCCGCCGCTGGTCAGCGAAATGATGCGCAACGAGGTGCTGTCGGTGTCGCCCACCAAGAGCATCACCGACCTGGCCCAGGAGATGCTTGGTGCCAAGCCCAAGGTCTATCCGGTGGTGGAACAGGGCCGGCTGGTGGGGATCGTCACCCGCCGTGACGTGCTCAGTGCCCTGCTGCGCATGCGCCATTCCTGATTTCCGCGACAGCCCCCCGACACCCGGCCCAGTGCCGGGTGTCGTCGTATCCGGCCCAGCCGCGGAACCCGGAAGCGTACGCGCAAAGAAAAGCCGCCCCATGAGGCATGGGGCGGCAAGATCGAATGTGCAAGCCAGCAACAGTGTTAGCGACTGCTATCGCGGTGCTGCCTACGCACAATCAGACAGCGGTGTAGAGAAAAGTTCGCCGGTCGGGAAAAAATTATCGGGCCCGCCCTCTCGGCCAGCGGCGACGGCGAGGGATAACGGCCGGCAAGGCAACGGAAAACAGGGACTTAGCGCGGCAGCAACAAAAAAGGGCGCGGGCCGCTTGCAATGCCTAACCACTTGGTTTTACTATCGAAATCCCTCGCGGGTGTAGCTCAATGGTAGAGCAGAAGCTTCCCAAGCTTAAGACGAGGGTTCGATTCCCTTCACCCGCTCCAAGCTTTCCCTGCCACCCTCCATGCCACCCCGGCATGACCGGTATCCCCATCCGTCGCCCCCAGAGGGCCGACCTCCGCCCATGCATGAACGCTCGACCCCGGCACAGGGAAAGAGAAGCGGTGGAACTCAGGACGATCGCGTCACCGATGGGCTACTTTACCGCGTCGCCGACGAGCTGACGGGACACGTTCGACAGGAGGATGTGGTGGCCCGTTTCGGGGGCGATGAACTCTGCATCCTGCTGACCGAGATCACCGACAAGCGCGCTGTCCACGCCATCATCGAGACGATCCACACTGACCGGGGTGCGACCGCAGGCGCTCGAGACGGGCCCGCCAGGCCGGGTTGCCGATGCCCGTCCCGATGCGGCATGCTGACCGGTTGGCGTCACGCGCAACATCCGGCGCAGTCGTTGCCCAGGTGCGGCATCCCGATAGGTCAACCTGCTTACCGAGCCTGCCCAGGGACGGGCCGAACACACGGAGTCGTGAACCATGTCGATGTTCCTGCTGGTCCTTGTCGTCTGCCTGGTCATCTTCGGAGGCATGGTGGCCCTGCTGATGCTCTCCGGCACCCCGCGCTTTCGCACCGAGCCCGAGCACCTGCTGGAACTCTTCGACAAGGCGCTGGAAAGCCATGTCAACGAGACCGAGTGGAATACTGTCATCGGCTACCCGATCCGCCATGACGACTACCTGGAAGGGATTCGGCGCCGGGCCCAGCGGCTGATGGACGAGCATGGGCGCCATGGCCGTGTGACCCGGGGAAAGCCGCTGCTCGATAGCGAGGGCCAGGAGGAGTTGGCGGCGCTGCGTGACCACCTGGCGGCCCACACCGCGCTGCAACGCGGCAAGGAGTGACGCACAGCGTTGAAGCGCCGCCCCTCACGCTGTGGTGTCATGGAAGTCATGCACCTGACATGTCCAGCCGGAGGCCACTCATGACCAGTGCCATCCGCCAGATCCCGCTTGACACCACGATCCACCACCACGCTCACGACTTCCACCAGATCGTGATCGGCCTGAGGGGCGAGGCGCAGTTCGAGATCGAGGGATTGGGAGGGTCCATCTCGGCCTTCTCGGGCTGCATCGTGCCGGCCAACCACCTGCACTCCTTTGCCGGCACCCGAGACAACCACCAGCTGGTGCTGGACATGCCCCGCACGGCCTTCGCCATGACGGGCCACCAGGGCGACCTGGTTCGCCTGTTCGATGCGCCACGCTTCTTTGCGCTCGACAGCGCCCTGCGCCACTACCTGGAGTTCCTGCGCCAGGAACTGCGCCTGCTGGCCCGCGACGGACACGTGCCCCCCCTCCATCAGGAGCGACTGGCCGGCACCCTGCTGGGCGCCCTGCATGCCCGCCTGGCCAGCGAGCCGGCGACCTCCGGGCGCCGCCTTGACCTGGCGGCCCTGGACCGCTTCATCGACCGTCACCTGGGCGACCCGCTTCGCGTCGCCGACCTCGCCGCCGAGGCGTGCCTGAGCGAGGCGCACTTCCGCGAACGCTTCCGCCAGCGCACGGGGCTCTCACCCTGGCAGTACGTGACGCGCCGCCGACTGGAGAGCGCCCGCCACTGGATACAGCAGAGCCGGCTGCCGCTGTCCGAGATCGCCGAGCTGACCGGCTTCACCAGCCTGAGCGCCCTGTCTCGGGCGCATCGCCAGGCCTTCGGCCAGCCCCCCAGCCAGCTGCGTCGGGACCGACGCGGTCGGCTCTCCCAACGGCCCGCTCTCGCAGACGACAACGCTTAGACCAAAGTCGCAATTTCAACCGCGATACGGTCCAAATCCGTGAAATCGTTAAATTCTACCGGGAAATCGACAAGCAGGACGTCACGCGCGCTCCTACCCTCATCGGATGTCCCACGCCCGGCTGCGACAGGTCGCCGCGGGCCGGGCACCGCCCGCTGACGACGGCTCACAACCTGGGGAGTTAGATGTTAAACGCCAACACCATGCTGGCCGGCGAGACCTGGCAGCAGGAACTCGACACCCTCTTCGCACGCATCAGTGATCACTATGTGGTCGACGAAGATGCCTTTGTTCGCGAACTGGTCGACCTCCTGTCGGCCGATGAGGCGGATGTCCAGCGCACCGCCCACCAGGCGGCGGAGCTGGTGCGAGAGGTCCGCGAGATGGACACCGCCGTGGACTCCATCGACGAGCTGCTCCAGCAGTTCAGCCTGGATACCCACGAGGGCCTGATGCTGATGTGCCTCGCCGAGGCGATGCTGCGCATCCCCGACAAGGCCACCGCCGACGCCCTGATCGAGGACAAGCTGGGACCGTCGGACTGGAAGTCGTACCTCGGCCAGAGCGAGTCCTGGTTCGTCAACGCGTCCACCTGGGGCCTGCTGATGACCGGTCGCGTCATCAACATGGACAAGCCCAGGGAGGGCAAGCCCGCCCACTTCATCAACAAGCTGGTCAATCGCCTGGGTGAGCCGGTGATCCGGCGCGCCATGTATGAAGCGATGAAGATCATGGGCAAGCAGTTCGTGCTCGGCCGCGACATCAAGGAGGCGCTCAAGCGCTCCAGGCCGCTGTTCGACAAGGGCTACACCTACTCCTACGACATGCTCGGCGAAGCTGCCCGCACCCGGGCCGATGCCTCGCGGTATTTCGACGCCTATGCCGATGCCATCAGGCGCGTGGGCACGACCAGCAAGGCCCTGCCGGCGAAGACGCCGCCGCCCTCGATCTCCATCAAGCTCTCGGCGCTCCACCCGCGCTACGAGTTCGGTCGGCGCGACCAGGTGCTGGAGGAACTGGTCGGCACGGTCCGCGAACTGGCCACCCTCGCCCGCGAGCACCACGTGGCGATCACCATCGATGCCGAGGAGGTCGATCGCCTGGAGCTGTCGCTGGAGGTCTTCCGGGCCGTCTACGAGAGCCGGACCTGCCAGGGCTGGGGCCACTTCGGCCTGGTCGTGCAAGCCTACTCCACGCGCGCCATGCCGGTGTTGCACTACCTCAACCGCCTGGCCGACCTGCAGGGCGACGAGATCCCCATGCGCCTGGTCAAGGGCGCCTACTGGGACACCGAGATCAAGGAATCCCAGCAGATCGGCGCCGACGGCTATCCCGTCTATACCCGCAAGGCCAGCACCGACGTCGCCTACCTGGTGTGCGCCCGCTTCCTGCTGTCGGAGAACACCCGTGGGCGGATCTTCCCGCAGTTCGCGACCCACAACGCGCATACCATCAGCACCATCCTGGACCTTGCCAATGCGGCCGACCGTCCCTTCGAGTTCCAGCGCCTGCACGGCATGGGCGAGGCCCTCTACGACGTGGCGCTCAAGCGAGCTCCGAAGGGCACCTACTGCCGCATCTATGCGCCGGTGGGTGCCCACAAGGACCTGCTGCCCTACCTGGTGCGCCGCCTGCTCGAGAACGGGGCCAATTCCTCCTTCGTGCACCAGCTGGTGGATCCGCGCGTGCCGGTGGAGTCGCTGTGCGTCCACCCGGTGGAGACGCTGAAACCCTTCGCGACCTACGCCAACAGCAGGATTCCGTTGCCCAGGGACATCTACGGCCCGACGCGCCGGAACTCCAGGGGCGTCAACCTGAACATCAGCAGCCAGTACCGGCCGCTCATCGATGAGATGGCGACCTTCATGGACAGGGAGTACCACACCCGGCCGCTGCTGGCCTTCGATGTCGCTGAAGACGCGAGTGAATGCCACGACGTGCTCTGCCCCTTCGACCGCCAGGCCAGGGTAGGCAGCGTGCAGTGGACCACCAAGGATCAGGCCGCCAAGGCCGTGGACGCCGCCTGGGCCGCCTTCCCTCGCTGGGACGCCACGCCGGTGGCCGAGCGCGCCGCCATCATCAGCCGCCTGGCCGACCTGATGGAGGAAAACCTCGCCGAGCTGATGACGTTGTGCTCGCGGGAGGGCGGCAAGCTGTTGACCGACGGCGTCGACGAGATCCGCGAGGCGGTGGACTTCTGCCGCTATTACGCCGTACGGGCCGAGGAGTGCTTCGCCAGTCCCACCCGTCTGCCGGGGCCCACCGGTGAGTCCAACGACCTGATGATGGGCGGCAAGGGGGTATTCGCGGCGATCAGCCCATGGAACTTCCCGATCGCGATCTTCTGCGGTCAGGTGGTGGCCGCCGCCGTCTCGGGCAACACGGTGCTGGCCAAGCCCGCCGAGCAGACCTCGCTGGCCGCCCACCGCATCATCGAGCTGCTGCAGGAAGCCGGCATGCCGCGTGACGTGGTGCAGCTGCTCCCCGGCGACGGTCCCACCGTGGGCAGCGTGCTGACCGGCGACCCGCGCATCACCGGCGTGGTCTTCACCGGCGGCACCGATACCGCCCAGATCATCAATCGTGCCCTGGCGGCCCGCGAAGGCGCCCCCCTGCCGACGCTGATCGCCGAGACCGGTGGCATGAACGCCATGATCGTCGACTCCACCGCCCTGCCCGAACAGGTCGTGGCCGACGTCATCCAGTCGGCCTTCCAGAGTGCCGGCCAGCGCTGCTCCGCTCTGCGCGTTCTCTACGTACAGGAGGAGGTGGCCGACCGGGTCATCGAGATCCTCAAGGGCGCCATGGACGAGCTGCACGTGGGCGACCCGCGCCACCTGGGCACCGACGTGGGCCCGGTGATCGACGAGGAGGCCCGCCAGGGACTCACCGCGCACATCGACAGGCTGAAGGCCGAGGGGCGCCTGCTGGCCGAGACGCGACTCGATCCCGCCCACACCGCCAACGGCACCTTCGTCGCGCCGGTCGCGTTCGAGATCGATGGCGTCGAGGCCCTGGAGCGCGAACAGTTCGGCCCCGTGCTGCACATCGTGCGCTACAAAGCCAGCGAGATCGACAAGGTGGTCGACGCCATCAATGGCCGGGGCTATGGCCTGACCTTCGGCGTGCACAGCCGGAATCAGTCCTTCGCCAACGAGATCGCGAGGAAGGTCCGTGCCGGGAACGTATACATCAACCGCAACATCATCGGTGCAGTGGTGGGCGTACAGCCCTTTGGCGGCCAGGGGCTCTCGGGTACCGGGCCCAAGGCCGGCGGTCCGCACTACCTGCTGCGCTTCGCCACCGAGAAGACCGTGACGGAGAACACCGCCGCCCTGGGGGGCAATGCATCGCTGTTGACCCTGGGGGCCGAAGAGGGGTGAAGGGCGCCTGCTGTTGAAGCACTGCGGAACGACAATCGGAAACAGGAGGGACGTATCGAGATGGAAAGGCGGGCGTCAAGGGGGGACCCTTTGACGCGAACAGAAGACGACGTACAACAACAAGGTGTGTCACTACCGGATTCAACAAGGAAAATCACTGACCGGTCGGTGCCATTTCCGTCCTGACGAACTGGAGAGTTTTTACATGGCTATTGGTGTCTGGATAAGTCTTTTTGGGTACTTTGCGCTGATGATCGCCATCGGCATCTATGCGATGCGACGGTCGACGTCATCCTCCGAAGACTACGTGCTCGGTGGCCGCAACCTCAGTCCCAAGGTGGCGGCCCTGTCGGCCGGCGCCTCGGACATGAGCGGCTGGTTGCTGCTCGGCTTGCCCGGGGCGCTGTTTGTCTCCGGCCTGGGGTCGGCCTGGATCGGCATCGGCCTGCTGGTGGGGGCGTTCTTCAACTGGACGCTGGTCGCGCCGCGACTGCGTGAGCAGACCGTACACTACAACAACGCTATTACCATTCCGTCCTTCCTGGCCAACCGGTTCCCGACCCAGGCGCTCTCCCTGCGCACGGTGTCCGCGATCGTCATCGTGATCTTCTTCGCGGTCTATACCGCCTCGGGGCTGGTGGCTGGCGGCAAGCTGTTTGAAAGTGCCTTTGCCGGCATCTTCAATTTCGGTGGCCTGAGTGACTACGCCGTCGGCATCGTCATCACCCTGGGCGTGGTGCTGGCCTATACGGTGGTGGGCGGCTTCCTGGCCGTGAGCATGACGGACTTCGTGCAGGGCTGCATCATGATGCTGGCGCTGGTCATCATGCCGGCGGTAGTGCTGTTCGGTGAAGGGGGCGGCGGCTTCTCCCAGGCGTCACAGACCCTGAACGAAGTCGACCCGAACCTGCTGACATGGACTCAGGGGCTGACCTTCATCGGCTGGCTGTCGGCCGTCACCTGGGGCCTCGGCTATTTCGGTCAGCCGCACATCATCGTGCGCTTCATGGCCATTCGTACCCTGAAGGACGTCCCTGTCGCCCGCACCATCGGCATGTCCTGGATGGCCATTTCCCTGATCGGCGCCATCTCACTGGGCATCTTCGGGCGTGCCTATGCCGTGCGCAACGGCATGAACGTCGAGGACCCGGAGACCATCTTCATCATCCTGGCGGACCTGCTGTTCCACCCGCTGATCACCGGCTTCCTCTTTGCCGCCCTGCTGGCTGCCGTCATGAGCACCATCTCCAGTCAGCTCCTGGTATCCGCCTCTTCCCTGACGGAAGATTTCTACCGCCTGTTCCTGCGTAAGGAGGCGAGCGAGAAGGAAAGTGTCACCGTCGGCCGGGCCTGCGTGGTCCTCGTCGGTGCGGTGGCAGCGGTCATTGCCGCGGATCCGAACTCCCAGGTTCTGGCGCTGGTCAGTAACGCCTGGGCGGGCTTCGGTGCGGCCTTTGGCCCTCTGATCATTCTGTCGCTGATGTGGCCGCGCACCAACGGCGCCGGTGCCATCGCGGGCATGGTGGTCGGTGCCACTACCGTCATGATCTGGATCTCTCTGGGCTGGAACGCATCGTTCATGGGTGGCCCGGGCGTCTACGAGATCATTCCCGGCTTCATTGCCGCCTGGATCGCCATCATGGTGGGCAGTCTCGCCACCGCCGATGCCGGCGAGTATCAGCACATCCATCGCTGAACGATCACGTGCCACGCGATCGCCTTCGTCAAGGGGCTCCTGCGGGAGCCCCTTTTCATGCCATGAGGATCGACAAGGGGTCGACGCCCTCAACGAGCGAGGCTATGGTCCGAACGTCTGCGCACAAGGCGGGAACCCGCCCTTCCCCAACAAGATGGCGGGGCCGCTTTGCCACCGGGCAGAGCCTGATGGAGCACACCACCCCCCCGGGTGGCAACACATCATGCGTTGACAGCGGGTACCGAAGCGGTTTGGTGGGCGCCTTGCTATTGAAGCACGGCGGAACAACACTGAAACGGCAGAAGGAAGGTGTCGAGATGGAAAGGCTGGCGTCGAAGGGGCTGTCGCCCCTGGACGTTCACAGCAGAGAGCGTACAAGAACAAGGCGTGCCACTACCGGATTCAACAAGGAAAAGCACTCGGCGGTTGGAGCGGTTTCCGCCCTGACGAACTGGAGAACTGGAGAACTTTCATGGCTATTGGTGTCTGGATAAGTCTTTTTGCATACTTTGCGCTCATGATAGCCATCGGCTTTTATGCGATGCGCAAATCCACGTCCACGTCCGAGGATTACATGCTGGGTGGCCGACAACTCAGTCCACAGGTGGCGGCCCTGTCGGCCGGGGCCTCGGACATGAGCGGCTGGTTGCTGCTGGGGTTGCCCGGGGCGATGTTCGTCTCCGGCCTGGGATCTGCCTGGATCGGCATCGGCCTGCTGGTGGGGGCGTTCTTCAACTGGACGCTGGTCGCCCCCCGCCTTCGCGAGCAGACGCTTCACTATAATGATGCGATCACCATCCCGGAATTCCTGGGAAACCGCTTCCCGACCCAGGCCATCCCGCTGAGGACGGTATCCGCGATTGTCATCGTGGTCTTCTTCGCGGTTTACACGGCGTCGGGCCTGGTGGCAGGCGGCAAGCTGTTCGAGAGCGCCTTCGCCGGCATCTTCAACTTCGGCGGCCTGAGCGACTACTCTGCGGGCGTCATCATCACCCTGGGCGTGGTGCTTGCGTACACGGTGGTGGGCGGCTTCCTGGCCGTGAGCATGACGGACTTCGTGCAGGGCTGCATCATGATGCTGGCCCTGATCGTCATGCCGGCGGTGGTGCTCTTCGGCGAGGGGGGCGGCGGTTTCTCCCAGGCATCACAAACCCTGCGTGAGGTCGATCCCACGCTACTCTCGTGGACGGAGGGACTGACCATCGTCGGCTGGCTGTCGGCGGTGACCTGGGGGCTGGGGTATTTCGGACAGCCGCACATCATCGTGCGCTTCATGGCCATCCGGTCACAGAAGGATGTTCCCATTGCCCGTAACATCGGCATGAGCTGGATGCTCATCTCCCTGATCGGCGCGGTCTCCCTGGGTATCTTCGGACGCGCCTATGCCGTGCGCAACGG
The DNA here is from genome assembly GCF_001886615.1 of Halomonas aestuarii. Classification (NCBI taxonomy): domain Bacteria; kingdom Pseudomonadati; phylum Pseudomonadota; class Gammaproteobacteria; order Oceanospirillales; family Halomonadaceae; genus Halomonas; species Halomonas aestuarii. The sequence goes on from NZ_CP018139.1 coordinate 542,544, forward strand.
CATGAACGTTGAAGATCCAGAGACCATCTTCATCATCCTGGCGGACCTGCTGTTCCATCCGCTGGTCACCGGCTTCCTCTTTGCGGCCCTGCTCGCCGCAATCATGAGTACCATTTCCAGTCAGCTCCTGGTGTCATCCTCTTCCCTGACGGAGGACTTCTATCGCCTCTTCCTGCGCAAGGAAGCGAAAGAGAAAGAGATCGTCGCCGTTGGCCGGCTTTGTGTCGTGGCGGTGGGGCTGGTGGCCATCGTCATCGCGTCCGACCCGAACTCCAAGGTGCTGGGGCTGGTCAGTAACGCCTGGGCAGGCTTTGGTGCGGCGTTCGGCCCGCTCATCATCCTGTCGCTGATGTGGCCGCGCACCAACGGCGCCGGCGCCCTGGCGGGGATGGTGGTGGGTGCCGTCACCGTCATGCTCTGGATTTCACTGGGCTGGAACGCATCCTTCATGGGGGGACCCGGCGTGTACGAGATCATTCCCGGCTTCATCGCGGCCTTCATTGCCATCCTGGTGGTGAGCAGCGTGACGGCCGATGCCGGTGAATACCAGCAGATCACTCGCTGACGCGTGAGAAAAGACGCGTGCGAGGCACGCAATGTCGTGAAAGGGCTCCTGCGGGGGCCCTTTTTGATTTGTGTCGTCTGATGGCCCACCGAATCCCCATGGCCGCCACCGTTATCCGCGTCGTGCCTGGACGAGATCACCACCGTACTCGACAGGCCTGACCCCGCCGGCGCCCGAACCCCGATACGCAAACGCCGCCCTCGGGCGGCGTTTGCGTATCGTGGCCCTCCTGACAGGCCGGGCTTATCCCCAGAGGCCGCGGCCCGCGATCACCCCCGCGAATCCCCACAGGGCCAGGCGGCTCCAGAGCGCACCGGCCTGGCGCCAGAGCCAGCCCTCGCCGACCTCGAGGGTCAGGGGACGCACGAAGGCCGCTCCCAGCGCCCAGGCGCCGAGCGCGATCAGCGGCGCTCGCCACACCAGCGGCATGTCCTGTAGCAGTTCGGGGCGTAACAGGAGCCAGACCGCTACCCCCGCCGCCAGCCACAGCATCGGCAGCGGGCTACCCAGCAGGCCAGGGCGAGGCCCGACGAAGAGACAACGGCCTGTCATGGGCGACTCCGATGGCTTCATCTTCCTACAGTGAAGCCCAAACCCGGCCCGCTGGCGAGGCCTCGGTGGGGAAAAGGAAAAAGTTGTACAAGACCTTTAGTTCGACGCTATTATTGAGCAAAGGCGGTAGCCATATGCCCCCATTAGGCTATCGCTGCCATTGGAAAATGATACAAGACGTGTATAGATCACCTCGCTAGATTGAAAGCTCAGGACACCCCATGTCCGTGGCTGACGGGCGACCGCACTGCAGATGACACAAGGAGCATGTCCATGGCACCCAAGACGCTGAACACCACGGCCTCTCTCGTGACGGCCGGCATCCTCGCCGCCCAGGTGGCCATGGCCTATCAGGGCGACGACCTCCATGGGCGCGAGGCAGTCGCCAAGGGCGAGGTCGCGAACGACCGTGACGCCCTCGAGATAGTCGGGGACCTCGAGGTTTCTGACGAGCGCGGTGCCGCCGGCAGCATGGACCGCATGTCGGTCGAGCCGTTGGTCAACGATTATCCGCCGGGAGTCGCTGCCTCCCGAATTCAGCCGTATGCGGGCGCCGGCCACCGCTACACCCGCCTCTCCGAGGAGGCACTGGACGGACTGGGCATCGACGAACCCTATGGCCTGACCGGATGGCTCGACGCGGATCTGGGCGTCACGTACCACTCGCGGGGCGAGGCCGCCCCCCGGCATGCCGACGTCATTGGCGGCTCCAGCATCGGCGGCATGAAACGCGGCCAGATGGCGATCGACCCGACGACCATCGGCGGCGCAGTCACCTTCCGTTTCTGATCCCCCTGTCAACTGACATAACGCGCCGGGCCATTAGCCCGGCGTCCTGTTTTTGCGCCTTCAATCCCGTGCCGCCCAATTCTTGCGCTGGATCAATGCTGCAATGGCGAGGTATCGATAAACTTCGCTCGATGTCTGACGCGGCCAGTGGCCGCCCTATCGAAGCCAGGAGTCGACCCATGCGCAAGAACGCCCTTCCCACCCTGCTGGCCGCCGGCCTTGCCGCCGCCGCCTTCACCTCCAGCACCCAGGCCTTCGCCTACGGCGCCGGGGACTTCTTCACCCGCGTGGGCGTGGCCAAGGTCGAGCCCAAGAGTGACAACGGCAAACTCACTGACGACGATCTGAAAATCGACGTCGAGGACGATAGCGCCTTCGCCTTTACCCTGGGCTATCGCTTCACCGACAAGATCGGCATGGAGCTGCTGGCCGCCGAGCCCTTCGACCACGGTTTCAGCATCGCCGACGGGGCTGTTACCGGCTCCACCGATCACCTGCCGCCGACCCTGACCCTGCAGTACTACCCGCTGGGCGGCACCGACGCCCGCGTGCAGCCCTATGCCGGCGTGGGCGTCAACTACACCACGTTCTCCGACGAAGAAATCAGCCTTAATCAGAGCCTCGAGCTGGATGACTCCTGGGGCGCCGCCGGCCAGCTCGGCGTCGACCTGCTGATCGACGACAACTGGGCGCTCAACGCCGCCGCCTGGTACCTGGACATCGATACCGACGCGAGCCTGGACGGAACTGATATCGGCACGGTCGAGATCGACCCGGTGGTGGTGATGGCGGGCCTCAGCTTCCGCTTCTGATCGCCCTCCCCACCCGAGACGACAGGGCCCGCCAGATGGCGGGCCCTGTCGCGTCTGGCGCCTGAGTTCGGCGTGAACGGGGTCAGCGCGGCGTGTGCCGCGAGAGGCCGAGCGCCGCCAGGGTCGGCTCGTCGAGCCCGGTCACCGCGTCCACCTCGGCCAGGCGAGCATGGTAATCGGGCGTCAGGAAGGGTTCCCCGGCCAGCAGGTGCTCCAGGTACTCCCGGGCCGGGCGCAGCGCACCGGCCGTCATGCCCGGCGCGGCGATATAGACCCAGGCCTCGATCGCCCCCTCGCACGTCGCGACCGGCAGGCGATGACGGTCGTACTCCTCGGGATAGCCCTCGAAGGGATCCATGTCGCGGATCTGGCCGGGATGCTCGAGCTCGAACAGCGCCCCCTCCACCCGATCGCCGGCCGACGCCGCCACGTTGGCATGGGCGATGCCCGCCACGCGCGAGGCCTTGTCGAAGCAAAGGACATGGTCGTGCAGCACGCCGGCCAGAGCCCGGCGGGTACGGCCGATCCGCGCGGCCACCCGGGTGGGGTTCATGTTGCTGCCATAGGCGAAGTAGTAGGGCATGGGGCGGTCTCAATTCTCGGTGACCAGGCGGTCGATCTCCTCGACCACGCGACACAACAGCAGCCGGTCGCTGGCGCGTGCGCCCTCCTGCGTCAGCCAGGCCTCCACCGCCGGCGCCACGTCGCACGTCGCCGGCATCGGCGCGCGCGCCTCGACCAGCGCCTCCAGGCGCACGATGAAGACGAAGCGCAGCCACTGGGGCAGGCTCATGGTGTCGATGCAGAATGGCTGGACGCTGTCGAAGGCGCCCGGCTCGGGGCGCTCCATGCGCCACAGGCTGGCGGCCTTCATGGTGGCCTCGAGCTCGCGCAGGGCGGTGCCGAGTTCGTCGTGAACGGTCATGGACAACCTCTCTGATGCATTTGGCGCCATTATCCCCGTTCGCCCCCGCCGCTGGCCACCCCGAGGGGTTTCCATCCCGTGAGCCGCCATGATCGCCCGCCTTGTGCACAGTGCACAGTGCACAGATATCCTGAACGCCCCTGTGGATAAACGTTGGAAAGGTGTCGCCTGCCCGCGTCCCATGCGCCCCGGCGTCGACTGGTCAGTAAATGACCAGCGCCTGTACGTCGATGCGACGTCCTCGGGCGGCTGACAGCACCCCGACACCGCGGTAGAGTGCACGGTTCGTGACCCGGAGACAGCATGCAACCGATCAACAGCCTTCATGATTTCTTCCAGCGCAGCGGTGCCGTGGTGAGGCTCTATCACCTGGGACGGCGGGTCGAGCCCTGCGCGCTGGAGACCCTGGCCGCCTTCGAGGCCGGCGACCTGGCCTGGCCGGCCCCCTGGCAGGGAACGGCACGCCTGGCCATGGTCTTCCGCCTGGGCGACATGCAGGATCCGCTCATCTGGTTCCTGGCCCTGCCGCTGGACGAGCAGGGTCACCTGGACCCGGCCCCCCGGGACGCCTTCGTGCAGCGCCTGCTGGAGACCCTGGGCCGCAGCGTGCAGGGCCTGGGCCGTGCCGAGGGCGACCAGATCGACAACCTGATGAAGGACAACCCGCTGGCCTTCAGCCCCTCACTGCCCTTCCAGGCCGTGCTGCATGCCCGCGCCAGCCGGGACGCCGGTCTGCCGGCCAGCGAGCACCTGGAGCCGGCCGAGGCCTATCTGACCGGCCAGCAGGCGATCGACTGGCGCGCCCTGGGGCTGCAGGGACTGGCCGATCTGGTCGTGCGCATGGACGCGGCCACGAGCCGGGCGCTGGCCGCCCGTCTCGACGCCCTGCCCGGCGAGGTCCTCGTCTCCCTGTGCTACTGTCTGGAGCATGTCGACATCGACGCCGAGCTGGCACGGGCACTGCGCCGGCGCGGTGAGGCCGCGGGCGCCGAAGGCGACATCGAGACCTTCTGCGCCTGCGTGCGGGCGATGGGCGGGGCCTCGACCGATGAAGCGGGCGCCTGGTTCGACGTGCTGCTCGACGACCCAGACGCCTGCGGCCCCGACCTGCTGGCGGCCATGGCCGGGCGTGGCTGGCACCACCTGGAGGACGCCGAGCGCCTGCCCCGCTTCCTCACGCGCCTGGCCGAGACCCCCGGGGCCGACTTCACGGCCGTGGCCCGCGACCTGGCGCTGATTCCGCGGCTGCGTCTGCCGGTGCTGATGACGCTGCGCGAGGCCGAGGCGGACTCCGCCATTGGCCGGCGCCTGGCAGGCCTGTCACGCTGAGCGCAGAGACCTGGGAGCGAGATGATGAAAGAACTGCCCTATACGCCCAAGGCGGTGATCGGTCGCCGCGAGATGGTCACCCTGCCGGAGCTTCACCTGACCCTCTGCGCCAAGGCCGATACCGGCGCCCGGACCTCGGCGCTGCACGCCGAGGACATCGAGTCCTATGAAGAGGATGGCCACCTCTGGGTCAGCTTCACCACCCGCAGCGGCGGCCCCGGCACGCCCGCCCACGTCCACCGCATGCACCTGCACGACCGGCGTCGGGTGACCAGCTCCAACGGCCAGGCCGAGTGGCGCTACGTGATCCGCACGACGATGCAACTGGGCACCCTGGAATTCCCGGTGGAACTCAGCCTGACTGACCGCCGCGACATGCGCCACCCGATGCTGCTGGGACGGCGGGCGCTGCGCCGCCTGCTGGTGGCGCCCGGCGTCGCCTTCCTCCACGGCGAACCCTGACCCTCATTCCCCGACCACCGACCCAGGAGCCCCCCTGAATGCATATCGCGCTGCTGTCCCGAAACCGTAACCTCTACTCCACGCGTCGCCTGATCGAGGCGGCCGAGCAGCGGGGTCACAGCGCACGCGTGGTCGACACCCTGCGCTGCTACATGAGCATCGCCTCGCACCACCCCTCGATCCACTACAAGGGGCAGGAGCTCGAGCCCTTCGACGCGGTGATCCCGCGCATCGGCTCCTCGATCACCTTCTATGGCTGCGCGGTGCTGCGCCAGTTCGAGATGATGGGCACCTACGTGCTCAACGACAACGTGTCCATCACCCGCTCCCGGGACAAGCTGCGCTCGCTGCAGCTGCTGTCACGCAAGGGACTGGGACTGCCGATCACCGGCTTCGCCCACTCCCCGGACGACATCCCCGACCTGATTACCATGGTCAGGGGCGCGCCCCTGGTCATCAAGCTGCTGGAGGGCACCCAGGGGATCGGCGTGGTGCTGGCCGAGACCAACCAGGCGGCCGAGAGCGTGATCCAGGCCTTCATGGGCATGAAGGCCAACATCATGGTGCAGGAGTACATCAAGGAGGCGAGGGGCGCGGATATCCGCTGCTTCGTGATCGGCGACAAGGTGGTCGCCTCGATGAAGCGACAGGCCGCCGAGGGCGAGTTCCGCTCCAACCTGCACCGTGGCGGCAGCGCCACCACGATCCGCATCACCCCGGAGGAGCGCTCCACGGCCATCCGTGCCGCCAAGGCCATGGGGCTGAGGGTGGCCGGCGTCGACCTGCTGCGCTCCAACCATGGGCCGGTGATCATGGAGGTCAACTCCTCGCCGGGACTGCAGGGCATCGAGACGGCCACCGGCAAGGACATCGCGGGCCTGATCATCGAGCACCTGGAGCGCAACGCCGCCCCGCGTCACAAGGTCCCGCCCCGCCCCAAGGGATGACCATTCCCCCAAAGGCTAACGGGGAACCCCCGATTTATTGAGCCCCGGGGGTGGCAAATGCAGGGCGACAGCCCCACAATCTGCGTCACCGAAGGAGGTGACCGCTCATGTTTCTCGACAATCGCCAGGTGGCGATGGACAGCGCCCTCGAGGCGATGGCCGACAGCATCGACTACTTTCAGGACAACATCGAGCGCCTGCACCCGACGCTGCGCGACAGCCTGAAGCCCCACTACGAGGCACGGGCCAGGTGCATGCAGGAGCTGCAGGAGCTGTCGCGCAAGCACCTCAACCTGCTGCCCCGCGACGCCGATGTCGAGCGCGACGACTACATGTGGCTGTGGAGCCGCCTGAAGAGCTTCGTCGGCAACGAGAGCCTGGTGGTGATCGGTGAACTGCTGGAACAGGAACGGGTGCTGATGCAGGCTCTCTCCACGCTCTTCACCCATCCCCTGCCCGAGTCTCTCGAGACGGTCATCGAGGAGTGCTGGAAGGGCTGCCGGTCGTTGATTCGCGAGCTGTATCGTCTCCAGAAGGAGCGCCAGAAGCGCTGAACATACCCGGCGGCAACAGCAGGCGATCGCGCTCCCGCGGCATGATGTCCAGCGGCTCGAGCGGCCCCAGGAAGTGCGGCTCGCGCCCCCACACGTAGAGATCCCCCAGGGTCGCCACCCGGGCCACCCACTCCCGCAGCCTCAGCCGCCAGAGCCCGGACACCACGCGCTCAGGTGCCGCACAGCCGCGCACCTCGAGGCCCATCGCCTCGCCGATGAACAGCGCTCGCGGCAGGTGCCAGTCCTGGGTGATCAGCAGCGCCCGTTCCACGCCGAACACGTCCTTCGCCCGCGCCAGGGTGTCGAAGGTGCTGAAGCCGGCATAGTCCAGGGTCATGTCCTCGTCGCGCACGTCGCGGCCGCGCAGGTCACGCCACATGGTGACGGGCTCGTTGTAGTAGCGGGTGCTGTTGTCACCGGAGATCAGCAGGTGATTCACCCGACCGAGATGGATCAGCCGGGAGGCGGCATCCATTCGCCCCTCGAAGTGCGGGTTGCGGCCCCCGCTGCGTGTCCAGTGGGAGGTGCCGAAGACGATGCCCACGGGTTCGCTGACGCACTTCTGCGGATCGTCCTCGATGCGACCGAGGGTCCTCCCCAGTACATAGAAGTTGGCCAGCATGAACATCACGCCCGCCAGGAGCGCGAGCGCTCCCAGCGTCATGAGTATGGCCTTGAAGACCTTCCAGAGTGGCAGGCGCATGGATCTCCCCGGGGAACGGCTAGAACATCCCCAGTTCCAGCTTCGCCTCGTCGCTCATCATCTCACGACTCCAGGGGGGATCGAACACGATCTCGGTATGGACCTTGCTGATCTGCGGGGCGCCCAGGATCTTGTTGCGGGCGTCGGCGGCAATCACGTCGCCCATGCCGCAGCCCGGTGCGGTCAGGGTCATGCGAATGGTGACGATGCGCTCGCCGGTGATCAGCCGCTCGATGCGACAGCCATAGACCAGGCCCAGGTCGACGATGTTGACGGGAATCTCGGGGTCGAAGCAGGTGCGTAGCTGGTCCCACACGAACTGTTCGATCTCCTCCTCCGAGGCCTCCTCGGGCAGCGTCGGGCGAGGCAGCGCCTCGAGGCCCAGGGCATCCAGGTTGGCGCCCTCGACCAGGTAGAGGCGCCCCTCGTAGCCCACGCTGACGGTGCTTCCCTTGGCCTGCATCACGCTGACGATGCTGTCCTCCGGCAGGGTCACGGTCTTGCCGAACGGAATGGAGATCGCCTCCACGTCACGCTGCAGGGGCAGCTCCTGTCCCTTGTGGAGGGTGGCAATCTGCTCGATATCGCTCATGTCGCTCCTTGATAGGCCTCAGCGCAGCATGCCGACGACGCGCTCGAGCCCCTCGACGAAGACGTCGATCTCCTCGGGCGTGTTGTAGGCGGCGAAGGATGCCCGGCAGGTGGCGTCCACCCCGAACTGCGCCAGCAGCGGCTGGGCACAGTGGTGACCGGTGCGGATCGCCACGCCGAGCTGGTCGATCAGCAGCCCGATGTCCTGGGAGTGCGCCCCGTCGACCACGAAGGAGAGCACGCCGGCCTTCTCCGGGGCGGTCCCCAGCAGGCGCAGCCCCTCGATACGCTGCACGCCCTCGGTGGCGTGCTCGAGCAGTCGGGCCTCCCAGGCACCGATCAGCGGAAGGCCGATGTCGTCTACCCACTGCAGGGCACGCCCCAGGGCAATCACCTCCGCAATGGCGGGAGTGCCGGCCTCGAACTTGTGGGGGATGTCGGCAAAGGTGGTCGGCGTCTCGAAGGAAACCGTCCGGATCATCTCGCCGCCGCCCTGCCAGGGGGGCATCGCCTCGAGCAGCTCGGCGCGGCCATGGAGCACGCCGACGCCGGTGGGGCCATAGACCTTGTGGCCGGAGAACGCATAGAAGTCGGCATCGATGTCCTGCACATCGATGGCCTGGTGGGGCGCGGCCTGGGCACCATCGACCAGGATCAGTGCCCCGTGCTCATGGGCCACGCGGGCCATCTCGCGCACCGGGTTGACGGTGCCGAAGGCGTTGGAGACATGGTTCACCGCGACCAGCCGGGTGCGCTCGGTGAAGAGGTCGCGATAGGCCGACAGGTCCAGCACCCCGCGCTCGTCCACCGGAATCACCTTGATCGTGAACCCCAGCTCGCCGGCCAGCAGCTGCCAGGGCACGATGTTCGAGTGATGCTCGAGACGCGAGATCAGCACCTCGTCGCCGGCCGTCAGGTTGGCCCGACCCCAGCTGTTGGCCACCAGGTTGATCGCCTCCGTGGTGCCACGGGTGAAAACGATCTCGCGATGGTCCACGGCATTCAGGAAGGCGCGCACCGTTTCGCGGGCCCCCTCGAAGGCCGCGGTGGCCTCGTCGGCCAGGGTGTGCAGGCCACGATGGATGTTGGCGTTGTAACGGCTGTAATAGTCGTCGAACACCTCGATCACCTGGCGCGGCGTCTGGCTGGTGGCGGCATTGTCCAGGTAGACGAGGGGCTTGCCGTGGACCTCCCGGTCGAGGATCGGGAAGTCACGTCGCAGCTTCGACACATCCAGCGTCAGATCGCTGAAATCGGCCATGCTTACTCCTCGTTCAGGGCCGCGGCGGCTTCCACCAGGCCGGCCAGGTGGAAACGATCGGGCAGCTTGCCGGCGACCGCCAGCTCCACACGTTCGGCCACGACATCGAGATCCACCTGCTCCATCACCTCGCCGGCGAAGGCCAGGGTCAGCAGGCCGCGGGCCGTCTGCTCGTCGATGCCGCGGGCCCGCAGGGCGAACACCGCTTCCTCGTCGAGCTGGCCGGTGGTGCTGCCGTGGGAGCACTTGACATCGTCGGCGTAGATCTCGAGCTCGGGCTTGGTGTCGATCTCGGCGCGGTCGGAGAGCAGCAGGTTGGCGTTGTTCTGGAAGCCCTCGATCTGCTGGCTGTCCCGCTTGACCACGACCTTGCCGTTGAACACGCCATGGGCCCGGTCGTCGAGGATGCCCTTGTAGTTCTCGTTGGAGAAGGTGCGCGGCGCGTTGTGGTTGACCAGGGTGTGGTTATCCACGTGCTGGCGTCCCTGGCCATAGAAGAGGCCGTTGAAGTTGGCCTCGGCTCCCTGGCCATTGAGTTCGGCCACCAGGTCGTTGCGCACCAGGCCACCGCCCAGGTTGAGGTTGAAGGAGGTGTAGCGGCTGTCGCGGGCCTGCTCCACGTGGATGCTGGCCACGTGCAGGTCCTTCAGCGGCGCCTCCTGCAGCTTGTAGTGGGTGAGGATCGCCCCGCGCTCCAGGATGATCTCCTCCACCAGGTTGGTGAAGTTGGCGGCGCCCTCCTCGCCCACGTGATGCTCGATCACCGTGGCCTCGCTGCGGCCGGCCATCTGGATCAGGATGCGCGGATGGCTCATCACTGCCTGGTCGCCCTCCCGGGAGAGGAACTGCAGGACGATGGGCTTCTCCACATGGGTGCCCGGGGCGAGGCGCAGCACGGCGCCCTCCTCCATGAAGGCGGTGTTGAGCGCGGCGAAGGCCGAGAACTCCACCCCGGTCAGACGACCCAGGGGGCCACCCACCGCCTCGTGGTTCTCCTCGAGGGCCGCCGAGAGCGGCACCAGCTGCACGCCATCGGGCAGCTCGTCGAGGCGCGACAGGGCCGGGGCGAAGACGCCGTCGACGAAGGTCAGCCGATGGGCCTCGATGGGCAGCGTCAGCGCCGCCGCGCTGGCGGGAGAGAACTCGGCATCGCCGGCCAGGGCGAAGTCGCCCCGGGCGATGGCGCGCACGTCGGTGTACTTCCAGGCCTCGACACGACGATGGGGAAAGCCCATGGCCTCGAAGCGCGCGGCCCCTGCCTGGCGCCGGGCGGCGATCCAGGTGGGTTCCGGCCCTCGCTCGGCATTGCGCTCGGCCAGGCGGTCGAGAAAGGTCTTCACGTCGTCACTCATGCGGCGGACTCCTCCTGCAGCCAGTCATAGCCGCGGCTCTCGAGCTCGCGCGCCAGATCGGCATCGCCGCTCTTGACGATACGGCCGTCGACCAGCACGTGGACCCGGTCCGGCACGATGTAGTCGAGCAGGCGCTGGTAGTGGGTCACCAGCAGGATGGCCCGGTCCTCGGCGCGCAGGGAGTTGACGCCGTCGGCCACCACCTTCATGGCATCGATGTCGAGGCCGGAGTCGATCTCGTCGAGCATCGCGAGCCGGGGCTCGAGCACCAGCATCTGCAGGATCTCGTTGCGCTTCTTCTCGCCGCCGGAGAAGCCCTCGTTCACGGCCCGCTGCAGGAAGCTGGTGTCCATCTTCATGGAAGCCACCTTCTCCTTGATCAGCTTCATGAACTCCGGTGCCGGAATCTCGCCCAGGCCCTGCGCCTCACGCTTGGCGTTCAGCGCCGCCTTGAGCAGGTAGATGTTCTTCACCCCGGGGATCTCCACCGGATACTGGAAGCCCAGCAGCAGGCCGGCGCGGGCGCGCTCCTCGATCTCCATCTCCAGCACGTCCTGGCCCTCGAAGGTGATCGAGCCCTTCGTCACCTCGTAGCCCTCCTTGCCGGCGATCACCGCGGACAAGGTCGACTTGCCGGCCCCGTTGGGCCCCATGATGGCGTGGACTTCACCGGCATTGATGGTCAGGTCGAGCCCCTTGAGGATCTCGGAACCCTCGACCGTGACGTGCAGATCCTTGACTTCGAGCATGTTGACTACCTTCTGATCTGTCAGCCGCCGCAGCGGCTCGCATAGATAAAATTCGTTTCTCACTCACCCGGAACGCGGCATGCGCGTCATGCCGCCTAGCCGACAGCACCTTCCAGAGTGACGTTGAGCAGCGCCTCGGCCTCCACGGCGAACTCCATGGGCAGCTCCTGGAAGACGTCCTTGCAGAAGCCGTTGACGATCATGCTGACCGCGTCCTCCTCGGAGATGCCCCGGCTCTGGCAGTAGAAGAGCTGGTCCTCACCGATCTTGGAGGTGGTGGCCTCGTGCTCGACGGTGGCGGTGCTGTTGCCGATCTCCTGGTAGGGGAAGGTGTGGGCGCCGCACTGGTCGCCGATCAGCAGGGAGTCGCACTGGGTGAAGTTGCGCGCCCCCTTGGCCCGCGGGCCCACCTTCACCAGGCCGCGATAGGACTGGTTGCTGCGGCCGGCGGCGATACCCTTGGAGATGATGCTGGAGCGGGTGCCCTCGCCGATATGGATCATCTTGGTGCCGGTGTCGGCCTGCTGACGGCCGTTGGTCACGGCCACGGAGTAGAACTCGCCGATGCTGTCCTTGCCGCGCAGCACGCAGGAGGGATACTTCCAGGTGATGGCGGAGCCGGTCTCGACCTGGGTCCAGCTGATCCGCGAGCGGTCGCCGCGGCAGTCGCCGCGCTTGGTGACGAAGTTGTAGATGCCGCCCTTGCCGTCCTCGTCGCCCGGGTACCAGTTCTGCACCGTGGAGTACTTGATGTAGGCATCCTCGAGCGCCACCAGCTCCACCACCGCGGCGTGCAGCTGATTCTCGTCACGCTGGGGCGCGGTGCAGCCCTCCAGATACGACACCTGGGCCCGGTCTTCACAGATGATCAGGGTGCGCTCGAACTGCCCGGTGTTCTCGGCGTTGATGCGGAAGTAGGTGGAGAGCTCCATGGGGCAGGTCACCCCCTCCGGCACGAAGACGAAGGAGCCGTCGGTGAACACCGCCGAGTTGAGCGCCGCAAAATAGTTATCGCCCTGGGGCACCACGCTGCCGAGGTAGCGCTTGACCAGTTCCGGGTAATCGCGGATCGCCTCGGAGATGGAGCAGAAGATCACCCCCGCCTCATAGAGCTTCTCCTTGAAGGTGGTCGTCACCGACACCGAGTCGAAGACCGCGTCCACCGCCACGCCTGCCAGGGCCGCCCGCTCGTGCAGCGGTATGCCCAGCTTCTCGTAGGTCTCGAGCAGTTTGGGGTCGACCTCGTCGAGGCTCTGGGGCTTGTCCTCGTCACGCTTGGGGGCGCTGTAGTAGGAGATCGCCTGGTAGTCGATGGGCGGGTAGTCGAGATGCGCCCAGGAGGGCGGCGTCATCTTGAGCCACTGGTGGTAGGCCTTGAGGCGCCACTCCAGCATCCACTCCGGCTCACCCTTCTTATTCGAGATGAAGGCGATGGTGCTCTCGTCCAGGCCGGGCGGTACCGTGTCGCTCTCGATGTCGGTCACGAAACCTTCCTTGTATTCGCGACGGACAAGCTGTTCCATTTCCTGACTTGCCATGATGTCTCCCCTCCCGGGCGGTTGGGTCAGCGAGCACTGGCTCGCCTCGGGTAGTGAAATGCTCGAATGGTCAGGCCTCGGCGGCCAGACTCACGCTCTGAATGGGCAGCTGCACCGGCAGCTTGATCGGATCGGTAGCGGCCAGGTGCGCCAGGGTCACGCTGTCGAGCAGGGCGCGGATGGCCAGGGACACGCGCTGCCAGTTGTCCGCCACCCCGCAGGTGGCGGCCAGGTCGCAGTCGCCGCCGGCCTGGCTGCACTCGGTCATCGCCACCGGCCCCTCGATGGCCGTGATGATATCGGTGGCGGTGATCCGGGAGGCGGGACGCGCCAGCGAGTAGCCCCCCTGGGCGCCCCGCCGGGACTCCAGTAGTCCGGCCCGAACCAGCATCTTCAGCGTCTTGCTGACCGTGGGGTGCGGCAGCTGGACCGCCTCGGCGAGTTCCGCCGCGGCATGGGGCTGCTCGGGGTGCCGGGCGATCTGCGCCATCACCACCGCCGCGTAATCGGTCAGTCTGGAAAGCTTCAGCAAGGCCTGACTCCCCGGGGCCATGCCCCTCGTGTTCGATTGGGGACCAGTTTAGTCCTGTATGAAAATGATGTGAAGCCCCGCCGCCCGGGAAGCCTCCGGGACGGCAGGATCACGACACGTTTGATGACTTTCGCATACAAACGCCAATCATTCTCACTTCTGGCGCAACCACCTTTCCTCCGGGTCACCGCCTCGGTAGCATGGCCGTAACCCACGGGAGGCAGAACCGATGACGACATCCTTCATGCTGCTGATCGGTGCCGCGCTGACGGTGCTGGCCGTCCTGCACTGGCTGGTGTTTCGCCTGGTCAGGCGGGCGATCGCCCGCTCGTCCGCGGCCGACCGGAGCCTCGACGATTCGCGCCGGGACTGAGCGCTGCCGAGGGCAACGTGCAGGCGAGGCACACCCGGCCCGTTCTTGCAGGCCCGGCGCGGCCTCGCGATATCCTTTGAGCCATCACAGGAGAGCCGATGAGGCGTGAGGGTCCGATCACGGTCTTCGGCGGCACCGGCTTTCTCGGTGATGCCATCGTCCGGGAGCTGGTGGAGGCTGGCCATGTGGTGCGTATCGCCGCCCGCCACCCGGCGCTGCCCGCCTGGGTCGAGGAAGGGGACGTCATCGAGCTGGCCACCGCCGATATCCGCGACGAGACCAGCGTGGCCGCCGCGCTGGCGGGCGCCAGCGCCGTGGTCAATGCCGTCAGCCTCTACGTGGAGACGCGCGAGACCAGCTTCGAGGCGATCCACGTCACGGGGGCCGGGCGGCTGGCCCGCCTGGCCCGGGCGGCCGGGATAGAGCGGCTGGTGCAGGTCTCGGGCATCGGGGCGACCCCCGATTCGCCCTCTGCCTACGTGCGGGCCCGCGCACGCGGCGAGGAGGCAGTGCTGGACGCCCTGCCCAAGGCGATCATCGTGCGCCCCAGCGTGATGTTCGGGCCCCACGATGCCTTCCTGTCGGGCCTGGAAGGCCTCACCCGACTGCCGATGATCCCGCTGTTCGGCCGCGGCACGAACCGGCTGCAGCCGGTGCACGTGGGGGACGTGGCCCGTGCCATCGCGCTGCTCACGGGCCACCCCGCCACCGAGCGGCGCTTCTTCGAGTTCGGCGGGCCCGAGGTGCTGAGCTACCGCGAAATCCTCGAGGCGCTGCTGGCCCACCTTCAGCGCGAGCGGCCCCTGGTGCCGCTGCCCTTCCCCGCCTGGCGGCTCGCCGCCGCCCTGGTAGGCTGGCTGCCCGGGCCGCCGTTGACCCGCGACCAGGTGATCCTGATGCAGGCCGACAACGTCGCTGACGAGGATGTCGGCGGCTTCCGTGACCTGAAGATCCTGCCCCACTCGCTGCGCGAGAGCCTGCCGAGCTGCCTGCCGTCAGCGCCTGCCAAAGCCTGAGGTCAGGCCTTCTTGACGAACTCGGACTTGAGCTTCATCGGCCCGATGCCGTCGATCTTGCAGTCGATGTCATGGTCACCCTCGACCAGGCGGATGTTCTTGACCTTGGTGCCGACCTTCACCACCGACGAAGAACCCTTGACCTTGAGGTCCTTGACCACGGTCACGGTATCGCCGTCGATCAGCGGATTGCCGTTGGCATCGCGGACCACCGCCTCGCTCTCGTCCGGTCCGGCGGCGTCCTTCGACCATTCATGGCCGCATTCCGGGCAGACATGCTGGATGCCGTCGTCGTAGGTGAATTCGGAACCGCACTCGGGGCAGGGGGGCAGATCGCTCATCGATGATGTCCTGGTCAATGGAAGGAAGGCGGGAAGCCTACACTCCGCGCCCGCGATGCTCCAGTCGGTCATCGCCCCGTCGCGCGCGCCCCGGTATGCTCCCGGGGTGGAGTTCCGGAAGGCAGAGGAGATATCGGATGAAGATCGCGATCATGGGAAGCGGGGGCGTGGGCGGCTACTTCGGCGCCCGCCTGGCACAGGCCGGCGAGGACGTCACCTTCATCGCCCGCGGCGAGCACCTGGCGGCGATCCGTCGCGACGGCCTCGCCGTGTCGAGCGTCGAGGGCGACGTGACCATCGCCCCGGCCAGCGCCAGCGATGACCCGGCCGAAGTGGGCGTGGTGGAGGCGGTGATCGTGGCGGTGAAGGCCTGGCAGGTCCGCGAGGCCGCCGAGGCCATCCGTCCGATGGTCGGCCCCGCCACCCTGGTGCTGCCGCTGGAGAACGGCGTGGAGGCCGCCGACACCCTGGCCGAGGTCCTCGGCGAGACCAGCGTGCTCGACGGCCTGTGCGGCATCCTGGCCTGGCGCGAGGGGCCGGGCCGGATTCGCCATGCCGGCGTCTCCCCCTTCGTGCGCCTGGGGCCCCGTCGCCCCGACCAGGCCGAAGGCGCCCGGCGGCTGCAGGCCACCCTGGATCGGGCCCCGGGCATGCATGCCGAGATCCCCGACGACATCCAGGCCGCGGTCTGGAGCAAGTTCCAGTTCATCTGCGCCATGAGCGGCATCGGGGCCATCACCCGGGCCCCCATCGGGGTGACCCGTACCCTTCCCGAGACCCGCTCGCTGACCGAGCAGCTGCTCGACGAGATCACGGCGGTGGCCCGTGCCCGGGGGGTGGCCCTGCCGGAGGACGCCGTGGAGCGTGCCATGGGATTCATCGACGCGCTGCCGGCCGAGAGCACGGCCTCCATGCAGCGCGACATCATGGCGGGTCGGCCCTCCGAGCTGGAATCCCAGAACGGCGCAGTGGTGCGCCTGGGCCGGGAGGCCGGCGTCGACACCCCGGTCAACGCCATGATCCATGCCGCCCTGCTGCCCCAGGAGAGGGCGGCACGAGGCGGCGGGGAAAGCGGGTAGGTCGACGTGTCCTCTCCCGGGCCTGCTGTTACCCTGTCGGGCCATGCCGTGACACTCAGGAGGCCCGATGACCCGGCCGCGCATCACCCTCGATGTCTTCAGCGACTACGTCTGCCCGTTCTGCTACCTGGAAGCGCCCGAGCTCGAGGCCCTGGCCGAGCGCTTCACCGGCGAGGTGGCGATCCGCTGGCGGGCCTTCGAGCTGCGCCCCGAGCCCGAGCCGACCCTCGATCCCGACGGCGACTACCTGCACGACATCTGGGAGCGTGCCGTCTATCCCATGGCGGCGGAGCGCGGCATGACCCTGAGGCTGCCGCGACGCCAGCCCCGCTCGCGGCTGGCCCACGAGGCCAGCGCCTGGGCCGGCGAGCAGGAAGGCGTCCGTCCCGGTGCCGGCGACGCCATGCGCACGGCGCTGTTCCGAGGCTTCTTCGAGGAGAGCCTGGACCTGGCCGATCCCGAGGCACTCGTCCAGGTGGCCGACGGCCTCGGCCTGGACGGCGCAGGACTGCGCCGGGCCCTGGCCGAGGGTGACTACACCGACCGGGTGCTGGCCGACCAGCGACTCGCCGGCGAGCTCGGCATCGGCGGCGTGCCGGGGCTGCGCTTCTCGCTGGACGGCGAGCACGCCGGAGTGCTCGAGGGCGCCCAGCCGCGCCGCCAGCTGTTCCTGGCCATGGAACGGCTTCTGGACCTGATGCGCTGAGGGAATGGGCCATGCTTCCCCCCGAAGGCCGGCCCCCTGATATGCTGTAGCCGGTGGCATGATTCATCTCGCCGTTAACGGCGCGCACAACCAGGAGCCTTCACCGTGGCCGAACCGAACAGCGTGATCGCCTTCTATGACGAGCGGATGCTGGCCCATGAGCCCAACATCGAGGTGCCCTTCCTGCCGGGGCGCATGGACAAGCGAGTCCGCTCATTGCTGTCGGGCCTGGGCGTGCCCTGGAAGTATCCCGAACACCCCGCCCGGCTCACCGCCATCCGACACCTGCTGGACCTCGAGCCGGTGCCCGGCGTGACCTTCGAGACGGGCATGGCCGCCACGCGCGAACAGCTGTCGCGCGTCCACACCAACTCCTATCTCGACAGCATCTACCAACTGCGCGGCAAGAGCGCCTGGCTGGACGTGGATACCACCGCCGTGTCTCCCGGCAGCCTCGAGGCCGCCGAGATCGCCGCCGGCACCGCGATCGCCGCCGTGGAAGCGGTGGTCGAGGGGCGCGCGGAGAGCAGCTTTGCGCTGGTGAGGCCCCCCGGACACCATGCCGAACCGGTGCGCGCCCGCGGCTTCTGCCTGTTCAATAACGTGGCGGTGGCGGCGGCCCATGCGCGGGCCGCGCTGGGCTGCCAGCGGGTCATGATCATCGACTGGGACGCCCACCACGGCAACGGCACCCAGGACATCTTCTGGGCCGACCCGGATGTGCTGTTTCTCGACATCCATCGGGCCTCGCCCTTCTATCCCGGCTCAGGGAACCTCGAGGAGGTCGGGGTGGGCCTCGGGGATGGCACCATCGTCAACGTGCCGCTGCCGGCCGATGCCGGCGACGCCGCCTATCTCAAGGCCTTCCACGAGATCCTGGTCCCGGCGGCCGAGTGGTTCAAGCCCGACCTGATCCTGGTCTCGGCGGGGTTCGACCCCCACAGCCACGACCTGGCGCTGAACGTCTCCTATGACGGCTTTTCCGCCATGACCGGCATCCTGCAGGGCCTGGCACGCCGGCAGTGCGGAGGAAGGCTGGCCTTCGTGCTGGAGGGGGGCTACAACCTGATATCGCTGTCGCGTGGCGTCAGGTCGGTGCTGAAGGTACTGGCCGGCGATGAGCCACCGGAGCCCGGCCAGCGCGGCCTTGCCGAGGTGGAGGCCGCGGCGGCCTTTCATCGCCCCGCCTTCGTCATCGAACCGGAAGCCTCGGATACCCCGCCCGACGCCGGCCAGGATCGGCAGTAAACCCAGGTGAAGGCCTCAGGCTCGCCATGCCGACCAAGCCCTTCGTGGGCTCACTTTATCGGGGATCGCCGGGATGCGGCAGAATCTGATCGATGCCGCGTCCCGTCATCACTTCCCGGTCAACCCTTCCCCGGTCAACCAGAGGGTCACGCCGACCATTGCCGCCCCTCCGTTCTGGCAATCAGGTTCCGGCCACCAGGTCCTTACCCCTACCCCTCTGAGGAAAGGGGCTCCCGGGGGAGTCGCTCCGGAAGGTGTGCCCGGATCTCGTCGCTGCTCAGGGCCGTGAGGTCCTTGTGCAGCTCGAGCAAGACGCGCTTCGCGACATCCTCGGACAGCGTCTCGCGTAGCAATCCCAAGAAATGCGGCGTGGCACTGATGATCAGGTGCCGGTAGGCGCCGTCTTGCAGGCCGGCGGCCAGGCGTTTTCCCACCTCATGCGCGAAGCGAATCGCCTCCTGCTCCTTGGGCGAATGGTGCTTGCCCATGGCATGGCGCCCCTCGCCCATGGAATCGAAGGCACGACCCGGGCTATCGGCATTCAGGTCCCGGTCATGCAGGCGACCCTCGGGATTGACCAGTTCCTCCACCTCTTCCAGGGGCCCTCTCTGGTCCGACGCCGAGAAAAGCCGTGCCCGTGCCTGGTCGGCGACTACCACCCAGGTGATTTCCATTTTCATGCCCTCACGCCAGGGAAACCGGCATGCCGGTTTCCCGGATAGTTACTTGACCTCGAGCTTGCGGCGATTGGCCCGCTTGAGCTTGGGCAGCGTCAGCTCGAGCATGCCGTTCTTGAAGCTGGCTTCGGCCTTGTCGGCATCGATCTCGCAGGGCAGTGCCACCGTCCGGGTGAAGGACCCCTGAGAGATCTCGGAGTGGAAGTAATCGCCCTCCTCCTCCTTGCTCTCCTCGCGGTGTTCGCCCTTGATGGTCACCGCGCCGTCGGTCACCGAGACGTCGAGTTCCTCGCGCTCGAAGCCCGGGGCCTCGGCGCGTACCACCACCTCGGCGTCACGATCGATGACATCGACCTTCGGCATGCCCTTCTCGAAGGCGGCGAACCGCTCCCAGAGGGGGTGTTCCCCGCGCATCGAGGGCATCCATCCTCGATCGAAGAAGCTGTCCAGCATGCGATCGAATTCCCGGAAGGGACTCATCGCGCGCGACGCCTCGGGCGCGGACTTTCCGGCAGAGACGGGGACGTCCCTGGATTCCTTGGTGGATTTCTTTGCCATGACGATACCTCCTCGTGAACAGGTCATAGAGGGCGAGCGAGGCATGGCCCATAAGCCTCGCCAGGGTCACCCCGGCGAGCTTCGTTCGGAAATGCTCGCCCCATGATCAAGATAGCCCCGCCCCGCGCGGCCGACTTGACCCGGATCAAGGGGGATCGCCATGCCCTGACCGGCGGGCGTGAGACGCGACCCGCTCGCCTGTCGCGGGGGTCAGTCCACTCGTGCCTTGAGCACCGATCCCGCCGAGAACGCCAGCATCAGGAAGGCGCAACTGAAGAACATCGTCTCGGCCGAGATCGGCTGTCGCAGCCAGAGCGCCGCCGCGAGGATCGCCGTGATCGGCTCGAAGCCGTAGAGAATGCCCGCCACCGCGGGGCTCAGGGGTTCGCGCCCGCCGCCCTGGGCCACCCCGAACTGCAGCAGAGTGTACCCCAGGCCCGTGCCGACGGCGCCCGCGAGAATGACATCCCCGTTCCCGGCGGCCTCGAGCAGGCCGGAGATCGTCGTGTCGGTGGTCAGCAGCGCCAGCACGGTGGCGATGACGCACCCATAGGCAAGGTACCAGCCGACGGAGGTCAGATCGTCGGCGGACTCCCGGCCGCGCAGCAGCACGGGCAGCAGACCGTAGATCGCCCCGCTGACGACGGCGGCCGATAGGGTCCAGGAGACTTCCGCACGGGCATTGTGCGCCGAGAGGACCGTGGCGATCAGCGCCACCAGCACGGCGGTCAGGATGAAGAGATGCTCGAGGCGCAGGCGCCCGCAGGTCTCCACCAAAAAGCCGACGACGGCAGACGTGCCGACGAGGGTGATGATCACGGGGGTCACGTCGTTGCCCTTCAGGGCCAGGCTGTAGAGAAAGATGGTCGCCCAGCCGATCAGCAGGCCGTTGCGCAGGAGCGACAGATGATCCCGAGGGGTACGCCGAACCGGCACCGCGCCGCGTCTCAGGCTGCAGACCCCGATCACGGCCACGGCGCCCCAGAAGAGGCGACCCGTGACGAGTTCGGCGGTACTGAGACCCTCGGCGAAGGCCTCCTCGGTCGGCACGACCACGAGCCCGATCATCGCGGCGCCTGCCGCGAAGCATAGGGCCCGCGGCATGGGGAGCGTCATGGGGCCCGGGTGGCCGGGCGGTGCGGCACGTCGAGAAGAAGGATGAGCAAGAGGGCTGTCCTGGCGACGTCTGTTCCCACAGACAGGATAGGCGACGTGCCCATGGGCACGGGTCAGGATGGCGGGAGGTCAGGCGTATGGCATGGCGGAGTGATCAGCCGCACTCTTCCGCCTGCCCCCTCGACGGCGACGCATCGTCACCGAAAGGGCACTCCCCCCAAGGTAGCAGGGTCAGCTCGACTTGACCCGGATCAAGGCGGCTCGCCATGCCCCGACCGGCGGGTGCTATTCGCCGATGTCCTCGTGCCAGAGTTCGGGCGAGGCGGCGATGAAGGCCTCCATCAGTGCGATGCACTCGGGATCCTGCAGCACCTGCACGTCGACGCCACGCTCCCGCAGGAGGGCCTCCTCGCCCAGGAAGGTGCAGTTCTCGCCGACCACCACCCTGGGTATGCCGTAGAGCAGGATGGCGCCGCTGCACATCGGACAGGGCGAGAGGGTGGTATAGAGGGTGCTCTCGCGATAGACCTCGGCCGGATGACGGCCGGCATTCTCCAGGGCATCCATCTCGCCGTGCAGCACCGCACTGCCCAGTTGCACGCGCCGATTGCGACCTCGGCCGATGATCACCCCGCGGTGCACCAGCACCGCCCCGATGGGGATGCCGCCCTCGTCGAGCCCATGGCGGGCCTCCTCGAGTGCGGCCTGCATGAAGCGTTCCATTCGCTGACTCCCGGCTGGTGATGGTGCGCTAAAGCCTACGCCGCTCGGCCGGGATCACGCCAGGCCCAGGCGCCGTGGAAGCTCCCGGTCAGGGCCCCAAGCCGAACAGCGCCCGGGCCAGGTGGCCGGTCAGAAAGGCCAGCCCCGCCGCGGCCCCGCCGATCAGCAGGGTCCGCAGCCCCGAGGTCAGCAGGGGCTGGTGATAGACGAGGCTCTTGCCCATGCCGATCAGGAAGAACATCAGCCCGGCCACCGCCAGGCTCGTCAGGAACTGCCGTGTGGGGTCGAGCCACGGCATCGCATAGGGCACGAGCGGCATCGCGCCGACGACCATGAAGGCGATGAAGGTGGCCAGCGCCGAGCGCAGCGGACTCAACGCCACGGTCTGCAGGCCATGCTCCTCGGCGACCATGGTCTCCACCCACACCTCGCGGTCGCTGCAGATGGTCTCCACCACCCGTTCCAGGGTCTCCCCGGTGAATCCCTTGCGCAGGAAGATCTGGCGGATCTCCTCGCGCTCCCCCTCCGGGACCACGTCGATATGGTGGTGCTCGGAGCGACGCACCCCGGCGACATGCTCTCGCTGGGCCTGGATCGCCTCGTAGTTGCTGACCGCCATGCTGAAGCCATCCGCCAGCAGGTTGGCGACGCCCAGCACCAGCGCGACCGTGGAGGAGAAGCCGGCACCGAAGGCCCCGGAGACCACGGCAAAGGTGGTCACGCAGCCGTCGATGCCGCCGAGGATGGCATCGGGCAGGTGTCGGAGACGGGAGGGGGCGCGCAGCCGCCGTTCGATGACCTCCGGTCGATGCTCGTGCTCCAGCGCGTCCCGCCGCCGATCGTTCATGAGGCCTCGCATCGTTGCGTTGCTCATCCCGCTTACAGCTTGGCACAGCGGGCCCGGAGGGGTAAGCCGCCAGACCGACGCCCCCTTCCCCATGGATGCGCCATACTGACAGCGCGACACGACCCGGCGAGGCATCGGCATGACCCAGGACACCTTCAATGGCCTCTTCCGCCGCCGCTACCTCAGTCACGAGGCGCTGACCCGCCAGCTCGAGACCTGGGCCCGGGACCATCCCCGACTGGCCCGCCTGGAAAGCATCGGCGTAAGCCCGCAGGGGCGCGACATCTGGGTGCTGACCCTCGGCCCCGAGCCGGATCGCCGGCGTCCCGCCGTCTGGGTGGACGGCAACATGCACGGCACCGAACTGGCCGGCTCCAGCGCCGCCCTGGCCGTGGCAGAGATGGTCCTGGCGCTGCACCTCGCCCCTGACCGACTGCCAGGCGACTGGCCCGAGCACCAGTGCCGGCTTCTGCGAGAGGTGCTGTTCCATGTCTGCCCGCGGATCTCGCCGGACGGCGCCGAGCAGGTACTGCGCCAGGGCGGCTTCGTGCGCTCCGCCCCTCGGCGAAGCCCCGGCAGCCCCGATCGCCCCCGTTGGCGCAGCGAGGACCTGGACGGCGACGGTCGCTGCCGCTACCTGCGCTGCCAGGACGAGGCGGGCGACTTCGTCGCCTCGCCGGACCACCCGGGCCTGATGCTGCCTCGCCGGGTGGAGGACCCTCCTCCCTACTGGCGGCTCTACCCCGAGGGGGTGATCGAGCACTGGGATGGGGTGACGGTTCCCGAGCCCGACTGGCTGGCCGACACACCGGACTTCAACCGCAACTTCCCCTGGGGCTGGCGGCCCGAGCCGGATCAGGTCGGCGCCGGCCACTACCCCGGCGACGCACCCGAGACCCGGGCCATCATCGACTTCGCCGTCGCCCACCCGAACCTCTACGCCTGGCTAAACCTCCACACCTTCGGGGGGGTCTTCATCCGTCCGCTGGTCGATGCCCCGGACCGTGACATGGACCCCCAGGATCTCGCACTCTACCGACAGCTGGCCGCCTGGGGCGCCTCGCTCACCGGCTACCCTACCGTGAGCAGCTTCGAGGAGTTCAGCTACCAGCCAGAGACCCCGCTGCATGGCGACCTGACCGAATTCGCCTATCACCAGCGCGGCTGCCTGGCCCAGGTCTGCGAGCTCTGGGACCTCTTCCAGCGCCTCGACCTGCCCCGTCCCGAGCGCTTCATCGACCATTACACCGCGCTGGACCGCGAGCAGATGGTGCGGCTCGCCCGGTGGGATCAAGTCAGCAACGGCGGACGGCTGTTCGACGACTGGCATCCCATGACGCACCCTCAGTTGGGCGAGGTGGAGGTCGGCGGGCTGGACCCGTGCCTCGGCATCTGGAACCCGCCGCCTGAGGAACTGCCGGCGATCTGCGAGGGCCTGGGCAGCTACTGGCTGCGGGTCGCCTCGATGATGCCGCGCCTCGTCATCGAGTCGGTGCACTGCACGCCCCTGGGCAAGGGCTTCCATGCCCTGGACGTGACGATCGCCAACCATGGCTACCTGCCGAGCTACGGCGTCCAGGCGGCCCGGAAGCGTCCCTGGAACAGTGGACTGGAGGCCGAGGCCAGCGCCACGGGCTGTCGGCTCCACGACCCGGCCCGGGCACGCCAGCGGCTGGGCCACCTGGAGGGCTGGGGCCGGGGCCTCGGCGACGGTGCCCAGATGCCCTGGTACCAGCGCTCCCGCGGCAACAGCCACCAGGCCCATGCCCGATGGGTGATCCAGGGTGAGGGCGAGGTGACCATCCGCATCGCCAGCCCCCGGCTGGGCATGGTGTCACGCAGCATCCGGATCCCCGTCGACCCATGAATGACCACTCCGCGAGCCCCTCCCCGGGCCGCCCCTGACACTTCCGAGACGATGAGCATCCCATGGACGTAGCACTGCAGAGCATCACTCGCGAGAACTTCGAGGCCGTCATCGCGCTGGAGGTGGCGGCCTCCCAGCGCGACTATGTGGCCAGCAACCTCTACTCACTTGCCGAATCGTCCTTCCAGCCGACCTTCCGGCCCCGCGCCATTCTCTGCGACGGCGAGGTGGTGGGCTTTCTCATGTACGAGTCGTTCGATGAGGAGGGACGGCCGCCCGCCTACAGCATCTTTCGCCTGATGGTCGACCGACACCACCAGGGACGAGGCATCGGGCACCGGGCCATGCGGTGTGTGCTGGACGAGATCAGGGCGCTGGGCCCCTTCGAGCGCATCATGATCTGCTATGTGCCCTCCAACCGTGTCGCCCGGGACTTCTATGCCAGCCTCGGCTTCCGGGAGAGAGGACTGAGCGAGGCCACCGGCGAGATGATCGCAGAGATACGGGGATGACGAGGGACCGTCGCCCACACGCCTTCGCCGACGCGCCCGGTGCACCACAGGCTTGACCACCGGGTGGCCGACGGCCCCAGAATACGGCATGTCCCGAGGATGGTATGGCGGGCCCCGCCTCCCCCAGCGGGAGGCGCGCCACATCGACGGAACGACGAGGAGACCCCATGACCGATCGCCAGCCCCACCCCCGCATCCTGGTCTTCGCCGGCAGCAGTCGCGCCGGCTCGCACAACAAGGCCCTGGCGCGCCAGGCCGCCGAGGGCATCGAGCGGATGGGCGGCCGGCCCACCTTCATCGACCTGCGCGACCATCCGATGCCGCTCTACGACGGCGACCTGGAGGCCGACCGGGGCCTGCCCGAGAATGCCCTGGTGCTGCGTCGCGGCCTGGCCGAGCACGATGGCCTGCTGATCGCCTCGCCAGAGTACAACGGCTTCATCACGCCGCTGCTCAAGAACACCCTCGACTGGCTGAGCCGCCCCCACGAGGGCGAGAGTGGCCTGACCCTCTTCGAGGGCAAGCTGGCCGGGGTAGTCTCCGCCTCCCCCGGCGGGCTCGGCGGCATCCGCAGCCTGGCGCTGGCCCGCCAGCTGCTCACCAACCTCGGCGTGACCGTACTGCCGGACCAGCTCGCCGTGGCGCATGCCGCGAAGGCCTTCGACGAGCAGGGCCGGCTCAGGGACGATCAGCAGCAGCAGAAGCTCGATGCCCTCTGCCGGCGCCTGGTCGACACCCTGCACCGACTGAGGAGCTGACCGACCGGGGCATCCATGTCGCCATTGCCCGTCGACGCACCCGGTCATTTCCGGCGGAAATATCCTTATGATGGCGGGTACAAACGGGACTGATCCAGAGGCATTCGAACGCCTGATTTTCGCAATGAACCTTGATTTCGATGGCGACAACCCACTCCGGATTTTCCGACGCGACCTATACTGAAGTTGCCAGCATCAAGGTCTTCGCTTGCGGTGATCAGGCAGGCCAGGCGCAAAGAAGCTGGGCGTTCAGATGTCAGTCAGGCCCTCCGTCTTCACGCAACCAACCTCTCCCCGAAGCCCGCCTTGACGACCGGCAAGGTTGGTGTCCGTCATCGCCTGACCAGCAAAGCCCGGAATGACGGATCACCTCGGGTCGGAAGGCTCGTCGGCGCACTACCGACCCGACAGCATCAGCGCCAAGACATGACGAGGCATCCCATGAAACTCACAACCCTGACTGCCATCCTGGTGATCAGCCTGTTCTCCGTGAGTGCCTCCCTGGCAGGTGATGGTAATTCCACGTATCTGGAAGAGCACAGTGCCCGCCTGCAACAGGAACTGAGCCAACCGCAGAGCCAACAGATGATGGAGACCCAGCGTCTCCAGCACCGGTCAACACGGCAGACCTCCCGGGGCTTCCAGCAGGAGCAGGATCGCTGGTGGAGGTGACATCGACGGCAACGCAGCGCCTGTCTCGCTAACCTCACGACCATGCGCGAAGGCCAGGGAGGCTCGAGCCGGTCACGACACCCCGTTCGATACGGCCACTGACGAGACACCCTGCATATCCCCTGAAGGCCAGGCCCCTCCCGGGGCCTGGCCTTCAGGATGTCGCTGATCGCCTCCCGGTCGAGCACCCGACCGGCGTGACGTCCTCGAGGGGCGCGGCCACCACGCTAGATGCCGATGTCCTCGTCGTACTCCTTGTCCTCATGGCGCCGCAGCGGCGAGTCGTCGTCGCAGTCGGGATCGTGCAGGAAGGTCTTGGTGACGTCGAGGTAACCGAGGCTCTGGATGGTGCGCCGACCCAGCAGCACGGGATAGTTCATGTCATCGCGGTCCTCGAGGCTGAACTGCTCCTGATAGCGCGTGTCGCCCATGCAGATCGTCATCATCACCGCCGGGCGACGGTCCTTGCCGCCGGCCCCGGTGAGGATCAGCCGTCGGTAGACCTTGCGCTCGAACTGCCTGGCCACCACCTCTCCGGTGGCTTCGTCCTCGACCTCGACCTCGAAGCGCACCCAGTCCTCGCCATCGCGCTCGAACTCTTCGATATGCTCGGCCTGCATGGACGAGGTCAGCGCGCCGCTGTCGAGCTTCGCCTTCACCTCGACGCCCCAGGGCTCGATGGTGGCCTTCTCGACCCATCCCCAGGTCGGCCTGTCGTCGTCGGCCGAGGCGGCGCCCGCCAGCAGGCAGGTCGCCAGGGCGGTGGCCAGGACATGTCGTATCGGCATGGGAACTCCTCCTTGATGAACAACGTACCTCCGCCGGCATCCGATGGACGACGGAGATGACGGATATCGCCGCGGAACATGGACAGCCGCGACGTCCAGGGGGTTCCCCGCCCGTCACGCACCGCCTGTCTCGTCGCCAGGGCAGAGAGGACACGGCGTAGGATAGTAGACTCCAACGGAGAGGTCGTGAGACGCAACAGGTACGCTCCCGCGTCAGAGGCCAGGCGTGTCTCGCGCCACCGCCAGACGACCATGCTTGAGATCACAGGGGACGCCATGCCGACCTGGACACCACGACTCTGGCGCAGCCGCCTGAAGAACGGCCTGCAGACCCTGCTGATCATGGGCGGGCTGGCCCTGGTGCTGGCGGTGCCCGGCTACCTGCTGGCCGGCGGCCTCGGGCTGCTGGTCAGCCTGGGCGCGGTGGTGGCCGGGGCGCTGGCCAGCACCTGGGTGCCGGCCCGGGTGATCCTCGCCGATGCCGGGGCCGGCCTGCTCGAACGCCACCAGGCGCCGACCCTCTACCGCCTGCTCGACACCCTCTACCGGCGGGCCGGCCTGCGTCGCCCGCCGCAACTCTTCTATACGCCATCCGAGGATCTCAACGCCTTCGCCGTGGGCACTCGCCACGACGGCGGCATCGCCGTCACCGAGGGCCTGCTGCGCGTGCTGACGCTCCGCGAACTGGCCGGCGTGCTCGCCCATGAGGTCAGCCACCTGCGCCATGGCGATACCCAGGTGATGTCGATGGCCGCGACCATGACGCGCCTGACCCTCTTCCTCACCACCGTGCTGCAGATCAGCCTGCTGCTGATGCTGCCGATGATCCTGGCCGGCGAGTTCCGGCTGCCCTGGGGGCTGCTGCTGGTCGTGGCGTTCGCCCCGAGCCTCAGCACCCTCCTGCAGCTGGCCCTCTCCCGAAACCGCGAATACACCGCCGACCTGGACGCCATGGCCCTGACCGGCGACCCCGAGGGCCTGGCCTCAGCCCTGGGCGTGCTGGAACGCCACCACGGCCGCTGGCTCGCCACCCTGTTCGGGCGCCATCCGCCCGCCGGGCTCGACTGGCTGCGCACCCACCCCCCGACCCAGGAGCGGATCCGCCGACTGATGGCGGCCCGGGTGCCCGACCACCCTCCCCTGCATGCGCACCATGGGGACCATGCCCACGTGCCCCCGGTCATCATCGAGCGCCCGGGGCCGAAGGGAAAGCGCTACTGGATCCGGCGCCGCTGAGTTGCGCCGTCACGGCGCAAGGCCTCATCCTGTCCGCTCCGTCCCCCATCACGAGAGAGCGTCATGAGCGACACGCCCAAGCCCTGGACCGACCCCATGCCCGACCCGCAGTTCGACCTGATGCGGCGTATCCTGGCCGCGCCCAGCCCGGTGGGGCTGGAGGGCGCGATGACCTACGGCGTCCTGAAGCCCCACTTCGAGGGCTTCGCGCCCGGCGACTGGCAACTGCAGCAGTTCAAGGGCCACGCGGGCGTGGTGCTGGACACCCACCCGGGCCGGGACGACCTCTTCAAGGTGATGATCATCGGCCACGCCGACAAGATCCGCATGCAGGTGCGCTCGATCGGCGAGGACGGCAAGATCTGGATCAACACCGACTCCTTCCTGCCCACCACCCTGCTCGGCCACGAGGTCAAGCTGTTCAGCGAGGACCCGGCGGCCCCGGGGCAGTACCGGGTGATCGAGGGCGGCACCGTGGAGGCGCTGGGCGCCATCCACTTCTCCGACCCGTCGGTGCGTGACGGCAGCAAGGGCCTGAAGAAGGAGCAGATGTACCTGGACCTGCAGATCCACGGCGAGAACAAGAAGCAGCAGGTGCTGAACCTCGGCGTGCGCCCCGGGGATGCCATCCTGCTGAACCGGCCGATCCGCCCCGGCTTCAGCCCGGACACCTTCTACGGCGCCTACCTGGACAACGGCCTGGGCTGCTTCGTCACCGCCGAGGTGGCGCGACTGATCGCCGAGGCAGGCGGTACCGAGCAGGTCCGCGTGCTCTTCGCCATCGCCAGCTACGAGGAGATCGGCCGCTTCGGCAGCCGGGTGCTGGCCGGCGAGCTGCGGCCCGACGCCATCATCGCCGTGGACGTGAACCACGACTACGTGGCCGCCCCGGGCATCGGCGACCGGCGCATGCAGCCGCTGGAGATGGGCAAGGGCTTCACCATGTCAGTGGGCGCCATCGCCAGCGAGCAGCTCAACCGGATCATCGAGACCACCGCCCGGGAACAGGGCATCCCCATGCAGCGCGACATCGTGGGGCCGGACACCGGCACCGACGGCATGGCCGGGGTGCTCGCCGCCGTGGACTGCGCCGCCACCTCCATCGGCTTCCCGATCCGCAACATGCACACCATCTCCGAGACCGGGTACACCAAGGACGTGCTGGCGGCGATCCATGCCATCACCCATACCGTTCGGGCCCTGGATGGCCTGTCGGACCCGCACCGCGAGTTCCTCGACCACCATCCGCGCCTCGACCAGGCCGGGCCGCTGGGCCACCAGGGTGCCGACACGCCCGAGGAGCAGAAATAGGCGCCCTGCCCCGCCCGGCCGACGGCGTCAGCGCTACAGCCGGTACTCCATGAAGACCGCATCGGGGAAGGGGTTGTAGCGATAGGGGGCGGTCTCGGTGAAGCCCAGGCGGCGATAGAGGGCCAGCGCCGGCTCCAGGCTGGCCAGGCTGTCGAGCAGCACGCGGCGGTAGCCGAGCCCGCGGGCCGTCTCCAGGAACGCCAGTGCCAGGGCGTGGCCCACGCCCTGGCCGTGATGGCTCGGCATCACGTACATGCGCTTCATCTCGGCGTCGCCCGGGGCGAACTCGCGCAGCCCCACCACCCCGACGCAGGTCTCGCCGTCGCGGGCCAGCAGCAGGGCCCCGGCGGGCGGCCCGTACATCTCGGCCACCTGCCCGAGCTCCTCCTCGAAGCCCTGGAAGCCGAGATCCAGCCCCAGATGACGGGCGTACTCGCGGAACAGCTCGGCGCCGGCCCGGAACTGGGCATCACGGCTCGCCTGCTCGATGGTGATGGTCACTGCCTTCCTCCATGAAGCACGTCCGCGAGCGCCGCTTCCAGCGCCGGCGCCAGGGCGATGGCGTTGCTCTCGTGATCGATGGCGTCGGTGCTCCATACCTCCCCCACGCCGGCGGCCCGGATCACCGCCAGGGCATCCCCGGCGAACAGCGCATGGGTGACGGCCACGTCCACGGACGCCGCGCCGGCGGCCAGCAGCGCCTCGGCGGCGCGGGCGAGGGTGTGGCCGGAGCTCGCCACGTCGTCCATCAGCACCACCTGGCGGCCCCGGACGTCGACATCGGGCAGCGCGACCACCACGTCCCGGTCGCCATTGCGTGTCTTGCGGCAGGTGCCGTGATCGAACCCGGTGATCCCGGCGGCCTGGCTCACCCACTGCAGCGCCTCCTCGTCGGGCCCCAGCAGGAGGGGATTCTCGCGCCTGGCGGCGATCAGCTCGGCCAGTCGCGGGGCGCCGGAGAGCGCGATGGCGTGCTCGAGGGGGATGGCCTGGTCGAGGCGATCGATGCGGTGAAGGTGCGGGTCCACGGTGATCACGGCGTCGAAGAGCTCGGCGAGAAAGCCACCGATGATGGTCTGGCTGACGATCTCGCCGGGATGGAAGGCGATGTCCTGGCGCATGTAGGCCAGGTACGGCGCCACCAGCACCAGGCGCCTCACGCCGTGGCGCCGCGCGTGGCGGGCCACCAGCAGCAACTCGACGAGCTTGTCGTCGGGACGGTCGAGGCTGCGGTAGAGCACGAGGACCTCCGGGAAGGCCCCCGCCTCGTGGTAGGGGAGCGTGAGCTTGAGCTCCTCGTCGGGAAAACGATGGCGCTCGACGCAGGCCGCGGGCAGCTCGGCGGCCTCGGCCAGGCGGCGGGCGGGGCCCGCCTCGTCGGGAAAATGCAGCAGCGCGGTGGTCATCAGGTCTCCTGGTCAGAACTCGACGTTGAGCCGGGTGATCTCGGCCGGTGAGCCCAGGGTGAAGCCGCTGTCGCGCTCGGTTAAGCGGTGCGCGAAGGTCATCTCGTTGGGATAGGCAGCATAGACCCGGTAGAGCGGCTGGCCGGCCTCCACGCTGTCACCGATGCGCGCCATCAGGTCGACCCCGGCACCGATGGCCTTGGGGGCTCCGGCCAGGCGGGCGATGCGCGCCAGCGTGAGGTTGTCGATGGCGGTGACCACGCCATCCCCCGGGGCCGGCACCTCGAAGCAGTGCGGGGCCAGGGGGGGATGGTCCGGATCGAAGGGCTTCTCGCCCTGGGCACGGATGATGTCCATCATCTTGTCCAGCGCCCGGCCGGAATCGAGGATGTCCCGGGCGATGCCGAAGCCGTCGCCACCGCGCATGTCGGGGTCGAACTCCAGCATGCGCCCGGCCAGGCGCAGCGACTTCAGGCGCAGGTCCACGGGGGCCTCGGGATGGTGAGTGAGCACTCGCATCACGTCCCTGGCCTCCAGGGCCGGGCCGATGCCGCGCCCCACCGGCTGGCTGCCGTCGGTGATCACGACGTCCAGGGTCATCCCCATGCGCTGGGCCACGAACTCGAACAGCTTGCGCAGCCGTCGCGCCTCCGGCATCGAGCGCACCTTGGCGTGCGGCCCCACGGGGATGTCGAGCAGCAGGTGGGTGGAACCGGCGGCCGCCTTCTTGGAGAGGATGGAGGCGACCATCTGCCCCGCCGAGTCGATGGACAGGGGGCGCTCCACCGAGATCAGCACGTCGTCGGCGGGGGACAGCTCGCTGGTGCCGCCCCAGGCGATGCATCCCCGGTGGGTACGGACCAGCTTGCCCAGCTCCTCGAAGGGCAGGTCGACATTGGCCAGCACCTCCATGGTGTCGGCGGTGCCCGAGGGCGAGGTGATGGCGCGGGACGAGGTCTTGGGGCAGAGCAGGCCATGGGCCGCGGCGATCGGCACCACCAGCATCGAGGTGCGATTGCCGGGTATGCCCCCGATGCAGTGCTTGTCCACCACCGGGTGCTCCCGCCAGTCGAGCTGGCGACCGACCCGGCTCATGGCGTCGCTGAGGAAGAAGACCTCCTCGCGGTCGAGCTCGTTCTGGTCACAGGCCACCACGAAGGCCGTGAGCTCGATCTTGGAATAGCGCAGCTCGGCGATGTCCTGGATGATGTGACGGAAGTCCTCGCGGTAGAGCCGCTCCCCTCCGATCTTGCGATGCAGGGCGGGAATCGAGGCCGGGGGCTCGGCCTGGGAGACGCTGACCGGATGGCCCTCCTCCACCCCCAGCATGGTGAAGGCGTCCTCGGAGAGGCCGAGCTGCTGGCAGTCGACGATGGCGGTGTCATCCACCACGTTGAGGCTGGCCAGGATGCGCTGGCCGTTGGCGCGGATCTCCACCTTGGAGAGCGCCTGGAAGCCCTCGGCACGATAGAGGGCGCATTCGCGGTGCAGATAGGCCACGTTCTCGCGGTAGGTATCGATCCCCACACGGCGTAACGTGAGCGGCGTGAGGGTATCCTCCGGCGTCGCGCTCTCGGGGGGGGTATTGTTCATGAGACCTTCCTTGCTCGGCGCCCGGTGAGCCGGGCACATGTCACCCTGGTGACGGATGGCCCCATCCTAGCAGCGCCCCGCGGGGGCGTCATTTGACCCACGACATGGCGAGCCCGTGACGACGGCGCCGAGATCACGCTAGGCTTGGCCGTACGCCCGACGAGAGGATCGCCCACCGTGCTCGCTGCCCCCTTCGATACCGGCCACCTGTGGGCGGTGGCCATCACCACGATCACCGTCCTGGTCTGCATCGTGATGCACTACGAGGTCTCGCTTCGCCTCTGGCAGCGCCTGGAACGGTCGCGCAACTCCCTGCGGACCCGTTTCCTGATGCTGAGCTTCGTGCTGTTCGGCACCCACGTCGCCCAGATCTGGCTCTTCGCCTTCGCCATGGCCCTGCTCGGCACGCATCCACTGACAGGCGGCCTGGAGGGCCTGGGCACCCTCAAGTTCCTCGATTACGTCTACTTCTCGGCGATCACCTACACCACCCTGGGCTACGGCGACCTGATCCCGACCGGGCCGATGCGCTTCGTCACCGGCACCGAGGCGCTGATCGGCTTCATGCTGATCACCTGGTCGGCCTCGATCACCTTCCTCGAGATGCAGCGTCACTGGTCGGCCCGCCGCGAGCGCTGAGGCGACCGAGCCCGGCACGGCCCACGCCGCCGGGTGGCCGGCAGACGGCCGAATGACGGTGCCGATGCCGAGAGGCCCTACCAATAGGCGGGATCATCGAAGGCGGCGACGCAGCGCGGCACCCCGGCCAGGGGCACCATCTCCCCGCCGAGCCCCTGGCCGAGCCAGCCCTCCGGCTGGGACAGCCTGAAGGGCGCCGCGGCCATCGTCTCGGACACGGGCACGAACCCGACACGCGAATAGAAGGCGGGATCCCCATAGGTGAAGGCATGGGTCGCGCCCTGTGCCTTCAGGCTGTCGAGCCCGAAGCGTATCAGGCGCTGGCCGATGCCCCGGCCCTGATGCGCGGGATGCACCGCCACGGGTGACAGCAGGAACGCCTCGGCCGGCGATTCGAACCGGAGCCGCGAGAAGACGATGCCAGCCACGACCCGCCCCTGCTCCATGGCCACGAAGCCCTGCACGTCGCAAGGGTCAGCATCGCGCAACAGCTCCTGCACCAGGCCGCCGACCAGGTTGCCCTCCTCCTGCCCCTCCGCCTCGGCGAAGGTCTCGACGAACAGCGCCTGCACCTCCGCCGCCTGGGACGATTCATACCGAGCCAGTTCCATTGCCTTGCACCTCTCTGGATACGCTACCTCGGGTCAACTGACATGCTGATGGCTGGAGCAGAGTGGTAAGAACACATGCGTATGTCAGCTTTCGGCCAGAAGCAGCCATTGCAGTTTCCCTGATGTGCAAGGCGAAGCGAAGCGGCGGCCCGTCAGGGAGGTGCGACTTACGCGATCTGTTCAGGCTTTCTAGGTAACTGATAACTCTACGTCCAATCACATGAAGGCTACAGCTCCCTAGTCCGCTTGCTATTTAAAACCGCCACCAGCTTACTCACTTCAACGGGAGGCATCGTTCTATGAATAATTGCATGGCAATTAGGGCACAAAGGTTTGAGATCTTTTATAGGGTCGACCTCATACTCTTCCTTAATTTCAGATAACGCCACTTCATGGTGGACATGTATAAAATTACGCCCAATTTTTCCGTAAAAATCTTCAAAATCAAAATTACAAACAAAGCATTTATACCCATAGTAATCCAAACATTTTTTTCTTGCCTTAGGATTTCTTTCATACGAATTTACAGATATCTTCCTTGTAGCACCTTCAATATACTTTTCAGGCTCAAACACCTCTTCTGCTAAAGAAACGCCTGCTTCATCTTCATCACCTAGGGCATACCAGCACCCCGAAACCCCTACCAAAAACTTTTCCTCGAGCACAGGGTCGAAGCTTTTTATCTTAGCGGTCCCACCACTTTTCTCAGAATACTGCATTGGGAAAGTTTTTAACTTATAACCTTCCTCCTCAACTAGACGGATATGCTCTAAGGATTGAGATCGACCAGCCCCCCTCCACTCACTATCAAATATCAAACCATCTTTATGCACATCCCAAAGCCCAAATATGACGAAACGTTCATCATGATTGACAAATGACCAGCTCCAATTCCAATTCTTGCAAGTTGCCCCTACTGATTCTATGAATTTTTTCCTACTAGTCACAACCTACCTCCAGTCATTCGGACACAACCGACCATATCATCTTAACTATTTAAACATGAATATCACCTTGGTATAAAAATCCACTTTTGGCCAGAAGCGGAAATCAAGAATTTTCTCATTTATCTAAAGGCAATAGCCCATGTTTATCCATTCCTAAAAACACATGTAACAGCAGTAAAAATACACCAATCATTTAACAACTATTCCGCCAGCCAAAAAGCCAGGCACAAAACGCTCTTCTTTACTACTCCATAAAAAAGGAAGAAGCTCCTCCGAATCTAAAACCACATACAACCAAACCTCAATATTACTAGCCAGCTGATTAATATGATCATTCATTTTTTGACCAGTATCCATCGGAACCCCTTCTTCTCCGACCCAGTCTTGATAACCATGCTTATTATATACTTGCGGCCACCAAACACGTGTCAAAAACACACTTTCTGAGAAGCCGATATATAATCCAGGCTCCAAAGATGGGATTTTTAATGTGTCTACCTTATTATTTTTTGGCATTTCAATAAAATCATATTCCCACAACATTTTTTTGCCCTCGGATCTAGGATCCTTAAAATCTAGAGGAAACTCTTCATCGATCTTAGCGATCATTCCTATCCGAGAAACAGAGGGGCTAGTGCCTGAAGTGTTTAGCACACAAAATGGGGCCGAAACTAACTGTGGCATATAAAATAATGATTGCTTGTGTGTATCCTCGCTTGGCACTATTCTCAGCGGGAAATCTGATCTGACATCGACTCTAATCTCGTGACTGGCAACACCAACCTTCCCCAACAAGTATTGTTTAATATTCAGACCGCTGGATGCAACAACACTTCTAAAACCTCTAGCTATTTTTTCTTCTACTTCATTATTTTTCTTGTCCTTATAAGCATTCATTTCCGATTGCCTTTTTCGAATGGTATTAGAAATCGCGAATCAAAGAAATCAGGACAAAGGAATTAGTTTTAGCTAGATCTATCAGGCCTTTGGCTCTGGCTTTCTCAGAGTTCTCTAACAGAGTAGACTAACTTTCCCCATCCGGCCAAAAGCGGTCTTTCAGACCGCCCTCATATAACGATTAAGCTAACGGGCAGGCAAAAGCGCAGCTATTGTCTGTCCAGCGAATGAAGTGAGCGGCGTTGAGCGCATTGTTAGCCGTCAGCACGATTGCCGCCCCTATATTGGTTCCAGAATGCAAGAGCGGATCTATCTACTTCGGGGAAGTTTTCCCAGTCAGGAAAATACAGGCAGCTATTTGCAAGTACCTCTAATCTCGATTGGTCTTCTTCTTTTGATGGGTGAAATGGTTGCCAGTACTTCTCTGCTAATCCCACATTTTCTGAGTCTGTAACTAGTTTTTCGTATAGAGCAACGTCCGCATGATGAAAGGCTCCACCGCTGCGGACTATATAGCAGCGTTCCAGTGAGCGGTTATGCCAATTCCAGTCTACTGCTCTGGCTTCAGCTGTGGGTTTGTCATAATTCAAATAGTGGCAGCGAAATCGTGATGGTAGATTTGGATATTTTGCTTGCCGTATTTCTTCAAGAAGGTTCTCTGCCTTCAAAGCTTCGCCCGATTTCATCGAAGCTGGCGCAATGCCGTCTAGCAAATTTTCTTGAGCGAGCACAAGGCCATTAGACATTTTTGCATTGTGCAGCATGAGCCCGAAACTAAGAGGGCCAACATTTCCGTCAGTTGGTACATAGCCTGTTCGAAAAGGGCAGAGTATCCAATATTCATGATTCCATAGCTCATGATGGCTTTCGTCATCACATTTTAGGATGAACTCTGAAAGGTCAGCAGAAACCACTTTTGCCATATGTTGTTATGCCTCTAACTTTGGCGGCTAACGTTGCCAGCACGCGCCGCGTCAGCGCTCGCCGTGCCTGGCATGGTTATGGCGGGCGAATGGGCCCGACCACTATTCACACTTGATGCTTTTAAGAATCCACAAAGACATTGCTTCATCCGGGCGAAACTTACCTTTATTCTGCTCTTGCGCCCAATCAATCGATTGGCAAGATGTGTAATGATCTGGAGCACCGGCCATTTCCCAGAATCCATTTGCAAAAATCCAAATGCAAAACACCGCTACGCCGATAGCTATTTTTTTCAAACCCTATTTCTCCTTTGAATCTAGCGCTTCAGACTGCGTCTTAAAAATGGAAGTCTTATTATAGTCGGGGGCAAACCATAACTTTTCAACCCCAATGAACGAGCCTCCTGAATTTTCCGGCATGTCGGCTTTGGGTCGAAAAAGGCCCCTCATTCGCGCTGAAAGAGACATCCCCACGAACTCCATTACCGCGGGCGGGCTTCAAGCAGAATGAATCGAAAGTGGTTGCTGGCTGTGGCATCCCTGCTGTCCCACTGCATGGCCGGTCATGGCCCCATCGTAGCCGCCATATCCTAATATTGCCCGGCCGATATGACGTTCTTGGCGTTGTTGTCTGCAATGTCTTGTTCGTTGTACGCCATCACCTACAGCCTCCGTCGTGATTGCCGACAGGGGGCAACTTGGAACGAGTCGATCGCTGAGCCGGTGCAGACACGAAGCGGGCCCGCGTCGCTTTGCGACGCGGGCCCGTCTTTCCTGCCGGGGCGCGACAAGGCGCCGCCAACTTCAGCCGCGCTGGTAGGTGCCCACCAGGCGGTTCATGCCGATCAGGTGCGGCTCGATCTGCTTGAGCAGCTCGGGCAGCGAGAGGCCTTCCGGCAGGTCGGTGGCCTTGTCCAGCGCCAGCACCCAGAAGTAGTAGTGGTGCACGCCGTGGCCCTCCGGCGGCATGGGGCCGCCGTAGCCCGGCTTGCCCATGTCGTTGATGCCGGAGGTCCCCTGGCCGCTGTTCTCCTCGAGCGAGGTCGTGGAGGCGGGCAGGTTGTAGAGCACCCAGTGCACGAAGCCGTAGGAGCCGTTCTGCACCAGGGGGGCATCCGGGTCGTGGCAGATCAGCGCAAAGCCCTTCGTGCCCTCCGGGGCGCCCTGCCAGGAGAGCGCCGGCGAGGTATCCTTGCCCTCTCCGGTGTGTTGCGTGGGAATGGAGCCGCCCGCCGCGAAGGCGGAGCTGTCCAGCTGCATGGTCGAGAGTGCAAAGGCCATGATGATCAACCTCCCTGGATGTCGAGTTGTCGGGGTGACGACGCCGACTCAGCGTCGGAGAAAGCCCGGCGCCTGTCAACGCTCCCCGGCCATGGCATGATGGCCGGCAGCCACGAGTTCACCCCGGGAGACCACCATGCCTCGCCTGCTGATCGTCGCCCATGCGCCCTCGCCCAACACCCTCCGGCTGCGGGAAGCCGCGGCGCGCGGCGCCCGCCATCCGGACATCGAGGACGTGGAGGTGGTGGTCATGCCGCCGCTGGAGGCGGGCCCCGAGGACGTGCGGGCCTGCGATGCCATCCTGCTCGGCACCACCGAGAACCTGGGCACCATGAGCGGCGCCCTCAAGGACTTCTTCGACCGCAGCTACTATCCCGTGCTGGAGGAGAAGCAGGGGCTGCCCTGTGCCCTCTACGTGCGCGCCGGCCATGACGGCACGGGTACCCGACGAGCGGTGGAGAGTATCGTCACCGGCCTGCGCTGGAAGTGGGTGCAGGCGCCGCTGATCCTGCGCGGTGACTGGCAGCAGGGGTTCGCGGATCGGGTGGAGGAGCTGGGGATGGCGATGGCCGCGGGACTCGACAGCGGCATCCTGTAGCCCGTATCACACGAAAGTAGGCTTTTCGCGACCAAAGTTGATGGTCTCATTACCCCTTTACACGGACGCATCATGCTATACCTCAAAGGTGTCGCATCAACAGTCGGAAACATAGAAGAAACTGCTGATTGAGCACATACTGAAAAACAACACAGAACTGAAGACGGCACCAAGAAACGACACCAAGAACCAGAACAAACACCGCCATGCAGGCGCAATCCTGTCGGCCAGACATCTCGGGGCAGCCCCTGGCTTCTCCCCCCGGCCCCTCCCTTGGTCCAGGGTTCCCTGGTTGGCTATCTCGCAATGAGGTGCTTCATGAAATCATCCGCCAGACTCCTGGCTGCCTTCCTGGGCAGTCTGCTGCTCTCGGGCCCGGTCGCGGCACAGGACCAGGAGCCCCTGGTCATCGCCACCGCCAGCCCGGCAGGGGTGTACCATGTGGTCGGGCGAGCATTGTGTCGCACCCTGGAGGCGCCCTGTCGGGCGCAACCCACCGATGGCTCCAGCGCCAACCTGAGGGCCCTGCGACGGGGTGAGCTGAAGATCGCCCTGGCCCAGTCCGACCTCCACCTCTATGCCACCCTGGGCACGGAGGGGTTCCTGAAGGATGGGCCGGACCCGAAGCTGCGGTCGGTCTTCTCGCTGCACAACGAACCCTTCTCCCTGGTGGTGCGCCGGGACTCCGGCATCAAGAGCCTGGACGATCTCCCCGGGCACTCGGTGAACATCGGCAACCCGGGCTCGGGACAGCGCGGCACTATGCTGAGGCTGATGGATGCCAGGGGCTGGAGCCGTAGCGACTTCCGCTCGATCCACAACCTGCCAGCCGACCAGCAGGCGCTGGAGCTGTGTCACGGCAACATCGACGCCATGGTCTATACCGTGGGTCATCCCAACGCGTCGGTGGCCAAGGCCATCCGACTGTGCGATGCCGTCCTGGTGGACGTGGAGGGCGACACCATCGACCTGCTGGTGGATGCCTACCCCTACTTCACGCGCGCCTGGATCCCCGCCGACCTCTACGGCGTGGACCAGCCGGCCGTGCACACCTTCGGGGTCAAGGGCACCCTGGTCGCCTCGGCAGACACCGATCCCGACGTGGTCTACCGACTGGTGGCCGCGGTCTTCGAGGACTTCGATCGCTTCAAGGCCTCGCATCCGGCGCTCGGGACACTGACCCCGCAGGAGATGATCCATGACGGGCTCACCGCGCCCCTGCACGAGGGCGCCCTGCGCTATTACCGCGAGCAGGGATGGATCGATGAGGACGAGATGGCCGCCGCGACCGACTGATCGCCCTCACGCCGTGCCGCGGGCCGGGCACACGCACCATGACGCAGGACGGCACCCCGAGGGGTGCCGTCCTGCGTTGTGGCAAGTGTTGTGGCAAGGTCATGGGATGAGGCGTCGAGGCTATCTCAGCCGCTCGAACACCGTGGCCACGCCCTGCCCCATGCCGATGCACATGGTGGCCAGGCCGAGGGTGGTATCCCGCTCCTGCATCACGTTGAGCAGGGTGGTGCTGATGCGTGCCCCCGAGCATCCCAGCGGATGTCCCAGGGCGATGGCCCCGCCGTGGAGGTTGACCTTCTCCTCCATGGCGTCGCGCAGGCCAAGGTCCTTCAGCACCGGCAGGGCCTGGGCGGCGAAGGCCTCGTTGAGCTCCACGGTCTGGATGTCCTCGGTGGTCAGGCCGGCGGCCTTCAGGGCCTTCTTCGAGGCCGGCACCGGCCCGTAGCCCATGATGGAGGCATCACAGCCCGCCACACCGGTGGAGAGGATGCGGGCGATGGGCTCGAGCCCCAGGGCCCGGGCCCGCTCGCCGCTCATCACCACCATGCCGGCCGCCCCCACGGAGAGCGCCGAGGAGGTACCGGCGGTGACCGTGCCGCTGCGCGGGTCGAAGGCCGGCTTGAGTTCGGCCATCTTCTCCAGGCTGGCGTCGGCGCGGATCACCTCATCGCGATCGACCCGGACCCTGAAGCCGCGCGCATCGTGGCCCTCGATCCCGACGATCTCGTTGTCGAAGCCGCCGTTCTCCATGGCCGCCTGCGCCCGCTGGTGTGACCGCACGCCGAAGGCATCCTGCTGCTCGCGGGAGATGCCGTGCATCTTGCCCAGCAGTTCGGCGGTCAGGCCCATCATCATGGCCGCCTTGGCCACGTGCTTGCTGGCCGCCGGATTGACGTCGACGCCATGGGTCATGCCGACATGCTCCATGTGCTCGACGCCGCCGATGAGGTAGACATCGCCCATGCCGGCCTGGATATTGGCCGCGGCGATGTGCAGCGCACTCATGGAGGACCCGCACAGGCGATTGACCGTCTGGCCCGGCACGCTGTGCGGGATGCCGGTGAGGATCGCCGCGTTGCGCGCGATGTTCATGCCCTGCTCCAGGGTCTGGTTGACGCAGCCCCAGATCACGTCGTCGACCTCGGCCGGGTCGAGCCCCGGGTTGCGGTCGAGAAGCGCCTGCATCACCGACGCGGACAGGTTCTCGGCACGCACGTGCCGGAAGGCTCCGTTCCTGGCCTTGGCCATGGCGGAACGGGCACAGTCGACCACCACCACGTCTCTCGGATTCACGTTCATCAATAACTCCTTGGATTTCTGACCGTCACTGCCTGACCGTTCGTGGTGGAATCAGTCCCCTGACCCGGCGGGGTAGAAGCGCTCGCCGGCGGCGGCCATCTCGCGCAACTTCTCGGTGGGCGCATAGAGCGGCCCCAACTCCTCGGCCAGGCGATCGGCCTGCTCGACGAAGGCCGAAAGGCCCATGGCGTCGATGTAGCGCAGGGCGCCACCGCGGAAGGGGGGGAAGCCGATGCCGTAGATCAGGGCCATGTCGGCCTCGGCCGGGCTGCCCACGATGTCGTCCTCGAGGCAGCGCACGGTCTCCAGGCACAGCGGCACCATCATGCGGGCGATGATCTCCTCGTCGGAGAACTCGCGGCTCTCCTTCGCCACGCCCTGGACCAGGGCGATGGCCGCCTCGTCGCGCACCTTCTGCGGCTTGCCCTTCCTGTCTTCCTCGTAGGCGTAGAAGCCCTTGGCGTTCTTCTGGCCCAGGCGGTCGTTCTCGAACATCACCTGGATGGCACTCTTGCCGTTGTCGTCTCCCCGGTCACCGGCCATGCCGGCCATCCGCTCCGGGAAGCCCTCGGCCATCACCTCGCCGGCGTGCACGGCGGTGTCCATGCCGACCACGTCGAGCAGGTAGGCGGGCCCCATGGGCCAGCCAAACCGCTCCATGACCTTGTCGATGCGCTGGAAGTCGGCGCCCTGCTCCACCAGCTGGCTGAAACCGCCGAAGTAGGGAAAGAGCACCCGGTTAACCAGGAACCCGGGGCAGTCGTTGACCACGATGGGGGTCTTGCCCATGGCGCGGGCATAGGCCACGGTCGCCGCCACGGCGGCATCACCGGTCTTCTCGCCGCGGATGACCTCGACCAGCGGCATGCGGTGCACCGGGTTGAAGAAGTGCATGCCGCAGAAGTTCTCGGGGCGCTTCAGGTTTTCGGCCAGGCGACTGATCGAGATGGTCGAGGTGTTGGAGGCGAGAATGGTGTCCTCGGTCACCTGCCCCTCCACCTCGGTGAGCACCGCGTCCTTGACCTTCGGGTTCTCGACCACGGCCTCGACCACCAGGTCGACGCCACCGAAGTCACCGTAGGAGAGGGTCGGGCGGATGTTGGTGAGCTTCTCGGCCATCTGGGCGGTGGTGAGCTTGCCGCGCTCGACCTGCTTGGAGAAGAGCTTGCGCGCCTCCTTGAGCCCCAGCTCGATGGCGTCGTCCTTGATGTCCTTCATCAGGATCGGCGTGCCCTTGGAGGCGCTCTGGTAGGCGATGCCGCCCCCCATGATGCCGGCCCCCAGCACCGCGGCCTGGTTGACCGGACGGGCCTGACGGGCGTAGCGGCTGCCCTTCTTCTTGACCACCTGGTCGTTCATGAACAGCCCGACCAGGTTGAAGGCCACGTCGCCCATGGCCAGCTTGACGAAGGCCTTGCCCTCGATGGCCTGGGCCCGGTCACGCCGCTCGCCGGCGCCCTTCTGGATGACCTTGATGGCCTCCACGGGCGCCGGATAGTGCGGACCCGCCTTGCCGGCCACATAGCCCTTGGCGGTCTCGAAGGCCATCATCTGCTCGATGGCGTCCAGCTTGAGCGGCGAGGTCTTCTCGTCACGGCGGGCCCGGTAGTCGAGCTCGCCGCCGTTGGCACGATTCAGGATATCCAGGGCCGCCGCCTCGAGTTCCTCCGCGGGCACCACCGCATCCACGGCCCCCACCTTCAGGGCCGCGTCGGCCCGGTTCTCGGTGCCGCCGGCGATCCACTCCACCGCATTGTCGGCCCCGATGAGCCGCGGCAGGCGCACGCAGCCCCCCCAGCCGGGCAGGATGCCGAGCTTGGTCTCGGGCAGGCCGATCTTCGCGGACTCGGCCATGACGCGGAAGTCGGTGGTCAGGGTGAGCTCGCAGCCGCCGCCCAGCGCCAGGCCGTTGATGGCGGTGACGGTGGGAAACGGCAGGTCCTCGATGGCGTTGAAGATGCCGTGCACCCGCTCGAGCATCCCCTGCAGCGCCTCGCCGCCCCGCTCGAACATGCCGTGGAACTCGGTGATGTCGGCACCGACGATGAAGGCCTCCTTGGCGCTGCCGATCACCAGTCCCTTCAGGCCCCGCTCGGACCGGATCGCCTCGACGGCCTGGCCCAGCTCCTCGACCACGGCGCTGGAGAGCGTGTTGACGGACTCGTCCTTCAGGTCGATGGTGAGAATGGCGATGTCATCGCCCCCGCCCTCGAGACCACGCGCCACCGTGATGGCATTGCCTTGATAGATCATTCATCCATCTCCATGCAAGAATTCATACGGCCGTTTGATTCTTGACAGCTTGGGACAGTCGAGCGCCAGCGTCAAGCCCGTTCGTCGCGCCTGTCGTCGAGCCGTTCGTCGAGCCGTTCGTCGAGCGTGGCCACTTTCCTGGCGGCTCACCCCACCCGGCGCCGTGCTGATAGGATACCGCCATGACTCAAGCGCCCATGAACGACGCCCCACGCCATCCCGATGGCCCCTCCTCCGACGGCCCCTCCTCCGGCGAGCCGCCCATGCGCATGCCTGCCTGGCAGGCACGCACCGAGCGGCTGGTGGAGCGCATCCGGCCCTGGAGCTGGCTGTGGCCGCCGATGGCCCTCGTGGCCGGCCTGTGCAGCTTCTTCCTGGTGGAACGGCAGCAGTGGCTGGGCGGGCTGCTGGCCCTCGGGATGC
Source organism: Halomonas aestuarii (assembly GCF_001886615.1). NCBI lineage: Bacteria > Pseudomonadati > Pseudomonadota > Gammaproteobacteria > Oceanospirillales > Halomonadaceae > Halomonas > Halomonas aestuarii. Next base: position 586,199 of record NZ_CP018139.1, read on the forward strand.
TGATGGCCTGGATACTGCTGCTGTCCGAGAGCCTGATCGGCCGGATGCTGGCGCGGCGTGGATATCCGACGCTGCCCCGCGGGGTGACCACCTTCATCGTCCAGCTGATCCACCAGGAGACCCTGTTCTTCACCCTGCCCTTCCTGCTCGCCACCACGGTGTGGCGCAGCGGCCAGGCGATCTTCACCCTGGTGATTCTGGCCATGTCCCTGCTGTCGATCCTCGACCCACTCTACTACCGGCTGGCCGGGCGGCTCCGCTGGCTCTACTTCGCCTTCCACGCCCAGTGCGTGCTCGTGGTGGTGCTGGTCACCCTGCCCACCCTGCTGCACCTGACCACTGGCCAGAGCCTGGTGCTGGCCATCGCCGCCATGCTGCTGTTCAGCCTGCCCAGCCTGATGCAACTGCTGCGGCCGATGACCACGCCTCGGTTCCTGGCGCTGCTGGCCCTGCTCCCCCTGCTGGCCGGCGGCGCCTGGATGGGCCGTGCCTGGGTGCCTCCGGCCAGCCTGTGGATTTCGGGCAGCGCGCTCTCGCCGGGTTTCGATACCGAGGCGCGTCGACCGCAGGGCAGCACGCGCCTGGTGCCGACGGCGCTGACCGGCACGGGGCTCTATGCCTACACGGCGATCCATGCCCCGCGCGGCCTGCATGAGGAGGTCGTGCACGTCTGGCGGCAGGATGGAGTGGAGGTCGACAGCATTCCGCTGGAGATCCAGGGCGGGCGAGCGGAGGGCTATCGGGCCTGGAGTCACAAGCAGAACTTCCCCGAGGACCCGAGCGGTTCGTGGCGCATCGACGTGATGACCGACAGCGGGCAGCGCATCGGGGTGCTGCGCTTCACCGTCAGCGAGGATGGCCAGGCGGCCACCCTGGCCGATGGCACGATCGAGTCGCCTTCGGGCATTCCCGGCCTGGACATCCGCCGGCTCCTGCCGAAGCCCGAGTCGGCCGAGCCCCCGTCCTCCGGCGGCGCGGCCAGCGAACCTGGGGCGGAAACGCCCGACGGCGAGCCCGGGGCGGAAACGCCGGACGGCGAGGCAACCCCCGCCGAGGAGGCGCCGAAAGCTGAAGCGAGCGCCACGCAGGACACACCGGAACAGGCCGATGAGGCCACGACAGCCCCGTCCTCCTCGGCGCAGAAATGACCGGCGCGCGATCATTGGCGTGCACCCCGGGGCCGTTTCACCGGGGGTGAAATGTTAAGCCTGCTTGCATTCCTCGCCGGTGGTTCCGACAATCCGGGCAGGCTTTCCGCGGATGCACAGACCCATGCACCAGAACATCGGCTTCCAGATATCCCGCGTGCCGCGCCTGTGGCGCGCCGTCCTCGACCGCCGCCTGGCCCCCCTGGGCCTGACCCAGACGCGCTGGATCACCCTCTACCACCTGTGGCGACTCGGCGACGGCCAACCCCAGTGCGACCTGGCCAAGGCCATCGGCGTCGAGGCGCCCTCCCTGGTCCGCACCCTGGACCAGCTCTCCGAGCAGGGGCTTATCGAGCGTCGCGGCTGCGAGCAGGATCGCCGCACCAAGCGGATCTTCCTGACTCCCGAGGCCACGCCGCTGCTCCAGAAGATCGATGCGGTGGTCGGCCAGGCCCGTTCCGAGATGCTGGCCGGCCTCGAGGACGAGGACGTGGCGCAACTGGCGAACCTGCTGTCGCGCATCGAGGAGAACGGCCTCAGTATCCAGGCCCGCGAGGCGCAGGACTGACCTGCCTCAGCGCGGCATCGAGGGCGTCCGTTGGCGCCCACCCGGCCGGTCGGGTCGCCCCGAGAGGGCATCGCGAAGGGCGGAGAGGCGCTCCATTAGCCGGGCCAGCTCCTCGACCTCCAGGGATTCCTCCCACCACAGGGTGAGGGCCTGGGCGCCGGACTCCAGCACCACTGCATCCTCGGGGAGCCCGTCCAGGGCTTCCTCGAGTCGCGCCCGGGCCGAGTCCGGCAAAGGACGCAGGGGCTCGATCCGCCAGCGCCAGCCCTCCCGGAGGGGCTTGAGCGAGGGGCTGGCCACCTCGTCGCGTACCAGGACGAAGTCCGGCCCCGGGTGCAGCTGGGCATAGGACCAGCGATAGGCCGCCATGGGGCCGCCCGATTCATGGAGCGGCGGGGTCTCGAGCCTCACCGTCACGTCCGCCTTCCGGGCCGCCGTGCGCAGCCTGCCCATTCGCTCCTGGCCGCGTGACGGCCTCAGCCACATCGCCGGGGCGAAGACCAGGCCGACGATGACGATGATGAGTAACCAGACCATGGTGGTCTCCTTCGTGATTATTGACGCAAGTCGTTGTCTTGTCTTGCCGGGCGTCCTAGAGTTGAAGCATCAACTGACCCGCTGGACGCTGTACGGAGAGTCACACCATGAGCAACGAATATCGTCATGTCCTGGTCGCCGTCGACCTGACCAAGGACTCACACAAGGTCCTCGAGCGAGCGATGCAGATCGCCGATCGCAACAAGGCCAAGCTGTCCATCATGCATACCCTGGAACCGCTGGGATTTGCCTACGGCGGTGATATCCCCATGGATCTCACCAGCATCCAGGACCAGCTCGACGAGCACGCCAAGCAGCGCCTCGCCGAGATCGCCGACCCCCATATCCCCCAAGAGAACCAGCACGTGGTGGTCGGCATGCCCGACACCGAGATCCACCGCTTCTCCGAGGAGCACGACGTCGACCTGATCGTGGTCGGCTCCCACGGCCGTCACGGCTTCGCCCTGCTGCTGGGCTCCACCTCCACCGGCGTGCTGCATGGCGCCCGGTGCGACGTGCTCGCCGTGCGGGTGGGCGAAAAGAGCGAGGAGTAGTCCGCTCCCTGCCCCATCGGAAAGGCGCCCCTCGGGCGCCTTTCTCGTGAAGGGGTCATCCCCCGGGGCGGCGATCCATCCGGCCGAGGCCCGACGTCATGGCCGCGATCACTCGCCGGCGGCCATGGCCTCCAGCTCCATCCACCGCTCCATGGCCGCTTCCAGCTCGGCCTGGGTGTCGCTCAGCGACTGCAGGGTCGCGGTGACGGCCTCGGCATCCTGCTGGTAGAAGGACGGCGCGCCCACCTGCGCCTCGAAGGCCGCCACTTCCCCCTCGAGTCGCTCGATCTCGGCCGGCAGGCCGTCGAGCTCGCGCTGCAGCTTGTAGGAGAGCTTGACCGGCCGCGACGCGGAGGCGGCGCCGGACGATGCCTTCGCCTGGCCCGCGCTTTCGCTCGCCGGCGGGGCCGTCGGCTCGGCGCCCTGGCGCGCCGCCCCTTCCCAGGGGGCGGGCGGCAGCCTGCCCCCCTGGCGCACCCAGTCGCTGTAGCCCCCGACGTACTCGCGCACCCGGCCCTCGCCCTCGAAGGCCAGCACGCTGGTCACCACGTTGTCCATGAAGGCCCGGTCGTGGGAGACCAGCAGCAGGGTGCCGTCGAAGTCGAGCAGCAGCTCCTCGAGCAGCTCCAGGGTCTCGACGTCGAGATCGTTGGTAGGCTCGTCAAGCACCAGCACATTGGCCGGCTGGGTGAACAGCTTGGCCAGCAGCAGGCGGTTGGACTCGCCGCCCGAGAGCGCCTTGACCGGCTGGCGCACCCGGTCCGGGGTGAACAGGAAGTCCTGCAGGTAGCTCATCACGTGACGGTCACGCCCGCCCACGCTGATGCGGTCACTGCCCTGGGCGACGTTGTCGTAGACGGTCTTCTCGGGCTCCAGGCCGGCGCGCAGCTGGTCGAAGTAGGCGACCTGCAGCTTGGTCCCCAGCAGCACCTTGCCCTCGGTGGGCGCAAGCTCGCCCAGCAGGATCTTGAGCAGCGTGGTCTTGCCGGCGCCGTTGCGGCCGATGAAGCCGATGCGATCGCCGCGCTGGATCTCCAGGCTGAGGTCGTCGATCACCACCTCGTCGCCGAAGCGGTGGGTGACGTGCTGGAGTTCCACCACCCGCTTGCCGCTGCGGGCGCCGCTGTCCACGGACAGCGAGGCCTTGCCCTGGCGCTCGCGGCGCTCGCTGCGCTCATGGCGCAGCTGCTGCAGGGCCCTCACCCGGCCCTCGTTGCGGGTCCGCCGCGCCTTGATGCCCTGGCGGATCCAAGCCTCCTCGCGGGCGAGCTTCTTGTCGAACTCGGCGTTCTCCCGCGCCTCGACCTCCAGCTCATGGTTCTTCTGTTCCTGATAGGCCGCGTAGTCGCCCGGATAACGCCCCAGGCGCCCGCGGTCGAGCTCGAGGATCGCCGTGGCGAGCTTGGAGAGGAAGGCGCGGTCGTGGGTGATGAACAGCACGGCGCCGTTGAAGTCGGCGAGCTGCTCCTCCAGCCAGGCGATGGTGTCCAGGTCCAGGTGGTTGGTGGGCTCGTCGAGCAGCAGCAGGTCGGGCTCGGCGACGAGTGCCCTCGCCAGCGCCACGCGCCGGCGCCAGCCACCGGAGAGGTCGGCCATCTCGGCCTCCTCGGGCAGCCCCAGCCGGGTCAGGACGACGTCGATGCGCTGGTGGAACGACCAGCCGTCGATGGCCTCGATGCGGGTCTGCAGCCTGGCCATGCGATCCATGTCCGGCTCGGCCTCGTGGATCAGGTGATGGTACTCGGAGAGCAGCTCACCGGCCTCGGGGAGGCCCTGGGCCACCACGTCGAAGATCGTCTGGCCGGAGGCGTCCGGCAGTTCCTGGGCGAGCACGCCGATCTTCAGCCCCGGCGCGCGCCAGATGCTGCCGCCATCGGCCTGGACCTCCCCCGCCACGATCTTCAGCAGGGTCGACTTGCCGGTGCCGTTGCGTCCCACCAGGGCGAGGCGCTCGCCCTTCTCCAGCACCAGGTCGGCGCCGTCGAGCAGCACATGGGTACCGTAGGCCAGTTGCAGCTGTTCCAGACGTAGCAGGGTCACGCGTTCACCTCTTCAGTCATCAAGGTCGCTAGTGTAACGCATGGCCGGGCCGGCGTGGCCCCACCCCCCCACTCCCGGGTACAATGCGCGCCCGCTTTCACAGGAGTGTTTCGCCGTGGCCGACGCAACGCCCCCCTTCGATGACGTGCTGCCCGAGGCGCTGAGGTTCCGTTCACCGGCCCCGCTGGTCGACATCGGCGCCAACCTGACCCACGAGAGCTTCGCCCGCGGCCTCGAGGCGACGATCCAGCGCGCCCGGGCCGCCAACGTGACCACCCTGATCCTCACCGGCACCGACCGGGAGCACGCCGAGCAGGCGGTGGCCCTGGCGCAACGCCATCCGGGGCTCTACGCCACGGCGGGGGTCCACCCCCACGACGCCAGCCGATGGGAACCGACGCTGGAGGCGGCCATGCGCGAGCTGCATCGCCAGCCCGAGGTGGTGGCGGTGGGCGAGTGCGGCCTGGACTTCAACCGCAACTTCTCCACCCCCGCCGAGCAGGAGCACGCCCTCGAGGCCCAGCTCGGCCTCGCGGCGGAGAGCGGCAAGCCGCTGTTCCTCCACGAGCGGGATGCCGGGCGACGCATGCGGGAGATGCTGCATGCCTGGCGCGACGACATCGGGGACGCCGTGATCCACTGCTTCACCGCCGACCGCGAGACGCTCTTCGGCTACCGGGACCTCGACCTGCACATCGGCCTGACCGGCTGGCTCTGCGACGAGCGCCGCGGCCACCACTTGCGCGACCTGGTGGGCGAGATCCCCCTGGACCGGCTGATGGTGGAGACCGACTGCCCCTACCTGCTGCCGCGCAATTTACCTGCCAAACTCAAGGGCAGACGCCACGAGCCGGCCCTGCTGCCCTGGATCGTGAGAGAGATCGCCCACTGGCGGGGCATGGAGGAGGCCGAGCTGGCCCGCGCCACCACGGCGACCGCCCGCGCCTTCTTCCGCCTGCCGCCTGGCGAGACGCCCCACGACATCGACCACGAGGAATCCTGACATGGCCGGTTCCGGCACGAACGAGACACCCGGCTTCATTGCCGTGGAGACCGGCGATGACGACGGCCTGCCGCTGGCGATCGCCTGGACGCTGCCCGACGGGCGCATAAAGCATACCCTGATCCAGCCCGACGACGACTGGCTCGATGCCGAGATGGTCTCGCTGGGCGGTTACAGCCTGGAGGAGCTCAACAGCATCGGGGTGAGCCCGCTGGACGTGATCCGGGAACTGGAGAACGACCACTTCAACCAGACACTCTACACGGCGGGGGTCGGCGACGACGAGGCGGCCATCTCGCGGCTCTTCGACACCTACGGCCTCGACCCCTTCGTGGAGCTGGCGCCAGCCGAGAGCCTCTACCGCGAGCTGGAGCCCGGCGACTGGTCCCGTGCCCGGGGCGACATGTTCGGCGAGATGGGTCTCGAGCCGCTGCGGCCGGAACACGAGGTGGAGGTGATGCTGCACCTGCACCTGCGCCTCGCCCCCGAGGGCGAGGCCCGAGAGGTCGCGCCCTTCGATGGCCGGCTGATGGATGGCGACGACCCCGAGGAATGAACGGGGGCTATCGTCCCTGCCGTCCCACCAGGCCGAGGGCCCGCTCGACGATCCCCTCCACCGAGGGCAGGGTGACCGTGGCGGCCGGCCCCAGAGGGATAAAGCTGTCCTCGGCGCTCAGGCGCGCCAGGCGCTCCCCCGGGATGCCGCGTTCGACCAGGCCGGTGATCAGCTCCTCGCTGACCGAGCCGCTGCGGCGGCACTCGTCCACCACCAGTACCCGCGCACAGTCGGCCACCCGGTCATGCAGGGCCTCGTGGTCGATGGCGGTGAGCCAGCGCAGGTCGATGATGCGCACCGCGATGCCCTCGGCCTCGAGGCGCACGGCGGCCTGTCGCGACAGGTGGATCCCGTTGCCGTAGCTGACGATGGCCAGGTCACGCCCCTCTCCCCACTGGCCGAGCTCGCCCACCGCCAGGCGGTACTCCGGGCCCGGGTCGGCGAAGCACCAGCGGTCATCGCCCTCCTCCAGCAGGTCCCGGCCGTGGTAGCGGGCGATCGGCTCGAGCACCACCACCACCCGCTGCTCCTCGTCGGCCAGCCGCACCGCTTCCTGCAGCAGCCCTACCGCCTCCTGACCACTGGCGGGACAGGCCACCAGCAGGCCGGGGATATCGCGCAGCACGGCGATGGCGTTGTCGTTGTGGAAGTGGCCGCCGAAACCCTTCTGGTAGCCGAGCCCGGCGATGCGCACCACCATGGGGTTGGTGTACTGGCCGTTGGAGAAGAAGCTCAGGGTGGCGGCCTCGCCCCGCAGCTGGTCCTCGGCGTTGTGCAGGTAGGCGAGGAACTGGATCTCGAGGATCGGCACCAGGCCACTCTGGGCGAGGCCGATGCCGAGCCCCAGGATGCTCTGCTCGTCGAGCAGGGTGTCGATCACCCGATGGGGCCCGAACTGCGCCTGCAGCCGCTGGGTGACGCCGTAGACGCCCCCCTTGCGCCCGATGTCCTCCCCGGCCATCACCAGATGCGGATAGCGGGCCATCAGGCGCTGCAGCGCCTGATTGATCAGCCTGGCCATGGGGGCCGGGGTGGTGTCGACCTCGCCCTGCCAGTCCTTCCGGCGACCGGCCCGTGGCGGCGGCACGATGCTCGCCATGACCTCCTGCGCGCGCGAAAGCTTCGGCCGCCGAATGACCTCCTCGGCCTCGCGGGCCACCCGGTCACCGATCGCCCGGTAGCGCTCGGCGATCTCGTCCACCGAGAGCACGCCGTGACGGCGCAGCAGCCCCGCACTGACCAGCAGCGGGTCGCGCGCCTCGTCGGCCTCGATGCGCGCGGCCGAGCGATAGGCCTGCTCGGCGTCCGACCCGGCATGGCCGTACAGCCGGACACAGCGCATGTGCAGGAACACCGGCCGACGGTGGATGCGGGCGGCGTGGGCCGCCTCGCGGGCCGCCCGCCAGGTGTCCAGGAGGTCGAGGCCGTCGCACTCGAGGTAGTGGAAGCCGGGACGCCCCTGCATGCTGGCCGCGATCCAGCCGGGCGGCGTGGGCATGGAGATGCCGAGGCCGTTGTCCTCGCAGACCATCACCAGCGGCATGGGCATGCCCTGCCAGGCGGCCCAGCCGGCGGCATTGAGGGCCCCCTGGGCGCTGGAGTGGTTGAAGGAGGCGTCCCCGAAGCTGCACACCACCACGCTGTCCTGCGGCCATTCTCCGCCGCCCCCCAGGCGACGCCACAGGCCGAGGCTGTGGGCCGCGCCGACCGCCTTGGGCAGGTGGGAGGCGATGGTGCTGGTCTGGGGCGGGATATGCAGGGCCTTCGACCCCAGCACCTTGTGGCGCCCCCCGGAGATCGGGTCATCGGCGGAGGCGACGAAACTCAACAGAAGGTCGCGGATCGGCGTCTGGTCCGGCACGGCATGGCTGCGCTGGATCAGGAAGGCGGCGTCGCGATAGTGCAGGAAGGCGGGGTCGTCGGGGCGAAAGGCCCTGGCTATGGCCGCATTGCCCTCGTGGCCGGCACTGCCGATGGTGTAGAACCCCTCTCCCCGGGCCTGCAGTCGGCGGGCATGGAGATCGAGGTGGCGACTGGTCAGCTGGGACTCGAAGAGCTCGACCAGCGCCTCGCGGTCGAGCCCGACCTCATCGAGCCGCCGCTCCTGCTCGGGGGCGGGCCAGTCATCATGGCGCAGGGCGTCGAGAAAGCGCTGTTCCTGGGGCAAGGCGTCGGCCACGGGCGGCCTCCGGTCGGCGGAAGATGCCTTCAGCCTAGTCGACCGCTCCGACGACCCGCGACCCGGCCGGTAGCTCCGCTCAGCACGCGACGCCGCTCAGCACGCGGTGCCCCTGGGCCAAGGCGGCCTCCAGGCTCTCGCCCTCCCGGTAGAAGGCGGTCAGGGCCCGGCGGAAGGCCGCCGCGCGAGCCGGCAGGCCCTCGTGAAGGTAGCGCTCGGCTCGCGCCTCGACCCGCGCCCGGAAGCCCTCGCGGTCGACCTCCACCTCGCCCAGGTTGTCGACGCTGACGTTGAAGGGCAGGTCACTGGCCCGCGAGAAGAGCCGCTCCAGCGCCTGGGGCGCCACCTCGACCGCCTCGAACTGGCGCTGCTCGACGGCATCGCGTCCGTCCGGCAGGTACCAGTAGCCGTAGTCCTCGAGTTCCCGCCGACGGGCCCCGGCGATGCACCAGTGACTGACCTCGTGCAGGGCGCTGGCGAAGAAGCCCCGGGCGAAGATCACCCGGTGCCAGCGGCAGGCTTCATCCGCCGGCAGGTAGAGCGGCTCATCGCCTCCCCGGACGAGGCGGGTGGAGAAGGTCTCCTGGAAGAGGCCGTCGAACAGGGCGATGACATCCTCGAGTCGGTGGGTCACGCGGGCTCCCGGCAGTGGCAAAGGGCGCCATTATAGGCGCGGGACGGGCGGAGCGAAAAGCGCCGACGGCTGGTAGACTGAGCGGTCCTTCGGCGCTCGTCACGGACCCGGGCGCCTTTCCCTCTCCTGCCTGCATGGAGCCGTTCCTTGGAGCCGTTTTCCTCACGCCTGCTGGCCACCAGCCGCAGGGAAACCTCCCCGCTGATGCGCCTGGCCCTGCCAATCTGCGGGGCACAGCTGGCCCAGGCCGGCATGAGTGTCGTCGACGTGATGATGACCGGGCGGCTCAGCGCCACGGACCTGGCGGCGGTCTCGGTCGGCTCGAGTCTGTGGCTGCCGCTGATGCTGTTCATGACCGGCACCCTGATGGGGCTGACCCCCATCGTCGCCCACCTGCTGGGCGGCGGGCGCACATCGGGCATCCGGCCCAGCGTGCACCAGGCGCTCTGGGTTTCCCTGGCGCTGGGCGTCGCCGCCGCGGTGCTGCTGTGGAGCGCGGTGATGCCGGTCTTCCGGCTGATGGCGGTGCCGGAGGAGGTCGCCACCCGCGCCGCGGGCTACCTGGCGGCCGTGGCCTTCGGCATGCCCGGGGTGGCGCTGTTCCAGGCGCTGCGCGCCTTCTCGGACGGCATGAACCATACCCGCCCTTCGCTGTGGATCAGCCTGGTCGGCCTCGGCGTCAACATCCCCTGCAACTTCGTGCTGATCTACGGCGGCGAGGGACTGACGGGACTGTTCGGTGAGTGGCTGCCCGCCGCCGTGCAGGGCCTGCCGGCCCTGGGCGCCCTGGGCTGCGGCATGGCCACGGCGATCTCCATGTGGGTGATGTGCCTGGCGATGGTCGCCTACACCCGCCGCTCCCGGGCCTATGGCGACCTCGACCTCTGGCAGGCGCCCACCCTGCCCCGCTGGTCGCTCATCGCCGAACTGCTGCGCGTGGGCGTCCCGATCGGGGTGGCGATCTTCGTCGAGGTGACGCTGTTCACGCTGATCGCCCTGTTCATTGCCAGCCTCGGGGAGGTCACCGTGGCGGCCCACCAGGTCGCGCTCAACTACACCTCGATCCTGTTCATGCTGCCGCTGTCGCTTGCCATGGCGCTGACCGTCCGGGTGGGCAATGTGCTCGGACAGGGCCTCCCCGACCAGGCCCGGCTGGTGGCCTGGAACGGCATCCTGGTGGCCCTGGGCGTGGCGGGCCTGAACAGCCTGCTGTTATGGCTGACTGCCGAGCCGGTGATCGCCCTGTACACTCACAACAGCGAGGTGGCACGCCTCACGCTGTCGCTGGTCGGACTGGCCATGATCTTCCAGGTCTCGGACTCGCTGCAGGTCAACCTGGCCGGGGCCCTGCGCGGCTACAAGGACACCCGGATCATCATGCTGATCACCCTGCTGGCCTACTGGCTGGTGGGGCTGGGGGGCGGCCACTGGCTGGGACGGTACGGCCTGTTCGGGTGGATCGGCCCGCAGGGCGTGCATGGTTACTGGGTCGGCCTGGTCGCCGGCCTGACGACGGCCGCGGTACTGCTGGGCGAGCGACTCAGGCGCATGAGCAAGGCGATGGCCCATGGAGAGATCGAGATTCCCGTCGAGTGATCGCGGGCGTGTGACCTGCCTCGGGCGAGGCATGCTGCTGGCCGTGGTGCTGACGCTGATGGCCGGCTGCGGCGAGGGCGAGAGCGAGGCGCTGCTGGGCGACTACCAGCAGCGCCTGGCCGAGAGCCTGGGCGTCGAGGTACCTGATCGCGCCTCCCCGGACAACATCGGCGCCTTCCCCGAGCAGGACGAGCGGCTGTTCGAGGTCGCCGAGACCCGCGAGGGCATGCTCGACGTCTACGCGCTGCGGGGGTGCCACATCGCCCAGCTGGTGGCGGGGCGCAACAACCAGCTGGGCCGGGTGGCGCCCCCCAGCCAGCGCTGGCTCTACGAGCTCGAGCTGTGGCGACTGCTGAGTGACTGCTGGAACAGCGACGTGCCGTCGACGCTTTCCGGGGACAGCCGGGAACGCCTTTCGCGCCTCACCGCCATCAAGACCGAACAGCTGCCGCGGGTAAGCTGGAATGCCCTGTTCGCCTCCGAGGAGTGGGTCAAGAACTTCTCCCGGGCGAGCTCCCCCCTCGCCCCGGAGGGCCTGGACGAGGCCCGGCAGCGCGGCGCGGCCCTGACCTACCTGCGCGAGGCGACGCTGCACCAGTTCGACCCGGACTGGACCCCCGACTCCGCCACCCTGGAAGGCCATTTCAAGACCCTGCAGGAGCGCCCTTTCTCGGCGGAAATGCTGCGCACCCTGCTGCTGGCCGAACAGCGGCTCGACGAGGCCTCGTCGCTGATCGAGGGGGCGCTGGCGCGCAGCGACGGGGAGACGTGTCCCGGCGCGGTCGCCCCGCTGACCGATTCGACCCCACTGGGGGCGTGGCTGCAGCGTCTCGACCGCTCGGCCAGGCACTGGCTCGGCGCCATCGATGCCCTGCTCGACGCCCAGGTGGCCCCGCCGCCGGCGGTCGCCGAGTATCGACACCGCTGGCTGTCGCTGACCCACCCCGAGGCCCCCCTGCCGGCCTTCACCGAGGCCCGCGAGCACCACGAGGCGCTTCGGGCCCGTCTCGCCCATCGCTGCCAATGAGCCCCCGGGACTTAACCTCGGCAATCACTCTGTGCTATTGATGAGACAACAGTGACGCAGTGCGCTGCAGACCAGGCCGATGCCGTGACCACGCAGCACTTGGAGGGACATCATGGGAATCCCGCAGTCACCCCGCACCGCTCGAGTCATCGACCTCGAGGCCATGCGCCAACGCCAGCTGGCACGGCGACGACTGATTCGCCTCTCACCCGAGTTGGACAACCTGGAGATGGTCTACCGGCTGGCCTCGGATGCCGACACCCTCTACGGCATGCCATTGCTGGCATGGGGGCTGCAGGAGGACGGCGAGGTGGTGGGCCTGGTCCCCTGGATGGAGGCCCTCACCCCCTGCCACCGCCTCGATGATGCCGAGCATGGCCATTTCGTGGGCTATCGCGACCCGGAGACCGAAGAGCTCTTCGAGCAGGCTCCCGAGCACAAGGTGCTGGAGCTCCAGCACGCCGCTGCCTACTTCGACTATGAGGAGACCGACGAGACCACGCTGATCCAGCAGCTCCCGGAGACCCAGGGGACCCATGCCCTCTGCATGGACGAGGGCGATGCGCCCTGGCAGCTCAAGCAGGTCTTCGGCTGGCGCCTCTACAGCGACGGTGCGGTGGAGGCCCTGCTGGCCGACGAGCGGCTCGTCAAGTCGACCCCGATCCTGCCCGGTGATCCCTGTCTCTATCCCGGCCACAGCCAGCACCGGGTGGTCTACTTCTTCCAGCGCCAGATCGCCAACCGCATCCGGCACGAGGACCCCACCACCCTCGAGGCACTGGCCCTGATGGTCATGCCCGGCAGTGACGTTGAACCATCCGCCGAGTGACGGGCTGGCCGCGTCTCAACCGAGACGGATAAGGTAGAGGTAGCTGCCGTCGTCTTCCTGCTGGTACAGCAGCTCATGCCCGAGGAAGCGACAGAACTGGGGGATGTCACGGGTCGTGGCCGGGTCACTGGCCACCACCTTGAGCACCTCGCCGGCTTGCATGTCGCGCACCTTGTTGTGCATCAGCATGATCGGCTCGGGGCAGTAGAGCCCGGTGGTGTCGAGTTGTGCGTCACAGGCCGGCAGGGAATCCGCGGAATCAACCATCGATGACCTCGTTGCAGGACAGGAAAGGTAGGGAGTAACTGGATGATCAAGATCATAATCGAGCGGCGCATCATGCCCGGCCTGGAGGAGGAATACGAGGCGGCGGCTCGGGAAGCCATGCGCCACTCCCTCAGCGCTCCCGGTTTCGTCGGCGGCGAGAGCCTCGTCGAACTCGGCCACAGCGATCGACGCCTGATGATCACCAAGTGGCGCGACCTGCGCGCCTGGAAAGAATGGTACCAGAGCGAGACTCGCGCCCGGGTCATTCAGGACGTGCTGCCGCTGCTGACCGAGGAGGAACGCATCCGGATCTACGAGGCGACGACCCACTGACGCCGGCCATGCTGGCTCAGTCCAGGAGCCTCACGTGCACCGTCACCTCCTCGCGGTCATGGTAGAGGTGGCGACAGGCCACCTCTGCCCGCACACCGGCCTCGGCGAGGGCCGACTCGAGGCGTGACAGGCAGTCGGCGACCTCTTGCCAGCGCCGCTTCATCGGCAGCTTGAGGTTGAACACCGCCTCCCGACACCAGCGCCGTACCAGCCAGCGCTGGACCATCGACATCACGCGCGACGGCTTGTCGACGATGTCGCACACCAGCCAGTCGAGCCGCCCCGGGGGCTCCCAGACGAACCCGTCCTCTCGAAGATGCTCCACCAGCCCGGTGGCCATCAGCCCCTTGTCCATGGGGCCGTTGTCGATTGCATAGACATGCATCCCGCGCTGCACCAGCTGCCAGGTCCACCCCCCCGGGGCGGCGCCCAGGTCGGCCGCCTGCATGCCCTCGCCAAGCCGCGCCTCCCATTCGTCTCTCGGGACGAACTCGTGCCAGGCCTCCTCCAGCTTGAGCGTGGAACGGCTGGGGGCCGCATGGGGAAAGCGCAACCGCCGGATGCCGCCCACAAGCTCGCTGCGGTTGCCGGGAAAGCTCATGCCCAGCTGGACCCGGTCCCCCTCGCTCCACAGCAGGTGCAGCCGTCGTCCGCCCGCCTTTCTCCGCAGGGCACCGCGCTTCTTCAGCAGCGACTCCAGGGGGCGCTTGAGCGCCTTGATCAGGCCGGCCAGGGCCTTGGCATCGTTGGTGTCCGGCGTCTCCTGCCAGACCGAGTCGAAACTCCAGCCGCTGGCCTCCACCTGGTCGAGGATGGGGGTCAGCCGGTCCTCACGGGAGAGCGAGAGCGGGGCCAGCGCCACCAGGCTCTGGCGGGCAAACACCAGGCTGGCCAGCGGCAGGGCCCGATGCAGCCTGTTGGCCGGCTCACCTCCGTCGACCATGAAGCGGACGAAGCCCGCCTCCACCCGGAAATCGGGCGTCCCGGGCCAGCCCAGGGCGGAGGCCTTGTCGGTGATCTCGGCGGCCAGGTCCGGTTCGAAGCCGGGACGGCAGTAGAGCAGCAGTTCACTCGGCGGGGTCATGATCCCCCCTTTTCTCCTTTGCCTGGCGGGAGTCGGAAGCCCGCAGTTCCTCGATGTCCTGCAACTGGACGTTGAGGGCATTGGTGGAGATCTGGATCTCCCAGAGGGAATAGATCAGGGAGATGGACAGCAGGACCAGGCTGGTCCCGAAGAGCACCACTCCCAGCAGCTCAAGCGAGAGAAAGAGGGCAAACATGGAGAGGGTGCAGAGCAGGAAGCTCATCACGCCGGCCAGCTGCATGCGCTTGGTCAGGGAGATCCGCTTGCGCAGCAGCAGGATCTGGGTGGCGTTCGCCTCCTGGTGCTGGTTGCGTTCCTCATCGGCCAGCTTGCGGATCAGCTGGGCCAGGGTGAGGAAGCGGTTGGTATAGGCCAGCAGCAGCAGCGAGATGGCGGGAAACAGCAGGGCTGGAGTGGTCAGCGTCAAGGGTGAGCTCCAAAGGACAGTCGTAACCCCATGATAACAGGTGGCACTTTCAGGGGATGAAATGAAAAAACCCCGAGCTCTGATGAACTCGGGGTTTTCTCGGAATAGGTGCCTGACGATGACCTACTCTCGCATGGGGAGGCCCCACACTACCATCGGCGCTGAGCGGTTTCACTGCTGAGTTCGGCAAGGGATCAGGTGGTTCCCGCACGCTATGGTCGTCAGGCGAAAAACGGTGAATCATGCTGACGAGATCGTCTCGTCGTATCCGTCATGTCGGTCGCCATCGGCAGACCGCTTGGGTGTTATATGGTCAAGCCTCACGGGCCATTAGTATCGGTTAGCTCAACGCCTTGCAGCGCTTCCACATCCGACCTATCAACCAGCTGGTCTCGCTGGGCCCTTCAGGAGGCTCAAGGCCTCGGGGATGTCTCATCTTGAAGGGGGCTTCCCGCTTAGATGCTTTCAGCGGTTATCCCGTCCGCACATAGCTACCCGGCAATGCCACTGGCGTGACAACCGGAACACCAGAGGTGCGTCCACTCCGGTCCTCTCGTACTAGGAGCAGCACTTCTCAAACATCCAACGCCCACGGCAGATAGGGACCGAACTGTCTCACGACGTTCTAAACCCAGCTCGCGTACCACTTTAAATGGCGAACAGCCATACCCTTGGGACCGACTTCAGCCCCAGGATGTGATGAGCCGACATCGAGGTGCCAAACACCGCCGTCGATGTGAACTCTTGGGCGGTATCAGCCTGTTATCCCCGGAGTACCTTTTATCCGTTGAGCGATGGCCCTTCCATACAGAACCACCGGATCACTAGAACCTACTTTCGTACCTGCTCGACGTGTCTGTCTCGCAGTTAAGCACCCTTATGCTCTTGCACTCAATGCACGATTTCCAACCGTGCTGAGGGTACCTTCGTGCTCCTCCGTTACGCTTTGGGAGGAGACCGCCCCAGTCAAACTACCCACCACACACGGTCCTCGATCCAGATCATGGACCTGAGTTAGAACGCCAATGATGCCAGGCTGGTATTTCAAGGTTGGCTCCACCGTGGCTGGCGCCACAGTTTCCAAGCCTCCCAGCTATCCTACACAAGCAACATCAGCGTCCAGTGTGAAGCTATAGTAAAGGTTCACGGGGTCTTTCCGTCTAGCCGCGGGTACACAGCATCTTCACTGCGATTTCAATTTCACTGAGTCTCGGGTGGAGACAGCGTGGCCATCATTACGCCATTCGTGCAGGTCGGAACTTACCCGACAAGGAATTTCGCTACCTTAGGACCGTTATAGTTACGGCCGCCGTTTACCGGGGCTTCGATCAGGAGCTTCGCCGAAGCTAACACCATCACTTAACCTTCCGGCACCGGGCAGGCGTCACACCCTATACGTCCGCTTGCGCGTTTGCAGAGTGCTGTGTTTTTAATAAACAGTTGCAGCCACCTGGTATCTTCGACCGCCTCGTGCTCCGGCCGCAGGGCCTTCACACTAACGCGGCGTGCCTTCTCCCGAAGTTACGGCACCATTTTGCCTAGTTCCTTCACCCGAGTTCTCTCAAGCGCCTTGGTATTCTCTACCTGACCACCTGTGTCGGTTTGGGGTACGGTCCCACTGTATCTGAAGCTTAGAGGCTTTTCCTGGAAGCGTGGCATCGATGACTTCCAGACCGTAGTCTGTTCGTCTCGTCTCTCGGCCTCAGGGAACCGGATTTGCCTGATTCCCCAGCCTACTGACTTTCACCAGGACAACCAACGCCTGGCTCACCTAGCCTTCTTCGTCCCCCCATCGCAATACAGTGAGGTACGGGAATATTGACCCGTTTCCCATCGACTACGCCTTTCGGCCTCGCCTTAGGGGCCGACTCACTCTGCTCCGATTAGCGTCGAACAGAAACCCTTGGTCTTCCGGCGGGGGAGTTTTTCACTCCCCTTGTCGTTACTCATGTCAGCATTCGCACTCGTGATACCTCCAGCAGACTTCTCAATCCACCTTCATCGGCGTACACGACGCTCCTCTACCGCTCGTCATTCGACGAACCCGTAGCTTCGGTACCTGGTTTGAGCCCCGTTACATCTTCCGCGCAGGCCGACTCGACTAGTGAGCTATTACGCTTTCTTTAAAGGATGGCTGCTTCTAAGCCAACCTCCTAGCTGTCTGAGCCTTCCCACATCGTTTCCCACTTAACCAGGATTTCGGGACCTTAGCTGACGGTCTGGGTTGTTTCCCTTTTCACAACGGACGTTAGCACCCGCTGTGTGTCTCCCACGCTTGCACTCACCGGTATTCGGAGTTTGCCTCGGGTTGGTAAGTCGGGATGACCCCCTAGCCGAAACAGTGCTCTACCCCCGGCGGTGATACGTGAGGCGCTACCTAAATAGCTTTCGAGGAGAACCAGCTATCTCCGGGCTTGATTAGCCTTTCACTCCGATCCACAAGTCATCCAAATCTTTTTCAACAGATCCTGGTTCGGTCCTCCAGTTGATGTTACTCAACCTTCAACCTGCTCATGGATAGATCGCCCGGTTTCGGGTCTATTCCCAGCGACTGGTCGCCCAGTTAAGACTCGGTTTCCCTACGCCTCCCCTATACGGTTAAGCTCGCCACTGAAAATAAGTCGCTGACCCATTATACAAAAGGTACGCGGTCACAGAACAAGTCTGCTCCCACTGCTTGTACGCACACGGTTTCAGGATCTATTTCACTCCCCTCTCCGGGGTTCTTTTCGCCTTTCCCTCACGGTACTGGTTCACTATCGGTCAGCCAGGAGTATTTAGCCTTGGAGGATGGTCCCCCCGTCTTCAGTCAAGGTTTCTCGTGCCCCGACCTACTCGATTTCACACCAATCAGATTTCGACTACGGGGCTATCACCCTGTATCGCGTGGTTTCCCAACCACTTCGTCTATCGGTCATGGTGCTTAAGGGCTGGTCCCCGTTCGCTCGCCGCTACTAGGGGAATCTCGGTTGATTTCTTTTCCTCGGGGTAATGAGATGTTTCAGTTCCCCCGGTTCGCCTCCTGACACCTATGTATTCAGTGCAGGATACCCACGTTACCGTGGGTGGGTTTCCCCATTCAGAAATGCCCGGGTCACAGGTTGTTTGCCACCTCGCCGAGCCTTATCGCAGGCTTCCACGTCTTTCATCGCCTCTGGCTGCCTAGGCATCCACCGTGTGCGCTTCATCGCTTGACCATATAACCCCAAGAGGTCTGGTCCGCGATGACAATCGACAATTGCCGGATACGCTTGAGACGTATCTCGTGTCACCTTCCTCTCGGAAGGTAACGTTTGTCAGCATGATTCACATTGTTAAAGAGCACTGTTCAGAGAACAGTGGAAAGCCGTCTGGCTTGCCGCTGGTCTCTGTTCTGGACTGTCGGGAAGGATGGTGGAGCCTAGCGGGATCGAACCGCTGACCTCCTGCGTGCAAGGCAGGCGCTCTCCCAGCTGAGCTAAGGCCCCTCTGATCCTGCAAATTGGTGGGTCTGGGCAGACTTGAAGAACCCCGCGACCTCACCCTTCTCTTTATCGAACATCCGGGGGTGCGCTCTAACCAACTGAGCGATCCGGCCATTCGGAGAATGGTGGGTCTGGGCAGACTTGAACTGCCGACCTCACCCTTATCAGGGGTGCGCTCTAACCAACTGAGCTACAGACCCATTGGTCACGCTGGGCCTATACCCAAACAGTCTTTGCTCTGGTCGATCAGGTAATTCATTGTGGACACTTGCCGAGTGTCGATGATTCGTCGTTTAAGGAGGTGATCCAGCCGCAGGTTCCCCTACGGCTACCTTGTTACGACTTCACCCCAGTCATGAACCACACCGTGGTGATCGCCCTCCGAAGTTAGGCTAACCACTTCTGGTGCAGTCCACTCCCATGGTGTGACGGGCGGTGTGTACAAGGCCCGGGAACGTATTCACCGTGACATTCTGATTCACGATTACTAGCGATTCCGACTTCACGGAGTCGAGTTGCAGACTCCGATCCGGACTGAGACCGGCTTTGTGGGATTAGCTCCACCTCGCGGCTTTGCAACCCATTGTACCGGCCATTGTAGCACGTGTGTAGCCCTACCCGTAAGGGCCATGATGACTTGACGTCGTCCCCACCTTCCTCCGGTTTGTCACCGGCAGTCTCCCTAGAGTTCCCGACCGAATCGCTGGCAAATAGGGACAAGGGTTGCGCTCGTTACGGGACTTAACCCAACATTTCACAACACGAGCTGACGACAGCCATGCAGCACCTGTCTGTGCGCTCCCGAAGGCACCAATCCATCTCTGGAAAGTTCGCACGATGTCAAGGGTAGGTAAGGTTCTTCGCGTTGCATCGAATTAAACCACATGCTCCACCGCTTGTGCGGGCCCCCGTCAATTCATTTGAGTTTTAACCTTGCGGCCGTACTCCCCAGGCGGTCGACTTATCGCGTTAACTGCGCCACAAAGGTCTCTAGGACCCCAACGGCTAGTCGACATCGTTTACGGCGTGGACTACCAGGGTATCTAATCCTGTTTGCTACCCACGCTTTCGCACCTCAGCGTCAGTGTCAGTCCAGAAGGCCGCCTTCGCCACTGGTATTCCTCCCGATCTCTACGCATTTCACCGCTACACCGGGAATTCTACCTTCCTCTCCTGCACTCTAGCCTGACAGTTCCGGATGCCGTTCCCAGGTTGAGCCCGGGGCTTTCACAACCGGCTTATCAAGCCGCCTACGCGCGCTTTACGCCCAGTAATTCCGATTAACGCTCGCACCCTCCGTATTACCGCGGCTGCTGGCACGGAGTTAGCCGGTGCTTCTTCTGTGAGTGATGTCGTCCCTTGGGGGTATTAGCCCCAAGGCTTTCTTCCTCACTGAAAGTGCTTTACAACCCGAAAGCCTTCTTCACACACGCGGCATGGCTGGATCAGGCTTTCGCCCATTGTCCAATATTCCCCACTGCTGCCTCCCGTAGGAGTTCGGGCCGTGTCTCAGTCCCGATGTGGCTGATCATCCTCTCAGACCAGCTACGGATCGTCGCCTTGGTGAGCCATTACCTCACCAACAAGCTAATCCGACATAGGCTCATCCGATAGCGCAAGGTCCGAAGATCCCCTGCTTTCTCCCGTAGGACGTATGCGGTATTAGCCTGAGTTTCCCCAGGTTATCCCCCACTATCGGGCAGATTCCTATGCATTACTCACCCGTCCGCCGCTCGACGCCTCCTAGCAAGCTAGGATCGTTTCCGCTCGACTTGCATGTGTTAGGCCTGCCGCCAGCGTTCAATCTGAGCCATGATCAAACTCTTCAGTTTAAAGTCTGATAGTTCCTAAGGTGGAACCAAACCTGGCTCAAGGTTCAAACGTCTCATTTGACGAGTCGCTTGCCTTGAATGTTTCAGTGACTGGTCACCGACATCCCGACAAGCGCCCACATGAATTACCTGATCGATTGTTAAAGAGCTCTCGCTGTTGCCGTCGTGCCCGGCTCACTTCCGTGAAGTGGCGGTCTCGCCGGCGCCCTGCGAGGAAGGCGTATTCTACGTGATCGGCGTGTCGTGTCAACCCTGCGATGCGTTCCGAAGGAAGCGATCCGGGTGGCCGAACCCTCGATTCGCTCAAGCGATTCGAGTGCCGATGGAGCCCTCAGCGGGTCTCCGTAAAGCGTGGTGCGCATTCTACCGAATGCGGCCTGTTCGTCAAGCGGGAATTTCCAAAGACGCTTCGAAAAACCCAAGTGGAAACAAGCACTTCACCCACTTACCACCGCCTGCAACGTGTGCCCGTCGCCGGCAGCGGATGCGTACTTTACGATCTCGCGCCGACGCATGCAACCCCTGCGCGTCAGAAAAATATAGCCCAGCCTGACACGTCGCGCCATGCGCTTCGTCGGGTTTCCGCCAGGGCCCCGTCGAGGGCACCAGCGGAGAAGCCCAAGGCACTGCGTTGCAGGAATGCCCCGGGCGTGAACCGCGACTTCGGGCAGGGCCTTGAGCGGTCTCAGATCACGAAGAGATCAACGAAGCGGTGCACCGCGGTGTCCTCCAGGAGCGCCTGGTCGCGGCAGAGATCGCTGATCTGCTTACAACGTCCCGCCGGGAAACGGGTCGCGAGGTTGTGCCGGAACTTCTCCTCCAGCAGCGGGATGCCCTCCGCGCGACGGCGGCGATGGCCGATGGGATATTCGACCGCAACCTTCTCCGTGGCACTGCCGTCCTCGAAGAACACCTGGATGGCATTGGCGATGGAGCGCTTGGACGGATCGTAGTAGTCCCGGGAATAGTCCTGGTCCTCGACCACCTCCATCTTCCCGCGCAGCTCATCGATCCGCGGGTGGGCCTCATGGAAGGCGTCCTCGTAATGCTCGGCCGTGAGGTTGCCGAAGATCAGCGGCACGGCGGTCATGTACTGGAGGCAATGGTCCCGGTCCGCGGGATTGGCCAGGGCACCCGACTTGGAAATGATGCGGATCGCCGAATCGTGAGTGGTCAGCACGATGCGGTCGATCTCGTCCAGGCGTTCCTTCACCTGGGGGTGCAGGGTCACGGCCGCCTCGCAGGCGGTCTGGGCGTGGAACTCGGCCGGGAAGGAGATCTTGAACAGGATGTTCTCCATCACGTAGGTACCGAAATCGCGCTGGAAGGTGAACCGGCGCTCCGCCTCGGGCTTGGTGGCCAGGTCCCGGTTGGTGTGGCTGAAGAGGATGTCGTAGAAGCCCCACTGCGGCGCGGTGAGCACGCCGGGAATGCCCATCTCGCCGCGCATGGCGATGTCGGCCAGGCGCACGGCGCGGGACGTGGCATCCCCGGCGGCCCAGCTCTTGCGCGACCCCGCATTGGGCGCATGCCGATAGGTGCGCAGGCTCTGGCCGTCGACCCAGGCATGGGAGAGGGCCGCGAGCAGCTGCTCGCGGTCGGCGCCCATCAGCTTCGCCACCACCGCGGTGGAGGCCACCTTCACCAGCACCACGTGGTCGAGGCCTACCCGGTTGAAGGAGTTATCGAGGGCCAGCACGCCCTGGATCTCGTGGGCCATGACCATGGCCTCGAGCACCTGGCGCATGGCCAAAGGCGGCTGCCCATCGGCGACGCGCTTCTGGGAGAGGTGGTCGGCCACGGCGAGGATGCCCCCCAGGTTGTCGGAGGGGTGACCCCACTCGGCGGCCAGCCAGGTGTCGTTGTAGTCCAGCCAGCGGATGGTGGCCCCGATGTCCCAGGCCGCCTTGACCGGATCCAGGCGGAAGGAGGTCCCGGGCACGCGCGCCCCATGGGGAACCACCGTGCCCTCCACCAGGGGGCCCAGGTGCTTGGTGCACTCCGGAAAGCGCAGCGCCAGCAGGCCGCAGCCCAGGGTATCCATCAGGCAGTGGCGGGCCGTCTCCAGCGCCTCGTCGCTGTCGATCGTGAACCCGAGGACGTAGTCGGCGATCTTCTGCAGCTCGGCGTCGTAGTCCGGCCGCACATTGGATTCCACGGTCGTCGTCATGAGCCTCCTCCTGTCACGAAACTGTCGGTGTCTCCCTCCACTATAGAAAACGCCCCTGGCCCTTGAGTAAAGAGCGGCGACCCGGGGCGCCTGGTGCCCGCCGGAAATCAGAAGCTGTCGCCGGGAATGCGCACCCAGCCTTCCATCAGCACCCGAGCACTGCGGCTCATCACGGCCTGGTCGATCACCCAGCGACCGTCCACCAGGCTCGCCTCGGCGCCGACCCGCAGGGTGCCGGAGGGATGACCGAAGGTCACGGCGTTGCGCTTGCCGCCGCCCGCCGCCAGGTTGACCAGGGTGCCCTCAATGGCCGCCGCCGAGGCGATGGCGACCGCGGCGGTGCCCATCATGGCGTGGTGCAGCTTGCCCATGGAGACCGCCCGCACCAGAAGATCGATCTCGCCGGCCTCGACCGCCTTGCCGCTGGAGGCCGTGTAGCTCGCCGGCGGGGCCACGAAGGCCACCTTGGGGGTGTGCTGCCGGTTGGCGGCCTCGCTCAGGTCATTGATCAGGCCCATGCGCAGGGCGCCGTGGGCGCGGATGGCCTCGAGCCTCTCGAGGGCCCGGGGATCGCCGTTGATCGCCTCCTGCAGCTCGCTGCCGGAATAGCCCAGATCGGCGGCGTTGACGAACACGGTGGGGATGCCGGCATTGATCATGGTCGCCTTGAGGCTGCCCCCCTCCACCACGTCGGCCGGCACCTCCAGGTCGTCGATCAGCTGGCCGGTGGGGAAGATGGCGCCCTCGCCGTCCGCGGGATCCTTGAAGGCCACGGGCACCTCGGCGGCCGGGAAGGTCACGCCGTCGAGTTCGAAGTCGCCGGTCTCCTGCACCTGCCCGTCGGTGATCGGCACCCGCGACACGATGGTCTTGCCGATGTTGGCCTGCCAGATGCGCACCTCGACCTCGCCGTTCTCGGGGATGCGCTCGGGATCCACCAGGCCATTGCTGATGGCGAAGGGCCCCACCGCCGCGGAGAGGTTGCCGCAGTTGCCGCTCCAGTCGACGAAGGCCTTGTCGATGGCCACCTGGCCGAAGAGGTAGTCGACGTCGTGGTCGGGGCTCTCGCTCTTCGAGAGGATGACGGTCTTGCTGGTGCTGGAGGTGGCCCCGCCCATGCCGTCGATCTGCTTCTGGTAGGGATCGGGACTGCCGATCACCCGCATCAGCAGGCGATCGCGGGCCTCCCCGGGTACCTGGGCGGCCTCGGGCAGGTCATCCCGCTTGAAGAACACCCCCTTGCTGGTGCCACCGCGCATGTAGGTGGCGGGAACGCGAATCTGGGCAACATGAACCATGAAAATCGACTCCGGATGGAAAGCTGCCGCGCTGGGCGCGGCAGTGATGAATAGCCCCGGGTAATGACGTCACCCGATCGGCGCGGCCCGGCCAGGAAGCCGGGCCGCGCCACCAGCCCTCAGTCGACCGCCTCGACCTCGGACTCCAGGAAGTCCTGGGCGAAACGCTGCAGGACGCCACCGGCGGAATAGACGGTCACTTCCTCGGCGGTGTCCAGTCGGCAGACGACCGGCACCCGGTCGACCTCGCCGTTCTTGCGATGGATCACCAGCTCGAGGGTGGCGCGCGGTGCCGGCGTGCCCTCGACGTCGTAGGTCTCGGTGCCGTCGAGCTGCAGCGTGTGGCGGGTGGTGCCCTCCTCGAACTGCAGGGGCATCACGCCCATGCCGATCAGGTTGGTGCGGTGGATGCGCTCGAAGCCCTCGGCGACGATCGCCTCCACCCCGGCCAGTGCCACCCCCTTGGCGGCCCAGTCCCGCGACGAGCCCTGGCCGTAGTCGGCGCCGGCGACGATGATCAGCGGCTGCTTGCGGTCCATGTAGGTCTCGATGGCTTCCCACATGCGGGTCACCTTGCCTTCCGGCTCGATACGCGCCAGCGACCCCTGCCGCACCTCGCCGTTCTCGTCACGCACCATCTCGTTGAACAGCTTGGGGTTGGCCAGGGTCGCCCGCAGCGCGGTGAGGTGGTCGCCGCGGTGGGTGGCGTAGGAATTGAAGTCCTCCTCCGGCAGGCCCATCTTGTGCAGGTACTCGCCGGCCGCGCTGTCCATCATGATGGCGTTGGACGGCGACAGGTGGTCGGTGGTGATGTTGTCCGGCAACACCGCCAGCGGCCGCATCCCCTTGAGGGCACGAACGGCCGCCATGTTGCCTTCCCAGTAGGGCGGGCGACGGATATAGGTGCTTTGCGGGCGCCAGTCGTAGAGCGGGCTCTCGGCCTTCTCGAAGGCGTCCAGGTCGAACATCGGGATATAGACCTGCTTGAACTGGTCCGGCCTGACGAACTCGGCGACGATCGCATCGATCTCCTCGTCGGAGGGCCAGAGGTCCTTGAGGGTGACCGGGTTGCCGTTCTGGTCGGTGCCCAGCACGTCCTGCTCGATGTCGAAGCGCACGGTGCCGGCGATGGCGTAGGCCACCACCAGTGGCGGCGAGGCCAGGAAGGCCTGCTTGGCGTAGGGGTGGATACGGCCATCGAAGTTGCGATTGCCGGAGAGCACTGCGGTGGAGTAGAGATCGCGGTCGATGATCTCCTGCTGGATCTCGGGGTCCAGGGCGCCGGACATGCCGTTGCAGGTGGTGCAGGCGTAGGCGACGATGCCGAAACCGAGCTTCTCCAGCTCGGGCAGCAGCCCGGCCTCCTCCAGGTAGAGGCGTGCCACCTTGGAGCCCGGCGCGAAGGAGGACTTCACCCAGGGCTTGCGAATAAGCCCCAGCTCGTTGGCCTTCTTGGCCAGCAGGCCTGCGGCCACCACGTTGCGAGGGTTGGAGGTGTTGGTGCAGCTGGTGATGGCGGCGATGATCACCGCGCCGTCGGGCATCCTGCCCGCCCGCTCCTCCGCCTGGGCCTTGTCGTAGTTCACGGCGATACCGCGATCGTGCAGGGCACTGGTAGGCAGGCGACGGTGCGGATTGGACGGGCCGGCCAGATTGCGCTCCACGGTGGACAGGTCGAAGGTCAGCACCCGCTCGTACTTCACCTCGGTCAGGCTGTCGGCCCACAGGCCAGTCTGCTTGGCATAGGTCTCGACCAGCTCGACCTGCTCCGGCTCGCGACCCGTGATCCTGAGGTAGTCGAGGGTCTGGTCGTCGATGTAGAACATCGCCGCGGAGGCCCCGTACTCGGGCGTCATGTTGGAGATGGTGGCGCGGTCGCCGATGGTCAGGCTCGCGGCGCCCTCACCGAAGAACTCCAGGTAGGCGCCAACCACCCGCTCCTTGCGCAGGAACTCGGTGATGGCCAGGACGATATCCGTCGCGGTGATGCCGGGCTGACGCTTGCCGGTCAGCTCCACGCCGACGATGTCCGGCAGGCGCATCATGGAGGGACGGCCCAGCATCACGGTCTCGGCCTCCAGCCCCCCCACACCGATCGCGATCACGCCCAGGCAGTCGATATGCGGGGTGTGGCTGTCGGTCCCCACGCAGGTGTCCGGGAAGGCCACGCGCTTTCCATTCTCGTCTGGGCGGGCCTGCACCACCGGCGACATCTTCTCGAGGTTGATCTGGTGCATGATGCCGTTGCCGGCAGGGATCACGTCGACGTTCTCGAAGGCCGTCTTGGTCCACTCGATGAAGTGGAAGCGATCCTCGTTACGCCGATCCTCGATGGCGCGGTTCTTGTCGAAGGCATCCTTGTCGAAGCCGGCGTGCTCGACGGCCAGGGAGTGGTCGACGATCAGCTGGGTCGGCACCACCGGGTTGACCTTGGCCGGGTCGCCGCCCCTCTCGGCGATGGCGTCGCGCAGGCCGGCGAGGTCCACGAGGGCCGTCTGGCCAAGGATGTCGTGGCAGACCACGCGGGCCGGATACCAGGGGAAGTCCAGGTCGCGCCGGCGCTCGATCAGCTGCTTGAGCGAATCGGTCAGCATGGCCGGGTCGCAGCGTCGCACCAGCTGCTCGGCCAGCACGCGCGAGGTGTAGGGAAGGGTGTCGTAGGCACCGGGCTGGATCTCGTCGACGGCCGCACGGGTGTCGAAATAGTCCAGCTCGGTACCGGGTAGGGGCTTGCGGTAGTCAGTGTTCATGGCGTCCGTCGGGAAGTCGTCGAGTGATTAGAGGAAAACGGGGCGACCGCCGGACGGTCGCCCCGACTGGCCGGGTCAGTCGCGCTCCTCGATGGGCACCCATTCGCTCTTCTCGGGGCCGACGTAATCGGCACTCGGGCGAATGATGCGGTTGTTGGCGCGCTGCTCGAAGACATGGGCACACCAGCCGGTGACGCGCGAGCAGACGAAGATCGGCGTGAACAGCTTGGTCGGGATGTCCATGAAGTAGTAGGCACTGGCGTGGAAGAAGTCGGCGTTGCAGAACAGCTTCTTCTCGCGCCACATCACCGCCTCGACGCGCTCGGAAACCGGATAGAGCACGCTGTCGCCCACATCCTGGGCGAGCTTCTGGGACCAGTGCTTGATGATGGCGTTGCGCGGGTCGGACTCGCGGTAGATGGCATGGCCGAAGCCCATGATCTTGTCCTTGCGCTCGAGCATGCCCATGATCTCGCGCTCGGCCTCGTCCGGCGACGTCCAGTTCTCGATCATCGCCATGGCCGCCTCGTTGGCCCCGCCGTGCAGCGGACCGCGCAGCGAGCCGATAGCACCGGTCACGCAGGAATGCATGTCCGACAGGGTGGAGGCACAGACGCGGGCGGTAAAGGTCGAGGCGTTGAACTCGTGCTCAGCGTAGAGGATCAGCGAGACGTTCATCACCCGGGCGTGGAGCTCGGAGGCTGGCTCGTCGCGCAGCAGGTGCAGGAAGTGCCCGCCCACCGACGCGTCGTCGGTCTCGGTCTCGATGCGCACGCCGTCGTGGCTGAAGCGGTACCAGTAGCAGATGATCGACGGCAGCGCGGCCAGCAGGCGGTCGGAGACGTCCTGCTGCTGGTCGAAGCTCTCCTCGGTCTCGAGGTTGCCGAGCATCGAGGCGCCGGTGCGCATCACGTCCATGGGATGCGCGTCCCTGGGGATCTGCTCCAGCACGGTCTTCAGCGCCTGGGGCAGGCCGCGCAGGCCCTTGAGCTTGGTGATGTAGGCGTCGAGCTCGGCCTGGTTGGGCAGCTTGCCCTTGAGCAGCAGGTAGGCCACTTCCTCGAACTTCGCCTTCTCGGCCAGCTCCTTGACGTCGAAGCCGCGATAGGTCAGCCCGGAACCGGTCTTGCCGACGGTGCACAGGGCCGTGGTGCCTGCACTCTGGCCGCGCAGGCCGGCGCCGCTGGAGGGTTTATCTGCCATGTCGTGTCTCCTTGTGAGTCGATTCTTATCGGTATGGGGTGCCGGGCCGCGTCACGCGTCGCCGCCCTTCTCCGCGAACAGCGCGTCGAGCTTGCGCTCGAAGTCGTGGTAGTTGAGGAAGTCGTAGAGCTCGTCGCGGGTCTGCATCAGCTCGACCACGTCGCGCTGGTGCCCGTTGTCGTGGATGCTCTGGTAGACCTTGAGGGCCGCGGCGTTCATGGCGCGGAAGGCCGACAGCGGGTAGAGCACCATGCGGCATCCCACCTCGCCGAGCTCCTGCTGGGAGAAGAGCGGCGTGGCACCGAACTCGGTGATGTTGGCCAGGATCGGCGCATCGACGCGCTCGCAGAAGGCCCGGTAGTCGTCCAGGGTGTGCACCGCCTCGGCGAAGATGGCGTCGGCCCCCGCCTCGATGCAGGCGTTGGCCCGCTCGATGGCCGCATCCAGGCCATCCTTCTGGAAGGCGTCGGTGCGGGCGATCAGGTAGAAGTCCGGATCAAGCTTGGCGTCGGCGGCGGCCTTGATGCGGTCGACCATCTCCTGCTTGGTGACAATCTCCTTGTTGGGACGGTGGCCGCAGCGCTTCTGCGCCACCTGGTCCTCGAGATGGACGGCGGCCACGCCGGCGCGCTGCATCTCCTTGACGGTGCGGGCGATGTTGAAGGCGCCGCCCCAGCCGGTATCGATGTCCACCAGCAGCGGCACGTCGGTGGCGCCGCAGATGCGGTGGGCATCCTCGACAACGTCGTTCATGGTGGTCATGCCCAGGTCCGGCAGGCCGTAGGAAGCGTTGGCCACCCCGCCGCCGGAGAGGTAGATCGCCTGGTGGCCGACCCGCTGGGCCATCATGGCGGTATAGGCATTGATGGTGCCGACGATGGGCAGCGGACGATTGGCCTCGAGGGCGGCGCGGAAGCGAGCGCCGGGAGTCGGTTGAGTCATGGATGGTCTCCGTATGTTGTCCGAGCGCCTCAGGAGGACGTCTCGCTTTCCTGCGGTTCAAGGGATGCCGCATAGCGCTCGACGACGTTGGTCCGGGAAGCGCTGACGTGGCGTCGCATCAGCAGCTCCGCCAGTTCGGCGTCACCGGCCTCGATGGCGTCGACGATGCGGTGGTGTTCGACGAAGGCACGCTGCGGGCGCGTGCCGCTGGCACTGAACTGGGTACGATAGAGCCGCACCAGGTAGTAGAGGTCGTCGCAGAGCATGCCCATCAGCATCTTGTTGTGGCTGCCCTGGACGATACGGAAATGGAAGTCCAGATCCCCCTCTCGCTGGTAGTAGGCCTCGCCACTACGCAGGTCGGCCTGGCGCTCGTGGACGGCGAGCACCTCGCGCAGCCCGGCGATCTCCGGGGCGGTCATGTGCTCGGCGGCGAGGCGTGCGGCCATGCTTTCCAGGGCCTCGCGCACATCGAACAGCTCGAGCAGCTCCTGCATGGAGAGCTTGACCACCCGCGCGCCGACGTGGGGCACCCGCTCGATCAGCCGATGCGACTCCAGCCGACGCATGGCCTCGCGCAGGGGCCCCCGCGAGATCCCGTAGGTCCGCGAGAGACCCGGCTCGGTGATCTTGCTGCCGGGGGCCAGCTCGCCCCTGACGATGGCGTCCTGCAACTGCTGGAAGACACGCTCCGCCAGGGTGCGGACTTCGGGGACGGCGGCCTGTTCCGATGCGACTGAGGTCATGGCGATTGTCGACAATTAAATGATAGAAGAACTTTAGGCGCTGCCTTTCCCGGGGTCAATACACCATCAGGCGGAATGCATACACCTTTGGTTGTAGACAACCCGAGCCATGATCCGGCGTGTGTCGACAATGTGTGCTCTCCGGCCGGGGGGCAGGATCGAGGATGGTGCAGCGTCGGGAGGGACAAGCCGGCTCGCGATGCCTAGAATGGACGCCCTGTTTCGGGAAGACGCCTTGATGACACCTCCGCTCGAGATCACCCCCCTGCCCTATCACGAGGACCCGCTCGGCTATTTCGCGGTGCTGCGCGACAGGCCGGGTGCCGTGCTGCTCGACAGTGGGCGACCGACGGCGCCGGGCGGTCGCTACGACATCCTCAGCTGCGACCCCCTGGCCCTGCTCGAGGTCGATGGCGACGGGCGCGTCAGTGGCGACCCGGCCCTGGCGGATCTCTCCCCCTTCGACGCCCAGCAGGCGCTGCTCGACCGACTGCCCGGCGAGGTCCCGGACAGCGACCTGCCGTTCCTCGGCGGGCTGATCGGCTACTGGAGCTACGACCTGGGACAGCGGCTCGAGCCGGTGGCGGGTCGGTCGCAGCCGGCCGTCGGGCTGCCGGCCAGCCGGGTCGGCCTCTATGACTGGGCGCTGATCCAGGACCACGACCGCCGACAGAGCTGGCTGGTGGCCCGTGCCGCGCGGCGCGCCCAGGTGCTCGCGTGGCTCGAGACGGCGGCTCGCCCCGCCGGCGCCTTCCGCCTGACCGCGCCCTTCACGGCCGAGCTCAGTCGCGACGACTACCTGGCCCGCTTTCACACCGTGCAGGCCTATATCCGCGCCGGCGACTGCTACCAGATCAACCTCGCCCAGCGTTTCAGCGCCCCCTTCGAGGGCGATCTCTGGGGGGCCTATCGTCGACTGCGGGAGGCCACTCCCACCCCCTACGCCGGCTACCAGGCCTGGGGCGACAGGGCGATCCTCTCGCTGTCGCCGGAGCGCTTCCTGCTCTGCCGGGAGGGCCAAGTCGAGGCCCGGCCGATCAAGGGCACTCGGCCGCGCGGCGCCACGCCCGAGGAGGACCGGCGCCTGGCTGGCGAGCTCGAGGAGAGCCTCAAGGATCGGGCCGAGAACGTGATGATCACCGACCTGCTGCGCAACGACCTGGGCCGGGTCTGCCGGCCCGGCAGCGTGCGGGTGCCGCAGCTCTGCGGCCTGGAGAGCTACGCCAACGTCCATCACCTTGTCAGCGTGATCACCGGCAACCTGAAGGCCGGCCAGCGGCCCCTGGACCTGCTGGCCGCCGCCTTTCCCGGGGGCTCCATCACCGGCGCCCCCAAGGTCCGCGCCATGCAGATCATCGACGAGCTGGAGCCCAGCCGGCGCAGCGCCTACTGCGGGAGCCTGGGCTATGTCGACGTGCGCGGCCGGATGGACACCTCCATCGCCATCCGCAGCGTGGTGGCCGAGGGAGGACGACTTCACCTGTGGGGCGGGGGCGGCCTGGTGGCCGACTCACGAGGCGACGACGAATACCGGGAGACCCTGGACAAGATCCTCCACCTGATGCGTGCGCTGACGACGCCCGAACCTGGTGACAAATGGAATAAGAAAGACTTCCAATTAGTCAATTCAGGAATAGATATCCAATGAATCAGTATTGGGGAAGGGATCGGCGGCTCTGCTAGGGTAGCGGCAATATCGACATCCGAGATCGCCATGACGTCCTTCGACCCCAACCGCTTCGTCCTCGAACACGACCGGGAGCACCCCAAGGAGATCCTGCGCGCCGCCTACAAGGCCTTCGGCGAGCTGACGATCTCCTTCTCCGGTGCCGAGGACGTGGTGCTGATCGACCTGGCCCTGAAGGTCGCGCCCAAGGAAGACGTGCACGTCTTCTCGCTGGACACCGGTCGGCTGCATGCCGAGACCTACGCCTTCATCGAGCGGGTGCGCGACCACTACGGCATCGACATCGACGTGCGCGTCCCCGACACCGAGGCCGTGCAGGCCCTCGTGCGCGAGAAGGGGCTGTTCAGCTTCTATCGGGACGGGCACCAGGAGTGCTGCGGGGTGCGCAAGGTGGCCCCCCTGCGCCGTCGCCTGGCGGGCCTGCCGGTGTGGGTCTCCGGTCAGCGCCGCGACCAGAGCCCGGGTACCCGTTCAAGCCTCCAGGTGGCGGAGCGCGACAGCGCCTTCGGCAGCGAGGCCGCCCCGCTCGTCAAGATCAACCCGCTGACCCACTGGACCAGCGAGGACGTCTGGACCTACATCCGCATGTTCGACGTGCCCTACAACGCCCTGCATGAGCGCGGCTACGTCAGCATCGGATGTGAGCCCTGCACCCGCCCCACCCTGCCCGGCCAGCACGAGCGCGAGGGTCGCTGGTGGTGGGAGGACCAGGACGGCAAGGAGTGCGGCCTGCATGCCGTGAACCTGACACCGCAGGCCACCACGACCTCCTGAGTCGTCCGCTTCCCTTTCCACTCTCCTTTTCCGCTCCCCCATGACGTGACAGGGCGCCCCTCGGGGCGCCCTGTCGTCGTCGAGGCCCGTCGTCCTGACGACAGGCGACCCCGTCAGAGGTCATGGCCGGCATGCAGCGCCGGCATGCGCACCTCGGTACCCTCCAGCAGGGTGGCGAAATGGGCCATGGCGTCCTCGTCACCGTGCACCAGGTAGGTGATGCTCGCGCCCCCCGTCCGGCGGTACCAGTCGAGCAGCTCCCGCTGGTCGGCGTGGGCGGAAAAGCCGTTGATGGTATGCACACTGGCCTGGACGGGGATCTCCTCGCCGAAGAGACGGATGGTGGAGGCACCATCGATGATGCGTCGTGCCAGTGTCCCCTGGGCCGCGAAGCCGACGAAGATGATGCTGCTGTCCCGGCGCCACAGGTGATGCTTGAGATGGTGACGGATCCGCCCCCCGGTGCACATGCCCGACCCCGCCATGATCACGGCACCGCCCCCGATCCGGTTGAGGGACATCGAGGCCGCGGTCTCGCGGGTGAAATGCAGGCCGGGAAGCTGGAAGGGGTCCTCGCCCGACTGGAATAGCGCCGCCGTCGCGTCCCCGTACGCCTCCTGATGGCGCCGGAAGATCTCCGTGGCGGATATCGCCATGGGCGAATCCAGGAAGACCTGCGTGGACTGGGAGAGGCGCCCGCTCTCGACCCCCGCGCGTAGGAAGTAGAGCAGTTCCTGGGCGCGCTCCATGGCGAAGGTCGGAATGATCACGTTGCCGCCGCGCCGGAAGGTCTCGTTGATGACCTCGTAGAGCTCATCGACGGTGGGCTGCATGGCCTTGTGATCGCGATCCCCGTAGGTGGTCTCCATCACGATGACGTCCAGGTCCGTGGCCACCTCGGGATCATCCAGCAGGGGACGTCCACCATTGCCGATATCCCCGGAGAAGAGGACCCGGCGTCGCTCGCCCTCCTCCTCCAGCTCCAGCAGGATGCTGGCCGACCCCAGGATATGGCCGGCATCGAGGAAGGTGGCATGGATGCCCGGCGCCAGGGACAGGCGCTCGCCGTACTGCGCGGATCGCCCGAAGGCATCCAGGCTGTTCAGGGCATCCAGGACGGTGAAGAGCGGGACCTCCTCCTTGCGCCGCTTGCGACCATGCCGCGACGCGCGGCGATTGTTGCGCGCCGCCTCCTCCTCCTGGAGACCGGCCGCGTCGAGCATCACGAGCCTCGCCAGCTCGCGGGAGGCGGGGGTCGTGATGATCTCCCCCTCGAAGCCCCGGCGGACCAGCAGCGGAATCCGTCCACAATGATCCAGGTGGGCGTGGGTCAGCAGCAGCAGGTCGATATCGGCGGGATCGAAGCCGAAGGGCTCGGCATTCTCCTCCTCCAGGGAGTGTCCCCCCTGATAGAGCCCGCAGTCGATCAGCAGGCGCGTCCCCGCGCACTCCACCAGATGGCAGGAGCCGGTCACCCCCCGATCGGCCCCATGGAACGAGATCCTCATGCTGCACCCTCCTTGCCGTCCAGACGCCTCGTCTCCACAACAGCATACGTCGGGAACGCCATGCGCGCGTCGGGATGCCGCGCGCATGGTCGCGGCGAGGAGGGAAGGAGAACCGAAGGACTGGAAGGCGGGGCCCGGCGGGGCTCAGCGAACCGGCAGCTCGATATTGTCGAACAGCCCCTGCTCGTGGCGGGGGCCGGCCACCAGTGCCGCGTCCACCAGGTCCCGGTCGAGGTGGCCGGCGAAGCCCTCCAGGAAGTCGTACATGTAGCCGCGCATGAAGGTGCCGCGACGGATACCGATCTTGGTGGTGGAGCTCTCGAACAGGTGACCGGCCTCCAGCGCCACCAGGTCGGTGTCATGTTCGTCATCCACGGCCATGTGCGCCACGATGCCCACGCCCATGCCGAGCCTCACGTAGGTCTTGATCACGTCGGCATCGGCGGCGGTGAGCACCACGTTCGGCGTCAGCCCGCGAGCGCGGAAGGCATCGTCGAGCTGGGAGCGTCCGGTGAAGCCGAACACGTAGGTGACCAGCGGGTACTCCGCCAGGGCCTCCAGCGTCAGGGTCTCGAGCTCGGCGAGCGGATGCCCCTGGGGAACCAGCACGCAGCGGTTCCAGCGATAGCAGGGCAGCAGGACCAGGTCGTTGAAGAGCTCGAGGGATTCGGTGGCGATGGCGAAGTCCGCCTGGCCGTCGCTGACCATCTGGGCGATCTGCTTGGGGGTGCCCTGCTGCATGTGCAGGGCCACATCGGGGTACTTCAGGGTGAAGTCGCGGATCACCGGCGGAAGCGCATAGCGCGCCTGGGTATGGGTGGTGGCGATGGACAGGCTGCCGCGACGCTCGTCGCTGTGCTCTTGCGCGACCTCCTTGATGTTCTCGGCAAGCCTCAGCACCTGCCCGGCGAGTTCGATGATCGCCTGCCCCGCCGGGGTAATGCGGGTCAGGTGCTTGCCGCTGCGGGCAAAGATCTCGACACCGAGTTCATCCTCGAGCAGGCGGATCTGCTTGGAGATGCCAGGCTGAGAGGTAAAGAGGCTCTGGGCAGTGGCCGAGACGTTGAGGTTGTGGCGCGACACCTCCCAGATGTAACGCAGCTGCTGAAGCTTCATGGCCGCCCTCCCTCGCGTGTCATGATGCCCTTGGAATACCCAAAGGACATAAGTAAATTACCCACAATCACTTTATAGCATAACCTGCCAGGGCCGGCACAACCGCGACCCGGCGCCCGAATGACCCGCGGGAATTTGCCAGCACTCCCGACGACCGCTAACATCGTCCGACCGGGCGTGCCCTGCGCGCCCCACCATCCGCTCGATGTAGCGCAACGAAACTGGAGAATCACATGGCCAACAACGTCGATGTCACCAATGCCAACTTCGAGCAGGAAGTCCTGAAGGCGGATGCGCCGGTACTGCTGAAGTTCTGGGCCCCGTGGTGCGGTCCGTGCAAGGTGATGGCACCGGTGGTCGACGAGGTCGCCGAGGAGCGCGACGGCAACCTCAAGGTCGTCAGCATCAATGTGGACGACGCCCCGGAAATCGCCGCCGAGCAGGGGGTGCGCGGTGTGCCCACCGTCATGCTGTTCAAGTCCGGCACCAAGGTCGCCTCCCTGGTCGGTGCCCAGTCCAAGTCGCAGCTGACCCAGTTCATCGAACAGAACGCCTGATCAGGCGCTGTTCCGACGCCTCGTCGCCCCGGCCACGGCCGGGGCGACGTCGTTTCGGCCCCTACTCCTCGCCCTCGTCGTTGCGTTCCGAGATCGGCCGGTCGGCCTGGTCGAGCGGCGACCCGACCGCCGGGCCCAGCAGGTGGGCGATCCAGCGGGTCTGCGGATGACTGTCCAGGGCGATCTTCAGGGTCATGGTCAGCACCACCGAGAGCAGCATGCCCGCGGCGCCGAAGACCCAGCCCCAGACCACCAGGGAGAGGAAGGCCACCGAGGTGGAGAGCCCCAGGGCACGCCCCATGACCCTGGGCTCGATGATGTTCCCCATCACGAAGTTCACGCCCAGGTAGGCCGCGGAGAGGACCAGGGCGTCGAACAGCCCGCCCTGCGGGGAGACCAGCAGCAGCAGGACCGGCGGCACAGCCGCGATGGCCGAGCCGATGTTGGGGATGTAGTTCAGCGCAAAGGCAAGCACCGCCCACAGCAGGGGGAACTCCACCCCCAGCAGCTTGCAGGAGAGCCAGATCAGGGCACCCGTCGCCAGGCTGATCAGCGTCTTCACGGCCAGATAGCGCTTGAGCGTGCGGCTGAACTCGCTGAAGCGCCTGAGGCTCGGGGCCGGGTTGACCAGGGCGCGCGAGATCTTGTCCCGGAAGTTCAGGGTCTCGAAGAGCAGGAAGATCACCAGCAGCGCCACGACGACGCTCTGCATCATCAGGTTGCCCACCTGGCCGATCAGCGCGGGGATCCAGTTGCTGAACTTGTCGGCATCCAGCAGTTCCGCCAGCCGGTCGGTGTCGATGGCCAGGCCCACGGCGGAGAGCCCGTCGAGCAGCCCCAGGTAGTACTGATAGAGCTTCTGCTCGATGCCCGGCAGCGCGTCGATGAAGGTATCGAAGCTGTTGACCAGCAGCACCCCGAGCAAGGAGAGGAAGCCGCCGATCACCACCAGGGTCAGCCACACCGATAGGCGCAGGCTCAGGCCGAGGCGATTGAGCCACTGCACCGGCGCCGTGCAGATCACGGCGATGAAGAGCGACAGCAGCAGGGGCACCAGCAGGCTGGCGCCCGCTCGCATGCCGGCCACGATCACCACCAGGGCCGCCAGGGCCAGGGTCAGGTTGAGGGGGATGTTCTGCTGCTCGCTGTCAGGAGGGTGGGGCATGCCCGGTCTCACGGCCGTTGATGTCCGCTCATGATGCCGGGACACGGATCAATTGCAAGGTACCGGAACCATCCTCGACCGTCGGGCTCGAAGGCGGGTGTCCGCCAGGCGACAAACAAGGAACAAGGAGAGCCCCATGCCACACGCCCGCCCCCTGCGCCCGCTGCTCGTCCCGGCCCTGGCCGCACTGATGTCGATGGCCGCGCCGCCGACGATGTCCGGCGCCCTGGCCGCGGAGTTGCCCCACCGCCTGGATGTCCAGGCCGAGGCCGAACTGCAGGTCGTGCCGGACCGCGCCACCCTCAATGCCCGCCTCTGGGAACACACCCCGGCCGTTGCCCGGGAGGACGACGTCGACCGGGACGCCGGTGCCCTGCGCGAGGCGCGCGAACGCCTGGAGACCCGCGCGGCCGACCTGATCCGACATCTGGAAGCGCAGGGCGTGGAGCGCGAGTCGATCACCGCCGGCTCGCTGCAGGTGCAGCCGCAGCACCTGCCAGCCCTGCGGGGTAACAACGGCGAACGAGAGGACCGGGTACGCACCCGCCTCGAGCGTCCCCTGCGCATCGAGGTCGATGATCTCGCGCGACTGCCGGGGCTGCTAGACGCCTTGACCGAGGCCGGCGTGAATGCCCTGGACGGCGTCAGCTACGACCTGGCCGACCGAGACGCCGCCACCGACAGGGCGCTGGTCAAGGCACTGGAGAAGGCTCGCCACAAGGCCGACCTTATGGCCGAAACCCTGGGCGTCGCCCTGGGCGAGGTGATCGCCGTGAGCGAGACCCGCTCGCCGGTGTTCCAGCCGCGGATGATGGCCATGAGTGCCGACACCATGGAGAGGGCCCCCGCGGCGGAGTACCGCCCGGGCACCATCACCATCGATGCCGGGGTCAGCGTCAGCTGGGCGATCGAGTAGCGCCGCGCCAGACGCTCAGAGGTTGATGGTCTCCACACCGCCCATGTAGGCGCGCAGCGCCTCGGGCACGGTGATCGAGCCGTCGGCGTTCTGGTGGTTCTCCATCACCGCGATCAGGCAGCGCCCCACCGCCAGGCCGGACCCGTTGAGGGTGTGCAGCAGCTGCGGCTTCTTCTGGTCCGGATGGCGGAAGCGCGCCTGCATGCGACGGGCCTGGAACGCTTCGCAGTTGGAGATCGAGGAGATCTCGCGGTAGGTCTCCTGGCTCGGCATCCACACCTCCAGGTCATAGGTCTTGGCCGCGCCGAAGCCCATGTCGCCGGTGCACAGGGTGACCACTCGATAGGCCAGGCCCAGCGCCTGGAGGATCGACTCGGCATGGCCGCGCATCTCCTCAAGGGCCTCGTAGCTCTTCTCCGGCTCGACCATCTGCACCATCTCGACCTTGTCGAACTGGTGCTGGCGGATCATGCCCCGGGTGTCGCGACCGTGGGAGCCCGCCTCGCTGCGAAAGCAGGGCGTGTGGGCGGTCAGCCGCACCGGCAGCGCCTTGTGCTCGAGGATCTCGTCCCTAGCGAAGTTGGTCAGCGGCACCTCGGCGGTGGGAATCAGGTGGTAGCCGCGCTCGTCGTCCAGGCGGAAGAGGTCCTCGCCGAACTTCGGCAGCTGGCCGGTGCCGTGCAGCGATGCCTCGTTGACCATGTAGGGGACGTAGCACTCCTCGTAGCCATGCTCGAGCGTCTGCTTGTCGAGCATGAACTGGGTAAGCGCCCGGTGCAGCCGCGCGATGGGACCGCGCATCACGGCGAAGCGGGAGCCGGTGAGCTTCGCCGCCAGCTCGAAGTCCAGGTCGCCCTTGAGCGCCCCCAGGTCGACGTGGTCGCGCACCTCGAACTCGAAGGTCCGGGGCGTGCCCCAACGATGGAGCTCGACGTTCTCCTCCTCGCTCTGCCCTTCCGGCACGCTCTCGTGGGGCAGGTTGGGGATGCCGCTGACCAGGGTGTCCCACTCGGCCTGCACCTCGGCAAGGCGGGCCTTGGCGGCGTCGAGCCGGTCGCCCAGGTCGCTCACCTCGTCCAGCAGCGGCTGGATGTCCTCGCCTTGGGCCTTGGCCTTGCCGATCGCCTTGGAGCGGGTGTTGCGCTCGTTCTGCAGGGACTCGGTCTCGGCCTGCAGCTCGCGGCGCCGCGACTCCAGCGCCTCGAGGCGCCCGGTATCGAGGTCGTAGCCCCGGGTGGCCAGTCGTTGGGCGACCGCGTCGAGGTCGCTGCGCAGCAGTTTGGGATCGAGCATGGCATCCAGTCCGTTGCAGTCGGTGAAGGGCGGTCGGTGAAGATCGGCCGATGAAAATCAGGCGGCCCATTGTAGGCAAAAGGCGGCAGGAGCGCCACGCGGCGGGGCCCGCGGGGTGCGCGGCACCGCCCTGTCGCGGTAGAGTAGGCCCATCCCCTCTTCTCCGCCCGACCCCGTCGCGGCGGCACCACGATTGAACACGACACCATGATCGCACGCTTGGACACCGCTGACGCCAGCACCCTGCCGGGCCCCGACGCCCACTACCTGCGTTTCCTGGAGGCCCTGGAGGCCGAGGGCTTCGAGGGCGAGATCACCCCGGACCATGCCACCCGCACGGTGCTCGCCACCGACAATTCCATCTACCAGCGCCTGCCCCAGGCAGTGCTCAGCCCGCGGCACGGCGCCGACCTCGAGCGCCTCGCCCGCCTGGCCGGGCGCGAGGAGCACCGTGGGGTGGTCCTCGCGCCGCGCGGCGGCGGCACCGGCACCAACGGCCAGTCGCTCACCGACGGCCTGGTGGTGGACGTCTCGCGGCACATGAACGCGATCCTCGACATCGACGCCGAGAAGCGCCGGGTGCGCGTCCAGGCCGGGGTGGTCAAGGACCAGCTCAACGCCGCCCTGAAGCCCCATGGGCTCTTCTTCGCCCCGGACCTCTCGACCTCCAACCGCGCCACCATCGGCGGCATGATCTCCACCGACGCCAGCGGCCAGGGCAGCTGCGAGTACGGCAAGACCCGCGACCACGTGCTCGAGCTCGAGACCGTGCTGCTCGGCGGCGAGCGGCTGGTCAGCCGACCGGTGACAGACGATGAGCTCGGGCCGCTGTGCGAGCGCGACGACGTGACGGGGGCCGCCTATCGCACCGCCCGGGAGATCATCGACACCCAGAGCGCGCTGATCGACGCCACCTTCCCGCCGCTCAACCGTTGCCTGACCGGCTACGACCTGGCGCACCTGAGGGACGGAGAGGGTCGCCTGGACCTCAACAGCCTGCTGTGCGGCTCCGAGGGGTCGCTCGGCCTGCTCGACGAGGCGGTGCTCAACGTGCTGCCGATCCCGCGGCACTCGACCCTGGTCAACGTGCGCTATGCGGGTTTCATGGAGGCCCTGCGCGACGCCAAGGCCCTGATGGGAAGCGATTCGACGCCCACCTCCATAGAGACGGTGGACGACACCGTGCTGCTGCTGGCCATGGAGGACTTCGTCTGGGACAGCGTCGCCGAGTTCTTTCCGGCCGGCGACACCCCGGTGCGCGGCATCAACCTCATCGAGTTCAACGACGACGACCCCGGGCGCCTGGCCGAGCGGGTCGACGCCTTCTGCCGCCACCTGGAGCAGGATGCCACCGTCGAGCGGCTCGGCTACACCCTGGCCGAGGGCCGCAACGCGATCCAGCGGGTCTACGGCATGCGCAAGCGCGCCGTGGGACTCCTAGGCAACGCCCGCGGCGAGAAGCGCCCGATCCCCTTCGTCGAGGACACCGCGGTGCCCCCCGAGCACCTGGCGGACTTCATCGCCGAGTTCCGCGCCGCCCTCGACGCCCGAGGCCTCTCGTACGGCATGTTCGGCCATGTGGATGCCGGGGTGCTCCACGTACGTCCGGCCATCGACATGAAGGACCCCGAGCAGGAACGGCTGATCCGCGAGGTCTCCGACGAGGTCGTCGAGCTCACCCGGCGCTATGGCGGCCTGCTCTGGGGCGAGCACGGCAAGGGCGTGCGCTCGGAGTACTCGCCGGCCTTCTTCGGCGAGCTTTACCCCAGCCTGCAGCGGGTCAAGGCGGCCTTCGATCCCCACAACCAGCTCAATCCCGGCAAGATCGCGACGCCCTTCGGCAGTCACCCTGATCAGTCCTTCCACGACGACGGGGAATCGGGGGCAGGTCGCAGCGAAGGTCATTTGCCAGGGAGGGCAAATGTAGCGCCCAAGGAGGGGTTCACATCGCCTTCGCGATGGTCCGGCACCCCGGGGCCCTCCCCCGATAGCACGGGTGCGGGAGGCGTTGCCACATCCGAGGCGACCAAGGCCAAACCGGTCAAGTTCGTGGATCCCGGCCTGCTGGCCATCGACGGGGTGCCCACCCGCGGCCAGCTCGACCGCACCATCGACGAGCGGGTATGGCAGTCCCACGCCGCCACCGTCTACTGCAACGGCAACGGCGCCTGCTACAACTACGACCCAAACGACGCCATGTGCCCCTCCTGGAAGGCCACCCGCGACCGCGTCCACTCGCCCAAGGGGCGCGCGAGCCTGATCCGCGAGTGGCTGCGCCTGCAGGGCGAGGCCGGCATCGACCCGGTGGAGGAGTCCCGCCGGCAGCGGGCCGAGGGCGCCTGGGGGTTCGTCAAGCGCTTCCCCCGCCGCGCCCTCAACACCTGGCGCCGGGGCCGGGAAGCCGACTTCTCCCATCAGGTCTACGACGCCATGGCCGGGTGTCTGGCCTGCAAATCCTGCGCCGGCCAATGCCCGGTGAAGATCAACGTGCCGGACTCCCGCTCGCGCTTCCTCGAGGCCTACCATGGCCGCTACCTGCGCCCGCTGCGGGACTACCTGGTGGGCGGCATGGAGTTCCTGCTGCCCACGCTCTCCCGCGTTGCCCCGCTCTACAACGCCGCCCTGGGCAACCGCCTGGTCGACCGGCTGCTGGCCGGCCCGATCGGCCTGGTGGACAGCCCCCGGCTCTCCCGCGCCAGCCTCAAGAAGCAGCTCGCCGCCTGGGGCGTGGCGGAGGCCACGCCGACCTCGCTCGGCCTGCTCACCGAGGCCCAGAAGGCCAGGAGCGTGGTGCTCGTCCAGGACGCCTTCACCAGCCACTTCGAGGCGCGGCTGGTCATGGACATCGTCGAGCTGCTCTCGAGGCTGGACGTGCGGGTCTTCGTGGCGCCCTTCGCGCCCAACGGCAAGCCCCTGGACGTCCAGGGCTTCCAGGGGGCGTTCTCGCGCACCGCCGAGCGGCAGGCCCGTCGCCTGACGACGCTGGCCCGATTCGGGGTGCCCCTGGTCGGCATCGACCCGGCCATGACCCTGACCTACCGCCAGGAGTACGTGAAGGCGCTGGGGCCTGACGCGGTACCCGAGGTGCTGATGCTGCAGGAGTGGCTGGTGACCCAGTCATCCACCCTGGCGGCTCGCCTCGCCCCCGCGGGCCTCGACGTCGAGGACCCAGGCTACCGGCTGCTCTCCCACTGCACCGAGAAGACCAACGCCGCGGGCAGCCCCCGGGCCTGGCAGCAGTTGTTCGCCGCCTTCGGCCTGGACCTCGAGCTGGTCGCCACCGGCTGCTGCGGCATGTCCGGCACCTACGGCCACGAGGCGCGCAACCTCGAGACCTCCCGGACCATCTACGCCCAGTCCTGGCAGCCGCTGGTGGAAGATGCGGCCAACCGCGGAAGGCTGCTCGCCACCGGCTACTCCTGTCGCACCCAGGCCAGGCGGTTCTCGGACCAGGCCCTGCCCCACCCGCTGCAGGCCCTGCTCGAGACCCTGCGCCGCGCCGGCTGAGCCGACCACCAGCGCCCACCGGCGATGCGGCCGGTGGGCGCCGAGTCGCGCGGACACCGCGCGAGCAGGAGGCGCATCCATGAACCGCACCCTGATCCTCGTCGGCCTGCTGATCGTCGCCATCGGCCTGCTCTGGCCCTGGCTGTCGAGGCTGCCCTTCGGTCACCTGCCCGGCGACATCGTGATCCGCCGCGAGCATGTCACCGTCTACGTCCCGATCACCACCATGATCCTGGTCAGCCTGGTGGTCTCGGCGCTCCTGTGGCTGTTCCAGCGCTGACCCGAGGCTCGGCCGCGGCGATTGTGCGATCCATCGGCGGTGACTAATCTGCAGACTGCCCCACGCCAGGAAGCTCGCCATGGAAAGCCCCGCCGTCCTGCTCACCGGCATCGGTCTCCTCTCCCTCGCTTGTCAGTGGCTCGCCTGGCGGCTCAAGGTGCCCGCCATCCTGCCGCTGCTGATCATCGGCATCCTGGTCGGACCGATCACCGGCCTGCTGGACCCCGACGCCCTCCTCGGCGACCTGCTCTTTCCGCTGGTCTCGCTGGCCGTGGCGGTGATTCTCTTCGAGGGCAGCCTGACCCTGAGCTTCGCCGAGCTGCGCGGGCACGGCCATACGGTGCGTCGCCTGGTGACATGGGGCGTGCTGATCACGGCCGTGATCAGTGCCATGGCAGCCCGCTGGCTGCTCGACCTGTCGTGGGGGATGGCCAGCGTGCTCGGTGCCCTGCTGGTGGTCACCGGCCCCACCGTCGTGCTGCCACTGCTCGAGACCCTGCGCGCCAGGCAGTCCCTGACCCAGATCCTGCGCTGGGAGGGCATCCTCATCGACCCCATCGGCGCCATCGGCGCAGTGCTGGTCTACGAGTACGTGGTGATCGGCGCCTCCGGGGATGCCTTCACTCACACCCTGGGGCTGTTCGGCCTGACGGCGCTGATCGGCTTCGGCCTGGGGGGCATCGGCGGCTACCTCTGGGGGTGCGTGCTTCGTCACCACTGGCTGCCTCGCCAGCTGCACAGCTTCGGCACGTTGATGGTCATGCTGACGCTCTATACCCTCTCCAACCAGCTCTTCCACGAGTCCGGCCTGCTGACCGTCACGGTGATGGGCGTCTGGATGGCCAACATGCAGCGGGTGCCCACCGGGCCCATCGTCGAGTTCAAGGAGACCCTGTCGGTGCTGCTGATCTCGGGCCTCTTCATCCTGCTTGCCGCGCGGCTCGGCCTCGATCAACTGGCCCTGCTGGGCTGGCCGGCCTGGGCCTATCTGGGGGTGCTGATGCTGGTGGCGCGTCCGCTGACCGTGTGGCTCTGCACCGCGGGCAGCGGGCTCGACTGGCGGGAGAAGGCGCTGCTGGCCTGGGTCTCGCCAAGGGGCATCGTGGCGGCGGCGGTGGCCTCGCTGTTCGCCCTCAAGCTCGAGGCCCAGGGCCTGGCGGGCGCCGAGATGCTGGTGCCGGTGACCTTCATGGTGATCATCGCCACGGTGGTGGTTCAGGGACTACTCTCCCGCCCCCTCGCCGGCGCCCTGGGCGTCACGACCCCGCCGCCGCGAGGGTTCCTGATCCTGGGCGCCAACCCTGTCGCGCGTGCCATGGGCCAGGCACTGCAGGAGGCTGGCGTCGCCGTGCGTCTCTGTGACCACGACCGGGATGCCCTCGAGGACGCCCGCATGGCCGGACTGCCGACCTATTTCGGCAACCCGACCTCGGCGCATGCCCGGGAGCATCTGGAGATGACCGGCCTGGGCCACTTCCTGCCCCTCTCCCCCTACCGCGAACAGAACGACCTGGCCGCCCTGCACTTCGAGGGAGTGCTGGGGCATGGCAAGGTCTTCCAGCTGGCGGTCGACGGGGAGCGTGACGACGCGAGGGAGCGGCCCCGGCAACTGGCCGACCTTCCCCGCCTGTTCGGCCAGCAGGTGACCTGGAGCCAGCTGGCGAGCCTGGTGGCCCAGGGGGCGGAGGTGAGAACGACACGTCTGCACCAGGCCTTCGACTTCGACGCCTATGTCGCGACCCATGCGCATCGCCTGATGCCGCTGTTCTGCATCGATGCCCAGCAGAAGGTCCGCGTCGCCAGCGACCAGTCTCCGCTCGAACCACAGCCGGGGGAGACCCTGATCAGCCTGGTCTACTCCGACTCTCCCGCCTTCTGAAGGGACTTGCGTAGACAGAACGTCGACCTGCCGGCCGGACAAGCTGACTACACTTCGGTCGTGCCCGATGATTGTCCCCCATAACCATAATAAGGGATGAGCTCATGCCGTATCGTTTCACGCTCCTGCTGCTGGCCTGCTGGAGCACCCTCTCCTGGGGGCAGACCAGCGAAGACCCCGACCGACAGGAGGACACTCGCGTCCCCTCGGCCAGCGAGGCCTTGCCCACCATCACGGTGACCGCCCCGAGACTCGCCCGGGACCTCTACGACACCCCGGCGGCCGTCACGGCCCTGACCCGGGAGGATATCCAGCAGGGCCAGCAGGGCGTGCGTCTGGACGAGGCCCTGGTGACGGTACCCGGCGTCTTCCTCCAGAACCGGGACAACTTTGCCCAGGGCCAGCGCATCGCCATTCGGGGCTTCGGTGCCCGGGCCCCCTTCGGCATCCGCGGCATCCATGTGCGGGTCGACGGCTTCCCCTACACCCTCCCGGACGGCCAGGCCCAGGTCGATGCCGTGGACCTGGACAGCGCCGAGCGCATCGAGGTCATACGCGGCCCCTCCTCGGTGCTTTACGGCAATGCGGCGGGCGGCGTGGTGGATATCCAGACCGGCGACGGCAGTGAGCTGGTCCGTTCGCCCGTGGTGACCCTGCAGGGGGGCAGCCACGACTTCCGCAAGCTCGCCATTCGCAACGGCGGTGAATACGATCGGTGGATCCACAGCATCAGCGTGTCGGCACTGGACTTCGACGGCTATCGCGAGCAGAGCAAAGTGAAGAAGCGCCTGCTCAACGGCCGGCTGGGCTACCGGCTCGACGACGATCGCACCCTCTCCGCGCTGGTCAACGTGCTCGACAATCCGCGCGCCGAGGATCCCAGCGCCCTGACGGCCGAGGAGGTGGCCGAGGATCCCAGTCAGGCCCGCGATTTCGCCATCGACCTGGATTCTCGTCAGGAGGTCGAGCAGCAGCTGATCGGGCTGCACTACGAGGATCTCGCCATGGGGGAGGGGGAATTCAATGCCCGGGC
Organism: Halomonas aestuarii; assembly: GCF_001886615.1. NCBI lineage: Bacteria > Pseudomonadati > Pseudomonadota > Gammaproteobacteria > Oceanospirillales > Halomonadaceae > Halomonas > Halomonas aestuarii. The sequence continues at coordinate 631,101 of NZ_CP018139.1, forward strand.
CTTCGTCAGTCGACGCGACTTCCTGCAGCAGCTCCCCTTCCCCGGCAGCAGCCTGATCGACTACGAGCGCCACTACTACGGCGGGAGCCTGGACTACACCCTGCCGATGACGCTGGCGAATCGCCCGCTACGGACCGTGGTGGGGCTCGACGTGGCCCGACAGGAGGATGACCGCGGACGCCGCAGCGTCGATGGCACCGGCGAGGTCACGGGCGTCACCGCGAACGAACAGCAGAACGCCACGTCGGCAGGGGTCTTCCTGCAGAGCGAGCTGGGCCTGACCGAGCGCCTCGACCTGAGTGCCGGGGTCCGCCACGACAGCGTGCGCATGACCATCGACGACCGTCTGGTCGATGCCGACGACCCGGACCAGAGCGGCAGCCGCACCTTTCGCGAGTGGACCGGGAGCCTCGGGATGAGCTACCGCTTTCATCCTGACCACCAGCTCTATGCCACCCTCGGCACCGCCTTCGAGACCCCGACCTTCACCGAGTTTGCCCCCTCGGACGGCAGCGGCGGCTTCAATCCCGACATCGAACCGCAGACCTCGCTGAATCGCGAGGTCGGTCTGCGTGGACGGCTGGGCAGCGGGCTGACCTATGACCTGGCGGCCTTCTCGGTGCTCGTCGACGACGAGCTGATCCAGTTCCAGGCCTCGGATGGCCGCGACTACTACAGGAATGCCGGCAAGACCCGACGGGAGGGCATCGAGCTCGGCCTGGACTGGAACCTCAGCCTGGATTGGCGGCTGAGCAGTGCGCTGACGCTGGCCGACTACGAGTTCGAGCGATTCCGCGACGAGGATGGCAGCTACGACGGCAACGACCTCCCCGGGCTGCCCAGCCGACTGTGGATGAATCGCCTGACCTGGTACGGCAGCGGCGAGCGCTTCGCCACCCTGGAAGCCCAGTACAACGGCTCCTTCTATGCCGACAACGCCAACGAGGTGCAGATTCCCAGCCACTGGCTGTTCAACCTGCGCGCCGGCGACGCCTGGCGCCTGGGCGGCGGCAACACGAGGCTCGGGCTGAACGTCGGCGTCCGCAACCTGCTGGATGAGGACTACTACGAGAACGTGCGCATCAATGCCTTCGGGGGGCGCTACTACGAGCCGGCGCCGGGCACCACCTGGTTCGCGGGACTCGAGCTCGGCTTCTGAACCACTGTCGATGCCGGAAACGACAGCGGGCAGCCCGAGGGCTGCCCGCTGTGGTTCTCGTTCGAGGGCGGATCAGAAGAAGAGCCGCCTGAGCGCCTCACCGGGCTCGGCCTCGCGCATGAAGGCCTCGCCCACCAGGAAGGCGTTGACGTCGTGCTCACGCATGCGCAGCACGTCGTCCCGACTGTGGATGCCGGACTCGGTGACCACCGTGACCCCCGCGGGAATGCGCGGCAGCAGTTCCAGGGTCGTCTCGAGCCGGGTCTCGAAGGTGTGCAGGTCGCGATTGTTGATGCCCACCAGGGCGAGGTCGAGCCTGAGCGCCCGCTCGAGCTCATGGGCGTCATGGACCTCCACCAGCACGTCCATGCCGAGCTCGACGGCCTGGCGGTGCAGGTCCGCCATCCGGGCGTCATCCAGGGCGGCGACGATCAGCAGGATGCAGTCCGCCCCGATGGCGCGGGCCTCGCTCACCTGATAGCCATGGGTGATGAAGTCCTTGCGGATCACCGGCAGGCCACAGGCCTCTCGCGCCTCGATCAGGTAATCCTCGTGCCCCTGGAAGAAGTCGACGTCGGTGAGCACCGAGAGACAGGCGGCGCCGCCCTCGGCATAGCTGGCGGCGATCTCGCCTGGCCGGAAGTCCTCGCGCATCACGCCCTTGGAGGGCGAGGCCTTCTTGATCTCGGCGATCACCCCCGGGTCGCCGGCCTGGATGCAGCGGTCGAGGGCGGCGACGAAGCCCCGCGGCGCGTCCTGCTCGGCGGCCAGGCGCAGCAGCGACTGCTCGGAGACGGCGCGCGAGCGCTCGGCCACCTCCTCCTCCTTGCGGGCCAGGATGCGCTCGAGGATGGTGGGCAGGGCGGGAGCATCGGTCATGTCGGGTCTCACTGGGTGAACACGCGGGTGAAGTTGGCCAGCTCGCGGAGCTTCTCCAGCGGCAGCTTCGAGGCCTGGGCATCCTGGGCCATGGCGACCCCCTCCTCGAGGGTATCGGCCACGCCGGCGGCATAGAGCGCCGCACCGGCATTGAGCGCGACGATGTCGGCCGCGGGCCCCTCGCCCACCAGCGCCTGCTCGACCAGCCGCAGGCTGTCCTCGGCGGTCTTGACGCGCAGCGGGTCCAGCGACTGGCGCGGGATGCCGAACTGCTCGGGGGTGATGGTGTACTCGCGGACCTCGCCGTCCTTGAGCTCGGCGACCAGCGTCGGCTGGGCCAGAGAGATCTCGTCCAGGCCGTCCTCGGCATGGACCACCAGCACGTGGTCGCTGCCCAGGCGCCGGAGCACGTCGGCCATCAGCGGGACCAGCTCGGGGGCATAGACCCCCAGCACCTGGTTGGGCGCCCCGGCGGGATTGGTCAGCGGCCCCAGGATGTTGAACAGGGTGCGGACCCCCATCTCGCGACGCGGCGCCACGGCATAGCGCATCGCGGGATGGTGGTTGGGCGCGAACATGAAGCCCACGCCCACCTGCTCGATGCAGCGGCCGACCTGCTCGGCGTCGAGGTCCAGGTGGATGCCCGCCACGGCGAACAGGTCGGCGCTGCCGGAGGAGGAGGAGACGCCCCGGTTGCCGTGCTTGGCGACATGGGCGCCCCCGGCGGCCACCACGAAGCTCGCCGCCGTGGAGACATTGAAGAGGTTTGCGCCGTCACCGCCGGTGCCGACGATGTCGACCACGTTCTCGGCCTGGAGGTGCACGGGCGTCATCAGCTCGCGCATCACCTGGGCCGCGGCGCTGATCTCCTCGGCGGTTTCGCCCTTCATCGCCATGCCCATCAGGAAGGCGGCGATCTGCGGCTCGCTGGCCTCGCCGGTCATGATCTGGCGCATCACCGCGTGGGTCTCGTCGAAGCTCAGGTTCTCGCGGCGCATCACCGCACCGATGGCCTCTCGCATCTGCATCATGGTTCTCCTCGAATCAGGCACGGCCCAGCGGCGCTGAAGGACGACGCTCTAGAAAGTTGGCCAGGAGCTCATGGCCCTGGCGGGTGAGGATCGACTCGGGGTGGAACTGCACGCCCTCCACATCCAGTTCGCGATGGCGCAGCCCCATGATCAGCCCGGGGGTGACGTCGTCATCGTCGCACCAGGCGGTGACCTCCAGGCAGTCGGGCAGGCCCTCCCGCGCCACCACCAGCGAATGATAGCGCGTCACCTCCAGCGGGTCCTCCAGGCCCTCGAACACGCCCTGCCCCAGGTGGCGGATCCGCGAGGTCTTGCCGTGCATCACCTGGGGGGCGCGGACGACGCGCCCGCCGTAGACCTGGCCGATGGCCTGGTGGCCCAGGCAGATGCCGAGCACCGGGATGCGACCGGCGAAGCGGCGGATGGCGGCCATGGAGATGCCGGCCTCGTCGGGGGTGCAGGGCCCCGGGGAGATCACCAGGTGGCTCGGCGCGAGCGCCTCGATCTCGTCCAGGGTGATGGCGTCGTTGCGGTGGGTCTCCACCTCGGCGCCCAGTTCCCCGAGGTACTGGACCACGTTGAAGGTGAAGCTGTCGTAGTTGTCGATCATCAGCACGGACATGGCGGGCTCTCCGGCACTCGCCCGGCCGAAGCCGGACGACAGGAATCAGGGGTCACTCGAGGTTGTCCAGGCCGCGCTCGGCCATGGCCACGGCACGGAACAGGGCACGGCCCTTGTTGAGGGTCTCCTGCCACTCCATCTCCGGCACCGAGTCGGCGACGACGCCGGCGCCGGCCTGGACGTGCAGCTGGCCGTCCTTGATGACCGCGGTGCGGATGGCGATGGCGGTGTCCATGTTGCCGTGCCAGGAGAGGTAGCCCACGGCACCGGAATAGATGCCGCGCTTGACCGGCTCCAGCTCGTCGATGATCTCCATGGCACGGATCTTGGGGGCCCCGGAGAGCGTGCCGGCCGGGAAGGTGGCGCGCAGCACGTCCATGGCGGAGAGGCCCGGCTTCAGGCGGCCGGTGACGTTGGAGACGATGTGCATCACATGGGAGTAGTGCTCCACCGCCATCTGGTCGGTCACCTTGACCGACCCGATCTCGCTGATGCGTCCCACGTCGTTGCGCCCCAGGTCGATCAGCATCAGGTGCTCGGCGACCTCCTTGGGATCATTCAGCAGATCGGCCTCCAGCTCGCGATCCTCCGCCTCGGTCTTGCCGCGGACTCGGGTCCCGGCGATGGGCCGCACCGTGACCTCGCCATCCTCCAGGCGGGTGAGGATCTCCGGCGAGGAGCCGGCGACCTGGTGATCGCCCAGGTTCAGGTAGAACATGTAGGGCGAGGGATTGAGGCTGCGCAGGGCGCGATAGAGGTCCAGCGGGGCGGCCCGGTAGGGGATCGACATGCGCTGGGAGGGCACGCACTGCATGACGTCGCCGGCCAGCACATACTCCTTGATCTTCTCCACCGCCGCCTTGAAGCCCTCCTCGGTGAAGCCCGAGGTGAAGTCCCCCTCCTGCACCGCCTCGCGTCCCGTGCCCGGACTGATCGTATTGAGGGTGGCGCTGCGCAGGCGCACCTCGAGGCGCTCCAGCCGATCCACGGCGCGTTCGTAGGCCGCCTCCTCGGCCGGGTCGGCATGGGTCCAGAGGGCCAGCCGGCCGGAGAGGTTGTCGAACACCACCAGGTCGTTGCAGACCATCAGCAGAATGTCCGGCACGCCGATCGGGTCGGGCTTGGCATCGACATGGGCGCCGCGCAGGCGGGGCTCGATGTAGCGGATGGTCTCGTAGCCGAAGTAGCCCACCAGGCCGCCGTCGAAGCGGGGCTGGTCGTCGAGGCGCGGGACCCGGAAGCGGGCCTGGAAGCGCTCTATCCACTCGAGGGGATCCTCCACCTCCACGGCCCCCTCCTGCTCGCCGTCGACGATGTGGCTGACCGTGAAGCCGCGCACCTCGATGCGCTCCTGACACGGCAGGCCGATGATCGAGTAGCGCCCCCACTTCTCGCCGCCCTGCACGGACTCAAGCAGGAAGGTCCAGGGTTCATCGGCAAGCTTGAGGTAGGTGGAGAGCGGGGTATCGAGGTCGGCCAGCACCTCGCGGGTGACCGGAATGCGGTTATAGCCGGCGTCGGCCAGCTCGTGGAAGCGGTCGGGAGTCATCATGCCCGGGTCCTCGCGGCGGAGAGAAAGACACTGGTGGAACGAGAGACGCCCCGGGGGGGCGTCCGGTCAGGCGAGCGTCACCATCGCCAGGCGCCGGTCATGCCAGGGCGTGGGAGGGATCTTGCCGTGTCGCGGCGGGAAAAGGCATCCAGCGTCATGCGGGTGTCCATCGGAGGAGATCGCGAGATCCGTTATAACAAAAAACTATTGATATTGCGCTTCATTATAGCGCAGACAAAATCACCCTAAACGAGTTCCGCCAGCGATTCAACCGTGCCATCCGGGTGGCTCAGGGTCACCGGCACGCCGTGGTTGTAGCCGTAGGGCACCGCCAGGGTCCGGAAGCCCGCGGCGCGCCCGGCCTCGATGTCGTGGCGGGAATCGCCGACCATCAGGCAGGCCGAGGGCGGGATATCGCACTGGGCCGCCACGTGCAGCAGCGGGGCCGGATCGGGCTTCTTGCTCGCCAGACTGTCGCCCCCCAGGCAGAGCGCGAAGCGCCCATGTAGGCCGAAGGCCTCGAGGATGGGCGCGATGAAGGCACTCGGCTTGTTGGTAACAAGGGCCAGGTTGACGCCGCGCGCCTGCAGTCCTTCCAGGGCCTCGCGCACGCCGGGGTAGAGCCGGGTGCGGGCGCTGGGCGCGCGCCCGTAGTGCGCGAGGAAGCCCTGATGGGCACGGGCCAGCAGCGCCTCGTCGGGCTCCCGGTCCTGGGCGCTCTCCAGGGCGCGCGCCATCAGCCGTAGCGAACCGTTGCCCACCCAGTCGCGCACCCGTGGCTCGCCACGGGGCGCCAGGCCGAGGTCCGCCAGGGCGGCGTCCACCGCCGCGGCCAGGTCCGGCACGGAGTCGACCAGGGTGCCGTCGAGGTCGAAGGCGACCAGCCGGATATCGTTCAGGATGGGGTGCATGACGCCTCTCGTCGGGAACAGTCGGCTCGCCATTATGCCGCAGAGAAGGTGGGCATGACATCAGCAGGGGCCTATGCTGGAGTCCCTGACAGACTGGAGCCATTCCATGAGTGTGCCAAGAATCGTTGTGATCGGTGGTGGTGCCGGCGGCCTAGAGTTGGTCACTCGGCTTGGCCACAAGCTGGGGAGGCGGGGGCGCGCCGAGGTCGTGCTGGTCGACCGTAATGCCACGCACATCTGGAAGCCCCTGCTGCACGAGGTTGCCACCGGGGCGCTGGATTCGGGGCTGGACGAGATCTCCTACCAGGGCCACTCCAGTCTCCACGGCTACACGTTCCAGCGCGGCACCCTGAGCGGCATCGACCGTGAGGCCCGCACCCTGACTCTGGCCCCGGTGCTCGATGACGCAGGCAGCGAAGTACTGCCCTCCCGCGAGCTGGCTTACGATCAGCTGGTGCTGGCGCTGGGCAGCGTCAGCAATGACTTCGACACGCCCGGTGTCGGCGAGCATTGCCACTTCCTCGACAGCCCCCAGCAGGCCGAGGCCTTTCGCCAGGACATGCTCAACACCTTCCTGCGCCACAACGCCTCGCGTGTGGACCCGCCGGCGCGCATGACGGTGGGGATCATCGGCGCCGGCGCCACGGGCGTGGAGCTGGCGGCGGAGCTCCATGAGGCCTCGCGGATGCTGCACAGCTACGGGGTCACGTCATCCGACGCCGACCACCTCGATGTGCACCTGATCGAGGCCGCCCCCCGGATCCTGCCGGCCCTGCCCGAGCGCATCAGCCAGGCGGTGCGGGGTGAGCTGGAGCGCCTGGGGGTGAGGATCCATGCCGAGACCCGCGTGACACGGGTCGATGCCTCGGCGATCCATACCGCCGACGGCGCACGCATCGATATCGATCTCGGCGTCTGGGCGGCGGGCATCAAGGCCCCGGCCCTGCTCTCGGAGCTGGGACTGCCCACGGAGCGCAATCACCGCCTCAAGGTCCATGAGACCCTGCAGAGCACGGAGGACCCACAGGTGTTCGCCATGGGCGACTGCGCCAGCTGCCCGCAGAAGGACGGCAGCACGGTGCCCCCGCGCGCCCAGGCCGCCCATCAGCAGGTCGCGACCCTCTACCGCAACCTGCTCGCCCAGCACGCCGGCAAGCCCCTCAAGCCCTTCACCTACCGGGACCGCGGCTCGCTGATCTCGCTGGCGCACTTCGATGCCATCGGCAGCCTGATGCGCGGCGCCTCGGCGCGCAGCCTGTTCATCGAGGGGCACCTGGCGAGGTTCTTCTACGCCTCGCTCTATCGCATGCACCAGCGCGCCATCCACGGCACCCTCAAGACCGGCCTGATGGTCGTGGTGGATGGGCTCAATCGCTTCCTCAAGCCGCGCCTGAAGCTGCACTGACGCCGACACAACGACGAGGGCCGCCGGGTCTCCCCTGGCGGCCCTCGTCGGGACACAAGACGACCGATGCTCAGCGCCTGCCGAGGTCGCTCGCCGCGTCGCCGTGGTGATGGACATGCACGTCGCGCTGGGGGAAGGGAATGCTGATGCCCTCGCGGTCGAAGCGCCGCTTGATCTCCTCCGTCATCCCCCAGTGGACGTCCCAGTAGTCGCCGGCCCTGACCCAGGGCCGCACGATCCAGGTGACGCTGGACTCCCCCATCGCGCTCATGCGGATGTTGGGGGCCGGCTCGTCGAGGACCCGGGGATCGTCGGCGACCACGCCCTCGAGCACGCGGCGCACGCGGTCGATGTCGGCGTCGTAGCCGACCCCCACCGCCAGGTCGACCCGGCGGGTGTCGTGGGCCGAGACGTTGGTGATGGCGCCGCTCATCATCTGGCCGTTGGGCACGATGATCTTGCGGTTGTCGCCGGTCTTGAGCTCGGTGGTGAAGATCTGCACGTCCACGATCACGCCGGCCACGCCCCCGGCCTCGACGTAGTCGCCGATCTTGTAGGGACGGAAGATGATCACCATGACCCCGGCGGCGAAGTTGGCCAGCGACCCCTGGAGCGCGAGGCCCACGGCCAGGCCGGCGGCACCGATCACGGCGATCAGCGAGGCGGTCTGGATGCCGACCCGGCTGATGGCCGCCAGCACCACGAAGATCAGCAGCAGCGTATAGACGATGTTGCCCAGGAACTTGACCAGCAGCGGCTCGACCTTGGCCCGCTGCATGCCCCTGATCATCAGCCGATGCAGCCCCTTGGCGACCCAGCGGCCGATCACGAAGATGGCGGCCGCCGCCACCAGGTTGATGGCGAAGGCCAGGCCGGTGGTCTGGAGGTGAGCGATCAGGCCGCCCGGATCGATACCGTTGATGCCGTCCATGGACGTCTCCTCGTTCCTTGAAAGCGTGTCGTGCAAGGCCGCGGGGGCGGTGCCGGCGGCCCGCCCTTTATGGCCTCAATCCCGCGACTGCGCAAGCCAGCGACGCTTGTCCCGGGCGGGAAGGCGCTTGATGGCGGCCTCGCGCCGCAGCGCCTCGCCGTGGCTCCCGACGCACTCGTGGTGCACCAGCACCAGCGGCCCCTTGCCGCGCAGCGCCTTGGCGCCGCGGCCGGCACGATGCTCGGCCAGGCGTCGGTCGACGTCGGTGGTGATCCCGGTATAGAGGGCGCCCGAGGCGGTCTCGACCAGGTAGAGGTACCAGGCCCGGTCGTCCGACGGGGCCGGCGGGTCGGCGGCGTCCATCGACTCAGGCGCCGGCCAGGGCCCGACGGAAGTCCCCGATCACCCCGTCGTAGCGGTGCGGGTCGTCCTCGTTGCGCGCCTTGAACACCGCCGAGCCGGCGACGAAGGTGTCCGCCCCGGCGCGCGCGATCTCGGCAATGTTGTCGACCTTGACGCCGCCATCGACCTCCAGGCGGATCGGCCGCCCCGAGGCATCGATGCGGCGGCGCACCTCGCGCAGCTTGTCCAGGGTCCCGGGAATGAACGACTGGCCGCCGAAGCCGGGGTTGACGCTCATCAGCAGGACCATGTCGACCTTGTCCATCACGTAGTCGAGGTAGGCGAGCGGCGTGGCCGGGTTGAAGACCAGGCCGGCCCGGCAGCCGCCATCGCGGATCAGCTGCAGGGAGCGGTCGATGTGCTCGGAGGCCTCGGGGTGGAAGGTGATGTAGCTGGCCCCGGCATCGATGAAGTCGCCGATCAGCCGGTCCACCGGCTTGACCATCAGGTGGGCGTCGATGGGCGCGGTGACCCCGTGCTTGCGCAGGGCCTCGCAGACCATGGGACCGATGGTCAGGTTGGGCACGTAATGGTTGTCCATCACGTCGAAGTGGACGATGTCCGCGCCGGACGCCAGGACGTCGTCCACCTCCTCGCCCAGGCGGGCGAAATCGGCGGAGAGAATCGAGGGCGCGATCTGGAAGTCGGGTCGGGGGTCGGTCATGGCGACGATCGGTTCCTGTGAGAGTCGATGGGCACGATGGGCGGCATTCTAGCAGGATCTCGCCGCCCGCCGTATCGCTTGCAGGTTAGTGACACCGCGCCGATAGTGGTCAGGGCATGCCTTTCCCTTCCGGAGGAACTCCACGATGTCCGCCCGACTGTCCCGCTCCCTGGGTGCCGGCCTCCTCGCCGGCACGCTGCTCTTCGCCCCGACGCTGTTCGCCCAGCCGGCCATCCTCGAGGGGGAACGCTTCCACCCCGAGGAAGGCGCTCGGGGGATGGTGGCGACCAGCCATTTCCTGGCGTCCCAGGTCGCCCACGACGTCCTCGCCGACGGGGGCAACGCCGTGGATGCCGCCGTCACCGCGGGCTTCGCCCTGGCCGTCACCCAGCCCCGCTCGGGCAACATCGGCGGCGGTGGCTTCATGCTGATCTCCGACGAGGAGAGCGGCGAGGTCATCGCCATCGACTATCGGGAGGAGGCCCCGGCGGCGGCCACCGAGACCATGTTCCAGGACGAGGAAGGCAACGCCGTCTCCGAGTGGTCGCGCTTCACCCATCGCGCGGCCGGCGTGCCCGGCACCGTGGCGGGCCTGGCCTTGGCGCTGGAGAAGTACGGCACCCTGAGCCTGGCCGAGGCCCTGGCGCCGGCGATCCGGCTGGCCGAGGAGGGCTTCGAGGTGCCCCAGCGCTTCGTCGACGGGGTGAGCGAGGCCAGCGACCGCCTGACGAAGTGGGACTCGACCAAGGCGATGTTCTTCAAGGAGGACGGCAGCCCCTATGAGGTCGGGGAGACCTTCCGGCAGCCGGACCTGGCGGCGACCCTGCGGCGGATCGCCGAGCAGGGCGCGCGCGAATTCTACGAGGGTGAGACCGCCGAGCTGATCGTCGCCGAGATGCAGGCACACGACGGCCTGATCACCCTCGAGGACCTCGCCGGCTACCAGCCGGTGATCCGCGAGCCCAGCCACGGCAACTACCGCGGCTACGACGTCTACGCCATGAGCCCCCCCTCCTCCGGCGGCGCCCATATCGTGCAGATGCTCAACATCCTCGAGGCCTACGACATCGGTGACATGGGCTTCGGGGCGGCGAACACCATCCACCTGATGGCCGAGGCGATGAAACGCGCCTATGCCGACCGCTCCGAGTACCTGGGCGACACCGACTTCGTCGACGTCCCCCTCGAGGGCCTCACCTCCGAGGGCTATGCCGACGAGCTGCGCGCCAGCATCGCCATGGACCGCGTGACCCCGAGCGAGGAGATCGCCCCGGGCAGCCCGCTGCCCTACGAGTCCAACGAGACCACCCACTTCTCCATCGCCGACGCTGACGGCCTGGCGGTCTCCAACACCTACACCATCAACTTCAGCTACGGCTCCGGCATCGCCGTCGAGGGCGCCGGCTTCCTGCTCAACAACGAGATGGACGACTTCTCCGCCAAGCCCGGCGTGCCCAACGCCTATGGCCTGATCGGCGGCGCGGCCAACAAGATCGAACCGGGCAAGCGCATGCTGTCGTCGATGACGCCGACCATCGTCAAGCAGGACGGCAGGAACTTCCTGATCACCGGCAGCCCCGGGGGCTCGCGCATCATCACCACCACCCTGCAGGTGCTGATGAACGTCATCGACCACGGCATGAACATCCAGTCGGCGGTCAGCGCCCCGCGGATCCACCACCAGTGGCTGCCCGACGAGCTGCGCATCGAGGCCGGCTTCAGCCCGGACACCCTCGAACTGCTCGAGGGCAAGGGCCACGTGATCCGCCAGCAGTCGGCGATGGGCGCCGCCCAGTCGATCGTGATCGAGGACGGTCGCTTCTATGGCGGCGCCGACCCGCGGCGTTCCACCTCCTCCGCCATGGGGCTCTAGGCCCCCCTTCCCCGCCCCCGTCCGGGGGCGGGAGCGCCTCGGCGGATCACGGCTGCAGGCGGGTCCGGCGAGGCGATATACTCCAGACCCTGCCACTCACCGGGAGCCTTTCCATGCAGCGTCGACATTTCCTGGGGGCCTGCGCCCTGCTTCTCGCCACCGGCTGGCTGGTCGGCTGCGCCAGCCCCCACTACCTCCAGCTCGATCCCCGGCGTACCGCCGACGTCCCCCGGATCGGCAATGGCCAGAGCGTCACCGTGACGGCCGTGGATGGCCGCGACAGCGAGGTGATCGGCACGCGCACCGGCAGCGCCATGTCCACGGCGGTGATCACCGCCGACGCCCGGCAGCTGGTCCCGCGGCTTCAGGCCGAAGCCGAGCGCGCCGTGCGGGAGATGGGCTTCACCCCGACCACCGAGCGCGCCGAGGGGCGGCCCAGCCTGACGCTGACCCTGGATCACCTGGACTATGCCCGCGGCGAGAGTCGACCGATCGTCGAGGAGGCGCTGCTGGAGGCGGTGCTCATCGCCGAGGCGGTCAACGGCGGCACCACCTACACCGGCACCTACACCTCCCGGCGCACCCAGGGCTACGCCATCCGCCCCGACCAGGAAGCCAACACCCGCATGGTCAACGAGCTGCTGTCCGACGGCCTGGATCGCGCCTTCCGCGACCCCGAACTCGGCCGCCTGCTGGCCCGCTGAGCTAAAGCCTCGAGCCGGTTCAGGTCAGCGGACCGCGGCGCTCGAGCGCCCAGACGCTCTCGCGAAAGCCGTTGGGTTCCGGCTCGCCGTCCTCCAGGTGGGTGACCCGGAAGTTGGGCGCGAACAGCCGGCGCACCTCGTTGGCGGACACGCTGAACGGCGGGCCGCCCGGATCCCGGGTCAGGCTGATCAAAAGCCCCCGGGCTCCGGGAGGCACCAGCTGCGCCAGGTGGAAGGCATAGCGCTGGCGGGTGGCCTCGGGCAGCGCGATCAGGGCCGCCCGGTCGTAGAAGGCGCCGATCTCGGCCGCCTGCTCGATATGGAAGTGGAAGAAGTCACCGCGCCAGAGCTCCACGCTGCCCTGGCGGCAGATGTCGAAGCCATCCTGGCGATAGCGGGTGACTTCCCCCACCCCCTCGGCGACGAACTCCTCGATGGCCTGCTCGGCCAGCTCGATGCCGAGCACGGGATGGTCCTGGCGCGCCAGCCAGCGCATGTCCAGGCTCTTGCCGCACAGCGGCACCAGGACCTTGGTGCCGGCCCGCACCTCCAGGCCGGGCCAGTGGCGCACCAGGGCCGGGTGGGGCCGGTCACGGTGGAACCCGATGCGCCCCTCGCGCCAGCGCTGCAGCCAGTCGTCGTCCATCATCAGAACCAGCGATCACGCTTGCGGCGACGACGCGGCAGATGGGGCACGATCAAGCCGACCAGCAGGCCGGCACCGGCCACCCCGCCGCCATAAATGAAGTAGCGCATCAGCAGGTCCTCCTCCTGGGTATCCAGGCGCGCCTGGAGTTCCCGGATGGTGGCCCGCGACTGGGCGGTCTCCTCCTCGAGGGCCTGGTTGCGCGCCTCGAGCTCGGCGATGTGCTCCTCGCGCAGCTCCAGGGTATCGGTCATCGACGCCGTGCGGTTCTCCCAGGTGTCGTTGATGCCGGAGAGCTCCTCGGTCAGCGCCGACACCCTGGCCTCCAGCTCCGGCAGACGCTTCTGCGCGCTGGGGTCGTCCTGGAGCTCGCTGCTGAGCACCCAGACGATATCGCCTTCGCTGTCCTCCACCCGACTGTAATCGCCGCTGGTCTCGAGCACGGTCACCGGCTCGCCGGCGGTCAGGGTCCCGATGATCCGGTAGCCATCGGTCGGGCCGCTGCGCACGAAGGTGGTGAGTTCGTCCGACACCCAGGCGGTCCCGTCGGCCAGTTCCTGGGCATGGAGCACGGAGGGCAGCGTCGCGAGCGCGACGCCGAGTGTCAGTATCTTGAGTCTGTGTATCGTCATGCCATCGTCGTCCTGGCTGTCCAAGGCTCGCGTGTCGTTGCTCTGTCGCGTCGGGTGTACCACGTTCGGACCTCCCTGCCGACTGCGGCGGCGAGGCGGAACGTCGACCGTCCGGGTTACCCACAGCTGCTGTGGACAACCATCGGGAAAACCGCTGGAAACCCGCCGCAAGCCGGCATGGCCATCGTCCTGACCTCGTTCCGGTCATTTTTCGACCAGGCCACGCCGGGTGGTGCCCGCCCGCGAAGGGTCCACAGGGTACCACAGTCGTGCCGCGCGACCGCGGGGCCACGCTGGCCCCGATGCCGGGCACTGCGTATAATGGCGTGCCTTGTCCCGGGTGGCCATCCGGCCATCCGCCCACGTCCATCCAATGGTGCACCGTCGCGCCAGCTGCCGCGACCTACTCTTATGGCGAAGAAACTCTTCATCAAGACGCACGGCTGCCAGATGAACGAGTACGACTCCGCTCGCATGGCGGATCTGCTCGGCGAATCCCATCAGCTCGAGCTCACCGACGACGAGCGCGATGCCGACGTCATCCTGCTCAACACCTGCTCCATTCGCGAGAAGGCCCAGGAGAAGGTCTTCCATCAGCTCGGCCGCTGGAAGAAGCTCAAGGAGGCCAATCCGGAGCTGGTGATCGGCGTGGGCGGGTGCGTGGCCAGCCAGGAGGGCGAGGCCCTGCGCAAGCGTGCGCCCCATGTCGACATGGTGTTCGGTCCCCAGACCCTGCACCGGGTGCCGGGCATGCTCGACGCCCGCCGCGACGACCAGATCTCGGTGGTCGACGTCACCTTCCCCGAGATCGAGAAGTTCGACCACCTGCCCAAGCCGAGCTCTGACGGGGCCACCGCCTTCGTCTCGGTGATGGAAGGCTGCTCCAAGTACTGCACCTTCTGCGTGGTCCCCTACACCCGCGGCGAGGAGGTCTCGCGCCCCTTCGAGGCGGTGATGGACGAGGTCATCCACCTGGCCGATCAGGGGGTGCGCGAGATCAACCTGCTGGGCCAGAACGTCAACGCCTATCGCGGCGAGAACCAGCTCGGCGACGAGATCGACCTGGCCGAGCTGATCGCCTGCGTGGCGGCCGTCGAGGGCATCGACCGCATCCGCTTCACCACCTCCCATCCGGTGGAGTTCTCCGACAGCCTGATCGAGGCCTACGGCGAGATCCCGGAGCTGGTCAGCCACCTCCACCTGCCGGTGCAGGCCGGCTCGGACCGCGTGCTCGCCGCCATGAAGCGCGGCCACACGGTGGAGGAGTACGTCGAGAAGATGGAGCGCATCCGTGCGCTGCGTCCCGACATCAGCTTCTCCTCGGACTTCATCATCGGCTTCCCCGGCGAGACCGCGGAGGACTTCGAGTCCACCATGGACCTGATCCATCGCATCGGCTTCGACCACTCCTTCAGCTTCGTCTACTCGGCGCGCCCCGGCACGCCGGCCGCGGCCCTGGAGGACGACACCCCGGAGAGCGTCAAGAAGCAGCGCCTGGCGATCCTGCAGGAGCGCATCAACCAGCAGGCGATGCAGATCAGCCGACGCATGGTCGGCACCACCCAGCGCATCCTGGTCACCGGCTTCTCGCCCCGGGACCCGGGCCAGCTCTCAGGACGCACCGAGAACAACCGGGTGGTCAACTTCCGTGCCGCCAATCCCTTCGACCTGATCGGCTACTTCGTCGACGTCGAGATCAGCGAGGCACTGCCCAACTCCCTGCGCGGCGAACTGCTCTCCCCCGAGCGGTTCTGAGTCCGCGATTGCCCCGGCCAGTGCCGGGGCAGTAAGCTGAGCCCCACATCCACAACGCACGGATCCCCCAGTCTTGAGCCAGCCATCTTCTCAGGCCAATCGCATCATCACTCTGAACCTGGAACCCAACGACCCTCGGCGCCTGGCCAACCTCTGCGGCCAGCGCGACGAGCACCTCAAGCTGGTCGAATCACGGCTGGGCATCACCCTGCGCAACCGTGGCAACATCTTCCAGCTGGCCGGTCCCGCCAGCCGGGTCAAGGCCGCCGCCAACGTGCTGGAGCACCTCTACCGGGAGACCGAGGCCAGCGACCTCGAGCCGGACACGGTGCACCTCTTCCTGCAGGAGTCCGGGCTCGAGGCGCTCGACGAGGAGGAAGGCGACGAGCGCGACGACGAGGTGCTGCTGCGCACGCCTCGCGCGCTGATCAAGCCCCGCGGCCTCAACCAGCAGGGGTATGTCCAGAGCATCCGTGCCCACGACATCAACTTCGGCATCGGCCCGGCCGGCACCGGCAAGACCTACCTGGCCGTGGCCGCGGCCGTCGAGGCCCTCAACCAGCAGGAGGTGCGTCGCATCCTGCTGGTGCGACCGGCCGTGGAGGCCGGCGAGAAGCTCGGCTTCCTGCCCGGCGACCTGGCCCAGAAGATCGACCCCTACCTGCGCCCGCTCTACGACGCCCTCTACGAGATGATCGGCTTCGAGCAGGTGGCCAAGCTGATCGAACGCCAGGTGATCGAGATCGCCCCGCTGGCCTACATGCGCGGTCGCACCCTCAACAACGCCTTCATCATCCTCGACGAGAGCCAGAACACCACCCGCGAGCAGATGAAGATGTTCCTGACGCGCATCGGCTTCGGCTCCACGGCGGTGATCACCGGCGACGTGACCCAGGTGGACCTGCCCCGCGGCCAGACGTCGGGGCTGATCCAGGTGCTCGAGGTGCTCAAGGGGACCCCGGGCATCGGCGTGACCCACTTCGCCGCCAAGGACGTGGTGCGCCATCCGCTGGTCCAGCGCATCATCGAGGCCTATGACCACTTCGAGGCCGGCCAGGAAGCCGCCGAACGCGAGCGTCGCGAAGAGCGCGAGGCCCGTCGCGAGGCCCAGGCCGAGGAACGCCAGGCGCGCAAGAGCCAGCACCAGCGCCCCGACGACGACGGGGAGTCGTCATGACGAGCGACCCTTCGCCCGTCATCGTCGACCGCCAGGTGGCCCTCGATGCCGAGGACCTGCCCACCCAGGCCGACCTCGAGGCCTGGGTGGAGGCCGTGCTGTCGAGACAGGTCGATGAACCGCGACACGAGCTGACCATCCGCTTCGTCGACACCGAGGAGAGCCGACACCTCAACCGCGACTATCGCGACCGCGACCGGCCCACCAACGTGCTCTCCTTCCCCTTCGAGCTCCCGCCCGGGGTCGACCTCCCGCTGCTCGGCGACCTGGTGATCTGCCACCCGGTGGTGGTCCGGGAGGCCGGGGAACAGGACAAGTCGCAGCGCGCTCACTACGCTCACATGGTGGTCCACGGCACCCTGCACCTGCTGGGCCATGATCACCAGGAGGACGACGAGGCCGAGGCCATGGAGGCCCTGGAGCGCGAGATTCTGGCATCACTGGGGATCGCCGATCCGTATCTCACCCCCAGCCCTCCGCACCGCGATTCCGATACCGAGGACGAGAGAGCCGACGCATGAGCGAAGATCGATCGAGCGGCCAGGGCAACAGGTCCTGGCTCGACAAGCTGTTCAGTGCCCTGTCCAACGAAAGCGACGAGCCCAGCTCCCGAGGCGAACTGCTGGAGTTCCTCCGCCAGGCGGGCTCCCGCCTGAAGCTCGACCAGGACGCCATGATGATCATCGAGGGCGCCCTGAACATCAGCGACCAGCAGGTGCGCGAGGTGCTGATCCCCCGCTCCCAGATCACCGCCATCGCCCTCGACCAGCCCCTCGAGGAGTACCTGCCGGTGATCCTCGAGACCGGCCATTCCCGCTACCCGGTGATCGGCGAGAACCTCGACGAGGTCAAGGGCATCCTGCTGGCCAAGGACCTGCTGCCGCTGCTGCGCGGCGGCCAGGAGAACGGCCGACCCTTCCAGCTCGACGAGGTGTTGCGCCCCGCGATGTTCGTCCCGGAATCCAAGCGGCTCAACAGCCTGCTCAAGGAGTTCCAGGACACCCACAACCACATGGCCGTGGTGGTGGACGAATACGGCGGCACGGCGGGCATCGTCACCATCGAGGACATCCTCGAGGAGATCGTCGGCGAGATCGAGGACGAACACGACATCGACGAGGAGATCGATATCCGCGAGCTCGGCGACGAGCGCTTCGCGATCCGTGCCCTGACCACCATCGAGGACTTCAACGAGCGCTTCGGCACCCGCTTCTCCGACGACGAGTTCGATACCCTCGGGGGCCTGGTGATGCAGCGTTTCGGCCACCTGCCGGGGCGCGGCGAGCACACCGAGATCGGCGGCTGGCGCTTCACCGTCCTCAACGCCGACAACCGTCGCATCCGCCTGCTCGAGGCCGAGCGCTGCGAGGAGAGCCACGAGAAGAGCAGCGAGGAGTGACACGGCCCTTCCAGGGATGGACACGATCGATGGACACGATGGCTGAACTCCGCCTGCCCCCGGCCCTGGGATGCCTGATCGCCCTGGTGGCCGGGGGCCTCACCACCCTCAGCGCCGCCCCCTTCTCGCTCTGGTGGCTGGGCCCCGTCGCCGCCGGCCTCGTCTACCTGGGCCTTCACGCCCTGTCGCCCCGCCAGGCCGCGCTGCGCGGCCTCTGCTATGGCATCGGCCTGTTCGGCTCCGGGGCGTCCTGGGTCTATGTGTCGATCCACGACTACGGCTACACGGGCGTGCCCCTGGCGCTGCTGCTCACGGCGCTGTTCGTGGTGGGCCTGGCGCTGTTCTTCGCCGCCACCTTCTGGGGCTATCGGCGACTGTGCGGGCCGCGCCTGGCCCCGATCACCTTCGCCGGCGCCTGGGTGCTCGGTGAGTGGCTGCGCACCTGGCTGTTCACCGGCTTCCCCTGGCTGCTGCTGGGCAGTTCCCAGGTCGACTCGCCGCTCGCGCCGTGGGCCCCGGTGGGGGGCGTCTACCTGCTGTCGCTGATCGTCGCCCTGACGGGCAGCCTGGGCGTCGAGTGCCTGCGCCGTCGCTGGTGGGCGGCCCTCCCCCTCGCCGCCCTCTGGTTGGTCCCGCTGGCCCTGCCGGCCCAGTGGACGACGCCCGCCGGCGGACCGGTCAAGGTCGCGCTGCTCCAGGGCAACCTGCCCCAGCTGATCAAGTGGACGCCCGAGGGGCAGCGCCGGGCCGTCGATACCTACCTCACCCTGACCCGCGGCCTTGACGAGGAGGTCGACCTGGTGGTCTGGCCCGAGGCCGCACTGCCGATGTTCGAGGACCAGGCCGCGCCGATCCTCGCGCGGGCCCGGGCCGACCTGCCACAGGACACCGAGCTATTGACCGGCATCCTGCAGCGGGACGGCAGCGGCCTCAACTACAACAGCGTCGTCGGCCGGGGCGACGTCGAGGGCGAGTATCGCAAGGCTCACCTGGTGCCCTTCGGCGAGTACCTGCCCCTGGAGCGCCTGCTGCGCGGCGCCATCGCCTTCTTCGACCTGCCTGCCCCGGCCATGACCCCGGGGCCGGCCGACCAGGCGCCGATCCGGGCCGGCGACCTGGTCATCGGCAATGCCATCTGCTACGAGATCATCTACGCCGACCTGGTCGCCGCGCGGGCCCGCGAGGCCGGCGCGCTGCTGACGGTGTCCAACGACACCTGGTTCGGCGCCTCGATCGGGCCCCTGCAGCACCTGCAGATGGCACGGCTGCGCGCCCTGGAGAACGGCCGGCCGGTGATCCGCGCCACCAGCAACGGGGTCACCGCGCTCATCGACCCCCGGGGCCGGGTCACCGCCCGGGCACCGCAGTTCGAGACCGCCGTCCTCGAGGGCGAGATCACGGCCACCGAGGGCCTCACGCCCTTCACCCGCACCGGGAGCTGGCCGACCTGGCTGCTCGCGGCCCTGATGGTGCTGCCGGGGCTTGGCCGGCGGCGGTGAGGGACCCTGGGCCACGCCCGGCAAGACATCAAAAAACCCCGCCAATGGCGGGGTTCTTCGGTTCAGGGGATGTCGCTCCGTTCTCAGGCGTCGGACTCGCCCAGCACCTCGGGGATGGTCATGCGCACATAGCGACCGGGCGCCGGCTCGAGGATATCGAGCTCGCCGTCACCGGGCTCGCGCGCCGGCACCGTCTTCTCGGGATCGACATAGCCGTTGTCGAGCATCCACTGCTGCCAGTGCGGCCACCAGGAGCCCTCGTGTTGCTGGGCCCCCTCGAGCCACTGCTCGGCGGTGTCCGGCAGCTCGTCGTTGGTCCAGAAGCCGTACTTGTTCTTGCTCGGCGGATTTACGATCCCGGCGATGTGGCCGGAGCCGCCCAGCACGAAGGTTACCGGGCCCTTGGGCAGCAGCGCCCCGTAGTAGGTGCTGTTCCACTTGGCGATGTGGTCCTCGCTGGTGGAGATGAAGTAGCTCGGCGTGGAGATCTTGCGCAGGTCGATCTTGACCCCGTCGAGCTCGATCCCGCCGGGCTGCACCAGCCGGTTCTCCATGTACATGTGGCGAAGGTACCAGCCGTGGGTGCCGGCCGACAGATTGGTCCCGTCGGTGTTCCAGTAGAGCAGGTCGAACGGCGCGGGCGCGTCCCCCTTCAGGTAGTTGTTGATGTAGAAGGACCAGAAGAGGTCGTTCTCGCGCAACAGGTTGAAGGAGTAGGCCATGACCCGGCCGTCGAGGTAGCCGTCGCGCTCGAGCTTGGCCTCGATGCCCTCGATCACCGGCTCGGAGAGGAAGACGCCGATCTCGCCGGGGTCGCGGAAGTCCTGCAGCGTGGCCATGTAGGTCACCGACTTGACCTTGCGGCCGCGGCGGGTGCTGGTCAGGTAGGCCACGGTGGAGGCGGTCAGGGTACCGCCGATGCAGTAGCTCAGCAGGTTGACCGACTTCTCGCCGGTGGCCTGCTCGATGGCGCCCATGGCGTCGATGGGGCCCATCTGCATGTAGTCGGCCCAGGTCAGGTCACGCTGTTCCGGCCCGGGGTTGCGCCAGGAGATCAGGAACACCGTGTGGCCCTGCTCCACCAGCCAGCGTACCAGGGAGTTGTCCTGGCGCAGGTCGAGGATGTAGTACTTGTTGATCCAGGGCGGCACCACCAGCAGCGGCGTCTTGTAGACCTGCTCGGTGGTCGGCTTGTACTGGATCAGCTGGATCAGCTCGTTCTCGTAGACCACCGAGCCCGGCGTGACGGCAATGTTCTCGCCGATGGCGAAGGCACTGCGGTCGGTCATGGTGACGTTGAGACCCTCGGCGGAGTTGGCCAGGTCCTCGCGCAGGCGGGCGAGTCCCTCGACCAGGTTCTGGCCGCGGGTCTCCTCGGTCCTGCGCATAACCTCGGGATTGGTGGTCAGGAAGTTGGTCGGCGCCATGGCATTGACGAGCTGTCGCGCATAGAAGCCGAGATTGCGCTTCTGGTCGGCCGAGAGGCCATCCAGGCGTTCGATCAGATCCTCCACCATGCGCGAGAACAGCAGGTACTGCTGCATGATCGCCAGGTAATAGGGGTCGTCGCGCCAGGCATCGTCCTTGAAGCGCCTATCCCCCCGGGACGGAGTGATCAGCGGCTCGACGTCCTCGCCGGCCAGCCGACGCAGCGAATGCTGCCACAGCTGGACCTGGTCCTGGAGCAGCCGGGACTGGGTCTGCCACAGCAGGGGCGGATTCCGCATCAGTGATTCGGCGCCAGCCTGGAAGCTGCGTCGCATGTCTTCATGGACCGATTCCGCCGCATCGCTGGGCACCATGCGTGCCAGCAGATCCTGCATCAAGGCCTTGTATTCCTCGCCGATCGCGCTGAGCTGGGCGTTCCACGCCTCGAGCTCGGCCTGTGTCGGTGCTTGCACCCCTGACTGCATTGACCCCTCCTGTTGTTCATGACGGCCGGACATGACGCCGGCCTAGGGTTCGACGCGGCGTCTGCCGCATCACCTTGCGACGTGCAAGGCATGGCCAAAAAAGATGCTGCCCGGCACCCGCGGGGCGGGCGCCGGACAGAGGCGGTGACGGACGACGTCTCAGCGCTTGCGCGAGGACTGGCTGCTCGCCTTGGCCGGCTGGTCCGACTTGGCGGTCTCCTTCTTGACCGCCTGGCCGGCCTGCTCGGCCTGTTCCGCCAGCAGCTTGCCGGACTCGGCATAGAGCTTCTCCAGCTCGGCCTTGAACTCCAGGCTCATCTCGCTCATGGCCTTGGCGTCCTCGAGCATCTGCTTGGAGAGCTCGTTCATCATCTCGGCCTGGCGGGCGCCGAAGTCGCGCATGCTCTCGGCATCGCTGAGCTCGCTGGCATCGCGCATGCGCTCGGTGCCCATCTGGCTGTAGCGCTTCATGGACTCCATCTGATGCTGGGTCATCTTCTCCATGTTGTTCAGCATCAGGGAGTTGAGCTTGCGCATGGGTTCGAAGAACTTGCGGGCCTGCTCGTTGAATGCGTCGGTCATCTTGTCCTGCATGTCGAATTCCTCCTGGAGGATCGGTCACGAACGGTTTGTTGCACTGCACAAAGCCTAGTCTTCCACTCCGGTGGTTGCAACCGGATTGATGCGCCCTCCCGCGAAGGTCGCACGCGCCCTGCCAGACCTGGCATCAGCTCTCGCGCTTGCTCCGCGAGCGGGCGCTGGCGGTGGACTTGCGGGCGGTGCTGCCGGAGGTGTTGCTGGCGTTGCCGGACGACTTGCTGCCGCCGGAAGACGTCTCGCTGGAGGAGTCCCCCGAGGCCGACCCGCTGCCGCTGCCGGAACTGGTCGCGGCCTTGGACAGCATGTCGAGCATCATCTGCTGGTAGTTGCCGAAGCTGGACAGCCCCTGGGATAGCCCCTGGGTCAGGTTCTGCGACAACCCCTGCTGCTGCAGGAAGGGCTGCATCAGGCTCATCGGGTCGTATCCCTCCACGCCCGACTCCATCTGCTTGTGGATCCGGTTCAGCAGATCCTTCTGGAAGGCCTCCACGTCGGGCAGGCCCAGCGCCTGACGGAACTCCTCCGGGGTCAGGTCGAATTCGACGTTGATCTTCATGGCGTCACTCTTGTGGGTGGACGACTGAAGTGTAGCAGCCATGCCGGCTGACGCCGCTCAACGCAGCCGGGGCGTCGATACGCGGACCTCGCCGTTCTGGCCACGCTGGCGCAGCAGGTGATCCATCAGGGTCAACGCCATCATCGCCTCGGCGATGGGCGTGGCCCGGATGCCCACGCAGGGGTCGTGACGCCCTTTGGTGACGACCTCCACCGGCTGGCCGTGGACGTCGATGGAGCGCCCGGGCATGGTGATGCTGGAGGTGGGCTTCAAGGCCAGGTGCGCGATGATCGTCTGGCCGCTGGAGATGCCGCCCAGCACGCCGCCGGCGTGGTTGGAGAGAAAGCCCTCGGGGGTCATCTCGTCGCGATGCTCGCTGCCGCGTTGGGCCACGGCGGCGAAGCCGTCACCGATCTCGACGCCCTTCACCGCATTGATGCTCATCAGGCCGTGGGCCAGCTCGGCGTCCAGCCGGTCGAAGACCGGCTCGCCCAGGCCCGGGGGCACGCCCTCGGCCACCACGCTGATCTTCGCCCCCACCGAGTCCTGGTCGCGACGCAGCTGGTCCATGTAGGCCTCGAGCTCGGGCACCCGCGCCGGGTCGGGGCAGAAGAAGGGGTTCTCGTCCACCGCGTCCCACTGCTTGAAGTCGATGGTGATCGGGCCGAGCTGGCTCATGTAGCCGCGCACCCGGATGCCCTGCTGCGCCAGGTATTTCTTGGCGATGGCCCCGGCCGCCACCCGCATGGCCGTCTCCCGTGCACTGGAGCGCCCGCCCCCGCGGTAGTCACGGATGCCGTACTTGTGGTGGTAGCTGTAGTCGGCGTGGGCGGGCCGGAACTGGTCCTTGATCTTCGAGTAGTCCGTGGAGCGCTGGTCGGTGTTCTCGATCATCAGGCCGATGGCGGTGCCGGTGGTCACGCCCTCGAAGACCCCGGAGAGGATCCTCACCCGATCGGCCTCGCGTCGCTGGGTGGTGTGGCGGGAGCTGCCGGGGCGACGGCGGTCCAGGTCATGCTGCAGGTCCTCCTCGGTGAGCGGGAGTCCCGGCGGGCAGCCATCGACGATGGCCCCCAGTGCCGGGCCATGGCTCTCGCCGAAGGTCGTGACGGTGAACAGCTTGCCGAAGGTGTTGCCGGACATGAACGCTCCTCCTGGGGTCGGGAGAAATGGGGGCGAGAGGGGTGAATCAGGCGAAGGACGCCGCATGGGCGTCGAGTTCATCGGCGGTCAGGGCGAAGACGCCCTGGCCGCCGCGCTCGAATTCCAGCCACAGGAAGGGAACCTCGGGGAAGGCCGCCTCCAGGTGGTGATCGGAGTTGCCGACCTCGACGATCAGCACGCCCTCGTCGGTCAGGTGGTCGCGGGCCTCGCGCAGGATGCGCCGGACGATATCCAGCCCGTCGCGGCCCGCGCCCAGCGCCAGCGCCGGCTCATGGCGGAACTCGGCGGGCATGGTCGTCAGGTCCCGGGTGTCCACGTAAGGCGGATTGGAGACGATCAGGTCATAGCGCCGGCCGACGAGGCCCGCGAAGAGGTCGGACTCGACCGCGCGCACCCGATCCCCCACGTCATGGCGGGTGATGTTGAGGCGCGCCACCTCCAGCGCCTCGGGACTGATGTCTGCCAGGTCGACCTCGCAGGTCGGCAGGTAGCGCGCCGTGGCGATGCCGATGCAGCCCGACCCGGTGCAGAGATCCAGCACCCGGGCGGGCGGCTCGCCGGGGAACCAGGCGGCGAAGCCATGCTCGATGAGCTCGGCGATGGGCGAGCGCGGGATCAGGACCCGCTCGTCGACGCTGAACGGCAGCTCGGCGAAGAAGGCCTCCCCCAGCAGGTAGGGCAGCGGGCGGCGGGTCTCGATGCGGGCACGGACCAGCGACACGATGCGGGTACGCTCCATGGGCAGCAGCCTCGCCTCCAGGACCGCCGGGTCGACGTTCCAGGGCAGGTGAAGCGCCCCCAGGCTCAGCGCCACGGCCTCGTCCCAGGCGGACGCGGTACCGTGGCCGTAGTGAAGGCCGGCCAGGTGGAATTCGCTGGCGGCCCAGCGCAGGCAGTCGCGCAGGGTGATCAGGCCCTCGGTGAGGGCCTCGTCGCTCAGCACGAGGGTGGAGGAAGACGCATCAGGGGAAGATTCAGCCACGGGGCATCCTGGAGTCGGGGGTTCGAAGGAACAGGAGGTCAGATTGTAACCGGGGCCGCGGTTCACAGCCACGACTGGGGCGGTATACTGGCGCCACGTTCCACTACCCGAAGTCCCCATGAGTCGAGATCGCCACGTGCCGGACGACGACGAGATCAGTGCCTTCCGCCAGGCCCTGCGGGAGGCCGGCGTGCGCCCCATCGCCAGCAACCGCGCCGATCCCGGTCGCCGGCGTCGGCGCGACCCCGCCGTTGCCGAGCGGCGGGCGGCCGCCACCACGGTCACCGATGACATCGCCGGGGGCGGCCGCACCTCGGATGGCCGGGTCGAGCCGGTGCGGCCCTCGGAGTTCCTCGACTTCGCGCTCCCCGACCTGCCCTGGCGCACGCGACAGCAGCTCAAGCGCGGGCGCATCGCCTGGGAGGCGGGGCTCGACCTGCATGGCCACACCCTGGAGGAGGCCCGGGAAGAGCTGGAGGCCTTCCTGCGGGACGCCGCCGATCGCCGGCGACGCTGCGTGCTGGTCGTGCACGGCAAGGCCTGGGGCAGCACCAGCGACTATCCCGTGATCAAGAGCCACGTGAACGCCTGGCTGCGGGAATGGCCCAGCGTGCTGGCCTTCTGCTCGGCCGCCACGCTCGACGGCGGCACCGGGGCGGTCTACGTGCTGTTGCGTCGACGCGGCGCCCAGGCCTGAGCGGCGCGCCGCCGGCCTTGCCTCAAGACGGTTCCTCCTCCCCCGACGGCTCCACGACGACCGCCTGGCTCCCCCATCCCGGATGGGTGAGCCCCTCGAAGCGATCCAGCGCGTCCACGGCCAGGTGCCGACCGAGGCTGATCAGGGCCTCGGCCCGGTGGAACTCGTAGGCGCCACACACCGTCTTCGGCACCTCGATCAGCACGTCCGGCGGATAGCCCGCCACCTTGTACTTGGCCAGGGCCGCCTGGGTGATGTCGAAGGATGCCAGCACCATGTCCAGGCGCCCCCACTCCCGGTTGCCCCGCTCCAAGGCCTCTTCCATCTGCCCCTTCCTGACGCCGTTTCCGGCAGCCTCGTCGTTGGTAGTGCCGTTGGCATTGCCATTGGTGTTCCCTAAACCATCGAACAGTCGCCGGGCGGCCCCGCGCACCCCGTCGATCCAGCTGGCGAAGTCGATGCCACCGGCATCCCGGGCCTCCTCCCGGGCCTGCTCCTCGGCGGCCTCATCCGGCGGCAGCAGCTCCTCCAGGCTCACCGGCCGAGGGCTGTGGGCGGTGGCATTGACCGCCAGCACGAAGTCCGCCCGAGCCGACACCGTGGGAATGATCGGCAGGGGGTTGAGCAGCCCGCCATCCACCAGGACCTGGTCGTTGCGATGCACCGGCGTGATCACCCCGGGCACGGCGATGGAGGCGCGGATCCCCTCTAGCAGCGAGCCACTCTGGAACCACACCTCGCGCTGGCGGGTCAGGTCGGTGGCCACGGTGGTCACCGGAATCGCCAGGTCCTCGATGCGGGTATCGCCGATCAGGCTCTCGAGCTTGCCCATCACCTTGTTGGCCTTCATGGCCCCCATGGGGCTCCAGGTGACATCGACCAGCCTGACCACGTCGAAGTAGTCGAGCTGGCAGACCCAGTCCCGGTAGGCGGCGAGCTGCCCGGCGGCATAGACGCCGCCCACCAGGGCCCCCATGGAACACCCGGAGATCGCCACCACCCGGTAGCCCCGGGCCTCGAGTTCCTCGATCACCCCGATATGGGCGTAGCCGCGCGCCCCGCCGCTGCCGAGCACCAGCGCCACCGTCTTGTCGCGAGGGTTGTCGGCCTTGTGCTCCATGTTCATGATCCGCCCTCCCTCTCAGTTGATCCGCCCTGGCGAGTGCCAGGCGACGATGGCCGTCGCCACCTCTGCCACGGCCGCCGGCTCCAGGTGCAGGTGGTGCCCGCCCGACAGGACGCGTCGTGCCAGGTCGGCTACCGCGGCCCTGGCCCGGCGGGCCCGCGCCCGGTCGCCCAGGATGCCGGTCGTCCCCTCCACCAGCAGCACCGGGCAGCGAATCGCCGCCAGCATGGCCGTCACCTGTTCGGGGCAGAACCGCACCAGGGAGGGGCGCAGCAGGCGGGCATCGGTGCGCAACTGCACGTGGCCATCGGGCAACCCCTCCAGGTTGCGAGAGACCAGCGGCCGCGCCGTCTCGGCATCCAGGGGCGTCGCCCCGCCGGCGACCCGAGCCGCCACGGCGGCCTCACTATCAGGATAGCGCGGCGCCGAGGAGAGCGTGCGCCGATGGGCGAGAAGCCCCTTGCGCAGCTGGGCGGGAGCCTCGCCGGCGTCGGTGGTCAGGGCGCCCAGGCCATCGACCAGGACCAGGGCCTCGACGCGCTCCGGCAGGGCGGCCGCGGTCAGGCAGGCCACGCCGGCGCCCATGGAATGAGCCAGCAGGGTCGCCCGGGAGAGGTCCAGGTCGTCGCAGGCATCGAGCAGGTCGTGGACGTAGTCCCACAGCGCGTAGTCGCCGTGGCGATGCGCCGAGAGACCGTGACCGGCGAAGTCGATGGCCACCACCCGGATGCCGAGACGCTCGGCCAGGCGCGGGGCCAACCGCGAGAAGCTCGCGGCATTGTCCAGCCAGCCGTGCAGGGCCAGCCAGGTGGGGGCCGCCGGGTCGCCCCATGCCAGGGCCCCCAGGCGCCCGCCGGCGAGGCGCAGGTCCTGGGGCTGGCACGCAGACTCGCTCATGATGACCGCCCGATCAGGTCGTCGATCATCGCCACCAGGGCCGTGCGGGTGTCGTCGGGGCATTCCATGGGGAACATGTGGCCCCCCTGGACCTCGGCGACACGCACCCCGCGACGACGCAGCCGGCGCCGACGGTGGGCGGTGAGCACCCGTGACTCGCGACCCGCCAGCACGCCGAGCGGCACCTGGACCCGCTCGGGCAGGTCGTCGAGGTGGTCGGGCAGGTGACGGAAGATCTGCACCTCGATGTCGGGGTCGTAGACCAGCACCACGCGCCCGTCATCGAGCTGGCGGGTGCCGCCGTCCACGTAGTCGTGGAGGGCCTGGTCGGTGAAGCGGCGAAACAGCGAGCGGCGGCGCAGGTATTGGCTCATGGCCTCCTGGCTGGGCCAGGTGTCACGGCGCCCCAGGGTCCGGCCGGCCGGGGTGACGTGGTCGGCCAGGCCGAGGCGCTTGGCGGCCTTCATGATCCAGGCATCCAGGCCGAGCATCAGGGGGGGATCGAGCATCACCACCGCGCTGAAGCGCTCGGGAGACTGCTCGGCGGCCATGGCCATGAGCACTCCCCCCATGGAGTGCCCCACGCCGACCATCGGGCCCGGCAGCCGCGCGAGATGTTCCAGCAGCTCGTCGCGCAGGGCCAGCCAGTTGTGCCCCACCGGGAAGTCGGGGTGATGGCCGAGGCGATCCAGCGGGTGCACGTCGAAGCGCTCGGCCAAGGGCGCCAGGAAGCTGCGGTAGCTCTGCCCCGGGAACCCGTTGGCATGGGCGAAGACGAGAGGACAACGCGGGGGCTGGTCGGATCGGCTCATGGACTCTTCCTGCTGGCGGGCGTCGGGTCGGCACCCTTATGGCGCCTGGCGATAGCAGGCTAACGGGATTACCATGTTTCGCCAAGTCGTCCTTCGGCGACAGGCACAACGAGAGGAGCTCACCGTGGTCGACCCCCGCAAGCCCGCCCGAGACACCCGCGCCCGCAACCGGGTGTTCTTCGTCACCGTGATCGCCGCCGTGGTGGTCGGCCTCTGGCTGGTGCGCTAGGCCATGGCGCCCATGGAGCTCTCGGCCCTCTTCCTGAAGACCCTCGAGATCACCCTGCCGGTCTTCGCCATGGTCTTCATCGGCCTGGGGCTCAAGCGGGCGCGCTGGATCGACCCCGCCTTCGTCTCAACCGCGTCACAGCTGGTGTTCAAGGCGACCCTGCCGACGCTCATCTTCCTCAGTATCGTCCGCGCCGACCTGGGCGCCACCCTCGACCCGACCCTGCTCGGCTTCTTCGCCCTCGCCACCCTCGGCAGTGTCCTGTTCTGCTGGGGCTGGGCGACCCTGCGGGTGCCCTATCGGGAACGGGGCGTCTATATCCAGGGTGCCTTCCGCGGCAACTGCGGCATCGTCGGCCTGGCGCTCGCCGCGGGGATGTACGGCGACTTCGGCCTCTCCACCGGCAGCCTGCTGCTGGGCGTGGTGATCCTGACCTACAACGCCTTCTCGGTGATCGCCCTGGTCACCTACCAGGAGGGACAGCGGGCCGACTGGCGCAGCATCCTGCGCCATATCGCCACCAACCCGCTGATCCTGGCGGTCGTCGTCGCCGTCCCGGTGGCGGCGACGGGCTGGCCCCTGCCCGGCTGGCTGATGACCTCCGGCGACTACTTCGCCTCCCTGACCCTGCCGCTCGCGCTGATCTGCATCGGAGCCACGCTCTCGTTCAGCGAGATCCGCCACTCGGGTCGGCTGGCGGTCAGCGCCAGCCTGCTGAAGATGGTCACCCTGCCGATGCTGGCCACGGGCGCCGCCTGGCTGGCCGGCTTCGAGGGCCCGGCGCTGGGGGTGATGTTCCTGTTCTTCGCCAGCCCCACCGCCGCCGCCGCCTTCGTGATGGCCAAGGCGATGGGCGGCAACGCGGCCCTCACGGCCAACATCATCGCCCTGACCACCCTGATGGCGAGCCTGACGATCACCCTGGGCGCCTTCGGCCTGACCGCCGCCGGCGTGATCTAGGCTCCCGTCACGCGTTGCCGGCGGACCCGCCCGCCCGGGTGCCCTCGACCACCTCGAACTGCTCGATGCCGCCGCCCTCGGCGGTGGCCTCCGGTGGCAGCGGGTCGGCGTGGGCGCGCCTGAAGTCGTCGCTGCCGACCCAGTCGCGGAAGGCCTGCTGGCTCTCCCACTCGGTCTCCACCACGTAGGGCGCCTGGTTGCCCATGGGGCGCAGCACGCGCATGGCCAAGAAGCCAGGCTGCTGGTCGATCTGCCCCGCCCGGGCGCGGAAGCGCGCCTCGAACTCCTCCTCGAAGCCGGGGTTCACGTGGATGCGGTTATTGACGATATAGCTCACGGGACCTCCTGGTCGTTGATGTCCGCCGGCGAGACGAGGCGCAGCAGTCGCGCGCAGCCCGCCGCGCGGACCTCGGCCGTGAGTTCGGCCACGGCGGCCGTGGTGAAGCCGGGGCCCCGGTCGGTGCGCCCCTCCACCAGCAGCCCGGTCAGCGCCGCGACCAGCGGCATGTGGCTGACCAGCATCAGCGGGCGGTCGTCGGGCTCACCGAGCAGCCAGTCCACCACCGCCTCGGGCGGGTCGTCGGGGGTGATCAGCGCCAGGGTCTCTACCTCGAGCCCCAGCGGTTCGGCGATCCGCTGCGCGGTCTGGCGGGCCCGCACATAGGGGCTCGCCACCAGGCGCAGGCGCGTCGCGTCGAGGTCGCCGCGGGAGGCGAGCCAACGTCCCATGCGCTCCGCCTCGCGCTCGCCCCGCTCGGTGAGGGTGCGCTCGGCATCCGGCCGGCCGGGGCCGGCCTCGCCGTGGCGCATGATCAGCAGCCGCTCGGCCCATCGTTCGGTCATGCTGCTCCCCCGCCGTCGCGGCGATCCTGCCGAACATCGGCGCGCGGCAGCACGAACTCCACGTCGCTGCTCTGTTCGCCCTGCATCAGCAGCCGCGCCATCTCCCGGGCCGGCACGCCCTCGAAGAGCACCTGGTAGAGCCCCTCGGCCAGCGGCATGTAGACCCCGTCCTGGCGAGCCTTGTCGCGCACCAGGCGCACGGTGTTGACGCCCTCGGCCACCTGGCCCAAAGCCTCGACGGCCTCGTCGAGGGTCCTGCCCTCCCCCAGGGCCTGGCCCACCCGATAGTTGCGGGAGAGTGCCGAGGAACAGGTGACGATCAGGTCGCCGACGCCGGCCAGCCCCAGGAAGGTCATGGGGTTGGCGCCCTGGTCCACGGCGAAGCGGCTCATCTCGGCCAGGGCGCGGGTCATCAGCATGCTGCGGGTATTCTCGCCCATGCCCAGTGCCGCCGCCATGCCCGCGGCGATGGCATAGATGTTCTTCAGCGCACCGCCCAGCTCGACGCCGAAGCGGTCGTTGCTGGCATAGACGCGGAAGTAGTCGCAGCCCAGGGCGGCCTGGACCCGGGTGCGGGTCTCGGCGTCGTCGCTGGCGATCACCGTCGCGGTGAGCTGCTTCTGGGCGATCTCCGAGGCCAGGTTCGGCCCCGAGATCACGCCGATATGGGGAAAGCCGGTCTCCTCCTCGAGGATCTGGCTCATCAGCTTGAAGCCCTCCTCCTGGATGCCCTTGGTGGTGCTGACGAGGATCTGGCCCTCGTTCAGCCAGGGGCGCGCCTGACGCACCACCTCGCGGAAGGCCTTGGAGGGAATGGAGACCAGCACCAGGTCGGCGCCCTTCAGCACCTCCTCCATGGCGGTGGAGGCCACCACCGCGGGATTGATGGCGTAGTCGGGCAGGTAGCGGCCGTTGCGGTGGTCGCGCGTGATCTGCGCCGCCAGGTCGGGGTCGCGCAGCCACTGGCGGACCTCGGCCCCGTTGTCGGCGGCGATGCTGGCGAGCGCCGTGCCGAAGCTGCCGCCGCCGAGCACCGCCACGCGCATGGATGGGTCTGACATGATCGCCCCGGGAAGCTGAATGGATGAGGGGAGTGTAACGAAAAAACGCCCCGTCGAGGGGCGTGTCGTAGGCGGGAGCCGCCCGGACCGGTTGGCCGGTCCGGGCGTGCCGGGGTCAGTCGATCATGTGCAGCAGCGAGTCGATGCTCGATCTGGCATCACCGTAGAACATCCGGGTGTTGTCCTTGAAGAACAGCGGGTTCTCGATGCCGGAGTAGCCGGTCCCCTGACCGCGCTTGCAGACGAAGACCTGCTTGGCCTCCCAGACCCTGAGCACCGGCATGCCGGCGATGGGGCTGTTGGGGTCCTCTTGGGCGGCCGGATTGACGATGTCGTTGGAGCCGATGACGATGACCACGTCGGTGGAGGCGAAGTCGTCGTTGATCTCGTCCATCTCCAGCACGATGTCGTAGGGCACCTTGGCCTCGGCCAGCAGCACGTTCATGTGCCCCGGCAGGCGACCGGCGACCGGGTGGATGCCGAAGCGCACCTCCTTGCCGGCGCTGCGCAGCTTGCGGGTCAGCTCGCTGACCGCGTTCTGGGCCTGGGCCACCGCCATGCCGTAGCCCGGCACGATGATCACGCTTTCGGCGTCGTTGAGGGCGCTGGACACGCCGCCGGCGTCGATGGACACCTGCTCGCCCTCGATCTCCGCCGCCGGCCCCTTGGTGCCGCCGAAGCCGCCGAGGATGACGTTGATGAAGTTGCGGTTCATCGCCTTGCACATGATGTACGACAGGATCGCACCGGAGGAGCCCACCAGGGCGCCGGTGACGATCAGCAGGTCGTTGGAGAGCGTGAAGCCGATGGCCGCCGCGGCCCAGCCGGAGTAGCTGTTGAGCATCGACACCACCACCGGCATGTCGGCGCCGCCGATGCCCATGATCAGGTGATAGCCGATGAAGAACGCCAGGGCCGCCAGCAGCAGCAGGGTCCAGAAGCCCGCCCCGTTGAAGTAGAGGATGGCCAGCAGCAGCGACAGCGCCGCCGCGCCCGCATTGAGCAGGTGTCCGCCGGGCAGCTGCTTCGGCTTGCCGTCGACCTTGCCCGCCAGCTTGCCGAAGGCGATCACCGACCCGGTGAAGGTCACCGCGCCGATGAAGATGCCCAGCGCCACCTCGACCTGCAGGAAGGTCAGTTCCGCAGGCGTCTTGTGGGTGAGCAGGGCCGCGAAGGCGGAGAAGTTCTCCATGCCCTGCTCGGCGGCCTGGGCGGCCAGCACCCGGCGACGCTCCAGGTCCGCGCTCCAGGCCACGAACACCGCGGCCAGACCGACGAAGCTGTGCAGTGCCGCCACCAGCTGCGGCATCTCGGTCATGTCGACCTTCTTGGCCACATAGACACCCGCGGCGGCCCCGATCACCATCATCGGGATCATCCACACGTAGCCGCCGATGCCCGGTCCGAAGGCGGTGAAGAACACCCCCACGGCCATGCCGACGATGCCGTACCAGACGGCCCGCTTGGCCTTCTCCTGGTTACTCAGTCCCCCCAGCGAGAGGATGAACAATACACTTGCCGCGATCGCTGCGGCAGATACGAATCCTTGACCCAACATGTCGTGTCTCCGCCGCTCAGGATTTCTGGAACATGGCCAGCATCCGGCGTGTCACCAGGAAGCCACCCACGATATTGATGGATGCGATCAGCACCGAGATCGCCGCCAGCACGCCGACCACGATGCTGCCCGAGCCGATCTGCAGGATCGCCCCGAGAACGATGATGCCGGAGATCGCATTGGTCACCGCCATCAGCGGCGTGTGCAGCGAGTGGCTGACGCCCCAGATCACCTGGAAGCCGACGAAGCAGGCCAGCGCGAAGACGATGAAATGCTGCATGAAGGAGGCGGGCGCCACCTGGCCTAGCAGCAGCATCAGGGCGCCGCCGACCGCCAGCAGGGTCACCTGGCGCTTGGTCTGCGCCTTGAAGGCAGCATGTTCGGCGGCCTTCTTCTCCTCCGGGGTCGGCTCCTTCTCCTTGGGCTTGGGCTTGGCCGCGCCGATGGCCTTCACCTTGGGCGGCGGCGGCGGGAAGGTGACCTCGCCCTGATGGGTCACCGTGGCGCCGCGGATGACGTCATCCTCCATGTTGTGATCGATGACGCCATCCTTCTCGGGGGTGAGATCGGTCAGCATGTGGCGGACGTTGGTGGAATAGAGCAGCGAGGACTGGGTCGCCATGCGCGAGGGGAAGTCGGTGTAGCCGACCACCGTCACGCCGTTGTCGGAGACCACCTTCTCGTCGGCCCGGGTCAGGTCGCAGTTGCCGCCCTTCTCGGCCGCCAGGTCGATGATCACCGACCCGGGCTTCATGGCCGCGACCATGTCCTCCAGCCACAGCTTGGGCGCCGGCTTGCCGGGGATCAGTGCCGTGGTGATGACGATATCGACGTCCGGTGCCTGCGCGCGGAAGCACTCGAGCTGCTTCTCGCGGAATTCGGGGCTGGAGGGGGCCGCATAGCCGCCGCTCTCCGAACCGTCCTGGCTGTCCTCGAAGTCGAGGAACAGGAACTCGGCGCCCATGGACTCGATCTGCTCGGCGACCTCGGGACGCACGTCGAAGGCACGCACCACGGCCCCGAGGCTGGTGGCCGTTCCGATGGCGGCAAGCCCGGCCACGCCGGCGCCGATCACCAGCACCTTGGCAGGGGGCACCTTGCCGGCCGCGGTCACCTGGCCGGTGAAGAAGCGTCCGAAGTTGTTGCCGGCCTCGATCACGGCGCGGTAGCCGGCGATGTTGGCCATGGACGACAGGGCATCCATCTTCTGGGCCCGCGAGATGCGCGGCACCATGTCCATCGCCACCACGGTGGCGCCCTTGGCGCGACATCTCTCCAGCATGTCCTCGTTCTGGGCCGGCCAGAAGAAGCTGATCAGGGTCTGGCCCTCGCGCAGGCGCTCGGCCTCTTCCTCGAGGGGCTCGCGGACCTTGATCACCACCTCGGCCTCGCTCCAGAGCGCCTCGGCGCCGTCGACCACGGTGACGCCGGCATCGCGGTAGGCCGCGTCGTCGAAGCCCGCCGCGGCGCCGGCACCGGATTCGATGAGGCAGTCGTGTCCCAGCTTCTGGATGAACTTCGCGCTGTCAGGGGTCAGCGCGACGCGCGCCTCACCCTTGGCGAGCTCCTTGGGTGCACCAATCTTCACGTTGGATCTCCCGCTAGTTATTGAAATCTTGCACAGATGAGCCCGGTTATTCATACCTGAGCATGCCGCAATGCACAACAGCCAGGCGGGCGTTGACACTGGGCTCAATGTAGCACTATTGCCCCACAGAAAACGCGGGGATTCGTCCAAGGCGGACATCCTCGGAACGGGCGGGGTACCCACAAGAAGGCCGCCCGAAGGCGGCCTTGTGCGGTTGGCGACATCGCGGGGGATGTCGGTGCCGTGCGAGCGGTCAGGCGCTCAGCAGGGCATTGAGGCGCTTGACGTATGAGGCGGGATCGTCGAGGTGACCGCCCTCGGCGATGATCGCCTGGTCGAGCAGGATGCGCGCCAGGTCCTCGAAGCCCTCGCCCTCGACGCCCTCCAGGCGAGCCACCAGGGCATGCTCGGGGTTGAGCTCGAGGATCGGCTTGACCTCGGGCATCGGCTGGCCGGCGGCCTCCATGATGCGGCGCATCTGGAAGCCCATCTCGTGCTCGGGCAGCACCACGCAGGCCGGGGAGTCGGTAAGGCGATGGGTCACCTTGACCTCCTGGACCTCGTCGCCCAGCGCCTCCTTGACCCGCTTGACCAGTTCCTCCTTGGCCTTGGCGGTCTCCTCCTGGGCCTTCTTCTCGTCCTCGTCCTCGATCTCGCCGAGGTCCAGCTCGCCCTTGGCGACGTCGACGAAGTGCTTGCCCTCGAACTCGGTGAGGTGGCTCATCAGCCACTCGTCGATGCGGTCGTGGAGCAGCAGCACCTCGATGCCCTTCTTGCGGAAGACCTCCAGGTGGGGGCTGTTCTTGGCCGCGTTGAAGCCGTCGGCGACGATGTAGTAGATCCGCTCCTGCCCCTCCTTCATGCGCGAGACGTAGTCGGTCAGGGACTGGTCCTGGGTGGCGCTGTCGGTGTGGGTGCTGGAGAAGCGCAGCAGGCCGGCGATCTTCTCGCGGTTGGCGTGGTCCTCCGCCGGACCCTCCTTGAGCACGCTGCCGAAGGTGTTCCAGAAGGTCTGGTAGGCCTCCGGGTCCTTGGCCAGCTTCTTGAGCATGTCCAGGGCGCGCTTGGTCAGCGCCGACTTGATCTTCTCGACCTTCGGGTCCTGCTGGAGCAGCTCGCGGGAGACGTTCAGCGAGAGGTCACGGGTGTCCAGCACGCCCTTGATGAAGCGCAGGTACAGCGGCAGGAACTGCTCGGCGTCGTCCATGATGAAGACACGCTGCACGTAGAGCTTCACGCCCCGGGCGCCATCGCGCTCGTAGAGGTCGAAGGGGGCGCGCCCCGGCACGTAGAGCAGGCTGGTGTACTCGAGCTTGCCCTCGACCTTGTTGTGGCTCCAGGTCAGCGGGTCGCTGAAGTCGTGGGCCACATGCTTGTAGAAGGCCTTGTACTCGTCGTCGGTGAGCTCGGACTTGGGCCGCACCCACAGCGCCGTGGCCTCGTTGACGGTCTCCCAGGTGGTGGTCTCGCTGCCCTCGATCTCGTTGCCGTCCTCGTCGCGGGCCTTCTCGACCTTCGGCATGCGCACCGGCACCTCGATGTGGTCGGAGTACTTGCGCACCAGGCTCTTGAGGCGGAAGTCATCGGCGAACTCCCCGGCATCCTCCTTGAGGTGCAGGGTGATCTCGGTGCCGTGGACCTCCCGCTCGATGTCGGCGACGGTGAACTCGCCCTCGCCCTTCGAGTGCCACTCGACGCCGGCATCGGCCGCGGTGCCGGCCTTGCGGGTGCGAACGGTGATGTCGTCGGCGACGATGAAGCCGGAATAGAAGCCGACGCCGAACTGGCCGATCAGCCGGGCGTCCTTCTGCTGCTCGCCGGAGAGCTGCTTGAGGAACTCTGCGGTGCCCGAGCGGGCGATGGTGCCGAGGTTCTCGATCACCTCGTCGCGGCTCATGCCGATGCCGTTGTCGCGCACCGTCACGGTACGCGCCTCGGCGTCGTGGTCGATCTCGATGCGCAGCTCGCTGTCCCCCTCGTAGAGCGCATCGTTGTCCAGCGCCTGGTAGCGCAGCTTGTCGCAGGCGTCGGCGGCGTTGGAAATCAGCTCGCGCAGGAAGATCTCCCGGTTGGAGTACAGGGAGTGGATCATCAGGTGCAGCAGCTGCTTGACCTCGGTCTGGAAGCCGAGGGTCTCTTCATGGGTGGCAGTGGTCATGTGTCTCGGACCCCTCTTTCGACATGACGAAGGTGGCAAGGCCACCGGTGTGGAACTGTCGTCGATATGGGGACCGCTGCCGGCTTTTCAACCGTCGGTGGACGGGTCGCCGAGAACGAAATGAAGACGCGCCGTGGCGATCGGCACGCCCTCGCGCTCCTGCCAGGCCGTGACCTGCACGTTGCCCATGCGCCGGCCCTCCCTCATCAGGGTGCAGCGCGCCAGGGTCGGCGTCACCCGTGCCGTGCGCAGGTAGTCGATGGAGAGGTCGATGATGCGCGGCAGCCGAGGGGCCCGGGTAGCGAGCATCAGGTCCAGGGTCGCGGCGGTCTCCATGAAGGCGGCCACGACCCCGCCATGGAGCGCCGGCAGCAGGACGTTGCCGATGTTCCCCTCGCGCGGGTCGAGACGGAAAAGCAGGCCCTCCCCGTCCGGGTCGGGTCGGGCCTCGACGCCGATGCGCCTCGCATAGGGGATCAGCGACAGCCAGGCCTCCACGTCGCCCTCGGCGCGGGTCCGTGCCAGCCACTCGATGTCCTGGAAGCCTTCATGCATGGTCGTGCTCCTCGGCGAACAGCGCCTCGGCGAAGCCCGCAGGCGTGTTGCGAGGCCCCAGCCGCACGAAGTTGCCGATGCCCCTTGCCAGCGGCCGCCCGGCCTCCTGCCAGAGGGTGCCCTCGGTGAAGACCACCGAGGCGGTGACCCGGACCACCCGCGCCTCGGCGATGATGTCTCGCCCGGCCACCCCCGGCCGGTAGTGATCAATGCGCAGGTCCAGGGTGGGACAGACCTCCGGGGCCGGCAGGGCCGGCAGCACCGCCGAGCCGCAGGCGGTGTCCAGCAGCATGGTCAGCACCCCGCCGTGCACCAGCCCCCGGGCGGCGTCGCCGAGCAGGTCGTCGCTCCACGGCAGGCGCATGGTGGTCGCCTCGGGCGTCACCTCGAGCACCTCGAGGCCGAGCTCGCGCGTGTGGGGAATCACCGTGACGAAGCGCGTCAGGGCGCGCCGCCAGTCGTCGGCGCTGGGGGGATGGTCGTGGGGCATCCGGACCTCGGTGTGCGGCTGTCGGCAGAAGATTCAAACGATCGTATCAGGGCAGTCGTTCACCGTCGCGTCGACCTTCGCCGGGGGCCGTCGGCCCTCCCTCCCGATCTGCCCGCCAGGCGCGATAGCCCGCCAGGCGTCGATCGACCCGGGTCAGCAGCCAGCCGACGATCACCACATCGTCCACCAGCCCCACCAGCAGGAGCACGTCGGGAATCAGGTCGAGGGGCGAGACCAGGTACGCCAGGGCGGCCAGCATCCACAGGAAGGCCCCCCAGGGCACCGGCCGGTAGCGGCCAAGCAGCACGTCGCGGGTCATGGGCAGGAACAGCCGCAGGGCCCGCGCCATCTGGCCGAGCACGCGGGAGCGCCGGCGCAGTCGCGCCACCAGGAACCCGCCATCGAATCTGGCCATCTCGATCTCCTTGCCGCCACGCACAAATACCGCTACACGATAGGATATCGTCGCCCCCACGGACAGCCGGCGGCTGTCGGGCCACGGCGACACTACTCAAGGCACCCGCCATCAGCCACCATGGCGGGACTGCCGACCGCCACACCCGAGAGGCCACCCCATGCCCCTGTCATTCGGTCACTGCAAGACCCTGATCGCCGCCACCCTGTGCTGCTTGCCGCTGCTCGCCCAGGCCAGCGACCTGGCCATGCAGGAGGCCCTTCAGGCCGCGCGAAGCCAGCAGTGGCAGAAGGTCGACAGGGGCGCCATCAAGGACCATGTCCTGGCCGGCTACGTGGACTATCATCGGCTGCGTGGCCGCCTGCCCGGGGCCGAGCCCGAGACGGTACTGGCGTTCATCGAGCGCCATGGCGACTCCCCGCTGGCGGGGTGGATGCGCGGCCAGGCCATCGAGGAGTATGGCGAGGCTGGACGCTATGCCAGCCTGCTGGCGGTGGCAGACGGGGTTCCCTCGGGCACCGAGCGCCAGTGCCACTTCTACACGGCCCAGCTCGGCGCCGACCCGCAGGCGGCCGCCCGGGGAGGACGGGAGCTGTGGCGCGTCGGCCATTCGCAGCCGGAGGCCTGCAATACCCTCTTCGACACCCTGCGGGCCCGCGGCGACATCGGCCAGGAGGAGATCTGGGAGCGCATGACCCTGGCCTGGCAGGCCGGCGAGACCGGCCTGGCCGACTATCTCGGCCGGATGCTCGGCAACGCCTGGCAGAATGGCCGCTCGGCCATGGCCCTGCTGCAGAAGGACTTCTCCGCCATCACCCGGATCCCCGCCTGCCTCGGGCCGGAGTGCCGCGGCAGCAGCGCGCTCTTCGCCGCCGCGATGCACGGCTTCACCCGGGCGGATACCGAGGCCGCCCTGGAGGCCTGGCGCAAGCTCTCCCCTCACCTCTCGCTCGAGACCCGTCATCGCCGCGAGATCGAGCATGACCTGGCCTTCTACTCGCTGGTCCGCGAGGTCGACCAGAACCTCGATTGGGTCGACGACCTGCTGGCCCAGCGCGATGACGACGACCTGCTGGAGCTGCGGACCAGGACCGCGCTGGCCGATCGCGACTGGATGGGCGTGATCGACTGGATCGGCCGGATGTCGGCGGAGCAGCGTAGCGAGAGTCGCTGGCAGTACTGGACCGCCCGGGCCCAGCAGCAGCAGGGCAACGACACCCTGTCCCGCGAGGCCTATGCCCGAGCCGCCGAGCAGCGCAACTTCTTCGGCTTCGCCGCCGCCGACCGCCTCCAGCGGCCCTACGCCCTGAACCACGAGCGCAGCCCGATCGAGGCGGACGCCCGCGAGGCCGTGGCCGAGTGGCCGGCCGTGCGCCGTACCGAGGCCCTGCTGCGCATCGGCGAGCCCGGGCTCGCCGCCAGTGAGTGGCACGCCGCCGTGGCACGCGGCACCCGGCAAGAGGCCCGGCTGATGGCCGACTATGCCCAGCGGCGCGGCTGGCAGGCACGGCTGGTGCAGACCACCATCGCCGGCAAGCTGTGGGACGCCCTGGAGTGGCGCTTCCCCGAGGCCTATCGCGACGACTTCCTGCACTGGGGCCGTGAGACCCGCGTCGACCCCTACCTGCTGATGGGCATCGCCAGGCGCGAGAGCGCCTACAACCCCGAGGCGCTGTCGCCGGCCGGGGCCCGCGGCCTGATGCAGCTGATGCCGGGGACCGCCACCCTGGTCAGCCGCCGGCTCGGCATCAGCGACCCGGGGCCCTATGGCGTGCTCGACCCGGGCGTCAACATCTGCCTGGGCAGCGCCTATATCCGCGACATGCTCGACCGCTATCAGGGCAACCGGCTGGCCGCCACGGCCGCCTACAATGCCGGCCCCAGCCGCGTCGACCGCTGGCTGCTGGATGCCCCTCAGGAGTTCGACCTCTTCGTCGAGAGCATCCCCTTCCGCGAGACCCGCGACTACGTACAGGCCGTGCTCGCCTATCGGGTGATCTTCGAAAGCCTGGCCAAGGGCGGCGACACCTCTGGGGTCTCGATGCTCAGCCCGGCGGAGACGTCGGTGCGCTATGACCGCTCGCTGCTGGCCAGCAACTGAGGCGGCATCCCGACAGGCTCGACGCCAGCGGCCCCGGTGAACGCCGGGGCCGCTGGCGTTGGGGAGGGGGTCACTCAGCCCGGCGGGCGGGTCAGCGCCAGCTTGATGCCGAAGCCGACCAGCACGGCGCCGGTCAGGCCGTTGAGCCAGCGGCTGAACGCCGGGCTGGCGAGCCAGCGGCCCGCACTGCCCACCATCACCACGATGGCCACCTGCCACAGGTTGGCGACCACGAAGTGCACCCCGGCCAGCCACAGCGACTTGGCCAGCGCCGGGTCGTCCGGGGCGATGAACTGGGGCAGGAAGGCCATGTAGAAGACCACCGTCTTGGGGTTGAGCACGTTGGAGAGCAGCCCCTCGCGCACCGGCCGCCACAGCGGCACCGCCTGACGCTCTGCCTGGACGCCCGCCACGGGAAGCCCCTGTCCCCGGCGAGCGGCCAGCAGGCTCGCCACGCCGAGCCACACCAGGTAGGCGGCGCCGGCCAGCTTGAGCAGCCCGAAGGCCCAGGCCGACTGCAGCAGGATCAGCGAGATACCGAGTGCCGAGACCGTCGCATGCACGAAGAGGCCGCAGCAGATGGCCAGGCTGGTCGCCACGCCGTCGCGCCAGCCCCCGCGGGCGGTGTTGCGGATCACCAGCAGGGTGTCCACCCCGGGGCTCATGCTGAGCAGCGTGATGGCCACCAGGAAGGGCCAGAACTGTGCGTCGATGAACATGGGAAGCCCCGCGTGATGGTCGGGAAGGGGACATCGCCCCGGGCGGTGGATGAACCGGCCCGGCACTCAGCCGTTGAAGATGCCGCGCCTGGCATGACGCAGGGAGATCTGGTCGTTGAGGGTCCAGAAGTCGTAGAGCACGCCGAGCCCGCAGAGGCCGAAGGTCAGCAGGTAGAGGATGCCGGTCAGCCACTTGCCGAGGTAGAAGCGATGGATGCCGAACACCCCCAGGAAGGTGAGCAGCAGCCAGGCCAGGGAGTAGTTGATGGGCCCGGCCTCGAAGCGCAGGTCCGCCTGGCGGTCCATGGAGGGGATCAGGAAGAGATCGATCAGCCAGCCGATGCCTAGCAGCCCCAGGGTGAAGAACCAGATGGTCCCGGTGACCGGCTTGCCGTAGTAGAAACGATGGGCGCCGAGGAAGCCGAACAGCCACAGCAGGTAGCCGACCAGCTTGCTGTGAGTGTCTCGGGAGGCGATGCGCGATGGGCTCATGGAGGCTCTCTGTACCTGGGAGGATTCGGGCGGGAGGGATGCTGGACGCCCACGGGCTTTCCATCTACAGTGGTTTTTGCGGGCGACAGCGCCAGTCTCCCTGTGTCACTGTGTTGACGCAACCTTGGCGCTGCTGCACTATCCGCTACGTTGGTCAGCAAGCAGAAAAGTCGTCAGTTGTACTTCGATTCCTTCGATATACCCGGTGCGCACTTGCTTCTTGTCCTGCCCACGTATTACGGGCTCACGGCGAGGTCTTCCCTCCCGGACCCAGCACCATTATTTAGTTAGTTAAGGAAATCGACAATGGCAACTGGCACTGTCAAGTGGTTCAACGACACCAAGGGCTACGGCTTCATCTCTCCGGACGACGGCGGTGATGACCTGTTCGCTCACTTCTCCGAGATTCAGGCTGAAGGCTTCAAGTCCCTGCAGGACGGCCAGAAAGTCACCTTCGAAGTGACCCAGGGCAAGAAGGGCCTTCAGGCCTCCAACATCCGGGCAGCCGACTGATCCTCGGTTGAACCGGACGCGACCGACCGGCGATGCCGACCGGTCGCCGAAGAGAAAGGCCCACCGTTCGGTGGGCCTTTTTCGTGACGGGCCTCTTGCATCGAGAGGCCTGCTCCGCCGGCCGGCGAGGCGTCAATCGCCGCCCGCGTCGCTCCCCTGGAGATCGGACTCCAGGGCATCCCCCGGCGCCTGGCGCTCCGCCTCCTGAAACTGCTCCTCGATCTGGCGGCTCGCCTCCTCGAAGCGCTTCTCGGTCTCCTTGATGATGGCGTTGACCTCCTCCTCGCCGAGCTCATCCGGCACCGTCGAGACGTCATCCGGCAGTGAGGTGGGCTCCTCCAGGACCGCGTCCAGATCCATGGAAGCCTCCGTATCGGCCATCGGTTCGCTCTCCGGCGTCTGCCGCTCGGCCTGTTTGAACTGCTCCTCGATCTGGCGGCTCGCCTCCTCGAAGCGCTTCCCGGTCTCCTCGATCATGGCATCGACATCGGTCCGGGTGGTCTCGCCGGGCAGCGACGCGTCCTCGCCCAGGTTCTCGGCCGACGACTCATCGAGGGTCTCGTCCCGGGCCTGCGCGTCGATCTCGACCTCGCCGCCGTCGGCAGCGGACGCTTCGGCCATCCCGGCCTCGTCCGC
This sequence comes from Halomonas aestuarii, assembly GCF_001886615.1. NCBI lineage: Bacteria > Pseudomonadati > Pseudomonadota > Gammaproteobacteria > Oceanospirillales > Halomonadaceae > Halomonas > Halomonas aestuarii. The sequence goes on from NZ_CP018139.1 coordinate 673,407, forward strand.
TGCGCCGGCCGACTCGTCGGCGTCCGCCTCGGGTGTCGATGCCGCCTGTTCGGTTGGCTGCTCGGTCGTCGGCTCGGCCGCCGGTTCGGTTGCCGCGTCCTGCGCCTGCTCTTGCTGCACCTGCGCCTGCTCTTGCTGCACCTGCTCCTGCTCGGACGGTGCCGGCGTGTCCTCACCGTTACCGCACCCGGCAAGCCCCGCGACCAGTGCCAGGGCCGCGACCAGCGGCATCCAGGGTTTCATTGGCATTCTCCTGCTCGTGCCGAAAGGCGCCATTGCACCAGAGCCCCCTTGCCACCGCAAGGCGACACGCTGTCTCAGGTGGCGAAGAGCTGGCCGGCGATGTCGCGAAAGGCCTTGAACTCGATGGCATTGCCGCTGGGGTCCCGGAAGAACATGGTCGCCTGCTCGCCGGGCTCGCCCCGGAAGCGGATGTAGGGTTCGATCTCGAAACGCACGCCCGCCGCGGTGAGTCGGTCGACCAGGGCCTCCCAGTCGGCCATCTCCAGCACCACGCCGAAATGCGGGACCGGCACGCCGTGTCCGTCCACCGGGTTGCGGTGGTCATCGATGCCCTTCTCCCCCAGCCCTGGGTTCAGGTGGCAGACGAACTGGTGGCCATAGAGGTTGAAATCGATCCAGGTGTCGCTGGAGCGGCCCTCCGGGCAGCCCAGCAGCTCGCCGTAGAAACGCCGGGCCTCTTCAAGGTCGCGGACCTGGACGGCCAGGTGGAAGGGAGTGAGCATCGCGAAGTCCTCCGGGGATAATGAATGAGGGAAAGTCGATTTCCCATCATGCCGTCCCGCCGGCCGGCTGGCCACTCTCCCGCTCCATGCTCGGCAGGGGACATCCCAGGGTCCAGGCCACGGCGCTCAGCAATTCGGCTTCCTCGGGCTCGATCCGGCCATCGTGGGTCACGCAGCAGCTCATGGCCGCCAGCAGCGGTGCCCGCTGGGCCTGGACCAGACGGACCAGTCGTGCCATGGCCCAGTCGAGATCTGTGGCCTGGGCGGGCTCACGCACGAAATCCAGCGGCACGGCCAGCACGGCGGAGAGCCGCTCGACGGCCCCGCGCGCCTCGACGTCGTCGTCCTGGCCGGCCCGGGCCAGCGTCGAGAGCAGCAGGGAGAGCGGCCCGGAGAGGTCGGCCAGGTGGCGGTCCCGTCGTGCCCGGCGCTCGCCCTGGATGCCCTGGAGCACCAGGCGATGCAGGGCCCACTGGAGGGCCCCGGGGCGCGCCTCCAGGGACATCAGCCGGCGCAGGCAGGCCTGGAAGCGCGAAGACTGCGCCACGGAGAGGCGACGCAGCGCGGGCAGCGTCAGCTCCAGCAGGGGCAGGCGCTGGCCGGGCGTCAGCCGCGACAGGGACGGCTCGAGCCCCTCGAGTTCGACGAGCACCTCGGGCAGGGCCTGGCCAACCAGGGCCTCGCGCTGTGCCTCGCGGCTCTCGGGATCGACGCCCATCAGGATGCCGTAGACCAGCGCCCGGGCGGCATAGGGCTCGTGGGCCGCGGCGATCAGGCCCTCGTCGATCTCGCCGAGCCGCCGACGGGCCCGCTCGAGGTCCTCGGCGCTCGGCCGGCCGACGCTGGCCACGACCTCGTCGGCGAGCCTCTCCTCGGCCAACGCGGCATCGGCTCTCGCCTGGCCGGCCGCCGCCCCCGAGGACAGGCCCGCCATCCCGTGCATGGCGGCATGACGCGGCGGTGCCGTGGGGATGGCCGGCGCAGGGGGAAGGCTGCCGTCCCAGCGGGGCAGGACCCGGCGTATCCGCGCTTGAAGCGGCGGGTGGGTGGCCGTCAGGCGGGACAGGGAGCGCACGCCGCTGCCGAAGAAGAGATGGCTGAATTCCGGGGCATGGGAGGCGAGCAGCCGCGAGCCGAGTCGATGGGCGGCCAGCACCTTAAGGGCCCCGCCGATCCCCTCGGGATTGCGGGTGTACTGGACGGCGCTGGCATCGGCCAGGAACTCGCGCTGGCGGCTCACCGCCGCCTTGATCAGGTTGCCGCACAGGGTGCCGGCATAGCCCACCACCATCAGCGCGGCGCCGAGGCCCAGCACCGCGACATGCCCCCCGCCCCGCCGGCCCCTCAGGCGACGTCCGCTGCCCGAGGTCCGCAGCAGCATGCGACCGATCAGGCCGATCACCAGGATGCCGTGGAGCAGCGCCACCAGCCGCAGGTTCAGGCGCATGTCGCCGTGGAGGATGTGGCTGAACTCGTGGGCGATCACCCCCTGGAGCTGGTCACGATCGAGTGCCTCGATGGCACCCCGGGTGACGCCGATGGCCACGTCATCGAGGTCATGTCCGGCGGCGAAGGCGTTGATCGCCTGGTCCTCCAGCACGTATAGCTCTGGTACCGGCATGCCGGAGGCGATGGCCATCTCCTCCACCACGTTGAGCAGCCGGCGCTCCTGCGCGTCGCGGGTCTCGAGGTCGAGCGGCCGCCCGCCCAGGGCCTCGGCCACCACGCTGCCGCCGGCGCGCAGCTGGAAGTGACGCACCAGGCTTCCCACCCCCACCACCAGGATAACCGCCGTGGCCACCCCGGCCAGCAGGCGCGGCTCCATGGCCCGGGCCAGCGGCGCGGGGGCGAAGGTGCCGCCATCGAGCATCACCACAGCGAGGGCCAACGCCAGGGAGGCCACGCCGATCAGGGCCGCCACCGCCAGCACCAGCAGCACGACCAGCCGCCCCGTCAGCCGCCGGGCACGATCCTGGGCCGTGAAGAAGTCCATGGGCGCCGGCTCAGAATCTCACCCGGGGGGCCGTCTGGATCTCGGCGCTGTCCTCGAATTCCAGCAGGGCCGCCTCCTGCTTGTGGCCGAAGGAGCCGGCCAGCAGCACCGGGGGAAAGCTCTGTCGATAGGTGTTGTACTGCATCACCGCATCGTTGAAGGCCTGCCGGGCGAAGGCCACCCGGTTCTCGGTACTGGTGAGGGTCTCGCTGAGCTGTCGCATGTTCTCCGAGGCCTTGAGGTCCGGATAGGCCTCCATCACCACATTGAGGCGCCCGAGGGCCGCCCCGAGTGCCCCCTCGGCGCCGGCCAGCTCGGCCATGGGGCCCGGCTCGCCGGGCCTGGCCGCGGCATTCCGGAGCCCCACCTCGGCGGCATTGCGCGCCTCGGTCACCGCCTGCAGCGTCTCCCGCTCATGGCTCATGTAGGCCTTCGCCGTCTCCACCAGGTTGGGGATCAGGTCGTGACGGCGCTTGAGCTGCACCTCGATCTGGGCGAAGGCATTCTGGTAGCGGTTCCTGAGGGTCACCAAGCGGTTGTAGATGGCCACCCCGTAGACCAGCAAGGCACCCAGCAGTACAACGGGGAGGATCAGCGAGAGGTTCATGATGTCGGCTTCCCTTGTCGACCGAAGTGAGTCCGCCCGGGGCGGCTGCCCTTGACCACGGGGCGGTTGCCCTTGACCACGTGGCGGCTGCCCTTGACCACGTGGCGGCTGCCCTTGACCACGTGGCGGCTGCCCTTAACCTTAGGTGCGACCGGCGAGGTTTGCCTCATGCCGGGCGCGAGAGGAGCGGGCATGCCGTCCCCACCGCCAGCGACAGCGCCGCGGGTTCTACGCTCACCCGGAATCCCCGACGCCAGGCGGGCTCGCCGTCCAGGGTGAGCGGCAAGGCCTCGTCGGCCTCGAAGGCCAGCCAGTCTGCCCGGAAGGTGTCGACGTAGGTGCCGCGGGAGGGCCGCGTCTCGAGTTCATGCCGCATGGCGCGCCAGTGGGTCGGGGATCCGACGTCATGCAGCAGCAGCACGTCGAGGAGCCCGTCGTCCATCCTCGCCTCCGGGGTCAGCGCATGCCCCCCGCCCGATTGCCGACCGTTGCCGATGGCCAGCAGGCAGACCTCGACCCGGCGCTCGCCGTCCTGCCAGCGCAGCCGCCCGGGATAGTGGCGGACGTGCCAGGCCTTGAAGGCCCCGATCAGGGAGTAGGCACCGCCGCCGAGGAGGCGCTTGAGGGGCTTGGGCGTGGAGGCGGTGATCTCGGCCCCGATGCCGGCGGTGGCCATGTTCAGGAAGTGCCAGTCATCCAGGCAGGGCACATCGACGGGACGCGCCGGCAGGTGCAGGGCCGCCTGGAGGGCCGGCGCGCAGGCCAGCGGCAGGCGCAGCGAGGTGGCCAGGTCGTTGGCGCTGCCCAGGGGCAGGATGCCCAGGATGGGTCGCTGCTCCCTTGGCAGGGCCATCAGGCCATTGACCACCTCGTTGACCGTGCCGTCGCCGCCGCCCGCAATCACCCTGTCGACGCCGTCACGCCCGGCCTGCTCCGCCATGCGGGCGGCATCGCCCTGCTCCCAGGTCACCCGGACGTCGAGGCGGTCGCCCGCCGCGCGCCGGGCGAAGACCGCCTCCCGCACTGCCGACAGCTGCGCCGACTTGCCGTTGAGGATCAGCCTGGCCATTCGCGCTCCCTTCCCCCGTTTCATGGCGTCCCTGTCACGACACCGTCATCGGACGACGTCATACACCAAATCGTGAATGCCATTCACCTTACGACTTCCCTACACTGTCTGTCTTGCCGAAGATTGCGGAACAGGGAGCGTGCATGATCGAACCGGCCTTTCTTCTCGCGGCCTTCCTCGGTGGCATGGCCGCGCTGGTGCTGCGGTTGCCGCCCATGGTGGGCTTTCTTGCCGGCGGCTTCGCGCTCAACGCACTGGGCTTCGACAAGACGCCGATGCTCGAGACCCTGGCCGACATCGGGGTGACCCTGCTGCTCTTCAGCATCGGCCTGAAGCTCGACGTGCGCACGCTGCTGCGGCGGGACGTCTGGGGCGGCGCCTCCCTGCACATGCTGGCCTCCACCCTGGCGATGGTGGTGCTGCTGGTCCTCTTCAAGGGGCTGGGCCTCTCGCTGCTGGCCGGGACCGCCTGGCACACCCTCGCCCTGCTCGGCTTCGCCCTCTCCTTCTCCAGTACCGTCTTCGTGGTCAAGGTACTGGAGAAGCGCAGCGAGACCCAGACGGCCTACGGGCGGCTGGCCATCGGCGTGCTGATCATGCAGGACATCTACGCGGTGCTCTTCATCACCGCCTCCTCCGGCGAGCTGCCGAGCCCCTGGGCCCTGGGCCTGGTGATGCTGATTCCCCTCGCCCCCGCTCTGCGCGCCCTGCTGGACCGGCTGGGCCACGGCGAGATGCAGATGCTGTTCGGCATGCTGCTGGCACTGGTCCTCGGCTACGCCCTGTTCGAGTCCGTCGGCGTGAAGGGTGATCTCGGGTCGCTGATCATCGGGCTTCTGCTGGCGCCCCACCCCGCCGCCCAGACCCTGGCCCGCTCGATGTTCAGCCTCAAGGAGCTGCTGCTGGTGGGCTTCTTCCTGAGCATCGGGCTGACGGCCATGCCCACGGCCGAGATGCTGGGCGTCGCCCTGCTGCTGGTGCTCATCCTGCCGCTGAAGAGCGTGATCTATCAGGCGGTCTTCATGCGTTTCCGGATGCGTCACCGCACCTCGGTGCTGGCCACGCTCAGCCTGACCAACTACTCGGAATTCGGCCTCATCGTGGGCGCCATCGCCGTGTCCAGCGGCTGGCTCTCGGCGGACTGGCTGGTGGTGATCTCCCTGGCCGTGGCGCTCAGCTTCGGCCTGTCGGCGGTCCTCAACGGCTTCAGCGAGCGCCTCTATCGCTGGCTGGAGCCCCGGCTGCCGGCGGTGGACGTCGACGAGCTCTCGCCCAGCGACCGTCCCATCGAGGTCGGTGACGCCGAGGCGGTGGTGCTGGGCATGGGCCGCATCGGCCGCAGCGTCTATCGTCGCCTGCAGAAGGAGTACGGCCTGCGCGTGCTGGGCATCGACAGCAACCCCCAGAGCGTCAAGACGCTGAGCGGTCGGGGCTTCAACATCCTCGAAGGCGATGCCGTGGACTCGGACTTCTGGGACAAGCTGCTGATGTCCCGGGACGTCCAGATGGTGGTGCTGGCCATGCCGCACCATGCGGGCAACCTGTTCGCCCTGAAGCAGCTACGCTCGCGCGCGTTCCCCGGCCGGATCACCGCCGTGGTCGAGTATCCCGAGGAGATCCAGCCGATCCGCGAGCTGGGGGCCAATGCGGTCTTCCACGTCTACGACGAGGCCGGCCGGGCCCTGGCCGACAGCGCCGCCGAGGAGGCCGGCGTCGTGTCCCGCGCCAGCCAGCTGGGGTGAGCGACGTGCCGGGCCGGGTGGTCGGTTCGGGTTGCCAGCCCGGGCCGCTTGTCGCGATACTTCCCCCCATTGCCCGGCGTCGAGGCCCAGGCGGCATGACCCGTCGGGCCGACGCTCCCCACAACGGAACCCGTGACCATGGACGACGTCTTCACCTTCATCGGTAATGCCTTCGGCGACTTCATCCGCTTCATCGTCGACGGCCTGACCGGCTTCTTCGGCGGCCTCGACGAGGCGGCCGGCAGCTTCATGCAGGGACTGTCCAACTCGCTTGGCATCCCGATCACCCTGATCAGCCTGCTGGTCCTGGCGCTGGGACTGTGGCTGCTCTGGAAGGGAGTGGCCGCCCTGTTGCGCAGCGCCTTCATCGCCATGCTCATCTGGTGGCTGCTGGGCGTGACCGTGCTGAGCTGGCTGATCAACTGACCCTGCCTCCCGTCGACAGCGCCCCCATCGACAGCACCCCCACGCGACAGCGCCGCCCTCTCGGGCGGCGCTGTCGTTTTCGGAGCGTCATTTCCAGGCAGGGAGCTCCCTCAGGCGAGCGCCTTCTCCACCACCTCGTAGACGTTGGGCGAGAGCTCCTCGGCGCGGATGCGCTCGAGCTCGGCCTTCATCAGCTCCTGTCGCGCCTCGTCGAAGCGGGCCCAGCGGGTCAGCGGCGTGATCAGTCGCGCGGCGATCTCCGGGTTGAGCCGGTTGAGCTCGATCACCGTATCGGCCAGCAGCCGGTAGCCCTCGCCGTCGGCCCGGTGGAAGTTGACCGGGTTCTGGTTGGCGAAAGCGCCGATCAGCGCGCGCACCCGGTTGGGGTTCTTCAGCGAGAAGGCCGGATGCGCCATCAGGAACTTCACCCGATCCAGCACGTCCGCCTGGGGACGGGTGACCTGGAGGCTGAACCACTGGTCCATGACCAGCGGGTCGTGGGCCCATGTCTCGCCGAAGGCCTTGAGCGCCGGGTCGGCGATGTCGCTGCGTGAGCTGTGCACCAGCAGGGTCAGGGCGTGGCGCACGTCGGTCATGTTGTGGTCCGCGGCGAACTGCTCCCGGGCGAACTCGAGCCCCGCCTCGTCCTCGATGGACATCAGGTACGAGAGCGCCACGTTCTTGAGGCTGCGCGCGGCGATCTGCGCGGGCTCCGGGGCATAGGGCGCGTCGGAGCGGTTCTCCTCGAGCACCCGCAGGAAGTCGTCACGCAGTGCCAGGGCGAGGGACTGCTTGACGAAGGTGCGGGCGGCATGGATGGCATCCACGTCCACCAGCGGCTGCTGCTCGGCGATGTAGGCCTCCGAGGGCAGCGTCAGCATCTGGGCCAGTACCGCCTTGTCGTCGGTCTGGGCCTCCAGCAGGACGCGGAAGGCCTCGACCACCCGGGGGTCCATCACCTTCTCGACCCCGTTGCGGTGGGCGGCGATCAGGTCGTCCAGGGCAAGCAGGGCCAGGCGCTGGCCAGCATCCCAGCGATTGAAGCCGTCGGAATCATGGGCCTGCAGGAACGCCAGGTCCTCGCGAGCATAGGGGAAGTGCAGCTTGACCGGCGCCGAGAAGCCGCGCAGCAGCGAGGGCACCGGGGCCTCGCTGACATCGGTGAAGAGGAACTCCTGCTCGTCCTCGCGCAGGTGGATCACCGCGTCGGTGCCCAGCGCCTCGCCGTCCAGGGTCAGCGGCAGGTCGCGGCCGGACTTGGTGCCCACCAGGCCCAGGCGCACCGGGATGTGCAGGGCCTGCTTCTCGGCCTGGCCGGGCGTGGCCGGGGTGCGCTGGCGCAGGATCAGGCGGTACTCGGCGTTGGCATAGTCGTACTCGCCATGGGCGTCGATCTCGGGGGTCCCCGCCTGGGAGTACCAGCGCAGGAACTGGCCGAGATCCTCGCCCGAGGCCTCGGCCATGCAGTCGACGAAGTCCTCGATGGTCACCGCCTGGCCGTCGAAGCGCGAGAAGTAGAGGTCGCTGCCCCGGCGGAAGGCGTCCTGCCCCACCAGGTTGCAGAGCATGCGCACGATCTCGGCGCCCTTCTCGTAGATGGTCAGGGTGTAGAAGTTGCCGATCTCGATGTAGTGGTCGGGGCGCACCGGGTGGGCGGTGGGACCGGCATCCTCGGCGAACTGGGCGGTGCGGAAGAAGGAGACGTCCTCGATGCGCTTGACCGGCGCCGAGTTGGTGTCGGCGGAGAAGCACTGGTCGCGGAAGACCGTGAAGCCCTCCTTGAGGGAGAGCTGGAACCAGTCGCGGCAAGTCACGCGGTTGCCGGACCAGTTGTGGAAGTACTCGTGGGCGACGATGCCCTCGACGCGCTGGAAGGCCGCATCGGTGGCGGTGTGGGGATGGGTCAGCACCGCCGCCGAGTTGAAGATGTTGAGGCCCTTGTTCTCCATGGCCCCCATGTTGAAGTCATTGACCGCCACGATCATGAAGAGGTCGAGGTCGTACTCGCGGCCGTAGGTCTGCTCGTCCCAGGTCATGGCGCGCTTCAGCGAGGCCATGGCGTGGTCGGTCTTGTCGAGGTTCTCCTCCTCGACCCACAGCTGCAGGGTCACGTCGCGCCCGCTCATGGTGGTGAAGTGGTCCTCGACCTTCTTCAGGTCGCCCGCCACCAGCGCGAACAGGTAGCTGGGCTTGGGATGCGGGTCCTCCCAGGTGACGAAGTGGCGCCCGCCGGGCAGCTCGCCGCGCTCGACCGGGTTGCCGTTGGAGAGCAGCACCGGCAGGGTCGCGGCATCGCCGACCACGGTGGTGGAGAAGGTTGCCATGACATCCGGGCGATCCGGGTAGAAGGTGATGCGGCGGAAACCCTCGGCCTCGCACTGGGTGCAGTACATGCCGCTCGAGCGGTAGAGCCCGGACAGGGCCGTGTTGTCGTCGGGCGCGATCTCCACCTCGGTGTCGAGCAGGAAGACCTCCGGCACCCGGTGCACCACCAGTCCCGCCTCGCTGACCGCGTACTCGTCCTCGCCCAGCGGCTGGCCATCGATGGCGATGGACCTGAGGGTGAGCTGCTCGCCGTCGAGCTCCAGCGGCTCACCGGCCTCGCGCTCGGGATGGCGCTCGACGTGCAGGCGCGCCTTGACCCGGGTGGCGCCGGGGTCGAGGTCGAACGTCAGCTCGGTCCGGGTCACGCGGTAGGCGGGCGGACGGTAGTCGCTCAGGTAGATCGGCTGCGGTTCTGACATCTAAGGATGGCTCCTGTCGGTGATTGCCATCCATTGTACGGCGCGCCGTGCCCGAAGCTCAAAGCCCTCCGGCCAAGACGCGGGATCAGCGCGCGGCGACGGGCTCGGGGCGCGACAGGACCCAAGCGGCCACCAGCGCGAGCCCCGCGATGAGCGCGAGCTTCAGCCACAGCAGGCTGACGGTGACCGCCAGCACCACCATGGAGAGGGCCAGCATCACTGCGGCGAGCCGCTTGGCGTGGCGGGGAATCGCGCGCTCGGCCTCCCAGGCCGCAATGGCGGGACCGAAGCGGCGGTGGTCGCGGATCCAGGCGGCGAAGCGCGGGGAGCCCTTGGAGGCCGCCCAGACCGCCAGCAGCATGAAGCAGGTGGTCGGCAGCAGGGGCAGGAAGGCACCGATCACCCCCAGCCCGAAGCTGATCCAGGCCAGGCCGAGAAAGGCGAGACGATGGAGGGTCGGCATCTGGCACTCACTCCCGTTGATCGGTGACGCCTTTATTGAAGAGCATTCCGCCGTCCGCTGCCAATCGCGATCGCCTATGGCAGCCATCGGACTGACCCCGATCAAGCGTCGCGCGGCGCGGGGCCTGCCACGGGCAATGGCAGTGGATCAGTCGCGGAAGTTGTCGAACTGCAGCGGCAGGTCGGGGCCGCCCTCCCCCCGCAGCAGCGCCATGACGGCCTGGAGGTCATCGCGCTTCTTGCCGGTGACGCGGACCTTCTCACCCTGGATCTGGGCCTGGACCTTGAGCTTGCTCTCCTTGATCCGCTTGACGACGTCCTTGGCCTCCTTCTGGTCGAGTCCCTGCTTGAGGGTCACCTCCTGGCGGGCACGGACCCCGGAGAGCTCCGGCTCCTGGACGTCCATGCAGCGGGCGTCGATCCCGCGGCTGATCAGCCGGTTGCGCAGCACGTCGAGCATCTGCTTGAGCTGGAAGTCGACCTCGGCCTCGAGCGAGACGGTCTCGCCGTTGAGCTCGAAGCTTGCGGTGACCCCCTTGAAGTCGAAGCGGGTCTGGATCTCGCGGTTGGCCTGATCCACGGCATTGCTGGCTTCGTGCTTGTCGAATTCGGAGACGATATCGAAGGAGGGCATGGCGATGTCCTGACGTTTTTAGAGGTAGGGCGCAAGAGGGGCCGATTCTATCAGCCCTCGCGCGCGGACGCGGCCCCCTCGGGCACCGCCAGCGGCTTGGCCATCTGCCAGCCGGCACAGCCGTCCTCGTAGTAGTCCCCCAGCCAGCGCTCCGGCAAGAAGCCCATGCGCCGGTAGAGCCCCAGCGCCACGGGGTTGTCGACCCGCACCTCGAGCCCCAGCACCTCGACTTCCCGGGCCAGCGCCTCGGCCTCCAGGGCCTCCATCAGGCGCCGGCCCAGGCCGCTGCCCCGAGCCTCGGGGTGCACGCAGAAGGAGTAGAGTCGGGCGCGCCGACTGCCGCGACGAAACAGCAGGGTGCCGTAGCCGAGCAGGCGCTCCGCGTCCCCGCTTTCCGCGACAAGGGTGAAGGCATTGGCACGGTTGAGCAGGTGCCAGAGCTGGCGGCGACTGAACCGGTCGCCGGTGAAGGCAACCTGTTCCAGGCGATAGAGGGCGTCCAGGTCATGGCCGGTGGCCTGGCGCAGGGTGACGGTCATCTCGAGTCTCCGGGCGTGTTGGACACGATTGTGATCATGGCCAATGTCGCTGTCATCGGGGCGGATCATGAAATCTTTTCACCTGCACCTCGACTTGTCGCGGCTCGGCGCCGGGAGCATGCTGGCCGCATTCCGGCGGCACCCCGCCGCCCTGCCTGGAAGCCTGACATGTGTCCGCTGCGCATCGTCGTCGACCGCCTCGAAGACTGGCGACCCTACCACCCCACCGAGGACCTGATCACCGCCGACGACTTCCTCGCCCATGACCGGCAGCATGGCATCGCCGATGACCAGGACCGCACCACCCATGTGATCAACCTGTGCAGCGAACTCGACTACCTGGGGACCGGCTACTATGTCTCGCTGCTGGCCCAGGCACGCGGGCAGCGCGTGCTGCCCGCGGTGGAGACCCTCAATGCGCTCGGCCGCAAGGCGCTGGTCGACCTGCAGCTCGATGGCCTGGACGCGCTGCTCGGCGAACTGGACCGCCAGGGGTCGCTGTCCGGCGACCGCCTGACCCTGCGGGTGATGTTCGGCGAGTGCCCGTCGCCGGCCATGGCGCGACTGGCACGCAAGCTCTTCGAGCGACTGCCCTGCCCGCTGCTGGAGGCGCGGCTGGTGCGTCGCCACGATGCCTGGCGGCTGTCGCGCCTGAGGCCCCTGCGCCTGCGCGAACTCGTCCCCGAGGAGCAGGACCTGTTCGCCATGGCGCTCAATCGCCACTCGCGCCAGGTGTGGCGCACCCCCAAGGCGCGCCGTCGCTACCGCTTCGACCTGGCGATCCTCGTCGACCCCGACGAGACCCTGCCCCCCAGCAACCGCAGTGCCCTCAAGGCGTTCATCCGCGCCGGCCGCCGCCTGGGCATCGACGTCTCGCTGATCACCCGCCGCGACGCCGGTCGACTCGCCGAGTTCGACGGCCTGTTCATCCGCGAGACCACCTCGCTGGATCACCACACCTATCGCATGGCCCGGCGGGCGGAACACGAGGGGCTGGTGGTGATCGACGCCCCCCGGGACATCCTGCGCTGCACCAACAAGGTCTTCCTGCACGCCCTGCTGCGCGCCCGCGGCGTGCCCGCCCCCGCGGGTGTCCTGCTGAAGCGCGGCGATCGCCGTCCGCTGGACGAGCGGATCGCGGGCCTCGGCTTCCCGCTGGTGCTCAAGATCCCGGACGGGGCCTTCTCCCGGGGCATCGTCAAGGTGGAGTCCCTGGCGCAGCTCGAGCGCGAGGCCGACCGGCTCTTCGCCACCTCGGCCCTGCTGCTGCTCCAGGAGTGGCTGCCCACCGAGTTCGACTGGCGGATCGGCGTGCTCGACGGCCAGGTGCTGTTCGCCAGCCGCTACTACATGGCCCGGGGTCACTGGCAGATCTACGACCATTCCGGCGCCCGGGTGAAAAGCGGCGGCTTCACCACCCACGACCCCGCCGAGGTGCCGCCGTCGGTGATCAAGGCGGCGCTCAAGGCCACCCGGCTGATCGGCGATGGCTTCTACGGGGTGGATATCAAGCAGGCCGGCGACCGGGTTGTGGTGATCGAGGTCAACGACAACCCCAACGTGGACGCCGGCATCGAGGACGCCGTGCTGGGGCGCACCCTGTACGAGCGGATCATGGGAGTCTTCCTGGCGCGCATGGAGGCACAGGTGCATGCCCGGGCGTGAGCCGCTGGGGCACGGCTCGGGAGGCTGACGCCCGCCCGGTTCTCGCGTATGCTGGCGCTTTCCTCGACAAGCCTTGTACAACACCCGGAGCCACGATGAACGATCGCGATACCCGCCACCAGCAGGCGATGCAGAAACTCAAGACCCGCGTTGACGAGAAGGTCGCCGAGGCCACCGAGCAGCGCGGGCTGTTGCTGGTCTTCACCGGCAACGGCAAGGGCAAGACCACCGCCGCCTGGGGCACGGTGACCCGGGCCCTGGGCTACGGCTACCGGGTCGGAGTGGTGCAGTTCATCAAGGGGCTCTGGGAGTGCGGCGAGCGCGAGCGGCTGGTGGAGGACCCCCACCTCGAGGTCGCCATCATGGCCACCGGTTTCACCTGGGACACTCAGGACCGGGAGGCGGATACCCGCGCCTGTCAGGAGGTGTGGGCCGAGGCCGAACGGATGATGGCCGACCCCGAGGTCTACCTGGTCGTGCTCGACGAGATCACCTACATGCTCAAGTTCGGCTACCTGGACATCGAGACCGTGAAGCAGGCGCTGGAGAACCGCCCGCCAGAGCAGACGGTCATCATCACGGGGCGCAACGCCCACCGGGAGCTGGTCGCCATGGCGGATACCGTCACCGAGATGACCGAGGTCCGCCATGCCTTCAACAGCGGGCTGCAGGCCCGTCGCGGCATCGACTACTGATCCCTGCATTTTCAGCGACTTGCCGAAACACCCTACCGCCCCGTCGTCACGGGGCAACATGTAACTTACTGATTTATATTAGGTTTACCCTCCCCCGCCATAACCGTCGCGCCGTCGCGACGGTCTCCCCTCTCGCCGGAGCGTCCTCCCCTGCCTCTCTGACCAACATCTGTCTTTAAGATATTGATATTCATGACTTATTGAAAAGTGGCACAGCGCTTGCTGCCAACGATGACCGTCAATGTAGCCATTCCGTGCCGCCTTCCTGCGCAGGCACGTCACGGTCATCGAGCAAGGAGCAAGCGATCATGAGAATCACCATCTTCGGTTCCGGTTATGTGGGTCTGGTCACCGGCGCCTGTCTGGCCGATGTCGGGCACGACGTGATGTGCGTCGATGTGGACGAGGACAAGGTAGCCCGCCTCAACAAAGGCGAGGTGCCGATCTATGAGCCCGGGCTGGAGAGCCTGATCCGCCAGAACCGCTCGGCCGGGCGCCTGCACTTCACCACCGATGCCGAGCAGGCCGTGTCCTTCGGCCTGCTGCAGTTCATCGCCGTGGGCACGCCCTCCGACGAGGACGGCAGCGCCGACCTGCGCCATGTGCTCAAGGTCGCCGAGACCATCGCCCACCACATGGACGGCTACCGCATCATCGTCGACAAGTCGACGGTCCCGGTCGGCACCGCTAGCCGGGTGGAGCGAACCATCGCCGCCGAGCTCGACCGCCGCGGAGTCTCGCTGGACTTCGATGTCTGCTCCAATCCCGAATTCCTCAAGGAAGGGGCGGCCATCGAGGACTTCTCCAAGGGCGCGCGGATCGTGGTGGGTACCGACTCCGAGCGGGTCGTAAGCGCCATGCGCGAGTGCTATGCCCCCTATAGCCGCCAGAAGGACAAGCTGATGTTCATGGGCGTGCGCAGCGCCGAGCTGACCAAGTACGCTGCCAACGCCATGCTGGCCACCAAGATCAGCTTCATCAACGAGATCGCCAACCTCTCCGAGCGCCTCGGCGCCGACATCGAGGAGGTGCGCCATGGCATCGGCAGCGATCCGCGCATCGGCTACAACTTCATCTACCCGGGCTGCGGCTACGGCGGTTCCTGCTTCCCCAAGGACGTCAAGGCGTTGGCGCATACCGCCGAGCAGATCGGCCATCCCGCCGAGCTGATCAGCGCCGTCGAGAAGGTCAACGCCCGCCAGAAGAGCCGGCTGTTCGAGATGCTCTGCCAGGCCTTCGACGGCCAGCTCGCCGGCAAGACCATCGCGCTGTGGGGGCTGGCCTTCAAGCCCAACACCGACGACATGCGCGAGGCCCCCAGCCGGGCCCTGATGGAGGCCCTCTGGGAGGCCGGCGCCCGGGTCCAGGCCTACGACCCCGAGGCCGCCGACGAGTGTCGCCGGATCTACGGCGAACGCGACGACCTGGTGCTGGCCGGCCAGCGCGACGCGGCGGTGGAGGGCGCCGATGCCCTGGTGATCTGCACCGAGTGGAAGGCCTTTCGCACCGTGGATTTTGCCGAGCTTCACGAGTCGCTCGCCTCGCCGGTGCTGGTCGACGGCCGTAACCTCTTCCAGCCCGAGGCCGTGAAGGCCGCAGGCCTCGCCTACTACGCCATCGGTCGGGGTGACTCCGTACGTCCCGTGCTCGCCTGAGGGGAGTAGAGATGTCGAATACACCTGCCGATCGCTCCGTCGCCAGCAAGGTGACGGAGGTTGCGATCTTCATCCTCGGTATCGCCCTGCTGATCGTGGTGATCGACGGGCTGCCGCTGGACGTCTTCTCGCCCGAGTCGAAGAGTTTCTTCTTCGCCGTCGGGGCCGTGGGCATCTGGCGCTACACCTGGTGGCTGATCCAGGCATTGCGTTCGGTCTGGTACAACCATCGGATCTTCCCGCGCCTGCGGGCCGAGGCCGACGCCCTGGGGGAGCAGGCGCTCCCCCCGGAGCTCTATGTGCTCTGCACCTCGTTTCGCATCGAGCCCGAGGTCAGCTTCCAGGTCTACGAGGCCCTGGTACGCGAGGTCGCCGACTATGGCGTGCCGACCACCATCTTCGCCTCGGTCTCGGACCGCAGCGATGTGGACGTCATCACCCACGTCATGGACGAGAACGGCTGGCCGGGGAACATCGAGCTGCGCTACATGTTCCAGAAGGGCGACGGCAAGCGCTCGGCCATGGCCGAGGTGCTGCGGGCGATCTCCCGGCGCATGCCGGCGCCCGGCGCCCTGCTGGTCTCCATGGATGGCGACATCCGACTGGAACCCGGCACCCTGTCACGGTCGCTGTCGTTCTTCAGTGTCCAGGAGGACCTGGGCGCCCTGACCACCAACAACAGCGCGATCGTCACCGGGGGCGACGCCACCAAGGAGTGGTACGACCTCCGCTACGCCCAGCGCCACCTGGTGATGAGCTCGATGTCGGTCTCCCGGCGCCAGCTGGTACTGACCGGTCGCTATAGTGCCTTCCGGGCCGACCTGGCGACCCAGCCGGAATTCATCGACCTGGTGGAGAACGACCACGTCGACCACTGGCGCTTTGGCACCTTCAAGTTCCTCTCCGGTGACGACAAGTCGACCTGGTACTGGTTGCTGAAGAACGGCTGGCGGATGCTCTACATCCCGGACGTGTTCGTCTCGGGCTTCGAGGAACTGCCCGATCGCAAGCGCTTCTTCCATTCGACCACCGACCTGATGCGCCGCTGGTACGGCAACATGCTGCGCACCAGCAACCGGGCCATCGCCCTGGGGCCCCGCCCCATGGGCCTGTTCACCTGGTGGAGCCTGGTCGACCAGCGGCTCTCCATGTGGACCACGCTGATCGGCCCGACGGTGGCCATCCTGGTGACCCTGTTCATCCGCCCCTCGTTCATCTTCGCCTATGCCCTGTGGATCCTCTTCACCCGCGGCCTCGTGACGCTGATCCTGGCCTGGCAGCGCGGCCGGTTCAGTCCGCTGTGGGTGCCGCTGATCTACTACAACCAGGTGTGGGGCGCGCTGCTCAAGACCTACGTGAGCTTTCGCTTCAACCGCCAGGCCTGGTCACGCCAGGGCATCTCCGCGGGCGAACCGAACGACCCGGAAGCCGTGAAACGCCAGCGCCGCGTGGGCCATGTGCTGCACGGTTTTGCCTGCGGTGTTCTGCTCTACGTGCTGATCATCTCCACCGGGGTCCTGCAGCCCCCGGACCTGACCTCGCTGTCCATCCTGACCGACGGCAGCCACGCCGAAGAACAGGGAAAGGTAGACGACCGCTGGCTGTCGCTGGCCCTCGCCGACGCCCCGGAAGGGGGCAGCGTGCAGCTCCCGGCCGGCGAGTTCCGCCTCGACGCCGACCAGCTGGTCTCGAACGACGGGGCCGACCGGCCCCGCGCCCGCCACGTGCTGGGCGCCGAGGATGACGCCACTCGCCTGATCGTCACCCCCGAGCTGGCCCGTCACCTGCGCGACAGTCGCGGGCGCCCCATCCAAGGAACGGCGGCCTGTCCGCAGCCTGCCGGCTGCACCCTGGAACTGGAGCAGCACTCGATGCGCTTCCAGGACCTGCAGATCCAGGTGGACACCGGTCAGCCCGTCGACGCCGTGGCGTCGGTCACACCACAGAGCAAGGAGAAGGCATAAGATGTCTGATCATCATTCCGACAGGAACGACATCGAGCGCAACGAGCCGACGCTGGGCCCTGGCAGCCTCCGCGGCGGAGGCCGCTCCAGCGGTCCGTCAGGCCAGCATGATGTCCAAGGGGACCAGATCCACCACGAGCGCCGCGACGAGCGCCGATTCATCCGCGTCACACCGCCCTTCCGGGTCCGCCTGGACGACGGTCAGGAGCTGACGGGCGTCGATGTCTCGGTGGGTGGCTTCGCCGTTCGCACCTCACGCCCGATGCGCCCGGGCGAGCAGCTCTCGGCCTCGCTGCTGCTGACTGTCGGCCCTACCGAAATGATCGTCCCCGTGCGGGCCGAGTGCCGTCATGCCACCGCCAACGGGGGCCAGCACGTCAACGGCTTCGAGATCACCGACATCGATCCGCCACATCGCGAACTGCTTCGCCAGGTGGTCCGCAGCTGCCTGACCGGGCGTCAGGCCAGCATCGAGTCCCTGATGGAGGGCGAGGATCCGCAGACGCCTCGCAAACGCAAGGCGACCTCCTCCAAGCCACAGCAACCGTCCCGGCCGCCCAAGCCCCGGGGACGCTATATGCTGCTGTTCACCGCCATCGCGATCCTCGCCCTCGTGGCCACGGCCACGGCCTACCGCAATTTCATGCTGATCGAGCCGAGCTTCGCGGCGGTCACCGCGCCGCGCATCGACATCCGGGCGCCGGGCCCCGGCATCCTCGAGGCCCACGACCTGAAGGCCGGAGACCAGGTCGAGCGCGACGAGAAGCTGACGCGCATCGCCAACAGCGACCTGGAATCGGAGCTGATCCTCTCCCGGGCCGCGCTGAACTACAACGAGCAGCTCATCGAGAACCTCAAGGAGGACATCGATTCGGCCGGTCGCGGGCAGGTCAGCATCGCGAGCTCCGCCCGCCCCGAGAGCGGCGAGGCCATGAACTTCGAGACGGTGTCACCGGCGATCGCCCAGGCCCGCGTCGATCAGTTCGAGACGGCGCGCGACCTGGAGAGCTCCCGCGTGACCGCCCTCCAGGCACGTCAGGCCAGCAACGAGATCTACAGCCCGTGCAACTGCCTGGTGGCCTGGGCCCTGAGCAGCGCCGACGGCACCTACATCAACAAGGGCGAGCGGATCATGACGCTGATCCGCACCGGTGAGGACGACGTCATGGTCGAGGCGCTGGTCCACATGGACGACATCGCCCGGATCGAGCCGAACCAGACGGCCTACGTCTCGCTGCCCAACGCCTCCACGCCGATCCGCGCCCGGGTGCGCAACGTGGCACTGGACATCGAGCGCCAGCCGCGGGCCGGCTTCCCCAGCTGGGTCCGTCAGCAGCAGAACGTGGCCAGCGTGCTGCTGGTGCCGGAGAAGAACCTGCCGGCCGAGAGCGTCGGCAAGCCGGTGGACGTTCGCTTCTCCGAGGCCCCGGTGCTGGGCGGTGCCGCCGAGTGGATCTGGCAAGGCACGCGTGCCGTGTTCCAGTTCGGCGAGCGTATCTACGATTCGGTCACCCAGGAGGACGAGCCAAGCGACGCGGGGTGAACACCCCGCCAGCCTCCGCCGCGACACCCCGGTGTCGCGGCCCTTCGCAAGGAGACACCATGATCATGCAACGACTCAGTACCCACCACCAAGTCCTCGCCCTCACTGCCCTTCTCGCGGGTCTCGCATCGACGAGCGCCTGGGCAAAGGACTCGAAAAACGACCTTTCCTATCCCCGGATAGAGCCCTGCTCGCAGCGCTATCAGACGGTGGCGACACCACAACCTGATCTCTCGGCCGAGGATGCCCAGGAGGGCGTGCGCCAGGGGTTCGGCACCAAGCGCTCGTGGGGCGTCGACGACAATGTCGAACTGCTCGATGCCAGCGCCACGGGGCTCGACCAGCCCGGCCTGCGCGTCCACTACCCCAAGGGCACCTCGTCACCCGGCGACACGGAGCAGGGAGGCGCCGGCTTCTACAGCGAGCCGGACGTCCTGGACGGTGCCGAGCGGGCCTGCCTGACGTACCGGGTGCGCTTCGAACCGGGATTCAACTTCGTCAAGGGGGGCAAGCTGCCGGGACTCTACGGCGGAGAGGCCCCCAGCGGTGGCGATGAGGTCAACGGCGAGAACGGCTTCTCGATGCGCTTCATGTGGCGTGCAGCCGGTCAGGGCGAGCTCTACGAGTACGTTGTCAGCAAGGACAAGAAATACGGCGCCTCCGTGGGCCGAGGGCTCTGGAGCTTTCCCACCGGCGAGTGGATCACCATCGAGCAGGAACTGGTGCTCAACACGCCCGGAGAGAAAGATGGCCTGGCCCGGGTGTGGATCAACGGCGTGCCCGTGCTCGAGCAGAGCGAGATCGTCTACCGCACCACCGACGAGGTGACCATCGACGGCCTGATGTTCTCCACCTTCTTCGGTGGCCACGGCAAGGACTGGCGCACCCCGCGTGACCAGTATGCCGACTTCGCCGCCTTTCGCTTCTATATCCCCTCAACCTGAGCCGGGCACGCCCCGTATCGACCAGGAGTCACCTCTGCCATGGCCCATGCCCGACACCCACTGACACACCGGCCGCTCAACGCTGCCCTGGCCCTGCTGCTCGCCGGGCTGTCGAGCAGCGCAGGTGCGCAGGATATCCTGACCATCGCGGAGCGCGAGGCGATGGACCTCTCGGAATATCACGTCACCGCCCCCGATGCGGGGTACTTCGACGTGGCGGAACGCATGGAGGAACTCGCGTCCACCGACAATGCCATCCTGCTCCAGGAGATCGACGATCTCTCCCAGGGCCCGAGCTGCAAGCAACTGATGAAGCAAGAGCCGATCACCACCCACCTGCGGGTACCCGGCTACTACCCCAGCCCCGAGGCGTGGGAGCTCGCCTCGGAGCCGCTGTTCCAGTTCGAGGACAATGTCGCGATGCTGGCCGGCAGCTTCGTCGCCACCGGCGATGACTACTATTCCGAGTGCCTGATCCGCTTCCTGGACCAGTGGGCCGGTCAGGATGCCCTGACCGACTTCTATTACGACTCCATGGAGCCCCAGGCCTGGTTCGCCACCGAGTCGATGATCTTCGCCGCCGCCATGGCCTATGCCAACGTGCGCCCCTTCATCGAGGGCATGGAAGAGGAGCGAGAGAACATCGAGGCCTGGCTCAACGGACTTGCCCACCAGCACGCCGACATCCCCGGCGGTGAAGGCAACAGCTGCTGCAACAACCACTTCTACCGCCGGGCGCTCTACGCCAGCATGGTTGGTGTGCTCACCGAGGACAACGAGCTGTTCCGCTTCGGCGTCAGCGCCATCCATGCCGCCCTTCACGACATGACCGATGATGGCGCCTTCCCCCTCGAGATCGAGCGCGGCCGACGCGCCTCTCACTACCAGAACTACGCCCTGCTCTACCTGATCACCAACATGCAGGTCATCTCCCGGCAGGGCTACGACATCTTCGACCTGGAGGTCGACGGCCACACCATCCACGACGGCGTCGACTTCCTGTTCACGGTCCTGGACGACCCGGCCGCCCTGGGCGACATGGCCCCGCACGAGCAGTACACCGGCTTCCTCAAGGACCCGCAGTACTTCACCTGGTCGGAGGTCTACCTGCAACGCTTCGACGCCCCCCGCGTCGAGGACTTCATTCGTCAGCTACGTCCCCTCTACAACCGCAGTGCCGGCGGCTATATGACCCTCTACTTCATGGACCCCGAGGCACAGGACCATGTTGTCCTAGACACGAAGAAGCAAGAGACACAGGCCTTCGAGGGGCTGGGAAATAACTGATGCCTCCATGTCAGCCGTCATTCACCGATCACCGCGAGGCCCGAACACCATGAACATGACACCCCTCGGCACCCCCCTGGCAACCCGGATCGGAGGCCTGCGCCTGGCGGCCTCCGCCGGCCTGCTGGTCATGCTGGCAGGCTGTGCCATCCCGAACATGAACTCGGGGCCGCAGGCCACCGCTCCCGTACCCGAGCAGTATCAGGACTGGTTCGACGGCGGTCGGCCGGTCAACATGGAGTGGATGCACAAGCAGACCGTGAAGAAGGCCGACCAGGCGATCGCCGCGGGCAATCCCCGCGAGGCGATCCGGCTGCTCAACCTGCTCACCGATCAGGGCTTTCCCCAAGCGCACTATGAGCTTGGCAAGCTCTTTGATCAGGGCAAGGCCGTGGAGCGGGACCCGGCCCGGGCGGCCGAGAACTATGCCAAGGCCGTGAGCACCCCCTCCTACATCCTCGGCCATGCCTCGCTCAACCTGGCCAAGCTCTACCGCGAAGGCGACGGCGTCGAGCGCAACGACCTGCTGGCCTATCACCTGCTGCGCCAGGCCGTGGAGGAAGACCTCGGCCGTGACGCCAGGCTGATGCTGGCCGATCTGCTGGTCGAGGGAGGCCAAGGCGTGAAGGCCAACCCCCAGCGTGCCGCGGCGCTCTACACCAAGGCGGCCGAGGAAGGCCAGGACGAGGCGCTGCTGGCACTGGCGAAGGCGTATAGCCCCGGCGGCTGGCTCGCGGAGGCCCCCGAGCGCGCCATGGACTATTCCGGGCGCTATGCCGAGGCGCTGCGGGAACGTGCCGCGGCCGGCGAGACGGACGCAATGATCCGACTCGCCGAACTGCATGCGCCCGACGGCCTGCTCGGCGACCAGCCCGAGCGTCGCCTTCACTGGCTGCGCCAGGCGTCGCAGGCGGGTGACAAGGATGCCCTGGCCAAGGCCGGGAGTGCTCTGGTGGACGCCGGCAAGACCCAGCAAGGCATCGCCATGCTGGAGGAAGCCGCCCGCAACGGCGACGTCGACGCCATGACCCAGCTGGGACGGGCACTGACCGAGCGACGCCCCGGCGAGGCCCGTCGCTGGCTCGAGAAGGCGACGGAGCAGGGATCCATGGACGCTCGTGTCTCCCTGGGACGCATGCTGATCGACGGGAGCGCCGGAGCTGCCGATCCGCGCCGCGGCGTGGCCCTGCTCGAGGAGGCGGCCCAGAGGGACGACCCCCTGGCCCTGGCGGCCCTGGGCGACTACTACATGAGCGACGAGGTGGACGCCAGCCAGCCCTACATCGCCGTCGACTACCTGAAGCGCGGCCATGAGCTTGGGCATCCCTGGGCCACCCAGCTGCTGGGCAAGGCCTATCTCGAGGGGCGTGGGGTATCCGCCGACCCGCAGCGCGCCGAGGCGTTGCTGCGCGAGGCGGCCGACCAGGGACAGAGTGCCGCCCTGGGCCTGCTGGGCCAGGCCTATCTCGAGGGCGAAGCCCTCCCCTTCCACCCCAGCCGTGGCGAGGAGCTGCTCCAGGCGGCGGTGGAGGCCGGCGAGACCTCCGCCATGACCACCCTGGGCGAGGCCTACCTGGCTGGGCCCCTCGAGGCGCGCCCGGAGCGGGGCCTCTCCCTGCTGCGTCAGGCCGCCGAGCGGGGCGACGGCTATGCCATGGTCGTGCTCGGCCGAGCCTATCGCAAGGGCGAGGGCGGGCTGCCCCGGGACCTCGACAAGGCCACCCAGTGGCTGACTCGAGCCCGCCAGGCGGGTCATGAGTCGGCCGATGAGGCGATGACCCGGGTCAACCGCGACCTCGGCGCCCAGGGCGACATCAAGGCCCTGGTCAAGGCCGCCGAGGCCGGCAACCGCGGTGCCATGGCCGACCTCGGTCGCGCCTTCCTCGAGGGCAAGGGCGTGCAGCAGAACCTGGGCCATGCCCGGACCTGGCTCACGCACGCCGCGAACGCAGGGCACAACGGAGCTCGCGCGGACCTCGGCGAGATGCTGCTCGACAGCGACCCCGAGCGAGCCGTGACGCTGCTGCGCACCGCCGCCGACAATGGGCATTCAGGGGCCCGGCTGACCCTGGGACGGGCCTACCTGGAAGGTGAGCACGTCGCCGCCGACCCCGGGCAGGGCGTCGCCTACCTGCGACCCGCGGCCGAGGCCGGCAACCCCTACGCCGCCCTGCTGCTCGGGCAGGCCTACCTGGCCGGCAATGGCGTCGAGGCAGATCCGAAGAAGGGCGAGAAGTGGCTGAACCAGGCCGTGCAGAGCGGCGACCTCTCGGCGCGGGCCAACCTAGGACGTGTGCTGCTGCGTGGCGAGAACGGCGTGACCCGGGATCTCGAGCGCGGCAAGGCGCTGCTCGAGGAGGCCAGCGTCCAGGGCCACCCCGGCGCCATGGCCACCCTGGGACGCGAGTACATTCGCGGCGGGAATCTTCAACAGGATGTCCGCCGCGGTGCCGACTACCTGCTCCAGGCCGCCGAGCAGGGCCACTCCAGCGCCCGACTGTCCCTGGCCAAGGCCTACCTGGCGGCCAACGGACTGGAGAATGCCAGCCAGGAACAGGCCCTGATGTGGCTCAACAACGTCATGGATGGCGACAGCGGCATGGCGCTGCAGACCCTGCACGAGCTGCTTTCCGACGACAAGGCCATCAAGGCCCTGCAGGCGGAGGCACAAGCCAGCGCCGGCTGAACCTCCCTGGCAGCTCCCCAACGCAGAAGGCCGGCCCCTGAGGGGCCGGCCTTCTGCGTTCCGGATGGCGGTGTCGCGATCAGCCGCCGAAGGGGTTGCGCAGCACGATGGTCTCGTTGCGATCCGGGCCGGTGGAGATGATGTCGATGGAGGTCCCGACCCTCTCCTCGAGGAAGCTGATGTAGGAGCGGGCATTGGCCGGCAGGTCCTCGACGCGCCTGACGCCCAGGGTCGACTCGCTCCAGCCGGGCAGGTCCTCGTAGAGCGGCTCGATGGCCTCATAGCCCTCGGAGTCCACGGGCGTGTCGAGCACCTCGCCGTCCTTGCTGCGATAGCCCACGCAGACGCGGATGTTCTCCAGGCCGTCGAGCACGTCGAGCTTGGTCAGGCAGAGGCCGGAGATGGAGTTGACCTGCACCGCATGGCGCAGGGCCACGGCATCGAACCAGCCACAACGGCGCGCCCGGCCGGTGGTGGCGCCGAACTCGTGGCCCTTCTCGGCCAGGTGGCGGCCATGGTCGTCGAACAGCTCGGTCGGGAAGGGGCCCGAGCCGACGCGGGTGGTATAGGCCTTGGTGATGCCCAGCACGTAGTCCAGGTAGAGCGGCCCCACGCCCGACCCGGTGGCGGTCCCGCCGGCGGTGGTGTTGGAGCTGGTGACGTAGGGGTAGGTGCCGTGGTCGATGTCGAGCAGCGAGCCCTGGGCCCCCTCGAAGAGGATGTTGTCGCCGGCGCGACGACGCTCGTGGACCAGCGAGACGGTGTCGCAGACCATGGGGCGCACTTCCTCGGCCATGGCCATGGCCTGGTCGAGCACCTGCTGGAAGTCCACCGGCTTCTCGCCGTGATACTGGGTCAGCACGAAGTTGTGGTAGTCGAGCACCTCGCCGAGCTTGGAGGCGAAACGCTCGCGGTGGAGCATGTCGCCCAGGCGCAGGCCGCGACGCGCCACCTTGTCCTCGTAGGCCGGGCCGATGCCGCGACCGGTGGTGCCGATCTTGGCGATGCCACGGGCCTTCTCGCGGGCCTGGTCCAGGCGCACGTGGTAGGGCAGGATCAGCGGGCAGGCCGGCGACAGGCGCAGGCGCTCGCGCACCGGCACGCCCTTTTCCTCCAGCTCGCGGATCTCCTCCATCAGCGCCTCGGGCGACAGCACCACGCCGTTGCCGATCACGCAGAGCTTGTCCTGGCGCAGGACGCCCGAGGGGATCAGGTGCAGCACGGTCTTCTCGCCGTCGATGACCAGGGTGTGCCCGGCGTTGTGCCCGCCCTGGAAGCGCACCACCGTGGACGCGGATTCGGTGAGCAGGTCGACCACCTTGCCCTTGCCTTCGTCACCCCACTGGGTGCCCAGTACGACTACATTCTTGCCCATTGTGCTCTCGTCTCTCGTTGCGGCACCGCGCCCGTCTAAAGGCCCAGGGCCAAAGTCATTGACCGCTCGCCTTCAGGCGCGGTCCTGTGGGGTCTCGAGGAAGCGTGGCTCCCAGCGACCGTCGATACGCTCCAGCCGGCGGTCGCAGCGATGTTCCGCCGGACCGGTGCGCTGCCCGGGCAGCGCCTGGACGACCCGCTCGCCCCGCTGGCGCAGGGCCTGAAGGGCTTCCGCCAGCCCCTCCCCCTCGGCCGGGGCCCAGATACCGTCGGGCTCGGGCTCGCCGGGCGACAGGGTGGCCAGCAGCTTCAGGTCCATGGAAAAGCCGGTGGCCGGCCGGGCACGACCGAAGGCCCGGCCGGTGTCGTCGTAGCGCCCGCCCTTGGCCAGGGCCTGGCCGTAGTGCGGCACGTAGGCGGCGAACATCATGCCGGTGTGGTACTGATAGCCGCGCAGCTCGGCCAGGTCGAAGTAGGGCTCGACGCCGGGATACTCGGCGATCACCCCGTCGACCAGGGCCCGCAGCTGTTCCAGGGCCGCCCCCACGGGCTGGGGCGCCTCCTCGAAGGCCTCGCGGGCCGCCTCCAGCACCTCGAGCCCGCCGTGCAGGTCGCCCAGGGCCAGGAACATCGCCGCCAGGCCCGGATCGCGCACGCTCTCCTCGACCCGCGCCGCGAGCTCCCCCGGCGACTTGAGGGCCAGGGCATCGAACAGCGCGCGCTCCTGCTCGGTGTCGAGGCCGGCGGCCTCCACCAGGCTACGGTAGATGCCGATGTGGCCCAGCGCCAGGTGGATCTCCGCGGCACCGGCCGTCTCGAGGCTGGCCAGCGCCAGGCGCAGGATCTCCAGGTCGGCCTCCAGGCCCGCATGGCCGAACAGCTCCACCCCGACCTGCACCGGGCTGCGACCGCCCTGGAACTGGTCGGCCTTGGCGCGCAGCACGTTGGTGCAGTAGCAGAGCCGCACCGGGCCCTGGCGGCGCAGGGAGTGGGCATCCATGCGCGCCACCTGGGGGGTGACATCGGCGCTGACGCCCATCATGCGCCCGGTCATCTGGTCGGTCAGCTTGAAGGTCTGGAGGTCGAGATCGGTACCGGTGCCGGTCAGCAGGGAGTCGAGAAACTCCACCGGGGGCGGCATCACCTGGTCGTACCCCCAGCAGTGATAGAGGTCGAGCAGCGCTCGGCGCAGCTCCTCCATACGACTGGCCTGGGGCGGCAGAACCTCGTCCATGCCGTCGGGGAGCAGCCAGCGGTCAGCGATGGTCATGTCGTTCATCCTGCAAGACGATGGTTGGCCTTCGGCGATTCCCGAGTCGCCCGAGGCGTGCTGGCGAACAGGGCGCCGGGAGTGGAGAGGCCACAAAAAAACCGGGCCACGCCCGGTTTCAGGATTCTACCACGTTTGCAGGCCGGTTGAACCCCGACCGGCGGGCGGCGAACCGCCCGCCGAGGGGGTCAGTCGTCGACCTGAGTCGGGCTCTTGAGGTACTGGAAGAAGTCGCTGGAGGGGTCCAGCACCAGCATGTTGCCGTCGCCCTGGAAGCTCTGGCGATAGGCATCGAGGCTGCGCCAGAAGCTGAAGAACTCCTCGTCCTTGCCATAAGCCTCGGAGAAGATCGCCGCGGCCTCGGCATCGCCCTCGCCGCGCAGCGTCTCCGAGCGGGCACGCGCCTGGGCCAGCAGCACCGAACGCCGACGATCGGCGTTGGCGCGGATGCGTTCGGACTCCTCCTGCCCCTGGGCACGCCACTCGCGGGCCTGGCGCTCGCGCTCCGAGCGCATGCGGTCATAGACCGCCGACGAGACGTCCTGGGGCAGGTCGATGCGCTTGACGCGGATATCGAGGATCGCCACGCCCAGCTCGTCGCGCATCAGCGCATTCAGGTCATTGGTGGGCCCGCTCATCAGGTCATCGCGCTTCTCCGAGATGATCTGCTGCAGGTTCAGGCGACCGAACTCGTTACGCAGGCTCTCGTCGACCCGCGGCTGGATCAGCCGCACCGCCTGCAGCTCGTCACCGGAGGTGGCCTCGTAGTAGCGAGTGGGGTTGATCACCTGCCACTGGACGTAGGAGTCGACGATCACCGCCTTCTGCTCGAGGGTCAGGTAGCGGCTCGGATCGGTGTCCAGCGTCAGCACCCGGGTATCGAAGGTGCGAATCGTCTGGGTGATCGGCACCTTGACGTGCAGCCCGGGCTGGATGTCCTCCTCGATGACCTCACCGAAGCGAAGCTTGACCGCACGCTGGGTCTCGTCGACCACATAGAGGCTGTTGCTGGCCAGCCAGGCGATGGCGGCCAGGCCGCCCACGACGAGCAGGGATCGATTGTTGATCATCATTGGCGCCCCTCCCTGCGGATGCCGTTGCTGCTGTTGCTGTTGCTGCTGTTACGGCTCGACGACTGGCTGGCGCCGAGGCGCTCGAGGACCCGCGGGTCCAGGCTCTCGTCGTCGCCTGCCTGGCCGCTGGCACCCGAGGTGCCGCTGCCGAGACGGTCGAGCGGCAGGACCATCAGCGGGCTGTTCTCGGACACGTCCACCATCACCTTGGCAGTCTCGCCGTAGACCTCGGACATGGTGTCGAGGTAGAGGCGTTCGCGCATGATCGCGGGGGCGTCCTGGTACTGGGTCAGGAGGGCGTTGAACCGGCTGGCCTGGCCTTCGGCCTCGGCGACCACGGATTCGCGGTAGCCCTGGCCCTGCTCGACCAGGCGCTGTGCCTGACCCTGGGCGGCCGGGATCACGGCGTTGGCGTAGGCGAGCGCCTGGTTGATGGTGCGCTGGCGATCCTCGCGGGCCCGGATGACGTCGTCGAAGGCATCCTGCACCGGATCGGGCGGCGCGGTGGACTCGACGTTCAGGGTCTGCAGCAGGATGCCGGTGCCGTAACTGTCGAGATAGGACTGCAACCGGCTGTTCACGGAACTGCCCAGGATCTCGCGCCCGGAGGTCAGGATGTCGATCATGTCGGTGCCGCCGACCACGTGGCGCAGCGCGCTGTCCAGCGCGTTCTCGAGGCTGAGCTCGGGGTTGCGCACGTTGAGCACGTAGGAGCGGGGATCGGCGACCTGATACTGGGCCGAGATCTCGACCGAGACGATGTTCTCGTCCTGGGTCAGCATGGACTGGGTCTGGGTCAGCGAGCGGACCCGGGTCACGTTGACCATGCGCACGTCATCGATCAGCGGCGGGTTCCACTGCAGGCCCGGGGTGACCACCTCCTGGAACTTGCCGAAGCGCAGCACGACGCCGCGCTCCGACTGGTCGACCAGGTAGAAGCCCGAGGCCGCCCAGATGGCCAGCGCCACCACGATCAGCAGGCCCGGCAGGGTGAAGGCATTGCGCGGCTTGCCACCGCCGCCCTTGCCGCCTGTGCCGCCCCGCTTGCCACCGCGGCCGCCGAGCATGTTGTTGAGCTTGTCCTGAAACTTCTTCAGGGCCTCATCGAGGTCGGGCGGACCCTGGTTGCCGCCGCCCTTGCCACCGTCGTTGCCACCGCGACCACCACCGCTCCAGGGGTCGTGCTGGTTGCCACCACCAGGCTCATTCCAGGCCATTCGTCGTCTCCACTCTGCGTTGCGTCCCGCCGACAAGACAGCTGGCGACGGGCGTCCGTTGCGATCCTGCGGGTTGCGCCCGGTCGTGCCCGGCGTCCCTGTTCGTGTTGTGGCTGCGTCGTGGTGTCATGCCCCGGGGGGCAGATCCTCGCCTTACGCTTCCCAGACCGGCTTCTCCTGCAGGGGCGCCGGCAGGTAGTCGTCGGCCCGCTCGCCGAGCCGCGCCATCAGCTGCAGGAAGTCGCGCCGCGGCAGGCGCACCTCCAGCAGGGTATGCCCCTGGTCGTCGAAGCGCTCGTCACGCACCGCGCCCAGGTCGTGCAGCCCGGCGCGCAGCTTGCCCTGCTCTGGCGCCAGGCTCAGCTCGAAGTCGATGATGTCATCGGCCAGGCACTCGGAGAGCGCCTGCTCCAGCAGCGCGAGCCCCTTGCCGTCGCGGGCCGAGAGCCAGACCACCTCGGGTCGGCCCTCGCCGTCGCGCTCGATGCGCGGGGCGCTGTCGAGCAGGTCGATCTTGTTCATCACCTTGAGCGTCGGCAGATCACCGGCACCGATCTCCTCGAGAACCGCCTCGACCTGCTCCACGTTGAGGTCGCGATCGGGGTCGGCGGCGTCGATGACATGGACCAGCAGGCTCGCCTCGGCGGCCTCCTGCAGGGTCGCGCGGAAGGCCTCGACCAGCTTGTGGGGCAGGTGACGGATGAATCCCACCGTGTCGGCGAGCACCACCGGTCCGACGTCCTCGATCTCCAGACGTCGCAGCGTCGGGTCGAGGGTAGCGAAGAGCTGGTCGGCCGCATAGACCTCGGCAGAGGTCAGGGCGTTGAAGAGCGTGGACTTGCCGGCGTTGGTGTAGCCCACCAGCGAGACGCTGGGGATCTCCGCCCGGGAGCGGGCCCGACGGTTCTGGCTGCGCTGGCTGCGCACCTTGTCGAGCCGCTTGTGGATCGCCTTGATGCGGCCGCGCAGCAGGCGGCGGTCGGTCTCGAGCTGGGTCTCGCCGGGCCCACGCAGGCCGATGCCGCCCTTCTGGCGTTCCAGGTGGGTCCAGCCGCGCACGAGCCGGGTCGACATGTACTCGAGCTGCGCCAGCTCCACCTGGAGCTTGCCCTCGTGGGTCCGGGCGCGCTGGGCGAAGATGTCGAGGATCAGGCCGGTGCGGTCGATCACCCGACACTTGAGCTCGCGCTCGAGGTTGCGTTCCTGGGAGGGGCTCAGCGAATGGTTGAAGATCACCAACTCGGCCTGATGGACGGCCTTCGCCTCACGCAGCTCCTCGAGCTTGCCCGAGCCCACGAAGGTGCGCGAGTCTGGCCGCTTGCGGCTGCCGGTGATCAGGGTGGCCGGCACCGCGCCGGCCGACCGCACCAGCTCGAGGAACTCGCCCGCGTCCTCGCGCTCCTGCTCGTCCTGGAAGTCCACATGGACGAGGATCGCCGTCTCGCCGGCGTCGGGACGTTCAAAAAACAATCAGTACCTCACGCATCAGTGTCCGACGGCACGCCGGCGTCCGGGGCCGGCAGGCGCACGTTGCGCGACGGCACCACGGTGGAAATGGCGTGCTTGTAGACCATCTGGCTGACCGTGTTGCGCAGCAGGATGACGAACTGATCGAAGGATTCGATCTGGCCCTGCAGCTTGATGCCGTTGACCAGGAAAATCGATACCGGAATGCGCTCCTTGCGCAGAATGTTCAGGTACGGGTCTTGAAGGGACTGCCCTTTGGACATGTTGCTCTCCCTGAAGTGTCTCTGGGGGTTGATGTTATGTCGAACGCGGTCGCTCCCGCCAGGGGGGCAACGCTGGATACCCTGAGGGGCCTGTTTAACCGGCCTCCGAAAGCGCCATCTTACGCTAAGTGCCGAATTCGCGCACGAGTTTCAACACCTCGCCCAGCGGGTCGGGACCCAGGCTGTCGACCCAGCGCAGCGCCGGCCAGCTGCGCATCCAGGTCAGCTGACGCTTGGCCAGCTGGCGGGTCGCGATGATGCCGCGCCGCTCGAGCTCGTCGTGGTCGATCTCGCCGTCGAGATGAGCCCACACCTGGCGGTAGCCCACGCTCTTCATGGACGGCAGCGACGCCGACAGGTCACCCCGCGCCTTCAGGGCGGCCACCTCCTCGATCAGCCCGGCGTCGAGCATGGCCCTGAAGCGCTGCGCGATCCGTGCATGGAGCACGCCTCGATCGAAGGGCGCGAGGCCTATCGACAACGTCCGCCAGGGAAAGGTTTCCTGGTGCTGCTCGCTCCACAGCTCGCTGAGGGAACGCCCGGCGAGCCGCTGGACCTCCAGCGCCCGCATCAGGCGCTGGGGATCGTTGGGGTGGATGCGCCGTGCCGATGCAGGATCGACCCGGGCCAGCTCGTCATGTAGCGACGCCAGGCCATGATCGGCCACCTGCCGTTCGAGCTCGGCGCGCACGGTCGGATCCGCGGCCGGCAGGTTGGCCACCCCCTCGAGCAGGCGCTTGAAGTACATCATGGTGCCGCCGACCAGCAGCGGAACCCGGCCGGCCGCCCCGATGGCGCGCATCTCGCGCAGCGCGTCCTCGCGGAAGTCGGCCGCCGAATAGGGCTCGGCCGGGTCGCGGATGTCAATCAGCCGATGCGGCGCACGTGAAAGCTCCTCGGGCGAGGGCTTGGCGCTGCCGATGTCCAGGCCGCGGTAGACCATCGCCGAGTCGACGCTGATCAGCTCGCAGCCGAGCCGCTCGTGCAGCGCGATGGCCAGGTCGGTCTTGCCGGCGGCGGTGGGGCCCATCAGCAGGATGGCGGGGGGACGCGAATCGGGCATGAAGTTGTAGGACTCTCTCAGGCTTGGCGTTGAGAAGCTTGCACGACGGCATGCCCCGAAGTGTCGGGCCATCGCGGAGGCGCTGTGAACCCATCCATGGGCACTACCGACGCCATCCCTGGCGTAGGACCTCCTCTTCGGCCTGCCCCGGCGCTTCTCGCCTCGCAGGTGGACGTGTTGCGGATTCTACTGCCCCCTCAGGAAGAGGCGGTCGAGTTCCTTCATGCTCATCTCGGTCCAGGTGGGACGGCCATGGTTGCACTGCCCGCTGCGCTCGGTGCGCTCCATGTCACGGAGCAGGGCATTCATCTCCTCAAGCCCCAGCTGGCGATTGGCCCGCACGCTGCCGTGGCAGGCCATGGTGGCCAGCAGCTCGTTGATGCGCGCCTCGACCCGGTCGGAGCGCCCATAGCGCTCGAGGTCGGCGAGCATGTCGCGGATCAGCGGCTCCACGTCGGCATCGGCCAGCAGCGCGGGCACCTGGCGCACCAGCAGAGTCTCGGGGCCGGCCGCGTCGAGCTCGACCCCGAGGCGGGAGAAGGCGTCCCGCTCGGCCTCGGCGGTGGCCACCTCGGCCGGGCTCGCCGCCAGCGAGACCGGCACCAGCAGCGGCTGGGCCTGCAGGCCGCCCTCCGCCTCGGCCCCGCCATGGACCTGGGTCTTCATACGCTCGTAGACGATGCGCTCGTGGGCGGCGTGCATGTCCACCACCACCAGGCCACGCTCGGTCTGGGAGAGGATGTAGACGCCGTGCAGCTGGGCCACGGCATAGCCGAGCGGCGGCGCCCGGGTCGCGTCCTCCGCGGGCATCGCCGGACGCGACTCCCGGGCCGCCGTGCTGGCCCGGCGCTCCTCGAGGGCCACGCCGGCCGCGCTGCCGCCGGGGGCCGGGGCGGCGGGCTGCGGCGTCAGCAGGCTCTCCTCGTGTTCGGGATGCAGCGCCCGGTAGCCCTCCATGAAGGCCCGGACGCGGTCGGGCGTGACCCGGTCGCGGTCCCCGTCACCAGACCATCCCCCCGCCTGCTCGCGACCGGGCAGGGCCATGGGTTGCTGCTGCCAGGCCGGCGCGGCCTCGCGCACGCCGGTGTCGTCCGCCGTTTCCCCCTGCCCTGCTTCCTCGGCTTCCCGGGCCTCGTCTCGCTCGCCGGGCCTGGCCTCGGCCAGGGCCCGGTGCAGGCTTGAGAACAGGAAGTCATGGACCATGCGGCCGTCGCGGAAGCGGACCTCGTGCTTGGTCGGGTGCACGTTGACGTCCACCACCCGGGGGTCGACCTCCAGGTAGAGCACGAACACCGGGTGGCGGCCGTGGAAGAGCACGTCACGGTAGGCCTGGCGGATGGCATGGGCCACCAGGCGGTCGCGCACCACGCGGCCGTTGACGAAGAAGTACTGCTGGTCGGCCTGGGCGCGGGAGTGGGTGGGCAGGCCGACCCAGCCCCACAGCCGCAGGCCGCCAACCTCGAGGTCCAGGTGAAGGGCATTCTCCAGGAAGCCCTTGCCGAGCAGGGCCCCGAGCCGGCGCTCCCGGGTGACCGGATCGACGCCCGGCGGCAGCTGGTGGAGGGTCTTGTGGTTGTGGCGCAGCACCCAGCCGATGTCGAACCGGGAGAGCGCCTGGCGCCGGAAGGCCTCCTCGACGTGGCCGAACTCGGTCTTCTCGGTGCGCAGGAACTTGCGCCTGGCCGGGGTATTGAAGAAGAGGTCGCGGACCGTCACCGAGGTCCCGCGGGGGTGTGGCGCCGGGGTGACGCGGGGCTCCATCCGGCGGCCCTCGGCGACGACCCGCCAGCCGCTGCGGGGGTCCTCTCCGACGTTGGAGACCAGTTCCAGGCGCGAGACCGAGCTGATGGAGGCCAGCGCCTCGCCGCGAAAGCCCAGGCTCGCCACCCCCTCGAGCTCCTCCAGGGAGATGATCTTGCTGGTGGCATGCCGCGACAGCGCCAGCGGCAGGTCCTCCTCGTCGATGCCGCCGCCGTCGTCGCGCACGCGGATCAGGCGGGCGCCGCCGTTCTCGAGCTCGACCTCGACGCGAGTGCTGCCGGCATCGATGGCGTTCTCGACCAGTTCCTTGACCACCGAGGCGGGGCGTTCGACCACCTCGCCGGCGGCGATCTGGTTGGCCAGGCGGGGATCCAGGATCCGGATGTGTCGATTCTCTGACATGTCGCTCCGAGGAGTGCGTAAGGCGATACGGGGTTCCGGCCTCACGACCGGGGGATGCGCAGGACCTGACCGACACGGATCACGTCGCCGTTGAGCTCGTTGGCCTGCTTGATCTGGGCCACCGGCACGTCGTGACGGGCGGCGATCTCCGAGAGGGTGTCGCCGGGCTGGATACGGTACTCGTTGCCCGCGGTGCGGCGGCTGCGGTCACGCTGCCAGGCCAGCAGGCTGGCCGGCGGCGGGTTGCGCTGGAAATGGCCGCGGATGCCGCCGAAGATGGCGTCGACCATCTTCTGCTGATAGCTCCCGTCGCGCAGTCGACTCTCCTCGCCGGGATTGGAGATGAAGCCGGTCTCGACCAGCAGCGAGGGGATGTCCGGCGACTTGAGCACCATGAAGCCGGCCTGCTCCACCCGGGACTTGTGCAGCCGGTTGACCCGCCCCAGCTGATCCAGCACCTGGCCGCCGATGGTCAGGGAGTCGTTGAGGGTCGCGGTCATGGTCAGGTCGAGCAGCACCCCGCGCAGCACCTCGTCCTTGTCGTCCAGCGAGAGACTGCCGTCGACGCCGCCGATCAGGTCGGCCTGGTTCTCGCTGGCCGCCAGCCACTGGGCGGTCTCCGAGGTGGCCCCTCGCTGCGACAGCGCATAGACAGAGCTGCCGTTGGGCCGCGGGCTGTTGAAGGCGTCGGCATGGATAGAGACAAAGAAGTCGGCCTTCTGCTCGCGGGCGATGCGGGTGCGCTGGCGCAGCCCGACGTAGTAGTCGCCGTCGCGGATCATCACCGCGCGGAACCCCTCGGTGGCATTGACCACCCGGGCCAGGCGCTTGGCCATCTCCAGCACGATATCCTTCTCGCGGGTGCCCGAGGGGCCGATCGCGCCGGGGTCCTCGCCGCCGTGGCCGGCATCGACGGCGATGATGATGTCACGCCGGGGATGCGGCTTGGCGGGCTCGAGCACGTCGGGGGCCGCGACCTCGGCCGGGTTCCTGCCTTCGGCCACCGCCTCGCTGCGCGCGCGCTCGGCGGCGATCTCCTGCTCGCGGATCATCGACTCGATGGGGTCGATGGGATCCTCCACGGCACTCTCGCCGGGATACTCCAGGTCGACCACCAGGCGGTGGCCGTACTGCTCGTTGGGCGCCAGGCTGAAGTGCCGGGGCTCGATCTCCCGAGAGAGTTCCAGCACCACCCTCAGACCGTTGCCGTCTCGCACGCCGGTGCGCAGGGTGCTGATGGCGCTCCCCTCCAGGTCGAGCGCATCCACGCGGGTATTGAGGCGGCTGTCCTCGAGGTCGATCACCAGGCGGCGCGGATTCTCCAGGCTGAAGACATTGGCCCGGGCCGGGGAGGAGAGGTCGAAGACCAGGCGCGCATGATCGGGCGCCGCCCAGAGGCGGAGGTTGTCGACGCTGGCGGCCTGGGCCAGGCCGCCGACCAGGCACAGGCCCAGCACCCCCAGTCCCGCCATCAGCCGCCTTGCCGATATCATCCGTCTCATTGCGCCGTTTCACCTTCCGTGTCCACGAGGCAGCCCGCCAGTTCGGGCATCGCCGCCAGCCGCTCGAGCGCCGCGCGACCGTGGGCGCTGTGCGCCTGGAGGGTGGCATCACGCCCGCGGTCGGCCAGGCGCAGTACCACCTCCAGATCCGGCGGGGGCAGCCAGCCCTCGCCCCGTTCCGGCCACTCGATCACGCAGAGCGCCTCCTCGGCGAGCAGGTCGCGGCCGCCGATGAACTCCAGCTCCTCGGGATCGCCCAGACGGTAGAGGTCGA
Source organism: Halomonas aestuarii (assembly GCF_001886615.1). Classification (NCBI taxonomy): domain Bacteria; kingdom Pseudomonadati; phylum Pseudomonadota; class Gammaproteobacteria; order Oceanospirillales; family Halomonadaceae; genus Halomonas; species Halomonas aestuarii. The sequence continues at coordinate 708,474 of NZ_CP018139.1, forward strand.
AGTGATGCACCAGGACGCCCTCCAGCTCATAGGGCTCCACCAGGGTGTAGGTGGGGCTCTTGACCGCGCCGCGATGCCCGCAGGCGCGCAGGATGCCGCGCGTCAGGGTCGTCTTGCCGGCGCCCAGCTCGCCGGTCAGGTGCACGCGACCATGGCCCTCGAGGGCCCGCCCCAGGCATTCGCCGAAGGCGACCTGGCGGTCTTCGTCATCGAGTCGCAGCTGCATCGCCCTCGCCCGTCGTCGGATTGACCAGAATTCGTGCACAGGATGCCAGATCGCCGGCCAGCAGGCCACGCTCTCCCCCCTGCCCCGCGGCCATGTCGGCGGCCATGGCGTGCACCAGCACCCCCAGCCACGCCGCCGGCTCGATAGGAAGCCCCTGGGCCAGCAGGGCCCCGAGGATGCCGGAGAGCGCATCCCCCATGCCCCCGCTGGCCATGCCCGGATTGCCATGGGGACAGACGGCGAGCCCCTCCGGCCCGGCGACCAGGGAGCCGGCCCCCTTGAGCACTACCACCCCGCCGTAGCGGCGCTGCAGCGCGAGCGCCGCGGCGGGCCGATCGGCCTCCACCTCGCCGACGGAGAGGCCGAGCAGCCGGGCCGCCTCGCCGGGGTGCGGGGTGAGGATCCAGTCGTCCCGATGCCGGCCAGCGAACCGAGAGGCCAGCAGGTTGAGGCCGTCGGCATCCACGACCAGGGGCTTTGAGGCGTCCAGGGCCGCCTGCAGCATGCCCTGCCCCCAGCTGCCCTGCCCCAGGCCGGGACCGACCACCAGGACGTCGGCGTGCTCGGGCAGGCTGCCGAGGTCCCCGGCGCCGCGCACGCCGTGGACCATCACCTCGGGGCGTCGCACCAGGCTCGCGGTGACGTGCTCGGGCGCGGTGGCGAGGCTCACCTTGCCGGCGCCGAGCCGCGCGCAGGCCTCGGCGGCGAGCAGTGCCGCCCCGCCGAAGCCGGGGGCCCCGCCGAGCACCAGCGAGTGGCCGGCATCGCCCTTGTGGGCATCGCGGGGCCGGGGAGGCAGCCAGGCCGCGATCAGCCCGGCCTCCAGCAGGCGGGCGGCGGGCACGAGGTCGCCCTCGGCCTCGGCGTCCACCTCGAGGGCCCGGAACGCCAGCTCGCCGACATGGGCCGGGGCCGCGCCGGTGTAGAGCCCCAGCTTGTCGCCGATGAAGGTCACGGTGAGCGTCGCCCGGATCGCCACCCCGAGCATCGCCCCGGTGTCGGCCTGCAGCCCCGAGGGAATGTCGATGGCCAGCACCGGCAGGCCGCTGGCGTTCACGGCCTCGATCGCCTCACGGATGGGGCCGCGCACCTCGCCGCCGAGCCCGGTGCCCAGCAGGGCATCGACGACCAGCTCGCCCTCGAGGGAGACATCCTGCCGCCAGGGCATGGCCGACACCCCGGCCGCCGTGGCCATGTCGGCGGCGCGTCGGGCGTCGCCGGTCAACTCCTCCACCGGCTTGAGCAGAATACGCTGCACGGCGACCCCCTCGGCGGCGGCCAGCGCCGCCAGCACGTGGCCGTCGCCGCCGTTGTTGCCGCCGCCGCACAGCACGGTCAGCGACTGGACGTGCGGCCAGCGCGCCTTGAGGTCCTGCCAGGCCGCCGCGGCCGCGCGCTGCATCAGGGCGAAGCCCTCGCAGCCGGCGGCAATGGTGCGCCGGTCGAGCTCGCGCACCTGCTCGGCGCGGTAGAGCGGTCGCAGCGAAAGCGCGGGGGGTTCGGCGGGCCGGGTCATCCGGTGTCTCCTCGTTCGGGATGCTTTACCATACCGAGTGTAAATTCTCTGCGCCCCACGCCAAGTCGCGGGGGCCATCTGCATGGTGTTTTCTCGATCATGACCCCAGTGCCCCCCCCGGGTGACGAACCCGACATGGCCGCCCTCGCCGAGACGATCAAGACCTGGGGGCGAGAGCTCGGCTTCCAGCAGCTGGGCATCACCGATGTCGACCTGGCCGAGGACGAGGCGCACCTCGAGGCCTGGCTGGCGGCGGGCCACCACGGCGAGATGGGGTTCATGGCCAAGCACGGCACCAAGCGCACCCGGCCGGAGGAGCTGGTGCCCGGCACCCGGCGGGTGATCAGCGTGCGCCTGGACTACCTGCCCGCCGAGGTGGAGACGACCAAGGTGCTCGGTCGCCCCTCGCTGGCCTATGTCTCCCGCTACGCCACCGGGCGGGACTACCACAAGCTGATGCGCAAGCGGCTGGCGACGCTGGCTAAATGGATCGAGGCCGAGGTCGGCGCCTTCGGCTATCGCGCCTTCGTGGATTCCGCCCCGGTGATGGAGCGTGCCCTGGCGCGCAAGGCGGGCCTCGGCTGGTTCGGCAAGAATGCCATGCTGCTCAACCCGCGGGCCGGCTCGCTGTTCTTCCTCGGCGAGCTCTACACCGACCTGCCGCTGCCGGTGGATGAGCCCTTCGAGACCGACCACTGCGGGAGCTGCAGCGCCTGTCGCACCGCCTGCCCCACCCAGGCCATCGTCGAGGATCGGGTGGTGGATGCCCGGGCCTGCATCTCCTACCTGACCATCGAGCTATTCGGGGCCATCCCGGAGCGCTACCGCGAGGCCATGGGCAACCGGGTGTTCGGCTGCGACGACTGCCAGCTGGTCTGCCCCTACACCCGCTTCACCCGGGTCAGCCGGGAGGGGGACTTCGCCCCCCGCCACGACCTGGACCGGGCGAGCCTCGTCTCGCTGTTCGCCTGGAGCGAGGAGGAGTTCCTGGAGAAGACCGCCGGCAACCCGATCCGCCGCATCGGCTACGAGCGCTGGCTGCGCAACCTGGCCGTGGGCCTCGGCAACGCTCCCTGGAGCCGGGCCGTGGAGGCCGCGCTGATGGCGCGCCTGCCCTATCCCTCCGACCTGGTCCGCGAGCACGTCCGCTGGGCGCTGGACCGCCAGCGGGAAAAGCGCCGCCAACGGATCGCCAGCGCCTGAGCAAGGTGCACGGCTTACCGGCGAGAGCGCTCCGAGGAGGCGCTGTGAACCCCTCCATGGGCGCTACATTTGCCCTGCTTCACTCTCGCATCCTGCTCCGCTTGCAGGACCGGTGCTGGCCATCCATGGCCAGCCCGTTCGGCGGGATCCGCCTCACCCATGGCAAATGACCTCCTCTACCCGCTATCCCCGGCGCCGCGCATCCCTTACCGCAGCCTGCCTGCGCGGACGCTGCCTCTCAGCGCCCGGCGCCGGTCCTGGGGGCTACTCCTCCTCGTCGCTGCGCTCGTCGGCCGCCTTGAGGAAGGTGGTGCGGTAGTGGGCGAGCTCGGCGATGGACTCGCGGATGTCGTCCATCGCGAGGTGGACGTTGCGCTTCTGGAAGCCCGCCAGGGCGCCCGGGTTCCAGCGCTTGGCCAGCTCCTTCAGGGTGGAGACGTCCAGGTTGCGGTAGTGGAAGAAGGCCAGCAGCTCGGGCATCTCCCGCTCCAGGAAGCGGCGATCCTGATGGATGCTGTTGCCGCACATCGGCGAGGCGCCGGCCTCGACGTGGGCCTTCAGGAACTCGAGGGTCTGTCGCTCGGCCTCGGCGGTCCCGACCCGGCTCTCCCTGACCCGCTGCACCAGGCCGGAGGCCCCGTGGGTCCGGGTGTTCCACTCGTCCATGGCCGTGAGCAGCGCGTCGGGCTGGTGCACCGCGATCACCGGCCCCTCCGCGACGGTGTTGAGGTCCTCGTCGGTGACCAGGGTGGCGATCTCGATGATGCGCTCCCGGTCCGGGTCGAGTCCGGTCATCTCCAGGTCGATCCAGATCAGGCGGTGGCGGCGCGGGTCCTGGGGGGCTGGCTTGGCATGCTCGGTCATGGAAGTTCCTTGCGGGACGTCGGCTGGCGACAGCGGACGCCTTGGGTGAGTACAATGCGCTCCATTGTAGCGAGCTTCGGGCCCCCATGAGCAAACGCAAGTTGAGCCGCCAGCAGCGCTGGCGCGTCGAGAAGGTCCAGGCCGAACGCGCCCGGCGCGCCGACCGGCGCGATTCCCGGGACAGCGAGAAGCTGGCCGCCGGGGAGTATGGGCCGGAACAGAACGGCCGCGTGATCGCCCACTTCGGCCGCACCCTGGACGTGCGCCCCGAGGGCAGCGGCGACGCCGTGCGCTGCCATCTGCGCGCCAACCTCGAGGGGCTGGTGACCGGCGACCGGGTGATCTGGCGGGCCGCCCACGACGCCCGCGACGGCGTGGTGGTGGCCCGGGGCGAGCGCGACAGCGTCCTGGAGCGTCCCGACGCCCGCGGCCAGCTGAAGCCGGTGGCCGCCAACATCGACCAGATCCTGATCGTCTTCGCCGTGGAGCCCGCCCCCCACGCCAACCTGATCGACCGTTACCTGGTGGCCGCCGAGGCCACCGGCATCGCGCCGGTACTGGTGCTCAACAAGATCGACCTGTTGCCGGAACACGGCGGCGAGTTGAGGGCGCTGCTGGCGCGCTACGAGGCCCTGGGCTACCCGGTGGTCACCACCACCACCGAACGGGACGGCGGCCTCTCGGCCCTGCATGCCCGGCTGGCGGGGCGCACCTCGGTGTTCGTCGGCCAGAGCGGCGTGGGCAAGTCCTCGCTGATCGACCGGCTGCTGCCGGACGAGGAACTCCGCATCGGCGCGCTGTCCAAGGATTCGCGCAAGGGGACCCATACCACCACCACCGCTCGCCTCTACGCGCTGCCGGATCCGGACGACGGGGGTCACCCCGGAGTCGCTGGCGGCGAGCTGATCGACTCGCCGGGGATTCGCGAGTTCGGCCTGACCCACCTGGACGAGCAGGAGGTCACCGACGGCTTCATCGAGTTCCGCGAGTTCCTGGGCCGATGCCGCTTCCGGGACTGCCGCCACCGCCAAGAGCCGGGCTGTGCCCTGCGGGCGGCCGTGGAGCGCGGCGATATCCATCCCGAGCGCTTTGCCAGCTACCGACGCATCCTTGATAGCCTCGAGGACGCCTGAAGCAAGGAGAGAGTGCCATGAGTTCCGAAGACAACCTGCTCCCGCTGATCATCGAACCCGACCAGCTGGCCGCCCGGCTGGACGAGCCGTCGCTGCTGGTCATCGACGTGCCCCTGCGGGCCGAGAGCCATGGCGAGGGGCATGTGCCGGGCGCCATCTTCCTGGACCATCGCCTGCTGATGAACGGCGAGGGCGAGGTGCCCAACGAGGTGCCCTCGGTCGAGGCGCTCTCCCGGCTGTTCTCGTCCCTCGGCCTGACCCGCGACACCCACGTGGTGGCCTACGACGACGAGGGCGGCGGCTGGGCCGGACGCCTGCTGTGGACCCTGGAGCTGATCGGGCATACCCGCTACTCCTACCTCAACGGCGGCATCCACGCCTGGCGCGAGGCCGGCCAGCCGGTCTCCACCGAGACCCACCCGCCTCGCCCCAGCGACTACGAGGCCGAGATCCTGCATCCCGAGGTGGCCATCGATCGTCTCGAGCTCCAGGAGCGCCTGGGGGAGAAGGGATTCGCGGTCTGGGATGCCCGCTCCCGCGCCGAGTACGACGGCGAGAAGGGCAGCAACCGGCGACTGGGCCACATGCCCGGGGCGGTCAACATGGAGTGGACCGAGGCCATGGACCGCGAGCACGGGCTGCGTATCCGCGACTACGCCGAACTCATCACCGAACTCGAGGCCCTGGGGCTGACCCCGGACATGGAAGTGGTCACCCACTGCCAGAGCCACCATCGCAGCGGCTTCACCTGGCTGGTGGGCAAGGCACTGGGCTTCGACAGGATCCGCGGCTACGCCGGCTCCTGGAAGGAGTGGGGCAACCGCGACGACACGCCCATCGAGCCCTAGCGGAACATCACCCCGGCCGGTCGCGGCATCACGCGCGGCCGGCCGCCCTTCATGACCCACTGACGGACGACTGCCCTTGTCACTCGCGCGACTCTTTGCCCTCATCCAGTATCCCCTGCCCCATCACCTGCTCTCGCGGCTGGTGGGATGGCTCGCCGACTGCCGGGTGCCATGGCTGAAGAATGCCCTCGTGCAGGCCTTCATCCGTCAGTTCCGCGTCGACATGGACGAGGCCGCCGAGCCCGACCCGACGGCCTACGCGAGCTTCAACGACTTCTTCACCCGGGCCCTGGAGGACGACGCCCGGCCCATCGGCGACGGCGTGGTCTCGCCCGCCGACGGCACCCTCTCGCAGTTCGGGCCCATCGAGGCCGGCCAGCTTCTCCAGGCCAAGGGCCATTACTTCTCCACCATGGAGCTGCTCGGCGGCGACGGCGAGGCGGCGCGCCGCTACCTGGGGGGCAGCTTCGCCACCGTCTACCTGTCGCCCAGCGACTACCATCGGGTGCACATGCCCGTGGCCGGCACCCTGACAGAGATGGTCTACGTGCCGGGTCGCCTCTTCTCGGTGAACGCCGCCACCACCCACCACGTGCCCAACCTCTTCGCCCGCAACGAGCGGCTGGTGTGCCATTTCGACACCGAACAGGGTCCCATGGTGATGGTGCTGGTGGGGGCAATGATCGTCGCCGCCATCGAGACGGTCTGGGCCGGTCAGGTCACGCCCCTGCCCCGGGGCGACGTGCAGCGGATCCGCTTCGACTCCCCGGTGCGCCTGGAGAAGGGCGAGGAGATGGGGCGCTTCAAGCTCGGCTCCACGGTGGTCATGGCCTTCGCCGAGCCGGTCGCCTTCACCGACCAGGCCCCGGGCGCCAAGGTGCGGATGGGGCAGGCGCTCGGTCGGCGTTCGACCGACGAGGCGCCGGGCCCGTCGCGCGACACCCACCGCGTCGACTGAGTCAGGCGCGAGGGGTGGCGAAGGCCATCACCTCCGCCACGCGCTCCTTGCCCAACGCCAGCTGGATCAGCCGGTCGAGCCCCAGCGCCACCCCGCTGCCGGCCGGCAGGCCAGCCTCCAGCGCCGCCAGCAGGCGTTCATCCACCGCCACCGCGGCAAGCCCCAGGGCGCGCCGGGCGGCGTTGTCCTGCGCGAAGCGGGCCGCCTGCTCCGCGGCATCGGTGAGCTCGTCGTAGCCGTTGGCGAGTTCGAGCCCCTCCCTATAGAGCTCGAAGCGCGAGGCCACCCACTCGCCGTCCTCCGGGTCGCGATGGTGGCGCGCCAGGGCGGCCTGGCTGGCCGGATAGTCGACTACCACGTCGAGCCCGTCGCGCCCCAGGCCGGGCTCGATGGCAAAACTCATCAGCAGGTCCAGGCAGCCGTCGCGGTCGCTGTCGCCCATCTCCAGCCCGCCGGTCTCGCCGGCCAGGCGGCGCAATGGCTCGAGGGGGATCGTGAAGGGATCGATACCCAGCACCTCTCGGAAGAGATCGCGGTAGCGGCGCCGCCGCAGCGGCCCGGGCTCCCGGCCGAGCACCCGCCCCACCAGCGCGGCGGTCTCGTCGATCAGCTCGTCGAGGCCGAGGCCGGGGCGGTACCACTCCAGCATGGTGAACTCGAGGTTGTGGCGTCGCCCCACCTCGCCGTCGCGGAAGCTTCTGGCCAGCTGGAAGATCGGCCCGCTGCCGGCGGCCAGCAGGCGCTTCATGGCGAACTCCGGGGAGGTCTGCAGCCACAGCCGTTCACGGCCGGCCGGCGTGGTCGCCTCGGCCGAGAGGGAGGCCAGGTGCACCTCGGTGCTGCCGCCGTGGCCGAGCACCGGGGTCTCCACCTCCAGCACGTCGCGCTCGGCGAAGAAGGCCCGCACCTCGGCGATCAGCCGCGCCCGCGCGCGCAGGGTCGCGATCTCGGCGGTGGGGCGCCAGTCGATGGTCATCCAGGGTTCCTCCAGAAACGACGAAGGCCACGCCGTATCAACGTGGCCTCGTCGGGCGGACTCGCCGCTTATCCGGCGGCAGCCCATGGCGGAGGCGCTGTGAACCCCTCCCTGGGCGCTACCGATGCCCTCCCTGGCATCGGACCTCCGCCATGGTCTACTGCCGGCGCCGCAAGCCGGAAAGGCCTGGCTTCAGGCGCGTGAGACGTACTCGCCGCTGCGCGTATCCACCTTCAGCACCTCGCCCTCATTGATGAACAGCGGCACACGGACCACGGCGCCGGAAGAGAGGGTCGCCGGCTTGGAGCCGCCCTGGGCGGTATCACCCTTGAGGCCCGGGTCGGTCTCGGTCACCTCGAGCTCGATGAAGTTCGGCGGGGTGACGTTGATGACGTTGTCGTTCCACAGGGTCACGGTGTAGGGCACCTGCTCCTTGAGCCACTTCCCGGTGTCGCCCAGTGCCTTCTTCTCCACGGCGTACTGCTCGAAGGAGCCGTCGGTCTTCATGAAGTACCACATGTCGCCGTCGGTATAGAGGTACTCCATCTCGAGCTCGAGCACGTCGGCGGCTTCCAGGGAGTCACCGGACTTGAAGGTGTGCTCCAGGACCCGGCCGGTCATCAGGTTGCGCAGCTTGACGCGGTTGAAGGCCTGCCCCTTGCCCGGCTTGACGAGTTCGTTCTCGACAATGCTGCACGGATCACCGTCCAGCATCACCTTCAGACCGCCCTTGAATTCGTTGGTAGAATAGTTCGCCATGATCGCTTACCCATATTCGAGCGCGCCCCCGGCACTGGCCGGCGGCGCGCACAAGCAGATGAAGTGTCACGGGGGGCAGGCCCCCGTTCGCATTGACTGGTGTGCCGCATGATAACCCGAAGCAGCGCCCTTTTGCAGCGCCCCGACCCGGAGACGAAGCCCCTGCCCGTGCAGGCTCGCTGGCAGACCCAGCTGGCCGGGGCGATCCGCGATCCCCTCGAGCTGTGCCGCCGCCTGGGCCTCGACGAGGCCTGGCAGGACGGGGCCGAAGCCGGCCACGCCCTCTTCGAGGTGCGGGTTCCCGAGGCCTACCTGTCGCGCATCCGCCCCGGCGACCCGGCGGACCCCCTGCTGCGCCAGGTGCTTCCGCTGGGCGAAGAGGCCCTGCCCACGCCCGGCTACGTGGCCGACCCCCTGGCCGAGGCCGAGCACACCCCGGCCCCGGGACTGATCCACAAGTACGCCGGCCGGGTGCTGCTGATCGCGAGCCCGGCCTGCGCGGTGAACTGCCGCTACTGCTTTCGCCGGCACTTCCCCTACGAGGAGAACGCGCCCTCGCGGGCGCAGTGGGACGAAAGCCTCGAGCACATCCGCCGAGACACCACGATCCATGAGGCCATCCTCTCCGGCGGCGACCCCCTGGCCGCCAGCGACCGCCAGCTGGGCTGGCTGGTCGAGCGGCTCGAGGCGATCCCGCACATCAAGCGCCTGCGCCTTCACACGCGGCTGCCGGTGGTGATTCCCAACCGCATCGACGAGGCCCTGCTCGGCTGGCTATCCGCCACCCGGCTGCAGAAGGTGATGGTGCTGCACATCAACCATGCCAACGAGATCGATGACGCGGTGGTGGGGGCCTGCGAGAGGCTCAAGGCGGCGGGCGTGACCCTGCTCAACCAGAGCGTGCTGCTGCAAGGCGTCAACGACGATGCCGACACCCTCGCCACGCTCTCCGAGCGCCTGTTCGAGGCGGGCATCCTGCCCTACTACCTCCACGTGCTCGACCCGGTGGCCGGCGCCGCGCACTTCGACGTGGGCGACGACGAGGCCCGCGCGCTGGTCGAGGGCCTTCGCGAGAGGCTGCCGGGCTTCCTGATGCCGCGACTGGTCAGGGAGGTGCCCGGCGAGGCCAGCAAGACGCCGCTGTAAGCGGCCAAGCGGCCAAGCGGCCAAGCGGCCAAGCGGCCAAGCGGCCAAAGGATTCGCCCCACTCCAGCAACAACGAACCCCGAAGGTCGAGACCTTCGGGGTTCGCTTGTCGCTCGGTACTGTCAGGCCAGCGTGTCGGCGGTGACGTTGGGCGCCGGCGCCTCGGTGGAGAGCTTGCGGTTGATGGCGCTCATCACGCCCTTGATGGAGGCGCTGGTGATGCTCTCGTCGGTGCCGACGCCGAATACCGCCTCGCCGCCGACGCGCACTTCAACGTAGGCGATCGCCTCGGCGTCGGCGCCCTGGCCCCGGGAGTGCTCGTGGTAGTCAATGATCTCCACATCGTGGCCCTCGGCGGCCAGCGCCTTGATGAAGGCGGCCAGCGGGCCGTTGCCCTGGCCCTGGATGGTGCGCCGCTTGCCGTATTCCTCGATGGTCGCTTCGAGGCTCACGGTCGGGCTGTCCGGCTCCGAGGACATGCGGTGGCTGATCAGGGCGAAGGGCTCGTGCTGGTCCAGGTATTCGTCGACGAAGGCCTGGTAGATCATCTGCGAGGTGATTTCCTTGCCCAGCCGGTCGGCGACTTCCTGCACCACCTGGCTGAATTCGATGGAGAGCCGGCGCGGCAGCTCGATGCCGTGCTCCTGCTCGAGCAGGTAGGAGATGCCACCCTTGCCGGACTGGCTGTTGACGCGGATCACCGCCTCGTAGCTGCGGCCGACGTCCAGCGGGTCGATGGGCAGGTAAGGCACCTCCCAGAAGTCGTTCTCGGCCTCGCGGCGCGCGGCCATGCCCTTCTTGATGGCGTCCTGGTGGGAGCCGGAGAAGGCGGTGAACACCAGGTCGCCCACGTAGGGGTGGCGCGGATGCACCGGCAGCTGGTTGCAGTACTCCACTTCGCGCATGATCGGCGTGATGTTGGAGAAGTCGAGCCCCGGGTGCACGCCCTGGGTGTAGAGGTTCATGGCCAGGGTGACGAGGTCGACGTTGCCGGTGCGCTCGCCGTTGCCGAACAGGCAGCCCTCGACCCGGTCGGCACCGCCCATCACGGCGAGCTCGGCGGCGGCCACGCCGGTGCCGCGGTCGTTATGCGGGTGCACGCTGACGATCAGGTGGTCGCGATGGCGGATATGCCGGCAGAACCACTCCACCTGGTCGGCGTAGTTGTTGGGCGTCGCGCACTCCACGGTGGCCGGCAGGTTGACGATCATCGGCGACTCGGCGGTGGCGCCGAAGGCCGCCTCCACGGCGTCGACGATCTCCACGGCGAAGTCCATCTCGGTGGTGGAGAAGAGTTCCGGGGAGTACTGGAAGGTCCAGTGGGTCTCCGGCGCCGCCGTCATGTGCTCGCGGATCAGGGTAGTGGCGTCCACGGCGATCTGGATGCACTCGGGCTTGTCGACGTTGAACACCACGCGGCGGAACACCGGGTCGGTGGCGTTGTAGACGTGAACGATGGCGTTCTTCGCGCCCTTCAGCGCCTCGAAGGTGCGATCGATCAGGTGCGGGCGGGCCTGGGTGAGCACCTGGATCCGAACGTCATCCGGCACCTTGTCCTCCTCGATCAGCGAGCGCACGAAGTCGAAGTCGGTCTGGGAGGCCGAGGGGAAGCCCACCTCGATCTGCTTGAAGCCGATCTTCACCAGCAGGTCGAAGAGGCGCTGCTTGCGCTCCTGGTCCATGGGATCGATCAGCGCCTGGTTGCCGTCGCGCAGGTCGACGGCGCACCACTGGGGCGGCGTCTCGATGCGGCGGCTGGGCCACTGGCGGTCGGGCAGGTCGACGGCCACGAAGGGGCGGTACTTGGTAGCGGGGTTGTCGAGCATCATGGTGGCGTTCTCCCAGGTGAGCGGCGGCGTTCGGAAACGATTCGTCAAGACGGTACATCAGAAACAGCGACGCCCCGTCGGCCAGGGGCGGACGGGGCGTCGAGGAGACAGGCGTCATCGCACACGACCTTGATGGATGCCTGGCGGCACCCGGGGACGATGGCAACAACGGCAATGTTCATGGCGCGGATACTGCGGGTGGTGGACATGCTGCAACCTCGTTTCGACCGGGACGTGCTCTCTAGCGGCGGGCGAGGCGACGGCGATGCAGGCGGCATCGCCCGTCGCGCTCAGCGGCGGGCTAGGGGTAGTCGTAGGTCGAGAACGAGGTGGCGCGATGTCGTGTTCATGACACTAGAAGATCAGTCTTCGTCGCGCCTGTCAACACCGGCAGCGCCTGGCCGAGTCCCCAGGGCCACCTCCATGCGATCGAGCTGGTCGCGCAGCGACCGGACGTCGTGGCGCAGCCCGTGCAGCTCCGCGGCCTCGCCCTCCCCGCTCTCGATCTCCATCTGCACGCTCTCCTTCTGCATCACGTCGAGCACGATGCCGATCATCATGTTGAGGAAGATGAAGGCGGTCAGGAAGATGAAGGTCAGGTAGTAGATCCAGCTCCAGGCATGCAGCTCCATGGTGGCGTACATCACGTCCGTCCAGTCCTCGAAGGTCGCGATCCGGAACAGCGTCAGCATGGAGATCGAGATGTTGCCCCACAGCCCCTCGTCGACCTCGGCGAACAGGAAGCTGCCGAGCGCCGCGTAGATGTAGAAGATGATGAACATCAGCAGCGCCACGTAGCCCATCCGCGGGATCGACTTGACCAGCGCCGCCATCAGCACGCGAAGCTCCGGGATCATCGACACCAGACGCAGCACCCGGAAGATCCGCAGCAGGCGGGCCAGCAGCACCATCTCCGAGTCGTCCAGGGGGATCAGGCTGGCGGTCACGATCAGGAAGTCGAAGATGTTCCAGCCCTGGCGGAAGAAGTCGCGCAGTCGCTTCTCCGCGGCGATGCGGATGAGGATCTCCACCAGGAAGAACACCGTCACCGCCACGTCCATCACCAGCAGCCACTGATGGAAGCGGCCAGTCTCCTCGTAGGTCTTGGCGCCGATCAGCAGCGCCGAGAGGACGATGATGGTGATGACGGTCAGCTCGAAGGCCTTGTGGGCCCGCAGCCGCTCGAAGTGGCCCCGCCAGGTCTCGAAGGTCGTGCTCACCGCGGCGGCTCCTCCAGGTCGCCCTGGCGATAGCCGATCAGGTAGAGCACCGCATCGAGCCCCAGGGTGGAGATCGACTGCCTCGCCTGGGCCCGCACCAGCGGCTTGGCCCGGAAGGCGATGCCGAGCCCGGCGGCGGCGAGCATCTTGAGGTCGTTGGCGCCATCGCCGACGGCGATGGTCTGCTCCATGGAAAGGCCCTCGCGGGCGGCGATCTCGTGGAGCAACTCGGCCTTGCGATCGGCGTCGAGGATCGGCTCGCGCACCTCGCCGGTGACCTTGCCCTGCTCGATGATCAGCTCGTTGGCATGCACCTCGTCAAAGCCGAGCCGCTCCTGCAGGTGGCGGGCGAAGTAGGTGAAGCCGCCGGAGAGGATCGCAGTGCGATAACCCAGGCGCTTGAGGTGGCGCATCAGCCGCTCGAGGCCGTCCATCAGCGGCAGCTCCTCGGCGATCTCGGCGAGCACCGACTCGTCGAGCCCGCGGAGCTTCGCCATTCGCTCGCGGAAGCTCTGCTGGAAGTCCAGCTCGCCACGCATGGCCCGCTCGGTGACGGCGGCCACCTCGTCCCCCACGCCGTGGCGCCGGGCCAGCTCGTCGATCACCTCGGTCTGGATGAGGGTGGAATCCATGTCGAAGCAGACCAGGCGGCGATGGCGACGCCAGATGGAGTCCTCCTGCAGGGCGATATCCACCCCGTGCATGGCCCCCAGCGCCAGGGCCTTCTCGCGCAGGGCGTCGAGGTCGACCTCCTCGCCCCTGAGCCAGCACTCCACGCAGGCGCCCTGGATGGCGTCATGCTCGCCGGGCACGCCGCCGTCCAGGGGCTCGCGGCCGGAGAGGCGATGGATCAGCTCCACGGTCAGGCCGTGCTCGGCGGTGAGCGCCCCCACCTCGGCCAGGATCCCGGCCGGCAGGTGCGGCGCCAGCAGGGTCAGGATCAGTCGGGGCTGGCTGGCCACGGCACTCCAGCGCTGGTAGTCCGCGGCACTGACCTGGATCGCCTGGATGTCGAGCCCCAGGGTATCGCCGACCCGGGCGAGCGCGCCCTCGAGATCGCTCTCATGGGCGAGCCCCACCAGCGCCTCCAACGACAGGATGCCGAAGGTCACGCTCTGGTTGATGTCCAGCAGGCGGGCGCCGCTGCCGGCCAGGGCCTTGCCCAGGCCGGCCAGCTGGCCGGGGCGCGCCACGCCGGTGGCACGGATCAGCAGTCGTCTCGTCATGTCACTCGTCCACGTCCAGGCGGTCGACCTTCTGCAGCCCCCGGGGCAGCTTGCTGCCCCGCCGGCCACGCTCGCCACGGTAATAGTCCAGATCGGCCGCCTTGAGGGTCAGCTTGCGCTTGCCGGCATGCACCACCAGGGCCGCACCGGACGGCACCACCACCAGGTCGCGCAGGAACTCCTCGCGGCGGGCAGCCCGGGCGCCGGGGATGTCGATCATCTTGTTGCCCTTGCCCTTGGCCATCTCGGGCAGCGCCTCTAGGGGGAAGACCAGCAGCCGCCCCTCGTTGGAGATCGCCGCTACGCTGGCGCCCTCGCCGGCCGGCACCTCCAGCGGCGGCAGCACGTTGCAGCCCTTGGGCACGCTGAGGATCGCCTTGCCGGACTTGTTCTTGCCGGTGAGCTCCTCGAGCCGGGCGATGAAGCCATAGCCGCCGTCCGTGGCGAGCAGGAAGCGGGTCTCCGGCGGTGCCAGCATCAGGCCCGCCATGTGGGCCCCGGCCACCACGTTGACCCGCCCGGTGACCGGCTCGCCCTGGCCGCGGGCGCTGGGCAGGTTGTGGGCCGACAGGGTGTAGGTGCGCCCGGTGTCGTCCAGCAGCACCAGCGGCTGGTTGGTCTTGCCCCGGGCGGCGAGGTGGAAGCGGTCGCCGGCCTTGTAGGAGAGCCCGGCGGGGTCGATCTCGTGGCCCTTGGCGCTGCGGATCCAGCCCTTCTCGGAGAGCACCACGGTGACGGGGTCGGCGCCGACCAGCTCCACCTCGGAGAGTGCCCGTGCCTCCTCGCGCTCGACCAGCGGCGAGCGACGCTCGTCGCCGTGGGCCTGGCCGGCCTCGCGGAGCTCCTCCTCGATCAGGTCGGTGAGCCTGGCCTCGTTGCCGAGCAATTCCTGGAGCCGCGCCCGCTCGGCTTCCAGCTCGTCCTGCTCGCCGCGGATCTTCATCTCCTCGAGCTTGGCGAGGTGGCGCAGGCGCAGCTCGAGGATCGCCTCGGCCTGGCGGTCGCTCAGGCCGAAGGCCGCCATCAGCGCGGCCTTGGGCTCGTCCTCCTCGCGGATGATGCGGATCACCTCATCGATGTTGAGGTAGGCGGCCAGCAGGCCCTCGAGGATGTGCAGGCGGTCCTCGACCTTGCCCAGGCGGTGCTCGAGGCGCCGGCGCACCGTAGCGCGTCGGAAGCGCAGCCACTCGCCGAGCAGGTCCGGCAGCGGCATGACCCGTGGCCGGCCGTCCAGGCCGATCACGTTCATGTTGACGCGAATGTTCTTCTCGAGGTCGGTGGTGGCGAAGAGGTGCGCCATCAGCGCCTCGACGTCGACCCGGTTGGAGCGCGGCTCGATCACCAGCCGGGTCGGCTCCTCGTGGGTCGACTCGTCGCGCAGGTCCGCCACCATGGGCAGCTTCTTGGCCTGCATCTGGGCGGCGATCTGCTCGAGCACCTTGGCGCCGCTGACCTGGTAGGGCAGCGCGGTGACCACCACGTTGCCCTCCTCGCGCACGTAGCGCCCGCGCAGCTTCACCGAGCCGCGCCCGCTCTCGTAGAGCTTTCGCAGGTCGGCGCGGGGCGTGATGATCTCCGCCTCGGTGGGGAAGTCAGGGGCCGGCAGACGCTCGAGCAGGTCCGCCGTGGTGGCCTCGGGGTGGCGCAGCAGGTGGCAGGTGGCCTCGACCACCTCGCCCACGTTGTGGGGCGGGATGTCGGTGGCCATGCCCACGGCGATGCCGGTGCCGCCGTTGAGCAGCACATGGGGCAGGCGTGCCGGCAGCACCACCGGCTCGTTCATGGTGCCGTCGAAGTTGGGCGTCCAGTCCACGGTGCCCTGGCCGAGCTCGGCGAGCAGCACCTCGGCGAACTTCGACAGCCGCGCCTCGGTATAGCGCATGGCCGCGAAGGACTTGGGATCGTCGGGGCTGCCCCAGTTGCCCTGGCCGTCGACCAGCGGGTAGCGGTAGCTGAACGGCTGGGCCATCAGCACCATGGCCTCGTAGCAGGCGCTGTCGCCGTGGGGATGGAACTTGCCCAGCACGTCGCCGACGGTGCGCGCCGACTTCTTGTACTTGGCACTGGCCGACAGCGCCAGCTCGCGCATGGCGTAGACGATGCGCCGCTGCACCGGCTTCATGCCGTCGCCGATGTGGGGCAGGGCCCGGTCGAGGATGACGTACATCGAGTAGTCGAGGTACGCCTTCTCGGTGTATTCGCGAAGCGAGAGACGTTCGACGTCGCCCTCCGCCACCTGGATATCCATGGTCATTCGCTATGCCCTAGGTCTGGGGTCCAGAAATCGTTGGCTAGTTTACTTCGCGGCTGATCCGGCGACAGCCCTGCGAGGAGGCGCTGTGGACCCTTCCCTGGGCGCTACCTTTTCCTTCCCTGGCAAAGGACCTCCTCCTCGGCCTGTCCCCGGCGCCGCTCGCCTCGGCGCTATACCTCGATGTCCGCCAGGTTGCCGTAGTCCTCGAGCCAGCTCTTGCGATCGGAGGAGCGTTTCTTGGCCAGCAGCATGTCCATCATCTCCATGGTGCCGTCGCCGACCTCCCGGGTGAGCTGGACCAGGCGGCGGGTCTCGACCGCCATGGTGGTCTCGCGCAGCTGCAGCGGGCTCATCTCGCCCAGGCCCTTGAAGCGTTGCACGTTCACCGTGCCACGCTTGCCCTCGAGCTTGCGCAGGATGGCCGCCTTCTCGCTCTCGTCCAGGGCGTAGTGCACCTCCTTGCCCAGGTCGATGCGGTAGAGCGGCGGCATGGCCACGAAGACGTGGCCGGCATCGACCAGCGCCGGGAAGTGTCGCACGAAGAGCGCACAGAGCAGCGTGGCGATGTGCAGCCCGTCGGAGTCGGCATCGGCGAGGATGCAGATCTTGTGATAGCGCAGCTTGGAGAGGTCATCGCTGCCCGGGTCCATGCCCACGGCCACGGCGATGTCGTGCACCTCCTGGGAGCCGTAGATGTCGTGGGACTCCACCTCCCAGGTGTTGAGGATCTTGCCGCGCAACGGCAGGATCGCCTGGCTCTCGCGGTTGCGAGCCTGCTTGGCGCTGCCCCCGGCGCTGTCCCCCTCCACCAGGAAGAGCTCGCTGCCGGCCGGGTCCTGACCCGAGCAGTCGGCCAGCTTGCCGGGCAGTGCCGGCCCGGAGGTGACCTTCTTGCGCGCCACCTTCTTCGAGCTCTTCTGGCGGCGCTGGGCGGCGCTGATGACCAGCTCCGCCAGGGCCTCGGCCTGGTCGACGTGGTGGTTGAGCCACAGCGAGAAGGCATCCTTCACCACCCCGGAGACGAAGCCCGCCACAGTGCGCGACGAGAGCCGCTCCTTGGTCTGGCCGGCGAACTGAGGATCGAGCATCTTCACCGAGAGCACGTAGGCGACCCGCTCCCAGAGGTCCTCGGCGGTGAGCTTGACGCCCCGCGGCAGGAGGCTTCTGTACTCGCAGAACTCGCGCAGGGCATCCAGCAGCCCGGCCCGCAGGCCGTTGACGTGGGTACCGCCCTGGGGGGTGGGGATCAGGTTGACGTAGCTCTCCAGCAGCGGCTCGCCCCCTTCGGGGAGCCACTGGATCGCCCAGTCCACGCCGTGCTCGTCGTCGGCGAAGTGGCCGATGAAGGGCGAGGCCGGCAACACCTCGTAGCCGTCGGTGGCCTGGGCCAGGTAGTCGCGAAGGCCATCGGCGTACTGCCAGACGCTCTCGTTGCCGTCGGGCTCGACCAGGGTGACCTTGAGCCCCGAGCAGAGCACCGCCTTGGCGCGCATCAGGTGCTTGAGGCGGGAGAGCGAGAGCTTGGGGCTGTCGAAGTAGCTCTCCTCGGGCCAGAACCGCACCACCGTGCCGCGGGCCCGCTTGGGCGCGCTGCCGATCACCTGCAGGGGGGAAGCCTTGTCGCCATGCTCGAAGGCCATGCCGTGGCGGTTGCCGTCGCGCAGCACCTCGATCTCCAGGCGCTTGGACAGGGCGTTGACCACCGACACCCCGACGCCGTGCAGGCCGCCGGAGAAGCGATAGCTCGACTGGGAGAACTTACCGCCGGCATGCAGCCGGGTCATGATGAGCTCGACCCCGGAGACGCCGTGCTCGGGGTGGATGTCGATGGGCATGCCACGGCCGTCATCGCTCACCTCGACGCCGCCATCCTCGAACAGCCGGACGGTGATCTCCCCGGCATGACCGGCCAGCGCCTCATCGACGCTGTTGTCGATGACCTCCTGGACCAGGTGGTTGGGCCGCGAGGTATCGGTATACATGCCGGGGCGCTTGCGCACCGGCTCGAGGCCGGAGAGGACCTCGATGGAGCTGGCACTGTATTGCGTCATGCATCACCCAAAGTGGTTGCGATCGTTCGTTTCGCCCGGGATGCCGGCGCCCTCGATGCCGGGGGCCTGGCCGGCGGCTCCGCCTGGCGGCAGGTGGTGGCCGCCATGGGCGAGGATCGCCGGCAGGTACGCCGCCAAGGCCGAGAAGCCATGATCCCCCTGCGGATGCAGGATGATCCTGGCGCCCCGGTAGAGGTCGAAGGCCCGCCGGGGATCCAGGGTCTCGTCGGCCGTGCCCAGCAGCAGCAGGTAGCGCCCGGGCGTGACCCGCTCGGGGGTCAACGCCTCGAGCTCCTCGAGATGCGTTTCCTCGATGGCGAATCGCTCGCCGGTGTAGGCGTTGTCGAAGCGCTCGCCGACCCAGTCCGCCACCAGTTCCGCCGGCGCCACCGCCGGATTGATCAGCACCCCCGGCAGGCCGTGACGCTCGGCGATCAGGGTGGCCAGGAACCCCCCCATGGAGCTGCCCGCCACCAGGGGGGACGGCCCTAGCGCCGCGAGCCACGACTCGGCATGCCTCAAGGCGGCATGCGGCCGGTGGGGCAGCTGCGGCGTCGCGCAGGGCAGGCCAAGCCGCTTGCAGGCGTCACGCACCAGACCCGCCTTGGGCGAACCGCTGCCGCTGTTGAAACCATGCAGGTAGAGCACCCCGCTGGCCGCCGGCATCCTCGGGGCGGCACTCAGCATACCGCAACCCCTGTACAAACAGCCAGTCTCATCAAGTGCCGCGTTCCGCGGCCCAGACGGCCTCGATCAGGCCCCGGGTGGAGTCGTCCATGCCCGCGATGTCCGCCTGATGCTCGAGGATTCGCTGGGTCTCGCCGGCGATCTTCTTGCCCAGCTCCACGCCCCACTGGTCGAAGGGATTGATGTCCCAGATGGTCGCCTGGACGAACACCTTGTGCTCGTAGAGGGCGATCAGCGCCCCCAGGGTCGCCGGCGTGAGCCGGTCGAGCAGCAGGGTGCTGGAGGGCTGGTTGCCGCGATAGCGCTTGTGCCCTGGGCGCGGGCCGTCATCCTCGATGGCATCGTCGCCGAGCATCAGTAACCGCGACTGGGCGAAGCAGTTGGCGAGCGTCAGGCGATGCTGACCCATCAGGTGATCCCGAGTGGCCGGATCCTCCACATCGTCGTAGCGCACCAGGGGGGCAATGAAGTCGCACTCCACGGCCTGGGTGCCCTGGTGAAGCAGCTGGTAGAAGGCATGCTGGGCATTGGGGCCGAGCTGCCCCCAGAGCACCGGGCAGGTGGAGTAGTCCACGGCCTGGCCCTCGTTGGTCACCGACTTGCCGTTGGATTCCATCTCCAGCTGCTCGAGATAGGCGGCGAAGTACTCGAGGCGACCATCGTAGGGCAGGATCGAATGGGCCCGAACGTCGAGGAAGTTGACGTTCCAGATCCCCGCCAGGCCCAGCAGCACCGGCAGGTTGTCCTCGAGGGAGGCCTCGCGGAAGTGGGTATCCATGGCATGGGCACCGGCGAGCAGCTCGCGGAAGTTCGCCATGCCCACCACCAGGGCGATGGGCAGGCCGATGCCTCCCCACAGGGAGTAGCGCCCCCCGACCCACTCCCAGAACTCCAGCTGGTGGGCCTCGGCGATGCCCCATTCGCTCATCTTCTCGAGGCTCGCGGAGATCCCGATGAAGTGCTGACGCATCACCAACTCGGCGTCGACGCCCTCCTCGCGCCCCTCGCCCAGCAGGCGGGCCATCAGCCAGTCACGGGCGGTACGGGCGTTGGAGAGGGTATCGATGGTGGTGAAGGACTTCGACGAGAGCACGAAGAGCGTGGTCTCGGGGTTGAGCCGGGAGAGGTAGTCGGCCAGCTGGGAACCGTCCATGGTGGAGGCGAAGTGCACGTCGATGGCATGCACGCCTTCAGGCCGATAGTCGGCCAGGGCGTGGGTCACCATCAGCGGTCCCAGGTCGGAGCCGCCCACGCCCAGGTTGACCACATCGCGGATCGCGCGACCGGTGGCACCCCGCCACTGCCCCGCGTGGAAGCGCTCGACCATGGTCGCCATGCGATCCAGCGTGGCGTGCACCGAGGGCACCAGGTCCTCACCTTCCACCACCAGGCTGGCATCCCTCGGCAGCCTCAGGGCGGTATGCAGGGCCGGGCGATCCTCGCTGCGGTTGACCCGCTCGCCGGCGAGCAGGGCGCGAATGGCCTCGGGCACCTCGGCCTCCAGGGCGAGATCCAGCAGCCGTTCCAGGGTCTCGTCGCGCCAGCGCTGCTTGGAGAGGTCCAGGGTCAGGCCGGCCGCCTTTCGGGTGAAGGCCGCCTGGCGGCCGGGCTCGCCGGCGAAGAGCTCGCTGAGGTGGGCGGCACGCATCCCGGCGGCGTGCTCGGCCAGGGCCTTCCAGGCCCCCCGCTGGTCGATAGTGGGCTGTGTCATGGTTTCCTCCTTGACGTCCTGTCGTGCAGCCGGTGTGGGCGAGGCGTAGAATGGCGCCCCTTCTCCCACGATTTCCGGCCTGTTCCATGAGTGACGCATCTTACCGTGACGCGATCTTTTCGACACCCCTGGACCGGGTGGCGCGCTTCTCGTTCGACGAGAAGGTCGTCGCCTGCTTTCCCGACATGATACGTCGCTCGGTGCCGGGGTACGGCCAGATACTGGGCATGCTGGGCCTGATCGCCTCCCGCCACCTGCGCCATGGCGCCCACGTCTATGACCTGGGCTGTTCGCTGGGCGCGGCCGGCCTGGCGCTGGCCGGGACCCTGCCGCCGGACGCCTTCCGCTACACGGGCGTGGACCTCTCCCCCGCCATGGTCGCGCGTGCCCGGGAGACCCTGGCGGCCGAGTGCCCGGCCCACGCCGTCGAAGTGATCGAGGGGGACATCCGCCGGCTCGACTATCGGCCGTCGGGCATGATCGTGCTCAACTTCACCCTGCAGTTCCTGGCCCCGGAGGACCGCGACGCGGTGGTCGCGCGCCTCTTCGAGGCGCTGGAACCCGGCGGCGTGCTGGTGCTCTCGGAGAAGGTCAAGGCCGCCGACGAGCAGGAGAACGCCTGGCTGGTGGAGCGCTACCACGACTTCAAGCGGGCCAACGGCTACAGCGAGATGGAGATCAGCCAGAAGCGCACGGCGCTGGAGAACGTGCTGGTGCCGGACACCCTGGAGGGCCATCACGAGCGGCTGGCCCGGGCCGGCTTCTCCCGCTCTCAGACCTGGTTCCAGTTCCTCAACTTTGCCTCGCTGATCGCCTTCAAGGACGCCTGACATGCCGATCGCGCCTGAACACCGCGACCTCTACCGTGCCTTCCTCGACCAGGGCCTCGATGCCTGGCTGGCCCGGCTGCCCGACCAGCTGGCCCGGGGGCTGGACCGCCGGCGCTACGGCGACCTGCCCGCCTGGGAGAAGGCCGTGGCCAAGCTGCCCGAGCTGCCCGGGGCACGGACCGTGCGCCTGGACCGCGACACCGTCAGCGTCGAGGCCGCGCTGGACGAGAGCCAGCGGCGCCAGGCCGAGAACCTGCTGCGCAAGCTCATGCCCTGGCGCAAGGGGCCCTACTGCCTCGGCGGAGTGCACATCGACACCGAGTGGCGCTCGGACTGGAAGTGGCAAAGGGTGGCGCCGCACCTGGCCCCGCTCACCGGGCGGCGGATCCTGGATGTGGGTGGGGGCAACGGCTATCACGCCTGGCGCATGGCCGGCGCCGGGGCGGCCTTCGTGCTGGTAGTCGACCCCTCGCCGCGCTTCTTCTGGCAGTTCCGGGCGATGCGCCACTTCGTCGGCGACGCCGACGGCCACCGCACCCACTTCCTGCCGGTGGGCATCGAGGAGGTGCCCGAACGGCTCGCCTTCTTCGACACGGTCTTCTCCATGGGCGTGCTCTACCACCGCCCCTCGCCGCTGGAGCACCTGCAGCAGCTCAAGGACGCCCTGCGACCGGGCGGCGAGCTGGTGCTGGAGACCCTGGTGGTCGAGGGCAACGCCACCACGGTGCTGCTGCCCGGGGAGCGCTACGCCGCCATGCCCAACGTCTACTTCCTGCCCTCCTCCGCCGCGCTCTGCCAGTGGCTCGAACGCTGCGGTCTGGAGAACGTGCGCGTGGTGGACGAGGCGGTGACGACCACGGACGAGCAGCGCGCCACCGACTGGATGACCTTCCAGTCGCTGGCCGACTTCCTGGATCCCGACGACCCGACCCGCACCCGGGAGGGTCACCCCGCCCCACGGCGCGCGGTGGTCATGGCCAACCGGCCGGAATAGGGACGCTAACGTCTCAGGATCACCAGCCAGCGGCCCAGGTTGAGGATGCTGGCCAGGGACGCCGCCACGTAGGTGAAGGCGCAGGCGGTGAGCACATGGCGGGCGCCGGGCATGTCGCGGGCCGGGATGTACTCCTCGAGCAGCGGCAGCGCCCGCTGGAAGCTGGCATCGAACTCCACCGGCAGGGTCACCAGGTGCACCAGCGCCGCGGTGCCGAAGCTGATCACCGCGGCGGCCACCACGATGGCCAGGCCGCCGGGAAGGCGGGTCAGGACGAACAGGAAGGGGGCGGCCATCATCAGCAGCGCCCCGACCTTCTCGGCCTTCTGAGCCACGGCCACCAGCCTCGACCGGGCCAGCAGCGGCGCATAGCCCTGATGGTGCTGGATGGCGTGGCCGACCTCATGGGCCGCCACCGTCACCGCCGTGAGCGAGCGCCCCGCATAGTGTTCCCGGGAGAGCCTCACCCGCCGCGCCTCGGGGTCGTAGTGGTCGCCCTGGTCGGTCATCTCCACCCTGACCCCCTCGAGGCCCAGCCGCCGGATCAGGTGGTCCGCCAGCTCGCCCCCGGTGCCGGGATAGTCCTCGCGCCCTCGGGCATGACGCGCCAGCACCCACTTCGCCCAGAGGTTGGGCAGCAGGAAGAGGGCCAGCAGCAAGGCGATTGCCAGGACGATCATCGGGGCGGGCTCCGGGGCAGGGTCAGGTTATTGGACCTACCCTAACAGAGCCGGTTTCATGACACCGGAACCGCCGGGGAAGACGCCTGACTCAGCCGTCGGCCAGCGCCTCTCGGCGGATGCGCCAGTCCTCCAGCGCCAGCCGCGCCCTGGCCCGACGCGCCTGCTCGCGCAGGGCGTCGGAAGGCGCCTCGGTGGCCTCAAGCGCGCCCCCTGCCTGCCAGGCATATAAGGTCGGCTGCGCCAGGTGGGTCGCGGACCCCGCGTCGCTGACCATCAGTCCCGCGCCGCCGTCCTGGCTATTGAAGGTCAGCGCCATCGGCGCCTCGACCGGTGCATAGAGATCGCGCCCGACCCAGGGCACCTCGGCACCGGAGAGCGAATGCGCCCACAGGGTGGGAAAGATGTCGCGGTGACTGGTCCAATCCTCGACCTGCGCCACGGCCCCCTCGCGATAGCGCGGCGGCAGCCACACAAGGAGCGGCACCCCGAACTGATCGAACAGGTCATGGGCATCCGGGTACTGGATGATCGAGCGGGTGTTGTGATCCCCGGTCGCGGCAAAGAGCGTATGCCCGAGCAGTCCCTCGGACTCGAGCCGATCCAGGAAGCCGCCCATGGCGTCGTTGGCGTACTGGTAGGTCTCGAGAATCGAGGTACCGAGCTCGGGCGAGACCGCCAGCGCCTCGCCCAGTCGCGACACGTCCAGCGGCGCCGGGCGGTAGTCGTCGGGTATGTGGTAGGGCGGATGATTGGTGATCGAGAGCATCACCAGCATCACCTTCTCGCCCCGGGCATCCGCCTCTTCAAGCAGCTCGGCGCCGGTGCGGAACATCCACTCGTCGTCCAGCCCCCAGGTGCCCCCGGTGGCCTCGGGGAAGCGCTCGCGAATCGCGCTGGCCCCCAGCACCCGATCGAAGCCCTGACGCCGCAGGGAGTCGTCGAGGTTGCGCCACTGTACCGAACCGGCGGTGAGGAACACCGTGCGATAGCCGGCTCGCCGGTAGGGCAGCGCTACCGAGGTCGAGAAGGTGCGATAGCCATAGCGGCTCTGGGTCAGCGGGCTGATCGGCGTATCCAGCAGCAACCCCTCGAGGCTCGGATGGGTGCCGTTCTGGGACGACAGGGTATGGGGGAAATAGTCGGCCTTGTCCTCGAGCCAGGGCCGCAGCCGGCCCAGCAAGTCGTTGTGCTCGGGGTCGTCGAAATCCAGCGGTCGACGCCCCCAGCTCTCCATCAGGCTGACCACCACATGGGGCGGCGCCGCTTCCAGCACCGCCCGCCGAGGCGTGGTCTGAGTCAGGCGCGCCAGCACCTCCTCGGCGCTGTCGACCTCCGTCCAGCCCAGCGCCCGGGCCGCCTCCAGCGGCGATGAAAAGCCGTAGTGCGCAAGCCCCGCCTCGGGGTCGTCACCGATATTGGCAAGCTTGCGCTCCTTCCAGGCCAGATAGAACGCCTCTGGCCCGCTGGGCACCAGGTCGTTGACGAAGGCATTGGCCGAGACGGCCATGTTCATCTCGCGCAGCGGGAACGTGCCCAGGCTGCCGCGCCCCAGGCCGATGAGCGCCACCAGGGTCGCCACCACCAGCAGGCTCGCCCGCGGCCAGCCCAGATGGCGCGGCGCACGACGTCCCTCTCGACGCCCCCCGAGACGCATCCATGCCAGCTGGGCGCCGGTCATGCCGACCAGCGCCACCAGCAGCCCCAGCAACGGGTAGTCGCTCCAGACCGTATCGAGCACGGCCTGGGTATCGTCCTCGAACAGACCGAAGACCAGCGAGTTGATCGGCCCCTGATAGAAGCTGAAGAAGAAGTGGTTGACCAGCGACAGCAGGTTGACCAGCACCATGCACAGCAGCGCCCAGGGCAGCCACAGCCGACGCCAGGCGGCGATGGCGACCCTCGGCAGCGCCAGCAGCAGCGTTGCCACCAGCAGCCAGGGGCCCATCAGGATCGCCATGACCTTGGCGTCGAAGCGCAGCCCGATCCAGAACGCCTGCAGCAGGTCGGAGGCGGGTGCCGTCAGCGGCGTCGGGGCGTTCATCCACAGCAGCAGGCCACGCATCAGGGTCAGCGTCGCCACACCGGCGAGCCCCAGGCGCCACAGCTGCCGATTGATCTCGCGCCAGTGCTCCCAGCGCGAGGCCGTCATTCCATCGTCACTCATCTGTCAATACCGCGTGTTGGGCGGTGCGTACTATACCGACCCACGCCAGGCCTGACGATTCACAGAGGCCTCCACGACAGGGCCCGGGCCGGCATGACCTCCCCGGGTGGCCAGCGGACGAGGCGGACGAGAAAGGCCCCGCCACCCAGGGGTGACGGGGCCTGTCAACGGCGCAAGGCCTCGCCTCAGCGACGCAGCAGCGCGCTCACGTCCCTGGCCTCCCAGTGCGGGAAGTACTTGCGCACCAGGGCGTTGAGCTCCAGCTCGAAGCCGGCCCAGTCCACGTCGCCCGCCGGGCGGCTGTCCGACCGGGCGACGCCGCGGATCATCCCCGCGCCCACCGTGACGTTGGAGAGCCGGTCGATGACGATGAAGCTGCCGGTGCCGGGACTCGTGCCATAGTCGTCCAGCGGCAGCTCGGCGGTCAGCTCGACCCGGCAGCGAGCGATGGCGTTGAGCTCGAGGCGCTCGGCCGGATGGCGCGCCTGGCTGTTGACGTCCACCTGGTGGAGGATCTCGCCGACCTGGCCCGATACGGAGCGCCCGGCCAGGCGGATGTCGACCTGGCGCCCGGGCGCCAGCGCCTCGTCGTGCATCCAGACGATGTCGGCCTCGAAGGCATCGGCCAGGGCGACCTCGGCATCCTCGGCGACGATCCAGTCGCCGCGGGAGATGTCGATCTCGTCCTCGAGGGTCACGGTGATCGCCTGGCCCGGCCAGGCGGCCTCCAGGTCGCCGTCGAAGGTGACGATCCGCGCCACGCTGGAGGTCCGGCCGGAGGGCAACACCTTGATGGCCTGGCCCGGGCGCAGGATCCCCGCCTCCAGGGTGCCGGCGTAGCCCCGGAAGTCCAGGTCCGGGCGGTTGACGTACTGCACCGGCAGGCGCAGGTCGGTCAGGTTCCGGTCGCGGCTCACCTCCACCCCTTCCAGCAGCTCGAGCAGCGGCGGGCCGGCGTACCACGGGGTCTTCTCGCTGCGGTTGACGACGTTGTCGCCCTCCAGCGCCGAGAGCGGCACGAAGTGGATGTCGGGGGCATCGAGCTGCTCCGCGAACTCACGATACTCGGCGACGATCTCCTCGAAGCGGGCCTCGTCGAAGCCGACCAGGTCCATCTTGTTGACCGCGATCACCAGGTGCTGGATGCCCAGCAGGTCGGCGATGAAGCTGTGCCGGCGGGTCTGGGTCTGCACGCCGTGACGGGCATCGATCAGGATGATCGCCAGGCTCGCCGTGGAGGCGCCGGTGGCCATGTTGCGGGTGTACTGCTCGTGCCCCGGCGTGTCCGCGATGATGAACTTGCGCTTGTCGGTGGAGAAGAAGCGGTAGGCCACGTCGATGGTGATGCCCTGCTCCCGCTCGGACTGCAGGCCATCGACCAGCAGCGCCAGGTCCACCGCCTCGCCGGTGGTGCCGCTCTTCTTCGAGGCCTGGGTGATCGCCGCCAGCTGGTCGTCGAAGATCATCTTGGAATCGTGCAGCAGGCGTCCGATGAGGGTCGACTTGCCGTCGTCGACGCTGCCGCAGGTGATGAAGCGCAGCAGGTCCTTGTTCTCGTGCTCGTGCAGGTACTGCTCGATGTTGTCGGCGATGAGGTTGGACTGGTGTGACATCAGAAATAGCCCTCGCGCTTCTTCTTCTCCATGGAGCCGGCCTGGTCATGGTCGATGGCGCGGCCGCTGCGCTCGCTGGTCCGGGTGAGCAGCATCTCCTGGATGATCTCGGGCAGGGTGTCCGCACGGGACTCCACGGCGCCGGTCAGCGGGTAGCAGCCGAGCGTGCGGAAGCGCACCCACTTCTCCTCGGGCACCTCGCCCTCCTTGAGGGGCAGGCGGTCGTCGTCGACCATGATCTGCATGCCGTCGCGCTCGACCACCGGGCGCGGGGCGGCGTAGTAGAGTGGCACGATGGGAATCCCCTCGAGGTGGATGTACTGCCAGATGTCCAGCTCGGTCCAGTTGGAGAGCGGGAAGGCGCGGATCGACTCACCCTTGTTGACCCGGGCGTTGTAGAGGTTCCAGAGCTCCGGGCGCTGGTTCTTGGGATCCCAGCGGTGATGGCGATCGCGGAAGGAGAACACACGCTCCTTGGCGCGGCTGGCCTCCTCGTCGCGGCGCGCCCCGCCGAAGGCGGCATCGAAGCCGTACTTGTCCAGGGCCTGCTTGAGGGACGCGGTCTTCATCACGTCGGTGTAGCCGCTTGAGCCGTGGTCGAAGGGATTGATGCCGGCGGCGCGCCCCTCCTCGTTGATGTGCTCGATCAGCTCCATGCCGGATTCCGCCGCCATGCGGTCGCGGAACTCGATCATCTCGCGGAACTTCCAGGTGGTGTTGACGTGCATCAGCGGGAACGGCGGCGGGCCGGGATAGAAGGCCTTGCGCGCCAGGTGCAGCATCACCGAGGAGTCCTTGCCGATGGAGTAGAGCATCACCGGGTTGGCGAACTCCGCCACCACCTCGCGGATGATGTGGATCGACTCGGCCTCGAGCTGCTGCAGATGGGTGAGTCGCTGGCGCGAGGGCGTCAGGTCGCCGGCGGCGGCCTCTACGGCGCTCTCGCGTGACGGTGCGGAAAGACTGCTCATGGCCCGGCTACCTCGCATGACGTTGGGCGGGAGAGAACATGCGACACAGGGTAACGTCGGGTCGATAATAACCCAAAAGAATCAATAACTATCTTTTTATGCTTATTATCTCTATATGGCCGTCAGGGATCGAGGCGTTCCACCCAGGTCTCGAACTCGCCCTCTCCCAGATCGATGAGGCGATAGCCGGGCCGCGAGGCCTCGTCGAGGGCGAAGGTCGGGGAGTCGGGCAGGAACTGGTCGCTGGTGGCGGGACAGCCGTAGAGCGGGATCTCGCGGTCGGCCAGGGCCTGGACGCCCCGGAAGGCCTGGTGGACATGGCCGAAGAACACGCCCCTGATCTGGCCATGGGGCGCGACGACACGCCAGAAGGCCTCGGCATCGGCCAGGCCGATCGCGTCGAGCCAGGCGGCGCCGACGGGCAGGGGCGGATGGTGCATCATCAGGAGCGTCGGACGGGGGTCGCCATCGAGCGAGGCATCCAGGGCCGAGCGTCGCTCGGCCCCGAGCTCACCACCCTCCCGACCGCTCACGTGGGTATCCAGCAGCAGCGCCCGCCAGTCACCCAGGTCCAGCGCCTCGGGCAGCGGGCGGCAGTCGGCCATCCGGTCCGTCCGGTCGTGGTTGCCCGGCAACCAGCACCAGGGGGCATCGAGCCGCGACAGGACCCGCTCGGCCAGCCGGTAGGAGGTCGCCGTCTCGTCCTGGCTGATATCCCCGGTGACCACCACCCGATCCGGTCGCTGGCGATTGACCGCCGCCACCACGGCCTCCAGCTGGCGCAGCGGCACACCGATCCGTCCGCGTGCCGCGGGGTCGGCCAGCAGGTGACAGTCGGTGAGCTGGGCCAGGCGCATCAGGGCCGCACTCTCGTCGGAGCAGCGTGTTCGATACGGGACACGTCTGGCCAGGGATTCAGGAACATGCCATCACCAGGCCGCCTTCACGACAGCGTCTTCACGGCAGTTCGGGCAGGTCGAGGGAGTGCCCGTGGGCCAGGCCATGCTCCAGCCACTCGCCGAGGAACCGGTTGAGCTGCAGCTTCTCGTCGGGCTGGTGCATGCGGGCGTTGGGATAGCGGTAGCGGCCGTGGAAGTGGCGCTGACGCTGGAAGTCGGTGACCTCCGCCATGCGCACGTCGTGGTAGAGGTGCACGCGCATGCGAGGCGTATCGATCACGTCGTCGAGCACCCCGCGCTGGGAGACGCGCACGATGCTGGTGTAGGGAGCACGCTCCTGGAGCTTGAGGCGCAGCGCGCCCAGGCGGCGGCCATGGTTGACCAGCGCGACCTCGCGGGTCTCGCCCACGTCCAGGTCGCCCAGCAGCCGGCTGAGACGGATGAAGTTGGCCGTGCATTCGCCCTGCAGGGTCTTCAGGTCGGTGACATAGGCGTTTCTCGGCACGCTACCTCCTTGCTCGCAACGATGCACGCTCACCGGCCAGCCAGTGGAAGGCGATCAGGCACATGGCATTGTCGAGTCGTCCGGCCTCCAGGAGTTCCCAGGCCCGAATGAACGGTAGCACATGAACGCGGATATCCTCGTGCTCCGCGTCCAGCCCGTGCACCCCGCCGAGGCCGCGGCTGTCGACCAGGCCACAGAACAGGGTGACCCGCTCGTCGCAGGCCCCGGGGCTCGGGTAGTAGGTGTGCAGCTCGATCAGCTCGCCCACCTCGCAGCCGGCCTCCTCCATGGCCTCGCGGCGGGCCACCTCGGCGAGGCTCTCGCCGCGCTCGACCAGCCCGGCCACCACCTCGAGCTTCCAGGGGGAGTCGGGGTCGTCGAGGGCCCCGGCCCGGAACTGTTCGATCAGCACCACGGCATCGCGCTCCACGTCGTAGAGCAGCACGCCCACCGCATCGTGGCGATGATGCACCTCGCGCACCATCCGGCCGCTCCAGCCGCCCTCGAAGAGGCGATGGCGCAGATGGAACTCCTCCAGGCGAAAGAACCCCTCGTGCAGGCAGCGCCGCTCCTCCAGCGCCACGTCGGCGGCCGTGAAGGGCGCCCTCAGGGTGAGGTCATGATCGTCTTCAGGCGGGCGAGTATCGCTCATGCCGGTCTCCCGATCGCACAAAGGCCCCATTATCGGGACCCGGCACGGGAATGCCAACCGCCGAGTCCTCCGACGCGTCTCAGAGCTCCTCGAGAAGCGCCTTGGCCTCCTCACGCAGGGCCTCGTCGGAGGCCCGTCGTGCCTCCCGGGCCTGGCCCTCCATGGCGCGGCGGGCATGCTCGCGCGCCTCGCCTTGGCGGCCCTCGTCCTCGAGGAAGGCGGCATAGTAGTAGTTGACGTCGATGCCCTGCGGGCGAATCGCCAGGGCACGCTGGAACATCCTGTCGGCAGTCTCGGCATCGCCGAAGGCCACCGGCCAGCCCGGCGCCCTGTCGTAGAGCGCCCCCAGGGTCACCCAGGCGGAGCCGTTGTTGCCCTCGGGGTCGAGCTCGACGGCACGCTCCAGCAGCCGGCGCGCCTCCTTGGCCGAGCCCAGTGCCGCGAGCCCCCCCGCCTCGCGGGCATGGGAGGCGAGGATGATGCCCCGCCAGACCAGCACCCGGCTCTGCCGCGGATGGGACTCGGCGAGACGCGCGCTCTCCTCCGCCAGCGACTCGAGCGCCGCCTCGCGGCGCTCCGGCGCCACCTCGGTGGTGACGTGTTCCCAGCGATGGCGCAGGGAGAAGAGCTCGTCTTCCCATGCCGGGGCCTGGGCCAGGGCCTGGGCCAGCGGGGCGGCAACCAGCGCCAGACAGAGGACGGCGGCGAACGACGGGCGATGATTCATGGCGGGGCTCCTTGCCGAGGGTGGCGATCGACGGACACCCCGCAATGTAACGAACGTTTGAATGATTCGCCAGGGAACGCTCGGCCGGCTTGGCGCCCGGGGAGACGATGGCGTATCTTGCGTCTCTCGACGGCAGGAGGACGCGACGGATGAAAGGCCGCAACATGACGCGCTGGCGCGACCCCGCCAAGGACCCGCGCCAGGAACCCAAGAGCAACCTGATCACCGCCGAGGGGGCCGAGCGGCTGCGCGGCATCCTCGACCACCTCTCGCGGGTCAAGCGCCCCGCCCTCTCCACCAAGGTGGGCGAGGCGGCGGCCCTGGGCGATCGCAGCGAGAACGCCGACTACACCTACAACAAGAAGGAGCTCAACCGGGTCATCGCCCGCATCCGCTACCTCACCAAGCGCCTCGACGAGCTGACGGTGGTGGACCGGCTCCCGGCGGATACCGAGCGGGTCTACTTCGGCGCCTTCGTCACCCTGGAGGACGAGGGGGGCGAGGAACTGGCGATCCGCATCGTCGGCCACGACGAGACCGACACCGGCAAGCACTGGATCAGCGTGGACGCCCCCCTGGCGAAGGCCCTGCTCGGCAAGTCGCTGGACGACGAGGCGGTCGTCGCCGCCCCGGGGGGCGAGACCACCTACCTCATCACCGACATCGCCTATCGCGACCCCCAAGCCTGATCACACCCTGATCAGGCCCTCGAGCCGTCCCTGACGGCCCGATAGACCCGGAAGCGCCGGTCGTCGGCCAGGGTCTCGAAGCCGCCGAAGGCCCGGGTGAGCAGGTCCGGATAGGGCAGGAAGGCGTTGGCCACCAGGAGCAGCTGGCCGCCAGGCTTCAGGTGCTCAGGCGCCTCGCGGATCAGCCGCCCCGCCGGGCCGTAGTCGATGGCCCGTTCCTGATGGAAGGGCGGGTTGCTGATGATGGCATCGAAGCGCCGCTCGCCGAGGGCCGAGTAGACGTCGCTCGCCAGCGTCTCGCCGGCCAGCCCGTTGGCCTCCAGCGTCCGCCGGGTCGCCTCCACCGCGAAACCGTTGACGTCCACCGCCGTGACCCGCGCCCCGCGCCGCGCCAGCCAGGCGGCCAGGATGCCGTCGCCGCAGCCCATATCGAGAACATCGCCGAGCATATCGCCTCGCATCTCGTCAGGCCCCTCCCCCAGCGCCCCGGACAGCTGACCCAGCAGCAGCCGGGTGCCGTCGTCGAGCTTGCCGTGGCCGAACACGCCGGGATGGCTGACCAGCCGCAGGCCCTCGGCCTCGAAGCTCGTCCAGGCCTCGTCGGGGTCGAGCCCCACCCGGGCCAGGCGGGTCGCATAGAGGCCGCAGCGCCGGGCGCTGTCCACCTTGCGACAACCCAGCCCCAGGGCCGCCAGGACCTTGAGGACCCGCTTGATGCCTCCCTGGTTCTCGCCCACCAGCTGCAGCGGGGTGCCCGGCGGCAGGTGGGCACAGAGCCACAGCAGCCACCATTCGCCCAGGGCGTGGCTCTTGGGCCAGAACAGCACCGCGCCCGGGGGCGCCGGCTCGACGGCCTCGAAGGGCGAGTTCGCCGACAGTCCCCGGGCCCGACAGGCCGAGAGCACCGCCTGGTCGGCGGAGAGCAGGTGCCCCTGCCCCGCCTCCAGCCAGGCGTCCCGGGGCGGGGCGACCCAGAGCCAGCCGCGATAGTCGAACGCCTGGCGCTCCAGCAGTTGGCAGACGGGGGTCTCGGCACTCATGGGGTGGCCTCCTCGGGGGGATGGATCGGGCGCTCCAGGGTATAGAGCAGGTAGCGGCCCAGCCGCCAGTGGGGGTCGACCCGGCAGTAGCGCCGTTCCAGCGCCAGCAGGCGCTCCCGGTCGGCCTCGCTCTCCGGGGGACGGCGCAGGTAGTCGGAGAACACCCGGATGCCCGCCACCTCGTGGATCACCAGGCCATTCTCGGCGCTCCAGGCCTCCACCTGCCCGTGGGTCAGCGGCGAGATCGGCGTCAACCGCTTGCGAAGTCCCTTGCCCTCGAGCCGGTCCGCCAGGGCCTTCTCCAGGTTGCCCTTGACCACGTTGGAGAGCCTGAGGGCGTCGCGATTGAAGACCATCAGCGAGAGCTGACCGCCCGGCGCCAGCAGGCCGGCCAGCATAGCCAGAGCGGAGCGAGGGTCCGCCAGCCACTCCAGCACCGCATGGCAGGCGACCAGCGGCCAGGGCCCGGGTGCCAGTTCGGGGAGGTCCTGAAGCGGGGCCTGGAGAAAGCGCAAGTCCTGGCCCTCCAGGTGCTGGCGGGCCCGCGCGAGCATCTCGGCGGAGGGTTCGGTCAGGGTCACGGCATGGCCTCGCCGGGCGAACCAGCCGGCCAGCTGGCCGAGCCCGGCACCGACGTCGAGCAGCGGCTGTTCACGAAGGTCCAGCATCTCGGGCAGCAGACGGTCGAGCAGCGCCAGGCGCAGCTCGCCGCGGGCCCCGCCGTAGAGGCTCGCGGCGAACTTTTCGGCCAGGCCATCGAAGTGACGATCACCGACCGGCGAGAGGGGGGATGCGGAGTCGGACATGGCGGCCACCGGAAGCGAATTTGCCGCGCATTCTACCCGGGAATCGCGCCGGACTCATGGACCGGGGCATCTCCCCGGGCCACCGCGGGTTTATCTCGGCGGTTCAGGCGCTTATAATGCGCAGCGTCGCGCCCCCATAGCTCAGCTGGATAGAGCGTCCCCCTCCTAAGGGGAAGGTCTCAGGTTCGAATCCTGATGGGGGCGCCACTCCCCTCTCCCCCCTCTCCTTTTTACCCTCAGAACACGTACTCCATGCCCACCCAGACGCTGCGGCCGGGCTCATTCAGGGGCAGGGCCAGGCTCTCCGGATCCTCGGCGAGGAAGGGGTCGCTGGCGCTGCGGTTGCGATTGAGGAAGTCGCTGTAGGTCTTGTCGAGCAGGTTGCTGACACCGGCGCGCAGGGTCATGGCCTGCCAGCGCCAGGCGGCCTCGGCATCGAGCACCACGTAGCCCGACGTGGCCACCTCGTCCGGCCCCAGACGGTCCTGGGCGTCGGAGAAGCGCGCGGTGAGCCCGGCCTCCCAGGCCTCGCGCACGTGGAACTGCGAGAGCCGGCCGCGCAGCGGGGCAATATCAGCCAGGGCGCCGCCGTCGTCCAGGTTGTCGCCGCGCACCCAGCTCAGCTGGCCGCGCGTCTCCCAATGACGAGCCCAGCGCAGGTCGCCGGAGAGCTCCACCCCGTAGAGGGTGGCATCGATATTGCGGTAGACGCTGACGCCGTCCACCCTCTCGCGGAAGATGTAGTCGTCGACGCGGTCGGCAAAGGCCGCCACCTCGACGCCGCCCTGTGCCAGTCGACGCTCGATCCCCACGTCCAGCTGGTGGTGCACCTCGGGGTCGAGGCCGGGGTTGCCCACCCAGTCGCCCTTGGCGAAGTAGCGCTCGGTGGCGTCGGCATCCCGCTCGGCACGGCTGAGGCTGGCGTAGAGGGTGTCGGTATCGCTCAGGCGCTGTTCACCGCGCAGGAAGCCACCCACCAGCCAGGCGTCGTGATCCAGGTTGCCCCCCACCCCGTACTCGCGACGGTAGAGGTCGGCCGCCACCACGCCGGTATCGCTGGCCTGGTCGGCAGCGTCGGCGCTGGCCTCCGAATAGTCCAGCCGCAGGCCGCCGCTGACGGTGGTGCGCTCGCCCAGGTAGTGATCAATCTCGGCGAACACCCCCGACTGGCGGGTGGTCACGTCAGGCCAGGAGAGAAACGCAACCACGTCCTTCGAGTCGTTGATGATCCGCGCGTCACGGGCATTCTGCAGCACGTTGACCCCGAAGCGCAGATCGCTGTTCGCGCGCTGCTGCACGAGCATGCTCTTCCAGGTGACAGTGTCGGACTCGGTGGGCGAGCGCATCTTCATCATCGGTGCATCGCGCAGCGAGGTGTTGTCCATCACATGGTCGATGGCAGTGAACTGCAGGCGGTTTTCCATCCGCAGGGTGTCGGAGAAGGCGTGGTCGAGGCGAGCCCGCAGGGTGTCGTTGTCGCTCTCCGGCGCGTCCATGCCGGCGCCGGCGAACTTGACGTCGCGTTCGCGCACGCCCTCGTAGCCGAACGCCACCTCGGTGCCGACCGTGGGCGTGAAGCCCAGCGTGACGCCGCCGCTGGTGGTCTCGAAAACGCTGTGGATACGCCGACTGTCGCCGTCCTCGTAGTCGTTGGCCTGCTGGCGCTCGCCGTAAAGCCGCCAGTAGCCGTTCTCGTTGCCGGCCACCAGGCGGGCGTAGAGACCGGCACGCTCGCCGTTGTCGTCGAAGCTCGCCCCCACGCTGCCCTGCTGCTGGATGTCGCGGCCCTCGAAGTCCGGCGAGGTGCGCTCGAAGAGCACGGTGCCGCCGCTGCCGCCGGCACCATGCTGCAGGGTCGTCACGCCCTTGCTCACCGTCACCCGGTCGAAGCTGTGCAGCGGCGCATAGGCGGTGGGCGGATCCATGCGGTTGGGACAGGCACCATACACGTAACCGCCATCCACCAGGACGTTCAGCGCATTGCCCTGCTGGCCGCGAATCACCGGATCGAGGCCGTGACCGCCCATGCGGATAGCCTCGATGCCGTTGATCCGCCTCAGCCACTCGCCGGCATCGGCCGCCGGCGCCGGCGACTGCCGGGGCGAGAGCGAGAGCTCACCGGGCACACCGGCCCTCCCCTCGATGATCATGGTGGAGAGGCTCTCGGTCTCGGCATGGGCGGCACCGCCCCAGGCGGCGATGCAGGCCATAATCGGCAGGCGACGAAGGAGTGGCGTGGTCATGGTCCCGTGCTCTATGGAATGTGTTTATAAGGTACGGGAATATTAAATCGGGATAACATGACCGGGAATGGGGCAGGATGCCGCATGGGGCGTGCCCCCCCGGTGAGCCACGCGCCGGCCGCAGGCGCTCCCGAGGAGCCGTCAGGCCGAGACCACGGCATCGCGGCCGCGCCGCTTCGCCTCGTAGCTCGCCGCGTCGGCGCGGCCGATCACCTCCTGGATGTCCCTGTCCCCTGGCAGGAGGGTGGTGACGCCCACGCTCAGGGTCACCCGGAACTCGCGTCCTTCATGGATCACCGAGAGGCCGGCCACGGCCCCACGCAAGGACTCGGCGATGCGCCGGGCCTGGTCGACGTCGCAGCTCGGCAGCAGCACGGCGAACTCGTCCCCGCCCTGACGCGCCACATGATCGCTGACACGCACCACGCCGTTGACCGCCTCGGCGACGCGCCGCAGCATCGTGTCGCCCAGGGCATGCCCGCCCAGGTCGTTGATCGGCTTGAACCGGTCGAGGTCGAACAGCAGCAGGGCCGAGGGCGTCTCGGCCTTGCGCCAGGCGGCCAGCGCCTCCTCGAGCCGGCGCTCGAAGCCGCGGCGGTTGAGCAGGCCGGTGAGCGGGTCGTGCTCGGCCTCCCACTGGCGCAGCGACTCCTGCTCGCGGTGCAGGGTGATGTCCTTGACGATGCCCACGAAGCCGATCAGTTGGCAGTCGATGAGCACGCGGCTGGCGTGCACCTCCAGCCAGAGCAGCGTTCCGTCGGCCCGGTAGTAGCGGAACTGGCGAAGGAAATCCTCGCCGCTGCGCTGGCTGAACTGCCAGAGATCCAGAATCGCGTCGCGGTCATCGGCATGCAGGCCGGCCAGCCACTGGGCGTGATGACGCGGGCTGACCGTCCGACCTGCCAGCTCGAGCAGGGCCCGATTGGCATAGACGATCCTCCCCTGGGGGTCGGTCACGAACATGCCCACAGGCGACTCGGCCAGGATGGCATCGAGGAAGGCCTGACGGTCCCGCCACTGGGCCAGGGCCAGGCCACGCTCTCGCTCCAGCCGGTTCAGGGCGTTCCCGACGCGCTGGATTTCCTGCATCCGGGAAGTCAGGGTGACATGGGTACGCTCTCCCCGGCCAAGCTCACCGATCTGGCCCTCGAGGCGGTAGAGGGGGCGCAACGCCAGCCAGAGCAGCCACCCCATCAATGGCAGCAGCATCACGGCGATCAGCAGGCCAAGGATGGCCAATCGCCGGAACAGGCCCCTGAAGGGCGACATCACCTGCTCGCTCGGCAGGTAGACGCCGACGATCCAGTCGGCCGGCCAGATCTGGCGAAAGGCCTGGTAGGTCATCTGGCCATCGAGCGCGGGGCCGCGGGCCTCGCCTTCCCACCCCAGCCGGGCCAGGGCCAGCGAGGGGCTGGCGCCCTCGGACGGCAGGGGAGCCAGGATACGCGACCGGTCGGGGTGATAGATCAGCCGGCCCGACGCGGTGGCAATGGCGGCATAGCCGCCATCGCCGAGCCGGATCCTGCGCAACCGCTCGAACAGCCCGCCCTCGCGGATGTTCACCAGCCCGCCCAGTGCGCCCTGGAAATCGCCCGCCTCGTCGAGCAGCGGGACCAGGAACAGCAGCATGGGCATCCCGCTGATGCCCCCGATGAAGGGCTCGCTGACGTAGGGCCGCTTGAATCCCTTGACGAACTGGAAGTAGTCACGGAAGCCGGCATCAAAGCCTTGTCGTCCCGGCATCTGCGGCCAATCGGCCTGGATGGTGCCGGCGGCATCGTACAGAAGGAGGCCCTCGAACCACTCCAGCAGCGCACCGTTGGCCGCCAGCAGGGTGTGCGGGTCAGTCCCCTCCCCGGCCTTCAACGGCATCTGCTCGGCAAGCTGCCCGAGGGCAGCGAGACGGCTGTCGACCTGATCGGTCAGCTCGTCGGCGATCAGGCGAGCCTCGTAGTTCAGGTGGATCAGGTTCGACTCCTCGGACAGCGAGCGGCTAGATGCCCAGCCGGCCCACATCACCAGGGCCACCACGATGACCCAGGTCGCGGCGAGCCCCAGCAGCAAACGGCCCTTCAGGGAGAGCGCCCAGGCGACGGCCCGGGAGAGGCGGAATATCGGCAAGCAGACCTCCATGTCCTGTGTCGATGACGCGACTCTAGCATGGCCGCCCCGCCATCCCGTCAACGCCGCCACGCGTGGCGCAGGCGAACGCCCCCTGCCGCGCCATGGCCGACGCTGCCCTTCTCCGGCATCGCTCATCCCCCGGGATGACGACTGGCTCGGGAACTGGTGCTCACCGACTCAACGGCCGGGACGGGTGCCGGATACCCGCGCCTCGAGGGCGGGAATGTCACGCAGCACCAGGGTTCGCCCCTCGACGCTGATCAGCCCCTGGCGCTGGAGTCGCCCGAGGAGACGGCTGACGGTTTCCAGGGCCACCCCGAGGAAGCTGCCGATATCGGCCCGGGACATGGCCAGCTGGAAGCCATGGGGGGAGTAGCCCCGGGCCGCGAAGCGCTCGGACATGTCCAGCAGGAAGCTCGCCATGCGCGTCTCCGCGGAGGCGCAGGAGAGCAGGCAGTTCATGCCCTGATCACGCTCCAGCACCTGGCTCATGCTGCGATAGAGCGCGCCGCGCAGGGCCGGGAAGCGGTCGCCCAGCGCCTCCAAGGAGCCAAACGGCAGCTCGCAGACGAAGCTGCTTTCCAGCGCCACCACGCTGGAGGGATGGCGGGCCTCGCCGAGCGCATCCAGCCCCGCGACGTCGCTGGGCAGGAGGAAGTGGGTCACCAGTTCACGATGCGCTGCGTCGACCACGACCTGCTTGAAGCTTCCCGAACGCACCACGTAGAGGCTGGTGAAGGGCGCCCCCTGCCGCACCAGCCGCGCCCCGCGCCTCAGCGGCCTGGGGCGGTGGATGATGGCATCGAAGTCGGTCATCTGGTCGCGGGCCAGGCCACCCGGCAGGCAGTGGGCACTGAGGCTGCAGCCCTCGCAGTGCGTTGCCTGCCCCGGGGGAATCGCCGTCTGACCGGAGGGATGGTGGGTCATGGTGAACTCCCTGTTCATCTACGCCACGGCACTCCAGGCACGGGCCGTCTCCACGGCACCGTTACTGCCTGGATGCTTCCTCAGCATACTTCAGAAAACGACGGTACTGCACCCTCTGAGGGCCCGCGCGGCCTCGGGCCTGATGCCCCGGGCCAGGCCCATGCGGGAAGGCCGTCGATATCCTGGCAGTCCTGATCATCCAGAGGATCCTGGACGGTAAGGATGCCTGGACCGCGCGCCAGGCCAAGGCGCCCTCACGACAAGGCCCCCGGCACAGGTGCGCCGGGGGCCTTGTCGTCCAGCGGGCGACCGGGCACTCACCCGACGCCTCGACGGTCTTCCGATTATCGGCGATCCAGTCGCTGGACCTTCAGCTCGTAGTTGTTGACGCCCGTCATGGAAGAGCCGAACTTCTGGCCCTGCACGCGGATACGATAGCGACCCGGCGCCAGCTCGGTCGTCATGTCGACGTCGCCGTCGAAGCCCTGGCCTGCCCCCTCGGCGACCACAGCGCCCGTCTCGTCCAGCACCTCGAGGGCGATGCGATAGGTGTCCTCGTAGCCGGTCGGATAGGTGGAGGTAGTGATGGCGATGGTGCCGCGCTCGGCCACGTCGAAGGTCAGCACCTCGCCGCGGGCGCGGATCTTGACGTCGGTAACGATGGTCTCGAAGCCCTGGGATGATGCCGCCTGGGCGGCCTCGGGCTGGCCGGAGCGGGCCTCGCTGCCAGAGGATGCCGTCTCGTCCTTGCTGGCGCCCATGGCGGAGGCGGCCTCGGGAGCGGATGCATCCTCAGGGATCGCCTGGTCCGCCGCTGCTCCCAGTGTCGCCACGGCATTATCGCCGCTCACGAACACGGAGCGCGCACCATCACGGCTTTTTCCGGCGAAGAAGATGCCCTCGCCGTCGCTCACAGCGTCGTCGAGGCGCCGACCATCCTCTGCCAGCCCGGCGATGAGGATGGAGTAGCCATCCCCCGCCCTGCGGCGGGTGCCGAAGCGCTGGGCCTCGACGCGCAGGGTATAGTCGCCGGGCGACAGGCGCTGGCGCAGGGCCAGGCCGCCGTTCTGTCCCAGCGCCTCGCTGCGGGCGATCACCTGCCCCTGTTCGTCCTCGAGGACGGCGGCGATGCGGTAGTCCTCGGAGTAGCCGGCGGTGACGCGGCTCTCGAAGAGGTAGGTGCCCGGTTCGGTCACGGTGAAATCATGGGCATTGGCGCCCCCGAACAGGAAGCTGCGGCTGCGGGCGTCGGTCTCGGCCTGGAAGAATCCCGTCAGATCCATGCCCCGCCCTTCCTCGCGGAAGCGGTCCTGCATCTCGCTGGCGAGCACCGGCGTGGTCCCCAGGGCCAGGCCAAGGGCCAGCAGGCTCGCGGTGATGATCGGTTGTTTCATGGAACCTCGCTTGCGTTCGTTCGCGTCCAATGAAAAAAGCCGACCCCGAGGGGCCGGCTTTCTGTGTTCTACCCTGCTCGCAGGTTACACCCGCGACAGGAATCAGAACAGGTAGGTCACGCCAACGCCGACGCCGTCGCCTGCGTCATCTTCGCGATCGTACATGGCGTACTCGGTCCAGACGTACATGGCATCGGAGA
Organism: Halomonas aestuarii; assembly: GCF_001886615.1. Taxonomy (NCBI): domain Bacteria; kingdom Pseudomonadati; phylum Pseudomonadota; class Gammaproteobacteria; order Oceanospirillales; family Halomonadaceae; genus Halomonas; species Halomonas aestuarii. Next base: position 748,542 of record NZ_CP018139.1, read on the forward strand.
TGCTGTAGTTGGCGCCGAGGATGACCTCGTTGTAGGTCTCGTCACGATCCTGCTCGTCTTGGATGGTCTCATCCAGTTCGGACAGCAGGGTGCCGGCGCCCACATCGACGTACTGGTAGGCGGCGTAGATGTCGCCCGCGCCGTAACCGTAACGGGCGCCCAGACCGTAGAAGTTGGCATCGTCGACGATTTCATTCTCGGAATCGAAGCGCTCGACCTTCAGAGCCACACGCAGGGTGCCGACGGTGTACTGTGCGGTGATGCCGTACTGGTCACCAGCATCGTACTCGTAGCCGATAACTTCGTCGGCAGTAACGCCTTCGGGGAGCTCATCGAGATCGCCTGTGACGTCTGACACCTTACCGTCGTAGTTATCCAGATTGTCGTAGACCGCGGCGATGGAGAAAGCGCCGGCGGTATACTTCACGCCACCGAAGAAGGAGGCGTTGGACTCGGCCTCGACCTCATGGTCGATGCCATCCGCGAGGACGTCGGAAAACTCGTTCTCTTCGGCGTCGCCCTTGAACTGGGTACCGAGGGCGAACTGCAGGCCGCTGAAGGACGGCGAGGTGAAGGTCAGCTTGTCGCCTTCACGATCTTGGGTGCCAACACCAAGGGCACGAGCGTTGGAGTCGGAAACGTCGAAGCCTTCGTTGTTGGTGATCGGGTCCTGGATCCAGTCGTCGATCAGCGGATCGTAGGAGCCGAGGCGGACGTCACCGAAGTTGCCCTTCAGGCCAACATAGGCCTGGTCGCCGGAATCGCGACCGGCGATCTTCATCTCATCGGCCTTGAAGTCGTCGAACTCGAGCTTCAGGTAGCCGGTCAGGCCGGAGTTGATCACGTGCTCGGCGGCGAAGCCGAAGGTGGAACCGTTGTCCTGAAGCTGGTCGGTGCTCTCGTCACCGCCGTCGGTGTTGTAGTAGGCAATCTGGACGTTGCCGTACAGGTCCAGCTTGGTGCCGTCCTGGTTGTAGACGGTGGCGGCCTGGGCGCCGGAAGCGGCCAGGGCACCGGCGATAGCAGTCGCTAACAGTGTCTTTTTCATTGCGATAGTTCCTTATTGACTAGCTTGCTGTTTCGATCGTGGCTGCCCGTTCTTTATGAGCGGGTCAGCGGCTTGGCCGGTCTTGGTGCCGGTTCTCGTGCCTGCGGGCTCCCTCCCGGGAGGTGGCAGGACGCGAGCCAGACCTCGGCAAAGCCTTGTTATAGTCCAATGCTCGCAAGAGGAACTCTATACCGGGGATTCGGGGAACGCAACAAGAAAAAAACACTGTTTTCCTTCCCTGCGAACACCGTTCTCCGACGTCTCCTCCTGCCCTTGCGATTCGGGCGCCGTCCCGGCGAGCCCGGCACCCCATCCGGCCCGCCACGGCGGCATGTCGGCCAGATGGGGCGCCCGGTGCGATGAGCAGGAACATCATGCCCGGCGAATATGGCGAAGACAAGTCAGGGAGATCAACGCTGGTTGTGCTTGGCAAGCAGGGCGGAGAGCTTCTCGTCCAGGGTGGCGGGCCCCCGGCGTTCCGGGGCACCGGGCGAGGGGCTGGCGGGGTTCGGCGAGGCCGACGAGGAGGCACGCTGACGGTCCGGGGTCTCGGCGCCGGACGGTGGCTCACCGGACGACGGCCCTTGGCCACCGGGCCCGCCCTGCCCGTCGGCGCCCCGATGGCCCGGCGCGGCCTCTCGCCCCTTGGCTCCCCCCTTGGCGCGGGGTCGGGCAGAACGGCCGGGGTTGCGACGATCGGCCTGCAGGCGTTCGAGCTTGCGGTGGGCATGCTCGGCGGCGGCGGCGTCCACCTGGCCCGCCGGCTCGCCGGCGAGGTCAAGGCGCCAGGCCCCCTCGCGTACCGACTTGAGGTAGCGCGGCAGGTTGACGTAGCAGGCCAGCGCCCGGCGCACGAGCTTCTCGGGCCAGGGCTCGCGGGCGCTCAGCTCCTCGTGGATGCCGACCTTGAGCGGCCGGGTATGGCCCTTGAAGAAGGTGGACGAATAGCGCCGGTACCACTGGTCCAGCAGGGCCTGGGGAGACGGTGCCTCACCGATGTCGAGTTCAGGGGTCGTGCCCGCTCCAGTCACTTCAGAGCGAACTTCGGTGGAGGCTTCGACCGGAGGGTCGGCAGGGACGGCAGGGACGGCGGCCGGCTCGGTGGGCGTGACGGAGACGCCCTCCTCCGGGTCGGCCGGCGCGTCAGCGACCTCGCCGGCCTGCTTCCGCGGGCGATGGCCGATCAGGGCGGAGAGCCCCTGGGCCCGACGCGCCTGGCGATGGAAGAGCACCGTCCCCGCCTCGGCGGGATCGCGTTCCAGCAGGCGCCGGTTGTGCGCCTCGAGCTCACGATTCTGCTCGTCGAGCTCGCGATTCTCCTCGGCGAGCTCTAGGCGGGTGGCCTCCAGCTCGGTGACGCGCGCCTGAAGCTCGCGACAGCGCTGGGCCAGGGCCTCGCGGGCGCCCTGCTCCTCGCGGACCTCGGCGGCCCGTTCGGCATGGCTCGCCTCCAGCTCGACGCGACGCCGCTCCAGCTCGGCCAGCCGGGACTGCAGGGCATCCTGCTGCACGCGGGACTCCCGCAACAGGCCCAGCAGGGCCGCCGCGCGCTGCTCCAGCCGTTCCAGCAGGTGGGTTGAGCGTTCCTCGTTCACGTCCTGGCCCTCCAGTGCGCCATGCCCCTGACTCGTCCTGCCGTCGCCGTTTCCTGCCGGCCACGGCACATTCTGTCCAGTCTGTGCCAGGCGTGGCGTCGTGACAAATGTCGCCGACGGGCGACGCCATCAGCGCCGCTGCCCTTAATATCGACGGTACTGCACGAAATCATAGTGCGGCTGGCCCTCGGCAGGCTCGCCGGGCACGCGCTGCACCTCTTCCCACTCGCCCATGTCGATCGCGGGGAAGCGGGCATCGCCCTCGACCTCGATGTCCACCTCGGTGAGGTAGAGCCGGCTGGCGAAGGGCAGCGCCTGGGCGTAGATCTCGGCCCCGCCCATCACCATGATCTCCTCGACACCGTCGATGGTGGCCTGGTGGTCGGCCAGCGTCAGCGCGGCGGCCAGGTCGTGGCAGACCCGAACGCCGTCGGCATGGAAGTCGGGGTCGCGGGTCACCACGATGTTGAGCCGTCCGGGGAGCGCCCGGCCGATGGATTGATAGGTCTTGCGCCCCATCACCAGCGGCTTGGCCTGGGTGATCCGCTTGAAGAACTTCAGGTCCTCCGGCAGGTACCAGGGCAGCTGGTTGTCCACCCCGATCACGCGGTTCCTGTCCATGGCGGCGATCATCGCGACGGGCACGAGAGTCTCGTCGGTCATCTCATGGGGCTGGTTCATACCGCCACCTCGGCCTTGATATGCGGATGGGGGTCGTACCCCTCGATGGCGATGTGCTCGAAGCGGAAGTCGAAGAGCTCCTCCACCGAGGGATCCAGCACCAGGCGAGGTGCGGCGCGCGGCGTGCGAGACAGCTGCTTCTCGGCCTGCTCGAGGTGGTTCAGGTAGAGATGGGCATCGCCCAGGGTATGCACGAAGTCCCCCGGCTCGAGGCCCGAGACCCGGGCGATCATCTGGGTCAACAGCGCGTAGCTCGCGATGTTGAAGGGCACCCCGAGGAAGATGTCGGCGCTGCGCTGGTAGAGCTGGCAGGAGAGCCGCCCGTCGGCCACGTAGAACTGGAAGAGGCAGTGGCACGGCGGCAGGGCCATCTCGTCCACCAGCGCCGGGTTCCAGGCCGAGACGATCAGCCGGCGCGAGCGCGGGTTGACGCGGATCTGCTCGAGGAGTCTCGCGATCTGGTCGACGTGCCCGCCCCGTGGATCGGGCCAGCTGCGCCACTGGTAGCCGTAGACGGGGCCGAGGTCGCCGTTCTCGTCGGCCCACTCGTCCCAGATGCGCACCCCGTTCTCCTTGAGGTAGGCGATGTTGGTGTCACCGGCCAGGAACCACAGCAGCTCGTGGATGATCGAGCGCAGGTGCAGCTTCTTGGTGGTGACCAGCGGAAAGCCGCGGGAGAGATCGAAGCGCATCTGGTGGCCGAAGAGCGAACGGGTGCCGACCCCGGTGCGGTCGTCACGCTCCACGCCATGGTCGAGCACCTGGCGCATCAAGTCGAGGTAGGGCTGTTCCAGTGCCGGCTGGGCATCGTCGGTATGCATCGTCTGGGCGGACCCCGGGTCGCGGATGTGAGTGATGAAATCGGGTGACAGAGTCTACCGTCCGTTTCGCCCCCTCGCTAGCCGCGCCGGGCATCCACCGGCTGGCGACGGGACCAGGCGATCAGCGCGATGCCGGCGGCGATCATCGGCAGGGTCAGCAGCATGCCCATGGTCACCCAGCCGAGCGCAATGAAGCCGAGCTGGGGATCGGGCAGGCGCACGAACTCCACCAGGAAGCGGAACACCCCGTAGAGCAGCAGGAAGAGGCCGGAGACCAGGCCGCGGCGGCGCGGGATCGCCGATACCCACCACAGCACCGTAAACAGCACCGCCCCCTCCAGGAGCGCCTCGTAGAGGGACGAGGGATGTCGCGGCGCGGGTCCCATGCCGGGGAAGGGCATGCCCCAGGGCACCCCGGTGAGACGCCCGGGGAGCTCATGGTTGATGAAGTTGCCGATGCGCCCGGCGCCCAGGCCGATGGGCACCAGGGGCGCCACGAAGTCGGTCAGGGTGAAGAAGGCCAGCCGCTTCTTGCGGGCGAACCAGAGGGCGGCGAGCAGCACGCCGACCAGGCCGCCGTGGAAGCTCATCCCGCCGTCCCACACACGGAAGATCCACAGCGGGTCCGCCAGCCACTGCGACAGGCCATAGAAGAGCGCATAGCCCAGGCGCCCACCGACCACCACGCCGATGGCGGCGTAGAACAGCAGGTCGCCGATGTCGTCCCGGGTCAGGCCGATACGCTCGGCCCGGCGACGCCCCAGGAACCAGGCGGCCACGAAGCCGACCACGTACATCAGGCCATACCAGTGGATCTGGAAGGGACCCAACGAGATGGCCACGGGGTCGATAACGGGATAGCGCAACATGGAATACCCTTAACACGGTCAGAGGAGAAACTTGAGGCCCACCACCGCCAGCAGGGCGGCGAAGGAGAGGCGCAACACCCGGGCCGACAGCCGATGGGCCAGGATCACGCCGAGGCGCGCGCAGGGCACGCTGGCGATCACGATGCCGAGGAAAGCGGGCATCATCACGAAGCCGACGGCCCCGGCGGGGAGCATCGGATTGCCCCACCCGACCACCACGAAGGTGGCCGCGCCGAACAGCGCGATGGGCAGGCCGCAGGCGGAGGAGGTGCCCACGGCCTGGGTCATGGTGGCGCCACAGCGCGACAGCCAGGGCACGCTGAGGGTGCCCCCGCCGATGCCGAACAGCGCCGAGACGCCGCCGATCACCGCCCCCGCCAGGCCCATCGAGGCCGGACCGGGCTGCACGCCACCGGGCCGGGGGCCTCGCCCCAGCGCCATCTTCAACGCGACCAGGATGACGAAGAGACCGAACAGGGTCCCCAGGCGCCCGCCGGACAGGTTGCCGGCGATGAAGACCCCGGCGATGGCACCGAGCACCAGCCCCGGCAGCAGGGCCAGGAACCAGTCGCGGCGGATACTGCCGCGACGATGATGCCCCCAGGCCGACGAGGCTCCCGTCACCACGATGGTGGCAAGCGAGGTACCCACGGCCAGGTGCATGGCCACTTCCGGGGCCACCTCCTGCCATCCGAAGGCGGCGAGCAGGGCCGGCACGATGATCAATCCGCCGCCCACGCCATAGAGGCCGGCCATGGTGCCGGCCACGGCACCCAGTGCCAGGTAGGAGGACAGCGTCGCGATCAGGCTCATGCAGGATCGGCTTCCGGCAGGGACGGCAGCCATTGCCGCACCGTGTCGACCAGCGCCTGGGGCCGGTAGGGCTTGGCCAGGAAGTCGTCCATGCCGGCCTGACGGAAGCGGAAGCGATCCTCGTCGCTGGCGTTGGCCGTCAGGGCCACCAGGATGCTGCGCCGGCGAGGCACCATGGTCGCCTCCCGTTCACGCCATTGCCGGCTGGTTTCCACGCCGTCCATGCCCGGCATGAAGATATCCATCAGCACCAGGTCGAAGGCGTCGTCCTCGAGCAGCGACAGGGCCTGCTCGCCGCTGGTGGCCGTGGCCACCTGGAAGCCCTGGCGCTCGAGCACCTGCCGCGCCAGGGTGAGGTTGACCGGGCCATCGTCGACGATCAGCACCCGGAAGGTCCCGGGAAGCGAGGGGGGCGTGGGGGTCTCGGTGGCATCGCCGAGGTTCTCCAGCAGCAGCATGGCATCGGCCAGTCGCGCCTTCAGCGCCGCATGGCCGCGCTTCCCGCCCCGCTGCGCGAGGGTCTCGCTCTCCAGCAGCTCGGTCAGCGAGGCCAGCAGGGGGGCCAGCGACCGACGCAGGTGGCAGAGATACCCGGACTTGAGGCGCGACTCCTCCCGGGCACGCACCCGGCTGGCCTCACATCGCTCGAGCTCGCCCTGGCAGACCTGGAGCTCGTCGGCGAGGCGACGCTCACTGGCATGGTGCTGCCTGAGGTCGCCATGCCAGCCCTCCACCAGGCCCTCGCAGGCGCTGGTCAGGGCCCGGAGGCGCTGGGAGAACGGCAGGTCATGCCGCGGTGGCCGATGGTTGCGTGCCAGGTACGCCTCGACGCCGGACATGGCGTCGTTCACGTCTCGCTCGACCCCGCGCAGGCGTTGGCGGAGCAGCATCAGGAAGACCGCCACGTTGAGGCTGGTGCCCAGCAGCAGCGCCAGCAGCAGCCAGAAAGTGGCACCCCAGGAGGCATGGCTGGGCATCATCCACCACAGCATGACCCCGACCACCAGGCAGAGCAGCACCAGGACCGCCTGGGCCAGCATGACGGGCCAGAGGATCGGCCAGACCAGACGCGACCAGAAGCGGTCGATGCGGATGTCGTCCTGCATTGTCATCCCTGTGCAAGCACGAAAGTCAGGAGAGTGTACGCGGCCGGGCCTGGGCTGTCATGACGGCACCTTCCCCCGGGGCCTGCGGCCGGCTAAGCTGGCCCCATGTGCCTGATCGCCTTCGACCATCGCCCCGGCAGCGACTGTCCGCTGCGCCTGGTGGCCAACCGTGACGAGTTCCACGACCGCCCGTCGGCGCCGCTGGCCGCCTGGGACGAGGCGCCCGCGATCGTCGGGGGCCGCGACCTGGAGGCCGGCGGCACCTGGCTGGCCGTGCATCGTCGCGGCCGTGTCGCCGCCGTGACCAATGTCCGCGACCCCCGCCTGACGGTGCCGCCGGACGCTCCGAGCCGTGGCGAGCTGGTGCGCGAGGCCCTGGAACGCGACGACCTGACGGCCTGGCTCGACCGGCTGGCGGGCGGGGCGGCCCGGGACTTCGCCGGCTTCAACCTGCTGGTGGGTGACGGGGAGGCCCTCTGGCACCTGCATCGCGGGCTCGAGGCGATCCGCCTCAGGCGCGTGCCCCCCGGCCTGCATGGCCTCTCCAATGCCAGCCTGGACACGCCCTGGCCCAAGCTGATCGCCGCCCGGCAGGGACTCGCCACCGGCCTGCGCCATGGCCGCTGGCCGGCGGATGCCCTGGCCGTGCTCGGCGACCCCCACCCCGCCGCCGACGACGAACTGCCGGAGACCGGCGTGGGGCTCGAGCGGGAGCGCCAGCTGTCGTCCTGTTTCATCATCGGCCGGGAGTACGGTACCCGGGCCACCACCTGGGTGACCTGGCACGGCGACGGGCGCATCGAGATCGGTGAGCGCCGCTTCGGGCCTGAGGGGGTCCGGCTGGGAGAGACCGCCATGCGGCTTTGATATGACAGACCCTGATCTGAGCGACCCTGACCCTGCGTCCCTGACCTAGGACGCGGCAAGGCGAGCCCGGGCGCGACTCAGTCCTTCGGGGGCAGCAGGTGCGCCAGCTGCCACTCGCCCAGGCGAGCCTCGAGATGCTGGCGAACGTCACGGGGCGAATCGAGCCTCAGGGTCTCCTCCACCAGCTCCCGGGCGCTCTCGAGGGACACCCGGCGAATCGCCGCCCTCACCCTCGGCAGGCTGGGCGCGTTCATCGACAGGGCATCGAAGCCCATGCCCATCAGCAGCAGCGCCCCGGCGGGGTCCCCGGCCATCTCGCCACACACCGACGTCGGCATGGCCAGGCGTCGGGTATCGTCGCCCAGTCGGGCCATGGCCGAGAGCACGGCGGGATGGCAGGCGTCGTAGAGGTCGGCGACCCGCGGGTTGTTGCGGTCCACCGCCAGCAGATACTGGGTCAGGTCGTTGCTGCCCACCGAGAAGAAGTCGACGCGACGGGCCAGGGCATCGAGCTGGTAGAGGGTCGCCGGCACCTCCAGCATCACCCCCACCCTGGGTCGATTCACCGGCACGCCCTCCTCGCCGAGCTCGAGGATGGCACGGTCGAGCAGGCGCGACGCGTCGTCGACCTCGTCGACGTTGGTGACCATGGGCAGCAGCACCTGCAGGTTGTCGAGCCCCTGGGAGGCACGCAGCATGGCCCTGAGCTGCACCATGAGCACCTCGGGATGGTCGAGGGTGACCCGGATGCCGCGCCAGCCGAGGAAGGGATTGGCCTCCTCGATGGGGAAGTAGGGCAGGTCCTTGTCACCGCCGATATCCAGGGTACGCATCACCACCGGCAGCGGCGCGAAACTCTCGAGCTGGTCGCGATAGAGGCGTGTCTGTTCCTGCTCGCCGGGAAAGCGCTCGGTGATCATGAAGGGCACTTCGGTACGATAGAGCCCCACCCCGCCGATCCGCGACTTCAGCGACGCCACGGCATCCACCGCCAGGCCGGTGTTGACCATGAGCGGCATGTCGTGGCCGTCCGGGGTGCGACTGGGCAGGTCCTGCTCGTGCTCCAGCACCGCCATCAGCGCCCGCTCCTCGTCGATCAGGCTCTGATAGTGGCTCTCGAGCTCCGGCGAGGGGCGCACGAAGAGGCGGCCGCGGTGGCCATCCAGCACCACCCGGTTGCCGCCGAGGCGAGGCAGCGGCAGGTCGACCATGCCAGACACGGTGGGAATGCCCATGGCCCGGGCGACGATGGCCACGTGGGAGGTACTGGACCCGCGCACCGAGATCAGCCCGGCGAGCTTGTCACGTGGCACCTCGCCGAGCATCGCCACGCTGATCTCGTCGCCCACCAGGATGGTGCTGTCGGGATAGACATCCGGGGTCTGGGGCGTCTCCTCCTGCAGGTGGGCCAGCACGCGCCGGCCCAGGTCGCGGACGTCCGCCGCCCGCTCGCGGAGATAGTTGTCGTCGACCCGCTCCAGGTACTGGACGTGGCGACGCACCACGTCGGCCAGCGCGCCGGGCGCCCACTGCCCCTCCCGGATGCGCTTCTCGACCTCCTGGGAGAGCGCCGCCTCGCCGAGCATCTGCTGGTAGACATCGAACAGCGCGAGTTCCTGGGCGGAGATGCGACTGGCCAGGCGCTCGCCGGCGGCGCGGATCTCGTCGCGGACCCGGCCGATGGCCTCCTTGAGGCGGGCGATCTCGTACTCCACATCGGTGGGGATCAGGTCCGGCACGCTGTTGAGGTCCGCCGGTGCGGCGATGACCACCGCCTCGCCGATGGCCATGCCGGGCGAGGCCGCCACCCCGGTGAACCGGGCCTCCCCGCCGGGCACGCTCGGCCGGTTGAGCCCCCCGGTCGCCAGGGCGTGGGCCAGCACGCCGGCCAGTTGGGCGGCCATGGTGACCAGGAAGGCCTCGTCCTCCTCGTCGAAGCGACGCTTCTCGGACTGCTGCACCACCAGCACGCCGAGCATGCGGCGCTGGTGGATGATCGGCACGCCGAGGAAGCTGGAGTAGCGCTCCTCGCCGGTAGCCTCGAAGTAGAGGAACTGGGGGTGGGCCTGGGCGTCTTCCAGGTTGAGCGGCTCCTCCCGCTTGCCCACCAGGCCCACCAGGCCCTCCCCCACCTGCAGGCTCACGCGGCCCACCGCCTGGGCGCGCAGGCCGATGGTTTCCATCAGCACCAGGCGATCGATGGCGGTATCGTAGAGGTAGAAGGAGCACACGTCGGTGCGCATCGCCTTGCGGATGCGCCGCACCATGGTGGCCAGGGCCGCGTCCAGGTTGCGGGCCCCGTTGACCTCCTGAATGATGCGTCGCAACACCTCGAGCATCGGCGTCTTGTGTTCCATTGTGGTTGTCTCTCGCCTCGCTGAGGGAATCCGCGGCCGTCAGGCCCTCGGCTCATCCATGTCCGAGGGCCAGCCGCTGTGCCCGGGGAGACAACTCTCTCAGGGCGCGACGGTAGACCTCCCGCTTGAAGGGCACCACCTGCCCCAGGGGGTACCAGTAGCTGACCCAGCGCCAGCCATCGAACTCCGGCTTGCCGGACATGTCCATGCAGATCCGGCTCTCCTGGCAGCGGATCCTCAACAGGAACCACTTCTGCTTCTGGCCGATGCAGACCGGCCTGGAGTGGGTACGAACCATGCGGCGCGGCAGGCGGTAGCGCAGCCAGCCCCGGGTGCAGGCAAGGATCTCGACGTCCTCGGCGGTAAGGCCGATTTCCTCGTGCAGCTCACGAAAAAGTGCCTGTTGCGGAGTCTCGCTAGCCTTGATGCCCCCCTGGGGAAACTGCCAGGCATTCTGCCCTACCCGACGCGCCCATAGCAGCTGCCCCATCTCGTTGGCGATGATGATGCCAACGTTGGGGCGAAAGCCGTCAGCGTCGATCACGGACTTCACCTTAATGGATCCAGTATTGGAGCCATTCTTCCACAAGGCCACAAAGGGCATCAATACAACCGGGCAGTAACTGGCAAACCATCGGCGATCCGTCCCGGGCCTGCGCTCGAAGCGCGCCATCGCTTCTGCCATAATCGCCGACCTTGTCGTGGCCGTGAACGCACGTGGCCCACCACACCGACATACCGACAGAGACATGAGGGGAACGCAGTGAGCCTGGCCATCTTCGACCTGGACAACACCCTGCTGTCGATCGACAGCGACCATGCCTGGGGCGAGTTCCTGCTGGAGCAGGGCGCCGTGGACCCGGTGGCCTACCGGGAGGCCAACGACCGTTTCCTGGCCGACTACGAGGCCGGCACCCTGGACATCCAGGCCTTCCTCGAGGTGGCCCTGCAGCCGCTGGCGGCCCACAGCCCCGAGCAGCTCGCCGCCTGGCACCAGCAGTTCATGGCCAGCAAGATCGAGCCGCATATCCTGCCCCGGGGCGAGGAGCTGGTGGCCCGCCACCGCTCGCGCGGCGACACCCTGCTGATCGTGACCGCCACCAACCGCTTCATCACCGGCCCCATCGCCGAGCGCCTGGGCATCGACGAGCTGATCGCCGTGGAGCCCGAGGTGGTCGACGGCCGCTATACCGGTCGCGCCGTGGGCATCCCCAGCTACCGGGAGGGCAAGGTCAAGCGACTGGACGCCTGGCTCGCCGACCGCGACCTGACCCTGGACGGCAGCTGGTTCTACAGCGATTCCCACAACGACCTGGCGCTGCTCGAGGAGGTGGACCACCCGGTGGCGGTGGACCCCGACCCCAGCCTGCGCGAGGTCGCCGAGGCCCGCGGCTGGAAGATCATCAGCCTGAGGGACTGATTTCAGCTGCAAGCTGCAAGCTAACAGTATCAGCCCTGCCTATTGAAAAACCCCGCATGCCTAAGCTTGCGGGGTTTCCTTGTCGCTTGATTCTTGTAGCTTGAAGCTATGAATCAGCCCAGCAGGTGCTCGACGGCGGCGCGCTCCTCGCGCAGCTCGTCCTCGGTCGCCTTCATGCGCCCGCGGCTGAAGTCGTCGATCTCCAGGCCCTGGACGATCTCGTACTGGCCGTTGCGGCAGACCACCGGGTAGGAGTACATGATGCCCGGCTCGACGCCATAGCTGCCGTCGGCGGGGATGCCCATGCTCACCACCTCGTCGGTGCCCAGCGCCCAGTCACGCATGTGGTCGATGGCCGCGGAGGCTGCCGAGGCCGCAGAGGAGGCCCCGCGCGCCTTGATGATGGCGGCGCCACGCTGCTGCACGGTGGGAATGAAGTCGTTCTCGTACCACTCGCGGTCGACCAGGTCGAGGGCCGGCTTGCCGTCCACCTTGCAGTGGGCCAGGTCCGGGTACTGGGTCGCACTGTGGTTGCCCCACACCACCATGGACTCGACGTCGGTGACGTGCTTGCCAGCCTTCTGGGCCAGCTGGGTCTTGGCGCGGTTGTGGTCAAGACGCATCATCGCGGTGAACTGGCCCGCGTCCAGGTCCGGCGCATTGCAGGAGGCGATCAGGGCGTTGGTGTTGGCCGGGTTGCCGACCACCAGCACGCGGACGTCGCGGCTGGCATGGTCGTTGAGCGCCTTGCCCTGCACGGAGAAGATCGCGGCATTGGCCTCGAGCAGGTCCTTGCGCTCCATGCCGGGACCGCGCGGACGGGCACCGACCAGCAGGGCGAAATCGGCATCCTTGAAGGCGACATTGGCGTCGTCGGTGGCGACGATGTCCTGCACCAGCGGGAAGGCGCAGTCGTTGAGCTCCATCACCACGCCGTTGAGGGCGTCCATGGCCGGCGGGATCTCCAGCAGCTGCAGGATGACCGGCTGGTCCTTGCCCAGCATGTCGCCGGAGGCGATGCGGAAGGCGAGGGAGTAGCTGATCTGGCCGGCAGCACCGGTGATGGCAATACGGACGGGATCTTTCATGGTGGCTCCTTGGGTTGTCAACACGCGGGTTGTCGCCGTGAGGATAGGCCTGGCGGGCCGGTGGCCCACCCTGCCGGAATTCGGACCGCCAAGATGTTATGCCTGCACTGCACAAAACTCAATTCGACCTCAGGCTAGCCCCGGCCCCACCGGCGACACCTGGACACCGGCTGCGCTATGCTGGCAGCCTGCCGGCGAGCGTCGCCGGGCCCCGCTCTCGAACGTCGCATCACGCCAGGGAAGGTTTGGATGTCTCTTCGTCTCCCCCCGCTCTCCATCCTGCTCGCCATCGGGCTGACCTGCCTGCTGATCGTCTGGCTTGCGCTCGGCAACATCGAGGGCTTCCGCGATACCCCGCCCGAGGGGGATGGCGCCGAGGGCCCGGCGCCGACCCGGGTCGAGGTGGTCGAGCGCCAGGCGCAGGCCTTCTCCCCCCGGCTGGTGCTGCAGGGCCAGCTCGAGGCCTACCGCGAGGTGGAGCTTCGCGCCCGACGCTCGGGCCGGGTGGCGGCGCTGCCCGTCGTCCTGGGCGAGCAAGTCAGCCAGGGCGAGACGCTGCTGGCCCTGGCCCGGGAGGAGCTCCCCGCGCGGCTCGCCGAGGCCGAGGACGAACTGGCCCTGGCGCGTGGGGAGCTCGCCGGCGCCGAGGACCTGCGCCGTCGCGAGCTGATCTCCAACCCCGACTACCTGCGCCTGCAGAGCGGCGTCAGCCAGGCCCTGGCCGAGGTCGCCACACTGCGACGTGAGCTCGACGACACCCGCCCCGAGGCGCCCTTCGACGGCGTGCTCGACCGCCTCGACGTGGAGATCGGCGACCTGGTCCAGGCCGGCGAGGCCTGGGGACGGCTGGTCGACGACACGCGGCTCACTGCCACGGCCGCGGCGCCCCAGCGGGATGCCCTGTCGCTGGTCCCCGGGCTGCCCGCCGAGATCCAGCTGCTCGACGGCACTCGCATCGCCGGCGAGCTGAGCCACGTGGCCAGCCGCGCCGACGACAGCACCCGCAGCTTCCCCATCGAGGTGACGCTGGGCAATCCCGAGAGACGCCGCCTGGCCGGTGCCAGCGCCACCCTGGTCATCCGCCTGCCCGAGCGCCGGGTACATCGCCTCTCCCCTGCCCTGCTCGAGCTCGACGGCAGCGGCCGACTGGCGGTCAAGCACCTGGATGACAGCGACCGGGTGCGCCTTGACCCCGTCGAGCTGGTCAGCGCCGATGCCGATGTCGCCCGGGTGGCCGGGCTCCCCGAGCGGGTCCGCCTGATCACCCTGGGAGGCGGCTTCGTCGACGCCGGCGAACGGGTGACCGCGGTCACCGTCGAGTCGGCCACCACTCGGGCCGCCCCGGACGCCTCCCGGGAAGCGCGCTGACATGCGCAGGCTGATCGAGGCGGCGCTGGATCGCTCGCGTACCACCCTGCTGCTGCTGGCCGCCCTGCTGCTGGCAGGGCTGGGCGCCTGGCAGGCGATCCCCAAGGAGGCCAACCCCGACGTCACCATCCCCATCATCTATGTCTCGATGTCGCTGGAGGGCGTCAGCCCCGAGGACGGCGAACGGCTGCTGGTGCGCCCCATGGAGCAGGAGCTGCGCAGCATCGAGGGGCTGCGCAAGATGACCGCCCAGGCAAGCGAAGGCCATGCCGCGATCACCCTGGAGTTCGACGCCGGCTTCGACCCCGACCAGGCGCTGACCGACGTGCGCGAGAAGGTCGACATCGCCCGCACCGAGCTGCCCGCCGAGGCCGACGAGCCGCGGGTCACCGAGGTCAACGTGGCGCTCTTCCCGGTGCTCTCCATCGGCCTCTCCGGACCGCTGGAGGAGCGCCAGCGGCTGGCCGTGGCACGCCGCCTGCAGCAGGAGATCGAGGGTATCCCCGAGGTGCTCGAGGTGGATATCGGCGGCGGCCGGGAGGACCTGCTGGAAATCGTCGTCGACCCCCTGGTGCTCGACAGCTACGGGGTCGACTTCGCCACCCTGTTCAACCTGGTCAGCCGCAACAACCGGCTGGTGGCCGCCGGCAGCCTGGACACCGGGACCGGACGCCAGGCGCTCAAGGTGCCGGGGGTGATCGAGCGCCTGGAGGACGTCATGGCGATGCCGGTGAAGATCGACGGCGACCGGGTGGTGACCTTCGGTGACGTGGCCTGGATCCGCCCCACCTTCAAGGACCCGGAGGGATTCGCCCGCATCGACGGCCAGCCGGCCCTGGTGCTGGAGATCTCCAAGCGGGCCGGCGCCAACATCATCGCCACCGTGGCCCAGGTGCAGGGGCTGCTCGACGAGGCGTCCGGCCTGATGCCCGAGGCGCTTCAGACCACCACCATCCTCGACCAGTCCGAGACCGTGCGCGACATCCTCTCGGAGCTGCTCAACAACGTGGTCACCGCGGTGATACTGGTGCTGGTGCTGATCCTGGCCGCCATGGGCCTGCGCTCGGCGCTGATGGTGGGGCTGACCATTCCCGGGGCCTTCCTCACCGGTATCCTGCTGATCTGGGGCCTCGGCTACACCCTCAACATCGTGGTGATGTTCGCGCTGATCCTGGTCGCCGGCATGCTGGTGGACGGCGCCATCGTGGTCAGCGAGCTGGCGGACCGCCACCTGCGCCAGGGGCAGCCGCCCCGGGAGGCCTGGATCCGGGCCGCCACGCGCATGAGCTGGCCGGTGATCGCCTCCACCGCCACCACCCTGGCGGTCTTCGTGCCGCTGCTGTTCTGGCCCGGCGTGGTGGGCCAGTTCATGAAGTACCTGCCCATCACGGTCATCCTCTGCCTGCTGGCGTCGCTGGCCATGGCGCTGGTGTTCCTGCCCACCCTGGGCGGCGTGTTCGGCGTGCGCGGCACCGCCGCCACCCGCGACACCGAGCTGGTCACCGCGGGCGGCCGGCTCTACCGGGGCGTGCTGGCCCGCCTGCTCGCCTGGCCGGGGCTCACCCTGCTGGCCGCCCTGCTGCTGATGGCCCTGATCTACACCACCTACGCCCGCTTCAACCACGGCGTCGAGTTCTTCCCCAGCGTCGAGCCCGACACCGCCCAGGTGCTGGTGCGCGCGCGGGGCGATTTCTCCGCCGCGGAGACCGATGCCGTGGTGCGACGGGTCGAGACTCGACTCGCCGGCATGAGCGAGGTGCAGGCGCTCTATGCGCGCTCCTTCGCGGTGCCCGACCAGCAGCTCGGCGGCGACGTGGTGGGGGTGCTGCAGTTCCAGCTGATCGACTGGCAGAAGCGCCGCCCGGCCAGCGCGATCCTGGCCGAGATGGCCGAGCGCACCCGCGACCTGCCGGGCATCCAGCTGGAATTCCGCGAGCAGGAGATGGGGCCGGCCGGCGGCAAGCCCATCGTGCTGGAGGTCAGCGCCGAGGACCCGAGCCTGGCCGGCCGGGCCGTCACCGCGCTGCGCAAGACCATGGGCGAGCTGGGCGGCTTCCGCGACATCGAGGACAACCGTAGCCTGCCGGGCGTGGAGTGGCGGGTGAAGGTGGATCGCGAGGCCGCCGCCCGCTTCGGCACCGACGTGGCGAGCGTAGGCAGCGCCGTGCAGCTGCTCACCACCGGGCTGCAGGTGGCGAGCTACCGTCCCGCCGGCGTCAACGACGAGGTGGATATCCGGGTGCGCCTGCCGCGGGGCGCCCGCTCGCTGGACCAGCTGGGCCGCCTGACGCTGAACACCGGCCGCGGGCAGGTGCCGATCTCGCACTTCGTGTCGCTGGAGCCCGCCCCCAAGGTGGGCACCCTGCACCGCATCGACGGGCGCCGGGCCGTGACCCTGGAGGCCGATGTCACCGCCGAGCATCGCCCCGACGAGCGCCTGGCGGCCCTGATGGCGGCCATGGAGTCGCCTCCCGAGGGGGTCAGGATCAACGTGGCCGGCGAGCAGGAGGACCAGCAGGAGGCGATGCGCTTCCTGGCCACGGCCTTCCTGGTGGCGATCGGCCTGATGACGCTGATCCTGGTCACCCAGTTCAACAGCCTCTACCAGGCGGCGCTGGTGCTCTCCGCCATCGTCTTCTCCACCGCCGGCGTGCTGCTCGGCCTGCTGGCCAATGCCCAGCCGTTCGGCATCGTCATGGTGGGCATGGGCATCATCGCCCTGGCGGGAATCGTGGTGAACAACAACATCGTGCTGATCGATACCTACAACCAGCTGCGCGGCGAGGGCCTGTCGCCCCGGGAGGCCGCCCTCGAGGCCGGCGGCCTGCGCCTGCGCCCGGTGCTGCTCACCGCCGTGACCACCGTGCTGGGCCTCGCGCCCATGGTGCTGGGCGTCAATGTCGACCTGCTCACCCCGAGCCTGGGGCTGGGCGCGCCGTCGACCCAGTGGTGGACCCAGCTCTCCAGCGCCATCGCCGGGGGCCTGACCTTCGCCACCGGCCTGACCCTGCTGCTCACCCCCTGCATGCTGGTGCTCGGGGCGCGGCTCGACCGGCGACGCTAGGCAGGTCGCCCCGTGACTGGCGTGCCGAGACGACACCGCCCCATCGGATGGGGGGTCCGATGGGGCGGGTCATGACAGGGGAGGCGTCGCCTCGAGGGGCGGTGGCTCAGGCCCGGGAGTCGGCCTCGGCGTGAGCGGCACCCGGCGAATGGGCGGCGTGCAGCCGGGCGATCAGCTGGTCCTCCAGCTTGAAGCGCTCACCCAGCCCCCTGGTCAGGCGATCGATCCAGGCGGGCAGCCGGACGAGGTGCTGCTGGCAGCGCGCCGATGAGGCGTAGTCCTCGTCGAAGGCGAGCACCAGCTCGGTGGACATCTCGAGACGCTCCATCAGCCGGTCGGCCAGCGCCAGGGCGGCCTCGTCGTCGAAGGCACGGGCCTCCTCGCGCAGCTGCGGGTAGATCTCGAAGTGGCCGGCACTGATGTAGTCCATCAGCCGTTCGCTGAAGGCGTCGACACTCGCCTTGGAGACGGTCTCCAGCTCGGCGTCGCAGGCGTCCTTGAGCTCGACGACGTGGACCAGCAGCGCACGACGCTCATCGAGCCAGCGATCGATCAGCTGGTGGACACCCCCCCAGCGTTCCTGGGCATTCGTGCAATCTTCCAGCATGGGCTCCTCCCTCGCTCGATGGCCGGCCGCGACAGCGCGCTCGACCTGCGAGACAACAGACTCGCGCCTGCCGGGGGCGGTGTCAATCCTGCCAAACGGGGAAGCGCACGCCCCGCGATGTAACCCGAGGCCCGCCGACAGGGTAGGATGCCTGCATCGATGGAGGAGCGTGGAGAGCCTGTCGAGGCATTCGTAGTACCTTGATTCACTGCACCTTGATTCACAGCACCTTGATTTGCAGCACCTTGATTTGCAGCACCTTGATTCGCAGCGCCTTGTATCGGTGAGAGAACCCGACGCAGGATAGGGCGAGAGAAAGCGGGCCGTAAGCGCAGCGCCTCGCACCATGAGACCATCAGGACACCAGAGGGCATTTCCATGAACAAGCTGACCCGTGCCGGCCTCGGCCTGCTGATGACGACCGCCATAGCCACGGCCCAGGCCGAGGAGGTCAGGATCGGCATGATCACCACCCTCTCGGGGGGTGGCTCCCATCTCGGCGTCGACGTGCGAGACGGCTTCATGCTGGCCATCGACCAGGCACAGCGCGACGACATCGAGGTCCTGATCAAGGACGACGCCCGTCGCCCCGACCTCGCCAAGACGCTCTCCAACGAGTTCCTGCAGCGCGATGAGGTCGACATCATGACCGGCATCATCTGGTCCAACCTGGCCATGGCCGTGGTGCCGTCCGTGGTGCGCCAGGGCACCTTCTACCTCTCGCCCAATGCCGGGCCCTCGGCCCTGGCCGGCCGCCTGTGCCACGAGAACTACTTCAACGTGGCCTACCAGAACGACAACCTGCACGGCGCCATGGGCGCCTACATGCGCGAGCAGGGCTTCGAGCGCCCCTTCCTGATGGCGCCAAACTACCCCGCCGGCACGGACGCCCTGGCCGGCTTCAAGCACCTCTATGAGGGCGAGGTGGCCGACGAGCTCTACACCCAGCTCGGCCAGACCGACTACGCCGCCGAGATCGCCCAGATCCGCGCCAGCGACGCCGACAGCCTGTTCTTCTTCCTGCCCGGCGGCATGGGCATCTCCTTCATGAAGCAGTGGGAGAACTCGGGCGTCGACATGCCGGTGTTCGGCGCGGCCTTCTCCTTCGACGAGATCATCATCAAGGCGGTCGGCAGCGCGGCGATCGGCGCCATCAATACCTCGGAGTGGGCCTACGACCTGGACAACGAGGCCAACCAGGCCTTCGTCGAGGGCTTCCGGGCGGCCTACGAGCGCACCCCGACCCTCTATGCGGCCCAGGGCTACGACACCGCCCGCCTGATCCTGAGCGCGCTGGACAAGGCGCACCCCGACGACCAGGACGCCTTCCGCGAGGCCCTTCGCCAGGCCGACTTCGCCTCGGTGCGCGGCAAGTTCCGCTTCGGGCCGAATCAGCATCCGATCCAGGACATCTTCGTCCGCGAGGTGGTCGAGGGCGAGGACGGGGAGCCCACCAACCGCCTGGTCGGGCTCGCCATCGAGGACATCCAGGATGTGTACGCCGAGCAGTGCCAGATGTGACCGACGCCCCGGGCCGCTCGCGGCCCGGTTCTCCCGATTCCCGGCCACGGACCCTCCGTCGTGAGCGCAACCCTGCTGATCGAGCAACTCATCAACGGCCTGCAACTCGGCACCATGCTGTTCCTGATGGCCAGCGGCCTCACCCTGGTGTTCGGCGTGATGGGGCTGATCAACCTGGCCCATGGGTCCTTCTACATGGTCGGGGCCTACGTGACCGCCCTGGCCACCGCCTCGACCGGCTCCTTCCTGATCGGCCTGGCCGCCGGCACCCTCGCGGCCGCCGTCGCGGGGGGCGTGGTGGAGCTGCTGGTGATCCGACGGCTCTACCGACGCCCGCACCTGGACCAGGTGCTCGCCACCTTCGCCCTGATCCTCATCTTCTCGGAGGGCACGCGCTGGCTGTTCGGCTCCTCGCCGCTCTGGCTGAGCCCGCCGGAGTGGCTATCGGGCTCCGTGGCCCTGCCCGGCGGTTCCCGCTACCCCGTCTACCGGCTGATGATCATCGCCGTGGGCGTGCTCATCGCCGCCGGGCTCTACCTGTTGATCTCGCACACGCGGCTGGGCATGCGCATCCGCGCAGGCGAGAGCGATCGCGAGATGATCGGCGCCCTCGGCATCGACATCCAGCGGCTCTACACCCTGGTGTTCGCCCTGGGGGCCGCCCTGGCCGGGCTCGCCGGCTCCCTGGTGGGGGCGCTGCAATCGGTGCAGGTCGGCATGGGCGAGCCGGTGCTGATCCTGGCGTTCGTGGTGATCGTCATCGGCGGCATCGGCTCGATCAAGGGCGCCCTGCTGGGCGCGGTCCTGGTCGGCGTGGTGGATACCCTGGGGCGCATCTTCCTGCCGGCCCTGTTCGGTCACTTCATGAGCCCCTCGGAGGCCGCCGGGGTCGGCACCGCCCTCGCCGCCATGCTGATCTACATCCTCATGGCCGTCATCCTCGCCTTCAAGCCGCAGGGACTCTTCGCCGCCCATGACTGAGCACCCTCACGACACCGCCGCCGCTCCCGTGGGCGCCCCGTGGCTCGGGCGCCAGGGCCTGGTCAACATCGGCCTGCTGGCGCTGACGCTGCTTGCCCCCCTCGTGGCCCATCTGCTGGGCGAGGCCTACTACGTCAACCTGGCCACCCGCATCGTCCTCGTGGCCATGGCGGGCGTGGGGCTGAACCTCGCCCTCGGCCATGGCGGGATGATCAGCTTCGGCCATGCTGCCTACTTCGGCGTGGGGGGCTACGTGGCGGGCATCAGCGCCTACCACGCCTTCGACGGCAGCCTGCTGATGGGCCTGCCCGGAAGCGACGAGATGCTGGCGATCTGGCCGGTGGCGCTGCTGGCGTGCGGCCTGCTGGCGCTGGCGATCGGGGCAGTCTCGCTGCGCACCACCGGGGTCTACTTCATCATGATCACCCTGGCCTTTGCCCAGATGGTCTACTACTTCGCCACCTCCTGGCCCAGCTACGGGGGCCAGGACGGCCTGCCGATCTATCTGCGCAACGGCCTGCCGCTGGTCGACAGTCAGGACCCGCTGACCTTCTTCCTGGTCTGCTTCGCCCTGCTGCTGCTCGCCATGGGGCTCACCTCGCGGCTGATGGGGTCGCGCTTCGGCGCCGCCCTGACCATGGCCCGGCTCAACGAGACTCGGCTGGCCACTGCCGGCATCTCGCCCTACCCCATCCGCCTCACGGCCTTCGTCATCTCGGCCATGATCACCGGGCTCGCCGGCGCCCTCTACGCCGACCTCAACGGCTTCGTCAGCCCGGCCATGCTCAGCTGGCACCTCTCCGGGGAATTGATGGTGATCGTCATCCTCGGCGGGGTCGGTCGCCTCTTCGGGCCGCTGGCCGGGGCCATCGTCTATGTGCTGATGGAGACCCTGCTGGGCGGGCTGACCGAATACTGGCTGTTCTTCCTCGGCCTGGTGCTGCTCGGCGTGGTGCTGTTCGCCAGGCAAGGCGTGATCGGCTGGCTGGCCGGGGGGGAGCCGCATGGGTGAGGAGGTGCTCTCGATCGAGGGGCTGCACAAGCGCTTCGGCGCCCTTGAGGCCACGCGGGACGTCTCGCTGGACCTGCGGGCCGGCGAGATCCATGCGCTGATCGGCCCCAACGGGGCCGGCAAGTCGACCCTGATCGCCCAGATCGCCGGCAGCCTCAGGCCCGATGCGGGACGCATCCATCTTGCGGGGCGCGACATCACAGGCCTCGGCGTCGCCGCCCGGGCCCGCCTCGGCCTCGGTCGCAGCTTCCAGGTCTCGTCGCTGGCCGAGCCCCTCAGCGCGCTGCGCAACGTGATGATCGGTGCCCAGGCGCGGGCGGGCCACAGCTTCCGCTTCTGGACGCCGGTGGCACGCGACGCGCGGTTGGTCACTCCGGCCCGGAAGGCACTGGAGCGGGTGCACCTGGGCCAGCGTGCCGACACCCCGGTGGCGGCGCTCTCCCACGGCGAGCGCCGGCAGGTGGAGGTTGCCTGTGCGCTGGTGCTCGAGCCCCGCGCCCTGCTCCTCGACGAGCCCATGGCCGGCCTCGGGCCGGAGGGCTCGGGGCGCCTCACCGAGCTGCTCGAGACCCTGAAGCGGGAGGTGCCCATCCTGCTGATCGAGCACGACATGGACGCGGTCTTCCGGCTGGCGGACCGCCTCTCCGTGCTGGTCGACGGCCACGTCATCGCCCACGGCGGCAGTGACGCCATCCGTCGTGACCCGCGCGTGCAGGAGGCCTACCTGGGAGACTGAGATGCTCACGATCACCGACCTCGAGACCTTCTACGGGCCTTCCCAGGCGCTGTTCGGCGTCAATCTCCACGTCGAGACCGGCGAGATGGTGGCCCTGATGGGCCGCAACGGCATGGGCAAGACCACCACCATCCGCTCGCTCTTCGGCCTGACCCCGGCACGCCGGGGGCGGATCGAGTTCGAGGGGCGGGACCTGCGACGGCTGCCGGCCTTCCGTATCGCCCAGCGTGGACTGGGGCTGGTGCCCGAGGGGCGGCGCTGCTTTCCCAACCTCTCGGTGCGCGAGAACCTGGTCGTCACCGCCCGGCCCGGGCCCTGGGACCAGGGGCGCGTCGAGGCGCTCTTCCCGCGTCTCGGCCAGCGGCGCCACCAGATGGCCGACACCCTGTCGGGCGGGGAGCAGCAGATGCTCGCCATCGGCCGGGCGCTGATGACCAACCCCCGACTGCTGGTGCTCGACGAGGCCACCGAGGGCCTGGCCCCGGTGATCCGTCGGGAGATCTGGTCGGCGCTTCGCCGACTCAAGGCGGAGGGTCAGTCCACCCTGATCGTCGACAAGTCGCTCGGCGAGCTGCTGCCGGTGGCCGACCGCTGCACCATCCTGGAGAAGGGACGCACGGTGTGGACGGGTACGCCCGCGGCGCTGGACGCCCACCTGCGCGACCGCTATCTGGGGGTGTAGGCCACACGCCGCCTCAGCGATGGAAGGCCGCGATCTCGTCGACGAAGCGTCCGCCGGGGCGATAGTGGTCGAGGATCGAGAAGTGGTCGTCGCCGGGGAGCAGCGCGCTGTCGACCTCGCAGCCCTGCCCGCGCAGGTGCGCGGCCTGGGCCTCCATCTGACGCGCGAACTCGTCGGACTCCTCGCCGCCGGCAACGAGTCGCACCCGGGCCGGCACCCGGCAGGGCTGGTGCAGGGGGCTGTAGTCCGCCACGTCACGGCCGGTGAGCTGGAGCTTGGGCTGCAGCCAGGACCAGGGGAAGGGCGAGAGGTCGTAGAGGCCGCTGATCGAGAGGGCCCCGCGGATCAGGTCGTCGGGCAGGCCGTACTCCTCCTCCCAGCGGTTGGCGAGCAGCATGGCGCAGAGGTGACCACCCGCGGAGTGGCCGGAGACGCTTAGCCGCGTCGGGTCCACGCCGAGCGAGGCGCCATGGCGATGCATCCAGGCCACCGCCGCCCGGCTCTGGCGGACCACCTCGCCGAAGCGCACCGCGGGACAGAGGGCATAGTTGACCACCGCCACGGTGATGCCCGCGGCCACCAGGCCATCGGCGACGAAGCCGAACTCGGCGTGGCCCAGCGCGCGCCAGTACCCGCCATGGAAGAACAGATGCACCGGGCCGCCCTCGATGCCGCTGTCGAAGACGTCCATTCGCTCGGCGAGGGTCGGCCCGTAGGAAACGTCGGGCGTCAGGAAGAGGGTCTCCCGCGAGCGGGCGCTGCGGGCGCGCCAGTCGGCGACCAGGGCCGCGCCGTCACGCCCCCGCATGGGGTCATAGGCCCGGTCGATCTCCTCCTGGGAGGCCAGGTGGCGATAGAGCATGGCCCCGCCTAGCCCCGCCAGTGATAGCCGTGTCGGGGGCGGTTGGCCGCCAGCAGCAGGCCCAGCGGAACCAGCGCCAGCACCAGGAAGCCGACCAGGGTCCAGCCCGGAAGCGACAGGCCCAGCAGGCGGAAGCTGACCTCGGCGCACTCGCCGGAGCCCGTGAACACCCTGGACACCACCTGCTGCCAGGGCAGGATCTCCATCATGTAGTCGAGCCCCGGACCGCAGGTCGGCACCTGGTCAGGCGGCAGCGACTGCAGCCACAGGTGGCGGCCGGCCACCGCGATGCCGCCCCCCACGGCACCCAGCGACAGCAGCCCGTAGAGCACCGCCCCGAGGCGACCGTCGGGGTTGTGGAGCGCGGCCACCAGGAACACCGCGGCGGCGGCCAGCACCGCCACCCGCTGGAAGATGCACAGCGGGCAGGGCTCCAGCCCGACGACATGCTCGAGCACCAGGGCCACGGCCATCATCAGCACGCAGAAGGCGAGCCCGGCGAGGCTCCACGCCCGCACCTCGAACTCCCGCAGGTCATCGATCATGAGGGCTCCCCCGTCTGCAGCGGGGTGACACTGCGGACCTCGCGGGCACGCTCGAAGTAGCGGGCCAGGAAGGTGTCGAAGTCCTCCTCGTCGGCGGCCTCGATATCCGCCTGCTGGGCGTGGGAAGTCGCCACCAGCTCGTCGAACAGGGCCTCCCGGGCCGGGTCCATGGGCGTTTCGCGAAAGGCCTCGGCCTGTTCCCGGGCGAGGCCCAGCATGGCCTCGAGGAAGGACTCGCCGGTCGACTCGAGCCGGTCGAGCAGGCGCCCGGAGGGCGTCCGGGCCGGGTCATCGAGTCGCGGCGCCAGGGCGGCCAGGGCCTCCCCGTGGGGCTCGCCCTCCTCCTGCCGGTCCAGCAGCGCCGCCACCGGGACCATCTCGGCCAGGATCTCGCCGCCCCAGTCGGCGATGGAGCGATGCCGGCCGTCCTGCAGCAGGCGCAGCTCGGGGTCCCGGCCACGCTCGACCACCAGGCGACGGTTGTCGTCCAGCCGGTCGCACTCGTCGTCGGGAATCCACGGGCTCTCGCGGAGCAGGCACCACATCAGGAAGGTGTCGAGGAAGCGGATCTGGGGCTCGTCGACGCCCAGGGGCAGGAAGGGATTGAGGTCCAGGCAGCGCACCTCGATGTACTCCACCCCGCGGGCCTCCAGCGCCTGGCTGGGGGTCTCGCCCTGGCGCGCCACCCGCTTGGGGCGGATGTCGCTGTAGTATTCGTTCTCGATCTGCAGGATGTTGGCGTTGAGCTGGCGCCACTCGCCCGCCTCGTGCACGCCCAGTTTCCGGTAGTCCTGCCAGGGGGTGGCGATGGCGTGACGCAGGGTGTTGACGTAGTTGGAGAGCGAGTTGAAGCAGATCTTGAGCTGCTCCTGCACCTTGTTCTGGTAGCCCAGGTCCGACATGCGCAGGCTGGTGGCATGGCGCGAGACCAGGGTGTCCTCGCCATGGCGGCGAAGCTTCTGCGGCAGCTCGCCGCTGGGCAGGAAGCTGCGATCCAGCGCCGGCGAGGCGCCGAAGAGGTAGAGCAGCAGCCAGCTGTGGCGACGGAAGTTGCGGATCAGGCCGAAGTAGCGCGACGAGCGGTAGTCCCTCAACGGGGTGTCGATCTCGCCGTCGATCTCGCGCAGCAGCTGCCAGAGGTCGTCGGGCAGCGAGACGTTGTAGTGCAGCCCGGCGATGGACTGCATGATCCGCCCGTAGCGCAGGTCCAGCCCCTTGCGGTAGACGTGCTTCATGATGCCCACGTTGGAGCTGCCGTAGTCGGCGATGGGCACGCTGTCGTTGCCGTCGAGCCGCGCCGGCATGCTCGCCGGCCAGATCAGCTCGCCATCCAGGTGGCGATAGCTGAAACGGTGCAGGTCGCCGAGGAAGTCCATGGCGTCCCCCGGTCGGCAGTAGACCGGGGTGATGTACTCCAGCAGCGCCTCGGAGTAGTCGGTGGTGATGTGCGGATGGGTCAGCTTGGACCCCAGGGCCGTCGGATGCGGGGTGGCGGCGATGCGCCCCTCGCCGTCGATCCGCAGCCCTTCCTTTTCGATGCCGCGACGCAGTCGGCCGACTAGACCCTGGTCGGCCAGCCCCTTGAGTCGGTCGACGCGGGCGGTAAGCGATTCGGACAAGATGGTCACCCCATATGTGGTAAGGCGGGCGCCTGGGCGCCCGACAAGCATCAGATTATGGCGCCGCCCAATCGCCCTTCAAGAACAGTAGCCCTTCAAGGGCAGTAGCGCCTCGAGGGCGGCGGCGCATCCAGGTCAGCGGCCTTTCTTGGCCTGCAGGAGGGCCGCGCCCAGGGCGCCCATCTGGCCCCCCTGCTCCGGCGCCTTGCTGCGGGCGGCCTTGCCCCGGCTTCGCGGCTCGCCGGTCGTCCGGCGTGCCTTGCCACCGGCCCGGTCGTCGCCCTGGGCGTCCGGCTGGTCATCCAGCCGCATGGAGAGGCCGATGCGCGAGCGGGCCAGGTCCACGCTCATCACCTTGACCCTGACGATATCACCGGCCTTGACCACCGTGCGCGGGTCCTCGATGAACTTCTCGGAGAGCGCCGAGATGTGCACCAGGCCGTCCTGGTGGACGCCGATGTCGACGAAGGCGCCGAAGTGGGTGACGTTGGTCACGCTGCCCTCGAGGATCATGCCGGGCTCGAGGTCCTTGAGGGTCTCGACGCCTTCCCGGAACTCGGCCGCCTTGAACTCGGGGCGCGGGTCGCGTCCCGGCTTGTCGAGCTCGGCGAGGATGTCGCTGACCGTGGGCACGCCGAATCGCTCGTCGGCGAAGTCGGCGGGCTTGAGCGATCTGAGGGTGGCGCTGTCACCGATCAGGCCGGCCAGGTCGCGGCCGCTGCGGCTGGCGATACGCTCCACCAGCGGGTAGGCCTCGGGGTGAACTGCGCTGGCATCCAGTGGGTTGTCACCATTCATGATGCGCAGGAAGCCCGCACACTGCTCGAAGGTCTTGGGCCCCAGCCGACTGACGTCGAGCAGCGCCCGGCGGCTGGTGAAGGCCCCTTCGGCGTTGCGACGGGCGACGATGTTGTCGGCCAGCGCCGCATTGAGGCCGGCGACCCGGGAGAGCAGCGCGCTGGAGGCAGTGTTGAGGTCCACACCCACGGCGTTGACGCAGTCCTCGATCACCGCCTCCAGGCTCCTGGACAGCTGCAGCTGGGAGACGTCGTGCTGGTACTGGCCCACGCCGATGGACTTGGGCTCGATCTTGACGAGTTCCGCCAGCGGGTCCTGCAGGCGACGGGCGATGGAGACCGCGCCGCGGATGCTGACATCGAGGTCGGGGAACTCCCGGGAGGCGTACTCCGAGGCGGAGTAGACCGAGGCGCCGGCCTCGCTGACCATCACCTTGGCGAGATGACGCTGGCCCCGCCCCTGCGACGAGGCGAAGGCCTTGACCAGGTCGCCGGCCAGGCGGTCGGTCTCGCGGCTGGCGGTGCCGTTGCCCACGGCGATCAGCGCCACGTCGTGCTTCTCCACCAGCTTCGCCAGCTCGGCCAGCGAGGCCTCCCAGGCGTTGCGGGGCGCATGGGGATAGATGGTGGCGTGCTCGAGGAACTGGCCGGTGGCGTCCACCACCGCCACCTTGCAGCCGGTGCGCAGACCGGGGTCGATGGCCAGGGTCGCCTTCTGGCCCGCCGGGGCGGCCAGCAGCAGGTCCTTCAGGTTGGCGGCGAAGACCTCGATGGCCTCGGCCTCGGCGCGTTCGCGCAGCCGCCCCATCAGCTCGGTCTCGAGGTGGGTGTAGAGCTTGACCCGCCAGGTCCAGCGCACCACCTCGGCGAGCCAGCGGTCGGCGGCTCGCCCCTGGTCGCTGATCGAGAAGTGGCGGGCGATGGCCACCTGGGCCGGATGGACCGGGGCGTCCTCCTCGCCGGGCAGGCGCAGGGTCAGCGCCAGCACGCCCTCGTTGCGGCCCCGGAACATCGCCAGCGCCCGGTGCGACGGCACCTTCGCGAGCGCCTCGTCATGCTCGAAGTAGTCGGAGAACTTGGCGCCCTCCTGCTCCTTGCCGGCGATGAGCCGGGCGGAGAGCTCCCCCTCGCTCCACAGCCGCTCGCGCAGACGCCCGACCAGCTCGGGGTCCTCGGCGAAGCGCTCCATTAGGATCTGCTTGGCGCCGTCCAAGGCCGCCTTGGCGTCCTCGATGGCGGGGATGTCGCCCTCGGCGGCGCGAAGGTACCGCGCCGCCTCGGTATCGGGCGTCAGGGTCGGGTCGGCCAGCAGGGCATCGGCGAGAGGCTCGAGGCCGGCCTCCCGCGCGATCTGGGCCTTGGTGCGCCGCTTCTTCTTGTAGGGAAGATACAGATCTTCCAGCCGCTGCTTGGTATCGGCGGCGCGCAGGCTGGCGGCCAGCGCGTCGGTGAGCTTGCCCTGCTCGTCGATGGCGGCGATGACCGCCTCGCGACGTTCCTCCAGCTCACGCAGGTAGGCGAGTCGCTCGTGGAGCTGGCGCAGCTGGATGTCATCCAGCCCGCCGGTGACCTCCTTGCGGTAGCGGGCGATGAAGGGCACGGTGGCCCCGCCGTCGAGCAGTTCCACCGTGGCCGAGACCTGCGGCGGACGTACGGCGAGTTCCTCGGCGAGGCGGGCGATGATCTTGTCGTGTGCGTCCATGAAATCCTTGGCAATCAAACGTCCAGACGATCACGACAAGGTATCACAAACGTCGTTCAGGCGGGGACGAATCGCAGCGCCAGGCCGTTGTTGCACCAGCGCAGGCCGGTGGGTTCCGGGCCGTCCTCGAAGACGTGGCCCTGGTGGCCGGCGCAGCGGGCGCAGTGGTATTCGGTGCGCGGGAAGACCAGGAAGTAGTCGACGCTGGTCAGCAGGTGCCCCTCGACATGCTCGAAGAAGCTCGGCCAGCCGGTGCCGGAGTCGTACTTCATGTCGCTGGTGAAGAGCAGCAGGTCGCAGCCCGCGCAGCGGTACTCCCCCTCGCGGGTCTCCTTGTCCAAGGGGCTCGAGTACGCCGGCTCGGTGCCCGCCTGGCGCAGCACATCGAACTGGGCATCGCTCAGCCGCTCCCGCCACTCGGCCTCGGAGAGGTCCAGCACCTCGAGACCCTCGGCACGCACGAGATCGGGCTTGGGCCGGGCCAGGGCCAGTCCGGGGACCAGGCCGGCGATGCCGCCGACTCCCACCAGCCCGAGGAAATGACGTCGCTTCATGGTCGTTCTCCCATCAACGGGGTGTGATCTGTGTCGTGCTCTCCCCGATTTCCTTACACCAAAAAAAGAGGGGGAAGCCTCGGCTTCCCCCTCTCGGACAGGTCCAGGGCGTTCGGGTTCTCTCCGACCGCCTCAGATCAGGCGAGGGCCGGCCTTGAGGATCGCCTCGTTGACGCCGTCGAACTTCTTGAAGTTCTCGACGAACTTGGCGGCCAGCTCGTCACGCTTCCGGTCGTAGGCGGCCTTGTCTTCCCAGGTCTCCCGGGGATCGAGCAGGCGCGAGTCGACGCCCGGCACGGCGGTGGGCACGGCCAGGTTCAGGCCGTCCAGCTGGCGGGTCTCGACGTCGCGCAGCACGCCGGTCTGGATGGCGCTGATGATGGCGCGGGTGGTCGGGATGGAGAAGCGCGAGCCGCCCTCCCCGTGGGCGCCACCGGTCCAGCCGGTGTTGACCAGGTAGACCTGGGCATCCTTCTCGGACACGCGGCGGATCAGCAGGTCGGCATACTCCCGGGCCGGACGCGGGAAGAACGGCGCGCCAAAGCAGGTGGAGAAGGTCGCCTCGAGGCCGGCCGAGGACCCCATCTCGGTGGAGCCGACCTTGGCGGTGTAGCCGGAGAGGAAGTGGTAGGCAGCGGCCTCCTTGGAGAGCACGGAGACCGGCGGCAGCACGCCGCTCATGTCGCAGGTCAGGAAGACGATGGCGTTGGGCTCGTCGGCGCGATTGTCGACCACGCGCTTCTCGACGTGCTGCAGCGGGTAGGCGGCACGAGAGTTCTGGGTCAGGCTGTCGTCGGCGTAGTCCGGCTCGCGACGGTCGTCGAGGACGACGTTCTCCAGCACGGTGCCGAACTTGATGGCATGCCAGATGATCGGCTCGTTCTTCTCGGAGAGATCGATGCACTTGGCGTAGCAGCCGCCCTCGAAGTTGAAGACGGTGCCCGGTCCCCAGCCATGCTCGTCATCGCCGATCAGGAAACGCGCCGGGTCGGCGGAGAGCGTGGTCTTGCCGGTGCCGGAGAGGCCGAAGAACAGCGTGGTCTCGCCGTCCTCGCCCACGTTGGCCGAGCAGTGCATCGGCAGCACGTCGGCGGCCGGCAGGAGGAAGTTCAGGACCGAGAACATCGCCTTCTTCATCTCGCCGGCGTAGCGCATGCCGGCGATCAGCACCTTCTTCTGGGCGAAGTTGAGGATCACGCAGCCCTCGGAGTTGGTGCCGTCCCGGGCCGGGTCGCACTCGAAGAAGGGAGCGTTGAGGATGGTCCACTCGTCCTTGGTCGACGGGTTGTAGGCCTCGGGGCGCACGAACATGGTCCGACCGAACAGGTTGTGCCAGGCGGTCTCGGTGGTGATCCGCACCGGCAGGTAGTGGGTCGGGTCGCTGCCCACGTGCAGCTCGGAGACATAGGACTCGTGACGGGCCAGGTAGTCCTCGACCCGCGTCCAGAGCGCCTCGAACCGGTCGGCGTGGAAGGGACGATTGACGCTGCCCCAGTCGATGTGACCGCTGGTGCTCGGCTCGTCGACGATGTAGCGGTCCTTGGGGGAGCGACCGGTGCGCACGCCGGTGTTCACCACCAGGGCGCCATTGGCGGCCAGGCGACCTTCCCCGTTGGCCACTGCCCGCTCGATCAGCTCGGCACTGCAGAGGTTGACGTGGGAAGTGGCGGCGTGCGGGGGGGCGGCTTGAGTCGTGGTCATGTCGTTTCCTGGGCCTTGCGGCCGCTTCTCTCTCGTGTGCCGAGCGTCGGTGACGCAACGTGGGTCATGCCATGGTCGCCGCCTGCGGGGTGTGCCCCGTCTAGTTCATCGGCGACCGAACCGGAAAATCCGGGCCATTATGGCAAAAAGCCGGCCGCCGGGAAACGCCGTTCATTGGCGAATTTCTTGTAGTTTTACTACTACATCGGCGACGTTCACTACCGCTCACGGGAGAGTGCATGCTGCTCTGCAGCACCGGGCGGCGACCGCCGTCAATGCACGGTTGACGCCGGCCCCTGGGGGGCGTCGAGCATCGCCTCGACCTCCGAGGCCGGGAAGGCGTAGCGGGTATGGCAGAAGTGACACTGGGTCTCGATGCCGCCCTGCTCGGCCAGCACCTCGCGGAGTTCCTGCTCGCCCAGGGTCATCAGGGCGTTGGCGATGCGTTCGCGGGAACAGGTGCAGCCGAATCGCAGGTCCTTGGGATCGAAGACCCGCACCTCCTCCTCGTGGTAGAGCCGGCGAAGGACCTCGAGCGGCTCGAGGCCCAGCAGCTCCTCCTGCTTCAGCGTCTCGGCCAGCTGCACGGTGCGCTCCCAGGCGTCGTCGTCCTGGTTGAGCGACTCGTCGGGCATGCGCTGCAGCAGCAGCCCTCCCGCACGCCGGCCGTCGGCGCGGAGCCAGAGCCGGGTGGGCAGCTGCTCGGACTGGACGAAGTAGGCGGCCAGGCAACCCGCCAGGCTGTCGTGCTCCAGGGCCACGATGCCCTGGTAGCGATGGCCATCGGTCGGGTCCAGGGTGATCACGATCTGCCCGTCGCCCACCAGGTCGCGAAAGCCGGCCTCCTCGCCGGGAATCGGGGCGTCCTCGGCCAGGCGGGCGATCGCGCGCAGCTCGCCCCCGGGGTTGGACTCGGCCATCAGCAGGGAGAGCGCCCCCTGGCCGCGCACCTCGATGCTCAGGGTGCCATCAAGCTTGACGGTGTCGGTGAGCAGGGCCACCGCGCAGAGCAGTTCGCCCAGCAGGTGGTTCACCGCCGCCGGGTACTCGTGACGATCGAGCACCTCGGCATAGGAGCGCTCGAGGGTGACGATCTCGCCGCGCACGTTGGTGCGCTCGAAGAGAAAACGCTGGATCTGGTCGTTCATGTCGTATGGAACCTGAAGGATGAATGGCTATCGCGGGGCCCCGGTGGCGGGTAGGCCATCGCCGGGGCGCGGCGGAAACGCCGGGGGCCGCGGCTCACTCGCCGGCCCGCTCCTGGAACCGCTTGATCTCGCGGCGCTGCTTCTTGTCGGGTCGCTTGAGGGGGTGCTGCATGGCCTGGTTGGTCAGGCGACGCGCCTCGGCCTCGCGTTCGCGCCGCTGGAGGCTCTCGGGCGTCTCGCGGTAGAGCGCCCGGGCCTCGGGTGCCCCTCGCCGCTGCTCGGAGAGGTCTACCACCTCGACCTCCAGGATGTCCCAGCCCTGGGGCACCCGGATCAGCGCGCCGACCTCAACGGCCTTGCTGGTCTTGGCCCGGCCCCCGTTGTAGTGGACCTTGCCGCCCTCGATGGCCTTCTTGGCGAGCGCCCGGGTCTTGAAGAAGCGCGCCGCCCAGAGCCACTTGTCGAGTCGCACGCTACCCATGGCGCGCTCCACCGGGGTGTTCTCCGCCGGGCTGCTCTCCGGCAGGTTGCTCCATGGAAAGGGCCGGCCGCTCCTCGGGCAGGATGCTGGCGAAGCGATCCAGGGCGATGAACTCCTCGAGTTCCTTCTCGGGCCGGCGGCTGTTCGGCTGCTTGATGCCGAGCAGGTGGCGGATGCCGAACTCGCGGGCGCTCTCGAGCACCGCGGCGTTGTCGTCGATGAACAGGGTCCGCTCGGGATCGAAGGGCTCGACCTCCTGCAGCGCGAACCAGAAGCCCTGCTCCTCCTTGGGCACGCCGAGATCCTCCGAGGAGACGATGGCGTCGAGATACTCCTCCAGCCCGGTCAGCGGCAGCTTGAGCGCCAGGCTCTCCCGGTCGGCGTTGGTGGCCAGCACGACCCGCGGGTGGGCCGCCTTCAGCCACTGCAGGAAGTCCAGGGCGTCGCCGCGCAGGCCGATCAGGTGCTGCACCTCCCGCTTGAGAGCGACCACGTCGACCCCCAGCTCGCGGCTCCAGTAGGCCAGGCTGTACCAGTTGAGGGTGCCCTGCTCACGGATGATCCGCGCGCGAATCTCCTCCTGGGTCGAGTCGTCGAGGCGGTGCAGTTCCACGTAGCGTCGCGGCAGGTGCTCGAGCCAGAAGTGGCTGTCGAAGTGCAGGTCCAGCAGGGTGCCGTCCATGTCCAGCAGGACGGTATCGATGGCGCGCCAGTCGATCATCGCTACTCCGGGAGTGAGTCGGGGGCCGTAGGAACGTAGTATTGTATCGAATCGCCATGGATGACGCATAACGCCCGTCGGGCCTCGCCCATGGCCCTGTCGCTCGCCCTATCCATCGCCCTATCCATCGCCCTATCAATCGCCAAACGGAATACCGCCATGTCAGACCCGCACGATCCCTCCCGGCACTGGCCCACGCGGCCGCACATCCTCGACCGTCGCAGCGTGGCGCGCAGTCGCTTGTTCCACGTGGAGGAGCTGGACCTGCGCTTCTCCAATGGCGAGGAGCGCACCTTCGAGCGGCTCACCGGCACCGGCCAGGGCGTCGGGGCCGTGATGATCGTGGCCATGCCCGACCCTGAGCATGTGCTGCTGATCCGCGAGTACGCCGCCGGCTTCGAGGACTACGTGCTGACCCTGCCCAAGGGGCTCGTGGACCCGGGCGAGGACCTCGTCACCGCGGCCAATCGCGAGCTGATGGAGGAGTGCGGCTTCGGGGCCCATCGCATCGAGCCCCTGGTGGAACTGTCGCTGGCCCCCAACTACATGCGCCACCGCATGCAGGTGCTGCTGGCCACCGACCTCTACCCGAAGCGCCTGCCCGGCGACGAGCCGGAGCCGCTGATCGTGGAGACCCATGCCATCGACGAGCTCTCCGCCCTGCTGGCCCGGGAGGACTTCCACGAGGCCCGCGCCATCGCCGCCCTGTTCATCGCCCGGGACAAGCTGCGCGGCGAGGCCCCCGACCTCGCCGGGCTCTGGTGAGCCCGGCGCGACCGCCTAGGCGGCCCCCCCGCCTAGCGATGGTGCAGCCGGCGCAGCTTGCTGCCGCCCTCCTTGAGCTTCACCCAGCGGCCCTGGCGATAGCTGTCGAGGCCCGTCTCCAGCAGGGTCATCACATCCAGGGCCGACTCGCTGGTCACCGGCGGCGGCGCCCCATTGAGCAGCGTCTCGGCGATGCCGTCGTAATAGGCGGTGTAGTCGCCCGGCACCACCGGCGCCTCGCGGCTGACCAGGGCGACCGCCTCCCGCGTTTCCTCTCGGTCCCCCTCTACCCCTGCCTTGTCGAGGGTGAGGGTGCCGGGCGAGGCGTCCACGCCCCAGCCCGGCGTAGGCCGCTGGCCCGCCTTGAGCCAGCCCTCCTGGGGATCCAGGCCGTACTTGACGAAGCTGCCGCTGGTGCCGTGCACGCGGAAGCGCGGGGTCGGCTCGGCCACCAGGGAGCTGGCCTGCAGGGTCACCCGCAGGTGGTCGTACTCCAGCAGTGCCAGGAAGTCGTCGTCTACCTCGGCACCCTCACGGGCGGTGGCCAGTTCAAGCAGGATCGCCCGGGGCATGCCGAAGAGCTCGCGGGCCTGGTCGAGCAGGTGCGGCCCGAGGTCGTACCAGATGCCCGCGCCCGGCTGGTGGCGGTCGCGCCAGCGGTCGGTGACCTGGGGACGGAAGCGGTCGAAGCGCGACTCCAGGGACACCACCCGCCCCAGGGTGCCGTCCTCGATCAGCGACTTGAGGGTCAGGAAGTCGCTGTCCCAGCGGCGGTTGTGGAAGACGCTGAGCAGACGTTCCGCTTCGTCGGCCTGGGCCTTTAACAGGCGGGCCTCGGAGGCGGTGACGCTGAAGGGCTTGTCGATCACCACGTGCTTGCCGGCGTTCAGTGCCGCCTTCGCCAGCGGAAAGTGGGTCTCGTTGGGGGTGGCGATCACCACCAGGTCGATGTCGCGTCGGGCGAAGAGCTGCGCCGCCTTGGGCAGGACCTCCGCCGCAGGCAGGTCGGCCCTGACCCGGTCAGGATCGCGGCTGACCACGGCGTTGAGCTCCAGGCTCGGCGACGCCTGGATAAGCGGCGCATGGAAGGTGCGTCCCGCCATGCCGAAGCCCACCAGGCCGACGCTGATCGTCTGTGTCTTCATCGTGCTGGCTTCCCTGCAGGTGTCACGGACCCCGGCACTCGGCCGGGGTGGGCATGCCGGTGGCGGCTTTTCAAGGCTAGTCCAGCTTCGTCAGGTCGCGCACCGCGCCCTTGTCGGCGGAGGTCGCCAGCAGTGCGTAGGCCTTGAGCGCCGCCGAGACGCGGCGGTCGCGCTGGATGCTCGGCTTCCAGGCATCCGCCCCCTTCGCCTCCTCGGCCTCGCGGCGACGGGCGAGCTCCTCGTCGGAGAGCTGGACGTCGATGGTCCGGGCGGGGATGTCGATGCGGATCAGGTCACCGCTCTGGACCAGCCCGATGGCACCGCCCGCCGCCGCCTCAGGGGAGGCGTGGCCGATGGAGAGTCCCGAGGTACCGCCGGAAAAGCGTCCGTCGGTGAGCAGCGCGCACGCCTTGCCGAGCCCCTTGGATTTCAGGTACGAGGTCGGGTAGAGCATCTCCTGCATGCCGGGGCCGCCCTTGGGGCCCTCGTAGCGGATGACCACGACCTCGCCCTCCTTCACCTGGCCACCGAGGATGTGTTCCACCGCCTGGTCCTGGGACTCCACCACATGGGCCGGGCCCTCGAAGACCAGGATGGACTCGTCGACGCCGGCGGTCTTCACCACGCAGCCGTCATGGGCAATGTTGCCGAAGAGCACCGCCAGCCCCCCCTCGCGGGAGAAGGCGTGCTCGAGATCGCGGATGCAGCCGGTGGCACGGTCGCCGTCGAGGCTCGGCCAGCGGGCGGCCTGGGAGAAGGCCTCCTGAGTGGGGATCCCCCCGGGGCCGGCCTTGTAGAACTCCACTACCTCGGGGCTCGGCGAGCGCATGATGTCCCACTCCGCAAGCGCCGCCGCCAGGCTGTCGCCATAGACCGTGGGCACCCGGGTATCGAGCACGCCGGCCCGGTCGAGCTCGCCGAGGATCGCCATGATGCCACCGGCGCGGTGACAGTCCTCGATATGATACTGCTGGGTGTTGGGCGCCAGCTTGCAGAGCTGCGGCACCTCCCGCGACAGCCGGTCGATGTCGGCCATGGTGAAGTCCACCTCGCCCTCCTGGGCGGCGGCCAGCAGGTGCAGGATGGTGTTGGTGGAACCGCCCATGGCGATGTCCAGGGTCATGGCGTTCCTGAAAGCCGCCTTGTTGCCGATGGCACGGGGCAGCAGGTGCGCCTCGTCGCCCTCGTAGACACGCTTGGCCAGCTCGACGATGCGGCTTCCCGCCTCCTCGAACAGCCGGCGGCGATCGGCGTGGGTCGCCAGAACCGTGCCATTGCCCGGCAGCGCCAGGCCCAGGGCCTCCATCAGGCAATTCATGGAGTTGGCGGTGAACATGCCCGAACAGCTGCCGCAGGTCGGGCAGGCGCTGCGCTCGATCTCCTCGATCTCCTCGTCGCTGTAGCGGTCGTCGGCGGCGGAAATCATCGCATCGATCAGGTCGATGCCGTGGTCGAGCAGCTTGGTCTTGCCCGCCTCCATGGGGCCACCGGAGACGAAGATCACCGGGATGTTCAGACGCATGGCGGCGTTGAGCATTCCCGGAGTGATCTTGTCGCAGTTGGAGATGCACACCAGGGCATCGGCGCAGTGGGCGTTGACCATGTACTCGACGCTGTCGGCGATGAGGTCGCGACTCGGCAGCGAGTAGAGCATGCCGTCGTGGCCCATGGCGATGCCGTCGTCCACGGCGATGGTGTTGAACTCCTTGGCCACCCCGCCGGCCTTCTCGATCTCGCGGGCCACCAGCTGCCCCATGTCCTTCAGGTGCACGTGGCCGGGCACGAACTGCGTGAAGGAGTTGGCCACGGCGATGATCGGCTTGTGGAAGTCGTCGTCCTTCATGCCGGTGGCGCGCCACAGGGCGCGGGCGCCGGCCATGTTGCGACCGGCGGTGGTGGTGCGGGAACGATACTCGGGCATGATGTCCTCTTCTTCGTGCATGCCGCCCCTCGCCGGCTCGAACGGTCGAGGGGCCGGGGCGATGGTGGTGTCCAGTGAAGGCGATTCTGGCATGCGCCCGCACGACAGGCCAGCGGCGACACCCTCCGCCCGGCCATCATCCCGGCCGCCCCCTCAGGAGACCGGCAGCAGCCGCCCCGCCTGGAGCCGGCAGCGCCGGTCGGCCAGGGCCTCGATGTCGTCGCGATCGTGGCTGACCAGCAGCACGGCGGCCCCCGCCGCCTTCTGACGGCGGACCAGGGCCCAGAGCCCATCCCGGGTCGTCTCGTCCAGCCCCGAGAAGGGCTCGTCGAGCAGCAGGATCTTTGATCCGCGCAGCAGCGCCCGCAGCAGCGCCACCCGCTGGCGCTGGCCGCCGGAGAGCTCCGCGGGCAGGCGGTCATGCAGGCCCTCGAGTCCCACCTCCGCCAGTCCCTCCCGGACCCGATAGCGCTGCTCCCGGGACAGGCGCATGTCCGGCGCCAGCCCCAGCCCCACGTTGAGCCACACCGGCAGCTGGTCGAAGAGGTTGTGCTCCTGGAAGACCGTGGTGATGCCGCGCTCCCAGGGCGGCAGGGCCAGCAGGTCCTGGTGCTGCCAGACGAGGGTGCCGCTGGCAGGCTCGAGGAAGCCCGCCAGCAGGCCGAGCAGGGTGCTCTTGCCGGCCCCCGAGGGCCCCTCCACCGAGAGGCACTCCCCCGGCGCGAGCCGGAAGTCGAAGTGGAAGTCCGGGGTCTCGCCGGGGTCGTGGCGATCGTAGTGGAAGATCAGGTCACGGCACTCGAGCATGGCGCTCCTCGCGGGCGAAGCGGTTCCAGGGATAGCGGGGCGTTCGGCGGGTCAGCAGGCCGAGCAGTACGAACACCAGCACCACCAGCGCCAGCAGCAGCAGCGCCGTGGCGGCGGCGCCCTGCCAGCGATAGCCGCCCAGCTGCTGGTAGAGCAGCATGGGCAGGGTCGGCGCCGAGGGACTGCCGAACAGGGCGATCACGCTGAAGTCCCCCAGTGACAGGGTCATGGCATAGGCCAGCGCCAGGGCCAGGGGACGCCGCAGCCGCGGCCAGACCAGCCAGCGCAGCCGGGGGCGCCCGCGGATGCCGAACTGGTCGGCCAGGCGCTCCTCGGGGGCCGAGAGGCCCGGCAGCGCACCGCGGATCACCTGCATGGCGAAGGGCAGCGCCATGAAGGCATTGACCAGCACCACCAGGCCATAGCCC
Organism: Halomonas aestuarii; assembly: GCF_001886615.1. Taxonomy (NCBI): domain Bacteria; kingdom Pseudomonadati; phylum Pseudomonadota; class Gammaproteobacteria; order Oceanospirillales; family Halomonadaceae; genus Halomonas; species Halomonas aestuarii. The sequence goes on from NZ_CP018139.1 coordinate 786,374, forward strand.
TGCCAGCCGCTGCCGAGCGTTGGCCGCAGCAGCAGGAAGAGGCCGGTTCCCAGCACCAGCGACGGGATCACCAGGATCAGCTGGCCGCCCCCCTCCATCAGCAGCGCCGCCGCGCCCCGCCGCCGGGCCCTCAGCCAGCGGCTGCCGACGAGCAGCGCCAGGGCAAGCGCGAGGGCCCCGAGCGCCGCGCCAAGGGCCATGACCAGGCTGCGCCCCGCCGCGGGCCAGAGGCTCGCCTGGCGGGGCAGGTCCGGCAGCCCGGCCAGGCCCGCCAGCACCACGGCGGCCAGCGGGGGCAGCAGCAGCGCCGCCAGGGCGGTGAGCCAGACGGCATCGGTGGCCCGCGAGACACCGGCGGCATCGCGACGACGCCAACGCCCGCCGGCCGGCAGCGAGACACTGCCCACCACCAGCGAGGGCGTGCCGCCCCGGGAGAGGGCCAGCAGCCACAGCGACAGGCAGATGGTCAGTTGGGTCAGCGCCAGCAGGGCCGCCAGCGCCAGGTCATGATCGAACTTCAGCGCCTGGTAGAGCGCCACCTCCAGGGTCGAGGAGCGCGGCCCCCCGCCCAGGGTCATGACGATGGCGAAGCTGGTGAAGCAGAGCGTGAAGACCAGGGCCGCCAGCCGCGGCAGCAGGGGTTTCAGGCGCGGCCATTCCAGGGTGCGCCACAGCGCCATGCGGGTCAGGCCCAGCTGGGAGGCCAGCCGCCAGTGGGCCGCGGGTGCCGTTTCCAGGGCCTGCAGCATCAGCCGGGCCGAAAGCGGCAGGTTGTAGAAGACGTGGGCCAGCACGATGCCGGAGAGGCCGTAGAGGTAGCCCGACTCCGACCCGGCCAGCCACTCCCAGAGCGGCGCCGCCCAGCCCCGGCGGCCGTGCACGGCCACCAGGCCGAACAGGCCGATCAGGGTCGGCAGCACCAGCGAGAGCTCCATGGCGCGCAGCAGCAGGGCGCGCCCCGGGAAGCGCGGGCGCCGCGCCAGGGCCAGGGCCACCGGCACGGCGAGCCCCACGGCCAGCAGGGTCGAGAGGGTCGCCTGCCAGAGGGTGAAGCGCAGCACCGCGGCGAGCCAGGGCTCCTGCCACAGGGCCGCCGGATGCACGCCCCGGGCCTGCCACAGCAGGGCGCCGAGGCTGCCGAGCCCGAGCCCCACCACCGCTGTCAGGGCGGCGAGGCCCAGGCCCGGCGGCCAGCGGGACCGGGTGGCCCAGCGCGCGGGTGCCGTCACGCCGGTCAACGCACGCTGGCGTTGAGCCACTCGCGGATCCAGTCGCGGCGGTGCGCGCGGACCTCCTCGGGCGTGAAGGTGAGGCTCTCGGGCTGGATCAGCCGGTCGAAGACCTCGGGCAGCTCGTCGCCCAGGTCGATGGCCGGGTTCATGACGTTGCCCAGCGGTATGTGGCGCTGGAAGTCCGGCGTCAGGATGAAGGCGAGGAAGTCCCGGGCCAGCTCGGGCTGCTCGGTGGTGCGCAGCATCGCGGCGGTCTCCACCTGCAGGTAGTGCCCCTCCTCGAACTCGGCGGCCTGGTAGCGCTCGGTCCCCTCCACCGCCATGTGGTAGGCCGGCGAGGTGGCATACGAGAGCACCATGGGCGCTTCGCCGTTCATGAACAGCGAGAAGTAGGCCTGGCTCCAGCCGTTGGTGACGGCGAGCACCCGCTCGTTGAGCCGCTCCCAGACGGCCGGGGCCTGGTCGCCGTAGACCTTCCTGATCCACAGCAGCAGCCCCTGGCCGGTGACGCTGGTGCGCGGGTCCTGGAGGATCAGCTGGACGTCCTCGGGGGCCTCGAGCAGTTCGGCGAAGCTCGCCGGCGGCGTCTCGAGCTGCTCGGTGTCGTAGACGAAGGCGAAGTGGCCCCAGTCGTAGGGCAGGAAGGTCTCGTCGTCCCAGGCGATGGGCAGCGACAGCGGCGCCAGGTCGGCCTGGTGGGGGGCCAGCAGGTCGAGCGCCCGGGCCTCGGCCATCAGGTTCATGTCCAGGCCCAGCACCAGGTCCGCCCCCGTGCCCTCGCCTTCCAGGCGCAGGCGCTGGAGGATGTCGACCCCGCCGGGCAGGGCCACGAACTCGAGGTCGCAGTCGCCGCAGCGGGCCTCGAAGGCCTCCTCGATGCCGGGCCCCGGCCCCCACTCGGAGACGAAGGAGTCGTAGGTGTAGACCGTCAGGGTACGGTCGGCGGCGGCCGATGCGCCGGCGCCGAGGCCGGCCAGCGCCAGGGCGCCCGTCGCGATCATGCGTTGCATGGCGTTTCCTCTTGTGGGGTCATCGAGACCCTATCACCAACCCCCTGGCTAGCCGAACACCACCGAGGCCACGTCGCGGTAGCGGCCGGCGAAGTGCACCGTCATGCCGTCCCGGAGGTAATCGGGGAGCTCCTCGTAGTCGCGGCGGTTCGCCTCGGGCAGGATCAGCTCGAAGATGTCGCTGCGCCGCGCCGCGATCACCTTCTCGCGAATGCCGCCCACCGGCAGCACCTGGCCGGTCAGGGTGAGCTCGCCGGTCATGGCCAGGGACCGGTCGATGGCATGGTGCCTGGCCAGCGACAGCAGCGCCGTCGCCATGGTCACCCCGGCCGAGGGACCGTCCTTGGGGGTCGCCCCCTCCGGCACGTGGAGATGGACGAACGCCGAGTCGAAGAAGTCCGGGTCGGCCCCGTAGCTGCCGAGGTGGCCGAGCACGTAACTGTAGGCGATGTTGGCCGATTCCTTCATCACGTCGCCGAGCTGGCCGGTGAGCTTGAAGCCGCGATCCAGGGCGTGCACCTTGCCGGCTTCCACGGAGAGCGTGGCCCCACCCATGGCGGTCCAGGCCAGGCCCGTGACCACGCCCTCGCCCTTCATGACCTTCTCCTTGCGGAAGATCGGCGCGCCGAGGAAGTCCTCTAGGTTGTTCACCGAGACCCGCACCGACTTCTGGTCGTCCTCCAGCAGTTTCACGGCCGCCTTGCGCACGATGCGGTGCAGCTGCTTCTCCAGCTGGCGCACCCCGGCCTCCCGGGCGTAGCCCTCGATGACCTGGCGCAGGGCCGCATCGGTGAGGTTGATGCGCTTCTTGGGGATCCGGTCGCGCTTGAGCAGCTTGGGCCAGAGGAAGTGCTTGGCGATGGCCACCTTCTCCTCGGCGATATAGCCCGAGAGGCGGATCTGCTCCATGCGATCGAGCAGCGCCGGGGGGATCGAGTCTAGGGTGTTGGCGGTACAGACGAAGAGCACCTTGGAGAGGTCCAGCCGCACGTCGAGGTAGTGGTCGAGGAAGTCGACGTTCTGCTCCGGGTCGAGCACCTCGAGCAGCGCCGAGGCGGGGTCGCCCTGGAAGGACTGCCCCATCTTGTCGATCTCGTCGAGCATGATCACCGGGTTCTCGACCTCGACCTCCTTGATGGCCTGGACCATCTTGCCGGGCATGGCGCCGATGTAGGTCCGGCGATGGCCCTTGATCTCGGCCTCGTCGCGCATGCCGCCCACCGAGAAGCGGTAGAACTCCCGGCCCAGGGCCTCGGCGATGGAGCGCCCCACCGAGGTCTTGCCGACGCCCGGCGGGCCGACCAGCAGCAGGATCGAGCCGCCCACGTCGCCCTTGAAGGTGCCCTCGGCGAGGAACTCGACGATGCGCTCCTTGACGTCGTTCAGGCCGTCATGGTCGCGGTCGAGGACCGTGCGGGCATGGCCCAGGTCGAGCTGGTCCTGACTGGTGACGCCCCAGGGCATGGCGGTGAGCCAGTCCAGGTAGTTGCGGGTGGTGCCGTACTCCGGCGACCCGGTCTCCAGCACCGAGAGCTTGTCGAGCTCGTCGTCGATGCGTTCCATGACCCGCTCGGGCACCACGCGACCCTCGAGCCGCGCCCGGAAGGTATCGACGTCGTTCTCGCGGTCGTCCTTGGAGATGCCCAGCTCGCGCTGGATCACCTTGAGCTGCTCGCGCAGGAAGAACTCCCGCTGGCGCTCCTGCATCTGGGCGTTGACCTGCTCGCTGATCTCGCTCTGCAGCTGGGCGACCTCGATCTCCTTGCGCAGCAGCGGGAGCACCTTCTGCATGCGGTCCATGACCGGCAGGGTCGCCAGCACGTCCTGCAGCTCGTGCCCCTTGGCCGAGGTGATGGCCGCGGCGAAGTCGGTCAGCGGGCCCGGCTCATGGGGGCTGAAGCGGTTCAGGTAGTGCTTGAGCTCCTCGCCATAGAGCGGGTTGATCGGCAGCAGCTCCTTGATGCCGTTGATCAGCGCCATGGCATAGGCGCGGGTCTCGTCCTCCTCGGCATCCACCGGCTCGCGGGGATAGATCACCTCCACCAGGTAGGGCGGCTCCTTGGAGAGCCAGCGCTGGATGCGGAAGCGCCGCATGCCCTGGGCGATGAACTGAATCTGCTGCTCCTCGCCCTGCAGCTTGTGGACCCGGACCGCGGTGCCGATCTCGGGAAAGTCCTCGCTGCCCAGGTCCGCCACGCCGGTCTCGCCGACGAACGCCAGGCCGACGGTGCGGTGAGGCGTGTTGCCGACCCGGCGGATGGTCTCCTCCCAGCGCTCGCGGTTGATCACCAGCGGCTGGACCTGGGCGGGGAAGAAGGGCCGATTGTGGATGGGCAGCAGGTAGATGCGCTCGGGCAGGGAGTCGCTGGCAGGCACCACCGCCTGGTGGCTGCCTGCCCCCGGCATCTCGTCGTCGAAGACGTCATCGTCGCTGGCATGGATCCAGTCCAGGCCATCGTGTATCTCGTGGTCGTCGCTCATGCGTTCCTCGTCCTGGATCGTCGGGAGCTGGTCCCGGGGCTGCCTTCAGGAATGCGGGCGCCGGGGCCCGACTTCAAGTCATTGAAGCCGCTCGAGGGCCGGCGGCAGCGGCCGACCGTTGATCCTGACCCGGCCACGCACCACATCGATCGCCAGGTCCTCGGTGCCCAGCGGCAGGCCGAGCCACAGCGCCACCACCGGGGGCACCTGGTCCCAGGAGACATCCCCGTAGAGACGCGACCGCCAGCGGGCCTGCTCCTCGGGATCGCCCAGCGCGGCCAGGTCCAGCCCCTCGAGGCGCCGGGCATCGAAGAACAGCGCCCCGTCGCCGCGGGCGTCGATACCCAGCATGGGGCTGTCGAGGTCGATGGCATGGATGTCCAGCCGCGGGGAATCCCGGAGTAGGCCCATCAGGTCATCCTCCAGCAGGGACAGCAGCTCCCTGCCCTGCCGGTCGGCCTCACCCCGGGCCGCCTCGTCGCGCAGCACGGACAGCACGCCGCGCAGCGCGTCGGCGTTGATCCGCGACAGCTCCACGGCCACGCGGCCGGTGAGCAGGACCTCGTCGGCGGTGACCAGGCGATCCAGGCGGAGCTCGCTCTCGATGCGCAGCTCCTCCTCGTCGAGGGCCGTGCGGCTGTGCAGCACGAGGCCAGTGGCGTCCAGGTCGAGGGCCGACTGGTGCCAGGCCAGGTGCTCGACCTTGAGCAGGTCCTGCTGGGTGAAGTGGTGGGCATCCTCGGTATAGGCATAGCGACTCTCCAGGGTAGCCGGTCCGGCCTCCAGGGTGGTCTCGCCGTCGCTGAGTCGCCAGGGGGCGAGCGTGGCCTGCAGGCGCCAGTCCCCGTAGACGCCGCCGAAGGTGACCCGCCCGCCGCGGAACTCGAGCTCGCGCGCCTGCTGGCTGATCACGAAGGGGGCCAGCTCCAGGTGCCCTCCCAGGGTGGCGCCCAGGGTGTGGTAGCGGGCCTGCCAGAGGGGCGGTGACGAAGGCAGAAGATCGCCGAACAGGCGATCGTCGGCGGGACCGACATGGGGGCGAAGCTCGCCGTCGATCCGCGTGCTGATCACCCCATGACGCGCCTCGTAGGGCAGCTCGAGGTGCCAGGCCCGGCCGAACCGGGGCGTGAGCTGGATGGTGCCGCTGGACTCGAGCCAGCCCCGATGGACCTGGGTGCGCTCGACGGCGAAGTCTCCCCGGGCGGCGAGATCCTCGAGGGCCCGGGCCAGCTCACGCTCGAAGAGGACGCTGGCGATGTACTGGGCCACCGCCCAGAGCAGCGTCAGTCCCACCACCACCGGGACGATCAGTCGTTCCTTGCGCATCATGAAGGCCTTCCTTGTCCGCGCCGTGCCGCCGAGCCCCCGAGGCGCCAAGAGGACGCAGGGCCTCCTGGGGGTCAAATCAGTGGAGCCAGAACCACAGGTGCATGGTACTCCATGCATAGGCCGCGGCGAGGACATCGTCGATCATGATGCCGAAGCCGCCCGCCACCCGCCGATCCGCCCAGCGGATCGGCCAGGGCTTGAAGACGTCGAAGATACGGAAGACCACGAACCCCCACAGGGCGGCCTCCCAGGAGAAGGGCACGGCGGCCATGGTCAGCCAGTAGCCGACAAACTCGTCCCAGACGATGCCGGAGTGGTCGTGGACGCCCAGGTCGTGGGAGGTCTTGTCACAGAGCCATATGCCCCACAGGAAGGTCACCGCCACCAGCCCCAGGTACCAGCCCAGCGGCAGCTCGGACATCAGCCAGTAGAAGGGGATGGCGGCCAGGGTGCCGAAGGTGCCGGGGGCGAAGGGCACGGTACCGCTGCCCAGCCCGAAGGCCAGGAAGTGCACCGGGCGTCGCCAGACGCTCGCAGGGGCCTGATTCATGGGACTCCGCCTCCCTGGAAGTGCTGCCAACCGCGCTCGGCGCCGGCCGCCACCCCGCGCACGCCGGGGGCCTCGGCCACCCGGCCGACCTGGGTGAGCGGCAGGCCGAAAGCGGCCAGCCTCTCGCGGGCCTCGTCGAGACGCTCGGGCGGCAGGGCCACCAGCAGCTCGTAGTCGTCACCGCCGTGCAGCCCCGCCGCCAGGGCGCGCTCCTCTCCGAGCGCCGCCGTGAGCCCCTCCGCCAGGGGCAAGGCCTCGGGGACCAGCTCGGCCCCGACGCCAGAGCAATCGAGGATATGGCCGAGGTCGGCCAGCAGGCCATCGGAGATGTCGATAGCCGCGCTGGCCAGGCCACGCAGGGCCAGGCCCGCCTCGAGGCGCGGCAGCGGATGGAGGTAGCGTGTGAGCAGCGGATGGCCGGTATCCCTCTCGCCTTGCTGCCACAGGGCCAGTCCCCCGGCGCCGCCGCCGAGCGACCCGGTGACCGCCAGCAGGTCCCCCGGCCGTGCCCCGCTGCGGGTCAGCGCCTGCTCCGGGGGCACCTCCCCCATCACCGTCACGCCGATGGCCAGCTCGCCACGGGTGACGTCGCCGCCCACCAGGGCGGTGCCGGTGGCGTCGCAGAGCTCGTGGAAGCCGCGGGCGAACTCCCCCAGCCAGGGGCCGTCATCCGCCGCCGGCAGGGTCAGCGACATCAGGCACCAGCGGGCACGGGCGCCCATGGCGGCGAGGTCGCTCAGGCTGACCGCCAGCGCCCGGTGGCCGACCGCCACGGCCGGCGCCTCCTCGGGAAAGTGGGTCCCGGCCACCGAGGTGTCCACGCTGACCGCCAGCCGCTGCCCTGCCGTCGGGGCCAGCAGGGTGCAGTCGTCCCCCACGCCCAGGGTCACGCCGGCCTCCGCCCCGGGCGGGTCGGGCGTGAAGAAGCGGGTGATGAGTTCGAATTCGCTGTGCATCGGGGCAGGCCTTCAGCGGCGGCGAGCGGTGACCTCGGCGGAACGCAGTCGCCCGGCAAGCTTGTCGAGGATGCCGTTGACGTACTTGTGCCCGTCCGTGGCACCGAAGGACTTGGCGAGCTCCACCCCTTCGTTGATGACGGCACGGTACGGCACCTCCAGGCGCTTGGAGAGCTCGTAGGCCCCCAGGCGGAGGATCGCCAGCTCGATGGGATCGAGATCCTCCAGGCGGCGATCGAGCAGCGGCGCGATGGCGGCATCGAGGGCCTGGCGGTCGCGGGCCACGTTGTGCAGCAGCTCGTGGAAGAGCGCCAGGTCGGCGATCTCCATGACCTTGTGCCAGTTCTCGTGGTCCTCGAGGTCATCGTCGGCCACCTGGCTGCGGAACTCGGACTCCACGGCGGTGATCGACTTGCCGGTCATCTGCCACTGGTAGAGGCCCTGGACGGCCAGCTCGCGCGCCGCATGGCGCGACTGCTGGGCCTTCGAGGGCGCGCGCGGTCGCTCGGCGCTCATGCCTCACCCCCGTCGTCGGCATCGTCGCCGAAGCAGCGCAGCAGCGAGACCATCTCCATGGCCGCCATGGCCGCCTCGGCGCCCTTGTTGCCGGCCTTGGTGCCGGCGCGCTCGATGGCCTGCTCGATGGACTCGACGGTCAGCACGCCGTTGGCCACCGGGGTATCGAACTCGAGCTGCAGGTGGCCCATGGCCGTGTTGCAGCCGCCGGCCACGTACTCGAAGTGGGGGGTGCCGCCGCGGATGACCGCCCCCAGGGCGATGACCGCGTCGGGGCGCGCCACCTGGAGCACGCGCTTGATCGCCAGCGGCAGCTCCCAGGCGCCGGGCACGTGGACGATATCGATGCCCTGCGGGTCGACGCCGTGGCGCACCAGGCTGTCCACGGCGCCCTCCACCAGGCTGTCCACCACGTGATGGTTGAAACGGCCGACCACGATCACGTAGCGGCCATCGACGTCGACGAAGCTGCCTTCGACTTGGGAAATCGGTTGCATGGTTCTGTGTCCTGAAAGGTCCGGTGCTGAAGGGTCCGGAGGGCATGGCCGAGGCCATGCCGTCATGTGAAAGGCGGGCGCGGCGCTAGTCGCCGCGCTCCTCGACGGCCGCGGGCTCACCGGGCTCCAGTCTCTCCACCACCTCGAGGTCGAACCCGGAGAGGGCGGAGAACTTCCAGGGGGAGCTCAACAGCCGCATCCTGCCCACGCCCAGGTGGCGCAGGATCTGCGAGCCGGTGCCGATGGTCAGGTAGTTGCCGGCGCCGTCGGAGTCGCTGGTGCGCGGCGGGCGACGGCGCTCCAGGAAGACCTCGAGCAGGTCATGGAGGTCCTGGCGGGGACGGCCGTCGTCGAGCAGCACGAAGACCCCGTGCTCGGCGCGGGCCACCTCGGCCAGGGCCTGCTGGGCAGTCCAGCTCGGCCTGTCGCCCTTCTGCAAGGCGAGCAGGTCGCGCATCACGTTGGCCAGGTGCACGCGCACCGTGGTCAGGGCCGAGGGGTGCGGATGCCCCTTGACCAGCGCCAGGTGATGGGCGCCCTGGATGCTGTCGCGGAAGACGTGCAGGGTGAGCTCGCCGAAGGCGGTCTCGACCGGGGTCGACTCCACCGGCTGCACGGTCTGCTCGTTGTGGATCCGGTAGTGGATCAGGTCGGCGATGGTGCCCATCTTCAGCCCGTGCTCGACGGCGAAGCGCTCGAGCTCGGCTCGGCGGGCCATGCTGCCATCCTCGTTCATGACCTCGCAGATCACGCCGCTGGGGTCGAGGCCGGCCAGCGCCGAGAGGTCGCAGGCCGCCTCGGTGTGACCGGCGCGACGCAGCACGCCGCCGGGCTCGGCCATCAACGGGAAGATGTGGCCCGGCTGGACGATGTCTCCCGCCTTCGCGTCCCGGGCGACCGCCGCGCGCACGGTGCGCGCCCGGTCGGCGGCGGAGATGCCGGTGGTCACCCCCTCGGCGGCCTCGATGGACAGGGTGAACTTGGTCCCGAAGCCGGAGCCGTTGTCGCGCACCATCAGCGGCAGCTGGAGACGCTCGCAGCGCTCGCGGGTCATCGGCAGGCATATCAACCCCCTAGCGTGGCGCGCCATGAAGTTGATGTGCTCGGCCTCGACCTTCTCGGCGGCCATGATGATGTCGCCTTCGTTCTCGCGATCCTCGTCATCCATCAGGATCACCATCTTGCCCTGACGGATGTCCTCCACCAGTTCTTCGATGGGGGCCAGGCCCCCGGATGAGGAGTGCACCATGGAGTCTCCATTGATTCAGCGTGATGGCGGTCGGTATCCCGCGACGATCGGGTCGCCATACGGCGTCGCCACCTCGAAACCGCGTCAGGGTACCGTGGCGCGTCGGCGGGCGCCAGTGAAGAGCCATCGCGGCGCATCGGCGGGCGTCCGTAGAGAGCCACCGTGGCGCGTCATAGTGCGCCAATATAAATGCCCATCGGCGGGGGCCGGTTTATGTACTCGAGCTGATCAGGCCACAGGCCCCGGAGTGACAGGCCATCGAGGAGGTGCTGTAAACCCGTCCCTGGGCGCTACCGGCGCCTTGCAGCGCTCTCGCATCCTGCTCCGCTTGCAAGACCGGTGCTGGCCATCCCTGGCCAGCCCGTTCGGAGGAATCCTCCTCACCCATGGCGCAGGACCTCCTCTCAGGCCTGTCCCCGGTGCCACTCGTGAGAGGTTGGCGAACTCCGCCGGGGCCTGGCCGTGATTCGCCAGTCCTGGCCCACGGCCCGGATGTCGAGGATCTCCAGCCCCTTCTGCTGGGCCATCAGGGAGAGGCCCGGCAGCTCGAAGAGCGGACGCGCCTCGCCGCCGAGCAGGGTCGGCGCCACGAACAGCTGCATCTCGTCGATCAGGCCGGCCTCCAGCATGGCGCCAGCCAGGGTCGCCCCGGTCTCGAGCAGCACCTCGTTGGCCTGCTCCCGGGCAGCCAGGTGGCGCAGCAGGGCATCGAGGTCGACCCGGCCGTCGTCCCCTGCCGGCATCACCACCACCTCGGCCCCGGCCGCCTCGAGCCGCTCTCGCCGCTCGGTGCCGTGCTCGGCCAGGGTGGCCACCAGGGTGCGGCCGGGCTCGCGCAAGCAGGCCGCCGCCAGCGGCAGCCGCAGGCGCGAATCCACCACCACGCGCAGCGGCTGGCGGGCGGCGATCGCCTCGCCGTCGGGCAGCTCCAGCTGGTCGGGGCGCACGGTGAGCCGGGCATTGTCGAAAATGATCGACTCGACCCCGGTGACGATGGCGCTGGAGCGGGCTCGAAGGCGCTGGACCTCGCGCCTTGCACGGGGGCCGGTGATCCACTGGGACTCGCCGGAGCGCATGGCGGTGCGCCCGTCCAGGCTCATGGCCATCTTCAGGCGCACGAAGGGGCGGCCGTGGGACATGCGCATCACGAAGCCGGGGTTGAGCGCCAGGGCCTCGTCCTCCAGCAGGCCCTCCTCCACCTCGACGCCGGCCTCGCGCAGCAGCGCGAGGCCGCGGCCGGCCACCTGCGGGTTGGGATCCTGCATGGCCACCACGACTCGGGTCACGCCGGCCTCGACCAGCGCCAGGGCGCAGGGGCCGGTGCGGCCCTGGTGGGCACAGGGCTCGAGGGTCACGTAGGCGGTGGCGCCGCGGGCGGCCTGCCCCGCCGCGCGCAGCGCATGGACCTCGGCATGGGGCTCACCGGCCCGTTCGTGCCAGCCCTCGCCGACGACCCGCCCCGCCTTGACCAGCACGCAGCCCACGCGCGGGTTGGGGTCGGTGGTGTAGCGTCCGCGGCCCGCCAGCTTGAGGGCGCGCGCCATCCAGGGCTCGGGCAGGGTCGGGTCGGCCATCATTGCCCTCCGGGGGAATCGGGGGAAAAGCCGGGCTCCTGGGCCAGGCGGTCGATCTCGGCGCGGAACTCGTCGATGTCCTGGAAGCGGCGATAGACCGAGGCGAAGCGGATATAGGCCACCTGGTCGAGGCGCTTGAGCGCCTGCATCACCTCCTCGCCGATGTCCCGGGCATGGATCTCGCGCTCGCCCCGGGCGCGCAGGTGCTGGCGAATGCGCTCCACCGCCGCCTCGATCGACTCGGCGCTGACCGGACGCTTCTCCAGGGCGCGCAGCATGCCGGCGCGCAGCTTGCCCTCGTCGAAGACCTCACGGGTGCCGTCTGACTTGATCACCCGAGGCATCAACAGCTCGGCGGTCTCGTAGGTGGTGAAGCGCTCGCCGCAGGCCGCACACTGACGACGACGCCGGACCTGGTCGCCCTCGGCCACCAGGCGGGAATCGGTCACGCGCGTGTCGTTGGCGCCACAGAAGGGGCAATGCATAGGGGATGACCCGACGTCGATGAGAGGGTGTCGCCGCATTGTAACGGTTCCCGGCGGGAGCGCCCAGCGCGCCCGGGATGGCACGGCTCCTGCAAGACCATGACATCGCCAGGCCAACGGAGGCCACCATGTCCCAGAAGACACGCTCGCTCGCCCGCCCGCTGGACGAGGCCGGCTTCACGGCCCGCGCCCGCGACCATCTCGCCATGCTGTACGGACCCCGCCGGGATGAGGTGCTGCGCCGCCTGCTGACGCTGCTGTCGCACCACCGCGGTGCCCTGCCAGCCCGCGACGCGGACGAGGCCGCCCCATTATGGAGCGAGCGCGACCAGTGGCTGATCGGCTACGGCGACAGCCTGCTCGACGGGGACACCCCGCCCCTGGCGGTGCTGCAGGCCTTCCTTGAGGCCCGCCTGCCGGAGACCTTCAGCGGCGTCCACGTGCTGCCCTTCTTCCCCTGGAGCAGCGACGACGGCTTCTCGGTGATCCACTACCGGGAGGTCGACCCGGCCCTGGGCGACTGGTCCGATATCCGGCGCCTCGCCGAGAAGGGGGACCTGGTGGTGGACCTGGTGCTCAACCACGTCTCGCGGGAATCGCTGTGGTTCGTCGACTACCTGAGCGGCAGCCTCCCGGGGCGCGACTACTTCATCGAGATGGACCCGGACACCGACCTCTCCGCCGTCGTCCGGCCGCGCAGCAGCCCGCTGCTGGTGCCGGTCCCGACCCGTCGCGGCACCCGGCACCTCTGGGCGACCTTCTCCGAGGACCAGATCGACCTCAACTTCGCCAACCCCGATGTGCTGCTGGAGTTCATCGGCATCCTGCTCTTCTACCTGGAGCAGGGCGCGCGAGTCATCCGCCTGGACGCCATCGCCTTCCTGTGGAAGATACCGGGCACCCCCTGCATCCACCTGCCCGAGACCCATGAGGTGGTGCGACTGCTGCGCGCCGTGGTCGACCACATGGCGCCGGGCACGCTGCTGCTCACCGAGACCAACGTGCCCCACCGGGAGAACCTCAGCTACTTTGGCCTGGTACGGCTACCCAACGCCGACCTGGAGGGCCTGCCCAACGAGGACCGCGATCGATCATCGGGGGAGGACGACGAGGAGCCGGCAACGCCGGACGAGGCCCACCTGGTCTACCAGTTCCCACTGCCGCCCCTGCTGCTGCATACCCTGACCAGCGGCGAGGCCTCGACCCTGGCCGGCTGGCTCGAGAGCCTGCCCGACCTGCCCCCGGGCTGCAGCTACGTCAACTTCACCGCCAGCCATGACGGCATCGGGGTCCGACCGCTGGAGGGCTGGCTGCCGAGTCACGAGTTCGAGGCCCTGCTGGAACTGATGCATCGTTTCGGCGGCTTCGTCAGCATGCGCACCGACGGGCAGGGACGGGACATTCCCTACGAGATCAACATCACCTGGTTCGAGGCCATGAAGGGGACCCGCCGCGGGGCGGACCCCTGGCAGGTGGAGCGCTTCCTGTGCAGCCAGCACCTGATGCTGGCCCTGCAGGGCATTCCCGCCCTCTACCTCCATTCGCTGACCGCCACCCTCAACGACCTGGAAGGCGTCGAGCGCACTGGCCGCCTGCGCGCGATCAACCGGCATCGCTGGCACACCCCCTCACTCGAGGAGCTGCTGGACAGCCGCAACACTCCCACCCGGGAGGTGTTCCTGGCCCTGAGGCGTCGCCTGGCGGTGCGTCGCCGGGAACCCTGCTTCCACCCGGACGCAAGGCAGCGCGTGATCCCGACCCCGCCGGAGCTGCTGGTGCTGGAGCGCGGCCCCCTGGCCGACGGCCGTCGCCTGCTGGCGATCCACAATGTCACCGACCGGCGCCAGCCGCTGGCGCTCGACGCCCTGGACACGCCCGGCTGGCAAGACCTGCTGGAGGACGCGCCCTGGGCAAAGGAGGAGAGCCTGGCCCCCTACCGGAGCCTGTGGCTAGTGGCCCCGGGGTGATCCACGGGCGATGATCAGCGCGCGGCGATCAGTGGGCCGAGGGCGGGTCCCTCTCGTCGCTCCCCATCTCGTCGTGTCCCATCTCGTCGTCCCCCATGCCGCCCTGGTTCGACATCTGCATCGGCTGCACGCGACGCACCGGCGCCTCGAGGGTCAGGCGCTCGCCGTTGTCGAGGGTCAGGGTCAGCTCGACGTTCTCGCCCTCGGCCGGGGTCGCGGCCAGGTCGAACATCATCAGGTGCCAGCCGCCCGGCGCCAGGTGCACGGTCTCGCCGGCCGGGATCGGGATCTCGTCGACCCGGCGCATCTGCATCACGCCCTCCACCATCACGTGGTTGTGAAGCTCCAGGGTCCCGGCCAGCGGTGAGGCGCCCCCGACCAGCGCCAGGTCCGTCTCGCCCGGGTTGGTCAGCGACATGAAGGCGGCGGTGGTGGTCGAGCCCGGCGGCACGGCCCGCACCTGGGGATCGTCGACGGTGATCGACTGGGCCTCTGCGGCGGCGCTGAACAGCGAGAGGGAGAGCAGGGTCAGCGGGAGGGAGGCAAGGCGCATGGGGGTAGACTCCGGTATTCACGGTAAGGACTCGAGCCTATCCTGCCATGACGGCGACGGGCAGCGGGGTGCGACATCTCGCCTCGCCGCGCGACCCGGCGGCTAATCCACGGCTAATGCCGGCGTGGCAGGATGGGAACTCCGGGGCCCGGAACGAGTCTCCGCGTCACCCCCCGACACTTCCCCATGACAGGACACCGCGATGCGAACCCTCTTCCTCTCCGTGACGGCCGGCCTGGCCTCGCTGACGGCCGCCACGACGCTCTGGGCCGACACCTCCTGGCCGGCCCCGATCCAGGCGCTGGTGGATCAGGGCCTGGAGGTCCATGCCCGATTCGAGGCGCCGGGCGGCCTCGATGGCTTCGCCGCCAGCCACCGCGGCCGCGAGATGGCGGTGTATCTCACGCCGGACGGCGAGCACGCCGTGGTCGGCACCCTCATCGATGCCCAGGGCAACGACCTCTCCGCCGCCCCGCTGGACGAGCACGTGGGCAGCGTTCAGGAGGCTCAGGTGTGGCAGGCGCTCGAGCAGAGCCACTGGATCCGGGATGGCGACCCGGACGCCGAACGCATTCTCTACACCTTCACCGACCCCAACTGCCCCTACTGCGCGCGCTTCCACGAGCAGAGCCGCCCCTGGGTCGAGGCCGGCAGGGTCCAGCTGCGCCATGTCATGGTGGGCATCCTGCGCCAGGACAGCCCGGCCAAGGCGGCCGCCCTGCTCGGGGCCGACGACCCCGTCGCGGCGCTGCAGCGGCACCAGGACAGCGAGGATGGCATCGAGGCCTCGGCCCAACCGCGCGAGATCGAGGAGCAGGTCCGTGCCAACAACCAGCGCTTCGAGGGCCTGGGACTGATGGCCACCCCCACCACCTACTTCCGCCGCGACGATGGCCGCCTGGAGCAGGTCCAGGGCGCCCCGGACGAGGCGCGCCTCATCGAGATGATGGGCTCGCCGCGTCCCTGACGCGCCGCCCGAAAGCACGACGGGCCCCGCTGCGGATGGCAGCGGGGCCCGTGGCGAGGCATCAGGCGGGAACGTTCAGCCGTCCAGCGGCCGCGGGTTGTCGCCGAAATTGTCGTGATCGCCCAGGCGATGCCCGTCGATCTCGTCCCCGTAGAACCCCTGGTGGTTGTGGAAGGTCTCGTCGGTCGCGTCCAGGCTCTCCATGGTGCGACGACGCGGATCCTGGGGCCGGTCGTGGCTGTTGATGAACGCCGCCACGTCCCAGGCCTGCTGGTCGGAGAGCGAGTAGGGCTTGCCCAGGGGCATGTTGGCCTTGATGAAGTTGGCCGCCGTGTTCACCCGGTGCATCCCGGCTCCCCAGTTGTAGGCCCCGTCACCCCACAGTGGCGGGAAGACCTGGCGCTCGCCGACCTTCTGGCCCTGGCCCTGCTCGCCGTGGCAGACCGCACACTGGGCGGCATAGACCTCGGCGCCCCGGGCGCGATCGGCTCCCTGCTCGGTCGCCTCGAGCTTGGGATAGCCGCGGCCGGGCAGGGATTCATTGATCGGCGCCCCGGTCGACATCCAGTGCAGGTAGGTCTGCATGGCCACCAGCGGCTCGCTGCCGTACTCCGGCGGCTTGCCGTTCATGGAGTAGGTGAAACACCCCTGGATCCGCTCGGCCATGGTGTTCACCTTGTCGTTCTTGCCGCGATAGGCCGGATATACCCCGAAGGAGGCCCACATCGGCGCCGAGTTGGCCAGGCGACCGGCATCCAGGTGGCAGTTCGAGCAGTTCTGGTCGTTGAAGACGTACTCGCCGCGCAGCGCCTGGGTGTTGACGAAGAGGTCGCGGCCCTTGCGCACCATCTCCCCATACTGGTTGTCGGGCAGGTCGCGCTCGTGGGGCGGCTGGAAGGTGACCTTCCCCTCGGGGGCCTCGGGCAGCGGCAGCTGGTAGTCACGCTCGGTCGCGTTCTCCTGGGCGTGGGCCGCCAGGGAGAGGCCGAGGGCCGAGGCCAGGGTGCCGGCCATCAGCAGGTGGGATGTACGCAGGCTCATTGACCGTCCTCCTCTTGTGCACCGGCCTCTTGTTCGGCGATGCGCGCCGGCAGGGTGGCGTAGTAGTCGGCGATCATCGCGATCTGCGCCTCGTCCAGGCGCTTGGCGATGCCCGCCATCAGCTGGTTGGGGTCGTTGTGACGGGTGCCGTCGCGCCAGGCCTCGAGCTGGCTCACGATATAGCCCGGATGCTGGCCCGCCAGCGGCGGGAAGGTGGCGCCGACACCCTGGCCATTGGGACCATGGCACTGGCTGCAGGCCGGGACCATGGTGTCCTGGGCCCAGTCACCCCGTTCGGCGAGCCACTCGGCGGCGTCCTGGGGATCGGCCGCCCGGTAGGCGGTGGGCAGTGCCGGCCAGGATTCCATCTCGGCGTAGTAGACCGCCACGTCGGCGATCTGCTGGTCGTCGAGCATGTTGGCAAAGGGCATCATGGTGGCGCTCTCGCGGCGTCCCTCCTTGATGTCGTGGAGCTGCTTGGCGATGTACGCCGCCGGCAGCCCGGCCAGTCGCGGCCAGGACTGGCCGCCCGGGTTGTTCATGCCCATGCCGTCGGCCTGGTGGCAGGCCACGCAGGCGCCGGCGGCCTGCTGGCCGCGCTCGGCATCGCCCTCCAGGGCCTGGACCTGCCCCGCCGCCAGGCCCAGGCCCAGCAGCAGGCCGAGGCCACTCGCGATCCTCATGGTTGTCATCTCGGGTCACCCTCGTCGTTGTCATTGATCCCTTGCGGGTTTCCTTCCCGGACCGGTCGTGCCGGCCCCACTCTCGCTCGGCCTCAGGCCCTGCTTCAGCGGCAACGTCAGCCGAGCCTCGAGCCCGCCCCCCTCGGGGCGGGAGAATGCCAGTCGACCGCCGACGCGCTCGGCGATGGCGGCCACGATGGCGAGTCCCAGGCCGCTGCCCTGCCGGCGGCTGGCCCGCCAGAAGCGCCGGGGCAGCTGCTCGAGCTGGTCGTCATCGACCCCGGGACCATGGTCCCGGACGCGGTAGGTCAGCGCCTCCCCCGCCTCGTCCAGCCGACTCGACACCTCCACCGGGCCCTCCCCGGAGCCATGGTGCAGGGCGTTGTCGAGCAGGTTGCGCAGCGCGGTGATGGCCAGTTCCCGCGGCACCGCGAGGCGTGCCTCGGGCCAGGCGGGGGGCAGCGTGAAGCGCGCCCGATCGCTCGCCGAGGCGTCCCGCAGCGCTAGCTCGACCACGTCGTCGGCCCGGCTGGCCTCGCCCTCCTCGAAGTGAAGGCGCCCCTCCACCCGGGCCAGCATCAGCAGCTGGTCCAGGGTACGGGACAGGCGGGCCACACCCTCCTCGGCCTGCGCCAGGGCCTGGCGCGAGGCCTCGCCCTCGACCCGGCCGGCCACCTGCAGGTGGGTCTTGATGGCCGTAAGTGGCGTGCGCAGCTCATGGGCCGCATCGTTGGTGAAGTGCTGCTCCCTCACGATGGCCTGCTGGATACGCGCCAGCAGCTGGTTGAGCGTCTCCACCAGCGGCCGGATCTCGGACGGCACCCCATGGGTCACCACCGGCGCCAGGGCCTCCGGATCGCGGCGTGCCAGGGCCTCGCGCAGCCGATCGAGGGGCCGAAGCCCCCTCACCACCCCGGCCCACAGCGCCAGCAGGCTGCCCGCCAGCGCCACCACGAAGGGCACCACCGCCACCTCCAACACGTTGCGCATCAGCAGGTCGCGCTCGTCCATGCGATCGGCGGTGGTGATGGTCAGCCCGTCCCGCTCGTAGGTGAACACCCGCCAGGTCATGCCGCCCTCCTCACGGTAGGCATGGCCCGGCTCGCGGGCCTTCAGGATGCCGTCCATGTCGGTGTGGGTGCGCGCGATGATCTCGCCGCGCGGCGAATGCACCTGGCAGGCCAGCCCCTCGATGGGCGGGATCGAGAGGGCCCGATGGTCGGCCTGCTCCCACACGTCCACCGGGAGCTGGGCCATCAGCCCCGCCACCATGCGCGCCGACTGGGCGAGGCGCTGGTCGAGGGTCGTCTCCACCTGCTGATAGAGGTCGCGCATCAGCCAGGCGGCGGCCAGCCCCCAGAGCAGCATCAGGGTCACCCCCAGGGTCAGCACCAGCCGCGTGCGAAGGCTCATGCCCGGCCGCCCTCGCGGCGTGGCCTTCCCTCCACCGCCGAGGGCGGGCCGAGCCGGTAGCCCAGGCCGCGGACCGTCTCGATCACCCCGCTGCCGAGCTTGCGGCGCAGGTGATGGATGTGGACGTTGAGCGCATTGCTCTCCACCTCGTCGTTCATGCCGTAGAGGCTGTCCTTGAGCTGTTCGGCGCTGAGCACGCTACGCGGCGCCTGGAGGAAGGCCTCCAGCAGCACCAGCTCACGGCGCGACAGGCTCACGGGGCGCCCGGCCACCGCCACCTCCCGGGAGACCGGGTCGAGGCACAGCGGGCCGTGCTCGACCAGCGCCCGGCAACGCCCGGCGGCCCGTCGCAGCAGCGCCAGCAGGCGCGCCACCAGCTCGTCGAGGTCGAAGGGCTTGACCAGGTAGTCGTCGGCCCCGACATGCAGCCCCTCGATGCGGTCGCTCACCGCGTCCCGGGCGGTCAGCACCAGCACCGGAATGTCGATGTCGGCCCCGCGCCACTCCTCGAGCAGCGTCATGCCGTCGCCATCGGGCAAGCCCCGGTCGAGGATCACCACGTCGCTTGCGACCGTCCCCATGGCCGCACGCGCCTCGGCCAGGGAGCCCACTGTATCGACGACGAAGTCGTGGACGGCGAGCCCGGCCTGGATGCCCGACGCCACCAGGGCGTCATCCTCGATGAGCAGTACATGCATGGCAGGAATTCCTCACGGTCCGCCCCATCCTGGCACCGGGCCATTAAGCGGGCGTTAAGTCGCCCGGCGCGGGAGCGCCCGGCGGGCCGTCCATTGGTCGAAAACAGGCATCCCCCGCCGGGGCCCGGCGGGGGATGAAGCGGCAGGGCCGGTCAGCCCCGGGTCGGGATCGCCCGCGCCAGGAACCAGCCGATCACCATCGTCACCAGCATGGCGAGCAGCGGGCCGCTGAGCCCGCCGATGGAGGCGAAGGCAGGCCCCGGGCAGTAGCCCGAAAGCCCCCAGCCGATGCCGAACAGGGCGGCACCGCCGATCAGCCGGGCGTCCAGGTCGGTGCGCGTGGGCAGCTGGAAGTGTTCGCCGAACAGCGGGTTGGGACGGCGCAGCACCAGCCGGTAGCCGATGAAGTTGGTCACCACGGCGCCGCCGAGCACGAACATCAGGGTCGGGTCCCAGGCGCCCGCGAGGTCCAGGAAACCAATCACCCGGGCGGGGTCGGTCATGCCGGAGACGGCGAGGCCGAGGCCGAAGATCAGCCCGGCGACATAGCCCATCAGGGTCTTGACGCTCTCGGTCTTCATGCCCCACCTCCGATCACGTGACGGACCACGAAGACGGTGATGATGGCAGTGACCAGGAAGGTCACGGTGGCCACCAGGGAGCGCACCGAGAGCCGCGACAGGCCGCAGACGCCATGTCCGCTGGTGCAGCCGCTGCCAAGGCCAGTGCCGAGGCCCACCAGCAGGCCGGCCAGCAGCATCAGGGGCACGCCCCCGGCCGGCGCGCCGATCACCTCGCCCGGCGCGCCGGCCACGTTGCCGGCCCCGCCGCCGGCGAGCATCAGCACGATCGGGCCGCTGATCAGGCCGAGCAGGAAGGCCAGGCGCCAGGCGCTGTCCCCCGGGGGCCTCGCCGTGACCAGGGTCCCGATGATCCCGCTGATGCCGGCGATGCGACCAAGGGTCGCCATCAGCCAGGTGGCCGAGAGGCCGATCAGGATGCCCCCGATCAGCCCCTGCAGGCTAGTCATCCAATCCACGTGAGGTCTCCTTCAGAGTGCATGAGTGGCCGTTCACTTCTGCTCCTTGCAAGTGCTGATGCCCAGCAGGCGATAGGCGGGACAGGTGTTGAGCAGGCCGGTGGCCAGGGGCACCACCCCGATCCAGCCCCAGGCGCCGATCATCCCGGTGATGGCCATGCCGATCAGGATGGCGCCGATGACGATGCGAACGATCTTGTCGATACCGCCGACGTTCTTCTTCATGGTGAGACTCCTTGGTGTCGATCGGGACGCCGGCCCTCTGGCCGGGCATCCCCTGTCGGGTGGGCAGACCCCACCCGGTTACTTGTGGATGACGACGCCGCTCCCGCCACAGGCCGCCCCCGACGCCTCGGCCGGGACCTCGTCGTGCAACGCGCGCCAGGCGTCGTAGGTGCTCAGGAACACCCGGCCGGTCAGCTCCCGGCAGAACGCGGTATGCTCCAGGCGGTCCATCACCGGCCCCTTGACCTCGGCCAGGTGCAGGGCGACGGCGGAGTCCTTCAGCCGGGCGTTGATCGCCTCGAGGCTCTCCAGCGCGGAGGCATCGATGACGTTCACCGCCTGGCAGGCCAGCACGATATGGGCCAGGCCCGGCTGGCGAGCCGCCAGGGCCATGACGGTGTCCTCCAGGTAGCGAGCATTGGCGAAGTAGAGGCTCTCGTCGACCCGCAGGATGGCAATCCGCTCGTCGGTCTCGACCTCGTGGCGCCGCACGTTGCGGAAGTGCTCGCTCCCGGGGACCCGGCCCACCACGGCGCTGTGCGGCCGACTGGTGCGATAGAGGTGCAGCCCGAGGGAGAGCCCCACGCCGACCAGGATACCGCTCTCCACGCCATGGACCAGGGTCAGGACCAGCGTCGCCAGCATGGCCACGCCGTCGGCGCGGGAGTAGGACCAGGTGCGCCGGATGGCGGGCAGGTCGATCAGGGTGCCCACGGCGACGATGATCGTGGCGGCCAGCGTCGCCTTGGGCAGGAAGGCCAGGGGGGTGGTCAGGGCAAGCGTCGCCACGGCGATGCCCACGGCAGTGAAGGCGCCGGCGAGCGGCGTGGCGGCCCCGGCCTCGAAGTTGACCACCGACCGGGAGAAGCCGCCAGATACCGGCGAGCCGCCGCTCGTTCCGGCGCCGATGTTGGCCAGCCCCATGGCGATCAGTTCCTGGTTGGGATCGATCCGCTGGCGCCGCTTGGCGGCCAGGGTCTGGGCCACCGAGACCGACTCCACGAACCCCACCAGGCTGATCAGCACCGCGGCCGGCGCGAGGGTCGACCACAGCCCGGGGTCCAGGCTCGGCAGGGCCAGGCTCGGCAGGCCGCTGGGCACCTCGCCGACCAGGGCGACGCCCTGTGCGCCTAGCCCCAGCCCCCAGGCCAGCAGGGTGGTGACGATCACCGCCGACACCGGGGCGGCCTTGGCCGCCAGGTCCGCCGCGGTGCTCGACAGCCCCAGGCGGCCCAGCCAGCCCTTGAGCTTGCGCCGGCAGATCAGCAGGTACGCCCAGACGCCCAGGCCGATCGCCAGGGTGATGGCGTTGGTCTCTCCCAGCCCCGCGATCAGCGACGAGCCCATCTCCACCAGGTTGTGGCCGGACGCCTGCACCCCCAGCACGTGACGCAGCTGGCTGGCGGCGATCAGGATGCCCGAGGCGGTGACGAAGCCCGAGATCACCGGATGGCTCAGGAAGTTGGCGAGAAACCCCAGGCGCAGCAGGCCCATGGTGACCAGCACCAGGCCGGAGAGGGCGGCCAGCACCAGGGCCGCCCCGACGTACTCCGCGCTGCCGGGGGCGGCGATGCCCGACAGCGCCGAGGCGGTCATCAGAGAGGCCACCGCCACCGGCCCCACCGCCAGGGTGGCGCTGGTGCCGAAGACGGCATAGACCACCAGCGGCAGCATGCTGGCATAGAGGCCCACCTCAGGGGGCAGGCCGGCCAGCAGGGCGTAGGCCAGCGCCTGGGGCACCAGCATCAGGGTGACGATCACTGCCGCCAGCAGGTCGCGCGCCAGGACATCGCGGCGGTAGCCGTGCAGCCAGCCGATCAGGGGAATCCAGCGGGAAGGGATCATGGGCGTCTCGTCATCGGTGGTGAACCCGGCTCACTCGCGACGGGCGGGGCGAGCCAGCCATTCATGCCCCTTGAGCATGCCGTTCCAGTAGAGCCAGGGAAGCTGCTTGGCCTTGAGCCACCAGGCCCAGCGGGTCGCCTGGGTGCCCTCGTTGACCCAGCGCGGAAAGGTCGGCTGCAGGGCGCCGCCGTAGCCGAACTCGGCGAGCACGATGCGCCCCCGCTCCACGGTCAGCGGACAGGAGCCGTAGCCCAGATACGCGGCGCGCAGCGGGGCCTCGTCCAGGGAGGCCAGCAGGTTCTCGGCCACCACCGGCGCCTGCTTGCGCACCGCCGCCGCGGTCTTGGCATTGGACGTGCCGCTGGCGTCGCCCAGGCCGAACACCGCCGGGTAGCGGACGTGCTGCAGGGTCTCGGGGTCCAGGTCCAGCCAGCCGGTCTCGTTGGCCAGCCGCGACGTCGCGATGAAGGCCGGCGCCTTCTGCGGCGGCACCACGTGCAGCATGTCGAAGGGCCGCTCCTCCTCGCCCTCGCCGTCCTCGCCGCTCACCGCGAAACGCGCCGTGCGGGAGGGCCCGTCCACGGCCACCAGGCGATGACCGAAGGCCTTCTCGATGCCGTAGCTCTCGATGTAGCGCTCCAGGGCCGGCACATAGTCCGGCACCCCGAACAGCACCTGTCCGGCATTGCAGAAGCTCACCTCGATGTCGCCCAGGCGCCCCTGGCGACGCCAGTGGTCGCAGGACAGGTACATGGCCTTCTGCGGGGCCCCGGCACACTTGATCGGCATGGGCGGCTGGGTGAACAGCGCCCTGCCCTTCTCCAGCGACTGGACCAGCAACCAGGTGTAGGGGGCGAGGTCGAAGCGGTAGTTGGAGGTGACCCCATGGTGGCCCAGCGTCTGCTCCAGTCCCTCGATGGCGCCCCAGTCGATCACCAGCCCCGGCGCCACCACGAGCCGGGTGTAGCCGAGACGGCGGCCATCCCCCAGCATCACCTCGCCGGCCTCCGGGTCGACGCGATCGGCGTCGACCGCATACCAGCTGGCCTTGTCGGGAATGACATCGGCCATGGGACGTCGGGTGATGGCGGCCGAGAAGACACCCCCGCCGACCAGGGTCCAGCCGGGCTGGTAGCTGTGCATCTCGGCGGGCTCGACGATGGCGATGTCCAGATCGCCGCGGCGCTTCAGCAGGCTCGCCGTCACGGCGATGCCCGCCGCACCGCCGCCGATCACGACGACATCATGGTGGCGAGAGGCATTCTCGGGGGGCGTGGGGTGCATGGCATGGCTCCAGGGCGTGGTGATCGTTGTCGTGACGATCGCCCGTCAGGCCTTGAGCATCTCGCGGATCGGCTGGGGGTCATGGCCCGCGTCATGGGCGGCGGCCAGCAGCGCCGCAATGTTGCAGCCGGCCTCACGTGAGCGGGCCTGGGCCCAGAGATGCACGGCCCGCTTGCCGGTCCGGCAGAAGGCCAGGATGGGCGCGGGCATCTCCTCGAGGGCCTGGCCGAAGGCCTCGATGTCGGTCTCGGCGTAGTCGCCTGGGGTCACGGGGATGCTGCGCCACTCGAGGCCCAGCTCGGCGGCCCGGGCCCTCAGGGGGCGGTCGTCGGGATGGTCCTCGGCCTCGCCGGGACGGCGGTTGCAGATCACCGAGCGGAAACCGCGACGGGCGACCTCGTCGAGATCGGCGGGGGTCACGGCATCGGCGATGGCGAAGCCGGCTTCGAGTTCGTGGATCTGCATGGACACTCTCCTCAAAAGATCAGGCCTGGGATGATGGGAGATCAGAACTTGTTGATCGGCACCTTGAGATAGACCTGGCCGTTGTCCTCGGCCGGCGGCATGTGACCGGCGCGCATGTTGACCTGCACCGACGGCAGGATCAGGCGGGGCATGTCGAGGGTCGCGTCGCGCTCGGTGCGCATCTTGACGAACTCGTCCTCGCTGACCCCTTCGTGGACATGCACGTTGTGGGCGCGCTGCTCGGCCACGCTGGTCTCGTGCTGGTACTCCTCGCGCTCCGGCGCCTTGTAGTCATGACAAAGGAACAGCCGGGTCTCGACCGGCAGGGCCAGCACCTTCTGGATGGAACGGTAGAGGGTGCGCGCATCGCCGCCCGGGAAGTCGCAGCGGGCGGTGCCGTAGTCCGGCATGAAGAGGGTGTCGCCGACGAAGGCGGCATCGCCGATCACGTAGGTCAGGCAGGCCGGGGTATGGCCCGGCGTGTGCAACACCCGCCCTTCCAGGTGGCCGATGGTGAGGGTGTCGCCCTCCTCGAAGAGGCGGTCGAACTGGCTGCCGTCGCGGGCGAACTCGGTGCCGGCATTGAAGGCCTTGCCAAAGACGTCCTGCACCACGGTGATGTTGGCCCCGATGCCGGTCTTGCCGCCCAGCTTCTCGTGCAGGTAGGGCGCGGCGGAGAGGTGGTCGGCGTGGACATGGGTCTCGAGAATCCACTCGACCTCGAGCCCGTGCTCTCGCACGAAGGCGATGATTTCATCGGCGGAACGCACGTCGGTGCGACCGGCGGCGTAGTCGAAGTCGAGGACCGAATCGAGAATAGCGCAGGCCTTGCTGTCAGGGTCCTGCACCACATAGCTGAAGGTGTTGGTGGGCTCATCGAAGAAGTGGGTCACGATGGGACGGGGCAGGCTTGACTGGGGCATGGGAAGCAATCTCCATCGAATCTCGTTGACCGGGTGATGTCGCCAGCATATACGAAAGACAGTTATTAGATAATATCGTTTTGATATATCAGGTCCGGGGCAGATGCCGTTTCGTCGACATCGCCCCGTCGCGACGGGCCCGCCCCTGACGTCACTCCCAGGCGGCGCCTTCCAGGGCGTCCAGCGGAATCTTCAGGTAGCGCTTGCCGTTGGACTCGGGCTCCGGCAGGCGACCGCCCCGGGTATTCACTTGCAGGGCGTGCAGGATCAACTTGGGCATCGGCAGCTCGCTGTCGCGCTGGTCGCGCATGTTCACATAGTCGTCCTCGGTGACGCGGCCGGCGAGGTGCTTGTTGCTCTCGCGCTGCTCGCGCACCGTGCTCTCCCACTCCGGCTCACGGCCACCTGGCATGTAGTCGTGGCCGGTGAACAGGCGCGTCTCGTCGGGCAGGGCCAGGATCGCCTGGATGGAGCGCCACAGCTGATGGGCGTCGCCGCCGGGGAAGTCGGCCCGGGCGGTGCCGAAGTCCGGCTGGAAGAGGGTGTCGTGGACGAAGGCGGCATCACCGATCACATAGGTGATCGAGGCCAGGGTGTGGCCCGGCGAGAACATCACCCGCGCCTCGAGGTCCCCGATGCGGAAGGTGTCTCCCTCGGCGAACAGGCGGTCCCACTGGGAGCCGTCGGCCGGGAAGTCGGGCCAATGGTAGATCTCCTTCCAGAGCGCCTGTACCTCGACCACCTTCTCGCCGATGGCGGTGGGAGCGCCGGTCTTCTCCTTCAGGTACTGCGCCGCGGAGAAGTGATCGGCATGGGGGTGGGTGTCGAGGATCCACTGCACTTCGAACCCCTGCTCCTTCACGTAGGCGAGCACCTCGTCGGCATGCCGGGTGGTGGTGGCGCCGGACTTCTCGTCGAAGTCGTGGACCGGGTCGATGATGGCGCACTGTCGGGTCGACGGGTCGCTGACCACGTACTGCACGCTGAAGGTGCGCGGGTCGAAGAAGCCCGCGACCTCCGGCTGACCGGCGCCGGTGCTCGGGGAGAGGGCGAAGGTTTTCATGGGTCACCTCCGTTGGCGCCCGGGCTCGTTCGGACGCCCTTGAAGAATGTGGAATTACCTTATCATCTTTTGATCTATATGCCGATTGACCCCGTCCATCATGGCGATAGACGCAGGCAAGACAGGGGGAAGAGGCCTCAGCGGGGCGTCGCATGGCGCCCCGGAACCGACGGACAGCCCCACGCTGTCCTAGAGCTCGATAAGGTCGCCGTAGCCGGGAATCTCGGCCTCGATGTCGCTCTCCGCGAGGGCCGCCTGCAGCGCCTGCTGGGCACCGGGCTCGCCATGCACCAGGTAGAAGCGCGGTCGATCGCGAAAGGCGCCGGCCCAGCCCAGCAGCTGGGTCTGACCGGCATGGGCCGAGAAGCCGCCGATGGTATGGACCTTAGCCTTGACCGCCAGGTCGTGGCCCATCACGCGGATCCGGTCGGCGCCATCGACGATCTGGCGCCCCACCGTGCCCCCCGCCTGGAAGCCCACGATCACCAGCCGGGTGCTCGGTCTCTCGAGGTTGTAGCGGAAATGATGGAGGATACGACCGCCGTTGCACATGCCGGCGCCGGCGATGATGATCGCCCCGCCATGGATGCGGTTGATAGCCATCGACTCCTCCACCGTGCGGGTCATGCGCAGGATCGGCAGGTACTGGCTGGGATCACCGCTGGCGGCGACGTTGAGCACCTTGAGGTCGTCGGGATCCAGGGACTTGCGTGCCCGGTGGTAGAGCTCGGTGACCTTGATCGCCATGGGGCTGTCGAGGAACACCAGCTGCTGGCGAAGGCGCCCCTCGTGGTAGAGCACGCTGAGGTGGTAGAGGATCTCCTGGGTCCGCCCCACGGCGAAGGCGGGAATCAGCACGTTGCCGCCGTCGGCATGGGCCTCCTCCAGCACCTGGGCGAACTCCTCGAGGGTCTCGTCCAGGGGCCGGTGGTCGCGGTCGCCGTAGGTGCTCTCCATCAGCACGAGATCCGCATCGTAGAGCTTCTCGGGATCCCTCATCAGCACCGAGCTGGGGTTGCCGAGATCCCCCGAGAAGACCAGGCGCCGGGTCTGCCCCCCCGAGGGGATGGCCAGTTCGACGACGGCCGAGCCCAGGATATGGCCGGCATTGCGGAACACCAGGGTGGCACCGCCCGGCAGGTCGATCGGCTGGCCGTAGCCGTGGGGCTCACAGAGCGCCAGGGTGCGTTCCACGTCCGCAAGCTCGTAGAGCGGCTCGGCCAGCGGCTTGCCGTCACGCTTGCGCCACTTGTTCTCCCACTCGACATCCTTGGCCATGATGAAGGCGGCATCCTGCAGCATGATCTCCAGCAGGTCCCGGGTGCCACGGGTACAGTGGATCGGCCCGGCATACCCCTCGCGGACGAGCTTCGGCAGCAGCCCCGAATGATCCAGATGGCCGTGGGACAGCACCACCGCCTCGAGCTGTCCGGCCAGGCTCCCGAAGGCGCGGGCGTTGGCCTCGTCGGCGTCACTGCCGCCCTGGTGCAGGCCGCACTCCAGCAGCAGCTTGTGCGAATGACGCCCGCCGTCCACCTCGATGAGGTAGCGTGAGCCGGTGACTTCCTTGACCGCACCCTGGAAGGTCAGTGTAGACATGGTCTCGCTCCCCGTGGCTCGCCTGCCGGGGCCTGACCGTCGAATCAGGCACCCTGTCGACTCAGCATAACGGATACGAGATTCGGCGGGTTGCGCGAGGTCAACGGCAGGGACGATGCCGCCAGGGCGCCCGGAGCCCCGATCAGGCACCGCCGGAGCGGCTAGACCTCCCCGGCATTGTCGAGCTCCACCGCCTGGAACATGCGCTCCGGCAGGTCGGGGATGGCCGCCTTGACCCGGTTCCAGCTGGGGATGAAGGGTCGTTCGCCGGGGTTGTCCAGGAAGGCGCTGCCGGCCTCGAGCAGGTTGGCGGCAAAGAGCTCCACGGCCTGTTCCTCGCCGTGGCGATCCAGGCTCAGGCCGTTCATCACGGCATCGTGGTCATAGGCCTCGATCAGGTCCAGGGCCAGGCGGTAGTAGGTCGCCTTGATGGTCCTGAAGCCCTCGGCGCTGAAGGTCACGCCCTGGGTCGCCAGCTTGCGATAGAGCGACTTGGCGATATCGAGGCTCATGCGGTTGAGTCCGCCCGTGGCGTCGTCGGCGGACACCGGCTGGTGCTTGTGGTCATAGGCGTCGGCCAGGTCCACCTGGCAGAGGCGCTTGGTCGAGTAGTTGCGATGTACCTCCGAGAGTACCCCGATCTCCAGCCCCCAGTCGGCCGGGATGCGGATGCCGTCGAGCACCTCGGTGCGCATGGAGAACTCGCCGGAGAGCGCGTAGCGGAAACTATCCAGGTACTCGAGGTAGGGCAAGGGACCGTGAATCTTCTTGAGGGCCCGCAGCAGCGGGGTGACCATCAGCCGCGAGACCCGGCCGTTGAGCCGCCCCTCGGCGATGCGCGGGTAGTAGCCCTTGCAGAACTCGTAGTTGAACTGGGGATGGACCACGGGATAGAAGAGCCGCGCCAGTAGCCCCCGGTCGTAGGTGAGGATGTCGCAGTCGTGCAGGGCGACCACCCGGCTGCGCTGCGAGGCCTGCACATAGCCCCCGCAGTACCAGACGTTGCGGCCCTTGCCGGGCTGCTGGGGCGCCAGACCCTGCGCCTCCAGCTCGGCGTCCAGCGCGCGCAGCCGGGGACCGTCGTTCCAGAGGATGCGGTGGTGCTGGGGCAGCCGGGCGAAGAAGTCGCGGGCGCGCAGGAACTGCTCCCGGTCGGCGCGATCCAGGCCGATCACCACCTCCGCGAGGTAGGGCACCCGGGCGATCTCGTCGACGATGTGGGACAGCGCCGGCCCCTCCAGCTCGGAGAAGAGCGACGGCAGGATCAGGCTCATGGGGCGACGCGCGGAGAACGCGACCAGATCCTCCTCCAGGGCCTCCACCGGCCGGCGGGTCAGGTTGTGGAAGTCGGTGATGATGCCGTTCTGGTGGAAGTCGCTCATGCCGGCACCCTCCCCGTACGCTCACCGCGCACCGTCTCGGTCACGCCTGCGGCCGCCGACGTCAGTCGGCGGTGGGCTCGCCCCCACCAGTAGGCCACCCCCTCGGCCCAGCCGGCGGGCCCGGTGGCCACGCTGCAATAGAGTGATGGCTGGTCCGGCGACACCGACAGATCGTGGCAGCCGCGGATCACCACGGCCTGGTCGACCGCCTCGAGCATGGCGATGTCGTTGGGGCCGTCGCCCAGCGCCAGGGTCAGGGGCCGGCTGCCGCGCAGCGCCTCGAAGCGATCGATCAGCCAGGCGACGGCCCGGCCCTTGTGGCAGTCGCCGGTGACGTGCCAGAAGCGTCCGCCACGCACCAGGCGCAGGCCATCTCCCTCGAGGCCCTCCCGGAAGGCCGCGAGGCGCTCGTCCGCCTCCTCCCAGATCAGCGGCTCGCTGCCCTCGCGCAGCCGGGCCAGGCGTGCCTCCGGCTCGGCCAGCCCGGTGAAGTCGACCAGTTCCTCCAGGGACATCTCGCTCATGGTGGTGAAGCGTATCCCCAGCCGCTCTCGCCAGACCGAGAGTCGCTTGCGGATGAAGCCGATATCGACGCCCAGGGTGCGGATCGCCAGGCCGTCGGGGCCGGGCCCACGATCCAGCCGGGCATGGCACCAGGCGGGGGGCAGCCCGGCCAGGGCGCCGTTCTCGGCGATGAAGGGGGCGTCCTCGAGGCCGAGCTCGCGGCGCAGCGGCAGGATTTCGCTGCGGGTCTTGCTGGTCACCGGAATCACCGGCACGCCCTCGGCCTTCAGACGGTCGAGCCAAGGCCGGGCCGGCGACCAGTCGTAGCTGTGGTGGTCGAGCAGCGAGCCGTCCAGGTCGGTGAAGACCAGGCGCGGCCGCTGGGCGGGATCATAGGGCGAGGCTGAGTTCGAGGGCATGGCGTGTCCGGCTCCGGCGTGGTGGACTCGTCATGCCCCATGCAGGGGGCGTGCCAGAGGCCACCGAAAGCGCTCTGTACACAGGGGCATAGAGATCGCCCACCGCAGGCGGCAGGGCTGACGCACCAGAAGCGAACACGAAAACGCCCCACCATGGTGCGTCATGGAGAGCAGTACTCCTGCAGGACAAATTCCAGCGGATGGCATCTCACCATGATGAACCTGTGGACCTGAGATGAGTATATTCATGCCAACGTACGAGCTATCAGTTGGTGCCATATCTAACACTTCCGCAAGTATATATTCTGAAAAAGCCGTCATTTTTCATGACAAGAATCTCCGATCATTTACGGATAAAAACCACTCTAATGATGAGATCAATACCATTATAAAAATACACTTCGTAAAGGTTGGTTACATTTCTACCGTGCTATATTCTGTTCGAGTGGTGACCTTTTATTGGCAGCCATGTGGTGTGGCTGCATTTTAATTGCCTTCCTTCATGTCGCCTTCTACCAGTCAGTCCAATCGAAGGTTTTTACTGTCAAGAACAGCTATTCGCGAAGTGTATACCTAGCCCGCCGATTGACGTTGGTCGTGGATACAATGGGAGATGGAAAATGGCCACTCCAACTGCTAACGATGACTTATTCTACGAAGTCTTCGAAGACGAGATCCTTCGCGCCAATCCTCAGCTCGGCGTTCTGAACAATGATACCGATGCCGACGGAGATAAGCTGTCGGCAGTACTGCTCTCTGCTCCGCAAAACCCGCTTATCCACTTACGATCCAATGGCAGCTTCACTTACGACGCGAGTTATAGTGACCAACTGTGGATCGACACCGACGGCAGTGATCCGACACTGAGTCTAGAGGCAGACGGAGACGTCCAACTGGTGAACGGCTTCGACTCCCTCGCCGCTGGTGCCATCGTCTACGACGAATACACCTATGCTGCCGATGATGGCCAGAGTACTGATGATGCAACGGTGAGAGTGAAGATCATCGGTGTCAATGACGACCCGGTCGCCTACGACGATGCCGGTACGTTCCTGCATGGGGTCGACTCGACGATCTCGATCGATGTGCTGGACAACGATACCGACGTCGATATCTGGCCCGTGGCGGACGACCTCGAGATCATTGGCCTGACGGACCTGGTGGACACTACCGCCGGCACCCTCGACAGCGACACCACGGTCGACGATGGACTGACGATCACGACGCTGGAGGGTGGCACCGCCACCTTCAATACGGCCACCGGAGAGATCGAATACGTCGCCGCCCCTGGCTTCGTCGGCACCGACACCGTCCAGTACACGGTCAGCGACGGTAACGGAGGCACCGATACCAGCGTGATCCGGATCACCGTCGAGGCGACCAACCGCGCGCCGCTGGCCGGCGACGACAGCATCACCACGGCCCGGGACACCGCGGTGCAGATCGCCGTGCTCGCCAACGACAGCGACCCCGACGGCGATACGCTGACGCTGGGCAGCGTCACCCAGCCCGCCAACGGCAGCGTCACGGCCAATCCCGACGGCACGCTCACCTACACCCCGGCCGCGGGCTTCGTCGGCACCGACAGCTTTACCTACCGCGCCTCGGACAGTGCCCTGGAAAGCGACCCCGCCACGGTCACCGTCACCGTGGAGGCGGTCAACCAGGCGCCGCTCGCCGGCGACGACAGCATCACCACCGCCAAGGACACCGCGGTACAGATCGCCGTGCTCGCCAACGACAGCGACCCCGATGGCGATACGCTGACGCTGGGCAGCGTCACCCAGCCCGCCAACGGCAGCGTCACGGCCAATCCCGACGGCACGCTCACCTACACCCCGGCCGCGGGCTTCGTCGGCACCGACAGCTTTACCTACCGCGCCTCGGACAGTGCCCTGGAAAGCGACCCCGCCACGGTCACCGTCACCGTGGAGGCGGTCAACCAGGCGCCGCTCGCCGGCGACGACAGCATCACCACCGCCAAGGACACCGCGGTACAGATCGCCGTGCTGGCCAACGACAGCGACCCCGACGGCGATACGCTGACGCTGGGCAGCGTCACCCAGCCCGCCAACGGCAGCGTCACGGCCAATCCCGACGGCACGCTCACCTACACCCCGGCCGCGGGCTTCGTCGGCACCGACAGCTTCACCTACCGCGCCTCGGACAGTGCCCTGGAAAGCGACCCCGCCACGGTCACCGTCACCGTGGAGGCGGTCAACCAGGCGCCGCTCGCCGGCGACGACAGCATCACCACCGCCAAGGACACCGCGGTGCAGATCGCCGTGCTCGCCAACGACAGCGACCCCGACGGCGATACGCTGACGCTGGGCAGCGTCACCCAGCCCGCCAACGGCAGCGTCACGGCCAATCCCGACGGCACGCTCACCTACACCCCGGCCGCGGGCTTCGTCGGCACCGACAGCTTCACCTACCGCGCCTCGGACAGTGCCCTGGAAAGCGACCCCGCCACGGTCACCGTCACCGTGGAGGCGGTCAACCAGGCGCCGCTCGCCGGCGACGACAGCATCACCACCGCCAAGGACACCGCGGTACAGATCGCCGTGCTCGCCAACGACAGCGACCCCGACGGCGATACGCTGACGCTGGGCAGCGTCACCCAGCCCGCCAACGGCAGCGTCACGGCCAATCCCGACGGCACGCTCACCTACACCCCGGCCGCGGGCTTCGTCGGTACCGACAGCTTCACCTACCGCGCCTCGGACAGTGCCCTGGAAAGCGACCCCGCCACGGTCACCGTCACCGTGGAGGCGGTCAACCAGGCGCCGCTCGCCGGCGACGACAGCATCACCACCGCCAAGGACACCGCGGTGCAGATCGCCGTGCTCGCCAACGACAGCGACCCCGACGGCGATACGCTGACGCTGGGCAGCGTCACCCAGCCCGCCAACGGCAGCGTCACGGCCAATCCCGACGGCACGCTCACCTACAGCCCGGCCGCGGGCTTCGTCGGCACCGACAGCTTCACCTACCGCGCCTCGGACAGTGCCCTGGAAAGCGACCCCGCCACGGTCACCGTCACCGTGGAGGCGGTCAACCAGGCGCCGCTCGCCGGCGACGACAGCATCACCACCGCCAAGGACACCGCGGTACAGATCGCCGTGCTGGCCAACGACAGCGACCCCGACGGCGATACGCTGACGCTGGGCAGCGTCACCCAGCCCGCCAACGGCAGCGTCACGGCCAATCCCGACGGCACGCTCACCTACACCCCGGCCGCGGGCTTCGTCGGTACCGACAGCTTCACCTACCGCGCCTCGGACAGTGCCCTGGAAAGCGACCCCGCCACGGTCACCGTCACCGTGGAGGCGGTCAACCAGGCGCCGCTCGCCGGCGACGACAGCATCACCACCGCCAAGGACACCGCGGTGCAGATCGCCGTGCTCGCCAACGACAGCGACCCCGACGGCGATACGCTGACGCTGGGCAGCGTCACCCAGCCCGCCAACGGCAGCGTCACGGCCAATCCCGACGGCACGCTCACCTACACCCCGGCCGCGGGCTTCGTCGGCACCGACAGCTTCACCTACCGCGCCTCGGACAGTGCCCTGGAAAGCGACCCCGCCACGGTCACCGTCACCGTGGAGGCGGTCAACCAGGCGCCGCTCGCCGGCGACGACAGCATCACCACCGCCAAGGACACCGCGGTGCAGATCGCCGTGCTCGCCAACGACAGCGACCCCGACGGCGATACGCTGACGCTGGGCAGCGTCACCCAGCCCGCCAACGGCAGCGTCACGGCCAATCCCGACGGCACGCTCACCTACACCCCGGCCGCGGGCTTCGTCGGCACCGACAGCTTCACCTACCGCGCCTCGGACAGTGCCCTGGAAAGCGACCCCGCCACGGTCACCGTCACCGTGGAGGCGGTCAACCAGGCGCCGCTCGCCGGCGACGACAGCATCACCACCGCCAAGGACACCGCGGTGCAGATCGCCGTGCTCGCCAACGACAGCGACCCCGACGGCGATACGCTGACGCTGGGCAGCGTCACCCAGCCCGCCAACGGCAGCGTCACGGCCAATCCCGACGGCACGCTCACCTACACCCCGGCCGCGGGCTTCGTCGGTACCGACAGCTTCACCTACCGCGCCTCGGACAGTGCCCTGGAAAGCGACCCCGCCACGGTCACCGTCACCGTGGAGGCGGTCAACCAGGCGCCGCTCGCCGGCGACGACAGCATCACCACCGCCAAGGACACCGCGGTACAGATCGCCGTGCTGGCCAACGACAGCGACCCCGACGGCGATACGCTGACGCTGGGCAGCGTCACCCAGCCCGCCAACGGCAGCGTCACGGCCAATCCCGACGGCACGCTCACCTACACCCCGGCCGCGGGCTTCGTCGGTACCGACAGCTTCACCTACCGCGCCTCGGACAGTGCCCTTCAGAGTGACCCCGCCACGGTCACCGTCACCGTGGAGCCCCCCCCCAGGGTGACCGTGCAGTTCCAGCAGGGCCTCGACGGCTATGCAGGCGTGGCGGACACCTACCTGCGCGAGGTAGCGCCCTCGACCAGCCTGGCGAATGCCACGACGCTCAACGTCGACAGCAGCGACGGCGGTGGCCAGGTGCAGACGCTGCTGCGTTTCGACGCCCTCTTCGGCAGCGGGGCCGGGCAGATCCCGCTGGGCGCCACCATCCTCTCCGCAACGCTCGAGTTGGAGACCACCGGCAAGGGAGATGGAGCCAAGCTCCACCGCATGCTCCAGCCCTGGGAAGACGACGCCACCTGGAACGGCCTCGAGAACGGCATCCAGGCCGATGGCCTCGAGGCCATGACCCAGGCCGACCTCGACACGGGCTTCGTCGAGGTCGGCACGACGCGACTCGATGTCACAACTAGCCTGCAGGCCTGGGCCGACGGCGAGCTGAACCTCGGCTGGGCCTTCATGCCCACCGGCTCCAACGGGTGGGACTTCGATTCGGCGGAGGGCGCCACCCCGCCCAGGCTGATCGTCGAGTACAGCGTTCCGGAGGACGACCCGACCAATGGCGCGCCGCTCGCCAGTGACGACACCATCACGACCTCTCGGGACACCGCGGTGCAGATCGCCGTGCTGGCCAACGACAGCGATCCCGACGGCGATACGCTGAGCCTGGGCGCCCTGACCGCCCCCTCGAACGGCACCGTGACGGTCAACCCCGACGGCACGCTCGTCTACACCCCGGATGCCGGCTTCGTCGGCACCGACAGCTTCACCTACCGCGCCTCGGACGGTGAGCTGGACAGCGACCCCGCCACGGTCACCGTCACCGTCGAGCCTATCCCCAGCGTGACCGTGCAGTTCCAGCAGGGCCTCGACGGCTATGCGGGTGCGAGGGATACCTACCTGCGTGAGATAGCGCCCGGGACCAGTCTGGCGAATGCCACGACGCTCAACGTCGACAGCAGCGACGGCGGCGGCCGGGTGCAGACCGTGCTTCGCTTCAGTGACCTCTTCGGCAGCGGGGCCGGGCAGGTCCCGCTGGGCGCCACCATCCTCTCCGCCTCGCTCGAGGTGGAGACCACCAGCAAGGGAGACGGCGCCAGGCTCCACCGCATGCTCCAGCCCTGGAAGGACGATGCCACCTGGGACGACCTCGAGAACGGCATCCAGGCCGATGGCCTCGAGGCCCTGGCCGAGGCCGATCTCGACACCGGCTTCGTCGGCACCGGCACCACGCGCCTCGATGTCACGACGAGCCTGCAGGCCTGGGCCGACGGCGAGCTGAACCTCGGCTGGGCCTTTATGCCTACCGGCTCCGACGGGTGGGACTTCGACTCGGCGGAGGGCAGCACCCCGCCCCGGCTGATCGTCGAGTACAGCGTCCCGGACGCCGACCCGACCAATGGCGCACCACTCGCCAGCGACGACAGCACCACCATGCCGTGGTACAGGGCGGTGCAGATCGACGTGCTCGCCAACGACAGCGACCCCGATGGCAACCCGCTGTCGCTGGGCGCCCTCACCGCGCCCTCGAACGGCAGCGTGACGGTCAACCCCGACGGCACGCTCACCTACACCCCGGACGCAGGCTTCAGCGGCACCGACAGCTTCACCTACCGCGCCTCGGACGGACGCCTGCTGAGCCCCATCGCCACCGTGAGCATCACCGTCGAGGCAGCGGGCGAGCCGCCTGACACCTCCTTCATCGCCACGACATTCGACAGCACCGACGGGCGCAACTTCGCCCACACGAACGCGACCAAGAGCTTCTATCACGACGGCGAATGGTGGAGCGTACTTCCCGAACAGGCGGGCTGGCATGTCTACCGCTTCAGTGGAACACTGCCTGACCCCGGCACGCTGGGGGGATGGACCCTGGCCAGCCCCACGATGCTGGCCAGCGGCAGCCGCGCCGACATTGCCTGGCACGATGCCACCGACACGCTGTACGTGCTGAATTTCGGCCCCGATGAAGCGAGCCCTCGTCTGTTCCAGCTGGGATACGATCCGGTCACCGGCGAATTCGAGATCCAGGCCGACATCACGCTCGCCGGCGCGGACGGCAAGTTGACCGGCGCCGAGTGGCAACGCAACACGGAAATGTCACTGGGGGTCGACCAGCAGGGGAACCCCATCGTCTCCCTGATCGGCCCCTCGGCGGCGGGGGGAGAGAGTGGCCTGAAGCTCGCGTTTCCCACCTCCGGGGCCCTGGAGGCCTGGAGCACGGCCGTGGTCGACAGTGGCCCGACCACCGTCTCGGCCAGCAACGGCGACAACAAGGTTGATTTCGTGGCCTTCCAGCTCGGCGGCGTCGACCATGTCGGGTTCGTCTATGGCGACCAGAGCAGCGGCGTCTGGAAGTTCGCCTACCAGGCGACGCCTTCGACGCCCGAAAACTATGCAAGCGGCTGGGTGACCGAGGTCATCACCGATGCGGTCGGCCTGGACAATCACCTGGCGGCATTGTGGGATGGCGACGAGGTCATCATGACCATGAAGGACGACCAGGATGCCATCTGGGCGGTGAAGGGAGTTCCCGGCAACTGGGAGGCGCCCGTCCTGGTCCATGACGCCGCCTACGAGGCAAGCCGGCCGACCCTGGCGTTCGACGAGGATAATGATCAGATCTTCATCTTCTACCAGGAAAACGCCGTCTCTCCCTATGGCGACATCTACTTCAAGACGTCATCCACCGAGACACTGGTGTTTGACGCTAATGCCCCGGGAACCCGGTTTGTCGCGAGCGACAGCCCCGACGAGAACATGACGGACCCGCAGATGCCGACCCATTCCGTGGGCGAAGCGACGGGCGGTGAATTCTTCGTCTTCGCCAGGAATAATGAAGCGGACGAGATCTGGTACAACGATTTCTCACTTGCCGAGGATGTGCTTATCGCGTGAGTGCCGACACGGCGGCTCCAGCCGCCGGTCATGCTTCCCTGATGGCTCAGGTCGGCATGTCGAATCGGCACCAGAGTGCGCGCCCCGCACCCAGCTCAGCTGAGTGTGCGCCTGAGCCTGCACCGTCACCTATCGACACCTGCCTTGCCCTGTAGACAGCGGCCCACGAAACGGTGCGTCGGTAGGATGCTTCCCCGATGTCGAAGAATGGACATCCCCCGTACGGCTTACCATCCCACCGGCTTGCCCCGGCCCATGGGAGTTCCTTTGTTGGGTTCCCCCTGACCGGACACGTCGAGACATGCGGTTCCATCGCCCTGGGTGACGGCCCCCGCGACGCGCGTTCCACGGCCAACAAAAGGGGCCGGCCCGCGCAAGGCGGGTCGACCCGGCTATGGATGTCCATCAAGCGATCCAGTCTGGTCAATGAGACGGGCCCACCAAATGGCAGGCCCGCCTACTGGCTTAGAGCAAGTTCACGGTGAAGTCGTCCGTCGCGGTATCGTTGTCGCCGTCCTCGAGCGTGGCGGTGAAGTCCATCGCGAGAGGTTCCGGTTCGAACTCCGTCTCGACGTCGAAGGAGATGATCGGGATCTTCACGGTTCCAAGCCCCATGGTGAACTGGACCGCATCGATCTGGTTGACCTGGTTCTCACCGCTTTCAATGGTGAACGAGCTGCCGCCCTTTGCCTCCTTCGGCACCGACGTGTCGTTGTTGGCGTAATGGGTAAGGTCCAACTCCTCGACCAATATAGGCCCAGAGACGCTACCGTCTGCATAGTAGACGGTGTAGTAGAGGTCCTCCGTCGCCGTATCGTAGCCCTGCACCGTGCTCGAGATATAGACCGTCACGCTGTCGACGAGCGTCTCCGGGTTGACGACGAAGCTCTCGTCCCCCGAGGTGATCGTCGTGCCAGCGAACGCCCCGGTGCCGTCCCCCTCATCGGCGCCATCGAGGTTGTTGTTGTTGATGCCGATGCCTGCCGTCGACACGTTCATCTGCGTCCCCGGGTTGACCAGGTCGGGCAGCGGCAGCAACGCCTCGATCTCCTCCTCCGTCAGATCGAGCTCGCCGCGGACGACGAGGTCGAGGATGCTGTCGATGTCTACGGGCTCCGCCGGATCCGACCGGACCGCTGTCGGCACCGCGCCGAAGAACACGATGTCGTCATTGCCAGCATCGGTCGGCGGCTCGCCACCGAACAAGAGGGTCCTCACTTCATCCGGCCCACCGGCCTTCAGGGTGCCCTGCGAGGTATCGAAGGTCGAGGTCGAGGTAGGCAAATCGTCGATGACGATGCTGTAGGTATCGGCGACGGGATCGAAGGTGAGGCTGAAGTCGACCGTCTGCTCATTGATGACTCCGTCGTCCGTGAAGTCGCCCGTGACCGATCCCGCCCACGAGAGGTTGCCCGTCCTGGCGAACGTGCTGTTGGTGGTGGAGGTCGTTTGCGTCCCGTTGGCGTCGATCTCGAAGCTGTCGAACGTCACGTTCAGCGAGTCGAAGCCATCCGCCCCAGGCAGGTCGGACCACGTGCCATCTGCTCCCGCCTGGTAGGTCCCCGACGCGTCATTCACGGTCACCGCCGGCCCGTCATCGCCGAAGCGCACGTTGCCGCCGAGGTCGAGCGCCTCGGAGTTGACGCCGCTGGTGTCACCCTCGCTGTCGGTGGTCTCGGCCGAGGCCACCAGCTCGACCAGCCCGTTGGCCAGCTCCCGCACGTCAACGATATAGGCACCCTCGTACTCGTCGGTCGTGCCGTGGTCGATCACCGCGCTCTGGGTCTGCGTCAGCACGCCCGTCGTGGCGTTCAGCGCCAGGGTGAAGACCGTGAAGCCGTCACCTGCGCCCTCCGACGTATCCGTCGAGCCGGTCACCAGGGTGCCGTCATCGTTGATGTAGAGTCTGATCGGATCGCCGCCCGAGGTCAGGCCCGAGGGATCACCCTCCGCCACACCGGTCGCCAGTTGCAGCGCGTAGGAGACGACCGTCGAGTCGCCGCCGTCGGCGCCGAAGTCGTCCTGGATGCCGATCGTGAAGGCGGTGGAGAAGTCGACCACCGCGACCAGCGGCGTGCTCGTGCTGGTGTCGTCGCCGCTCTCGGTGCCGGTGAAGTTGCCGTCGGTCAGCCCACCGTCGAAGGTCAACCCGACCGGTTCGGCCCCGCTCAGGGCCACTGTCGGATCGGCCGGCCCGTCGTCGCCGAAGCGCACGTTGCCGCCGAGGTCGAGCGCCTCGGAGTTGACGCCGCTGGTGTCACCCTCGCTGTCGGTGGTCTCGGCCGAGGCCACCAGCTCGACCAGCCCGTTGGCCAGCTCCCGCACGTCAACGATATAGGCACCCTCGTACTCGTCGGTCGTGCCGTGGTCGATCACCGCGCTCTGGGTCTGCGTCAGCACGCCCGTCGTGGCGTTCAGCGCCAGGGTGAAGACCGTGAAGCCGTCACCTGCGCCCTCCGACGTATCCGTCGAGCCGGTCACCAGGGTGCCGTCATCGTTGATGTAGAGTCTGATCGGATCGCCGCCCGAGGTCAGGCCCGAGGGATCACCCTCCGCCACACCGGTCGCCAGTTGCAGCGCGTAGGAGACGACCGTCGAGTCGCCGCCGTCGGCGCCGAAGTCGTCCTGGATGCCGATCGTGAAGGCGGTGGAGAAGTCGACCACCGCGACCAGCGGCGTGCTCGTGCTGGTGTCGTCGCCGCTCTCGGTGCCGGTGAAGTTGCCGTCGGTCAGCCCGCCGTCGAAGGTCAACCCGACCGGTTCGGCCCCGCTCAGGGCCACTGTCGGATCGGCCGGCCCGTCGTCGCCGAAGCGCACGTTGCCGCCGAGGTCGAGCGCCTCGGAGTTGACGCCGCTGGTGTCACCCTCGCTGTCGGTGGTCTCGGCCGAGGCCACCAGCTCGACCAGCCCGTTGGCCAGCTCCCGCACGTCAACGATATAGGCACCCTCGTACTCGTCGGTCGTGCCGTGGTCGATCACCGCGCTCTGGGTCTGCGTCAGCACGCCCGTCGTGGCGTTCAGCGCCAGGGTGAAGACCGTGAAGCCGTCACCTGCGCCCTCCGACGTATCCGTCGAGCCGGTCACCAGGGTGCCGTCATCGTTGATGTAGAGTCTGATCGGATCGCCGCCCGAGGTCAGGCCCGAGGGATCACCCTCCGCCACACCGGTCGCCAGTTGCAGCGCGTAGGAGACGACCGTCGAGTCGCCGCCGTCGGCGCCGAAGTCGTCCTGGATGCCGATCGTGAAGGCGGTGGAGAAGTCGACCACCGCGACCAGCGGCGTGCTCGTGCTGGTGTCGTCGCCGCTCTCGGTGCCGGTGAAGTTGCCGTCGGTCAGCCCACCGTCGAAGGTCAACCCGACCGGTTCGGCCCCGCTCAGGGCCACTGTCGGATCGGCCGGCCCGTCGTCGCCGAAGCGCACGTTGCCGCCGAGGTCGAGCGCCTCGGAGTTGACGCCGCTGGTGTCACCCTCGCTGTCGGTGGTCTCGGCCGAGGCCACCAGCTCGACCAGCCCGTTGGCCAGCTCCCGCACGTCAACGATATAGGCACCCTCGTACTCGTCGGTCGTGCCGTGGTCGATCACCGCGCTCTGGGTCTGCGTCAGCACGCCCGTCGTGGCGTTCAGCGCCAGGGTGAAGACCGTGAAGCCGTCACCTGCGCCCTCCGACGTATCCGTCGAGCCGGTCACCAGGGTGCCGTCATCGTTGATGTAGAGTCTGATCGGATCGCCGCCCGAGGTCAGGCCCGAGGGATCACCCTCCGCCACACCGGTCGCCAGTTGCAGCGCGTAGGAGACGACCGTCGAGTCGCCGCCGTCGGCGCCGAAGTCGTCCTGGATGCCGATCGTGAAGGCGGTGGAGAAGTCGACCACCGCGACCAGCGG
This sequence comes from Halomonas aestuarii, assembly GCF_001886615.1. NCBI lineage: Bacteria > Pseudomonadati > Pseudomonadota > Gammaproteobacteria > Oceanospirillales > Halomonadaceae > Halomonas > Halomonas aestuarii. The sequence continues at coordinate 827,557 of NZ_CP018139.1, forward strand.
CGTGCTCGTGCTGGTGTCGTCGCCGCTCTCGGTGCCGGTGAAGTTGCCGTCGGTCAGCCCGCCGTCGAAGGTCAACCCGACCGGTTCGGCCCCGCTCAGGGCCACTGTCGGATCGGCCGGCCCGTCGTCGCCGAAGCGCACGTTGCCGCCGAGGTCGAGCGCCTCGGAGTTGACGCCGCTGGTGTCACCCTCGCTGTCGGTGGTCTCGGCCGAGGCCACCAGCTCGACCAGCCCGTTGGCCAGCTCCCGCACGTCAACGATATAGGCACCCTCGTACTCGTCGGTCGTGCCGTGGTCGATCACCGCGCTCTGGGTCTGCGTCAGCACGCCCGTCGTGGCGTTCAGCGCCAGGGTGAAGACCGTGAAGCCGTCACCTGCGCCCTCCGACGTATCCGTCGAGCCGGTCACCAGGGTGCCGTCATCGTTGATGTAGAGTCTGATCGGATCGCCGCCCGAGGTCAGGCCCGAGGGATCACCCTCCGCCACACCGGTCGCCAGTTGCAGCGCGTAGGAGACGACCGTCGAGTCGCCGCCGTCGGCGCCGAAGTCGTCCTGGATGCCGATCGTGAAGGCGGTGGAGAAGTCGACCACCGCGACCAGCGGCGTGCTCGTGCTGGTGTCGTCGCCGCTCTCGGTGCCGGTGAAGTTGCCGTCGGTCAGCCCACCGTCGAAGGTCAACCCGACCGGTTCGGCCCCGCTCAGGGCCACTGTCGGATCGGCCGGCCCGTCGTCGCCGAAGCGCACGTTGCCGCCGAGGTCGAGCGCCTCGGAGTTGACGCCGCTGGTGTCACCCTCGCTGTCGGTGGTCTCGGCCGAGGCCACCAGCTCGACCAGCCCGTTGGCCAGCTCCCGCACGTCAACGATATAGGCACCCTCGTACTCGTCGGTCGTGCCGTGGTCGATCACCGCGCTCTGGGTCTGCGTCAGCACGCCCGTCGTGGCGTTCAGCGCCAGGGTGAAGACCGTGAAGCCGTCACCTGCGCCCTCCGACGTATCCGTCGAGCCGGTCACCAGGGTGCCGTCATCGTTGATGTAGAGTCTGATCGGATCGCCGCCCGAGGTCAGGCCCGAGGGATCACCCTCCGCCACACCGGTCGCCAGTTGCAGCGCGTAGGAGACGACCGTCGAGTCGCCGCCGTCGGCGCCGAAGTCGTCCTGGATGCCGATCGTGAAGGCGGTGGAGAAGTCGACCACCGCGACCAGCGGCGTGCTCGTGCTGGTGTCGTCGCCGCTCTCGGTGCCGGTGAAGTTGCCGTCGGTCAGCCCGCCGTCGAAGGTCAACCCGACCGGTTCGGCCCCGCTCAGGGCCACTGTCGGATCGGCCGGCCCGTCGTCGCCGAAGCGCACGTTGCCGCCGAGGTCGAGCGCCTCGGAGTTGACGCCGCTGGTGTCACCCTCGCTGTCGGTGGTCTCGGCCGAGGCCACCAGCTCGACCAGCCCGTTGGCCAGCTCCCGCACGTCAACGATATAGGCACCCTCGTACTCGTCGGTCGTGCCGTGGTCGATCACCGCGCTCTGGGTCTGCGTCAGCACGCCCGTCGTGGCGTTCAGCGCCAGGGTGAAGACCGTGAAGCCGTCACCTGCGCCCTCCGACGTATCCGTCGAGCCGGTCACCAGGGTGCCGTCATCGTTGATGTAGAGTCTGATCGGATCGCCGCCCGAGGTCAGGCCCGAGGGATCACCCTCCGCCACACCGGTCGCCAGTTGCAGCGCGTAGGAGACGACCGTCGAGTCGCCGCCGTCGGCGCCGAAGTCGTCCTGAATGCCGATCGTGAAGGCGGTGGAGAAGTCGACCACCGCGACCAGCGGCGTGCTCGTGCTGGTGTCGTCGCCGCTCTCGGTGCCGGTGAAGTTGCCGTCGGTCAGCCCGCCGTCGAAGGTCAACCCGACCGGTTCGGCCCCGCTCAGGGCCACTGTCGGATCGGCCGGCCCGTCGTCGCCGAAGCGCACGTTGCCGCCGAGGTCGAGCGCCTCGGAGTTGACGCCGCTGGTGTCACCCTCGCTGTCGGTGGTCTCGGCCGAGGCCACCAGCTCGACCAGCCCGTTGGCCAGCTCCCGCACGTCAACGATATAGGCACCCTCGTACTCGTCGGTCGTGCCGTGGTCGATCACCGCGCTCTGGGTCTGCGTCAGCACGCCCGTCGTGGCGTTCAGCGCCAGGGTGAAGACCGTGAAGCCGTCACCTGCGCCCTCCGACGTATCCGTCGAGCCGGTCACCAGGGTGCCGTCATCGTTGATGTAGAGTCTGATCGGATCGCCGCCCGAGGTCAGGCCCGAGGGATCACCCTCCGCCACACCGGTCGCCAGTTGCAGCGCGTAGGAGACGACCGTCGAGTCGCCGCCGTCGGCGCCGAAGTCGTCCTGGATGCCGATCGTGAAGGCGGTGGAGAAGTCGACCACCGCGACCAGCGGCGTGCTCGTGCTGGTGTCGTCGCCGCTCTCGGTGCCGGTGAAGTTGCCGTCGGTCAGCCCGCCGTCGAAGGTCAACCCGACCGGTTCGGCCCCGCTCAGGGCCACTGTCGGATCGGCCGGCCCGTCGTCACCGAAGCGCACGTTGCCGCCGAGGTCGAGCGTGCTGCTAACCACGTTCGACACGTCGTGATCGCCATCGGTGGTCTCGGCCGAGGCCACCAGCTCGACCAGCCCGTTGGCCAGCGCCCGCTCGTCAACGATATAGGCACCCTCGTAGGTGTCGGTCGTGCCGTGGTCGATCACCGCGCTCTGGGTCTGCGTCAGCACGCCCGTCGTGGTGTCGAGCGCCAGGGTGAAGACGGTGTTGCCGGCCGCGACCGAGGCCTCGTCCCCGGCGGTAGAGCCGGTCACCAGGGTGCCGTCATCGTTGATGTAGAGTCTGATCGGATCGCCGTCCGAGGTCAGGCCCGACGCGGTACCCTCCGCCACCGCGAGCTGCAGCGCGTAGGAGACGACCGACTCTCCGGCACCGTCGGCCCCGAAGTCGTTGAGGTTGCCGATGGTGAAGGCGTCGGAGAAGTCGACCACCGCGATCGTCGGCGAGGCGTTGGTGTCGTCGGAGCTCTCCGCACCGGTGAAGTTGCCGTCCGGCTGAAGCCCGCCGTCGAAGGTCAGCCCGACCGGGTCGTCCCCGCTCAGGGCCACCGTCGGGTCGCCCGGCCCGTCATCGTAAAAGGAGATCTTCGACCCGATCTCGTCGGTATCCCCGGCGACTTCGGTCAAGGCGAATCCTCCCAGGTCGAAGCTCACGTTCGACCCCTTACCGCTCTCCGGCTGGGCATTCTCGATGAGGACTCGCTGGTGATCGGCCACCGTCGTATAGCCCACGACATCGCCGGCTTTCACACCGGAGACGATGACCCCGTCGCCATCTGTAGTGAAAGACACGGAAGTACCGTTGATCGTGACACCCGTAATTAGCACAGGCACGTCGTCGGCGTCCCCGAGACCGTCCAAGAAATTGACCCCTGTCTCGAGATCGGTCGTGTAGGCGGTGATCCGCATGCTGACCGTCGTGTTCCCGCCTGGATTGACCTGCGAGACCGTCACGGACGCCCCGCGGGCGTCTGTCAGTGCCAAGGGCGTGATGTTGGCCTCGACGTCCGCCTCGGTCTGACTGAGGTTCGGCACGATGTAGTCATCAGGGGTCGAGGATGTCGACCCGGACGCGAAGGTGAAGTAGAGGCCTTCACCCGCCTTGACCTGCTGACCGTTCGTGCCGAGGCTCGTGTCGGTGTTCCCGCTCGTGTTCACGGTGTCGCCGGAGGAGATGTTCTCCCCTTCCGACTGGTTGGCCGGATCGCGCCCGGTCACGATGATCGACTGATCCAGGTCGCCGAACCACATGAAGAGGTTGCTGCCCGGAGGCGCACCAGCGAAGCTGAATTCCTGCGACTCGAAGGCGGTCACGTAGACGAGATTCGCGAGGTCGTAGGACGCGTCGTGGTCGTTGCCGTCACCGTCGTTGAGTTGGTCCGCACCATCGTGCTCGATGGCGTCGTATTCCACGACCCAGATGCTGGATTCAAGCGGATCACCTGCCGGTTCCGTGAGATAGATCGCGAACACGATCTCATCGGTCATTTCGTCCCGACCCAGGACGATGTTGTCGTTATCCGTGTCGGTGTAGAGCAGGATATCGTTTCCCGTGGAGGTCCGGTCGAACCCGCTGTCCACGCCGTCCAATGGTTGCCCGTCGCTGCCGGTAAGAGCGACGTTGCCGAGGGTTCCCGTCGGCGAATACCGCACCGCGCTGCCGGAACTGACGGCGGCTTCGTCGGGACTCGCCGTAGCGCCGAGGGCGGCCAAGCGAGCTAAAAAGTCGGACGGAGGCGTAGTGGCGGTGTCGTCCTGCTGCAGGCCAGCGGTTTCATCGATTCCGACCCCGGGAACGAGAATTTGCACAAGTGACTCAGACATTGCCAGCTTCCTCCAAAGAGAAGACTGATGAAAACGATGTTGACTCGCCGTGACTCAGGCCCGCCTTGCGGGAGAGATTCGCGGGCTCAGCGAAGTCGAAAACGGGATCGGAACCGAACAGTGCCGCACTCTGCGCTGTCCTGTTCGCGGAGACAGCAATCTCATCGTCCTCTGGCAGGTCTCCCGCCGTTTCATCGACCGTGATCGGGTTCGTTACATCCAGGATGTCTTCATGTTGTTCTGCCATGACCCACCTCTGCTCGTTGCCTGATCCCTGGATGTGAATGCTCCCTGCGGGATTCGCCTGTTATCATTGATCTGACCCACTCCGAGGTCCGGCACCGTCGCGCGGGGGGGCATCCCCCCCTCGAGACAGTGCCTCATTCTTCCCTGATGGCCCTGGCCAGCATGTCGGTGATCGGCTTGGTGATGTAGCTGGCGAAGGTCCGTTCGCCGGTGCGGATCATCGCCTCGGCCGGCATCCCGGACAGCAGCTGCATCTGGTCGGTCATGTCCTGGCGTCCGTCGTCGGTAACCTCCAGCCGCACCCGGTAGAAACGCACGCCCGTGGCTTCGTCCACCTGACTGTCGGCGCTGACGAAGACCACCCGCGCCGCAATGACGTGGGTCGAGCGCCGGTTGAAGGCGGAGAAGCGGATCTCGGCGGGCTGACCGACATAGAGCTGGTTGACGTCACGGTCCGGCACCCTGGCCTCGACCAGGAAGCTGTCGTTGACCGGGACGATATCCAGCAGCGGATCGCCGGCGCGCACCACATCCCCCACCGAGTGCACCCGGCGTTCCACGACGATGCCCGCCACCGGCGCCGTGACCGTGGTGCGCCCCACCTGGTCCATGAGGTCGACGATCTGCTCCTCGGCCTCGGTGGCCCGGGTCTGGGCCTCGCGCAGCTGCTCGCCGATCTCGCCCTGATACTCCTGCACCGTGATCTCGTGCTGCACGCGGCTCTCGCTGATCCGGGACCCCAGCCGGGCGATCTCGGCGCGGTGGCTGGCGATCTCGCTGGAGAGCTCCAAGAGGTCGCGCTCCACCTCGCGCAGGCGCTGGTTGCCGACCATCCGCTTGCTGAACAACTTGCGCAGGTCGGCCACCTCGGTGCGCAGCGACGCGGCGTGCCGCTCCCCGATCTGGACCATCTCCTCGAGTCCCTCGACCTGGCGCTGCAACTGCACGGCCTGCTCGTCCAGCGCCTCCAGGGTGCCCCGCTGGGATTGCCGCCGCGCCATGAACAGCGCCTGCTGAACGGCAAGGACTTCCTGCACCCGCGGCAGGTCGCTATGGGTCAGCTCCTCGGAAAAGCGCAGTTCGTCATCGCCCCGCTGCTCGGCCAGCAGCCGCAGTGCGGTGGCTCGCCCGTCCAGGTACTGGGTACGCGCCATCTGGAGCCGTGTGCGCACCCGGGTGTCGTCTAGCACCACCAGCGGTTGTCCCGCCTCGACACGATCACCGTCGGCGACCAGTATCTGGCGAACGATCCCGCCCTCGAGGTGCTGCACCGAGCGTCGGAAGCTTTCCACGGTCACATGGCCGGGCGCCACCACGGCCACCGCCAGGTTGGCGGTGGCGGCCCAGCCACCGAAGCCGCCCAGAGCCAGCACCAACACCAGCATGCCGAAGCGCCGATAGGGTCGATGGTTGTCGGGCACCACGTGGTATTCCCCCTCCAGCACCGCGGGCTCGGGCGTCCGGGCACCCTCCTGGAGCGAGAGGGCCCGAGAGGTATCGTCACTGTTCGTCTGCTGCATCGCGCTGCCCTCCCGTCGCGCCGCTGCCCGTGCCGGGGTGTTGTCCCCCCGCCACCGCGACCATCCTGCCCCTGGCCGCCTGACCGGCGACCTTGCGAGGGGCCGACTGGCTGGCCAGGTGCGCCATCACCTCGTCACGAGGGCCGCTCATGTGGATCTGGCCGTCACGCATCAACAACAGGGTGTCCATGCCCTTCAACACGCTGACCCGGTGGCTGATGACGAACAGGGTCACGCCCTCGCGCTTGAGGGCCACCATGGCGGCGCGCAGGGCATGTTCGCCGCGATCGTCGAGGCTGGCATTGGGCTCGTCGAGAACCACCAGCACGGGATCGCCATAGAGCGCCCGGGCCAGGGCGATGCGCTGGCGCTGGCCGCCGGAGAGCCCGACGCCACCGGCCCCGATGGGCGTGTCATAGCCCCCCGGCATCGACAGCACCATCTCGTGAACGCCGGCCTTGCGCGCCGCCGCCACGACCTTGTCTGAGTCCACCTCGCCGAAGCGGGCGATGTTCTCGGCGATGGTGCCCTCGAAGAGCTCGATGTCCTGGGGCAGGTAGCCGATGAAGGGGCCAACCTCCTCGCGATTCCAGAGGTTGATATCGGCCCCGTCGAGGCGTGCGGTACCGGTCAGCGGCGGCCAGATGCCCAGCAGGACCCGGGCCAGGGTGGATTTCCCCGCGGCGCTGGGGCCGATGATGCCGACATGCTGGCCTGCCGGCACCGCCAGCTGGATGCCTCGCAGGGTCGGCACCTGCCCTCCGGGAGGGGCCGCGGACACGTCCTCGACGCGAACGTCTCCCTTCGGCGGCGGCAGGGACATGCCATTTTCCTCCGCGGGAATCTTCGTCAATAGCTCATCGAGTCGGCCATAGGCCCCGCGGGCGGATACGAAGCCCTTCCAGGTACCGATAAGGCGATCGATAGGGGCCAGCGCACGGCCCATGATGATGGCCCCGGCGATCAACATGCCCGGCGTCATCTCGGCGCGCAGCACCAGCCAGGCGCCCAGCCCCAGGATCAGTGACTGGGCCAGCAGGCGCAGCGTACGAGACACGCTACCCAGTGCCTCGCCACGATCGTTGGCCCGGGACTGCTCCGCCAGGAAGTGATGACGCCGACGCGACCAGCGCCCCATGATGCCCGGCAGCATGCCCATGGCATGCGACACCTCGGCGTTGCGCAGGTTGGACGTTGCCAGTTCGCGCGCCTTGATCTGTTCGCGCTGGGCTGAGGACAGCAGGGGCTTGGTGACCTTCTCGCCCACCAGCGCCAACGCCAACAGAACCAGGGCGGCGGTGGTGGCGAAGATCCCCAACCAGGGATGGAAGAGGAACAGCACCCCCAGGTAGACCGGCACCCAGGGGGCATCGAAGAAGGCCAGCAGACCGTTGCCGGCCAGGAACTGGCGCAGGGTGGAGAGATCATCGATCGGCTGGGACGATGGGGTCCCCTCGCTGAGCAGGCTGCGGCGGAACATCGACCGGAAGATGCGCTCATTGAGCAGCAGGTCGAGACGATTGCCGATGCGCACCAGTATCCGCGAGCGCACCAGTTCGAGCAGCCCCATGACGGTGAACAGGAAGACCACCACCAGGGTGAGCATCAGCAGCGTCTCGGAGCTCCGGGTCGAGAGCACCCGGTCGTAGACCTGCAGCATGTAGATGGCGGGCACCAACATCAGCAGGTTCACGAAGAGACTGAAGAACCCGACCGACGCGAAGGCGCCTCGACAGGTGCCCAGGGCGTGCTGCAAATCCGTGCTATCCCGCTTGCTGGCCATCGGCATCCATCCTTTAGAGCCCGTGGCTGGCATTACGAAGTGTTACAGGGCTCTGTGACTCAAGTTAGCAAGGGCCCATGGCACGGAACGCCTGAAAAAAGGCACAAAACAATCCGCTTCGCGACGTCATAAACGGCGCGTGGCGGTACTAGGAAACCGGGCGGGGCGATGACCAGAAAAGCAGTATGGGGCGGCTGACTCGCCGCCGATGGCGGCGGTGTCGGAACCCTCGGCCATGACGTCGAGGATGTCGCAGATCCAGCCGGCGAGCTCGGGTCACTCGATTTCGGCGAAGCCGCGCTCGTTGAACATGGGGACGTCGGGGTCAGCGGATCCACCTTCATGGGCATCGGTCCGGAGGGCCCTCGTTCGAGAGCCACAAAAAAGGGCCGGCCCGCGCAAGGCGGGTCGGCCCGGCTATGGATGGCTATGCAGTGATCAGTCCTTGACCAGGCTGATCAAGGCAAATCACACCAAACCATCGCCATCGCCGTCGATGAAGTAGGCAAAGGTGTCGGCTACCTCATCGAAGTCGCCGTCCGTCGCCTCGACGGTAACCGTTCCCTGGATGTCCGGGATATCGGCGAACGTGAAGGCATAGATCTCGGGCAGACGCCAGCCGTTGTCCAGCGGCTCGCCGCCGCCGGTGGGGGAATCCGTCACCTCGTGGATGAGGATGAGCTGGTCGAACTCGACACCCTCATCAAACACGACCTCCTGGAGAGCATTGCCCTTGGGAAGGAGAAAGGTCTCTTCAGAGTACCCTACTTGAGTCCCGCCATCGTAGGCCGCCATCTTGAGGGTGAGAAAACCACCAGGAGACCCCGTCCCCCCATCAACGATGAACCTGACGCCCGCCACATCCTCGTGGAAGTTCAGCGCCAGTCCCTCGCCGGGATCGAACTGCTGGTCCTTAAGCGCGGCCCCCTTGTTGCTGATGTTGATGTCGTCTGAGGCCGCCTCCGGATCGCCGACTTCCTTGTCGCCAGCCAGGTAGGTCCCCAGCAGGTCGGATGTATTCTGGCTAGTGAAGATGAACCCGTCCAGGGTCACGATCGGGGTGTCCGGGGCTTCCGGAAGGTTGATCTCCTCCACCGGGCCACCGGGCGTGGTCGTGTCCTCGATCAGCGCCTCCTCGATGATGGGGGCGTCGATGAGCACTTCCGCGGTATAGCCGCCCGGTGCCGACCCATCGAGGGTGACCCGGAAGAAGTCGCCGAAATCATCATCGCTCGCGCTCAGGGTCAGCGTCGAGCCATCGGGCGAGATGCTCCCGGAGATCGTGCCCATGACATCGTCGAGCAAGGGGCTGACGGTGAAGCCGGTGATCACGAAATCACCCTCCCCGTCGGCGCCATAGCTGAGGAACCCCGAGTCGCTGAAAAATCCCGCCGGCCCATCGACGAACGCCAGCACCGGGGTATCCAGGATCAGTGGATCGATCGCCGGCCCGTCATCGGTGAAGGAGAGGTTGGCCGAGATGTCGATGTAGTCCGTCGCGGTGTCGGCCGCGGTCTCGTCGTCGCTGATGGTGCCCACGAGCCGGATCGCGTCGGCCACGCCGAGCCCGGTGGTGTCGCCGCTGTAGGGCGATGCCGTGTCGATCGTGGCGTGCTGGACGGCGCGCAGCTGTTCCAGCGTCACGTCGCCGGTCGCCGCGTTCACCGAAACCGTGAAGACCAGGTCGTTCGTCCCCGTGGTGCGGCCCTCGATCACGCCGCTGCCGTTCAGGCTCACCGTCACCGCCTCGTTCGTGGCCGTGTCGACCAGCGTGGTCGCCGCGTTGACGCCCACCGCCAGGCTGTAGACGATGTCGTCACCATCGTTCTCGGTATCGGCCCCGGTCGAGGAGACGACCGAGAACAGGCTGCCCAGCCCTTCGGTGTCGGTATCCGTGCCGGTGCCGTCGCCTTCGTTGCCGCCGGCAAGATCACCGTCGTCGGTCTGCAGCACGCCGCCCTCGTTCGTCAGGGCGATGGTCGGCCCGTCGTCGGTGAACGAGAGGTTGCCGGAGATGTCGATGTAGTCCGACGCGGTGTCGGCCGTCGTCTCGTCATCGCTGATGGTGCCGACGAGCCGGATCGCGTCGGCCACGCCGAGCCCGGTGGTGTCACCGCTGTAGGGCGATACCGTGTCGGCGGTGGCGTGTTCGACGGCCCGCAGCTGGGTCAGCGTCACCGCGCCGGTCGCCGCATTGACCGACACCGTGAAGACCAGGTCGTTGGTCCCCGTGGTGCGGCCCTCGATCACGCCGCTGCCGTTCAGGCTCACCGTCACCGCCTCGTTCGTGGCCGTGTCGACCAGCGTGGTCGCCGCGTTGGCGCCCACCGCCAGGCTGTAGACGATGTCGTCACCATCGTTCTCGGTATCGGCCCCGGTCGAGGAGACGACCGAGAACAGGCTGCCCAGCCCTTCGGTGTCGGTATCCGTGCCGGTGCCGTCGCCTTCGTTGCCGCCCGCCAGATCACCGTCGTCGGTCTGCAGCACGCCGCCCTCGTTCGTCAGGGCGATGGTCGGCCCGTCGTCGGTGAACGAGAGGTTGCCGGAGATGTCGATGTAGTCCGACGCGGTGTCGGCCGTCGTCTCGTCATCGCTGATGGTGCCGACGAGCCGGATCGCGTCGGCCACGCCGAGCCCGGTGGTGTCACCGCTGTAGGGCGATACCGTGTCGGCGGTGGCGTGTTCGACGGCCCGCAGCTGGGTCAGCGTCACCGCGCCGGTCGCCGCGTTCACCGAAACCGTGAAGACCAGGTCGTTGGTCCCCGTGGTGCGGCCCTCGATCACGCCGCTGCCGTTCAGGCTCACCGTCACCGCCTCGTTCGTGGCCGTGTCGACCAGCGTGGTCGCCGCGTTGGCGCCCACCGCCAGGCTGTAGACGATGTCGTCACCATCGTTCTCGGTATCGGCCCCGGTCGAGGAGACGACCGAGAACAGGCTGCCCAGCCCTTCGGTGTCGGTATCCGTGCCGGTGCCGTCGCCTTCGTTGCCGCCGGCAAGATCACCGTCGTCGGTCTGCAGCACGCCGCCCTCGTTCGTCAGGGCGATGGTCGGCCCGTCGTCGGTGAACGAGAGGTTGCCGGAGATGTCGATGTAGTCCGACGCGGTGTCGGCCGTCGTCTCGTCATCGCTGATGGTGCCGACGAGCCGGATCGCGTCGGCCACGCCGAGCCCGGTGGTGTCACCGCTGTAGGGCGATACCGTGTCGGCGGTGGCGTGTTCGACGGCCCGCAGCTGGGTCAGCGTCACCGCGCCGGTCGCCGCGTTCACCGAAACCGTGAAGACCAGGTCGTTGGTCCCCGTGGTGCGGCCCTCGATCACGCCGCTGCCGTTCAGGCTCACCGTCACCGCCTCGTTCGTGGCCGTGTCGACCAGCGTGGTCGCCGCGTTGGCGCCCACCGCCAGGCTGTAGACGATGTCGTCACCATCGTTCTCGGTATCGGCCCCGGTCGAGGAGACGACCGAGAACAGGCTGCCCAGCCCTTCGGTGTCGGTATCCGTGCCGGTGCCGTCGCCTTCGTTGCCGCCCGCCAGATCACCGTCGTCGGTCTGCAGCACGCCGCCCTCGTTCGTCAGGGCGATGGTCGGCCCGTCGTCGGTGAACGAGAGGTTGCCGGAGATGTCGATGTAGTCCGACGCGGTGTCGGCCGTCGTCTCGTCATCGCTGATGGTGCCGACGAGCCGGATCGCGTCGGCCACGCCGAGCCCGGTGGTGTCACCGCTGTAGGGCGATACCGTGTCGGCGGTGGCGTGTTCGACGGCCCGCAGCTGGGTCAGCGTCACCGCGCCGGTCGCGGCATTGACCGACACCGTGAAGACCAGGTCGTTGGTCCCCGTGGTGCGGCCCTCGATCACGCCGCTGCCGTTCAGGCTCACCGTCACCGCCTCGTTCGTGGCCGTGTCGACCAGCGTGGTCGCCGCGTTGTTGCCCACCTCCAGGCTGTAGACGATGTCGTCCGTGGCGTTGGCGTCGTCGGCCCCGGTCGAGGAGGTCACCGAGAACAGGCTGCCCAGCCCTTTGGTGTCGGTGTCCGTACCGGTCCCGTCGCCTTCGTTGCCGCCCGCCAGGTCGCCGTCATCGGTCTGCAGAACGCCCACGCCGAGGGTCAGGTCGATGGCCGGGCCGTCATCGTAGAACACGAGGGTGATGGGATCCGCGTCGGTCTGGACATCGATGTCGGCGATGGAGTAATCGCCGATATTGAACCTGGCGTTGCCCGTCCCGCCGTTCTCCACAAGGACCCGGTTGTGGTCGCCGAGGGTAAAGAAGGTGATGGTGTCGCCGGTGTTGATGCCTTCGACCGTCGCTACGCCGTCCACAATCGAAAATGACCACGTGGACGAACCGCTATGGGACTCACCATTGACGAGAATATCGATGATGTCGACGGGATTGTCGTCGAGAATGCCCGGGATAAAGGCGGTGCCTTCCTCCTGTGTCGTACCACCTGAACCATCAGCGATAGTGCCATCTGCCGTGTACTGCGCGGTGAGAACAACCGTCGCGGTCGAACTGCCGGGCCCCACCTTGACGATGGTCAACGAGGCTTCCGTGGCCGTCTGCAGCGTGCCGAACTGGATGTTGTTCGGGTCGGCCGCCTCGGGACCGGTCAGGCCGGGGACCAGGTACTGCGGGTCCATGTCGTTCACATAGGTGATGGCAAGGCCTTCGCCGGCGTTGATGTTGTTGCTGTTGGCGGCCAGCGACGTGGGCTGGTTCTGGGCTTGGCTGCTGTTGACATCCTCGCCCACGGTACGGCCGGTCACCACGATCGCGACGCCCTCAGGGCCGGGCTGGCCGAACGCCATGAAAACGTTGTTCCCCGAGGGAGCCCCCGCGAAGTCGAACGAGACGCTCTGATCCACGGTGACATTGACGTAGAGGTTGGACAGCGTGAGCGTGTCGTCGGGGGTCGTATCGTCGAGATGCTCCTTCGGCAGGTAGTCCAGGAGATAGACGTCGGAAGATAGACCGTCCGGGTTCTCCACGATCACCGCGATAAAGGCGACGTTGCCCGACGTCGTCGTGCCGATGAGGATATTGTCATCGCTCGGGTCGGTGTTGAGCGTCACCGTTTCGTATAGCCCCGTATCGGGGTCGAGCGCCTTCAGCGGATTCCCATCGCCGTCGAGTGCCGTCAGGCCACTGACGGGGTCACCAGCCTCATTCTCTGCCCAGCCGAGGGTCGTGACCCCCTGCGGGGTGAGAATCATGTCCTCCTTGCAGGAGAGATTCGCGGGTACGCCGTAGTCGGTATCGAGATAGAGGGCGTAAACGGCGGGAATCGACACACCATCGCTGACCATGATCTCGTCTTTCGGCGCGCCCTGCACGTCCGGGGTTTCGTCGACCGAGATGGGATTTGTGACTACCACTGTTCCTTCTGACATGACACACCTCCGCTCGTTACCCGGTCCCTGGATGTAAATGCTCCCTGCGGAATTCGATTGGTGTTAATGATCTGACTTACTCACTGGTCCGGCACCTTCCCGAAGGCGGTCTTGCATTGTTCCCTGATGGCCCTGGCCAGCATGTCGGTGATCGGTTTGGTGGTGTAGATGGCGTGCACCTGCATCAGAAGGTTCACGAAAAGGCGAAAGAACCCCACCAGCGAGAAGGCGCCTTGACAGGTGCCCAAAGAGCGCTGCAGATCCGTGATATCGAGTTTGCTGGCCATCGGCATCCACCCTTTAGAGCCCTAGGCTTCGGTAGGTATCAATGACGAAGATTGAAAGGGCTCTACGAATCACACTAGCAGGGGGACTTGGCAAAAAGCGGCTGAAAAAAGGCACGAAAGAGTCCGCCCCTCTCCGTCAAACACGGCGCGGGGCGGACTCAGAAACAGCGTGGGGCTAGGCCCAGAAACTGCGTGGGGCTAGACTGGTAAACCGTGCAGGACGGGGCTGATAAATCGTGCGGAGCGGTGACTAGGAAAGCAGTGAGGGGCGCCTGACTCGGCGCCCCAGGGCTCAGCGATAGACGGGCAGGCGGGCGCAGACCGCCTCGACCTTGGCCTTCACCTCGGCCTCGATGGCGGCGGTGTCGTCACCGGCGGCCATGACGTCGAGGATGTCGCAGATCCAGCCGGCGAGCTCACGGCACTCGGTCTCGCCGAAGTCGCGGGTGGTCACCGCCGGGGTGCCGATGCGCAGGCCCGAGGTCACGAAGGGGCTCTGGGGATCGCCGGGCACGGCGTTCTTGTTGACGGTGATGTGGGCACGGCCCAGGGCGGCGTCCGCATCCTTGCCGGTCAGGCCCTGCTTGATCAGCGAGAGCAGGAAGAGGTGGTCCTCGGTGCCGCCGGAGACGATGTCGAAGCCGCGCTCGATGAACACGCCGGCCATGGCCTGGGCGTTCTTGACCACCTGCTGCTGGTAGGTCTTGAAGCCAGGCTCCATGGCCTCCTTGAAGCACACCGCCTTGGCGGCGATGACGTGCTCCAGCGGGCCGCCCTGGCCGCCCGGGAAGACCGCGGACTGCAGCTTCTTCTCGATGGCCTCATCGCCCTCGGCGGAGAGGATCAGGCCGCCGCGCGGACCGCGCAGGGTCTTGTGGGTGGTGGTGGTGACCACGTGGGCGTGGGGCAGCGGGGTCGGATAGACCCCGGCGGCCACCAGGCCGGCGATGTGGGCCATGTCGACCAGCAGGAAGGCGCCCACCTCGTCGGCGATCTCGCGGAACCGGGCCCAGTCGATGATCTGGGAGTAGGCGGAGAAGCCGGCGATGATCATCTTCGGCTGGTGCTCGCGGGCCAGGCGCGCCACCTCGTCGTAATCGATCAGGCCCTGCTCGTCGAGGCCGTACTGCACGGCATGGTAGTGCTTGCCGGAGAAGTTCGGCTTGGCGCCGTGGGTGAGGTGCCCGCCCGCGTCGAGGCTCATGCCCAGAATGGTATCGCCTGGCTTGACCAGGGCCTGGAAGACGGCGCCGTTGGCCTGGGAGCCGGAGTGCGGCTGGACGTTGGCGTAACTGGCGCCGAACAGCTCCTTGGCATAGTCGATGGCCAGCTGCTCGACGATGTCGACGTACTCGCAGCCACCATAGTAGCGCTTGCCGGGATAGCCTTCCGCATACTTGTTGGTCAGCTGGCTGCCCTGGGCCTCGAGCACCCGGGGGCTCGCGTAGTTCTCGGAGGCGATCAGCTCGATGTGCGCCTCCTGGCGTGCGACTTCCTTCTGCATCGCATCGAACAGGACGTCATCGAAACCGGCAATCTGCATGTCACGGCTGAACATCGGCGGGAAACCTCGCATCACGGGAGAATCTGGGGCCCACATGATACCCCACCCCCCGGCGGCTTTCACATGAAAGGCGATCATGGGCCACCGCCGTCTCGTTCACGTCGGGCAGGGGGCGGCTCAGCGGCTCTCCACGCGCATCTCGAGCCGTTCCGGCAGGGCGAGGGGATCGGCGGAGAGTGCCTCGAGCTCGCTGTCGGCGGGCAGGGTCAGGTGGATGGCGAGCTCGCTGGCCTCCCCCGCCATCATCGCCACCAGGCCGCTGAACAGCGCCTCGAACTCCGGGCCGAGCATCATGCCGAACCCCTGGGCCTGGGTGCGCGCCTGCTCCAGGAACACCGCCTCGCTGACGCCCTGGCTGGCCGCCATGATCGTCGGCAGGCGCCCGAAGAGCCCCAGGTCGGAGAGCGTCGCGTCGACCCGGCCGCCCAGCAGGGTCACCCCCTCCAGGCTGTCCATCCGCGCCAGGAAGACGGCCGGCTCCACGCCCTCGGGCAGGCGCACCGGCAGGTCGGCGTCCAGCGCCCAGCCGAAGGCCTCGTCGGCCGTGATGGTCAGCTCGCCCAGCAGGCGGCTGGCCGTCTCGCCCGACTCCCAGCGTCCGGTGGAGGCCGCATCGATCCGCAGCTGCCCGCTGCCGTCGGTCAGCACGTTGCTGGCCATGCGCAGCTGCGTGCGCTCCTCCTCCGGCGCCAGGGTGATCATCCTGGCGAGGTCGAGGTCCAGCGCCTCGAGCCGGAAGCCGCCCTCGCCGTCCGCCATGTCGCCATCGACCTCCAGGGACGACAGGGCCGCCACGAGCCGGTCGGACTCGATGTCCAGGTCGCGCACCTCGAGGCGGTCCAGTTCCCGCTCCTCTTCCGGGCCCTGGAGACCGCGCAGCCCCTCCACCCGCGCGAAGCCCACGGAGAAAGTGCCGCTGCCGAACTCGTCATCGCCCTCGGCCTCCCCCGCCAGACCGCTGAACTCCAGGCTCTCGATGGCGTCGCGACCGAGCCCCGTGGCCTGCAGGCGCTCGACGGCGATCCGCCCGCGGCCCTCGCCGCTCTCCTCCCCCGGCACCCGGCCGGCGAACTCGGCGGAAAGCGACTCCACGGCGAGCCCTCCGACCGTGAGACCCTCGGGCCAGGTCTCCTCGTGGAGCGGCAGGACCGCCCGGGAGGGCGCGTCGAGCAGCAGCGTCTCGGCGCTCAACCGCGACTGCTCGCGCCCGGGGGTCTCCAGGCGGATGCCCTCGATGCGCACCTCGTCGGGGCGGTCGTAGTCTCCGCTGACCTCGTAGCGATCGAGCCACAGCTGCTGGCCGTCGGGCCCGGCGAAATGCAGGTCGCGGGCGGTGACCCGGTCGCGGATCAGGGCCTCGGAGACCTCGCCGATCTCGAGCGTCCCCTCGTCGGCGAACAGGGCCCGCAGGTCGTCCTCCAGCCGCTCGGCCGGGCCGCGCTCGTCGGCTAGGGCCGGCAGGGAAAAGGAGAGCGTCAGGGCGGCCAGGACAACCGGCCAGGAGATCGGACGCATGGGGGCACCTCTCGTGTGGTCATGACGGGAACTGATCAGCAGTCTAGCGTGCCCGCGTCGCGGCGAGCCAGGCTCATGGCGGCGAGGCCAGCCGCAGCTCCAGCCGACGATTGACCTCCTCGAGGACGGCGAGGCGCGCCTGGCGCTTGTCGTCGCAGGCGATCAGCGCCCACTCCGCGCCCGGGGCCTGGGTGCGCGCGAACATCTCGTCGATGGCCGTCGCGTAGTCCCCCCAGCGCTCGCGGTTGCGCCAGTCCTCGTCGGTGAGCTTGTGGCGCTTGTGGGGCGTGGCGGCCCGGGCCTCGAAGCGGCGCAGCTGCTCCTCCTGGCTGATGGCCAGGAACAGCTTGCCGAGCACGGCACCGTGGGCCAGCAGCTGGCGCTCGAACTCGCGGATCTCCGCAAAGGCGCGCCGCCAGGCCGCCTCGGGGGCCAGCCCCTCGACCCGCTCCACCAGTACCCTGCCGTACCAGCTGCGGTCGAAGATGGCGATGCGCCCGTCGGCCGGCAGGCGACGCCAGAAGCGCCAGGCCCAGGGCAGCGCCAGCTCCTCGTCGCTGGGGGCGGCAATGCGGTGGACCCGATACTGGCGGGCATCCAGGGCCTCGGTGACGCGATGGATGCCGCCGCCCTTCCCCGCCGCGTCGAGTCCCTCGAAGGCCAGCACCACCGGGATGCGCCGGCGGGCCACCTCCCGGGCGTTGATGGCCAGCCGCCCCTGGGCATCGACGAGGCGTGCGGCATAGCTCGCCTTCTTCATCGGCGCCGGCACACGGGGATCGGCGTGGCGTATCGAGGGGGCCGCCAGGGCCTCGTCGGGCACCGCTTCGGGCATGGCGCGGGGCGGCGCCGGCGGCGCGACCAGGGTCTCGTGCAGCAGGGCTCCGACCCGCCGGAGCTGTGCCGGCCGGTCGCGGAAGTCGAGCCGACGCCAGGGCGCATGATCGGCCGCGGTGGCCTCGCGCATCTCGCTCCCCAGGGCGCCGATGGCGGCATGCTGCAGGTGTCGCTGCCAGTCGGTATCACTCAGCTGCCAGGCACGGACCGGGTCCTGCTGCAGCGCCTCCAGGTGGCGGCGCTGCTCGTGACGGCCGATATCCATCCACAGCTTGAGCAGGACCACGCCCTCGGCGGCCAGCTCGGCCTCGAAGGCGCGGATCTCCGCCAGCCTGTCCCGGAAGGCCCCCGGCGAGAGGCGTCGTTCGGCCCGGGCGAAGAGCGCATCGCCGTACCAGCCGTGGATGAAGATGCCGATGCGGCCGCGATCGGGAATGCGCCGCCAGAAGCGCCACCAGTAGGGTCGCTCGCGCTCCTCGCTGCTGGGCCCCAGGGCATGCACCTCGGTGTGGCGGTTCTCCAGCCAGTGGTTGAGCTCGTTGACCAGCCGTCCCTTGTGGGTGACGGCATGGCCGGTCAGCAGCACGATCACCGACCGCTCCCGGTGATTGACGAGGTCGAGCTGGACCTCCAGCAGGCGGGCACGCAGGGTCTCGGTCTTCATGACCCTGCCTCAGGCCTCGCCCAGCAGGCCCAGGCTCGCCGCCGGGGCCTGGCGGCGAAGGCCCCGGGAGAGCAGGTGCCCAATGACGCCGATCAGCAAGGCGCCGCCCAGCGGCAGGGCCAGCCACAGCCCCCAGTGGAAACGGGGCGCCAGGTCGAACCAGGCGAGGTAGATGCCCGCGGCGGCGAGTTCGGCGAGCAGCGCGCCCATCAGGCCGCTGGCCAGGCCGAGGATGGCGAACTCGGCGCCCTGAACCCGGGAGAGCAGGCGGTTGCCCGCGCCGAAGACGCGCAGCAGGCCGCTCTCGTGGGCCCTCACCGGGCGGCTGGCGGTCAGGGCGGCATAGAGCACGCTGATGCCGGCCAGCAGCACGAAGGCCAGCACGAGCTCCACCGCCCGCGTCACCTGGGCCAGGACGTCACGCACCTGGCCGAGGATGGCGTCGATGTTGAGCAGCGAGACGCCGGGGAAATCACGAACCAGCTGGCGCAGCGTGTCGTTCTCGGCGTCGTTCAGGTGGAAGGCGGTGATGTAGCTGTGGCCGAAACGCTCCAGCACGCCGGGCGGGAAGATGACGTAGAAATTGGGTCGGAAGCTGTCCCAGTCCAGGTTGCGCAGGCTGGTGAGTTCGCCGACGACCTCGGCGCTGCCGATGGTGAAGGTCAGGGTATCGCCGAGCTCCATGCCGAAGCGCTCGGCCAGGCCGTCCTCCATGGACATGGGCACCGGGGCCGGGCTCGCATCGGGCGCGGGCCGGGCATCGACGGCCGCCATCCAGTTCCCGGACTCGTCGCTGTGGAGAGCATCAGAGCCGAGCGCATCGAACCACTCCCCCGCCACCAGGCGGTTGCCCTCGGGCAGGCGCTCCTGCCAGGTGAGGTTGAGCTCCCGGCGCAGGGCGTTATCGCCCCGGGACTCCGGAGGCACCATCTCCCGCGGCGGCTCGCCGTTGAGGGCGGTGATCCGGCCGCGCACCATGGGATAGAGGGCGCTGCGGGCATCCGCGGCCCCTTCCAGCACCGCCGAGAAGGCGTCGCGCTCGCCGGGCTGGATATTGATGGCGAAGTAGTTGGGGGTGTCTTCGGGCAGTTGGTCCTGCCAGGTGGTGAGTAGGTCGCCGCGCACCAGGAAGATCATCGCCACGGCGAAGAAGGTCACCGAGAAGGCCAGCAGCTGGCCGAGGCTGGCCTGGCGCCGCCGGGCCAGCTGCTGACCGCCCAGGCGCAGCGCCTGGACCAGCCCGCCCTCCTGGCCGCCGCGCCGGGGCAGGCGCGAGGCGAGCCGGAACAGCAGCCCGAGCAGCAAGTTGCCGGCCCACCACAGCACCACCAGCATCGCCAGGCCGCCGACCAGAAGGCCGGCCGAGAGCAGCGGGTCGCCGGAGTAGAGCCACAGCAGGCCGCCGAAGACCAGCGCGGCCACGGCCACCACCAGCCAGGCCGAGGCCGGGAGGGGGTCGAGCTCGCGACGCAGAACCTTGAGGGCGCTGACCCGCTTCAGACGCAGCAGGGTCGGGCCGGCGAAGCCCACCAGCACCGCCAGGGCGGTGAGGATGCCCAGCCACAGCGGCAGCACCCCGGGCGGCGGCAGTTCCAGCGGCAGGAAGGTGGTCAGCAGGCCGAGCAGCGCCGCCTGACCGGCCAGCCCAAGCAGGGCGCCGACCATTGATGCCGCCAGCGCCAGCCACATCAGCTGCAGGGCGAAGAGCCGGGTGAGCTCGGCCTGGGTGGCGCCGAAGCAGCGCATCAGCGCGGCGGTATCCAGGTGCCGATCCACGTAGCGGCGGGTCGACATGGCCACCGCCACGCCGGCCAGCAACACGGCGGCGAGCCCGGCCAGGCTGAGGTACTTGTCGGCGCGTTCCAGGGCATTGCCCAGGCCCGGGCGGTCGCGTCGCACGTCGCGGACCTCTACCCCGTTGCGGCGCAGTCGCTCGAGCAATGGCTCGACGCTGGACACGGCCTCGGCGGGGCCCGCCGCGAGAATCTCGAACTCGACCCGGGAGCCGGGCTGCACCAGGTTGGTGGCCGGCAGGTCGTCGACATGCATCATCAGCCGCGGATTGAAGCTGCCGAAGCCCGCCGACTGATCCGCCTCGCGCTCGATCAGGCCGCCCACGGTGAGCTCGGCCTGGCCCACCCGGATCCGGTCGCCGATCTCGACCTCGACCAGCAGCGCCAGACGCGGCGCCAGCCAGGCCTCGCCGGGCGGCGGCCCGTGGTCGAGCAGCTCGACGCCGTCGCCTCGATCGACATGGTTGGCGCCGAAATGCGGATAGACCGCATCCACAACCTTGAGGCTGGCCACCTGGAAGGCGTCGCCGTGGCTGACCATGGAGACCATGTCGACCTGGTCGCTGAGCACCAGGCCGGCGTTCTCGAGGGTGTCGCGGACCTCCTCGTCGAAGGGCCGGCCCTGCTCGAGGACCAGGTCCCCGCCCAGCAATTGTCCGGCCTGGCGGGTCAGGCCCTTGTCCAGGCGATCGAGGAAGAAGCCGATCATGGTGGAAGCCGCCACGGCCAGGGCCAGGGCGATGAAGAGCGCGCGCACATCAGCGGCACGCAGGTCACGGATCAGGCCCCGGAGTGAGAACCGCAGCAGGCGTGTCAGCGTTCGCAGGGGGCCGGCATCGCTCATGCGCTCACCTCGTCCATGGCCATCTCGACCAGCCGGCCCTCCTCCAGCCGCAGGCAGCGGTCGCAGCGCCGCGCCAGTGCGTGGTCGTGGGTCACCAGCACCAGGGTGGTGCCCGCCTCCTGGTTGAGGTCGAAGAGCGCAGAGATGATGCGCTCCCCGGTGGCCGGATCCAGGTTGCCGGTGGGCTCGTCGGCAAACACCAGCTCGGCGCCGGTGACGAAGGCCCGAGCCAGGGCGACGCGCTGCTGCTCGCCGCCGGAGAGCTGCTTGGGCAGGTGGTCCAGGCGCTCGCCCAGGCCCACCCGGGTCAGCCAGTCGCGCGCCCGGGCCTCGGCATCGGTCTGCGGCGTGAGCTCCAGCGGCAGCAGCACGTTCTCCAGGGCGGTGAGCGTGGGCAGCAGCTGGAAGTTCTGGAACACGAACCCCACCCGGCCGGCGCGCAGTCGTGCCCGGCCATCCTCGTCGAGCTCGGCCAGCGGCTGGCCGAACAGTTCGAGGGTGCCGCCGCTGGGCGCGTCCAGCCCGGCCAGCAGGCCCAGCAGGGTCGACTTGCCCGCCCCGCTCTGCCCGAGGATCGCCACGCTCTCGCCGGGGAACACCGTGAGGCCAAGACCACTCAGAATGGTGAGTTCCCGTTCGCCGCTCCGGACCTGCTTTAGAAGATGGTCGGCGTGTAGAATCGGGGCGCTATCCGTTCGTGAGGAGATGGTCATGGCAAAGGGCTTCCCTGTTCCTGGAGTCGGAAGTAGTGGTGAGTCACGGCAACTGATGCGAGCCCTCGCGGCCTGTCGGCGGCGGGCAGCGGTCGCCGGCATGGCCCTGCTGCTGGCCCTGGTCGTGCCTCCCGCCCAGGCCGAGGAGCGCCCGTTGCTGCTGGTCATGGGCGACAGCCTGAGCGCCGCCTACGGCATCGAACGGCAGGAAGGCTGGGTCAGTCTGCTCGACGAGCGCCTGGACGGAAAGGCGAATGTCGTCAACGCCAGCATCAGCGGCGAGACCAGCAGTGGCGGGGCCAGCCGGCTTCCCGACCTTCTGGGACAGCACGAGCCCCACATCGTTCTGCTCGAACTGGGCGGCAACGACGGGCTGCGCGGCCTGCCGCCGCGCCAGTTCGAGGCCAACATGGCGGACATGATCGAGGCCAGCCAGGCGGCCGGTGCCGAGGTGCTGCTGCTGGGGATCGACATCCCGCCCAACTACGGCCAGGCCTATCGCGACGCCTTCACCGGGGTCTATGACCGCCTCGCCGAGGAGTTCGACGTTCCCCTGGTGCCCTTCCTGCTCGAGGGCATCGCCCTCGACGACAGCCTGATGCAGGACGACGGCATCCACCCCACCGCGGCCGCCCAGCCCCGCATCCTCGATACCGTCTGGCCGGAACTCGCGCCACTACTGGAGGAGAACGGCCTGACCCTGGCGGTTCATGACTGAGTCGCCGCCGCCGGGGCCTTCTGCCACTGCTGGAGCCCCAGGCCGCCCAGGATCAGCACCAGGCCGACCAGGGTGGAGGGCAGGATCGGCTCGCCGACGATGAAGAACAGCAGCAGCAGGGACACCGGCGGCGAGAGGAAGATCAGGTTCGAGACCTTGGCCGTGCGCGACACCTTGTGCACGGCCAGTTGCCAGAGCACGAAGGCGATGCCCATCTCGAAGAGCCCCACGTAGACCCCGGCGCCCAGCCCCGCCCAGCCGTGCCACTGCAGGCCGGGGCCGAGCAGCAACAGGACCGTCAGCACCGGCACCCCGACGCTGAAGTTCTGCCACTGGGCCACCAGCGGCGGGCGGTGGTCGCGGGCATTGAGCAGCCAGTAGAGCGCCCAGAGCAGCGTCGAGGCCAGTGCCAGGCCGACGCCCAGGGGATCGGCGAAGGCCACGTCGAACACCGCCCCGCGTGTGGCGATGACCCAGACGCCCGCGTAGGCGATCAGGCCGGCCATCACGTCGATGCGGGTGAGACGATGGCCGAGCAACGGCACGGCAAGGAAGGCCATCGCCAGCGCCCAGGTGTAGTTGAGCGCCATGGCCTCCTGTCCCGGCAGGCGGTCATAGGCCCCGAAGAGCACGAGGTAGTAGGCCACCGGGTTCATCAGCCCCGCCCAGGCCGCGGTGCGCCAGCCGCGCCTCAAGGCCTGGCCCAGCAGCCCCTGGCGCGCCACCAGCACGCCGATCAGCGCCCAGGAGACCAGCGAGGCGAGCCACATCAGTTCCAGCGGCGACATGTATCCAAGCGCCACCTTGAAGGCCGTGGCGACCGTCGACCAGAGCGCCACCGCGCCCAGGCCGAAGAGCATCGCCTGGCGGTCCTGGTGAGCAATCGCCTGGCTCATCGGTCGATATGCCCGAGGTCGCGTCCGGGGTCGAGACGGTCGCGGACCGCCTGCTTGAGCGCCTTGATGTCCGGGAAGCCCCCGTCGCGCTTGCGCTCCCAGAGGGAGGCCTCGTCCATGAGGATCTCGAAGTGGCCACCATGGGAGGGCGAAAGCTCCACGCCCGCGAGGTCCTCGCCGAAGGTGGAGAGCAGTTCCTGGGCGTACCAGGCACTGCGCAAGAGCCACTGGCACTGAGTACAGTAGTGGATTCTGATGCGTGACATGGGACCTCGAGTGTCGCGACAATGTTGGCCTCGATGATAACAGCCAGGGAGTGCCGATGGCCGCCCCCGAGATCAGCCAGACCCACCTCTATGAATGGCTCACCGGCGACGAGGACAGCCGGATGTGTCGGGATATCCCCGAGGCCGCCTGCCGGGAGCAGCCGCGCAACTTCTTCCTGCATCTCGCCGCCTCGCTGGGCAACAAGCTGGCCGACGAGCTCGCCAGCGCCCGCCTGGTGCTGCCCTGGCTGCTGGGGGTGATCGGCGCGCCGCTGTGGATGGTGGGCCTGCTGGTGCCGATCCGCGAGTCCGGCGCCCTGCTCCCCCAGCTGTTCGTGGCGGGCTTCGTGCGCCTCAGGCCCGAGCGCAAGTGGGCCTGGGTGCTCGGCGGTCTCCTGCAGGCCATCGCCGCGGGCCTGCTCGCGCTGCTGGCCCTGTTCGGCAGCGGGGGCATCGGGGGCGGGCTGGTGCTGGCGGTGCTGGTGGCCCTGTCGCTGGCCCGGGGCCTGTCGTCGATCGCCACCAAGGACGTGCTGGGCAAGACCATCGCCAAGCAGCGTCGCGGCACCCTGATGGGCTGGAGCGGCAGCGTGGCGGGCGGCGTCACCCTGGCCGCCGGCGGCGTGCTTATGCTGTTCGGCGACGGTCCCGGGGAGCTGGCGCTGGCCGTGCTGCTGGGCGTGGCCTCGCTGGGCTGGGCCGTCAATGCCCTCTGCGCGGCTCGCATCGAGGAGGTCCCCGGTGCCGTGGAGGGGGGCGAGAACGCCTGGGACAGCATCCGGCAGGGCCTGGGCCTGCTGCGGGACGACCGGAACTTCCTGCACTTCAACCTCGCGCGCGCCCTGCTGCTGGCCAGCGCCCTGGCGCTGCCCTACGTGGCCCTGCTGGGCCAGGAGCAGAGCGGCGCCGAACTCGGAGGCCTGGGGATCCTGATCGTCGTCTCGGGTGTGGCCGCCATGCTGGCGAGTCCGCTATGGGGTAAGCGTGCCGACGCCTCGAGCCGGCGCGTGATGCGCGACGGGGGGCTGGGCACCGCGGCCGGCTGCCTGCTCGGCGCGCTCTTCGCCTGGTGGCCGGCGGCCTGGAGCGAGACCATCTGGCCCTATGCGCTGGTCTATGCGGTCCTGGTGATCGTCCATGCCGGCGTCCGGCTGGGCCGCAAGACCTATGTCGTCGACATGGCAGGCGCCGACAACCGGGCGCTCTATGTGGCGCTCTCCAACACCCTCACCGGCGTGCTGATGCTGGCCGTGGGCGGGGTCGTCGGCCTGCTGGCGCAGTGGCTCGGCAGCGCCGGGCTGCTGGCGATCCTGGCCCTGATGGGCCTGGCCGCCGCCGCCAGCGCCCAGCGTCTGCCCGAGGTGGAATGAGCGTCCAGCGTCCAGGCGCGTTGAAATCCCGCCGCCGGCTGGCCATGATGTTGCTAATATCTCACCCCATGCCGCCAGGAAGCGCGGCATGGGCACCGCGACAGGAAGCCCCTGCATGAAACGATCCCCGCTGATCAGCCCGGAACTGCTGGAACGCATCGTCGATGCCTCGGAGGACGGCATCGTGGTCGCCGAGCAGGAGGGCGACGAGAACATCCTGATCTACGTCAACCAGGGCTTCGAGCGCCTCACCGGCTACAGTGCCGACGAGATCCTCTACCAGGATTGCCGCTTCCTGCAGAACGAGGACCGCGACCAGCCGGGACTCGACGCCATCCGCAAGGCCATCCAGGAGGGTCGCCCCTGCCGCGAGGTGCTGCGCAACTATCGCAAGGACGGCACCCTGTTCTACAACGAACTCTCCATCACGCCGGTGCACGACGAGGACGACAACCTCACCTACTACATCGGCGTGCAGAAGGACGTGACCGAACGCGTCGAGGCACAGATGGAACTCGAGCGGCTCAAGGCCGAGCAAGGCCTCTGACAAGCCCCCGCGCATGTTCGGGTGCGGCCTTTACCAGCCCCCGCGCATCTCCGGGCGCGGCCTCCAGCATCCCCCGCCCACGGCCGAGCGCGAGCGCGGCGACGAGGCGATGAAAAAATGTCCCCTCGGGGGGTTGCCCTCCTCCCGCCGTGAGGATATATAGCCACCAGGCAATGACCGTTGCCGCTGGCGCTTCAGGTTCCACCCACCGGGACGCGAAGCGATCGAATGATCCGCCGGAGACTTCGACCTTCGGCCCCGGGCCATGGGAGGACATCGCATGAGCCAAGAACCCCTTCTCGACACCCCCTTTGATGACGACCAGGACTACCTGGAGGCGGTCAACGACGACGAGGCTCGCTCGCGCCCCAGCAGTCGTGCCGATACCCTGCGGGCTCGCCGCCGCGTGGAGGCGCTGCTCGAGGAGCGCCGGCTGCGACGCGCCATCGAGGACGACTGGTCCCTCGGCGAGGCGTTCGAGGAAGAGGAAGAGTAACGAAAGGCTCCACCACCCGGGGACGCTGGCCTTTGCCGTCCCCGGGCTCTATCATCGTGGCCACTGAAACTCCCCAACAAAGTGGCTCTACATGGCGCAATACGTCTACACCATGAACCGGGTGGGCAAGGTCGTGCCCCCCAAGAAGCAGATCCTCAAGGACATCTCGCTGTCGTTCTTCCCGGGCGCCAAGATCGGCGTGCTGGGCCTCAACGGCGCCGGCAAGTCGACCCTGCTGCGCATCATGGCCGGCGTCGACACCGAGTTCGAGGGTGAGGCGCGCCCCATGCCGGGCATCAACGTCGGCTACCTGCCCCAGGAACCCCAGCTCGACGACGACAAGAACGTCCGCGAGACCGTGGAAGAGGCCCTGGGCGAGATCAAGGCCGCCCAGGAGCAGCTCGACGCCGTCTACGCCGCCTATGCCGAGCCGGACGCCGACTTCGACGCCCTGGCAGCCGAGCAGGCGCGCCTGGAGAACCTCATCGAGGCCTCCGACGCCCACAACCTGGACCGCAAGCTCGAGGTGGCGGCCGAGGCCCTTCGCCTGCCCGCCTGGGAGGCCCGCGTCGGCCATCTCTCCGGGGGCGAGCGCCGCCGCGTCGCGCTGTGCCGCCTGCTGCTCTCCAACCCGGACATGCTGCTGCTCGACGAGCCGACCAACCACCTGGACGCCGAGTCGGTGGCCTGGCTGGAGCGCTTCCTGCACGACTACAGCGGCACCGTGGTCGCCATCACCCACGACCGTTACTTCCTCGACAACGTGGCGGGCTGGATCCTCGAGCTCGACCGCGGCCAGGGCATCCCCTTCGAGGGCAACTACTCCGGCTGGCTGGAGGCCAAGGAAAAGCGCCTCGAGCAGGAAGCCAAGCAGGAGGCCTCCAAGAACAAGGCCATCAAGCAGGAGCTGGAGTGGGTGCGCAGCAATGCCAAGGGCCGCCAGGCCAAGAGCAAGGCGCGCCTCAACCGCTTCGAGGAGATGCAGTCGGGCGACTTCCAGAAGCGAAACGAGACCAACGAGATCTACATTCCGCCCGGCCCGCGCCTGGGCGACAAGGTTATCGAGTTCCACGACGTGGCCAAGGCCTTCGATGGCCAGCTGCTCTACGAGGACCTGTCGTTCAGCATTCCCAAGGGGGCGATCGTCGGTATCGTCGGCGGCAACGGCGCCGGCAAGTCGACCCTGTTCAAGCTGATCACCGGCAAGGAGCAGCCCGACGCCGGCGAGGTGGTGCTCGGCGATACCGTCGACATCGCCTACGTGGAGCAGCTGCGGGATGCCCTCGACAACAAGCAGACGGTGTGGGAGGCGGTCTCCGACGGCCAGGACATCCTCAACATCAACGGCTATGAGGTCTCCTCGCGGGCCTACGTGGGTCGCTTCAACTTCAAGGGCAACGACCAGCAGAAGCGCCTCTCGGAGCTCTCCGGCGGCGAGCGGGGTCGCCTGCAGCTGGCCCAGACCCTGAAGCAGGGCGCCAACGTGCTGCTGCTCGACGAGCCCTCCAACGATCTCGACATCGAGACCCTGCGCGCCCTGGAAGAGGCCCTGCTGGCCTTCCCCGGCTGCGCCATGGTGATCTCCCACGATCGCTGGTTCCTCGACCGCATCGCCACCCACATCCTCGCCTTCGAGGGCGAGTCCCACGTGGAGTTCTTCGAGGGCAACTACACCGAGTACGAGGCCGACCACAAGAAGCGCGTGGGCAACGACACGCCGCACCGCATGAAGTACAAGCGCATCGACGCCTGATCGAAACGCCGCACCCAGTTCACCGCCCCCTCGCCCACCGGCAGGGGGCGGTTTTCATTGGTCGCCTGGAAGGGGCACCCCGGGTTATTCGTCGTCGGCCAGGCCGCGACCGTGAACGTGACCCGCCTCAGTAGAGCTTCGGCTCTCCCCGGGGGCGGGTCTTGAAGCGCCGGTGGAGCCAGAGGTACTGCTCCGGATGGCGGCGGATCGCCGCCTCGATGACGGCGTTGATCCGGGCGGCATCGGCCACCTCGTCGTCGCTGGGGAAGTCCGCAAGCGCAGGCAGGTACTCCAGGGTATAGGTGCGATCGTCCGGGTTGCGGTGGAAGATCAGCGGCATCACCGGCGCCCCGGTCATGCGCGCGATCTTGGCGGTCAGCTTGATTGTGGCCGCCTCGATGCCGAAGAAGGGCGCGAAGACGCTGGCGTCGCGGCCGAAGTCCTGGTCCGGCGAGTACCAGACGTTGTGCCCCGCCTTGAGCCGGCGCACCACGCCGCGCAGGTCGCGGCGATCGATGGCCCGGCCGAAGATCCGGCTGCGGGCCCGGGTCATGAACCGTTCGAAGAGCGGGTTGTCATGGGGCCGATAGACCACGTCGGCGGGGAAGAACAGCGAATGCAGGGCGCCACCCAGGTCCAGGGTGGAGAAGTGGATGCCGATGATCAGCACGCCCTGCCCCCTTCCCTGGGCCCTGGCCATGTGCTCCTGCCCCCGGAAGGTCACCCGATGGCGCAGGTGCTCGGGGTCCCGGCACCAGCCGGTGGCCGTCTCGAGGATGCCGATGCCGTTGGCGATGAAGCTCTCCCGGACCAGGGCGGCCTGCCGGTCGGCATCGAGTTCGGGA
The DNA here is from genome assembly GCF_001886615.1 of Halomonas aestuarii. Classification (NCBI taxonomy): domain Bacteria; kingdom Pseudomonadati; phylum Pseudomonadota; class Gammaproteobacteria; order Oceanospirillales; family Halomonadaceae; genus Halomonas; species Halomonas aestuarii. The sequence continues at coordinate 855,994 of NZ_CP018139.1, forward strand.
AAGCACAGCCGGATGTTGGTCTCGGTGATGTGCCGGCGCGACTTGGCGAAACGCCAGGCGGCCAGGCCGATGGCCTTGCCCACCCACAGCTTGAGGCGCCAGGGCAACCAGGCGCCGAGGTGCATGGCACCGATGGCCAGCCAGGTCCCCCAGAAGCGGGGATGGGCGAAGCGGGTCGGGGAATCGTCCTTGGTCATGGGGCCCTCGCGGCGGGAGTCAGCCCCCATGGTACCGCCTGGGCACCCTGGGGAGCACCCCGGTGAGCAGGGTGTAGCTGATGGTGTCGCAATGGCGCGCCACCTCGTCCACCGACAGCACCTCGCCGTTCTCCGCCCGGCCCCAGAGGACCACCTCGCTGCCGATATCGGCCTCGGGAATATCGGTGAGGTCCACCGTCAGCATGTCCATGGAGACCTTGCCGGCAATTGCGGTGCGCTGCCCCGCCACCAGGGCCGGGGTGCCGTCGACCGCGTGGCGGTCGTAGCCGTCACCGTAGCCACAGGCCACCACGCCGATCCGCGAGGGGCGCGGCGCCCGCCAGCGTCCGCCGTATCCCACCGGCTCCCCCGCGGCGATCTCGCGCACGGCGATGATCGCGGAGCGCAGGGTCATCACCGGGGCCAGTCGGCGACTGGCCTCGTTGGAGGCTTCCAGCGGGTCGCTGCCATAGAGCATCACCCCGGGACGGTTCCAGGCGCCGTGGGAGGCGGGCCAGGCCAGGGTCGCGGGCGAGTTGGCCAGGCAGGTGGGGGCATCGAGCCGCCTTGCCAGGGCGTCGAGCAGCGTCATCTGGCACTGGAAGTAGTCGGGCGCCAGGGCATCGGCGGTGGCGAAGTGGCTCATCAGGTGCAGGTCGCAGGCGTGGTCCGGGGCCGCGACGAGCCGCTCCCAGACCCGTTCCACCTGCTCGGGGGGAAAGCCCAGGCGGTGCATCCCGGAATCCACCTTGACCCAGACCGGAATGGGCCGGGCGGGACGATAGGCGAGCAGCGCCTCCAGCTGCCACTCGCTGTGGACCGCCATCCAGAGGCCCAGCGCCTCGACCCGCTCGAGTTCGGCGGCCTCGAAGACCCCCTCCAGCAGGACGATGGGGGCCTTGATGCCCCCCTCGCGCAGCGTCTCGGCTTCCTCGAGGCAGGCCACGGCGAAGGCCGGCGCCAGGTCCTCGAGCGCCCGGGCACAGGCCAGGGCCCCATGGCCGTAGGCATCGGCCTTGATCACGGCCACGGAATGGCTGTGGGGCGCCTGGTCCCGGGCGATACGGTAGTTGTGACGAAGGGCATCGAGGTCGATGTCGGCAATCAGCGGCCGGGCCATGGTCGGTATCCTGTCGCGTCGCGGGAAAGCCATGATTATCCCCCAAAGAAAAGGGGATTTCATGGCAAGAGACGCTGCATGACATGCCACGCCTGGGGTTTTATTCTAATCAGAAACTGATGGACAGCTTTATCAACTGCCCGCTGCGAACCTCAGGGGATGATCCTGCCGGAGATGGCCTCCGGCAGGCGCTGTCACTCGAAGATGGCATCCAGGGAGAGGCCCTGCTTGTCGAGCATGCGGCGCAGCTTCTTGAGGGCTTCCACCTGGATCTGGCGGACCCGCTCGCGGGTCAGGCCGATCTCCTCGCCGACCTGCTCGAGGGTGGCGGCCTCGTGGCCTCGCAGGCCGAAGCGGCGCACCACCACCTCCATCTGCTTCTCGGTGAGCTCGGCCAGCCATTCGTCGACGTGCTGGCGGACGTCGCCATCCACCAGGGTCGACTCGGGGCCCTGGTCGTTGTCGTCGGCCAGGGTCTCGATCAGCGGCTTGTCGCTCTCGCTGCCCATCGGATAGTCGACAGAGGAGACCCGCTCGTTGAGGCCCATCATCTTCTTGACGACTTCCACCGGCTTGTCGAGGTGGTCGGCGATCTCCTCGGCCGTGGCCTCGTGATCCAGCTTCTGGGTCAGCTCGCGAGCCGCCCGCAGGTAGATGTTGAGTTCCTTGACCACATGGATCGGCAGCCGGATGGTGCGGGTCTGGTTCATCAGGGCCCGCTCGATGGTCTGGCGGATCCACCAGGTGGCGTAGGTCGAGAAGCGGAAGCCGCGTTCGGGGTCGAACTTCTCCACGGCGCGGATCAGGCCGAGGTTGCCCTCCTCGATGAGGTCGAGCAGGGTCAGGCCGCGGTTGAGGTAGCGACGGGCGATCTTCACCACCAGGCGAAGGTTGGATTCGATCATCCGCGAGCGGCCGAGGGGATCCCCCTTGCGGGCCAGGCGTCCGAAGAAGACCTCCTCCTCGGGCGTCAGCAGCGGCGAGAAGCCGATCTCGTTGAGGTAGATCTGCGTGGCATCGAGACTCTGGCGATGGTGGCGATCCTCGCGACTCAGCGCCTTCTCGAAGGCATCCTCGTCGTCGACCAGCGCCTCCTCGTCGTCGACTTCCTCCCGCTCCAGTGCATCTTCCGTTTCGACAGCGTCCTCGTCCGCCTCGTCGGCAGACGCCAGATTCACACCCTGAAGGTCCCGTTCAAGCATGCTCATCGATTACTACCCCATGGTTGCGTCCAGGCGTCGTGGCTCCACTTACGGACGATCGACGCACGAAATTATTATTGTGTGGTACCCCGGAGCGCCTGCATCGGGAGGCAACCGACCCGCGGGGGTCAGCGCGTCGGCAGGTACTCGAGGGGATCCTGAGGTTGGCCGTCCTTACGCACCTCGAAGTGCAGCCTGACATCCTCGGCATCGCTGTCACCCATGGTGGCGATGACCTCACCGGCCTCGACCACATCGTTCTCCTTCACGTTCAGGGTGTCGTTGTGGGCGTAGGCACTCAGGAACTGGTCATTGTGCTTCAGCAGGATCAGGTTGCCATAGCCCCTGACGCCGCTGCCCGCATAGACCACGATGCCTGGTCCGGCCGCCTTGACAGATTGCCCCTTTTGACCAGCGATATCAATGCCGGCAGTGATGCTGCCTCCCTTGCCAAAACGGCCGACCACTTCACCGGGCGCGGGCCACTGCCAGTCGACCTCCTCCACCGGCGTATAGCTACGCCCGGAGCGTTCCTCGGAGGCCGGCTCACCGGCGACCGAGGTCCCCGCATCGGCGGCCACCGCCGCCTCGCCGTCACGTTCGGGCGCTTCCTCGGCGACCTGCTCGGGGCGCTCCTGTGTCCCGGCGTCAGCGGTCTCCGCCTCCGGTGCAGCGGCGTCGGACTGCTCGGCCCGCGCCGCGCGCTCCCGACGTTCGGCCAGGTCGCGCTCGCTCAGGTTGCCGTCCGCCCCCGGGCTGTCGTAGCTGTAGACCGGGCCCGGTCCCTGGTCGGCGCCCGACACGGCATCGGCACTCTCCATGGCCGCCTGGCTGGGGCCCTGGGCCGCATCGCCCTGTGGCTGGCGTTCGGCCGCGAGGCGGCGATTGCGCTCGATGGCGCTCTCGTCCGGCAGCAGCCAGTCGAGGTCCCCGTCGCTCCCGGAGGCTTCACTGCCGAGGCCGGTGGCCACGACGCCGGCACCGCCGGTGGCGTCCTGTGCCTCGGCCTGCCCGGACGCCGTGTCACTGCTGCCCTCGCCGCCCAGCACCAGGCGCTGGCCAGGCTCGATGCGATAGGGCGGACCGATACGGTTGAGGCGAGCGAGATCGCGATAGTCCATGTCATGGCGCCAGGCGATACCGTAGAGCGTATCCCCCGCCTCGACGGTGTATTCCGCGGGCCTCGCGTCCGTCCGAGAGGCCGAAAGGTCGCGGACCTGGACCGTCCGGCTCTCGCCCTGTTGGGCGGCACAGCCGGCCAGCGCCAGCGCCAGCCCGGAAATCAGAAATACCTTATGCATCGGAGCCTTCCTCCTTGTCAGCACCTTGTGGGGGGCCGGATGCCGCCGCCCGGCGGTTCTCCGGCCGAGAGGCGTCGGGGCCTGCGGAGCGGTTGGCCCAGCTGATCAGCAGCACCAGGGCGGCGCCGGCCAGGATCAGGGCCGTCACCGCCAGCAGACGGGCGGGTTCACCGGTCAGCTCGGCGAAGCCGGTCGGGGTCAGGTAGCGGTAGTCGAGGGGAATCATCTGGCCCTCCGGCCCCAGCTGGTAGCGTACCAGCTCACGCCACGGCCAGAGTACCGGCAGCGAGCCGATGATGAAGCCGACCAGCAGCTGCAGGGTCGCGGTGTGATGATGACGCAGCAGCCAGGAGAGCAGCCGCGAGAAGCCGAACAGGCCGATCAGGCAGCCCACGCCGAACAGCGCGATCAACCCCAGGTCGAAGCCGCGGATGCCCTCCATCACCGTGCCGTAGAGCCCCATGGTCAGCAGCAGGAAGCTGCCAGACACGCCGGGCAGCAGCAGCGCGCTGATGGCGATGGCCCCGCCCACCACCAGCACCAGATCGGGGTTGCCGAGCTGGGTGACCAGCGGCATCAGCGACGGCAGGCCGTGGGCCAGCAGCAGGCCACCGGCCAGCGGCAGCAGGTGCCACCACTTCCAGTCGGCCGGATGACGACTGACCACCACGGCCGAGGCGGCCACCAGGCCGAAGAAGAAGCCGTTGAGCAGCTGGGGATAGTCCTCCATCAGCCAGACGACCAGGTGCGCCACGCTGAACAGGCTGAGGAAGATGCCGGTCAGCAACGGCAGCAGGAAGGTCAGGTTGAGGTGCACCGCCAACAGCGGCAGCCCGCCACGCCGCCAGGCCACGAAGGCGCTGGGCCCGAACTGCTTGATGCTGTGGATCAGCTCCTCGTAGATGCCGGTGACGAAGGCGATGGTGCCGCCGGACACGCCGGGCACCGCATCGGCAGCCCCCATGCCGGCGCCCCTGAGAAAGATACCGAGATGACGCTTCAACAGCCGACTCCTTTCAACGAATGACGCCTTCCAGCAGCGGCACGAAGCGCACCGCCTCGAGCCGCTCTGTCTCGAAACTGTCCTCGCGGCGACGCACGCGGGTCAGCCATTGCCGGCCATCCGGCTGGGCCAGCGGCGTGATCAACACGCCCTCATCGCCGAGCTGGGCGAGCAGCGGCGCGGGCAGCTCGCTGGCGCAGGCGGTCAGCAGGATGACGTCGAAGGGCGCCTCCTCTGGCCAGCCATGGCCCCCGTCAGCCAGGCGCAACCGGGTGTTGTGGACCTCGAGCAGGCGCAGCCGCTCGCCGGCACGCCGGTGCAGGGCATTGATCCGTTCCACCGACCAGAGTTCCTTCACCAGGCGCGACAGCACCAGGGTCTGGTAGCCGGAGCCGGTGCCGACCTCCAGCACCCGGGACGGGGCCTCCTGGATCACCAGCTCGGTCATCCGGGCCACCATCCAGGGCTGGGAGAGGGTCTGGCCATGGCCGATGGGCAGGGAGGTGTCCTCGTAGGCCCGGTGCGCCAGGGCCTCGTCGAGGAAGAGGTGGCGCGGCTCGCGGGCCATGACCTCCAGGACACGGCGATCGCGCACGCCATGGCGGGCCAGGCGGCCCACCATGCGGTCGCGGGTGCGCTGCGATGTCATGCCGACACCGCGCAGCAGATCAGGTGAGGGCATCCAGCCAGTCCTGCACGTCGTCGCGCGCCGCATGCCGGGTCAGGTCGGTCTGCAGCGGCGTGATGGAAACATAGCCCGCCTCGACGGCGGCGAAGTCGGTATCCGGGCCATCGTCGGCGTTCTCGCCCACGGCGGCGATCCAGTAGCGCTGACGGCCCCGCGGATCCTTCACCTCCAGGGGCCGGGCCGCGGGGCCACGGTAGCCCAGCCGCGTGACCCGGAAGCCGCGGATCTCCTCCCAGGGCAGGTCAGGCACGTTGACATTGAGCAGGCTGCGCGGGGGCAGCGAGAGCTGGTCGGCAGCGCCCACCAGGCTCGCCGCCACCCGCCCCGCCGTCTCGAAGTAGCGATTGCCGACCAGCGACATGGCGATGGCCGTCATGCCCAGGTTGCGCCCCTCCATGGCGGCCGCCACGGTGCCGGAGTAGAGCACGTCGTCCCCGAGGTTGCCGCCGTGGTTGATGCCGGAGATCACGAGATCGGGGCGCTCGTCCCAGACGCCGTTGACCCCGAGATAGACACAGTCCGCCGGGGTGCCATCGACGCTGTAGAAGCCGTTGTCGAGCGACGAGAGCGCCAGCGGCCGGCTCAGCGTCAGCGAGTTGCTCGCCCCGCTCTTGTCGCGGTCGGGCGCCACCACGCGCAGCTTCGCATGGGCCAGCAGGGCATCATGCAGGGCATGCAGCCCCGGGGCATGGACGCCATCGTCATTGGAAAGCAGCAATCGACGCATCAACGGCTCCTGTCGGAGGAAGGGGGCTCGAGGGTCGGGTGAGCGATCAGCTCACGCAGCACGGCCGTGGCGAAGGCGCCCCGGGGCAGGCTGAAGGATAGCCAGAGCTCATCGTCGCCGCGCGTCAGTGCCGGGTCGACGAGGCGCAGCCGCAGTGCCCGGCGAGCCAGGCGGACCCCGGCATGCTCGAGCCCGCCGCACAGGCCGGGGTAGCCCGCGGCCAGGGCCTCCTCCCGGGCTCGGGCCTCGCCGGCGGCACGGGAGGCGCCGACGCCCCACAGCACGCCGGCGGGATGCAGGTCGAGTTGTGCCGCCCTCTCGCGCAGCTCGGCGAGCTGCCCGGCATCGTCCGGCGCGACGCCGAACTGGCTGGCACTGCCGTCGAGCATCACCACCTCGCCGGGCAGGGGCGTCGCCCAGCTGCCGTCGCGGATGCGCTCGGCCAGCAGCTCGTTGAAGAGGAAGCTGCGGGCCGCCGACAGCAGCATGCCCTCGCGATCGTCCCGCTTGCGCCAGCCTCGCGCCAGCACGGCGCGGGCACGCTGCAGGTTGCGCCCCTGGGGGCCGAACCGCTGGGGGCCGAAATAGTTGGCGACCCCCTCTTGGCAGAGGCGCTGCCAGCGCGACTCGAGGTCGGCATCGGCCACCGCCGCCCCGGTGAGTCGCAGCTGGAAGCGGTTGGCGCGATGCACGCCACGCTTGAGCTTGCGGGGATGGCGAGCCTGATCGAGCACCCGGATACCGCGCTCGGCGAGCCGCTCGACCAGGCCCTCGGGGGCCTCGCGCCCCGGCAGCTGCACCGACAGCCACTGGCGCGTCACGGCCACGCGATCCTTCATCCCGGCAAAGCCGACCACCCGCGGCGAGACCTCGCACAGACGGGCCAGCTCCCGGGCCACCATGGCGGTGGTCAGGTCGCGCTTCTCGAGGAAGAGCCAGAGGTGCTCGCCCTCGCCCTCGGGGACGAAGTCGAGCACCTCCTCGACCCGGAAGTCCTCGGGGGCGGCACGGTAATCGCCGGCCGGCGGGGGGCCGAACGCCTCGTCCAGCACCCGCGGCCAGGCCGGCGGCCAGTCGATGGCATCCTCCAGTCGTGGCGACGAGGGCTCACTCACCGGGCTCCTCCCTCTCCGGCCGGATCAGCAGTGCCACCGCCTCGGCGGCGATGCCCTCGCCGCGACCGGTGAAGCCGAGTCGCTCGGTGGTGGTGGCCTTGACGTTGACCTCGGTGACCGCGACGCCGAGGTCCTCGGCGATGCGGGCCGCCATGGTGGAGACATGCGGCGCCATCCGGGGCGCCTGGGCGAGCACCGTGGCGTCCAGGTTACCGACCCGGTAGCCGGCCTTGCGGACCAGCCCCGTGACGTGACGCAGCAGGGCACGGCTGTCGGCCCCGGACCAGGCCGGGTCGGTATCGGGGAAGTGGCGACCGATGTCGCCGAGGGCACACGCCCCCAGCAGGGCGTCGCAGACCGCGTGCAGCAGCACGTCGCCGTCGGAGTGCGCCACGAAGCCGTGATCGAAGGGGATGGCGACGCCGCCGATCATCAGGTGATCGCCCTCGCCGAAGCGATGGACGTCGAAGCCATGGCCGATTCGCATCATGCGCGGTTCGCCCCGCACGGGGGCGCCTCGAAAGTCGACGAGGTGGCCTGGGCGGCCCGCTGCTGGGCTGACAGCACCAGCTCGGCCAGCGCCAGGTCCTCGGGATGGGTGATCTTGAGATTGTCGCGACGCCCGGCGACCAGCCGGGGCGCCAGCCCGACGGCCTCCACGGCCGAGGCCTCGTCCGTGACGGTGACGCCTCGCGCCAGCGCCTCGGCCAGGGCACGGCGCAGCAGGCCGAAACGGAAGCCCTGGGGCGTGAGGGCATGCCAGAGGCCCGCGCGGGACTCGGTCGCGCGCACCCGGCCGGCGCCATCGTCGCGCTTCATGGTATCGGCGACCGGCGCGGCCAGCAGGCCGCCCACGGCGTCATCGGCCAGGGCGGCCACCAGCCGCGTCAGGTCCTCGACGGTGACGCAGGGCCTTGCCACGTCGTGGACCAGCACCAGGTCGTCCTCCGCGGCCTCCGGGGCGATGGCCTCGAGGGCCCTGACCACCGAATCCACCCGCTCGGCCCCGCCCGGGGCCCGCCGCCAGTCGGCGAAGGGGACCCAGGTGGGGTTGAAGTGGGCATCGTCCGGGTCCAGGCAGAGGCAGAGGCGCGCCTCGGGGAGCGCCTCGTGCAGCCTGGCCAGGGTACGGGCCAGCACCGGGCGCCCGGCCAGCGACAGGTACTGCTTGGGACGGTCGGCACCCATGCGGCGCCCCTGTCCCGCCGCGGGCACGACGAGCCACAGCCGGGCGCTCACTGGCTCCCCTCCGCACCCGGGGCCGGCATGCCGACCAGCTCGGCGTTGACCTCGAGGCCGGTGGACTCCACCGCCACCCCGGGCACCCAGAAGAACTGCTCATCGGTGCGCACCATGCCGATATCGCTGCGCGCCCGCTCCTCGATGGCATCGAGGCCCGTCTTGAGGTCCACGACCTCGGCGGCCAGGCGGGCATTGCGATCGCGCAGCGGCTGGTTCTCGCCCTCCAGCACGGCCACGCGCTGACGCACCTCGGCGAGCTCGCGCAGGCCGCTCTCGCCGAGCCACAGACGGTACTGGAGCAGGGCGATGAGGAGGGTGAGCACGATGGCCAGCCACTTGAGCATGCAGGGAAATTCCGTCGCGAAGGAGTGTCGATGGCGGCATTATGCCATCTTGTGGCGCAGGGCGGCGAGATGCGGGGCACAAGCATGGCAGGGGCGGAAGATCAGGGTGTCCGCGGTCACGGCTACACTGCCGGGCCTCCCCTGTCCATGTGACAGGAAGAAACAAGCAAGCCACCGCCTCCGGTGGCTTGCTTGAACTCGGGATCATCGAGACCCGGATCGACTACATCTGGAAGGGCATGCGGAAGGTCAGGCTGATGTCGGAGGCATCGTCGGTCAGGCCCACGCCGAGGCTGGTGACGATGGAGGTGCTGTCGCTCAGGGCATAGGTCCCCCCGAGGTTGAGCACCCCGACACTGGCGTCGCTGCCGATGACCTTGTTGGTCACCCCGTCCTGGGTCGTCTCGGACTTCTGGATATACTCGTGGGAATAGGAGAGGGAGAGACTCAGGCTTTCTTTCAGAGCAAAGGCCGTCCCGAAGCCGGCACGAATGGTATCCCCCAGCTTCACATCTCCCGGCTGATTGCCCTCGGACGCGGAGATATCGTCAAAGCTCTCCTCGAAATTGTAGGTGTAGCCGAGGTTGGCAAAGACGATGGCGGGGTCCAGGGTCTTCAGCACCGACACTCCTGTGTTGACCCCCCAGACCCCGTTACCGGTTGGCAGCTCCGTGGGCACATTCAGGTTGGAGTTGGGGTCTTCACGCACATCAACCCCGTAAGGATCGGTGCCTGTAGGCGCCCGTACGCCAAGGTTCCAGACGAGATCGGGCCGGGATTGGGTTTCGGGCAGCAGACGATAGGACAATGACAGACTGATATCGCCTAGGTCTGCTTCATCCACCGAGGTCTCACTGTTCTTTTCGGTGGAAAAGTCGTCACCGATGGACTGGTAGGTACTGCTGCGGTAGACAAAGGGCAGATTCAGCCCGACTTCCAGCCGATTGGTCAGACCATAGCGGGTGCTGAGATCGAAGGTCGTGATATGACTCTCTACCGCATCGACATTGATCTCTCCCAGGAAGATGGCGTCGAGAGCGAGAAAGCCCCGGAGGGCCAGCTGGGAGCGATCCGAATAGGAGTAGTTGATGCCCGGCTCGATGGTCAGCCGATCCGAGAAGAGCGCATGCTCCTCGCGCAGGACGTTCTCGACGCTCTGGCTGGGCCTGGCCTCTCGCACCACCTCCCCGTCGTCAGGGCTCATCTGCGCCTGGGTCACCGTGGCGGCACCGGGTAACGCCGCCACGGTGACCAGCGACAGGACCGACACCTTGTTCCGCATGAATGATCTCGAGGTAACCACACATATCTCCTTGTGCTTGAGCAACCAACCTGTCGGTTACCCCTTAGAGCCCTAATTCACACACCACGGGCACGATGGCAACCGCCTTAGGACAGCTGAAGTCTAGACCATCAAAACGTTGACGCTGGACATCCTCAGCGCCTGAGCTGACGCGCCGACTCAACGGCACTGCGCACACCAGGCGCGCCGGCATTGGCACTGCGGCGATCCATGTAGAGTTGCAGCCGGGTCAGGTTGCGCACCTGCTGCAGGTCACTGGTCAGCTGGATCGACTGGCGAAGCCCGCGACTGGGCACGATGGCCTGGGTCACACGACCCATCCCGGGCACCTCGAGCGCGACTCCCATCCCCTCAGCGCCGTTATGGACGGTCATCCGCGTACCAGACGGCAGGCGACGCTCAAGAGCGTCACCGAGAGCCTGGGTGCGCCCCCCCCTTGCGTGTCGACGCATCCAGCACATCGATCTGCAGGTCGTTGGCCGCGGCGTTGAAGTCGCCCCCCGCCTGGATGGTCTGGACCACCCCTCGGGCGTTGCCGGTCCCGGCATCCCGAACGGTTGCCCCGTTGCCGCCGGGGCCGGTGGCGCCCTGCTCCTTCATCGAGACCATGGTGAGGCGTGGTTCGAAGGTCACCTTGGGGACCAGGCCGCGGAGATCGCCGAGCAGGTTGCCCTGCACCATGAGATGCTCGCCCTGGGACGTTCGCCACTCGCTGGTCATCTGCACGCCGAAGAACATCAGGCTACCCTTGTCGACGAAACGACCCCGCATCTGCCCTAGTTCCGCATCGCTCAACTGCCTGCCCGAGGCGAAATCGGTGAAGTCCGACACCGCGGCCACCGCCGGCGGCGCCGACAGGCCCACCGTGGAGATCGCCAACAGGGCGGTGATGCCGCCCCTCCTCACGCTCTGTTTCCAATCGTGCTTGAACATGTTCGTCACCCTCAGATCGACTGTGGTCTCATCCCCTGGTGTCAGAAGAGGTCCGCATGTCGAAAGCCGAAATCGAGCAGTTTCTGCCTGGGCACCGGAGCAAAGACATCCTGCATGCGGTGCGCCGTCAACGGCTGCCGGGGATCAAGCAGCGCGGTATTGCGATCGAACCCTTCACCCACGATGGCGAAGATGATGCTGTTCCATGAGGCCATGAACTCATCCCGCGTCATCACGCGGTTGCCCAGCGCTGGATCTCCCACGTAGACCCGATCCCCACTGGCCTTCTTCATGACCACGAAATGCTTGTATCCCTCGAGGTCCAGCAACACGATGACCGGGATCGAGACCTCCTCCAGGGTATCGGGTGCCACCTCGTAGCCCCGGCCACGGTAGCCGAGGGTTCCCACGTAGTTCTTCAGGTCCAGCAGCGAGAAGCCCCGCTCACGCACCACCTCGGGGTCCGAGACCTCCAGCATGCCGGCGAGCACGGCCTCCTCGGTGATCGAGGGCTGCCGATAGGCATACTTGAGGATGGTGGCCAGCGAGGCCGCCCCGCAGGAGAAATCCGTGTGCTGTTCAACCAGGTTCTCGAAGCGCCGCTCCCGGATGGACTGCACGTCCTTCTGGATCACGGTGCCGGACATGACGTTGCCCAGGCGCACACTGGCCGCCTGGGCTTCAAGAAAGGGAAGGGAAAGCCCCAGGACCAGTAATGGCATCCAACGCCGATAGCTCGGTTTCATGACTGACTCCTTGGCTCACCCTTTGTATGCATGCTTTGCTTCGTTCGAACACCCGGCCTGCCGAGGCAGGCCGGGAATTTCACTGGATGCGGCAGAGGCATCTCGGCAGGTCGAGATTACTACTCAGTGCCGCCACCACCGGTGCCTGCCCCCATGGACGACGAGGCAATGGCCATGGAGTTACGCTGCAGGTTGTTGGTACCGGCGGCCACGTTCACCCCGATGTTGCCGCTGGCACCGCGCAGGGCATTGCCGCCGAGAGACGCGTTGTTCTCATTGGCCACATAGACGGTATTGGTCGTGGTGACGGAACCGGACATGGTGCCCCCCATTCTCATCCTGCCAACTTCGCTGAATCCGAGGGTACCGCCCTCATCTCCTTCAAACCGTCCGTCATCGCCCGCGGTGCCTTGATCATCGAAGTCCGCATGGCCCCAATACTCCTTCCCTGAGCCAGAACCATGGTTGTTACCCTCTTGACCGCCAATCCAGATCTCGGGATAGACATCGTTGGTCTGATTCCATGTGCCATCGTAGGCACCACTTCCAGTACCTCGATATCCACCGCTCATCACACCGGAGACACTAACCCGGACCGTGTCGGTAAAGGTCTCGGTGTGACCCTGGTTGGTGGTGGTGTTGTTGTAGGCGGTCTGAACGCCACCGGCCGTGGCATCGGCGGACCCGCTATTGGTGTTGGCGGAAGCCGCCAGCGAGTTCTGCTGCGCATTGGCGACGCCTGCCGCGACGTTGAGACCGATATTGCCGGTAGCATTCTGGAGCGAGCTTCCGCCCACGCGCGCGTTATTGGGGCTGCCGGAGTTCTGGACCTCGTTCCAGGAGGACGACTGGGCCGAGAAGGCCGCCGCCTGACTGAACACCCGCGCCGCATCAGAGGCGGAGAGCGCGGCATCATTGGCCTGGCTATTGTTGTCGCCGGCCGCCACGTTGATGCCGATATTCCCAGAGGCGCCAGCCCCGACGCCTGCCCCCACGGTGGCATTGTTGTCGGAGACCTGATTGTCCACACTGTTGAAGTCATTCATCTGCTTGCTGTCGACCGTGGCACCGGAGTAGTGCCGCGCCGGATCCCTGGCATTCACTCTTACCCTGAAGGACTTGTCGGTATCGGAGGAGTGCATGAGATCGACAGCGATGTTGTTGGTGAAGTCCGAATTGATGGAGCTGTTGGTTTCGAACTCGTTGGGGTGGCCCTCAGCCAACGCATAGGGCGCGGCCATCAGCGCGGTAATTGCCAGTGCCAGCGGTGCTTTCTGGAAGGTTTTCATGGTATTTCTCCTGAATGAACCGAATCGTTCTGATTGCTGCATTGCTGTGTCGCTACTGCCCCAGCGCCATGTTCATGCGGAAGCTGTTGCGCGTAGCGTTCCCCGTGCCGGCTGACTGGTTGACCTGGATGACACCCCGGGCCCCCTCGAAGGTCGTCTTGTCGATCTCGACCTTTCGGGAGGATTGACCCGAGCCGTCACCGGTTCCACTCAGCCTCTGCTTGTCGGCCATCACCTGCTGCAACGTAGAGTCGCTGAGGTTGCTGGCCGATATGCCCAGAGCCACGCCGAAGTCGTTGCTCTGCACATTCCCCTCGCCCGCTGCCTGATTGATCGACAGCCAGCCATCGGCCTGTCGATAGGCGCGGTCCTGAATCTGGACACTGTCCTGCGTGTTGCCTCGTTGCTCCTCGATCCTCGACCGCTGCAGGAGGGTGTTGGTCGCATTGGCCACCTTGCCGATGGCAATGGCGCCGCCGTTGTTCTGCAGGTTGCCGTCGCCGGCCGCCATGTTGGTGGAGCTGACCCCGCTGACGCTGCTCAGGGCGCTGCCGTTCAGGACGGTGCTGTTGCGCATCCCCGGAAACTCCTGAGCCGCCGCGGTCAGCTGCAGGCCACCCGCCAGCAGGCAGGCCGTTGCCATGGCCACAATTCCCTTTCTTTGGCGGTGCAGGATTTCACCAACCGATCCGCCGCCGATGTTGTCCGTGTGATGCGTCGCCATGATCAATTCCGTCCTGTCAGTGGTGAGAGTGCCTTGCCGACGGTTCCCGAGAGACCGGAGGTGATCGAGCCGATGCTGCCTGTCGCCGAGCCCCCTCCGAGACTTGCCGGCGCCCGATGGCTACCGCCTGCGCTCGCGGTGGTGCCTCGGGAGAGCTGGCTGTCCGTTCCCAGCGCTCGATGCAGCGGCCCCATCGCGCCTCCGACGCTCCCCCGGATACCGGCCGCGCGCTCATCCGAGAGTGAGATGGCCTGGATGCCGGTCAGGCGCTGCTGCAGGGCCATGGCGTTGTCACGAGCATTGACCCTTGCCTCGATGGGGCCGTCGTGGCGATCACTTCTCCCGACAGGCACTGGTTCGACGCGGCGCAGCACGACGACGTCACCTGGACGCACACCGGGGTTCAGCCGATGGCTAGCCCCTGTATCCGCTGCACCGACACTGGCCGAGGAGCCGATCAGGAGGCTCGTCAAGAGCGTGAATCGAGCGAGCCTGGTGACCTGAAGTCGCTGAATCGTCATGGTTACTGCCCCCGCCCGGTTGTCACCGTGGTGCTCTGCTGATTGCCGAGCCCGGTGGAAATGGACCTGCCGGCCCCCTTGCCATCACTGCCGGTTCCCTGGCCGTGACGTTCATCCCAGAGGATGACGAAGTCTGCGCCACCCTCATCCAGCACCCGAGCATCGACGTAACGGCCGCGGATCGACGCGAGGGAGCTGTCATCCAGACGCTCGGCCAGATGCATGCCGGTGACGCCAAATATCCCTGCTGCTGACCCGGCGTCTTCCGTTGCGGTGGCGCTCGCCTGGGCGAACTGCGTGACTGCCAGGCCTGCTGCCAGCAGGCCCATCATCGCCAGCTGCTTCAGTGAAGCTTCGCCAGGGAGACGGTGACTGCCTGCACGACCCGTCGCAGCCCCGGCGTGGTGGCCTGCCTGATGGCGCGGTGCGATGGCGGTGGGTTGCATGGCGGCGTCTCCGTAACATCTCGTGACTCTTCGTTACTAAAACTAGAGCAATCGCCGTGCTAACTTTATAACTTATTGTTTTTATTGTATTTAGAATTTCGCCTCCGTAACTTACTGTTAACTTGGTGTAACAGGACGAGATGCAAGGTAGGCGATTGGTGATTGGGATCCCGGTAGATGCCAACGAATCAGTCGGTTAACCGCATGAGAGGTGAGTGTCACAGTGCTGAACCCTGTGGCGGCCTGTTCGCCGGGTGTCACAGAAAAATGCCTGCCTGGGAGCCAGGCAGGCATGATGAGAAAAGTGCAAAGGGAAGGAGACCAGAGAGTCTCGAGGAGAGAGGCAGTCTAGCGCTTCGCCGGGGCGCAGGCCCCAGGGCGGGTCAGGCCGTGCTTATCCATCAGCCGATAAATGGTGACACGAGACACCCCAAGCTCCTCGGCGGCGGGGAGCACCTTGTGCTTGTTGCGGCCCAGGGCGGCGACCAGCGCCTCACGCTCGGCCGTGTCCCTGGCCTGGTCGAGCGACATGCCATGACGCGCAATCTTCCGCCGTTCGATGCCGAGGTCCTCAGGCTGGATCAGGGGGTTCTCGCACATGACCATGGCACGGCGTATCCGGTTGATCAGTTCGCGAACGTTCCCCGGCCAGTGGTACTGGCGCATGACCAGCAGGGCCTCACGGGAGAAGCCTTTCAGGCGAGCCGATTTCTCGCCCGAGAAACGCTCGAAGAAGTAACGCGCCAGGATTTCGATGTCTTCCTGGTGCTCACGCAGGGGCGGCACCTTGATCTGTAACACATTCAAGCGGTGATAGAGGTCTTCCCGGAAGCGGCCCTCCTCGACGGCCCGCTCGAGATCGACATGCGTGGCCGCGATGATGCGCACGTCGACGGCGATATCCTCCAGGCCACCGACGCGCTGGATGCTGCGAGTCTCGAGAAAGCGCAGCAGGTTCACCTGCAGCTCGAGCGGCAGGTCACCGATCTCGTCGAGAAACAGCGTCCCGCCGTCGGTGGCCTCGATGCGTCCGATCTTGCGCTGGCCCGCTCCCGTGAAGGCGCCCTTCTCGTGGCCGAAGAGTTCTGACTGGATCAGATGGTCAGGCAGGGCACCACAGTTGATGGCATGACAGGCCGCCGAGGCCCTCGGCGAACGCTCATGGATGGCCTGGGCCGTCAGCTCCTTGCCGGTGCCCGACTCGCCACTGATGAACACTGGGGCGTCCACCGCGGCCACCTTGCGAATGGTCTGGAACAGCGTCCACATGGCCGGGGTCGTCCCCACCATCTCGTACTCCGCCGCGTCCGACGACATGGCGGCGGCACTGTGTCGACGCTCGACATCCTGACTCTGCAGGCCAGAAAGGAAGGCCGCATGCTTCATCAGGCACCCCAGGTCGGCGCTTGCCACGCCCGGCTCAACGACGCCATGACAGAGGGTCGCGACGAGCCTGCGGTTTTCGGCGTTGTCGATGGCAGAATCAGACGCGACCGCCAGCCACAGGCATTGGCTCCTGATCATCAGGGACTCCAGATGGCCCAGGTGCTTGCTGGACAAGCCCTCCAGCAGGACCACCCCGACCCCGCACCCGGTGCTGTCCAGCTCCCCACACTCCGAGAACGGAGGGGACAGCCGGTGCACCTCCCAACCAAGCGACCCCAGCAGCTCTTCCAGATGGCGTGCGCCCTTCGCCCCGACATCGACCAGCCAACAGCGCGCTTTACCTTCCATTGCATCTCACCCCACTCCTTGTCAGCAGTGAACTGCCCTGCCTGCCAAGCCCGTGGACGATTCAGCTTCCGTCCGTGTCAGCATCTCCCTGCGGCTGCCCTTGCCGGACAGCCGTGAATGCATGAGCATTCGCTTAACGCTAATGAAACATTCTGAAACCGATTGGTTACATTCAACGTTGAAGTATAGCAGACCCCGGTCACTCTCTCCTGTAGGGCAGCGCCGCCTCGGCCGCACGGCAGTAGGCCTCGACGTGGGTCGCCTCCTCGGCGCAGAAGCGCGCGACGGCATCGCGCAGCCGGGCGTCGGCGATGTGGTGCAGCGAGGTGAGCCGCTGCGGGGCGAAGCCCCGGGAGAGCTTGTGCTCGCCCTGGGTGCCCGGGTCGAAGCGGGTCAGCCCCCGCGCCAGGCAGTGCTCGATGCCCTGGTAGTAGCAGGCCTCGAAGTGCAGGCAGTCGGCGGTCACCTCGCTGCCCCAGTAGCGCCCGTAGAGGGTACGCGCGCCCTGCAGGCAGAGCGCGGCGGCCACCGGCCGGCCGTCGAGGCGTGCCTGGATCAGCAGCAGCGACTCGGGCAGGGTGCGGCGCAGGCGCTCGAAGAAGTCGAGGTCGAGGTAGCCATGACGGCCGCGCTCCAGGTAGGTGATCTCGTAGCAGCGGAAGAAGTGGGCCATGGCCGCCTCGTCGATGGCCTCCCCCTCCAGGCGGTGCAGGGTCAGCCCCTGGTCGGCCACCAGGCGCCGCTCGCGCCGGATAGCCTTGCGCCGCTTCGCGGTCAGGGCGGCGAGAAACCCCTCGAAGTCGCCATAGCCGCGATCGCGCCACTGGAACTGCACCCCGCGGCGCGCCAGCAGGGCCGGGCGGGCCTCGCGCCAGGCCGCCACCTCGTCCGCCCGGGCGAACAGCAGGTGCCAGCTCGACAGGTCGCGCTCCTCCCACGCGCTGGCCAGCAGGCGACGGGCGACCAGCGGATCGAGGTGCGGCGCCAGGGCCAGGCGCGGCCCCGGGGCGGGGGTAAAGGGAATCGCCGAGAGCCCCTTGGGATAATAGTCGCCACCGGCACGCTCCCAGGCGTCGGCCCAGCCCCAGTCGAAGACGTACTCCCCGTAGGAGTGGTGCTTGTGGTAGTGGGGCAGGATCCCGACCAGCGCCTCGCCCTCCCAGAGGGTCAGGTGGCGCGGCACCCAGCCGGTGGCGGGGCTCGCGGCCCCGCTGGCCTCCAGGGCATGCAGGAACTCGTGGCGCAGGAAGGGGTGGTCGTCGTCGACGAGGGCGTTCCATTGCGCCGCCGGCACCGCCTCGATGGCGGACACTTCACTCAGGACCAGTTCCGACATGGGGCCTCCCCGGGAAAGACGGGCCGGCGGCTGACAAGCCACCGGCATAGCGCATACATTGTGCGCAGACCCTTACCAGCGATTCCACCACCCACCCGGGAGACGCGCATGGCCGACGCCCGCAGCCTGCAGGCCCACCTGGATCACCAGCGCCACGCCTTCGCCGCCGAGCCCTACCCCTCGGCGGCGACCCGTCGTGATCGCCTCGACCGGCTGGCGACCATGACCCGCCAGCATCGAGACGAGATCGTCCAGGCGATCCGCCAGGATGCCGGCCATCGGGCCGAGGCGGAGACCCGCCTGGCAGAGATCGCCACCCTGCTCCAGGCCGTGCGCCATGCCCGCCGCCGCCTCAAGCGCTGGATGAAGCCCCGCCGAGCGGCCATGCCCTGGCGACTGGCCCCCGCCCGGGCACGCGTCCATCGCCAGCCGCTGGGCGTGGTGGGCATCATCGCACCGGCCAACTATCCTTGGCAGCTGGCCCTGATGCCGGCGGTGGACGCCCTGGCCGCCGGCAACCGGGTGATGATCAAGCCGAGCGAGCAGGCCCCCACCACCAGCGCCCTGTTGGCAGGACTGGTGGAACGCTACTTCGACCCCGCGGAACTCTGCGTGATCGAGGGCGACGCCGAGGTCGGCCGTACCTTCGCCGCCCTGCCCTTCGACCACCTGCTCTACACCGGGCCGGCGCGCCATGGCCGGACGGTGGCCACCGCCGCCGCCCAGCACCTGACCCCGATCACCCTGGGGCTGGGCGGCAAGACCCCGGCCATCGTCGCCGATGACGCCGACCTGGCCCATGCCGCCCGGCGCATCGCCTTCGGCAAGTGGTTCAATGCCGGCCAGACCTGCATCGCGCCGGACCACGTGTTGATCGATGCCGCCCGACTGCCCGACTTCGTCGAGGCCCTGCGCGAGGCGGTCGCGGCGTTCTATCCGAAGGGCACGGCCGGCGACGACTATTCGGCCGTGCCCGGCGAGGCCTCGCGCACCCGCCTCGAGGGCATGCTGGCACAGGCGCGTGACCACGGCTGCCGGGTGATCGAGCTCGGCGAGCGGGTGGAGTTCACCCACGGCGTGAAGCTGCCGCCGACCCTGGTGATCGATCCCACCCGGCGCCTTGCGATCATGCAGGAGGAGGTCTTCGGTCCCTGGCTGCCGGTCATCGGCATGCGCGACTTCGACGCCGCCCTGGAGCGGGTCACCGAGGGCCCGCGTCCGCTGGCGCTCTACGCCTTTACCGACGACCCGGCCCGTCGCCGACGCCTGGTGGAGCAGACACGCTCCGGCGGCATGGTCTTCAACGACACCCTCTGGCACAGCGCCGTGCCCGGCCTGCCCTTCGGCGGCGTGGGCGAGAGCGGCATGGGCAGCTACCACGGCGAGGCCGGCTTCCTGCGCTTCAGCCACCAGCGCAGCGTCTTCGTCCAGTCCCGGCGCAGCGCCGTCGGGCTGCTGAACCCGCCCTACCGGAAGTGGCTGCTCAAGCTGCTCGGACTTTAAGGTAATAAAACTACAAATCGAGTCGAAATACGGCTAGCATGGGCGGAATTCCGCAAACGATATTGGTAAACTTACCAAACTGAACAGAGCCGAGGTGCTTCATGGCCAGCACGACCCCCGCCCTCAACGACACCGTCGCCGACGTCACCCGCCGCATCCGCGAACGCTCCGCCGAGCGGCGCGCCCTATACGAGCGTCGCATGGCCGACCAGCACCGCCGTGGCGTGCATCGCGGCGAGCTCTCCTGCGGCAACCTGGCCCACGGCTTCGCGGCCTGTGGCGCGGCGGACAAGGACGCGCTGAAGCTGATGAACTCGGCCAACCTGGGGATCATCTCGGCCTACAACGACATGCTCTCGGCGCACCAGCCGCTGGAGACCTTCCCCGAGACCATCAAGGCCGCGGCGCGTGCCATGGGCTCCACCGCCCAGTTCGCCGGCGGCGTACCCGCCATGTGCGACGGCGTCACCCAGGGCCAGCCGGGCATGGAGCTGTCGCTGTTCTCCCGCGACGTGATCGCCATGGCCACCGCCGTGGGGCTCTCCCACAACATGTTCGACGGGGCCCTCTACCTCGGGGTCTGCGACAAGATCGTCCCGGGGCTGTTCATCGCCGCGGCCCGCTTCGGCCACCTGCCGGCCATGTTCGTGCCGGCGGGCCCCATGCCCAGCGGCCTGCCCAACAAGGAGAAGGCGCGCATTCGCCAGCTCTTCGCCGAGGGCAAGGCCAGCCGCGAGGACCTGCTGGAGGCCGAGTCCGCCTCCTACCACAGCCCCGGCACCTGCACCTTCTACGGCACCGCCAACTCCAACCAGCTGATGATGGAGATGATGGGCCTGCACCTGCCCGGTACCTCCTTCGTCAATCCCGGCACCGAGATGCGCGAGGCGCTGACCCGCTACGCCACCGAACAGGCGGTCCGCAACACCGAGCCCGGCGGCGAGTATCGCCCCTTCTACAAGCAGATCGACGAGCGCGCCATCGTCAACGCCATCGTCGGCCTGCTCGCCTCCGGCGGCTCCACCAACCACACCCTGCACCTGGTGGCCATGGCCGCCGCCGCCGGGCTGACCCTCACCTGGGACGACTTCACCGATCTCTCCGCGGTGACGCCGAGCCTGATGCAGGTCTATCCCAACGGCCAGGCCGACATCAACCATTTCCAAGCCGCCGGCGGCATGAGCCTGCTGTTCCGCGAGCTGCTCGGCGCCGGGCTGATCCACGGCGACATCCCCACGGTGTTCGGCACCGACCTGACCGAATACACCCGGGAGCCCTTCCTCGAGGACGGCACCCTGGTCTGGCGCGAGGGGCCGGAGAAGAGCCTCGACGATGACGTGCTGCGCCCGGTCGCCACGCCCTTCGCCCCCACCGGCGGCCTCACCGTGCTCGACGGCAACCTGGGCCGCGGGGTGATCAAGGTCTCGGCGGTCCGGTCCGAGCATCGCGTGGTCGAGGCGCCGGTCCAGATCTTCGAGGACCAGAACGATCTGAAGGCGGCCTTCGAGGCCGGCGACCTGGACCGCGACGTCATCGCCGTGGTGCGCTTCCAGGGCCCCAAGGCCAACGGCATGCCCGAGCTGCACAAGCTGACGCCCTACCTCGGTGTGCTGCAGGATCGGGGCTACAAGGTGGCGCTGGTCACCGACGGGCGCATGTCCGGGGCCTCCGGCAAGGTCCCGGCGGCCATCCACATGAGCCCCGAGGCCCTGGACGGCGGGCCCCTGGCGAAGCTCCATGATGGCGATATCGTGCGACTGGATGCCGACACCGGCAGCCTCGAGGTGAAGGTCGACGCCCACGAGTGGGCCGAGCGAGCGATGCGGGTCGGCGACCTGGACCACTACCACGTGGGCCTCGGCCGCGAGCTGTTCGGTGGCTTCCGCCACCTGGCCATGCGCGGCGAGGAGGGCGCCGGGGTCTTCGGCGGGTTCGAGGCCGACGACCTGGCGCGCCAGGAGGGCCAGATCCACGACGAGGACGCCTGAATGACTTGCCCTGCCTTGATGAGTGGACCCGGTCGAGAGCCGGGGCACCACACCCTGCTGGCGCAGCCGCTTGAAGAGGCGAACTCACCATGACCCGACCCGCGCTTATCGGCGATATCGGTGGTACCAACGCGCGCTTCGCGCTGGTGGCGCCGGACACCTTCACGCCTCATGACATCCAGAGCCTGCCCTGTGCGGACTATCCCGGCCTGGTGGAGGCGGCACGCGACTACCTGGCACGGGTCGGCCTGACCGGAGACGACGCCCCGCGGGAGGCCTGCCTGGCCTTCGCCTGCCCGATCCGCGGCGACCGGGTGACCATGACCAACAATCACTGGGCGTTCTCCCGCCAGGCGGTCCAGGACGCGCTGGGGCTCAGCCTCTTCAAGGCGATCAACGACTTCACCGCCCAGGCGCTGGGTGTCCCTCACGTGGCGACCGACGACCTGGTGGAGGTACAGCGCGGCGAGGCGATCCCCCATGCGGCCAGGCTGGTGATCGGTCCCGGCACCGGGCTCGGCGTGGCCGGGCTGTTCCCCGGCCGCCAGGCCTGGATCCCGCTGCCCACCGAGGGCGGCCACGTGACCTTCGCGCCCACCGACGAGCGCGAGCAGAACCTGCTGCGGCACTTCCGCAACCGCTACGGTCGCGTCTCGGTGGAGCGCATCCTGTGCGGCCAGGGCCTGCTCGACCTCTATCTGGCCCACTGCTCCCTCAAGGGCGCCCCGCCCCGGCTGGCGAGCCCGGCCGAGGTCACCGAGGCGGCCGCGGGCGGCGACCCGGTGGCCCGTGATACCCTGCTGCGGTTCCTGAAGATCCTCGGCGACGTCTGCGGCGATGCCGCCCTGACCATGGGGGCCCGCGGCGGCGTCGCCCTGTGCGGCGGCATCCTGCCCCGCCTGCTCCAGTGGCTTCCCGAGAGCCGCTTCCTCGAGGCCTTCACCGCCAAGGGGCGCATGGGCGCCTACACCGGGGCCATCCCGGTCCAGGTCGTCACCGCGCCCTGGACGGGCCTGCTGGGCGCCGCCGAGGCCCTGCACAATCCAGAGGTCGAATGACCACCGAGGAGATCGCATGATTCCCGAATCGCTCGCCGCGCTGGTCGAGGAGACCCGCGGTCAACGCCGCGTCCACTGGGCCGGCCGTGAGGTCTGGCTGGCCAACGAGGCCTGGGGGCAGCTCGCCGTGTCGCTGCAGGGCGCGCAAGTCCTTCACTATCAATCCGCGCCCGAGGCCGCGCGAGCCGCAGGCGCTCCGGCGCCGGCAGACAGTGCCGCCAAGGAGGCCCTGGTGCCTGGCGGCTGGCTGTGGGTCACTCCCACGCCCCAGGACCTGCCCGGCGCGATCCGCGGCGGCATCCCGCTCTGCTGGCCCTGGTTCGCCGACGAGAACACCGCCGACGAGTCGCCGGACCGCTCCGGGCCGATGCACGGCCCGGCGCGCAAGGCCGACTGGCGGCTGGATGCCGTGGACGAGCATGAGGAGGGGGTGGAGCTGCACCTCTCGCCCGAGGAGCGCCTGCACGGCCAGCTGATCCCCCGCGCGGTGATCCAGGCCAACGCCCGGCGCCTGCACGTGGAGCTGATCACCGAGCACGTCGGCGAGACGCCGGTGAAGATCACCGGGGCCCTGCACAGCTACCTGGCGGTCGACGATGCCTTCGCCTGCCGGGTGGAGGGCCTGGCCGGCGCCACCTACCTGGACAAGCTGGCCGACTTCGCCGAGCGCGACCAGCAGGGCGAGCTCGGCGTGCGCGGCCCGCTGGATCGCATCTACCGCAGCAATGCCGAGCTGCGCCTCGACGACGGCACCCGCCGGCTTCGCATCGCCCGCCAGGGCAGCGACTCGGCGGTGGTCTGGCATCCCGGCGACGCCCCGCCCGGCGACACCTCCGTGGAGGCCGCCCGACACTTCCTGTGCGTCGAGGCGGCCAATACCCGCCTCGACCCGGTCTGGCTGGTCCCCGGCGCCCAGCACCTGCTGGGCACCACCCTGAGCAGCGAGGACACGACACCATGACCCCCGTCATCACCTTCGGCGAGGCGCTCGTCGACCTGCTCTCCAGCCGTCTCGGCGAGCCCGCCGGCGGAACGGCGGATGCCCCGGAAGTCTTCACCCCCTATGCCGGTGGCGCCCCCGCCAACGTGGCCGTGGCCTGCGCCCGCCTGGGCGTGCCGAGCCGCTTCCTCGGCATGCTCGGCGAGGATCACTTCGGTGACTTCCTGGCCGCGGAGCTGGCCGCCCACGGCGTCGACACCTCCGGCGTGGTGCGCACCCGCGAGGCGCGCACGGCCCTGGCCTTCGTCTCCCGCGACGCCGACGGCGAGCGCACCTTCGACTTCTACCGCCCGCCGGCGGCCGACCTCCTCTATCGGCTGGAGCACCTGCCCGCCGGGGTCTTCGCCGACCCCGCCATCGTGCACTTCTGCAGCAACAGCCTGACGGAGCCCGAGATCGCCGAGACCACCCTGGCCATGGCCGAGATGGCGCGCCGCGCCGGCTGCCTGGTGAGCGTGGACGCCAACCTGCGCCATAACCTCTGGGCCGACGGCACGGCCGACATCAGCCTGGTCACCCGCCTGCTCGACGCCGCCGACCTGCTCAAGCTCTCGACGGACGAGCTCGACGACCTGCGCGCCGACCATCCCCGGGAGGGCTGGCTGGCCGAACGCCTCGCCGCCGGGGTAAAGGTCGCGGTGATCACCGACGGCCCGGGGCAGGTCTCCCTGCTGGGCATCGGCCGGGAGGAGCGGATCACGCCACCGGTCGTGCAGGCCGTGGACACCACGGCCGGCGGCGATGCCTTCATCGGCGGGCTGCTGGCCGAGATCGCCGAGCTCACCGCCGCGACGGGCGTCGATAGCGCCTGGCACCAGGACACGGCCTTCCTGCACCGGGCCGTGGAGACCGCCTGCCGTTGCGGCGCCCACGCCGTGACCCGCCCCGGGGCCTATGCCGCCCTGCCCGACCGCGAGGACCTGGCACGCCTGCGGCGCTGATCGCGGCCCGCTCGTCCCACTCTCCCCACCCCGGGCCGGCCCTGCCGGCCCGGGGTGTTTTCGATCTCACCAAACGCCACCCAAAAAAAACCCCGGCCAGGGGCCGGGGGAAAACGACAGCAATCGGCTGTCGAGAGAGCACAGGAACAACCGGGGTGGACAGGAAGGCCTCAGTGGTGGAAGCGCTCCGCCGCCTCGCGGGCCAGGGAGCGGATGGCATCCCAGTCCTCGGCGTCGACCAGCGACTTGGGGGTCAGCCAGGAACCGCCCACGCACATCACGTTCTTCAGCGCCAGGTAGTCCTCGGCGTTGTTGATGCCGATCCCGCCGGTGGGGCAGAAGCGTGCCTCGGGAATCGGGCCGGCGAAGGCCTTGAGCGCCTTGACCCCGCCGCTGGCCTCGGCCGGAAAGAACTTGAAGCGCCGGTAGCCGTACTGCCAGCCCACCATCAGCTCGGAGACGGTGGCGATGCCCGGCAGCATGGGCACGGGGCTGCCGACGCCGTAGCGATAGAGCGCCTCGGTGGTGCCGGGGGTGACCACGAAGTCGGCCCCGACCTGCTCGGCCTGGCGATACTGGGCCGGGGTCAGCACGGTCCCGACGCCGACGCTGGCCTGGGGCAGCGCCGCCTTGATGCGCTCGATGGCCTCCAGCGCGCAGTCGGTCCGCAGGGTGATCTCGAGCACCGAGAGGCCGCCTTCGACCAGAGCCCTGGCCAGGGGCACGGCATCCTCGATGCGCTGGATCGCCAGCACCGGGATCACCTCGGCCTTGAGGCAGATGCTGTCGAGCTCGGTGATGCGGGTGGACGGCAGCTGTTTGTCGATCGTCATGTGATAGCTCCAGAAAGTCGGGCGCGGGCTCAGGGGGCCCAGTAGATGGCTGCCGGGCAGGCCAGGAAGGCGCGGATAGGCAACTCTCGGACGTCATCGCCGGAGAGGGCCCGGGCCAGCACGTCGCGCTTGTCGCTGCCGGTGATGTGCAGGAAGTGGCGCCGGGCCCGATGCAGCCGCTCGGCACTCAGGGTGATGCGCGCCTGGGGCTGGCTCGGGGTGCGCACCGCCACCAGCGGCTCTTCCGTGGTCAGCGCCAGGGCGAGCTCCTGGCTGTCGGGGAACAGCGAGGCCGTATGGCCGTCGCCGCCCATGCCCAGCACCACGGCGCTGGCCGGCCAGGCCAGCCCCGCGAGGCGTGCCGCCACCTCCTCGACCCCCTGCTCGGGCGTCTCGGCGGCGCTGGTCAGGGGCACGAAGGTGGCCTCGGCGGCCGGCCCCTGCAGCAGGTGCTCGCGGACCAGGCGGGCATTGCTGTCGTCCGCGTCCTCGGTCACCCAGCGCTCGTCGGCCAGCGTCACCTCGATGCGCGCCCAGGGCAGGTCCATGGGGGCCAGGGCCTGGAAGAAGGGCACCGGGGTCGAGCCGCCGGACAGCACCAGCAGGGCGCGCTCGCGGGTTGCCAGGTCGGCCCTCAGGGCCTCGGCCACGGCCTCGGCCAGCTGGCGGGCGAGCTGTTCGCGGGGCGTCGGGGTCGTGTCGGTCATCTCAATGGTCCTCGTACCCGCTGCGGCCGTCCCGGGTGATCATGGCGGCCTCGAGAGAGTCGCCACCGGCCCCCGGGGCCAAGCGGTATTGCATATCAGTAGTCTTCATACCAGCTGCGACCGTCCTGGGTGATCATGGCGATGGAGGCGACCGGCCCCCAGGAGCCGGCGGGATAGCGCCGGGGCGGCTCGTCACGGTCCGCCCAGGCCTCCACCAGGCTGTCGCACCACTGCCAGGCATGCTCGACCTCGTCGCGGCGCACGAAGAGGTACTGCTGCCCCTTCATGACTTCCAGCAGCAGTCGCTCGTAGGCATCCGGAATCCGGGTCTTGGGAAAGGCGCTGCTGAAGTCCAGGTGCAGCGGGCCACGTCGCAGGCGCATGCCCTTGTCCAGGCCGCTGTCCTTGGTCAGGACCTCCAGGGCGATGCCCTCCTCCGGCTGCAGGCGGATCACCAGCTTGTTGGCGGCGAGCCCGCGCTGGTCGGGATCGAAGATGTAGTGGGGCTGCTGGCGGAAATGGATGATGATCTGAGAGAGCTTCTCCGGCATGCGCTTGCCGGTGCGCAGGTAGAAGGGCACCCCGGCCCAGCGCCAGTTGGCCACCCCGGTCTTCATGGCCACGAAGGTCTCGGTATGGCTGTCGGTGTTGGCCCCCTCCTCCTCGAGGTAGCCCGGCACGGCCTGGCCGTCGTTGGTGCCGGCCATGTACTGGCCGCGCACCACGTCACGCCCCAGCATGTCGTCGGTGAAGGGCTTGAGCGCCTTGAGCACCTTGACCTTCTCGTCGCGGATGGCATCGGCGTCCAGGTTGGCCGGCGGGTCCATGGCGATCAGGCAGACCAGCTGCAGCAGGTGGTTCTGCACCATGTCCCGCAGCTGGCCGGCCTCGTCGAAGTAGCCCCAGCGCCCCTCGATGCCCACCTTCTCGGCCACCGTGATCTCGACGTGGGAGATGTGGTTCTGGTTCCACTGGGTGCCGAACAGCGGGTTGGCGAAGCGCAGCGCGATCAGGTTCTGCACCGTCTCCTTGCCGAGATAATGATCGATGCGGTAGACCCGGGACTCGGGGAAGACCGCGCCGATGGCATCGTTGACCTCGGCGGAGGACTCGAGATCGAAGCCGATGGGCTTCTCGACCACCACGCGGCTCTGGTCATCGAGGCTGCCGCTGGCCTGAAGGTTGCGGCAGATGTCGCCATAGATCTTCGCCCCCACCGAGAGGTAGACGACCATGGGGCGGGCCAGGCCGTCCTGGCGCCACTCGCGGACGGCGGCGTAGCCCTCGGGCTCGAGGAAGTCGAGCTGCAGGAAGTCCAGGCGGGCGAGGAAGCGCTTCAGCACCTCCCGATCGAGCTCCGCGGCATTCACGTGGGTCTTGAGCGATGCCTCGACCCGGCCCCGGAAGCCCTCCCGGTCGAGCTCCTGGCGCGCCAGGCCCAGCATCCGGGTGCTGTCGTCCAGGAGCCCCTCGCGGTCGAGGTGATAGAGCGCCGGAAAGAGCTTGCGCTGGGCCAGGTCGCCGAGCGCACCGAACAGCGCCAGATCGATTGCGGTGCTGCCGGCATCGGTGGCCCGGGCCTCGCCGGGTCGCTTGCGTTGTGTCATGTCCGCCCCATCTGGTTAACTTACTCAAAAAATAGCGCATACAGGGCGATGCCTGCAATATATTTATGTAAGTTTACAACAATCTCGTGGCGCGACGAAGATGACTCCGCCCGCTCCCTTTGCGCTTCCCTCAGGATAGCCAGCATAATGTAGTTAAATCACCACATCACCCGTGTTCCATCCTGCGCCGCCGATGGCGCCCCGTCGTCACGGAGACTGCATTGCCCATGGTCAGACACGATCTGCTCGACCGCATCCGCCGGCAGCTCGACGAGCTCAACCGATCCGAACGCAAGGTGGCCGACGTCATCCTGGCCGATCCGACCTCGGCCACCAGCATGAGCATCGCCACCCTGGCCCAGCTCGCCTCTGTCAGCGAGCCCACGGTCAACCGCTTCTGCCGAAGCTTCGATGCCAAGGGCTACCCGGACTTCAAGATCAAGCTGGCCCAGAGCCTGGCCGGCGGCACGCCCTACGTCAGCCAGGCGGTGGAGCCGGACGACTCCGCGGCCGAGTACACCGGCAAGATCTTCGGCGCCACCATCGCCGCCCTGGACCAGGCCCGCCGCGAGGTCACCCCGGAACGCATCGAGCGCGTCGTCGACTACCTGACCCAGGCCAGGCAGCTGCACTTCTTCGGACTGGGCGCCTCGGGCGCCGTGGCCCAGGATGCCCAGCACAAGTTCTTCCGCTTCAACCTGCCGGTCACTGCCTACGTGGACGTGCTGATGCAGCGCATGGTGGCCGCCGCCTGCCACACCGGCGACGTGGTCGTGGTGCTGTCCTGGACCGGCCGCACCCGCGACCTGGTCGATATCGCCCGGCTGGCCCGAGAGAACGGCGCCGTGGTGCTCGGCATCACCGCCCCCGATTCGCCGCTGGCCGCCGAGTGCACCGAGACCCTGGAGGTCGCCACCCCCGAGGATACCGACTACTACATGCCCATGACCTCGCGCATGATCCAGCTGACGCTGATCGATGTCCTGGCCGCCGGCATGACCCTGCGGCGCGGCGAGGACTTCCTGCCCCACCTGAAGAAGATCAAGGACAGCCTGAAGGTGACCCGCTACCCCGCCGACGGACGCGACGACCAGGGTTGATCCTGCCGTGCACGACTTGCCAGGCCGCTGGCGAGACACAACAATGGCGGGCCATTGATCACTCCGGAGACCGATATGCGCTGGCTTGCCGCATCTGTCGTCGCCCTGTGCCTGTTCGCCCAGGGCGCCGCCGCCGACACCTTCCGCTTCACCGCCATCCCCGACGAGAACCAGTCGCGCCTGGTCGAACGCTTCTCGAAGGTGGCGGACTACCTGGAGGGGCGGCTCGGTGTCGAGGTGGAGTACGTGCCCGTGAAATCCTATGGGGCCTCGGTCACCGCCTTCCGCAATGACCAGGTCCAGCTGGCCTGGTTCGGCGGCCTCTCCGGGGTCCAGGCGCGTCGTCTGGTGCCGGGCTCCGAGGCCCTGGCCCAGGGCAGCGAGGACGCGGCGTTCAAGAGCTACTTCATCGCCCACCGCTCCACCGGCCTCGAGCGGGCCGATGCGTTGCCCGACGCCATCGAGGACATGAGCCTGACCTTCGGCTCACGCACCTCCACCTCCGGGCGCCTGATGCCCGAGCACTTCCTGCGCAAGCGCTTCGAGGAGGCCCCGGACGAGCTGTTCTCTCGGATCGGCTTCTCCGGTGACCACTCCCGCACCATCGCCCTGGTGGAGGCCGGCACCTGGGACCTGGGGGCGGTCAACTTCAGCGTCTGGGAGGCCGCGGTGGCGGACGGCCGCGTGGATACCGACAAGGTCGACGTGATCTGGGCCACACCGCCCTACCCGGACTATAACTGGACCGTGCGCGGTGACGTCGACGAGCGGTTCGGCGAGGGCTTCACCGAGAGACTGCGCGCGGCCCTGCTCGAGATGGACGACCCCGACCTGCTGGCAAGCTTCCCGCGGGAGGGCTTCATCCCCGCCGACAACGCCCTCTACACCCCCATCGAGAACGTCGCCGAAGCGCTCGGCCTGCTGCGCTGATGGGCGACTCCCGCCGCCCCCTGCTGTGCCTGGACGACGTTGACCTGGGACATGGCGACCGGGTGGTACTGCCGGGCCTGCGCCTCACGCTCCGGCAGGGCGAGCGCGTGGCCCTGCTCGGCCCCAGCGGAGCCGGAAAGTCGACCCTGCTGGGGGCCCTGCGGGGGCGACTCGGCGATACGGCCGCCTGGTGCCCCCAGCAGCATGGCCTGGTGCCTCAGCTGGCGGTCTATCACAACGTCTACATGGGACGCCTCGCCGAGCACTCGGCCCTGGCCAACCTGTGGAACCTGGTACGCCCGCTGGCCCGCCCCTGGCGACAGGTCGCCGAGCTCTGCGACGCCCTGGGCCTGGAGGGACTGATGCGCCGCCCGGTCGGCCAGCTCTCCGGCGGCCAGCGCCAGCGGGTGGCCATCGCCCGGGCGCTCTACCAGCAGCGCGCCCTGTTCCTCGGCGACGAACCCGTGGCCAGCGTTGACCCCCATCAGGCGCTGCGCCTGCTGGCCCTGATCGACGCACGCCACGCCACCTCGGTGATCGCCCTGCACCAGCGGGAACTGGCCCTTACCCACTTCGACCGGGTCTGGGGGCTGCGCGATGGGCGGCTGGTGATCGACGCCTCGGCGCGTGACCTCACCCTGGCGGACCTGGACGCCCTCTACCCGGATGCCGGCAACCCCGTCGCGTCGGCCTCGCCGGGGGACGAGGCAGGAGGCCGGCCTTGACGGCGGCAGGCCTGACACCCAGACCCGGCTGGCTGCGCGGGCAGAGCACGGGGCTGCGCCTGGCTCGCCACAGCCTGGCGCTGGTGGCACTGGCGATCGTGCTGGTGCCCTTCGCCGACCTGTCGGTGCTGACCCGCGATCCCTGGGGCGAGCTCGCGCGCATGGCCGGGGGACTGGCCTGGCCGGCCTGGGGGACGGTGGAGTCGCCCCTGGAGGCCATCGGGCTGACCGTGGCGGTGGCCCTCTGGGGGACGCTCGGCGGTATACTGCTGGGCTTTCCCCTGGCGCTGGTGTTTTCCCGGTCGCGGCTGGTGCGCGCCGGCTGCGCCTTCGTGCGGGCGATCCATGAGCTGTTCTGGGCCCTGCTCTTCCTGCAGGTGTTCGGCCTCTCGGCCGCCACGGCGCTGCTGGCCTTGGCCATTCCCTACGCCGGCATCTTCGCCAAGGTCTATGCCGAGATCCTCGAGCAGATCCCGGGGGCGCCGAGGGAGGCCCTGCCGCCCGGCATCGGCCGACTGTCGCGCTTCGTCTATACGGAGCTGCCGCTGGCCTGGACCCGGCTAGCGGCCTATACCCGCTACCGCTTCGAGTGCGCCCTGCGGGCCAGCGTGCTGCTGGGCTTCGTCGGCCTGCCGACCCTGGGCTTCCAGCTGGAGACCGCCTTCCGCGAGGGGCGCTACCACGAGGCCGGGGCGCTGCTGTGGCTCTTCTACCTGCTGATCGCGAGCCTGCCCTGGTGGGGACACCGGCGGCTGATCCCGCTGTTGGCGATCGGCGTCGGCTTCCTGCTGGGGCCCTGGCCGGAGGTCAACGGCGGCCTGCTGTGGCGCTTCGTCAGCCAGGACATCTGGCCGCCGGCGCTGCTGGAGGGCGACTGGCGGGGGCTCG
The DNA here is from genome assembly GCF_001886615.1 of Halomonas aestuarii. Taxonomy (NCBI): domain Bacteria; kingdom Pseudomonadati; phylum Pseudomonadota; class Gammaproteobacteria; order Oceanospirillales; family Halomonadaceae; genus Halomonas; species Halomonas aestuarii. The sequence continues at coordinate 887,245 of NZ_CP018139.1, forward strand.
CCGACTGGCTGGCGAGGATCCCCGACCTGGGGCCCGCCATCGGCAACACCCTGCTGCTCGGCCTGCTGGGCAGCGTGGGGTCGCTGCTGGTGGCCCTGGCGCTGTGGCCGCTCGCCTGTCGTCACTTCGGCCATCCCGCCACCCGGCTGGCCGGCCGGGGCCTGCTGCTCTTCCTGCGCTCGACGCCCGAGCTGATGCTGGCCTTTCTCTTCCTGCTGCTGCTGGGCCCGTCGCTGCTGCCCGCCTGGCTGGCGCTGTCGCTGCACAACGGCGCACTGATCGCCTTCCTGGTGGCGCGTCACGCCGATGCGGTCACCCCGGGCATGCCCGATGCCACGGGGGCCGGCCGCCTCGCCTACGAGCTGCTGCCCCGGATCTATCCGGGCATGCTGGCGCTGCTCTATTACCGCGCCGAGGTGATCCTGCGCGAGACGGCCATCCTGGGCATGCTGGGCGTGGCGACCCTGGGCTACTACATCGACGCGAACTTCCAGTACCTGCTGTTCGACGTCGCCTTCTTCCTGCTGCTGGTCACTGCGATGCTCAACATCGCCGTGGATGCCCTCTCCCGGAGGCTGCGCCCGCGCGAGGCCGCCGTCATCGACGACCCCTGCGAGCGCTAGGCGTCCCGGCCGGCGGGGAGAGTGACGCGCCCCGCCGGCCGGGACGCACCAGGGCATGTCAGTCGCCCGACACCAGCGCGGTAACGGTGATCTCCACCTTCAGCTCGTCGGCGGGCATGGGGGCACAGACGCAGGTACGGGCCGGCGCATGGCCGGTGGGCACCCAGTCATCCCAGACGGCATTCATGGCGGCGAAGTCATGACCGTCCTTGAGGTAGATGGTCGCCGAGAGCAGGTGCTCGCGGTCGGAGCCGATCTCGGCGAGCAGCGCATCGACCCGCTCCAGCATGCTCCGGGTCTGCTCGGTGATGTCGCCATGGCGGGCCTCGGGGCCGGCCACCTGGCCGCACAGCCAGGCCACGCCGTTGTGGATCACTGCACGACTCATGCGCGCCTTGGTGTCGTGTCGTTCGATGGTCATCGGGGTCTCTCCGTCGGTTCTCGTTATACCGGGTCACGCCGGGGTGGCATCACTCGGCACAGTCGATGCATTTCAGCACCAGGGGGTCCTGCTCCAGGCGCCGGGCGGCGATCCAGTCGCCACAGGCGATGCACTCGCCGTACTCGCCCCGGTCGATGCGCTCGAGGGCGCTGGTGATGCGTCGCAGCGCCAGCTGGCGCCGCTCCTCCTCGGCCTTGGCCATGGCCTGCCCCTGCAGGGCGTCCATGCGCGACAGGCGCCCCACCGAGGTCTGGTCCAGCATCACGGTGTCGCGGGCGTCGCGGCTGGCGTCGCTCTGCTCCAGCAGCTCGGCGCGCAGCGCGTGCAGGCGCCTCACCACGGACGCCATCTCCAGGTCGGGATGATTCATCGCCGCCTCCATTCCGGGGAACACGGGCCAGCTGCGCCACCCTCCACGTTCAGCTGATACCCTAGGACGCTTTCAGCCATGCGGCCTCAGGGGCACCATCTTGCCACTGCGGCCCTGTCGTCGCACTCACCTCTTGCCTGTCACGACACCCCGGAGGTCACCATGGGCTACCGCACGCTGCTGCGGGATCATCGCGGACTGCTGAGCATCGCCTTCCTGGCGATGTTCTCCTCGAGCCTGGGGCAGAGCTTCTTCATCGGCCTCTTCCAGGCGCCAATCTCCGACCGGCTCGGCCTCACCGCCGGCCAGTTCGGCACCGCCTATGCCACGGTGACCCTGCTGGCCGGCTTCGCGATGCTGCGTTTCGGCCCGGTCATCGACTGGGTGGCGCCACGGCGCTTCGCGCTGGTGGTGCTCGGCGTGCTGTTCGCCGGGGTGGCGCTGCTCACGCTCTCGCCCTGGTGGTTGACGGGGCTGCTGGGGCTAGGCCTGGTCCGCCTGTGCGGACAGGGCATGATGACCCACCTGGGCAACACCCTGGCCGGCCGCGAGTTCGTCAGCCTGCGTGGCCGCGCCCTGGGCCTCACGGGCCTGGGCATCATGCTGGGCGAGACGCTGCTGCCGCCGCTGATCGCGGCCCTGCTGGTCTGGCTGGGCTGGCAGCAGCTGTGGTGGCTGTTCGTGCTGGTGCTGGCCCTCCTCTGGGGGCCGCTGCTGCTGCGCGGCCCCTGGCCGAAGGCGCCGGGGAAGCGCCCCGACCGGGCCCAGGGCCGCGACGGGCCGCGCCCCTTCCGGGAGGCGCGCTTCTGGCAGCTGCTGCCGCTGCTGATGATCCTGCCGGTGACCATGACCGGGCTCTTCATCTATCAGGCACGCATGACCGAGGACCTGGGCAGCACGCTCACCGTCTATGCCCTGGCCCTGACCGGCATGGGGCTGGCCAAGCTGCCCGGGGCCCTGCTGGGCGGTCGCTGGGTCGACCGGCTGGGCCCGGTGCGCCTGGCCAGGCTCTACCTGCTGCCCTTCGCCCTGGCACTGGTCGTGGCCATCACCGTCGGCGGCCACGCCGGCGTCTGGGCGCTGATGGTCGGCGGCGGGCTCGCCATGGGAGCCCAGGAATCCATCGCCACCAGCCTGCTGGTGCGTCTGTGGGGCGCCGAGCACCTGGGCACGGTGCGCGCCACCCTGAGCGCCGCCATGGTCTTCTCCACCGGCATCGCTCCGGCCGTGCTGGGCCTGGCACTGGACCTGGGCGCCTCCTTTTCCCTGGTGCTGGTCGGCATGCTGGCCTTCCTGGTCACCGGCTGGACGCTGGCCCAGGGCGTGCTGGCGAGCCCCGAGGCCCGGGGGGCCTGACGCGACATCGCCGGCCCGAGGGCCGGCGATGGCAAGGAGGCGAGGCCGCGGCGGCGACTAGCGCAGCAGCAGCACCGGCAGGCTGGCGCGTCGCAGCATCGTCGTGGTGGTGCTGCCGACGAGCAGGTGGCGGACACGCGAGTGGCCGTAGGCCCCCATCACCAGCAGGTCGATGCCGTGCTCCTGCTGGTAGCTGCGCAGGGTCTCCTCGACCTCGCCGGCGCGGATCGCCCCCTCGGCCTCGTGCCCGGCCTCGCGCAGGGTCGACAGCGCCCAGTCCAGCTGGGAGCGGTTGTCCCCGGTCTCGGCACCGACGATGACCACATGGCAGGGGATGCCGCTGAACAGCGGGCTCTTCGCCAGGAGCTCGACCCCCTTGCGGGTGGTCTTGCTGCCATCGAAGGCGATCATCACCCGTTCCGGGCGCTTGAACGTCTCCGGCGCCATCAGGATCGGCCGGTGCAGGGTACGCACCACTCGCTCGAGGTTGGAACCAAGGTGGTCGCTCGCCTGGTGCGCCCCCTCGCCGCGCTTGCCGATCACCAGCAGGCGGATATCGTTCTCGAGTTCGGAGAGGGTCTCCACCAGGGTGCCGTTGCGCTGCCGGGTGGCGGGCTCCGCCACGCCGTCCTCGATGGCCCTGGCCTTGGCCGCCTTGAGCATCAGCCGGCCCTGCTCCTGGGCCACCTTGGCCCGCTGCTCGTCCAGGTGCGACAGCTCCTCGAGCAGGTGCTCCCGGGCGCCGAGCCCGATGTTGCCGGAGAGGTCGGGCTCCGCCGTCTGCGGGTGGTTATCCACCACGTGCAGGAAGGTCAGCGGCGCCGCGAGCGCCAGGCTGGCCCAGGCCGCGTAGTCGCATACCCCTTCGGAAAACTGCGAGCCGTCGATGGCGGCCATCACCTGTTCTGTCATCGTCTTGTCCTGAAACTGGCGTGTGTTGTCGTCGCTTCCCGTTCTACACCATCCGCCCGGCGGGTCAATGGCCGCCCATCAGCTTCTCGACGGCTGCCGGGTCGTCGTGCACCGCGTAGCGGTCGACGATGGTGGCGCTGGCCTCGTTGAGGCCGATCAGCTCGACCTCGGAGCCCTCGCGGCGGAACTTGATCACCACCCGGTCCAGGGTCTGGACGGCGGTGATGTCCCAGAAGTGGGCGCGGGACAGGTCGATGGTGACCTTCTCCACCGTCTCCTTGAAGTCGAAGGCATCGCCGAAGCGCTCGGAGGAGGCGAAGAACACCTGGCCGACCACCTTGTAGACCCGGTGGCCCTCGTCGGGCTGCTCGGCACCGACATAGAGGATGTTGCCCACCTTGTTGGCGAAGAAGAGGGCGGCCAGCAGCACGCCGACGAAGACGCCGATGGCGAGGTTGTGGGTCCCGACGGTGACCGCCACGGTGGACAGCATCACGATGTTGCTGCTCAGCGGGTGCTTCCTGAGATCGCGGATCGATTCCCAGCTGAAGGTGCCGATGGAGACCATGATCATCACCGCCACCAGGGCGGCCATGGGAATCTGCGACACCCAGTCGGACAGGAAGACCACCATCATCAGCAGCATCACGCCGGCGATCAGCGTGGAGAGGCGCCGGCGCCCCCCGGACTTGATGTTGATCACCGACTGGCCAATCATCGCGCAGCCCGCCATGCCACCGAGCAGTCCGGTGCCGAGGTTGGCCAGACCCTGGCCCTTGCACTCACGGTTCTTGTCACTGGGGGTATCGGTCAGGTCGTCGACGATGGTGGCGGTCATCATCGATTCCAGCAGACCCACCACGGTGAGCATCAGCGAGTAGGGCAGGATGATCATCAGGGTCTCGAGGTTGAGCGGCACCTCCGGCCACAGGAAGACCGGCAGGGTGTCGGGCAGCTCGCCCATGTCACCCACGCTCCTGATCTCCATGCCGGTGATCATGTAGACCACGGTCAGCACCAGGATGCAGACCAGCGGCGACGGCAGCAGCTTGCCCACCACCGGTACACGGGGGAAACCGTAGATGATCGCGAGTCCCGCGGCCGTCATGGCGTACACGTGCCAGGTCACGTCCGTCAGTTCGGGAAGCTGGGCCATGAAGATCAGGATCGCCAGGGCGTTGACGAAGCCAGTGACCACCGAGCGCGAGACGAAGCGCATCAGGTCGGCGAGGCGCAGGTAGCCGGCCAGTATCTGGAAGACCCCCGTCAGCAGGGTGGCGGCCAGCAGGTACTGGAGGCCATGCTCCTTGACCAGGGTGACCATCAGCAGCGCCATGGCGCCGGTCGCCGCCGAGATCATGCCCGACCGGCCGCCGGCGAAGGCGATGATCACCGCCATGGAGAAGGAGGCGTAGAGCCCGACCTTGGGATCGACGCCGGCGATGATGGAGAAGGCGATGGCCTCGGGGATCAGGGCCAGGGCCACGACGATACCCGCCAGGGTGTCGCCCTTGAGGTTGGAAAACCAACTCAGCTTCATTTTCTCGTACATGCTGCGGTCCAGTCAGGGGGAATGGGAGGGCCGTGAGGCATTCGGGTTGTCGGGTGAGCGAACCCTCCCCCGGCCGGTGCGGCCGCCGTGGGCGTCTCGAGGGAGAGGAGCCGTGTCGCGAGACCCGTGTGTCAGGAGCTCAATTGCAAGACCCAGTGCAAGACCCATGCCGCCAGAGGGGCGCACGGGAACACGCGGGGCATCGGCGTGGCGTCGAGCCATGCCCGACGCGATGAAGGGGGTATCGCCGACACGGCGAGGACACGGGGGGCGAGGCGCCAGGGCGGCGTGGCCGGCGCTGTCAACGCGATCTGCCGTTTCCCTTGCTCTGCATCAGCGGGGCATCACGCGACGAAAGTCTGATGCATGCACCCGACAAGAGCGCGCGAGTCTAGCAGAGATGAGGCGGGGGTGCATACGGGGCGGGGCGCGCCAATCGCCCCCGCGGCTCATCACGGGGGCGACCGTAGCGCCGAGCGGGGCTCAGGAGGCGTCGTCCGGCGTGGCACCGCCGGTGCGCGCCCTGGCGGCGGGCGAGGCCTTCATCTGCCGGAAGGCCTCCATGATGTCCATGGGCAGCGGCACCACGATGGTCGAGGCGTTCTTGTTGCTCATGTCACTCATGGTCTGCAGGTAGCGCAGCTGCAGCGCGGCGGAGTTCTCGGACATGACGTTGGCCGCCTCGACCAGCTTCTGTGAGGCCTGCAGCTCGCCCTCGGCGTGGATCACCTTGGCGCGACGCTCGCGCTCCGCCTCGGCCTGGCGGGCGATGGCGCGGATCATGCTCTCGTCGAGGTCGACGTGCTTGATCTCGACGTTGGCCACCTTGATGCCCCAGCCCTCGGCGGAGCTGTCGATGATCTCCTGGATGTCATCGTTGAGCTTGTCGCGCTCGGAGAGCATCTCGTCCAGGTCGTGCTTGCCGAGGACCGAGCGCAGGGTGGTCTGGGCCAGCTGGCTGGTGGCGTTGACGAAGTTCTCCACCTGGATGATCGCCTTCTCGGGGTCCACCACCCGGAAGTAGAGCACCGCATTGACCTTGACGGTGACGTTGTCCTGGGAGATGACGTCCTGCTCCGGGACGTCCATGGTGATCACCCGCAGGTCGACCACTTCCATCTTCTGGATGCCCGGAATGATGATGAGGAGCCCCGGCCCCTTCACCGCCTGGAAGCGGCCCAGGAAGAACACCACCCCCCGCTTGTATTCGGGCAGGATGCGGATCGAGGCCGCCAGCAGCAGGATCAGCAGGACGACCGGGACGAGATAGGAAAGCAGCATGATGGCGACTCCTCGGTTGGGCCGGGCGATGCGACTCATCGACCGCGCCGGACGTGATCAGGATGACGATGCCAGCGGCTCGACCTCCAGGGTCAGGCCATCGACCGCCGTCACGCGGACCGACTGGCCGCGCGTGAGCGGCTGAGTGCTCCGGGCATTCCAGCGCTCACCCATCAGGCGCACATGCCCGTGGCGGGTGAAGTCCTCGAGGACCAGCGCCTTGCTGCCGACGAGTTCCTCCTGGCCGGTCTGCGGCGTGCGACGCCGCAGACCGATGAAGCGCGTCATGACCCACAGCATCAGGCCCGCCGCGAGCAGCGCGATGCCGCCGATCATCGGCAGCGAGATGTTCAGGGTATCCGCATCCATCAGTATCACCGATCCGATCACGAAGGCGACGATGCCGCCTATCCCGAGAACGCCGAAACTGGGCATCAAGGCCTCGCCCACGATCAGCCCCAGCCCCACCAGGATCAGCGCCAATCCAGCATAGTTGACCGGCAGCACCTGGAAGGCGAACAGCGCCAGCAGCAGCGAGATGATGCCGATGGTGCCCGGCACCAGGCCGCCCGGGTTGGAGAGCTCGAAGATCAACCCGTAGAAGCCGATGATCATCAGGAAATAGGCGACGTTGGGGTTGGTGATCACGGCCAGCAGTTCGGTGCGCCAGTCCGGATCGAAGCGCTCGATGGCAAGACCGGCGGTGGCCAGGGTGCGCTCGCCGTCGTCCATCACCACGGTGCGCCCGTCGAGCTGCGCCAGCAGGTCCTCCAGGTCAGGGGACACCACCTCGATGACGTTCTGTTCCAGGGCCTCCCGGGCGGTGAGGTTGACCGCCTCGCGCACTGCCTGCTCGGCCCAGTCGGCGTTGCGACCGTGGCGCTCGGCCAGCGAGCGGATGTAGGCGACGGCATCCTCCAGCACCTTGCGCTCCATGGCCGTGTTGCCCCGACGCTTGGCCGGCTCGGGCGATGCTCTGCCTTCCTCCGCCACGGCCTGCGTCGCGCCACCCTCCGTGCCGCTCTCCGTCACACCACTCTCCGTCACACCACTCTCCTGCGCGCCACTCTCCTGCGCGCCACTCGACGCCTCGTTCGTCGCCGCGTCCGAGTCGCCGGCATCACCCGGCGCTTCAGGCTCACTGCCGATGCCGGGAAAGCCCCCTCCTCCGCCGAGCTGCACCGGAGTCGCCGAGCCGAGATGGGTGGCCGGCGCCATGGCGGCCACATGGCTGGCGTAGAGCAGGTAGGTGCCGGCGCTGGCGGCCCGGGCGCCCGCCGGCGAGACATAGATGGCGACCGGCACGCTGGAGGTGAGCATGGCGCGAATCATGGCGCGCATCGAGGCATCGAGTCCGCCCGGCGTGTCCATCTCCACCACCACCAGCTCGGCCTCGCGCTCCTCGGCCAGCTCCAGGCCACGCTGGAAGTAGTCGTCGATGGCCGGGCCGATGGCATCGTCGACCGTCATCACCAGGGCGACACGCTCTGCCTGCTGCGCCTGGACCTGCCAGGCCAGCAGGGCCCCCAGCGCCAGGCACAGCAGGCTCGCCAGCATCAGGATGCGCCCGGTCCTGCCCCTGCGATCTGGATTCGTCATCTGCCTCCCACCCTGGAACGCCTCTCCCTGAGAACCCCATCGGGTCACAGTGGTTCAGTCTTTGCCGATATCAGCGTAGGCAGTGGGCCCGGGGGCGGCAACAGCCCGCCCCGTCGGACACGGGCCCTAGGCGAGACGGATGCCAGGCTCAGAGGTCGTGGGGCTCGCCGGCGAAGCGCTTCTGCACCTCCACCACGTAGGCCGCCAGCGAGGTCAGCTCCTCGCTGCCCCACTCGAGCGGCTCGGCGGCCATCGGGGCGACCATGCAGACCTGCACCATCTCGTCGGCGTGAACCTCCGGCATGCCGAATCGGTTGGCTGCCATCGCCACCCGGTGGGGGAAGGGCTGCTGGAAGGTCGGATTGAAGGCCGTGTCCTGCCCCTCACCGCCGTGACAGCTCGCGCAAGCCAGGCCATTGCTGCTCAGGGAAGTGTCGTTGTAGAGCTCCTCGCCGCGGGCCAGCATCTGCGCGGGGTTGCCGCCGGTCTCGCGGTAGGCCGGCGAGTAGCCCTCGGGCCTTTCCACCGCGGCGCTGGCGCCACCCTCGGCTTCGGCTTCACCTTCTGCTTCTCCCTGGGCTTCAGCCTCTCCTTCAGCCTCTCCTTCAGCCTCTCCTTCAGCCTCTCCTTCAGCCTCTCCTTCAGCCTCTCCTTCAGCCTCTCCTTCAGCCTCTCCTTCAGCCTCGGCTTCACCCTGAGCTTCGGCTGCTCCCTCCGCCTGGGCTTCTCCCTCCATGTGGTGGCTGGCCAGCAGCAGGGCCGCCTCCGACGGCGAGGAGTAGGCCGCGACGGCCGCGTCATCGCCCGCCGAGGCGGGCAGGACGGCCCCGCCCGCCACCAGCGCGAGCAGCGGGGCCGTATAGGCCAGGTGTCGATTCAGGCGACCCAGCAGCCTGCGGCGTTGTTCGTCATGCTGTGACATGATCGTGTCCTCTGGTGGTGCTTGTCCGGGATAGGGCAATGACGCTGACGGCGCATCAGCGATACCCCTGTGTCGAACCACGCATCGAGGACTTACAGCCGAGGACAAAACCCCGCCTCCACGACCGGGTCCAGTAGCGTTCTCGCATGAGGCGGCGGCGATGTAAGGAACGTCCTCCTCGTGCGACCATCCATGACCGATCGTCCAGCCCTCAAGGAGCGTCATGCCGGATAACGCCTCCCGCCCAGGTTCGCCGCAGGCCCCCTCGGCCCTCTGCCGTTCCCTGGCCATGGCCCTCGCCCGCGCCGGGCATGACACGGGCATCGAGGCCATGCATCCGATGGCCGACACGGGCCTGGCCCATCACCATGTTTGGCTCGAGCGGGCACCGCTCGACTGGGTGGCGCGGCTGCCGAAGCAGAGCCAGATGCGACTCGACCCCACCGAGAACCTCGCCTATCAGGCGGCCTGCTTCTCCCGCGCCAGCCAGGGCGGCCATGCCCCCTCGCTGCACGGCCTGCTGCCGCCGAGCCCGGAGCTCCCGCGCGGCGGACTGCTGGTGAGCGCCATCCGCGGTCGCCCGGCGCGGCTGCCGGAGGACCTCCCCCGTATCGCCGAGGCACTGGCCGGCCTGCACATGCTGGACGTGCCGGACGCCGCGGAGCGCGCGCCGCTGCAGTCGCCCGCGGATCCCTGGACCGCGATGCTCGACGAGGTGGGGGAACAGGCTCGCTTCCTCGACCAGGCCGGACTGGAGGCCGATGCCCATCATCGGATCGAGGCCGAGCTGGCCGGCCTGCCGAGGCAGCTGCCCGCCGGGCCAGGTGCTGCGCCCCGACTGATCAGCTTCGATGCCCATCCCGGCAACTTCCTGGTCACCCAGGCCGGACGCGCGGTGCTGGTGGACCTGGAGAAGTGCCGCTACGGCCTGGTCGGCTTCGACCTGGCCCACGCCAGCCTCTATACCTCCACCACCTGGGACCTCCAGAGCCGCGCCGAGCTGACGCCCGCCGAGGTGGCCGCCTTCTACCGGCACTGGATCGACGCCACGGGCATCGCGGGGAGTGTCGAGACGCTCCTGGCGTGCCGAGACGCCATGTGGCTCTGGTCGCTGACCTGGTGCGCCAAGTGGCGGGCCAGCCATCGACGCGCGCGGGATGCCCGGGACCGCGGCGAGGACTGGTCCGCCGAGTTGAGCGACGATGCCCTGGTCGCGCATGTCCGCGACCGCGTCGACCACTATCTGTCGGTGGCCTCCATCGAGCATGTCCGCCACGAGCGCCGCGAGCTGGAACGCCTGCTCCGCGCTGACGCGTCCTTGCCCCCGGCTCGCCCTTGAGCACTCCCCCTCCCCACACGTCCATGAGGAATCCCGTGATGCACGCTTTCTCCGCCCGCCTCGCCGCCCTGCTGCCGGCCCTGCTGATGAGCACGGGCCTTGCGGCCGCCCCCGATCCGGCCGACTGGGACGCCGTGCTCGACGAGGCCCGAGGCCAGACGGTCTACTGGTATGCCTGGGCCGGCGATCAGCGCACCAACGACTACATCGACTGGGTGGCCGGGCGGGTCGACGAACGGTTCGACGTCACGCTCGAACACGTCAAGATCGGCAATACCGCCGAGGCGGTCTCCCGGGTGCTGGCGGAGAAGCAGGCCGGCAACGATGACGCCGGCAACGTCGACCTGATCTGGATCAACGGCGAGAACTTCGCCGCCATGAAGGAGAACGACCTGCTGTTCGGGCCCTTCGCCCATGCGCTGCCGAACTTCGCCCTGACCCGCCCCGAGCAAAACCCCGAGGTCGTCACCGACTTCACCCTGCCCACCGAGGGCTACGAGTCGCCCTGGGGCCGGGCGCAGATCACCTATTACTACGACAGCGACGCCTTCCGCGGGGACAGCGGGGAGGTCGAGACGCCGCCCCAGGACGTCGACGAACTGCTGGCCTGGGCCCGGGCGAACCCGGGCCGCTTCACCTACCCGCGGATTCCCGACTTCACCGGCAGCACCTTCCTCAAGCAGGCGTTGATCGAGCTGAGCGACCAAGGCGAGGCGCTCTACGCGCCGGTCGAGGAGAGCGACTTCGCCGCCGTCACCGCGCCGCTGTGGGACTACCTGGATGCCCTGCACCCCCACCTGTGGCGCAGTGGCCGCCAGTTTCCCGCCAGCGGGCCCGAGATGCGCAGCCTGATGGGCGACGGCGCGCTGTCGCTGGCCTTCACCTTCACGCCCTCGGAGCCGGCCGCGGCGGTGGCCGACTACGAGCTGCCGGAGAGCACGCGCAGCTACGTGCCGAAGAGCGGCACCCTGGGCAACGTGCACTTCGTGGCCATCCCCTTCAACTCGCCCCACCAGGCCGGCGCCATGGTGGTCTCCAACTTCCTGCTGTCGCCGGAGGCCCAGGCGACCAAGCAGGACCTCGACGTCTGGGGAGATCGCACCGTGCTCGACGTGGCCCGCCTGGAGGAAGCCGACCGGGCGCTGTTCACCCTGGAGACGAGCAACCCGGCGATGCTGCCGGCGGGCGCCCTTGAGCGGACGCTGCCCGAGCCGCACCCGAGCTGGATGACGGCCCTGCAGGACGCCTGGCAGGCCCGCTACATCGGCCAATGAGGACGACGGTCAGCGCCCCGGTCGCACACCAGGCGAGGCACACCCGATGATGCTGCGCCTGGCACCCGCGCTCATCGTCACCCTGCTGGTCGCGCCGATCCTGGCGGGCCTCGCCATGGCCCTGCTGCCGGCCTTCGGCTACCTGCCGGCGCTCGGCGGGGACGACATCTCCCTGGCGCCCTGGCGGGCACTGGCCGCCCAGCCGGGCATCGGGCGATCGGTCGCCATCAGCTTCGCCAGCGGACTCATCGCCACCGCCATCTCGCTGGCGGTGGTGCTGCTCTACCTGGCGGCCGCCACGGGCAGCCGGCTGGACCGCTGGATCCGGCGCCTGGTCTCGCCCCTGCTCTCCATTCCCCATGCCGCCGCGGCCTTCGGGCTGGCCTTCCTGATCGCCCCTTCCGGGCTGATCGCGCGGCTGGCGTCACCAACGCTGACGGGCTGGGAGCGCCCGCCGGACCTGCTGATCGTCCAGGACCCCTGGGGGCTGTCGCTGATCGCGGGGCTGGTGATCAAGGAGGTGCCCTTCCTGCTGTTGATGAGCCTGGCGGCGCTGCCCCAGCTCGACCCCGAGCGTCGCGTGGCCATGGCCCGTTCACTGGGCTATCGACCCGCCATCGCCTGGCTCAAGGTCGTGGCGCCGGCCCTCTACCCGCTGATCCGCCTGCCGGTGTTCGCGGTCATCGCCTACGCCTCGTCGGTGGTGGACGTGGCGATGATCCTGGGCCCCACCCTGCCGCCGACGCTGGCCGTGTCGATCCTCACCTGGTTCAGCGACCCCGACCTCGACCAGCGCTTCCTGGCCTCGGCCGGCGCGATCCTGCAACTCGGCGTCACCGCCGCGGCGCTGCTGGCCTGGTGGGGGCTGGAGCGGCTCGTGGCCAGGCTGATGAACGTCTGGATCGCCCGCGGCGGCCGCCGGCGGGGCGAGACCTGCCTGCACGTCGGCGGCAAGCTGTGGATCCTGCTCGCCACGGGGGTCGCCTTCGCCGGCATCGCCGGCCTGGCGATCTACTCGGTGGCCGGATTCTGGCGGTTTCCCGACGCCCTGCCCCGCAGCATGACGCTGGACCACTGGGCCCAGGCGCTGCCCTCCCTGGGCGGGCCTCTCGCCTCGACGGCCCTGATCGCGCTGGGCTCGACCCTGCTCGCCGGGGTGCTGGCCCTGGCGGCCCTGGAGAACGAGCAGCGCACCGGGCGAGCCGCCTCGAAGGCCCTCTGGCTGCTCTACCTCCCGCTGATCGTGCCCCAGATCGCCTTCCTGTTCGGCCTGGTGGTGGTGATGGAGCAGCTCGGCACCCGGCCGACCCACGGCCTGATCACCTTCGGTCACCTGCTGTTCGTGCTGCCCTATGTCTTCCTCTCGCTCTCGGAGGCCTACCGGCGCCTCGACCCGCGCTGGTCCCAGCTGGCCCTGACGCTCGGCGTCTCGCGCAATGCGGCCTTCTGGCGGGTCCGCCTGCCGATGCTGCTGGCCCCCCTGCTGACCGCCCTTGCCGTGGGGCTGGCGGTGAGCATCGGCCAGTATCTGCCCACCCAGCTGCTGGGCGCGGGACGGGTGACCACCGTCACCACCGAGGCGGTCTCGCTGGCCGCCGGCGGCAATCGGCGTGTGATCGGGGTCTGGGCGCTGGTCCAGGCCTGCCTGCCGCTGGTGGGCTTCGTGATCGCCATCGGCCTGCCGAGGTTGCTATGGTCGAACCGCCGCGGCATGCAGGGAGCCCCATGAATACCCCCCATCGACTCGACCTCGACGACGTCCGTATCCGCCTGGGCGGCCAGACACTGGTGGCGCTCGATGCCCGCATCGGGCCGGGCGAGGTGCTCACCGTCATGGGCCCGTCCGGCTCGGGCAAGTCGACCCTGCTGGCCTACCTGGCCGGCTTCCTGGCCCCCGAGTTCCAGGCTACCGGCCGCATCCTGCTGGACGGCCGCGACCTCGGCGACCTGCCGGCCGAACGCCGCGGCATCGGCCTGCTGTTCCAGGACCCGCTGCTCTTCCCCCACCTGTCGGTGGCCGGCAACCTGCGCTTCGGCATGCCCCGGGCCACCGCCGACAAGGCCGCCCGGGTCGAGCAGGCCCTGGCCCGCATCGGCCTCGCCGACTACGGCCACCGCGACCCGGCCACGCTGTCCGGGGGCCAGAAGGCCCGGGTGGCGCTGATGCGGCTGCTGCTGTCGGCCCCCTGCGCGGTGCTGCTGGACGAGCCCTTCTCGAAGCTCGACACCCACCTGCGCCAGGAGATGCGCCAGCTCGTGTTCGATCGCCTGCGCGAGGCCGGCCTGCCGAGCCTGCTGGTCACCCACGACCGCGAGGACGCCGCGGCGGCCGGTGGGCGGGTGATCGAGCTGTCGTCCTGAGCCATGGCGGACTCAGGCCGGCTCCTGCCACCTCAGGCCGTGAGGGTCGAAGCCTCCCACCAGGTGCGGCTTGACGACCTCGAACCAGGGCGAGAGATCGAAGTCCCGCGGGGTGAACAGCGTATGGTGGCGACGGCGGAACACCCGCGAACGCCCCGCCACGGGGATCGGCAGGATCGGGTAGCTTACCGACTGGAAGGCCTCGGCGATCAGGGTCGAGCAGATGGCCCGGGTGGGGTCCCCGCTGCCCAGCCCCAGCATGTGGCGTCGCCAGGGCATGGGGACGGGCGGCAGGGGGAGCAGGTAGCGAGCCAGGTCCAGGAGGTTGCGCAGGTCATAGCGGTGGCCCACCCGCCCGCAGGCAAAGGCGACCAGGCGGTCGATCTCGTCCGGGCCCAACCCCACCGGGCGGCAGATGCGCAGCGCATGGCCCTCGTAGGCCGCCAAGCCCACGATTCGCACCCCCTCCGACAGATCCGCCTCGACGAAGCCGCCATCCCCCACGTAGAGGGCGGCGTGGGACCAGGTCGACTGCGTGAGGTACTTGATCACCGTGCTGATCCGAGAGGAGCCTTCGACCAGCAGGACGTCACCGGGCTCGAGAAAGGCCTGGATATCCTCCTCGACCGGCTGCTGGGGACGGTACCAGGGCCTCGGGCAGGAGAGCCAGCCCCCGAGCCCGTGGCCGCATCGATCGAGCATGCTCGACATTCTACTCCTCCCGTCGCTCATGGCGTGGAGGCGGCCAGTCGCCTGGCCAGGGTAGCGAGACTCGCCAGCAACAGCAGCACCGCCAACGGCAGCAGCCAGGGGAGCAACGGGCTCAGTACGCCGGCCAGCGGCAGCCCCAGCCAGATCAGCACTATCGGCGCGCAACAGGCGCCGCCCGCCAGCAGGGCCGGCAGCGCGGCCAGCAGGGAGCCGCCGGGGGGGTGCCAGGCGCAGTGGATCGCCGCGCGACGCACCCGCCAGCCCAGCACTAGGTTGCCACCCAGCAGCAGGCCGATCCCCAGGCCCAGCAGGGTATTGAGCGGGCTGAAGGTCCAGACCCAGGGGCCGGCCTCGATCAGGCCCACCGGCTCGAAGTGGAAGGGGCCGCGTGCCTGCCAGACCCGATCCCAGGCGGGAAAGCGCGCGGCAAGCCCGCCGCCCCCACCGGGGCCGAGGTCGCCGATCATCCAAAGGTAGAGCGCGGCATAGGCGAGCCCACACCCCCCGACGAGCACCGCGTTCCGGGGGCGCCCGACCAGGGCATCGCGCAGGGCGGCGAGCGCGGTCATGGCACGTCCTCCGCCGCCCCGTAGAGCAGGGTATCGGGATAGAACGCCGCCCAGGCGAACCACATGGCCTCGAAGGCATGGATCGGACCGAGGGCCTCGGTGCCGCCGCCGCTGACGCCCGCCGGGCCGAAGGTCAGGTCATCGACGCGGATCTCGACCCGCCGGGGATTGTGAAAGACCCAACCGGTCGCCAGGTCGGCGTCGGAGATCACCGTATAGTGGCTGTCGCCGACGGCAAGCTCGATCACCGCCTCGCGGCGCAGCGCCTCGCGGGTCACGGCGGCCGCGCCCTGGATGGTGCGAAAGCCCAGCACGCTGGCCTTGGGCGGCAGGCGGCGGCTCTCGGTCATCACCGGAAAGAGCCGGGCGCTCTGCGGGCGATAGTAGCCGCGCAACGGGGCGTAGCTGCCGTAGGGGTCGTGTCGATAGTTGCGCACGTGGCCGGTCTCGCGGCTAAGCACCCGGGTGTCCGGATGACGCGTCTTCCAGGCGTCCCAGGTGGTCCAGACCAGGCGCAGCTCCTCGAGCCCTCGCCCCGCCAGCGGGCCGTCGATGGCCACGCCGAGCATCTGCGGCACCTCGCTGCCGGTGGTGCGGTCATACATGACCAGGTTGCTGTTGACCAGCCGGCCGGAGACGCCGAGTTCGGCGTCGCCGCGATGAAAGCCCAGGGCGCTGCCGGTCAGCGGGCAGTAGGTGATGCTGACGGGGCGGCCGTCCACGGTGTCGTTGACGATCTCGTGCCACACCAGGATACGCTGCGGATAGGCGCGGGCCTCGCCGCCCAGGTAGAGGCCGATAACGAGGTCGTCCGGCGCGAGCCGCGCCTCGGCCGCCGAGTGGAAGCGGGGCCGGTCGATGGAGGGGATGCCGTCCTTGCCGGGGCCGCCGGCGCGCACCGCCTCGCGGAACTCCTGCAGGGAGTACGCCAGGGGCACGCGGGGCGTTTCCTCGGTGGGCAGCGCCGCCAGTGCCGCCGTCGGTGACAGCAGCAGCCAGGCGACAAACACCAAGAGCGTGGGACAACGCCACCGGGACATGGATCACCTCCCTGTGCGGCGCAGACCGGCGCGCCGCGAGTGCCGGCGCCGCCCGGAGTGGGCGGGCTCATCCCTCTGTCGCCCGGTGCCGCACGACCTTACGTCGCGATAAGCGGTAAGCTGGTGGCGGCGATCGCGCCCGAGGACCATAAGGAGAGACAGCATGCCGGCGAGGCCGCGGCTCAGCATCATCGTTCCGAGCCTCGATGAGGCCGTCATCATCGAGACGCAGCTGACCCGCCTCGCCCCCCTGCGCGAGAGGGGCGTGGAGGTCCTGGTCGTGGACGGCGGCAGCCGCGACGATACGCCGAGCCGGGCCGCCGCACTGGCCACGCGGGTGATCGAGAGCGAGTCCGGCCGCGCCCGGCAGATGAATGCCGGGGCGCGCGAGGCCCGCGGCCGGCACCTGCTGTTCCTGCACGCCGACACCCGGCTCCCGCCGGGGGCCGAGAGTGCGATCGCCTCGGCGCTGTCGCGACGACACGTCTGGGGGCGCTTCGATGTCCGGCTGGCGGGGGATCATCCGCTGCTGGGCGTCATCGCCTTCGCCATGAACCGGCGATCCCGCCTGACGGGCATCGCCACCGGCGACCAGGGCCTGTTCATGACCCGCGAGGCCTTCGAGGCCGCGGGCGGCTTTCCCGACCAGCCGCTGATGGAGGACATCGAGATGTCGCGACGCCTGAAGCGGCTGTCGCCGCCGGCCTGCCTGGGAGAGAAGGTGACGACCTCGGGGCGGCGCTGGGAGCGCCAGGGCGCCTGGCGGACCATCCTGCTGATGTGGCGGCTGCGCTGGCGCTACTGGCGCGGCGCCTCCCCTGACGACCTGGCCCGGGACTACCACCATGTCCGCTGATCCTCGCGGCCGCTTTCCCCTGGCGATACTGGCCAAGGCGCCGATCCCCGGACGGGTGAAGACGCGGCTGATCCCGGCCCTGGGCGCCGAGGGGGCCTGCCGGCTCCACGAGCGACTGCTGCGCCATGCCCTGGACGTGGCCCTGGCGGCCACCGTGCCGGAGCGCATCACGCTGTGGACCGCCCTGGATCATGGCCACCCGCTCTTCCAGGCCCTGGCGGCCGAGCACGGGATCACCCTTCGCGCCCAGCCCGAGGGGGACCTGGGCGAGCGCATGCATCGCGCCCTGGCGGCCATGGAGGCACCGGGACTGCTGATTGGCAGCGACTGTCCGGCCCTCACCCCGACGCTGCTGACCCTATGCCGTGCGGCGCTGAACGACGCCGACGGCGTCTTCCTGCCGGTCGAGGATGGCGGCTATGCGCTGGTGGGGGTCCGGCGGTCCGATCGCCACCTCTTCACCGCCATCGACTGGGGCAAGAACCAGGTCATGGCGCAGACCCGCGAGCGTGCCGAGGCACTGGGCTGGCGGCTGGCCTGCCCCGCCCGCCTCTGGGACGTCGACCGGCCGGAGGACCTCGAGCGCCTGGCCCGGCACGGAGAGCCGTTCACGGGCATCACGCCCGACGATCGGGGATGACGACCCACGGGATCATCCCGCGCCATCTCGCCCGGAGGCGCGGGCAGCCATCGCCCCCACGGTCACGCGGCTCATCGGCCACGCTGGGGTCGAAACGCGCCTGGCCTCCCGTGATCCACGCCTCTTCTGTAAGGCCATCCTGGCCGCGACGACCCAGAGGGAGTTCCTCCCCTGCGGCTGAACGCAGCTGCTAGACTTTCCCGGCATCCGGGGACACCACCGCAAAGGGAGCAGGGGCGCATCGATGGAAGAAAAGGAAGCAAGATTACAGAGACTCACGGCCGTCAGGCCACGCCTGGTCTCGTTCGCCCTCATGCACCTGCGTGATCGAAGCCAGGCCGAGGATGCCGTTCAGGAGGCGATGATGTCCGCCATCGAGAAGAATGACAGTTTTGCGGGACGATCCGGCTACGAGACCTGGGTCTTCGGGATCCTCAAGTACAAGATACTCGATGCCATGCGCGCTCAGAAGCGTCAAGGACGCTGGCAGCCCCTGGAGGACGAGGGCGACGACGACGCCATCGACCGCCAGTTCCAGCAGAATGGCCGGTGGCGGGAAGATGCTCGCCCCTCCGGCTGGGGAGAGCCCGAGACGGCCTTCGAGAACGACCACTTCTGGCAGGTCTTCGATGCCTGCATGATCGCCCTGCCGGAGAATGCCGCCCGGGTGTTTTCCCTGCGCGAGCTGATGGGGCTTTCCACCGACGATATCTGCCGGGAGCTCGGCATCAAGGAGAACAACTGCTGGGTCATGCTGCACCGTGCCCGGCTCAAGCTCCGGGCCTGCATCGAGCAGGGCTGGCTCAAGGGGGAAACCTCATGATGATGTGCAGGGAGGCCACGCGCCTGATGTCGCTCAAGCAGGATCGTCCCCTCACCCTGCAGGAGAGGCTGTCGCTGCGGCTGCACCTCGTCATGTGCGGCCCGTGCCGGGAGTGTGACAGGCAGTTCACGCTGCTCCATGGCGTCGGGAGGCATTTCGGCCCGAAGCAGGAAGATGACGGGCCCTGAGGGCCCGCCGATGGGTCATGGTGTCGATCTCACTGGCCGGCGGCCGCGCTGGCCACGCCCTCCAGCACGCCGGCGACCTTGTCCAGGGGCAGTTCACAGCCCTCGAGGCCGTGGCGCTCGGCCAGGTAGTGAGGGTCGTTCCACTCCAGCCGGACCCCCTCGTCGGTCTCCCTCACCACCATCTTCTGCGGCAAATCCAGCGCCACGCTGCCCTGGCACTGCATCATCGGCGTCCCCACCTTGGGGTTGCCAAAGATGAAGGTCCGGGTCGCCGGCAGTGACAGTCCCGCCTTCTTCGCATTGTCGGCATGATCGACGACGTTCATCAGGGTCAGCCCCTTTTCCTCGATCGCCGCCCGCAGCCGCTCCTCGACGCTTCCGATATCGTCGCTCGACGCGAGATGCCGGATGCCGTGCGTTTCCGCCAGAACCACCAGCGGCATGGCCAGGAGCACCCCCATGGCCGTTCCCTTCATCGATGTCCACATGACGACGCTCTCCCCGTTCACTGCAGTCCCGCTCAGCGTGGCCAACGTCCGGCCCCATGGCAAGGCACCCGGGCCCGATGTCTCGGGCCCGGGTGCATTAGGCCGACGGTGCGCTAGTGCCACCAGGGCGCCTGGTCAGGCTCGCCCAGCAGGTAACGCGGGCTGTGGGCTCGCTGACGGGCCTGGCGATCCTGGTCGCCGTAGACCGTTTCCTGCGAGTGCATGCCGGCATCATTGCCCCGTTGATGCAGGCTCTGTCGCGTCCTGTCCTGATACTCGGAATCCATCGCCATCAGCGGTCCAGCGCTCAGCATCAGTGTCATCATTGCCAATGTAACAATGCGAATCTTCATGGGGTCACCTCGGGATTATCGGTTGATAAAGACCCGTCATCGGGTCTTGAACCTTGGTGTCGGGGCGACCATGATCCTTACGATGACATCGATCTTCGTGAGCCCCATCATGAGGGAAGTCCTCGTTGCCATCACGTCGCGCCATGGAGCATTCATGGACGATGATATCGAGACTCATGCGCCAGGAAGGCGCCTCCGATTCAGCGAAGCACGAGCAGCCCTTCCGCAGGGTGATCCCGTCTGGACACCGCGAAGAGCCCGCCTCCCGACCCATCGATGACTGGAGTGACCTTATGGCGACCCGTGCGCTGCTTCCTCCTTGCCTGCTGACGCTCGCCATCCTGGCGTCGGGGCCGGCCATCGCGGCAGATGACCTGCACTTCTCGCCGGAGGACATCCAGGCCTGGCCGACACGCAGCTTCGAGGGCGAGACCGAGTACCGGGTCGTCGAGAAGGAGGGCACCAGGGCGCTCCAGGCCCGCGCTCGCCGGCAGGCCTCGGCAAAATACCTGGAACGCGAGATCGACCTGCGCGAGACACCCTACCTGCAGTGGTGCTGGAAGGTGTCGGGGATTCATGAGGGACTCGATGAGACGCGCAAGTCGGGAGACGATTACCCGGCCAGGGTCTACGTGGCTCGCAAGACGGGCCTGCTGCCCTGGCAGGTGGAGTCGGTGAACTATGTCTGGGCCTCGAGTCAGCCTGCGGGCAGCGACTGGCCCAATGCCTTCACCTCGCGCGCCCAGCTGCTGGCCCTGGAGAGTGGCTCGCCGCGGGTCGGTGACTGGGTGGCGGAAGTGCGCGACGTCGGCGAGGACTACCTTCGGCTATTCGGCAGCCGCCCGGACACCATCGATGGCCTGGCCCTGATGAGCGATGGCGACAATGCCGGCGTGGACGCCACGGCCTGGTTCACGCATCTGGCCTTCTCCGCGACGCCTGCGCCTCCCTCCTGCCCCTGACGACCCGTCGGCTCCGACGCCTCCGGTCGCTAGGGCGATGCCCCGGCGGCGCGATCGGCAATGGCGGAAAAGCGCGCATCGAGCTCGTGGGCGATGCGGTCCAGCTCGGCGCCAGCGTCTTCCATGTAGGGGTCGAGCAGGTGGCTCGGCGTCTTCCAGGCCAGCGTGCCGGTGCCGTCGTCATTCTCGGTGACATAGAAGCGCATGGGGGCCTCGATCATCGCCGGAACGCTCAGCCGCAGGATGTTCACGGCATAGTCGTTGCGAAACACGCCCAGGACCCGGTTGCCGGGAATGGTGATCCCCCGACTGGCCGCGGCCTCGGTGGGGCCGACATCGGTGACCACGTACATCCCCTCGGCCTCGACCGCCGCTCGCAGGCCCTTCAGCAGTTCGGGGTAGGAGAGCGTGGTGGGCATCACACGCCACCCCTGCTCGGGCCATCGGCTCTCGGCCGTCGCCGTAACGGCGAGCGTCAGGGCCATCAGCCCAACCGCCAGCCAGGTGCGACTCATGAGGCCCGCCGCCGGACGCCGGGGCCGGGCTCGGCGTCCCGCTCCCAGTGGCGCAGTGTGGAGGGGTGAACCCCGAAGGATGGCGGCACGGCGATTCCGACCTGCTCGGCCAGCAGGGCGATGATCGCCATGTGATGAATGGTGTGGCTGGCCAGGAAGGCCAGTTCACGGGCCAGGCTGGACGGCAGGGAGAGGGTCGTCTCTTCCCGGGCAGCCTTCTGGACATAGGCCAGGGCCAGCCGATCCGGAGGCGCCTCGCCGGCCAGGGACGCGAGCCACGTCTCGAGGGCGGCCAGGCGTCGGCCGGCCTCGTGCGGCCTCTGCTCGAGGGAGGCATCACGGCGGCGACGCTCGTAGTCGAGGGTCTCCCCTCCCTCCTCGAGACCGATCACCAGGGCCTCGTAGTGATCGATGATGTGTCGGACATGCTTGCCGACGGTGTGGCGACCGTGCACGCCGAAGACCTGGCGATAGGCCGCGGGGGACAGGTCATCGACCAGGTCCCTCAGCTGGGCAAGCGCCAGCAGGTTCTCCTCGATGAGGCCGGGGGCGGTTCGCGGTGGCGGGGGTGCGGGGTATGGCATGGCGGCTATCCTGTGAGATCCGGTATCAAGGGCGTGGGGAAAAGCCGGGGCCGCCACGCGACGTGAACGGCCCGGCCTCTCGTGCGTCGCCTGGTGCGACTCAGCCCTCGGCTTCGGCTTCTGCTTCGGCCTCACCCTCGGCTTCCCCTTCCGCCTCGCCCTCGGCCTCATCTGTGGCCTCACCTTCGGCTTCGGCACCGCCCTCGGCATGCGCCTCGGCGAGCATCAGGGGGGCCTCCTGACCGCTGGTATAGCCGCTGGAGGCCCCCAGCCCGTCAGCGGGTTCGCTGGCCACAGCCTGGACGGCCGCACCGCTGGCCACCAGCAGCAGGGCCGGCGCCGTGTAGCCCAGCTGGCGGCCGAGCCGGCCCAGCAGGCTTCGACGTTTCTCGTCTTGCATTGTCATGATCATGACCTCCTCGGTTCTCTCTCGATACACGCTCTCGATAAACACACTCGATAAACACGCTCGAAACACATGAGCGACATGCCTGGCATGTCGTCATGCCGTGACGTCGGCCAGGGTGACCGACCTTCACATCGGCGATGCATCGGCATCGCCGTATGCTCTTGCCCCGTCATCCTGCTGCCATGGCGGAGCGGGGGACGCCGGGGTCAGACGCGACCCGCGTGGCCAGCCAGTCGGCCAGCAACGCGGAGGACAGCGCGTCCTCGCCTGTCCCGATGGCACCCAGGGCCAGGGTGGAGAGCCAGTCGCCAAGGACCGTCACGCTCCGGGCATCCAGCACCTGGCCATCGCTGGTCAGACAATTCGGCAGCAGGGCGCCCAGCGCCTCCAGCATGGAGACCGGGGCGAGGGCCTCGACGGCAGGCGCGTCGGCCGGCAACAGCAGGCCTCGCGGGGTCACCGAGGCGGGCAGCGCGTCCGGGGGGGCGCAGGCGAGATGGTTCAAGGGCACATCCAGGGGCTCGGCCCGGGTGGGGTCCGACAGGTCCAGGCGCAGGCCGCGGGTCAGCACGCCGCCCGAGGCCTCCGACAACCGCTTCAGCGGTAAGCGATTCGCCTCCTCGTCGGGCAGCAGGCAGAGCACCGCGGCGCCGTCCGGCATCACCAGCAGGGGGGCGTCGATCACCGCTTGGCCAGTGAGCGCTGCCTGACGCACCAGGTGGGTCGTCAGGGCCGGGCCCAGCGTCGCCAGGGTCAGTCGCGAAGCCAGCAGTCGGTCGTCGGTGGCCAGGGCATACCCCGCCGTCTCGCGCAGCACCCTGAGCGAGGGCAGCCGGCTCGCCCCCTCGTCGGCAAGGGATGACAGCCGATCTCCGAACCATGATGTCAACCGCGCCAGGGCGGGCCCATGCTCCACGTCCAGCGCCCAGTCGCGCCCCGCGAGACTCAGCGTCAGGGTGCGCCTGTCGGGCGCCACCGCGGTCGCCGCCTCGGGGTCCTCCGGCGCCAGGGTCGTCTCCTCGGCTCCGTTGCCCCGCTGACGGAGCAGGCCGGCACGGCACCACTCCTGCAGGGTGGTCCAGACGTCGTCCCGCAGCGTCGACCGGTCCGCCGGCGTCTCCGCCTCGGCCGTGGCGCGCGCCAGGGCCTCCACGATGGCCTCGGGCTCCAGTCCCTCGGTCGCCAGCAGCCAGATCAGGGCCGCCGTGTCGTTGGGCCGGTAGAGGCGACCGCCCCGGGTGTCGTAGAGGGCGAGATGTTCCTCGTCGACCACTTCCGCCACGTGGTGCCGCTGCAGCCGCGGCGGCGTCAGGGGGCCCCCCGCCAGCCCCTCGGCCAGTTGCAGGTCGGCACGGCTCGGCAGCGTGAAACAGGGCAGGTAGCGCTCGGGCTCGGCCGCCGGCAGCAGCCGCAGGAAGCCCCCGGCGCGCGCCTGCTCGGCCTCGGCCTCGGCGACCAGCCGTGCGGTGGCGTCTTGCGCCTGCCCGCCGTCGACGCTCCCGGGGCTAGCGTCGCCGTTGAGGTCGACCAGCGAGACCAGGTCCCGGACCAGCCCGCCCTTGACCGCCTCCTCGACGCGCCCGCCCGTCTCCGGGGCGGCGCAGATGCCGAGCGACGGGCTGAGGTTGCACTCCAGGATCCACGGCTTGA
This sequence comes from Halomonas aestuarii, assembly GCF_001886615.1. Taxonomy (NCBI): domain Bacteria; kingdom Pseudomonadati; phylum Pseudomonadota; class Gammaproteobacteria; order Oceanospirillales; family Halomonadaceae; genus Halomonas; species Halomonas aestuarii. The sequence continues at coordinate 911,064 of NZ_CP018139.1, forward strand.
GGGTGTCGTCCACCAGGCAGTCGAGTCCCAGCAGCTCGTAACAGCCGCGCGGATCGGCGCCGATCTCGGCCGTACGGCGTCGCATGGCGTCCACGGCGGAGATCGCGGTCAGGGCCACCAGGTCCTCGATCCGGGCGAAGAGCGTCGCATCGTCATGGCCCTGGTCCCTGAGCCACCGGCGGTAGCGATCGAGGTCGATGAACTCCACCGGCACCTCGGCGCCGGTGTTCAGGGCGTTGATGTCCGGATTGGTCAGCTGGCTGTAGGGGTTGTCGGCATCGTCGGGATCCCAGGGCTCCGAGGCCAGCTTGGCGAACCCCTGGCGGTAGAGGTAGACCCGCAGCGGCTCCAGCGAGGCGATCAGCACGTAGAGGCGCAGCACGTACTTGTGCCCGCGGATGGTATGGGGGTTGGCCAGGTACTCCTGCACTAGCCAGTCCCGGGCGAGCGGCGCCTCGGCGACATCGGTGAGCACCCGCACGCCCTTGCCCTTGGAGGCATTGGTGGGCTTGAGGATCCAGCGCCGAGCGGGGTCGGCCAGGGCCGCCGCCTGAAGCGCGTGGTAGTCGTCCGGCATCACATAGGCGCGGGGAAAGAACGCCAGCCGCCGGATGAGCTCGTGGTCGACGCCGTGGCTCTCCCTGAGGCGCTCGCGCAGGGTGGCGAGGCTGTCATGGAGGCGGCTCTTGACGGTCAGCGCCGCATTGCCCGGGAAGTGGTTCATCCGGCGCGTCGGCGAGACCCGCCGGAACTGCGCGGCATCCGGCATGCCGGTGATCCAGCCGGCGTCCCAGTCGTGCTCGTCCCCGGCCTGCCAGCCCAGCGGCTCGAGGGCCTCGCGGAAGAACCGGTCCTGCTCGGCCGCCCGCTTGCCACCTAGCCAGAAGCGTCGTGTCGGCGAATGCTGATCCGTCATGCTCGGGGTCTCCTCTCCGGCCATCGCGATGGTCGTGTGGTCGATGATGCGCGCTGGTCACTCTGTCGCCGCGCCTGCACGGTCCTTACAGCGATAGCAAGCGGAACGCGTTCTGTCGCGCCTTGATTTATGGAACGATCGATACTAAATTACCCGCATGACACGAGGACGCCCCATCGCATTCAGCCCTGACGAGGCGGCCAACGCCGCCATGCGGGTCTTCTGGGCCCGAGGCTACGACAGCGCCTCGACCCGGGACCTGCTCGAGGCCATGGGCCTCTCGCGCAGCAGCCTCTACCAGGCCTTCGGCAACAAGGAGCAGCTGTTCCTGGAGGCCCTGCGGCGCTATCGCGAGTCCCTGGTCGGCCGGCTCGAGCGGCGGCTCGAGGCGGCGCCCTCGGCCATGGCGTTCCTGGAAGCCCTGTTTCGCGAGACGGCGGGCGAGGCCGGCAGCGATCGCGCCGCCCTGGGCTGCCTGATCTTCAACTCGGCCAGCGAGCTGGGCCAGCGCGGCGACCCGCCCTCACGGCAGGCCCGCGAGAGCATGGCCGCCATCACGGCGCTGCTCCACCAGGCCGTGGTGCGGGCCCAGGCGCAGGGCGACATCGCCCCGGAACGGGACGCCGAGGCCCTGGCCAGCTACCTGACGATGGGTATGGCCGGCCTCAGGACCCTGCTGAAGAGCGGGGCGGACATCGGTCAGGCCGGACAGGCGGCGGAGCTGCTGCTCGACGGCCTGCGACGCTGAACGTCCCCTTTCATTTGCCATTTATGGAACGATCAATCCATAAATGGCGCGACACGCCACACCCATGACGACGACGGAGGTACCCCCCATGTCAGCCGACTACCAGATGCAACTTCCTCCCCAGACCCTCGACAACGCCGACGCCAAGGCGAAGCCGCTGCTCGAGCAGGCCAACGACCAGTTGGGCTTCGTGCCCAACATGTACGCGGGCATGGCCAAGGCACCCGGCGTGCTGGACACCTACCTGCACGGCTACGCTCTCTTCCGCGAGGACTCCGGCTTCGCGCCGCCCGAGCAGGAGGTGGTTTTCCTGACCATCAGCCGGCTCAACGGCTGCGGCTATTGCATGTCCGCCCACAGCATGCTGGCCGACAAGATGTCCCAGGTCCCCGCCGAGGTGCTGGAGGCGATCCGCCACGACCAGCCGATTCCCGACGAGCGCCTCGCCGCACTGAGCCGGTTCACCCGGGTGATGTTCGAGACCCGGGGCATGCCCACCGAGGCCGACGTCAAGGCCTTCCTGGACGCGGGCTTCGAGGAGCAGCAGGTGCTGCAGATCGTGCTGGCCCTGGCCGTCAAGACGCTCTCCAACTACGCGAACCACGTCAACCATCCGGAGATCGACGAGGCCTTCGCCGGGTACGCCTGGAAGGGCTGACCCTTACCCGCCTCGAACCGCAGGACGCCCTGGCCGGGTCACCGGCCAGGGCGTCTTCACGTCGCTCCGTCGACGGGTCGGGGCGGTTGGCATGGGCTTGGCCCGGTCGCCGGGGCCTGCCGCTCAGTCCAGCGGCCCGGCCCCGCCGCTCAGCCCAGTCGCTCGGCCAGGGCGTCGAGGTCGGCCACGGTGATGTCCGGGTCGATCCCCCAGGGGTCGAAGGGCGCATCCGGGCTGCGCCGCACCCAGGCGGCATGCAGGCCGGCATGGCGGGCGCCGATCACGTCGAAGGCATTGCTGGAGATCAGCCAGGTGTCGCCGGGCTCGCTCTCGAGCCGGTGACGCAGGTGGGCATAGACCGCCGGGTCGGGCTTGAAGCGCTTGATCTCGTCGACGCTGACCACGTCGTCGAAGCGCTCGCGGATCCCGGCCTGGGTCAGCAGGCCCTCGACCGCCTCACGGCTGCCATTGGAGAAGGCCACGCAGGTCACGCCCGCCTCGGCGAGGCGGTCCAGAGCGGCCGAGGCCTCCGGGAAGGCCGGCAGCCGCGCATAGACGCCCATCAGGTGCTCCTTGTCGTTCTCCGTGAAGCGCGTCTGCAGGGCGCGGTCGGTGAACTCCAGCGCCTCGCGGGTGCAGCGGGAGAAGTCGACGTAGGCCCCCATGAGGCCGCGGCGGAAGCTGTATTCCAGCTGCTTGTCGCGCCAGCGGCGCGAGAATTCCGGGGCCAGGTCCGAGCGGTCCTGGGCGGAGAGACGCTGCTCGAGCTCGGCAACCACGCCGTGGGTGTCGATCAGGGTCCCGTAGACGTCGAAGGCGAGTATCGTGGCCATCCCCTTGCTCCTTCCATCGGTGAGAGTCACCAGCGTGCGCCAGGAGACCCGTCGCGACAAGTCCAGGCGGGATGACGGCTCAGCCGGCCGCGAGCCGTGACAGGGCGAAGCCGGCGATGGCCGTATCCTGCACGCCGGTGCCGGTGAGATCGCACACCGTGAGGGTATCGTCCGACAGGCGCAGGCGCTGGCCCTCAGCGATGACCCGGCCCAGCTCATGGACCTTGAAGGGCACCTCCCCGCCGCCGAACGCCTTGAGCTCGCCGTTGCCCTCGCTCTGTGCCCGGGTATCGCAGACGAAGGCGTCGGCGCGGGTCAGCACCGAGGCATCGAGCTCCCGCTTCTCCGGGCTGTCCGAGCCCATGGCGGTCACGTGCACGCCCGGGGGCAGGTCCCGGGCGTGCAGCAGCGGCGTGCGCGACGGCGTGGCGGTGACGATGATGTCCGCCCGGGCACAGGCGTCGCCCACCTCGGCATGGACGTTCACCGAAAGCCCCCTGCCGCGCATCCGCTCGGCATAGGCCTCGGCGCCCTCCGAGCGACGCGCCCAGACGTCCAGGGTGTCGATGTCACGCACCAGCCGTAGCGCCTCGACCTGGCGCTCGGCCTGTTCGCCTGCGCCCAGCACCGCCACCCGGTGGCTGCCCGGGCGAGACAGGTGCTTCGCCGCGATGGCCCCGGCCAGTGCCGTGCGCACCAGGGTGAGATAGCCCTCGTCGAAGAGCACCGCCTCGACGAGCCCGGTCCGGGCGGAGAACACCAGCATCAGGCCATTGAGGCTCGGCAGTCCCAGCCGGGGGTTGTCGAAGAAGCCGGGGCTGACCTTGATGGCGAAGCACTCGGCGCCCCGGATGTGGGCGGTCTTGACGTCCACCTCGCCGTTGGCCTCCTCGACGGCCATGGAGAGGATCGGCGGCTGCACCACCTCGCCGCGGCCCAGCGCCGCGAACCCCGCCTCCACGGCGGCCAGGGCCTCGTGGTCGATCCCGACGGCCCGCTCGATGGCCTCGCGATGGTAGAGCTGCATGGCGATCTCCGTGAAAGGGTTGAAGCGTCAGCGTCCCGCCAGGACCCGCGCCCGGTCAAGGATCTCGAGGGACACCGCATTGCCGGAGAGGATCAGGGCCACCTTGCGGCCCCGCACCGCCAGGCCATGCTCCTCGATGGCCGCCAGCCCCACCGCGGCGGCGCCCTCCACCAGCCGCTTCTCGTGCTCGAGGATGGCCACCATGGCCCGGGCGATGGCCCGCTCCGAGACCTGGACATGGTCGTCCATCACCTCGCGCACCAGGGCCAGGGTGCAGCGGTTGTCGCGCCCGATGCCGCCGCCCAGCGAATCCCCCAGGCTCTCGACCTCCTCGACGGCCACGGGATACCCCGCCTGGAGGCTTTCCCACATGGCCGCCCCCCGGGACAGGCTCACCCCGGTGACCCGGCACTCGGGCCGGATCGCCTTCACGGCCACGCCGATGCCGCCCAGCAGGCCGCCCCCGGAGAGGCCGACGATGACCCGGTCCAGGTCCGGGCAGTCTTCCATGAGCTCCAGGCCGATGGTGCCCTGCCCCGCAGCGACCAGCGGGTCGTCGAAGGGCGGGATCAGGGTCATGCCGCGTTCGCTCACCAGCCGCTCGACCTCCTCGAAGGCCTCGTCCTGACTGGCGCCGACGCGCCTCGCCTCGGCGCCCAGGGCCTCGATGGCGGCCACCTTGTCGGGCGGCACCAGCCGCGAGAGGCAGATCACCGCCGGCACCCCCTGCTGCGCCGCGGCATAGGCCACGGCGCGGCCATGGTTGCCGGTGGAGGCGGTCACCACCCCGGCCGCCAGGGCCTCGCTGCCGTGACGCTCGATCAAGGCGGCGATCATGTTGGTGGCGCCGCGCAGCTTGAAGGCGCCGGTGGGCTGGCAGGTCTCGAGCTTGAGCAGGATCTCGGCCTCGAAGCGTGCCGAGAGGGCCGCCGAACGCACGAGGGGCGTGCGCACCACCTGGCCGGCGATGCGCCGACGCGCCTGGTGGATCGCCTCCAGGGAGACACCGTGATGGGACATCGTCTCCTCCATGCCAACGGCGTCGCCGCGGGAAGGCCCGCGGCGACGCTCAGGGGTGATGGCCTCACGAATGAGGCCGGGATCTCGGCAGGCCGTCAGGCGACCGTGTCCGCCATCGCCTGGATGGCGCCCTCACGAACCAGCTCGTCCAGCACGGCATCCACGGCGCGGTGGGCCCGGGCGACGATCTCGTCGACCTCCTCGCGGGTGGTGGTCAGCGGCGGCGCGAAGCCCAGGATGTCGCCCTGGGGCATGGCGCGAGCGATGAGGTTCTCCTGCATCGCCGCGGCGGCGATGCGCGGGCCCACCTTGAGCGCCGGGTCGAAGGCCGCGCGGCGGCTCGGCTCGGCGGAGAACTCCAGCGCCGCCAGCATGCCCACGCCGCGCACGTTGCCGACGATGGGATGGTCACCGAAGGCGTCCTGCATCCGCTCCTGGAGGTAGGCGCCGGTCTCGGCGGCATTGCGGGTCAGCCCCTCGCGCTCGATGATCTCGAGGTTCGCCAGCCCCGCGGCGCAGCCCAGGGCGTGACCGGAGTAGGTCCAGCCGTGCCCGATCGGGCCGTACTCGCCGGTGCCCTGCTCCAGCACCTTCCAGACGCGGTCGCCGACGATCACGCCGGAGAGCGGCTGGTAGGCGCTGGTCAGGCCCTTGGCCACGGTGATCAGGTCGGGCTTGATGCCGTAGCGATGGCTGCCGAAGTCGGTGCCGATCCGTCCGAAGCCGCAGACGACCTCGTCGGCGATCAGCAGGACGTCGTACCTGGCCAGCACCGCCTGGATCTCGTCCCAGTAGCCTTCCGGCGGCGGCACGATGCCCCCGGTGCCGAGCACCGGCTCGCCGATGAAGGCGGCCACGGTGTCCGGCCCCTCGGCCAGGATCATCTCCTCGAGCTTGGTGGCGCAGTGCTTCGAGAACTCGCGCTCGGTCATGCCCTCCAGCTCCGCGGCCCGCTGGTAGTAGAACGGCGCCTCGGTGTGGCGGATGGTGTCGATGGGCAGGTCGAAGTGGTCGTGGAACGCCTTGAGGCCGGTCAGCGAGCCCGAGGCGATGCCGGACCCGTGGTAGCCGCGCATGCGCGAGATGACCTTCTTCTTCTGCGGCAGGCCGCGCACGTTGTTGTAGTAGCGCACGATCTTCAGCTGGGTCTCGTTGGCGTCAGAACCGGACATGCCATAGTAGACCTTGGACATGCCGGGGCCGGCGAGCTCGAGGATCTTCTCGGAGAGCGCGATCTGCGGCTCGTTGGAGTGCCCCACGTAGGTGTGGTAGTAGGAGAGCTCGAGGGCCTGGCGGTAGATGGCCTCGGCCACCTCGGTGCGGCCATAGCCGATGTTCACGCAGTACAGGCCGGCGAAGCCGTCGATGAACTCGCGACCGTCCTTGTCGACGATGTGGATGCCCTTGCCGCCCGAGATCACGCGACCCGGTGCGTCGCCATGGGCGAAGTCGCGCAGGTGGGTGGAGGCGTGGAAGGTCACCTTGCGATCGCGCTCGATCAGGTCCTGGTGCTGCTGGCTCATCTCGTTCTCTCTTCTCTCGTCAGGACTCCCCGCCGCGGCGGGGAGGAGGTTCATCGGTTCGCTGGCGGGTCGGCCGGAGCCGGGCGCGGGCGCGGCTAGCTGCCGGAGACGGAGCCCAGGGCGCCGAGGCAGTAGTACTTGGTCTCCAGGTACTCGTCGATGCCGGTCACGCCGCCCTCGCGGCCGAGGCCGGAGTGCTTGACGCCACCGAAGGGCACCGGGGGGCCGGTCATCTTCACCGAGTTCACCGACACCATGCCGAACTCCAGGGCGCGCAGGATCTTCCAGATGCGGCGGATGTCGTGAGTGTAGATGTAGGCAGCCAGCCCGTACTCGGTGTCGTTGGCCATCTCGATGACCTGGTCGTCGTCGGCATAGGCGGTGATCCCGGCCACCGGCGCGAAGCTCTCCTCGTGCCAGATCTTCATGTCGTGGGTCACCCCCGTGAGCAGCACCGGCATGAAGAAGTTCTCGCCCGGCGCCTGCGTCTGGTCGCCGGCCACCAGGGTCGCCCCCTTGGAGATGGCGTCGTCGACGATGGCCGCGGCCTTCTCCACCGCCTGGCGGTGGATCAGCGGACCGAGGTCGACCTCGTTCTCCAGGCCGTTGCCCACGGTCAGGGCCGCCATGCGCTCGGCGAAGTGCTCGACGAACTCGTCATGGATCGACTCGTGGACCAGGATGCGGTCCGCGGCCAGGCAGTCCTGTCCGGCGGTCTGGAACTTGGCCGCCACCGCGGCGAAGGCCGCCTCCCTGGGGTCCATGTCCGGCCCGACAATGAAGGGGGCGTTGCCGCCCAGTTCCAGCGAGACACGCTTCACGGTGTTGGCACACTGCTCCAGCAGCAGCCGGCCCACCCGGGTGGAGCCGGTGAAGGAGAGCGCCTTGACGCGATCCTCGGCACAGAGGATCCGCGATACCTCGGGCGGCTCGCCCAGCACCACGTTGAACACCCCGGCCGGGATGCCGGCACGCTCGGCCAGCTCCGCCAGCGCCAGCGCGGAGAACGGGGTCTCCCCGGCGGGCTTGACGATCACCGGGCAGCCGGCGGCCATGGCGGCGGCAGCCTTGCGGGTGATCATCGCCAGCGGGAAGTTCCAGGGCGTGATCAGGGCGGCGATCCCCACCGGCTCCTTGATGGTGCCCAGGGCCGCGTTGGGGATGTGGCTCGGGATGGTCTCGCCGAAGGTGCGCTTGCCCTCCTCGGCGAACCAGCGCACGAAGCTGGCCCCGTACTCCACCTCGCCCCGGGCGTCGGGCAGCGGCTTGCCCTGCTCCAGGGTCATGATGAGGGCGAGGTCCTCGCGGTTGGCCTGCAGCAGGTCATACCAGGCGAGCAGGCGCTCGCAGCGCTCGTCGGCCCGCAGGGCACGCCAGTGCACGAAGGCGGCCTCGGCGGCATCCACGGCCTCGGTGATCTGGTGGGGTTCCAGCCAGGGGATGTGGCCCAGCGTCTCTCCGGTGGCCGGGTCGAACACGGCCTCCTCGCGGCCGCCGTCGCCGTGGGTCCACTTGCCGTCCACGTAGGCATACTGACGGAACAGGCGCGGATCGCTGAGTTTGTTGGACAGAGTCATGCTGTACCTCCCCTGGCGCGCCGGCAGGCTCATGGCCGGCGTGGTAGAAACGGGCGAGCCGCCTGGTCGTGAAGCTCCAGGGCGGCTCGATGGGTACAGGATAAGGGGTATGGCGGGACGGGACTTTTCGTTAACCGCACCTCCCGACACAGGATTTTTTGTCCTGTGCCGGGAAGATGCGGTTTTTTCTGTGGGCCTCGGGGCTCATCCCAGCGGCGGGTTGCTGAGGGCCTCCTCGGTGAACACCAGCAGGCCGAGCTCGGGGCGGTAGCCGTGGATCTCGGTCACGTCCAGGGCCTGCAGGAAGTAGAGGATCTCCTCGCTGACCACCTGGCCTGGCACCAGCACCGGGAAGCCTGGCGGATAGGGGATCACGAAGCTCGCCGAGACCACGTCGCGACCGCTGCGCATCTGGGCCTGCAGCTCCCCGTTGTCGAAGCGCAGGTACTCGGTGTTCTCCTCGTCGTAGCTGAGGAAGTAGGCCCGGCGGATGTCCCCCTCCGGGGTGTTGCCATCGGGCGCGGGGCGGAAGGCGTCGTGGAAGCGGCTGAAGTCGGGCAGCGGCGGCAGTTCCTTGGTCAGCGAGTGGATGCGATTCTCGATGATCTTGCGCTCGGGGCGGCTGCTCTCCTCCCAGCGGTACTCGAACTCCTTGGCCAGCTTGATCAGCACGTCGAGCAGGTAGGCGATGGCGCCACGCGATGTACCGATGTTGGTCATGAACAGCACGGTATTGCGAGAGGTCTTGTTGATCTGGATACCGTACTTGTTCATCAGGTATTCGTTCTTGAAGGTATCCCCGTCGATGCCGGTCGCGCCGATGGCGATGGTGATGCGGCTGGGGTCGACGACGAACTCGTCGTTGGCCCAGGCCTCCTCCATCTTGTTCCAGCCCGTGACCGGGTCGTAGAAAGTCTCGACCCCCGACTCCCGGAACTCCAGCGGCACCATGTCCTGATTGACCAGCACCCGGAAGTACTTCTGCAGCAGCGGATGCGTATAGAGCTGCTCACGCAGCGTCAGCGCGGCCTCGACCTGGGCATGGACCAGCTCGAAGCCCTCCATCTCCGCCTGCATGCGCCCCACGTCCAGCGAGGCGATGATCTGGTAGTTCGGCGAGGTCGAGGTATGGGTCATGTAGGCCTCGTGGAACGGCGCCTCGACCTTCTGGCGATAGTCCTGGTCCCAGACATGGATCATCGAGCCCTGACGCAGCGAGGTCAGGGTCTTGTGGGTGGAGTGGGTGGCATAGGCACGGATGCGCACCGCGTCGGGGTCGGGCATCAGGCGCCGGTCGAGCCAGGTGGCATCGTCGTCGGGATCGAGCGTCTCGAACTCCGCCTTCCAGGCGTCGTACTCCTCGCGGTAGGCCGCACTGCGGTAGCGGTCCCGCAGGGTCCGGGCGGCATGCATGGCGGTCCGCGGCCGGTAGGTCGGGTTGAAGCCGGCGAAGGCGAACCAGGCCTCGTCCCACAGGAAGACCAGGTCGGGCTTGATCGCCAGGCACTCCTCCATCACCCGCCGCACGTTGTAGACCACGCCGTCGAAGGTGCAGTTGGTGAGCAGAAGCATCTTGACCTTGTGCAGCTGGCCGGAGCGCTTGTACTCGAGCAGCGTCTTCTTGATCTCCTTGAGCGGCACGGCGCCGTACATGGAGTAGTCGTCGAGCGGATAGGAGTCCAGGTAGCTGACATGGGCGCCGGCCAGCACCATGCCGTAGTGGTGCGACTTGTGGCAGTCGCGGTCGATCAGCACGATGTCGCGGGGCTTGACCAGAGCCTGCACCACGATCTTGTTGGCCGTGGAGGTGCCGTTGGTGACGAAGAAGCTCTGGCGCGCCCCGAAGGCCCGGGCGGCATACTCCTGGGCCTTCTTGATCGGCCCGTAGGGCTGCAGCAGGGAATCCAGCCCGCCGGAGGTGGCCGAGGTCTCGGCGAGGAAGATGTTGATGCCGTAGAAGTCGATCATCTGCCCGGCCCAGTGGGAGCGGGTGACCGACTTGCCCCGGGAGATGGGCATGGCATGGAAGACCCCGGTCGGCTTCTTGCTGTACTCGCGCAGGGCATCGAAGAAGGGCGTGCGATAGCGGTTGTCGATGGCCCGCAGGATGGTGTGGTGCTGCTCGATGTAGTCCGTCTCGCGGTAGAAGATGCGATTGAAATGACGGATGTCGCGACTGGCCGTGGCCTCCACGTCGCCGCTGGTGACCAGGAACTGGTCGATCTCGGGGCGCAGCTCGTGGATCATGGTGCTGAGCATGATGCTGCGTTCGGCCTCCGACTGGTTCTCCAGGGACTGTTCGGAGAGCCCCTCGAGGTAGCTGCGCAGGGCGCTGAGGTTGTACTTCGACTTGTAGGGGAACTCGTAGCGGATCAGGCAGGCCTGGATGTTGGGATTGACCAGCACTGCGATCAGCGCGTCCTCGAAGCTGCGCACCGTGACCACGTCATAGACGAAACGGTCCTCCGGGCGGCGCAGGTTATGGAAGGCCTCGCGGACCACCTCCTCCTCCGGCGCCGAGAGGGTGTCGACGATCAGCAGCTCGAAGTAGGGCTGGGCCGAACTGTTGGAGGTCGGATGGCCACGACGCAACTGGTTCAGCGCATCCAGGGTCTCCAGGTCCTCGGCGTCGGCATCGGTCTCGCTGAGGTCGACATGGCGACGCCGGTAGGACTCGCTGATCAGCGCCCGCACCAGGCGCTTGACCACCTTCTCCAGCAGCCCGTACTCCTCGCGGTTGAACAGCGTCCAGAGGTGCCGGAAGTCCTCCTTGGACGGGAAGGCATGGTAGTCCTCGATGATCTCGAGGCGGGTGAGCTTGACGTCGATGGCCTTGATCAGGTTCTTGGAGCGATTCGGGTCGTTCAGGCGGATCAGCTGACCCAGGTCGCGCTTGAGCGCGTTCCAGGTGTCGGCGCGCAGCTGGGAGATCTTGTGGTAGAAGCCCAGGGCGGTATAGGGCGTCTCGGATTGACTCGTCTCTGGCATGGCAACACCCATCCGTGTTCGTTGTTTTATGAAATGCTTCGGCCGACCCGGGATCAGCCGTGGTTCAGTCCGCGCACGCCGTAGCGGACGGTGATCCGTTCCTCGGGGAAATGGTCAAAGCTCAGGTCCAGGTTCAGGCCGGGCCAGTGAAACTGTGCGCGTCCCGAACAGGGACGATAGATGGCGGTATAGACGGTCCCCAGGCCCCGCCGGTAGTCATGGCGAAACAGGGGAGGTGACGAGAAGGCGGCGATCAGCCGCTCCTCGGTGGTATCCTCGTCGTCCACCAGGATCGACAGCTGGCGCTCGCGGATCAGCGTCTCCGAGGCCAGGGCATGGGCATACCACTCGATCTTCTTCTGGTGGTTGGTCGCCACCGGCACGCGCCGGATGCTGGCACGACGATCCGGAGCGATCATCGCCGTCACGTAGCGACCGGCGGAGTCGGCCACGGTGATGTTGTAGGCCATGTGGGTCGGGATCCGGGCCAGCACCTCCGAGGCCTCGGGCACGGTGTCGCAGAACTCCAGCAGGTAGCGCAGGATGATCGGCGCACCGAACCCCTGCCCCACCGCCTTGCGCCCGCCGAACGCCAGGGAGACGGCGAGCCCGCGATCGTTCATCCCGTCCAGCACGCCCCACAGGCAATCGGTCATGGCGATCACCCGCCGCTCGTTCCAGTGCGTGTAGAGGATGGTCCCCTCGCACAGCTCGGGCGGATAGTCGTAGTTGCGCGCCAGCATCGTGGACGAGGGACTCGCCAGCACCGCCTGGGAGCAGCCGGTGATATAGGGCGGTGGCTGGTAGAGGCTCAGGAAGCGCGCGGCCAGGTCGCTGCCGCCGGCCAGCTTGCACAGCGTCCGATAGGTATCGAGAAGCTCCGGCATGTGCTGGCGCAGGGCGTTGTAGCACGCGAGATACCCTGGCCTCTCCCGCTCCCCCTCGCTGAGGTACCACTGTTCGTAGGCCGGCCAGTGGTACTCGAACAGCGCCTGCCAACGGGGGCCTGCCGTTTCCTCGCGCACGGTCCGGAAATCAAGCATCTTGTCCATGTCGGCCGGAGGCACCTCCCGGGTCGAAGGGGAAAGGATCGCTGTGTTCACAGGATCTTGAAGTTTCCACCGCCGACGGCGTGGCTCACGGCCACCTCCTCCACCACCGGATCCTGAAGCGACTGGCCGGCGTACTGGGCGCGGATACCCTCGATCCACGCCTTGGCGCGCTCGTTGAGCTGGAAGTCGTCGTCCATCAGCCGTCCGCGGGTGATCAGGATGCCGAGATCGGCGCCCTCGTAGCGGAAGTCCCCGACCCCGCTGATGCGCAGGAAGAAGCCCTCGCTTTCATCCTCGGCGGCATGGGGGTGAGAGTCGTAGTGGTGATAGGCCAGGCTGCCGTCGGCCGCCATCTTCCAGACCCCGGTGCGCGGCGCCTGGGTCAGCAGGTCGACGCTCTCGTCGGTGTGCTTGATCACCAGCTGGCTCCAGCTGTCGACGCTCTCCGGATGCGCCCAGCGCTCGTTGATCTCGTTGATGTCGAGGTCGAAGTCGACATCGGAGAATTCCAGCAGGTGGAACAGGAACAGCGGGATGTCGGAGTGGGCGAAGGCCGCCACGTTGGTCAGGGAGCTGGCCCCGGTGACCCGCGGATTGAGCTCGCCGAGATAGACCTCGCCGTTGTCCATGTCGATCAGGAAGTCGAGCTCGAAGTAGCCGCGATAGCCCTCCTCGCGCAACGCCTCGCCGAACTGGAAGGTGTACTCGCGGGCCTTGTCGCGGACCGACTGGTCGAAGGCGCCGGCGAACATCTCGTTGCCGCACCAGCCGCCCTTGTAGGGGGTGAGCGTCTTGAAGCCGACCAGCTCGGTCATCAGCGGGCCGACCACGGTGCCGCAGCGGGTCGCACAGGCCTCGATGGCCGAGCCGCGGCAATTGATGCGCTTCATGATCTTGACCTCTGACTCGGCCTCGATCTCCTCGGCATGCTTGTAGTAGTCGTCTTCATTGGAGATGAAGAAGGTGGTGTGGCCGGAATCGCCGAAGGCGGTCTGGATGACCAGGTCATCACCCAGCTCCTTGCTCACCTCGCAGAGCTCCTGGTAGCTGCCCACCTTGGCCAGCACGTTCGGCACGCTGGGCACGCCGGCCTTGTTGCCGATGCGCACGGTCTCGATCTTGTTGTCCATGCGCGAACGCAGCTCGGCCGGCGGGAACGCCACCTTGAGGCCGAGCTGCTTGCAGACTTCCTCGGTGTGCTCGTCGAACATCAGGAAGGCGGCCGTGCCCGCGTTGTCGCCGTCGGCCCGTGACTGGATGAAGTCGATGACCTCCTTGTGCTCGAGGAGGTAGTTGTTGATGTCCTCGATGCTCTCGAAGTCGCGGGGGAACTTCTCCTTGGGCACGAAGACGTTGCGCTGCTGGTCATCGAAGCAGTTGATGTAGTTGATGTGACGGAAGTTACCCACCCAGTCGCCAATCCCCAACAGGTTGAAGTTGGTCGCCGAGATGAAATAGACCGGCTCCTTGTTGTTGAGGAAGTAGCGGCGTACATCGGCAATAGTTTTTATTTGGCTCATCGTGGTCGCTCCATCGGATACGGGAGAGGCGCCGGGCGCCGTCTGCGGGGAAGTGTCAGCAGGGGTGTGGCCGAGCAGGCGGCGCAGCAGTCGAGTCAGGTACTCCAGCATGAAGGCTCCTCTTCTCTTCGATGCGTCTCTTCAATGCGTCTCTTCGATGCGCCGCCCGCAGGCGAGGGATCAATAGTCCTCAACGTTGGCGCGAACGGGCTTGGCCAGCGGGCCCAGGGTGTCGAGGAAGGGGGTGGAGCCGGTCTCGCTCCGGTACAGCGAGAAATCCACCTTGCGGTCGCGGAAGCTCTTCAGCGGCTGGCCCAGGCCACGCAGCCCCGCCTCGCGTTCACGACGAACCCTCGTCATGTCGATCTCGATCGGCATGATCTCCTCGCCGATACCCGCCTGGTGAATGACGTCGCCAGAGGGCCCCACCACGATCGAGCGACCGTTGCCCAGGGCCCCGGCACCGTTGATGTCGAAGAAGTAGCACTGGTTGACCGCGGCATTGGTGCGCGCCATCGACAGCTCGATATCACGGTCGATGGTATCGGTCATGGTCGGGTGCAGGATCACCTCGGCGCCCATGGCGGCGAGGGTGCGGGTGGTCTCGGGGAACCACATGTCGTAGCAGATCGAGACCCCGAAGCGGCCGACATTGGGCACGTCGAAGACCACGAACTCGGTGCCGCTCTCGACCCCTATCTCGTAAGGGCGGAAGGGGAACAGCTTGCGGAAACGGTTGACCACCTGCCCGTGGGGGTTGATCACCGAGAGGGTGTTGTAGATGCCGTCCTCGGCCTGCTCGAACATCGAGCCGGGAATCAGCCAGATACGGTGCTGCTCGGCGATCTGGCAGAACAGCGCCTCGGCGTCGCAGGGCATCGGTCGGGCATTGTGCGTCGAGGCCCCCATGGGCATCAGCTCGCTGAACAGGACCATCTGCACCTGGGGAAAACGGCTCATCAGCACGTCGATCCGGTGGCGCATGGCCTCGGTGTTGTCACCGTGGTGGTGGGCGTGCATCTGCACCCCAGCAATCGTGAAATAGGACATTGGAATCTCTCTGCGTCAGGCGATCGTGAACACTTCCGGGGCGCTTTCAACCACGTGCCGGCACCAACGGTAGCATGCCGGCTGGATCGCCCGGCCGGGTGAGTTGGACCCACCCTCCTGTTAACAGCTTATGCCACACCGGGCGGGGGTACATCAACGCTGAAATTGCGGTCAGCCGGAAATGGGCTCAGGCAAGGTCGTCCGGGCAGAAACCCGGGGCGGGACGTTTCACCGTCTTGGTGACGATGTAGGTGAAGTAGCGCTCGATGCCGGCCTCGCCGGTCAGCCAGGCATCCATGAGCCGCTGGTAGGCATCGATGGAATCGGCCTCGAACTTGATCAGGTAGTCGACGCCACCGCCCACGGCCACACACTCGGTGACCTCGGGGGTTGCGTGGACCAGGGCCTCGAAGCGGGCGAAGCTCTCGGCATTGTGCGCCTTGAGCTCGATCTGCACCCATACCGGCGTGCGCTTGACGAGCACGTCGGCATTGATGCGCGCCGAATAGCCCTCGATGATGCCGGCCTTCTCGAGCCGGCGCACCCGTTCCCAGCAGGGGCTGACGGAGAGGTTGATCGCCTCGGCCAGCTTCGACTTGGTGATGCGTCCGTCCCGGGACAGGATCTCGAGGATCTTCAGATCGTAACGATCGAGCTTCATGCGTCTCTCAATATCCTGTTCAGCCGAGCGAGTCGACGACCTCGGCAATCACCGCAATGGTATCACCCATGTTGACCTGTGCCGGGAAACGCCGGGCGGCGAGGATGCCGCTGCGCTCGGCGCGGTACTCCACGGGCGGCGTGCCGCTGCGGGTCATGTCATAGACGCGGGCGATCACCTGCCCCTCCTGCACCGCATCGCCCAGCGCCAGGGTCAGCTCCAGCAGGCCGGAGTGCTCGCTCTGCACGTAGCAGCTGGCATCGGGCATGTCGAGGTAGACCTGGGGCTCGGCGGGCATCTCCACCTGCCCCTGGACCAGCCCGAACTGGATCAGGAAGTTGCGCACGCCCCGCTCGGTGATCGCCAGGCTCTCGGGGGTGGAGGTGCCGCCGCCGCCGAGCTCGGTGGCAACGAACACCTTGCCCTGGCTCTCCACCGCGGTGTCGAACAGCGCCGCCGCGTCGAGCTCGAACATCATCATGGCGTAGGGGGCACCGAAGGCCTTGGCCCCTTCCAGCGCCTGGCGCTGCTGGTCGGGATTGTCGAGCACGTGGGAGGCGCCGAACGGGATGATGTCCAGGGTGCGGCCGCCGGAGTGCAGGTCGAGGACCACGTCGCACATCGGCACCATCACCCGCGTGAAGTAGTCGGCGATCTTCTCGGTCACGGTGCCGTCCGGGTCACCGGGGAAGCTGCGGTTGAGGTTGCCGCCGTCCATCGGCGAGGTGCGCCTGCCGGCCATCGCCGCCGGCACGTTCATCATCGGCACGATGATCACCCGGCCACGCACGTCGCCCGCCTCGAGGGAGCTGGTCAGCTTCATCAGGGCGGTAATGCCCTCGTACTCGTCGCCATGGTTGCCGCCGGTCAGCAGCGCCGTGGGGCCATCGCCGTTCTTGACCACCGTGACCGGGATCATCACCGCCCCCCAGGCCGACTCGTCATTGGAGATGGGCAGCTTCAGGAAGCCGTGCTGCACGCCGTCGGCCTCGAAGTCGACGGTGGCGGAGATCGGGCTGGGTCGTTTGCTCATGGGGTTCTCCTTGTCTGGCGCGAGGGTCTCGCGCGACGGTCTCAGCGCACGAACAGCTGGCGGGGGAAGTCGGCCAGGGTCTCGCAGCCGGTCTCGGTGATCAGGATGCTCTCGGTGATCTCCAGGCCCCAGTCGTCCTCCCACAGGCCGGGCATGAAGTGGAAGGTCATGCCCGGCTGCAGGACGGTCAGGTCCGAGGGGCGCAGACTCATGGTGCGCTCGCCCCAGTCCGGGGGGTAGCTGATGCCGATGGGGTAACCGCAGCGGGCACCGCCGCGGTCGAAGCCGTACTTGTCCATGGCCGAGCCCAGCGCCATGGCGATGTCCGCGGTGCGATTGCCCGGCTTGGCCACCGCCAGGCCGTTCTCGATGCCCTCCAGCAGCGCCGATTCGGCACGCACGAACTCCTGCGGCGGCTTGCCGAGGAACACGGTCCGCGACATGGGAGCGTGGTAGCGCTTGAACACCCCGGCGATCTCGAAGAAGGTGCCCTCGCCCTCGCGAAACGGCGTATCGTCCCAGGTCAGGTGCGGGGCAGCGGCATCGGAGCCGGTAGGCAGCATGGGCACGATGGCGGGATAGTCGCCCCCATAGATCTTGCCCTGCTCGTCGCGCCAGCCCTCGATGCCGACCCGGTAGATCTCCGACACCAGCTTGCTCTTGGGCAGGCCCGGCTCGATCACCTCCAGGATCCGCGTGTGCATGCCCTCGACGATCTTCGCCGCCACCCGCATGTACTCGATCTCCTGGGGCGACTTGATCGCCCGGCACCAGTTGACCAGGGAGTTGGCATCCATGAAGCGCGCATGGGGCAGCTCGCGCAGCAGGCACTGGTAGGCCTTGGCCGAGAAGTAGTAGTTGTCCATTTCCATGCCCACCACGCCCTCGTGCCAGCCACGGTCGGGCAGGATGGTCTGGGCGAGATAGTCCATGGGATGCATGTCCGGATTCTGGACGTAGTAATCCGGGTAGTAGGTGATGTTGTCCGGGTCGATCCAGCAGGTGCGCAGCGCCCCGTTGGCGTCCATTCGCCGTCCGTACCACACCGGCTCCCCCTCCAGGCCGACCAGCACGCACTGGTGGACGTAGAAGGACCAGCCGTCATAGCCGGTCAACCAGGCCATGTTGGAGGGATCGCTGACGATCAGCACGTCGATGCCGCGGCTGGCCATCTCGGCGCGCACCTTCCACAGGCGGGTCGCATATTCTTCACGAGTGAAGGGCAGGGAAACCTGGATCATGAAGCCACTCGCCATCGCATCATCAACAAATCGGCCCTCTCTGCGTCGAGAAGGCCGGGCCGGGTGCCGCGTCGCCGCCGAAGCCGACCGGGTCGTGGGCCGGGGTCGTTCCGGGCAGTCGGTCGATTACCTTGGAGGCAGGTTACTGCCTACCCATGGTGGGCGGTCAAGCATTTCCTCGGGCCTGTCGCGCTTGTTCACGGCCGCCCCGACTCCCATGATGGGGGTCAGGCACAAGGCGGAGAAGACAGCATGAAGGTTCTGGTCCACACCGAGGATGCCGACCGCTGGCGGGAGGCCCTGGCGAGGCGCCTGCCCGAGGCCGAGGTCATCACGAGCGACGCGCCGGCCGAAGAGCGCCGCGAGGCGGACTACCTCGCCGTGTGGAAGCCCTCCGCGGCGCTGCTCGGCGAGCCCGAACGGCTCAAGGGCATCGTCAACCTCGGCGCCGGGGTCGACGCCCTGCTGGGCAACCCGGGACTGCCCGAGGGGGTGCCCATCGTCAAGCTGCGCGACGCGGGCATGGCCGACCTGATCGGTGACTATGTCCGCTACGGCATCCTGCACTTCCAGCGCGACTTCGATCGCTATCGTCGCCAGCAGCATCGCCGCGACTGGCGGGAACACGCGGTGGTCGACAAGGCCGACTGGCCGGTGGGCGTACTGGGCCTGGGCGCCATCGGCGCCAGGGTGGCGGCCATGGTGGCCGCCGACGGCTACCCGGTGCATGGCTGGAGCCGCTCGCCCAAGTCGCTGCCGGACATCACCTGCCATCACGGCGAGGAGGGGCTCGAGACGCTGCTCGCCCGGGTGAGGAGCCTGGTCCTGCTGCTGCCTGACACCCCCTCGACGCGCCACGTCATCGATGCCGCCGCCCTGGCGAGGCTTCCCGAGGGGGCCAGCCTGATCAACCCGGGCCGCGGCACCCTGATCGACGAGGCTGCGCTGCTCGAGGCGCTGGACCACGGCAGCGAACCGGACAGCGAGACGGAGGGCCGCCTGCGCGGCGCCATCCTGGACGCCTTCCCCGAGGAGCCGCTGCCGGAGCAGAGCCGGCTCTGGTCGCATCCGCGGGTTTGGGTCACTCCCCACATGGCGGGGCCCACCCCGCTGGGGACGGCGCTCGACCAGGTGGCCGAGGCGCTGCGGGCCTTCGAGGCGGGGGCGCCGATCGATACCGTCGACCCGGAGGCCGGTTACTGAGCGGGGCGCGCCCCGCGACCCCCACCGCGGCCACAACCGCCACACTGCCCTACCCTGAGAAGAGACACCCAACGACCTGCGGGAGGTGAGTGATGACCCTGGATGTGGAATATGGCCCCCATGACGCGCTGCTCGTCGTGGACATGCAGAACGACTTCTGCGAGGGCGGCGCCCTGGCGGTCAGGGGCGGCGCGGCCCTGGTGCCGGGCATCAATGCTGAGATCGAGGCGGCCCGGGCGGCCGGCGCCCTGGTGGTCGCCTCGCGGGACTGGCACCCCGTCGACCACGTGAGCTTCGCGCATCGCGGAGGCCCCTGGCCGGTACACTGCGTCCAGGACACCGAGGGGGCGGCCTTCCATCCCGACCTCGCGCTGCACGACGACACCCTGCGCGTCAGCAAGGCCACGGCCTTCGATGCCGACGCCTACTCCGCCTTCGAGGGCACGGGCCTGGCCGGCTACCTCAAGGAAAAGGGCATCGAGCGGGTGGTCGTCTGCGGCCTGGCGCTGGACGTCTGCGTGAAGGCCACGGCCCTGGAGGCCCGTCGGAGGGGCTTCGACGTGCTGCTGCTGGAGGCCCTCACCGCCCCGGTGGACCCCGACGCCGTGGATGACTGCCGCTGCGAGCTAACGGACGCCGGCGCCAAGGTCCGCCCATGACGTCGACGGCGCCGCTTCAGGTGGCGGAGGGTGAGCTCGCCCTGCTCACCGACCTCTACCAGCTGACCATGACCCAGGCCTACTGGAAGGAGGCCATGCACGAGCGGGCCACCTTCAGCCTCTTCTTCCGCCGGCTGCCACCGACGCGCCGCTTCATGCTGGCCTGCGGACAGCAGCACGCCGCCGCGCTGCTCAGCCGGCTGCGCTTCGGCGACGACGCCCTGGCGCGACTGTCGGGCACCGGGCTCTTCGACCCGGACTTTCTCGACTGGCTCAGCACATGGCGCTTCGAGGGGGACATCTGGACCCTGCCCGAGGGCACGCCGGTGTTCGCCAACGAGCCGCTGATGGAAGTGGAGGCACCCATCGCCCAGGCCCAGCTCCTCGAAAGCCTGATGATGAACCTGGTGCAGCTGGAGACGGTGCTGGCCTCCAAGGCGGTGCGCGTGGTGATGGCGGCGCGGGGCCGGCCGGTGGTGGACTTCGGCATGCGTCGCATGCACGGCGTCGACGCCGCGGTGCGCGGGGTCCGC
Organism: Halomonas aestuarii; assembly: GCF_001886615.1. Lineage (NCBI taxonomy): Bacteria > Pseudomonadati > Pseudomonadota > Gammaproteobacteria > Oceanospirillales > Halomonadaceae > Halomonas > Halomonas aestuarii. The sequence goes on from NZ_CP018139.1 coordinate 931,306, forward strand.
GCCTACCGCACCGCGGGGCTTGCCGGCACCAGCAACGTGCTCGGCGGCCTGCGCCACGACCTGGCGCTCAACGGCACCATGGCCCACAGCTATATCCTCGCCCACGGCAACGAGCGGGAAGCCTTCCGCGCCTTCGCCCGCCACTATCCCGGCACCACCCTGCTGGTCGACACCCACGACACCCTGGAGGGGGTGCAGAAGGTGGTCGAGCTGATGCGCGAGGAGCCGGGACTCGGGGTGAAGGCCATCCGGCTGGACTCCGGCGACCTGGGGGAGCTGGCCAGGGGCTCGCGCCGGCTGCTCGACGATGCCGGCCACGAGGAGGTGAAGATCGTCGCCAGCAGCGGCCTCGACGAGATGCAGATCGACACCCTGCTCGAGGACGGGGCCCCCATCGACGCCTTCGGCGTGGGCACCCAGATGGGGGTGTCGGCGGACGCCCCGGTGATCGACCTCTCCTACAAGCTGGTGGAGTACGCGGGCGAACCTCGCGTCAAGCACTCCCCGGGCAAGATCAACCTGCCCTGTCGCAAGCAGCTCTATCGCCGCCAGGACGACCGGGGCCGCTACCTCGGCGACATCCTCGCCCTGCGCGACGAGCCCGTCGACGCCGGCGAACCGCTGCTGCGGCCTCTGGTGCAGGCCGGCCGGCTGGTGGAGGCCGAGATGGCCCTGGCCGACGACGCCCGGGAGCGGGTCGCGGACGCGCTGCCGCGTTTCCCCGAGGACGTCAGGCGCCTCGAGGCGGGCGAGAGCGACTACCCGGTCACGCTGAGCCCGGGCCTGGAGCGCCTCGCGTCACGCGCCTGAGCGACGACGCCCGCCATGGGGCGGCTTCCCATGGCAGGGACCGTGAGAGAGGGCACACCGCCTGGCGGTGTGCCCTCTCTCTTTTCCGGGCGAGCCGAAGGCCGCGCCGCTAGACCTTGTCCTGGGTGCGTGTCTCGAAGTCGCTGGCCGCGTGACGCTCGTGCAGCTGCTCCGAGGGGGCGCCCCAGGTGCGGTTGACCATGCGGCCCCGCTTGACCGCCGGGCGCTCGGCGACGGTCCGCGCCCAGCGCTGCAGGTGCGGGTACTCGTCGACGGACAGGAATTCTCCGGCGTCGTAGAGCAGTCCCTGGACCAGGACGCCATACCAGGGATAGATGGCGATGTCCGCGATGGTGTACTCGTCACCGGCGATGTACTCGCGCTCGGCCAGGGTGCGGTCCAGCAGGTCGAGCTGGCGCTTGGTCTCCATGGTGAAGCGGTTGATCGGGTATTCGAGCTTCTCCGGGGCGTAGGCGTAGAAGTGGCCGAAGCCGCCGCCGACGTAGGGCGCAGACCCCATCTGCCAGAACAACCAGTTCAGTGTCTCGGTGCGCGCGCCGGTCTCCTGCGGCAGGAAGGCCCCGAACTTCTCGGCCAGGTAGAGCAGGATCGAGCCGGACTCGAAGACCCGCTGCGGCGCGTCCCCGCCGTGATCCACCAGGGCTGGGATCTTGGAGTTGGGGTTGGCCTCTACGAAGCCGCTGGAGAACTGGTCCCCCTCGCCGATCCGGATCAGCCAGGCGTCGTATTCGGCGCCCTGGTGGCCCAGCGCCAGCAGCTCCTCCAGCAGGATGGCCACCTTGACCCCGTTGGGCGTGGCCAGCGAGTAGAGCTGCAGCGGGTGCTCGCCGATGGGCAGGCTCTGGTAGTGAGTGGCTCCGGCCACCGGGCGGTTGATGCTGGCGAACTTGCCGCCGCTCTCGCCTTCCCAGGTCCAGACCCGGGGAGGCTGGTACTGCGTCTTGTCCGTCATGATCGTTCCTCGCTGTCGTGTCGATGACATGGCCTGCCCCGGCGGCGACCCGCCGGGGACCGCCCGCTGTGCTCGGCGGACGAGGGGCTTACAGCGGCTGCTTGGTCGGCCGGATGATCAGCTCGTTGACGTCGACGTCCGCCGGCTGCTCGATGGCGTAGACGATCGCCCGGGCGATGGCATCGGCGTCGATGGCCATCTCGTAGAGCTCGTTCACGCCCTTGGCGGTCTCCTCGTCGCTGATGGTGGAGGTGAGCTCGGTCGCCACCGCCCCCGGCGAGATGTTGGTGGAGCGGATCTCCTCGCCGCCTTCCTGGCGAATACCCTCACTGAGCGCCTTGACCGCGTACTTGGTGGCGCAGTAGACGGCGGCGGAGGGGAATACCACATGGCCGGCCACGGAGGAGAGGTTGATGATATGGCCGGCATGCTGCTCGCGCATGGTCGGCAGCACCGCGGCGATGCCGTAGAGCACGCCCTTGATGTTGACGTCGACCATCTGCTCCCACTCGTCGACCTTGAGCTGGTCGAGCGGCGACAGCGGCATCAGACCGGCGTTGTTGATCAGCACGTCAATGCGGCCATAGGCCTCCTTGGCGGACTGCGCCAGGGCCTCGACCTGGTCGCGCTCGGTCACGTCGGTGACGTGGTAGATCGCCTCGCCGCCCTGCTCGACGATGGCGTCACGCAGGGCCTGCAGACGGTCCTCGCGGCGTGCGCCGAGCACCAGTTTCGCCCCGGCCTTCGCCAGGCGGTGGGCGGTGGCTTCGCCGAGGCCGCTGCTGGCCCCGGTAATGATCACGACCTTGCCGTTGATCTCGGACATGGAAACGTCTCCTGTAAGGGTAATCGTGGTGTTGGCCCCGACCGGTCCGGCCGGGGTCGTGGGAATGTCGGGCCGTCACATGAGGCTCGCGCCGCGCGTATAGACCAGTCTACTATGAACAGGGCGCACGAATCTGACGGGGAGGTAACGTGCGTCAGATCACCGCGGGAACCTCGCGAGACAGCACGTGGCGGAACAGGACCTGCTCGAAGGATTCCATCGGCACCAGCGACTTGGCCGTCTTGGCGCGCAGCATGGCGCCCTGCCAGCCAGCCAGGATAAAGCCGGCCAAGACCTCGACGTCGAGGTCTTCCGACACCTCGCCGGCGGCTATCGCCTCCTCGAGGCAGGCCACCAGATGACGCTCCCAGCGACGGAACACCTGGTCGAGGCGAGCGCGGAACACCTCGCTGCGCGACGACAGCTCCTGCCCCAGGTTACCGATCAGGCAGCCGCGGGCGTGGTCGCAGGAGAGCATGTCGGCCCTGCCCGCGTCGAAATAGCGCCGCAGACGGCCCAGCGGCGTCAGCTCCGGGTCCTGGAAGATGGCCGCCAGCCGGGCATCGTACTGCTCGGCGAAGGCATCAATCACGGCCAGGCCGAAAGCCTCCTTGCTCGAGAAGTAGTGATAGAAGGAGCCCTTGGGGACCCCTGCCCGGCTCAACACTGCGTTGATGCCGGTGGCGTTGAAGCCCTGCTCGGCAATCAGCTCGGCGCCGATCTGGATCAGCTTGTCACGGGTGGCTTGCGTCTTCATGCCGGACAGAATAGACCAGTCGTCTAGTGTCGTCAAACCGGGCCGCGGCTGATTCAGTCCAGGATATCGGCGAACTGCTTCAGCCAGGCCGGGGGCGCGGGCCAGGCGGGTGCCGACACCAGCTTGCCGCTGGTCACGGCCTGGTCGACCGGGATCTCGGCGAAGTCGCCGCCGGCCAGGCGCACCTCCGGGGCACAGGCGGGATAGGCCGAGACCCGGCGCCCCTCGAGGGAGACCGCCGCCGCCAGCAGCTGGGCGCCGTGGCAGATGGCGGCCACCGGCTTGTCATGATCGAAGAAGTGGCGGACCATTTCCAGCACACGTTCGTCGAGACGCAGGTACTCCGGGGCGCGGCCGCCGGGCACGACCAGGCCCTCGTAGTCGCCGGCATCCACCTAGGAGAAGGTGGCGTTCATCGTGAAGTCGTGTCCGGGCTTCTCGGAGTAGGTCTGGTCGCCCTCGAAGTCGTGGATGGCGGTGCGCACCTTGTCGCCCTCGCGCTTGTCGGGACAGACGGCATCGACCGCGTGCCCCATCGCCTGCAGGGCCTGGAAGGGCACCATGATCTCTTAGTCCTCGACATAGTCACCGGCAATCAGCAAGAGTCTGGCCATGGGAGTCTCCTCGTTGGGGCGGCGGCGACGGAAGCGCCACCCTGTCAGGGGAAGCCTAGCAGCCTCACCCCGCCGCGCCGAGGCACTGGACTTCGGCGGACTCCCGGGAACCCCAAGGCCCGCGAGGACTCTCAGCCCTGCCCGCTCGAAGGCCATGGAGCCCCGTCATGCCATCACTGCCGCGCCGTTGCACCGCCCTCCTGCTGCTGCCGCTTTTCCTGCTGCTGGCCGCCGGCAGCGCCCTCGCCATGGAGCCGCGCCCCTTCGACGCCCGCTACCGCCTGGAGGTCAAGGGCTGGCCGAATGCCACCATCGAGCACCGTCTCTCCCATGACGGCGCGGAGTGGCGAAGCGAGATGAGCGCAGACATCGCGGTGGCCCGGGGCAGCGAGCGCAGCCGCTTCCTCGCCGGCCCGGCCATCCGCTCGCTGCACTACGCCAGCGGCTACACCCTGATGGGGTTCGGCAAGGAGTACGAGCTCGATCGCGAGTCGCTGGACGGGCTGCCCGACCGCCAGGCCGCCCTGTTCGAGCTCTCCCGACGCGCCTCGGCGGCCGACTGCGCCGCTCCCTGCCGACTGCGCTACCTGGACCACCGGGGCCGCGAGAAGGAGGTCGAGTACCGGGTCCTCTCCCGCACCGACCTCTCGCTGCCAGCCGGGGAGTTCGAGGCGGTCCGGGTGGAGGTTACCGAGCCGGACGAGCCGGGTCGCCGGATGATCTTCAGCTTCCATCCCGAGCTGCCCGGCCTGCTGCTCGCCATGGAGTACCAGCGCGATGGCGAGCGCCGCAGCCGCCTGGCCCTGACCGAGCTCGCCCTGGGCCCGCGCTGAGCGCGCTTCCTACCCGAAGGGAATTTGACTAGAGTGGGCGGCTTTCGGTCGCCGCCGGCGGCCCCGACGGTAAGGGAAACGCGATGCTGAGCGGTCTGTTGATCGTCCTGTTGCCCCTGGTGCTGGGCTATCTGGTCCCGGTGCAGGATGCCCGGCTGATGGCCCTGGTCAACCGCGGCGTGAACGCCTCGATCTACGTGATCCTGCTGCTGATGGGCGTGAGCCTGGCCGGCCTCGACAACCTGGCCGGCCAGCTCTCGCGCCTGGGCGGCCAGGCCCTGCTGCTGTTCGCGGTGATCTCGGCCTGCAACCTGGTGGCGCTGGGGTGGCTCTCCCACCGGCTCGGCCTCACCGCCGGCACCTCGACGGTGGTGGCCGGGGCCCCCACCAGCAAGCTGGCCGCCATGGTCGGCTCGCTGTCACTGGTGGGCGTGGTCGTGGCCGGCGTGGTGATCGGCCTACTGCTGGAGTGGCTGGCCGGCAGCGGCCTGTTCGGCGCCGCCGAGGCTCTGGCGGAATGGGTGCTCTACGCCCTGCTGGGGCTGATCGGCTGCCAGCTGCGCAACTCCGGCATGCCGCTGCGCCAGATCGTGCTCAACCGCTTCGGCCTGGCCATCGCCCTGACCCTAGGCGGAAGCTCGCTGGTGGGCGGCCTGCTCTCGGCCCCGCTGCTGGACCTCACCTGGAACGAGGGGCTGGCCATGGCGGCCGGCTTCGGCTGGTACTCCCTCTCCGGCATCCTGATCGGCGACCAGCTCGGCCCGCTGCTGGGCGGGGTGGCCTTCTTCAACGACCTGGCCCGAGAGCTCCTCGCCTTCGTGCTGATCCCGCTGGTGATCCGTCGCCATGCCGCGCTGGCCATCGGCTACGGGGGCGCCACCTCCATGGACTTCACCCTGCCGGTGATCCAGCAGCACGGGGGGGTGGCCTGCGTGCCGGTAGCCGTGGTCTCGGGCTTCATCCTCTCGCTGCTGTCGCCCCCGTTGATCCTCTTCCTGCTCTCGCTGTGAGGCGCGCGCGGCCTTGCCGCCACCCTCGGAGTGCGCGAGGCTGGCGACAACCTGCACATTGCCTGCACAGAGCCTGACCGATGGCTGCACGCCGAGCGGCGACAATCGGCGATCGTCCCGCCGCCCCTCTACCCTGGAGCCTGCCCATGCGCGTGCCACGCCTCCCCCGCCTGGCCGTCTCGCGACTCGGCATCAAGCTGTTCGCGATCATCCTGGTGGTCAACGTGGCCATCTCCGGGCTGGTGTTCCTGGCGGTCTCACGCAGCCTCGACCAGGGCTTCATCGAGTACCTCGACCAGACCCAGACCCGCCGCGCCGAGACCCTGGCCGAGGGGCTCGCCGAGGAGTGGGCGGGCCGCGGCGACTGGCAGTGGCTGCGCCAGTCGCCGCGCGCCTGGCATCGCCTGGTGCGACGCCAGCTATGGCCCGGCGACACGCCGCCGCCGGAGGGCATCGAGCGGCGCCTCGGCAACCCCAGGGACTTCGTGCTGCATGACGCCGGCGGCCTGCCGGTGATCGGGCTGCCGCCGGACGGCGACCAGGAGGCGGCCGAGCTGCGCTGGCTGCCCATCGTGAGCGAAGGCGAGCAGGTCGGCATCCTCGGCTACCGTCCTCCCCAGCAGCTGATGGCGCGGATGGACCGCATCTTCCTCTCCCGCCAGCAGCGCAACCTGGGCATCATCGTGGCCGCGCTGGGGCTGGCCTCGCTGCTGCTGGCCGGCGGCCTCTCCTGGTGGCTGGGAAGGCGGACCCGCGGCATGGCCCAGGCCACCCGGCGTCTCACCGAGGGAGACTACAGCACCCGCCTGGCGGAGCACGGCCGGGACGAGCTCGCCAGCCTGGCCCATGACTTCAACGTGCTGGCCGCCACCCTGGAGGCCAGCCGCGAGGCGCGCAATCGCTGGGTGTCCGACATCGCCCACGAGCTGCGCACGCCGCTGGCGGTGCTGCGCGGGGAGATCGAGGCGATGCTGGACGGCATCCGCGCCCTCGACCGGGACAACCTGCATTCGCTGGCCCAGGAGGTCGGCCAGCTGGAACGCCTGGTAGCCGACCTGCGACTGCTCTCCCAGAGCGATGCCGGCGCCCTGGAGGTCCAGCTGGCCCCGCTGGACCTGGCCGAGAGCCTCGCCTCGCGACTCGACGAGGCCACCGGCTGGCTGGACGACAGCGGCATCCGCCTGGAGCGCGAGATCGACGGGCCGGCCTGGATCCGCGGCGACGCGCAGCGATTGCGCCAGCTGTGGAACAACCTGATCGACAACACCTGCGCCTATACCCAGCCTCCCGGGCGACTCCGCGTACGCCTGGCCTGCCATGACGACCGGGTGCAGGTGACCTGGGAGGACAGCGCTCCAGGCGTGCCCGACGCCGAGCTGCCGCGACTGACCGAGCGACTCTACCGGGTCGAAGGGTCCCGCAACCGCGCCAGTGGCGGCAGCGGCCTGGGGCTGTCCATCGCCACGGCCCTGGCCCGCGCCCACGGCGCCCGAATGGAGGCCTCGCCCTCCGCGCTCGGCGGGCTATGCTGGACCCTGACCTTCACCGCCATCCAGGATCACACGCTCACGGAGGACGCGACATGAGCCACCAGGACCTCGATCAGGCACAGGTCCTGATCGTCGAGGATGAACCCAAGATCGCCCGCCTGGTCGCCGACTACCTGCAGGGCAGCGGCTTCACCAGCCATCACCTGGCGCACGGCGATGCCGTGCTGCCCTGGCTCGAGGCCCGCTCCACGCGCCCCGAGCTGATCCTGCTCGACCTGATGCTCCCGGGCACCGACGGTCTGACGCTCTGCCGGGAGGTCCGCCAGCGCTGGCCGGGCATCGCCATCATCATGCTGACCGCCCGGGTCGAGGAGGTCGACCGCCTGCTCGGCCTGGAGCTCGGCGCCGACGACTACATCTGCAAGCCCTTCAGCCCGCGCGAGGTGGTGGCAAGGATCAAGGCCGTGCTGCGGCGCAGCCGGGCGGCCAGCGACCCCGCCACCGCCGGCGGCAGCGACCTGGTCCTCGACGAGGAGGGCTGGCGGGCCCTGGCCGATGGCCAGGACCTGGGGCTGACCGCGGTGGAGTTCCAGCTGCTCAAGGTGATGATGCATTCGCCGGGTCGCATCTTCACCCGCGAGCAGCTGATGGATCACATGTACCGCGACCACCGCATCGTCTCCGAGCGCACCGTGGACAGCCACGTCAAGAAGCTGCGCCGCAAGATTGCCGAGACCTGGCCGGAACGCGAGGTGATCCGCTCGGTCTACGGGGTAGGCTACAAGTATCAGCCGGAGGAGTGAGTCTCCGCGGATGCACGGCCTTTGCACCGTCGCTGAATGCCGCTTGCACCCCGAGCGACGAGACTGGCAACGTCCGCCCCGGCCCGCCTGGGTCCCCAAGGAGTCCTGCCATGAGACGCTCACTCACCCGCACCCTGCTCGCCCCTGCCCTGCTGGCCGTGGCCATCGCCCCTCTCGCGCTCTCGGCCAGCGCCTCGTCCGGTAACGACGGCCACCACTGCTGGCACGACGGACTCCGGCCTTGTCAGGAGCACCGACAGGCCCTCCTCGACCGGGCCAGCATCGACGACGAGACCCGCCAGGCACTGGAAGCGGCCCGCACCGAACATCGCGAGGCCGTCCGAGAACTGCGCGCGCAGCACCGCCAGCGCATGGACGAGATCCTCGGCGAGCAGCAGCGGGAGGCCCTGGACACCGCCCGTCGGGAGATGCGCGAGGAACGTCGCGCCGAGCGCCGCGAAGCCATGCAGCAGCGCATGAACGCCCTGGTCGATTCCTGGCAGCTCCCGGACGCCAAACGCGAGGCACTTCGCGAGGCGCGTGAGGCGATCTATGCCGACATGCAGGCCCTGCGCGAGGGCGACGTCGACTCCCGTGAGGCGCGCCGCGAGGCGATGCGCGAGCTGCGCGAGGAGCATCAGGCGACGCTCACCCGCCTGCTCAGCGACGAGCAGATCGCGGACATGCGCGCCCTCCTCTCCTCCCGAGATGGCCGGCACCATGGCAGCAAGGGGCATCGGCACAGCCACCGCGCCGACAGGGACGAGCGCTGCGCCGACTGATCACGCCGGCTCATCCCCACAACGGCGACGCCCATGGCGTCGCCGTTGTCGTTTCCGGCCGCCCTCGGGAGGGCCATGGCCCTCCCGCAGGCGCGGCATGGGACGGACGAGAAAAAGCCCGCGGCCATCACGGCCGCGGGCAAGGATCGGAACAGCAGACGAGGCAGGCCCGTCAGGCGCCGGGCCTGGCCATCAGAACCAGACTTCGGTCTGCACGCCGAAGGTCCACTGGCTGCCGGTGAAGTCCTCGCTGCCCAGTGAATCGTCGCCCGCGTAGGCGTTCAGCTCCTCGTCCCAGTCGCTCCAGGAGGCGAAGGCGCGGATCTCGGGCCGCTGCCAGAAACCGCCCACCTGGGGCTTGAAGGTCGGAGCGATAGTGAACTTGGTGTAGTCCCCCTCGACGGCGTTACGGCTGTTGTACCCCTGGGGGTCGAGGTCCATCCACTGGTAGCTGGCCTCGTACTGCATCTCGAAGTTCTGGGTCAGCTCGTTGGCCAGGCGCACGTTGAGGGTCACCCAGTCATACTGGTCACCGTCGACGTAGCGGTCCTCGCTGGTCTCGGCGAGGATCGCCGGGGCCACGCGCCAGCTGGGGGCCAGGTAGGTGGTGCCGTAGAGGGCCAGGCGAGTCGAGGTGGCGTCCTCGGTCAGCTTGCCGTCGGAGCCGAGGCCCTTGACCTCGGCGCCGAGGCCCTGGCCGTGCAGCACGGCGGCCTTGAAGCTGCCGTCGTTGATCCCGAAGAAGCTGTCGCCATGGTAGGCCACCATGGTGTGGACGCCCTTATCGGCGGCGGTCTCTCCGGGGGCGATGACGCGGTCGTCGTTGTCGGCGGCGGACATGCCGTTGAGCATCCACTGCCAGTTGCCGAAGTAGTTGTTGGAGGTGAGGATCAGGTTGTCGGTGCTGCCGGTATCGTCCGGCGTCTCGCGCGTCACGGGGAAGTCACTGAAGCTGCGGCCGTAGAGCGAGAGGTTGGACGTCCAGCTGTCGGCCAGTTGCATGTCGTAGATACCCGCGCCGGTACCGGACAGGAAGACGATGTCGCTGTCGAGCCAGTGGATATCGAAGTTGTCGCGATCGAAGCGCTTGCCGGCCCAGAGGGAGGCGTTCTCGAAGGCACCGGTGAAGCTCGGCAGGTCGCTGAACTCGGCATAGACCTGGCGAACGTTGAGGTTGGATTCGTCGGCGGTCCAGTCGTTGCTGGTGGTCACCCCGTCGGCGAACATGGTGGTGTAGCGCGCCTTGGCGCCGTTATCGAAGCGCATCTTGTAATTGAAGATCGCCTCGGCATAGGTGTCCGGCTCGTTGCCCAGGCGACCCACGGCCCCGCCCTGGGAGCCTGCCGGCGTCAGGTAGGGCCCCCCTTCGGCGCTCTTGCCGTCCTCGCCGAGCAGCAGGCCGGAGCGGGCATAGACGTTGAAGGAGAAGCCCTCCTCGCCGCTGGCCTGGCGCTCGACCCTGGCCAGGCGTTCCTCGACCTCCTCCTGCGAGAGACCCTCCTCGGCCTGCTGCTCGGCGAGTTCGGCGCGCTGTTCGGCCGCATCGGCGCGCTGCTCGGCGGCGGCAATGCGGGCTTCCAGCTCGGCCAGGCGTTGCTCGAGGTCACTGGACTGGGCGTTGGCGGTGCCGGCCAGGGTGAAGCCGGCGGCGGCGATGGCGATGGCGAGCGGCGTCTTGAGCTTGACAGCGTTCATGGTCGTCCTTTGTTGTTGTCGAGACAGGGGCATCACGACGGCAGGATGCCCGGGGTGCCGGAGACGGTCCGGCGCGAAGGTCCAACGCGAACTTAATCGTTAAAGAAGTCGATCACAAAAAGTTTTTGTAATATTACAACTTATGTCTAAGAGTCGGACGAGAAAAAACGAATAATTGCGTAATAAACCTACAAATCATCCTCGGTCCTGACATACCCTGCCTCGTTTGACCGCCCATGAGGACACGCGATGAGTCCCGACACGCCCCCGCTCATGCTGGGCATGATGCGCCTGCACGAGACACCCGACCTTCACGCTCCCGAGCGCCTGGCCGACTGGATCGAGGCTCGCCTTGATCAGGGACTCGACTGGTTCGACCACGCCGACATCTACGGTGGCCAGGGCGAGAACGAGCACCTTTTCGGCGAGGCGCTGCGCTGCCGCCCCGGCCTGGCCAGGCGGGTCCGGGTGATCACCAAGGCCGGCATCCGGATGGACCGGGGGGACACCAAGCACTACGACAGCTCGCCGGACTGGCTGGCCGGTGCCATCGACCGCGCCCTGTCGCGGCTGGGCGTCGAGCGTCTCGACGTCTTCCTGATCCACCGCCCCGACCCGCTGATGGAGGCCGATGCCACCGCCCGGGTGCTGGATGATGCCGTGCGCGACGGTAAGGTGGCGGCCCTGGGGGTCTCCAACTTCCTGCCCGACCAGTGGCGTCGCCTCCAGTCGGCGCTATCCCGGCCGCTGAGGCACCACCAGTTGCAACTCTCTCTGAACCATTCGAATCCGCTGTTCGATGGCCACTTCGATGCGCTGCGCCAGGACAGCCTAGCCCCCATGGCCTGGTCACCACTGGGGGGTGGCGAGCTGTTCGAGGGGCAGGCCGGCCGGGCCCTGGAGACCGTCGCCGCCCGCCATGGGGTCAGCCCGGCCGGGGTGGCCCTGTCCTGGCTGCGCCACCTGCCGGGCGCGCCGGTGCCGGTGATCGGCACCCTGAAGCCCGCCCGCATCCAGACCCTGAGGGACGAGGCCGGGCTGAACCTCTCCCGACGCGAGTGGTACGCGCTGCTGGAGGCCACCCGGGGCCATGAGGTGGCATGACGGCCCAAGCCTGCATCGCCGGGGCGTGACCGCCTGCGACCAACGTCTAGGTTGATGTCGGACGGGGGCGACGACTACCTTGGCGGCACGAACTTAATCGTTTAAGTCCAGGGGTCGAACGACTCTCCGGTGCCCTGGGTGCCGGCGGGACCGACCCTCGGTTCGTCCCATCGACAACAACAAGCGACGAGGAAGCCAGCATGCTCAAGAAGACCCTGATCTCGGCCATCGCCCTGGCCGGCGCTGCCGCCAGCGCCAGCCAGGCCCAGGCCGAGGAACTGACCATCTCCTGCGGCGCGGTGGGCGCCGAGCTCGCCCTGTGCGAGCAAGGCGTCGAGGCGTGGGAGGAGAAGACGGGCCACACCGTCAACATCGTCTCCACCCCCAACTCCTCAACCGAACGCCTCTCGCTCTACCAGCAGATCCTCTCCGCCCGGTCCAGCGACATCGACGTAATGCAGATCGACGTCGTGTGGCCGGGGCTGCTCGCCAACCACCTGCTCGACCTGAACGAGGCGCTGGGCAAGGACGCGGCGGGCGGCCACTTCGAGACCATCGTCGCCAACAACACCGTCGACGACCGCCTGGTGGCGATGCCCTGGTTCACCGATGCCGGCGTGCTCTACTACCGCAAGGACCTGCTCGAGGAGCACGGCGTCGAGGCCCCCGAGACCTGGGAGCAGATGACCAAGATCGCCACCGAGATCCAGGCCGCCGAGCGCGAGGCCGGCAACGACGGGATGTGGGGCTACGTCTTCCAGGGCCGCGCCTACGAGGGCCTGACCTGCAACGCCCTGGAGTGGATCGCCAGTTACGGCGGCGGCACCATCGTCGATGCCGACGGCGAGATCACCATCGACAACGCCAGGGCCGCCGAGGCGCTGGACCTGGCGGCGAGCTGGATCGGCAACATCACGCCGGAAGGCGCGCTCAACTACACCGAGGAGGAGGCCCGCGGGGTCTTCCAGTCCGGCAATGCGGTCTTCATGCGCAACTGGCCCTATGCCTGGTCGCTGGCCCAGAGCGAGGACAGCAAGGTGCGCGACAAGGTCGGCGTGGTCAAGCTGCCCCATGGGCCAGAGGGAGAGAGTGCCGCGACCCTCGGCGGCTGGAACCTGGCGGTCTCGAAGTACACCGAGTCCCCCGAGGTCGCGGCCGACCTGGTGGCCTTCCTGACCTCCGAGGCCGAGCAGAGGCGTCGCGCCATCGAGGGCGCCTACAACCCCACCCTGGCGGCCCTCTACGAGGATGAGCAGGTGCTCGAGGCCGTGCCCTTCTTCGGCACCCTCTACGACACCTTCACCAACGCCGTCGCCCGCCCCTCCGCCCCCACCGGCGACAACTACGGCCGCGTCAGCAACAGTTTCTTCAATGCCGCCCACAGCGTGCTGTCCGGCGACCAGACCGGCGCAGAGGCCGTGTCCCAGTTGGACAGCGAGCTGTCCCGCATCAAGCGTCGTCGCTGGTAACCGGAGGTCGTCATGTCCACTCCTGCAACCGAAAGCGCCCCCCTGCCGGGGCGCTCCAGCACGGCGGGCTATCGCGGCACCAAGGTCCGCCGCCAGCGGGTGCGCGCCGCCTGGCTGTTCCTGATCCCGATGCTGATCACCCTGGCGATGGTGGCCGGCTGGCCGCTGATGCGGACCTTCTTCCTCAGCTTCACCGACGCCTCGCTGTCGGATACCACCGGCGCCGCCTGGATCGGCATTGAGAACTACCTGGTCTTCGACGATGGCCACTGGTACGGCATCCTCACCGACCCGGTGTGGTGGCAGTCGGTGTGGAACACCCTGTTCTTCTCGGTGGTGTCGGTGTCGCTGGAGGTGGTGTTCGGCATCATCGTCGCCCTGCTGCTCAACGCCGAGTTCAGGGGGCGCATGCTGGTGCGTGCCGCGGTGCTGATTCCCTGGGCCATTCCCACCATCGTCTCGGCCAAGATGTGGGCCTGGATGCTCAATGACCAGTTCGGGATCATCAACCACCTGCTGATGACCCTGGGGCTGATCGATGCGCCCCTGGCCTGGACCGCCGACGCCTCGCTGTCGATGTGGGCGGTGATCATGGTCGACGTCTGGAAGACCATTCCCTTCGTCGCCCTGCTGGTACTGGCGGCCCTGCAGATGCTGCCCAAGGACTGCTTTGAAGCCGCCGAGGTCGATGGCATCCACCCGGTCAAGGTGTTCTTCCGCGTCACCCTGCCGCTGATTACCCCGGCCCTGCTGGTTGCCGTGATCTTCCGCCTGCTCGACGCCCTCCGCGTGTTCGACGTCATCTATGTGCTGACCTCGAACTCCACCAACACCATGACCATGTCGATCTACGCCCGCCAGCAGCTGGTCGAGTTCCAGGACGTGGGCTACGGCAGTGCCGCCTCGACCCTGCTGTTCCTGATCATCGCGCTGGTGACCATCCTCTATCTCTATCTGGGTCGCCGCCAGCTGGGAGTCGACGAATGAACCGATATCAGCAGATCAAGCTTGGCAAGCAGGTCGGCAAGTGGGCCCTGATCGCGGTGATCATGGTCTATGCCATCTTCCCCTTCTACTACGCCGTGATCACCTCCCTGAAGCCCTCGAGCGAGCTCTTCCAGGTCGACTACTGGCTCTCCTCTGTGGACTTCGGAAACTACGTGCAGATCTTCGCCCAGGACAGCTTCGTGCAGGCCATCGGCAACTCGATCCTGGTCGCCATCAGCGTGGTGTTCATCGCCCTGCTGCTGGGCGTGACCGCCTCCTATGCGCTGGGGCGGGTGCGCTTTCGCGGCCGTACCACGGTGATGCTGGTGGTGCTCGGCGTGTCGATGTTCCCGCAGGTCGCGGTGCTCTCGGGCCTGTTCGAGGTCATCCGCACCCTGAACCTCTACAACAGCCCGGGCGGGCTGATCCTGAGCTACACCATCTTCACCCTGCCCTTCACCGTCTGGGTGCTGACCACCTTCATGCGTCAGCTGCCGATGGAGCTCGAGGAAGCCGCCATCATGGACGGCGCCACCCCCTGGGTGACCCTCACCCGGGTGTTCCTGCCGCTGATGTGGCCGGCCATGGCGACCACCGGCCTGCTGGCCTTCATCGCCGCCTGGAACGAGTTCCTGTTCGCCCTGACCTTCACCCTCACCGACAGTCAGCGCACCGTGCCGGTGGCCATCGCGCTGATCTCCGGCGGCAGCCAGCACGAGCTGCCCTGGGGGCCGATCATGGCGGCCTCGGTCACGGTCACGGTGCCGCTGGTCATTCTGGTGATGATCTTCCAGCGCCGCATCGTCTCCGGCCTCACCGCCGGCGCGGTCAAGGGATAAGCCTCATGTCATCGATGGAAGCCAAGATGCAAGACAACACCTTCTGGTGGCGCGGCGGCGTCATCTACCAGATCTACCCGCGCAGCTTCATGGACAGCAACGGCGACGGCATCGGCGACCTGCCGGGCATCACCGAGAAGCTCGACTACGTGGCGAGCCTTCATGTCGACGGCATCTGGCTGTCGCCCTTCTTCACCTCGCCGATGCTCGACTTCGGCTACGACATCAGCGACTACCGCGACGTCGACCCGATGTTCGGCACCCTCGCGGACTTCAAGGCGCTGCTCGAACGCGCCCATGGGCTGGGCCTCAAGGTGATGATCGACCAGGTGATCAGCCACACCTCCGACCGGCACCCCTGGTTCCAGGAGAGCCGCCAGGACCGCACCAACGACAAGGCGGACTGGTTCGTGTGGGCGGACCCCAAGCCCGACGGCACGCCGCCCAACAACTGGCTGTCGATCTTCGGCGGCTCGGCCTGGACATTCGACTCCCGGCGCCGCCAGTACTACCTGCACAACTTCCTGGTCGAGCAACCGGACCTCAACTTCCACCATCCGGAGGTCAGAAAAGCCCAGCTGGACAACATGCGCTTCTGGCTCGAACTCGGCGTCGACGGCTTCCGTCTCGACACCGTCAACTTCTACTTCCACGACCCCGAGCTGCGCGACAACCCGCCGGTGCCCAAGGGCGAGGCCAAGACCCTGGGCGCCCCGGACACCAACCCCTACACCTGGCAGCGCCACGTGTATGACCTGAGTCGTCCGGAGAACCTGGAATTCCTCAAGGACCTTCGCGCCCTGATGGACGAGTTCCCCGGCACCACCACCGTGGGCGAGATCGGCGACGACAACCCGCTCGAGCGCATGGCCGAGTACACCGCCGACGGCGACAAGCTGCACATGGCCTATGGCTTCGACCTGCTGAACGCCCCGCGTTCGGCCGGCTACATCCGCGAGGTGATCGAGCGCTTCCAGCGCCTGGCCGGCGATGCCTGGCCCTGCTGGGCGCTCTCCAACCACGACGTGGTGCGCAGTGCCACCCGCTGGGGTGCCAACGAGGACCCGGTCGCCTATCCAAAGGTGGCGCTGGCGATGCTGTTCTCCCTGCGGGGCAGCGTCTGCCTCTACCAGGGCGAGGAGCTGGGCCTGCCCGAGGCCGAGGTGCCCTTCGAGCGCATCCAGGACCCCTACGGCAAGGTGCTGTGGCCGGAGTTCAAGGGCCGCGACGGCTGCCGCACCCCGATGCCCTGGCAAGACGCGCCCCAGGGCGGCTTCTCCCCCGTCGAGCCCTGGCTGCCGGTGGAATCCCGCCACCTGCCGCTCGCCGTGGAGCGCCAGCAGGACGACGCCGACTCGGTGCTCAACGCCACCCGTCGCCTGCTGGCCTTCCGCCGGGCCCACCCGGCGCTGGTCGACGGCGCGCTCTCGCTGGTCGACGTCGGCGAGGAGCTGCTCGGCTTCATCCGCGAGACGGACGAGGAGAGGCTGCTGTGCGTCTTCAACCTCGGCGGCGAGACCCGCAGCACGACGCTGCCCCGGCCCGGAATCCCGCTCCAGGGACACGGCTTCGCGGCGGCGCTCGACGGCGACACCCTGACGCTGCCGGCCTACCAGGCCGCCTATCTGCAGCTCGACCGATAACCCCCTACAAGAAAGCCGGCCCGAGAGGCCGGCGAGGAGTCGCAAGATGGCAAGCGTGACCCTGGAAAAGCTCAACAAGGTCTTCGGCCAGACCCACATCATCAAGGACGTTGACCTCAAGGTGGCCGATGGCGAATTCGTGGTCTTCGTCGGGCCCTCGGGCTGCGGCAAGTCCACCCTGCTGCGCCTGATCGCCGGGCTGGAGTCGATCAGCGACGGCGAACTCAGGATCGCCGAGGGCGTGGTCAACGACCTGCCGCCCCGCGAGCGCGGCGTGGGCATGGTGTTCCAGTCCTACGCCCTCTACCCGCACATGACGGTGTACGAGAACATGGCCTTCGGCCTCAAGCTGGCGAAGATGGCCAAGGAGACCGTGGAGGACCGGGTCATGGCCACCGCGCGTATCCTGCAGCTCGAGGAGCTGCTGCACCGCAAGCCCAAGGAACTCTCCGGCGGCCAGCGCCAGCGGGTGGCCATGGGCCGCGCCATGGCACGCGAGCCGCGCATCCTGCTGTTCGACGAGCCGCTCTCCAACCTGGATGCCTCGCTGCGCGTGCAGATGCGCAACGAGATCGCCCGCCTGCACCACCGCCTGGGCTCGACGATGATCTATGTCACCCACGACCAGGTCGAGGCCATGACGCTGGCCGACAAGATCGTGGTGCTGCGCGACGGTCGCATCGAGCAGGTCGGCAGCCCCCAGACCCTCTACCAGCAGCCGGCCACCCGATTCGTCGCCGGCTTCATCGGTTCGCCGACCATGAACTTCCTGCCGGCCGAGCTGGTGAACGGCGACCGGGAAGGCTGTACGGTCAGGGCGACGGGCCTCGGCGAGCTGGCCCTGCCCCAGGACGCCCGCAGCGAGACCCCCGGGGCCGACCTGACACTGGGCGTGCGGCCCGAGCACCTGCGCCTGGACGAGCCCCGGGGCGACAACCGTTTCGAGATCGTCAACGTCGAATATCTCGGCAACGAGGTCTATGTCTATCTCGAGCCCAGGGCCGGCGACACCCTGCTGATCCATCGCAGCGAGGCCCCCAGCCGCTGGGAGATCGGCCAGGACGTCGCCCTGGTGCCGGACCTCGAGCACGTGCACCTGTTCAACGCCCGGGACGAGGCCCTGTCGGTCGGCGCGACCCGCCAAGCCGCCTGACGGGCGTCGCCTCCTGTCGGGCGGCCCGCGGGTCGTCCGGCAGGGGCGATCCGGACGACCGGGCATCGACGCTGTCCCGTCGCGCGGTCAGTGGGTATCCTAGTCGCTGCACTGCCTAGCAAGGAAAGCTCTTGACTCCGCCACGTCGCATCACGCTCAAGGACCTGGCTCGCGAGCTCGGCGTCTCCACCGCCAGCGTCTCCAACGCCTTCAACCGGCCCGACCAGCTCTCGCCGAAGCTTCGCGAGCGCATCCTCAGCGAGGCGAGGCGACTCGGCTATTCGGGCCCCGATGCCATGGCCCGCAGCCTGCGCACCGGCCGCTCGCGGATCATCGCGGTGATCCTCGCCGAGAGCCTCACCTACAGCCTCAACGATGCCGTCTCCAGCGAGCTGCTCTCCGGCATCGCCGAGGTGCTCGACACCCGGGGCCATACGCTGCTTCTGCTCTCGGGTCGACAGAGCAGCGCCAGCGTGCCCGGCGCCTCGAGCATCGCCGACGGCTTCATCATCTATGGCCTGATGCCGAGCATCAGGCTGCTCTCCGACCTCCCCCCGAGCGCCCCGTGGTGGCCGTGGACTTCAGCCTCGAGGGCCATGCCAAGGTGCACGTCGACAACGAGCCGGCGAGCTTCGCCATCGCCCGCCATGCCCTCAAGACGCCGCCGCGACGCCCCGCGGTGATCAACCTGCGGCTGACCGAGCAGCCCTGCAACGGCCGCATCACGGACGACCAGCCGCTGCTCTCGGCCGACCGCACCATCACCCGCGCGAGACTCGCCGGCTTCCAGCGCGCCTTCGTAGAGGCCGGCATCGACCCGGACGAGGTGCCGATGTGGAACATCGAGGAAAACACCTTCGACGTCTGCACGCCGGTCATAGAGGAGATCCTCGACCTGCCGGACGACCAGCGCCCCGACCTGCTGCTGTGCATGTCCGATCGCATCGCCCTCACGGCGGTGACCCTGGCCGAGGAGCGCGGGTTGCGCATTCCCGAGGACCTACGCCTGACGGGCTTCGACGGCATCGCCGAGGGGCAGTATCGCGCGCCCCGCCTGACCACCGTCCGCCAGGACAGCACCGAGAAGGGGCGCATCGCCGCGCGCATGATCCTCGGCATGGAACCCGCCGAATCCCGGTTGATGACCACCGAGCTGCTGATCGGCGACAGCTGTCCCTGACGCCCGGCCGGGGGCATGGACCTTGCCGCCCTCCTCCAATCACGGCGCGCCCCATCCCGCGCCGCTATAGTGAAGGTCAGGACAGTGCCCGTGACAAGCGCCCTTCGGCGCCCGCACCGCGCACGAGGACCCTGCCATGGCCACGAACGTCGCGGTGATCCAGAAGCCTCCGGTCCTGCTGCAGCGTGACGCGACGCTGCAGCAGATGCTGGCCTCCATCGACGAGGCAGTCGGCGCCGGGGCGACCCTGCTGGTGTTTCCGGAGGCCCACCTCCCCGGCTATCCGACCTGGATCTGGCGACTCTCGCCGGGCGGCGACATGGCGCTCACCAGCGAGCTGCACGCCCGGCTGCGCGAGAATGCCGTCGATCTGGACGGTGACACCCTCCAGCCCCTGCAGGACGCAGCCGCGCGGCACGGGGTGACCCTGGTGACGGGCCTCACCGAGATCGACCGCCGCTACAGCGGCACCACCCTCTACAACAGCGTGGTGGTGATCGGCCCGGATGGCCGCCTGCTGAACCGCCACCGCAAGCTGATGCCGACGAATCCCGAGCGCATGGTCTGGGGCATGGGCGATGCCAGCGGGCTCAAGGTGGTCGAGACCCCCGCCGGGCGACTCGGCTGCCTGATCTGCTGGGAAAGCTACATGCCGCTGGCGCGCTATGCCCTCTATGCCCAGGACCTGGAGATCTTCATCAACCCGACCTGGGACTCGAGCGATGCCTGTCTCGCCAGCCTGCGCCACATCGCCCGGGAGGGGGGATGCTGGGTGATCGGCACGGCCACGGCCCTCCAGGGCAGCGACATTCCGGCGTCCTTCCCGGAGCGCGACCGGCTCTTCACTCCCGAGGAGTGGATCAACGTGGGCCATGCGGTGGTCATCGCGCCGTCGGGCGAGGTGGTGGCGGGCCCGCTGGACCGCGAGAAGGGCATCCTCTATGCCGAGATCAAGGTCGAGACCGCCCATCGGGCCCGCCGCTCGCTGGATGTCTGCGGCCACTATGCCCGGCCCGACCTCTTCTCGCTGACGGTGAACCGCTCGCCCCTGCCCCCCGTGGTGTTCTCGGACGACTGACGCCTCAATGGCGCCTCGGCGCTTCGGGAGACTGGAACGGCCGGATCAGCTCGACCCCGGCGCGGGGTGGCGGGTGAACAGCGCCACCTGGGTCGGCTGGCCGAGGTGGTCATCCATCTCGCCGATCCCCGAGAAGCGCACCCGGTAGCCGTTGCGCCGGCCGACCCCCTGCCCCCAGTCGCGGAAGCGCGCCCGGTCCCACTCGAACTTGTGGTCGGGATCCCGGAACTCGCCGCGCGCCAGGCCGTAGAGGGGGTTGTACTCGGCGTTGGGGGTGGTCATCACCAGCAGCTGCGGCCGCAGCCCGGCGAAGACCGCGCGTTCCACCCGGGAGAGCGCCTCGGGGGGCACATGCTCGATGGTCTCCACCATGGCCGCGGCATCGAAGCCCGCCAGCGCCGGGTGCGCATCGGCGTAGGAGCCACAGATCAGCTCGAGGCGCCCCGCCCGCGCGGCGGGCAGGTGCTCCAGTCTCAGCTTGGCCTGGGCGAGCAGCTCGCCGGAAAGCTCCAGGCCCACCACCCGTTCGAACTGCCCATCCCGCAGCAGGTACTGCAGCAGTCCCCCGGAGCCACAGCCGAGGTCGAGGACCCGCCGCGCCCCGCTGCGCCGGATCAGCGAGGCCGCACGCTGCAGTCGCGCCTGGTGGAGGTCGGGGGCTTCGAGGTCGGTCATCGACGAGGCATCTGCGCAGGGAGTGGGCGACCGATGATGACGCAAAGCGGACGGGGCTTGTAGCACCGACCAAAAAAAGGCGCGACTCGCGTCGCGCCCAACTTGCCTGCTCGGTGCTCGCCGAGGCGTCTTAGGGCCGGCTCGGTCATCACGAGCCGGTCGGAACAAGCCGGTCAGAAGAAGCCCAGCGGGTTGATGTCGTAGCTCACCAGCAGGTTCTTGGTCTGCTGGTAATGCTCAAGGGCCACCTTGTGGGTCTCGCGACCGACGCCGGACTTCTTGTAGCCGCCGAAGGCGGCATGGGCCGGGTACTGGTGGTAGCAGTTGGTCCAGACGCGCCCGGCCTGGATGCCGCGGCCCATGCGGAAGGCGACGTTCATGTCGCGGCTCCAGACGCCGGCGCCGAGGCCGAACTCGGTGTCATTGGCGATGGCCAGGGCCTCCTCCTCGTCCTTGAAGGTGGTCACCGCCACCACCGGACCGAAGATCTCCTCCTGGAAGACGCGCATGCTGTTGTTGCCCTTGAGCAGGGTCGGCTGGATGTAGAAGCCGTTGTTGATGGCCGGGTCCAGGGTCTCACGCTGGCCGCCGGTCAGGAACTCGGCGCCCTCCTCGCGGGCGATGTCCATGTAGGACATGATCTTGTCGAACTGCTCCTGGGAGGCCTGGGCCCCGACCTGGACGTCGGTATCCAGCGGGTTGCCGCGCTTGATCGACAGGGTGCGCTCCATGACCCGGGCCATGAAGTCCTCGTACATGCTCTCCTGGATCAGGGCGCGGGACGGGCAGGTGCACACCTCGCCCTGGTTGAAGAAGGCCAGCACCAGGCCTTCCACGGCCTTGTCGATGAAGGCCGGCTCGGCGTTCATGATGTCGGCGAAGTATATGTTCGGCGACTTGCCGCCCAGTTCCACGGTGGAGGGGATGATGTTGTCGGCGGCGCACTTGAGGATATGCGCGCCCACCGGGGTGGAGCCGGTGAAGGCGATCTTGGCGATGCGCTTGCTGGTGGCCAGCGCCTGGCCGGCCTCGGCGCCGTAGCCGTTGACGACGTTGAGCACGCCGGGCGGCAGCAGGTCCCCTACCAGCTCCATCAGCTTGAGGATGGAGGCCGGGGTCTGCTCGGCGGGCTTGAGCACGATGCAGTTGCCCGCCGCCAGCGCCGGCGCCAGCTTCCAGACGGCCATCAGCAGCGGGAAGTTCCAGGGGATGATCTGCCCCACCACCCCCAGCGGCTCGTGGAAGTGGTAGGCCACGGTGTTGGCGTCGATGTCCGCGGCGGTGCCTTCCTGGGCGCGGATGCAGCCGGCGAAGTAGCGGAAGTGGTCGATGGCCAGCGGCAGGTCGGCGTTCAGGGTCTCGCGCACCGCCTTGCCGTTGTCCCAGGTATCGGCCACGGCGAGCATCTCGAGGTTCTGCTCCATGCGGTCGGCGATCTTGAGCAGGAGGTTGGAGCGCTCTGCGGCGGAGGTCTTTCCCCAGGCCGGGGCCGCCTCATGGGCGGCGTCCAGGGCGAGGTCGATGTCCTCGGCGGTGGAGCGGGGGATCTCGCAGAACACCTCGCCGTTGACCGGGCTGACGTTGTCGAAGTACTGGCCCTTCACCGGGGGGACGAACTTGCCGCCGATGTAGTTGCCGTAGCGCGGCTCGAAGCTGACGACCGAACCGGCCTGTCCAGGGTTGGAATAGATCATGGCGTGACTCCTGAATGTTGTCGTTGTGGAGATGCACCCCCCAGTCTTGGTGAGTCAGGCCTTCTGCGACATACTCCGGTGGCAGGAGACGGCCTCCTCCTTCGGTAGGAGGCGAGACGATGCCAGGAGGAATGCCATGCACACCCTGATGGTCGCCGACGACCATCCGCTGTTCCGCGAGGCCATCGCGACGGTGATCGAGGCGGGCCTCCCCGACAGCCGCCTGCTGGAGGCGGAGAGCCTGGCCGAGGCCCTGGGCCACGCCGCGGACTGCGAGGCGCTCGACCTGGTGCTGCTCGACCTCGGCCTGCCCGATGCGAGCGGGCTGGAGGGACTCCGCGCCCTGCGCGAGGCCCATCCCGCCCTGCCGGTGGCGATACTCTCCGCGGACCAGGAGCGACGCACCATCCTCGAGGCCATCGACCTCGGCGCGGTGGGCTACATCCCCAAGTCGACGCCCCGCCGGGACCTGCTCACGGCGCTGGCCCGGCTTTTGGAGGGGCAGCTCTACCTGCCCCCGGACATCATGCGTCGTCCGCCGGCCCCGGCTCACCGGCCCCCCTCCGCCGACGAGGCCGACCGGGAGCGCCTGTCGGAGCTGACCGACAAGCAGCTCGAGGTACTGATCCGCCTGACCCGCGGCGCCTCCAACAAGGTGATCGCCCGGGAGCTCGGCATCGCCGAGACCACGGTGAAGACCCATGTCTCGGCAATCCTGCACAAGCTCGGCGTACCGGGACGCGTCCAGGCGATCCTCGCCGCCGGCGCGGTCGACCTCGATGCCCTGCTGGCCGACCGGCACGCCGCCTCACGCTGAGCCGCCCTCCTGCAGGGCGATGAGCTGCATGCGCAGCCGCAGCGGCTTGAGGGGCTTGAGCAGGCAGCCGTAGCCCTGCTGGCGTGTCAGGCTCTTGATCGCCGCATCGTGATTGGCGGTGATCACCACCACCGCCAGTCCGGGCTGGCGCTCGCGAAGCCGCGCCGCCACCGCCAGGCCGTCGGGGGCCTCGTCGCCCAGGTGGTAGTCGACCAGCAGCACATCCGCGGTCTCGCCGTCCGCCTCGGCTTCCAGGGCGCCCGGGGATGTCGCGGTCCGCACCCGGCAGCCCCACCCCGCGAGCAGCGCCGCCATGCCCTCGCAGATCCCGGGATCGTTGTCGACGACCCAGACCCGCATGCCCGCCAGGGCGTCTCCCTGCCAGGACGGCGCCGCGGCCGGGGAAGAGCGCGGCGACGCCGGAGGCCGACCGTAGGGCACCCGCACCGAGAAGAGCGAGCCGCGACCCGGCACGGAGGCCAGCCGCAGGGGATGCTCGAGCATGCCCGCGATGCGATCGACGATGGCCAGTCCCAGCCCCAGGCCGCGATCCTCGGCGTCGCGGCTGACGCCCAGGCGCTGGAACTCCTGGAAGATCGCCTCGCGCTGCGCCTCGGGAATGCCGGGCCCGCTGTCGCCCACCAGGATCTCGAGCCCGTCGGGGTGACGCCGGCAGCCCAGCAGGATGCTGCCACGCTCGGTGTAGCGGATGGCGTTGGTCAGGAAGTTGCGCACCACCCGGGCGAGCAGCGCCAGGTCCGAGGCGACCACCGCCCCACTTCTGACGTAGTGGAAGTCGAGCCCCCGCGCCGCGGCCATCTGGCGGTACTCCTCGGCCAGCACGTCGAGCAGCCGGGCGACGGGGAACGGGGCGATGTCCGGCGCCAGCACGCCGGCATCGAGCCGCGAGATGTCCACCAGGGTGCCGAGCAGCGCCTCCACGTCCTTGAGGGAACGCCCGACGTGGCCCACCAGCCGGCTCGAGGGCTCGGGAAGGTCGTGATCCTCCAGGGCGCTGGTGAAGAGTCGGGCGGCATTCAGCGGCTGCATCAGGTCGTGGCTCACCGCGGCCAGGAAGCGGGTCTTGGAGAGGTTGGCCGCCTCGGCCTCGGCCTTGGCGACATGCAGCTCGGCCAGGGTCTGCTGCAGGGTCTCGGTGCGCTCGCGCACCTGTTCGGCGAGCAGCACGGCATGCTCGAAGGCGGCATAGGGGGCCCCGCCCGCCACGCCCGCGGACTCCACCCGCTCCATCAGCGCCGTGGTGATCCGCCGCAGGCGAGCGTTCTCCTCCAGCAGCTCCCGCTCGCGGGCCGAGGCGTCCTCGGGGATCGCCCGAGACCGGGCGAGATCCAGCGGCGACCCCGGTGACGATCCGGTCGATGTGCGCGCCATGAGGCTGCTCCCAGGGGTTGACGCCGATCTCCCGCCGGCGGGCCGCCGCGGGAGGCGAACCGTCGACGGGGTGGCGCAGGCTCAGTACATGCGGTGGCGGAACAGCCAGCCGGCTAAGGCCAGCGTCGCCACGCCGATGACCGCCATGGGCCAGAACTGGTCGATCAGCAGGTGGAACGGCGTGCCCTCGAGAAAGACCCCCCGCAGCACCACCATAAAGTAGCGCATCGGATTGATCAGGGTAAGGTCCTGCACCAGCGGCGGCATGTTGGCGATCGGCGTGGCGAACCCCGACAGGATCACCGCCGGCACCAGGAACAGGAAGGACCCCAGCACGGCCTGCTGCAGCGTCGCCGACAGGGCCGAGATCATCAGCCCCACGCCGACCGCGGAGAGCAGGAACAGGCCGAGACCGACGTAGAGAGTGGCCAGGTGCCCCCTCAGCGGGATGTCGAACCCCCACACGGCCACGGCGATGATCGCCGTGGCCTCCAGCAGGCCGATGACAAGCCCCGGCATGGCCTTGCCGACCAGGATCTCCATGGGGTGCATCGGGGTGACCAGCAGCTGGTCGAAGGTGCCCTGCTCGCGCTCGCGGGCCACGGACATGGAGGTGACCACCATCACCACCACCAGCACCAGCAGCCCGACGATGCCCGGCACGATGAACCAGCGACTGACCAGGTTCGGGTTGAACCAGGCCCGGGTGACCAGGACCGACGGGGGCGTTGGTCCGCCGTGCGCCTCCAGCCAGTCCTCGCCGAACCCGCCGACGATGCTGCGCGCGTAGCCAAGCGCAATGGCGGCGGTGTTGGAGTTCCGTCCGTCGAGGATCAGCTGCACCCCGGCCCCGTCGGCCGAGCGCAGGTCATGGGAGAAGCGCGGCCCGATCGACAGCACCATCAGCGCCTCGCGGTCGTCGATCAGCCGGGCGATCTCCTCCTGGCGGTGGACCCGGGCGACCAGCTCGAAATGCTCGGAGCCGGTGAAGCGCGCCACCAGGGCCCGCGCCTCCGGACCGCCATCGCGGTCGTAGACCGCCATTGGCACGTGGTTGAGGTCGAAGGTGGCGGCGAAGCTGAACACGATCAGCTGGATGATCGGCGGTACGACGATCACCACGCGCGCCCGCGGGTCGTGCAGCAGGGCGAGGAATTCCTTGATCATCAGGGCATGGATGCGCTGCCACATGGGTCACTCCAGCCGCTTGTGCAGGCGTCGGCGGCTGACGCCGATGAAGAAGACCGCCATCGCTGCCAGCGCCAGGGCGTTGGGAAGGATGATCGACCAGACGTTGCCGGCGAGGAAGAGCGTGTGCAGCAGCACGACGAAATAGCGGGCGGCGATCACGTGGGTCAGCACCTGCAGCCAGCCGGGCATGCTGCCGATGTCGAAGATGAAACCTGAGAGGATGAAGGCCGGCAGGAAGGTGGTGATGATCGCGAGGATGCCGGCGACGAACTGGTTTCGCGCCACGATCGAGATCAGCAGGCCCATGCCCAGGGCCGCCAGCAGGAACAGCGCGGAGACGCCGACCAGGACCAGCAGGCTGCCGCGCAACGGCACCTCGAACAGGAATAGCGCCATGCCCACCGACAGCGCCATGCCGCCCATGCCGAGCACGAAGTAGGGAATCAGCTTGCCGAGCAGGATCTCGCGCAGGGTGATGGGGGTGACCATCAGCGCCTCCAGCGTGCCGCGCTCCCACTCCCGAGCCATCACCAGCGCGGTGAGCAGCGCCCCGATCAGGGTCATGATCACCGCGATCAGGCCGGGCACCAGGTAGTCGCGGCTGCGCAGCTCGGGGTTGAACCAGACGCGCCCCTCGAGCACCACCGGCACGGGCAGCGTCAGCCCGCGGTCCCGGGCCAGGCTGGCCTGCCACTCCTGCCAGGTGGCCGCGACGTAGCCCTGGATCAGCCGGGCGTGGTTGGCGTCCACGCCGTTGACGATCAGCTGGACCGGGGCCTGGGTGCCGTCGAGCAGCCGCGTGCCGAAATCCGCCTGCAGGTGAAGGATGGCGTCGACCTCCCCGGCGCGCAGCGCCGCCTCGGCCGAGGGCATGTCGGGCAGCACCACGGGGCTGAAGTAGGTGGAATGGCGGAAGGCCCCCACCAGGCTCTCGCACTGGGGGCAGGGAGCGTCGGCCACGAAGGCGACCGGCACGTGCTTCGCATCCAGGGAGACCCCATAGCCGAACAGCAGCAGCAGCACCACCGGCATCACGAAGGCGATGGCGATGCTCGAGGGGTCGCGCAGGATCTGCAGGAACTCCTTGCGCAGCAGGCCGCGCAGCCGCTGTGCGCTGCCACCGCGGGGGGCATCCTGTCGGGGCCGTGCCGGATCAGGTCGCATCGCGGGCGGTCCCCTCGGTCTGCTCGATCAGCGCCACGAAGGCGTCCTCCATGGACGGGTGGGGGCGATCCTCCCGGCGCGCGTCCCGCCGGATGGCCTGCGGCGAGCCCTCGGTGAGGATGCTGCCCCGCGACATGATCACCAGCCGGTCGCAATACTCGGCCTCGTCCATGAAATGCGTGGTGACCATGATGGTCACGCCAGCGTCGGCCAGCGCGCTGATGCGGTTCCAGAAGGCGCGTCGCTCCAGCGGGTCGACGCCGGAGGTAGGCTCGTCGAGAAACAGGATGTCCGGCTCGTGCATCAGGGCGCAGGCCATCGCCAGGCGCTGCTTGTAGCCCAGCGGCAGGTTGTCCGCCTCCTCGTCGGCAAGGGGGCCCAGGTCGAACTCGTCGACCGCCCAGTCCAGGCGCTCGCGCAGGCGGGCCCCGCGCAGGCCGTAGCTGCGGGCGAAGAAGCGCAGGTTCTGCTGCACGGTCAGCACGCCGTAGAGCGCAAAGGTCTGGGACATGTACCCGAGCCGGGCCCGGGCCCGTGCGGCGGCCTGGCGCAGGTTGACCCCGGCGACCGACAGCCGGCCCTCGCTGGCGGGCAGGAGCCCGCTGAGCATGCGAAAGGTGGTCGACTTGCCGGCGCCATTGGCCCCCAGTAGCCCGAAGATCTCGCCGCGGCGGACCGCAAAGGCGATACCCCGGACCGCCACGAAGTCGCCGAAGCGCCGGGTAAGGTCGCTGACCTCGATCATCGGGGTGTCGTCGCCGGGCGGAGACTGCCCGTTCCCATCGGACGCCGCCGGGCGGCAGGAACCGCCCGCGTGGGACGCCTCGGGCTTGCCCCTTCCCGATGCCCGCAGCCGGGCGACGAAGGCGTCCTCGAAGCGGTGGTCGACCGGCTGCCAGTCGACGGCCGGCAGAGTCGGCGGCTGCCCGGACGCCTCGAGGAGGGTC
Organism: Halomonas aestuarii; assembly: GCF_001886615.1. Taxonomy (NCBI): domain Bacteria; kingdom Pseudomonadati; phylum Pseudomonadota; class Gammaproteobacteria; order Oceanospirillales; family Halomonadaceae; genus Halomonas; species Halomonas aestuarii. The sequence goes on from NZ_CP018139.1 coordinate 959,232, forward strand.
CGCACGCCGTCGCCGTCGATCACCGCATCGAGGACACCAGGCATGGCCGCGATGTCGACCTGCAGGTGACGCCGCAGGCGCTGCTGGCTCTGCGCGTACCAGACCCGTCCGCTCAGGTCGGCCCCGAAGCGCTCCGGCGCCTGCTGCCCGAGCACCCGGCCCTCATGCATCAGCACCACCTCGGCGCAGCGTTCGGCCTCGTCGAGGTAGGCCGTCGAGAGCAGCACGCTCATGCCCTCCTCCTCGACCAGCCGGTAGACGATGCGCCACAGCTCACGGCGCGAGATCGGGTCGACTCCGACGGTCGGCTCGTCAAGCAGCAGCAAGCGGGGCGGACGGACCAGGGTGCACGCCAGGCCGAGCTTCTGCTTCATGCCGCCGGAGAGGCGACCGGCGAGCCGCTCCGTGAAGGGCTCGAGACCGGTCATCGCGAGGAGCTCACGGTAGCGCCCCGGTCGTTCGGCGGCGGCGAGCCCCTGAAGGTCGGCGTACAGGTCGAGGTTCTCCTGCACGGAGAGGTCCTCGTAGAGGCCGAAGCGCTGGGGCATGTAGCCGATGCTGGCCTGCACACTGAGCGGGTCGGCCACGACGTCGATGTCGAGCACCGAGAGGCTGCCCCGGTCCGGCACCAGCAGGCCGGCGATCAGGCGCATCAGGGTGGTCTTGCCGGCACCGTCGGGGCCGATCAGGCCGGTGACCTGCCCCGTGCGGAGGCGAAATGCGGCGCCGTCGACGGCGCGGATCTCGCGGGGGCCGCTGCGGAAGGTCTTGCAGAGACCCTCGACGACCAGGGCGTCGCGCGCTGCGGAGGCACGCGACGCTGCGGGAGGTGGCGCGTCCCCGGCATGGCTCACGGGCACGGATCGGCGCCCTGGTCGACCGGCTCCGCCGCCAGCGGCACATGCACGGTCACCGGCATGCCGAGGCGCAGCCGGCCCTGCGGATTGCAGGCGTGGACGTGCACCTGGTAGACCAGTTCGGAGCGCACCCGCGTGGTCTCCACCGACTTCGGCGTGAATTCCGCCGTCGGGGAGATGTAGCCGATCCAGCCATCGACCGGCTGGTCGGGGAAGCTGTCGCTGACGATGGTGGCCGGCAGGCCGGGGCGGACGTGGCCGAGGTCCTGGCCGTCGACGTAGACCCGCGCCCAGATCGGTTCGACGGGCGCGAGGCTGAAGACCGGCTGGCCGGGCGACGCTATGTCGCCCGGCTCGAGGATGCGGTTGCGGACGATGCCGTCGGCGGGGGCCTCGAGTTCGGTATCGGCGACGGCGATCTCGGCCAGTTGCAGACGCGACTGGGCGGCGGCGACCCCGGCGCGCGCCTCGGCGATGTCCTCCTGGCGCGGCCCGGCGATGGCCAGCGCCAGGGCCTGCTGGTCGGCGTGCAGCCGCCCCAGGGCGGCGTCGCGGGTGGCCCGTGCCTGGTCGGCGCTCTGACGGGAGGCCATGTCCTGACGGGCCAGTCGCGCGGTGCGCTGATAGGTCAGGCGGGCGGCGGTGAGGTCGGCCTCGTCGGCCTCCACCACCGCGCGCAGGCGCTCGATCTCCTCGGGACGCGAGCCCGCGAGCAGCCGATCCAGCGCCGCCTGGCGGGCGTCGAGCTCGGCGCGGCCGGCGGCGAGGTTGGCCTGGAAGCGGCGGTCGTCCAGGGTGGCGAGCAGCTCGCCCTGCTCGACCCGGTCGCCGGCCTGCACCAGGATGCGCTCGATGCGCGCGCTCTGGTCGAAGGCGAGCTGGACCTGGCGCAGGTCGATGTTGCCGAAGAGGGTCAGTCGGTCGGATGGCGCCTGTTCGCGACTGGCCTGCCAGGCCACCGCCAGGCCGATGCCGACCACGAGGGCCAGTGCGGCCAGGATGAGAAGGCGCCGCTTGCCCGGCTTCGTCATGGATCAGGTCTCTCCTGCAATCCGTGCGGGGTGTCGAGGCCGGGGCATGGCGTCATCGGGCCGGGCCCACGGTCGGGCGAGAGCCGATGGCGACCCCGGTGAAGGTCTGGTTGATGTGCGTGCCATGATGCTGCTCCCCGTAGGTATTGAAACCGATCACCCGCGAGCGGGCCAGCAGGCGAGAGGCCGAGGGCACCTGTCCCAGCGTCTCCAGCTCCAGCCGACGCAGGAAGCAGTCACAGCCGATGATCAGGGCGGGCTCGCCGAGACGCTCGTTGAGCCCGGCGAGGACCGTCGCCAGGTCCTCCATCATGGGCGCCGGCTGCATGGCGGTCAGCACGATGCCGTTCTCCACCGCACAGTAGAAGCTCAGGCTGCCGTCGTCGTTGACGCGCTGGATGGACCGCACGAAGTGGGCCTCGCCCAGCCGTACCGCCAGTGGGTGACGGGCGAAGACCTCGGGGGCCAGGGCCTCCACCGGCAGGCCCACCAGCCGGGCATACTCCTCTGCCGCCGGCAGGGCGTTGAGCTCCAGGACCCGACGGCGCTCACGGTCGGCCCGGGTGACCACGAGCTTCTCGTCGCGCGGGCGCAGATGATGGGTGGTGAAGACCTCGAAGGGCAGCCGGGTATTGACCATGACCACCACCGCGGCCTGTCCATGGAAACGGCCTCCGGCATTCACGTGGGTATGGGCCAGGCGGTTGTCGTCGCCGGCGGAGCCTCCGAAGCTGGGGATGCGTCCCAGGGCGGCATCCAGGGTCGCCAGCACCTGTTCCTCGCAGCTCGACAGGCCATCGAGCAGGGTCAGGGCGAAGCTGTGCTCCCCGACCGGGGCCAGGGCCCGGTCGCGACAGTCGTCGAGCAGGCCGTCGACGATCCGCTGGGCGCGGATCAGGTCGAAGCCGCCCAGGTCCTCGACCAGGGCACAGGAGACGGCGAAGTGGCGCCGATCGAGGCCGATGGCGACGATGCAGCCTCGCCCGTAGCCCTCGGGGGTGATCTCGCCGGCGGTGGTGCAGCCCGCCACCGGGACGCCCTCGAAGGCCCCGTTCAGGGCATCGGAGAGCGCCGCCAGAGGATACTCGGCACTGCAGAAGAACAGCACGAAGCCGAGCTCGGGGTGGCAAAGGGCCTCGGCCAGCTCCCGGGCCGCGGCCGCGGGCTCGCGCTGACGGCTCACGGCCGTGCGCAGCGGCGCATCCGTGTCGGCCATGGCGTGAGCGGCGGGGGAGGAATCGAGCATGTCGGCCTACTGTCGCGTTTCCCGGGAGTGTATGCCCCGGGACGGTAGGCGACAACGCCGGCCCTGGCGCCGGGACAAACCTGACCGAAGGGCGGTCATGCTGACTGGTACTTTCTGCTGATCCGGGAACGAAATTGACCGGCATCAAAGGTGGCCATGAACTGATGCGGCTACCTTATTCAGACGGTGCCCGGAAGAGGCCCGGATGATAACCAAGGAGATGCCCATGCCTGCCTGCCTTCCCGGAGGGAATTCCCGCCCGGGCCCCGCGGATGAGCCGCTGTCTCTCGCCCATGACCACGAGTCTCGCGAGATGGAGCGCTACCGCGGCCTGGCCCTCAGCTTCCTTCCCACCCGCCCCCACGTCAGCCGCCTGATGGCCGCGCTCGGCATCGAGTGCGAGCAACGCCTCGGTGCCCTGGAGAGCCTCGCCGAGCAGCTTCAGCTGCGCCACTGCCTGCCGACCCTGTCCACACGGCGCCGCGCCCTCGCCGATGAGCGCCGCCTCCACCTGTTCATCACCGACGACGCCATGGCCTGCGAGACCCTGGGCTACGCCCTCGCCTTCGCCCAGCATTCGAGACAGTTCAGCGAGCTGATGGCCCGCTACTGCCACCTGCCGACCCTGGACGCCGTGCTGGCTCAGTTCGTGGCCAGCAAGCGCAACGAGTGCCGCCTCCTCGAGGAGATGCGGGACCGGACCTATCGGGCCGCGGCCCTGATCTGAGATCACGCCGGCTCACGCCGAATCGGACCCCCTGCTCGCCCGCCCCGAGGGGCCTCGCGCCCCTGGCGACCAGGTCTCCAGCGAGACCAGGCTATGAGCCAGGCAGCGATGCAGGGCCCCCAGGGTGACCGCGACCTCGTCCAGCCGGCCCTCGCGACCCAGCTGTTCCAGTCGGCTCGCGAGGGCCGCCACCTTCACCGCGCCGAGGCTCGAGGACTCCCCCTTTAGCCGATGGGCGAGATATTCGACCTGGTGCGCCAACCCATCGGCCACGGCCTGCTCGAGGCCCGCCAGGTGGTCCGCGGCCTGGCGACGATAGAGGATGATCAGGGCTGTCAGCCCCTGTTGGCCCAGGCTATCCCCCAGGGCCGACAGGGTCGTCGAATCGAGCGGCGGGTCGGCCTGGGGAGCGGATCCCGCGCGGCGCAGGTGTCGGCGCAACACCGCCACCAGGGCCTGCTGGAAGAGCGGCTTGGTCAGATAGCCGTTCATGCCGGCGGCGAGGCAGCGTGCCTGGTCCCCCCTCGCCCCCCCCGCGGTCATGGCCAGGACCGGTACCTCCGAGGCCCCGTCGCCGCGGGCGCGCAGCCGCCGGGTCGCCTCGAGACCGTCCATGCCGGGCAGCTGCACATCCATGAAGATCAAGTCGAAACGCTCCGCGGCCGTCAGACGGAGCGCCTCCTCAGCGGTCTCGGCGACGCTGACCCGGCAGCCGAGTCGCTCGAGCATGGCCCGGGCGACCTGCTGGTTGACCGCGTCGTCCTCGACCACCAGCAGCCGGGCATCGATCAGTTGCCCCTCGGGGAGCTGCCGCGTCTCGTTGCCCGCCTCCTCGACACAGGTCCCCGTCGCCAGCGACAGCACGAACCAGAACCGGCTGCCGATGCCCTCCTCGCTCTCGAGGTCGAGCCGTCCGCCCTGGGCCTCGATGAGCCGCTTGCTGATGGCTAGCCCCAGCCCGGTGCCACCGAAGCGTCGCGCCGTGGACGGGTCGCCCTGCTGGAAAGGCTCGAACAGCTGGGCCCGGCAATCGGGCGCGATGCCAATACCCGAGTCGATGACCTCGAACAGCACCTGCCCCTCGCCGTGGCGACGCACGCCCAGCCTGACCTCGCCCTGCTCGGTGAACTTGATGGCGTTGGAGAGCAGGTTGAGCAGCACCTGGCGCAGGCGGCCGGCATCCCCCCGCAGGCAGGCCGGCAGGCCCGGATCCAGTTCGCTCTCCAGGCGCAGCCCCCGGGCCTGGGCCCGGGGCACGAACAGCGAGACCGCGCCATCGACCAGCTCGGCCAGGTCGAAGGGGTGCTCCTCCAGCTCGAGGCGCTGCGCCTCGATCTTGGAGAGGTCAAGGATGTCATTGATCAGGTCCAGCAGCCGCCGTGCACTTTCATGGAGGGTATCGGCAAAGTGGCGCGCCCGGCTGGGCAGCGGCTGATCCTGCAGCAGGTCGCTCATGCCGATCACGCCGTTGAGCGGCGTGCGAATCTCGTGGCTGACGGTGGCCAGGAAGTCCGACTTGGCCCGGCTCGACGACTCGGCCCGCCGTGCGGTGACCTCCAGCTCCCGGCTCAGGGTTTCCAGTTCGCGCCGGGCGGCGGCGTTGTCGCGGGCCTCGCGGAACAGGAAGGCGACCACCAGCGACGCCGCCAGGCTCATGGAGAGGATCAACAGCAGCAGCACGCCATACAGGATCTGCAACTCTTCCCGTTCCTGGATGGTGACTTCCGCCAGGTGGCCATTGATAGCAACGAGCAGCCGCTCGGTCACGCCCCCCAGGAGCCCCAGCCGCGAGGCCAGCGCGGTCCTTGCCTCGTCATCGAGCCGCTGGAGCCCCTGGATCCGCTCGTCCAGGGCCTCGAGATGGAGATCGATCTGCGCCAGCAAGGGGTCGGCGAGGTCGATGTCCTCCAGCAGGCGGGTGATGTCGCCCTCCTGGAGCAGGTTCATCCGGCTGTAGAGGAGATCGAAGCGAACGCGCAGGGTCGACAGGGCCCCGTCGGGGAGGTCGGGACGACCCAGGAAGCTTCGCAGCTGCACGGTATCGCGATCGAGCTTGTAGGCATGCCAGGCGGCATCGCCGCCCACGCTCTCGGCCAGGCTGGCCTGGCGCCAGGCGACCAGGCCGACCACCACCAGCGCGGCAGCAAAGAACACCAGCGCGGCGATGGCGCCCAGCTTGAGACGCAGGGGATAGTGCAGCACGGCCGGCCTCCGCCTCAGGGCACGATGATCCGCTCGACGTGCCATACCGAGCGGAAGCGCACGACCTCGTTCAGCAGCTCGGGATGGGCGTCGAAGGGATAGAGTACGAACAGCGGGCCAAATTCGCGGATGCCCAGCGGCCTGCCATCGCGGGACATGGCGAGGATCACGTCGTGGCGATGGAAGTCGGCCACCGGCACCTCCGCCTCATAGTCGTTGAGGGCCCTGACGCGGACGCTTTGCCCGGCGGCACCGACAGTGGCGAGCAGGGCCCGCACCAGGGGGCCCTCGAAGCGTCCCTTACCGCGATGCCAGGGGGTATGGGTCTCGATGACCCTGGACGGCATGGCCTCGAGCATGGCGCGATCGAAGCGGGCCTCGTCCCCCACGTTGGCGTGGGCGATGTCCCCGCTGAGGGTCAGGATCACCCTCCCCGAGGGCTCCGGCAGCGTCGCGCCCTGGGCGGTGGGCAGCGACACCAGCAGCCACAGCAGCGGTGCAAGAAGTCGATGGGGCAAACCGGTCGGCATCGGCAGGGGTCCTGGGAACGGGAAAGCTGACCACAGACTACGCGACTCGTCGCCCGAGGTCAGGAGAGGGGCAGGCACAACGCACAGGGGGCGCCGAGCGCCCCCTGAGTAGCCGGTGCCGATCAAGGCATGGGATCAGCTCTTGAGTTCCTCCACCGGCTCGATGCGAACCAGATCCTCGTAGGCATGCCAGCTGGCATGGCCCAGCACCGGCAGGATCAGCGCCAGGCCGATGTAGAAGGTCATCACCCCGACCAGCACGGACCCGGTCAGGATGGCCGCCCACAGCAGCATCGGACGGAAGTTCTTGGCCACCGAGCGGATGCTCGCCTCGATGCCCTCCATGAAGGTGAGCTCCTGGTCCATCAGGGTGGGAATGGCCACCACGCTGATGGTGAAGGCCCCGAAGGCCAGGACGGCTCCGATCGCGGTCCCGACCAGCAGCATCGTGAGTCCGTCGCCGGTGGTCAGCAGCGTCGAGTAGAGGGTCTCGGGGCTGGGGGCCGCGAAGCCGAAGAACAGCGCAAACAGCAGCGTGGCAAGGCGTATCCAGGCGAGGAAGAAGATCATCATCATCACGCCCATCATCGCCAGCTGGCCCGCATGGCCCTTCCAGGCGCCGAAGGCGTCCCCCAGGTTGGGCGCGCGCCCGGCCTCGATCGCCTTGCTGATCCCGTAGGAGCCCACCGCCACCAGCGGGCCGAGGAACATGAACCCGGCAATCAGTGGCAACAGCCAGTGCCATAGCCCCAGCGTGAAGGCGCCGGCCGTGATGGCGATGCTCAGCCCCACCCAGAACATGCCATAGGCCAGGCTGACCGACGTGGCCTGGCGAAAATCCTCGAACCCTGCCGCCAGCCAGGCTCGCGGCTTGTCCATGCCCACTGGCCGGATAGTGATCCGGACATTGGGCGCAGCATTCTTGTCATGCTCTCGTGTTGCCGCATTCATGGTCACACCCCTGTTTGCCGCCTTTTGTGTCCCGGTTCTGCCGGGTCGGTTCAGGGTCGCATCCCGGCACATGGCCCGGATGCCCCCCTCATCTCTTAACTCCTGATTAATGTAGACGACGGCCACCGTTCCCGCAGGGGACGTTACCGGGCGGCACTCAACGCAGAGTGTCCTGACGGCAGGGGGTTCTGGCCCCGGAAGCCGACGCGATCGAAGAACCGCAACGTCGAGCGTCTTGCTCCGCCCAGAACCGCGAACGCCTCCCTTGAGGAGAGGCGTTCGCAGGGCTCTACAGTGGAGGGTGAAGCGCTCAGCGCACGATCATCACCGACATCTTCGAGTGATGAACGACGTGCTCGGCATTGGGCCCGAGCACGTAGTCGGCAAACTTGCGCTTGTTATGGGAGGCCATGACGATCAGGTCCACCTCCAGCTGCTTGGCCGCCTTGATGATCGCCTCCCACGGCGAGCCATCGACGATCACGCTCTGGACGGTGACGTCCTCCGGCACGTGCTCACGGATGAACTCGTGCTGGGCCTGGGAGACCGCCTCATGGGCCTTCTCGGCGAAGTCCTTGGGGAAGTAGGACCCCACCAGGGGCATGCGGTAGTCGGGCAGGACCGTCACCACATGCAGCGAGGCACCGAAGCTGTGACACAGTGCCAGCGCCGTGGGCAGGGCCTTCTCCCAGGATGCCTCCTCATTGAGGTCCACCGGCAACAGGATCTTGGTGTACATGGTTGTGCCTCCTTCAGGCTTGGGCCAGGGCGGCTTCACGATCGCGCCGCCGCCGTTGCAGCATCAGGATCAGGCCGAACACCAGGAAGGCGGGAATCCACATCCACTCCTTGGTCCAGCGATCCACCGGGGCCAGGACCTGGATGATCTCCTGGTCGAAGTCGAAGCCCATGTCGGCGGCCTGGCTGCCATAGGCCACCATGTCGACCACGGCCCTGCCATCTTGGACGAGCAGTTCCAGCCCGAGGTTCTCCAGGCGTTCCTGCCCGTCGGCCCCCTCCGGCACCGGCAGCGTCATGTAGGTGGTCATAGGGTCGCCGTAGGCGTCCAGGCCCGCGATCTGAAGCCGCAGGGTGGTCTCGTCGCTGACACTGCCCAGCGCCTCGACGAACTGCGCCGGCGGGATCTCGCGATAGGGATCGTGGATGATGTCCATCCAGAACCCGGGCCGGAACAGCGTGAAGGCCACGAGCAGCAGCAGGATCGACTCGTACCAGCGGCTGCGGGTCACCATGAAGCCCTGGGTCGCCGCCGCGAAGATCAGCATGGCCACCGTGGCCACCACGAAGATCAGGATGCCCTGCAACCAGGACACGTCGATCAGCAGCAGGTCGGTGTTGAAGATGAAGAGGAACGGCAGCGCCGCGGTCCGCAGGCTGTAGTAGAAGGCCTGGAAGCCGGTGCGCATGGGATCACCCCCCGAAACCGCCGCCGCGGCGAAGGAGGCCAGGCCCACCGGGGGGGTCACGTCGGCCATGATGCCGAAATAGAACACGAACAGGTGCACCGCGATCAGCGGGACCAGCAGGCCGTTCTGCTCGCCCAGCTGGACGATCACCGGGGCCAGCAGCGCCGAGACCACGATGTAGTTGGCCGTGGTGGGCAGGCCCATGCCGAGGATCAGGCTGAGCACCGCGGTGAGCAGCAGGATCAGCATGAGGTTGCCCATCGAGAGGACCTCGACCACGTCGGCCAGCACCAGGCCCACCCCGGTCTGCGAGACCGCGCCGACGATGATGCCGGCGGTGGCCGTGGCGATGCCGATGCCGATCATGTTACGCGCACCGGTCACCAGGCCGCTCCACAGGTCCAGCACCCCTTCCCGGAGATCCGCCGCCATGTCGCCACGGCCGCGGAAGATCGAGGTGATCGGACGCTGGGTCAGCATGATGAAGACCATCAGTACCGTCGCCCAGAAGGCCGACAGCCCGGGCGAGAGGCGCTCCACCATCAGGCACCAGATCAGCACCACGACCGGCAGGATGAACTGCAGGCCGACCATCACCGTCGGGCGCGTCTGCGGCAGGCTATAGACCGGCTCGTTGGGGTCGTCGAGCTCGAGTTCGGGATAGCCGGCGGCCACCTTCAGCAGGCCCACATAGACCGCCGCCAGCACCACGGCGACCAGCCAGGGGGTGGCATCGCCAAGCAACGGCTTGATCCACCCCAGTCCGTAATAGACCACCATGGCCGTGATCATCATCAGCAGCAGGCCGCCGAGGAAACCGATCACCTTGCGCACCAGGGGCTTGGGCGGATTGCTGCTTTCCAGCCCCTGCATGTTGGCCTTCAGGGCCTCGAGGTGGACGATGTAGATCAGGGCGATATAGGAGATCAGCGCCGGCAGGAAGGCGTGCTTGATGACATCCACGTAGGAGATGCCGACGTATTCGACCATCAGGAAGGCCGCGGCCCCCATCACCGGCGGCATGATCTGGCCATTGACCGAGGAGGCCACCTCAACGGCACCGGCCTTCTCGGCGGAGAAGCCGACGCGCTTCATCATCGGCACGGTAAAGGTGCCCGTGGTCACCACGTTGGCGATCGAGGAGCCCGAGATCAGACCGGTCATGCCGGACGCTACCACGGCGGCCTTGGCCGGCCCGCCCTTGTAGTGGCCCAGCAGGGAGAAGGCGACCTTGATGAAGTAGTTGCCCGCGCCCGCCTTGTCGAGCAGGGCACCGAACAGCACGAAGAGGAAGACGAAGCTGGTCGAGACCCCCAGCGCGATACCGAAGACGCCCTGGGTCGTCAGCCACTGGTGGTTGACCAGGCCATACAGGCTCACGCCGCCGTGGGCCAGGATGCCGGGCATCCAGGGGCCGGCCAGGCTGTAGAAGAGGAAGACGATGGCCACGATCATCAGCGGCGGCCCGAGGGCCCGCCGGGTGGCCTCGAGGAGCAGCACGATGCCTACCACCCCGATGATCACGTCCTGCAGGATGGGCGCGCCGGGGCGCTGGGCCAGCTGCTCATAGAACATGAACATGTAGGCGCCGCAGAAGGCCGCGGCCGCCGCCAGCACCCAGTCCTGGATGGGGATGCGGTCACGGGGGGAGCGCTTCAGCGCCGGATAGGCCATGTAAGCCAGGAAGAGCGCGAAGGCCAGGTGAATCGATCGGGCTTCGGTGGCATTGAAGACCCCGAAGCCCAGTATGAAGGGGATCGGAGAGGCGATCCACAGCTGGAAGAGGGACCACACCGCGGCGATGCTGACCAGCAGCTTGCCCGGCATCCCGGCCGGCTTGCGAGCCCCCGAGTCGGTGGAGGCGACCAGATCCTCCAGATCGACCTCGTCTCCGGGAGACCTCATCTTGTCCTCGGTCATAAGTGTGCCCTGTTCTCGTTTGTCGATTGACACGGGTGACCAGGCGTCAGAACCAGAGTGCGCGGCCCCTTCTCAGGATGACCGCGCACTCCACACCTGGATAAGGTGATCTCAGACTACGGAGATCACTCGATCCATCCCTGCTCGCGGTAGTAGCGTGCAGCACCCTCGTGCAGCGGTGCAGAGAGGCCGGAGCTGACCATTTCCTGCGGGTCGAGGTTCTCGAAGGCCGGGTGCAGGCGCTTGAAACGGTCGAAGTTGTCGAAGATCGCCTTGACGGTCTGGTAGACCACTTCGTCGTCGGTGCCGGTGTCGGTCACGAAGGTGGCCGCCACACCGAAGGTGGGTACGCCATCCGGGTTGCCCTTGTAGAGGCCGCCGGGGATGACCACCTTGGAGTAGTAGGGGTGCTCCGCGACGATCTCGTCGATGACCGGGCCCTCCAGCGGGACGAGTCTGGCGTCGACGGTGGTGGTGGCCTCCTGCAGGGAACCGTTGGGGTGACCGACCACATAGACCATGGCGTCGATGTTGTTGTCGGACAGGGCCGCGGCCTGCTCTGCGGCATCCAGCTGGGAGGCCAGGGAGAAGGTATCCATGGTCCAGCCCTTGGCCTCCATGACCACTTCCATGGTGTTGCGCTGGCCGGAGCCCGGGTTGCCGATGTTGACGCGCTTGCCTTCCAGGTCGTCGAGGCCGTTGATGCCGGCATCCGCGCGGGCCAGCATGGTAAGCGGCTCGCCGTGGACACGGAAGACGGCCCGCAGGTCCCCGTAGGCATCACCCTCGAAGTTGCCGGTACCGTTGTAGGCCTGGTACTGGACGTCGGACTGCACCACGCCCATGTCCAGCTCGCCGGACTTGATGCCGTTGATGTTGGCCACCGACCCGCCGGTGGACGGAGCGTTGCACTTGATGTTGGCGTCTTCCAGACGGTTCACCAGGCGGCAGACGGACTGGCCGACCACGTAGTAGACGCCGGTCTGGCCACCGGTACCGATGGTGATGTACTGCTCTTCCTGGGCCATGGCCGGCGATGCGAACATCGCTGCCCCCAGGAGGGCGCCAGAAAAGGCAGCGGCGGAGAAAGCATGGCGTTTCATGAATACACCTCTTGTGTTGTGCAAACAGATTCCAGAATGGCGGCCCTCATCCGGGGACGCCGACGGTGCTATGTCGCTCCCCCCTACTTTAGCGAAAAAAGCAGTCACTTGATGAGGCCTTTTTCGTTAAGGGAAGTCTAGACCCAGCTTACGGGTAACGAGCGTTAATTTTCAGCGGCACAGTCCACGCTCTGGCTACCGCGGGGGGAACGGCAGGCCCTGGATCGTCGCCAGTGCGTCTCTGCATAGGAGGCCACCGGCGCCGATGGCCGTGAAGGGCAAGGGACATCGAGGCGGCCAAGGGAATAGACTATGCAACAGCCTGCCTGCGTCGCGGGCGTCACTCAGGCCTCCGCGCATTGCCCCAGGAGACACCATGCAGATACTCGCCGGCCAGATCGACATTCCCGTCACCCGACGTCGCGATGACCAGCTCGCCCATCTGCGCCAGCTGGCAGCACGCATGCGGGCGGCCTGTGACGATGGCGTGCCCGACCTCATCGTGCTGCCGGAACTGGCCGCCCAGGAGTATGGCGACGAGGCCTTCGCCCACCTCGATGAGCTGGACGACGACCTCACCGGCCCGGTGTTCGAGACCTTCGCGGCGCTCGCCGGGGAGCTCGGCTGCCCCATCGCCTTCGGCATGGCCCGCCGCGCGGCCGGTCGCCGCCACATCAGCCAGGTCCTGGTCGGAGCCGACGGCCGCCTGGCCGGCGTCTACGACAAGCTCCACTGCGCCCAGTTCGGGGCCTCGGGCGAGGCCGCCCACTTCTCGCCCGGCGATCACCTGCTGGTCACCGAGATCGCCGGCTGGCGGGTCGGCGTGGTCATCTGCTACGACCTGCGCTTCCCTGAGCTGGCGCGGCGGCTCGCCGCCGAGGGGGCCGAGCTCATCCTCCATCCCGTTGCCTTCACCCGCGACTTCAGCTTCGCCAGCTGGCACGCCTTCGTCACCACCCGTGCCATGGAGAACCAGTGCTACTGGCTGAGCCTGAATCGCGCCGGCGCCGAGTGGGGCCATTCGCTGCTCTGCCCTCCCCTGATGGACGATGACCACCCTGCCCTGGCCTTCGGCAGCCGCGAGGAGTGGCAGTGGCTGACCCTGGACAAGGCGGCGCTGAGGGAAGCGCTCCACCGCCTGCCGCTGGAACGGGACCGTCGGGCCGACCTTGATGCCCTGCCGCTCTGGACGCCAGACTTGTCCTGATCAGGGTCAGGAGGAGAGACGCCATGATCGAGCGCATCGAATGCGTCCAGGGCGACATCGCCCGACAGTGCGATATCGACACCGTGGTCAATGCCGCCAATGCGCAGCTGCGCAGCGGCGGCGGCGTGGCGGGCGCCCTGCACCGGGCCGCCGGCCCGGGGCTCGCCGAGGAGTGTCGGCCGCTGGCGCCGATCCGGCCCGGCGAGGCGGTGATCACCGGGGCCCATGGGCTGCCCAACCGCCACGTGATCCACTGCCTGGGGCCGGTCTACGGTGTCGACGAGCCGGCCGACGAGCTGCTGGCGGCCTGCTACCGAAACGCCCTCGAGCTGGCCGAGCGCCACGGCATCCGCTCGATCGCCTTCCCGGCCCTCTCCGCCGGGGCCTTCGGCTATCCCCCGGCCGAGGCGGCCCGCATCGCGCTGTCGACGGTGGTGTCCACCCTGCCCCGCTGCCCCGGCATCGAGCGCGTGCGCTTCGTGCTCTTCGATGCCACCAGCCGGGACCTGCATCAGCGCACCCTGGCCACCCTGGAGAGCGGCACGGCGTCACAGAGGGAGTGAGTGCACCGACAGGCATGGCCGGTCGCGGGCAGCGGGAGAGCCGCCCGCGACGGCCTCAGACGTTGTAGCCCAGCACCCGGGGCAGCCACAGGGCGATCTCGGGGAAGAGCGCCACCAGCGCCAGGGCGACCGCCATGGCGACCACGAACAGCAGCGCCCAGCCCACGGTCTGTTCCAGGCGGATCTTCGCCACCTCGGTGGTCACCATCAGGTTCACCGCCACCGGCGGGGTGAACTGGCCGATGGCGATGTTCATGGCCAGCAGGATGCCGAACCACACCGGGTTCCAGCCGAAGTGCTGCATCACCGGGATCAGGATCGGCATCATGATCAGGTAGATCGAGATGGCATCCAGCACCATGCCGGCCAGCAGGACCGCCAGCATGATCAGGATCAACAGCAGCGTGCCGTTGTCGGTGAGTCCGACGATCCACTCCGCCAGGTGACGGAAGGTGCCCAGCATGGTCCCGGACCAGGCGAAGATGCCGGCCAGGGCGATGATCAGCATCACCACCCCGGAGATCACCGCCGCCTCGCCCAGCAGCTCCCAGAGATCCCGCCAGCGCATCTCCCGGGTCAGGAAGAGTCCCACTAGGGCCCCATAGGCCACCGCCACCACGGCCGCCTCGGTGGGCGTGAAGAGGCCGCTGCGCAGCCCCCCCAGGATCAGCACGGGGGCGAAGAGCGCCGGCAGCGCCTGCCGGAAGCTCTCGCCCACCCGGGGCCGCGCCGCGGCCTCCCCGCCTCCGACTCCGCCTTCCCAGCCGTGGCGGCGGGAGACCAGCACCGCCGGCCCGAGTAGCGCCAGCCCGGCCAGGATGCCGGGGAAGAGACCCGCCGCGAACAGGGCCCGCAGGTCCACCCCGGGCACCACGATGGAGTAGAGGATCAGTGCCACCGAGGGCGGGATCAGGATCGCCGTCGACGCCGAGGCGGCGATCAGGGTGGCCGAGAAGGGCTTGGGGTAGCCGGCCCTGGTCATGCTCGGCAGCATCACCATGGCCACCGCCGCGGCGTCGGCGGGGCCCGAGCCGCTCATGCCCCCCATGATCATGCAGACCAGCACCGCCACCACGGCCAGGCCGCCGTGACGCGGGCCGATCAGCGCCTGGGCGAAGCGTACCAGCCGCGCCGCCACCCCGGCCCGCTCGAAGATCAGGCCGGTGAGGATGAACAGCGGGATGGCGATCAGCGGGTACTTGGCGATGCCGTTGTAGGTATTGGTGCCCAGCGTCGCCAGCATGGAGGGCGAGAGGCCGGCCAGGATGCCAACGGCGCCCCCCAGGCCCAGCGCGAAGGCCACCGGGACCCCGCTGATCAAGAGGCCCACGAAGGCGAGCAGCATCCACAGATCAGGACTCATCCTCTAGCCCCCCGCGCAGGCGATCCAGGGTCTGCTGCACCTGGCGCAGCAACATCAGCCCCGAGAGCAGCGGCAGCCAGGCCAG
This sequence comes from Halomonas aestuarii, assembly GCF_001886615.1. NCBI lineage: Bacteria > Pseudomonadati > Pseudomonadota > Gammaproteobacteria > Oceanospirillales > Halomonadaceae > Halomonas > Halomonas aestuarii. The sequence continues at coordinate 974,444 of NZ_CP018139.1, forward strand.
GTACCACCATTGCGGCAGGCCGAGTCCCGGCGAGAGCGAGCCCCACTGGATCTCCTGCCAGGTCATCCTGGCGCCGTACCAGGTGATCAGCCCCAGCACGGCCAGTCCGCAGGCCCCCTGGAAGAGGATCAGGGCCCGGCGCGGCGCCCACGGCAGGGCCCGCTCCAGCATGGCGATGCGGATATGGCCATTGCGGCGCAGGGCCACCGAGGCGCCGCCGAAGGTCAGCACCACCAGCAGGAACACCGAGAACTCCTCGGTGAAGGCGAAGGAGCCGCCGGTGAGGTAGCGCACCACCACGTTGGCCAGGCTGATCAGGCTGATGATCAGGATCGCCAGGGTCGCCAGCAGGCGTTCGAGTCTTGCGTCGGGACGTTTCATGGGCGTCGGATGTCAGCGGAGTCGATACGAGATCGGCCCCGCCAGGGGCCGATGAGAAGGGCCGATGAGCGGGGCCGAAGGGACGGAGGACTAGGGGTCAGTCCGGCTGCATGTCGGTACGGGCGGCCTCGACGATCGCCTCGCCGATGCGCGGCACCCATTCGTCATGAACGCTCTCGGTGGCCTCGACGAAGGCCTGGTGCTGGGCCTCGTCGAGCTCGGTGACCGTGACGCCGCGTTCCTTGATCGCCGCCAGCCGCGCGGGCTCCTCCTCGCGGGTCATGGCGATCTCCCAGGCACCGGCCTCCTCGGCGGCTTCGCGCAGGAGGGTGCGCTCCTCTTCGGAGAGGGAATCCCAGACCTGCCGGTTCACCGCGAAGACCAGGGGGTCGTTCATGTAGTTCCAGAGGGTCAGGTGCTCCTGTCCCACCTGGTCGATCCGGGCCACGTCGAACACCGACAGCGGGTTCTCCTGGCCGTCCACCGCCCCGGTGGTCAGCGCCGGCTTGGCATCGGCCCAGCTCATCTGGGTAGGGTTGGCGCCCAGCGCCGTAAAGGTGTCCTGGAACAGCGGCGAGCCCACCACGCGGATCTTCAGGCCGTCGAGGTCGGCCGGCTCATCGATGGGACCCTGGGAGTTGGAGAGCTGGCGGAAGCCGTTCTCGCCCCAGGCCAGCGGCACCACGCCACGCGACTCGATGGCCTCGAAGACCATCTCGCCGGCCGACCCGCCGGTCACGGCGTCGATCGCGTCCACGTCGGGCATGAAGAAGGGCAGCGAGAAGAGGTTGAGCTCCGGCACCTGGGGCGACCAGTTGATGGTCGAGCCCACGGCCGCGTCGATCAGCCCCGAGCGCATGGCCGAGAACTCGCGGGTCTGATCCCCGTTGACCAGCTGGGAGTTGGGGTAGACGCGCAGGGTCAGGTCCCCGCCGGAGCGCTCGGCCACCAGCTCGGCCCACTTCTCGGCGGCCTGTCCCCAGGGGAAGGCGTCGGGGAGCACGGTGGAGACGGAGAGCTCGCGGGCCTGTACTGATGAAGAGACGGAGAGCGAGGTGACGAGGATGGCACCGGCCAGGGCGGCGGCCACCCGGGGAATGGGGCGAGATAAGATCATGGCGTGTCCTTGGTGTGTTGGCTCGGGGCCCGTCGGCGGCCTCCCCGGCGTTGTTGTTGGCGGGGCGTCATCGACGCCCAGAGCCTCAAGATGCCCTGTCATCCGCGGTTCATGCAAGGCGAGGCTGGCCCACGCCTGTCCCGGGATTCAACGAGCTTGTTATGCTGTGACGCTTTCCCTTCCCCCCTCGAGGAGACGCCGTGCCGCTCCGTGACCTGGCCCTGGGCCTCGCCGTCATCATCATCTGGGCGCTGAACATCATCGTCATCAAGCTGGGGGTGGCCGAGCTTCCCCCGCTGCTGCTGACCACGCTGCGCTTCGCCCTGGTGGCCTTACTGCTGGTGCCCTTCCACCCGGTGGCCCGACACCAGCTGCCCTTCCTGCTGCTGCTCTCGGTGACCTTCGGCTCGCTGCACTTCGCCCTGCTGTTCATCGGCCTGGGACAGGCCGAGGCAGGCACCGGCGCCCTGCTGGTGCAGATGGGCACGCCCTTCGCGACCCTGCTGGCCGTGGTGTTCCTCAAGGAACGCCTGGGGCCGCGCCGACTGGTCGGGCTGGCGCTCTCCTTCGCCGGGGTCGCGGTGCTGGCCGGGGGGCCCACGCTCCCCTCCCCCCTGCCCACCGCCCTGCTGCTGGCCAGCGCCCTGGGCTGGGCCATCTCGCAGCTGCTGATCAAGCGCGGCCCCCCGGTCCCCCCCCTGGCGCTGGCCGGCTGGATCGCGCTGTTCGCCACGCCCCAGGTGGCGCTGGGTTCCTGGTGGTTCGAGCAAGGCCAGTGGCAGGCCCTCGGCACGGCCGGGTGGGCCGGATGGGGCGCGGTGTTCTACACCGCGGTGATGTCCTCCATCGTGGCCTACGGCCTCTGGTACGGGCTACTGCGGCGCCACCCTGTCAATCGCGTGGTGCCGCTGACCCTGCTGATGCCGGTGCTGGCGGTGCTGCTGGGGGTGGTGGTGCTGGGCGACAGCCTGGGCGTGCACAAGCTCGCCGGCGGCGGGCTGGTCATCGCCGGGCTGGCCCTGATCGTGCTGCGGTTCGGGGCGCGTCGCCCCGAACCGGCCTCATGAGCCCTCCCGCCCCGCGCAGAGCCCGCCGCCTCCCGGCCAGCTGACGCAGTCCCCCGCCTTCACGCCCATCGCCTCGAAGGCGCCGGCGTTGACCTCCAGGGCCGCCCGGTAGGGCACGCCGGGACGGGTGACCGGGCAGTCGCCGGGCTGCCCGCTCGTGCAGGGCGTCATGTGGTGGATCTCGGCGATGCGCCCCGTCTCGTCGATGAAGGCGATATCCAGCGGGATCAGGGTGCGGTACATCCAGAAGCCGTTGCGCGAGGGCTGACGCTGGCCGTAGAGGAAGAGCATGCCGGCATCCTCGGCCAGCCGCTCACGGCCCATCAGGCCGCGGCTGCGCTTGCGGATGCTGTCCGCCACCTCCACCCGAAGACGCCGGGGCCCCCGATCGCCATGGATGACCAGCGGGACGATCTCGAGTGAGGCGGAGGTCGGTTCGGGCTCGGCAGCGGCCAGGCAGGTCGGCAACAGGGCGGCGGTGGGCAGCAGGGCCAGGCCCAGCAGCAGCCGGCGACGGGGCAGGTTCATGGTGATCTCCTCAGCGGTCGGGGGGGTCGGGGGGCATGCCGGAGGCGTCCGGCATCAGGTGGATCCCGGCGGCCAGCAGCGAGACGCCCACACGCTCGTCCCGGGCCAGGGCGTTGCGGCGCGCCGCATGGGTGGGCAGCTCGAAGCGCAGGGTGTCGTCGCAGTGGTCGAAGGCCAGCGCCACGGAGGTGATGCTCCCCATCACCGCCATCTCCACCACCCGTCCCTGGACGGGGTTCTCGTGTTCTCCCCGGGAGGGGCGGCCGCGGCGATGCAGCACCACGTCCGAGGGCGGCAGGTACCAGCTGACCCGCCTTCCGGAGGCCAGGCGCTCCAGGCCGTGAGCCACCTCCAGGCGCCAGGGGCCCCAGCGCAGCCATCGACCCTCCTCGTCTTCCACCACGCGACCGGAGAAGATGTTCTGTCGGTCGAGCAGCCGCGCCACCTCGGGGCTTGCGGGACGGCGGAAGAGCTGCTCCGCCGGGGCCTGCTGGAGGCTGCGACCGCCGTGCAGGACGCAGAGCCGGTCGGCCAGGGCGGCGGCCTCGTCGAGGTCGTGGGTGACCAGCAGGATGGGAATGCGGATCTCCTCGCGCAGCAGGGCCAGCTCCCGCTGCAGGCGACGGCGGGTGACCTGGTCCACCGCCGAGAAGGGCTCGTCGAGCAGCAGCACCCGGGGGTTCCTGGCGAGGGCGCGGGCCAGGGCCACACGCTGACGCTGCCCGCCGGAGAGCTCGGCGGGCAGCCGGTCGGCGAGCCCCTCGAGCCGCACCCGGGCGAGCCACTGCTCGGCGGCCCGGCGACGCTCGGGGGCGGGCAGGTGGTCGAGGGCGACCATGACGTTGGCGCGCGCGGTCAGGTGGGGGAAGAGCGCATAGTCCTGGAACACCAGGCCCACGCGCCGCTGCTGGGGGCGCAGCGAGCGCCCCGCCGTCGCATCGAACCAGGTCTCCCCGGCACAGCGGATGACGCCCCCGGCCGGCCGATAGAGGCCCGCGATGGCCCGCAGCAGGGTGGTCTTGCCGCTGCCCGAGGGGCCCACCAGGGCCAGCAGTTCCCCCGCCTCGCAGTGGAACTCCGCCGCCAGCGGGATCGGCCCCGGCTGGTGAAGGCTGACCGACAGCCGCTGACGGCTCGCCTCCGGCACGGTCGCTCTCCCCTCAGCCACGACGCCACCTGCGACGCCCGGCCAGCCCGTAGACCACGCCGATGGTCAGGAAGGAGACCAGCAGCAGCATGGCCGACATGACGGCCGCCCCGGACTCGTCGAAGGCCTGCACCCGGTCGTAGATGGCGATGGCCAGGGTGCGGGTCTCGCCATCGATGGCGCCGCCGACCATCAGGATCACCCCGAACTCGCCGAGGGTATGGGCAAAGGTCAGCGCCAGGGCCGAGACCATCCCCGGCCACACCAGCGGCAGCTCGATGCGCCAGAGCGTCTGGGCCGGCGAGAGGCCGCTGCACCAGGCCGCCTCGCGCAGGTTGGGAGGGATCGTCTCGAAGGCCCGCTGGATCGGCTGGACGGCGAAGGGCAGGTTGGCCACCAGTGAGGCGAGCAGGATGCCGGTGAAGGTGAAGTTGAGCCCGCCCCCGGTCAGCGATTGCCAGAAGGCACCGAAGGGCGCCTGGACGCCGAAGGACTGCATCAGGTAGAAGCCCAGCACCGTGGGCGGCATCACCAGCGGCAGCGCCACCAGCGCCTCGGCGAGCGCCCTGCCGCGAAAGCGCGACAGCGCCAGGGCGCGCCCCAGCCAGAGCCCCACCGGCAGCAGCAGCAGGCAGGTCAGGGCCGACAGGCGCAGCGAGACCGACAGCGCCGTCCAGTCCATCAGTGCGCGTCCGCCGGGTCCGGCGACTGGAAGCCGAAGCGCGCGAGGACCGCCCGGGCCTCCTCGCTCTGCAGCCACGCGAAGAGCGCGCGGGCCGCGTCGCCGGCATCGGGCATCAGCACCATGCGCTGGCGCAGGGGGGCATGCCAGTCGGCAGGGACAAGCACGTGCTCGGACTGGTCGGCCAGGGCCGGCGCCAGGGCCAGGGAGTAGGCCACCAGGCCGCCGCGGGCCTCGTCCGCCAGGGCGAAGCGGGCGGCCTGGGAGACGTTCTCTCCCATCACGCGCAGCGGCGCCGAGGCCTCCCACAGGTCGGCTCGCCGGAGCGCCTGCCGCGCGGCGATGCCGTAGGGGGCGTGCTCCGGGTTGGCCAGGGCCACCCGCGGGCGCCCCTCGCCTTCCAGGTAGGTCGCGATGGCCGCCTCCACGGCGGAGAGCGGGGCCTCGTCGCTTGGCAGCGCGCCGCGTCCGGGGGGCTGGATCCAGGCCAGCCGCCCGACGGCATAGATCACCCCCGCATCCCGAGCGAACCCCTCGTCATGCAGCGCCAGCACGCTCTCTTCGTCCGCCGAGAGGAAGAGGTCGAAGGGCGCGCCCTGGGCGATCTGTCGACGGAAGTTGCCGGACGCGCCGTAGTTGACCCGCACCGGCGCCCCGCCCTGGGCTCGGAAGCGCTCCAGCAGTTCGGGAAAGGCGAACTGCAGGGACGAGGCCACGGCCACGGTGGCCTGCCCGGCCGTCGCCAGCGGGGCGATCGCCAGCAGCCAGCAGGCCAGGGCAAGGCGGAGCAAAGCGTTCATGAGGAGGTCCCGAACCCGGTTCGACGTGCGGGCATTGTCGGCCAGGTCCCCCGGCGGGACAAGGCATGCGCCACGGCGACGCCGCCGGCCTTGATGCGCATCAAGGCCGGCTCAGCTCCCCGGCTCGCCGGCCTGCCCCAGGATCGCCATCAGGTCGATGCGGCTCTCCCGGGGACTCAGGTCCAGCAGCCCCTCGAGGCTCTCCAGGTGGCGCAGGATGGCCCGTCGTGCCGCCTCCGCCTCGCCCGCCTCCAGGGCCGCCAGCAGCGCCGTGTGATCGCCCTCCAGGAAGCAGGAGGCCAGGTTCGGCCGCTTGTAGAGGGCGATGACGATGGAGGTCCGCAGGATCAGGTCGGTGAGCAGGGTCCCCAGCACGCGGTTGGGCGAGAGCTCGGCCAGCAGGTGGTGGATGGCCAGGGAGTGCTCGATGCGGGCCGGCTCGTCGCCCCGCCCGTGGGCCTCGATCTCGGCTCGGGCCTCTGCCGCGAGCCGGGCCCGCGCGGCGGCGTCGAGGCGACCGGCCAGCAGCGCGGCGACCTCTCCCTCCACCAGGCGGCGGGCCGCGAAGGTCTCGCGGGTCTCCTCGATGCTCGGCGCGCGGACCCGCGCCACCTGGTTGGGACGCTGGTCCACCACCTGCTCGGAGGCCAGCCGGGTGAGGGCCTTGCGCACCACCGAGCGACTCACCCCGAAGACTTCTCCCAGCGTCACCTCCGGCAGCCGGGTGCCGGGTGGCAGGCGCTGCATCAGCACCGCCCGGCGTACCTTGTCGACGATGTCCCGGTCGCTGATGCGCCGCCCGGCGCCGACCTCGGCCAGCACCTCCTCCTGCCACTCGTGCATGATCATTCCTCAAGGGGTTTGCCGACAGCTTCTCATCCCGCCACCGGAATGGCCACAGCAGACGGACCTATCGTATACAAGGATCACGCATCGGCCTGGTGCTCCCTCCCCACGTCCAGGACCTTCAGGGTATTGGTGCCGCCGTGGGCATTCATGTGGTCGCCCCGGGTGAGGATCACGTGGTCGCCGGGCGCGGCGATGCCCTGGCGGACCAGCAGCGCCAGGGCCTGGTCGTTGAGCTCGGTGGCGCCCATCTCGCTGGTGTCGAAGGGCAGCGAGACCACCCCGCGGTAGAGCGCCATGCGCCGCTGGGCGATCGGGTTGTGGGCCAGCCCGACGATGGGCAGCCCCGAGCTGATCCGCGAGGCGATCAGCGGCGTGTAGCCGGAGGCGGTCATGCAGGCGATGGCGGCCACCCCGGCGAGGTGGTTGGCGGCGTACATGGCGGACAGCGCGATGGTCTCGTCGATCCGGCTGAAGCCCTCGTGGATGCGGTGGCCGGACTCCTGGATGCGCCGTTCGCGCTCGGCGCCCAGGCAGACCCGGTCCATCGCCTCGACGGTCTCCACCGGGAAGTCGCCGGCGGCGGTCTCGGCGGAGAGCATCACCGCATCGGTGCCGTCGAGCACGGCGTTGGCCACGTCGAAGACCTCGGCCCGGGTGGGCAGCGGCGAGTCGATCATCGACTCCATCATCTGGGTGGCGGTGATCACCGCGCGGTTCAGCGTGCGGGCGTGCTTGATGATGCGCTTCTGGGTGCCGATCAGCTTGGCGTCGCCGATCTCCACGCCCAGGTCGCCGCGGGCCACCATCACCGCCTCGCTGGCGCGGATGATGCCGTCCAGGGTGGCGTCGTCGGCCACGGCCTCGGCGCGCTCGAGCTTGGCCACCAGGCCGATCTCGGCGCCTGCCTCGCCGAGCAGCTCGCGGGCCTCGACCATGTCGGCGGCGCTGCGCGGGAAGGAGATCGCCAGGTAGTCGACGCCGATCGCCACGGCGGTGGCGAGGTCGGCCTTGTCCTTGGCGGTCAGCGCCGGGGCGGAGAGGCCGCCGCCCTGCTTGTTGATGCCCTTGTTGTTGGAGAGCCGGCCGCCCACCACCACGCTGGTGTGGATCAGGTGGTCGGCGACCCGGTTGACGTCGAGCACCAGCCGGCCGTCGTCGAGCAGCAGGCGGTCGCCGGGGCCGACGTCGTCGGCCAGGGTCTTGTAGTCGCAGCCGACGCGGGTCTCGTCGCCCTGGTCGCTGCCCAGGCCCATGTCGAGGATGAAGGACTGGCCCTCCTCGAGGGTCACGGCGCCCTCCCTGAAGCGGGCGATGCGGATCTTGGGGCCCTGGAGGTCGCCGAGGACGGCGACACTGCGCCCCAGGCGCTCGGCGATCTCGCGCACCCGGGTCAGGCGCTGGCGGTGGTCGTCGGGGCTGCCGTGGGAGAAGTTGAGGCGCACCACGTCGACGCCGGCTTTGAGCATCGCCTCCAGCACGCCCTCCCGGTCGCTGGCCGGGCCCAGGGTGGCAACGATCTTGGTGCGGCGGATGGGGATGCGGGGAGGAGCGGTTTGTGGCTGCGTCATGGGGTCCTCGGCAGTACCAGGATGGCACGGAAATCGTTGACGTTGGTGCGCGTCGGTCCGGTGACGATCAGGTCGTCCAGGGCCGCGAAGAAAGTATACGCGTCATTGCGTGACAGATGGTCGAGGACATCGAGGCCCGCGGCACGGGCACGCGCCCAGTCCTCGGGCGAGAACAGTGCCCCGGCATTGTCCTCGAACCCATCGATGCCGTCGGTATCGATGGCCAGGGCATGGATGCCCTCGGCACCGCGCAGGGTCTCGAACAGCCCCAGCAGGTACTCGACATTGCGCCCGCCCCGGCCGTCGCCCCGCACGGTGACGCTGGTCTCGCCCCCCGAGAGCAGCAGCAGGGGGGCACGGCGTCCGTCGCGGGCGGCCAGCGCCAGGCGTCCCTGGGCGCGTCCCAGTTCCCGCGCCTCGCCTTCCAGGTCGTCGCCGAGCAGGCGAACCTCGATACCCGCGGCCTCGGCGGCGATACGGGCCGCCTCGAGGGCATCCCGGGCCCGGGCGAGGATCTCGCTCCGGTCGCCGGCGAAGGCCGGCTCCCCGGGATACGGGGCCGGGGCATCGGCCGCCAGGTGACGGCGCACCCCCGAGGGCACCGCGATGTCGTGGCACTCGAGGATCGCCAGGGCCTCGGCCGGCGTCGTGGCGTCCGGCAGGGTCGGCCCCGAGGCCACCAGCGAGGCCTCGTCGCCGGGCACGTCGGAGATCAGCCAGGTCAGCACCCGGGCCGGGTGGGCCACCGCGGCCAGGCGGCCGCCCTTGATGGCGGAGAGGTGGCGGCGCACGGCATTGATCTCGCGGATCGGCGCACCGCAGCGCAGCAGGGCCTGATTGATCGCCTGCTTCTCGGCCGGAGTGATCCCCGGCGCCGGCAGGCTCATCAGCGCCGAGCCGCCGCCGGAGATCAGCGCGATGACCAGGTCGTCCTCGCCCAGGTCGGCCACCGCCTCGAGCATGCGACGAGCCGCCCGCTCGCTCAGGTCATCGGGCATGGGATGGGAGGCCTCGAGGACCTCGATGTGGCGACAGTCGCCTCCCTGCCCTTGCGGGCCTTGGCCTTGTAAACCATGGCCATGACGGGTCACCACCAGGCCCTCGAGGGGCGCCTCGGGCTGGCGGGCCTGCCAGGCGCGCTCCAGCGCCGCGGCCATGGCGGCGGCGGCCTTGCCCGCGCCGACCACCACGGTGCGCACTCGCGGCGGCTCGGGGAGCCGGTCGGGCAGCAGGGTATCGGGATGCACGGCCGCGATCGCGATCTCCGCCAGGTGCCGAAGCCAGGAGCGCGGCGTCTCGACCGGGTCGCAGGCGACCCGAGGCGTCAGGGTGTTCATGGGGATCTCCTTCACGAAAAAGGCCCGGTGGCGCGCGGGGTGCTTCAGGGGGAAGCCCGCCACCGGGCAACGATCGCCAGGGGCGACCTGGCAGGCGACGACCCGACGCCTGCCGTCAGGGAGCAGTCATCTCCCCGTCGCCCGCCGGCTCGGGAGAGCGGCCGGCGAGCAGAACTCACGACCCGTCGAGAGGATCGTCGCTCAGTCCTGGCCGACCTCGTGGTCGGCCAGGGCCTCCAGGGCCCGGACCATGCCGGCGTGATCCCAGTCGGCACCGCCGTGGGCGGCACAGGCCTGGAACAGCTGCTGGGCGTTGGCGGTACCGGGCAGCGCCAGGTTGAGGCTGCGTGCCCCGTCCAGGGCCAGGTTGAGGTCCTTCTGGTGCAGGCGGACCTTGAAGCCCGGGTCGAAGGAACGGCTGATCATCCGCTCGCCGTGGACGTCGAGGATCTTCGACTGGGCGAGGCCCCCGAGCAGCGACTCACGCACCTTGGCCACGTCGGCGCCGGCCTTGGAGGCGAACAGCAGGCCCTCGGCCACCGCCTCGATGGTCAGCGCCACCACGATCTGGTTGGCCACCTTGCAGGTCTGGCCCGCGCCATGGCCACCGATGTGGGTGATGGTCTTGCCCATCACCTCGAGGATCGGTCGGGCACGCGTGAAGCCATCCGGGGTGGCGCCCACCATGATCGTCAGCGCCGCGTTGATGGCGCCCCCCTCGCCGCCGGAGACCGGGGCATCGACGTACTCGCCGCCGGCCTCGTGGATGCAGCGCGCGAAGTTCTGGGTGGCCAGGGGGGCGATGGAACTCATGTCGATCACCAGGGTGCCGGGCCTCAAGCCCTCGGCGACGCCGCCCTCGGCGAACAGCACCTCCTCGACGTCGGGGGTGTCCGGAACCATGGTGATGATCACCTCGGCCTCGGCGGCCACGGCGGCGGGGGTCTCCAGCTCGCGCATGCCCTTGTCGGCGAGGGTGGCATCGAGGGTGCCGCGCCTGACCGTCACCAGGTCATGGCCGGCGTCCAGCAGGTGGCCGGCCATGGGGCGACCCATGATGCCGAGGCCGATGAATCCGATCTTGCTCATGATCTCTCTCCTTGTGAATGGGGTGGGCGCGGTCAGCGCCGGGCCGCGTCCAGCCAGCCCAAGCCTTCCCGGGTGCCCGCCAGGGGCTTGTACTCGCAGCCGACCCAGCCCGCGTAGCCCAGGCGGTCCAGGTGGGCGAACAGGAAGGGGTAGTGGATCTCGCCGGTGCCCGGCTCGTGACGCCCCGGGGTGTCGGCGATCTGGACGTGGGCGATGCGATCGAGGTGCCTCTCGATGGTCGGCGCCAGGTCCCCTTCCATGATCTGCATGTGGTAGATGTCGTACTGCAGCTTCAGGTTGTCGCTTCCCACCTCGTCGAAGATCGCCAGCGCCTGCTCGGTGCGGTTGAGGAAGAAGCCCGGGATGTCGCGGGTGTTGATCGGCTCGGCGACCAGCAGGATGCCCTCGGCCTCGAGCCTCTCGGCGGCGAAGCGCAGGTTCTCGACCAGGGTCAGGCGCGCCTCGTCGTCGCTGACGCCCTGGGGCTGGATGCCGGCCAGGCAGTTCACCTGAGTATTGCCCAGCACCCTGGCGTAGGCGATCGCCGTGTCGACCCCGGCACGGAACTCCTCGACGCGGTCCGGGTGGCAGGCGATGCCCCGCTCGCCCGCGCCCCAGTCGCCCGCCGGCAGGTTGAACAGCACCTGGGTCAGCCCAAAGGCGTCGAGACGCCGCTTGATCTCGGTGGCCTCGACCTCGTAGGGGAAGAGGTATTCCACCCCCGTGAAGCCCGCCTCGGCGGCAGCCTGGAAGCGGTCGAGGAAGTCCTCCTCGGTGAACAGCATGCTGAGGTTGGCGGCAAACCTGGGCATCTCGAACTCCTTGCGTCTTGTCGTCTGGATAGTGACTCGAGGGGCGGCCGTCAGACGGCGGTGGCGATCGCACTGGGGGCATCGGCGACGCTGCCGGCCAGTTCCTCGAACTCGTTGATGGCGTCGATCTCGGTACCCATGGCGATGTTGGTCACCCGCTCGAGGATCACCTCGACCACCACCGGCACCCGGTGCTCGGCCATCAGCTCGCGGGCCTGGGCCAGGGCCGGGCCGATCTGCTCGGGCCGCGTCACGCGCAGCGCCTTGCAGCCCAGCCCCTCGGCCACGGCGAGGTGGTCGACGCCGTACTCGCCCAGCTCGGCGGCGTTGACGTTCTCGAAGGAGAGCTGCACGCAGTAGTCCATGTCGAAGCCGCGCTGGGCCTGGCGGATCAGCCCCAGGTAGGCATTGTTCACCAGGACGTGGATGAAGGGCAGCTTGAACTGGGCGCCGACGGCCAGCTCCTCGACCATGAACTGGAAGTCATAGTCGCCGGACAGCGCCACGATCTCGGCCTCCGGGTCGGCCCGCCGCACGCCCAGCGCCGCCGGAATGGTCCAGCCCAGGGGGCCGGCCTGGCCGCAGTTGATCCAGTGGCGCGGCTTGTGGACGTGCAGGAACTGGGCGCCGGCGATCTGCGACAGGCCGATGGTGCTGACGTAGCGCGTGTTCGGGCCGAAGGCCTTGTTCATCTCCTCGTACACGCGCTGCGGCTTCACCGGCACGTCGTCGAAGTGGGTCTTGCGCAGCAGGGTCCGCTTGCGCTCGCGGCACGCTTCCGCCCAGGCCGTGCGTTCCCTCAGGCGGCCGTCGGCCTGCATCTCCCGGGCCACCTCGAGGAAGAGGTCGAGCGCCGCCCCGGCGTCGGAGACGATGCCGTAGTCGGGCCCGAACACCCGGCCGATCTGGGTCGGCTCGATGTCGACGTGGACGAAGGTGCGCCCGCGGGTATAGGTCTCCACCGAGCCGGTATGCCGGTTGGCCCAGCGGTTGCCGATGCCCATCACGAAGTCCGCGGCGAGCAGGGTCGCGTTGCCGTAGCGGTGGGAGGTCTGCAGGCCGACCATGCCGGCCATCAGGGGGTGGTCGTCGGGAATGGTGCCCCAGCCCATCAGGGTCGGGATCACCGGCACCCCGGTGAGCTCGGCGAACTCGACCAGCCGGTCCGAGGCATCGGCGTTGATGATGCCGCCGCCGGCCACGATCAGCGGCCGCTCGGCCGCCTGGAGCATGGTGATGGCCTTCTCGGCCTGGGCCCGGGTGGCGGCGGGCTTGTAGGCCGGCAGCGGCTCATAGGTGTCCGGGTCGAACTCGATCTCGCTCATCTGCACGTCGATGGGCAGGTCGATCAGCACCGGTCCGGGCCGTCCGCTGCGCATCAGCTGGAAGGCGTGCTGGAAGGCGCGGGGCACCTGGGCCGGCTCGAGCACCGTGACCGCCCACTTGGTGACCGGACCGGCGATCGCCTGGATGTCCACCGCCTGGAAGTCCTCCTTGTGCAGCCGGGCGCGGGGCGCCTGGCCGGTGATGCAGAGGATCGGGACGGAATCGCCGGAGGCGGAATAGAGCCCGGTGATCATGTCGGTGCCGGCGGGGCCCGAGGTGCCGATGCACACCCCGATGTTGCCGGCCCGCGTGCGGGTGTAGCCCTCGGCCATGTGCGAGGCCCCCTCGACGTGACGGGCCAGGACATGGTCGATGCCGCCGAGCTGGCGCATCGCGGCATAGAAGGGGTTGATGGCGGCACCGGGCACCCCGAAGGCGACCTCGATGCCCTCCTTGCGGAGCACGTGAACGGCGGCTTCAGCGGCAGTCATGCGGGACATGGCACTTACTCCTGTGAGGTCTTGTTGTTTTTGGAAAACATTTCTGTATACAGAGATTAGGCACCCCGCCGCGGGCCGTCAATATTTTATGGAAAATATTTTCAAATAATTTACAAATAAGAATACCCAAGCCTATTCAAGGGCTTGGGTATCATTAAAAGAGGAAGACCATCTCCGCCGAGGGGATGGCTCAGAGGGTCACGCGAACTGCCAGCGGATGCTCGTCGCAGTTCTCCCCTTCTCCCCCGCGGTCGACCACCAGGAACTCCCCTTCCCGCTCGAGCACCGACTGGATGGCGTGCCAGGTGCCGGCACGGTAGTTGACCCCCTGGCGACCGTCGGTGACGAAGGCGCGCACCTCGTCGGGGTCGATCCGCTCCCCCGGCGGCGCCACCACGATCACGAAGCGCTCCTCGTGCAGTGGCATGAAGGCCTGGCTGCCCAGCGGGTGGCGCTCCAGGAAATCGAGAGCCAGCGGGATCTCCACCGGCTGGCTGACGAAGATGCTGATCAGCGCCCTCGCCCCCTCTCCCAGCGTCTCGACCCTCGCCAGGTCGTGATAGCGCCGGGTACGACCGGCGTTGATGGGAAACCCGTCGGCCGTGCGCGTATCGATGACCTCGCCGAAGGGGGCGAAGGCCTCGGACGTCAGCGGTTCGGCTTTCAGTTCCAGCATGTCGACCTCCTCAGCGCGCCCCCGGACGCAGTGCCGCGTGGCGATTCACGTCCTTGTAGAGCAGGTAGCGAAACGGCCCCGGGCCGCCGGCATAGCAGGCCTGGGGGCAGAAGGCGCGCAGCCACATGAAGTCGCCGGCCTCGACCTCCACCCAGTTCTGGTTGAGGTGGTAGACCGCCTTTCCCTCGAGCACATAGAGGCCGTGTTCCATGACGTGGGTCTCGTCGAAGGGGATCACCGCGCCGGGCTGGAAGGTGACGATGTTGACGTGCATGTCGTGGCGCACGTCGGCCGGGTCGACGAAACGCGTGGTGGCCCAGCGCCCCTCGGTGTCCGGCATCTCGCTGGGCGCGATGTCGTTCTCGTTAGTGACGAAGGCCTCCGGCACCTCGAGGCCCGCGACCCGCTCGTAGGCCTTGCGCACCCAGTGGAAGCGCACCGGGGCGTCGGCGTCGTTGTGCACCTGCCAGTCGCAGCCCGGCGGGAGGAAGGCGTAACCCCCGGGCACCATGCGGTGACGCTCGCCGGCCAGGGTCAGGGTCATCTCGCCCTCCACCACGAAGAGCACCCCCTCGGCCTCGGGGTCGAGCTCGGGCCGGTCGCTGCCGCCGCCGGGCGAGACCTCCATGATGTACTGGGAGAAGGTCTCGGCGAAGCCGGACAGCGGCCGCGCCAGCACCCATAGCCGGGTCTTCTCCCAGAACGGCAGATTGCTGGTCACGATGTCGCCGAACACGCCCTTGGGAATGACGGCATAGGCCTCGGTGAATACCGCCCGGTCGGAGAGCAACTGGGTCTGGGGGGGATGCCCCCCCGTGGGGGCATAGTAGGTGCGTCGGTTCATGGTGTGTCCTGAAGCGTCAGATCCAAAGGTTTTGCGCCGCGGCGCCCCTCGGTCGGCCGGGTATCGAGCCCGTTCGAGTGCCCACGGTTTCAGCGGCCAGGCGCCGGATGGTGCTCCGCCCAGTGGCGGGCGATATCCACGCGGCGCGCCACCCAGACCCGGTCGTGGGCCTCGATGTGGTCGAGGAAGCGCTGCAGGGCGCGGAAACGCCCGGGGCGGCCCAGCAGGCGGCAGTGCATGCCCACCGAGAGCATCTTCGGCGACTCCTCCCCCTCCGCATAGAGCACGTCGAAGGCGTCACGCAGGTAGGTGAAGAAGTGCTCGGCGGTGTTGAACCCCTGTGGGGCGGCGAAGCGCATGTCGTTGCTGTCCAGGGTATAGGGGACGATCAGGTGGTCGTGCTCCACGCCCTGGCTGTCCGCCTCGCGGGTCCAGAACGGCAGGTCGTCGCCGTAGTAGTCGCTGTCGTAGAGGAAGCCGCCCTCGTCGAGCACCAGCCGGCGGGTGTTGGGGCTGTCGCGACCGGTATACCAGCCCAGCGGCTTCTCGCCATAGAGGCGCTGGAAGATCGCCATCGCCTTCTTCAGGTGCTCACGCTCGACGTCTTCCGGCACCTCCTGGTAGTGGATCCAGCGGTAGCCATGGCAGGCGACCTCGTGGCCCAGTTCCTTGAAGGCGTGGGCCACCTCGGGATGGCGCTCCAGGGCCATGGCCACGCCGAACACCGTGAGCGGCAGGCCGCGGCGCTCGAACTCGCGCAGGATGCGCCACACCCCGGCCCGGGAGCCGTACTCGTAGATCGACTCCATGCTCAGGTGGCGATCGGGAAAGGCGGGGGCCCCGATGATCTCGGAGAGGAACTGTTCGGAGCCGGCGTCGCCGTGCAGCACGCAGTTCTCGCCGCCTTCCTCGTAGTTGAGCACGAACTGCACGGCGATTCTCGCCCCGCCCGGCCAGTGGGCGTGGGGCGGGGTGCGGCCGTAGCCGATCAGGTCACGGGGATAGTCGGATGAGGCGAGGTGCGTCATGGCGGAGCGTCCTGGTTGTTCTGGTGCCGCCTGCGGCGAGAAGGCGCCGCCAGCTGGCTTTCGTGTATACAATATAAAGATAGAGTGTACTCAGCACATCCGCAACCCCTCGCGGCGCCCCGAGGAATCAAGGGTCAAGGTCCTGACGCGCGACTCGCCGATCTCGCCGCATCGACTGTCTCGTGCATCGAGACTTGCGGCCTGAGAAATCGAGCGCTATTTTGTGTACAAAGTTATTTATCTTTGTTCACGAAATCAACCGGGAGGGCCCACGACATGCACATCCGCGTCATCAACCCCAACACGACCGCCGGCATGACGGCGACGATCGGCGAGGCCGCCAGCCGCATCGCGGCCCCCGGCACCCGCATCACGGCGCGCCAGCCCGACCATGGCCCGGTCTCCATCGAGAGCCACTTCGACGAGGCCGTGAGTGCGGTCGGCGTGCTCGAGGAAGTGCTGGCCGGGGAGCGCGAGGGCGCCGATGCCTACGTGATCGCCTGCTTCGGCGACCCCGGCCTGCTGGCGGCCCGCGAGCTGACCCGGGCGCCGGTGATCGGTATCGCCGAGGCTGCCTTCCACATGGCGACCCTGATCAGTACCCGCTTCTCGGTGGTCACCACCCTGGGCCGAACCGGCATCATCGCCGAGCACCTGCTCGACCAGTACGGCTTCACCCACCACTGCCGGCGGGTGCGCGCCGCGGAGATCCCGGTGCTCGACCTGGAGGAGAACGGCGATGCCGCCCTGGTGAGGATCATCGACGAGTGCCGGCGGGCCCGCGACGAGGACAGCATCGGCGCCATCGTGCTGGGCTGCGGCGGCATGGCCGACCTCACCGACACCATCAGCCGCGAGGTAGGCCTGCCGGTGGTCGAGGGGGTGACCGCCGCCGTCAAGCTGGCCGAGGCCCTGGTCGGCCTGGGGCTTTGCACCAGCAAGCATGGCGACCTGGCCTTCCCCCGGCCCAAACCCTTCACGGGGCGCTTCGAAGGCTTCTCCCAGCTGACGCCGGAGCGCTGACCGGCACGCTTCGTGCATCGATAACCGTAACGAACAACCACAACGCATCGCGCCACAGGCGCACGCCACGCCGCAAGCCTTCCACGGCAGCGTCCTGCCGGAAGACAACCACAAGCACAGAAACGACTTGCGAGGACATCACCATGAGTCATCCCACTCCCGACAGCACGACCGCGGGGATCGCCGCCTCCCCCTCACCCGTCGCCGACCACGGCACCAAGGCCCCCGGCGAGGAGTCGCTGGCCCCGCAGCGAACCCGGATCATGGGGCGCGGCTCCTACTTCCTGGCCTGGTTCGGCGGCTGTGTCTCCATCGGCACCTTCACCATGGGCTCGAGCGTCGTCGGCACGCTGAACCTGGTCCAGGCCACCCTGGCCATCGCCATCGGCTGCTTCATCATCGGCATCGCCCTGGCCCTCAACGGCGCCGCCGGCTACAAGTACGGCATTCCCTTCATGGTCCAGGCCCGCAGCGCCTTCGGCTTCACCGGCACCCGGCTGCCGGGGCTGGTGCGCGCCGTGCCGGCGGTGGTGTGGTACGGCTTCCAGAGCTGGATCGGCGCCGGCGCCCTGAACATGGTCTCGGCCACGCTGTTCGGGTTCGACAACCTGGTCTTCTTCTTCATCGCCTTCCAGTTCCTGCAGATCGGCCTGTCGGTGATGGGCTTCCAGGGCATCAAGTGGCTGGAGAACATCGGCAGCGCCTTCATCCTCGCCTCGCTGGTCTACATGTTCTACAGCACCGTGGTGCGCTACGGCGACGTGCTGTCGGCCAACCTGCTGACCATGGAAGGCTCCTGGGGCATGCCCTTCTGGGGCGCCACCATGCTGTTCCTCGGCATCTACAGCACCATGATGCTCAACGTCGGCGACTACGCCCGCGAGCACAAGCAGGGCACGCCGACGAGCCTGCTGACCACCATCTATGCCATGTCGATCCTGCCCTGCACCCTGTTCATGGGCCTGATCGGCTTCATGGTCTCCGAGGCCACCGGCGTCGCCGACCCGATCCAGGTCTTCGCCAACGCCGTCGACAACACCCCGCTGCTGATGACCACCCTGCTGTTCATCGCCTTCGCCCAGGTCACCACCAACGTGCTCAACAACGTGGTGCCGCCGACCTACGTGCTGATGGACGTCTTCAAGATGAAGTTCCGCACCGCCACGGTGCTGGTCGGCCTGCTCGCCTTCGCGACCTTCCCCTGGAAGCTGGTGCAGCCGGGTTCCGCCGACGGCTTGCAACTGTTCGTGCAGACCTACTCCGCCTTCCTCGGCCCGATCTTCGCCATCCTGGTGGTCGACTACTACCTGATCCGTCGTCGCACCCTGGACCTCGGCCAGCTGTATGACGCCCAGGGCCCCTACCGCGGCGTCAACCCGGCCGCCCTGGTCGCCACCGCGGTGGGCATCGCCTCCGCCCTGACCTTCTCCTCCGTCTCCTGGTACGCCAGCCTCATCCCGGCCGGCCTCACCTACTACCTGCTGATGAAGACCTGGGCGCCCTGCCAGCGCTTCTGCCACTGAGGCGCCTTCGGCAGCCCCTGAAAAGACGCGCCCCGTGCCGATGGCACGGGGCGCGTCTAGTTGGGGCAAGGGGGGTGGATCAGTGCTAGCCGGAGAAGATCTCGAACAGGTTCGGGGCCTCGTCCTCTTCCTCATGGATCGAAAGCGAGGCCTCGATGGCCTTGAGGTGGCGGCTCATGAAGGCCTGGGCTCGCTCGCCATTGCCGGCCTCGAGAAAGCCCACCAGGTCGTCGTGATCGTGGGATTCGCAGCCCAGGTGGCCGGCGTTGCCGTAGACGGCGAGGATCAGCGAGGAGCGCGAGCAGAGCCGCTCGACGAACTCGGCCAGGGTGGCGTTGCCGGAGATCTGCGCCAGCCGCCCGTGAAAGGCGGCGGAGAGCTTGATCGCCGTGCTCTGCTCCCCGGCCTTCAGGGCCTGGCGCTCGCGCCGGGCCATGTCGCGCAGTGCCTCCGCCTCCTCGGCCGTGATGCGCCGGGCCACCTCGGGCATCAGGCCGCACTCGATCATCTGGCGGGCGTCGAAGACGTCCTTGGCCTCGTCGGCGGTGGGTCGCGTCACGCTGGCGCCGCGGCGGGGCGTCAGGGTCACCAGCTGCTCCAGGGCCAGGCGCTGCAGGATCTTGCGGATCCCGGTGCGGCTGATGCCGAACACCTCGGCCAGGGCGTCCTCGCGCAGCCGGGCACCGGGCTTCAGGCGATGCTCGATGATGGCATCGCTGATGGAATGGTAGATCGCCTCGTGACGCTCGGCGCCGTCCCCGTTCTTGCCGGGTCGGCTCGCGCCGCCACGTTCGGCGACCGTCTGGCGCTGGTTCATCGCGTCCCTCCTGCCGTGATCGTCACCGGACTGCGCCATCATTGTATACACATCGGCGGCCTCCCGGCGACCGCTCAGTTCACTCCTCCCAGGCGGCGATGACCGCTCGCTCCTCGTCGGTCATGCCGGTCATGTTGCCCAGCGGCATGTAGCCGCTCGCCACCACGGCCTTGATCCTCGCCTGATGGGCCCGCAGCTGTTCGACGGAGTCATAGGCCATGCCGGCCGGCGGCGCGGTGAAGCCCGGCTGGGTCGGCTCGCGGGAATGGCAGGCCACGCAGCGCGACGCGACGATCGCCTGCACCTCCTCCAGCTCGGGGGCCAGCGAGGCCGTGGCCTGGCCACTGCTCGCGGGAGCCGCCATCCAGAACGCCACCAGGATCAGGACCGCCCCGGCGGCCGGATAGGCCGGACGCCGGTGGCCGGCATGCATCAGCACGAAGTACTGGCGAATCAGGGCGCCGGCGAAGATGAACAGCGTCATGATCACCCAGGCCAGCTCATGGGAGTAGGCGAATGAGTAGTGGTTGCTGATCATCAGCAGCACAACCGGCAGGGTGAAGTAGGTGTTGTGCACCGAGCGCTGCTTGCCGCGCTTGCCGTCCAGGGGATTCGGGGTCTCGCCGGCCTTCATCGCCTTCACCATGCGGCGCTGGCCGGGAATGATCCAGAAGAAGACGTTGGCCGACATGGCGGTGGCCATGACCGCCCCGGTGAGCAGGAAGGCGGCACGCCCCGAGAAGATATGGCTGCTCAGGTAGGCGACCACCACCATCATCACCGCCACGGCGATGCTCAGCAGGCCGTCGCGTTCCATGTCGGGGCTGAGGCGCTTGCAGAGCTCGTTGTAGACCACCCAGCCGGCCAGCAGGAAGGCCAGCGCCACGACATTGGCCTGCCAGCCGCTCATGCCCGCGGCCCAGGCCCAGTCGCTGTCCGGATTCACCAGGTAGAAGCTCGGCTTGACCATGTAGAGGATGACGAACAGGCCGAAGCCGGTGAGCCAGGTGGTATAGGCTTTCCAGAACGACCAGTGCAGGTCCTCGGGCAGCTTGTCGGGGGCGCTGGCGTACTTCTGGTTGTGGTAGAAGCCGCCGCCGTGCACCGCCCACATCTCGCCGAAGACGCCCTTCTCCCGGTCCTCGACGGCCTTGGGGGTGCGCAGGCTGTTGTCCAGCATCACGAAGTAGATCGACTCGCCGATCCAGGCGACGGCGGCGATGACGTGCAGCCAGCGCAGCATGAAGTTGGTGAAATCCAGCAGGTAGGCGTGCATGGGGGGCTACCTCGACTCGTTGCATTGTTGTTGGTGACCGACGTGGTGGGTGGCCGACGCGGCCTGGTCCGACACGTCGGCGGGCGCCGCCGGTCGTCGGTCCCGGGCTAGCTGCCGCGGTAGGTGGAATAGCCATAGGGCGAGAGGAGCAGCGGCACGTGGTAGTGCTGCCCGGCATCGGCCACGCCGAAGCGCAGCGGGATCATGTCGAGGAAGCGCGGCTCCTCGGCCTCGATGCCCCGGGCGCGCAGGTAGTCGCCGGCGTGGAAGAGCAGCTCGTACTCGCCGGTGGCGAAGTCGTCGCCCTCAAGGAGCGGGGCATCGCAACGTCCATCGGCGTTGGTGACGACCTCCTTGAGCCGGGTGCGGGTCTCGCCCGCGAGGCGGAAGACCTCGATGCGGATGCCCTGGCCGGGGCGGCCCTGGGCGGTGTCGAGCACATGAGTGGTCAGGTATCCCATGGGGTTCTCCTATGAATGGCGGGGCGGGGTGTGTCGGGGCGAGCCTGGCGATACCCTTATCGGCCAGGCCTCATGAGGCTTATCCTGAAGACAGTTTTATACATTATAAGGGTACATTTCAAAGTTTTTTTGTATACACTTTCAAAAGGACATCGATACCCTCGATCTCTCCGCCACGGCCTGCCCGCCGCTGCGTGCGCCACCAGGCCGTCACACCAAGCAGAGGAGCCCCAGGATGACCGACACGATCCTCACCCCGCGTCCCAGCCAGCTGGACCAGGCCGCCTTCGTCGAGCGCTTCGGCGACATCTACGAGCACTCCCCCTGGGTGGCCGAGCTGGCCTGGCAGCGCGGCCTGTCCGCCGACCAGGACACGCCCCGAGGCCTGGCTGCGGCCATGGGGGCGGTGCTGCGCGAGGCCAGCCCGGAACGCCAGCTCGAGGTGATTCGCGCCCACCCGGACCTCGCCGGCAAGGCGGCCATCGCCGGCGAGCTCACCGACGACTCCACCTGGGAGCAGGCCGGCGCCGGGCTGGACCAGTGCACAGCCGAGGAGATGGCCCGCTTCGAGCGCCTCAACGACGCCTACAAGGCGAAGTTCGGCTTCCCCTTCGTGATGGCGGTCAGGGGCAGCGACCGCCACGCCATCCTGGCCGCCTTCGAGGAACGCCTGCCCAACGACCCGACCGATGAGCGCCGCACCGCCATCGAGCAGATCAACCGCATCGCCGCCTTCCGCCTGGAAGACCGCGCCGCCTGACCGCGCGACGCGTCGGACAACGCCGAGGCGCTGCCGGGGTTACCCGGCAGCGCCTCTTTCGCGTCATGGGCCCTCACCGCTCCGAAGGCAGGGCGTCGGCGACGCCCTGCCCGGCATCCGCCCTGGCGATCGCCTCTCGCTCGCGGGCCTCGTCGGCCAGGGAGGTGCGGGGCAGCACCAGGTTGAGCACGAAAGCGGTGATCGCCGCCACCACGATGGGCGCGCCGCCGATCAGGTTCTGCAGCATCGCCGGGAACTGCGCGATGGCCGACGGGACCTGGGCGATGCCCAGGCTCAGCGCCAGCGACAGGCCCACGATGGTCATGTTGCGGGCGGACAGCTCGTCCTTGATGAGCAGCTGGATGCCGGTCATGGTGATCATGCCGAACACCGTGATGGTGGCCCCGCCCAGCACCGGGTAGGGAATGGTGGTCATGATGGCGCCGAACTTGGGGCTCAGGCCGGCCAGGATCATGAACAGCCCGGCAATGGCCAGCACGGCGCGGCTGATGACCTTGGTCATGGCCACGATGCCGACGTTCTGGCTGAAGGTCGAGGTCGGCAGGGCGCCGAAGAAGGCGCTCGCCGCGGTCGTCAGGCCGTTCCCCAGCAGGCCGCCGGTCAACTCCCGGGTCTTCAGTTCGCGGTTCATGCCCGCCACGCTGGTGGCCGAGAGGTCACCAATGGTCTGCACGGAATTGATCACGCAGATCACCACCATGGACACGATGGCGGCGGTATGGAATTCCAGCTCGAAGGGCATCACCTCCGGCAGGGCGACCCACTCGGCCTCGACCACGGCGGTGAAGCTGACCATGCCCAGCGCCAAAGAGAGCAGATAACCCACCGCGATGCCGATGATGATGGCCGACAGCTTGACCACGCCGCGCCCGAACTGGGACGCCGCCAGCACTGTCAGCAGCGTGACGATCCCCACCAGCCAATGGAGCGGGTCGCCGAAGTCAGGCGCATCGACGTTGCCGCTGCCCGCCATGTAGCGAATCGAGATGTCGTAGAGCGACAGGCCGATGACCAGCACCACGGTCCCCGCGACGACCGGCGGAAAGAGATGCCGGATGTACTGGATGGCATAGCCCACCACCATCATGGTGATACCGCCGATCAGCTGGGCGCCGAGGATGCCCTCGATGCCGAACTGGCCGCCCACCGCGATCAGGGTCGGCACGTAGGCGAAGCCCACGCCGAAGATCGCCGGCAGGCGGGCACCGAATTTCCAGACGCCATACAGGTGGAACAGGGTACAGATCCCGGAGGCCAGCACGGCGATCTGGATCAGCAGCAGCTTCTCCGCCGGGGTCGCCCCCACCACGCCGGCAATGATGATCGGCGGGGTGATGACGCCGGCGATCATCGCCAGCACGTGCTGCAGGGAGAGCGGCAGTGCCTTCAGGAAAGGCGGCCGGCCGTGGAAATCGAAGATCGAGGTGTTCCGTGATGGTGTCTGCATGGGGAAGACCGCTGCTGTTGTCGTCATTATTTGTATACAAATAACATGGCATAATGTTGCACACTTTGAAATGCGACTACTCACAAAGTCGTATACGGAAATAGCCCGACCCGGCCGACGCCCGCCCCGGACACGCGTGTCGCACCGTCGCAGCGGCCGCCTACACTGAAGGCGAGACCCCGCCGTCAGGAGCCCGCCATGTTCCGTGATCGCCTGGAGGCCGCCGAGCGCCTCGCCGACCGACTGTCCTACCTCAAGGGGCAGAACCCGCTGATCCTCGCCATTCCGCGGGGTGCGGTCCCCATGGGCCGGCGGCTGGCCGATGCCCTGGAGGGAGAGCTGGACGTGGTGCTGGTCCGCAAGGTGGGGGCCCCGGGCAATCCGGAATATGCCATCGGGGCGGTCAGCGAGGACGGCAGCGTGGCGCTGGAGGCCGCGGCACGGCACTACCGCGAGGAGGCGGTGAACCGCGAGATCGAGCGGCAGCTGGCCCTGCTCGAGGAGCGGCGCCAACGCTATACCCCGGTGCGCTCGGCCATCGACCCCGGGGGGCGCATCGTGGTGGTGGTGGATGACGGCAGCGCCACGGGGGCCACCATGGCCGCCGCCCTCACCGCCCTGCGACCTAGGGGGCCGAAACGGCTGATCGCCGCCATGGGCGCGGCGCCGCCCGACACGGTGGCACGGCTCGAGTCCCTGGCCGATGAGGTGGTCTGCCTGGAGACGTCCTGGAACTTCCAGGCCGTGGGGCAGTTCTTCGCCGACTTCGGCCAGGTGGAGGACGAGGAAGTGATCACGCTGCTGGGCGGCGAGCACGGCTGAGGGCCCGCCACAGGGGGACGCAGATCGGGGAACTCAGGGAGGAGGACGCAGAACGGGGGCACAAAAAAGAACACGGGCGCCACCCGAAGGTGACGACCCGTGAAGACCGGCGATGCCGGTGCTTGCCATGCTCGGTGGCGAGAGCCTTACTTGGCGGCTGAGGTGGCGGCCTTGATGCCGTCCTCGGCGATCTTCTGGCTCTGCTGGACGTATTCCTGGCCCAGGCTCATGATCTTCTCGGCGTCGCCGCGCAGGCGCTCGCCCATGTCCTGGCTGGCCTTCTGCTGGGATTCCACGACCTTCTTCAGGCTGTCGGCGTCGCGGACGTCGAGCCAGCTGCGTGCCTGGGACAGGCCCATGTCGGTCAGGGCGCGCACGGCGTCGAACTGGGCGGCGACCAGCTTCTCGGTGTAGTCGAGGTTCAGGGCGCCAACGCTGCGTGCGGGTGCCACGAACGCGGACTCGAACTGTTCGGTAGCCTGTTGAGTGGTTGCCTTGCTCATGTAACACCTCCATCGGTAGTGGACAGCGGGGGGATATGGCCCCGTGTTGCAATGCAACATAGCAGGCCTTTTTGTGCAGTGCAACAACTCGATTCCGTTCTTTCATGCCCTCCCCGAACGGCGACGCCCGGCCTTGGCCGGGCGTCGCGTGAGGGAGGAATCGGCAGGCCGATCAGCGCGGCCCGAACAGGTGTCGGCGGGCCTCGTCGTCCATCGCCACGCCGTTGCCCGGATTGATCCGCTCCCCCAGCGCATAGGCCCGCTGCACCGCCGGGCGCGCCTCGACCTGCTGCATCCAGCGCAGCACGGAGGGAAACGCCTCGATGTCCTGCCCCTGCCTCTGCCAGGACCTCACCCAGGGATAGCTCGCCATGTCCGCGATGGAGTAGTCATCGCCCCCCAGGTAGTCATGCTCCTCCAGGCGACGGTCGAGGACGCCATAGAGGCGGGCCGTCTCCTGCACGTAGCGCTCGATGGCGTAGTCGACGGTCTCCGGGGCATAGAGGCGGAAGTGGTGGGTCTGACCGGCCATGGGGCCGAGTCCCGCCATCTGCCAGTAGAGCCACTGCAGCACCACGTAGCGCTCGCGCCCCGCCCGGGGGAGGAAGCGGCCGCTCTTGTCGGCCAGGTACTCGAGGATCGCCCCGGACTCGAACAGCCCCAGGGGCTGTCCGCCATCCGCCGGCGCCCGGTCGACGATGGCCGGGATGCGATTGTTGGGCGCGATCTCGAGAAACTCGTCGGAGAACTGTTCGCCCCGGCCGATGTGCACCGGCTTGACGGCATACTCGAGTCCCGCCTCCTCGAGGAAGATCGAGACCTTGTGGCCGTTGGGCGTGGTCCAGTAGTAGAGGTCGATCATGTCGCTCCTCCCGGGAGACATCCCCTCAGCGATAGGCGCCCTCGATGTCGGTGATCCGAAGGGCCTTGCGGCCCAGGCCATCATGCTGGTCGAGCATCCGCTCGATCCAGCCATAAACCGGGTCGGCATTGGAAACCAGGTCGGCGCTGGAGACGCAGCGCGCCCACATGAAGTTGCCGAAGACCAGGTAGTCGGCGCCGGCAGGCGCCCGCCCGTCGAGGAAGTCCGAGGTCTTGAGCTGCCCTCGCAGCGGCTCCAGGGCGGCATCGAGCTGGGCCAGCCCCTTGGCCGGGGAGTGGAACTCCTCCAGGGTACGACCGAAGCGCTTCTCGCGGGTCTCCCGGAAGTAGGCCCGATCATCGGGATGGATGGCGTTCAGCAGGTCCATGACGATGGTCCGCATCATGGCCGGGGCGATCGCGCGCTCGGCGTAGTGCTTGAAGAAGCGTCCCCGAGCCTCGGCCAGCCCCTCGCCGAGCACCGGCGCCTCCGGATAGGTGCGATCCAGGTAGCGCAGGATCTCGTAGCTGTCGGTGACCACCTCGTCGCCGTCGACCAGCACCGGCACCTTGTCATGCTCGGCGAAGGCCAGGGCCTGCTTCTCTGTGAAGTACCAGGGCCGCGTTTCTGCCTCGAGCCCCTTGTGAGCCAGGGCGTAGCGCACCCGCCAGCAGTAGGGCGAGAAACGCAGCCCCTCGTCGATGCCGCAGAGATCGTAGAGCACCCGTGTCATGCCGCCTCCTCGTGTCCGGTTGATGAGCCTGCCTCGTGGGGGCCTGCCTCGGTTGGGTCTGTCTCGATAGTGCCAGCCTTTTCCGGCCGCCGCCAACGCCGATCGCGCGCGGTAGCTCGACGACACCGGTTTCCCCATTAGTCTAACGTCACGACGGCCGCCAAGCGGGGGCGAAGCTACCGGCGAAACCGCAGGCGATTGAATATCAAAGAGTTTACGTCCCTGTCGTTGCGCCTTTTGCCTTCTCCCATATTGGTCATACCAATGTTCCAGCGGTGGCCAATCTCTTAAGTTGCGAATAAGGTCGCCCCCTCGCCATGCCCGGGAAGGGCACGCAAACGCTCCACGATCCACCGTTCCCACGCGAAAGGAACCTCTCCATGAACGAAACCATCCTCGCGCTGCTCGCCTTCGTGCCCCTGGTGCTGGCGGGCGTGCTGCTGATCGGCCTGCGCATGGCCGCTCGGGTCGCCATGCCCATCGTCTTCGTGGTCACCGCGCTCATCGGCCTGATCGCCTGGCAGATGACCTTCACCCGGGTGCTGGCCTCGACCCTGCAGGGCCTGATGCTGACCGTCTCGATCCTGTGGATCATCTTCGGCGCCATCCTGCTGCTCAACACCCTCAAGCACTCCGGCGGCATCACCGCGATCCGCAACGGCTTCTCGGGCATCAGCCCGGACCGCCGCGTGCAGGCGATCATCGTCGCCTGGCTGTTCGGCTGCTTCATCGAGGGCGCCTCGGGCTTTGGCACCCCGGCCGCCGTGGCCGCGCCGCTGATGGTGGCGCTGGGCTTCCCTGCACTGGCCGCCGTGGTGGTGGGCATGATGATCCAGTCCACGCCGGTCTCCTTCGGCGCCGTGGGCACGCCGATCGTGGTCGGCGTCTCGGGGGGCATCAACCAGAGCGCCATCACCGAGCAGCTCCAGGCCGGCGGCCTCACCTGGCTGGAGTACTTCCACCTGATCGCCGGTGAGGTCGCCATCATCCATGGCATCGTCGGCATGCTGATGCCGCTGATCATGGTGGTCATCATGGTGCGCTTCTTCGGGGCCAACCGCTCCTGGAAGGAGGGGCTCTCCATCACGCCCTTCGCCCTCTTTGCCGGGCTCGCCTTCGTGGTGCCCTACACCCTGGCCGGCGTCCTGCTCGGGCCGGAATTCCCGTCGATGATCGGCGCCATGGTGGGCCTCGCCATCGTCGTGCCGGCGGCCCGTCGCGGCTTCCTGATCCCCAAGGACATCTGGGACTTCCCCGCCGCCACCTCCTGGCCGGACGAGTGGATCGGCAAGCTGGTCCTCAAGACCGATGACGTGGTCGGCAAGACCCCGATCACCACGGTCATGGGCTGGGTGCCCTACGTGCTGCTGGCCGTCTTCCTGGTGGCCTCGCGGACCATCGAGCCGCTCAAGAGCGCGCTCACCTCGTTCGCCTTCGGCTGGAGCAACATCCTGGGCGAGGCCGGGGTGTCCGGCAGCATCCAGCCGCTCTACCTGCCCGGCGGCATCCTGCTGATGGTGGTGCTGGTCACCGCCCTGCTGCACCGCATGCGCCTGGGCGAGCTCAAGGCGGCCTTCCATGAGTCCAGCCGCACCCTGCTGGGGGCGGGCTTCGTGCTGATCTTCACCATTCCCATGGTGCGGATCCTGATCAACTCCGGCGTCAACGCCGCCGACCTGGTCTCCATGCCGGTGGCCATGGCGCAGTTCGTGGCCGACGGGGTGGGCGGCGTCTACCCGTTCTTCGCCCCGGCCGTGGGCGCCCTGGGGGCCTTCATCGCCGGTTCTAACACCGTCTCGAACCTGATGCTCTCGGACTTCCAGTTCAACGTCGCCCAGCAGCTCGGCGTCTCCACCGCCATGATGGTCGCCCTGCAGGCCGTGGGCGCCGCGGCGGGCAACATGATCGCCATCCACAACGTGGTCGCGGCCTCCGCCACCGTGGGCCTGCTGGGTCGCGAGGGCATCACCATCCGCAAGACCATCCTGCCGACGATCTACTACCTCGTCGCCGCCGGCGCGATCGGGCTGGTGGCCTTCTACCTCATGGGCGTCAGCGACCCGCTGCTGCGCCTGGGCTGAGCACCCCGGTGCCGACGCGAGACCGCCCCCACGGCCAGGCCGTGGGGGCGGTTTCATTTCAGAGAATGTCGCCGCGGCGCTCAGGAATTCCCGAGCCGGTCAGCCGGTCAGTCGATGCGCACCAGGGTCTCGGCATGCCGCTGCCCTCGCTCGACATACCGCTCGGCGTTCTTCTTGAGCCCCTCGATGGCCTCGGCGGAGAGTTCGCGCTTCACCTTGGCCGGCGCGCCGACGATCAGCGAGTTGTCGGGAAAGTGCGCCCCCTCCGTCACCACCGCCCCCGCCGCCACCAGGCAGTTGCGGCCGATGACCGCGCCGTTGAGGATCACCGCCTGGATGCCGACCAGGCTGCCGTCACCAATGGTGCAGCCATGCAGCATGGCCTGGTGGCCCACCGTGACGCCCTTGCCCACCGTCAGGGGAAAGCCCGGGTCGGCATGCATCACCGCGCCGTCCTGGATGTTGCTGCCCTCGCCGACCTCGAGGTGGTCGGTATCGCCCCGCAGCACCGCCTGGTACCAGACGCTGGCATTGCGCTTCAGGGTGACGCGTCCCATCACGTCGGCCGTCTCGGCCACGTAGACGTCGTCCTCGATCTCGGGGCGGTCGTCGCCATACTGGTAGATCGCCATGGCATGGTCTCCTGTGGATGATGAAAGGCCCGCTCAGACCCCGGACCGGTCAAAATAGTCCCGGAGAGCGGCCACGATGCGTGGAACATCATCATCGGTGACGTCCAGGTGCAGGACAAGGCGAGTGGTCACGCCGACCGCCGCCTGGATGCCCCGGGCCGCCAGGCACTCCTGCAGCGCCGCGCAGTCGGCCTCCGGCACGCCCAGGAACACCATGTTGGTCTCGCAGGCCTGGACCTCGATCCCGGCGATGTCGGCCAGCCCCTCGGCCAGCTGCCGGGCATGGTCGTGATCCTCGGCCAGGCGCTCGACATGATGCTCCAGGGCATGGTCACAGCCCGCGGCCAGGATGCCGACCTGGCGCATGCCACCGCCCAGGGTCTTGCGCCAGCGCCTGGCGCGGGCGATGAAGGCCTCATCGCCCAGCAGCACCGAGCCGACCGGGGCCCCCAGCCCCTTGGAGAAACACAGCGAAACCGAGTCGAAGCCCTGGCAAAGCACCGCCAGCGGACGCCCGCTGGCCACCGCCGCGTTGAACAGGCGGGCGCCGTCGAGGTGGGTGGCCAGGCCATGGGCGCGTGCCACTGCCGTGGCACGCTCG
Source organism: Halomonas aestuarii (assembly GCF_001886615.1). NCBI lineage: Bacteria > Pseudomonadati > Pseudomonadota > Gammaproteobacteria > Oceanospirillales > Halomonadaceae > Halomonas > Halomonas aestuarii. The sequence continues at coordinate 1,003,757 of NZ_CP018139.1, forward strand.
GCATAGCCTTCCGGCAACACCTTGCCCCGGAAGGTGTTCTCCAGGGCCAGCAGCCTGGTGCGTGCATGGTGGATGTCCTCTCCCTTGATGGCGGCCTGCACTTTATCCACGGGCAGGGTGCCATCAAGGGCATGCTCGAGGGGCTGGGCCTGGATGCCGCCGAGCGCCGCGGCCCCGCCCCCCTCGTCGCGGTAGATGTGCGAGTGCTGGCCGGCGATGAACTCGTCGCCGCGCTGGCAGTGCGTCAGCAGGGCCGCCAGGTTGCTCTGGGTACCCGAGGGGAAGAAGAGCCCGGCGGCCTTGCCCGCCCGCCGGGCCACCGCGGCCTCGAAGGCGGCGACAGTGGGATCGTCGCCCCAGACGTCATCGCCCACCGCGGCCCGGCTCATCGCCTCGCGCATGGCCGGGGTCGGCCGGGTGACGGTATCGCTTCTCAGATCGATCATCGCTGGGTTCCTTTCCCTTCCCGTGCTCGGTCGTTGGCGAGGTTCGGCCGCCCCGTGGGTCAGGCCAGCGCCTGCTCGAGGAGGCGTGCCACATGGATCGCCTCGCGTGCCGCCCCGTCGCGGATCTGCTGGCGGCAGCTGGTGCCATCGGCCACCAGCACCGCGTCGGCGTCGGCGTCGCGGATCGCCGGCAGCAGCGACAGCTCGGCCATCTTCATCGAGGCATCAAAGTGCTCCGCCTCGTAGCCGAAGCTGCCGGCCATTCCGCAGCAGGAGGACTCGATGGTCTCGACCTCGAGGCCGGGAATCCAGCCAAGGACCTGCTCGATGGGCCGCACGGCATCAAAGGCCTTCTGGTGGCAGTGGCCGTGCAGCATGGCGCGCGAAACCCCCGGTGCCTTGAGCTCGAGGGGCAGCTCGCCGTCGTGGCGGGCCTTGACCAGAAACTCCTCGAACAGATAGGCGGCCTCGGAGAGTGCCTGCGCCTCCTTGCCGAAGCCATACTGGAGGAACTCGTCGCGCATGGTCAGCAGGCACGAGGGCTCGAGCCCGACGATCGCCACCCCCCGCCGGACATGGGGCATCAGGTGGTCCAGGGTGCGACGCGCCTCAAGCCTGGCCTTGTCGAACTGCCCGGAGGAGAGATAGGTCCTCCCGCAGCAGAGCGGCCGCTCGTCCTGCCTGACGTTGAGGTGCACCCGATAGCCGGCCGCCTCGAGCACCCGCTTGGCGGCTCGGGCGTTATCGCCCTCCATGTAGTTGTTGAAGGTGTCGACGAACAGCAGCACCTCACGGGTGCCGACGGCCGGCCCGGCACTGGCCTCGCGGCTCGCCAGGAAGTTGCCGTCGAAGACCGGCAGCGAACGCTCGGCGGCCAGTCCCAGGGCCTTCTTGACCCGTCGTGAGAGGAACGGCACACGCTCCACGGCACCGAGCAGGCCGGGGAGCCGACTGGCCCAGGGCGCATAGCGCGGCATCTCGCCCACCATGCGATCGCGCAGGCTCAGGCCATGGGCGCGGGCCCTGGCCGTGCGGGCCTCGATCTTGAACTTGGCCATGTCGACCCCGGTCGGGCAATCACGCTTGCAGCCCTTGCAGGACACGCAGAGATCCAGCGCCTCCTTTACGTCATCACTGGCCAGCCCCTCGTCACCGAGCTGACCGGACAGCACCAGGCGCAGGGTGTTGGCGCGTCCCCGGGTGAGGTGCTGCTCGTCGCGGGTGACGCGATAGCTCGGGCACATGGTGCCGGCATCGAACTTGCGGCAGTGGCCGTTGTTGTTGCACATCTCCACGGCCATGGCCAGGCCGTGGGTGGGGTCGCCGGCGCTGCCGGGCTCGCCCTGCTCGCCGGTCAGGGGGTCGCGTGTGACGTTCCATCCCGACCAGTCGAACACCGGGGTCAGCGGGATCGTCCGGTAGGTCTTCGGGAAGCGGAAATAGCGCTCGTCGTCCATCCTCGGGGTGTCGACGATCTTGCCCGGGTTGAACAGGTTGTCGGGGTCGAAGAGCTGCTTCACCTCCCGGAACGCGTCGTTGACGGTGCTGCCGAACTGCCAGGCCACCCACTCGCCCCGGCACAGGCCGTCGCCATGCTCACCGGAGTAGGCGCCCTTGTAGTCACGCACCAGGGCGGAGGCCTGTTCGGCGATCTCGCGCATCTTCCCGGCGCCGTCACGGCGCATGTCGAGGATCGGCCGCACATGAAGGGTGCCGACGCTGGCATGGGCATACCAGGTGCCCTCGGTGCCGTAGCGGTGGAAGACCTCGGTGAGCTTGTCGGTGTACTCGGCCAGGTGCTCGAGGGGAACGGCACAGTCCTCGATGAACGAGACCGGCTTCCCGTCGCCCCTCATGCTCATCATGATGTTGAGCCCGGCCTTGCGCACGTTCCACAGCGCCTTCTGCTCGGCAGGTTCGGGCATGTCGACCACGCAGTCGGGCAGCCCCAGTTCGGCCAGCAGCTCGTTGAGGCGCCGCAGCGAGGCCAGCTGGGCGTCGCGATCAGACCCCGCGAACTCGACCAGCAGGACCGCCTCGGGCCGGCCGATCAGCGCCTTTTCGATCACCGGGCGGAAGGCGGGATTCTCAAGCGACAGGTCGATCATGGTGCGGTCGACCAGTTCCACGGCCGTGGGGTCGAGGGTGACGATGTGCTGGGTGAGATCCATCGCCTGGTAGAAGGTCGGGAAGTTCACCACCCCGAGGACCTTGTGCTCGGGGAGCGGCGATAGCCGCAGCGTGATGGTCCGGCTGACCCCTAGGGTGCCCTCGGAACCGACCAGCAGGTGGGCGAGGTTGACGCGGCCATCGGGGTCGTAGGGCTTGGGATTCTGGCAGTCGAAGAGGTCGAGGTTGTAGCCACCGACCCGGCGCAGCACCTTGGGGAAGTGCTCACGGATCTCGGGCCCCACCCGCTCGGCGATGGCCTTGACCCGTTCGGCCAGCTGGTGGGCCCGTGAGCCCTCGGCCAGCTCATCGACGAAGCCGAAGCTGGCCTCGCTTCCGTCGGCCAGCAGGGCGTCCACGCCCAGCACGTTGTGGACCATGTTGCCGTAGCGGATCGAGCGCGACCCGCATGAGTTGTTGCCGGTCATGCCCCCGAGGGTGCACTGGGCACTGGTGGACACATCCACCGGGTACCAGAGGCCATGGGGCTTGAGCCAGGCGTTGAGGTGGTCGAGCACGATACCCGGCTCGACCACCACGGTACGCGCCTCGGGGTCGAACTCGACAATGCCGTTGAGATGAGGGGAGGTATCGATCACCAGCGCTTCCCCGACGGTCTGGCCGCACTGGCTGGTGCCGGCCCCCCGGGCCAGCACCGGCACCCGGGCATCACGCGCGATATCCAGTGCCAGCCGCAGATCGTCCTGGTGCCGGGGAATCACCACGCCGAACGGCGTGACCTGGTAGATGGAGGCATCCGTCGAATAGCGCCCCCGCGAGGCGTGATCGAACAGCACCTCGCCTTGCAGTTCCCGCGACAGCCGGGCGGCCAGTTCCGTGACCGGCTTGATCCGGGCATCGCGAGATCGGGTGTGCCCTTTCAGGGACGTCATGGCTGCCTCCTCAGCAGTTCACGTAGGCGGCGCCAGTCAGTCAGCGCTGTTGAGCGGGTGATGGGCGAAATAGTCCAGCGCGGCCGCCAAGCCACTGCCCTTCAGTGGCACACCGGCCAGTTTCATGCCCGCCTCGCACCCGCCGAGGGTGGCGATCAGGGTCAGGTCGTTGCAGTCGCCCAGGTGGCCGATGCGGAACATCCTGCCCTTGGCCTTGCCGAGGCCCGTGCCCAGCGACAGGTCGAAGCGCTCATAGATGATCTTGCGCACCGCATCGGCGTCGATGCCCTCGGGCATCACCACCCCGGTGAGCACCGGCGAGTAGACGGCCGGGTCCTGGCACTGGATCTCCAGCCCCCAGGCCTCGACCGCCGTGCGGACGCCGGCGGCCCAGCGCTGGTGGCGCGCCAGCACGTTGTCCAGGCCCTCCTCGAGCAGCATGTCCAGCGCCTCGTTGAGGCCGTAGAGCAGGTTGGTGCTGGGGGTATAGGGCCAGTAGCCGTTCTGGTTGGCCTCGAGGATCTCGTCCCAGGCCCAGAAGCTCTTCGGCATGAGGTTGTGGCGGCTCGCCTCGATGGCCTTGTCGGAGACCGCGTTGAAGCTGATGCCGGGCGGCAGCATCAGCCCCTTCTGGGAGCCGGAGATGGTAACGTCGACGCCCCACTCGTCGTGGCGGTAGTCGGCACTGGCGAGCCCCGAGATGGTGTCGACCAGCAGCAGCGCCGGATGACCGGCGGCATCGATGGCGCGACGCACGGCGGCGATGTCGCTGGTCACCCCGGTGGAGGTCTCGTTGTGGACCACGCACACGGCCTTGATCGCGTGGTCGCGATCTTCCTTCAGACGCGCCTCGATCATGTCGGCCTGGACGCCATGGCGCCAGCCCTCGTAGCCGGGCAGCCCGATGAACTCGGGTGCCAGCTGCAGGCGCAGGGCCATCTTGTGCCACAGGGTGGCGAAATGGCCGGTCTCGAACATCAGCACCTGATCGCCGGGGGAAAGGGTGTTGGAGAGTGCCGCCTCCCAGGCCCCGGTCCCGGAAGCCGGATAGATGATCACCGGGTTGGCGGTCTTGAAGACCTGCTTCACCTTGTCCAGCAGCTCACGCCCCAGGGCGCCGAATTCCGGGCCACGGTGATCGATGGTGGGCAGGCTCATGGCGCGCAGGATGCGATCCGGCACCGGTGAGGGGCCAGGGATCTGCAGGAAGTGGCGACCCGAGGGATGGAAGTCGAGGTTCAGCATGGGAAGACTCCGTGCGTCTTGTTCTTGGATAATGAATTCAATGCATGCCGCAAGAAGGCGCCTACTTGATGCAGCCCTCGGCCCTCAGTGTCTCGAGCTCCTCGGCGGACAGCCCCATGTCAGCGAGCACTTCATCGGTGTGCTGGGCGAACAGCGGTGCCGGCTGGCGGATCTGCGACGGGGTACGCGAGAACTTGCTGGGGAAGCCGATGGTCTTCATCCTGCCGATCTTCGGGTGGTCCATTTCCTGCACCATGCCGCGCGCCAGGTAGTGCTCGTCGCTCATCGCCTGGGCGAAGTCGTTGATCGGCCCGGCGGGCACCCCGGCCGCGTCGCAACGCTCGAGCCAGTCGTCGACGTCCCGGTCGGCCATGATCGACTCCAGCAGCGCCTCGAGTTCCTCGACGTGCTGGCCTCGGTCCTGGTTGGTCAGGAAGCGTTCATCGGCCATCAGGTCCTCGCGGTCCAGTACGTCCCGGGCGAACCGCTCCCAAGTCCGCTGGTTGGCGCAGCCGAGCATCAGGTAGCCGTCACGGGCCTTGATCGCCTGGTAGGGGGCCGAGACGCGGTGCCGCCAGCCGGTGGGCTGTGGCACCCGGCCCTCGGCGAAGTAGGCCGCCGCCTCCCAGGTGTACCAGGGCAGGCCGCACTCGGTAATGGCGATATCGATGTGCTGGCCCTCGCCGGTATTCATCTGGTGGATGACGGCGGCCAGGATGGAGTAGGTGGCGGTCAGGCCGGCGCCGATGTCGTAGACCGCGATGCCGGTCTTGAGCGGCCGGCGCCCCGGCTCGCCGGTCATCGACATCAGTCCGGTCATGCCCTGGGCGACCAGGTCGAAGCCGCCCTTGTGCTTGTAGGGGCCCGTCTGGCCGTAGCCGGAGATCGAGCAGTAGACGATGCCCGGGTTGATCGCCTTGATGGTGTCGTAATCGATCTTCAGCGACTGCGTGACCCCGGTGCGGTAGTTCTCGACGATGACGTCGGCCTCCCGGGCCAGGCGGTAGAAGATCTCCCGGGCCCGGTCGTCCTTGAGGTTGAGCGAGATGCTCTTCTTGTTGCGATTGATCTGCGAGAAGCAGGTCGACTCGTCGTTGACGTAGGGGCCCATCTGGCGGCTGTCGTCGCCGCCGTTGAGCTTCTCGACCTTGATCACCTCCGCCCCCATGTCGGCCAGCACCATGGTGCAGTAGGGGCCGGCCATGATCTGGGAGATGTCGAGGACCTTGATGTTCTGTAGTGGCAGCATCGGCGTGCTCCCTCCATTGCTGTCATTCATGCTAACGGCCGCTCCATTCGAAGGGCGTCTTGTGGACGAACCGGTTCACCGCCGCCTTGAAGTCATCGCTCATGTAGCAGGCGGTGACCCAGTCGTCGCCGGCCTCGGGGGGGGCTCGCCGCTCCTCCAGCACCCGCCCCACCAGCGCCTTGCTGGCCTGGACGGTGAGCGGCGCACGCTCGGCGAAGGCGGCGGCGAGGGACGCCACCTCCTCGTGGATCACCTCGGCGTCGAACACCCCGTTGACCAGCCCCGCCTGCGCGGCCTCATCGGCCCGGAACAGCCTAGCCATCATCAGCGCCTCCTTGGTGCGGGCCACCCCGATCATGTCGACCATTCTCGAGACGTTGGTCATCGACAGGGTATTGCCCAGCGTCCTGGCGATGGGCACGCCGAACTTCATCGACGGTGTGCAGTAGCGGAAGTCACAGACCAGCGCCAGGGCGGCGCCGCCGCCCACGCAGGCCCCCTCGATCAGCGCAATGGTGGGCCTGGGCAGCGCCTCGAGCTTGCTCACCACCCGGTCGATGCGCCGCTCGTAGCCCGTGGCATCCTCGGGGGCCTCGAAGTCGACGAACTGGCTGATGTCGGTACCGGCCACGAAGGCCTCCCCGCCCACCCCGTGCAGCACGACGGCCACCACCTCGTCGTCCCGGGCGAGCCGGTCGCAATGCGCCTCCAGGGCGTCATACATCTCCCAGGTCATGGCATTGCGGCTCGCCGGGCGATTGAAGCCGATCCAGGCGATACCGCCCTCGCGCCGCAGGATCACAGATTCCTCGCTCATCACGTTTCTCCCGTCAGGGGCTCTGCATCACCGGTAGAAGAGTTCCACCAGGCCCATGGGAATGACCGGCACGTAGGTCACCAGCATCAGCAGCACGAACAGCAGGATCATGAACGGAACATTGGCCTTGGCCACGTCCCAGATGTCCGCCTTGGCCACCGAGCAGGCCGTCATCAGCACGCTCGCCACCGGGGGCGTCTGCTGGCCGATGGCCAGGTTCAGGGTGACGATCATGCCGAAGTGCACCGGATCGATGCCGACCATCATCACCAGCGGCATGACGATGGGCACGGTCAGGATGATGGCGGCCGCCGAGTGCAGGATCATGCCAATCGCCAGCAGGAAGACGTTGAGCAGCGCCAGCACCATGTACTTGTTGCTGGTGAAGTCGCCGATCACCGCCGCCAGGGTCTGCGGCAACTGGGCGCGGGTGAGGAAGTCCCCGAGCAGCGCGGAGCTCGCCACCAGCAGCATGACCACCGCCGTCTGCACGCCGCCCTCGACCATGGCCCCGCGCAGCGTGCTCCAGCGCAGCTCGCCGTAGCGGAAGCTGATCAGCAGCGCCGCCAGTACCGCGAGGGCAGCGCCCTCGGTGGCGGTCATGAAGCCACCGAAGATGCCGCCGAGAATGATCAGCGGCAGCAGGAAGGCAAGGCCCGCCGCCTTGAAGGTGGCCCACACCCTCTTGAGCTGGAAGGCTTCCTCGACCGGGTACTTGTAGCGGACCGCGAAGTACCAGGCCAGCGCCATCATCGACAGGCCGCCGAGCAGCCCCGGGACGATGCCGGCCACGAAGAGCTGCACCACCGAGGTGTCGGCCATGGCGGCGTAGAGGATCATCGGGATGGACGGCGGGATGATGATCGCCAGCGATGCCGAGGACGAGGTGATCGCGGCAGTGAAGTCCGCCGGGTAGCCCTTCTTCTTCATCGCCGGCATCAGGATGGAGCCCAGGGCGGCGACGTCGGCCACCGCCGAGCCCGAGATCTCGGCGAAGAACAGCGAGGTGCCGATGTTGACCATCGCCAGCCCGCCGCGGATGAAGCCAAGCAGCGCCGAGGCGAAATCGATCAGTCGCCGGGAGATGCCGCCGGTGTTCATGATCGCCCCGGCCAGCACGAACAGCGGGATGGCGATCAGCGGGAACTTGGTCGAGCCATCGAACATCACGATGGGGAAGCTGAGCAGGCTGTTCGGGCCCTGCAGCACCAGCATGGCAATCAGGGACACCGCCCCCAGCGCCACGGCGATGGGAATGTTGATGAAGATCATCGCCAGGCCGGCCAGGAGGATCAGGGCAGTCGTCATGGCAGTTCCTCCACGATGTCATGTTCCGCGGGCGGCGCCTTGCCATGCCAGGCTTCGCGCAGGATGGTCGGCAGGTTGAAGAGCTCGGCAAGCACATAGAGCCCGGCGCCGATGGGAATGGTCGACTGGGTGACGGCAATCGGGATCGGCACGCTGACCAGCGTCGATCCCCCGAGGATCTGGATGACACGCACGCCATAGGCGGCGAGCATCACGAAGAAGGTCAGGATGATGATCTCTCCGATCACCACCAGCGTCATGCGCACAGCCCGTGGCTGTGAAAAGACGAGGCCCGGCACGCTGATATGGCCGCGCTTGAGCGCAGCCAGGGCGGCGCCGTAGTAGGTCACCCAGGCCAGCATCACGGCGGCCACCTCGTCGTACCAGCTGAGGGAGTTGCCTGAGAAGCGAAAGGTGACACCGAGCAGCACGACAACCGTCAGGGACACCACCAGCAGCATGGTGATGACTTCGAGCAGCCACTCGAAGCCGGATCGCAGTCTCGCAAGGGACATGGAAGCCACTCCGTCGAACAGAGTAAGGGAGACCGCCCCGGGCGGGGCGGTCCTCGGTCGGGGGACGGAGCGGCCTACTATTCCTGGCCGAGTGCCAGCGCGCGGTCGACCAGGTCGCCGCCGCCTTCCACTTCCTCGTCGAAGAGCTCGTAGATGGGGCCGCTGGCATCGATGAACGCCTGCTTGTCGGCCTCGTTGATCTCCATGCCGGCGGCTTCCATCTTGCCGAGGAGCTCCTCATCCTGCCGGGCGGCGGTCTCGTAGACGAAGTCCTGGACCTCCTGGGCGGTGTCCATCAGCACGTCGCGCACGTCCTCGGGAAGGTCCTGCCAGTGGTTGCTGGAGACCACCACGTAGGCCGGGGTGTAGACGTGGCCCGTCAGCGACAGGTAGTCCTGGACCTCCTGGAACTTCTGGGAGTAGATCTGCACCAGCGGATTCTCCTGGCCATCCATGGTGCCGGTCTGCAGCGCGGTGAATACCTCGGAGAGCGCCATGGGCGACGGATTCGCGCCGTACTCCTCGAACATGCGCACCCGCCAGGTGCCCTTGGGCGTGCGCAGCTTCAGGCCGTCGAGATCCTCCGGCGTGTTGATGGGCCGCACGTTGTTGGTGATCTGGCGGAAGCCGTTCTCCCACACGGCGAGGATCTTGTAGCCCTCCTCCTCTGCCAGTGGATAGAGGTCTGGCTCGAGGACCTCCTCGATGATCCGCTTCATGTGCTCCCGGTCCTTGACCAGATAGGGCATCTCGAACAGGCCGAACTCGTCGACCACCGAGGACATCACGGAGGACGGCAGCGTGAAGGTCAGCTGGCCGAGCTTGAGCTTCTGCAACATGGAGCTGTCGCCGCCCAGCTGGCTCGAGCCGTAGACCACCACCTCGTAGTCGTCCCCCAGCCGCTCGTTGGCGAGCCTGGCGAATTCCGTGGCAGAGGCGTCGAACAGCGACCCGGGGTTGCCGACGTGGCCGAACTGCAACTCGGTCTGCGCCAAGCCGAGGCCGGGCGTCATGGCGGCGGCCAGGGCAGTGACGGCGAAGGCTGTCTTGATCACTTTCATTGGATACTCCGGTGCTGGCTTGTTGTTGTATGCGTCTTGCCGGTGAGCCGAACTCGATCCGGCAGTGTCGAGCCGAGGCGAACACCCAGGTTGTGATGTTGATGATATGCGGTGACCGCCATGCCTCACTGAATCAATTTGAATTCAAAATTCATAATCAGACATTAAACTTTAGTCGCTTTCTACCAGCGGAGCACAGACCCGGGGGATGGAAAGGGGCCTCTCAGTCCCACTCCGGCTCCCTGCCCCAGCCGAGACCGGCGGCCTCTATACCGGCAATCGAGGCGGCCTCGTCCTCGCCCGAGCTTGCCCCGCTGGCCCCCACGGCACCGATGAGCCGCCCTTCCTCGTCGAGGATCGGCACGCCACCGGCCACCGGCACGAAGTGCCCGCCGGAGGCCACGGCCACACTGGCCAGGAAGGCGGGGCGCTCGATGTTGCGCTCCCCCACTACCCCGCTGGCCACCCCGTTGCCCAGGGCGGCAAACGCCTTGCCCTGGGCCACCGGAAAGCGCAGCGGGGCACAACCATCCTCGCGCTCGGCAGCGACGACATGTCCGCCCCCGTCGAGCACCACCACCGTGAGTGGCTCCAGGCCCTGCTGGCGCGCCAGTGCGAAAGCGCCGTCCAGGATGCGGCGCGCCTGGCCTCGGCCAAGCAGGAAATGACTGCGGAAGACCTTGCCGGCCATGGGAAGCTCCTGAGGATCGTCGAGGTGGATGATTGCTGCATTTTGAATTCATAATCCCTTTCATGGGAGAATGCCAGCCTGGTCCACTCCCCCGGGATGCACCGACCGGCCGCGATCACCGGGACGCCATTGCCTCGAGGAACCCATGCCATGAGCAAGATCCAGCAGCGCAGCCTCTACCTGGACGTGGCCGACCGCGTCAGGGAGCTCATCGAGCAGGGGGATCTCGCCCCCGGCGAGCGGATATCGGAGAAGCAGCTCTGCGAGCGGTTCGGGGTGTCCCGCACCCCGCTGCGGGAAGCGCTGAAGGTCCTCGCCTCGGAGGGTCTGATCGAACTGCTGCCGAACCGCGGGGCCAGGGTCGTGCGCCTGACCCTGAAGATGGTCAAGGACACCTACGACCTGATGGGGGCCCTCGAGGGGCTGTCCGGCGAGCTCGCCTGCCAGAACATCAGCGACGAGGGGATACGGGGCGTCCGCGCGCTGCATGACGAGATGCTCCGGCACTATCGCGATGGCAACCTGCCGGACTACTTCCGGGTCAACCAGGGGATCCATGAGGCGATCCTGGCCGCCTCGGCGAACGAGGTGCTGCAGGAGACGTACAGCAACCTCAACCAGCGGGTGAAGCGGGTCCGCTACTCCAAGAAGATGACCGCCGACTTCTGGCGCAGGGCCGTCCAGGACCACGAGCACATGATCCTCGCCCTGGAGGCACGCGACGGCCGACGCCTGGGACAGATCCTGCGCGACCACCTCTGCAACAAGCTCGAAGTGGCCTCCCTCGCCGGCGTGATCGAGGACGCCCCCCCCTTCGACGCCGCCGCCCACTGATCCCTATTCCCAGCCCTCCAGACGCATGGCCGAGCGCTCCAGCCGCTGCTCTTCCGCTTCGAGCTCGCGCAGCTGCTCGCCGACGCTGGTCAGGTGCTCCAGGGCGGCGCGACGGGCGAGCACGGGTTTGCCCTGGACCACCGCCCGGAATAGCCGGGCGTGCTGACGGTTGATCATCTCGCGGGACCTCGGGCGGTGATAGAGGTTCTTCACCGAGGCGAACACCGAGCTCAGCAGCAGGTCCGTGAGGCTCTGCAGGGTGTGGACCAGCACCGGGTTATGGGAGGCCTGGCAGATGGCCAGATGGAAGCCGTGGTCGAACCGGGCCAGGCGCTCGGCCTCGATGGCCTCGGCGCTCTCCACGTAGTCGACCATCTCGCGATAGCGCCGGGTGATCAGCACCCGGTCCGAGGCCGTCCCCCGGCTGGCCGCCAGGCTCGCCGACTCTCCCTCGAGCAGGGCCCGCACCTCCAGCAGGTCGAACAGGGTCCTCGGATGGTCGCGGAAGAGGTGCATCAGGGGATTGTCCTGGGCGGTCGTCACCAGCGGGGCGACCTCCGAGCCCCGCCCCTGGCGGGTGACGATGACCCCCTTGCCGCGCAGCGTCCGTAGCGCCTCGCGCAGGGAGGCGCGGGAGACCTGCAGGCGCTCGCTGAGGCGCCGTTCCGAGGGCAGCAGCTGGCCCGGACGGAACACGCCGTCCAGGATCAGCTCCTCGAGCCGGGACGCGATGGCATCGGGCGTGCGTGACGTGGTCACCAGCTCGTCGTGGTAGCGGGGCATGATCGGGGGTCTCCGGGGTGCCAGTCTGGGGCCCAAGGGTGTATCGTGAAAAATCTTTCCACAATACTACCAACAACTGGTCTGACCAGCGAACCAGAGACTGGACACGCCCGTCAATAAGGCACAGATTGGGATCACAAACGGTCACGTGCCCGGCCCGGGTGGGCGATGGGCACTCCAGCGAGGAAGCCCCATGAACATCCTCTACGATGAGCGGCTAGACGGTGAGCTGCCGGAAATCGACAAGGCCGAGGTCCTGGCCGACCTGCAGCAGGCGGCACCCGGCATGACCCTGCTGCACCGCGAGGAGGACCTGCGCCCCTTCGAGTGCGACGGTCTCTCGGCCTACCGAGTCCTGCCGATGCTGGTGGCCCTGCCCGAGACCCTCGAGCAGGTCGAGACGCTGATGAAGCGCTGCCGAGCGCTGGGCGTGCCCGTGGTGACCCGCGGCGCCGGCACCGGCCTGTCCGGCGGCGCCCTGCCGCTGGAGAAGGGCGTGCTGCTGGTGATGTCGCGCTTCAACCGCATCCTCGACGTCGACCCGGATGCCCGCATCGCCCGCCTCCAGCCCGGCGTGCGCAACCTGGCCATCTCCGAGGCGGCGGCCCCCTACGGCCTCTACTACGCCCCCGACCCCTCGTCGCAGATCGCCTGCTCGATCGGCGGCAACGTGGCCGAGAACGCCGGCGGCGTGCACTGCCTGAAATACGGGCTGACCGTGCACAACGTGATGAAGGTGGAGGTGATCACCATCGAGGGCGAGCGCATGACACTCGGCAGCGAGGCCCTGGACGCCCCGGGCCTCGACCTCCTGGCCCTGTTCACCGGCTCCGAGGGCATGCTCGGCGTGGTCACCGAGATCACCGTCAAGCTGCTGCCCAAGCCCGAGACCGCCAAGGTGCTGATGGCTAGCTTCGATGACGTCGAGAAGGCAGGCCGCGCCGTGGGCGACATCATCGCCGCGGGCATCATCCCCGGCGGGCTCGAGATGATGGACAAGCTCGCCATCCGCGCCGCCGAGGACTTCGTCAAGGCCGGCTATCCGGTGGAGGCCGAGGCGATCCTGCTCTGCGAGCTGGATGGCGTGGAGGCCGACGTCGACGACGACTGCGCCACCGTGCGCGCAGTGCTCGAGAAGGCCGGGGCCACCGACATCCAGCAGGCCCGGGACGAGGCCGAACGCGCCCTCTTCTGGGCCGGGCGCAAGAACGCCTTCCCGGCGGTGGGCCGGATGTCGCCCGACTACTACTGCATGGACGGCACCATCCCGCGCCGCGAGCTGCCGCGGGTGCTGAAGGGCATCGGCGACCTCTCCGAGACGTATGGCCTGAAGGTCGCCAACGTCTTCCATGCCGGCGACGGCAACATGCACCCGCTGATCCTCTTCGATGCCAACCGTCCCGGCGAGCTGGAGCAGGCCGAGGAACTCGGCGGCAAGATCCTCGAGCTGTGCGTCGAGGCGGGCGGGTCGATCACCGGAGAGCACGGCGTGGGCCGCGAGAAGATCAACCAGATGTGCGCCCAGTTCAACCCGGGCGAGCTGACCACCTTCCATGCGGTCAAGGCGGCCTTCGATCCCGACCGCCTGCTCAACCCGGGCAAGAACATCCCGACCCTGGCCCGCTGCGCCGAGTTCGGTGCCATGCATGTCCACAACAACGAGCTCCCGCACCCCGAGCTGCCCCGATTCTGAGGATTTCCCATGGCCGAGACACGACCCACATCGACCGATCAGGACATCAGCGAGGCGCTCGGTGAACGCGTGCGCCAGGCCGCCCAGGCGGGAACGGCGCTGCGCATCGCCGGCGGCGAGACCAAGGCCTTCTATGGCCGCCCCGTGGAGGGCGAGACGCTGTCCACCCGGGAGCATCGCGGCATCACCTACTACGACCCGGTGGAGCTGATCGTATCGGTGCGCACCGGCACCCCGCTGGCCGAGCTGGAGGCCACCCTGGCCGACAACGGCCAGATGCTCGGCTGCGAGCCGCCCCACTTCGGCGAGGGCGCCACCGTGGGCGGCATGGTCGCCACCGGCCTCTCGGGCCCCCGCCGCCCCTGGGCCGGCAGCGTGCGTGACTTCGTGCTGGGCACCCGGGTCATCAACCAAGAGGGGCACGAGCAGCGCTTCGGCGGTGAGGTGATGAAGAACGTCGCCGGCTACGACCTGTCGCGGCTGATGGTCGGTGCCCAGGGCACCCTGGGGCTGATCACCGAGGTGTCGCTCAAGGTGCTGCCGACGCCAGGCGCCCGCCACAGCCTGCGCCTGGAGATGCCGCTGGCCGAGGCCCTGGCGAAGCTGGCCGAGTGGGGACGCTCCCCGCTTCCCATCACCGCCGCCGCCTGGCACGACGGCGCCCTGAACCTGCGCCTGGAGGGCGGGCCGAGCTCGGTGGCCGCCACCCGCGAGCGGCTGGGCGGCGAGGAGCTGGACAACGGCTTCTGGGCGGACCTGCGCGAGCAGCGCCTGGCGTTCTTCTCCAGCGAGGACGCCCGGGCCCTGTGGCGCCTCTCGCTGCCCCACAACACCCCGTCGCTGTGCCTGCCCGGCGTGGAGGAAGCGGACCTGCTCTATGACTGGGCCGGCACCCAGCGCTGGCTGCGCAGCGACCTCGAGGCGCACACCGTGCGCGAGGCCTGCGCCCGCGCCGGCGGACACGCCACCTGCCTGGGCGACCGCCAGGGCCCGGGCCAGGACGACCCGTTCATGCCGCTGGAACCCGTGGTGGAGAAGTACCATCGCAACCTGAAGGCCCAGATGGACCCGAAGGGCATCTTCAATCCTGGCCGACTCTACGCGGCGATCTGAGACCTAGGGGGAACAGCCGAGATGCAGACGCACTTTACCGAGGAAGACCTCCAGAAGCCCCACATCCGCGAGGCCGACCGGGTCCTGCGTAGCTGCGTGCACTGCGGCTTCTGCAACGCCACCTGCCCGACCTACCAGCTGCTGGGCGACGAGCGCGACGGCCCCCGCGGACGCATCTACCTGATGAAGGAGATGCTCGAGAGCCCGGAGGACGACACCCAGGTCACCGAGGAGACCCGGCTGCACCTCGACCGCTGCCTCACCTGCCTCAACTGCGAGACCACCTGCCCCTCCGGGGTGGAGTACCACAAGCTCCTCAACATCGGCCGCGCCGAGATCGAGCGGCGGGTGCCGCGCAAGCCCGCCGACCGCGCCCTGCGCTTCGGGCTGCGCAAGGCACTCGTGGAGCCGAAGCGCTTCCAGGCGCTGCTCAAGCTGGGCCAGACCTTCCGCCCGCTGGTGCCGGGCGCGCTGGCCAACAAGATGCCGCCGACGCCGGTGGATGCCGGGGCACGCCCCGAGGGCAAGCGCCACGCGCGGCAGATGCTGATCCTAGAGGGCTGCGTACAGCCCGGGCTCTCGCCCAACACCAACGCCGCCACCGCCCGGGTGCTCGACCGCCTCGGCATCGGCCTGACCCCGGTCCCCGAAGCCGGCTGCTGTGGCGCGGTCGACTTCCACCTCAACGCCCAGGAGGCCGGGCGGGCCCGCATGCGCGCCAACATCGACGCCTGGTGGCCTCACGTCGAGGCCGGCTGCGAGGCCATCGTCCAGACCGCCAGCGGCTGCGGCGCCTTCGTCAAGGAGTACGGCGAGATGCTCGCCGACGACCCCGCCTATGCCAAGAAGGCCGAGCGCATCAGCGCGCTGGCCAAGGACCTGGTGGAGGTGCTGCGCGACGAGGACCTCTCGTCCCTCGAGGCGAAGGAGAGTCGCCGGCTCGCCTTCCACTGCCCCTGCACCCTGCAGCACGCCCAGAAGCTCGGCGGTGCCGTGGAGCAGGTGCTGCGCGGGCTCGGCTTCTCCCTCACCCCGGTACAGGACGCCCACCTCTGCTGCGGCTCGGCCGGCACCTACTCCGTCACCCAGCCGGAGCTCGCCACCCAGCTGCGCGACAACAAGCTCGACAACCTCGAGGCCGGCAACCCCGAGATGATCGTCACGGCCAACATCGGCTGCCAGACTCACCTGGCCGGCGCCAACCGCACCCCGGTGCGGCACTGGATCGAGATCGTCGACGACGCCCTGGCCTGACCATCAACGCGACACCCGACACCCCGATACGCGAGACCCAAGAACGAGGAGATTCCCATGCAGACCAAACCCGTCCTGACCCTGGATGACGTCAACGCCCTGCTGGACGCGGGCCAGAAGGAAGCCGAGGCCAACGGCTGGGCCGTGACCATCGCCGTCGCCGACGACGGCGGCCACCTGCTCGGCCTGCGCCGCCTCGACGGCGCGCCGCCCTTCAGCGCAGGCGTGGCCGGCGAGAAGGCCCGCAACGCCTCCATCGGCCGAAAGGAGACCCAGGTCTTCGAGGACATGATCAACAATGGCCGTACCGCCTTCGTCACCGCGCCGATGGAGGCCCTGCTGGCCGGCGGCGTGCCGGTGATCGTCGAGGGCCAGGTGGCCGGCAGCGTCGGCATCTCCGGCGTCAAGCCGGACCAGGACGTGCAGGTGGCCAAGGCCGCGGTCGCCGCCATCGCCTGATCACCGCCTGTCCCGCCCCCTCGAGGCCCCGCCCTGGCGGGGCCTCGTCTTTGGTACGAGGTCACCATGCCGCTGCTGCACTTCCTGCCCCCGCTGGGCGCCGTCCTGATCTGGTCGGGCAACATGACCATCAACCAGCTCACCGTGGGCAGCATCGCCCCGAGCAGCATCGCCTTCCTGCGCTGGGTGCTGGCGCTGGCCGTGCTGACGCCCTTCGTGCTGCCCGTGGCCTGGCGCCACCGCGAGGCCATCCGCCGCCAGTGGCCGAAGCTCGCCGTGCTGGGCCTGCTCGGCATGGCAATGTGGCAGGGGCTCGCCTACGTGGCCGCGGAAACCACCTCGGCCACCAACATGGGCATCCTGGCGGCCATGGTGCCACTGCTGACGGTGCTGCTCAGCGCGCTGATCCTGCGCGAGGCGCCAAGCCTCGGCGGCACCCTGGGCGGCCTGCTGGCCCTGGTCGGCGTCTCCCTGCTGCTGGGGCAGGGCGATCCGCGGTCGCTGCTGGCGCTCGAGGTCTCCCTCGGCGACCTGCTGATGGTGGTGGCCGCCACCTGCTACGCGCTCTATGGCGTCATGCTCAAGCGCTGGCCCCTGGACATGCCACCCTGGGTGGTGCTCTACCTGCAGGCGGCCTTCGCCACCCTCTTCCTGCTGCCCGGCTACCTGCTCGGCCCCATGACGCCGGTGGACGACCAGAACGTCTGGCTGATCCTCTACGCGGGCATCCCCGCCTCGATCATCACCACCTTCCTGTGGATGCGGGCCATCCGCCAGATCGGCGCCAGCCAGGCCAGCATCTTCATCAACCTGATGCCGGTGTTCAGTGCCCTGATCGCCATGGCCCTGCTCGGCGAGCGGGTCGCCGCCTACCACCTCGCCGGCGGTGCCCTGGTGCTGGCGGGCGTGATCATGGCCCAGACCCTGACCCGGCCGCTGAGGCCACGCCCCGCCGGGACGAGTCGCCCCGACTTGGACCCGCGCTGAGCCGGGCAGGCGACGGCGGCCCTCGTGAGGCCGTCCGGATGCCGGAAAAGCCTGTTCTGGATCAAGGCGAAGGGCCCATCCTGCCCCCTAGGATGGCTACACTGGGACACACCGACCCGACAGCGGGTCGGCAACCGTCCCCCCCGGCCACGAGGAGACGCGCGATGATCAGGCCCGACCACGAGGACACCCCGAGCGACACCGGCACGAGCCTCGACGAGGCCGGCCTGGCCGAGAGTACCGATCGGCTGATGCGGGCGTCGCTGGCGAGGATGACGTTCGGCCTCTCTCCGGCGGCGATGATGCTGACCTACGTCGACTGGCTGACCAGCGTGGCCGTTTCGCCGGGCAAGCAGGCGACCCTGGTCCAGAAGGTGCTCAAGAAACAGATGCGCCTGGCGGTGTGGGCCAGCCACTCGGCGCTCGACCCCGCGGCGACCCCCTGCATCGAGCCGCTGCCCCAGGATCGGCGCTTCCGCGACCCGGCCTGGCGCCGCTTCCCCTACAACCTGATCTACCAGTCGTTCCTGCTGCAGCAGCAGTGGTGGTGCAACGCGACCACTGGGCTCGCCGGCCTGTCGCCGCACCACGAACAGGCGCTGGAGTTCGGCGCGCGCCAGCTGCTCGACATGGTCTCCCCCGCCAACTTCCTGCCCACCAACCCCCGGGTGCTGGACAGGACGCTGGCCACCGGCGGCGCCAACCTGATACAGGGCGCCGAGCAGTTCATCGATGACTGGCAGCGCCAGCTGCAGGGCCAGAAGCCGGCCGGTGCGGAGCAGTTCGAGCCCGGGAAGGCGGTCGCCGTGACGCCCGGCAAGGTGGTCTACCGCAACCACCTGATCGAGCTGATCCAGTACGCCCCCGCCACCGACGAGGTATACGCCGAGCCGGTGCTGATCGTGCCGGCCTGGATCATGAAGTACTACATCCTGGATCTCTCGCCGGACAACTCCCTGGTGCGCTACCTGGTCGGCCAGGGTCACACGGTGTTCATGATCTCCTGGCGCAACCCCACCGAGGCGGATCGGGATATCGGGATCGACGACTACCGCCGCCAGGGCATCATGGACAGCCTGACGGTGATCGAGTCGATCTGCCCCGTGGCGCCGGTGCATGGCGTCGGCTACTGCCTGGGGGGCACCCTGCTGGCCATCGCCGCCTCGACCATGGCCCGCGATGGCGACCATCGCCTGGCCTCGATGACGCTGTTCGCCGCCCAGACCGACTTCCGCGAGGCCGGCGAGCTGATGCTGTTCATCGACGACAAGCAGCTCTCCTTCCTCGAGGACACCATGTGGGCCCAGGGGGTGCTCGACACCAAGCAGATGGCCGGCGCCTTCCAGCTGCTGCGCTCCAACGACCTGATCTGGTCGCGTCTGGTCAACGAGTACCTGCTGGGCGAGCATCGCCCCCTCAACGACCTGTTGGCCTGGAACGCCGATGCCACCCGCATGCCCTACCGCATGCACAGCGAGTACCTGCGACAGCTGTTCCTCGACAACGACCTCGCCGAGGGTCGCTTCGAGGTCGAGGGCCGACCGGTGACGGTCAGCGACATCCGGGTGCCGATCTTCGCGGTGGGCACCGAGTGGGACCATGTGGCGCCCTGGCGCTCGACCTACAAGATCCACCTGCTCGCCGACACCCATGAGCTCACCTTCCTGCTGACCAGCGGCGGTCACAACGTGGGCATCGTCTGTCCGCCCACGGACACCGGACGCCACTACCGCATGGCCACCGATGGCGAGACCTACGTCGACCCGGACACCTGGCTCAGCCGCACGCCGGTGGTCGAAGGCTCCTGGTGGCCCGCCTGGCAGGGCTGGCTGGCGGCGCATTCCGGCGATTCCCAGGCGCTGCCCTCGATGGGCTCGGCCGACTATCCCCCGCTCGACGATGCCCCCGGGCACTATGTGCTGATGGAGTAGCGCCTCGACGGTCAGGGATCCCCCGACGCCGCCGAGGCAGGGCTCGAGGACCGGGGCGTGGCCAGCCATGCTCCGGATGGCCCGGCGCGCCGTTGCATCATGCGCCGCTCGGCCCCATGGTAGACTGCATCGATTTCTGACGGCGGGAGCCCGGCACACATGTCCCTCGACGACCTGCACCTAAACCTGCGCAACCTGACACCGGACGACTACCCGCAGCTCAAGAGCCTGATGGACCGGGTCTATGACGACATCGGCGGGGCCTGGCCCAAGGCCACCATCGACAAGCTGATCACGGAATTCCCCGACGGCCAGATCCTCATCGAGGATGACGAGATCATCGTCGGCGTGGCCCTGACGGCCCTGGTCGACTACGACACCTTCTCCAACCCCCACCGCTACGACGACCTGATCGGCAAGCGCGAGACCATCCTCAACGACCCGGATGGCGACGCCATGTACGGTCTCGACGTGCTGATCCACCCGGACTACCGCGGCTATCGCCTGGGGCGCCGCCTCTACGAGGCGCGCAAGGAGCTGTGCCGCTCCATGAACCTGCGCTCGATCCTCGCCGGCGGGCGCATCCCCCATTACCACGAGCACGCCCACGAGCTCTCCCCGGCCGATTATCTCGACAAGGTGGCCCGCAAGGAGATCCACGACCCCATCCTCTCCTTCCAGCTGGCCAACGACTTCCAGGTCAAGCGCCTGCTGCGCAAGTACCTGCCGGAGGACGAGAAGTCCCAGGGCTATGCCACCCTGCTGGAGTGGAACAACATCCTCTTCGAGCCGGCGGAACGGGTGCTGGAGAATCGCCCGACCCAGGTGCGCGTCGGCGCGGTGCAGTGGCAGATGCGCGAGTTCTCCTCGGTCGAGGCGGTGCTGCAGCAGGTCGAGTACTTCGTCGACGCGCTCTCCGACTACCAGAGCGACTTCGCGGTCTTCCCCGAGCTCTTCAATGCGCCGCTGATGGGGCTGCAGGACCGCGCCGCCCAGCAGGACCAGATGGCCGCCATCCGCTTCCTGGCCGGCTTCACCGAGCAGTTCAAGACCGAGCTGTCGCGCATGGCGGTGTCCTGCAACATCAACATCGTCGCCGGCTCGATGATCGAGGAACACGAGGACGGCCGGCTCTACAACGTCTCCTACCTGTTCCATCGCGACGGCAGCATCGACGCCCAGACCAAGCTGCACATCACCCCCCAGGAACGCCGCGACTGGGTGATCGAGGGCGGCGACGAGCTGTTCGTCTTCGACACCGACGCCGGCCGCGTGGGCATCCAGATCTGCTACGACGTCGAGTTCCCCGAGCTCTCCCGCCTGCTCGCCGACCAGGACATGGACATCCTCTTCGTGCCCTTCTGGACCGACACCAAGAACGGCTACCTGCGGGTGCGCCACTGCGCCCAGGCCCGGGCCATCGAGAACGAGTGCTACGTGGTGCTGTGCGGCAGCGTCGGCAACGTGCCCTCCATCGAGAACATGGAGATCCAGTACGCCCAGTCGTCGGTGTTCTCGCCCTCGGACTTCGCCTTCCCCCACGACGCCGTGCTCTCCGAGACCACGCCCAACACCGAGATGATCATGTTCTCGGACCTCGACCTGACCCGGCTGACCGTGGTGCGGGCCGAGGGCTCGGTGACCAACCTCAAGGACCGGCGCAAGGACCTCTTCGACCTGCGCTGGCGCGACTGGTCCTGGAAGTCCGGGGCCAACCTGGAGGAGAGCTGACGCCATGCTCGGCCGGCTGCTGCGCCTGGGGGGCAGGCGTTTCGAGCAACGCCACCCCTTTCCCGCCGCCGACTGGGCCGAGGCCCAGGACCGGCTGCCGCTGCTCGCCGCCCTGTCCGACGACCAGGCCGAACGGCTGGGACGGCGGGCCTGGGCGTTCGTGCATGCCAAGCGCCTGAGCCTGCACCCGGACCTCGCCGGCGCCGTGACCTTCGACGACCCGGCCCGGCTGGCCCTGGCGGCCCAGGCCTGCCTGCTGACCCTGGGCTGGTGCGAGAGCGAGCACCAGGAGGCCTTCGCCAACGTCCACGAGATCCTGGTGCTGCCCGAGGCCTTCCACCGTCGGGTGGAGGAGATGGACGAGTACGGCGTGGTGCACGAGTACGACGACGAGCGTGCCGGCGAGACCTCCTACCAGGGGCCGGTGGTGGTCGCCTGGCCCGACCTCATGGCCAGCGGCGGGCTGGATGGCTTCAATGTGCTGATCCACGAACTGGCCCACAAGCTCGACCTGGGCAACTCCCTGGACGTCGACGGCTTCCCGCCCCTGCCCCGGGAGCTCGACCCCCAGGAGTGGTATCGCATCTTCATGGGCGTCTGGGAGGACCTCCAGGCGCGCCTCGCCCGGGGCGAGGCGACGCCCATCGACGAGTACGCGGCGAGCCACCCCGGCGAGTGCTTCGCGGTCTGCTGCGAGCACTTCTTCAGCGACCCCGACCGGCTCCACCGGGCTTATCCGTCGCTCTACGGGTTGCTGTCACGCTATTTCCATCAGGATCCGCTGGCCCGCCTGGCCCATGGCATCGGCTAGCCTGCTCCCCGCGAACGCCGATCACCGGCCCCCTGCCCCTTCTCCCCGCCGCACGGGAACATCGCGATGATCGACACCCTGGTCGCGCAGCTCACCGTCTTGTCGGCCCAGCACGGGTGGCTGGCTTACCTGCTGGTCGGCCTGCTCGCCATGGCCGAGGCGCTGCCGGTTGCCGGCCTCATCGTGCCCGGTTCGGTGCTGATCGTGGGGATCAGCACCCTGGTGCCCGCCGGCGCGCTCGGCATCTGGCCCCTGATCATCGCCGCCATCGCGGGGGCCGTGATGGGGGATGGACTCTCGTTCTGGCTCGGCCGACGCTACGAGCACCGGCTGGTCGCGATGTGGCCATTGCGCCGTTACCCCCGGCTCGTCTCCCAGGCCGAGGGGTTCTTCTACCGCCAAGGCGGCAAGGGGGTCTTCCTGGCACGGTTCGTTCAGGGGCCGAGAGCCTTCGTGCCGCTGGTCGCCGGCATGTCCGGCATGCCACCGGTCCGGTTCTACGCCTTCAACATCGCCTCGGCGCTGGTCTGGGCGACGAGCCATGTCGTCGCCGGGGTCGCCCTCGGTGCCTCGCTGCATCTCGTCGCGCAGATCGCAGGGCGCCTGACCCTGTTCCTGGCGCTGGTGGTCCTGCTCGTCTGGGTCGTGATATGGCTCACCCGCCATGTCCTTCTCGGCGAGGGACTGCGCGGGCTGCTGCGGGTCCAGAACCGGCTGATTCTCTGGAGTGCCGAGGGGGATACCCGGACGAGGCGCCTGGTACGGGGCCTCCTGCAGCCCGAGCGTTCCGAGACCCGCGCGCTCATGGCGGGGGCCGCGATTCTCGCCGGCTCCCTCTGGCTGTTCCTGGGGATCCTCGAGGATATCGTCACGGGGGATCCGCTCGTCCAGGCCAACCAGGCGGTGTTCCATTTCCTGCAGGGCCTTCGCACCACCTGGGGCGATCACCTGATGCTGGTCATCACCGAGCTCGGTGACAGTGTCGTCGTCGTGATACTGACGGTGGTCGTGCTGGGCTGGCTGCTCTGGTGTCGAGCCTGGCAGGCGGCGGGCTACTGGATCGCCGCGGTCGGCGGTGCCGCACTCTTCACCCCGCTCATCAAGTGGGCCGTCCAGTGGCCACGTCCCACGGCGTTGTACAGCGGCTGGGAGGCGTTCTCGTTCCCCAGTGGTCACGCCACCATCAATGCCGTCCTCTACGGCTTCCTGGGCTTCCTCATCGCCCGGGAACTACGCCCGAGCAGGCGCGTGTGGGCGATCTCCAGCGTCAGTGTCCCGGTCATGCTGATCGCCTTCTCGCGCCTCTACCTGGGGGCGCACTGGCTGGCCGACGTCACCGCCGGCATCGCCGTCGCCACGGCCTGGGTCACGCTGCTGGCCATCGGTTACACCCGCCACCGCCCCCGCTCCCTCTCCCCGAGGGGCCTGGTGGGAGTGGCCCTGCTCACGCTGGCCATCGCCTGGCCCTGGCATGTCCTCGGCAGCTTCGCCGACGACCAGGCGCGCTACCTGGCGTCACCGGAACGGCAGCAGCTGTCGCTTGTGGACTGGCGTGACCACGCCTACCGTCGATTGCCCGAGAGGCGGATCGACCTGGGAGGGGAAAGCGAGGAGCCGCTGACGCTGCAGTGGGCCGGTGAGTTGACGGCACTCGAGCGGGAACTCACCCGCCACGGCTGGCAGCCCCGTGTCCCGTGGAACCTGAGCAGCACCCTGCAATGGCTTGGCCCCGGGACGACTGCCGCCGGCCTGCCCGTTCTGCCTCGGCTGCATGACGGACGCGCCTCGGCGCTGCGATTGACTCATGCCATCGACGGCTCACCGTCGATGCGCATGGTCCTGCAGGTCTGGGCGACCAGCATCGAGCTGACCCGCGACGACACCGCCGCCAGCATGCCGCTGTGGGTCGGGTCGGTGGTGACCCGGCGCCGCTCCCAGCTTCTCGGAGTGGTGCCCATGGAGCGGACCCTGCCCGCCATCGATGCCGCCAGGGACCGGTTGGCAAGAAGCCTGGGCGACGGGGGCATGATCCAGCAAGCCGTGCCCGCCACCGGCGGGTGGGATGGCCGCCTCATCCTGGCCTGGGAGACGCCACCGTGACGCGGTGACCTCGTGCGACCCTTCCGGCGGCCGGGAAAGTCCCGCCTCCTGCCCTCCATAAGCGACCATCACACGATTCCCCTCGGGGCCCGCGTGCGCGACGCTGTCTCCGCTTTGCCCCCATTAAGCCTGTGGTAAGACGGGGGCGATATGATGCCGGCCCGGCAAGCACCGTTAGTGAGAAGGAGAAGGAAACGTCGTGACCTCCCCCCTGGTATCCGTGATCATTCCTGCCCGGGATGAGTCGGGCAACCTGCCGAGCCTGCTCGACGAGATTGCCGACGCCCTGGCCGCCATCGACCATGAGGTGCTGGTCGTGGACGACGCCTCCCGGGATGGCACCTGGGCGCTGCTCGAGGCGCGGGCCGCCGAGGACCCCCGGCTTCGCCCCCTGCGCCACGCCGAGAGCGCCGGCCAGAGCACCTCGGTGTGGCAGGCCGGCCACGAGGCGCGAGGCGAGTGGCTGGCGACCCTGGACGGCGACGGCCAGAACGACCCGGCCGACCTGCCGAGCCTGATCGAACGGGCCCGCCAGGGCGACGTCACCCTGGTCGCCGGCCACCGCACCACCCGTCACGACGACTGGCTCAAGCGCATCTCCTCGCGGATCGCCAACGGCGTGCGCGCCCGGCTGCTGAGGGACCAGACACCGGATACCGGCTGCGGGCTGAAGGTCATGCGTCGCGAAGCCTTCCTGCGCCTGCCCTACTTCAATCACATGCACCGCTTCCTGCCGGCGCTGGTCCAGGCCCAGGGCGGCCGCTGCGTCTCGCTGCCGGTCAATCACCGCCCCCGGGGCACCGGCCGCTCCCACTACGGCCTCAACAACCGGCTGTGGGCCGGCCTCCTCGACATGGCCGGGGTGATGTGGCTGCGCCGCCGCTCGCGCCTGCCGGCCGCGCTCGAAAGGCTATCCCCGGAGAACACCACGGCGCGGGACGAGCGGACGGAGCGCACGACATGACGGTCGAGTGGCTCTGGCTGGGCATCGGCTTTCTGGGCCAGGCCCTGTTCTCCGCCCGCTTCCTGGTCCAGTGGCTGGCCAGCGAGCGGGCGCGGCGCAGCATCCTGCCCCGGGCCTTCTGGTTCTTCAGCCTGGCCGGTGGGGCGACCCTGCTGGCCTATGCGATCTACCGTCGCGACCCGGTGTTCATCGCCGGCCAGGGCGCCGGGCTGTTCATCTACGTCCGCAACCTGATGCTGATCCGTCGCGAGATCCGGGAGCACCGGGCCAGGACATGATCGACTTCCTCACACGCGACACCGCCCCCCTGCCGCGCCCCGGCTATCTGCATCGCCTGCCGTCGCTGCACTGGCTCTGGCTGCTGGTGCTGGCCGCGCTGTTCCTGGGCGTCGGGATGGGCCTGCGCGACCCCTGGCCCGCCGACGAGCCGCGCTTCGCCCTGAACGCCCTGGAGATGCTGAAGACGGGGCAGTTCTGGATCCCCCATCGGGCCGGCGAGCCCTATCCCGACAAGCCGCCGATCTTCATGTGGGCCACGGCCGCCTCGATCCACCTGACCGGCTCGGTGCGCCTGGGCTTCCTGCTGCCCTCCCTGCTGGGCGCGCTGGGCACCCTGGCCCTGGTCATGGACCTGACCCGCCGGCTGCACGGCCGCCGGGTGGCGCTGCTCGCCGGCCTGGCCCTGCTGTCGAGCTTCCAGTTCGGGCTGCAGGCGCGCACCGCCCAGATCGACATGCTGGTCACCTTCTTCATCATGCTGGGCGCCTACGGCATGCTGCGCCATGCCCTGCTGGGGCCCGCCCGTCGCTGGTGGTTCATCGGCTGCGCCGGCATGGGACTCGGCATCCTCACCAAGGGGGTAGGCTTCCTGCCGCTGCTGATGCTGCCCCTCTGGGGCCTGCTGGCCTGGCGGCGGCAGGCGGTGCCCCTGGCGTGGCGCGACCTGGGGCTCGGCATTGCCGTGATCCTCGGCGTCGTCGCGCTCTGGGTGGTGCCCATGGCCCTCTACACCACCTTCTCCGACGACCCCGCCCTGGCGGCCTATCGCGACAACATCCTGTTCAAGCAGACCGGCGAGCGCTACGCCGACGCCTGGCACCATGTGAAGCCCTGGTACTACTACCTCCTCGAGGTGATCCCCTGGGCCTGGCTGCCGCTGGTGCTGGCCCTGCCCTGGCTGGTGCCCGCCTGGTGGCATCGCGCCCGGCGCCTCGATGCGCGGGTCCTGCTGCCGCTCGGCGGCCTGGTGCTGGTGATCGTCTTCTTCTCGTTCTCCCCCGGCAAGCGCGGCGTCTACCTGCTGCCGACCCTGCCGCTGCTGGTGCTGGCCTCTGCGCCGATGCTGGCGGGCCTGCTGAGTCGCCCGCGGCTCCACTGGCTGGGAGCCGGGGTGCTGGCCCTGTTCGGCGTCGTGTTCCTCGCCGCCGGAGTCCTCGGCGCCCTGGGGCTGCCGGCCCTGGCCCGGCTAGCCGAGCGCCACGGGGTCGTTCCCTGGGCCTGGTGGAGCCTGCTCGGGCTCGTCGCCTTCGGACTGCTGGCCTGGGGTCGGCCGCGGCGAGGCCTGGTGGCCCTGGCCTGCTGGCTGGCGGTGTTCTGGCTGAGCTGGTCGACCTGGGGGTACCAGCTGATGGACCCGGCGCGCTCTCCCCGCGACCTGATGCAGGAGATCGTGGCCCAGACCGGCCCGGAAGCCTGGCTGGCCATGCCCGCCTTCGACGAGGAATTCGTGCTCCAGGCCCGCCAGCCGATGGTGCATTTCGGCTACCACACGCCGGACGACGACCAGTTCCGTCGCGCCTTCGCCTGGTTGCACGAGGCACCCGGCGAGCGCTGGATGCTGGTGCCCCAGCACCGTGACGAGGAGGTCGCCTGCGCGGACCTGACGCGCACCCGGGATCTCGGCGTGCAGAACAGCGAGGCCTGGTGGCTGATCCCGGGCGGCGCCTTCGATGCCTGCTCGGGGGATGCCGGGGCGGCACCGCTGTATGTCGCGCCCACCACCCTCGACGCCGCTTCCTCGGGGCGACACGACTAGCGCCTGCCGGGAACAGGAAGCAGGGAGCAACAGGGAAAACGAGGGAGAGGAGCACAGGGGTGAGGGGAACCGGCGCGATGAGGGTCTCCGGCGCTAGCTTGGCCTTCTGTCTGGCGGTGGCGATCATCCTCGCCCGGGTCGCGGCCCTGCCGCTGATGCCCATCGACGAGACCCGCTACCTGTCCGTGGCCTGGGAGATGTGGCAGCACCAGTCCTTCCTGGTGCCCCTCCTCAACGGCGAGGCCTACTCCCACAAGCCCCCGCTGCTGTTCTGGCTGATCCAGCTGGGCTGGTGGCTGTTCGGCGCCTCGGACTGGGTGGCCCGGCTGGTCATCCCCACCGAGGGGCTCGCCGGCTTCTGGCTCGTGGCCGATATCGTGCGCCAGCTCGATCCCGACGCCCGACGGGAGGCCTGTTGGGCGCCCCCTGGGCGACCCGGCCCCTGCAGCGCTTCGCCCTCTGGGGGATCCTGCCGCCGCTGCTGCTGCTGATCTCGCCGGCGATCCGGGGCTACTACGACCTGCGCCCCATGGCCGAGCGACTGGCGACGCTGGAGGCGCAGTCACGCCCCCTGGCCTACGTCGGGGAGTATCACGACCAGTTCCGTTTCCTGGGACGTCTCGTGACGGACATGACGACGCTCGACGACGACCGCGCGGTGACGGAATGGGCCGCCCGCCACCCCCGGGGGCACATCATCGAGAAGCGCCGTGAGCCGACGCCCCGCCAGGTCGAGATCGCCGGCTATCACCAGCCCTACCGGGGACGGATCTACCTGATCGTGCCGGCCGACCGCTGGCCCGCCTTCATCGCCGCCGGGGACGACTGACCCGGGGCCGGGGCGGGAGGCTCCTGCCTAGCCGGCCTCGTCGGACACCCGCGCCACCAGCCAGTCCCACAGTTGCCGGGCCTCGGGGCGCGCCTCGCGGCGTCCCGGCCGGACCAGCCAGAACCCCTCCTCGGTGGGCATGGCCAGGTCGAGGGGGGCCACCAGGTCGTCCCGTGCCTCGGCGAGCCGGCGATGCGTCAGAGCCACCCCGCCGCCCCGGGCGGCCAGGGCGAGGGTCATCACCTGGCTGTCGCAGGTCAGCGCCGCACAGCGCGACTCGAGCCCCGCCAGGCCGGCCCGCTCCAGCCAGGTCGGCCAGCCCACCGCGAAGCCCACCGCATGCAGCAGGGTCTGCCGCGCCAGGTCCGCCGGCGCGCGAATCGCCTCGGCAAGCGAGGGCGCGCAGACCGGCAGCATGGACTCGGGCCCCAGCGATACCGCCTCCATGCCGGGCCAGTCGCCGCGGCCATAGCGAATCTCCAGGTCCGCCCCCTCGGGGCCGAAGTCGTCCGGCCAGATGGCGCTCACCAGCCGCAGGGCGATCTCGGGATGGGCGCGCTGGAAGGCCGGCAGGCGCGACGCCAGCCAGCCCTGCTGCATGACCGGGGTGGTGCGCAGGGTCACCGGGGCATCGGGGGTGCCCCCGAAGACCTCGTCGGTCCCCTCGGCGAGGCGCGTGAAGGCATCCTGCAGGCACGGCAGCCAGGCCTGTCCCGTCGGCGTCAGGCTGAGGCTGCGGGGATGGCGCACGAAGAGCTTCTGGCCCAGGCGATCCTCGAGCAGGCGGATGCGCTGGCTGATGGCCGCCTGGGTCACCCCCAGCTCGTGACCGGCCGCGGTGAAGCTCAGGGTCCGCGCCGCCGCCTCGAAGGCCTGCAGCCAGAGCAGGGGAGGCAGCCCGGTCATGAACAACCTTCACATAAGCTGAATGGGGTCATAGCGGCCAGATTAATCGTTTGTCAGCCCACCGGCCAACCCGCATCCTGGCGGCCACACCAGACCCGCCATCCACAGGAGGACCGCATGACCGCTATCGAGACGCCCCCGACGGCCCGTCCCCGGCTCCCCATGGGCGAGCTGGCCGACCACGCCGATGCCCCGGCCCTCGTCGAGGTCCACCCCGGCACGGGCCGGCTCGCGCTGGTCTGGGAGGATGGCGCGAGGGCCCACTTCCCGCTCGACTGGCTGCGCGACCACTGTGCCTGCGAGGCCTGCCGCCACCCGGTGACCCGCGAGCGCCTGCACCGCCCCCTGACGCCCGTCACCCGACTCCCCGAGGCCTCCCTGGTCGACGGCAACCTGGCGCTGACCTGGGCGGACGACCACCGCAGCCGCTTCGATGCCGGCTGGCTCTACCAGCGTCGCCCCGGCCAGGCGCCCGCCCCGACCCTCCCGGCGCGTCGCCCCTGGGCGGCCGGCTATGTGCCTTGTCGCGTGGTGCACGCCGACTTCACGGGCAGCGCCGCCGGGGAGCGTGCCTGGCTCGAGGCCCTGCTTCGCGACGGCCTGGTGCTGCTCGAGGACGGCCCGCTGGCCGACGAGGAGGTCAGCCGCCTCGCCGAGCGCATCGGTCCACTGCGCCCGACCAACTTCGGCGCCCGCTTCGACGTGCGCTCCAAGCCCAACCCCAACAACGCCGCCTACACGGCCATCGGCCTGGCGCTGCATACCGACCTGCCCAACTGGCGCCAGCCGCCGGACATCCAGCTGCTCTACTGCCTGGAGAACGACGCCGAGGGGGGCGAGTCGATCTTCGCCGACGGCTTCGCCGCCGCCGAGGCCCTTCGCGAGCAGGACCCCGAGGCCTTCCGGCTCCTCGCCGAGACGCCGATCGACTTCCGCTTCCAGGACGAGGAACAGGACATCGGCACCCGGGCGCCGATCCTCTCGCTGGATGCCGACGGCGAAGTGCTCGAGGTGCGCTTCAACAACTGGATCCGCGACACCCTGCGGCTGCCGGCGCCCCTCATCGAGGCCTGGTACGCCGCCTATCGGCGCTTCTGGCGGCTGCTGCACTCTCCCGAACACCAGATCGACTTCGCGCTGGCCCCGGGGCAGATGGTCGCCTTCGACAACCGTCGCGTGCTGCACGGGCGCCGCGCCTTCGACCCGAGCACCGGCCGCCGTCACCTGCAGGGCACCTACCTGGACCTCGACATGCTCGAGTCCCGCCTGCGGGTGCTGGCCCGCCGGGCCTGACGCCGCCCGCGCCCCGGGGCAGCGGGAAGCGATGTGCGCCCTCGTGTCGCGGGCCCTTTGGGCCTCGCCCGCTCTGCCGTATGCTTGGGGTCCGATCCCCCCTGGAAGCCCCGCGACATGAGCCACCGTCTCGCCCTCGTCACCGGCCTGCTGGTCGCCCTCGTGGCCCTCGGCCTGCTCTGGCAGTGGCTGGCCATGCAGGACCTGCTGACGGTGGAGGCCCTGATGGCCCTGGCGAAGGGGGCCGTGGCCTGGAAGGAGGCGCCCTGGGCGGTGCTGGTGGTCATGGCGGTCTACGCCGGGGCGTCGCTGGTGATGTTCCCGCTCAGCCTGCTGGTGGCGCTGACAGGCCTGCTGTTCGGGCCCTGGTGGGGCTTCGCCTACGCGCTGGCCGGCACCCTGACCGCCTCGATGCTGACCTGGTGGGTCGGACGCCGGTTGGGCCGCGAGGCGCTGATGCGTCACGGCGGCCGGCGCCTTCACGGCCTGTCACGCTACCTCTCGGGACGCGGCATCCGCACCATGACCCTGGTCAACCTGCTGCCGCTGGCGCCCTTCACCCTGACCAACATGATGGCTGGCGCCTTCCGCCTGCGCTTTCGCGACTACATGATCGGCTCGCTGCTGGGCATCGCCCCGGGCCTGGCCGGCGTCACCCTGCTGGGCAGCCAGCTCGGCCAGCTCGCCACGGCCGAGAGTCGTGAGGAGCTGCTCTGGGCGGCCGGCGGCCTGCTGGTCGGGGTGGCCCTGCTGATCGGGCTGAAGCGCTGGTCGGACCGACGCCGCCGCACCCGCTGAGGCGGGCTACTTCCGCGGCAGCTCCGGCTCGTCCTCCTCGCGATGGCCGGGCCACCAGGCGGGACGTTCCTGCTCCCACTCCTCCTGCACCAGGTGGCGCAGCAGGCGGCCGCGATGGCGAAGCATCTGCCACTCTGCCCCGAGCCGGGAGCGGATGCGCTCCCAGCCCCCCTCGTCGGCGTGGGTGAAGGGGCCGCCCCGGGCGATGGCGTGGCGATAGACGGCCAGGCAGCGCTCGGCGCAGCGCGCCTCGTCGTAGCCGGCGGCCGTCTCCAGGGCCGCCTCGGCCAGCGGCGCCCGCGCGTCGGGAGTGGCCAGTGAGGCGAGCGCCTCGGCCATGAGGTCGAGGTCGTCCCCCGGGATCAGCCGCCCATTGCGGCCCTCGACCACCACCTCGCGCACCCCGGGGGCGGCGACGGCCACCACCGGCAAGCCGGCCGCCATGGCCTCGGCCACCACCATGCCCTGGGTCTCGCTGTGGGAGGCGAAGGCGAAGACGTCCATGGCATGGTAGGCATCGATCAGGGCCTGCCCCTGGAGGCGGCCGGTGAAGTGCAACCGGTCCGCCACGCCCCGTGCCTCGGCCACCGCCTGGATATCGCGTCGCGCCTCGCCCTCGCCCACCACCAGGAAGTGGGCCTCGGGCCGCGCGACCAGCGCCGCGGCCACCGCCTCGGCCAGGAACACCAGGTTCTTCTCCAGCGCCAGCCGTCCCAGGTGGCCGATCACGTAGGCCCCGTCGGGAATGCCCAGGCGGGCGCGCCACTCCCGGCCATCGCCGAGGGCGAAGCGCGCGGTGTCCACGCCGCTCGGCACCACGCTGATGGCGGGATTGGCCTCCCGTCGCAGCAGCAGGTCGCGGATGCTCTCGCTGGGCGCGATCACCTCGTCGCACAGCCAGGTGTACTGGGTAGCGAGTGCCACCGCGAAGCGCTGCATGCGCGGCGAGTCACCGGGCACGTAGTGGGTGTAGTGCTCGTAGAGGGTGTGGTGGGTGAAGACCAGCGGCAGTCCGTAGGTCTCGGCCGCCCGGGCGGCGGTATCGCCCAGCAGGAAGGGGTGGTGGGCATGGACGATGTCCGGCTCGAAGGCCTCGATCGCCTCGTGGAGCTGGCCGGGGATCGGCACCGGCAGCGAGAAGTCGCTGCCGTTGAAGTGCTGCATGGCCGCCACCCTGACCACGTCCTCTTCCCGTTGCGGCTGCCCGGACAGCCGGGGGGCCACCACCAGCACCCGATGGCCGGTGGCCTGCAGCTGGCGCTTGAGCCGCTGGACCGACTCGCTGACCCCGCCGACGATGGGCAGGTAGGTGTTGGTGAACATCAGCACATTCACGGGGACATCTCTCCACGGATCGCAGTGGCGACATTCTGCCGAGGTGGCACGCGACTGGCCATCTCCTGTTCAAGATAGGCGACGAATGACCGCAGGCGGGCGGGCACGTGACGGCGCTGTCGGTAGACCGCATGGAAGTCGGCACGAACGCCCTGCCAGTCGGGCAGCAGTTCGACCAGTCGCCCCTGCCGGAGGGGCTCGTACACGTCCCACCAGGAACGCAGGGCGATGCCGTGGCCGTCCAGGGCGAGCCGCATGATCGCCTCCCCGTCGTTGCTGGCCAGCGCCCCGCCCACCTTCACCGCCTGCTCCACCGCGGGGTCGTCGCGCCGCTGGAAGCGCCAGACGGCGAAGTCGCTGTCGTTCTCGCGCAGCAGCAGACAGGGCAGCGAGGCCAGGTCGGCCGGCGAGTGCAGCGGCGGCAGGGTCGCCGCCCGGGCAGGCGCGGCGCAGAGCACTCGCCGGTTGGCGAGGATCCGCCGCGCCACCAGGCGGGAGTCCGGCGGCTCGCCCACCCGGATGGCGATGTCGAAGGCCTGGTCGCCGAGGCTCAGCGGGAAGCCGGAGAGCTCCAGCGTCGCTTCGATGCCGGGATGCTCGCGGCAGAAGGCCGAGAGCAGCGGGGCCACGTGGCGGCGGCCGAAGCCGAAGGTGGCGTTGACCCGCAGCGGACCGGAGAGCTCGGCGCGATGCTCGCCCAGGGACTCCTCGAGCTCCCTCAGCTCCTCGAGGATCATCCCCCCGCGGGCGAGGTAGCGCTCCCCCTCGGCGGTCAGGGCCAGGCGACGGGTGGTGCGGCTGGCGAGCTCCACACCCAGTCTTGCCTCCAGCTGCTTGAGGCGCTTGCTCACCGCCGACAGCGAGAGCCCGAGCTCCCGGGCCGTGGCCGTGAGGCTGCCGGCATGGGCCAGGCGCCGGAAGAAGGCCAGGTCATCGAGGGGGGGCATGCGATTCTCCACTCTCATTCAACAATATGTTGAAGGATACCGTGATTATCTTTCCGGTGTGCAGGGCTAGACTGGCAGGCATCGTCCCATGACCACCAGGAGAAGACGCATGACCCACCGCATCGCGGTCATTCCCGGCGACGGCATCGGCAAGGAGGTGATGCCCGAGGGGCTGCGCGCCCTCGAGGCCGCCGCCCGCCGTTTCGGCATCGACCTGTCCCTCGAGCCCTTCGACTTCGCCAGCTGCGACTACTACCTCGAGCACGGCCAGATGCTGCCCGACGACTGGTTCGAGCAGCTCAAGGACCTCGACGCCATCTTCTACGGTGCCGTGGGCTGGCCGGAGACGGTGCCCGACCACATCTCGCTGTGGGGCTCGCTGCTGCAGTTCCGGCGCCGTTTCGACCAGTACGTGAACCTGCGTCCCTGCCGCCTGCTGCCGGGCATCAAGAGCCCGCTGGCGGACCGCCGGCCGGGCGACATCGACTTCTACGTGGTGCGCGAGAACACCGAGGGGGAGTACTCCAGCGTCGGCGGCAGGATGTTCGAGGGCACCGACCGCGAGGTGGTGATCCAGGAGACGGTGATGACCCGAATCGGGGTCGACCGGGTGCTGAAGTACGCCTTCGATCTCGCCCAGACCCGCCCGCGCCGGAAGCTCACCTCGGCCACCAAGTCCAACGGCATCGCCATCACCATGCCGTGGTGGGACGAGCGTGTGAAGGCGATGGGGGCCCACTACCCCGATGTCTCGGTGGACCAGTTCCACATCGATATCCTGACGGCCAACTTCGTGATGCACCCCGACTGGTTCGACGTGGTGGTGGCCAGCAACCTGTTCGGCGACATCCTCTCCGACCTGGGCCCGGCTTGCACCGGCACGATCGGCGTGGCTCCCTCAGCCAACATCAACCCGGACGGCACCTTCCCGAGCCTCTTCGAACCGGTGCACGGCAGCGCCCCGGACATCGCCGGGCGCGGCATCGCCAACCCCATCGGCCAGATCTGGTCAGCGGCCATGATGCTCGAACACCTGGGCCACCAGGACGCCGGAAAGGCCATAGTCGATGCCTTCGAGGCGGTACTCAGCGAGGGTGACCCGGCGGTGCTGACGCCGGACGTCGGCGGCCATGGCACCACCGAGACCCTGGGCCGTGCCATCGCCGAGCGCATCGCCGGCTGACCCCTGCCACTGTCGACGACGGGCAGGCCTCGCCGGCCGGCCCGTCGTCGTCCGGCCGAGGCCTCAGGCCTTGCGCCACACTCCTTCCAGGATGCGAACCCGATCGGCGGCCAGGTTGTCGCGCAGGTTGCGGCCCATCTGCGCGAAGGCTTCGCCGAAGATCAGCGACGGTCCCGGCAGGGCGGGCGCCTGATGTGAAGCGCCCGGCGGCGCCTCGCTCGCCTCCCGGCGACTGTGCTTGCGCCGCCAGTCGAGCGCCGCCTCGGTGACGTCCTGCACCGCCACCGGGGCGAAGCCGCCCTCGACGAGCAGGGCCTCCAGGGCCTCTCGGGCGCGCAGGTGGCTGGTCGCGGCGTCGCGCGCCCAGGGCACCGGGAGCATGAGCGGCGACGCGTCCTGACCCGCCACCACCTCGTGCAGCAGCACCCTGCCGCCCGGCACCAGCAGCCGCCGCCATTCGGCCAGTACCGCCGCCGCGTCGGGCATGTTCATCAGCGCGTGCTGACACCAGACGACCTCGAGGCTGGCGTCCGGCAGCGGCACCCGCGCGGCATCGGCGCACAGGAAACGCGTCCGGTCGTCGAGCCCGGTGGCGCGGCTCAGCCAGCCCGCCACCTCGACGAAGGCCGCGGTGATGTCGAGCCCCGTCACCTCGCAGCCTAACTCCGCCGCCAGCAGCCGGCTGGCACCGCCGGTGCCGCACCCCACGTCCAGCACCCGGGCGCCGGGCGCCAGCTCGCCCAGGGCCGCCAGGGCGCGGCTGGCCCGGCGCCCGCCGAGGTGCAGCTGGTCGATGCCGGCGATCTCGTCGAGGGTGAGATGGTCCGGGTCGCGCCCCGCCGCCCGGAAGGCGGTCCGCAGCCGGGCCGTCAGGCTTTGCCCGTCACCGGCGTGCGGCGCATCATAGTGGGCATCGAGCTGGCGGACATGGGCGCGTTCGGCGGGGTCGGTCATGGCGGCTTCCTGGCGACGGGTGGGGCCGCCAGTCTATCCGCGCCACGCCCCGCCCCCCACCCTGCAAAGGTCACAGCCGCCTGCCGTGATCACCCTTTCCCGACAAGGAGGCACCGATGTCCCGATCGCTGCTCGCCACGGCCCTGGTGGGGCTCGGCCTCGCCGGCTGCGCCGGCCTTCCCGACGGCACCCGCGCCGTCACCGACTTCTCGCTCGACCGCTACCTGGGCCAGTGGTACGAGATCGCCCGGCTGGACCACAGCTTCGAGGAGGGGCTCGACTGCGTCACCGCCGACTACAGTAGGCGCGACGATGGCGGGGTGCGGGTGATCAACCGGGGCGTGAACCTCGAGACGCAGGAGGCGAACGTCGCCGAGGGCAAGGCCTACCCCGTCGGCGAGGCGGACGTGGGGCGCCTGAAGGTGAGCTTCTTCGGCCCCTTCTACGCCGGCTACAACGTGCTCGCGCTGGATGACGGCTACGGCTGGGCCCTCGTGGCCGGCCCCAACCGCGACTACCTGTGGGTGCTGTCGCGCACGCCGCGGCTGGCACCGGCCACCTATCGCGCGCTGGTCCAGCGGGCCGAGGCCCTCGACTTCCCGGTGGAGGAGCTGATCGAGGTGGAGCAGGGAGCGGCTTGCGCCCCCTGGCGTTGACGGAATTTTCACCCTGGGCCCTGCCACTTTCATCCGACCGACGCGGGTGCTTGAGTCCACCGGCCGCCGGCGGGAAGGTGTCGTGAGATACCGCCACACGAACCACAGGGGCCCGGAGGGCCTGCGAGATGAGGGGTGAACATGCTGTCTGAGTGGCTCGATCAGGGGCTGGAGGGGCGTTCCCCCTCGTCGCGCGAGGGCCGGATTCCCGGCGGACGCTACCGGCTGGTTGCCCCCGGGGTGCTCGAGCTCTTGCCGGAGACCACCGGGGCCGAGGCCCGGGCCGGCGTGCTCTCGGTCGGCATCCACGGCAACGAGACCGCGCCCATCGAGCTGCTGGGCGAGGTCCTCGCGCGGCTGGAGGCGGGACTGCTGCACCTCGGCGCCCCGCTGCTGGTGATGCTGGGCAACCCGGAGGCGATCCGGCGTGGCCAGCGCTACGTCGACACCAACCTCAACCGGCTGTTCCGGCGCGACCTCGAGGAGACGGGCGACGAGGCCGATCGGGCCCGGGCGCTGATGGCCGAGGTCGACGCCTTCTATGGCCGCCATCCGGGGCTTCCCCCGCTGCACTACGACCTGCACACGGCCATCCGGGACAGCCGCTTTCCGCGCTTCGTGGTCGAGCCCTTCGGCGAGACTCCGACGCCGCAGGAGCAGTGGCGCTGGATGGCCGCCGCCGACATCCAGGCGGTGCTCCACCAGCACCGGCACAGCTGGACCTTCTCGCACTATTCGAAGCACTACCATGGCGCGGCGTCCTTCACCCTGGAGCTGGGCCGCGCCCTGCCCTTCGGCCACAACGACCTGGCGCCCCTGGCCCCCATGGGATGCCTGCTCGAGGCGCTGGTCGAGGGCCGGGCGCCCGCGACCGGGGATCCGGCCGACATGGCCTTCTTCCGCGCCGAACATGAGCTGATGCGCCGTGACCCGGACTTCCGGCTCTGCTTCCCCGACGACACCCCGAACTTCACCGAGTTCGGCCCGGGCACCCGGCTCGCGGAGGATGCCAGCGCCGGGGCCTTCGACGTCGGCGAGACCCCGCTGTCGGTGGTCTTTCCCAATGCCGACGTCGAGATCGGCGCCCGGGCGGCGCTGCTGGTGGTGCCGAGCCCGCCACCGGCCTGAGGCCTCCGTCCCGGCGCCCGTCACAGCAGCCAGGAAGAACACGACACAATCATCGCCCAGCACAACAACAACAGACAGGAGACCCCCATGACCGATGCCCCCCACGCCCCGGATCACGCTAGACTGGCCGATGCGTCGCGGCCCCCTGCCGGAATCTCTCCGGCCTGCTAGAATCGCCCCTTTTTGTTCGCCGGCCCGCGCCGGCGACCCCGAGATGCGGCGGACCACCCTCGATCTGGAGCCTGATTCATGGCCGATACCCCGATTCCGCTGGAAGTGCGCAACATCACCAAGCGCTTCGGCGATACCGAAGTCCTCAAGGGCCTCTCCCTGAAGGCCCACAAGGGCGATGTCATCACCCTGATCGGAGCCTCAGGCTCCGGCAAGAGCACCTTCCTGCGCTGCATGAACCTGCTCGAGCAGCCCAATGAAGGCGACCTG
Organism: Halomonas aestuarii; assembly: GCF_001886615.1. Lineage (NCBI taxonomy): Bacteria > Pseudomonadati > Pseudomonadota > Gammaproteobacteria > Oceanospirillales > Halomonadaceae > Halomonas > Halomonas aestuarii. Next base: position 1,041,316 of record NZ_CP018139.1, read on the forward strand.
TTCGTCCACGGCGAGCAGATCCTCTTCAAGGAGACCAGGCACGGCCGCGAACCCGCCGACTGGAAGCAGGTGGTGCGCATGCGCGCCAAGCTCTCCATGGTCTTCCAGAGCTTCAACCTCTGGGCCCACATGACCCTGCTCGAGAACATCATCGAAGCGCCGGTCCACGTGCTCGGCAAGCCGAAGAAGGAGGCGATCGAGCATGCCCGGCAGCTGCTCGAGCGGGTCGGCCTGGCCGAGCGCGCCGACTACTATCCGGCCCAGATGTCCGGTGGCCAGCAGCAGCGTGGCGCCATCGCCCGGGCACTGGCCATGGACCCCGAGGTGATGCTGTTCGATGAGCCGACCTCGGCGCTGGACCCCGAGCTGGTCGGCGACGTCCTCAAGGTGATGCGCGACCTCGCCAAGGAAGGCCGCACCATGATCGTGGTCACCCACGAGATGGCCTTCGCCCGCGATGTGTCCACCCAGGTGATCTACCTGCATCAGGGGCAGGTCGAGGAGGCCGGACCGCCCGACGAGGTGCTCGGCAACCCCAGGTCCGAACGCCTCAAGCAGTTCCTGGCGCCCAAGCACTGATGGGCCGCCCCGGGACAAGGAGAGAGACATGATCGACCTGCATGGCTACGGCCCGCGCCTCCTGGAAGGCGCCCTGATCACCATCGAGCTGGGGGTGCTGTCGCTGATCCTGTCGGTGGTGCTCGGCCTGCTGACCGCCAGCGCCAAGATGTCGCGCAGCTGGGTGGCGCACCGGATCGGCACCCTCTACACCACCATTATCCGCGGCGTGCCCGACCTGGTGCTGATGATGCTGCTGTTCTTCGGCGGCCAGATCGGCATCAACCAGATCACCGATGCCCTCTACAACCACTTCGGGGTCGACATCTTCATCAACGTCAACGAGTTCGTGGCGGGGGTGATCACCATCGGCCTGATCTTCGGCGCCTACATGGGCGAGACCTTCCGCGGCGCCTTCCTGGCGGTGGACAGCGGCCAGATCGAGGCGGGGCGGGCCTACGGCATGAGCCACTGGCTGGTGTTTAGGCGCATCCGCTTCCCGCAGATGATGCGTCACGCGATCCCGGGGCTCTCCAACAACTGGATGGTGCTGCTCAAGACCACGGCGCTGGTCTCGGTGATCGGGCTCTCGGACATGGTCCGCGTGGCCGCCGAGGCCTCCAAGGCCACCCGTGAGCCCTTCACCTTCATGATCATCGTGGCCGCCATCTACCTGCTGATCGCGACGTTCTCCGAGTGGGGCTTCGCGCGGCTTCAGAAACGCTACAACGTCGGTTACCGGGAGGCAGACTGATGGACGCCCTGATGACGTGGCTGGAGGCCCAGCTGGCCGACAACAGCATCTTCACCCTGCAGACCCTCGGCTACTACGGCGAGGGGCTGGTCACCACCGTGCAGCTGGTGGCCCTGTCGCTGATCATCGGCCTGGTGCTGGCGGTACCGCTGGCCATCGGCCGCGGCTCGAAGCACCGCTGGGTGAGCCTGCCGATCTTCATATACTGCTACGTGTTCCGCGGCACGCCGCTGCTGGTCCAGCTCTACCTGATCTACTACGGCGTGGTCTTCGTCGAGGGCATCCAGGAGACCTGGCTGTGGGTGATCCTCGAGAAGCCCTTCGTGCCGGCTCTGATCGCCTTCACCCTGAACACGGCGGCCTACACGACGGAGATCTTCCGCGGGGCCATCAAGTCCACGAACCACGGCGAGATCGAGGCCGCGCGGGCCTACGGGATGTCCAAGGGGCTGATGCTGCGGCGCATCGTGCTGCCCAGCGCCTTCCGGCGGGCCCTGCCGGCCTACGGTAACGAGGTGATCTTCATGCTCCACGCCAGCGCCATCGCCAGCGTGGTCACCATCATGGACCTCACCGGTGCCGCCCGCTTCGTCTATGCGCGCTTCTATGCGCCCTTCGACGCCTTCCTGTTCGTGGCGGCGATCTACCTCTGCCTCACCTTCGCGATCCTCTATCTGTTCCGCTACCTGGAGAAGCGGCTGCTGGCCCACCTCAAGCCGGCCAGCGGATGAACCGCCGGCGACAGGGATCGTCGAATCACCGTTGGAGGCTGGCGTTCTCCATGGGCGCCACCCCCTTTCGACAGGCCCGGTCATCGCATATCGTGACCGGGACATCACCCACAAGGTGACACCACCAACAACACGGGAAAACACCCCATGAAACTGAAGAACCTCCTGAGTCTCGGCGTGATCGGCGCTACCCTGATCGCCGGCAGCGCCAGTGCCGAGGTGCGCGACATCCGCATTGGCGTCGACGTCCCCTACGAGCCCATGGAATTCCGCACCCCCGAGGGCGAGCTGACCGGTTTCGACATCGACCTGGGCAACGCCATGTGTGCCGAGATCGGCATCCAGTGCGAATGGGTCGTGCAGGGCTGGGACGGCATCATCCCCGGCCTGCAGGCGCGCAAGTACGACGCCATCATGTCCTCCATGACCATCAACGAGCAGCGTCGTGAGCAGGTGCTCTTCTCCGACCCCTACATCACGCCGCCGTCCGCCTGGTTCGCCCCCGCGGACGTCGAGATCGGCACCCCGTCCAAGGATACCCTGAAGGGCCTGACCCTCGGCGTGCAGCGCGGCACCCTGCAGGACAACTACGTGACCGACATGTACGGCGACGTGGCCGACGTGAACCGCTATGCCACCGCCGACGACATGGTGCTGGACATGGATTCGGGCCGTCTCGACGCCGCCTTCCTCGACTTCCCGATCGGCAAGTCCACCCTGCTCGAGAGCGAGGCCGGCAACTACAAGCGGGTCGGCAAGAAGATCACCGAACCCAAGGAGTACTTCGGTGATGGCTTCGGCATCGCCTTCCGCCAGCGCGACAAGGAGCTGGCCGCGGCCTTCAACGAGGCACTGGCCACGCTGAAGGCCAATGGCACCTACGACGAGATTCTCGCGAAGTACTTCGGCGAGGACTGAACCGACAGGCGCAAGGCGCGCCAGCGTCGGTCGTCAAGAACGGCCGTCATGATCGCGACCGGGGCCCCCAGGGGCCCCGGTCGTGCGTTGGGGCACCCGTCAGCGGCGTGCCGCGATCGCCCGTCGCATGAAGGCCAGGATCCACCGCACCATCAGGGTATCGTCCACCGGTGCGGAGAGCGACGCCTCGCCCTGGCGCACCCGGTGGTGACCGACCAGGTCGGCGCGCAGCGCCATCAGGTCACGGGAATAGGCCTTGGTGAACTCGGGGTGCCCCTGCACGCCGAGGAAATGCTCGCCGAGCTGCATCAGGTAGCACGGGCAGAACTCGCTGCCGCCCAGCACCCGGGCCTGCGGGGGCAGGCGCTCCACCTGGTCCTGATGGCTCACCAGCAGGTCCAGGCCGGGCTGCCAGGGCACCATCCAGTCGGCGCGTTCGCTGACCCGGTTGAAGGAGAGGCCCACCCCCCAGCCCCTGTCGCTCTTCTCCACCTCGCCGCCCAGAGCCTTCGCCATCAGCTGGTGGCCGAAGCAGATGCCCACCAGCGGCTTGCCCGACGCCCACAGCGCGCGCACGAAGACCTCGAGGGCAGCGATCCAGGGCAGGTCATCGTTGACCCCGAACTTCGACCCCGTGGTCAGCCAGGCATCCACGGCCTCGACATCCTCGGGGATCTCGCCATCCAGGCAGCGCCAGACGCGGAACGTCAGGGTCGGGTCGACCCGGTGGAAGAGCCGCTCGAACATCTCCGGATAGTTGCCGTGGGCCTCGCGAAGCTCGGGCGCCACGTCGTCGCACTGCAGCAGTCCAATCACCATCTCCTGTCCTCCTCCTCGACCGATCGACCTCGGCGTGGTGCCCCCCCCCGCCGAGCCCCGGGACGTTGTCGCCGAATGGCGACCCGGAACTCCCTGGCGCGCCTCGGGTCCATGCCTGCCACATCCTCACTCTAGGAGGTTCCGATGCCCCTGATGGGAAATGCCGGCGTCGATGCCATGGAAGGCGTGGAACGTCCCTCGTCCAGCTGGACCGGCTGGGGACAGTGGCTGGCCCTGTTCACCATGACGGTGGACCACCTCTGCCGCTACGTCGTGCCGGAGCGCTGGGGGCTGGGCTGGGCCGACGCCTCCATCGGTCGCATCGCCTTCCCCCTGTTCGCGGCCATGGTGGCCTGGCACGGGCTCTTCAACACCCGCAACCCGCTGCGCTATGCCAGGCGGATCCTGGTGATCGGCCTGGTGGCCCAGCTGCCCTACATGCTGATGCCGAGGACCTCGGACGACCTGATCCTCAATATCTGCTTCACCCTCTCGCTCGGCCTGACGGGGGGCACCTGGCTGCAGGCCCTGCCGAGGCGGCTGGCCCATGGCGGGCTTGGCGAGGCCCGGCTGGTCGCCGAGGCCACCCTCGCCCTGGGGACCTGGCTGCTCGCCGGCCTGTGGGTCGAGTACGGCCACCATGGCCTGCTGATGATCCCTCTCTACATGCTGGCCATGCAGCGCCTTCACCTGGCCGGCGCCGACCTTCCCGCACGCCTCGGGGCCACGGCCATGGCGCTGCCGGTGCTGGTGGTCGCGGGCCTGATGAACAGCTCCGACATGGCCAAGTCGTTCACCGTGGGGACGACGCTGGTGGCGCTGCTGCTGGCCGCCGGTGCGGCCCGGCAGGTGCCACGCGTCGTGTGGCAGATGCCGCGACGGCTGTGGCTCGCCTGGTATCCCGGCCACTTCGCGGCGATGGCGCTATGGCTGTGGCTGGTCGGCACCCTCGGATGAGGGCCGGCTCAGGGCCCGGCCCCTCGATGACCGGGCGGCCACCCCGGCACCCGGGGACCAGGAAGGGCCCGAGGACCCCGAACACCACCGCGGAGAGAAGCACGGCATCGGCGACGGTGTTCGAGGAAGGATCATGCCCGGCAGTGCGACGGTGATCGCGTCGACGCCATGAGGCGGCGTGTCACCTTGTCGCGGCTTGCTTGACCTGTGTCAGGCCATGAAACCATGCAAGGTCCACACTGAGAGTCAGCTACATCAGCTTACTTTCTGATTCAGGAGCTTACATGGCACGCCAAGACAAGGGCGCCACCCCGTGGCTGGTCCTGGGACTGCCCGTCGCCCTGGGCCTCGCCTGGGTCACCCAGGGCAGCGGGGTGATCGAGGACGACCCGGAGCGCAACATCTCGATTCCCGAGGCGCTCACCATGCCGCTGCAGGTCCAGGCCGCCTACAACGACGAACAGATCTTCTTCCGCTATCGCTGGCCGGCCGAACAGGCCCATGTCTACCACGACATGCTGCGCTACGAGGACGGTGAGTGGATCCGCCACGGCAGTTCCATGCCAGGCCCCGACCCCGACGGCACCTACGAGGACCGGGTCGCCATGCTGGTGGACGATGGCGGAGTGCCCGAGTTCGGTCGCTATGGCGGCTACATCACCGTCGGTGATCGGATGCGCTTCTTCAGCGACTCCGCCAGTCCGGCGGAAGTCGCCGAGCATCCCTACCTCGGCCAGGAGAAGGGCAAAAGCGACGTGCGCAAGTACCTGCCGGCCACCCGCCGCGACCAGACCGACTGGCGAAGCGTCGAGGATGCCGATGTGCTCGCCGCCCAGCGTGAGGCCGGCTACTTCCTCGATCTCTGGCACTGGCGCGCCGGGCGCTCCAATCCCATCGGGGCCTCCGACGACCAGTGGGTCGGCGAGTATCGCAACAGTGATGCCGGCACGGGCCCCTATACCACCAACTGGGATGGCGACAACGACCGCCCGCGCTGGATGCTCGATCCCGAGCAGACCGGTCAACGAGCCCTGCGCTGGGAGGACGTGGTGTCCGGCGAGGTCGACTTCGACAGCATCTACTACCTCTCCGAGGAGAACCGCACCGACTTCGACCCCGACCACGACTGGCAGGACGGCGACGTGATCCCCCGCCGTCTGCTGCGCACGCCCGAGGGTTCACGGGGCAGCATCGCCGTCCATGGCCAGGCGCGATGGGAGGACGGCTACTGGGACGTGACCCTGGTACGCGACCTGGACACCGGCAGCCCGCTGGATGACAAGATCCTGGCCGACCAGGGCGTCTACGACATCGGCATTGCCGTGTATCGCAACGCGACCGGCAGCCGCTGGCACTATGTCTCCCATCCCTACAGCCTGGGGCTGGGCCGGGAGGCGGACCTCCAGGCAACCGCCTTCTCCGGCGGTGCCCCCGAGTGGGACGATGCGTGGTTCGACATGACCCTGTTCTACCCCGGCCAGGTGGACTGGCCGCTGCTGATCAGCCAGGCCCATGCCGGCGCCGAGAACATCGCGCAGGGCACCCCGGTGCGCGCGCGTCACAGCGAGGAACAGCTGGCGCTCTACGGGGTGGAAATGGAGTTCAACGACGCCATCACCTCGCGGTGGTGGATGACCCTGGTGGCCGGACTGATCGTCATGCTCGGCGTGACCCTGGCCCTGCTCCCCGGCTTCCGCTCGACGCGTCAAGGAGACCGCTCATGACCGGCATGCACCATATGCTCGTCCATTTCCCCCTGGGGCTCTGGGCCCTCGCAACCCTGATGATCCTGGTCGGCGCCCTGCTGCCCGGGCGGATGGCCGAACTGAGCCGCGCCGCCCTGCTGCCGGTGCTGGTGCTCAGCCTGCTCGGCGCACTGGCCGCCATCGTCTCGGGGTTCCTGGTCTGGCCCCTGGCGGCCCACACGCACAGCCCACTGGGGCGCAACCACCTCCTGATGTCGCTGTGGTCGCTGGGCATCTTCACCATGCTCACCGTGCTCGTCTGGCGTGCCGGGGACGCCGCCTTCGACGGCGCGAGGCGCTGGGTGCTGGTGCTCCTCGCGCTGATCGGCGGGCTGTTCTTCGCCGCCGCCGGCACGCTGGGCGGCCACCTGGTCGGCGCGCCGACGGCATTCTCGGAGGTGCTCGGAGTGATGGGCTGGGAGGTCTACACCACTTTCTACAGCCCCCTGTGGGTCATCGCCGTGATGGTGCTCATCGGGGTCGGCTGCGCGGCCCTGGGGCGCAGGGGACGCCGCTCGGTCGACTGACCGGTCACCCGACAGAAAAAGGCCCCGCTCATGCGGGGCCTTCGACCTTGACCGAGGGAAACGCCCTACTCGAAGCTGAAGCGGGGCTCGGGCGCCTCCGGCAGCAGGGCCGCGCAGGCGCGCACCCGCTCCAGCAGCTCGGCATGGGTGGGCGCCAGCAGGTTCACGTGGGCCAGCTTGCGACCGGCACGCTCGGACTTGTCGTAGCGGTGCAGGTGGGCATCCGGCAGCGCGAGGATCTCGGCCGCCTCTCCTTCCCGACCGATCACGTTGACCATGCAGGTAGGCATGCGCGCCGAGGTGTCGCCCAGCGGCAGGCCCTGGATGGCCCGCAGGTGGTTCTCGAACTGGCTGGTCACCGCGCCGTCGATGGACCAGTGGCCGGAGTTGTGCACCCGCGGCGCCATCTCGTTGGCCAGCAGGGCGCCATCGCGGGCCTGGAACAGCTCCAGGGTCAGCACGCCCACGTAGTCGAGCTCGTCGAGCAGCGCGCGGATGTAGCCGTCGGCGAGGTGCTGGACGCTGTCGTCGAGGTCCGGCACGGGGGCGATGGAGTAACGCAGGATGCCGTCCACGTGCTGGTTCTCGGCCATGGGGTAGAAGGCCACCTCCCCGTCACGGCCCCGCACGGCGATGATCGACACCTCGCGCACGAAGTCGACGAAGGCCTCGACGATCAGGCGCGGATGGTTGATCGCGCGCCAGGCATCACGGGCCTCGCTCGGGTCCCGGATCACCGCCTGCCCCTTGCCGTCGTAGCCCTCGGTAACCGACTTGGCCACCACCGGCGCGCCCAGCTCGCGGGTCGCCGCCTCGAGGGCCTCGGCGCTCTCCACCAGGCGATAGGCCGGGGTTGGAATGCCCAGGCGATCGAACAGCGCCTTCTCCTCGGCGCGGTTCTGGCAGATCCGGATCGCCTCGCTGGAGGGATGGACCGGCCGGTGCTCCTCGATGGCCTGGACCAGCGGCACCGGCAGGTGCTCGAACTCGTAGGTGACCAGGTCGACCTTCTCGAGGAAGGCCTCGAGGTGCTTCCTGTCGGTGTCGATCATCACGTCCCCGATGCCGGCGCTGGGGTGGCCGGTGGTATCGAGGAAGGTGAAGCGGTTGGCCAGCGGGTAGCCTGCCAGGGCGAGCATGCGCCCCAGCTGGCCGGCTCCCAGTACGCCAATGTTCATGGGGTCTCTCCTGTCACTCGGCCGCGGGACGCGGGTCGGGGTTGTCGAGCACGGTCTGGGTCTGCTCGGCGCGGAAGGCCTCCACGGCGCGTCGCACCTCGTCATCCTGCAGGCCGACGACCTGGGCGGCCAGCAGGCCGGCATTGGTGGCGCCGGCCTTGCCGATGGCCAGGGTGCCCACCGCGATGCCGCCGGGCATCTGCACGATGGAGAGCAGCGAATCCAGCCCCTTCAGCGCCTTGGACTCCACCGGCACGCCGAACACCGGCAGCGCCGTCTGGGAGGCCACCATGCCCGGCAGGTGGGCCGCCCCGCCGGCGCCGGCGATGATCACCTGCAGGCCGCGCCCGGCGGCCTGCTTGGCATAGTCGAACAGCAGGTCCGGGGTGCGGTGGGCGGAGACGACCCGGGTCTCGAAGGGCACGCCCAGGCGCTCGAGCATGGCCACGGCATGCTCCATGACGGGCCAGTCCGACTTGGACCCCATGATCACGCCGACCTTCGGCGACTCCTGCGATGACGACATCTGCGACTCCTGAAAACGGACGACGAAAGCGCCACGGGGCAGGCACCCCGCGGCACGGTCAAGAATGGAAGACGTGCATTCTAGCAGAGCCGTGCGCCCGCTTCCTCACCCGCCGGGCCCCGTCGCCACGTCGCGACAACGCTTTCATCCTGAGTGCCAGATTGGCTGTTAGGGTCATGGTGTGAGGGGCGAAGGACCACGCCGCTCCTGTTGCGTCCAACAAAGGAGAGAGACCATGAAACAGCCACTGATCCTGATCGCCGCCCTGACCGGTGCCCTGATGCTGGCCGGCTGCGACGACGGCGGCGACACCGCCGCGAGCGAGACGACCACCCAGGCAGAGCCGCAGGTCGAGCAGGACATGCAGCAGGCCGCCGACGAGACGGCCGAGACGATGGACGCCGCCGCCGAGGAGGCCGAGCAAGTCGCCGATGCGACGGCCGATACCCTGGATGCCGCCGCCGAGGAGGCCGCGAGCAAGACAGAAGACGCGATGGAGGCCACCGGTGAGATGGCGGCGGATGCCGCCGATGCCACCGAGGAGGCGGCCAGCGACGCCATGGACGCCGCCGAGGACCCCACCGTCGAGGCCACGGTCGAGACCGAAGCAGAAGCCTCAGCCGACGTCGAGACCTCCTCCAGCCAGTGACCCTGACGACAGGCCCCCGCCCGAGGCGACTCGGGCGGGGGCCTGTGTCGTTCCAGGGGCACCATGAACGAGCCCTCGGGCCCGCTCACCCGCCCCCGGGCTCAATGGCGCCGACTGACCATCCAGTTGCCGGCCAGGATCAGCACCATCGCCGCCGCCCCGGCGATCTCCACCGAGAGGCTCGGGTAGAAGACCCCGACGATCGCCGGCAACAGCAGCAGGCGCATCGGCCAGGCCATGCGCGTGAACAGGTACCCCTCCAGGGCCGCGGCGAAGGCGCCCAGGGCCAGGAAGCCGGTGAAGGCGGTCCACACCAGCAGCGGCCACGGCCCCCCCATGATGATCTCCGGGTTGTAGACCATGAACAGCGGGATCAGGTAGAGCCCCTTGGCGAACTTCCAGGCCTGGAAGCCGGTATCCATGGGCTTGGCCCCGGCGATGGCCGCCCCGGCGAAGCCGGCCAGGGCGATGGGCGGCGTGACGTTGGAGTCCTGGGAGTACCAGAACACCACCAGGTGGGCGATCAGCAGCGGCACGCCGAACTCGGCGGTCAGCGCCGGGCCCACCAGCACGATCAGCACGATGTAGCTGGCGGTCACCGGCAGGCCCATGCCCAGCACCAGGCTCGCCAGCAGCACCATCACCAGCGCCAGCAGCAGGTTGCCGCCGGAGAAGGCCATCATCATGGAGGAGAACTTCAGACCCAGGCCGGTCAGCCCCACCACGCCGACGATGACGCCGGCCACGGCACAGGCCATGGAGACCGCCACGGCATTGCGGGCGCCCAGTTCCAGGCCGCCGACCAGCTTGACCAGCCCGGCCTTCAGTGCCTCGCGCAGGGTATCCCCGGTCACCTTCTGACCCTCGCGCGGCGCGATGAACAGGAACCACACCGCGAAGCGCAACACCGCCACCGCCAGCATGGTGAGGATGGCGTAGTAGCCGACCCGCATCGGCGACATGTTCATCACCAGCAGCCACACCAGCACCGCCAGCGGCAGCAGGAAGTGCCAGCCGGCCCCCATCACGTCGCGCATCTGGGGAAGCTCCGAGCGCGCCATGCCCTGCATGCCTTGCTTGAGGGCGATGATGTGCACGAAGAGGTAGACGGTGGCGAAGTACATGACCGCCGGCAGGATGCTGACCTTGACCACCTCGAGGTAGGGCATCCGGGTGTACTCGGCGATCAGGAAGGCCCCGGCCCCCATCAGCGGCGGCATGATCTGCCCGCCGGTGGACGCCGCGGCCTCGATGCCGCCGGCCTGGGCCGGCTTGAAGCCCAGGCGCTTCATCAACGGGATGGTGAAGGCCCCCGTGGTCACCACGTTGGCGATGGCACTGCCGGAGATCGAGCCCATGCCCGCCGAGGCGATGACCGCCGCCTTGGCCGGGCCGCCGCGCTGTCGCCCGGTGGCGGCATAGGCCAGGTCGATGAAGAACTTGCCCGCGCCGGTGATCTCCAGGAAGGCGCCGAACAGCACGAAGATGAAGATGTAGGTGGCGGCCACGCCCATGGGCAGGCCGAAGATGCCCTCCTGGCCCAGGTAGAGCTGACCCACCACGCGGTCCAGATTGTAGCCGCGGTGCTCGAGGATGCCCGGCAGGAACTGGCCGAGCCACGGCAGCTCGCCCCTCGGCCCGGCGAAGGCATAGAGAATGGCGATCAGGCCGATGACGGTCATGGCCAGCCCCACCGCCCGGCGGGCCGCCTCCAGCACGGTGACGGTGGCGATGCAGCCGACGACGATGTCGGTCTGGCTCCAGAAGCCGGCACGATCGATGATCGCGTCGAGGTAGAGCACCAGGTAGCCCCCGGTGATCAGTGCCCCGCCGACGAAGGCGGCATCGACCAGGCCACTGATCGGGCCACGGTCACGACCGGGCCCGAGCAGCGGAAACATCAGGAAGGCCAGCATCATGATCAGCATCAGGTGGATGCTGCGCTGGTAGAAGAGCCCCAGCGGCTGGATACCGGCGGAGTAGAGCTGGAACAGCGACAGCCCCACTGCCACCAGGGTGATCAGCCACAGCACCCGGCGGGAATGGTTCGCCTTGCTGCCGGGGATGATGGGGGAGGTGCCCGAATCGCTCATCGTGGTCCTCTCGCAGGATTGTCCGCAGGGTTGTCGTTCATTCGGGAGCGCCGGCAGGCAGGGCCAGCCGGATCGTCACCCGCTCGTTGGCCGCCAGGCGGCTCAGGCTGGTGCGGGACCCGTCGATCACCAGGCGATGGTCGACGCGCATCGCCCCCACCCGCAGCCGATAGGCGTTGCCCGGCACGGGCTCGTCGATATCCTCGATCCAGTAGCCGCCCTCGCCGTCGGAGACCTGGCGGCCGCGTCCGGGGATGTGGTCCAGTCCCGCGGCGAAGTCGGGCAGGTGGCTGCGCCTGAGCACCATGTGCCCGTCCCGGTGGCGATAGCAGTCCAGCACCGGGAAGCCCTCGACCGAGTGGTTCCACTCCAGGCACCAGCCCTCGCCCTCGGGCATGGGAAAACTCACCAGCCGCTCGCCGTCGGCGTCCAGCACTTCCAGCCGGACTTCCGACCGAGGCGTGTCGGCCGCGGCCGCCGGGCCGCCGACCGCCAGTCCCACAAACAGCAGCAGGGCGGGCAGCCAGGCCCGCCCCGCGTTCAGGCGTGTAACGCACATCGGGGATCAGGGACGCTGATTGTCGGCGATCTCGGCGCCCACTTCCTCGTAGTAGCGCAGCGCCCCCGGGTGGAAGGCGATCGGCGTGGACTCCACGCTGAACTCCACGGTGGTGTCGTTGGCCGCCGGATGGATGGCGATCAGCTCGTCGGTGTACTCGAAGAGCACCTTGGTGATCTCGTAGGCCAGTTCCTCGTCCATCTCGCTGCTCACGACGAGCACGTTGGGAATACCGACGCTCTGCACCGCCTCGTCCATGCCCTCGTAGAGGCCGGCACGCAGCTTGTAGGCGGCGAACACGGGCTCGGCGGCCTTGGCCTTGGCGATCTCCTCGTCGGTCAGGCCGACCAGCTGGATGTCGCGGGTGGTGGCGAGGTTCATGATCGAGCTGGTGGGCGGGCCCACGCTCCAGAAGCCGGCGTCGATGTCGCCGTCGCGGATGGCGTCAGCGGTCTCGTTGAAGTTCAGGCGACGCGCATCGATGTCGTCATAGGTGATGCCGTTGGCCTCGAGCAGGGTCTGGGCGTTGACCTCGGTGCCGCTGCCCGGGGCGCCCACGGAGACGGTCTTGCCCTCGAGGTCGGAGAGCGACTCGATGCCGGAACCGGCCAGGGTCACGATCTGCACGGCGTTGGGATAGATCGAGGCCAGCGCGCGGATGTTCTCCAGCTGGCGCCCCTCGAAGTCGCCGGTGCCGTTGTAGGCCTGGTAGACGGTGTCGGCGAGCGCCAGGGCCAGGTCGGAGTCACCCCGCCATACCAGCCCCATGTTCTCCACCGAGGCACCCGTGACCTCGGCGACGGCCTCGGCCCCCTCGATGTGGTTGCCGATCAGCTCGGCGAGGCCACCCCCGTAGGGATAGTAGGTGCCCCCGGTCCCGCCGGTGGCGATGGAGATCTGCTGGGCGGCGGCCAACGGGGCCGTGGCCAGCAGGGTGGCGGCGGCGGCGTACTTCAGGATTCGCATGGCATTCCTCCGGTCCTGGAACGATTTTGTTGTGAAGTGTCTCGGCGCTCTCGAGATCGGCGCCTTGGGCAACGCTAGCATGGTGCAAGCGTGAGTCACCATGCCACTATTTCTACGTTCCTGGGAATTTTCGGCAACTCGACCGGCCATCCCCTCCCCCAGCCTAGTCGTCGACGAGCTCCTTCACCTTGTCGACGATGTGCGCGCCGATGGGGATCGCCGAGGTGGCCGCCGGCGACGGCGCATTGCCCACGTTCACGGTGCGGCGCGTGTTGACGAAAAGGAAGTCGTCCACCAGCTTGCCGTCGCGGGTCACCGCCTGGGCCCGCACCCCGGCCGGATAGGGGCGCAGGTCATCCAGGGTCAGGCTCGGGCAGTACTTGCGCACCAGTTCCAGGTAGCCCTTGCGGTGCAGCGAGTTCTTCATCTCGGCAAGCCCCGGCCGCAGGTTCCGGCCCAGCACCCGGAGGATGCCCGGGTCGCTGAACATCCGCAGCATGTCGGGCAGCGAGACATCGCGCCGGCGATAGCCCTCGCGCTTCAGCGCCAGCACGGCATTGGGCCCCACGGTCACGGTGCCGTCGATCATGCGCGTCAGGTGCACGCCGAGGAACGGCATGGACGGGTCCGGGATGGGATAGATCAGGTGGTTCACGATGCGGTTGTGCTGTTCGGGCAGCAGGTAGTACTCGCCGCGGAAGGGGCAGATGCTGAAGCCGGGGTCGCGACCGAGCATGCGCACTACCCGGTCGGCCATGAGGCCGGAGCAGGAGACCAGGTAGCGGCCGGTGACCTCGCCCCGGGTGGTGCTCACCACGACCTCCCGGGAGCGCTCCTCCAGGCCCGTGACCTCTGCCTCGTAGCGGATCTCGCCACCCATCCGCTCGAAGTCGGCGGCCATGGCCCGGGCGACCTCGGCATAGTCGACGATGCCGCTGGAGGGCACGAAGATGCCGGCGACGCCGGTGATGTTCGGCTCGCGCTCGGCGAGCGCCTCGCCGGAGAGCCACTCGCGCTCCAGGCCATTGGCCGCGGTGCGCTCCCACAGCGCCTCCATGCGCTGCCTCTCCAGCTCGTTGGTGGCCACCAGCAGCTTGCCGCAGGTGTCGTAGGCGATGCCGTGAGACTCGCAGAAGGCCTTGGTGGCCCGGTTGCCCTCCAGACAGAAGCGCGCCTTGAGGCTGCCCGGGGTGTAGTAGACCCCGGCGTGGATGACGCCGCTGTTGTGGCCGGTCTGGTGACGCGCCGCCTCGCGCTCCTTCTCCACCACCAGCATCCGGCGGTCGGGCCAGGCCTGCTTGAGCTGCATGGCGGTGGACATGCCCAGGATGCCGCCGCCGATGATGATGAAATCGTACATGCCGTCCTCGTCCTTCCAATGCGATGGCCACGCCGCGGTCGGGCGTGGCCTCGTCAGGGTAACCCGTCGGCCGGGGCGTTTCGCCTCGGACCGCTCCTCACCGCTGGCGCAGGGTCTTGGCGTGGGTGAAGTAGCCGCGCTGGCGCATCAGCTCACGGCGCAGGTCCGGGTGCGGCGTGAAGCGGTCCCGGCCGTGCAGCCAGAAGTGGTTGTTGATCAGCAGGAAGCTGCCCACCGGGTTCGGCACGGAGAGGATCGCCGGGCTGTTCTCGAGCGACTCGGAGAGGTCGGTCAGCCAGTTGCCCTCCTCGAAGTCCTTGGGCTGCACGAACTGGTCGATGTAGGACATGATCGGCAGGCCGCTGGCATCCACATCGAAGACCGCATGGTAGACGTCACGGGCGACGTTCTTGCTGGGCGGCGCGGTCCAGCGCATCTCCCGACGGGCCAGCGGATGATGGTAGAAGCGCTCGAGCCCCTCCCAGTCGTCCAGGTGCAGCAGCAGGGAGTTGCCGCCCTCCATGTGCTGCTCGTCGATCTTCATCATCAGCACGTAGTCGGTGTCCTGCTCGACGAAGGTGCCGTCGTTGTGAAGCTCCATCACCCGGTGCGGCTGACGCAGGTAGCTGTCCGACTCGTCGACGTTCTTCACCACGAAGCGCGCATAGTACTGGCCGCTCATGGCATCGAAGTTGGAGCGCCCCATCAGGTGCGCCACGGCGGTGGCGAACTTGACCATCTCGTCGGCCTGCTCCACCCGGTCGAGGCCTTCGGGCACGACCTGGAAGCCGCCGGTGGCGCGGTCCACCAGGGTGTTGACCAGCACCGGCTGCAGGGTGTTCTCGCACAGGTCGTCGAGGATCTTCGCCACCCGGAAGCGCAGCATGGACTTGTACTCCAGCGCCTGCACCGGCCAGTCGGCGACGGCCTCGAGGAAGGCCTCGACCACGGCGCGGCTGACGGTCAGCTGCAGCAGTCGCGGCGACTGGGCGGAAGGCGCCAGGGTGAAGCCGCGGATATCGGCGGGCAGGGGCATGGCGGTCTCGGGAAGCCGGGTCAGTGCGGTCATGTCAGGGATCTCCATCGCTTTGATAGACACAACTAGAAAATATCTACATTTTTAGTTTTTGTCAAAAATAAAGGACAGCCTGTGGCTGTCCTCTTCACGACGCGGGCGCGCTGTTGCCCCGCCACCCCGGCAGGGCCGGGACGGCGGGGCGGATCGATGCCCTCAGCGGCCCGGGTAGGGGTCCGCGCCTGCCAGCTCGCGGTTCATCATGGTATCGCTGTAGGCGACGCCATAGCGGGCCCGTGACCAGGCGTAGAGCGCCAGGCCCAGCAGCATCCAGCCGGCGAAGATGCACCACTCGATGAGCGAGAGCGCCGAGGGGCTGCCCGGCAGGTACATGCCGATCAGCGCCACGGAGAGGATCACTGCCAGAGCGCCGACGGTCTTGCCACGACGGACCCGGAAGGGTCGTTCCATCTCCGGCTCGTTGCGACGCAGTGCCACGAAGGAGAGCGCCACGAACAGGTAGGCGATGACGATGCCCAGGCCACCGGCCACCACCAGCCAGACCAGCGCCTGGCGCCCGAAGAGCGGCGCGATGGAGGAGAGGGCCCCCATCACCAGGATGGCATTGGTCGGGGTGCGGTGCTTCGGGTGCAGCCTGGCGAGGAAGGCCGGCAGCATGCCGGAGTGCGCCAGGGCGTAGATCGCCCGGGAGCCGCCGATGTAGAAGGCGTTCCAGCTGGTGATGATGCCGGCGATACCGGCCAGGATCATCAGGTTGCCGGCCCAGGGGGCCTGGAAGGCGGCCTGCATGGCGTCGGGCACCGCCAGCGAGCTCTGCTCAAGCGCCGCCGGATCGAGCATCAGGGCGGTGCCGAGGATGATGAAGGAGTACCAGAACACCGCGAGGATCACCGAGATCATCAGCACGCGGCCGATCTCCTTGAACGGCAGGTTGATCTCCTCGGCGGCCTGGGGGATCACGTCGAAACCGACGAACATGAAGGGCACCATGATGATCACCATCATGATGCCGCCGATGACACCCTCATCGACCGCGAACAGCGGCTCCATGGTGGCCGTGCTGCCCTCGAACAGGGCCCCGGTGATGAACAGGATGCCGACCGCCAGGATCAGCAGCGTCACCACCTTCTGCACCAGGGCGGCGGTGCGCACGCCGATGTAGTTGATCCACATCATCAGCACCGACCCGGCCACGCCGACGGCCACCCAGGTGGCCTTCACGTCCCAGCCGGCGATGTTCCACATCTGGCCCACGGCATAGTTCGGGAAGAGGTGCTCCACCACGGTGGGCAGCGCCACCGCCTCGAAGGCCACCACGCTCACATACCCCAGGGTGATGGCCCAGGTGCACAGGAAGGAGGCGAAGTGGCCCATCGCCCGATAGCTGTAGACGTGCTCGCCGCCGACCTGGGGCATCGCCGAGGCCAGCTCGGCATAGGTCAGGCCCACCAGCACGATGATCAGGCCGCCGATCAGGAAGGCCGTGATGGCTCCCAGGCTGCCCGCCGACTGGATCCAGTTGCCGGTCAGCACGATCCAGCCCCAGCCGATCATGGCACCGAAGGCCAGGGCCAGGACATCCTTCCTGGCCAGCACTCGCGACAGGTGCGTCTCGTTGTTCATGTCCACCTCTTCGTCTGTTCTTGTAAATAGCGATTAATTTTATAAAACGTAGACAAAAATAGAGAACACACGACAAACGTTCAAGAGATATCGAACACCCGCGACGTAGACATTTGTCGAGATCGGCGCCGGAACGCCCGCCATGAGGACCGCGCGGCTCGACAGTAAACCCATGCCGAATGCGCATGCCAGCATCCGGCGGACACGCGGGCCAGTGGATGGCGAGCCTCGGACCGGCCCTCGAGGGCGTTCGATATCCTGCACGATCGCTATCGCGCCGTGCCCCTCCGGCGGCGGCATTTTTTCCCCGAAAAATCCCCGAAAGGGCACTGGCGAAACCCGAAAAAAGGCTTCATGCTGTGCGTGTCGCAACTGCCAACTGGAGCATCATGAGCACGGCACGTCACACCGCCCACGCGGAACTGATCGACCCTCCGCGAAGCTGCCCTGACCTCGATGTCAGGGACCTGGAAAAACGTACACGCCTCATGCGTATCATCACACGGCTGATCGCCGTGTCAGACCTGGGCAGCCGCGAGATCGCTCGCCGCGCCGGTCTGCCGATGCAGAAGATCAGCGACCTCCTCTCGGGGAAGCTGGAACATCTCTCGATCGACGAGCTGCATCTCGTCTACCGCACCATCGACCCGAGCGGCACACCGACGCCGCCCTGATCGACCGTCTCCCGGGAGACCACCCCGGCACCGAACAGCGAACGCCCCGCCTTACCGGCGGGGCGTTTTTTTGTGGTGCTCCTCGCGTCCGGCCGCCGGTCCTAATCGCCCGACAGGTAGTGCACGCTGAACAGCGCCTGGTCATCGAGCCAGACGGCGCTGGACCGGTACCCGGCCCGGGTGGCCAGCGCCTGGAAGGCCGCGACGCCATACTTGCAGGAGTTCTCGGTGTGCAGCGTCTCGCCCGCCTCGAAGGCGAAGCGACGCCCACCGAGGGAGATGGCCTGGCGCTTTCGGCTGACCAGGTGCATCTCGATGCGCGACGCCGCCTCATTGAAGAAGGCGCGGTGGCCGAAGGCCTCGACCTCGACCTCGACGCCCAGCTCACGGCGCATGCGCTCGAGCAGGTTGAGGTTGAAGGCCGCGGTGATGCCGGCGGCGTCGTTGTAGGCCGCCTCCAGCAGGCCTCGCTCCTTGACCAGGTCGACGCCGACCAGCACCCCGCTGCCCGGCGGCAGGGCCCGGCGCAACCGGGAGAGGAAGGCCTCGGCCTCGGCCGGGGTGAAGTTGCCGATGCTCGAGCCGGGGAAGAAGGCCACCACCCGTCGCCCCTGGACGCCGGGTGGCAGGTGCAGGCGTCGGGAGAAGTCGCCCCAGGCGGCGTGCACCTCGAGCCAGGGATAGTCGGCGGCCAGGCGGCGGGTGCTCTTCAGCAGGAAGTCGCGGGAGATGTCCATGCCGAGGTAGCGGCTGGGGCGCATCGCCTCCAGCAGAAGCCGGACCTTGTGGCTGGCGCCGCTGCCGAGCTCGACCATCAGCGCGCCCGGGCCCACCAGCGCGGCGATCTCCGCGGCGGCGCCGGCCAGGATGCCCTCCTCGGTGCGCGTCAGGTAGTACTCCGGCTGCTCGCAGATGGCCTCGAAGAGCCGCGAGCCCCGCTCGTCGTAGAAGTACTTGGGCGAGAGGGCCTTCGGCGAGGCGCCGAGCCCCCGGATCACGTCGTCGTGAAAGGTGCTCCCCGCGCCCTCGACATGCTGGTCATGGAAGTGCACGGCAGTGGACATCGCGGACCCTCGCGGACAGCGGGCACCGGCAGGATGCCGGGCACCGGGGAGATTCCATCGCTGGAATCCGGCTAGACTGGGCGACGACGCGAATATTGATGTCGCGACCCCTCCACCCGTGTTGCGACCCTGCCCCCAATCTAGAGCGAGCCCCATCATGCAGCAACCGCAGCAGCCGGTGTTACGCGATATCGTGCTGGTCGGCGGCGGCCACACCCATGTCGGCGTGCTGAAGCGCTTCGCCATGCGCCCCGAACCGGGCGTGAGGCTGACCCTGATCTGCCGCGACACCCACACGCCCTATTCGGGCATGCTGCCGGGCTACGTCGCCGGGCACTACGGCTACGACGACGTGCATATCGACCTGCGCCGGCTGGCGGAGTACGCCGGGGCACGCTTCTTCCGCGACGAGGCCATCGGCATCGACCACGAGGACCGCCGGGTGCTCTGCCGCTCGCGCCCCCCGGTGCCCTACGACTGGATGTCGATCAACATCGGCTCGACCCCCCGGGTGGGCACGGTCCGCGGCGCCCACGCCCATGCCGTGCCGGTCAAGCCGATCCACCGTTTCAACGACCGCTGGCTGACGCTGCTCGAACGCATCGAGGCGCATCCCGGCAGGACCCGCGTGGCGGTGGTCGGGGGCGGGGCTGGCGGGGTCGAGCTGCTGCTGGCCATGCAGTACCGGCTGGGCCACGAGCTGGCCGCCCGGGGGCGCGACCCGGGCGAGCTCTCCTTCGCGCTCTTCACCCGCGGCGAGCGGATCCTGCCGACCCACAACCCCCGGGTGCGCACGCATTTCGAGGCCACGCTTCGCCGCCGTGGCGTCGAGGTGCACACCGGCACCGAGGTAGTCGCCGTCGAGGCGGGGCGGCTGCAGGCGGACGACGGCAGCTGGCACGGTGCCGACGAGATCGTCTGGGTGACGAACGCCGGCGGGGCCGAGTGGCTCAAGGACACCCGGCTCGAGCTGGATGACGACGGCTTCATCAAGGTCGGCGACACCCTGCAGTCGCTGTCGGACCCGCGGATCTTCGCCGCCGGCGACATCGCCCACCAGCTCCACCATTCCCGCGAGAAGGCGGGGGTCTTCGCCGTGCGCCAGGGTCGCCCGCTGGCCGACAACCTGCGCGCCGCCGTGACCGACCGGCCGCTGTCCCCCTATCACCCGCAGCGCCACTGGCTGGCGCTGATCAGCACCGGCGACCGCCATGCCGTTGCCTCCCGGGGCTGGTGGTACCTGGCCGGCGACTGGGTGTGGCGCTGGAAGGACTGGATCGACCGGCGCTTCATGGCCCGCTTCAACGCCCTCCCGCCCATGACGGAGGGCGCCATGAAGGCCCCGGCCGCGAGCCGGGTGAAACTGGACGATGAGGAGAGCGCCCAGGCGATCTCCGCCTTCGCCATGCGCTGCGGCGGCTGCGGAGCCAAGGTGGGCGCCACCACCCTCTCCCGGGCGCTGTCGACTCTTGAGCCGGTGGCGCGCGAGGAGGTCCTGGTCGGCCTGCATGCCCCGGACGATGCCGCCGTGGTGCGGGTTCCGCCCGGGAAGGACATGGTGCACACCGTGGACTTCTTCCGTGCCTTCATCGACGACCCCTACGTGTTCGGCAAGGTGGCCGCCAACCACGCCCTGGGCGACATCTTCGCCATGGGCGCCGAGGCGCAGACCGCCACCGCCGTGGCCACGGTGCCCCAGGGGCTCGAGGCCAAGGTCGAGGACACCGTCTTCCAGATGATGAGCGGGGCGGTGGAGGTGCTCAACGCCGCCGACTGCGCCCTGGTGGGCGGGCACACCGGCGAGGGCAGCGAGCTGGCCCTGGGATTCTCCGTCAATGGCCTCATCGACAGCGGCAGCATGGGGGAACGAACGGAAGACGACGGCCCGGCCGGCACGGCCCTGATGACCAAGGGCGGCCTGCGCCCCGGCCAGGTGCTGATCCTCACCAAGCCCATCGGCACCGGCACGCTGTTCGCCGCCCATGCGAGGCTCGCCGCCCGCGGACGGTGGATCGACGCGGCACTGGACAGCATGTGCCAGTCCAACCGCGAGGGGGCGGCCTGCCTGCACGAGCACGGGGCCACCGCCTGCACCGACCTCACCGGCTTCGGCCTGCTGGGGCACCTGGTGGAGATGACGCGCCCCTCGGGGGTGGATGCCGAACTCGACCTGGCGGCCCTGCCGCTGCTCGAGGGCGCCGAGGAGACGGTCGCCGCCGGCATCCTGAGCTCCCTGCAGCCCGCCAACGTGCGCCTGCGCCGGGCCATCCGCGACCAGCCGGCCTGGGTCGAGCACCCCCGCTACCCGCTGCTCTTCGACCCCCAGACCGCCGGGGGGCTGCTCGCCGGCGTGCCCGCCGAGCGCGCCGAGGCCTGCCTCGCGGCCCTGCACGCCCTGGGCTACGGGCAGGCCGCGATCATCGGTCGCGTCGAGGCTCCCGGCGAGGCACTGGAGCCCATCCGGCTCAATGGATGACGGCAGATGTCAGGCCGTTGTACCGGGCCCCCTCGTCATGGAGAGCGCTCAGGCGTGCAGCCCGCAGGCGGTGAGCACCCTGGCCAGCGCCTCGCGCTCGGCCTCGGGGGTGAACCACGGCGCCCGGGCCGCCACCTGGCGGCGCAGGCCCTCGACGAAGGCGGGCTCCGCCTCGGCGCGGCGCAGCAGGTCGCCCAGCGCCGCGGTATCGGCGACAGGGAAGTAGCCTGCATAGTCGGCGCCCAGCAGGCCGCGGTTGCCGGGGATGTCGGAGGCCAGCACCGGCAGGCCCGCCACGCAGGCCTCGCTGACCACGTTGGCCCCGCCCTCCATGCGCGAGCTGATCACCATCAGCCGGGCGCGGGCCATCCACCGGCGCACTCGCCAGCGCGGCAGGTCGCCGAGCCAGCGATAGCGCGGATTGGCCGCCATCTCCTCGCGGGCCGCCTGGGCCCATGTCTCGTCGTGGGCGCCACCCAGTTGGACGACCCGCAGCCGCGAGTCCTCCGGCAGGTCGCGCACCGCGAGCGCCGCGCGCAGCGGATCCTTCTCCTCGCGCAGGTGGCCCACCACCAGCACATCGAGCTGCCGCCGGCTCGGCCGCGGGGCGCCGGGCGGCAGGGGCAGCGCCGACTGGTGGACGACGTGCAGGCGCGGCAGGAAACGCGAGGGCAGGTCCTCGTCCAGTCCGTCGTGCAGGCCGACCAGGGCATTCGCCGCCTCGAGGCTTTCCAGGAAGGCGGCGGGATGGCTGTGCTGGAAGCGGTAGACGTCGGTGCCCGTCAGCACCACGACCAGGGGGCATCCCGGGAAGGCCTGGCGGCAGGCGAGGATGGCCCCATGGCTGCGCCAGGCATGCAGCGCCATGACCAGGTCGGGCGACTTGCCGTCGAAACGGCAGCCCGCCGGGGCGGCCTCGGGGCCGATGACCCGCACGCGGCAGCCCAGCTCGCGCAGCAGCCCCGCCCAGCGAGTCGCGGTGGCACGGTTGCCGGCGTGGGACCCTCGACCCGCCGGGGTGATCAGGGCTAGTGTCAACAACAGGGTTTCTCCTCAACGAGGTCGGCATGCGCTCCACCGCACTCAGCACACCGCCAACGCTACCCCGGGCCGCCGCCGAGCTGGCGGACATGCTGGTCGATGCCCGTGCCAGAAGCCTGGCCCTGATGCGCGATATCCTGGAGGCCCGCGAGCTCGGCCCGCGGCTGGCGATCGTCAACCCGCCGCTGTGGGAGCTCGGCCACCTCGGCTTCTTCCACGACCACTTCGCCCTGCGTGGCCTCCACGGCCTCCCCGACTACCAGCTCCCCGGGGCCGAGCGGCTGTTCGACTCCGGCAGCATCGCCCATGACGACCGTTGGGCGCTACCGCTGCCGACCCGGGACGAGACGCTGGACTACCTGTCCCGGGTGCAGAAGGAGATGCTCACGCGCCTGCCCGAGGGCGAGGCCAGCGCCGCCCAGAGCTATGTGTACCAGCTCACCACCCTGCACGAGGACATGCACGGTGAGGCCTTCCTCTATACCCGCCAGACGCTGGGCGACCCGGCCCCGGACCTGGGCACGCCACCGCCGGGCCAGGCTCCCGACGCGGCCTCGACCGGTGCCCTGCCCGGGGATGTCGCCATCCCCGGCGGGCGCCACCTGCTTGGCTCCGACGCGACCCTCCCCTTCCGCTTCGACAACGAGAAGCCGCCCATGGCGGTCGAGGTGGCTCCCTTCTCGATCGCCCGGGCACCGGTCACCAACGCCGAGTTCGCCGCCTTTGTCGACGACGACGGCTATGCGCGGCGCGAATGGTGGAGCGAGGCCGGGTGGCGGTGGCGCGAGGCACAGGGGCGCCAGGCGCCGGCCTACTGGCGCCGTGACGACCGGAGCCGCTGGGAGGTACGCCACTTCGACCGCTGGCAGCCGCTGCCCCCCCACCAGCCGGTCGTGCACGTCAGCTGGCACGAGGCCGAGGCTTGGTGCCGCTGGGCCGGGCGACGCCTGCCGAGCGAGGCGGAATGGGAGGTGGCCGCCAGCCGCGCGCCGTCGGCCGGCGGGAAGTCTCTCGCGCCCGGCAAGCGACGCTTCCCCTGGGGCGAGGCAACGCCGGATGGTGGCCTGGCCAACCTGGACGGCTGGCGGCTCGGCCCGCTGGACGTGGCGGCGCTGCCCGAGGGCGACAGCCCCTTCGGCTGTCGCCAGATGCTCGGCAACGTCTGGGAATGGACGGCCTCGCCCTTCGCCCCCTTCCCGGGCTTCACGCCCGAGCTCTACCGCGACTACTCGGCCCCCTGGTTCCGGGAGGGGCGCTACGTGCTGCGCGGCGGCGCCTGGGCCACCCGCTCGCGGCTGGCCCACACCACCTACCGCAACTTCTTCACCCCGGACCGCCACGACGTCCTGGCCGGCTTTCGCACCTGCGCTCGTTGAGCGCCGCGGCGCCTGAACGCCTGCCCTGGGGTCGGACCTTCAGGTCCGGCGGGACGTCTTGTGAGGAGAGTTGCGGGGGGGGCTTGCGAGAAGAGCTGCGCAACGCCTCGAAGCCGATGATGACGTCCAGCAGTTCGGTGGTGATGTCGTCCTGGCGCACCGTTCGCAGCTGGCCCTTCACCTCGTCCAGGCGGTCGTCCACCGACTGTTCGGCCTGCTGCATCAGGGCGAGCCGCGCGGCATTCTCGGTGACCATGGCCTCCGCCGAGGCCCGGAAGACGCTGGCGAAGATATGGCTGCGCAGCAGGGCGGCGAACAGCTCGGCGCTGGGCATCGAGTAGTCGGGCAGGGAGCGGGAGTGCCATGGCCGGTCGGCGAGCTCCGACAGGAACGCCTGCCCCAGGGGCAGCAGCGGCATCAGCACCGGCTCGTGCTGCCCGCGGCCGGCGCGCTGGGTGAAGGCCAGCGTGACCTTCCGATGGTGAGGCTCGCCGCCGCCGATCTCGTCCAGCCGGGTGACGATGCTGCCCGCCAGGCGCCCGATGCCATCCGCCGAGGCCGGGGGCAGCAGCACGCTCTCGGGGCTGAGCCCCTGCCCGGCCAGGGCGTCATTCATCTGGGCGCCGACGCACAGCACCCGAAGGGCGGCGCGTCCGGCCGTGGTCGGCCCCAGCTCCGACTGCACCTTCTCGGCGAGCAGCTCGTTGTAGTTGCCGCACAGGCCATGGTCGGAGCCGAACACCACCACGATGCTCTCGGCCGGCTCCACGGCCGGCATGGCGATGGGGCCGGTTCGGGCGACGAAGGCCTGGAGTCCGCGGCGCACCGTCCGGTGATAGGCCTCGATGGAACGGGCGGCCCGCTCGTAGGGCACGGCATTGATGGCCGAGATCGTCTTCATGGTATGCACGATCCCGCGGATGCTGGTCAGCGTCTCGTCGCGGCGGGAGAGGGCTTCAAGCGTCTGCGTCACGGCCGTCCTCCCCCTGTCCCGGGACCATCGTCGGCCTGCCCCAGCGCCTTGCGCGCCAACGAGAGGATGGCGGCGCGGTCCTCCTCGGCCAGGGGCTCGTTGCGGGCGATGCGCGTGGCGACGCCCGTCAGAGCGTCCCCGACCGACGCCCGGATGGTGTCCATGGCGGCCACCACCTCGGTCTCTGAACGCCCGTCGAACATGCCCTCCATCGCCGCCAGCAGCACCAGCAGCTGCTCCACGGCCGGTACCGGGTCCCGCTCGGGCTGGCGCAGGGCCGCCCGGACCGCCGCGCCGCGGCTCAGGCGAGCCCGGGTGGCGTCATCCAGCCGGGTGCCGAAACGGGCAAAGTCCTCCAGCTCCTCGAACTGGGACAGGGTGACGCGCAGGTTGCCGGCGACGTCCCGGAACGCGCGGTGCTGGGCCTTGCCGCCCACCCGCGACACCGACACCCCGAGGTCCACCGCCGGGAACTGGTTCTTGCGCACCAGCCGCGGCGACAGATAGATCTGGCCGTCGGTGATCGAGATGAGGTTGGTCGGGATATAGGCCGACAGGTTTTCCGCCTGGGTCTCCACCACGGGCAGGGCGGTGATGGACCCGCCCCCGGCCTCCTCCGTGAACTGGCCCGCCCGCTCGAGCAGCCTGGCATGCACGTAGAAGATGTCCCCGGGGAACGCCTCGCGCCCCGGCGGTCGTCTCAGCAGCAGCGAGAGCTCCCGATAAGAGCGGGCGTGGTGGGTGAGGTCATCGAAGACGACCAGCACGTCCCGGGCCTGGTCGGCGAAGTATTCGGCCATGGTCATCGCCGCATAGGGCGCGATATAGGCCAGGCCCGGCGCGTCCTCGTCGCCGGCAACAACCACGATGGTGTTGGCCAGCTGCCCGCTCTCCCGGAGCGCCTCGATGACCCGGGCCACCGCGTCCCCGCGCTGCCCGATGGCGCAATAGATGCTCAGGACCTCCGAGCGGGCCTGGTTGAGGATGGTATCCAGGGCAATGGAGGTCTTGCCGGTCTGGCGGTCGCCGATGATCAGCTCCCGCTGCCCCAGGCCGACCGGCACCGCGGCATCCACCGCCTTGAGGCCCGTCGCCAGCGGGCGCGTGACGGCCCCGCGGCTGAGGATGTCCGGCGCCCGGACCTCCACCGGCCGTTCGGCCACGGCGGCCACCCTGCCCTTGCCGTCCCGGGGCTGGCCGGTGGCGTCGACCACCCGGCCGACCAGGCCCGGCCCCACCGGGACGCTGATCACCTTGTGGGTGCGCCAGACATCCTCACCGGCCCTCACCCGCTCCGAGGGACCCAGCAGCACGACCCCCAGCCGGTCAGGCTCGAGGTCCAGCACCACGCCGCGAACCCCCGAGGCGAAGACCAGCAGCTCATCGGACAGGGCCCGCCCGAGTCCGGCGACCACGGCGATCCCGTCCCCCACCGTGGCGACCGTGCCCACCTCGGCCAGTACCGGCGAGGGAGCGGGGCTGTCCAGCAGGACGTCGATGAAGTCCTGCACGTCGGGACGATGCGACTCATCCGCCATGGGCGTTCACCCTGCCCGACTCGCCGCTGGCCAGGCGCTCTCCCAGCAGCTCGACCAGCTCGTCGGTGTAGCTGTCGACCGTCCAGGCGAGCTGGAGGCTGCCGATGCGCAGGACCAGGCCGGGGGACTGGCTGTCATCGGTGTCAAAGCGCAGGGGAAGGCCGGGCACCCGGGCCTCCATGGCGGCCTCGACCTCGTGGCGGGCGCCCTCCGGCAGCGGGGCATGGGTGGTGGCCACGGCTTCCTCGGCATGCTCGGCCGCCGAGGCCAGCTCCTCCGACAGGGGCTCCAGCTTGCCGATCACGTGCAGCGCGATCCGCTCCTCCAGGCGCTCGTCGGCCAGGTCGTGAAGGGCGCGGCCGGCCAGCTGGTAGAGCGTCTCGGCACTCGCCTTGTAGAGCTCCGACGTGAAGCGTTCCCGTTCGCGGGCCAGGTGCGCCAGGGTGTCCTTGCGCTCCTGCTCCATGGCCTCGTGGGCCTCGGCCAGCAAGGCATCCCGCTGCTGCTTCGCCTGCTCGCGAACCCGTTCCGCCAGGGCGTCCCGGTCGGCCTGCAGCTTCTGCTGCTGTGCCATGAACTCCGCCTCGGCGGCGGCGGCCTTCTCCTGGGCGCGCCTGGCCTCCCCCATCCGTTCGGCAATCTCGGCCTCGCGGGAATCGATGCCATTCAGGATCGGCTTGTAGAGGAAGCGCTTCAGCAGCCAGACCAGCACCAGGAAGTTGGCGATCTGGGCGAGGACCGTAACCCAGTCAATCGACATGGCTCAGCCCGCCGCCGGTTGGGTGGCTTGCAGGAAGGTGTCCATGAACGGATTGGCAAACAGCACGATCATGGCCACCACGAAACAGTAGATCGCCGTGGACTCGATCATGGCCAGGCTCACGAACAGGGTGCGTGACAGGGTAGAGGCCGAATCGGGTTGCTGGGCGATGGCGGTCAGGGCGGCGGACGCGGCCCGCCCCTCCCCCAGCGCCGGGCCAAGGGCGCCGAACGACACCGTCAGTCCCGCGGTGAGAATGGAGATGGCCGCAATCAGGGCTGCATCAGTCATCGATCTTGCTCCTTATGGTCACGTTCGCGGTCGAGATCGTGGTCGGGCTTGGGCTTCTTCACGGTGGCCGTGGCCGACGAGATATAGACGGTCGCCAGGATGGCGAAGATGTAGGCCTGGATCAGGCCGGTCAGCAGGCCCAGCACGTCCATCACCACGGGAAAGAAGAACGGCGCCACGCCCAGCAGTATGCCGGCGATGACCGCCCCGCTCATCACGTTGCCGTAGAGGCGGATGGCCAGCGAGATTCCCCGGGAGAACTCGCTGATGATGTTGAAGGGCAGCATGACGATGGAGGGCTGGATGTAGGTCTTCAGGTAGCCGCCGATGCCCTGTCGGGTGATGCCGAACAGCGGCACGGCGATCAGCACCGACAGGGCCAGGGCCGCCGTGGTCGACAGCGACGACGTCGGCGGCGTGAAGCCCGGCACGACCAGCAGCAGGTTGGACAGCGCGATGAACAGGAACAGCGTTCCCGAGAAGTAGAGGATGTGGCGCGACGACTGCGGCGAGATGTCCTCGATCTGCCGCTGGATCCCGGTGACGATCACCTCCAGGGTCGTTCGCCAGCGATTCGGCGGCACGTCCGGCCGAAGTTTCCGGGTCACGAGCATCGAGGCGACGGTAAGCATGGCCATGACGATCCAGGTGTTGACCACGGTCTCGTTGATCCCGAGGCCCCAGAGGGTGAAGACCGTCGTCTGGTCGGGTGTCAGTTGCATCCTGCCTCCTTCGCCCCGGGCGTCCGGGCCATCAGGGTGGCGATCAAGCGCACCAGGAAGAAGGCGAGCGCATAGCCGATGAAGGCCCCGCCCAGGGTGCCCCCGTCGGTCACCCACCAGCCGGCCGCCAGCAGCACCCCGATCCGCACCACGGCGCTGGGCAGCAGGACGGCCACGGGCCGGGGCCGTCGCAGCGCCAGCCGGACGCTCAGGGCCAGGCCCAGGAAATACAGGATGCTGACGGCGACCCCGGCGCCGAAGCCGGTGATCACGGCGTGCCAGTCAATCGTCATCATGCTCGCTCCCGTTGTCGTTGGCTTCCTTGCTGACCCAGGCCCAGGCAATGAAGCTGCCCAGCGCCACGCCCCCCAGGATCAATGCAATGGTCCAATTGAACGCCTGCGGCATGTGGCGATCGAGCCATAGCCCGAGAAAGGCGCCGCCCACGGTGGGCACCGCGACCGACCACCCGATCATGCCGAAGACCCCGAGCCCCCGCAGCGGGCTCGCGCCGGGGTCGTCCCGCGCCTTCTCCCGGCGTCGGGCGCGACGGCCGATGTCCTCCACCGGAGACTTCCGCTTCGGGGTCATGGCGTCTTGGGCCGCTGAAGGTCGGCAAACCGCCGCACGATGCCCGCCTCCAGACGGGTCAGGGCGGAGCGGGCCACCCGCTCGTCTTCATCCATCTCGATGAAGCTCTCCTGCACGGTCTCCCTCAGCGAGGCCAGGTCAGTGCCCTGGACGCCCCGCCGGATGGCAATGTCCACGTCATGCCCCTTCTTCACCAGGATCCCCTCGTCGATGCCGAAGATCTGTTCCTCGCCGTCCGCCAGGGTCAGGATCAGCACGGAGGGCACCAGCGCGGTGACGAAGTCGATATGGTTCGGCAGCATCCCGAAGGCCCCGTTTTCCGCCTCCGCAAACAGCCGGGTCGCCGCGCCCTCGAACAGGGTCCGGGTCGGCAGCCGCAGGGTCACCTGCATCTCGTCCGCCAGGCTCATGCCTCCACCTCCAGGTCGGAGAGGGCCCCGATCATGTAGTAATCGCCCTCGTCATGCTCGAAACGGGTCTGGTTCAGGATGGTGTCGCACCCCTCGAGGGTATCGTCGATGGACACGCGCTTGCCCTCGGTCCCGGTGAAGGAGCCGGTGGTGAAGAAAGGCTGGGTCAGGAAGCGCTCCAGACGGCGGGCACGGGCGACGGTGGCCCGGTCGGCGGCCGAGAGCTCCTCGATGCCCAGCATGGCGATGATGTCCCGAAGCTCCTCGTACTCGGCCAGGGTGCGGCGCACCGCCCGGGCGATGTCGTAATGACGCTGTCCCACCACCGACGGCGTGAGCATGACCGAGGAGGAGGCCAGGGGATCGATGGCCGGGTACAGGCCTTCGCTGGCCCGCTTGCGCGACAGCACGACCGAGCCCGACAGGTGGGAGAAGATATGGGCGGCCGCGGGGTCGGTGAAGTCGTCGGCCGGCACGTAGACGGCCTGGACCGAGGTGATGGCGGCCTGGCGGGTGGAGGTGATGCGCTCCTCCAGCTCCGCCAGTTCAGTGGCCAGCGTCGGCTGGTAGCCCACCCGCGAGGGCATGCGGCCCATCAGCCCGGAGACCTCGGAGCCGGCCTGCACGAAGCGGAAGATGTTGTCGATCAGCAGCAGCACGTCCCGCTGCTGCTCGTCGCGGAAATACTCCGCCATGGTCAGCGCGGTCTTGCCGACCAGGAATCGCACCCCGGGCACCTCGTTCATCTGGCCGAACAGCATCACGGTGTTGTCACGCACGCCGGCCTCGCCCATCTCGCGGTAGAGCTCTTCCGCCTCGCGGGAGCGCTCACCGATGCCGCAGAAGAGGCTCACGCCCTTGTGCTGCTGAACCGTGTTGTTGATCAGCTCGGTGATCAGCACCGTCTTGCCCACCCCGGCGCCACCGAACAGGCCGGTCTTGCCGCCCCGCTCGAGGGGCGACAGCAGGTCGATGGCCTTGATGCCGGTCTCGAGTATCCTGCTGCGCACGACCCGATCCTCGAGCCGCGGCGATGGCTGATGGATGGACCGCCGGTCCGCGCTCACCGGGGCGGCCTTGCGGTCGATCGGCACGCCGAACACGTTGAGCATGCGCCCCAGGACGGCGTCGCCGACGGGCACCATGATCGGCGCGCCGGTGGCCCGCACCGGCATGCCGAGCCCCAGCCCCCTGACCGGTCCCAGCGCCATGCAGCGCACCACCCCATTGTCCGCCAGGCCGGCCACCTCCAGGCCGATCTTCCCGGCGTAGAGCAGTTCGCGGATGCCGGGGACCAGCCCGGCAAACCTGACATCCACGACGCCACCGCGAATGGCGACAATGGAACCGGTGTCGTCCTCGGGTGGGATCTGTGCTTCATGCTGCGTCATCAGCGCATCCTATGCGTCGGCCGACACCCGCGTGCCTGCCGTTCCCTCCAGTATGGCAAGGGCATCGACCAGCCGGCCGATGCCGCTGATGCCCCCATTCTCCGCAAAGTCGCAGGCGGCCACCAGCTTGGGCCCCATGGAACCGGCCGGCAGGGCCATCTCCCGGGCCTCGGCCACCGTCAGGGCATGAACCGGGGTCGCGGTATCCGTGCCGTAATCCCGGTACACCGCCTCCACATCGGTCAGCAGCAGCAGGGCGTCGGCGCCCAGCTGGCGCGCCAGCAGCGCGCTGGCGGCATCCTTGTCGATCACCGCCTCCACGCCGATCATGCTGCCATCCTCCCGGCGCAGGACCGGGATCCCGCCGCCCCCGGTGCAGACCACCACCACCCCCTGGGCGAGCAGCAGCTGCAGTACCCGCAGGTCCGGGATCTCCAGCGGCGTCGGCGAGGGCACGACCCGGCGCCACTTGTCGCCGTCCCGGGCGATGTGCCAGCCGGCCGCCGACGCGCGACGCTCGGCCTCGTCGCGCTCGTAGACCGGCCCGACGAACTTGGTGGGATGGCCGAAGGCCGGGTCCTCGGGATCCACCACCACCTGGGTCAGCAGGGTGGCCACCGGGCGATCGTGGTCGAGCGCGTTTTCCAGTTCCTGTTCGATCATGTAGCCGATCATGCCCTCGGTCTCGGCGCCCAGCACGTCCAGCGGGTAGGCCTCGTCCGGCCGATAGGCCGCGCCCTGAAGCGCCAGCAGGCCCACCTGGGGGCCGTTGCCGTGGGTGATCACCAGCTGGTGCCCGGCCCGCACGATCTCGGCCAGCGCACGGACCGCCACCTGCACGTTACCGCGTTGTGCCGCGGCCGTCAGGGGCTCGCCGCGCTTGAGGAGGGCGTTGCCGCCCAGTGCCGCCACCACCAGCATGTCAGCCTCCCAGGGTCGCGACGAGCACCGCCTTGATGGTGTGCAGCCGGTTCTCGGCCTGGTCGAAGACGATGGAGGCGGGGCTCTCGAACACCTCCTCGGTCACCTCCATGGAATCGATCCCGAAGGTGTCCTGCATCTCCTTGCCCACCGTGGTCTCGGTGTTGTGAAACGCCGGCAGGCAGTGCATGAAGCGTACCCGGGGATTGCCGGTCCTGGCCATCAGGTCGGCGTTCACCTGGTAGGGCATCAGCAGCTTGATGCGCTCGGCCCACTTCTCCTTGGGCTCGCCCATGGAGACCCAGACATCGGTGTAGACGACATCGACCCCGGCCACGGCCTCGTCGATGTCGTCGGTGATCATGATCCTGGCCCCGGTCTCTGCCGCGAGCGCCCTGGCCTCCTCCTGGACGGCCGGGGATGTCCAGCAGGCCCGGGGGGCGCACAGCCGCACGTCCATGCCCATCTTGGCCCCGCCGATCAGCAGGCTGTCCCCCATGTTGTTGGCGGCATCGCCGACGAACACGAAGGACACCTCGCGCAGCGGCTTCTCCACGTGCTCCTGCATGGTCAGCAGGTCCGCGAGGATCTGGGTGGGGTGGAACTCGTTGGTCAGGCCGTTGTAGACCGGCACTCCGGCATGGGCGGCCAGCTCCTCCACGATGGCCTGCCCGAAGCCTCGGTACTCGATGGCATCGTAGACCCGGCCCAGGACCCGGGCGGTGTCCTTCACCGACTCCTTGTGGCCGAGGTGGTTGCCGGTGGGGCCGAGGTAGGTGACGCGGGCGCCCTGGTCGTAGGCCGCCACCTCGAAGCCGACCCGGGTGCGGGTGGAGTCCTTCTCGAAGATCAGCGCGATGTCCTTGCCGTTGAGCGTCGGCACCTCGGTGCCGGCGTACTTGGCGGCCTTGAGGTCAGCGGAAAGCTTCAGCAGGAAGTCGATCTCCTGCGGGGTGAACTCACGCAGCGTCAGGAAGTGCCGGTTCTTGAGATTGAATGCCATGGTGCGGTTCCTTCCCTGTCAGATCGGATCACGGCGGGTAGGGCAGCTCATGCAGCGGCCGCCGCCGCGCCCCCGGCCCAGCTCGGCACCGGGAATGGCCAGCACCTCGATGCCCGCCGCCTCCAGTGCCGCATTGGTGTCATCGTTGCGGTCATAGCCCACGACGACACCGGGGCTCAGCGCCAGCACGTTGTTGCCGTCGTTCCACTGCTCGCGCTCGCGCTCCTCCGGGGTATCGCCACCGGTGGGCACCACCTCGAGCGTCGGGTAACCGAGGGTTTCCGCGACCAGGTCGAAGAGGTGGCGCGGGTCCTGACGGAAGGCCAGAGTCTTGCCCCCCTCACCGGGACGCAGGTCGTAGCAGACCACCGCATCCGCGACCTCCTTGAAGGCGGTCACCACGTTGCCGCCACAGAAGGTGAAGACCGTGTCCAGGTGCATGGCCGAGCGGGTCCTGGGGAGCTGGCAGGCGATCACCCGGTGCACGCTGCCCTCCTCGAACAGCGCCTTCGCCAGCTGGCCGATGGCCTGGGGCGAGGAACGCTCGCCCATGCCCACCAGCACCGTGCCGTGCCCCACCGGCATGACATCCCCGCCCTCGAGGGTGGCGAGGCCGTGGTCCGCCAGGGGGTCTCCCCAGTGGACCTTCACCCGGCCCGCGAAGGCCGGATGGAAGGCATAGATGGCGGCCATCAGCAGGGTCTCCGGCCTGCGTGCGCTCCAGAACATCGGGTTGAGGGTGACACCACCGTGGATCCAGGCACTGTTGTCGCGGGTGAACAGGAAGTTGGGAAGGGGCGGCAGCACGAAGCCAAAGTGGCCGAGATGGTTGCCGAAGAGCCCCACCGGATCGAAGGGCAGGTCTCCCACCTCCAGGCCGCCGATCAGGAACTCGGCCAGGGTCCTGCTCGGCAGTTCATCCATCCAGGCACGCAGGTCCGACACCATGCCCACCCCGATGTGGTTCCAGGTGATGCGGTGGTCCAGCACCCAGGTGCGGGCTTCTCCGATATCGAGGGTCTCGGCCAGCAGCTCGTTGACGTCGAGGACCTCCACGCCCCTGCCCCGCATCACGCCGGCGAAGACGTCATGATCCTTCTGGGCCTGCTTGACCCAGAAGACGTCGTCGAAGAGCAGCGCATCACAGTTGGAGGGCGTCAGCCGCCGATGGGCCAGGCCCGGGCGACAGACGATCACCTGGCGCAGGGTGCCGGTCTCGGAATACACGCCAAGGGTCGCGTCAGACATGGTGTGACTCCTTGTCATCAGTCATCACAACAGGGGCATCACAGCAGCGTGCCGATACTGATGACCACGCTGATGAAAACCGTCAGCATCAGCAGCAGCGGCCAGATGAAGGCGAGCCAGCGGTCGTAGGAGATGCGACCGATGGCAAGGCCCCCGACCACCACCGCGAAGGTGGGGTTGATCAGGTTCACCAGGCCATTGGCGGACTGGTAGGCGGTCACCACCAGGTCCCGTCCGACATTCGCGAAGTCTGCCAGCGGCGCGAGGATCGGCATGGAGAGCACGGCCAGGCCGGAGGACGAGGGCACGAAGAAGCTCATGCCCACTTCTATCCAGAACATCAGGTTGATGAAGGCCAGCTTCGGCAGATCCCCCAGCAGGGCCTCGGCGCTGTGCAGGATGGTGTCGGCGATCATGCCCTGCTCCATGATCACCACGATGCCCCTTGCCAGGCCGACGACCAGGGCCACGCCCAGCAGGTCTTGGGCACCGTCGACGAAGCTGCTGGTCAGCTTCTTCTCACCCAGCCGGGCGATGAGGCCGATCAGGATGGCCGCGCCGAAGAACAGGGCCCCCATGCGCGCCATCCACCAGCCCTGGGTGGAGACGCCCCAGATCATGACCGCAAAGGTCAGGGCAAAGATCGAAAGAACAATCATCTGGGTGGTATCGAGCGTGGCGCTGTGCGATTTCAGGAACAGTTTCCGGTGTGCATCCCACTGGTGAGCCACCACGGAGCTAGACGGATCGGTCTTGATGCGCGCGGCATAGCGCATCACATAGGCGATGCAGATCAGCAGGCCGCCAATCAGCAGGATGAAGCGCAGCACGATGCCATCGGTGAACGGGATGTTTGCCGCGTTGGCCGCAATGCCCGTGGCAAAGGGGTTGATGGTGGACCCGAGCACCCCGATGCCGGCGCCAATCAGGATGATGGCCACGCCGGTGACGACATCGTACCCGGCCGCCAGTATCACCGGGATCAGGATGGCGTAGAAGGCGAGGGTTTCCTCCGCCATGCCATAGGTCGTTCCCCCCAGGGCAAACAGCGTCATCAGGATGGGAATCATCCAGATCTCATGGCCCTTCAGGTGGCGCATGGCACTGCGAATGCCGGTGTCGATGGCCCCGGTGGCGTTCATGACCCCCAGAAACCCCCCGAGGAACAGCACGAACAGCGCCACATCGATGGCGTTGGCGGCATAGCTGTCCGGGTCGTAGAAGCCGGCGGTGGGCGCCAGCATGACCTCGACGAATCCCTGCGGGTTGGACTCCACCGTCTGGTAGGTGCCGGGCACGGCTAGCTCGCGCCCGACCTCCTCGTTCATGACCCGGTCGTATTGTCCGGCCGGGATGATCCAGGTCAGGGAAGCGACAAGAATGATCAGGCCGAAAAGAATGGTGTAGGCGGTGGGGAATCGCGAGGCGAGGTCACGTTCCACGTCGGGGGGTGGCTGGTCGTCCTTGGTCATGGCGTGTCTCCCGGTCAACACTTGCGTGTCATCAACCGCACGTTCGAGGCCGCATCAGGCCATCGACGACCTCGGCAGGCACCTTCGCTACGCGACGCGAGCCTGTCTTGACGCAGGATAGTCCAAGCCGCCGGACCCGGTGGCCGGCGGTGACGCAGACGGGAGAGCACCGCGCGGCGGAGCCGGGGCCGCGCGGTGCATGGTGGGACCCCGCGGCCAAACGACGCAGGCCGCGGGCGGGGAGGCAGCGGAGGTCGGGGAGGGTCACTCCGGCAGGTCGGTCACCGCCCCGGTGGAGGCCGAGCTGACCGTCCTGGCGTACTTCGACAGCACCCCTCGCGCGTAGCGCGGCTCTGGCTGGTGCCAGGCGGCGCGACGGCGGATCAGCTCCTCGTCGGGCAGGTCGACGTCGATGGTGTCGGCCTCGGCATCGATGGTGATCAGGTCGCCGTCCTCCAGCAGCGCCAGGGGGCCACCGTCGAAGGCCTCGGGCGTCACGTGGCCCACCACGAAGCCGTGGCTGCCGCCGGAGAAGCGACCGTCGGTGATCAGCGCCACCTCGCTGCCGAGCCCCCGGCCCATGATCGCCGAGGTGGGCGTGAGCATCTCGCGCATGCCGGGGCCGCCCTTGGGCCCCTCGTAGCGGATCACCACCACGTCGCCGGCCACTACGGTGCCATCGTTGATGCGCGCCTGGGCCTCCTCCTCGGAGCCGAACACCCGGGCGGAGCCTGCGAAGCGCGTGCCCTCCTTGCCGGTGATCTTGGCCACCGCCCCTTCCGGCGCCAGGTTGCCGAAGAGGATGCGCAGGTGGCTCTCGGCCTTCACGGGCTGGTCCAGCGGGGCGATGATCCGCTGGTCATCCGGATACGGGGCGACGTCGGCCAGGTTCTCGGCGAGGGTGCGACCGGTCACCGTCAGGCAGTCGCCGTGGAGCAGGCCGGCATCGAGCAGGGTCTTCATCAGCGGCTGGATGCCGCCGATCGCCACCAGCTCGCTCATCATGTAGTGGCCGCTGGGGCGCAGGTCGGCGACCACCGGGACGCGCTTGCCGATGGTGGTGAAATCCTCGAGGGAGAGCTCGACGCCGATGGTGCTGGCCATGGCGACGAGGTGCAGCACCGCGTTGGTGGAGCCGCCCAGGGCGATCACCACGGTGATGGCATTCTCGAAGGCCTGGCGCGTCATGATGTCCGAGGGCTTGATGTCATGCTCGAGCAGCGCGAGCACCGCCTCGCCGGCGGCATGGCAGTCGTCGCTCTTCTCGCGGGAGATGGCATTCTGCGCCGAGCTCCCCGGCAGGCTCATGCCCAGCGCCTCGATGGCCGAGGCCATGGTGTTGGCGGTGTACATGCCCCCGCAGGAGCCGGGACCGGGAATGGCAGTCTCCTCGATCTGCTTCACCTCGATCAGGTCCAGGTCGCCACGGCTGTAGGCCCCCATGGCCTCGAACACCGAGACGATGTCGGTGTGGCCCTCGCCGGGCAGGATGGTGCCGCCGTAGACGAAGACGCTGGGGCGATCCAGCCGCGCCAGGCCCATCAGGCAGCCCGGCATGTTCTTGTCGCAGCCGCCGATGGCCACCAGGCCGTCGAAGCCCTCGCAGCCGGCCACCGTCTCGATGGAGTCGGCGATCACCTCCCGCGACACCAGCGAGTACTTCATGCCCTCGGTGCCGTTGGCGATGCCGTCGGAGATGGTGATGGTGTTGAAGATCACCCCCTTGCCGCCGGCCGCATCGGCGCCGTCGCTGGCCCGGCGGGCCAGCTCGTCGATATGGCTGTTGCAGGGGGTCAGGTTGCTCCAGGTGGAGGCGATGCCCACCTGGGGCTTCCTGAAGTCGTCGTCGGTGAAGCCCACCGCCCGGAGCATCGCGCGGCTGGCGGACTTGCCGACCCCGTCTACCACCTCGGCGGAATGGCGGCGACGGGGATCCTCGGGCGTATCGGACATGGGGGCCTCCTCTGATCGATCATGATGGACCCCCAGAGAGTGGCCTTCCTGGCGCAGCCTGGCAACCGCTCAGGCCGGACGCACCCTCCCCGCCCGCTGGCCCGCCTTGCAGCAGGGCCTGACCCTCTACACCTTCTTCAGGGTCTACCACCGCCTAACCTACAGCGAGGACGACCCCTACCGCTCGGTTCTCTGCCAGACGCCGATAGGCCCTCGCGAGATTCACGAATTCCACCTGGAGGAAGGCGAGTTCGCCGTGGTCGCCCCTCTCGCAGGCGAAAGGGGCGACAGCGTGCTGCTGCATGAGAGTCAGTTAACGCCGGTGCTGCAGCTGCTGGAGGAGTGTAAAACTCAGTCATCTTGATTAGGATGACTGAATACGTGAGTCATTCTCCAAGGAGGCAGCTTTGCTGAATATCGATCACCGTATTCGACAGGCGGCCTTCAAGCGTCTGGAGACAATCTGTCGAGAGTACTCCGGTGACGTCCCCTGGGAAGAAATTGCCGAACCTGTTCGTTTCGACGACAGTGCCTTCTTCCTAGCCAGTAAAGCCATCGGCATCTTCAAGCCCAAGCAGATGCCAGACGGTATCTTGAGCATAAAGACTGTCGTGCCAAAACATGGCCGCATCAACATCTATTCCGATGGAGCGAGCGATGACGGGGGTTTCTGGTATTCGCTTGAGTCAGGAGGGCTCACGAAACCGGCGAATCGTCAGTTGATAATCAGCTACGAACGAAAAGATCCCATCATTTATTTCATGGGAGTCGCACCCGGCCGATATTTTCCTTTATGGCCTTGCTATATCGATAGCGTCGACATAGGTAACGAGATATGTCATGTCAGCATGCGTGATCAACTCGGCGTCATGCGAAATGTGGCTGAGCCAACAGCAAGCTATCAGGTCGATGACATTGAAAAACGCTACATCATCCGTGAGGTAAAGACTCGGGTACACCAGGCCGAATTTCGTGCCAGAGTCATGCAGGCATACTCCAATCGGTGTGCCATGACGGGGCTACCCGTACTTCAGTTGCTTGAGGCAGCCCACATCATCCCCGACAACCACCGCGCCAGCACTGCCGAGGTCAGCAACGGGATCTCGCTGAGTCGCCTACACCACCGAGCCTATGACGCTGGCTTGGTCGGTATCGATCCAGACTTTAAGGTCCATCTCAACGAAGAGTTGCTGGCCACAAAGGACGGCCCACTGCTTGAAAGCATGAAACAGCTCAATGGCCAGCAAATTTCGCTTCCCCGAAATTCTAAGCAAAGGCCCAACAGAGAAGCCCTTGAGCTGCGTTACCAGCAGTTTCTTAACAAGTAGCGTGCCTCACTTCTCCCGCGGCACCCGCCCCATCAGGTAGAACTCCTCGTTGGGGGGCGTGCCGGTCAGGGTGACCAGGCGGTTGGAGAGGCCGAAGAAGGCGGTGATGGCGCCGATGTCCCAGATGTCGTCCTGGGTAAAGCCGGCCGTCTTCAGCCGTGCCTCCCACTCGTCGGTGAGCTCCCCCACCTCCAGGCCGCAGTAGAGGGCGAAGTCCAGCATCACGCGGTGGCGCTCGCTGATGGGCGCGGTGCGATGGTTGATGGCCACCTGGTCGGCGAGCAGCGGGTCCTTGGCGTAGATGCGCACCAGGGCACCGTGGGCCACCACGCAGTAGAGGCAGCGGTTGCGGGCGCTGGTGGCCACCACGATCATCTCCTTCTCGGCCTTGGTGAGCGTGTCGGACTCCCGCTCCATCAGGGCATCGTGGTAGGCGAAGAAGGCCCGGAACTCGGCCGGGCGGTGGGCCAGCATCAGGAAGACGTTGGGCACGAAACCGGCCTTCTCCTGCACCGCCAGCATGGCGTCGCGGATATCGTCGGGCAGGTCGTGGATCGATTCGGGGATGGGAAAGCGGCTGATCGGTGCGGTCATGGAGGCTCCAGGCATCATGGTAGTTGGGAATGCCACCAAGATAGCAGTTAACGTCAACGTCAACATGCCGGCAAAGGTCGAACGATGGCACAGACGTTGAATCACCGGTACGCCATCGATTTCACTCGTTTGAGAACACCACCCGATTCCGCCCGCCCTTCTTGGCGCGGTACAGCGCCTGGTCGGCGCGTTCCAGCATCTGCTCGAGCGTATCGTCTTCCCCGCCGACGGGAGTGACACCGATGCTGACGGTGCAGGAGATCGAAGTGCCTTTGTTGATGTCGATCGTCAGGGCTTCGAAGCTCGAGCGGATCCGTTCAGCCAATGCTTCGGCTTGATCCGGCGACGTTTCCGGCATCAACAGGGCGAACTCCTCACCACCCAGTCGACCAAACAGGTCGGACTCGCGAACCATATCCATGGTCAGATTGGCGAGGCCCGCGATGACGATATCCCCGGCAGGATGTCCCCAGGTATCGTTGACCGACTTGAACTTGTCGATGTCCATGATGGCCAGGGAAATCGGGTGCTTGTACCTTGCAGCACGTCGCAGTTCCGATTTCGCCTGGATCATCCACGCCCGCCGGTTCATGGCCCCGGTCAGGACGTCCGACGATGCCGTCTGGCGCAGCTCGATGCTGTCGATCAGGATCTTTGCGAAATTGGAAAGGATATCCACTTCTTCGGACGAGAACTCACGTGGCGCGGTTCCCATCACGCACAGGCTGCCGATGTTGTATCCATCCGGCGTGGTCAACGGGACGCCGGCGTAGCACACGATATTGGGATCCCCCACCACGAAGGGATGATCGGCATAGAGGGAATCTGACCGAGCATCGGGAATGAGAAGCGCGCCGGACTGGTCGATGGTCCTGGAGCAGAAGGAAAGTTCGCGCTCGAACTCCTGCACGCCAATACCGCGTCTCGCCTTGAACCAGTGTCGACGCCGGTCGATCAGTGAGACCCCGCTCATCGGCACCTTGAGGACCTGACGGACGAGGGTGGCCACGTTCTCGAAGGCCATATCCTCTTCGGTATCCAGGATCTCAAGCCGCTCCAGGGCCCGGACTCGACCCTCTTCATCATCCAGCTTCACCTCGAACATGCAGCCCCCTCCCCATCCCTGAATTCATTCATGTCCAAACTAGCATGGGGCCTACCTGTAACACGCACCAAAAAACATGTTGTGCCAGTTTTTCAGGAGAAATCCGGAAGCCACTCCCTGGATGAAGGGATGACCATGATCTCTTCGGCGCAAGCGCTGGCCCCTGCTCAGGCGACGGAGAGGTAGCGCTCCTGGAGCTCGGGGTTCTCGCGCAGCTCGGCGGTGGTGCCGGCATAGGCGACCTGCCCCTTCTGCAGGATGTAGGCCTTGCGGGCGTGGCGCAGCGCGAAGGGCACGCTCTGGTCGGTGAAGAGGATGGTGGTGGTGCTCGCCAGGTCGTCGATCAACTCGCCGATCTGGTGGACGATGACCGGCGCCAGCCCCTCGTTGGGCTCGTCGAGCAGCAGCAGGCGCGGCTCGGTGACCAGCGCCCGGGCGATCGCCAGCATCTGCTGCTGGCCCCCCGAGAGGGTGGCGCCGTCCTGGTGGCGCAGCTCCGCGAGCATCGGGTAGGTGTCGAGCACCCGCTCAGGCGTCCAGCGCCGCTCGCCCTGATGGCCGGGCTGCATCGCCACCTCCAGGTTCTCGTAGACGCTGAGCCCGGGGAAGATGCGCCGGTCCTCCGGCACCAGGGCGATGCCGAGCCGGGCGATGCGGTGGGCCGGCATCCCCTGGATGTCCTGCCCCTCGAACACCACCCGCCCCTGCCGCGGCGGCGTGACCCCCATGATGCTCTTGAGCGTCGTGCTCTTGCCGGCGCCGTTGCGCCCCAGCAGGCAGACGACATCGCCGGCCTCGACCTCCAGGCTCACGCCCTGCAGGGCATGGCTCTCGCCGTAGTAGGTGTGGATATCCTCGACTGTCAGCATCAGGATGCCGCCTCCTCTTCTTCCTCGCCGAGATAGGCGCGCTTCACCTCGGGGTCGTTACGGATCTCCTCGGGCGTGCCCTCCGCCAGCCGCTGGCCGCGGTGCATCACCAGGATGCGGTCGGCCAGGCCGAACACCACGCTCATGTCGTGCTCGGTGACGAGGAAGGTGTAGTCGCCGGAGTCGGCCAGCTTGCGGATCAGGTGGGTGACATGCCGGGTCTCCTCCGGGGTCATGCCCGCCGTGGGCTCGTCGAGCAGCACCAGGTGCGGGCGGGTCGCCAGCACGATGGCGATCTCGAGGAGCCGCTTGTCGCCGTAGCTGAGCACGCCGGCGCGCTGCTCCGCCAGGGCCTCGAGCCCCAGCCGTTCGAGCAGGCTGTAGGCCTCGTCGATGATCTCGCGGTCGCGAGAGGCCAGTCGCAGCATCGACAGCGCCTTGCCGTGGAAGGCGGTCAGCGCGACCTCGACGTTCTGGCGCACCGAGAGCTCCTGGAAGATGTTGGTGATCTGGAAGGAGCGGGAGATGCCCAGCCGGCTGATGCGGTGCGGGGGCAGCCCGGTGATCTCGTCGCCCTCGAAGTGGATGCTCCCCGAGGTCGGCGTCATGCGCCCCGAGATCATGTTGTAGAAGGTCGTCTTGCCCGCGCCGTTGGGCCCGATCAGGGCCACGGTCTCCTGCGGCTGCACGTCGAGGGAGACCCCGTCGACGGCGTGCACGCCGCCAAAGGTCTTGGTCAGGTCGCGGATCGAGAGAATGGGTTCGGTCATCGTCTCAGCACCCGGTCGAGCACGGTACCGAGGATACCGCGGCGGAAGAACATCACCATCAGCGCCAGGATGATGCCGAGGAACAGCATCCAGTGGTCGGTGTAGCTGGTGATCCAGGTCTCCAGCAGCACGAACACCATGGCGCCGAAGAAGGGCCCCAGGAAGTAGGCCGACCCACCGAGGATGGTCATCAGCACGGCCTCGGCGGAGTGGCTCCAGTGGATCATGTCGGGGCTCGCCACCCGGTTGAAGGGCGCGAAGAGCCCGCCGGCGAGCCCCGCGAAGAGCCCCGCCACGATGAAGGCGATCAGCCGGAAGCGCCGCTCGTTGAGCCCGCAGAACGACACACGCTCGGGGTTCTCGCTGATGGCCTTGAGGATCAGGCCGAAGGGCGAGCGCGTGACGAGGTAGAGCAGCGCCGCGGCGAGCACCACCACCACCAGCACCACGTAGTAGTAGACCAGCGGGTTGGCGAGCTGCAGGTCGAGGCCCAGGCCGAACTCGGTGAGGGGAAAGCCGGTGATGCCGTCGCTGCCGTTGGTCACGCTGCGCCACTGGTGAGCCACGGCGAACACCATCATGCCGAACGCCAGGGTCAGCATGGCGAAGTAGACCTCGTTGAGCCGCACGCAGAAGAAGCCGATCACGGCGGCGAGCAGCATCGAGGTAAACATCGCGGCCAGCAGCGTCCAGACCAGCGGCACCTGCAGGTGGAGCAGCAGCATCGCGGTGGTGTAGGAGCCCATGCCGAAGAAGGCGGCATGCCCGAAGGAGAGCATGCCGGTGTAGCCGAACACCAGATTGAAGCTGGCCGCGAAGAGACCCATGATCAGGATCTCGGTGGCCACGAAGATGTAGAAGTAGGAAACGCCGTAGGGCAGCAGGAAGAGCGCGGCCAGGACCAGCCCGAGCACCCCGAAGATCATCAGTCGTGTGGTCATGCGCTCGCCCCCTTGCCCATCAGGCCCTGGGGCTTGATCAGCAGCACCAGCGCCATGCCGATGTAGGGCAGCACGAGGTTGATCTCGGGCAGGAAGCGCCCGCCGAAGCCATGGATGAAGCCCAGCACCAGCGCCCCGAGCAGGGTGCCGGGGAAGCTGCCGAGCCCGCCGATCACCACCACGATGAACGACTCGATGATGATCTTCTCGCCCATCGCCGGCCCGATGGCGCGCATGGGTGCGGCCACCACGCCGCCCACGGCGGCGATCCAGGCGCCGAAGGCGAACACGCCGGTGATCACCATGGGCACGTTGATCCCGAGGGTCTGGGCCATCTCCCGGTCCAGCGCCGCGGCGCGCACGATGCGCCCCAGGCGGGTGCGGGTGAACAGCAGCCACAGGCCCAGCATCATGGCGATCCCGACGGCGATCACGAAGAGGCCGTAGACGGGATAGTTGACGCCGAACACGGAGAAGGTGCCGGTGAGCAGCGCCGGCGGGTCCACCACCTGGATGGACGGCCCCCAGATCATCCGCACAGACTCGTCGATGATCAGCAGCAGGGCGAAGGTGAGCAGCAGGCTGTCGGTGATGTGGCGGTCATAGACCATTCGCAGCATCAGCCGCTCGATGGCGATCGCCACCACGGCCACCAGCAGCGGGGCCACCACCAGCGCCACCCAGAACGACAGCCCGAGCAGCCCCATCGCCGTGTAGGCGAAGTAGGCGCCCAGCATGTAGAGGGCCCCGTGGGCAAAGTTGATGACGTTGAGCACGCCAAAGATGATGTTGAGGCCGACAGCGATGACGAAGAGCAGCAAGGCGATGTCGAGGCTGTTCAGCAGTGCGGCAATGAAGCTCTGCATCGTGGACTCCCCGGTGGGTCAGTCAGTCAGGCAGGCCGGCCGCCCGGGATGGGCGGCCGGCGGGAGGCGTCAGAGCGAGCAGCCCGTCTCCGACACGTCCGGGGTCACCAGGTCGCCGTCGAAGGTCTTCATCGGGTCGAGCATGCGCACGCCGTAGTCTTCGCTGAGCGCGGCGGTCTGTCCCCAGGTCGGGCCGACCACGGCCTGGTGGTCACCCGCGCGGAAGGTGAGCTCGCCGTTGGGCGCCTGGAAGGTCAGGCCGGAGAGCGCATCCGTGATCGCCTCGGGGTCGGTGGAGCCGGCCTTCTCGATGGCCGCCTTGTAGGCCTGGATGCCGGTGTAGGCGCCCTGGGCGTTGTAGCTCGGCGGCTTGCCGTAGCGATCCATGTAGGCGGAGACGAAGGCGTTGTTGACCTCGTTGTCATGGGCCGCGAACCAGTAGCGCGTGCCGACCCAGATCCCCTCGGGCATGTCGGTGCCCAGCGCCGACATCACCTCGGTGGCGCCGCCCAGGGTCATCAGCACCTCGAAGTCCTGGTCGAAGAAGCCGAGGTTGTTGGCCTGGCGGATGAAGTTGACCAGGTCACCGCCCCACAGCGAGATCAGCACGCCATCGGGCTCGGCGTCCATGACGTTGTTGATGAAGGGCGTGAAGTCCTCGTTGCCGAAGCGCGGGAAGGCCGTGCGCTCCATCAGCTCCACCTCGGGATCGAGCTCCTGGAGGTAGTTGCCGAAGAATTCCCAGGACTGGTGGCCGAAGGCGTAGTCCGGCCCGATGG
Source organism: Halomonas aestuarii (assembly GCF_001886615.1). Taxonomy (NCBI): domain Bacteria; kingdom Pseudomonadati; phylum Pseudomonadota; class Gammaproteobacteria; order Oceanospirillales; family Halomonadaceae; genus Halomonas; species Halomonas aestuarii. The sequence goes on from NZ_CP018139.1 coordinate 1,085,471, forward strand.
TCGTCCAGCGCTTGGCGCCGGTCTGCTCGGCGATCTCGGCGGCCGCCTTGGTGTTCTGGCTGATGTTGACGCTCAGCCGGTAGGTGTAGCGGTTGCAGAGCTTGCCGGTGACGTCCGGGGTGGCGGCGTGGGTGATGATGAAGGGCCGCTGCAGTTCCGGCACCACCGGGACGACGCCCGTGGCCACGCCGGAGCTGTCCAGGCCCATCAGGGCATGCACCTGCTCGGAGTAGACCAGCTTGCGGGCGGCCTGGATGGCGGCATCGGCCTTGATCTGGCTGTCCTCCAGCACGAACTCGACGTCGCGGCCGAGGATGCCGCCCGACTCGTTGATCTCGTCCACGGCGAGCTGCATGCCCTGCTGGGCGAACTGGCCGTAGACCGAGGGGGAACCGGACATGATGTAGATGGCGCCGATGCGGACCGGGTCCTCGGCCTGTGCGCTGGTTGCCGCGCCGAGACCGAGCGCCAGGCACACGGCGGTGCACAGCGTCCGTAACGGGGGAATGGTGCGTGTATGATTCGGCATGCTCTCCACCTCTTGTCTTGTCGTTGTCGGGTCGATTGAGCTCGCCGCCCGGGAGGCGGCGGTCCCTCCATTTAGGGTCGGGGCCGTGAGACTGTCAATCGGCCAGCCCCGCCGCCTCTCAACGCACCTGAGCCCAACGAGAGCGGCCCCGCCTCTCTCGAGACGGGGCCGCCGGTGCTCGCGGGGCGAATCGTGATCAGCTCAGCGAGATGGTGCTGTTGATGCCGCTGGAGACGTTCTCCGGCTCGAACCAGCGCGCGGTGACGGTCTTGGTCTGGGTCCAGAAGGCGATGGCCTGCTTGCCGTTGGGGCCCAGGTCACCCAGCTTGGAACCGCGCGAGCCGGTGAAGCTGAAGTAGGCGACCGGCACCGGGATCGGCACGTTGATGCCCACCTGGCCGACGTCGATGTCGCTCTCGAAGCGACGCGCCACCCAGCCGGAGTTGGTGAAGATCGAGGTGCCGTTGCCGTTGGGGTTGGCGTTGATGAAGGCGATCGCCTCGTCCAGGGTCTCGACGCTCAGCACGCAGAGCACCGGGCCGAAGACCTCCTCGCGGTAGATGGTCATCTCCGGGGTCACGTCGCTGAACAGGGTCGGGCCGACGAAGTTGCCGTTCGGGTAGCCCTCGACCTGGCAGCCGCGGCCGTCGACCAGCAGCTTGGCGCCCTCCTGCTCGCCGGTGGCGATCAGGCGTTCCACCCGCTCCTTGGCCTGCGGGGAGACCAGCGGGCCGAGGTCGGCGTCCTGCTGGGTGCCGGGGCCGACCTTCATGTTGCGGGCGCCCTCGACGATATCGTCCAGCCACTCGCGGGCCTCGCCCACCAGCACCACCACGGAGTTGGCCATGCAGCGCTGGCCGGCGGCGCCGAAGGCGGAACCCAGCAGGTTGTTGATGGCCTGGCTGCGGTTGGCGTCCGGCATTACCACGCAGTGGTTCTTGGCCCCCATCATCGCCTGCATGCGCTTGCCGGCAGCGGCGGCGCGGTTGTAGAGCAGCGAGCCGACGTGGGTGGAGCCGATGAAGGAGAGCGCCTTGATGTCGGCGTGGTCGGCGATCTGGTTGGCCACGTCCGGACCACCGTGCACGACGTTCAGCACACCGGCCGGCACCCCCGCCTCGTGGGCCAGCTCGACCAGGCGCATGGTAGAGCTCGGGTCCTGCTCGGAAGGCTTGAGCACGAAGGTGTTACCGGTGGCGATGGCCAGCGGGAACATGAAGCAGGGCAGCATGATCGGGAAGTTGAAGGCGGTGATGCCGGCGCCCACGCCCAGCGGCTGGTTGAGGGTGTAGACGTCCACCTCGCTGGCGGCGTTCTCGGCCAGCTCGCCCAGCTGCAGGGAGGTGATCGAGCAGGCGTGCTCCACCACTTCCAGGCCGCGGCCCACCTCGCCGACGGCGTCCGGCAGGGTCTTGCCGTGCTCCTCGCTGATCAGCGCGGCCAGCTCGTCGGTGTTATCGCGGATCAGCGCCTGGAGCTTGAGCATGATGCGCATGCGCTTGCCCAGCGGCACCTTGCGCCAGGTCTTGAAGGCCTCCTTGGCGCTGGCCACGGCCTGCTCGACCTCCTCGGCGGTGCAGAACGGCACCCGGGCGACCACTTCCTGGGTAGCCGGGTTGACCACGTCGCGCCACTCCTGGCTCTGGGACTGGACGGGCTTGCCGTCGATGTACATGGGGGTTTCGCGAAGGCTCATGGTGGCGTGCTCCTCTGTGGCTCGTGCGGCCTGATTGTTGGTGATGTCGCGGTTGGAGATGTCGCGGCTGGAAACGTCAGTGTGGATGATGTCTCGGCCGGGAGTGACCCGCCCACGTCGACATCGGCGATGAATCGTCGTGGCAGGCCGGCAAGACATTAGACTTTATGTGTATGATTACACGAAGCGTGATGTTGTCGAGTCTATACAGACGTCGGATGGCGTGACAACGGGCACTCAGGCACATTGCTTGTGCATTTACGCACAACGAGCCACCGCGGGAGACGCCCCCATGCTGGACTGGCAGGACATCCAGATCTTCCTGGAAGTGGCGCGCAGCGAAAGGCTCACCGACGCCGCCCGGCGCCTGGGGCTGGACCACTCTACCCTGTCGCGGCGCACCCGGCGCTTCGAGCAGGCGCTCAACACCCAGCTGTTCGAGCGCAGCACCCACGGCTACCACCTCACCGAGGCCGGCCAGCAGCTGCTCGCCCATGCCGAGGAGATGGCCCGCCACGCCTTCGAGGCGGGCGAGAGCCTCACCGACAAGAACCACCAGATCAGCGGCCAGATCCGCCTGGGCGTGACCGAGGGCTTCGGCACCTGGGTGATCGCCCCGCTGCTCTCGGCCTTCTGCGAACGCCACCCGGGCGTGACCCTGGACCTGCTCGCCCTGCCCCGGGTGGTCAACCTGAGCCGCCACGAGGCGGACCTCGCCATCACCGTGGAGCGCCCGGTGAGCCCCGGGCTCGTGATCTCGCGCCTGTGCGACTACCGGCTGCGCCTCTACGGCAGCCGTGAGTATCTCGCCCGCCACGGCACCCCGGCCCGGCTGCCCGAGCTGAGCGATCACCGGCTGGTGGGCTACGTCGACGACCTGATCTTCAGCGAGCAGCTCAGCTACCTGGAGCCCCTGCTCGACCCCTCGGTGGTGGGCCACCCAGGGCCGCACTTCGCCATGCGCAGCACCAGCGTGACCACCCAGCATGCCGCCTGCCTGCAGGGCGCGGGACTCGCCGTGCTGCCCTGCTTCATGGCCAGCACCTCGGACGCCCTGGTGAACGTGCTGGATGACGACGTGGAGATCGTGCGCCAGTTCTGGATCACCGCCCGCCAGGAACAGCGCCGCCTGGCCAGGGTGCGCCTGCTCTGGGACTTCCTGCGCGAGGCCCTGGAGGCCAACCGCGCCTTCCTGATGGGCGAGACCCGGACGCTGGTGATCCCCGACCTCCCCGCCGCTCCGTCGGCATGAGGTCATGTGTGCGACTCTGCATGCACGATTACCGATATGAAATAACTATCGGCACGGTCGGAAAAGGCACTTGGCCCCCCTCAAGAGTCGCGGCCTAGTGTAGGAAGAAAGAGGAGGCCAGGCATATAGGCCTTCCCGACGATGCCGTTGGAAGATCACACTGTCCTCGAGGGCATACGTCGTCTATCTATACGGAACAGTTCCCACAATGCAGCCACGATCGGACGGAGAATGACATGGATGAGCAACAAGCAGGCAAGTGCCCGGTGATGCACGGTTCCAACACCCAGGAGAAAGCGGACGTGGTCGCCTGGTGGCCGGAATCCCTGAACCTGGACATCCTCCACCAGCACGATCGCAAGACCAACCCGATGGGCGAGGACTTCGACTATCGCGAGGAGGTCAAGAAGCTCGATTACGCCGCCCTCGAGAAGGACATGCACGCGCTGATGACCAACAGCCAGGACTGGTGGCCTGCCGACTGGGGACATTACGGCGGCCTGATGATCCGCATGGCCTGGCACGCGGCGGGCACCTACCGCCTGGCCGACGGTCGTGGCGGCGCCGGCACCGGCAACCAGCGTTTCGCTCCGCTGAACTCCTGGCCGGACAACGGCAACCTCGACAAGGCCCGCCGCCTGCTGTGGCCGATCAAGAAGAAGTACGGCAACAAGGTCAGCTGGGCCGACCTGTTCATCCTGGCCGGCAACGTCGCCTACGAATCCATGGGCTTCAAGACCTTCGGCTTCTCCTACGGTCGCGAAGACATCTGGCACCCGGAGAAGGACATCTACTGGGGGGCCGAGAAGGAGTGGCTGGCGCCGTCCGACAGCCGCTACGAGGACGTCGACAAGCCCGACACCATGGAAAACCCGCTAGCCGCGGTCCAGATGGGCCTGATCTACGTGAACCCGGAAGGGGTGAACGGTAACTCGGACCCGCTCAAGACGGCCGAGCAGGTGCGCGTGACCTTCGCCCGCATGGCGATGGACGACGAGGAAACCGCCGCCCTGACCGCCGGTGGCCACACCGTGGGCAAGACCCACGGCAACGGCGATGCCGAGGCCCTCGGGCCAGAGCCGGAAGGCGCCGACGTCGAGAACCAGGGCTTCGGCTGGATGAACCCCCACATGGGAGGCAAGGCCGCCAACGCCATCACCTCCGGCCTTGAAGGGGCCTGGACCACCAACCCGACCCAGTTCGATATGGGCTACTTCGACCTGCTGTTCGGGTACGAGTGGGAGCTTAAGAAGAGCCCGGCCGGCGCGAACCAGTGGGAGCCGGTCGACATCAAGGAAGAGCACAAGCCGATCGATGCGACCGACCCGTCCAAGCGCCATAACCCGATCATGACCGACGCCGACATGGCGATGAAGGTGGACCCGAAGTACCGGGCGATCTGCGAGAAGTTCATGGCGGATCCGGACTACTTCAAGGACTGCTTCGCCCGTGCCTGGTTCAAGCTGACGCACCGCGACATGGGGCCGAAGTCCCGCTACATCGGCCCGGACGTCCCGGCCGAGGACCTGATCTGGCAGGACCCGATTCCCCAGGGCGAGACCAACTACATCGAGGAGGTCGTCAAGGAGAAGATCGCCGAGGCCGGCCTCTCGCTGAACGAACTGGTCTCCACCGCCTGGGACAGCGCCCGCACCTTCCGCGGCTCCGACATGCGCGGCGGCGCCAACGGGGCCCGCATCCGCCTGGCACCGCAGAAGCACTGGGAAGGCAACGAGCCGGATCGCCTGGCCAAGGTGCTCAAGGTGTACGAGCAGATCTCTGCCGACACGGGGGCGAGCATCGCCGACGTCATCGTGCTGGGGGGCAACCTCGGCGTCGAGATGGCGGCGAAGGCGGCCGGCCACGACGTCCATGTCCCCTTCCTGAAGGGCCGTGGCGACGCCACCGAGGCGATGACGGATGCCGAATCCTTCGAGCCGCTGGAGCCGCTGTCGGATGGCTTCCGCAACTGGCAGAAGAAGGATTACGTGGTCAAGCCGGAGGAGATGCTGCTGGATCGCGCCCAACTGATGGGCCTGACGGCACCTGAAATGACCGTGCTGCTGGGCGGCATGCGGGTGCTGGGCACCAACCATGGCGGCACCCAGCATGGCGTGTTCACGGATCGCGTCGGCCAGCTGACCAACGACTTCTTCGTGAACCTGACCGACATGGGCAACCGTTGGGAGCCCACCGGCAAGAACTCGTACAACATCGTGGATCGCAAGAGCGGCAACACCAGGTTCACCGCGACCCGTGTCGACCTGGTCTTCGGTTCCAACTCCATCCTGCGTGCCTACGCCGAGCTGTACGCCCAGGACGACAACGAGGAGAAGTTCGTCAACGACTTCGTGGCCGCCTGGACCAAGGTCATGAACGCCGACCGCTTCGACGTGGAGTGAGGCCCTGTCCCGGGTCCGCCGAGGCGGCGGACCCGGGATCCCGCACAACGTCGATGACGCACAAGGCCGCGCCAGCCCACCCGGGCGGCGCGGCCTCTTTCGTGAGCACCTCGGCCCCCGCCCCGCCTTGACCACCTCACCGGACGGGTCTATGCCAAGGAAAGGCGACAGACGGCTGTCGCCCCGGCATGCAGGCCGGGCCCAGGACGGATTCGCGACATGGCCGGATGGGGCTCTCGCCCCGCCGTACAGACCCCATCCGCTCCATGGCCTGGATGCATTCCGCTCATCCACCACACCCTACCGTCATCCGGACGGGGGGAGGCCATCATGAACCTGCACATCCCTACCGCCTGTGCCGCGACATTCGTCGTGGCGCTGGGCGTCCCCGTGCTGGCGGCCGGGGATTCCACCCCGCTGCTCAAGACCGAGCTCCAGGGCGTCGACGGCATGGAGGTCAATATCGTGAACTTCGAGGTCGGCTCCGACTGGGTCACCGACCGCCACATCCACCCGGGACACCTGTTCGTCTACGTGACCGAGGGCACGCTGGAGGTCGCGGTCGAGGGGCAGGAGCCTCGCACCATCTCGGCGGGCGAGGTCTTCCATGAGAGGCCCGACCAGCCGATGGTCGGGCGCAGTGTCAGCGCCGAGGGGGCCAAGTTCACGGTCTTCCAGATCGGACCGACCGGCGAGCCCATCATGGTGTCTCGACCGGAGTGACGCCTCGCCATTCATGACCGCGGCGTACCCTCCGCGACGGCCGACATCGTCGGCCGTCGTTTCGTGGGAACAGGGAGGGATCAGGTCCCGCAGAAGGTGCGGAAGACCGCCTCGGTGGCCGGAGCCGGCATGGCATAGGCCTCGCGACCGGGCTGCGCCTCGAAGGGACGCGCCAGCACCTCGCGCAGGGCCTCGAAGGGGGCGAAATCGCCCTCGGCCGCGGCGGCCAGGGCCTCCTCCACCTTGTGGTTGCGCGGGATATAGAGCGGGTTGACCGAACGCAGCCGTGTGGCGATCGCCGCCGGGTCGGCCGCCTCCCGGGCCAGCCGTTCGCGCCAGCGAGTCAGCCAGGCCTCGATGGCCTCGCGGGACTCGAAGAGCCCCAGCAGCGCAGCCTCGCCTTCACCCTCGCCCGCGCCGGACTCGACGGCATCGGCCAGGGTGCGGAAGGACAGGGTGAAGTCGGCGCGCCCCGCCTGCAGGGCCTCGAGGAAGGTTTCCACCAGCTCGCGGTCACCCTCCTCTGCCTGCTCGAGGCCCAGCTTTTCGCGCATCACCGCCAGCCACTCGGCCTCGTACCGGTCGGGATAGGCCTTGATCAGCGCCGTGGCGCGCTCAACGGCGCGATCCGAATCGTCGTCGATCAGCGGGATCAGGGTCTCGGCGAAGCGCGCCAGGTTCCACTGGGCGATCCAGGGCTGGTTGCGGTAGGCGTACCGGCCACCCTCGTCGATGGAGCTGAACACCTGCTCGGGATCGTAGGCCTCCATGAAGGCACAGGGCCCGTAGTCGATGGTCTCGCCGGCGACCGAGGTGTTGTCGGTGTTCATCACGCCATGGATGAAGCCCAGCCCCATCCAGCCGGCCACGAGCCGGGCCTGGCGCGCCAGGACGGCCTCCGCCAGCGCCAGGTAGCGCGTCTCCGGGGGCAGCGCGGCGAGGTCCGGATAGTGCCGCTCGATGGCCAGGTCCGCGAGGATGCGCACGGCCTCCTCGTCGCCGCGGGCGGAGAAGTACTGGAAGGTGCCCACGCGCAGGTGGCTCGAGGCCACCCGGGTCAGCACGGCGCCGGGCTCGGGCACCCGGCGAAAGACGCGCTCGCCGGTGGTCACCGCGGCCAGGGCGCGGGTGGTGGGAATCCCCAGGGTGTGCATCGCCTCGCTGACCAGGTACTCGCGCAGCACCGGGCCGAGGGGCGCCCGCCCGTCGGCGCCGCGTGAGAAGGGCGTGCAGCCGGCGCCCTTGAGCTGGATATCGCGCAATCGGCCCTCGCGGTCGGTCACCTCGCCCAGCAGCACCGCCCGGCCATCGCCCAGGCGCGGGTTGAAGTGGCCGAACTGGTGGCCGGCATAGGCCTGGGCCAGCGGTTCGGCACCTTCCGGCACGGCATTGCCGGCGAACGCCTCGGCGGCCTGCCCCTCATCGAGGGCCTCGTCGAAGGCGGCCAGGTCGAAGCCCAGCGACTCGGCCAGCGGCCGGTTGAAGGCCACCAGCTTCGGGGCCTTCACCGGCACGGGGTCGAAGGGGGTATAGAAGCGTTCCGGCAGGCGGGCGTAGCGCAGGGTGAACTCGGGAAACATGGCGACTCCGATCGGCGGCTGCAGCGCGACAGCAAGAGATGAATACCCGAGTATATCGCTCGGGATTGCGCTTATCGACCCGTGACGGGGCCAGCGACCGGCCCGGGGCTCACCCCGCCCCGAGGGCGAGCTGCTCGCGGATCAGCTCGGCCAGCCGCCGGGCCGGCTCGGTGGGCCGCCGGGCGGCGCGGTGCAGCGCCAGCTCCACGGCCGGCAGCGGGGGCAGGCCGCTCGACTCGTCGAGGGCGCGCAGCTGGGGCGTGAGCATGCTGCGGGTCACCACCACGATGGCCAGGCCCGCCTGCACCACCGGCCCCAGGCCGGCCATGGACTGGCTGGTGTAGGCCACCCGCCAGTCGCGGCCCGCGGCGGCCAGTGCCTGCTCCGCCACCTCACGGAACAGGTCGGCCCCGGGCGAGTAGAGCGCCAGCGGCAGCGGGTCGGTGAGCGAGGGCTGGTGCTGCAGCCCCACCGCCCAGGCCAGCGGCTCGCGGCGGATCATCTCGCCGCCCGGCGAACGGCGCTGGCGGGTCACCAGCGCCAGGTCCAGCTCGTCGGCGCGCACCCGCTCCATGAGATTGGCACTGGTGCCGCAGGTCACCTGCAGGCGCACCTCGGGATAGAGCTGGTGAAACCAGGAGAACACCGAGGTGAGCAGGCTGGCGTAGTCCTCGGGAATTCCCAGGTTCAGCTCCCCGGTGACCGGGCGCGTGCGCATGTCGGCGAGCGCCTCGTCGTTGAGCGCCAGCAGGCGGCGGGCATGGCCCAGCAGTCGCTCGCCCTCGGCGGTGAAGCGCAGCCGACGCCCTTCCCGCTCGTGGAGGGCCACGTCCAGCGCGCTCTCCAGGCGCTGCAGCTGCATGCTGACGGTGGACTGGGTGTAGGCCAGGCGCCGCGCCGCGGCGGTTACGCTGCCGGTATCGGCAACCGCCACCAGGGTCCGCAGCAGGCCGAGGTCGAGGGTCGGGGCACGCATGAACATCACCATCCTTGATGGGAAGCATCAATAAGGATTGATTATGTGATGATTGTGGACCGGATAGCATGCCGTCGTCACCCACCAGGCAAGGAGGTCACGACCATGCTGGGCCATACGTTACCCGTCACCCGTTTTCCCTGGCACGGTGCCGGCGCCGCCGGCCTCGCCGTGGTGCTCTGGGCACTGGTGCCCCTGCTGGTGAATGCCGCCGGGGAGCTGCCGCCGCTGCGCCTCTCGGCCCTGGCGCTGCTGGCCGGGGCACTCGGCACCCTGCCCATGGCGCGCCGCAGGCATCGGCGCGAGTCGACAGGCAGCCGGGAGCATGGCGAAGGCGTGCGTAGCCTCGTGGTGAAGGGCTTGGTGGTGAAGGGCCTGGTGGCGAAGGGCATGGCGGTGCAGGACATGGTGCTCAAGGGCCTAGTGATGAAGGACCTGGCGGTGCATGCCGGGGGAGCGCTGCTGGTGGCCGGGGCGGTGGGCGCCTGCTTCGCCGCCTTCGACAGGGTCCCGACCGCCGAGGCGGCCCTGATCACCTACACCTGGCCGGTGATCTTCCTGCTGGCGAACCGTTGGCTGGTGCTGCGGCGCCTGCCGCTGGCCACCCTGGGCGGCGCCCTGCTGGCCTTCTCGGGGGCCGCCCTGCTGGTGGTGCCCCAGGCGCTGTCGGGAGGCATCTCCGGGGCCTGGGCCGGCTACCTGCTGGCGTTCGGGGCGGCGCTGTGCTGGGCGCTCTTCTCGCTGGCCAGCCAGGTCTCGGACTATCGCCTCGGCGAGCGCATGCCACACCTGCTGCTGAGCGCCAGCGTGATGACCGGCGTCGCGAGCCTGGTGCTGGAGGGGGTGAGCGCGCTGCCCTCGCCGCCGGTCATGATGGCCTGCGCGGCCCTGGGCCTGGGACCCTACGGCATCGCCATGCTCGCCTGGGACCGCGCCCTGGGCGACCCCCAGGCACATCGCCTCGGCAACCTGGCCCACGCCGTGCCGGTGCTGGCCACGCTCTTCCTGGTGATGGCCGGGGTCACCGCACCCGACTGGCGGCTGCCGCTCGCCGCCTGCCTGGTGCTGTGGGGAAGCCTCACGGCCTCGGCGCGCTGACGCCTCCGAGCCTCGTCCAAGAGTGACCCCGGGGTGGTGAGAAGTGGCGTGAGATAGCCGATGGAGGTTGACGCCGGGGGGCGCCATTCGGGATAGACTGAAGGAAGGAGGCGAGGCCGGGTACGCTTCGCCGACTGGTGCGCTGCCGGGGAAGGCAGCGCCGCCCACCCCCGCCACCCTGGAGCCAAGACGATGAGCACCGAGGCACTCGACTACTACCGGCCGCCCCGCTCCGACGCCCTGGGCCTGATCCGCGTTCGCGCCAACGACGCCGGACTCACCGAGATCGACTTCGTCGACCGCGAGGACGAGGCCCCCCGGCCCAACCCGCTGACGACGCGTGCCATCGCCCAGCTTGCCGAGTACTTCGACGGGCGCCGCCATACCTTCGACCTGCCGCTGGCGGCCGAGGGCACCGACTTCCAGCAGCGGGTATGGTCGGCACTGGCCACCATCCCGTTCGCCGAGACGCGCAACTACGCCGAGATCGCCGAGCAGCTCCACTGCAGGGGCGGCCAGCGTGCCGTGGGCGCCGCCAATGGCCGCAACCCGCTGGCCATCGTGGTGCCCTGCCACCGGGTGATCGGCAGCGACGGGAGCCTGACCGGCTATGCCGGCGGCATCGGCCGCAAGCAGTGGCTGCTCGCCTTCGAGGCGGGCGAGGTCCCGCTGGAACTCACCTGAGCTGTACCGGCCAGCACCCGCGAGGAGGCCGGCCTGCTCAGTCGACCTCGGGCTGGCAGGCCTCGAAGCGCCGCACGCTGGAGACGAAGTCGCTGAAGCGTTCACCCTGGATAAGCACGTGCTCGCGCATGAGCCGCTCCGCCGCGTCGGCGTCACCGCCCTCGATGGCGTCGAGGATCTCGTGGTGCTCGGCCAGGGAGCGATCCATGCGCTTGCGGACCTGCAGCTGCAGGCGGCGATAGGGCTTCAGGCGCTGCTTGAGCTGGCGAGCCTCGTCGGCCAGGAAGCCGTTGTGGCTGGCCAAGTAGATGGCGTGATGGAAGCTCTCGTTCTCGTAGTAGTACTCGTCGGTGTCGCCGGCCCTGGCCGCCGCCTCGCAGCGCTCCATCGCCGCGCGCAGGTCGGTGAGCTCCTGCTCGGAGATGCGCCGCGCGGCCAGGCGCCCGCACATGCCCTCCAGCTCTGCCATCACCTCGAACATCTCGATCAGCTGGTCCAGGCCCACCCGGGACACGAAGGTGCCCTTCTTGGGCACCACCGTCACGAGACCACTGGCCACCAGTTGCTGGATGGCCTCCCGCACCGGCGTGCGGGACACATCGAATTCCCGGCACAGGGCCTCGGAGTCGAGTCGCTCGCCAGGCGTGCGTCGCCCGTTGATGATGTCGTCTTCCAGCGAGTCTCGGAGTCGCTGGGCGTTGGATCGCTTGATGTTCACGGATTCTCCCCCTGCCGATCTGGCGCGCCTCGACGATGGCACGTCGGGCTCCCTACCCCACCTTTGTCTAACTCCAGAAAATTGACACTGGTATGCCCTGAGGGCTATTGAAGTATACATCAGCATAGCTGATGGATTCTTCACAACAACTACACGACATCATTTCACAACAACACCATTTCACAACAACAAGAGTTCCAGGAGATGCCAGACATGAATGCCAAGCTCACCCCCGTGGCGGCCGCCGCCGCGCTGACCCTCGCCTTCGCCTCCTCCGCCAGCGCCGAGACCGTGCTGCGCGCCTCCCACCAGTTTCCGGGCGGCCAGGGTGACGTGCGCGACGAGATGGTCCAGATGATCGCCAAGGAGGTCGAGGCCGCCGACGTCGACCTCAAGATCCAGGTCTATCCCGGGCAGTCGCTGTTCAAGGCCAAGGAGCAGTGGGGCGCCCTGGTGCGGGGCCGCCTCGACATGACTTCCCTGCCGCTCGACTACGCCAGCGGTCGCCACCCGGAGTTCTCGGCCACCCTGATGCCGGGCCTGGTGCGCAACCACGAGCGCGCCCAGCGCCTCAACGACTCCGAGTTCATGGGCATGATCAAGGAGGTCATCAACGACGCCGGCGCCCGCGTACTGGCCGATGCCTGGCTGGCCGGCGGCTTCGCCTCCGACATTCGCTGCATCACCTCGCCGGACACCGTCGAGGGGCAGACCATGCGCGCCGCCGGTCCGGCCTTCGACGAGATGCTGGCCACCGCCGGGGCCTCGATCACCTCGATGCCCTCTTCCGATATCTACACCGCGATGCAGACCGGGGTGCTCGACGGGGCCAACACCTCCTCCGGCTCCTTCGTCTCCTACCGCATCTATGAGCAGGTCAGCTGCCTGACCGCCCCCGGCGAGAACGCCCTGTGGTTCATGTACGAGCCGATCCTGATCTCCGAGCAGAGCTGGGAAGGCCTCACCGAGGAACAGCAGCAGGCCCTGACCGCGGCCGGCGAGAAGGCCGAGGCCTACTTCGCCAAGGAAGCCGCGGCGCTCGACCAGAAGATGGTCGACGTGTTCGAGGAGAACGGCGTCGAGGTGGTGCAGATGTCGCCGGAGGACTACCAGGCCTGGCTGGATATCGCCAAGGAGAGCTCCTACAAGACCTTCGCCGAGAACGTCCCCAACGGGCAGGCACTGATCGACGCGGCCCTGGCCGTCGAGTGAGCGGGCCCCTGGGCCGGCTGAGCGAGCCGGCCCTTCCTTCCACGGCCGCCCCGACGGGGGCGGCCTTCCCCTCCTCGACACCGGAACACGCATGATGGACACACAACGCCACACGATCGCGCCCAGGCGTGGCGTGATCGGCCTCTACATACGCCTGATGGACGGCATCTCGTGCGCCACCGCCGTCTTCGCCGGCGCCCTGCTGCTGGGGGGCGTGCTGGTCGTCTGCCACATGATCTTCATGCGCTACGTGCTCGGCGAGAGCACCATCTGGCAGACCGAGTTCGCCGTCTTCTCCATCACCGGCGCCATGCTGCTCGGCGCCCCCTACGTACTGCTGACCGGCGGCCACGTGGCCGTGACGGTGCTGCCCGACGCCCTGGGCGGCCTGGCCCGGCGGATAATGAACCTCGTCGCCTCGCTGGTGGGCCTGGCGTTCTGCGTGGCCCTGGCCTACGCCGCCTGGCTCTATGTGCTGGAGGCCCTGCACGGGGGCTGGACCACCGGCACGGTGTGGAACCCGCCCCTCTGGCCGGCCTTGCTGCCCATGGCCGTGGGCATCAGCCTGCTGTCCCTGCAGTACGTTGCAGAAATCCTACGCGGAGAGACCTGAATGGACCCGGTAACCAGCGGAATCCTCATCGTCGTGGCGCTGTTCGTGCTGATGGCCATCGGTACCCCGATCGCCTTCGCCCTGGGTGGCGTCTCCCTGGCCGCGCTGATGCTCAACCAGGGCATGAGCGAGCTGACCTATTTCGGCGAGACCTTCTTCGGCAGCCTCGCCTCCTTCGGCTTCGTCGCCATCCCCATGTTCATCCTGATGGGCGCCGCCGTGGCCTCCTCGCCGACCGGCCGCGACCTCTATCGCTCGCTGGACCTGTGGCTCGGCAGGGTCCCGGGGGGGCTCGCCATCTCCAACATCGGCGCCTGCTCGATCTTCGCCGCCCTCTCGGGCTCCTCGCCGGCCACCAGCGCGGCGATCGGCAAGCTCGGCATTCCCGAGATGCGCAAGCGCGGCTATCCCGACGGCGTGGCCGCGGGCTGCATCGCCGCGGGCGGCACCCTGGGCATCCTGATCCCGCCCTCGGTCACCATGATCGTCTACGGCATCTCCACCGAGACCTCCATCGGCCGACTGTTCATCGCCGGCGCCGTGCCCGGGCTGATGCTCGCGGTGCTGTTCATGATCTGGACGCTGATCGCCTGCAAGCTGGCCGGCGGCTACGGGACCCCGAGCCCGTTGACCGCGGCGGCGAACCAGGTGAAGGAGAACGTCGAGGGCAACATGAAGGCCCTGGTGCGCGTGCTGCCCTTCCTGGTGGTGGTCACTGGCATCCTCTTCGCCCTCTACGGCGGGGTCGCCACGCCCTCCGAGGCGGCGGGTGCCGGCGCCTTCCTGTGCCTGGCGCTGGCCATCGTGGTCTACCGCATGTGGCAGGTGAAGCCGCTCAAGGTGGTCTTCCGCGACGCCCTGCGCGAGAGCGTGATGATCATGCTGATCATCGCCTGCGCGGAGATCTTCGCCTATGCGCTCTCCTCGCTGTTCATCACCCAGACCGTGGCCGGCGCCATCGCCGACCTGGAGGTCAACCGCTGGGTGCTGATGGGCATCATCAACCTCTTCCTGCTGGTGGCCGGCTTCTTCCTGCCCCCGGTGGCGGTGATCGTGATGACCGCGCCGATCCTGTTGCCGATCATCCTGGCGGCCAACTTCGACCCCTACTGGTTCGCGGTGGTGCTGACCATCAACCTGGAGATCGGCCTGATCACGCCACCGGTGGGCCTGAACCTGTTCATCATCAAGGGGATCGCCCCGGACATCGCCCTGAAGGACATCCTGCTCGGCAGCCTCCCCTATGCGCTGTGCATGGTGCTCGGCATCGTGCTGCTGTGCCTCTTCCCGGGCATCGCCACCTGGCTGCCCGACCTGATCATGAACTGACGGGCGATCGACACGGAGCAAGACGTCATGAACATCAGCTTTCTGCAGGAGCTCTTCAGCAACATCACCCGGCGTGATGCCCTGCTCCGGCGGCGGACGAGGGGGCGGACTCCCTACGTCCACACCCAGCTGCTCGAGGCCTGCCGGGCCCTGCTGCAGAGCGACGGCGAGGCCTCCAGCATCGCCATGGCGAGCCGCGCCCTGGACATCTACGCCGGGCTCGACGCCACAGAAAAGAAGCGCTTCTTCGAGCGCCTGACCGTGGAATTCTCCGCCGACCCGGCGGCGGTGGACGAGGCCTACGCCGCCTATCGCGAGAGTCGCGACAACCGGGACCTGCAGGTGCTCTTCGATGCCTGCGAGCCCAGCCGCCAGGAGCTGCTGCGTCGACTCAACCTGACCAGCGGCGGCACCCACGAGCTGGTGCACATGCGCGAGGACCTGCTCGAGCTGCTGCGCGAGTCGCCGGAACTGCGGGCGCTGGATGCCGACTTCGCGCACCTCTTCGGCTCCTGGTTCAACCGCGGCTTCCTGGTGCTCAAGCGCATGGACTGGAACACCCCCGCGGCGATCCTCGAGAAGCTCATCCGCTACGAGGCGGTGCACGAGATCCACGACTGGAACGACCTGCGCCGTCGCCTGGACGACCGGGACCGCCGCTGCTTCGCCTTCTTCCACCCGGCCATCGGCGACGAGCCACTGATCTTCGTGGAGGTGGCGCTGCACAAGGGGCTGCCGGATCAGATCCAGGCGATCCTCGACCCCGCCACCTACGACATCGAGGACCCGGAGGCCGCGGATACCGCCGCCTTCTTCGGCATCAGCAACTGCCAGACCGGCCTGCGCGGCATCTCCTTCGGCAACTTCCTGATCAAGCAGGTCGTCCAGGAGCTTAAGCAGGAGCTGCCGGACCTGAAGCACTTCGTGACGCTGTCGCCGGTGCCCGGCTTCCGCGCCTGGCTGGAGGCCACCCACCTCAAGGCCGACGGCGACAAGCCGAGCCGCCTGGACGCCGAGTCACGGGCCCTGCTCGAGGAACTCGACGACCCGGAGTGGCCGAAGGACAAGGAGCGCTCGGAACGCCTTCGCGACCTGATCCGGCCGCTCGCCGCGCGCTACCTGCTCGAGGAGAAGAACGCCAAGGGTCTGCCGCTCAACCCGGTGGCCCGCTTCCACCTCGGCAACGGCGCCGAGCTGCACCGCCTCAACTGGCTGGGCGACGTCTCGCCCAAGGGCATGCAGCAGTCCGCCGGCCTGATGGTCAACTACCTCTACGTCCTCGACGACATCGAACGCAACCACGAGCAATACACCACCAGCGGCACGATTGCCCACTCCTCGGCCGTGCGTGACCTGAACCGCCGTGCCCGCAAGCTGCTCAAGGGAGAACCCGCCAAATGAACCAGAACCTCTTCGACACCTTCGCCCGACGCATGCGCGAGCGCGGCGATGCCGACTTCATCACCACCCGCCAGGGCAAGGGCTACCGCCATGCCGAGGCCCTCGCCGCCACCGAGCGCCTGGCCGGCGCACTGACGGCGCTGGGCGTGACGCCGGGCGACCGGGTCGCCGTGCAGGTCGACAAGAGCCCCGAGACGATCCTGCTCTACCTGGCCACCCTGCGAGTCGGCGGGGTCTACCTGCCGCTCAACACCGGCTACACGGGCGACGAGATCCACTACTTCCTCGCCGATGCCGAGCCTGCGCTGTTCGTCTGCCGCCCGGAGGATGTCGACAAGGCCCGCAGCATCGCCGCCGACACCGGCTGCCCGCAGGTCGCGACCCTCGGCGTCCAGGCCGACGGCAGCCTGATGGAGGAGGCCGAGCGCGCCACCCCGCGTGACGACATCGTCGAGCGCGACGCCAACGACCTGGCGGCGATCCTCTACACCTCGGGCACCACCGGACGCTCCAAGGGCGCCATGCTCACCCACCGCAACCTGGGCTCCAACGCCGCCACCCTGGTCGAGGCCTGGCAGTTCAGCGAGCAGGACCGGCTGATCCATGCCCTGCCGATCTTCCACACCCACGGGCTCTTCGTGGCCTGCAACGTCACCCTGATGGCCGGCTCCAGCATGCTGTTCCTGCCGAAGTTCGATGCCGACGTGATCTTCGAGGAGATGCCCCGCGGCACGGTGCTGATGGGCGTGCCGACCTTCTACACCCGTCTCGTCCAGGACCCGCGCCTGACCCCGGACGTGACCGCCAACATGCGCCTGTTCGTCTCCGGCTCGGCCCCGCTGACCGCCGAGACCCACCAGGAGTTCGAGGCGAAGACCGGCCATGCCATCCTCGAGCGCTACGGCATGACCGAGACCAACATGAACCTCTCCAACCCCTACGACGGCGAGCGCCGCGCCGGCACCGTGGGCATGCCGCTGCCCGGCGTGGAATATCGCATCACCGACCGCGAGACCGGCGAGCCGGTGCCCGAGGGCGAGATCGGCATGCTGCAGATCCGCGGCCCCAACGTCTTCGTCGGCTACTGGCGCATGCCCGAGAAGACCCGCGAGGAGCTGCTCGAGGATGGCTTCTTCATCACCGGCGACCTGGCGATGGTCGACGAGCGCGGCTACGTGCATATCGTCGGCCGCGACAAGGACCTGGTGATCTCGGGGGGCTACAACGTCTATCCCAAGGAGGTCGAGCAGGTCATCGACGAGCTCGAGGGCGTCCACGAGTCCGCGGTGATCGGCCTGCAGCATCCGGACTTCGGCGAGGGCGTCACCGCCGTGGTGGTTCCGGAGCCGGGGGCGACGCTCAGCGAGCAGCAGGTGCTCGACTTCCTGCAGGGGCAGCTCGCGAAGTTCAAGCAGCCCAAGCGGGTCTTCTTCGCCGACAGCCTGCCGCGCAACACCATGGGCAAGGTGCAGAAGAACCAGCTGCGCGACAAGTACCAGGACACCTACCGCTGAGAACCCCCATGACCAAGACGATCCGCTACTACTACACCCACGTCTCGCCGTGGAGCTACCTCGGCCATGAGCGCCTGGGCGACATCGCCGCCCGCCATGGCGCCGTCATCGACTACGTGCCGGTCAGCATGGGCACGATCTTCCCCCGGACCGGAGGGCTGCCGCTGGCCAAGCGCGCGCCCGAGCGCCAGGCCTACCGCCTGGCGGAGCTCAGGCGCTGGCCGTCGCGGCTCGGTATCCCCCTCAACGTGGAGCCGGCGTACTTTCCCACCGATGATCGCCCGTCGGCCCGGCTGGCCCTGGCGGCCAAGGCCCGGGGCCACGACATCGCCGGCCTGTCGCTGGCCATGATGCGGGCCTGCTGGGTGGAGGAGCGCGACATCGGCGACCTCGAGACGCTGCGCGAGATCGCCGACGCCTGCGGGCTGGAGGGCCGGGCGCTGCTCGACGATGCGCAGAGCGATGCCGGGCGCCAGCGCCTCGAGGACGCCGGCCAGGCGGCCCTGGCCGACGGCTGCTTCGGGGCGCCCTGGTACGTGGTCGACGGCGAGCCGTTCTGGGGGCAGGATCGCCTGGACCTGGTCGAGGCCGCCGTCGGTCGACGAGACTGAGGGACGCGGTCCCGGGCCGGCGCCGCCGCCCCGGGCCCCTCCTCGATACCGGTTCGTCCCTCCGCTCACCCCAGGAGATCCCCGATGCCCCACCCCCCTTCCGACCTGGCCGAGGTCAGGGCCCTGGCCTTCGATGTCTTCGGCACCGTGGTCGACTGGCGCAGCAGCGTGATCCGCGAGGGCGAGGCGCTGGGCGCCGCGCGCGGCCTCGCGGTGGACTGGGCCGCCTTTGCCGATGCCTGGCGGGCCGGCTACGCCCCGGCCATGAACCGGGTGCGCCACGGCGAGCTGCCCTGGACCCGGCTCGACGACCTGCACCGCATGACCCTGGACAACCTGCTGGAACGCTTCGGCATCGCCGAGGCCCTGGACGAGGCGGACCGGGCGCACTTCAACCGCGTCTGGCACCGGCTCGATCCCTGGCCGGACAGCGTGAACGGGCTGACCCGGCTGCGCCGGGGGTACATCCTCACCACCCTCTCCAACGGCAACGTCTCGCTGCTGGTCAACATGGCGAAGCGCGCCGGCCTGCCCTGGGACTGCGTGCTCTCCGCGGAGCTCGCCGGCCACTACAAGCGCGACCCCGAGGCCTACCGCATGGTCACGCGGCTGCTCGACCTGCCGCCCAAGCGGATCATGATGGTCGCCGCCCACCAGGACGACCTGCAGGCGGCCCACCGCGAGGGCTTCCGTACCGCCTTCGTGAAGCGCCCCCTGGAGCATGGCCCCGATGCCACGCCGGACCTCTCCGTCGATCCCTGCTTCGACCGGGTGGCCGAGGACTTCCATGACCTGGCCGACCAGCTTGGCCTCCCCGAGGGCCCCCGCCCATGAAGATCGTGATCCCCGACGACTACCAGGACGCCGTGCGCCACCTCGACGTCTTCGAGCGGCTGGCCGGCCACGACGTCACGGTGCTCCACGACACCCTCACCGAGCTCGACGCCCTGGCCGAGCGCCTGGCCGGCGCCGAGGCGCTGGTGCTGATCCGCGAGCGCACGGCGATCACCGCCGAGCTGCTCGACCGCCTGCCGAGCCTACGGGCGATCAGCCAGACCGGCGGCGGCGTGGCCCACGTCGACCTCGAGGCGTGTCGTCGCCGGGGGATCACGGTGATGGCCGGCACCGGCTCGCCCCACGCGGCGGCCGAGCTGACATGGGGCCTGGTGCTCGCCGCCGTGCGCCACCTCCCCGAGGAGATGGCCAACCTGCGGGCCGGGCGCTGGCAGCGCACCCTGGGCACCGGCCTCAAGGGCCGCACCCTGGGCATCTTCGGCTACGGCCGGATCGGCGCGCTGATGGCCCGCTACGCCCGGGCCTTCGAGATGGAGGTGCTGGTCTGGGGGCGCGAGGGAAGTCGCGAGCGCGCCGCCGCGGACGGGCTTGCCTTCGCCGAGAGCCAGGAGGCGCTGTTCGAGCAGAGCGACGTGCTGAGCCTGCACCTGCGCCTCAGCGACGAGACCCGCGGCATCGTCACCGCGGATCACCTGGCGTGCATGAAGCCGAGCGCCGTGCTGGTCAACACCGCCCGCGCCCCGCTCATCGCGCCCGGGGCCCTGGAAGCGGCGCTGCGGGAAGGACGGCCGGGACAGGCCGCGGTGGATGTCTTCGAGGAGGAGCCGGTCGTGACCCATCCGCTGCTCGAGCTGCCCAACCTGCTGGCCACGCCGCACCTGGGGTACGTGGAGAAGGACAGCTACGAGCTCTATTTCGGCGACGCCTTCGACAACCTGACGGCCTTCGCCGAAGGCCGGCCCGTCACCAACCTCGCCGAGGCCGGCTGACCCGCCGGCCCCTTTCCGGTTCGGGACTCAGCGGCCGCCGTCCTTCTGGCTCATGGCACTGCCCGAGGCCGGACGCTCCACCACGAAGAGGTCGGTGGTGCGGGCATAGTCGTTGCCGGCCATGCGCCCGATGGGCCTGAGGCCCTCGCGGTCGACGTGGCGCCCGTTCCAGATGGCGTCGTCGACGTGGATCGACACCACCTCGGCGAGCACCAGGTTGCCGGCCAGGGGCTGGTCGCCGAAGCGGATGATCTCGCGCAGGCGACAGCCGAAGGCCACCGGCGCCCCCGCGACCCGCGGCACCGACACCCCCGGCATCGCGGCCTTCTCCAGCCCCGCATGGGTGAACTCGTCCTCGAGGGGCCCGAGGCCCTCACTGGTGGCGTTCATCTCCGCCACCAGCCCCTCGCCACTGATGTGCACCACGCACTCCGCCACCTCGTCCAGGTTGCGGATGGTGTCCTTGGCCTTGGCGTCGCCGTCGAGCAGCGGCGAGAAGCCCAGCACCGGCGGGTTGACGCTCACCACATTGAAGAACGAGAACGGCGCCAGGTTGTCGTTGCCCTCGGCGTCCCGGGTCGAGACCCAGGCGATGGGGCGCGGGCAGATGCTGCCCGAGAAGAGACGGTAGATCTTGCCGGGGCTCAGGCCGCCCTCGTCCAGCAGGTAGTCGCTCATGGAGATCTCTCCGGTCGCAGATGAAGATGCTTCGATGGTAACCGCTCGGCCGGCCATCGCCGAGCCCCGTGGCCCGGTACCAGTCCGCGTAGGGCGTATCCTCTACCTTGACCCGGGCGTAGTCCTGCGCCCCGTCCTTCCACCACACCGGCCCGCGCTCACCGAGCGCCCGCTTGGCTTCATCGACCCGATCGCGGGCCTCGCATTCCGCCTGAGGTGGCCACCTCGCCTACGCCAGGGGTACCGCATAGAAGAGGCAATCGCTGCGGGCGATCTCGCTGTTGGTGGTGGCCATGAAGATGCGCAGCGGGCGGCGAGCATGGAGCCGTCCCTTCCGCACGCAGAACAGCTCCCCGACATGCTCCCGGCCATCCCCGTCCCGCGCCTGCAGGCAGGCCAGGCCGTGGTGTCCCAGCCAGCCGAGGGGCGCGGCCGGGGAGGTCACGCCACGGTTGTGCTCGTCGATACGCGCCCAGAGCGTTACATCCACGTCGGGACGGGGCGAGCGGTCGTAGGCGACACTGGCGCCGGGTCGCAGCTCCACCCGTAGCGGATGAACCAGCACCTCGAGCCCAGGGGCGGAGGGCAGGGCCGTCAGGTCCGGACACTCGGCGAGCAGCCGATAGAGGCCGTCGGCCACGTCACGGGCGGCGGGTTGCAGGGCTCCGCCGCACTCGAGGGTGAAGACGGGACAGCCCGCCAGTCGCGGCACCGTGAGCGGCAGCTCCATGAGGCTGCCCAGCCGCAGGTCGGTGACGATCAACTGCTCGCAGAAACGACCGGTCAGGGCCTCGACGACAGGGTGGCGATGGGTGGCCACGGCGAACGCGGGCCCGTTGCCGGAGGTGTTGTGGAGGTCGATGACGCATTCCGGCGCCCAGGACTCCAAGTCCTGGATGATGGACCGGGCTAGCTCCCCGGCCGGTCCCGCGAAGGGGGGCTGGAAACAGCGATTGAGATCCCTGTCGTCCGGGGTATGGCGATGGGTAAAGGCCGGATGCGAAAGCGCCCCCCGGACGTTGGCCAGCAACACCGCCAGCCGGGTACGAGGCCGCGGGCGTTCCACCAACCAGCGGTGCAGCGCCAAGGTGCCGGAGGGTTCGTTGCCGTGCAGCAGGGTGGTGACCACCCGGCAGCGCCGGTCATCCTCACCCTCGAGCATCAGCCAGACGGGCCCGCCGAGGGTCTGGAGCCAGGCCTCGACCTCGCGATGGTCGACCGGTGGGTCGGTGATGACCGGCAGCGACAGTCCTTTCATTCACTCCTCCTGCGGCCAGCGCGCCACCGGTCGGTTGGTGGCCGCCGCGGCACGGTAGGCGTCGAGCAGTCGATGACAGGCCTTGTCGCGGGAGAGACCCCGCCCTTCGAGATGCGCCAGCATCCGACGCTGCCAGCGGGCACCGCTGGTCCGAGCCTGGAGGCGCTCGGCGATCACCCCGAGGTAGCGGTGGCTGTCGGCATCCGCCACGCCCAGGGCGCGCAGACCCCGCTGGGCCTCGGGCAGCAGCCGCTCGAGCAGCGCCACCACCGGCGTTTCCTCCAGGCGGTGGTGCTTGCGATGCGGCCACAGCAGCCGGGCGTCCAGCCCCGACTGGGCGGCGCGATAGAAGTTGTAGTCGGCATAGCGAAACGGCATGGCGCTCAACCACTCGGTGATGTCGTCACGCAGGGCGGCCACCAGCCCCAGCAGCAGAGCCGCGTTGGCCACCATGTCCACGGCGGTCGGCCCCGACGGCAGGGCCCGCATTTCCACCCGCAGGTGGCCGCCGTCGGCGGGGTCGTAGACCGCCCGGTTCCAGGGCCAGATGGTGCCCATGTGCAGACGCAACTCGGCCAGCCCCGGCGCCGTGGTGCCGGGCGGCCGATCCTCGGGGAGGGTGTCGGATGTGAGCGGCAGGATCGGCGGATAAAGGGCCACCGCCTCGGCGAACAGCTCGAAGGCGCCCTCGCGCACCCAGCCCTGGCCGAAGGTCACGCGCGCCGGCTGCTGCCAGCGGTCGGCGCCGCGCATCCGGCAATCCACCGCCTGCTTGAACAGGGCGATGCGGGTCTCGTCCCACAGTCGGCGCTGCAGGAAGAACGGTGAGTTGGCGGAAAGCGCCATCACCAGCGGGGTGACGACCTGAGCGGCGTTGAAGGTCGCGGCGAAGCGTTCGGGGGGAATCCGCAGATGGAGCTGGAAGGAGGTGTTGGCCCCCTCCAGGACCACATGGTCGCTGCTGACCCGCACGCTGTCCTCGCCATGGATCTCGACATCGAAGGGCTCGCCGCGCAGCCGCTTGAGGCCCTGCTCCAGGGCGCGATAGCGCGGCAGGTCACTCATGGCGTGCTCCCCCAGGTCCGTCCTGCGCAGGGTGGGGAGAATGCCGATCGGCACCACGTGGGCCCGGTGAGGCGCCGCGGCCGCCTCGAGCCGCGACAGGGCCTGCAACAGCTGGCGCTCCAGGGCATGTAGCGGGCCGCCCGAGAGCGGCAGCGGCGCCAGGTTGTACTCGATGTTGAAGCGGTTGAGCTCCAGCTGCAGCTGGGGATCGTGCAGGGCGTCGACCAGGGTCTGGTTGAGAGGCGCGACCCGGCCCCGGTCGTCGACGATGTAGGCCTCCAGCTCGGCGCCGATGCTGGGTGCCCCCGCCCCGAAGCCCGGCTGGGCGAGCAGCTCGCGCAGCACCTCGACGCTGTCCCGCAGGCGTTTTCCGAAGCGCCGGAAGTCCGACGCCGCGAAGGTGTCGCGGTCGATGATCGCGCCCATAGCATCCACTCCCCGGAGCGGCCGTGTTTGTCATCAGTCTAGGTAAAGGCGCCGGGGATGGGGCGCCAGAGGCAGATTACAGCGGCAGATGCAGGATCAGACCGCAGCCCTCGAGCATCGCCAGCGCCTCGTCACGCAGCGTGCCGTGGGTATCGGCGATCCCCCCGATCGGGGCGTCGAGCTCGAAACGCTCGGTCTCCATGCGTCAGGCTCCCTTCAGACGATTCGGCCCCATGGTGACGCCGAGCAATCGCGTCGGCCAGCGACGGTCCAGGTGTATGCGGCCAGGGTTTTGCGGCACCATGGCCCCCTGCCCGCCCGCCGCGAAGGAATCGCCATGCCCCTCACCGCTCTCCGGTCCCCCGAGCTCACTCCCGGCTTCATGGTGATCCACGGCAACCGCCTGGAGGCGCTGCGCGACCTGGCGGTGGAGTGGATTCGCCACCACCCGCTGGGGCCGCTCGAGGACGAGGTGATCCTGGTGCAGAGCAACGGCATCAGCCAGTGGCTGAAGCTGGCGCTGGCCGCCGACCCGCCCAAGGGCGCCGGCATCGCCGCGGCGATGGACGTCACCCTGCCGGCGCGCTACCTGTGGCAGGCCTACCGCGCGGTGCTGACCCAGCAGGACGGCCCCGAGGCCGTGCCGCCGGCCTCCCCGCTGGACAAGCCGCGGCTGGTCTGGCGGCTGATGCGCCTGCTGCCGGAGCTCACGGACGACGAGACCTTCGCGCCCCTGGCGCGCTTCCTCGCCGACGACGAGGACCGCCGCAAGCGCCACCAGCTCGCCGAGCGGCTGGCCGACCTCTTCGACCAGTACCAGGTCTACCGCGCCGACTGGCTCGCCGCCTGGGCCGAGGGCCGCGACGAGCTGATCGACGCCCGCGGCCAGGCCCGGCCGCTCGCCGAGGACCAGCGCTGGCAGCCGGCGCTGTGGCGGCGGCTCCGCGACGACATCGGCGAGGCCGGCCTCGCCACCAGCCGCGCCTGGGTGCACACCCGCTTCCTCGAGGCGTGCCGCGAATTGACGCCCGAAACAAGACCCAATGGCCTGCCGCGCCGGGTGGTGGTGTTCGGCATCTCCTCGCTGCCCCGCCAAACCCTCGAGGCGCTGGCCGCGGTATCGAAGGTCACCCAGGTGCTGCTCTGCGTGCACAACCCCTGCCGCCACTACTGGGCGGACATCATCGAGCACAAGGATCTCTTGAGGGCCGCCCGCCGGCGCCAGCGCCACCGCCCCGGCATGCCGCTGGAGCTCGACGACACCGAGCTGCACCTCCACGCCCAGCCGCTGCTCGCCGCCTGGGGCAAGCAGGGCCGCGACTACCTGCGCCTGCTCGACGAGTTCGATGACCAGGACGCCTACCGGGCGCTGTTCGACGCCGAGGCGATGCGCATCGATCTGTTCGACTCGCCCGCCGAGGCCGAGGCGCCGGGGCTGCTGCAGCAGCTGCAGGACGATATCCTCGAGCTGCGCCCGCCCCAGGAGACCCGCGACACCTGGCCGGCCGTCGACCCGGGGCGCGATCGCAGCCTGCGCTTCCACGTCGCCCACAGCGCCCTGCGCGAGGTGGAGATCCTCCACGACCAGCTGCTCGCCGCCTTCGACGCCGACCCCACGCTGCGCCCGCGCGACGTGCTGGTGATGGTGCCGGACATCGACACCTACGCCGCCGCCGTGCAGGCGGTGTTCGGCCGCCTGGCGCCGGACGACCCGCGCCATATCCCCTTCACGCTCTCCGACCAGACCAGCCGCCACCGCCAGCCGCTGCTGGTGGCGCTGGAGGCACTGCTGCACCTGCCGGAGGCGCGGCTCACGGTGAGCGATCTGCTGGACCTTTTGGAGGTGCCGGCCCTGCGCGGGCGCTTCGGGCTGGACGCCGAGGCCCTGCCGGTGCTGCGCCGCTGGATCGAGGGCGCCGGCATCCGCTGGGGGCTTAACGCCACGCAGCGCGCCCGGCTCGACCTGCCCGGCGGGCTCACCGCCAACACCTGGGCCTTCGGCCTGCGCCGGCTGCTGCTCGGCTACGCCGTCGGTGACACCGCCGACGGTCCCTGGCACGACATCGAGCCCTATGGCGACATCGGCGGCCTGGAGGCGGCGCTGGCCGGCCCGCTGATGGACCTGCTCGACGTGCTCGAGGCCCAGTGGCGCGCGCTCTCCGAGCCCGCCGACGTGGCCACCTGGTGCCGGCGGCTGCGCGGGCTGCTGGCCACATGCTTCGCCGCCGAGGACGAGGCGGACCTCGCCACCCTGAGCCGCCTGGAGGAGCTGCTGGAGGAGTGGCAGGAGACCACCGAGGACGCCGGCCTGACCGAGGCGCTGCCGCTCTCGGTGGTGCGCGAGCACTGGCTCGGCCAGCTCGACGAGGCCAACCTCTCCCAGCGCTTCCTGGCCGGCGCGGTGAACGTCGCCACCCTGATGCCGATGCGCGCCATCCCCTTCCGCCACGTCTGCCTGCTGGGCATGAACGACGGCGAGTACCCGCGGGTGCAGCGGCCGCTGGACATCGACCTGATGGGCCACGACTACCGCCCCGGCGACCGCTCCCGCCGCGAGGACGACCGCTACCTCTTCCTCGAGGCACTGCTCTCGGCCCGGGACAGCCTGATGATCAGCTGGGTCGGCCGCAGCATCCACGACAACGAGCCCCGCCCGCCCTCGGTGCTGCTCGGCCAGCTGCGCGACCACCTGGCCGCCGGCTGGCGACTCGCGGGACGAGAGCATGAAGAGGACGCCGGCCAGGCGCTGCTCGACGCCCTGACCACCGAGCACCCGCTGCAGCCGTTCAGCAGGAGCTACTTCACGGACAACGCCCGGCTGTTTACCTACGCCCGGGAGTGGCGGGCGGTGCACCAGGCCGCGCCGGATGCCGTGGCCTACGGCGAGCTGCCGCCCATCGAGCTCGACAGCGCCCTGCCGCTGGCGCGACTCAGCGGCTTCCTCAAGGACCCGGTGAAGGCCTTCTTCACCACCCGGCTCGGCGTCTACCTCGAGCGCGAGGCGCTGGAGAGCCCCGACCACGAGCCCTTCGCCCTGGACGGCCTCGACCACTGGCAGCTCCAGCAGGCGCTGATCGAGGCCGGGCGCCGCGCCTTGGACGAGGGCAAATCGCCGACGCCCGCCGTCCACGACACCCTGGCGCGCCTGGAGCGCGAGGGACGCCTCGCCATGGGCGGCTTCGCCGAGCTGATGCGCGAGCACCTCGTCGAGCCCCTGGACGACCTCTTCGAGGCCTACGCCGAGAAGCTCGAGGCCTGGCCCCTCGCCTGGGAGACGCCGGCGTCCGTGTCGCTCGAGCTCGCCACCCCAGACGGTCCGCTGTCGACTGATTCTCTACGAGTGGAGGACTGGCTGGACGGCCTGCGCGAGAACGCCGAGGGCGAGCGCTGCCGGCTGGTGCTGATGACCAGCAGCCTGGTCAACAAGGGCAAGTACAACTGGAAGCACTGGCTCGCCCCTTGGGTCGGCCACCTCGCCGGCCAGCTCGCCCTCGGCCCCATGACCACGGTGCTGCTCTCCCGCGCCGGCGGCGGCACCCTGGCACCGCTGGACGAAGCCACCGCGCGCGCGCACCTGGAGGCCATCGCCCGCGCCTGGCGGGCCGGCATGACCGCCCCCCTGCCGCTGGCCCGGGACACCGCCTTCGCCTGGCACGAGAAGGGCGGCGACGCGAACGCCCTGGCCCGCGTCTTCGGCAGCGACGAGAAGGCGGAAGAGGCCGACCTCAAGGCCTGGAAGGCCGCCGCGCGCGTCTTCGAGGGCGACGACTACACCGCCGGCGAGCGCGACCGCGATCCCTACCTCGCCCGCCAGTGGCGTGACCTCGCAAGCCTCGTTCGCCACCAGGCCGCCGGCCGGCGCTTCACCGAGCTGACCGCGGCGCTCTACGCCCCATTGCACGACACCGTGAAGGCCAAGGGCGTCGACAGGAAGAACGGCGGCAAGGGCCAGGGAGGCAGCAACTCATGAACTCGCCCGATACCGCTCGAAATAACGTGGAAAGCGTGCACACGGCCGAGACGCCGCGCCTCGACCCGGTGGCGCTGCCGCTCACCGGCAGCCGGCTGATCGAGGCCAGCGCCGGCACCGGCAAGACCTTCACCATCGCCCTGCTCTACCTGCGCCTGGTGCTCGGCCCCCGGAACGAGGAGGACGCGGCCAGCTTCCCGCGGCCGCTGACGCCGCCGGAGATCCTGGTGGTGACCTTCACCAACGCCGCCACCCAGGAGCTGCGCGACCGCATCCGTGCCCGGCTGGTCGAAGCGGCCGAGGCCTTTTCTCCACAGGCGCCCGACGACGCGCCCGAATCGGGGACGGACCCCGATTCCTTAGCAAGTAGCGATAGCCACGAAGGGGCACCGGGAGCAGATCAAAGCGGAGGTCATTCGACAGGGATGTCGAATGTAGCGCCCAGGGAGGGGTTCACAGCGCCTCCGCGGCGACCTGCCGCCGGATCAGCCCCGTCCCAGAACGAAACCGGAGATCTCTTCGCAGAACCTTCTGTGGATAACACAGAGCCCGAAGCAGAACTCTCACCGAGCAGCGAACCGCCGGGCAGCGATCCGCTGCTCGCCCTGCGCGACAGCTACCCCCGCGAGAGCTGGCCGACCTGCGCCCGCCGGCTGCGGCTGGCCGCCGAGTGGATGGACGAGGCCGCGGTCTCCACCATCCACTCCTGGTGCCACCGCATGCTGCGCGAGCACGCCTTCGACAGCGGCAGCCTGTTCGCCCTGGAGATGTCGCTGGACCAGTCCGAGATGGACCTGGAGATCGCCCGAGACTACTGGCGCAGCTTCTACTACGACCTCGACCCCGAGGCGCTGGCGATCGTCGCCCGCTACTGGACCACGCCGGACGCCCTCAACGACACCGCCGCCCGGCTGCGCACCCACGCCGCCGCCCTGCCCGCCGCGCCACCGCCCTTTGATGCGCTCGCGAACTACCGCGAGCAGCGCGCCGCGGCGCTCGCCGAGCTCAAGGCGCCCTGGCCGGCCTGGCTCGACGAGCTGGAAGCCCTGCTCGAGGCGGCCGCCCAGCGCAAGGCCTTCAACGGCCAGAAGCTCAACGCCAAGAGCCGCGCCAACTGGCTCGCCGCCCTGCGCGAATGGGCCCATGACCCCGAACTCGCGAGCCCCGATCTCACTCCCGCCGCCTGGAAGCGCCTGACGCCCGACGGCATCACCGAGATCTGGAAGGAAGAGCCGGCCCCGAACCTGCCCGCGCTGGAGGCGCTGGAAGAGTTGCCGGATAAGCTCGCCGCGCTGCCCGACCCCTTCGCCGACCTGCTCGCCCACGCCGTGCACTGGATGGCCGCGCGCCGGGAGACCGTGCAGCGCCGCCGCGCCGAGCTCGGCCCCGACGACCTGCTGCACCGGCTCGACGCCGCCTTCGCGGGCGAGGCCGGCGAGACGCTCGCCGCTCGCATCCGCGAGCAGTTCCCGGTGGCGCTGGTCGACGAGTTCCAGGACACCGACCCGGTACAGTACCGCCTCTTCGACCGGGTCTATGAGCTGGAGAAGAACCGGGACGACAGCGCCGTGCTGCTGATCGGCGATCCCAAGCAGGCGATCTACGCCTTCCGTGGCGCCGATATCCACACCTACCTCCAGGCCCGGCGCGACACCGCCGGCCGCCACGTCACGCTCGGCACCAACTTCCGCTCCGCCGAACCCATGGTCGCGGCGGTCAACCGGGTGTTCGAACATGCCGAGCAGAGCGACGCCGGCGCCTTCCTGTTCCGCCGCGGCGACGACAATCCCGTCCCGTTCAGCCCTGTAGAGACGAACGGTCGCAAGGATGCCCTCACGCGAAACGGCGCCACACAGCCGGCGCTGACCCTCTGGCACCTGGCCGCCGACGAGACGCTTTCCAAGGGCGCCTACCTCCACGAGCTGGCCGGGCGCTGCGCCACCGAGATGGCCAGCCTCCTGCGCGAGGGTCAGGCCGGGCAGACGGGTTTTGTGAAGGCCAGTGGTGAAGAGCAAGGAGAGCTGCGCCCGCTGGCGCCGTCGGATCTCGCGGTGCTGGTCAACAACGCCGGCGAGGCCCGCGCCATCCGAAGCGCCCTGCTGGCCCGCGGCATCCGCAGCGTCTACCTCTCCGACAAGGAGGGCGTGTTCGAGACCGAGGCCGCCGCCGAGCTGGAGGGGTGGCTCGCCGCCTGCGCCGCGCCGGACGACGAACGCTGCCTGCGCGCCGCGCTCGCCACGCCGAGCCTCGGGCTCTCCCTTGCCGAGCTCGACGCCCTGAACGGCGGCCCCCAGCAGGACGAGCTGGCCTGGGAGGCGCGGGTGATGCAGTTCCGCGACTACCATCGCCAGTGGCAGCGCCGCGGCGTGCTGCCCATGCTGCATCGACTGCTGGCCGACTTCGCGGTGCCCGGGCGGCTCTTGGCGGTGCCCGAGGGCGAGCGACGGCTCACCGACATGCTGCACCTCGGCGAGCTCTTGCAGGAGGCCAGCGCCGAGATCGACGGCGAGCACGCCCTGCTGCGCTTCCTCGCCGAATCCCGCGCGCATCCGCACGCGCAGTCCGACACCCACCGCCTGCGCCTGGAGAGCGACGCCGACCTGGTGCAGGTGGTGACCATCCACAAGTCCAAGGGCCTGGAGTACCCGCTGGTGTTCCTGCCCTTCATCGCCGCCTTCCGCCCGGTGAAGCAGGGCGACCTGCCGCTGCGCTGGCACGACGACGACGGCCACCTGCGCCTGACGCTCTCCGCCGACGAGGCGACGCTCGCCCGCGCCGACCGCGAGCGCCTGGGCGAGGACCTGCGCAAGCTCTACGTCGCCCTGACCCGCGCCCGCCACGCCACCTGGCTCGGCCTGGCGCCGCTGGACGCCATGGAGCGCAGCGCCGTCGGCCACCTGCTCAAGGGCGGCGAGGAACTGACGCCCGAGGCCCTGCGCCCAGCCCTCGAGGCGCTGGCGGACGCGGATGGTCACGAGAGAGGTCGGGTGACGGTGATCGACGCTCCCGAGGCCGAGGCCACGCCGGTCGAACTCGCCACCGACGACACGCCGCTCGGCCATGCCCGCGCGCCCAGCCGGACGATCCGCGAGCACTGGTGGATCGCCAGCTACTCGGCGCTGCGCACCGGCGCCACCCCGGATGAGGAAGCTGAATCCGCCGTCCAGGCCGAGCCGGCCCCCGA
The DNA here is from genome assembly GCF_001886615.1 of Halomonas aestuarii. NCBI lineage: Bacteria > Pseudomonadati > Pseudomonadota > Gammaproteobacteria > Oceanospirillales > Halomonadaceae > Halomonas > Halomonas aestuarii. The sequence goes on from NZ_CP018139.1 coordinate 1,116,174, forward strand.
GCCCACCACCGCCGACGAGGCCACGGCGATGGAGGTGATCGACGAGCCCTTCGACGCGGCGGCTTCCACGGTGAGCGAGGGCTCGCTTCACCGCTTCCCCCGCGGCCCCTCGGCGGGCACCTTCCTGCACGGCCTGCTGGAGTGGGCCGGCGAGGAGGGCTTCGCCCGGGTGGCCCAGGACGCCGAGATGCGCGCCGACACCCTGGCCCGGCGCGCTAACCGCCGCGGCTGGGAGGGCCAGATCGCCGCCCTCGAACAGTGGCTGCCGGAGCTACTGACCACGCCGCTGCCGGTGCCGAATTCGGACGATGGCGAGGCCGCGCCGCTGCGCCTCGATGCCCTGGACGGCTACCGGGTCGAGCTGGAGTTCTGGTTCGCCGCCCACCGGGTGAACACCCGCCGACTGGACGCCCTCGTAAGCGCTCACACACTCGGCGGCCGGCCGCGGCCGGCGCTCGAGCCCGATACCCTCAACGGCATGCTCAAGGGCTTCATCGACCTGGTGGTGGAGCACGAGGGGCGCTTCTACGTGCTCGACTGGAAGTCCAACCACCTGGGCGCCGACGACGCCGCCTACACCGAGGCGGCGATGGGTGAGGCCGTGCTCGAGAAGCGCTACGACGTGCAGTACTGCCTCTACCTGCTGGCCCTGCACCGGCTGCTCGCGGCCCGGCTGCCGGACTACAACATCGAGCGCCACCTGGGCGGGGTGCTCTACGTCTTCCTGCGCGGCACCCGCGCGCCCTCCCGCGGCGTGCACGCCGAACGCCCGCCGAGCGAGCTGATCCTCGCGCTCGATACCCTGTTTCGCGCCGCCGAGGAGGCCGCCGCATGATGCCGGATACCCCGAACCACACTGCCGCGCCCGAAGCCGCGCTGATGCAAGCGCCCGAACAGGCGCTGGCCAATCACGCGGCGCTCTTCGCCCTGCTCGACCGCTGGGTGGCGCGCGGCTGGCTGCGCTCGCTGGACCGCGCCTTCGCCGCCTTCCTGCATCGCGAGGCGACGGCGGCCAACGGGGTGAGTGAAGCCTCACCCCTGCTGTTGCTGGCGGCCGCACTCGCCAGCCACCAGCTCGGCCGCGGCCACGTCTGCCTGGATCTCACCCAGACGCTCGCCACGCCGGACCTCGCGCTCTCGCTGCCGCCGGAGGGCGACAGCCTGGAGGACCCGCCGCCGCTGCCCAGCCGGGTGATGGCCGCGCTGGAGCTGGACGCCTGGCGTGCGGCGCTGGCCCAGCCGGAGCTGGTCGCCGAGGGCCCCGGCAGCACCCCGCTGGTGCTCGCCGGAAGCCGAGAGCGCCCCCGGCTCTACCTGCGCCGCTACTGGCAACACGAGCAGGATATCCACAGCCGGATCAATGAGCGGCTCGGCGAGGCAAAGAGCGACGACGAGACCCCGGATGCGGCCCGCCTGCGCCCAATCCTCAACGCCCTCTTCCCCAACCGGAGCGATGCCCCGCACGCGATCGACTGGCAGAAGGCCGCCTGTGCGCTGGCCGGCCGCTCGCGCTTCGCGGTGATCACCGGCGGCCCCGGTACCGGCAAGACCACCACCGTGGTGCGCCTGCTCGCCCTGCTCCAGGCGCTGGCCCTCGGCGAAAATGGGGGTGAAGGCGAGGGTGAGGGAGAACAGGCCCTGCGCATCCGCCTGGCCGCCCCTACCGGCAAGGCCGCCGCCCGGCTCAACGAATCCATCGCCGGCCAGGTGGCGAAGCTCGACCTCGACGGCCTGGCCGACGACCCCGAGCGGCTGCGAAGCGTCATCCCCAAGGAGGTCTCGACGCTGCACCGGCTGCTCGGCTCCCGACCCGACACCCGCCGCTTCCGCCACGACCGCCACAACCCGCTGCCGCTGGACGTGCTGGTGGTGGACGAGGCCTCGATGGTGGATGTGGGCATGATGGCCGCGATGCTCGAGGCGCTGCCGCCCCGGGCGCGGCTGGTGCTGCTCGGCGACAAGGACCAGCTCGCCTCGGTGGAGGCCGGCTCGGTGCTCGGCGACCTGTGCGCCCGGGCCGAGGGCGGCCACTACACCCCTGCCACCGCCGAGTGGCTGGGAGAGGCCACCGGCCAGCCTCTGCCCGCAAAGACGCTGGACGCCGACGGCCAGCCGCTGGACCAGGCCATCGCCATGCTGCGCGTCAGCCACCGCTTCACCGCCGACAGCGGCATCGGCCAGCTGGCCGCGGCGATCAACCTCGAGGCCGCGCCCGCCGCCAAGCGCCACGCCATCACCACGGCGCTTACCCACGGCTTCGCGGACCTCTCGCACCACAAGCTTTCCGCCGACGACGAGCGCGGCCTGGCCCGCCTGGCCGTGACCGGCTGCCCCGAGCGCTTTCCGAATGCCAAGGCAGCCGATGCGCCGCCGGTGGGCTATCGCCACTTCCTGAGCGTGATGACCGAGCAGCGCCCGGCCGACCAGGCGGATCAGCAAGACTTCGATGACTGGGCAAGACAGGTGCTCGCGGCCCACGGCGACTTCCAGCTGCTGTGCGCACTGCGCCGCGGCCCCTGGGGCGTGGAGGGCCTGAACGAGCGGGTGCGCCAGGCGCTGGAGCAGGAGAAACTGATCGACAGCGAGGACGGCCGCCAGCGCTGGTACCCCGGCCGCCCGGTGCTGGTCACCAAGAACGACTACGGCCTGGGGCTGATGAACGGCGATATCGGCATCACCCTGGACATGCCGCGCCCGGGCGCTGTGCCCGGCGACGGCAGCCGCCGCCTGCTGCGGGTGGCCTTCCCCGCCGGCGACGGCACCGATCGCATCAAGTGGGTGCTGCCCTCGCGCCTGCAGGCGGTGGAGACGGTGTTCGCGATGACGGTGCACAAGTCCCAGGGCTCGGAGTTCACTCACGCCGCCCTGGTGCTGCCCGACGCGCCGAACCCCATCCTCACCCGGGAGCTGGTCTACACCGGCATTACCCGCGCCCGCCACTGGCTGACGCTGGTCGAAACCGGCCGCGGCCAGCTGATGGACGCGGCGCAAAGGCGAGTGATGCGAGTGAGTGGGTTGGGGAGTTGATGTTCACGGGGCGCCAAACAGCGCCTCGTAGACCTCCACGGCACTTTCGTATTTGACGAAATGGCTTTTGGGGATGTGACGAATCGCAGGGCGCTCCGCCTTGATCCCTTCCGCATTGCCCTTGGTGTGCTTTGCCACCTTGAACCCCGAGAGATCAGGCAGCGGCTCTCCCGGTGAACCGCCGAAGATCAGGAATGGGCCCAACTCTAACGTCTCGGCATCGAATTGAATCCAGACCACCACGCCTGACGGCTTGCCACCAAGCGCCGTATGCACGTTCTGCTTGGCGGTTCTCGCCTCTCGACTGGAAGCCTTGAGCTGGAGATGGCGGACAAAGCCATTTTCTTCAGCAATCAGATCGTATCCGCTGTTGTCGACTTCTGGTTTTGCAACTTCTAGCCTGCAGCCTCTCTCAAGCCAGGAATGCTTGAGCAATTCACCGACGAACAGATGTTCAATCAAGCGCTCTCGGTACGACGAGTGGATGAAGTGTTGTTTCAATTTTAATCTCCTCTAGCAACAGCACTGCATGCATATCACACCGAAAATTAGCCACTAGGTCAGGGAAAATTTTTCCTTTCAGAGACGAAAAACATTACACCAAGTAGATACTACTCTCACGCCTGCATGTGGTGGATGAGGGTGTTCGCGATGACGGTGCACAAGTCCCAGGGCTCGGAACTCATCCACGCCGCCCTGGTGCTGCCCGACGCCCCCAACCCCATCCTGACGCGGGAGCTGGTCTACACCGGCATCACCCGCGCCCGCCACTGGCTCACCCTGGTCGAGACCGGCCGCGGCCAGCTGCTGGACGCGGTGGAGCGGCGGGTGATGCGGGTGAGCGGGCTGGGAGCCGGATGAGCATTGGCACCCGCTTGTTTTAGCACTATCTTTAAATGCTTATATTGCAGGTGGCTGGCAGGTAAGCGCTCACCGCGAACGCCAGAAAGGACACGTCGACGATCACCCCAGGACCGGGAGAGCCGCCCTATGTCGTCACCCATCACCAGAGGCCGGTTGAACCGGCTGACCGGTCAGTTTCACGAGCCCGGCAGGGAAGCGATGTATCGCCGGGATATCGCGCCCAGGGTGCGACGCGAGTCCTGCCTGGCGCTCTGCGTGGCGGCCCTGGTCTTCGGCATGTTTGCCATTTCCGACTACCACTATGTCGGCATGGGCACCCCGCTCACCCTGCTGCTCGCCATGCGCCTGCTGGTGGTCGCGTCCTGTCTGGTACTGGCCCTCATGATCGGACGCTGGGGCGACTATTCCCGCAAGGCCTGGCTGCACGCCCTGCCCCTCTGGATACTGGCGACAGGCATCATCCTGATCGTGCCCTTGCGCCCCGAGAGCCTATCCACCCAGGTCACCGCGGTGGCGATGGCCACCATGGCGTTCTACCTGCTGATCCCCAACCTGCTGCCCATCGTGGCCCTCGCGAGCCTCTACCTGAGCCTGGGCTTCCTGGCCTCGGCGGTGATGGTGGCGGACATTCCCGCCGTGGTGGCACTGCGCATTGCGCTGCTGCTGGTCATGGCCAATGCCGTGGGCTTCTTCGCCCTGCTGCGCCTGGAAAAGCTGCAGCGAAAACAATATGCGCTCCTGCAGGAAGAGCGGTCCCAGAACCAGCAGATGGCCGAGGAAATCGCTCACCGCAAGTCGCTGGAAGCCCAGCTGCGCAGGGTCGCCGAACGGGATGTCCTGACGGGCCTGGACAGTCGCGTTCATTTCATGACGCGAGCCCAGGACCTGCTTCAGCGGTCACAGTTCGACAAGTCGCCCTTCAGCCTGATGATGATCGACGTGGACCACTTCAAGGCCATCAACGATACCTGGGGACACAGCCAGGGCGATCGCGTGCTGGCCACGATCGCGGACACCTGCAAGCGATCCCTCCGGCCCCAGGACGTGATCGGGCGTTTCGGCGGCGAGGAATTCATCGTGGCCCTGCCGGACACTCACCTGGAGGACGCTCGAATGGTGGCGGAGCGGCTGCAGCGTAAGGTCGCCGAGCTGCCGGTGCGGGAGGACATGCCCGACCACCGCCTGACCGTCACCATCGGTATCGCCGGAGGCCACGAGGAGGCGACCGACTTGCCCTCCCTGATCCAGTCGGCGGACCAGGCCCTGTATGCCGGCAAGCACGGCGGCAGGAACCGGGTGGTGATGAGTGACGAAGGGAGAGCCAAGGCGTGAAGGGGAAGAGGCTCGTAAAGTGATACGCGGCAGTTGGTCAGCTTTCGGCGACAGGCGGCCATGGGGTCTTGTCTGACATCACTCCTGGGCTCAGCCGCCGGTCATGTTGACTGAGGCCGACCATAGTCTTCGAAGGACTGCTCCACACCCCGTTCGGCCTTGTATTCCACATACCGGGCAATCTGGAGCTCATCCCTCTCGAAGCATTCTCGCTCTTCCAGCGCCTTCATTGATGGCCAGCGTTCTACTCCGATGTAGTCCCATTCACTATCACTTTCTGTACAGTCGATCATGGAGATCGCCGTCATTCCCAGGTCATCAAGATTAACCCGATCACGCACCATGAATTGTCTTTGCTCTTCCTCGGAAAGCTGGAAGAACGAAGGCTTCATCTTGGCAAAAAAGATCCTGACGACAGGCGTTTCATTCTTCATTGGGACATGTCCGTATAGTGAACCAGAAACATGACAGGCATTAGACGGACCACCCCATTATTGGATGAACGTCCCGGCCCGTTGCCTGTGCCGGCAGGTCTGTTGTGGCCTGAACGTGGAGCCTACTCCACCTCCTCCGTCACCTTCTCGGCATCGAACGCCAGCCGCCCGGCGATCGCCTGCATCTCGTCTATCGGATTGTCATAGCTCCAGGCCAGATCGGAGACATCGGGCAGCGAGTAATAGGTGGTGTCGCCCTTGAACGGGCAGTGGGTCACGGTGGAGGAGACCGAGAGCTGCGACATGTCCACATCCTCACGCGGCACATACTGGCGGTGGGGATAGCCGGGCTCGCGCAGTTCGATGGCCTGGCGCGTATCGGCGACCGGGGTGTCGCCATCGAGAATGCGGACCCGACGGGTGTGCGGATGCAGGGTGATGCGGGGGTCGGGGGTGTGATCGGTCATCGAGCGTTCCTTGCGGCGTGGCGGTTCCATCAGCCTAAGGCGAGGAACGCCGGATGTCAGCGCTTGGCGACCCGGCCCCTGGCCGCCATGATGGGGGCGTCAATGGACGTCGGGAGACTCTCGGGATGAGCAGGACACCACGGGCCACGGCGCCCCTGACGGCGCTGGGCGGCCAGAACATTCTCTTCGTGATGGCGGCCGAGTCCGAATACGGCCCGCACCTCAGGCAGCGCTTCGAGCCCTTCATGACCGGCGTGGGCCCCGTGGAGGCGGCGGTGGAGCTCACCGCCGCGTTGGCCGGGCTGGAGGGCCGCGGGCGGATGCCGGACCTGGTGGTGTCGCTGGGCTCGGCGGGCAGCCGGGCGCTGGAGCAGACCGAGGTCTACCAGGCCACCTCGGTGTCCTACCGCGACATGGACGCCTCGCCGCTGGGCTTCGAGCAGGGCATCACTCCCTTCCTCGACCTGCCGGCAGCGTTGCCCCTGCCGCTGCGGATTCCCGGCCTTCGCGAGGCCTCGCTCTCGACCGGCGCCAATATCGTCTCGGGCGCGGCCTATGACGGCATCGCCGCCGACATGGTGGACATGGAGAGCTATGCCTGCCTGCGCACCTGCACGCGCTTTGCGGTGCCGCTGGTCGTGCTGCGCGGCATCTCGGACGGCAAGTCGGAGCTGCGCCACATCGACGACTGGACGGAGTACCTCCACGTCATCGACGAGAAGCTGGCCGTGGCCGTTGACCGCCTGGGCGAGGCGTTCGCCCGGGGCCTGTTGACGCGCTGAGCCAACGTCACGACCGCCTGGCGGCGGCCGCGGGTGGCTCGCCCAGATCAAAGGCCCCGCCGTGGGCGGTGTCGCTGTCACACAGCTGGTGGTCGCTGAGCACCTCGATGATGCGGCAGCTCTCGACCTTGCCGCCGGCACACTGGCCGATCATCCGCTGGAGCTCGTCGCGCAGCGCGGAGAGCCGCTGCAGCCGCGACTCCACCTCCTCCAGGTGGTGCTTGGCGAGGGCATCGACCTCGTCGCAGCACATGTCGGGCCGGTCCGACATCGCCAGCAGCTCGCGCACGGCCTCCACCGAGAAACCGAAGTCCCGGGCATGGCGGATGAAGGTCAGCCGCCGGACGGCCTCCTCCCCGTAGCGCCGCTGCCCGCCCTCGGTCCGCGAGGTCTCGTGCAGCAGGCCGACGTGTTCGTAGTAGCGCACCGTTTCCGGCAGGCAGCCGGCCCGACGGGCCAGCTCGCCGATGCCGATGTCCTGGCGTGTCTCCGACATCTCCTCGCTCCTCGATGCTCGATGTGACGCGTTCTCGTGAAGCACTCTCTTGAAACGCTCTCTTGAAGCGCTCAGATCCTGTGACCACGACTTGAACCTGTAGTTGCTACAGGGATTATGCTTCAGATGTCATCCCGATCTCAGGAGCCACGCCATGTCCGCTTCGGCATCCACGGCCACCGCCTCGACCCTGACGCTGCGCGTCGAGGGCATGGACTGCGGCGGCTGCGAGCGCAAGGTCGAATCCGCCCTTGGCCGCCTGGACGGCATCGCGGAGGTCTCGGCCAGCTCGGTCACCGGGTCGGTGAAGCTGCACTATTCCGCACACTCGCCTGTGCACTCGGCGCCCTCCCACGCAGTGATCGAGAAGACGATCCACGAGCTCGGCTATCGGCTCGTCAGCGAGGAGGAGGCGAACGAGCCGGACGCCGCCCCCTCCGCCTGGTGGCAGTCCGCCAAGGGGCGCCTGGTGCTCGTCAGCGGGGGCCTGCTGCTGCTGGCGTTCGCCCTGCGCCTGGCCTGGCCGGCGCTGGGCAACTGGCCCTTCGTCGCCGCCACCGTGGTGGGCCTGGTGCCCATCGTGCAGGGCGCCTGGGGCGCGCTGAAGCAGCGCAACCCCTTCACCATCGAGATGCTGATGAGCATCGCCGCCCTGGGCGCCCTGGCCATCAATGCCGCCGCCGAGGCGGCGGTGGTGGTCTTCCTGTTCGCCGTGGGCGAACTGCTGGAAGGCGTGGCCTCCCAGCGGGCGCGGCGCAGCATCTCGGCCCTGGCGGACCTGACGCCGTCGGCCGCGAGGCTGCTGGAAGCGGGCGAGACCCGTGAGGTCCCGGCCGCCTCGCTGACGCCCGGCCAGCGGGTACTGATCCGCCCGGGCGACCGCGTGCCCTGCGACGGGCGCATCCTGACCGGGGAGTCCGACCTGGACGAGTCGCCGATCAACGGGGAGTCGGTGCCCCGCTCCCGCGGCCCCGGCAACGACGTCTTCGCCGGCACCGTGAACCTGAATGCCGCCCTCGAGGTGGAGGTGACGCGCCGCGCGGAGGACAACACCATCGCCCGCGTCATCCGGCTGGTGGAGGAAGCCCAGGCGGCCAAGGCGCCGATGGCCCGCTTCATCGACCGCTTCGCGCAGTACTACATGCCGGTGGTGGTGGGGCTGGCCCTGCTGATGGCCGTGGCGCCACCTCTGGTCGCGGGCATGGCATGGTCGGAATCGATCTACCGCGCCCTGGCGCTGCTGCTGATCGCCTGCCCCTGCGCGCTGGTCATCTCGACCCCCGCGGCGATTGCCGCCGGGCTCTCGGCCGGCGCACGGCGGGGCCTGCTGATCAAGGGCGGCGCGGTGCTGGAGCAGCTCGGCAAGCTCAAGCTGGTCGCGCTGGACAAGACCGGCACGCTCACCGCGGGCACGCCTCGGGTCACACGGGTGGAAGGCTGGGGCGCCGGGCAGGACGAGGGCGAGATCCTGCGGCTCGCCGCCGCGCTGGAGCGCGACTCCAGCCACCCCATCGCCCTGGCCATCCTCGACCATGCCCGGCAGCAGGGCCTGTCGCTGCCCCGGGCGAGCGACACCCGCGCCCTGGCCGGCAGCGGCGTGTCGGGTCGCGTCGAGGGGCGCGAGCTGAGCCTGATCACCCCGCGCCATCTGGCCGAACGGGTGACGCTCGCCGACGACCTGAGCGCCCGCATCGTCGAGCTGGAGCAGGCCGGCCAGAGCCTCGCGGTGCTGGTCGAGGGCGAGCAGGTACTGGGCCTGATCGCCGTTCGCGACGAGCCGCGCGACGACGCCCGGCAGGGCCTGGCGGCGCTGTCGCGGCTGGGCGTGCGGGCCGTGATGCTCAGCGGCGACAACGCTCGCACCGCCGAGGCCATCGGCGACCAGCTGGGGATCGAGGCGCACGGCGAGCTGATGCCCGAGGACAAGGCCCAGCGCGTGCGTGACTGGCAGGCCGCCGGCCAGGGGCCGGTCGGCAAGGTCGGCGACGGCATCAACGATGCCCCGGCACTGGCGACCGCCGAGGTGGGCATCGCCATGGGCGGCGGAACGGACGTGGCGCTGGAGACGGCGGATGCGGCGCTGCTCAAGAACCGCGTGAGCGGCATCGCCGAGCTGATCGACCTGTCCCGCGCCACCCTGCGCAACATCAAGACCAACGTCGCCCTTGCGCTGGGCCTGAAGGCGGTCTTCCTGGTCACCACGGCGCTGGGATTCACCGGCATGTGGATCGCGGTGATGGCGGATACCGGCGCCACGGTGCTGGTGACGCTGAACGCCATGCGGCTGCTGGGCTACCGCTTCTCGCCGGGGGACGCCCCGATGGAGGCGCGGCCCGGCACGGCCACGTCATGACGATCTCCACCTCATGAAGCCCTTCATGAGCTGACAGCCGAGGCCGGGCGCGGCGATGCGCCCGGCCCACGTTTGGAAAAGCGGAACGTCTCTGTCAGCATGATCCGCACATACATCCTGTGCTCGGATGACGGCGCCGCCCGGGCGCCCCCGCCACATCGACGCCCTTCGCGTCGCGGTCATCCTTCTTGCATCGACGAGCTCAGCCAACGTGCTGAACCACAGGAGGCCCGCATGACGACCCGCCAATCGACGCTCTCGCCCCTGGATCCCCAACGCGTTGCCACCATCGAGGCCTTCGGCGGCACCATCACCCCGCTGGATCCCGTCGGGGCGCAGGTGCAGGGCATCGACCTCTCCGCCGAGGAGGCCCCGCCGGCCGAGGTGCTCGAGGCCCTGGAACAGGAAATGGCCCATCGCGGGTTCCTCGTCTTCAAGAACGACACCCAGCTGAGCGCCGACGACTTCCTACGCGCGAGCTGCTGGTGGGGCGGCAAGGAGCTGCACAGCACCCATGGCGTGCACCCGGCCACGCCGGGTAACAACCCGCATATCTTCCGCCTCTCGAACGATCAGCGTCACGGCATCCCCGGCGTGGGCCCGCAGTGGCACAACGACGGCAGCTTCAACGCGGACACCTTCTCGCACTCGGGCTACCACATCATCCGCCCGGCCGAGAAAGGCGGCGGCACCTACTTCGCCCACCAGGGGGCCGCCTATGACGCCCTCCCGGAGGATCGGAAGGAGTTCTGGAGCCGCCTCTCCTCGGTGAACTCCGCCTCGGGCGTGGTGCATCCAGTGGTGCACGAGCACCCCATCTCGAAGCGAAAGTGCATCTGGCTGCACCTGGGCATGACGGGGGCGGTGATCGAGAAGCTCCCCGACGAGGAGGCCTTCCGCCTGCTGAACGAGGATGAGCTGACGCAGCTCTGTCATGAGTACAACGACATCCTGAATGCCGGCCTGGAGAACGGCTACGCCACGGCCTTCGAGTATCAGGAGAACGACTGCGTGTTCATCGACAACCTCGCCGTGGCGCATCGCGCCGCGCCCGAGGCGCACCTGCCGGTGGAGCAACAGGGCCTGCGGATCATGCACCGCAGCACCGTGCGCGGCATGCAGGACCTAGCGCCCGGCTTCGGGCTGCCGCAGCACGTCAATATCCAGGGGCCCAATCCCCTCGGCGAAGGCGTCTGGAAAGGCGGCGGCATCGGCTTCCGGTGGGAAGAAGGCATTCCCATGCAGAACTGATAGACGCGCGAATGCCCGATATCAGGTGGCGGCGGGGGCATCACTTTGGTGTTGCCCGCCACCTCAGCCCGATGGTGACATAGTGCTGACCTACGGCGGCATAACCAGCACCCGCCTGACTCACTTTGATCGATACAAGCGATTCAAAAGTACATATAAAAATATCAAAAAAATATCCTGCGCCCCAACAACGGAAATACGTTTTTTCTTAATAAATGGACTCAAAATCCCTCTAATAGCGCCCCCACCCCATTACTTTCATCTTTTGACATCACATCAAGCTCCTTCTTAACCTCATCCTCATCAAGCGCATACGGGGAGTTTAAATACAAAAGTCTGTTCACCGTATCAAAATTTGCCGAATTATTTATTAAATGACCAGGATCATCCACCACTTCATAAACCTTCCTTCGCTTAATTGTTGATTTCAGCAAATCTTTAGCGAGCGCATCAAAGCTATCGTCGACTTCCACAAACAACTCTGGATTAACTTTTTTTATTACAGGAAAAACCTTCCTTGCTACACCCTGCTTATAATAGAAAAACACAGGAACACTTTTTCCATCATAGGAAAGCCCGCTCATCATAACATCTTTAGTGAAATCGCCATCAATAAAAGGCTGAATTTGTTCGCGAATCCAGTTTCTATCTGACTCGTTTCTCATATAACAAAAAGAAAACTCTACATCATTGGAAAAACTGAGACCTTTCCTGGCCTTAATAACATCACGACTAATTCTTTTGTTTTTTATTTCGGAGCAACTCTTTTCACAATGCTTCAAAAAATCTTCAAAAACGCGTTTTGCTATGCTGAACTTAAATGCTGAATAGTCTATATCAGAGCAAAGATCAATTACGTTTAGAAACTTACCTCCCTTGTCAGCATCATAAATTTTTTCTAGCAACTCCGCCTGGCGAGACTTTACATCATTGCAAATAAACATAGCCGCAAAGTATTCCATAAGAGACTTGTGCGACCAGCCAATAACCCCACCCTCTTTTACAAAAATCGGGACTGTTGAAACAAGATCTTTAACAAAATCGCTTGGGGAAACAGAAATCTCTGCCATTTCATCGATGATCTCTTTAAGAGTTATCTCTAGCTCGTCTTTTCTGAAATTCAGCCTGCCCTCATTTTTCAAACACCAAAAACCTAGGCGCCTAAGCACAGCATGAAAGTTTACCGAGTCCAGATTTGAATATTTCTCTCTAATGAAACCCACTTCCTTGCTTAAATCATGGGACTCAAAAAGCGCCTCGTATACCTGCGAGTAAAACAAGCTCCTTTTTTTCGGGACTACTGATTTATGCCGATACGCACAAAAAAGCAACGACACATATAGCGGAGTGGTTAGGAACTCATGAACACCTTCCCTCCCACTACTATTTATATCTCTAACCAGCTTATGGAAAAAAACTTCCTCTGGGTCATATTTCTTTATTAGCTCAAAAGCCTCTTCTCTCTTCAAGCTCCTGACTGAAAGTCTTGAAAAAGAGTGAAACTCTGGAAGATACGTTTCATTCCTCGAGGTTACTATTATTTTAGATTCCGGAAAACTATTTGAGAAATCATTTATATCATCAACAGCTTTCGCTTGAAGCTTATCCGGGGTTTCGTCGACTCCATCAAAAACACAAATCAAAGGAAGTTCTTTTAGCACAGAAACACACACGTCCTCACGAATCCCCAATTTATTACCAATCTGACTTACAAGGGACTCTTCGGAAAGCTTCCTCATTTCAAAAAATATTGGGATTCCTATTTCATGCTCCACTACATTAACAACTACTTTTTTCGAAAGGGTGGTCTTCCCCATTCCCGCATTGTCTACTAACAGAAGACGATCGCCCATATCAAAAACATCTCGACCATCCTCAACAACAATCTCTTTCCCATCTGAGTAATCTACAACAGTTAATGGCATATAGAGATCACTTAGCTTTTTAGGAGCATTCTGAAAAGCTATAGTATTTATTACAGAGCACTGCCCCGCGATGTTTGCAAGATACCCTTCTGCTCCAGACTTAAATTTTCTATAAGCATCTTTAGATTTCATCAAATGAAGAATTTTTTTCTCTACATAAGGAGAAACAAACCTTCTATAAATACGATTAGCAACAGGCACAGATAGTTCTATAGCCTTTTTAGCCGTCAAAGTCTCCAATGCCATATCAGCCTCCGGTATAGAAGAAAATCATATACTGCATAGTTACACACATCATAAAAACACAAGAGGGATTTATAAAACATGATAAAAGCAAAAAGCATCACGTTTCTTAGCTCATTAATAGCCATTATAAAAAATCATCCCACCCTTGACCCGCCCAACACCCCTCCAAGTCTTTCCGTAACTCCACGCCTTATCCTTGTGCTTGCAATACCAGAAGTTACTTTCGTTGCCCTTGAGGGGGCCATGGGTCTCGGTCTCGAAAGGCGTGAGCGGGACCATCCGCACGTCGTCGCGGGGAATGTACTGCCGCGACGGATAGCCGGTTTCGCGCAGTTCGATGGCGAGAGTGGTATCGGCCAGCAGGGTGTCGTCGATGGCGACCCGGATCCGGCGGGCATGCGGGTGCAGCGTGATGCTGGGCTCTGAGGCATCATCCATGATCGTTCCCTGTCGTTTTTTCTAATATTGGGAACAGCGTAGCAGCCCACCCAGCCCGCGCCGATGGCCAATCGCTTACATCGAAGGTCTATCCGGGGACCCGATGCATGCAGGTCATATCGTGTCCTCCTGAAACGGACTACCCTCAAGGGTGCATGCCCCCCCACGTTGGAAGGATGCCACCATGAACGATAGCGATAGAGAAGCCTACGAGCAGAAGCTGCAGGCCCAGTTGGACGAGTGGAAGGCCGAGATGGACAAGCTCCAGGCCAAGGCGGATGCCGCCGAGGCCGATGCGCGCATCGAGTATCAGAAGCAGATGGACAGGCTCGAGGCACAGCGGGAGGACGCCAGGCAGAAGCTGACCGAACTCCAGGAAGCCAGCGATAGCGCCTGGAAAGACATGAAGTCGGGCGTGGAAAACGCCTGGGACTCGCTGAATGAATCCCTCAAGAAGGCACGTTCCCGCTTCAAGTAGTCCGCCTCTTCTTCTCCTAAGGCGCCCTCCCTGGGCGCCTTTCCCCTAACGCTTTCCCTGGACGCCGTTCCCTGGTCGCCGTTTATTGGGGGCGCTCGTCCGCGACGCCCTCGCCTCGCCTGATACTCACTTTCCTGGCTGGCCTGGTCCGTCATGCCCGATGCCGCCCCCGGCGAGGTGACGAAAAAAAGCCGATCGCCCGTCCCGGCCATGGTGGCGTGACGGGCGATCGGCGTGTCGCGTGAACCGGCTCAGCCGCGAGCCGGTTCGGTCATTCGTTCAGGTAGGTGGCGATGGCGTCCTTGAGGGCGACGCGCTTCTTGCGAGTGTCTTCCTCGATGTGGGTGGCCACCGGCTCGACTTCGGTCTCCATCCGGTGAACCTGCCGGTTTACCTCGTGGTAATCCTCGACGAGTTTCGCGAAATGGGTATCCGACTGCTTGAGGTTGTGGATGCGCTCAGCGTGATCGGGAAACTCTTCGGCCAGTTCGTGCGGTGTATGGCTCATGGCACCTCCAAGTCCTTGTGTGTGCTACCGATACAATATCGACCCTATCAGTGACTTGGCAGCCCGTCCATCAGCATCATCCGCGCCGCGCAAGCGCCCGCTCGAGCTCCTGCCGATAGGCCGCCTCATGGCCCGCCGGATCGGCGGGAAAACGGCCAAGCGCCACGGCCAGCTCGAAGAAGCCCGGCCGGGGCAGGTCGCCGCGGCGGCTGACCACCAGGGCGGCGATCATCGGCCGGCCGGCGGCGACGTCCTCGCGCATCAGCGCCTCCAGGGCCAGGGCGACGCGCTGGATGGTGCGCGGTGGCGAGAGGCCCAGCGCCTCGGCGGCCTGCTGGTAGGTGATCGGCACCGCCGCATCGGGCAGGCCAGTCAGCAGCGCCCGCAGGCGCGAGACCAGCTCGGGGTCGGCGTGGCTCGCCATGCGTTCGGCCCTCCTAGGGGTGGCAGGAAAGTGGGGGAGCAGGAAAATGGGGAGCAGGAACCCTCGGGAGCTCAGCCCGCCCGCGCCGTGCCGAGTCTCCGCCCTGGCAGGCTCGCGGGCAAGCCCACCGCCCGCCTCCAGGCGGCCCGGCCGGCGTGCTAGCATGGCGCGGTTCTCCTCATCCTTCACCTCGGCAGCGGAACTTCCATGGAAGAGATCGGCCTGAGATGGCTGCTGGGCCAGGGCGTCAGCCTGGTGGCCCTGGCACTCTGCCTGCTGGGCTTCGCCAGCAAGCGCGACGACAGGCTTTTCGTGCTGCTGCTGTTTGCCAACGTCGCCTTCGCCGCGCAGTTCGTGCTGTTCGAGAGCTGGGTGGCGGCAGGCATCTCGGCGCTGATCGTGGTGCGCATCGCCCTGGTGCGCCGCTTTCCCCGCCACCGTGCGCTCATGCTGGCGATGCTGGCCGCCACCCTGGCGGTGGCGGCACTGACCTGGAGCGGCCCGAGGGACATTCCGGCCCTGGCGGCGGGGCTGCTGGGCAGCTGGGGCATGTTCATGCTGCGCGGCATCGCCATGCGCGCCGCCCTGGCCGTAGCGGCGCTATGCTGGATCATCAGCAATGTGCTGGCCGGTTCCATCGGCGGCACCCTCGCCGAAAGCCTGATCTTCGTGACCAATGTGATCA
This sequence comes from Halomonas aestuarii, assembly GCF_001886615.1. Taxonomy (NCBI): domain Bacteria; kingdom Pseudomonadati; phylum Pseudomonadota; class Gammaproteobacteria; order Oceanospirillales; family Halomonadaceae; genus Halomonas; species Halomonas aestuarii. The sequence continues at coordinate 1,131,884 of NZ_CP018139.1, forward strand.
CCATCTTCCGCCTCCGGCGGGATGCCCGGCTGCGCTATATCCAAGGCTGAACGCCACCGCCGCTCAGCGTATAGCCCGGCATCGCCAGGACGACGGCGACGCGGGCCAGCAGGGTCAGGCGGTCGCCTCCTCGCCCACGGCCTGCCAGCTCCCGTGAGCGGCGATGCGGCGGGCAAAGGCCGTCACGTCGACAGGCGCTCGCCCCAGCGCCCGCTGCACGCCATCGGCCACGTAGGCGTTGCGCCCGTCGAGCACCGTCTCGAACAGGTAGTTCAGCAGCCAGGCGACCTCCTGGGGCGCGCCCGAGGCGGTGACGGCCCGGGCGAAGTCGGCCGCGGGGACCGGGACGAAGGCCACCTCGCGCCCGGCGGCGCGGGAGATCTCCCCCGCCAGCTCGGCGAAGGTCAGGCAGCGGGGCCCGGTGACCTCGTAGGTCTCGCCGGCGTGCCCCTCCTCGGTCAGCGCGGCCACCGCCACCTCGGCGATGTCATCGACGTCGATGAAGGGCTCGGGGATATCGCCCGCCGGCAGGGTTATGACGCCGGCCTGCACCATGCCGAGGAACTCGCCCTCCGAGAAGTTCTGCATGAACCAGCTCGCGCGCACCACCGTCCACTCGACCTCGGCGGCCTGGAGGATCCGCTCGCAGGCCTGCGCCTCCTCCTCGCCGCGCCCGGAGAGCAGCACCAGGCGCCGGACGCCCTTGGCGACGGCCAGGTCCACCACGCGGCGGATCGCCTCCGTGGCGCCGGGAATCGCCAGATCCGGAGCGTAGGTGAGGTAGGCCGCCGTGACGCCCTCGAAGGCCGTCTCCCAGCCGCTGGGATCGTTCCAGTCGAACGCCGGGGTCGTCGAGCGCGAGGCGATGCGGGTCTCGATGCCTCGGGCCTGGAGGCGCTCGGCGACGCGACGCCCGGTCTTGCCGGTGCCGCCCAGGACGAGGACGACGCCCTGGTGATCCTGCTGGGTGATGGATGGTGCCTTCATGGTGCTTTCTCCTCGAGATCGGTCGGGGCTGCCCGGGGGCGTGGGTGACGCCTTGAAGCGTAAGGAGGGCAGCGCTGAGCCACCATGCGCGGGACGCTCGGTTTCATACGCGGGCGTCTATAATCGTGCGATGGATACGCTAGGTGGACTGCTGGACGCCCCGCGGGCCCGCGGGGCCTTCACCCTTCGCACGGTGATGACCCCGCCCTGGTCGCTGAGGATCGTCGCCGAATCGCCCCTGACGCTGATCGCCGGCGTGACGGGCGAGACATGGCTCGTGCCCGACGAGGGCGAGCCGGTGCGCATCGGCCCCGGCGACATCGCCGTGACGCGGGCCCCGGACCACTACACCGTCGCCCACTCCCCCGCCATGTCCCCGCAGGTGGTGATCCACCCGGGCCAGCGCTGCTGCGACCTGGAAGGCCGCTCCGTGCGGGAGGCGATGACCCACGGGGTGCGCACTTGGGGCAACGATCCCCGGGGCGAGACGGTCTTCCTCGTCGGCGCCTACGAGCACCTGAGCGACATCAGCGATCGCCTGCTGCGCTCGCTGCCGCCCGTGCTGTCGCTGTCGCATCGCGACTGGGAATCGCCCCTGGTGCCGCTGCTGTGCGACGAGGTGGTCGTCGACGAGCCGGGGCAGGCGGCCGTGCTCGACCGCCTGCTCGACCTGCTGATCACCGCGGTGCTGAAGGCCTGGTTCGCCCGGCAGGACGCCGACCGACCGGCCTGGTGGCGCCACCAGGGCGACCGGATCGTAGAGCGCGCGCTGCGCCTGATGCATGACTATCCCGCTCGTCCCTGGACACTGGACGCCCTGGCCCTGGAGACGGGTGCCTCGCGGGCATCCCTGGCGCGACGCTTCCACAACCTGGTGGGCGAGCCGCCCATGACCTTCCTGAAACACTGGCGCATGGCCCTGGCGGCGGACCTGCTCTGCCAGCCCGACGAGACGGTCGGCAGCGTGGCGGAGAAGGTCGGCTACGCCACGCCCTATGCGTTCAGCACGGCCTTCAAGCGGGTGCGGGGTGTAAGCCCGAAAACGCATCGGGCGAGTGCCCTGGCAAGCGACTGAGTGAGCGGCTCCTTTACCCCCAGGACACGGGAGTGGCCTTGGGGGTGGCGCTGGCCTGACTATCGCTGCCCTCACGCACGCACTTGGCGTAAAAGGTGATCACCTCGGAGTGCACGCCGCTGGCGTCCGCCTTGATCAGGCCGGCACCCTTCATCTGCGTGCCCGGGACGGCCCACCAGCACGACGCGGTGAGCACGCCCTCCTCCTCCCGGGTGAGCACCTCGGTCAGCTCCATGAAGGGATCCGGAACACGACCCTGGGCTTGTGACGCGATGGCCTCCTTCATCCCGGCGAGGTAATCCGCAAACCCATCCCTCGAGACGACGCCGACATTCGGATCATCGAACGTATAGTCCTCCGCCAGGGCCGACAGGATCGTATCGGCATCGCCCTTGGTCCAGCCTTCCGCATAAGCTCTCAAGTGTTCTGCTGCGTTCATTTTACTGTCCTCCAGTCATCTACCGGCAGGTGAGATCTCCCACTCGATGCCCCCGGCGCCCTAGATTCATCAACCCTTTTCATGGCCAAAAAACGTGAAAAACCATGAGTCCTTCATGTTCAATCATCATCGTTTACAGTCATGATAATGACGTCAAACAATGCCTGGATAATGCTCAGAATCAGTCGCGATTCCTGCCGATCCAGTAAAGGAATATCCGTCAAAAAAGGCGCCGTATAACAAGGATAATCCAGCCGGCGGACTTGTCGATAATCGGGAGGAAATGGGAGGTGAACGCCACGGAACAACATCGCCAGGATGGGCGGCTCCGCTGGGTCAGCCCTGCCCCAGCGCCCGTCGCACCGCCTGCTCGGCATGGATGGCCGTGGTGTCGTAGAGCGGTACCTCGGTATCCTCCGCCTGGATCAGCAGGCCGATCTCGGTGCAGCCGAGGATCACGCCCTGGGCGCCTCGCCGGGCCAGGTCGTCCACCACTCCCAGATAGGCGGCTTTCGAGTCGGCCGTCGTCACACCCTGGCAGAGCTCCCGGTAGATGACGTCGTGGATCACCTCCCGCTGCGCGTCACCGGGCACCAGTACCTCGATGCCGCGCGCCTCGAGCCGTTGGCGATAGAACGCCTGCTCCATGGTGAACCGGGTGCCCAGCAGCCCCACCCGGGTCACGCCATCCTCGATCAGCACGCTGGCCGTGGCATCGGCGAGATGCAGCAGGGGCAGCGCGACCGCCTGCTCGATCTGTGGGGCCACGATATGCATGGTGTTGGTGCAGAGTATGAGGAAGTCCGCCCCCGCGGCCTCGAGCGCCCGGGCCGCCGAGACGAGGATTTCGGCGGTGGCCGCCCAGTCGCCACGGTGCTGCAGGGCCTCGATCTCCGCGAAGTCGACGCTGTAGAGCACCAGCCTGGCCGAGTGCAGGCCGCCCAGCCGCTCTCTCACCTGCTGATTGATGAGGCAATAGTAGGCCTGGGTCGATTCCCAGCTCATGCCGCCGATGAGCCCGATGGTCTGCATGCTGTCCTCCCCTGCCGTGAACGTTCGATCACCCTGGCCTTACTCTCTTCGCCTCATTCTGATGGCCCGGCCAGTACCTGAGCGAGTTCCTGCCGATAGCCCGCCTCGTGGCGGGCCGGGTCGGCGGGAAAGCGGCAGCGTGCCTGGCGCCCATTGCAACTTCACGTGACCTCGCGGCCCATCTATGTGCTTTACTCGGCTGGTGGCCTTTTCGATCCATCAGCTTGATTGGTCTGCGGTGCGGGCCCATGCCTTCATGCGTTGATATCTTGATACATGAATATACAGACAGCCTTATTGGCTCTCGCAACACGCAGACGCACGCGAATCCTGCACAGGTTTCCGAGCTATACTTAGGTCATGTTGATATCAATGCGTCAGCCATGAGGTCGCGCAAGAGAACATTGTTGAGCGTGCCGGCGCATTCAAGCCCTTGAATTAAAATAATAAACGCGCACGCAGCCTAACGACTGTTCGTCGACAATGAAGAAAATACATAAAATACTGTAAATCAGGAGAAACAGTGAACAAGCTGAAATATCTAACGGAAAAAATCAGTCGAGCTGTGTATCTATGCATCAGCTTGTCTCTTGGAATCATCAGTCTTGCGATGATCATTTATGCCATTTTTGACATTCTGACCTCATTCCACGATAGAGCTTTACTTGCAACCGCTCTTCTCGATGCGATCGGCTTGATAGTGATTGGAATGGCGGTTTTTGATGTATCCAAATTTTTATTGGAAGAAGAAGTTTTGGATGTCCATGCCAACAAGACAAATGTTACGCGGAGAGCAACATTAGTAAAGTTTCTTACAATCATTATTATTGCCATTTTTCTTGAATCATTGGTCAACCTTTTCGCAGCGGCAAAAAAAGATATCAGCTTGTTGATTTATCCCACCTTATTGATATTTGTCGGCGTTCTATTTGTGATTGGCTTAGGTGTGTATCAAAAGCTGACTCAAGAGGAGGATAACCAATAGGTGCTGAGATTTGTTTGAATATATATGAGAAAACCAGGTGTTAAACAGCACGGCTCGCGTGTTTTGCATGCAACGATTCAGGAACCACCCTTCGCCGCAAAGGCAGTTCATTTGCTGAGCAGTGAAAATAGTCTCGATGAGTGCACCTTCACTCCAGGCCATCAGCTTTTGGTACGATGGGCAACATCCTGATCTGACGATTAGAATGACTTACTGAGCGACCTGCCCATGAATAACGAGGCGTTGTTTCAATCCAGCATGACCATTCGGAGTTTGCTGTTCCTGACTCAGACGTCAGGTCCCAGAGGATCTGCGAGTGATGAGGTGCCGTGGTTATGAGAGCGAAGATATTCAAGTCCTGGGATCGCGTTCGTGCCAGCTTCTGGTTCCTGCCTGTCGTCATGGCGGGGGGCGCGGTGGCGTTGGCCTTCGTGACCGTGGCCCTTGATGCGTCGTTGACGGACTGGTTCCAGCGTAGCTGGGGCTGGACGTTCACAGGTGGGGCGGCAGGGGCGGGTGCCGTGCTGGGAACCGTCGCCGGGTCAATGATCACCATCGCCGGGGTAGTTTTCTCGATGACATTGGTGGCTCTTTCGCTCGCCTCGTCCCAACTGGGACCCCGGTTGCTGCACAGTTTCATGCGCGATACCACGACCCAGGTGGTCCTCGGCACCTTCGTTGCTACCTTCCTCTACTGCCTGCTCGTTCTCCGCACGCTCCGACATGCCGAGGAGGTCTTGTTCGTCCCTCATCTGTCGGTCTCGCTCGGCGTGGTGTTTGCGGTAGCGAGCGTGGGGGTGCTGATCTACTTCATCCATCACGTGTCAGTCTCCATCCAGGCCAATGAAGTCGCTGCGCGAATGGGTGGGGAATTGATCAAGGGGATCGACCGCCTGTTCCCGGAACAGATCGGGCGGGGCGCTCCACGGATTCCGGCCGAGCCGCCCGATGCCGGCTTCCTCAGCGCCTTCGACCTGGAGGCTCACCCGATTGATGCGGTGGGGGACGGCTACCTTCAGTTCATCGACGCTGACGTCCTGTTGGCGTCGGCCATGGAAGAGGATGTGGTGTTGCGGCTGGAACGAGGGCCCGGACACTATGTCGTGGCCGACCGACCGCTGGTCCTGGTCTGGCCCGGCAACCGGGTGACCGACCAGCTCACGGCGCAGATCCATGCCGCCTTTACACTGGGCAACCAGCGGAGTCCCCGGCAGGACATCGAGTGCTCGGTCAACCAACTGGTGGAGATTGCCGTACGGGCTCTCTCCCCCGGGGTGAATGATCCCTTCACGGCGATGGCGTGTGTCGACCACTTGGGGTCTGCATTGTCTCGTTTGGCGCAACGTGACATGCCGTCGCCTTATCGCCATGACGCCCAGGATCAGCTTCGGCTGATTACGCCTGCTGTCACCTTCGCGATGATCACGGACGCGGCGTTCAACCAGATCCGGCAATATGGCCGCACCAGTGCCGCCGTGACCATCCGCCTGCTGGAGACGATTGCCGTGGTTGCGGAATCTGCACATCGCGCCGAGGACCGAGCCGCGCTCCAGCGCCACGCCGAGATGATTAGCCGAGGGGCTGGCAAGGGGTTGCCGGAAATCGAGGACCGCCGGGAGGTAGGCGAGCGCTACCAGGCAGCGATCCAGTTGCTCAGGGAGCCAGAAGGACCCAGCGAGTGACATTGCAATCGTCGCTCCCCCCGACCTTCTTCGACGGCGAGTGCGCTTGATCGTCAGTGATTCCGCACTAAAGGAATGACGCATGCTGCATACCGAAAGACATAGAACACAACGAACCGGATGGCTTCGCGCGGCTGTTCTCGGCGCGAATGACGGCATCGTCTCCACGGCGAGTCTTGTCCTCGGCGTAGCGGCTTCAGGCGCAACGACCCAGACCATTCTGGTAGCAGGCGTGGCCGGCCTTGTCGCTGGTGCCATGTCGATGGCTGCCGGCGAGTATGTCTCGGTCAGCTCGCAAGCCGATACCGAGCGCGCGGATCTCGCGCGGGAGGGAAGAGAGTTAGCCGAAAGTCCGGTCCAGGAGCACGCAGAACTGAAAGCCATCTACGTTGGACGTGGTCTCGATGAGGAACTGGCCAGCAGCGTCGCGACGCAATTGATGGAGCACGACTCGCTTGGCGCACATGCCCGAGACGAGCTTGGTATATCGGACACCTTGGCCGCAAAGCCCGTGCAAGCCGCATTCGCGTCGGCGGGGACTTTTGCGGTGGGTGCCGCACTGCCGCTACTGATGGTCGCTTTGCTTCCTGCGTCAGTGCTCATGTGGGGCCTGGCTGGCAGCTCGCTTGTGTTTCTGGCGCTGCTGGGACTGCTGGCGGCACGAGTCGGGGGTTCCCCGGTGGTTTCCTCCATCGTGCGCGTCAGCTTTTGGGGCGCCCTGGCGATGGCACTGACCGCCGGGGTCGGGGCTCTCTTTGGGGTGGCGACATGATCAGGCTATCGGCGAAGTGGTGCTGCGGCGTCACTTCATCTCGAAGCCGCGCTTGACCAGGAACTCGCGCATGTGGGGGCGCAGCTTGGTGTCGAACAGCGGAGTGAGGTTGCGCGACCAGTCGCTCTGCTTGTTGCCGCCCTTCCGCCCCTGGTAGTAGGCATGCATGGTCTCGTCGTAGGCCGCCACCTGCTCGCGGTCGTCGCTGTAGGTGTCCTCCTTGAGGATCGCCGCCACCGGCAGGCGCGGCTTCACGTCCGGCTCCTGGGCCGGGTAGCCGAGGCACATGCCGAACACCGGGAACACGTGGTCCGGCAGGCCCAGCAGGTCGCTGACCTGCTGGGGATCGTTGCGTATTCCGCCGATGTAGCAGATGCCCAGCCCTTCGGATTCGGCGGCGATGGCCACGTTCTGGGCCATCAGGGCGGTGTCCACGCTGGCCACCAGCAACTGCTCGGTCATGCCGCGCACCACCCGGGCGCCGGTGCGCTCGGCGGCTTCGGTAGGGCGCTTCATGTCGGCGCAGAACACCAGGAAGTCCGCACAGCGGGCGATGTAGCCCTGGCCGCCGGCCAGCTCGGCGATCGCTTCGCGGTGGGCGGGGTTCGTCACGTGGATGACGCTGTAGGCCTGCACGTGGCTGGAGGTGGCCGCGGCCTGCCCGGCGCGGATCAGCTCCTCCAGCAGTTCGCGAGGGACCGGCCGGTCGGTGAACTTGCGGATGGAGCGGTGGGACTTGAGCAGCTCGATGGTGGGATTCATGGGACCTCGTGAAAGGGTGTCGGTCGACGCGCTCAAGGCGCGCCAAGAACATCGGGTAACCGCACATTGTCCATCACTCGGCGACGACTTGCATCGCTCGACGCCCGTCGTGTTCGCGGCATGCCGGCAGGGCCCAGCTTCCTTCGCATCCCCCCGAGCTGTACCGTGGACACCATCGAACCGCAATGACAGGAATGACCGACCCCATGCTGACGAGACACTCCACGCTTCCCGACCCTCGCGTCTGGCGGTTCGCCCTTGTGCTGATGATGGCGATGCTGCTGACGGGTTGCGGCGTCAACAACATCCCCACCTACGACGAGCAGGTGAAGTCGGCCTGGGCGCAGGTGGAGAACCAGTACCAGCGGCGCGCGGACCTGGTGCCCAACCTGGTGGAGACGGTCAAGGGGTTCGCCCGGCAGGAGCAGGAGACCCTGACCGCCGTGGTGGAGGCGCGGGCCAAGGCCACGTCCATCCAGATCGATGCCGAGTCGCTGGACGACCCGCAGAAGATGCGCCAGTTCGAGCAGGCCCAGCAGCAACTCAGCGGGGCGCTGAGCCGCCTGATGGCGGTGTCCGAGCGCTATCCCGACCTGAAATCGAACCAGAACTTCCTGGCCCTGCAGTCGCAGCTGGAAGGCACCGAAAACCGCATCGCCGTGGCGCGGCGCGACTTCATCACTGCGGTCGAGCGCTACAACACCGAGCTGCGCACCTTCCCCGGTCGCCTGTGGCACACCGTGCTCTACAGCGACATGACGCTGCGCGAGACCTTCGACGCCACGACCGAGAACGCCGACCAGGCCCCCCAGGTGGAGTTTGAATGATCGATCTTCTGCGCATTCCGTTATTGGCGCTGCTGCTGTCGGGGACCCTGGGCCTTCAGGCCCAGGACCTTCAGGCACAGCAGCTCGACTTCCCCGAGCTGTCCGGTCGCGTGGTCGACCAGGCCGACCTGCTGGACCAGGCCACCGAATCACGCCTGAGCAAGCAGCTCGCGGCGCACGAGGAGGCCACCACCGAGCAACTGGTGGTGGCCACCCTGCCCGACCTGCAGGGCGTGACCATCGAGGAGTATGGCTATCAGCTGGGGCGCCACTGGGGCATCGGCCAGGAAGAGGAGGACAACGGCGCCCTGCTGATCGTCGCGCCGAATGAGCGCAAGGTGCGCATCGAGGTCGGCTATGGCCTCGAGGGTCGACTGACCGACGCCCAGTCCTCGGTGATCATCAACCGCATCCTGACGCCGGCCTTCCGCGAGGGCGACTACACCCGCGGCATCTCCGAGGGGGTGGAGGCGATGATCCGGGTGCTGGGCGGCGAGCCCCTGGACACCAGCGCCACCGCCAGCGCCCAGGCCGGCCAGCAGAAACCCGAGGGACCGGCCTCGATCTTCTTCCTCCTGATGTTCGTCATCGTGATGACCCTGGTACGCGGCGGTCGCGGCGGCCTGCTGGCCGGCATCCTGCTGGGCGGTGCGCTCGGCGGCGGGTCGCGCGGCGGCGGCGGTGGCTTCGGTGGAGGCGGTGGCTTCGGAGGCGGCGGCGGTGGCTTCGGCGGCGGCGGCGCGTCCGGCGGCTGGTAATCCCGCCTTCCGTCCGGCGGCGACACCCACATGACAATCAGGATTCGGAGATCACGATCCCCATGGCTTTATTGAGTGAAGACGAGCAGCGCCAGGTCGCCGAGGCGATTCATCGGGTCGAACGCGAGACCGATGCCGAGCTGGTCACCGTGCTGGCTCCGCAAGCGGACAACTATGCCTACATCCCGCTGCTCTGGGCCGGCCTGCTGGCCCTGGTGGTGCCCGGTGCGGTCAACTACTTCCCCGGCTGGCTGACGGCCTACGAGCTGACGCTGGTGCAGTGGTCGACCTTCATCGTGCTGGGCCTGGTGTTCCGCCGCCCCACCATCACCACCCGGCTGATCCCGCAATCGGTTCGCCATTGGCGGGCGGGCAACCTCGCCCGGCGGCAGTTCCTGGAACAGAACCTGCACCATACCGAGGGGGAAACGGGGATGCTGATCTTCGTCTCCGAGGCCGAGCGGTACGTGGAGATCCTGGTCGACCGGGGCATCTCGGCGCGCATCGGCGACGAGGCCTGGCAAACCATCGTGGCGGCGTTCACCCGGCGGGTGAAGGACGGCGAGACGCTGAAGGGCTTCCTGGAGTGCATCGAGGCCTGCGGCGAACATCTCAAGGAGCAGGTACCGGCCACCCACGAGCGCAACGAACTGCCCAATCACCTGATCGTGCTGGATTGACCCTATCTCGACCCTGCACCGGGCATGACGAGCGATGACCCGCGGCCGATGCCCACCGGAAGCACTGCCGCCGTACGACACGAGCTGACCGACGCGAGGCACCGGCATGACACGAGAGCGCATGACATCGGGACATCGAGGCGCGGGCCTGGCCTTCAAGGTGGCCGTGGCCGGGGGCATCCTGGCCCTCCTGGGCGCCCTCTCCCTGGCCGGGGCCGGGCCGGCCTATCGCCTGGGGGCGCTCTCCCTCGGAGATGCCTTCAGCCTGCTGCGCTACGGCGCCTTCGTCGCCCTGGGTGCCGCCGGGCTGGGCGGGGTGAGCCTGCTCATCGCCGCCCTCACCCGCCGTGGCCTGTCGGCCGTGCTCGGCGCGCTGGTGATCCTGGCCGGCCTGGCGCTGGTCGCGGTGCCTTGGCTGCAGCTGCAGCAGGCGCGCACGGTGCCGCCCATCCACGACATCACCACCGACCTGCAGGACCCGCCCGCCTTCGAGGCCCTGGTGGCGCCCCGGGAGGCCGCCCCCAACGCCGTGGCCTACCCCGGCGAGGCGACCGCCCGCCAGCAGCGCGAGGCCTACCCCGACATCCAGCCGCTGGTGCTGGCGGCCTCAATCGAGGCCGTGCGAACGGCCGCCGAGGCCGAGGCCCGGGAGGCCGGCTGGGAGATCGCCGCCCTGGAGGACCGGAGGCTCGAGGCCACCGATACCACCTTCTGGTTCGGCTTCAAGGACGACGTGGTGATCCGCCTGAGCGAGACGAACGACGGCGTGCGGGTGGACATGCGCTCCGCCTCGCGGCTCGGCACCAGCGACGTGGGCACCAATGCGGCGCGCATCCGGGCCTTCCTGGAGGCGCTGGAGCGACGCCTCGCGCCGTCGTAGCCGAGCGGCCGGAGCGGTTCGCTCCCTCGGGCTCTTACTACCATGACACTCATCTGAAATACTGATGACCGTCATTCTCTTGATGATTCACCGAGCCTCAAGGGCCATGTCCCGACACGCAGAAGGAGGTGCCCCATGGGGCATTGCGCACGCAGGAACGGAGCCTGCCACCGCTGTGAAGGGGAGCTGCCCTTCGACATCACCATGGCCTTCCAGCCGATCGTCGACCTGCGGCAGCGTCGCGTGCATGCCTACGAGGCCCTGGTGAGGGGCCCTGAGGGGGAACCGGCCGGCCAGGTGCAAGAGCAGGTGACCGAAGAGCTGCTTTACCGCTTCGACCAGGCGTGTCGCGTCAAGGCCATCGAGCAGGCCAGTGCGCTGGGCATGCAGGAACCCCTCTCGATCAATTTCCTGCCCAATGCCGTCTACGAACCCGAGGCGTGCATCCAGGCCACGCTGGAGGTGTCGCGGCGCGTGGGCTGTTCCAGGCCGGCATCGCGCTGCAACAGGGCTACTTCTTCGCCCGGCCAGCCCTGAATGCCCTGGCGACGAGCCTCGAGGCCCCCATGGCGGCCGTGCTCGATCCCCCCTCTCCTTCCACCGGAGCCGTCACATGACGCTGACCCTCGCCCCTTTCGACAATACGGAGAAGGTGATCCAGGCCGCCCCCATCGGGATCTGTGTCACCGATGCCGAGGGCCGCTTCGAGATGGTCAACCCCGCCTACTGCGAGTTCTACGGCTATCGCGAGGAGGAGCTGCTCGGTCAGCCCTTCACCATGGTGGTGCCCGAGGCCAACCGCCCCCTGCTGGACGAGCTGCACGCGCGCTTCATCGAGGGGGACAGCGACATGGAGGCGACCCAGGAGTGGGAGGTTCAGGGAAGGGATGGTGAGCCCAGGAACATCCTGGCCAAGGCCGCCCGCATCCTGGATGGCCAGGGCCACGCCAAGAAGGTCACCTTCGTGCTGGACATCACCGAGCGCAAGCGCCTGGAGGAGCGCCTGGAGTTCCTCGCCCACCATGACGAGCTGACCGGCCTGCTCAATCGTCGCGCCGGCCTGGGCCTGCTGGAGCAGGAGATCCTGCGCAGCCGCCGCTACGACACACCGCTCTGCGTGGCGACCTGCGATCTGGATCACTTCAAGCGGGTCAACGACCGCCATGGCCATGCGGTGGGCGACAGCGTGCTGCGCGACGTGGCCCACCTGATGAAGGACGCGATGCGCCAGCACGACCGCGTCATCCGCCTGGGCGGTGAGGAGTTCCTGATCCTGCTGCCCGGGGTGGTGCGGGAGGGCGCGTGTCGGGCCGTGGAGCGGCTTCGCCAGCGTCTCGAGACGACGCCGGTGGCCGACGAGGGGCTATCGCTGACGCTCTCGGCCGGCGTGGCCGAACTTCAGGGCGACGAGGCGGCCGACGCCCTCATGGAGCGGGCCGATCGCGCCCTCTACCGCGCCAAGGACCAGGGGCGTAACAGGGTGCAAGACACCGCCTGATCCTGGACCCAGTCCGATACCGGCCGCCGCGACAAGCCGCCTCGCCATGGCGCGGTGCCGGCTCAGCGCAGCGCCTCGCCGATCTCCCGCTCGCCGTCGAGCAGCACGAACTCGCGGTCGACCAGCTCCCGGGCCTTGAGAAGGTGCAGCAGGGCATGGGCGACGTTGGCGCGCGACACCTGGTTATCCCCGCCGGTCTCCTCCAGCGAGGTGGCGACCCGCTCGGAGGCGTCCTCGTCGGTGAGCCGGCCCGGCTTGAGGATCACGTGGGGCACGCCGGAGCTTCGCAGGTGGCCGTCGGCGGCGAACTTGGCCGCCATGTAGGGGCGCAGCTTCTCGGGGGCCTCCATGGGATTCTCGGCCCGCATGGCACTGACCATCAGGAAGCGCTCGATGCCCTGCTCACGGGCGATGTCCACGGCGCGGATGGCCGCGTAGAGGTCGATCAGCAGGGTCTTGTCGGGGCCGGTATGCGGCCCCGAGCCGGCGGTGAAGATCACCTGGTCGCAGCCCTCGAAGGCGTGACGGAAGTCACCCTCCAGGTCGGCGATGACGGTCTCGATCTCGCGATCGGCGAACCAGGGCTGCTGGGCCGCATCGCGGATCATCGCCTTGATGGGCTCGCCGGCGGCCTTCGCCAGCTCGCAGAACTGCCGGCCGATCTGGCCGTTGGCACCGATCACCAGGGTCGTCATGGGCTCTCCTCGGGTCGCGTGGGAAGGTTCTACCTACTGCATGCGGGCGAGACCGGCGGGAATCAAGGCGGGCCCGCGATGGCGCCCGGCCGGACCGTGGAGATATGGTAGCCTGTGCGCCGCACATCGACTCGACCAGCAAGAGGCCGGCATGTCCGCGACCACCCCCATGACGACCCCGCGCCCCGCCTCGCCCTGCATCCGGCTCTGTCGGGTCGACGACGCCACCGACCGCTGCGAGGGCTGCGGACGCTACCTCGACGAGATCGCCCGCTGGGGCAGCATGGACGAGGTGGAGCGGGAGGTCGTGTGGCAACGCCTGGAACGGGCCGGCCCCCTCGGCCGGTGAGCCTCTTCCCGGGAAGGATCCCGCCCGAGGCACAGCGGGTCAGGCGCTGCCGGACCACGCTCGCCAGATGACACCGCCACGGAGACGGCCATGACCCTCATCAGCACGGATCACCGCCATCGGGTGACCCATACCTACTTCCTCGCCTTCGTGGCGATTGGCATGAGCGGCGGCCTGCTGGGGCCGGCGCTGCCCCACCTGGCCGAGATGACCGGCTCGAGCATGAGCCAGATCGCCCTGCTGTTCACGGCCCGTGCGCTCGGCAACATGCTCGGCGCGGTCTCCTCCGGCCTGCTGGTGGACCGCCTGCCCGGTCACCGGGTGCTGATCGCCATGCTGGTGCCGCTGGCGGCGGGACTGGCCGCGGTGCCCCTGAGCCAGGCCCTGATGCCGCTGGTGGCGCTGGTGTTCCTGCTCGGCTTCTGCGAGATGTCGGTCAATGCCGGCGCCAACACCCTGCTGCTGTGGACCCACGGCACCCGCTCGGCGCCCTGGATCAGCGCCCTGCACTTCTGCTTCGGGCTCGGCAACATGCTGGTGCCGATGGTGCTGGTGGCCGCGCTGTCGCTGACCGGCCTGTTCCACGGGGCCTTCTGGCTGGTGGCCGCCCTGGCGCTCGCACTCTGTGTGCCGCTGGCAAGGCTCAGTAGCCCGCGACAGGACACCGTGAACCGCGCGGAGCGCGAGCCGCCCCCGCCCGGGGATGCCTGGCGACTGGCGCTGTTCCTGTTGCTCTTCTCGCTCTACGTGGGCACCGAGATCACCTTCGCCGGCTGGATCACCGCCTATGCCTCGCTGAGCGGCGAGTCGCCGGGCGATGCCGCCCTGCTGGTGACCCTGTTCTGGATGACCCTCTCGGCCGGGCGCCTGGCGGCGATCCCGCTGCTGCGACGCTTCACCCCCTGGCGGATGCTGCGCCTCTGCCTGGGCCTGGGGGTCCTCTCGGGGGTGTCGCTGCAGTTCGGCTGGCTGCCGCTGCCGTTGATCGCGCTGCTGTTCGGCCTGGCCTGCTCGGCGATCTTCCCCACCCTGTTCGGGCTGAGCAACCAGCTGATGGTGATGAGCGGCCGCACCACCGGCCTGATCTTCCTGGCCGCCAGCAGTGGCGCCATGGCGGTGCCCTCTCTGGCCGGGCCGCTGCTGGAGGGGCTCGGGACGGGCAGTTTCCCGCTGCTGCTCTGCGCGCTGATGGGCCTGATGGCGCTGGGCATGGTCACCCTGCGGGCCAGGGTGGCGCGCACCTCGGGCGCCGGCCACGGCGATCAGGCCTCGGCAACTCCCTAGGCGCGCCCTCGCAGGCTCACCCCGGCGTCGCTTGCCCGCGCCCAGGCCTCGCCACCGGGAGGGGCAGGTGCAGGATCGCCCCGCGCAGGCCGCGCTCGTCTGCCCACAGCTGACCCATGGTGATGGGCAACCGGAAGCGTCGCTTGCCGGCCGCGCCGGGATTGAACAGCAGCCGCTGGCCCTGCCACTGGTTCCTCGGCTTGTGGGAGTGGCCGTGGAGCACGGCGTCGCAGGAGACGTCGGGCGCGAGGTCGGCGATGTCGTGGACGAGGTGCAGCCGCCAGCCGTTGACCCGCAGGTCCTGCGTGTGGGGAAGCCGCTCGGCCCAGGCGGCGGTGTCGATGTTGCCGCGCACGGCGTGCACCGGCGCCAGCTCGGCGAGTCGCTCGAGGATCCCGGCGTCCTCGTCCCGGGCGCCGACGTCCCCGAGGTGCAGGATCAGGCCGCAGCCCTCGAGCATGGCGAGGGACTCGGGTCGCAGCAGCCCGTGGGTATCGGAGATCACGCCGATCGGCCCGGCAAGCGCCAGTTCCGGCATGGTAAGGTCGCGTCTGTCCGTCATGGAGCCAGCATAGTGAATCCCGAAGACCTTGAGAAACTGGTCACCCTGCGCATGCCGTTCGGCAAGCACGCGGGCTGCCTGATCGCCGACCTGCCCGGCCCCTACCTCAACTGGTTTGCCCGCGAGGGCTTTCCAAACGGCCAGATCGGCCGCCTGCTGCAGCTGATGCACGAGATCGACCACAACGGACTGAGCGAGCTGCTCGACCCGCTGCGCCGGGGAAGCTGACCGGCCAGCGAGGTGCTAGTCCCGATCCAGGTAGCGGGTCATCAGAACCCAGTCGCCGCCGTGCGGGCAGCCGGGCCAGGGGACCATCGGCAGGGTGGCCACCTCGCCGAAGCCCAGTCGACGGTAGAAGGTCCGGGCGCGGCGGTTCTCCGAGGCCACGATCAGGCTCATCAGGTCACAGCCGGCGGCGATCGTCGAGGCCTCGGCCTGGGCCATCAGCAGGCGGCCGACGCCCTTGCGGCGTGCCGTCGGCAGGGTGGCGATGCCATTGATGTACCAACTGCCCGGCACCCTGGCCTCGAGACGCAGCAGGGGCCTGACGCTCTCGGGGCAGTCATCCAAATCCTCCGGGGCGAAGGCCTCCGGCAGGCGGTAGGCGAGGATCATCCCGACCAGCCGTCCCCGGTCGATGCACACCCGGGCGTGGCGGTAGCTGAAGCCGCCCTCCTCCCTGGCGGCACGTTCCGCCCCGACCTCCAGGGGCGACTGGCCGCCCTCGGCCATCTGCCCCCAGAGGTATTCGGGCAAGCCTTCTCCCGCCAGGTTGATCAGGTAGGCCAGGTCCCGGGCATCGGCCCGGTTGGCATCGCGCAGTCGCATGGTCGCCTCCCGGAACCGTCGCGTCAGGCATCACAGGCTCGATGGGTCGCGATGCCACTGCCGGCATGACGCCGTCAGGCGCTCGGCTCCCTTTCAGCGTAGCCCCTCGGCCCGGCCCCTTCACCGCCACGAGCAAGGCTGCCTCGCATGATGCCGGTCATGGTGCGGCGGCCTGACCGGGTGCTAGCGTGAAGGGGCCGCCCGGAAGGGGCTCGTGGAGCAGGCCTGAATGAACAACGACGTGAAGCGGGAGATCATCGACCTTGCCACCCTGGACGAGGTGGCGCGTGAGCGACTCACCGAGGAGATGTTCGCGCTGAACACCCTTCTGTTCGACGGCGTCGACCATGAGCAGTTCGTTCGGGAGGTGATCGCCCTGCCCGCTCGCTGGACGCGGATCCAGCTGCTGCGCAACGCCGCGGGCGAGCTGATCGGCTACAACGCCGCGCACCTCTTCGACCGGGTCCTGGAGGGGCGGCCCTGCAGCATCTTTCGTGTCGAGGCCGGCATTCTTCGGGCCTACCGGGGCAGGCGCAGCACCTTCCTGTTCGGCATGCGCCAGGCCCTGGCCTACCGGCTGCGCCACCCGTTCCGGCGGCTCTATCTCTTCTGCACCCCGGTGCACCCCTCCAGCTACTGCCTGCTGGCCGGCCACTTCCACGAGGTCTACCCCGGCCCCGGCCGGCCGGTGCCGCCGGCGATGCAGACCCTGATGCAGGAGATGGCCGATGGCTTCGGGGAGATCCCCGCGGCCTCGGGGGATCCCGGGCTTCGTCAGGTCGGGTGGATCACCCGCGAAGGCGAGCAGGAGACCCTGCGCTGGCAGGCGAGCGAGGCGCCAGAGGTCCGCTTCTACCTGACGCGCAATCCCGACTACCGGCAAGGGGTCGGGCTGGTGACGCTGGTGCCCCTCTCCTGGCGCAACCTCCTGATGACGTCCTGGAAGGCATCGGGATGACCATCGAGCCCGCGCGGGACGTCGAGAGCATCATCGCGGGACGGCCGAGGGTCCGCGGGGCCGCCCAGCGGCACCGCGGACCAGAACAGCAAGACCTTATTCGAAGGTGGCGCAGACGTCCGACTGTGCACCGGGGTTGTGGCTTTCCACGTGGGTGACCGCTTCTCCGGACGCTTCCAGCGCCACGCTCCACTGGTGGTCGGTCCCCTTGGGATCGCAGCTACCCTCGCTGCCGCCGCCGAAGTTGGAATCGATCCAGTAGTGCACCTCGTAGCTGCCGCCTTCGTGGAGGGCGCCTGGGAAATCGAAGGAGAAGGCCGGGTCCGCGTCGGCGGAGACCGTGTCGGACATCGTCTCGAGGACCTCGCCGGAGGAGGCATCGACCAGGGCGGCCTGGACGGCCTGGCCGCCGTGGGGGCCGTTGAAACTGGCGTCGCCCTGGAAGGTCAGGTCCTGCCCTTCCATGGCCAGGGCCACGGGGGCGAGGAACAGCAGTGAGAGAAGCAGGCGCCGAGGCCGGATGCGGCCGGGAATGATGGGCGTTGTCATGAGGCACCTCCCGATGGGAATAGCGGTGAACATGCAGGCCCGGATGGGCCTGCCTACAGCATAGTGCTCCCCCTCGGCTCCTGCAGGGGCCGAATGGCCTCGCCTCAGTGATTCTTGACGCGCTGGATGCGCCAGGCCAGCAGGCCAATGATCCCGACCCCCAGGGGCCCAAGCACGACGGCGGCGACGGTCGGCTCGATCACCACCCCCAGGGCGGAGAGGCTCTGCAGCCCCAGCTTGAACAGGCTGAAGAGGTAGTAGCTGATGACGATGATCGAGAGCCCCTCGACCGCCTTCTGGATCTTCAGCTGGCTGCTGGTGCGCTCGTTGAGGCTCTGCAGGATCTCGGAGTTCTGCTCCTCGATCTCCACCTGGGCCCGGGTGCGCAGCAGGTCGTTGAGCCGTGCCACGCTCTCCGCCAGGCTTTCCTGGCGCCGGTTGATGGTGGCGCAGTAGTGCACCGTCGGTCGGAAGCGGCGCAGGATGAAGGTCCCGAGCCGTGGGCGATCGCCGAGCCGTCCCTCGCGCAGCTCCTCGATTCGGTTGAAGACGATCCGCGCGTAGGCCTCGGTGGCGCTGAAGCGCTGGCGCGAGCGGGCCCCGGTGCGCTCGAGCCTGGCGGACAGCGCCGAGATGGCCGAGAGCAGGGGGCGGGGGCTCTCCTCCTCCCCCTCGGTATTGCGGTCCGACAGTTCGCCGAGCTCGAGTTCGTTATCGCGCAGCTCCAGGCTCATCTCCTTGGCCACCGGCAGGGCCAGCGAGGCCATCATGCGATAGGTCTCGATCTCCAGCAGCCGGCGGGTCATGCGTCCCAGGCGGAAGGCGTTGAGCCCGCGGTTGACCAGCAGCAGGCGATTGACGCCGGCGGCGGTGAGCCGAAAGTCGCTCCAGACGGTGGCATCGCCATCGCCCACGCTGGAGCCGGCAGGGTCCCGGAAGCCATAGGCCTCGGCCTCGCCGTCCCAGCGCGCCTCCGACTCCACCAGCAGCAGGCTGGCACTGATCAGGGCCCTGTCGTGAACGGCGGCGATCTCCGCCAGCGGCGAGGGCGGTGCCGGCCAGGACTCCCCCTGGCCGGCCCTCGGCACCAGCAGGGTCAGGGTGAAGAACTCGGTGTGGCGCTCCCACTTCAGGGTCTGGTCGCCGAGATCGAGGATCTCCTGGGCCGCCTCGCGGTCGGGGGTACGTCCGGTCACCTCGGCGAGCCGGTCTAGGATGTCGGCGGCGATATCGCCGGTATCCAGGAAGGCGTAGTGGTGCAGGTGGGCCGGCTCCTCGAAGTAGATCGAGGGCCGGGCATGGAGCTCGTTGTGCAGACGCGCGCGTTGTGGGTGCATGTCGGGGCCTGGACAGGGAAGAACCCCCCGAGACTAGAGGCTGGTGATCACCAGGCCAAGCCCAGGCGTCAACGTGCCTCCACGCCGGTCGCCCTCACAGCCACCGCATGCGGCGGAAGACCCACAGCAGGGCGAGGCCGATGGCCAGCATCACACCGAGCAGCACGAAATAGCCGAAGCGATAGGCGAGCTCGGGCATGTTCGCGAAGTTCATGCCATAGATGCCGGCGAGGAAGGTCAGCGGCACGAAGATGGCGGTGATCACCGTGAGGACCCGCATGGTGATGTTGAGCTGGTGCGAGGAGAGGGAGATATAGCCGTCTACCAGGTCGCCGCAGATGTCGTAGTACATCTGGGTCAGGCTGTGCAGGCGCTCGAAGCGCTCGTGCACGTCGTTGATGGCGTGCAGGGTGTCGGCCTCCTCTCGGGGCAGGTGCGAATAGTCGTAGGCCATCAGCTCCTGGGTGATCGCCTGATGGTAGTTGAACACCCGGCGCATCTTAACCAGCCGCGACTTGTAGCTGATGATACGCTTCATCAGGCTGTCGTTGCCGGCCTCGATCAGGCCGTCCTCCAGATCGCTGAGCTGGGTCTCGAACTCCAGCAGGCTATCGAGATAGAAGCCCGCCGAGAGGTGCATGATCTTCAGGGCCACATGGCCGGGGGATTTCGCCAGGAGCCGGCTGCCGTCCTGCTCCCACATACGATCGATGCTCATGGCGAGGCTCGGGTGCAGGCTGATCAGGTAGCGCTCGCCGATGAAGAAGGCAACCTGCTGCGGGGCATAGTTGAGTTCCGCATCGAAGGACGAGATGCCCCGGTAGAGGATCAGGGTATGGGTCTCGAACTCCTCGATCTTGGGCGGGTGGCGCTCGCGCTGGGCATCGATGATGGCCAGTGGGTGACAGTCGAAGGCCTCGAGCAGCGCGCGCTGGTCGTCGGGGGACGCGCCCTGGAGGTCGATCCAGATGCGGCTGTCGGGGGTGTCGCGCCAGCGGTCGATCAGCGCCTCCCCGCCTCTCGTCACCCGGCCATCGGCTTCCAGCAGCTGCGTGCGCATCATGGTGTCGTCATCCTGTGGCGAGAGCGCCGCCCGGGCGGCGTGCAACGGGCATCCTGCCGGCTGTCATGCCTGGCGACAGGCGGCCGGGCGCGTCAGTCCTGGCGCTCGTAGGCGTCCTTGAGG
The DNA here is from genome assembly GCF_001886615.1 of Halomonas aestuarii. Taxonomy (NCBI): domain Bacteria; kingdom Pseudomonadati; phylum Pseudomonadota; class Gammaproteobacteria; order Oceanospirillales; family Halomonadaceae; genus Halomonas; species Halomonas aestuarii. The sequence continues at coordinate 1,152,009 of NZ_CP018139.1, forward strand.
CGGTAGAACTCGGCGACGACCTCGTCCATGGCGGCGGCGTCGTAATCGCACAGGCCGCTGACCACGAGCTTCTTGGAGCCGGTGCCGACCCGCTCGCCGCCGGCGGTGATCTGGAACTCCAGCAGGGCGTCGCCACGCTTGCCGGCCACCGTCAGTGATGAGTCGACGAGTTCGAGGCCCGGCAGCTGACCGTTCTGCCGGTCCAGCGAGAAGCCCATGCTGTCGTAGATCACCAGGGGGCGACGGGGATTGAACATGACCCCCTGCTCTTCCATCAGCGGCTTGAGATAGTGGGGGAAGTTCTTGCCCGAGAAGGCCACGTAGCAGCGGGTGAAGGCCTCCACGACCGCCTCGTCGCGGGTCGTCTCGCCACTGCGCGACACCTCCAGGTAGCACTTGCCCTGCTCGTCACAGACGCGGATGAGCCCGTCGTCGTGCTCGGCGAAGCAAAGTGGCACGCCGTCCCCGACCATGCTCAGGAAGCGGAAGCTCATGGTCTGCGAGAGCCCGTAGCGGGCCAGCACCAGCGCGAAGAGCAGGTCACCGGGCACGCAGAATCGTCGCGCATCGGTGTTGTGGATGGGGTTGTAGTCACCGGCGATGCGCTTGGCGAAGTGACTGGCCTGCTCGGCGGAGATCCGGACCCAGCCCTCCGTCCGCGTGTGGAAGTCATCAAGAAACATGTGTCGTGAACCTGCCCCGAGTCATTGGCAATCCTTGGTCTCCGGCAGTCACCGGAGGGGCAGATGATGCCACAAATTAACGGCTTGCGCGGCCCGTCTCGCGCGGAAAGACGGTCGGGCTTCCGGTCGCCTCATACCCCTACCAAAGACGGAGGGGGTAATAGAGAAGGGGCATACTGCGTCGCAACACCCTGTGATAACATTTGATCACTTTTTTCACCCTTCCCCCCACCTCCTCCTCAGGATGATCGCAGCCATGCTGACAACCTGTCGCTCCCCCCATTGGCCACGGCACCTTGCCCGGTGGCCGGGCATGTTCATGCTTGCCCTCATTGCCTTTCTCGTCAGCGGCCCGGCAGTGGCCGTCACCGGCGAGCTCGACCTGACCGGCTCCTTCGTGGGCCTGCTCGCCGTCGCCATCTTCGTGCTCGCCTACGCCCTGGTCATGGCCGAAGAGAAGATCCACATGCGCAAGTCGAAGCCGGTCCTGGTCGCGGCCGGCATCATCTGGGCGCTGATCGGCTGGGTCTACGTGAAGGCGGGCATGCCGGCGGAGTCCGAGCACGCCTTCCGCACCACGCTGCTCGAGTTCACCGAGCTGATGCTGTTCCTGCTGGTGGCGATGACCTACATCAACGCCATGGACGAGCGTCGGGTGTTCGATGCCCTGCGTTCCTGGATGGTCCGCAAGGGCTTCAGCTACCGCTCCCTGTTCTGGATCACCGGCGTGCTGGCCTTCGTCATCTCGCCGGTCGCCGACAACCTGACCACCGCCCTGCTGATGTGTGCCGTGGTGACCAAGGTCGCCGAGGGCGACAAGCGCTTCATCAACCTGGCCTGCATCAACATCGTGGTGGCCGCCAACGCCGGCGGCGCCTTCAGTCCCTTCGGCGACATCACCACCCTGATGGTCTGGCAGGCCGGCATCGTCCAGTTCTATGAGTTCTTCGAGTTGCTGATCCCCTCGCTGATCAACTTCCTGATCCCGGCCGTGGTGATGAGCATCTTCATCAAGAACCGCAAGCCCGACAGCCTGGAAGAGGACGTCTGGCTCAAGCGCGGCGCCCGCCGCATCATCTTACTGTTCCTGCTCACCGTTGCCACTGCCGTGGCCTGCCACACCCTGCTGCACCTGCCACCGGTCCTGGGCATGATGACGGGCCTGGGCTACCTGCAGTTCTTCGGCTACTACCTGCGCCGGACCCTCCCGCGCTCCATCGAGCGCAAGCGCACTATCTACAGCCAGCGCGGCGACTGGAAGAAGCTCGAGAGCCTGGGCAGCGTGGTGCCCTTCGATGTCTTCAACCGCGTGGCCCGCGCCGAGTGGGACACCCTGCTGTTCTTCTACGGGGTCGTGATGTGCGTCGGGGGCCTGGGCTTCATGGGTTACCTCGGCCTGCTCTCCGAGGCGCTTTACACCGGCTGGAACGCCACCGGCGCCAACATCACCCTCGGGGTGATCTCGGCCGTCGTCGACAACATCCCGGTGATGTTCGCCGTGCTGACCATGGAACCCGAAATGTCCCATGGTCACTGGCTGCTGATCACCCTGACGGCTGGCGTCGGCGGCAGCCTGCTCTCCATCGGCTCGGCGGCCGGCGTCGCCCTGATGGGCCAGGCCCGCGGCAGCTACACCTTCATGGGCCACCTGCGCTGGAGCCCGGTGATCGCGCTGGGCTACATCGCCAGCGTGGCAGCCCACATGTGGCTCAATGCTGAGAGCTTCCACGTCTTCTGAGCGCCATCCCTCCCTCCCGGCGGCTCCCTTGCCGCCGGGAATTTCACCTCGCGTTGATACTCTCGCCTGTAAATTTCCTTAAATTGATGTAGCGTATAAGAATGGTAAGTGTCGGCGTGGCACGGTGGTGATCCTGATGCCTATCGGGTGACCTTACTAGGCCATGCATCCGGCACGATAATGATAAAGCCCGGCTGGGCAGCAGGGAGAAGGCGTCATCAACTCATACACACATCAAGTGCGGGCCTTGCCTGCATGGTGCATGAACCTGGCGTTCATCAGACAACGGGAACACACCCGCCGATGCGATCGTACGTTCTGACCCACCGCATCGCGGTGGTGACCACCACTGCCGATGCCCGCCAGCCCCGGAGGCACGCCCCGTGGCGCGCCTGACCGCCCTGGCACTGGCGACCCTGGTGCTGCTGACCGGCCTGTCGCTGTCCGGGACACCGGCCCGTGCCCAGGAGGATGCGGTCCTGCTGGTGGCGAACCCGGACGTCACGACCAGACGACTGACGCGCGACACCACCCGCGCCATCTTCGCCATGCGGCAACGCACCTGGCCAGATGGTCAGGCCGTGCGGGTGTTCGTGCTCGACAACAACCACCCCGTGCATGCGCGCTTCGCCAAGGAACAGCTGTCCGTCTACCCGCATCAGCTGCAGCTGGCGTGGGATCGCATGGTGTTCTCGGGAACCGGGCAGGCCCCCAACCGGGTTCGCGACCAGGAGGAGATGCGCAACCGCGTCGCCAATACTCCCGGTGCCTTGGGATATCTTGAAAGGGAGTACCTGGATGATAGCGTCCAAGTCATTTCGATGGACTGATCCTAGCTCCATTGCTGCCATGGCCGCCGCCGTGGCCTTGGGCATGTCCGCTCAGGCCCGCAGCGACGAGGGCGTAATGGATACCCTCCAGGTGCATGGCTTCATGAGCCAGGCGCTGGTCATCACCGATGAGAACAACTTCTTCGGCCCCAGCAGCGAGGGAGGGGGAAGTTACAAGTTCACCGAGATCGGCGCCAACGCCTCGCTGCGGCCCCACGAGGATGTGCTGCTGGCCGCCCAGGTGCTGAGCCGCCGTGCAGGCGGGGACGGGAGTGATGCCAGCCCGAAGCTGGACTACGGGCTCATCGATTACCAGATGCTGTCAAACCAGAAGCGCACCTTCGGGATTCAGGTCGGCCGCTTCAAGAACCCGTTTGGCTTCTACAACCAGACCCGTGATGTGGCCTTCACGCGCCCCAGCATCCTGCTGCCCCAGTCCATCTACTTCGACCGTACCCGATCACTGGGCTTGGCAGGCGACGGCGTCAGCCTCTATCACGAGGAAAGGCTGTCGAACGGAGTGATAAGAACGCAGGTTGGTTTTGGACAAGCGCAGGCAGGTGATGACCTCAGGCGCACCCTCCGCCTGGATAATGTTCCTGGGTCCCTTGATCCAAAACAATCAGCCATCGGCCAGGTTCGCTATGAGCATGATGGCGGTCGTATTGTTGCAGCTCTGAGTGCCGCACAGGCAAAGGCGAAGTTCGACTCGAATACGCCTCTGCAATCCGACATAACCTTCCGTTTTCGTCCCGTCATACTTTCACTTCAGTACAACGAGGAACTATGGAGCCTTACCGGTGAGTTCGCTCTAAGGCCCACAGAACTGGGGGGTATAGACAACCCCTGGGTCAACGATATCACCGGGGAAAGCTGGTATCTGCAATACACCCGACGCTTCCTGGATGATTGGCAATGGCTGATTCGTTACGACAGCCTGACCAGCAACAGGGATGACAGGTCAGGAAAACAGATTGAAGAATTTACCAATGGCATGGTGCCCTCTTATTCACAGTTCGCCGACGACATCACCTTAGGGCTGCAATGGACACCGCATCCAAGGGTAATGCTGGCCGGAGAATATCACCATGTCGATGGCACAGGATGGCTCCCCGTCGAGGATAATCCGGACCCGTCCGAGACCAGGCGCCGCTGGAACATGTTCCTGTTCCAGCTCTCGTTGCGCTTCTGACGACTCGATGCCCTGGCCTGGACTCCCCCGAGATGACACTCCCTCCGTCACTACGGTCGCGTCATAGACTCAGCCTCACCTGGCGAGTCATTGCCCTGAGCAGCCTGCTGCTGGTCGGGCTCGTGGTGCTGTTCACCTGGCTGGGCCACAATAACCTGACCCGCCAGTTCCAGGAGAGCCGTAGCGAACACCATCAGCGCCAGCAGCGCGAGATACGCCTGGCCCTTGAGCGCTCGGCGGAGAACCTCCGACAGCTGGCGGGACTGGCAGCGGCCTCGCCACGCCTGGGGCCGCCCCTCGCATCGGGCAATGAGCCGGAGATCGAGGCGGCGCTGGCCTCCCAATGGCCGACCCTGCAGCTCGAGGCCGGCATCGACGAGATACTGGTGGTGGATATCCATGGACGGACGATGGGCCGCTGGGGTTCCGGCCAGCATGAGACCAGGCTGCCGATCCAGGCCTGGGTACAACGGGTCATGGACACCGAGGTCCCCATCACGACACTGCGCTGCACGATGGACTGCCAGCAGTATGCGGCCGTTCCGGTGCTGATGAATGGCGAGAGCGTCGGCCTGGTCGTGCTCTCCCGCTCGCTGGCCGACGTGACCCGACAGGCCAGGGAGGTCTCCAATGCCGAAGTGGCACTGCTGGTGACGGGCTCTCGCCATAACGGCAATCTCCCCGACGAACGCCAGCTGGACGCCTGGAACGGTTATCTCCTGGCCCTGACGCGCCAGGAGGAGAGCCTGCCGTTGCTGCAACGAGCCGCCGGGCTTGGGCCGATCAGCTCCCTGCTGCAAGCCCCTTTGCAGTTGCATGAACAAGGCCAGCACATCGAGCTGAGTGCCGTCCGCATGGACGAGGATGCCGACCGTCGAAGCACCGGCTACTTCCTGCTGATCTCGGATATCACGGCCCAGATAAGGGCCATCAACGAGGACACGCGAACCCTGCTGGGGGTGGGCCTGGCAGGCTGGATCGCCGCGGAGCTGATGCTGCTGCTGATCCTGCTGCGCCCCATGGCACGTCTACGGCGGATCGCCGGCTTGCTGCCGACGCTGGCCAATGGGGGATTCGAGGATATCCGAGCCGCGATCCCCGCCGTCCGCCGTCGACTGTCCGACGAGATCGACGTCCTGGAAGGCACGACGCTGGAACTCTCTCACCAACTCGAGCGGCTGGAGGAAGAGGTCCAGGCACGCGGTGACCAGCTGGCGGCACGAATCGAGGAACTTGCCCAGGAAAGGGACTTCGTCAACAGCCTGCTGGATACCGCCCGGGTCTTCATCATCGCCCAGGACAGCCGTGGACGCATCAGCCTGGTCAACGACTACACCCGCGCGATGCTGGACCTGGACGACTCCTCCCTGCTGGGTCGCCACTTCGTGGACGTGTTCAAGGCGGGCAGCCCTTCTCTGGTCGGCGCCTTCGACAAGGCCCATCAGGAGGAGCGGACCCTCGAGACGCCGGACCAGCGTCTCCATACCATCGCCTGGTACCATGCCCCGCTGCCGCCCGGCAGCGATGGCAGCATGTCGCGGATCTCGGTGGGGCTCGACATCACCGAACGCAAGGCCGCGGAGGCACGCCTGACCTGGCTGGCCGAACGCGACCCCCTGACCGAGCTCTACAACCGACGTTTCTTCCAGGATGCCCTGCAGAAGTCCCTGGGGCGAGAGTCACGCGGCGCCGTGCTGCTGCTGGACCTGGACCAGTTCAAGGAGGTCAACGAGCTCAGCGGCCACCATATCGGCGACCGCCTGCTGCAGAAGGTGGCCGAGACACTCCTGCTGAACCTGGGCCATCGCGGCGTCATCGCGCGCCTGGGGGGCGACGAGTTCTCGTTGTTGCTGGAGAACGCGGACGAGGACCAGGCGGTACAGGTGGCTCAGCATATCGACCAGTTGCTCGACAACCTCGGTTTCACGGCGGCTGGCCGGCGGCACCGGGTCACCGCGAGCATCGGCATTGCCCTGTTTCCCACACACGGCTTGACGCCCGCTGATCTCATGGCCAGCGCCGACATGGCGATGTACAAGGCCAAGGAAAGCGGCAGCCAGCACTGGCATCTGCTGTCTACCACCGAGAACGCCAAGAGCGAGTTGCAGGAGCGGGTATACTGGGTCGAGCGCGTGCGCAGCGCCCTGGAAGAGGACAGCTTCGAGCTGATGGTCCAGCCGATCATGAGGCTCGAGGATCGCGACGTGAAGCACTATGAAATACTGTTGCGCATGCGCGATACCGACGGCAGCCTGGTGTCTCCCTCCTATTTCATCCCGATCGCGGAGCGCAGCGGCCAGATCGTGCAGGTCGATCGCTGGGTGCTGCGCCACAGCCTGCGGATCCTCCATCAATTGCAGGACAGGGGTATAAGCCTGGCGGTCAACCTGTCCGGCCAGTCCCTCCATGACGAGGGGCTGAAGCAGTACCTGGCCGACGAACTGGCCGACAGCGGTGCCGATCCGCACTACCTGATCCTCGAGGTCACCGAGACGGCCGCCGTCACCGACTTCTCGACCGCCCGCGGCGTGCTGCAGGCACTACGCGACCTGGGCTGCCGCACGGCCCTGGACGACTTCGGCGTGGGCTTCAGCAGCTTCCACTACCTGGGACAACTGCCGGTGGACTACATCAAGATCGATGGCTCCTTCATCCGCAGCCTGCCGATCAGTCCCGAGAGCCGCGTCATCGTCCAGGCCATTGCCGATATCGCTGCCGGCTTCGGGAAGCAGGCAATTGCCGAGTTTGTCGATCAGGAAGCCCTGCTGCCGATACTGAAGTCCTATGGCATCACCTATGGCCAAGGGTTTCATCTCGGACGCCCCATTCCGATCCACGAAACAATCAAAATCGACTAATGTATATTCCGATGTCCATACCCCCGACCAATGCACTGCTTCGTGTTGAGTCACAGCTTGATAAAGGAAAGCCACATATGGATACACCCTCGGAGAAGCCTCAGAAAAGGACATCAGCTGCCGATCTCTTCGATGCTTTTATCAAGGACTTTTCTTTCGAAGTTGCTCGAAGCGATGCCGAAAAACACCGGATATTCAAGCTTAGGCACGAGGTCTACTGCCAGGAGATAGGCTACCACCCCCCCGGAATTTCTTCGAAAGGAGAAGAGGTTGATTCTCATGACTCTCATTCAATTCACTGCCTGATCGAGCATAAAAAATCCGGAATCGCCGCAGGGTGCCTCAGACTTGTGTTGCCGGCCCCCAGGAGCGAGGGGAGAAACCATCGACTGCCACTTCAGGATTACGGCGAAGGGAGTTTAACGCATGAACTCCTTCACCCTGCCAAGCTTCCCTACGAAAGCATCTGTGAAATATCTCGGTTTGCGATCGCCAGACCATTCCGACACAAGCCCATCAAGCACGAAATACTGGATTCCGAGAATCCCTCATACCAGTTTACAGCTGAAGAAAAAAAGACATTCCCCCTGATCATCGTGGCTCTGTTTCTTGCCACATATGCCTTGGTGGGTCTAACGAAAAAACGTCATGTTTTCGCCATGATGGAGTCCAGGCTTCCAAGGCTTCTCTCCATGTCGGGGTTCAACTTCACGCGAGTGGGAGAAAGCATTGAGATGCATGGCACCCGAAGTGCATTTTATATCGACCACACGAAAGCCGAGAAGGAAATGCATGAAGACTTGATGCCGCTCTACCTGCATATCCGCAGGGAGCTGGCCATCCAGCTCGAAGACATGCCGATGCGGGAGGCCAGGGTTTCCTGCCCCTGAAGCCGGGAAAGCTTCGGCCCCGGGTATAGCCTGTCCGGCCAGTCCAGCAGCATGATGGCCAGCACGTTACGGTGCTCTCCCCTGGCCAGGTTCGTGCCTCCCTGCTCAGAGGGCACCATCCGCGCCACCGGATCGTAGGCCTCGAGCAGCGCATCGCGCAGACGCCTCACGGCCGGATGCTCCTCCTCCCCGGCCAGCAGGAAACTGATCCCCACCTCCGTGTAGATGTCCTCCTTGGTGTCGACCAGGATGCGCTCCAGCCCGGCGGCGAACTGGTCCAGCACCCAGCGGAAGTTCTCGGCCTCCACGGGCTTCTGGTAATAGTCGCTGGCGGCAATCACGAAGTGGGTCATGCCGTAGATCTTGTTGCGATACTCGGCCGTGGAGAGCCGCGGATCACGCGCCGGGGGATACTGTCGACGGAAGGCTGCCGTGGCCTCCTCCCTCAGATCGGCGACCCCCAGGTCCTCGAGGTAATACACCAGGTTGGCGACCTGGGCGGCGTAGACCGCCATCACCTCGGGATCGAGCACGAAGGTGCGGAAATCGACGCCTGCCAGGTAGTCCAGCGCCCGGTGATAGCCGGGCAGGTCAGCCTCGTTCAGCAAGCCGTGATATTTCGCCTGGGTCAGGTCGAAGGCCAGGCCCTTCGCATAGGCGATCTCGCCCCACTCGCCCAGCATCCGCTTGCGGCGACGCTGCTTCGCGCTGCCTTCCGGATAGGCCGCCACCTGCTCCCGGGCCCGTCGCGCGGCATGGTCGGGGTCGGCCAGGGCATCGATCTCCTCGCGCAGATCACTCACCAGCTGCCGTCCATAGGCGCGGTTGAGGGGCAGGTAACGTTCCTCGCCGGTCAGCCGATAGAGCCGCTGCGCATAGTGTCGCTGCTTGCTCAGGGGCAGGTCGGGCAGGGCCTCCTCGTAACGCTCCTGGATCGACCGGGCCACGTCGCGGTAGCCGAGCGCCTGGTCGCGCGTCGGCAGGGCGCATCCGCCAAGCGCCAGCAGCGCCGCAAGCAGCCAGACCATGAGCCTCGTGGACGACCGGAGTGACCGCCGGCTGGCACGCATTCCCGGCATGGCCATGCTCATTTTGGCCTGCCTCCCCGACGGGCGCGGCCGGGCGTGATCATCCTCACCCGCGCCTTGGTTCGCTTCGGGGGCATCGCCGCTGCCTCGGCCTGGCTGCCCTCGCCCTTCCTGACCTGGTCAGGGGCCTCGGGCGCCTGCGGGGGCTGGACCACCACCCAGGCGAATACCGGCAGGGTCAGCTGCCAGTAGATGGCCGAGAGCCGCAGCCCCAGGGTGACCCCCAGCCCCGTGGCGATGGATATCCCCAGCGGCGCGGAGAGGGCCTCGAGGCCGACGAAGGCCATGCCGCCGGCGATGGAGGCGGTGGCATACACCTCGCGCCGGAGCACCATGGGTACCCGACGCGCCAGCACGTCTCGGACCATCCCGCCGGCCACCCCGGTGAGCATCCCCATGAGGACCGCCACCACCCCGGGCGCCTCCAGCATCAGGGCCTTGTGGGCCCCGATCACCGTGAACAGCGCCAGGCCGAAAGCATCGGCCACCGGCAGGAAGCCGCGCGAGAGGCGGTGGATATAGTGGAAGCCGAGGATCGACAGCCCCACGGTGACCAGGATCACCCAGAGATAGGTCGGATCCGTCACCCAGAATACCGGACGCACGCCCAGCACCAGGTCTCGCAGGGTGCCGCCGCCGATCCCGGTCACCGCCGCCAGCACCAGCATGCCGAAGGGGTCCATCCTCGAGCGGCAGGCCAGCACCACCCCCGAGAGGGCGAAGACGATCACCCCTGCCATGTCCAGCCAGTAGACCAGCCCTGTCACATCGTCACTCCCTTGTCTGCCGCCCGGCAGCATAGCGCATCACGCGGCCCTTTCGCCTCACTGGTGCCAGGATGCCGACCGTGCCAGATTCAGCTCCCTTGCAGGGGCAGGCGCCGGATCATGAGGGTCACCGTCTCGCCGTGATGGACCAGGGTCTCGTGGTCCTGCCAGCCGAGGCGGCGATAGAGCGCCTGCTGGTCCGGCGTGAAGAGATACAGCCGCCCGATGCGGTTCCCGGCGGCCTCCGCCTCGACTCGACGAACGAGCCCCGAGGCGATGCCCTGACCTCGCCATTCAGGAAGAACATAGACCGACGCCAGCCAGGGCGACAGGGCCGGCCGGGGATCGAGGTCATGGGCCACCAGGCTGGCGGTGCCGACGGGCCTGCCCAGCGCGAGGGCCAGGAACACCGAGGGGATGCCTGCCGGCCCGCACTCCCCGCGCAGGGCGGCACGTCGGGAGGCCAGTGTCTCGCCGGGGCTCAGGTGCGCCCACTCGGCATGCTGCCAGGCCGCGACCCGCGCCAGATGCGGCGAGTCGGCGCCCAACCGCACGATCTCGTGGTGATCAGCCACCCGGGCTCTCCCCATCGAGGTCACGACCGAAGCGCGCCAGCTGCATCTCCTGCAGCCGACTGAGGACCCGCCGGAACGGGAAGGCGAGGTAGCCGTGGGGATAGAGGTCGCCCATCGCCACCTCCGCCTCCAGGTAGAGCGGGATGCGCCGGTCATAGCACTCGTCGACCAGGGCGATGAAGCGCCGCACGCCGTCGTCATGGCGGGACAGTTCGGGGAAGTCACGCTCGCCGGCGTCGACCCGCGCCACCCCGTCCTCGGTACCCCGGGCGATGGGGGCCGACGCCTCGCGACGGCTCAGGCGAGGCACTTCGCTCAGCAGGACATGGTCGAAGCGGTCGCAGAGGGCGATGAAGTCCAGCGCCGCCAGTGGCTGCTCGCAGAGCTCGGCATAGCGGCACCAGAGCACCCCTTCGCTGCGCGCCACCACGGGGATCGAGCGATGTCCCAGCGCGATGGGGGCGTGGTCCTCGGGCCGGCCCTGGCGCAGCCGCGTGAAGACCTCATTCAGGGCGCTCGGATGGCCGGGACGCGAGACCCAGTAGCGCGGGTGGGCCCGACCGGGATGCAGGCGGTGGTCCTGGCCGCCGTCGAGCTCGACCACCCCCATGTGCCGCTCGATGGCCGCGATGGCGGGAAGGAAGCGCTCGCGGTTGAAGCCCTCGGCATAGAGCTGGTTCGGCGCCTGGTTCGAGGTGCAGACCAGCACCAGGCCGTGGTCGAACATCGCACGGAGCAGTCGACCGAGGATCATCGCATCGGCGATGTCGCTGACGAACAGCTCGTCGAGGCACAGCACGCGGACCTCGTCGGCCAGCTCCCGGGCCAGCGCCGTCAGCGGGTCGGCGGTGCCGGCCAGCTGGAACTGGCGGCGGTGCACCCAGCGCATGAAGTGGTGGAAGTGGAGGCGCCGCGAGGGCACGTCGAGGTGTCGATGGAAGAGGTCCATCAGCCAGGTCTTGCCTCGCCCGACCGGACCCCAGAGGTAGACCCCGGGGGCCGGCGGACGGGCAGCGCCCGGGGCCTCGCGCAACGAGTGGAAGCAGGCCTCCAGGCGCTCGATCGCCTGCCACTGGGCCTCGTCGTTGGCAAAGCCGGCCTGGTCCAGCGCTCGCCGATAGGCCGCCCGCGGCGACATCGCCTCACTCGTGCCGTCCGACACCCTCGCCATGCCTTCTCCCCCGTCCGGGATGCGCCTCCACGTGATGGGGCGCATCCTACAGGAGATGTCGTGGCCTTGCCCCGTGACGCCTCCCAACAGCGGGCTCAGCCCAGCTGGAAGGGATAGACGGCGCCGAGGGAGAGAATCCGCGTCAGCTCGTCCAGGGCGGTGAGGGTCTCGGCGGCGAGCTCGGGGTCGGCCAGGTCCTCGGGCGCCAGGCGGTCGCGGTAGTGGCGCTCGACCCAGGCGGTGAGATCGCCGTAGAGGCCGTCATCGAGCAGTACCCGGCCGGAAACGGCGGCACGCTCGGCATCGGACAGCGCCACCCGCAAGCGCAGGCAGGCGGGACCGCCGCCGTTGCGCATGCTCTGCTTGACGTCCTTGACCAGCACCTCGTTGATCGGGTTCGGGCCGGCGATCAGCAGGTCCTGGATGGTGCGCCACACCGCCTCGTTCTCCTGGCACTCGCCGGGCACCACCAGGGTCATCGAGCCATCCGGGTTGGAGAGCAGCTGCGAGTTGAACAGGTACGACCCCACGGCGTCCTCGAGGCTCACCGCCTCTTCCGGCACCCGCACCGGGATCAGCGGCGTGGCCATCCTGGCGCGAAGCGCGTCCAGGGTGCCCGCCTCGTCGCGGAAGGCCTTGGCGTGGTAGAGCAGCACCGGGCCGTTGCCCACCGCGATCACGTCGTTGTGGAACACGCCGGCGTCGATGGCGCCGGGGTGCTGCTGGGCGAATACCGTCTGCGCCTCCGTCAGGCCATGCTGGCGGGCCACGGCCTGGCTCGCCTCCAGGGTCTGGCGGGCCGGGTAGCGCGTCGGTTCGACGCCATCGCCGCCGAAGGCCTGGCGGCCGTAGACGAACAGGTGCACACCGACCTCACCGTGAGAGGCAGAGAGCCGGGTGTGGTTGGCCGCGCCCTCGTCGGAGAAGGCGGGCGTCGCCGGCAGCACCGGATGATGGGCGAAGTGGCCATCGTCGGCGAAGATCGACGCCAGCACCCGGCCGGTGGTCCGCGGTTCCAGGTAGCGGTGGAAGCTTGACTGCAGGTTGGCCGGGGTGAAGTGCACCCGGCCGTCCGGCGCATCGACGCTCGGGGTCACGGTGCCGGCATTGGCGGTCCACATGCTGGAGGCCGAACACACCGCGCGCAGGATCTGCGGGGCCTCACTGGCGGCGCGGGCGAGCACCTCGCCGTCGCTGCCGGTGAAACCCAGCGCGCGCAGGGCACCGAGGTCCGGGCGCTGCTGGGGCGGCAGCACGCCCTGGGCGTAGCCGGCGTCCATCAGCGACTTCATCTTGGCGAGTCCCTGCAGGGCGCCTTCCCGAGGGTTGGAGACCAGGCCGCCGTGGCTCATCGAGGCCACGTTGCCCATCGCCAGCCCGGAGTAGTTGTGGGTCGGACCCACCAGGCCATCGAAATTGACCTCGCGTACCGTCGGGTTCGGTACCTGGCTCATAGCGTCGCTCATAACACCACTCCCGGCGGCAGCTTCTCGGGCAGGCTCAGCGCCTCGCTCTCCATGGAAGCGACGGGATAGGCACAGTAGTCGGCCGCGTAATAGGCGCTTGGCCGGTGGTTGCCGCTCTCGCCCACGCCGCCGAAGGGCGCGTCGCCGGAGGCGCCGGTGGTCTGGCGGTTCCAGTTGACGATGCCGGCGCGGATCCGCAGCAGGAAGTCGTCCCAGTCGCTGCGCTCGCCGCCGATCAGCCCGGCCGAGAGGCCATAGCGGGTGTCGTTGGCCAGGCGCAGGGCCTCGTCCCAGCTGCCATAGCGGTAGACCTTGAGCAGCGGGCCGAAGTGCTCCTCGTCGGGGACCTCCAGGCCGGTGACGTCGATCAGGGCGGGGCTGAGCAGGCTGGTGCCGGCCTCCAGGCGCTCCATGCGCGCCAGCACCGTGCCGCCCCGCGCCTCCAGGTCGTCCTGGGCCTTCAGCAGGCCATCGGCCGCCGCCACGTTGGCCAGTCCGGCGTAGAAAGGGGCGGGATCGCTGAACTGGCCGGCCACCCGCAGCCGCGAGATGGCATCGGACAGGGCGTCCAGCAGGTGGTCGCCCACCTGGCCCTCGGGCACGATCAGCCGCCGGGCGCAGGTGCAGCGCTGGCCACCGGAGAGGAAGGCCGACTGCAGGATGGTCAGCACGGCGGCCTCCTGGTCGGGCACGTCCTTGACCACCAGCGGGTTGTTGCCGCCGAGTTCCAGGGCCAGGATCTTGTCGAACTGGTCGGCGAACTGGCGATGCAGGATGCCGCCCACCCGGGCGCTGCCGGTGAACAGCAGGCCGTCGATGCCGGGATCGGCGGACAGCGCCTGGCCCGTCGCGGCGGCCCCCTGGACGAGGTTGATCACCCCGTCGGGCAGCCCCGCCTCCTGCCAGCACTGCAGGGTGAGGTCGGCGGTCAGCGGGGTCTGCTCGCTGGGCTTGAACACCACGGTGTTGCCGGCCAGCAGCGCCGGCACCATGTGGCCGTTGGGCAGGTGGCCGGGGAAGTTGTAGGGGCCGAACACCGCCATCACGCCGTGGGGCCGGTGGCGCAGCACGGCGGTGGTGTCACCCACGTCGCGGCTGCGCTCGCCGGTGCGCTCCTGGTAGGCACGGATGGAGATGGCCACCTTGCCGATCATCGCGCCGACCTCGGTGCGCGCCTCCCAGAGGGGCTTGCCGGTCTCGTGGGCGATGGCCAGGGCCAGGTCCTCGCGGTGCTGCTCCAGCACCTCGCGGAAGCGCTCCACCAGGGCCTGACGCTCGGCGAAGGGCGTGCGGGCCCAGGCCGGGAAGGCCTCCCGGGCCCCCACCACGGCGGCGCCCACCTGGGCCTCGTCGGCCGCCCGGCCTTCCCAGAGGCGCTCGTCGGACACCGGATCGTGCTTGCCGAAGGCCTCGCCTTCGCCCTCGTGCCAGGTGCCACCGATCAGCAGCTGCTGTCTTGCCTTCATCACGCCTCCTCCTCGGTATCCAGTATGCGCAGGGTGTCGCCGGCGGCAACCTCCAGCCGACGCGCCTCGGCCTCGTCGAGGGTCACCACGCCCTCCTCGTCGGGGCCTCGGCCCAGCCAGGCAGCACGGAAGCCGGCCATCCCGGTGGTGGCCGCCAGCCAGCGCGGGCGGGGCGACTGCTCGAGCGACCCCGCTTTCACCTCCACCCGGCAGCGCCGCGACAGCCTCACGCCGCGCACGTCGTCGATATAGGCCTCGACGGTGGGCCCGCCGTCGAAGATGTCGATGTAGCCCTCCCAGCGCAGCCCCTGCTTCTTGAGCATGGCCAGCGCCGGGCGGGTGTGTTCGTGGACCTGGCCGATGCACGCCCGCGCCTCGTCGGAGAGGAAGGGGGTGTAGATCGGGAACTTGGGCATCAGCTCGCCGATGAAGCTCTTCTGGCCGAGCCCGGTGAGCTTGTCCGCCTCGTCGAAGGCGAGCGGGAAGAAGTGGCTGCCCAGGCACTCCCAGAAGGGGCTCCGTCCGCGCTCGTCGAAGACGCCGCGCATCTCGGCCAGCACCTTGTCGGGGAATCGGTCACGGAACTCCGCCATGAACAGCCAGCGCATCATCGACAGCAGCGCGCCGTTGCGCTGGTGTCGACGGTCGCCGCCGCGGTACTCGGGCCTCAGGAACAGCGAGGCCACCTCGGCGTCGCCGGTGTGGTCGGAGCTCAGGAACAGGGTGTCGATGGTGCGGTGCAGGTCGAGCTGAACCGAGGAGTGCGCCAGGGTGCCCAGGCGATAGTGGTAGAAGGGCGTCTCACGCCCCACCTGGCCCTCGATGGCGCAGCACCCGGCCAGCCGGCCGGTCTCCTCGTCTTCCAGCACGAAGAAGTAGAGGCGCTGGTCCACCGGCGTGCGCTCCTCGAAGGCGCTCACAGTCGAGGCGATCCGGGCGGCCAGGAAGTCGCGGTTGTCGGGCAGCGAGGTGAAGCCCACGCCGGTCTCTCGGGCCAGGGCCTGCAGTTCGTCGATGTCGGTCTCGACGATCGGTCTCATGCGCATCACAGCTCTCCCTCGTCATACCCCGGTTCGTGCTCGTCCCCCAGTCCCGGCAGCGCCAGGGGCGCGGCCAGCACGGCGCGCCCCTCCTCCACCCCGAGCAGTTCGGCATGCTCGGGGGAGAGCATCAGCTGGCCGGTGGGCGACAGGGCATAGCGCGCCACCACGCAGCGGAAGTCCGCCAGCCGCTGGTTGGCGACCATGGCCGGCTCGGCATCGGGCAGGGCATGGGCCGGGCGGATGCGCACCGGGTGCCAGGCGGCGCGTCGGAAGCTCGCCAGGCGCTCGCGCTCGCCCTTGATCACCGGACCGGCATCGAAGATGTCGACGTGGCGCGAGCGCAGGAAACCCTCGCCCAGCATCTCGCTCATCGCCGACTCGTGGTCGGGATGCTCTCGGCCGATGGCGGCGCGGGCCTGGGGCGTGAGCAGCGCCAGGTAGAGCGGGAACTGCGGCATCACCTCGGCGACGAAGCTCTTCGAGCGCACCCCAGCGAAGTAGTTGATCTCCTGGTAGTCGCGCACGAAGAAGTGGCGACCCACGCTGTTCCAGAACGGCGATTCGCCCTGCTCGTCCAGGTAGCCGGGGAAGGCCATGGCGAGGATCTCGGCGAAGCGCTCCGGATACTGGCTGATGAACATCAGCCGCGCCCGGCGCAGCAAGCTCTCCGCGCTGGTGCCCTTGTAGCGGGCATCCAGCGACAGCGCACACAGCAGGGTCGCCTCGGAGACCTCATGGGAGAGCGCCAGGGTCGGCACCTCGCGACGCACGTCGAGCTGCTGGGAGGCGTGGATCAGCGTCTCCTGGCGATAGGTGTAGTAGGCCTCGCGGGCGCCGGCCTGGGCGCGGATGGTGGCGGTGCCGGCCACCTCGCCGCGCTCCAGGTCCTCGAGCACGAAGATGTAGTGCTCGTCGCCGGGCGCCTCGACCTCACCGGCGAAGGCGCGCTGGGAACGGGCGATGCGCTCCTCCAGGCGGTCGCGGTGGGCCGGCAGGTTGGTCAGGCGCGGCGTGGCGCTGCCGGCCAGCCGCTCCAGGGACGGCAGGTCCGCCGAGCGGACGGGACGTATGACCAGCATGGCAGGGTCTCCGGAAGGGGATGAGTCGTCGCGCATGGACAGGCCGGGGCTCACTGCCCCGCCACCATCCGCGCCACCGCCCGCTCGAGGCGCGCCATGCCCTCGCGGATGTCCTCCTCGGGGATCACCAGCGAGGGGGCCATGCGCAGCACGTTGGGCCCGGCGATCAGCGCCATCAGGCCCTCGTCGATGGCCAGCGGCAGGATCTCCTTGGCGCGGCCCTCATACTCGGGGGACATCTGGGCGCCCATCAGCATGCCCATGCCGCGGATCTCCTGGAACACGCCGTACTTGCGGTTGATCGCCTCGAGGTGCTCGCGGAAGAGGTCATGGCGACGCTTCACGCCCTGGAGCACCTCGGGGGTGTCGATGTACTCGACGGCGGCCAACGCCACGGCAGAGGCCAGGGCGTTGCCGCCGTAGGTGGAGCCGTGGGTGCCGATGCCCATCGCCGGGGCGATGGCGTCGGTGGTCAGCATGGCGCCGACCGGGAAGCCGCCGCCCAGCGACTTGGCGCTGCTCAGGATGTCCGGGGTCACGCCGTATTCCATGTAGGCGTAGAGTGAGCCGCTGCGGCCGACGCCGGTCTGCACCTCGTCGAAGATCAACAGGGCCTGGTGCTCGTCGCACAGCGCCCGCAGGCCCTCGAGGAACTCCTGGGTGGCTGGCACGATGCCGCCCTCGCCCTGCATCGGCTCGACCATCACCGCGCAGGTATCGTCGCCCATCAGCTCCCGCACGGCCTCGAGGTCGTTGAACTCGGCATGCAGGATGCCGCCCGGCACAGGCCCGAAGCCCTGGGAGTACTTGGGCTGGCCGCCGACGCTGACGGTGAAGAAGGTGCGGCCGTGGAACGACTGGCGGAAGGAGATGATCTTGTCCTTGTGCTCGCCGTGCTCGTTGTAGGCCCAGCGACGCGCCAGCTTGAGCGCCGCCTCGTTGGCCTCGCCGCCGGAGGAGCAGAGGAACACCTTGTCGGCGAAGGTGCGCTCAACCAGCGCCCGGGCGAGCTTCAGGGCCGGCTCGTTGGTGTAGACGTTGGCCAGGTGCCAGAGCTTGTCGGCCTGATCCTTGAGGGCATCGACCAGCACCGGGTGGCAGTGGCCGAGGGCGTTGACGGCGATGCCGCCGGCGAAGTCGATGTACTCCTTGCCCGACTGATCCCACAAGCGACTCCCCTCTCCACGCACCGGAATCGCCTTCTGGGGGGCATAGTTGGGCACCATGTACTGGTCGAAGTCGGCGCGGGTCGGGGTCTGGCTCATGTGGCTCTCCATTCTCGGAATGACGGATCTTCAGTCACTCGAGTATAGGGAGGGCCGGATAGGGAAGCTTTCAGCAATGGGACGGCGAGTTGTGTAAAAGGCAGCCGGGGCCATGGCGCCCCCACGGCCGAGCCGGGATGGGGTAGGCTGAAGGGACGCGTCCACCGGGAGCCTCTCATGTTCAACACCACGGCCTGGAACCGCATCCGCTACGGGCTCTACGCGCCGGTCTACGACCTGGTGGCCGAGCGCGCCTTTCGCGACGCTCGCCGCCGGGCCCTGGACCAGGTGACCTGGCGCCCGGGCATGCGCGTGCTGCTGGTCGGGGCCGGCACCGGGCTCGACCTGCCCTGGCTGCCCCGGGATGTCGAGCTCCAGGCCACCGACCTGTCGCCGGCCATGGTCCGGCGCCTCGAGCGCCGCGCCGAGCGCCTCGGCAGGGACGTCCTGGCGGAGGCCATGGATGCCGAGCGCCTCCTCTACCCCGACGATCACTTCGACGTCGTGGTGATGCACCTGATCCTGGCGGTGATGCCCGACCCGGCCAGGGGCCTGGCCGAGGCCCACCGGGTGCTGAAGGAAGACGGCCAGCTCTGCGTGATGGACAAGTTCCAGGCCGACGACCGCCCGGCGGGCCTGGCGCGTCGCGGCCTCAACGCCTTCACCTCGGCCATCGCCACGGATATCACCCGCCAGGCCTCGCCGCTGCTGGAACAGGCCGGCTTTGTCATCGAGCAGGACACGCCGGTGATGATGGGCTCGCTGTTTCGCGCCCTGCTGGCCCGGCCCGCCTGATCAGGACGAGGGGCCGGGGGCGCGCTCCCGCCGAGACGGTGGCGAAAGCGTGCACCAGACCCCGCCGATCACCACCAGGCTGCCGACGACCTGCACCGCGAGGATGGTGTCGCCGAGCCACCACCAGGCCCCGAGCATGGTGAACACCGGCAGCAGGTTGAGGTAGATCGCGGCCCGGGTCGGGCCGATGTCGGCCAGGGCGTTGTTGTAGAGCAGCAGCGCCACCACCGAGGGGAAGATCCCGAGATAGCCGAGCCCGGCCAGTTCGGCCGAGGAGAGCCGCGGCAGCACCTGCCAGGCGCCCTCCAGCAGGGCGATGGGCGCCAGGGCCAGGTTGGCGATGACGAGCATCGCCAGCAGCCCGCCGTAGCGGGGGAAGCGCGCCATGTGCTCCTTGACCATCAGCGAGTAGCCCACCCAGACCAGCACCGCCAGCCCCATGATCAGGTCCCCCGGGTTGACCCCGCCGGGCACCAGCTCAACCCGTTTCCCGGCGGTGATCACCAGCACGGCCCCGCCCAGGGAGACCACCACGCCGACCCACTGCAGGGGACGGAAGCGCTCGCCCAGCAGCAGCACGCTGAGCAGCAGGGTGGCGACCGGGATCAGGCTCTCGATGATGGCGACATTGGTCGGCGAGGTGAACTTAAGCGCCGCGTAGATCAGCGCATTGAAGAAGGCCACTCCGGAGAGGGCGAGGCCCAGCAGCGGTCGCCAGTGGCGACGGAACACCGGCCAGCCCTGGCGCGCCTGGTGCCAGCCCAGCGGCAGCATGACCACCAGCGCGATGGCCACCCGGCCCATCGAGATGGTGAAGGGCGGCAGGTCCTCCAGCGCCTTGCCGACCAGGATGTTGCCGGAAAAGATTGCCACCACCAGCAGCAGGAAGAGGTGGGGTCTCAGGGGTCTCATCGCACCTCCATGGCGTGGCGGGGTCAGGTCATCCGCTCCTCGCGGGGGGTGATGCCGAAGTGGTTGCGGTAGGCGGTGGAGAAGTGGGCCGCCGAGGAGAAGCCCGTCAACAGGGCGATCTCGCCGGCGGGATGGTCGCTCTCGCGCAGCAGGCGACGCGCCCGCTGCAGGCGCAGGTCCAGGTAGTAGCGGCTGGGCACCGCCTGCAGGTACTTCTTGAACAGGCGCTCGAGCTGGCGCCGCGAGATGCCCAGGTGCTCGGCCAGCTCGTGGGTGGTCAGGGGCTCCTCGATGTTGGCCTCCATCAGCGCCACCGCCTCGGCCAGGCTCTCCGGCGCATGGCCCAGGCGAGCCCGCAGCGGCACGTGCTGGGGCTCGTCACCCATGCGGATGCGCTCCAGCACGAAGTGTTCGGAGATGCGCTCGGCCAGCCGGGGGCCGTGCTGGCTGCCCACCAGGGTCATCATCATGTCCATGGCCGCGGTGCCGCCGCCGCAGGTCAGCCGGTCGCGGTCGATCTCGAACAGCTGGCGCGACAGCAGGACCCGGGGGAAGGCGTCGGCGACGGCGTCGAAACGCTGCCAGGGCAGCGTTGCCCGGTAGCCGTCCAGCACCCCGGCCCGGGCCAGCACCTCGGTCCCCCCGCCGATGCCCCCCAGCAGCACTCCGCCCCCGGCCAGCCGACGCAGCCAGTCGACCAGGGCCTCGGGAACGCGACCGGAGAGCGGTCCCGGGGCGCACACCAGCAGCAGGTCCAGCGGGTCATCCACCTCGCCGATCCCGGCCTGGGGCACGAGAGCCTGCTGGGAGGCGCTCGTCACGGGGCCGGACGCGGTGGCGAAGGTGGTGAGGCGATAAAGGGGGCGCCCTTCCAGCCGATTGGCCACGAACAGCGGCTCGGTGGCACAGGCCTCGGCCAGCAGGGAGAAACCGGGCAGCACCACCACACCGACATGCCGCGTCAGTGACGTCACACGAGGGGCCTACAGGTTCACGACATCGAAGTCGGCCACCGGATTCACGTCGGCGTCGTAGTCCACGTCGTCGCGCTCGAAGCCGAACAGCTTCAGGAACTCGTGCTTGTAGCCGGCGTAATCGGTGATCTCGAAGAGGTTCTCGGTGGTCACCTGGGGCCACAGGTCCTGGCAGGCCTGCTGGACGTCGTCGCGCAACTCCCAGTCGTCCAGGCGCAGGCGGCCGGCCTCGTCGGTCTCGGCGCTGCCCTGCCCTTCACCAAGGTACAGCCGCTCGCCGAAGAGCCGGTTGAGCTGGTCGATGGTGCCCTCGTGCAGGCCCTTCTCCTTCATCACCCGATAGACCATGGCGATGTAGAGCGGCATGACCGGGATAGCGGCACTCGCCTGGGTGACCACCGACTTGAGCACCGCCACGTTGGCCCCGCCGCCGCTGGCCGCGAGGCGCTTGTCGATCTCGCCAGCGGCGCGATCCAGGTCCTCCTTGGCCTTGCCCAGGGCGCCGTGCCAGTAGATCGGCCAGGTGATCTCGGTGCCGATGTAGCTGAAGGCCACGCTGCGGGCGCCCGGCGCCAGCACGCCGGCGCGGTCCAGGGCATCGATCCACAGCTCCCAGTCCTCGCCGCCCATCACCGCCTTGGTATCCTCTATCTCCTGCTCGGTGGCGGGCTCGACCTCGGCCTCGATGATGGTGTCCTTGTTGGTGTCGATGGCGGTGGCCCGGTAGGTCTCGCCGATCGGCTTGAGGCTGGAGCGCTTGAGCTCGCCGCTGTCGGGCAGCTTGCGCACCGGCGAGGCCAGCGAGTAGACCACGAGATCCACCTGGCCGAGGTCCTGCTGGATCAGCTCGATGGCCTTCTCGCGCGCCTCGTGGGAGAAGGCGTCGCCGTTGATCGACTTGCTGTAGAGGCCCTCCGCCTTGGCGAACCTGTCGAAGGCGGCGCTGTTGTACCAGCCGGCCGTGCCGGGCTTCTTCTCGGTGCCGGGCTTCTCGAAGAACACGCCCAGGGTGTCGGCACCATAGCCGAAGGCCGCGGTGACGCGGGCCGCCAGGCCATAGCCGCTGGAGGCGCCGATCACCAGCACCTTCTTCGGGCCGCTGGCCTTGTCCAGGCCCCGCGCGCGGGTCGCCTCGATCTGCTCGAGCACGTTCTGCTCGCAGCCGACGGGATGAGTAGTAGTGCAGATGAAACCGCGGACCTTGGGCTTGATGATCACGACAGACCTCGTTGTTGGCTGATGGACACGACGGCTGGCCACGACCGCCGCTGTCGAAGTGAGTGACACGACCGCGGGGATCGTGTCGGCAGTGGGGCACATTCTAGCGGCCCCGAGGCCGGCTGTCCGCCCTTGAGGCCCCGGCACGGCTGGTGCAGGATGCCTGCGTGGCCCGAGCGGCAAACCTGCAGGAGAGAATGGATGGATGCGCAGACCCTGGTCGATGAGCGCGGCGAGCTGTGGCTCGCGCTGGCGCCGCTGTGGCTCGAGCGCGAGCCTCGCGAGACCGACTACGCCCGCATGGTCGACGAGATCCAGCGCCACGACCTCAGCCTGCGCGAACTGGAGTGGGTCTTCCGCCTGGAGCTCGCCCCGGTGATGGCCCGCCATCAGCTGTCGGTGGCCGGCGAGTGGCGTGCGTTCGACGACTATCGCCTGATGCAGCAGCTGGTGTCCCACAACCTGAGGCTCAAGGGCTGGCGGCGCAAGAGCTGGGCGCTGTTCTCGGGGCTGACCACCATGATGACCCGCCACCGCTGGAACGAGCTGATGGGCCGGGTGATGGTCGCGCGCGGCGAGACGCCCTGACTGCGCGGGATGACCCGACTCGGCCATGGGGCTGAAACGAGCCGATGGGGCGGGTGATGGTCGCGCGCGGCGAGACGCCCTGAGCCACGCCCTCCCGGGACGGCAGCTGCCGCCCCGCGATCAGGGCTCGTCCAGGGCCTTCTCCAGCGCCTCGCGGAGCTCCGCCTCGCCATCGCGAGGGGAAAACCGGCGGATCACCCGACCATCCCGGCCAACCAGGAACTTGGTGAAGTTCCACTTGATCATGCTGGTGCCCAGCACGCCCGGCGCCTGGCGCTTGAGCTCGACGAAGAGGGGATGGGCGCCACCGCCGTTGACCCGGACCTTCTCCATCAGCGGGAAGGAGACGCCGTGCTCGTGCTCCGCGAAGCGGCAGAAATCCAGAGCCGATTCCGGCGACTGGCGGGCGAACTGGTTGCAGGGGAAGCCCAGCACGGTGAAGCCGCGGTCGCGATAGCGAACGTAGAGATGCTCGAGGTCCCTCAACTGAGGCGTGAAGCCGCACTGGCTGGCCACATTGACGATCAGCAACACCTGGCCACGCAGGGCGCGAAGGTTGAAGGGCTCGCCGCTCTGGGTGCGGCATTCATGGTCATGGATGGACATGGATCAGGCTCGCTCTCGGTATTCCTACGATGACACGCCGCCCCATCAGGCGCCAGCCCTGCCCCTGCCTCGCCGCGGCCTCGGCAGGCGCCGGCGAACCTCGGCCACCCGCCTCGCCAGCCGGCGACGACGCGCGGCGCGCTCGGGCGCCTCGAGCGGGGCGTAGGCCAGCCGTTCGAGGTCATGGGCACAGTCGTTGAGCGCCCGGCCCGCGGGCCCGGCTTCGGGGGCGATGCGCCGCAGATGGGCGGCCGGCGACTCCCCGGGCCGGGCCGCCAGGCCACGGCCGGCCAGCCAGGCCTGCAGGATGCCCACCAGCCGTCGCTCGTCATGCTGCAGCTGCCATCGGCGAAGGCCCAGGCGCGCCAACAGGGCGAGCCCCGCGGCCAGGACCAGCGTGGCCGCCAGGCCAAGCGCGGTGGTCAGCACGCTGTGCCCCGGCAAGAGGGTGTCCAGCCGCGCCCAGGTCTCGCGCCACCAGTCGGCCAGCCGCGCCATCAGGGCGCGTCGGGACTCGCGCTGGAAGCCGACCACCCCGCGCTGCCAGCGATATTCCAGCCGCTCCCATCCCAGCCGCAGGCCGTTCACCCAGCCGACCTCGCGCATGCGCAGCGCAGAGAAGCGGGCATCGGCGAGGAAGGCATCGGCCCCCTCCTCGACCGCCTGGGCGCCCCGCTCGATGCGCTCCGGGGCGATGACTGCCGTGGGATCCAGGCGCCGCCAGCCACCCTCTCGCCAGACCTCCACCCAGGCATGGGCATCATAGTCGCGCACAGTGAAGTGTCCATCCGGATGCCGCTCGCCGCCCAGGAAGCCGGCCACCACCCGCGCCGGGATGCCCGCCATGCGGGCCATCACGGCGGCCGCCGAGGCGTAGTGGCTGCAGTAGCCGGCCTGGCTGTCGAACAGGAAGTCGTCGACGCGATGCTCGCCGACGAGCCGGGGCGGCGAGAGCGTGTAGCGATAAGGCGCCTCCCCGAAGCGGGCCATCATCGCGTCGAGATAGGCATCCGGGTCCCGGCCACTCTCCCGCCAGAGTCGCTGGGCCAGGGCCCGGGTGCGCGGGTTGGCCTCCACCGGCAGCAGGCGGTGCCACCTCGATCCGGCCGGGTCCGCATAGGCCGGCGGCGCCCCGCTGCTGTCGAGCCGCAGCAGGCTGCGCGAGCTCAGCGCGGCCAACCCCTCCAGGGTGCCGTCGGCCAGGTAGCGCTGGGGAGTCTCGGCGGCGAGCGGCGTGCCCAGGGAGGGCCGCCAGGGACGGCTGTCCGGCTCCAGCAGCAGCTCGACGCTGAAGCGGGCGGTCTCCGGCGACTGCCAGGGGGAGCGCGCTCCCGCGCCGACGAAGGCCTCGACGGGGCGCTCCAGGGTCGCGGCCAGCTGGTCGGGCGTGGCACGAGACCAGCGGATGCCATCGAAGTGCGACAGGGTATAGACCCGCCAGTAGCGCTCGCCGGGGCTGGGCTCGGGGCCCTCGAAGCTCGCCCGGAAGGCCCGCTCGGCGCTGCGCGAAAGCTCGGCGATGTCGCCGGGGGAGATCGAGTCGGTCAGACCGGTGGAGGCCCGGTCCATCTGCGGCATGCTCCACAGCGGCCCCAGGCGCGGGAAGGCGACGAACAGCAGCGCCATCAGCGGGGCCGACAGCGCCAGCAGCCAGGCCGTCTCCCGCCATGTCTGGCGAAGGCGGCTGCCGCCGGCGAGCCAGACCAGCGACTGCAGCAGCCAGGCCAGCGCCAGCAGCGCCCCGGCGGCCATGGGGATCCCCTGGTCGTGCAGGAAGGCCACGGTCGTGGCCACCAGGCCGATCGCCACCACGACCCGGGCATCCCGTCGGTCCTGGGTCTCGAGCAGCTTGAGCAGGTAGACGCCGAGCAGCAGGCCGATCAGGGCGTCCATGCTGCCCAGGGTGCCGAACTGCAGCCACAGCGCCAGCACCAGGCCACCGACGGCGACCAGCCGCAGCACCACCCCGGCCCGGGGCAGGCGACTGCGCAACTGCAGGTAGCGGTAGCCGGCCACCGCCAGCGCCAGGGCCACCAGCCAGGCGGGCATCCAGGCCAGGTGCAGGGCCAGCACCAGGCACTGGCCGATGAACAGCTGGCGCAGCATGCCACCGCCCAGGCGCCGACCATCGGCCAGCAGGGCCGGGGCCGCGACCCTGGCGGGGCGACGCTCGCTCATCGCCCGGCCTCCCGGGGCGTCGCGGGGAAACGGGCCAGCGCATCCAGCGCCCGGCGGCGCTGGCTGTCGCCCTCCCCCTGGGCCAGGGTAAGCCCCGGCAGCCGAAGGCCGTAGCGGTCCCCGGCGCGATGGTGCGCCAGCACCCGGCCACAGAGCACCGAGAGGCGACGCTCCGGGTCGCCGCGACAGGCATCGTAGTCGAGCCACAGCTGACGGCGGGGCGGCACGCTGAACACCTTGGTGGCGAGCACCCCGGTGCGACTCCACTGCTTCCAGGCCACCTGGCCCGGGCTGTCACCGGAGTGGAAACGGCGCAGCCCGGCGAAGTCGCCGGCCTCCAGGCCGACGCCGCCGTGCCGAACGGCCGGCTCGTCCTCCTCCAGGGGGCGGGGCCAGACCAGCAGCTCGGCATCGTGGCTCACCCAGGCCACCACCCGGACGAGGCCCAGCGGCCAGCGGGTCTCGACCCGCAGCCAGGGCAGTCCGACGAGGCCGCGCCGGGGGGTCGGCAAGGCCAGCTCGGCCTCGCCGACGCCATCGACGATGTCCAGTCGCCCACAGGCGCCATCGCAATGGAGGTCGAGGGCCGTGCGCGGCCGGCGGGCCCGCAGCACCACGCCGAGGCGCACCTCGCCACCCGCGAAGGCCTCGCGGGGCAGGCGCAGCGCGGGCGTGACGCCCAGCAGATTGAGCCAGCCCCGCAGCAGGGCCACCACGCCGATGCTGAACAGCCAGAAGGCCAGCACGTAGGCCAGGTTGTTCTGGTAGTTGATGCCGAACAGCAGGAGCACGATCACCAGGGCCGCCCAACCCAGGCCGAAGCGGGTGGGAATCAGGAACAGCCGCCGCTGGGGCAGGGGCGCCTCCAGCGGGGTGGCCAGGCGACGCCGCCACCAGCGACGCAACCGTTCACGGCGGCGCGCGCTGGGCGTCGCCCCGGCCGCCATGCTCACCCCATCACCGGCACGCGGGTCAGCAGGTGGCGCGCCAGGACCTCGCCTTCCTCACGCGGTCCGCTGCTGAGCCGGTGGCCCGTCACCGGCACCCACACCGCCTGGATGTCCTCGGGCAGCACGTGGTCGCGTCCCTCGAGCAGTGCCCAGCCACGCGCCGCCTGGAGCAGGGCGAGTACGCCGCGGGTGGACAGCCCCCAGGCCAGCTCGGGGTGCTCGCGGCTGGCCGCGGCCAGCGCCTGCACGTAGTCGAGCAGCGCATCGGCCACGTGGATGCCATCCAGTCGCGCCTGCCAGGCCCGCAGCCGCTCGGCGTCGAGCAGCACCGGCAGCGAGGCGAGCCGCACCCGGCCGGCCTGGCCACGCAGGATCTCGCGCTCGGCCCGAGGGTCCGGGTAGCCCAGCGAGAGACGCATCAGGAAGCGGTCGAGCTGCGACTCCGGCAGGGCGAAGGTGCCGGCCTGCTCCTGGGGGTTCTGGGTGGCGATGACGAAGAAGGGATCCGGCAGCGCACGGGTCTCGCCCTCCACGCTCACCCGCCCCTCCTCCATGGCCTCGAGCAGCGCGCTCTGGGTCTTGGGGGTGGCCCGGTTGATCTCGTCGGCAAGCACCAGCCCGTGGAAGATCGGCCCGGGATGGAACCGGAAGCTCCCCTCGCGCGGGTCGAAGACCGATACCCCGAGCACGTCGGCGGGCAGCAGGTCGCTGGTGAACTGCAGGCGCTGCATGTCTAGCCCGGTGACCCGTGCCAGGGCCTGGGCCATCGTGGTCTTGCCGAGCCCGGGCAGGTCCTCGATCAGCAGGTGACCGTGGGCCAGAAGGCAGCAGAGGGCCAGGCGCACCTCCCGGGACTTGCCGAGCACCACGCCCTCGAGGGCGGCGAGCACCGCATCCAGGTCATCGAGCTGGGCCGGCCGGTTCATGGGCCGACCTCCAGCTCGCCCTCGGCCCGCAGGGCCTGCACCGCCTGGCGGGTATCCGGGGTGATCCCGTCCAGGGCCAGGGCCTCGTCGGGCGACAGCCAGAAGGCGTCGGCCACCTCATCGGCCTGCAGGGTCAGCGGTCCGTCGTGGTCGACCAGGAAGACGCTGCCGAAGATATGATTGCCGCCCTCGGCATGGACGAACTCCAGCACGTGACGCAGCGGCACGCCGCGGATGCCGAGCTCCTCGGCCAGCTCGCGACGCGCCGCCACGTGGACCGCCTCGCCGGCGCCCACCACGCCGCCGGCGGCGAGGTCCAGGCCGCCCGGAAAGACCTCCTTGGTCAGGGTGCGGCGCTGCACGCAGAGCTCGCCGCGGGTGTTGCGTACCACGATGTAGGTGGCCCGGTGCCAGAAGCGAAAGCGGCGCATGGCGACCCGGGGCGCACTGCCGCAGGGCCGGTTGCGGGTATCCACCAGCTGGATCTGCTCATCGGCGATATGCGGCTCGGGCGGGTCGCCGGCCTGGGAAGGGGTCGCGGTCATGGGGGACTCCCGAGGAAATGTCATCAGACTAACCAGTCGCGGCGGCAGCGTCACGCCGCGCGTTGACCGCCTGCGGGGCGGGGACCATGCTCAGGTCAGGCCTCTCCTGCGGAGCCCGACCATGCCCGACGCCCCTGCCCGCTCCCGGCTGGCCACCCACGAGGTGACCAACCAGCCCGCCCCTCCGGACGATCGCGACCTCCTCGCCGGGGACACGCCCCTTATGGAGGCCCTGGCCCGCGAGGCCCCGGACTGGGTGGCCAGGCGCCTCGCGCCCCTGGGCCGAGAGGCCGGCAGCGCCGAGGTCCAGGCCCTGGGCGAGGCCGCCAATCGACATCCGCCGGAGCTGCGCCTGTTCGACCGTCACGGCCGACGCCTCGACGAGGTGAGCTACCACCCGGCCTACCATGCGCTGATGCGCCTGGCCATCGACCATGGCTGGCACGCCGTGGCCTGGCAGGAGGAGGGGCGCGGTGGCCATCAGGCCCATGTCGCCGCCCTCTACCTGCTGACCCAGGCCGAGCCCGGCTTCTGCTGCCCGATCACCATGACCCACGCCGCCATGCCGGTGCTTCGCCAGTCGCCTGCCCTCGAGGCACACTGGGGGCCGGGCCTGCTGGCCTGGGACTACGACCCGCGCGTGCTGCCGGCGATGGAGAAGACCGGCCTGACCTTCGGCATGGCGATGACCGAAAAGCAGGGTGGCAGCGACGTGAGGGCCAATTCCACGCGAGCCGAACCCCTCGCCACCACTCGCGCCGAGTGCTCGGGGGATGGCTGGCGCCTGACGGGGCACAAGTGGTTCTGCAGCGCCCCCATGTCCGACGCCTTCCTGACCCTCGCCCAGACCGACGAGGGCCTCTCCTGCTTCCTGGTGCCGCGCTTCACGCCCGAAGGCGAGCGCAACGCCATCGAGTTGCAGCGCCTCAAGGACAAGTGCGGCAACCGCGCCAATGCCTCGGCGGAGATCGAGTACCGCGGCGCCTGGGCCGAGCCGGTGGGCGAGCCCGGGCGCGGCATCGCCACCATCCTCGAGATGGTCCAGCAGACGCGGCTCGATGCCGCCACGGCCCCGGTGGGCATGATGCGCCAGGCCCTGGTGGAGGCCTGGCGACATGTCCGGGAGCGTCACGCCTTCGGACGTGCCCTGGCCGACCAGCCGCTCATGCGGGTGCTGCTGGCCGACATGGCCCTGGAGGTGGAGGCCGGCCTGGCGCTCTCGATGCGCACCGCCCGGGCCTTCGACGGCGCCGCCCGCGGCGACGCGGACGAGGCCGCCCTGGCCCGCCTGCTGCCGACCCTGGCCAAGTACTGGCACAACAAGCGCACGCCCGCGTTCATGGCCGAGGCCATGGAGTGCCTGGGCGGCATCGGCTACGTGGAGGAGGCCCCGCTGGCCCGGCTCTACCGCGAGGCGCCGGTCAGCTCGATCTGGGAGGGGTCGGGAAACGTGATCTGCCTGGACCTGCTGCGGGTGCTGGCGCGCCATCCGGCGTCGCTGGAGGCCGTACGGGCGGAGCTGGCCCCGGCGCGCGGTCGGCTGGCCGAGCTCGACCGCGCGCTGGCAAGGCTGGACGCGGACCTGGTGGCCTCCCCCGAGGCCCTCGAGCCTCGTGCCCGCTGGCTGGCCCAGCGGTTGGCCCAGTGCCTTCAGGCCGCCCTGCTGCTGCGCCACGGACCGGCGGACGTGGCCGAGACCTTCTGTCGCTCGCGACTGGGCGAGGAGGCTGGCCCGGCCTACGGGGTGCTGCCGAGCGATGCCCCGCTGACATCGCTGCTGGCACGGATCGGCGACTGAGCGCCGGCCAGCGCCAGGACCTCCGCGGCGGGCATGGGGCGCGCCAGGCCGAAGCCCTGCACGTGGGTACAGCCGAAGCGCTCCAGGGGAGCCAGGCAGGCGAGGTCCTCGACCCCCTCGGCCACCACCCGGATGCCAAGCCGACGCCCCAGCAGCGCCACCGCCTCGACGATGGCAGCATCCTGAGGGTCATCGAGCAGGCGACTGACGAAGCTGCGGTCGACCTTGAGTTCGCTGATCGGCAGCAGCTGCAGTCGAGCCAGCGACGAGAAGCCCACCCCGAAGTCATCCACCGAGACCTCCAGGCCACTGAGGTGCAGCCGGGCCGCAACCTCGCTGCCCAGGAGCTCGTTCTCCATGGCGGCGGTCTCGGTGATCTCCAGCACCACCGGCGCCTCGCCGGAGGAGTCGCGGCCCTCGCTGACCAGCGACAGCAGGTCCGGGCACATCAGGTCATCGGCGGAGACGTTGACCGACAGCGACAGGGACAGGCCGGCCTGACGCCAGCACGCCGCATCCTCCAGCGCGAGCTGCAGGACGCGACGAGTGAGATGGCGGTTCTGGTCCGGCGTCAGCAGGGGCAGGAAGCGGCCCGGCACCAGCAGCCCCGCCTCGGGATGGGCCCAGCGCACCAGCGCCTCGACACCGCTGAGGCGCCCCGTGGCGAGCTCGAACTGGGGCTGGTAGTAGAGCGTGATCTCCTGGCGGGCGAAGGCCTGGTCCAGCTCGTCGATGCGGCAGGGATGCAGGGCATCGGGCTTGTCGTTCGGCCTCTGGCCCTCGAGACGCTGGCGCAGCTCGATCAGCCGCATCGGCTTGTCCAGCGAGACCAGCATCTGCAGCCCCAGGGCCTGACCCAGCCGCTCGGCGATGCGCACGATCTTGCGCTCCACGCCGCTGAGCAGCAGGACCTGGCCGCGGTAGCCACATTCGGCGAGCCGACGCAGCGTGGAGAAGCCGTCCTGCTGGCCGAACTCGAGGGCCATGATGACCAGTTGAGGGCGACGCGCCATGACCTCACCGATCAGGTGCTGGCCATGGCGACAGTGGCGAGATTCCATGCCCAGGGTGCGCAGCTGCAGGGAAAGGGTGGCGGCGGCGTCGGGGTCCTCCTCGAGGACCACCGCCAACCGTGAGGCCTGCATCGTCAGATCGTTCATCCAGAGTGGCTCCGGCCAGGAGACTGATACTGTCTCTCAGACTATCAGCAAAACGGCTGGGCCACAGAGATTAACGAGCCCTGATAGGTATCAACGCTGACGGTCAGACAATAGGACCAGCCGCCACCCTCAGCGCCAGTGCCAGAAGCAGCACCCCGGTAATGCGATTGAGCCAGTGGGCCCGCGCCTGCAGCCAGGGCAGCACCCGCGAGTGGGAGAGGCCCAGGGCCACCAGCACGTACCAGCCGCCGTCGATGATCATCGCCGTGAGCACCACGACCGCCTTGGCCGCCAGGCTCATGTCGGGGGTCACGAACTGGCTGAGCAGCGCGATGAAGAAGAGGATCAGCTTGGGGTTACCCAGGGCCACCAGCATCCCCTCGCGGGCCGCCTGGCGACGGCTGGTGGCCATGCCGGTGGCGTGGAGGGCGCCCGCCCTTCCGGCCCTCAGGGCCTTGATGCCGAGCCACGCCAGGTAGGCGGCCCCGGCCCAGGTGATGGCCTGGAACAGCATCGGGAAGCGCACGATCAGCGCCCCCAGCCCCCAGACCGTCAGCAGGGCATAGAGGCCCACGCCCAGGGCATGGGCGAGGGCCGCCGACACCCCCGGGAGACGCCCGCCGCCCAGGGTGTGGCGAAGCACCAGGGCCAGGCTCGGACCGGGCGACATGGCCCCCATGGCGCAGACCGCGGCCAGGGAGAGCCAGAGGGAAAACGGCATTCGAAGATCTCCGGTATCTGAGTTGTCGTGCCCTCGGCGATCACACGGGCCCTGCTGGAGGCCGTCAACACGACTGGTCCGCCTTTCGGGGCGGCCAACGAAAACAGCCCTTCGCCGGAAGAGGGGCGAAAGACTGTGATCGCCACACTGTACGACATCCGGTGACGAGGCAACAGCCTCACGGGGGCTGCAGGACCCGCGAGCGCAACGCTACACTGTCGGCACTCCTGCACTGAGAGGCTGCCCATGTCGGTCCGGACCCTTGCCATCGCCCTGCTGATCCTCGGCGCCCTGCTGCCCATCCTCGGCTGGCAGACCGCCAGCCCCGTTGGCTTCGTGGGGCCTGCGCTGCTGCTGCTCGGCGCCCTGCTCCTCTGGACGCGAAAGCGGCATGGGCGATGAGGGCACCGAGGAAGAGGCCACCCCGGACGGCCTGAGCCGCCTGCTGGCATGAATCCAGCAGGCCGGATGCCGCAGCCAGGATACCCGCGCCGACCGAGCGGGCACGCGAAAGGCTCGAGACGAGGGTCTCGACGGCGACAGCAGGTACAGAGGGAGTGCGCTGGGAGGTATCCGCGAGGAGGGAACCGCGTGGGCTGATGCCATGGTACCGGCGGTCGGACTCGAACCGACAAGCACTTGCGTGCGGCGGATTTTGAATCCGCTGCGTCTACCAATTCCGCCACGCCGGCAACGCGAGGGCATTATACGTGGGCACCGGGGCAGGTCAATCGGCCGGCTGACTTCCCTGCCGCGAGACGGTATCCTAGCGGGCTTTGCGCGGCTCGCGGAGCTGCCCTGACGCCCCCTGATCCGGACCGGAACCGCCCATGCAGCGTGCCGACTTCCACTACGAGCTCCCCGAGGAGCTGATCGCCCGCTACCCCTCCGAGCAGCGCAGCGACTGCCGCCTGCTGTGCGTCGACGGCGAGAGCGGAGCGCTGGCCCACCGCCGCTTCACCGACCTGGTCGAGCTGCTCGAACCCGGCGACCTGCTGGTCTTCAACGACACCCGGGTGATTCCCGCCCGCCTGCATGGCCAGAAGGACAGCGGCGGCCGGGTGGAGATGCTGCTCGAGCGCCCGCTGGATGCCCACCGGGGCCTGGCGCACCTGCGCTCGAGCAAGTCGCCGAAGCCCGGCACCGAGCTGATCTTCGAGGGGGGCATCCGGGCCGTGGTGGAGGGACGCCGCGAGGCGCTCTTCGAGCTGCGCTTCCTGGGCGAGACGCCGCTGATCAGCCTGCTGGAGCAGCACGGCCACATGCCGCTGCCCCCCTACATCACCCGCGAGGACGAGCTGGCCGACCGGGAACGCTACCAGACCGTCTATGCGCGTCGCGACGGGGCCGTGGCTGCGCCCACCGCCGGGCTGCACTTCGACGAGCCACTGCTGGCGGCCCTGGCCGAGAAGGGCGTGGAGAGTGCCTTCGTCACCCTGCACGTGGGCGCCGGCACTTTCCAGCCGGTGCGCGCCGACGACATCCGCGAGCATCAGATGCACAGCGAGTGGATCGAGGTGACGGAAGAGGCCTGCGAGCAGGTCCGCCAGGCCAGGGCCGCCGGCCGCCGGGTGATCGCCGTGGGCACCACCAGCGTGCGCTGCCTCGAATCGGCCTGCCTGAAGAGCCCCGACGGGGAGATCGCCGCCTTCAGCGGCGAGACCGACATCTTCATCTACCCCGGCTACGCGTGGCGCTGCGTCGATGCGCTGGTGACCAACTTCCATCTGCCGGAATCGACCCTGCTGATGCTGGTGTCGTCCTTTGCCGGCTTTGATACGACGATGGCGGCCTACCGGTCGGCGGTGGCCGAACGCTATGCCTTCTTCAGCTATGGCGACGCCATGTTCCTGGAACGCGCGCCCTGACCCGCCCCCCCGTGCGCCCGGCCCCGAGACGCCGGGCCTGCCCCTAGACGCAACGAGATTCCCATGCGCAAAGACAGCTTCATGACATTCGAGCGCCTGGCCGGCGACGGTCGGGCCCGGCGCGGCCGGCTGACCTTCCCCCGGGGCACGGTGGAGACCCCCGCCTTCATGCCGGTGGGCACCTACGGCACCGTCAAGGGCATGACGCCCCAGTCGGTGAAGGAGATCGGCGCCGAGATCATCCTCGGCAACACCTTCCACCTCTGGCTGCGCCCCGGCACCGAGGTAATCGAGGAGCACGGCGACCTCCACGACTTCGCCCAGTGGGACAAGCCGATCCTCACCGACTCCGGCGGCTTCCAGGTCTTCTCGCTCGGCGCCATGCGCAAGATCACCGAGCAGGGCGTGCACTTCCGCTCGCCGGTCGACGGTTCCAAGGTCTTCATGGGGCCTGAGGAATCCATGGCGGTGCAGCGCTCGCTGGGCTCGGACGTGGTGATGATCTTCGACGAGTGCACGCCCTACCCGGCCACCCATGACGAGGCCAAGCGCTCGATGGAGATGTCGCTGCGCTGGGCCAAGCGCTCCCGCGACGCCCACGGCGATTCGCCCTCGGCGCTGTTCGGCATCATCCAGGGCGGCATGTACCCGGACCTGCGCGAGGCCTCGCTCAAGGGCCTCGACGAGATCGGCTTCGATGGCTATGCGATCGGCGGGCTGTCGGTGGGCGAGCCCAAGGAGGAGATGATCAAGGTGCTCGACTACCTGCCCGAGTGGATGCCGGTCGACAAGCCGCGCTACCTGATGGGCGTGGGCAAGCCCGAGGACCTGGTCGAGGGCGTGCGCCGCGGCGTCGACATGTTCGACTGCGTGATGCCCACCCGCAACGGGCGCAACGGCCACCTCTTCACTGCCGAAGGCACGGTCAAGATCCGCAACGCCAGGCACCGCCACGACACCCGGCCGCTGGAGGAGGGCTGCGACTGCTACACCTGCCAGCACTTCTCGCGCAGCTACCTTCACCACCTCGATCGCTGCGGCGAGATGCTCGGCTCGATGCTCAATACCATCCATAACCTGCGCCATTATCAGCGCCTGATGGCTGGTTTGCGCGGTGCCATCGAAGCGGGTACATTGGCGAACTTCGTGGAAGGCTTCTATACGCAGCGCGGTCTGCCGGTTCCTCCCGCACCGAATTGACCCATGGCCGGCCCGTCGGGTCGGTCATTCATATCCCGCTTACATCACCCAGGAGATCGTCATACATGCTGGACTTCTTCATTTCCCCGGCCATGGCCCAGGATGCCGCCGCCCCCGGTGGCGGTATCGCCCAGATCGTCATGCTGGTCGGCTTCGTGGCCATCTTTTACTTCCTGCTGTGGCGCCCCCAGGCCAAGCGCGCCAAGCAGCACAAGCAGCTGATCGGCAACCTCTCCAAGGGTGACGAGATCGTCATCGGCGGTGGCATGCTCGGCCGCATCACCAAGGTGAGCGACGACAGCGAGTTCCTGAGCATGGAGATCGCCGAAGGCACCGAGGTCAGCGTTCAGAAGAACGCCGTGGCCGCCGTCCTGCCCAAGGGCACCATCAAGTCCATCTGACCCGGGTGCCTATCGCCCTCGCCGCCGGCCATCCCTGACCGCGGCGGGGTCTCCCTGCGGCCGGTGCGGCGGGAGCCGCGCGACCGGCTCCCGCCGCACCGGCCGCCTTGTCGCCTCGTCAGCCTCCAACGTCCGTAACCTGAGGACAGGGCCCCCATGCTCAACCGTTACCCCCTGTGGAAGTATCTGCTGATACTCGTCGTCCTCCTCGCCGGCCTGATCTACTCCCTCCCCAACCTCTTCCCCGAGGACCCGGCAGTCCAGATCAGCAGCGAGCGGGGCGACGCCACCATCGACGAGCGCCAGCTCGACCGCATCCGCCAGAGCCTCGACGAGGCCGGCATCGAGATCACCGACGCCGAGCGTGAGGCGAATCGCGTGCTGATCCGCCTCGACAACGCCGACGACCAGATCAAGGCCCGTGACCGTATCGCCGAGCTCCTGGGCAGCGACTACGTGGTCGCGCTGAACCTGGCCGAATCGACCCCGGAATGGCTCCAGTCGCTCTCCGCCTCGCCGATGACCCTCGGCCTCGACCTGCGCGGGGGCGTCCACTTCCTGCTCGAGGTCGACATGGAGGCCGCCCTGACCCAGCGTCTCGAGGTCAACGCCAGCGCCATGCGCGAGCAGCTGCGTGACGAGCGGATCCGCTACCGCGACACCCAGATCGAGGGACGCACCGTCTCCATGGCCTTCGCCAATGCGGAGGATCGTGACGAGGCGCGTCGCCTGATCGGCCGCGAATTCCCGGAGTTCACCTACGAAAGCGAAGGGGACGATCGGGGCGCCCGGCTGGTCATGACCATGAACGACCAGGCCGTGGACGAGCTTCAGGACTACGCCATCAACCAGAACCTCACGACCCTGCGCAACCGGGTCAACGAGTTGGGCGTGGCCGAGCCGCTGGTGCAGCGCCAGGGACCGGACCGGATCGTGGTGGAGCTGCCCGGCGTCCAGGACACCGTGGCCGCCAAGCGCATCGTGGGCGCCACCGCCAATCTCGAGTTCCGCCTCGAGGCGCGCCCGGACACCCCGAACAACGAGACGGAAGCCTTCCCCTTCCGCAACAACGAGTCGCGCCGCGCCGACCTGATGCGCGATGTGATCATCACCGGCGACAGCGTCTCGAACGCCAACCACAGTTTCGACGAGAACGGCCGGCCGCAGGTCAACATCGACCTGGACGGCACCGGCGGCACTCTGATGAACCGGGCCACCCGGACCAACATCGGCCGCAACATGGCCGTGCTGTTCATCGAGCACAAGACCCGCGAGACCACCCGGATGGTGGACGGCGAGGAGGTCGTCGAGCGCGACCCCTACACCGAGCGGGGCATCATCAGCCTGGCCACCATACAGAGTGCCCTGGGCAACAGCTTCCGCATCACCGGGCTCGACTCGCCCACCGAGGCGGCGGAGCTCGCCCTGCTGCTGCGTTCGGGCTCGCTGGCCGCGCCGATCTACTTCGCCCAGGAACGTACCATCGGGCCGAGCCTCGGCGCCGAGAACATCGAGCGCGGCGTGCTCTCGGTGCAGATCGGCCTGCTGCTGGTGGTGCTGTTCATGCTGGCGCGCTACAAGGTGTTCGGGATCTTCGCCAACGTCGCCCTGGCGCTCAACCTGACCCTGCTGGTGGCCGCCATGTCGATGCTCGGGGCCACCCTGACGCTGCCCGGCATCGCCGGCATCGTGCTGACCCTGGGCATGGCGGTGGACGCCAACGTGCTGATCTTCGAGCGCATCCGCGAGGAGCTGCGCACCGGGCTCTCGGTGCAGCAGGCCATCCACGCCGGCTATGAGCGGGCCTTCACCTCGATCGTCGATGCCAACATCACCACCCTGCTGGTGGCGCTGATCCTGTTCTCGATCGGCACCGGGCCGGTCAAGGGCTTCGCCGTGACGCTGTCGCTGGGCATCCTGACCTCGCTGTTCACCGCCCTGCTGGTGACCCGCGCCATGGTCAACCTGTGCTACGGCGGCAAGCCCATCAAGAAGCTCTGGATTTAAGAGGTGCCTATGAAATCCCTGATACAACGAGAGTTCGACTTCATGGGCAAGCGCCGGATCGCCTTTGCGATCTCGGCGGCGATGCTGCTGGCCTCGGTCGTTTCGATGCTGCTGCTGGGGCTCAACCTGGGCCTCGACTTCACCGGCGGCACCCTGGTCGAGGTCCGCTTCGCCACCGCGCCGGCGCTGGAGACGGTGCGCCAGGCCCTGGAGGGCGCCGGCTTCCAGGATGTCGCGGTGCAGACCTTCGGCGCATCGACCGAGGTGCTGATCCGCCTGCAGCAGGCCTTCGAGGCCGGCGTCGGCGACCAGATAGTGGGGCTGCTGCAGGACGCCGGCAACGACGTCTCACTGGTGCGCGCCGAGTTCGTGGGCGCCCAGGTCGGCGACCAGCTGCGCGACCAGAGCGGCATGGGCATGCTGGTGGCACTCGGCATCGTGATGCTCTACGTGGCGGCGCGCTTCCAGTACAAGTTCGCCGTGGGCGCCCTGCTGGCCCTGCTGCACGACGTCATCATCGTGGTCGGCGCCTTCGCGCTGTTCGGCTTCGAGTTCGACCTCACCGTTCTGGCGGCGATCCTGGCGGTGATCGGCTACTCGCTCAACGACACCATCGTGGTCTACGACCGCATCCGCGAGAACATCCGCAAGTCGCGGATCGACGACATGCCGACCATCTTCAACGAGTCCATCAACCAGACCCTGTCGCGCACCCTGGCGACCTCCGGCACCACCCTGCTGGTGCTGCTGGCGCTGGTGGTCCTCGGCGGCGACATGATCCACTACTTCGCGGTGGCCCTGATCCTCGGCGTGGTGGTCGGGACCTTCTCGTCCATCTACGTGGCCGCGGCCCTGCTGCTGCCGCTCAAGCTGCAGCGCGAGGACCTGATCCCGGCGAAGAAGGAAGACCCGGAGGCCGAGGAGCTGCCCTGACGGCGACCCGGCATCCCCTGAAACGAGAACGCCCCCGCAGCCAGGCTGCGGGGGCGTTCTCGTTGTGGCGGAGCGCGAGGGCTCAGAAGTGCGGCTTGAGCTGCTGCACCAGGGCCTTGTAGAGGCGCGGACCGGCGGCCATCAGGCGGCCCTCGACCTCGACGCTCGGCTGGCCGTCGGGGGTCCCCATCAGCGCGCCGCTCTCCTTGAGCAGCAGCGAGCCGACGTGGAGGTCCTGTTCCTCGAGGCCCAGCACGAAGGCGGCATCCGCCCGGCCCGCGGCCAGCTCGGCCATGTCGAGCAATCCGCTGCCGGAGGCGCGCTGCTGTTCGACCTGCGGACCGAGCTGCTGGACCAGGGTCAGGTAGGAGGGCAGGAAGCGGGCGCGCAGCCAGGTCTCGGGCAGGCCCATGGCGATCCGGGTGCCGGTCACGGCGGTGCTCTTGGTCACGCGGATGCGCTTGCCGTTGAGCTGTGCGCCGCGGCCGCGGCTGGCCAGGTATTCGTCATCGCTGAAGGGGCAGATCACCACCGCATGCTCCGGGCGGCCCTTGACGAGACAGACCACCGACAGCGCGAAGCCGGGAGCGGCGACGCTGAGGTTGGAGTAGCCGTGGAAGGGTTCGATCTTCCAGAGGGTGTCGGCGCCCTCGCCCTCGCCGGCGCGGTGAGGCGTGAAGCGACCCTCGATACCGTGTTGCGGGTAGCCGCGGGAGAGCTGACGAGCGATCAGCGTCTCGGCGTTGCGGGCGGCGTCCTCGAGCAGGCGGTCGAGGTTGTGCTCCTGGTGGGAGTTCTCGATTCGCTCGCGGATGCGCAGGAACTGTTCGCCGGCACTGCGCGCGGCGCGCAGTGCGAATTGGACCATCGGATGCATGATCGGGCCTTGGGGAGTCGGTGGTGTTAAAGAACGGAACGGCGCGAATCCTAGCAGACCCGCGCCGGATGCGCCATTCGTGGCCACCGGCCGGCATGGTAGAATCCCAGGCCCTCGTCTCTTCCAGGATCCACAGGCCCCACCATGCTCGAGCGCATCCGCATCGTCCTGATCGGCACCAGCCACCCCGGCAACATCGGCGGCACCGCCCGCGCCATGCACAACATGGGCCTTTCCGACCTGGCCCTGGTGGCGCCGCGCTGCGAGCCGCTCACCGCCGACACCGTCTCGCGCGCGTCTGGGGCCGACCATATCGTCCACGGGGCCCGCACGGTCGAGACCCTCGAGCAGGCGGTGACCGATTGCACCCTGGTGGTGGGAGCCAGCGCCCGCTCGCGCACCCTGCCCTGGCCGATGATCACCCCCCGGGAGCTGGGCGACCGGCTCCCCGCGGAACTGGCCGCCCCGGACGCCCGCGTGGCGCTGGTCTTCGGCCGCGAGGACAGCGGCCTCACCAATGCCGAGCTGCAGCGCTGCCATGCCCATGTGCACATCCCCACCAACCCCGACTTCAGCTCGCTGAACCTGGCCGCCGCGGTGCAGGTGCTGGCCTACGAGTGCCGACAGGCCTGGCTGGAGCCGTCCGCCATGGAGGCACCGCCGAGCCAGCCGCTGGCCAGCCATGAGGAGCTCGAGCACTATTTCGAGCACCTGGAGCGCGCCCTCATCGCCATCGGCTTCCACGACCCGGCCACGCCGCGTCAGCTGATGGCCCGGCTGCGGCGGTTCACCCTGCGGGCGCGGCCCGAGCGCATGGAGCTCAATATCCTGCGCGGCATCCTCACCGCCACCGAGCAGCAGGCCGAGCGGCGACGGGACGATGACTGACGCGCCTTGAAGCCGCCCCCGCGCGCCCCCACTATGGAGATCATTCCCCTTTCGCCACGCCACCCAAGGACCGCTGCATGCTCAAACGTCTGCGCGAGGACATCAACAGCGTATTCGCCCGCGACCCGGCGGCACGCAACTTCCTGGAAGTGCTGACCAACTACCCGGGGCTGCATGCCTTGCTGGCCCACCGGCTGAGTCACTGGCTGTGGCAGAAGAACCTGAAGTGGCTGGCGCGCACCCTGTCGCAGCTGTTTCGCGTGCTCACCGGCATCGAGATCCACCCCGGGGCGACGATCGGCCGGCGCTTCTTCATCGACCACGGCATGGGGGTGGTGATCGGCGAGACCGCCGAGGTGGGTGACGACGTCACCCTCTACCAGGGCGTGACCCTCGGCGGCACCAGCTGGAACAAGGGAAAGCGCCATCCGACCCTGGAGGACGGCGTGATCGTCGGCGCGGGCGCCAAGATCCTCGGCCCCTTCACCGTGGGCACGGGGGCCAAGATCGGCTCCAACGCCGTGGTCACCAAGGAGGTGCCCGCCGGCGCCACCGTGGTCGGCATCCCGGGCAAGATCATCCAGCGCACCGAGCCCGACGACGCAGAGACGGTCGAGGTGGACCCCGAGCGCCGCGAGGCGATGCGCCGCAAGTTCGGCTTCGACGCCTACGGGGTGAGCCAGGACATGCCCGACCCGGTGGCCCGCTCGATCCAGGCGATGCTCGACCACATGCACGCCGTGGACGAACGCATCGAGCGCATGTGCACGACCCTGCGCAAGGTCGATGCCAGCTATCGCGATGGTCGCCTGCCGGAGCTTCGCGACGAGGACTTCGCCGACATCCTCGCCGACGTGGACAGCTGCTGCCCGCCCCCGGAGGAGGAGAGGAACGTGGCCGCGGACTCGCCGGACCGCAGGGAGGTCGATGCCGGCGCCTCCCCTCGCCGGCGCAATGGTTGACCAGGATACTGGGTCTTTACCATAATGGCCGATCACGTTCATTGACTGCCGACCCGCGCGTCGCTGCCGAGGTGAGTTCCTCATGCGCCTGACCACCAAGGGACGCTACGCCGTCACCGCCATGCTCGACCTGGCGATGAATGCCGAGACCGGCCCCATCAGCCTCGCCGACATCTCCAAGCGCCAGGAGATCTCGCTCTCCTACCTGGAGCAACTGTTCGCGCGACTCCGCCGCGCCGGCCTGGTGGACAGCGTCCGCGGCCCGGGCGGCGGCTACCTGCTGGCCCTGGCCCCGGAGGCCATCACCGTGGCCAGGGTCATCGAGGCCGTCAACGAATCGGTGGATTCCACCCGCTGCGGCGGCCTGTCGGACTGCCAGCAGGGCGACACCTGCCTGACCCACCACCTGTGGTGCGAGCTGTCCGACCACATCCACGGCTTCCTGCGGGAGGTCACCCTGGGCCAGCTGGCCGAGCGCGGGGAGATCCAGGCGATCGCCAGCCGCCAGCGCGGCCCGCGGGACGACGGCATCCTGGCCTCGACCACCTGAGCCACCGTCCCCGTCACCCAATCGGAACCGACCGCGAGCCCATGAGCGCACCCGTCTACCTCGATTATGCCGCCACCACCCCCGTCGACCCGCGGGTCGCCGAGGTGATGAGCCGATACCTCACCATGGACGGCATCTTCGCCAACCCCGCCTCGCGCAGCCACATGCTGGGCTGGCAGGCGGAGCAGGCCGTGGAGAGCGCTCGCCGCCAGGTCGCCGACCTGATCGGCGCCGACCCCCGCGAGATCGTCTGGACCAGCGGCGCCACCGAGGCCGACAACCTGGCGCTGACCGGCTTCATGCGGGCCAATCGCGCCCGGGGACGCCACCTGGTGACCTCCATCATCGAGCACAAGGCCGTGGTCGACACCGCCGCGGCGCTGGAGGACGAGGGCTTCGAGGTGACCTGGCTC
The DNA here is from genome assembly GCF_001886615.1 of Halomonas aestuarii. Lineage (NCBI taxonomy): Bacteria > Pseudomonadati > Pseudomonadota > Gammaproteobacteria > Oceanospirillales > Halomonadaceae > Halomonas > Halomonas aestuarii. The sequence continues at coordinate 1,193,590 of NZ_CP018139.1, forward strand.
AGGCCGGATCGCCAGGGGCGCATCACGCCGGCGCAGCTTCGCGAGGCCATGCGGGACGACACCGTGCTGGTGTCGCTGATGGCCGTGAACAACGAGCTTGGCGTCATCCACGACCTGGCGGCGCTGGCCGAGGAGGCCCATGCCGGCGGCGCAGTCTTCCATACGGATGCCGCCCAGGCGGTGGGCCGCATGCCGCTGGACGTGGCGCGGCTCGGCATCGACCTGATGTCGCTCTCCGGCCACAAGGCCTACGGCCCCAAGGGCATCGGCGCCCTCTATGTCAGGCGCAGCCCCGACCTGCGCCTGGAGGCACTGATCCACGGCGGCGGTCACGAGCGCGGCATGCGCTCGGGCACCCTGGCCACCCACCAGATCGCCGGCATGGGCGAGGCCTTCGCCCTGGCCGCCGCCGAGGGCGAGGACGACCAGGCCCGCATCACCGCACTGCGCGACCGCCTGCTGGCCGGGTTCGACGACCTCGAGGGCATTCACCGCAACACCGCGGTGGAGGCGTCGGTTCCCAATATCCTCAACCTGGCCTTCGAGGGCGTGGAGGGCGAGTCGCTGCTCATGGCGCTGCGCGACGTCGCGCTCTCCACCGGCTCGGCATGCAACTCCGCGAGCGTCGAGCCATCCTATGTCCTGAAGGGCATCGGCCTGCCGCGCCCGCTGGCGCTGGCCTCGCTACGCTTCAGCTTCGGCCGCTTCACCACCGAGGCCGACATCGACCGCACACTGGATGCCCTGCGACACGCCCTGGACGGGCTGCGTCGCCGGGCGGTCTGACCCCATCCCGATCAGGAGAGAGACCATGGCGCATCTTTCGATCACCACTGCCGCCGCCGAGCAGATCCACCGGGTGCTCGACGAGCGCGGCCACGGCCTTGGCCTGCGGGTCTCGGTCAAGCCCAGCGGCTGCTCCGGCTACAGCTACGTGCTCGACTTCGCCGATGAGGCCGCCAACGACGACGTGTCCTTCGAGGAGCATGGCGTGACCGTCTTCGTGGCCCCCGAGGCCCTGGAGATGCTCGACGGCAGCGAGGTCGACTATGTCACGGAGGGGCTCAACCGCTTCTTCCGTTTCAACAACCCCAACGTCAAGGACGAGTGCGGCTGCGGCGAGAGCTTCAGCGTCTGAACGATTGTTCAACGCCGCCCCGGAGCGTTATACTCCCCGACCCATCGGCGAACAGTGCCGAACCGATTGATCCTATTCGCCGCGCCGCCCCGCGCTCCCGACAGCGGAGCCACGGGCGGCGCGGCGCTATCCATCGACCCCCATCCAACCGGAGACATGCCCCCATGGCCAACCAGCGCACCCTGTCCATCATCAAGCCCGATGCCGTCGCCAAGAACGTGATCGGCGAGATCGAGAGCCGTTTTGAGAAGGGCGGCCTGAAGATCGTGGCCGCCAAGATGCTGCAACTCTCCGAGGAGAAGGCCGGCGGCTTCTATGCCGAGCACAAGGAGCGTCCCTTCTTCAAGGACCTGGTCGGCTTCATGACCTCCGGCCCGGTGATCGTGCAGGTGCTCGAGGGCGAGGACGCCATCGCCAAGAACCGTGACCTGATGGGCGCCACCAACCCCAAGGAAGCGGCCGCCGGCACCATCCGCGCCGATTTCGCCGAGACCATCGACGCCAATGCCGTCCACGGCTCCGATTCCCCGGAATCCGCCGAGCGCGAGATCGCCTACTTCTTCGAGGCCGACGAGATCTGCTCGCGCTGATCCCGTCTCTCCCGCGGGGGTGGTCCCACCCCCGCCCTGCCCCACCGACGCGCTGACCACCATGACCGCCACCACTGCTCCCCGACTCACCAACCTGCTCGGCATGACGCGCGAGGAGATGGAAGCCTTCTTCCTCTCCATCGGCGAGAAGAAGTTCCGTGCCGCCCAGGTGATGAAGTGGATCCATATCGAGGGCTGCGACGACTTCGCGGCCATGACCAACCTGTCCAAGGCGCTGCGTTCCCGCCTGGCCGAGGTCGCCGAGATCCGCGGCCCGGGCGTGGTCTACGAGGGCTCCTCCAGCGACGGCACCCGCAAGTGGGTGCTCGAAGTGGAGGACGGCAGCTACGTGGAGACGGTGCTGATCCCTGCCGACAACGGCAAGCGACGCACCCTGTGCGTCTCTTCCCAGGTGGGCTGCTCGCTGGACTGCAGCTTCTGCTCCACCGGCAAGCAGGGCTTCCAGCGCAACCTCACCGCCGCCGAGATCATCGGCCAGGTGTGGGTGGCCCAGCGCAGCGTGGGGCCGCGTCGCGACACCGCCAACCGCCCCGTCACCAACGTGGTGATGATGGGCATGGGCGAGCCACTGCTGAACTACGATGCCGTCGTGCCGGCGATGAAGCTGATGCTGGACGACGACGGTTACGGCCTCTCGAAGCGGCGGGTCACGCTCTCCACCTCCGGGGTGGTGCCGATGATCGACAAGCTCGGCGACGAACTCGACGTGAGTCTGGCCATCTCGCTGCATGCCGCCAACGACGAGCTGCGCAACGAGCTGGTGCCGCTCAACCGCAAGTACAACATCCGCACCCTGCTGGATGCCTGCCACCGCTACCTGGCCAAGTGCCACGACACGCGGATGGTGACCATCGAGTACACGGTGATCAAGGACGTCAACGACCAGCAGGAGCATGCCGAGCAGCTCGCCGCCCTGCTCGAGGAGCTGCCGTGCAAGATCAACCTGATCCCGTTCAACCCGTTCCCGCATTCGGGCTACGAGAAGCCGTCGCGGAACCAGGTGATGCGCTTCCAGCAGTGGCTCTACGAACTCGGCTACACGGCCCCGATCCGTTCCACCCGCGGTGACGATATCGATGCCGCCTGCGGCCAGCTGGTGGGCCGCGTCAAGGATCGCACCAAGCGCCACGCCCGCTATATCCAGTCGATCCAGATCGACGCCGACTGACCGGAGGGCGCCTTGACTTCAACCGGTCCCGGCGCTTTGATGGACGGGCCTTTTTTCACCGCCGGCCGCATATCGAACGCCACCTGCGGCCATCGGTTACGTGCCTACCTGGAGAGGATGCCATGACCCCTTGCCCGCGCATGACCGGCCTCAGGCAGATACCCGCCGCCATCATGCTGCTGGGAACGTTGTGGCTGTCCGGTTGCGCCACCCAGACCAACCTGCCCGCGGACAGTGGCGGTGATCCCGCCGAGGCCTATACCCGCCTCGGCGTGGCCTACCTGGAACGTGACAATCTGCCACGTGCCATGAACGCCCTGGACCGCGCCCTGGAGATCGACCCCGGCGATGCCGAGGCCCTGCAAGCCATGGCCATGGTCCACCAGCGCCAGGGGGAGTCCGCCCTGGCCAGCGAGATGTTCCAGCGCGCCATCCAGGCCGACCCATCGTTTACCCGGGCACGCAACAACTATGCGGCCTTCCTGTATGATCGTGGCCGCATCGCCGAGGCCTGCGAGCAGCTTCAGCAGGCCTCGCAAGACACCCAGTACGACAATCGGGGGCAGCTGTTCGCCAACCTCGGCCAGTGCCGGCTCGAGATGGGCGACGTGACCGCCGCTCGCGAGAGCCTCGCCCGCGCCCAGGCCATCGACCCGCGCAGCGCGCGCAGCTACTTCCTGCTGGCCGAGCTCGAGGCGGCCCAGGGCAACCTCGATCGCGCCGAGCAGCAGCTGGAGCGCTACATGCGACTGGCCGGCCCCCGCGCCGAGGCCCTGCGCCTGGCCCGCGACATTGCCCGCCAGCGCGGCGACGCGGCCACCGCCGAGTTCTATGCCGACCAGCTGGAGACCACTCGTGCCGGGCCCTGATGACCACCGTTTTCTGACGAAGGATGCTCAGACATGAGCGACATTCACACCGATGATCCCGCCGAGACCGTGCCACGCCAGGCCTCGCCCGGCGAACTGCTGCGCCGCGAGCGCGAGTCCCAGGGACTCGACCGCGAGGAGGTCGCCGACGCCCTGAACCTCAGGCCGGCGGTGATCCAGGGGCTGGAGAACGACAGCTACGAGGAAGTGCCCGTCCCCGCCTATCGCCGCGGCTACCTGCGCAGCTACTCCCAGCTGCTGGGCATCGACGACCGTGCGGTCCTGGACGCCTACAAGGCGCGCTTCGGCAACGAGGAAACCGAGCACCGGGTCACTCCGGTCCAGATCACCCGGCCGCCCTCACGGCTCGGTGCCTGGCTGTTCCGCCTGGTCACCCTGCTGGTGATTGCCGGCATGATCGGCCTGACGCTGATGTGGTGGCAGAGCCGCGGCGGCAGCCAGCCGCCGAGCCCCGGCGACAGCGGGCCGGTCGCGGTGGACAGCCTCGATGGCACCACCACCATCACCGAGGGCCCCGAGGCCGACAGCGACAGCCTGCCGCCGCTGCCCGAGGAGGAGAGTGACCTCGGCCTGGTGGACGAGTCCGCCCCCACCGCCGAGCCGGCCGAGACCGCGCCGGCCGAGACCGCGCCGGTCGAGGGCGACGCCGGACAGGGGCCCGCCGAGGACGGCGGCGCCGCCGGCGAGACCACCGCTGACGCCGCGGCGACCGCTGACGCCGAGAGCGCCGATGCCGCCGCGGCCACCGACGAGGCGCCGCCCACCGCTTCCCGGGTGCTGGAGCTGACCTTCAACGAGCAGTCCTGGACCGAGATCTTCGATGCCGACAACCAGCGGATCTTCGTCGGCCTCCAGGAACCGGGGACCACGGCACGCGTCGAAGGCACTCCCCCGTTCCGGCTGACCGTGGGCAATGCCACCGGGGTCGAGATGACCTGGGGCGGCGAGCCCGTCGACCTCGGGGCCCGCGCCGGCGCCAACAACGTCGCCCGCTTCACTCTGGGAGAATGAGTCCGTCACCATGCACGCACAATCCCCCATCGTTCGTCGCAGGTCACGCCAGATCCACGTCGGCAAGGTGCCGGTAGGGGGCGACGCCCCCATCTCCGTGCAGAGCATGACCAACACCGACACCCTGGACGTGGCGGCCACCGTGGCCCAGATCCGCCAGCTGGAGGCCGCGGGGGCCGACATCGTGCGGGTCTCGGTGCCCGACATGGATGCCGCCGAGGCCTTCGGTCGCATCAGGCGCGAGGTCGAGGTGCCCCTGGTGGCCGATATCCACTTCGACTACAAGATCGCCCTGCGCGTCGCCGAGCTCGGCGTCGACTGCCTGCGCATCAACCCCGGCAACATCGGCCGCGAGGAGCGCGTGCGGGCCGTGGTCAGTGCCGCGCGGGACAACGGCATCCCGATCCGCATCGGCGTCAACGCCGGCTCGCTGGAGAAGGACCTGCAGAAGAAGTACGGCGAGCCGACGCCCGAGGCCCTGGTCGAGTCCGCCATGCGCCATATCGACCATCTCGATCGCCTCGACTTCCAGGAGTACAAGGTCAGCGTCAAGGCCTCCGACGTCTTCATGGCCGTGGCCGCCTACCGCCAGCTCGCCACGCGCATCGAGCAGCCGCTCCACCTCGGCATCACCGAGGCCGGCGGCCTGCGCTCGGGCACCGTCAAGTCCTCCATCGGCCTCGGCATGCTGCTGATGGACGGCATCGGCGACACCATTCGCGTGTCGCTGGCCGCCGACCCGGTCGAGGAGATCAAGGTCGGCTTCGACATGCTCAAGAGCCTCAAGCTGCGTTCCAAGGGCATCAACTTCATCGCCTGCCCCAGCTGCTCGCGCCAGAACTTCGACGTCATCGGCACCATGAACGCCCTCGAGGAGCGCCTCGAGGACGTCATGACCCCGCTGGACGTCTCGGTGATCGGCTGCGTGGTCAATGGCCCCGGCGAGGCCAAGGAAACCGACGTCGGCCTCACCGGCGGCAGCCCCGCCAACCTCGTCTATCTGGACGGCAAGCCGGCCAGCAAGCTGCGCAACGACCACCTGGTCGACGACCTCGAGCGGCTGATCCGCGAGAAGGTCCGCGAGAAGCAGCAGGCCGAGCAGGACGTGATCGCGCGGGACGCCTGAGCCGGCGCCCCCACAAGGAGCAAGCATTGAGCAAGCCCGAAGCAAGCAAGAAGAAGATCCAGGCCATTCGTGGCATGAACGACCTGCTGCCCGAGCAGTCCCCGCTGTGGCAGTACTTCGAGGGCCAGGTGCGGTCCCTGATGGGCCGCTACGGCTATGACGAGATCCGCACCCCCATCGTCGAGCAGACCGCGCTCTTCAAGCGCTCCATCGGCGAGGTCACCGACATCGTCGAGAAGGAGATGTACACCTTCGAGGACCGCAACGGCGACAGCCTGACGCTGCGTCCCGAGGGGACGGCGAGCTGCGTGCGGGCCGCCATGGAGCATGGCCTGCTGCACAACCAGACCCAGCGGCTGTGGTACCAGGGGCCGATGTTCCGTCACGAGCGTCCCCAGAAGGGCCGCTATCGCCAGTTCCACCAGATCGGCGTGGAGACCTTCGGCCTCGAGGGCCCGGACATCGATGCCGAGACCATCCTGCTCTCGGCGCGCCTGTGGAAGCAGCTCGGCCTGGCCGAGCACGTCACCCTGGAGCTCAACTCCCTGGGCTCCTCCGAGGCCCGTGCCGCCTACCGCGACACCCTGGTGGCCTACTTCGAGCAGCACCACGCGCTGCTCGACGAGGACTCCCGCCGGCGCCTGACCAGCAACCCGATGCGCATCCTCGACTCCAAGAATCCCGAGATGGCCGAGATGCTCGACGGGGCCCCGAAGCTGATGGACCACCTGGACGACGCGTCCCGGGAGCACTTCGAACGGCTCTGCGCTCTGCTCGACACCGCCGGCATCGACTACGTGATCAACCCCCGGCTGGTCCGCGGCCTGGACTACTATGGCCGCACCGTCTTCGAGTGGACCACCACCGCGCTCGGCAGCCAGGGCACGGTCTGCGCCGGCGGCCGCTACGACGGCCTGGTCGAGCAGCTCGGTGGCAAGCCGACCCCGGCGGTGGGCTTCGCCATGGGCATCGAGCGGCTGATCCTGCTGCTCGAGACCCTCGAGCTCGTGCCCGCCGAGGCCCGCGGCGCGCTGGACGTCTACCTGCTACCGATGGATGATGCGGCCACCGGCCCCGCCCTGCTGCTCGGCGAGCGCCTGCGCGAGGCACTGCCCGAGCTGCGCGCCCAACTGCATTGCGGCGGCGGCAGCTTCAAGAGCCGCATGAAGAAGGCCGACCGGAGCGGCGCCCGCCTGGCCCTGCTGCTCGGCGAGGACGAGCTGGCCGAGGGCAGCGTGACCCTGAAGTTCCTGCGCGAGGAGCGCGAACAGCAGCGCCTGCCCCAGTCCGAGCTCGCCGACACCCTGACATCCCTGCTGAACGGCGAATCGCTCGCCTGACGGACACCCGCATCAAAGGAGACCGCCCGTGGCGGAGCTGAGAACCGAGGAAGAGCAGCTTGAGGCCATCAAGCGCTGGTGGAAGGAGAACGGCACCTCGCTGATCGCCGGCGTCGCCATCGCGGCGGCCGGCGTGTTCGGCTGGAACACCTGGCAGGACTACCAGGCCAGCAAGGCCGAGGCCGCCTCCATGCGCTACCAGCAGCTGGTCGACCTCACCGGCCGTGACGACCTGGACGACGACGCACGCCGCCGGGCCGGGGAGCTGGTGACGGAGATCACCGACGAGCACGGCCAGACCCTCTATGCCGACCTGGCGCGGCTGCTCGACGCCCGCCTGGCCGTCGGCGCGGGGGACCGGCCGCGCGCCCGCGCCTCCCTCGAGGCGGTGATCGAGAACAGCGAACGCGCCTATCTCGAGGGCCTGGCCCGCCTGCGCTTGGCCCGCCTGCAGCTCGCCGAGGGCAATGCCGAGACCGCCCTGGCCACCCTGGACGGGGTGCCCGAGGCCCTGGCCGCGCAGCGCGCCGAGGTGGCCGGCGATGCCCAGCATGCCCTGGGTCGCCCCGACCAGGCGCGAGAGGCCTGGGAAGAAGCCCTGACCCTGGCCGAGCAGCGCAACCAGCCGCTGTACGGCGTCCAGCTCAAGCTGGATGACCTCGGCACCGAGGAGGCCACCCTATGAGACCGACCCTGCTGATCGCCGCCACCGCGGCCCTGGCCCTGCTGGCCGGCTGTGCCGGCAAGACCGAGCCGCAGTACCCCCCGCGGGAGCTTAAGTCCTTCACGGCCACCACCGAGCTGGAGGGCCTGTGGCACGAGCGCGTCGGCAAGGGGCTGGGTGACGCCGGCTACCCCGTGTCGCCCGCCCAGGACGGTGACACCCTCTTCGCCGCCGACGGCCGCGGCCTGGTCGAGGCGCTCGATGCCGACAGTGGCGAGACCCGCTGGGAGATCGAGCTCGACACCCCGGTCTCCAGCGCCCTGACCGCCATGGCCGACAGCCTCTTCCTGGTGACGCGCAACGGCGAGGTCCTCTCCATCGACCAGGAGGATGGCGAGATCCAGTGGCGCGCGCGGGTCACCAGCGAGGTGCTGGCCGCGCCCCAGGCCAACCAGCAGCTGCTGGTGGTGCAGGCCGTCGACGGGCGCGTCACCGCGCTGGATCGCGTCAGCGGCGAGGAGCGCTGGGTCTTCAGCGGTCCCCGCCCCTCGCTGAGCCTGCGGGGCACCGGCACGCCCACGGTGATCGACCCGGTCACCTTCGCCGGCTTCGCCAACGGTCGCCTGGTCACCCTGGACAACCGCAGCGGCCAGCCGCTGTGGGAGCGGCGCATCGCCATGCCCCAGGGGCGCAGCGAGATCGACCGGCTGGTCGACCTGGCCGGCCAGCCGGTGCTCACCCAGGACGGCCGCCTGTTCGTCACCAGCTACAACGGACGCCTCGCCGCGCTGGAGGCCCCCACCGGCGAGGTGCTCTGGGCCCGGGAGCTCTCCAGCTACCTGACCCCGATCCTCGTGGGGGACTACCTCTTCGTGGTCGACGAGGCCAGCCACGTGATCGCCGTGGATGCCACGTCCGGCGACGAGATCTGGCGCAACGAGGAGCTCGAGGGTCGCTCGCTCACCGCCCCGGCCTACGCCACCGACCATCTGGTGGTGGGAGACGCCGAGGGCTACCTGCACCTGCTCGACGCCCGCGAGGGCGAGATCGTCGGCCGCACCCGCGTCGATGGCTCGGGCATCAGCGTACCCCCGCTCACCGATCGTCGCCGTATCTATGCCCTGGCCGATGACGGCACCCTGGAAGCCCTGGAGCTTCGCCCATGACCCCGGTGATTGCCCTGGTCGGCCGCCCCAACGTCGGCAAGTCGACCCTGTTCAACCGCCTGACCCGCTCGCGGGACGCCCTGGTGGCGGACTTCCCGGGGCTGACGCGTGATCGCAAGTACGGCAACGGCATGCTCGGCGACAAGGCCTACACGGTGATCGACACCGGCGGCATCAGCGGCGACGAGGAAGGCATCGACGCCGCCATGGCCGAGCAGTCGCTGGCCGCCATCGACGAGGCCGACATCGTGCTGTTCCTGGTCGACGCCCGCGCCGGCCTCAACGTGGCCGACGAGGCCATCGCCAACCACCTGCGGGTCAACCAGAAGAAGACCTGGCTGGTGGTCAACAAGGTCGACGGCCTGGAAGAGCACAGCGCCATGGCCGACTTCTGGCAGCTGGGGCTCGGCGACCCGCACGCCATCGCCGCCGCCCACGGCCGCAACGTCACCGCGCTGATCGAGGAGGTGCTCGCGCCCTTCCCGGCACGCGACGAGAGCATCCCCGCGGACACCGGCACCAAGGGCATCCGCATCGGCGTCATTGGCCGCCCCAACGTGGGCAAGTCGACCCTGGTCAACCGCCTGCTCGGCGAGGATCGGGTGGTGGTCTTCGACGAGGCCGGCACCACCCGCGATGCCATCGAGATCCCCTTCGAGCGCCGCGGCAAGCCCTACGTGCTGGTGGATACCGCCGGGGTGCGTCGCCGCAGGAGCGTGCGGGAGGCCTACGAGAAGTTCTCGATCATCAAGACGCTGGAGGCGATCAAGGAGTGCCATGTCGCCGTGATGGTGCTGGATGCCCGCTCCGGCCTGGTCGAGCAGGACCTGCACCTGCTCGACTACGTGCTGACCAGCGGCCGCGCCCTGGTGCTCGCGGTCAACAAGTGGGACGGCCTGGAGAGCGAGGCGAAGGACAAGATGCGGACCGAGATCAAGCGCCGCCTGGGCTTCGCCGACTACGCCGACCTGCACTTCATCTCGGCCCTGCACGGCACCGGCGTCGGCGACCTCTACCCCTCCATCGAGCGCGCCTTCGACTCGGCCAACAGCCACTGGTCGACCAACCGCCTGACCTCCATCCTCCGGGATGCGGTGGAGCAGCACCAGCCGCCCCTGGTCCATGGCCGGCGCATCAAGCTGCGCATGGCCCACCAGGGCGGGAGCAACCCGCCGATCGTCGTGGTCCACGGCAACCAGACCGGCTCGCTGCCCGAGGCCTACAAGCGCTACCTGATCAACACCTTCCGCAAGGTGCTGAAGGTGCGCGGCACGCCGATGCGCTTCGAGTTCCGCTCGGGCGAGAACCCCTACGACAGCATGGCGGGGGCCAGCGACCGGGAGAAGGCCAAGAAGCGTGAACTGGGCCGCACCCGGGAGGCGCGCAAGAGCCGCCGCTGAGCCAGCATCCCGCCCCTTCCCGGCCGTCCCCGCCCGGCCCGTCATCGACGACGGGCCGGGCGGTGTCGTCTGGGGCCGACAGGTCCGCTTCTGACCCGGGCATAGAGGGACCCCGATGCCTTGACGTGGACCGCCGCCGGGACTGAAATACGCGCCTCGCTGCACTGCAGCACCGCACCCGGAGGATTCCATGATGCGCTCCCGCCTGCTGACGCGCCGCTGGCGCCTGCTTGCTCCCCTCTGCCTCGCCGCCCTGCTCGGCGGCTGCCTGGCGATCCCCCAGACCGGCCTCTTCGCCTTCCGCCTGGCCGTCACCTCGCTGGGGGTGGAGGAGGTGCGCATCGGCCCCTATGCCGTGGATGCCCGCCTCGACACCAGCGACCTCATGTCCCTGGCGATGTCGAGCCTCGGTGCCGGCAGCCTGCCCCTGCAGGCTACCCTGGCCATGGGCCTCGGCCTGCCGGCCGGCATGCCGCCGGTGAAGATGTCGGGCTTTCGCTGGACCCTGGACATGCCCGGCGTGGAACCGGTGAGCGGCGACTATGCGCAGGAGGTCACCCTGAACGCGGGCGACGACGCCAGGCTGCGCCTCCCGGTGGCCGTCGACCTGCTGGGGGGCGGACACGAGCGCCTGGAACCCATGGTGGCGCTGGCGCGCCAGATGGCAAGCCGCGGCAGCCTGCCCGCCGGCAGCGAGTTCGCCATCACCCCCGGTGACCTCAGCGGCCTGGGCGTGACCCTGCCGGCCGGACTGCTCACCCCCACCATCCGCCTGGGCGTGGGGGAGGACGGCACGCTGGTGCCGCGCGGCTGATCAGGCCGGCGCACCCCCGTGCAGGCGGCGGTGCCCCACCCACTGGGAGGCGAACTGCCAGGCGCCACGCCCGCTGCGCCCCCCGCGCAGCGTGGCGAAACGGATCGCCTCGGCACGGGCCTCGCGGGTCCAGTCGGCGGCGGTGCCGAGCTGGGTCACCCAGTGGCAGCAGGCCTCCAGGTAGACATCCTGGTTGAAGGGGTGGAAGCCGAGCCACAGGCCGAAGCGGTCCGAGAGCGAGATCTTCTCCTCCACGGCATCCCCGTGATGGAGCTCGTCGCCCACCAGGCGGGAGCCCTCGTTATCGCTCATCGACTCCGGCAGCAGGTGGCGACGATTCGAGGTGGCGTAGAGCAGCACATTGGGCGGCGGTCCGGTCAGGGCCCCGTCGAGCACGCTCTTCAGCGCCTTGTAGGCATCATCGTGGCCCTCGAAGGAGAGGTCGTCGCAGTAGACCACGAAGCGGTGTCGCTGCCGGCGCAGCTGCTCCACCAGCATCGGCAGCCCCGAGAGGTCGTGACGGTCGACCTGGACCAGGCGCAGTCCCTCGGAGGCGAGCCCGTTGAGCAGGGCGCGGATCAGCGACGACTTGCCGCTGCCCCGCGATCCCCACAGCAGGGCATGGTTGGCCGGCAGCCCCTGCAGGAAGGCCCGGGTGTTGTCGACCAGCGCCAGCTTCTGGCGCTCGATGCCGAGCAGGTCCTCGAGGCCGAGGGCATCCCGCGGGGGCACCGGCAGAAGCCGCCCCCCGAGGGCATGGCGCTGCCAGAGGGCGGCGACGTCCCGCTCCCAGTCCACCTCCACCGGGGGCGGGGGCATCCAGTGCTCGACGCGATCCAGCAGATGCAGCAGACGACGCGATAGCTCGGCGTCCATGGCGGTTTCCTCCCTGTGTGCATGGTTCCCGGTTGACCTGACCGGCGTTCGGGGTATCTTGTGGCGAACCCCGACGCCCCGTCCAGAGTCAGATGGCCTGGACACCACAGGAGCCTTACATGCGCTGGATTCATTGCCTTGCCATCGGCGCCCTGAGCGTCAGCCTGGCCGCCTGCACCACCTCGCCCACCGGTCGCTCCCAGCTCACCCTGATGTCCGACGAGCAGCTCGACCAGATGGGCGCCCAGGCCTTCGCCGAGTACCAGCAGAAGCGCCCGACCGTGGGCGGCGCCCCCTATCGCCTGGTGCAGTGCGTGACCGACGCCATCGTCCGCACCCTGCCGCCACAGGCCCAGGACGGGGGCTGGCAGGTGCGGGTCTTCCAGGACGACTCGGCCAACGCCTTTGCCCTTCCCGGCGGCTATGTGGGGGTCAATACCGGCCTGCTGGCCATCACCGAGAACCAGGACCAGCTGGCGGCGGTGATCGGTCACGAGATCGGCCATGTGATGGCCCACCACGCCAACGAGCGCGCCTCGACCCAGAGCGCCACCAACATCGGCCTCTCGGTGCTGTCGTCGGCCGCCGGCCTCGAGGGCGCCGGTGGCCAGCAGGTCATGGCCGCGCTGGGCCTGGGGGCCCAGTACGGGATCCTGCTGCCCTTCTCCCGCAGCCACGAGAGCGAGGCGGACGTGATCGGCCTGCAGTTGATGGCCCAGGCCGGGTTCGATCCCCGCTCCAGCGTGGCGCTGTGGCAGAACATGGCCGCCTCTGGCGGCGGGCAGCCGCCGGAGTGGATGTCCACCCACCCCAGCCACGGCCAGCGTATCGCCGGCCTCAAGGCGGAGATACCCGAGGTCCTGCCCCGCTTTGAACAGGCCCGCCAGGCCGGCCGAACCCCGAACTGCGGGCGTCCATGACGCCGTGAAGGAAACCGCATGCTGAGAATCGGACTGCTGCTGCTGGTCCTGCCCATCCTCGTGCTGATGGGCGTCTATTTCCTGGAACTGGGCGATGTCCGGGAGTGCCTGCTGGTCCAGCATGGACACTGGGACTACCGGGGGGGCATCTGCCGCGACACCCCCCAACCCTTCGTGCCCTGGGTCGAGCGTAGCCCCTGGATGGTCAACGGGGGCATGCTGCTCTCGGTGGCCGGCATGGCGCTGTGCATGGTGGGACTTTACGTAAAGCGCCGCTGAGGGCTCTACGTGACACACCGCTGAGGGCTCTTCGTCAAGCGACGCTGACGGCCTCTTGTCGTCTCAACCCTTGAGGCTGATCCGGGGGCTGGCGCAGGACCTCCTCTTCTTCTACCTGCCCCCGGCGCGCTTCCTTCCAATCGCTCTCAAAGCGCCTGCCTGAGCATCTCCAGCACCGGAGCGGTGTCGGGGCGCTTGCCGCGCCACTGGAAGAAGGACTCGGCGGCCTGCTCCACCAGCATGCCCAGGCCGTCGAGGGGCCGCGCGCCCCGCTCGGCGGCCCAGCGCAGGAAGACCGTGGGCTCGGCGCCATACATCATGTCGTGGGCCGTCGCCCCGGCGGCGAAGAGCCCGTCGGGCAGCGGCGGCAGGTCCCCGGCCAGGCTTGCACTGGTGCCGTTGATCACCAGGTCGTAGGGCCCTTCCACGGCCTCGAACCCGCCGCCACGGATCGTGCCCAGGTCGCGGAAGTCCTCCGCCAGCGCCTCGGCCCTGGCCGCGGTCCGGTTGGCGATCCGCACGCTCGCCGGCTGCGCCGCCAGCAGCGGCTCCAGCACCCCGCGTACCGCCCCGCCGGCCCCCAGCACCAGGACACGCGCCCCGGCCAGGGCGACCCCCTTCCCCTGAAGGTCGCGCACCAGGCCGACCCCGTCGGTGGTGTCGCCATACGTCAGTCCGTTGCCGCCGAGGATCAGGGTGTTCACCGCCCCGGCGCGGCGGGCGCGCCCGCTCAGGGTGTCGCAGAGGCGGAAGGCCTCCTCCTTGAAGGGCACGGTGACGTTGGCCCCGCGGCCGCCCTCGGCCACGAAGGCGCGCCAGGCGCCGGCGAAGTCGTCCAACGGCGCCTCGATGGCGGTGTACTCGATGCGCTCCCCGGTCTGCTCGGCGAAGGCGGCATGGATGGCCGGGGACTTCGAGTGGCCGACTGGATGGCCGAAGACACAGTAGCGATCGGTCATGGGGTCTCCTCGCTCGGGGCCTCGCCCAGCCAGTCACGGGGACGCAGGTAGTCGTCGTAGAGCCGCGCCTCGGGGCTGCCCGGCTCCGGGTGCCAGTCGTACACCCAGCTTGCCAGGGGCGGCATCGACATCAGGATCGACTCGGTGCGACCGCCGCTCTGCAGGCCGAACAGGGTGCCGCGGTCCCAGACCAGGTTGAACTCCACGTAGCGGCCGCGGCGATAGAGCTGGAAGTCCCGCTCGCGCTCGCCCCAGGGGGTGTCGCGGCGGCGACGCACGATGGGCAGATAGGCGTCGAGGAAGCTGTCCCCCACCGCCCGCTGGAAGGCGAAGCTGGTCTCGAAGCCCTCCTCGTTGAGGTCGTCGAAGAAGAGGCCGCCGACCCCCCGGGTCTCGCCGCGATGCTTCAGGGTGAAGTAGTCGTCGCACCACGCCTTGTAGCGCGGATAGACCGCCTCGCCAAAGGGCGCGCAGGCATCCCGGGCCACCCGGTGCCAGTGCAGCACGTCCTCGTGGACGGGATAGTAGGGGGTCAGGTCGTAGCCGCCGCCGAACCACCACACCGGCGCCTCGCCGGGCTTCTCGGCGATGAAGAAGCGCACGTTGCCGTGGCTGGTCGGCACGTGGGGGTTCTCCGGGTGCAGCACCCAGGAGACGCCCACCGCGTGGAAGCTGCGCCCGACAAGCTCGGGGCGCGCCGCAGTGGCGGAGGGAGGCAGGCGCTCGCCGAACACGTGGGAGAAGTTCACGCCCCCCTTCTCGAAGAGGCGGCCGCGCTCGATCACCCGGGAGCGACCGCCGCCGCCCTCCTCGCGCTCCCAGGCATCCTCGCGGAAGTCGCCGCCGTCCTCTGCGGCCAGGGCCTCGCAGAGCCGGTCCTGGAGGTCGAGCAGGTACGTCTTGACGTCATCGAGATGGGCGTGGGCCAACGGTGCCTCCTGGGCAGAATGGGAAGGGGGGATCAGGAACGCAGGACCCGGCCGGTGGCCAGATCACGGATGGTGCTGGGGCGCAGGAGCCCGCCCAACTCGCCCTCGAGGACGGCATCGAGCTCCTCGCCGAAGACGCGCCGGACTTCGTCGGCGCTCATCGCTGGCGGCTCCCCGGCCCGGTTGGCGGAGGTGGACACCAACGGCCCGCCGAACGCCTCGCACAGGGCCACCACCAGGGGATGGTCGCTGACGCGCAGCGCCACCCGGTCATGGTCGCCGCGCACCAGGGCGTGGGCACGACCATTGTCGGGCACCAGGAAGGTCGTGGGGCCCGGCCAGCTCGCCGCCAGCGTCGCCCGCTGCGCCTCCGACACGCCCTCGAGCCAGGGGGCGGCCTGCTCGATGCTAGCGGCCACCAGGATCACGCCCTTGGCCGGGTCGCGCGCCTTGAGGCGCAGCAGGCGGGCGAGTGCCGCCTCGTCGTCGGGATCACACCCGAGCCCCCAGACGGCCTCGGTGGGATAGGCGATCACGCCTCCGGCCCGAAGGGCGGCAACGGCTTCCTCCAGTGCGCTGGACTCGATCATGGGTTTCCTCGTGGTGACTCGAGAGGCCGGCAGGCCGCCAGCTATGGGGTCGTATGCTATCACGCTCCCGGCCGGGTCGGCAGGCGCACCCAGCCACCGGCAGCCTGGGCCGCGACGCCCTCGAGTTCCAGTTCGAGCAGGCCGCGCTGGCAGTCGGCGACGCCGCGGCCGGTCAGCGAGACCAGGGCATCCACCGGCGTGGGCGTGTCGCTCAGCCAGCGCAGCAGCGAATCCTCCCGCGCCGGGTCCGGGCCGGGCGCAGGCGGGGAATCGATGGCGGTGGCCACGGCCCACTGACGCAGCTCGGCGAGGATGTCGTCGACCTGGCGCACCAGCACGGCACCATCGCGAATGAGCTGCAGACACCCCCGGGCCATGGGGTTGTGGATGGAGCCGGGCAGGGCGAAGACCTCGCGGTTCTGCTCGAGGGCCAGGCGGGCACTGACCAGCGACCCGCTCTTCTCGGCCGCCTCGACCACCAGCACGCCCAGCGAGAGGCCGGTGACGATGCGGTTGCGCCGCGGGAAGAAGCCGGCCCGGGCCCGGGTGCCGGGAGGATGCTCGGAGAGCAGCAGCCCGCCGGGCTCCTGCAACCGCCGATGCAGGCGGTGATGGCGGGGCGGGTAGGTGACGTCCACGCCGCAACCGAGCACCGCCACGCTGGTGCCGCCGGCCTCCAGGGCCGACTGCTGGGCGGCGGCATCGATGCCCAGCGCCATGCCGCTGACCACGCACCAGCCTCGCCCGGCCAGCTCCCTGGCGAAGCCTGCGGCATTGGTGAGTCCTTCCCGGGTCGGCCGACGCGAACCGACCATGGCCAGTCGCGGTGGCTCGAGCGCCGAGAGGTCCCCCATCGCCCAGAGCACCGGCGGCGGATCGGCGATCTGCCCGAGCAGCCTCGGCCAGTGCGGATGGTCCGGATGGATCAGGTGCCGGGCGGGCTCGGCACCCAGCCAGGTGTCATCGGCGTCCAGCTCGGCGGTGAGGGGGCTGCGCGCGGGATGATCGAGCCACAGCCGCAGGGCCGTGGCCGCCTCCCGGGGCAGCAAGGCCAGCCAGCCCGACGGCCAGTCGGGGCGGGCCGCCGCCAGCTCGGCCAGGCGCGCCGCCCCGACGCCGGGCAGCCTGGCAAGGGCCCGCCACTCGCGCGACTGCACCTGGCGTGGCGCCCCTAGCGCAGCGCCGTGTCCAGCAGGCGCCGGGGGCTGTGGATCCGGTCGCCGACGGAGAGGGTGCGGCTGGCCTGCATCACCAGGCCATAGCTCATCTTCTCGTAGGGCCGGAAGACCATCACCAGGCCGGCATCCTCGCCGGGCAGGCGCAGCGCCTCGCCGGTGCGCGGGTCGTCGACCAGGTCTCCCTGCTGCTCGACCATCAGCACGTGCCCCGCTTCCAGGCCGTCGCGACGGCCGCGGTCGAGCGCCACCACCTGCAGGCGACCGATGAAGCGCACGCCCCCCGGCACCGCCAGGATGTGGCCGTCGACCTCCCGGTCCGGCGCCCGCGGCAGGAACTCGGTGACCAGGCGGCGGTCCTCGAGGGGCAGCACGATGTCGTCGTCGCGGACCTCCTGGCGGGAGGAGGTGACCTCCATCACCACGATGTCATCCTCCTGCCGCAGCCGACGCGCCTCGCCGACGCTCTCGAGCTCGAGGCCGAGCGACTCGCCGGTGACGCTGTCGACGTACTGCTCGCCCACCCGGTAGAGGCCGACACGGCCGCCGCCCTCGACCCGACCGCGGGCATAGAGGCGATCGCCGCTGCCGCTGATCAGCCGACCGTCGTCCCCGGCGACCACGTAGGCCAGCTCGTCCAGCGCCTCGGGATCCTCGATGACCCGATGCTCGCGCAGGAAGTGACGCACGGCATCCAGCGGGATCGGCTCGATGGCCTCGCGGTGGGGCGTGGTGCGCACCTTGGGCGACAGCCGTGCCATGCCCTGGCCGCGCTCCAGGCCGAGGCAGGGGCGACCGTTGCAGTCGTAGAGGTAGACGATATCGCCGGGATAGATCAGGTGGGGGTTCTTGATCTGCGGGTTGACCTGCCACACCTCGGGCCACTGCCAGGGATGCTGCAGGAAGCGACCGGAGATGTCCCACAGGGTGTCCCCCTTGACCACGGTATAACGATCCGGCGCGTCCCCCCTCAGGCCGTCATCCCAGGAAAGGCCCTGGGCCTGAAGCTGGGGGGTGCCGAGCCCGAGAACCCCGCCCACCAGCAAGGCACCGACCCCCGCCTTGAGCCGCTGGCACCACGCCACTGCGCATCCTGTCTGTTTCATCCCTGCTCTCCCCCGCGTTGCTGGCCTCACGCCTGGCGCCCATGGAACGACGGCGACGTGGTATAGTCAGATGCTATCGATGTCATGCACGTTCGACGGTATCGCCGTGGAACGCGTACTCTTAGAATAGTGTCATCTTGTAAATGACAGCATAACGGTGATTCCAACGCCATGGCCAAATTACCTATCCTCGAATTTCCCGACGAGCGGCTGCGGACGATCGCGGCGCCGGTCGAGACGGTAGACGACGAGGTACGCCGCCTGGTCGACGACATGCTCGAGACCATGTACGACGCCAGTGGCATCGGACTCGCCGCCACCCAGGTGGACGTGCACCGCCGGGTCATCGTCATGGACGTCAGCGACGACCGCGCAAGCCCGCTGGTGCTGATCAACCCCGAATTCACGCCCATCGGCGACGAGCGCGACCCGATGCAGGAGGGGTGCCTGTCGATCCCGGAGTATTATGCCGAGGTCCCGCGCGCCCTGAAGGTGCACCTGAAGGCTCTGGACCGGGACGGCCAGCCCTACGAGCTCGAGGCGGAGGGGCTGCTCGCCCACTGCATCCAGCACGAGTACGATCACCTCGAGGGGGTGCTGTTCGTCGACTACCTCTCGCCGCTCAAGCGGGACCGGGTGATGAAGAAGATGCAGAAGCGTCACAAGCAGATGCAGCCCGCCTGACCCGTCAGCGATCCCGCGACCGAAGGCCGACGTTTGCGCGTCGGCCTTCGTCGTTTCCGGTCGCCTCCGTTATCATGAGGGCCATCGCCCACTGGCAAGGCCCTCACCATGTCCCGACCCCTGCGCGTCATCTTCGCCGGCACCCCCGACTTCGCCGCCGAGAGCCTGTCGGCGCTGCTGGCGAGCCGACACGACGTCATCGCCGTCTATACCCAGCCGGACCGCCCCGCGGGCCGTGGCCGCAAGCTCACCCCGAGCCCCGTCAAGGCCCTGGCGCTGCGCCACGACCTGCCGGTGCACCAGCCCGAGACCCTGAAGGCGCCCGAGGTGCAGGCCGAACTGGCGGCCCTCGAGGCCGACATCATGGTGGTGGTGGCCTACGGGCTCATCCTGCCCGGCGCGGTCCTCGAGATTCCCCGGCTGGGCTGCCTCAACGTGCATGCCTCGCTGCTGCCGCGCTGGCGCGGGGCCGCGCCCATCCAGCGGGCCATCGAGGCCAGGGATGACGAGAGTGGGGTGACCATCATGCAGATGGATGAGGGACTCGACACTGGCGACATGCTGCTGGTCAGGCGGACGCCGATCACCGCCACCACCACCGGGGGCGAACTCCACGACACCCTGGCGGGTCTGGGCGGCGAGGCCCTGGTCGAGGCCCTGGACGCCCTCGCCGGTGACGAGCTGGCCGCCACTCCCCAGCCCGCCGACGGCGTCACCTATGCCGCCAAGCTCTACAAGGCCGAGGCGGAGCTCGACTTCCGGCGCCCGGCCGAGGAGCTGGCCGCCCGGATCCGCGCCTTCAATCCCTGGCCGGTGGCCTGGTGCCCCCTGGGGGGGATCGCCTGCGCCTGCTGATGGCTCGAACCGACACGCCGACGCCAGACGAGTCGCCGCGTCCCCCCGGCACCCTGCTCTCCCCCGAGGCCGACGCCCTGCGCATCGCCTGCGGCGAGGCCGGTGACGAGGTCCTGGCGGTGACCCGCGCTCAGCTGCCCGGTGGC
Source organism: Halomonas aestuarii (assembly GCF_001886615.1). NCBI lineage: Bacteria > Pseudomonadati > Pseudomonadota > Gammaproteobacteria > Oceanospirillales > Halomonadaceae > Halomonas > Halomonas aestuarii. The sequence continues at coordinate 1,213,437 of NZ_CP018139.1, forward strand.
AAGGCCATGCCGGTGCGCGAGCTGCTCAAGGCCCGCGCCGACCGATTCCCCCCCGGGACCCGCCTGGGGCACCACGACGAGGAGGCCCCGGCATGAGCAAGAAGACATCCCCCACCCCCTCCCGGGAAGGCCAGCGCGACGGCGGCCTGGCCGTGCGCGCCGCCGCTGCCCGTGCCCTGGCCCCGGTGATCACCGGCAAGGGCTCGCTCACCGGCCTCGATGACCATCAGGTGGTGGCCCGGGACCGGGCCCTCTTCAAGGCCCTCTGCTACGGCAGCTGCCGCACCCTGCCGAGACTCGAGGCGCTGGCCGGCAAGCTGTTGGCCAAGCCGTTCAAGGCCCGCGATGCCGATGTCCAGGCGCTGCTGCTGCTCGGCATCCACCAGCTGCTCTACCTGCGCATCCCGGCCCATGCCGCCGTGGGCGAGACCGCCGGTGCCGCCCGCCTGCTGGGCAAGGAGTGGGCCACCCGGGTGCTGAACGGCTGCCTGCGCCGCCTGCAGCGCGAGAGCACCGAGCTCCAGGCGGAGGTGGACCAGGACCCGGCTGTGGCCCTGCTGCATCCCAGGTGGTGGCTCAAGGCCCTGCGCAAGGCGTGGCCGGACGACTGGCGGGCCATCTGCGAGGCCAACAATGTGCCGGGCCCCATGACCCTGCGAGTCAACCGCCGCCACGGGGATCGCGAGATGTACCTGGACCGCCTCGACGGCGCCGGCATGCAGGCGCGCCTCTGCCTGCATGCCCCGGACGGCCTGACGCTCGAGACGCCGCGTGATGTCGAGACGTTGCCGGGCTTCGCTGAGGGCCAGGTCAGCGTCCAGGACGAATCGGCCCAGCTGGCCGCCGTGCTGCTCGGCCCTTCCCTGGCACCGCGCCCGGGCGCCCGGGTGCTGGATGCCTGCTGCGCCCCGGGCGGCAAGACCGCCCACCTGCTCGAGCTGTTCGACCTCGACCTGCAGGCCATCGACAGTGACCCCGCTCGCCTGGCCAGGGTCGAGGACACCCTGGGTCGCCTGGGGCTCTCCGCGACCCTGGCCACGGGCGATGCCACCGAGCGTGACTGGTGGGATGGCACCCCCTACGATGCCATCCTGCTGGACGCCCCCTGCTCCGGCAGCGGGGTGATCCGCCGACACCCGGATATCAAGCGGTTGCGTCGTCCCTCGGACATCGCGAAGCTGGCCGAGCTCCAGGCCCGCCTGCTCGACAACCTCTGGCCGCTGCTCAGCCCAGGGGGGACCCTCCTGTACGCCACCTGTTCGGTGCTGCCCGAGGAGAATGCCGAGCAGATCGACGCCTTCCTGGCCCGCACCCCCGATGCCGAGGTCACTACCCCGGCCGAGATGGGCTGGGGCCGCGTCTCGGGCGCCGGGCGGCAGCTGCTGCCCGAGCCCGACAGTCACGACGGCTTCTTCTATGCCAGACTGGTTAAGCGCCCTGCCTGACGGGCGGCATGATCGATCCGCAACACAGGAGGCCTCATGAGCCATCACACCTACAAGCATATCGAGCTGACGGGTTCCTCGGAGAAGGACATCGAGGACGCCATCCAGAACGCCCTGACCAAGGCCGCAGAGAGCCTGCACGGCATGCGCTGGTTCGAGGTCATGGACACGCGCGGCCACATCGAGCACGGGCGTGTCTCCCACTGGCAGGTCACCATCAAGGTCGGCTTCACCCTCGACTGAACCGCGACACGACCTGTTCTTCTCCCGATGGCTGGTTTAGGCTTGCCTCGGTATGCTGCGGCGCACAAGGTGCGCCGCCCTCGATCCCCCGGGTCTGACCAGAGCGGATAGCACAACGATGAAGATCATCATTCTGGGCGCCGGCCAGGTCGGCGGCACCCTGGCCGAACACCTGGCCCGGGAAGAGAACGACATCACGGTGGTGGACACCGACAACGAGCGCCTGCGCGAACTCCACACCCGCCTGGACATCCGCACGGTCTCCGGCGCCGGCTCCTACCCGATGGTGCTGCGCCAGGCCGGCTGCGAGGATGCCGACATGCTGATCGCGGTGACCAACTCCGACGAAGTCAACATGATCGCCTGCCAGGTGGCCCACACGCTATTCCGCACCCCCACCAAGATCGCCCGGGTGCGCGCCACCGCCTACCTCACCCGCAAGGGGCTGTTCGCCCACGATGCGGTGCCCATCGACGTGCTGATCAGCCCCGAGCAGGTGGTCACCGACCACATCCGCCGCCTGATCGAGCACCCCGGGGCCCTGCAGGTCCTGGAGTTCGCCAGCGGTCTGGTGCAGCTGGTGGCGGTGAAGGCCTTCTATGGCGGCCCCCTGGTCGGCCAGGAGCTGGGCTTCCTGCGCCGCCACATGCCCAGCGTCGATACCCGGGTGGCGGCCATCTACCGCCGCAACCGGCCGATCATCCCCCGCGGGGACACCGTGATCGAGGCCGACGACGAGGTGTTCTTCATCGCCGCCCGCCGCGACATCCGCGCCGTGATGAGCGAACTGCGTCGCCTCGACCGCGACTTCCGCCGGGTGATGATCGCCGGCGGCGGCAACATCGGCGAGCGCCTCGCCGAGCACCTGGAACACAGCCACCAGGTCAAGATCATCGAGCACAACCTCGACCGCTGCACCCAGCTCTCCGAGCGCCTGGATCGCACCGTGGTGCTGCACGGCAGCGCCACCGCCAAGCGACTGCTGGAAGAGGAGAACATCGAGGACTGCGACATCTTCTGCGCCCTGACCAACGACGACGAGGTCAACATCATGTCGTCGATGCTGGCCAAGCGCATGGGGGCCAAGAAGGTGCTGACGCTGATCAACAATGCCGCCTACGTGGACCTGGTGCAGGGGGGCGAGATCGATATCGCCATCTCGCCCCAGCAGGCCACCATCGGCAGCCTGCTGACACACGTGCGGCGCGGCGACATCGTCAACGTCCACTCGCTGCGCCGTGGCGCCGCCGAGGCCATCGAGGCCATCGCCCACGGCGACACCCAGTCCTCGAAGGTGGTGGGGCGGGCCATCGGCGACATCGACCTGCCCCAGGGCACCACCATCGGCGCCGTGGTGCGCGGAAAGGAGGTGCTGATCGCCCACGACGACGTGGTGGTGGCCTCCGGCGACCACGTCATCCTCTTCGTGATCGACAAGCGCCGGCTCCGCGACGTGGAGCGGCTCTTCCAGGTCGGACTGACCTTCTTCTGATGGCCTGTCTCGTACCCCCTGGCGACCCGAGGAGAGCCGCCCGATGAGCCTGCGCATGATCCTGCGCATCCTGGGCCTGCTGCTGATGATGTTCAGCCTGACCATGGTGCCGCCCATCCTGATCTCGCTGCTCTACCAGGACGGCATGTGGGAGGCCTTCGCGGTGGCCATCGGCATCACCGTGGCGACCGGGGCGATGATGTACCTGCCCAACCGCCGGGCCCGCAAGGAGCTGCGCACCCGCGACGGCTTCTTGATCGCGGCGCTGTTCTGGAGCGTGCTGGGGCTGTTCGGCTCGCTGCCGCTGATGCTCACCGGCGACACGGCCCTGTCGCCCACCGATGCAGTGTTCGAGTCCTTCTCCGGACTGACCACCACCGGCGCCACGGTGATCACCGGCATCGACTTCCTGCCCAAGGCGGTCCTCTACTATCGCCAGCAGCTCCAGTGGCTGGGCGGCATGGGGATCGTGGTGCTGGCCGTCGCCATCCTGCCGACCCTGGGGGTCGGCGGCATGGCCCTCTACCGCACCGAGATCCCCGGTCCACTCAAGGACTCCAAGCTCACCCCGCGCATCACCGAGACCGCCAAGGCCCTCTGGTACATCTACGCCACCCTGACCGTCACCTGCATGCTGGCCTACATGGCCGCCGGCATGGACTGGTTCGACGCCCTGGGGCACAGCTTCTCCACGGTGGCCATCGGCGGTTTCTCGACCCATGATGCCAGCATCGGCTACTTCGACAGTGCCGCCATCGAGATGATCTGCACCGGCTTCCTGCTGATCTCGGCGTTCAGCTACAGCCTGCATTTCCTGGCCTGGCGCCAGCGCAGCCTGACCCACTACTTCCAGGACCCCGAGGCGCGCTTCCTGATGCTCTTCCTGAGCGCGCTGACGGTGATCACCGCGGTCTCGCTGTGGCTGACCGACGCCTACTCGACCTCCCTGGGGCTTCGCCATGCGGTCTTCGAGGTGGTCTCCGTGGCCACCACCGCCGGCTTCGCCGTGGCGGACTTCTCCACCTGGCCCGGCGCCCTGCCCTTCCTGCTGTTCGTCGCGGCCTTCGTCGGCGGCTGCTCCGGCTCCACCGGCGGCGGCATGAAGGTGATCCGCATCATCCTGATCCTCAAGCAGGGCATGCGCGAGGTGATGCGCCTGATCCACCCCAATGCGGTGATCACGGTGAAGATCGGCAAGGTCAGCGTGCCCGACGGCATCGCCCAGGCGGTGTGGGGGTTCTTCTCCGCCTACGTGATGCTGTTCTTCCTGATGCTGGTGGGGGTGATGGCCACCGGGGTGGACCAGGTCACCGCCTGGTCCACGGTGGGCTCGGCGCTCAACAACCTCGGCCCGGCGCTGGGCGAGGCCAGCGCGCATTACGGCGACCTGCCAGACCTGGCCAAGTGGATCCTGGTGATGGCCATGCTGCTCGGCCGCCTGGAGATCTTCACCGTGCTGGTGCTCTTCACCCCGGCGTTCTGGCGCAAGTGACGAACGTCACCGCTGTGCAGGCGGGCCGCCTGCACGCTGGCCGGGCCAGCGCGGCTCACATGACGGGGGCGACCTTCCGGACCTGGCCAAGTGGATCCTGGTGATGGCCATGCTGCTCGGCCGCCAGGAGATCTTCACCGTGCTGGTGCTCTTCACCCCGGCGTTCTAGCGCAAGTGACGAACGTCACCGCTGTGCAGGCGGGCCGCCTGCACGCTGGCCGGGCCAGCGCGGCTCACATGACGGGGGCGACCTTCCGGACCTGGCCAAGTGGATCCTGGTGATGGCCATGCTGCTCGGCCGCCAGGAGATCTTCACCGTGCTGGTGCTCTTCACCCCGGCGTTCTGGCGCAAGTGACGGCGCCCCCGAAGACCGCGATCGATACATTGGAGACGCCGGCAAGGCGGGTTTGGCCTGCCCCGGCGCTTCGTGGATAATCGAGCCTTCACCCTTCAGACCCGAGCGTCCATGACCGACTCCCAGGACTCCGTGATCACTCCCCCGCAGGACGAGACCACCAGCGGCCCGCGCCGGGAGCTCGTGGTGGGCGAGACCCGCTACACCCTGCTGGGCACCGCCCATGTCTCCGCCGAGAGCGCCGCGGACGTGCGCGCGCTGATCCGCTCCGGCGAATTCGATGCCGTGGCCATCGAGCTGTGCGACTCTCGCCACCACAGCCTGACGAACCCCGATGCCCTGGGCGAGCAGGACCTGTTCCAGATCTTCCGTCAGGGCAAGGCCGGCATGGTCGCCGCCAGCCTGGCGCTGGGCGCCTTCCAGCAGCGCGTGGCCGAACAGTCGGGCATCGAGCCGGGCGCCGAGATGCGCGCCGCCCTGGAGGAGAGCCGCGACGCCGACCTCCCGCTGCTGCTGATCGACCGCGACGTGGGCATCACCCTCAAGCGCATCTACCACAACGTGCCCTGGTGGCAGCGCTTCTCGCTCTTCTCGGGCCTGCTCGGCAGCGTCCTGTCGCGCCAGCAGGTCTCCGCCGAGGAGATCGAGCGACTCAAGGAGGGCGACGTCCTGGAGTCCACCTTCAGCGAGTTCGCCGCCGAGTCGGCCTCCCTCTACACGCCGCTGATCAGCGAGCGCGACCGCTACATGGTGCTGCGCCTGGCGGAGGACGCCGGGCCCGGCCGCTATCGCCGGGTGCTGGTGGTGATCGGCGCCGGCCACATGAAGGGCATGGCCGAGCAACTGGAACAGCCACTGCCCGACGACCCCGTCCCTGAGCGCAAGCGCCTCGAGGCCACGCCGCCGCCCTCGCGCGTGTGGCGGGCGCTGCCCTGGCTGATCACGCTGCTGGTCCTGACCGGCTTCGCCATCGGCTTCTCGCGCAACACCGGGCTCGGCTGGCAGCTCGTGGCGGAGTGGTTCCTGATCAACGGCGTGCTCTCCGGCGCCGCCACCCTGATCGCCCTGGCCCATCCGGTCACGGTGGCGGCTACCTTCGTCGCCGCCCCGCTCACCTCGCTCAACCCGACCATCGGCGCTGGCTTCGTGGCCGCGGGCGTCGAACTCTGGCTGCGCAAGCCCAAGGTGCGGGACTTCTCGACCCTGCGACACGACGTCACCGAGCTCAAGGGCTGGTGGCGCAACCGGGTCTCGCGCACCCTGCTGGTGTTCCTCACCGCCACCCTCGGCTCCGCCGCCGGCACCTGGATCGCCGGCTTCCGAATCGCCGGGAAACTGTTCGGCGGGTGAGCGTCCCCGCTGGCCGCCGGCCAGGATGATGCCCGCCACCGCCACCTGGACGATGGCGGGCCACTCCCCTCGGGTATGAGAAAAACCGGAAACCGCGTGATGGCCCTGTCGGGGTGGCTGGCCTAAGTTCAAGGCAACTGCCCCGGCCGTTTCGCGTGCCCGGATGGCAGCCTCGAGACAAGCAGCACCCACCGAGCATACCGACCCACACAGGGGGAAAGGACATGAAAACCACGCTCCTATGCATGGCGCTGACCGGCCCGTTGCTGGTCGCCGGCTCCGCGGCAGCGGACATGAATGGCGACATGATGAAGCTGGCCGAAGAGAAGCAGTGCCTGAGCTGTCACGCCCGGGACGACGACACCCCGAGGACACCGAGCTTCACCAGCATCGCGGCCAAATATGCGGGAGGTGAGATGCGGGACTACCTGGTCGAGGTTGTGATGACCGGGGGCGAGAAGCACTGGGGGTCGGCGACCATGCCGGAGCCGGGTGAGCGCCCCGAGGTAAGCGAGGAGGAAGCCGGACAGCTGGTCGACTGGATCCTGAGCAAGCACGGCGAGTGATGTTGCGGCGGCCCGGCGCGTGACCGGGCGTTCGCGTCAGCGGAGAAAGGACGCAGGCTCAGTGAGCGGCTCTCTCCAGCAGACGCCGCATGGCTGCCGTCGGTGCCTCTAGCTTCTCGTGGCGCCGACTGGCGGCATAGCTGTCGTTGAAGGCATCGAAATAGTCATCGAGCACCTCTGCCGCCCCCGCATCGCCGGCCTGGCGAAGCATTTCGATGGCCACCTCGGCCGTGCAGAGATGCGCGGCCGAGGCCGGCTTGCGCAGCCGGTAGCGGGTGCGCCGCTCGGTGGCCAGGGGCAGCACCGGCAGCCGGTCGAGGTAGGGGCTCTTGCGGAAGATCCGCCGGGCCTGGCGCCAGGTGCCGTCGAGGATGATAAAGACCGGAATCCGACCCTCTCCCTGACGTTCGGTCACGGAATCCATCCCCACCACGCGGTCGGCATAGTCGGGCTGGTCGTCGGGAAAGATCACGAAGGGCGCGTAGCGCTCGTCATCGAGCAGGGCCAGCAGTCGCGCATCCGGCGCCGTGCGGTACCAGGTGAAGACCTCGGTATCCGGCAGGACATCGCCGATCAGCCGGCCGGTGTTGGTGGGCTTGTGATGCTCCAGCGGATGGGTCAGCAGCCACACCCGCGCGCCGCTCTCGGCCCGCACCCGATAGGGACAGAGGCAGTTGAGGGCCGGCAGTCGACAGCCCTCGCAACGAGTGACGAAGCTGCCGCGGGCCTTGAACTCGCGCCGCGGCGGCCGCGGATGGCCGGTGGCGGGGTCACTGGACGGACCGGCTTCGGGGTCACTGGAGAGAGTGGTAACGGGATCGCGCTCGTTGACGGTGTCCTGGAGCGTGTCGTCCTGCATGCTGGCGTGATCCCGGCGGCGAAGAGGGGCAACATTCTAGCATGCCCCCCGCCTCATGCCTCACTCAGCAGGGTCTCAGGCAGCCACAGACGCCCCTCACGCTTCCAGTGGCGCACCAGGGTGGGCACGCCCCGGCCCGCCGGCTGCGCAAGGGCCGTCGTACCGGGCGGCGCCAGGGCACGGGCCTCGGGGTCGACCAGCACGCAGGGCGCGTCCAGCGGAGTGTGCTCGAGCAGCGCCGCGGCCGGCATCACCGCAAGGGACGTCCCCACCACCAGCAGCAGGTCGGCCCGAGCCACGGTCTCGCACGCATCCATGAAATGCGGCACGCCCTCGCCGAACCACACCACGTCGGGGCGCAGCTGGCTGCCCTTGTCGCAGAGATCGCCCAGGCGAATCCCGCCGCGGGGCAGGGGATAGCAAATGCGCGGGTCCAGCGTGGAGCGCGCCTTGAGGATCTCGCCGTGCAGGTGCAGCACCTGACGCGAGCCGGCGCGCTCGTGCAGGTCATCGATGTTCTGAGTGATGATGCTGACCGCGAAGCCCTGCTGCTCGAGGCTCGCCAGCGCCCTGTGGGCGGCGTTGGGGCGTGCCCGGCGCACCTGGTCGCGACGCTGGTCATAGAAGCGCAGCACGCGCTCGGGATCGCGCCGCCAGCCCTCGGGGGTGGCGACCTCCTCGATCGGATGGTCGGCCCATAGGCCGTCGCTGGCGCGAAAGGTCTGGATGCCACTCTCGGCACTGATCCCGGCCCCGGTGAACACCACCAGGTGGGGGCCTCGCTGCTCGACCATTCACCACCTCTCGCCAGTCGGGCACCAGCGACTCACTGTCCAGCGCCAGTTACCCTCTGTCCAAACGTTGCCAGTTCCTGAAACTACCACCCCGGGCCTCGGTGCGACCAGACGGAGCCCCGAGCGGACACTGCAGCACACGAGCAACGGGCATTCAGTCATACAATGGCGTGTGGATAACCTTGAGGGCACCTCGGCGTCGGCTGAGCGGCACGATCAGGCGCCGTGATAGCCATCTTCCTCGGGGTCCTCATGGTCCCCCTTGGGCAGTGCGGCGGCCCAGGCCATGGCCTCGGCATGCTCGCGTGTGGGGAAGGTGCGAATCTCCACGGCCTTGAACAGCCGCTCCTCCAGGTAGGCGAGATGCTTGACCCACTCCTGATCGGTGACCACGGCGGCCCGGTGGTAGCGCTTGAGATCGCCGAGTTGGGTCAGGCCATAGCCGACATCCTTCATCAGGGCGGTCAGGGTCAGCCAGCGAAGGCCGTCAATCTCGACCACCAGGCTGACCCGGGGATGGGCCCGCTTGGCGGCCTCGATGGCATCGATGGCGCACTGCAGCTCCTGGCCCGTGACGACGCCACTCGCCTTCATCGCCACGACATGCTCGGCCGGATGGGAAATGAGGTCCAGCATGGGCGCTCACCTTGAAGTTGATAGCGTGGCAAAGCAGACTCGGTGGCTTTCAGCATAGCGTGCCTCGGCCTGGCCGGGACCTGGCTGGCTAGTAGGTCAGGCCGTTGCCGTCGTCGGCGGTGAAGCGCCGCTTGTTGCGATAGGGGTAGACGTCGATCACCCGGCCGTCGAGGATGGCCCGCTGAAGCCCCTTCCAGTAGTCAGCATCGAAGAGCTCCGCATGCAGCTGGTAGAAGAGCTTGCGCAGCCGCACGTCGGCGAACAGGAAGGGACCGAATTCCTCGGGGAAAATATCATTGGGCCCCACCGAGTACCAGGGCTCGTTGGCCAGCTCCTGTTCCGGATACATCGGCTCGGGAATGTGCCGGAAGTTGCACTCGGTGAGGTACGAGATCTCGTCGTAGTCGTAGAAGATCACCCGACCGTGGCGGGTCACCCCGAAGTTCTTGAGCAGCATGTCGCCGGGGAAGATGTTGGCCGCGGCCATCTGCTTGATCGCGTTGCCGTAGTCCTTGAGCACCGCCTCGGTCTCCGCCGCGTCGCAGGTCTCGAGATACAGGTTGAGCGGGGTCATCATGCGCTCGGTATAGCAGTGCCGGATGATGACCTTGTCGCCGCGCAGGTAGACGGTGGACGGCGCCACCTCCAGCAGGTGCGCCAGGCAGTCCGGGTCGAAATGATCCTGGCGGGCGATGAAGTTGGAAAACTCCTGGGTATCGGCCATGCGCCCCACGCGGTCGTGGCGCTTGACCAGGCGATACTTGTCGCGGACGTTCTCCGCCGTCATCTCCTTGCTCGGGTCGAAGCGATCCTTGATGATCTTGAACACGGTGCGGGAGGAGGGCAGCACGAACACGGCCATGACCATGCCACGCACCCCCGGGGCGATGATGAACTGATCCTCGCGCCTGGCCACCTGGCGGTTCAGGGCACGGAAGAACTCGGTCTTTCCGTGCTTGAAGAAGCCGATGGCGGCATACAGCTCGCCCTGGGGCTTGTCCGGCATCAGTTCCTGGAGGTAGTGCACGAACTCGCTGGGGACCACCACCTTGACCTGGAAGTAGGCGCGGGTGAAGGAGAAGATGATCGAGACCTCCTCGGGCTCGATCAGCAGCGTATCCAGGTGCAGCCCCTCGCCCTCCCGGTGCAGCACCGGCAGCACCAGCGGCACCTGCTCGCCACCGCCGAGTACCCTTCCCACCAGGTAGGCCCCCTTGTTGCGGTAGAAGACGCTCTTGATCAGCTCGATCTCGGCCTCGGGATCCGCCTGGATGGCCGCGGGCAGCAGCCGGACAAGCACCTCGCTGCCCAGCTCGGCATCCCGTCCCAGGTCGACGAAGGGCGTCTCGAAGCGCGCCTCGCCCAGGGCCCAGCGCAACCCCTCCGCCCAGTCGCCCCCCACCCGACGTGAGCGGCACAGCTGCAGGCCGGAATGGTGCGCCGCCTGCTCCCGGGAGCTGTAGACGAACATCCAGTCGTTACGGATGTGGCGATGGTGGAACAGCGAGCAGAACATCGAGTTGAAGAAGGTCTCGGCCAGCTCGTAGTCGAGCCGTTGGTCGATCAGGTCGGCATAGTGCCCCCGGGCCTCCTGCCAGCACTCGAAGCTGGTCAGCTCGTCATCGTCGAGGGTGCGCCTGAGGCGGGCCAGGGTGTCCTGGACCTTCTCGTCGTAGAGGTCGATGCGCTCCGCCGAGGCCTGCTGGGCCTCACGCCAGGCCGCGTCCCGGAAGCGACGACTGGCATCGTCGGTGATCTGCTTGAAGCGCGAGCGGTACTCGTCGAAGCCGTGCAGCACCGCGGCGGCAAGGCGATAGGCGGGCGAATGCGTCATGGTCTGGCTCCGGGCAGCAATCACGCCCAGCATGACGAATCGTGTCGGGCAAGGCGAGCCGACCAAGGTGGCGTGCCCCCTGGCGAACCACCGGCGAGGCCATCACACTGTCGGGGCACACCCGCGGTGTGTCCCGACACCCACCGTTTCCACGACAAGGAAGACCCCATGACGATTGCCAAGGGCGACAAGATTCCCGATATCACCCTCAAGACCAACGGCCTCAAGGGCCCCGAGGACCTCTCCACCGGCGCCTTCTTCGCCGGCCGGCGGGTGGTGCTCTTCGCCGTGCCCGGCGCCTTCACGCCCGGCTGCTCCAACACCCACATGCCGGGCTTCGTGGTCAATGCCGACAAGCTCCTCGACAAGGGCGTGGACGCCATCGCCTGCATGGCGGTCAACGATGCCTTCGTGATGGATGCCTGGCAGAAGGACCAGAACGCCCAGGCCTTCACCATGCTGGCCGATGGCAACGCCGAGTTCACCCGGGCCCTGGGCATGGAGATGGATGCCTCCGGCGGCGGCATGGGCGTGCGCAGCAAGCGCTTCGCCCTGATCGCCGACGACGGCGTGGTGGAGTACCTGGGCATCGACGAGAAGGGGGTGGACGCGAGCAGCGCCGAGACCGTGCTCGAGCACCTCTGAGGCCGACCGGAGCGGACCGCGCGGCATGGCAACACAGGGGGGCGGGATGACAGCACGGCGCCGGACGGCGACAATGGCGCCCCCTGGTAACCTGCACCGATGCCCCGATGACGCCACCGCTGAGCCTTCTCCATCTGGATGACCACCTGGTCGCCGTGCACAAGCCGGCCGGCCTGCTGGTGCATCGCAGCGCGCTCGCCCGCGGCGAGCGGGAGTTCCTGCTCCAGCGCCTGCGAGACCAGCTCGGCCGTCGAGTCTACCCGGTGCACCGCCTGGATCGCCCCACCTCCGGGGTGATCGTCTTCGCCCTCGACCCCGACACCGCGGCCGCGCTCCAGGCAGCCTTCACCGCGCGCCGGGTGACGAAGCGCTACCTGGCGGTGGTGCGCGGCATCGGGCCGGAGCGCGAGCGCCTGGACTATCCGCTGCGCGAGGAGGATGGCCGTCGCCCCAAGGCGCAGATGCCGGCCATGGAGGCGGCGACCGAGGTCCGGCGGCTCGATACCGTGGAGCTGCCGGTCCGGGTGGACCGCTACCCCCAGAGCCGCTACTCGCTGATGGAGGCGAGCCCCCTCACCGGCCGCCGCCACCAGATCCGTCGCCACCTCTCCCGGCGGGGCTACCCGATCATCGGCGATGCCAAGCACGGCAAGGGCAACCATAACCGCTTCTTCGCCGAGCACCTGGCCTGCCCCCGGCTGCTGCTGGCGGCGGTGGGCCTGGGCTTCGACCACCCGGTGAGCGGCCGCCCCCTCGACCTCTGCTGCCCGCTGGATGCCACCATGACTACCCTCTTCGAGCGTTTCGGGTGGACGGGCCACCTGCCGACCCCGACACGATCCCCTGTCCCGAGCGTGATGCCATGACCGATTCTCTCCCGTTCGCTTCGCCCGCGCCCTCCCCGGACGATTTCGAGGCCCGCTTCGGCGGCATCCGAAGGCTCTACGGCCGGCGTGCCGCCGAGCGCTTCCGCACCGCCCACGTGGTCGTGGTGGGCGTGGGCGGCGTGGGCAGCTGGACGGTGGAGGCCCTCGCCCGGTCGGGCATCGGCAAGCTGACGCTGATCGACCTGGACGATGTCTGCGTCTCCAACGTCAATCGCCAGCTGCATGCCCTGGATGGCACCATCGGCCGCCCCAAGGTCGAGGTGCTGGCCGAGCGCTGCCGGGCCATCCAGCCGGGCATCGAGGTAGTGGCCGACACCGCCTTCGTCACCCCCACGAACCTGGCCAGGCGCATCCCCGAGGATGCCGACCAGGTGGTGGACGCCATCGACAGCGTGGTCGCCAAGGCGGCGCTGATCGCCTGGTGCAAGCGCCGCAAGCTGCCGATCGTGGTGACCGGTGCCGCTGGCGGCCAGACCGACCCCACCCGCATCCGGGTCGCGGACCTGACGCGCACCGAGCACGACCCGCTGCTGGCCAAGGTCCGCGCCAGGCTGCGCCGTAATTTCGGCTTCTCGCGCAATCCCAAGCGGCGCTTCTCGGTGGAGTGCGTCTACTCGGACGAACAGCTGGTCTACCCGGGCAGCGACGGCGAGGTATGCTTCCAGAAACCCGGCGAGGGAGAGGCCACCCGGCTCGACTGCGCCTCGGGCTTCGGCGCGGCGACCTTCGTCACCGGCAGCTTCGGCTTCACCGCCGCCTCCCGGGTACTGGCCCGACTGGCGAAGCAGGCCAACGCCACCCCCTGACCCCCGCTCACCCCGGCAAGAGGAGCCGTCCCATGGAAACCCAGGCCCCACGCGGCATCTACCGCCACTACAAGGGTCCGCTCTACGAGGTGATCGGGGTCGCCCGGCACAGCGAGACCGAGGAACCCCTGGTGGTCTACCGCGCCCTCTACGGCGACTACGGCCTCTGGACACGCCCCCTGGCGATGTTCCTCGAGACCGTCGAGGTACAGGGGGAGCCGGTCTCCCGCTTCGCCCTGGAAAGGGCCTTCCCATGACAGAGCGCCCCGTGGCAACAGGCCACGGGGCGCTCGGTGATCTCCTGGGGCGGGAGCGGCGAGGGGTTACTCGTCGCCGGCCATCTGCATCTGCTTCTGCAGGTAGTTCTCGATGCCGACCTTGTCGATCAGGCCTAGCTCGGTCTCGATGTGATCGATGTGATCCTCCTCGTCGGCGAGGATGTCCCGGAAGAGGTCCCGGCTGACGTAGTCCCTGACCTGCTCGCAGTAGGTGATGGCCTCGATGTAGTCGTTGCGTCCCTCGTGCTCGATCTTCAGGTCGCACTCGAGCATCTCGCGCACGTTCTCGCCGATGTTCAGCTTGCCGAGGTCCTGAAGGTTGGGGATGCCCTCGAGGAACAGGATGCGCTCGATCAGCTTGTCGGCGTGCTGCATCTCCTCGATGGACTCGTCGTACTCCCACTTGGCCAGCGCCTTCATGCCCCAGTCCTTGTACATCTTGGCATGCAGGAAGTACTGGTTGATGGCCACCAGCTCGTTGCCGAGCGCGGTATTCAGGTGTTCGATGACCTTGCTGTCGCCTTTCATCTCGTTACCTCGATCACTGTTGTCGGTTCGCTGGGGCCAGCTTGGCATGGCCATGGCGGCCTGGCCAGCCCGGTGACCTACAGTGTAGGAGAGGCTATGAGGAACTCCATCGAATCATGGGGTTGAAAGGAACAAGAGACGGGAATGAGGTCGGTCAGACGGCGTAAGCGAGCCCCTGGGCAGGGGCGCTGAGCTCGGACTTGATCGCCTCGCGGGTGATGTCCTTGCCCGTGCAGGCGCACTTGCCGCACTGGGTGCCGCACCCCGTGGCCTCCTGGACCTCGCGCCAGCTGCGCGCGCCCTCCTCGACGGCCCCGCGGATCCGGTGGTCGGTCACGTTCTTGCAGAGACAAACGTACATGTCATCACCTCACGCTGGTCATGAGGTAAATGTAAATGATTCGCATGGATGATCGCAAGTCGATTCCCGACCAGAACCTGATCGAGGTCAGGTTTCCGGGCCTCGCCCTGCCCGGCGGCGCTCAGCGCCGCTTCGGCAGGACCACCACCCGGGTGCCGGAGACGATGTCCGGCCAGCTGCGCTTCTCGTCGTCGAACAGGATCCAGAGGTAGCCCAGGCCAAAGGCGGCCAGGGAGACACCGGCCACCAGGAAGCGCTGCAGCGCCTGGAAGGAGGTGATCGAGCAGCCATCGAGGGTCTGCACCCGCAGCCGCCAGGCCTGCATGCCCAGCGTCATGCCGCCCCGGGTCCAGAAGTGGGCGAAGAAGAGGAAGGCGCTGACCGCCATCAGCAGGCGCAGCGAGAGCACCTGGGCAAGGCCCAGTCCGACCTGCTCGGCCGGCACCTCCAGCACCAGCCGCACGACGGCCAGGTGCAGCGCGGTGATGACGATCCAGATCGCCAGCACCAGCAGGCCATCGTAGAGCATGGCGCCCAGCCGCCGACCGAGGCCGGCCGGCCAGACATCATCGAGTTGGTCGAAGCGTCGCTGCATGGGATCCTCGTCTCAGCCGGTCCGTCGCAGAAGGTAGAGTCCCAGCCCCGCACACAGCAGGGTGGGGGCCAGCACCGCCCAGGCAGGCGAGAAGCCGAAAAGTGTCGATGCCGGGCCCAGCAGGTCCTGGAGGTACTTGAAGGAGAGGCCGACGATCACCCCGTAGAAGACCCGTGTCCCGGCGGCCACGGTCCGCAGGGGACCGAACACGAAGGAGGCCGCCACCAGCACCAGCGAGGCCATGGTCAGCGGCATCAGCGTCTTCTGCCAGAAGTAGAGCAGGGGCTGGGTCGCCTGCTGCCCCTGGGCATGCAGGTAGCGCGCGTAGGACCACAGTTCGCTGGGCGCCTGGCTCTCGACATCGCGCAGCAGCCGATCTAGCTGCGCGGGCGTCATCGTGGTCTCCCAGGGCAGGGCGTCATGGCGCTCGACCTCGGTGCCCCCCTCATGGAAGCGGGTCACGGCCACCTGCCGGAGCTGCCAGTGGTCCCCCTGCCAGACCGCCCGGCGGGCGCGCAGCGCCTCGCGAAGCGACTTGTCCTCGAAGCGGTAGCGGGTCAGGTCGAGGACGGTGTCGTCGGCGCGGATGGCGCCGAAACGGTAGACGTCATCCCCCTGTCGCTGCCAGCCGCCGCGCTCGGTCAGCAGGGCGCCCTCCCCCTGCCGCTGCTCGAGACGCCAGGCGGCGGCGAACTGCTCGGTCCGGGGACTGACGAACTCGGCGATGACGAGCACCACCACGATCACCAGGATGATCGGCTTCATCACCCCCCAGAGGATGCGCACCAGCGACCGACCCGCGGCACGCATCACGGTCAGCTCGTTGCTCGACGCCATGCTGCCCAGGCCAATCAGAGCGCCGATCAGCACCCCCACGGGGGCGTACTGGTAGAAGCGCCAGGGCAGGCGCATCAGCAGGTAGAGCAGCACCTGGAAGGCGCCGTAGTCGCCCTCGATGTCGCCGAGGTCGTTGATATAGGTGATCACCAGGTCCAGGCCCAGCAGCACCACCTGCACGACGAGGATCGCACCCAGCACGTTGCGGGCGATGTAGCGATCGAGACGGTCGGCGATCATCCGCTCATCCCCCTGCGCTGGTCCCTCGCCAGCATGGCCAGGCCGATGGCCAGGAAGCCGCCATGGATCGGCCACATCCCGATGGCCACCGGCCAGCTGCCGCGCCCGATGGCATCCAGCGCCGCCAGCAGCAGGCTGAGATAGGCCACGTAGAGGAAGATCGCCGGCAGCAGCTTGGCGAAGCGCCCCTGACGCGGGTTGACCCGGGAGAGGGGCATGGCCAGCAGGGTCAGGATGAAGACCATCAGCGGCAGGCCGAGGCGCCACTGCAACTGGGCCCGAGCCGGCAGGGCCTCGTCGGCGAACAGCGCGGCCGTGGTGGCGTACTCGGGCGCCTCGAGCTCGGGGCGCTCGGCGGCCCCGGAGAGGCGCACGGCGTAGGTGCCGAACACCAGCCGCTCGGCCTGGGCGCGCCCCGGGTCGACGCTGTAGCGCTCGCCGTCGGCCAGCACCAGGAAGCGGCTGCCGGTCTCCGGGTCGACGGTCTGGTAGCCGGTCTCGGCCCGGGTCACCACGCTCTCGGGGGTGCCGTCGGTGCGCGACTGTCGCTCGCTGATGAAGACCTCCTGCATCCGGGTGCCGTCGTCATTGAAGCCCTCGGTGTAGGCCGTGCGCCCGCCACCGAAGTCCTGGAAGCGCCCCGGCGCCAGGGCCGAGAAGTCGAGCTGGCTGCGCTGCTCCTCGAGGAGCACCTCCTTGTCCAGGGCCCCGGCCGGGGTCAGCCACAGGCTGCAGGTCCCCACCAGGATCGCCACCAGGGTAGCCGGCACCAGGCTGACCTCCAGCAGGCGATTGGGGCTCGTGCCGCAGGCCACCAGCACGGTGATCTCGCTGTTCAGGTAGAGCTGGCCATAGGCCAGCAGGATGCCGAGGAAGAAGGCCAGCGGCAGGATCAGCTCGAGGAAACCCGGCAGATGGAGGAGCATCAGCGTGCCGAGGATGCTCACCGGGATATCGCCCTCCGCCGCCGTGGAGAAGTAGCGGATGAAGCGACTGCCCATGATCACCAGCAGCAGGACACCGGCCACGGCGGCCATGGTCTGCAGGATCTCGCGGGTCAGATAACGGAATATGATCAACGCTGTCTCCCGGCCCGACACCCCGCGGTGCCCGGCCATCTTCCATGCAATGACGCCTTGCCTTGGGTACACTGGGATGACTCGGCAACGTGCCGGCATTATCCAGAATCCCCCATCGCTTGTCTTGTGGAGACTCCATGGAATTCCCTGTTCAGACGGCCAATCCCGCCAAGGCCGAGATGGCCTGTCTCGTGGTACCGGTGTTCAAGGATGGCGAGCTGCTGCCTGCCGCCGCCAAGCTCGACGACGCCAGCGAGCGGCTGATCGGCCAGCTGATCGATCGCGGCGACTTCGACGCCAAGCTGGGCAATGTCCTGATGGTGCCCTTCGCCCCGGGGCTCAACGCGGAGCGCCTGATGCTGGTGGGGCTGGGCGAGCGCGAGAAGTGCCGGGAAGGCGCCTTCAGCAAGGCGCTGGACGCGGCCTTCACCGCCCTGGCGGCACTGCCCGTCGAGGATGTCGCCGTGGCCTTCACCGATGTCCCGGTGCCCGACCGCGCCTGCGACTGGAAGGCCCGCATGGTGGCCGAGGCCGCCCATCGCGCCGTCTACCGCTTCGACGAGTTCAAGGCCGAGAAGGAACCCGCTCCGCGCCTCGCCCAGGTCACCCTGCTGGTCAGCGAGCAGGGGGATGCCGAGGCCACCCGCCACGGGGTGCGCATCGGCGACGCCATCGGCCAGGGCGTGGCGACCACCCGCACCCTGGGCAACCTGCCCGGCAACGTCTGCACGCCCAGCTACCTGGCCGAGCGCGCCGAGCGACTGGCCGCCGATTCCAGGGGTGCCCTGACCGCCGAGATCCTCGACGAGGAGGCCCTGGAGGCCCTGGGCGCCCATAGCCTGCTCTCGGTGGGCCGCGGCAGCGAGCAGCCCTCACGACTGATCGTCATGAAGTACCAGGGGGCCGAGGACCCCGCCGAGGCGCCCCACGTGCTGGTGGGCAAGGGCATCACCTTCGATACCGGCGGCATCTCGCTGAAGCCCGGCGAGGCCATGGACGAGATGAAGTTCGACATGTGCGGCGCCGCCAGCGTGTTCGGCACTGTCACCTCGGTGCTCGCCATCAAGCCGAAGATCAACCTGGTGGCCATCGTCGCCGCGGCCGAGAACATGCCCGACGGCCGCGCCACCAAGCCCGGGGATATCATCAAGACCCTCAAGGGCCTCTCCGTGGAGGTGCTCAACACCGACGCCGAGGGCCGCCTGGTGCTGTGCGATGCCCTGACCTACGCCGAGCGCTTCGAGCCGGCCAGCGTCGTGGACATCGCCACCCTGACCGGCGCCGCCATCATCGCCCTGGGTCACCATGCCACCGGGCTGCTTTCCAACGACGACGACCTGGCCCTGGATATCCTGGATGCCGGCGAGACCGCCTGGGACCGCGCCTGGCACCTGCCGCTCTGGGACGAGTACCAGGAGCAGCTCTCCTCCAACTTCGCCGACCTGGCGAACATCGGCGGCCGGCCGGCGGGCACCATCACCGCCGCCTGCTTCCTCTCGCGCTTCGCCGACAAGTTTCCCTGGGCGCACCTGGACATCGCCGGTACCGCCTGGGCCTCGGGCAAGGAGAAGGGCGCCAGCGGCCGCCCCGTGGGGCTGCTGACCCAGTACCTGCTGGATCGCGAGACCGACAGCCAGGTCGAGGTCGACGAGGACTGATTCGCCCCGGGCAGGGTTGCCTTTTCCCGGCGGTGCCCTTTTCATGTGGACTGTCGACTTCCATGCACCGGGCCCCTGCCGGCCCGGTTACCTGATTCGTGACGAGGGCGCCCGGAGGCGCCCCGCCAGTAGCGGAGACCCCTTGCCGTGTCCATCGAACGCTTTTCCCTGCTGCCGAGCGCCCATCCGACCGCGCCGCAGATCCGTGGCGACATCCTCGCCAACCCTGGCTTCGGCCTCTACTTCACCGACCACATGGCCCACGTGCGATGGACCCTCGACGCCGGCTGGCATGGCCACGAGGTGCGGCCCTACGGCCCGCTGACCCTGGACCCCGCCGCCGCAGTGCTGCACTACGGCCAGGAGATCTTCGAGGGCGTGAAGGCCTACCGCCATGCCGATGGCTCGGTGTGGACCTTCCGCCCCGAGAAGAACGCCGAGCGGTTCCGCCGCAGCGCACGCCGCCTGGCGCTGCCGGAGCTCTCCGACGAGGACTTCATCGACTCGCTGCGCGCCCTGCTGGCCCAGGACCACGACTGGGTGCCCACCCCGGCCAGGGAGTCCGACGAGTCGAGCCTCTACCTGCGGCCCTTCATGATCGCCAGCGAGACCTTCCTCGGCGTGCGGCCTTCCCACGAGGTCGACTACTACGTCATCGCCTCCCCGGCCGCGGCCTACTTCCAGGGCGGCGTGAAGCCGGTGTCGATCTGGCTCTCCACGCACTACAAGCGCGCGGCCCCTGGCGGCACCGGGTTCGCCAAGTGCGGCGGCAACTACGCGGCGTCCCTGGCCGCCCAGAAGGAAGCCGCGGCCAACGACTGCAGCCAGGTGGCCTTCCTCGACGCCGCCGAGAACCGGTGGGTCGAGGAACTCGGCGGCATGAACCTGTTCTTCGTGTTCCGCGACGGCCGCATCGTCACCCCGCGCCTCACCGACACCATCCTCGAGGGCGTCACCCGCGCCTCGGTGCTGACCCTGGCCCGGGACGAGGGGCTCACCCCGGAGGAGCGCCCGATCAGCATCGACGAATGGCGCGAGGGCGCGGCATCGGGCGAGATCACCGAGGTCTTCGCCTGCGGCACCGCCGCCGTGATCACCCCGGTGGGCGAGCTGGTCACCGAGCACGATCGCATCCGGCTCTCCGCCCAGGGCGACAACGAGGTGGCCAAGCGCCTGCGCACCCGCCTGCTCGACCTGCAGTACGGCCGCAGCGAGGATACCCGCGGTTGGCTGACCCGACTCGCCTGAGCACTTCCTTCCCGGCTCCGAGAACGGTGGGCGCCGGGGGCAAGACGATGCGAGGGTCCTTTGCCATGGAGGGCAAAGATAGCACCCAGGGATGGGGTCACAGCGCCCTCGCGACGGCTTGCCACCGGAGAAGCCCACACCGCCGAACGGGCCGCCTCGAGATCCCATGACCCACATCGACTTCTACATCCTGCCCGACACCACCCTCGAGGCGCGCCTCGGCTTCGCCTGCCGCCTGGCCGAGACCATCTACCGCAAGGGGTACCGGCTGCACCTGCATGCCGAGGACGAGGGCATGGCCCGTGAGCTCGACGACCGGCTCTGGACCTTCCGGCCCGACGCCTACGTGCCCCATGCCCTGCTGGGCAGCGATCAGGAGGCGACGGTGCCGATGACCATCGGCTGGGAGGGCCCGCCGGAGCCGGGCGCCCAGGCGCTGCTCAACCTGCACCCCGGGATCCCCGAGTGGTTCTCCCGCTTCGAGCGGGTCGCCGAGATCATCAACCAGCACCAGGACGTACTCACCGCCAAGCGAGAATGCTGGCAGACCTACCGGAAGCGCGGCTACCCGGTCACCCCCCACCAGCTCAAGGGCCAGGCCCGCGGACGCGCGGGCTGACGCCTCCCCCGCCGTCACGCTATAATCAGGCCCATTTTTCAGCATCCCCGGCACCCTGGCAGCGCCCCTCGACGCGCCCTGCCATGGGTCGGTGCCACCTCTTCGACCCGGAATGCCCATGGACAAGACCTACCAACCCGAGCAGATCGAAACCCGCTGGTACGAGCGCTGGGAGGCCGACAACCGCTTCGCCCCCGCCGGCGCAGGCGAGCCCTACTCCATCATGATCCCGCCGCCCAACGTCACCGGCAGCCTGCACATGGGCCACGCCTTCCAGGACACCATCATGGACACTCTGATCCGCTGGCGGCGGATGCAGGGGCGCAACACCCTCTGGCAGGTGGGCACCGACCACGCCGGCATCGCCACCCAGATGCTGGTCGAGCGCAAGGTCGCCGCCGAGGAAGGCAAGAGCCGCCACGATCTGGGGCGCGAGGCCTTCATCGACAAGGTGTGGGATTGGAAGCAGGAGTCCGGCGGCCATATCACGCGCCAGCTGCGCCGCATGGGGGCCAGCGTCGACTGGAGCCGCGAGCGCTTCACCATGGACGACGGCTTCTACCGGGCGGTCCAGGAGGTCTTCGTGCGCCTCTTTGAAGAGGGGCTGATCTACCGCGGCAAGCGGCTGGTCAACTGGGACCCGACCCTGCACACCGCCATCTCCGACCTCGAGGTCGAGAACCGCGACCAGCAGGGCAGCTTCTGGCACTTCCGCTACCCCCTGGCCGACGGCGTCACCACCGACGACGGCCGCGACCACCTGGTGGTCGCCACCACCCGCCCCGAGACCCTCCTCGGCGACACCGGCGTGGCGGTCAACCCCGAGGACCCGCGCTACGCCTCGCTGGTCGGGAAGTTCGTCGAGCTCCCGCTGGTGGGACGGCGCATCCCCATCGTCGCCGACGAGCACGCCGACATGGAGAAGGGCTCCGGCTGCGTGAAGATCACCCCGGCCCACGACTTCAACGACTACGAGGTGGGCCGCCGCCAGGGCCTGCCGCTGATCAACGTCTTCACCCAGGATGCCGCCATCCTCGAGCGCGCCGAGGCCTTCGACATCCAGGGCCGGGCGTTGCAGGACATCGACCCGAGCCTGCCCGGTGCCTACGCCGGCCTCGACCGCTTCGAGGCGCGCTCGCGCATCGTCGCCGACATGGACGCCTTGGGCCTGCTCGAGCAGGTGGAGACGGTCAGCAACACCCTGCCCTATGGCGACCGCTCCGGCGACGTCATCGAGCCGCTGCTCACCGACCAGTGGTTCGTCGCCGTGGAGAGCCTGGCGAAGCCCGCCATCGAGGCCGTGGAGAAGGGCGACATCCAGTTCGTGCCGAAGAACTACGAGAACATGTACTTCGCCTGGATGCGCGACCTCCAGGACTGGTGCATCTCCCGCCAGCTGTGGTGGGGCCACCGCATCCCGGCCTGGTACGACGCCGACGGCAACGTCTACGTGGCCAGGAGCGAGGCCGAGGCCCGCGAGCGGCACGGCCTGCCGGCCGAGCTGCCCCTGACCCAGGACGAGGACGTGCTGGACACCTGGTTCAGCTCCGGGCTCTGGACCTTCGGCACCCTGGGCTGGCCGGAGCAGACCCCGGAACTGGCCACCTTCCACCCCTCCAGCGTGCTGGTCACCGGCTTCGACATCATCTTCTTCTGGGTCGCCCGGATGATCATGATGACCCTGAAGTTCACCGGCGAGGTGCCCTTCAAGCAGGTCTACGTGCATGGCCTGGTGCGCGACGGCCAGGGGCAGAAGATGTCCAAGTCCAAGGGCAACGTGCTCGACCCCATCGACCTGATCGACGGCATCGCGCTCGAGACCCTGGTGGAGAAGCGCACCGGCAACATGATGCAGCCGCAGAAGGCCAAGGCCATCGCCAAGGCCACCCGCGCCGAGTTCCCCGAGGGCATCGAGCCCCACGGCACCGACGCGCTGCGCTTCACCTTCCTCTCCCAGGCCACCACCGGCCGCGACATCAAGTTCGACATGGGGCGCCTGGACGGCTACCGCAACTTCTGCAACAAGCTGTGGAACGCCTCGCGCTATGTGCTGATGAACGCCGAGGGCGAGGATACCGGTCTAGGGGAAGACCCGGTCGAGCTGTCGCTGGCCGACCGCTGGATCGTCTCGCGCCTGCAGCAGACCGAGGCCCAGGTGACCCGGGCTATGCAGGAGTTCCGCTTCGACCACGCCTCCCAGGCGCTCTACGACTTCGTCTGGAACGAGTACTGCGACTGGTACCTGGAGCTCTCCAAGCCCGTGCTGTGGGACGAGGGCGCCAGCGCCGCCGCCAAGCGCGGCACCCGCCGGACCCTGGTCCGCGTGCTCGAGGCGATCCTGCGCCTGGCCCACCCGATGATGCCCTTCATCTCCGAGGAGATCTGGCAGCGCGTCGCCCCGCTGGCGGGCACGCTCGCCACGGGCGAGGACGGCTCCATCATGAACCAGCCCTGGCCGCTGGCGGAGGAGGCGCTGGTCGACGACCGGGCGATCCGCGACATCGAGTGGCTCAAGGGTGTGATCGTGGCGGTGCGCAACATCCGCGCCGAGATGAACATCGCCCCGGGCAAGCCCCTGGAGGTGCTGCTCACCAAGGGCCAGCCGGAAGATGCCGAGCGCCTCGCGGCCAACCGCCTCTTCCTCTCGAAGCTGGCCAAGCTCGAGCGCGTCGACTGGCTCGACGACCCCGAGCAGGCCCCGCTCTCGGCGACCCAGCTGGTGGGCGAGATGGAGGTGCTGGTGCCCATGGCCGACCTGATCGACAAGGACGCCGAGCTGGCGCGCCTGGCCAAGGAGATCGAGAAGCAGGAGAAGCTGATCGGCGGCATCGAGAAGAAGCTGGCCAACGAAAGCTTCGTGGCCAAGGCACCGGAGGCGGTGGTCAAGAAGGAGCGCGGCAAGCTCGCGGATTTCGAGGCCTCGCGCCGCCTGCTGGTCGAGCAGCGCGAGAAGATCGAAGCGCTCTGATCCGTGCCCGCTGCTCATCCGACAGGGCCCGCCATCGGCGGGCCCTTTTCATGACCGAGCCCTTTTCATGTCCGGTCCTTCGTTGAAGGGTCGGTCGTCATCGGCTCAATCGACGCGACGCCACCCCCCCAGCACCCGCTGGTCAGGACCGAAGAACACCAGCCGGTCGTGGTCGATCAGATAGCGGTAGGCGTTCTCCAGCATGCCGGTCACCCGGGCGGCGTCCTCGGCCCGGGGACAGGCGCGCCGGGTGGTGGCAAGCTCGGTGAAGGCGATCCGCTGGTTCTCGCCCAGCGCCGCCCGGCCGGTCAGCCGGTTGCAGCCGTCGCTGCCGCTCAACCGTCCCTGGCGGTCGATGACGAAGAAGGGGCGCTCCGGCATGGAAAGGCGCTCGTGGGTGCCCACCAGCAGCAGGTTCCAGCGCTGGTCGACCATCGGCCCCTCGAGAGCGGCCGACGGCTCGCCGACGACCCGGGGGGCGGGTCCACCGCTGCAGGCGGCGAGCAGCAGGGCCGCGGCGAGAAGCAGCAGTGCGTTGCGTAACGGTTTGATCATCATGGTATCTTCCTTGAGGCACCAGGCGATTGCCCAGGCGCCAAGCTTGCCCCAGCCGGGGCATCGAGACAATTCCCGCCGCACCATGAGGTCCCCGCATGCTCCACGCGCTCCACAACGATGCCCTCGGCAAGCTGATCCTGCGACTCACCGTGGCAGGCCTGTTGCTGCCCCACGGCCTGACCAAGCTCCTCAACCCGGGCAACCTGACCTGGATCGGCAACACCCTGGCCGGCCAGGGGCTGCCGACCGTGCTCGCCTACGGGGTGCTGGTCGGCGAGGTGGTGGCGCCGCTTATGGCCCTGATCGGCTGGCGCAGTCGGGTGGGGGCGCTGCTGATGGCCGCCAACATGGTGGTGGCCATCTTCCTGGTGCACATGGGCGAGCTCACGGCCTTCAAGGACAACGGCGGCTGGGCCCTGGAGCTGCAGGGATTCTTCCTGTTCGGCGCCGTGGCGCTGGTCTTCCTGGGCAGCGGGCGCATGGCCTGGCGACCCGACTGATCACCAGGTGCCGGTGTTCTCCATGGAGGCCCAGGGCTCCTTTGGTGCCTGAGGGTCGCCCTTCTGCAGCAGCTCCACCGAGATGCCGTCGGGGCTCCTGACGAAGGCCATGTGGCCGTCCCGGGGCGGACGGTTGATGGTCACGCCGTTCGCCTGCAGGTGCTCGCAGAGGGCATAGATGTCGTCCACCCGGAAGGCCAGGTGGCCGAAGTTGCGGCCGCCGCTGTACTCCTCCGGGTCCCAGTTCCAGGTCAGCTCGAGCTCCGGTGCCTTGAGTTCCGCCGAGCGCGCCTCGTCCTCCGGGGCGGCCAGGAAGACCAGGGTGAAGCGGCCCTTCTCGACCTCCCGGCGGCGCACCTCCTTGAGCCCCAGCAGGTCGCAGTAGAAGTGCAGGGACGCGTCGAGGTCGCTGACCCGAACCATGGTGTGAAGGTATTGCATGAACGTTCTCCCGGTTCACAGTTGAGAAGGATGGCGTCATCCTGACAAGTCATGACTCCCCTGCCAATCCCGACCACGAGGCAGCAGCCCCATGAGCCACTACTGCGACCTGGCCCCAGGGCATCCGTTCCACGGGCCCTATCACGACCATGAGTACGGTTTCCCGGTGGAGGACGACCGCGCCCTCTTCGAGCGCCTGGTGCTGGAGATCAACCAGGCCGGCCTCTCCTGGCTCACCGTGCTGAAGAAGCGCGAGGCGTTCCGGCGTGCCTTCGAGGGCTTCGACATCGACCGCGTGGCGGCCTATGGCGAAGCCGAGCGGGCGAGACTGCTGGCGGACGCCGGCATCATCCGCAACCGCCTCAAGGTCGACGCGGCGATCCACAATGCCGGCGTGATCCAGACCCTCCAGGCCGAGCACGGCAGCCTCAAGGCCTGGCTGGACCATCACCATCCGCTGGACCACGGCGACTGGGTGCGCCTCTTCCGGCGGACCTTCCGCTTCACCGGCCCGGAGATCGTCGGCGAGCTGCTGATGAGCACCGGCTACCTGCCCGGCGCCCACCGTGACGACTGCCCCGTGCAGGCCCGCATCCTCGACGCCGCCCCCGCCTGGGCGCGGTCGGGCTGAGTGCCGCCCGGCTGAGTGCAGTCCGGCTGAGGCCAGGGAACCGGCGCCCCCGCCAGGCGTCAGAGCAAGGGCCTGCCGCTGACGAAGGAGAGCCCCTCGATGGATTCGATTACCCAGGCCGCCCTGGGCGCGGCGATCGGCGGCGCCGTGCTCGGCAGACGCCTCGGCCGAAAGGCGGTGCTGATCGGCGCGGCGCTGGGCACCCTGCCGGACCTGGACGTGATCATCGACTACGGCGATGCCGTGGCCAACGTGACCCAGCACCGCGGCTTTTCCCACTCGTTGTTCGTGCTGGCAGGACTCGCCACCCTCCTGGCGCTGCTCTCGGCGCGCCTCTCGCGCACCCGGGACATCCCGCTTGCCCGCTGGGGGCTCTTCTTCGGGCTCATTCTGCTGACCCATCCGCTGCTCGACGCCCTGACCACCTACGGCACCCAGCTCTGGTGGCCGCTGGACGTGCGACCCGCGGCCTGGCCCGTCGTGTTCATCATCGACCCGCTCTACACCCTGCCGCTGCTGGTGGGTTTCGCCGTGGCCCTCATCACCGGCCGGGCACAGCGCCCGCCGGCCTGGGGACTGGCGATCGCCTGCAGCTACCTGGTGATCGCCCTCGGGGCGCGGCAGCTGGTGGAGGCGCGGATCACGCCGCTGCTGGCCGAACGAGGGCTTCAGCAGGCCCCGCGACTGGTGCAGCCGACCCCCTTCAACACCCTGCTCTGGCGGGTCACCGTGGCCGACGGGGCGCGCTATCACGAGGCCCTGGTGGGCGTGTTCGACGGCGACACCCCGCCGATGCTGGAGACCTACGCCCGCGGCATCGGGCTGGAGGCGGCGGCCCTGGACAGCCCCCGCGGTCGTCGGCTCGACTGGTTCGCCGGCCCCTTCCTGCGCTACGAGGTGCGCGAACGCGACGGCCGCGACACCCTGGTGGCCACCGACCTGCGGCTCGGCTTCCCGGGCTTCCACCCCTTCGCCTTCACCCTGGCGACCCGCGAGGGGGACGACTGGCAGCCGGTGGCGGTCTCGCAGCAGCTGCCCTCTGCGTCGCGGGGCAACCGCGAGGCGCTGGCCCGGCTCGGCGGTCGCATCCTCAGCCCAGCGCCCATGCTCTGCACCAGCGACTTCGTCCCCCGCGAGTGGCTGATCCGCCGCCCCGGCCCCTGCTGAGGCCCCACACGCGAACGGGGTGGCCGTGGCCACCCCGTTCGCTTCGTGCCTGAGACTACCGCAGTGCGGCGATCAGAGCCTGGGCACCAGGCTATCGATGGCCTGCTTGGCCTCCTTGAGCGCCGCCTCGCGATGGGCCTCGCCCTTGGCGAGCCCTTCGGCGTACACCACGTCCACCTCGGAGATGCCGATCAGGCCCAGCATGCCCTTGAGGTGTGGCGTCTGGCTGTCCATGGGGGTGCCGGCATACTGGCCGCCCCGGGCCGCCAGGATCACCGCCCGCTTGCCCTCGATGAGCCCCTGGGGCCCCTTTTCGGTGTACTGGAAGGTCTGGCCGGAGCGCATCACCCGGTCGAACCAGGCCTTGAGCTGGGAGGGCACGCCCAGGTTGTAGAGCGGCACGGCCAGCACGACGACGTCGTGGTCGAGGAGCTCGCGGATCAGGTCGTCGGAGCGGGCGGCCATCTCGCGCTGCTCGGCGGAGCGCTTCTCGGGCGGCACCTGCCAGCTGGCGAGTTCCGGCTGGGTCAGGTGCGGCAGGTCGTCGGCCACCAGATCGCGGTGGGAGACCTCCAGGCCCTCGCGCTCGGCGGCGCGGTCCTGGAAGTACCTGGCCAGGGCGATGGACTGGCCGTTCTCGCCGAGGATCGACGAGGTGAGGATGAGGGCACGGGTGGTCATGGCAATCTCCTGTAACCGTAAGCGGTAATGAAGGCCATTCTACGTGCACGAATTGCAACGAAAAGCGCAAATATATGCCGGTTTCGTTCGATAGAAACGAAAGAAAGGGCGCCGGGGCGGCGCCCTTTCTCCTCAGGGCGCGATGCCCTGGCCGCAGCCAAGCAACTGTTCGCCGTCGATGGTCAGGGTGACCCGGGCCGGGAAGGGCTGACCGCTCATGCCGTCGAAGCAGGCCCGGGCCTCCAGGCGCAGCTCGAAGGGCGTGTCGGCCCGGCCGCTGGCCAGGATCATGCGCCCCTCGTCGTTGTCCAGGGTGGTCACCCGGTAGGGCAGGGTCAGCTCACGGGCGCCGTAGTCCAGCAGCAGGGTGACCTCGGGTCGGTCGCTTGACAGGTTGACCACCCAGCCGGGCTCGTTGCCGCGGGCGTGGAACATGATGCCCGGGCGCTCCTGGCGGGTCAGGACCTCGCGGGTCATGTCCCGGGTGCAGTCGAGCCGCCCGGTGGCGCTCTCCACGACGGCCTCATTGCCCTTGTTCCAGACGCTCAGGTCGCCCTGCTGATAGCGGGCGCCGCTGGCCACCACGGCCGGTTGCAGTCGGTAGGCCCCGTGGGCGGACCAGAGCCGCAGCTCCTCGTCGGTGGCCGCCGTGACCAGGTCCTGGGCGGGCGTGCAGCGCCAGGCGGTAAGCGCCGACGCCTCCCCGGGGAAGAAGGCCGAGGGCATCAGGGGCGCGGCCGGCGTCGCCGGGGAGGCCTCGCCCCCGGGGGCCGCGCGGCGATCGGCGATCTCGGGGCGCGTGGCGTCCCCCGGGGGCGTGGCGGCGCAGCCGGCCAGCAGGAGGGCGGCGCCCATCAGGGCGAGGGCGTGGGCAGGGGAAGCGGGATGACGAGACATAGGGGCTCCTTGCGATGCGGCGATGTTCCCTGAGCCCGCAGCATACCAGCCACCCGCCCCTCGTGCGCCGGGCAGCGGCTCAACGCTGGCCCGGAAAACAGGCCAACGCGGCCCGCGTCATCTCGAAGCTCGCAGCGAGGCGCGGGTCGCCGGGCACATGAGCCAGCGTCATGGGAAGGTCCCGTCGGCGTGAACGATGCCGGACGCCTCGCTGGCCACGAGGAGTGAATCAAACTAAACTTCATCATCTTCAAGATGAACCAGGCTCACCCTCATGCTCGAACTTCGCCACCTGCGCACCCTGGTCGCCCTGCGCGATGCCGGCTCCCTGGTGGAGGCCGCCGAACGCGTGCACCTGACCCAGTCGGCGCTTTCCCACCAGATCAAGGACCTGGAGGAGCGGCTGGGCAGCCCGCTGTTCCTGCGCAAGACCCGGCCGGTGGAGTTCACCCGGGCCGGCACGCGGCTGCTGACCCTGGCCGAACAGGTCCTGCCGCTGGTGCGCATGGCCGAGCGCGACCTGGCGCGGCTGGCCGGCAACGAGCAGGGGCGCCTGCACATGGCCATCGAGTGCCACAGCTGCTTCCAGTGGCTGATGCCCACCGTCGACCACTTTCGCGACCACTGGCCGGAGGTGGAGATCGACATCCCCGGTGGCCACCACTTCGACCCGCTGCCGGCCCTGGCGCGCGAGCAGCTCGACCTGGTGATCACCGCCGACCCCCAACCGCTGCCCGGGATCCACTACGAGCCGCTGTTCCGCTACGAGGGGCTGCTGGCGGTGGCCCGCCAGCACCCGCTGGCGGGCCGGTCCTTCGTCACCCCCGAGGAGCTCGCCGAGCAGACCCTGATCACCTACCCGGTGGAGCACTCCCGGCTCGACGTCTTCACCCAGTTCCTCGACCCCGCCGGGGTGCATCCCCGGGAGGTACGCACCGCCGAGCTCACCATCATGATGATGCAGCTGGTCGCCAGCGGCCGCGGCGTCTGCGCGCTGCCCAACTGGGCGCTGACCGAGTACCTGGAGCGGGACTACGTCAAGGCCGTGGCCCTGGGCGAGAAGGGGGTGTGGAGCACCCTGTTCGCGGCGATCCGCGAGGACACCCGCGGGGCGCCCTGGATGGAGGACTTCCTGCGCACCGCCCGGGAGACCTCCTTCGCGGTGCTGGAGGGGATCAGGCCGGCGTAGGGACGCTGCGCGGCAGCAGCAGGGTGAAACGCGCCCCGCCCAGCTCGGGGCTGGCATCCACCATCACGCTGCCGCCGTGCCAGGCCATGACCTTCTGCACGATGGAGAGCCCCAGGCCGTAGCCACCCGAGCGACGGGTGCGGCTGTCGTCGAGGCGGGCGAAGGGCTTGAAGACCTCCGTGCGCGCCGCGGCGGGGATGCCGGGGCCGTCGTCCTCCACGTCCAGGCGTACCAGCCGTGGTTCCCCCTCGAGGCGGATCACCACCCGGCTGCGGGCATGGCGACAGGCGTTGGCCACCAGGTTCTGCAGCGCACGCTGCATGTAGCGCGGTTCGGCCTGGACCTCCACCTCCGGCCCCTCGACCAGCTCGATGCTTATATTCCCATGGAGCTTCCTCAGGGCCTCGATGACCCGCTGCGCCATGGCACGGCAGTCGACCAGCGAGGTCTCGAGCTCCACGCCGTTGGCCGCCTCGCTGCCCAGCCGGGCGTAGGTGAGGATCTCGTCGATCAGTTCGTCGAGTTCGGTGATGTCGCCGTCGACGCCCTCGAGCTGGCGGCGGATCGCGGGATCGTCGGTCATGTCCTCGACCATCTGCACCGCGAAGCGGATGCGCGCCACCGGGGTGCGCAGTTCATGGGAGACGGCCCGGATCATGTCCTGCTGGGCGCGCAGCAGCGACTGCACCTGGGTCGCCATGCCGTTGAAGGCCATCCCCAGGCGGCCGAGGAAGTCACCGCTCTCCACCTTGACCCGGGTATCCAGGCGCCCGCCGGCGATGCGGGTGGCGGCGAGCTCCAGCCGCGCCATGCGGGCCTCCACGCCGCGCACGATCAGGTAGATGATCGCCGCCAGCACGCTGAGCAGCAGCACCAGCAGCAGCAGCTGCAGCGGGAGGGGCAGCGGCTCGAAGGCCTGCACCGGGCCGACGGCCAGCCAGCGCGATTGCGGGTCCTTGCCGGGCATCAGGCGATACATCGCCATGGACAGGCGGCCCGGCAGCAGGCGGATGACCACCTCCCCCTCGGCCAGGCGCGCCAGCTGCCGGGTATCCAGCCCCTCGGGCGGGCTCTCGCTGAGCTGCAGGGGAATGCTGTCCCCGGCCATCCGCTCGAGCTGCCCACGACGCTCGCCGGCCGGCACCTGGATCAGCCACTCGGCGAACAGCTCGGTGAGCCCGCGCAGCTGCTGTTCGCTGATGCTCGCCACGTCCACCTCGAGGATCTGCTCCTGGTCGGTCAGCAGGCGGCGCAGGCGCCAGCCATGCTCCCCCTGGGGTGTGACCAGCACGCGGCCCGCCTGCAGGCGCGTGCGGGAGAAGTAGTTCAGGGAGCGGGACTCGATGGGCACCAGCCGCAGGGTCATGTCGAGCTGCTGGGAGCGGGCCGACAGCCACGCCCCTCGCCCCGCCTCGGGCAGCGACTCGACCCAGCGGGTCAGCACCCGCATCGGCGGCTCGACCAGCTGCTCGCGGTAGTGCTCGCGCCTGACCTGGTCGACCATGGCCATCCCCAGCAGGGCCAGGCCGAAGGTCAGCACCAGCGCCAGGGCCAGCAGGACATAGACGCGCAGGAAGGTGCTGTCGGCCAGCATCCGACGCATGGATCAGCCATCCCTGACGAAGAGGTAGCCCTTGCTGCGCACCGTCTTGATGCGGTGCGGCTGGTTGGGATCGTCGCCGATCTTGGGACGAATGCGCGAGACTCGCACGTCGATGGAGCGATCCTGACCGTCGTAGCGGATGCCGCGCAGGCGGTCGAAGATCTCCTCGCGGGTCAGCACCCGGCCGGCATTGCTGGCCAGCAGCCACAGCAGGTCGAACTCGGCACTGGTCAGGTCGATGCGCTCGCCGTCGAGCCAGGCCTCGCGGGTCGCGTTGTCGATGACCAGGTCGGCGAAGGCCAGGCGGGTCTCCTCGCCGAGGACGCCCGGCTCCGAGCGACGCAGCAGGGCCCGCATGCGCGCCAGCAGCACCCTGGGCTGCACCGGCTTGGGCACGTAGTCGTCGGCGCCCATCTCGAGCCCCAGCACCTGGTCCATGTCGTCGGTGCGGGCGGTGAGCATCATGATCGGGCCGAGGTAGTCGCCGCGCACCCGACGGCAGATCGACAGCCCATCCTCGCCGGGCAGCATCAGGTCGAGAATCACCAGGTCCGGCTGCAGGGAGAGAATGCGCTCGACCCCGCGGGCGCCGTCGGCCTCGAGAGTGACCCGGAAGCCGTTGGCTTCCAGGTAGTCGCGGGTCAGACCGGCCAGCCGCTCATCGTCCTCGATGATCAGCACATGGTCCTGATCCTGGTCTTGCACGCTGTCGTTCATCCTCTGTTCCATCCTGGCGGGCAGGTGATCGATACGCGGCCTCCCGCTGCCGGGAGCCAACGCCTTTGGCTAAAGGATACCCGAAAACCGCGACGGCGCCTTCCCGTGGCGAGATGACAACAGTAGGTGTCGCCAGGGCCCAACCATGGGGCTTCGCGGCACGCCCGATTCTGCCCCCCGGAAGGCCACAGCCCGTCCACAGGTTATCCACTTGATGAAGGCGAAAAAGCACACTATCTTGTGCCTCATTCCGGCACGAACACTACATCATGTGCCCTTAGCAACCACTTCCACAGCTGTCAACCGTCGCCCGAGAGGCGACCGTCGACCACAGGATTCACCCAGTCAGGGACCCCCGGCGCCATGGATACCATTGCCACACCGGACAAGCCGTCCGTTTCCGTCACCGCACCCAAGGCCCTGCGCGTCATCAAGCGCAACGGCGACGTCATGCCCTTCGATGCCGACAAGATCGCCGTGGCCATGAGCAAGGCCTTCATCGCCGTGGAGGGCGACAACGCCGCGGCCTCCTCCCGGGTACGCGACTTCGTCCGCCAGTCCACCGAGGCCATCGAGCACGCCTTCCTGCGTCGCATGCCCGACGGCGGCACCCTGCACATCGAGGACATCCAGGACCAGGTCGAGCTGGCGCTGATGCGCGCCGGCGAGCAGCGCGTCGCCCGCGCCTACGTGCTCTACCGCGAGGAGCATGCCCGGGCCCGCGCCGCGGCCGGCGGCGACATCGCCAAGCCCCACCCGACGCTGCACGTGACCCTGCCCGATGGCGGCACCCGGCCGCTGGACCTGGGCCGCATCGAGATCCTGGTGTCCGATGCCTGCGAGGGGCTCGCCAACGTCGATGCCCAGAAGATCGTCGAGGACTCGCTGAAGAACCTCTACGACGGCGTCACCGTGGACGGCGTCTCCCAGGCGCTGATGATGACCGCGCGCACCCTGGTGGAGAAGGACCCCGACTACACCTATGTCACCGCGCGGCTGCTGCAGGACAACCTGCGCCGCGAGGCGCTCTCCTTCCTGGGCATCGCCGAGGAGGCCACCTTCGGCGAGATGGCCGAGCACTATGCGCCGGCCTTCAAGGCCTACATCGCCAAGGGCATCGAGTTCGAGCAGCTTGACCCGGCCCTGGCCGAGTTCGACCTCGACCGGCTGGGCGAGGCGCTGGACCACCATCGCGACAACGCCTTCACCTACCTGGGCCTGCAGACCCTCTACGACCGTTACTTCATCCATCGCGACGAGGTGCGCTACGAGCTGCCCCAGGTGATGTTCATGCGCGTGGCCATGGGCCTGGCGCTCAACGAGGATGACCGCGAGGCGCGGGCCATCGAGTTCTACGAGCTGCTCTCCAGCTTCGACTACATGGCCTCGACCCCGACCCTGTTCAACTCGGGCACCGTGCGCAGCCAGCTCTCCAGCTGCTACCTGACCACCGTGCCCGACGAGCTGGACGGCATCTACAGCGCCATCCGCGACAACGCCATGCTCTCCAAGTGGGCCGGAGGCCTGGGCAACGACTGGACCCCGGTGCGCGCGCTCGGCTCCTGGATCAAGGGCACCAACGGCAAGTCCCAGGGCGTGGTCCCCTTCCTCAAGGTGGTCAACGACACCGCCGTGGCGGTGAACCAGGGCGGCAAGCGCAAGGGCGCGGTGTGCGCCTACCTCGAGACCTGGCACCTGGACATCGAGGAGTTCCTGGAGCTGCGCAAGAACACCGGCGACGACCGCCGCCGCACCCACGACATGAACACCGCCAACTGGGTGCCGGACCTGTTCATGAAGCGGGTCTTCGACGACGGCGAGTGGACGCTGTTCTCGCCCTCCACCTGCCCGGACCTCCACGACCTATACGGCGCCGCCTTCGAGCAGCGCTACCAGGAGTACGAGGCGATGACCCGCAACGGCCAGCTCAAGCTGTTCAAGCGGGTCAAGGCCAAGGACCTGTGGCGCAAGATGCTCTCGATGCTGTTCGAGACCGGCCACCCCTGGATCACCTTCAAGGACCCGAGCAACCTGAGAAGCCCCCAGCAGCATGCCGGGGTGGTGCACTCCTCCAACCTGTGCACCGAGATCACCCTGAACACCAGCGCCGACGAGATCGCGGTGTGCAATCTGGGCTCGGTCAACCTCGCCCAGCACGTGGTCGACGGCGAGTTCGATGGCGAGAAGCTGAAGAAGACCGTCAAGACCGCGGTGCGGATGCTCGATAACGTCATCGACATCAACTACTACGCGGTGCCCCAGGCCAAGAACTCGAACCTCAAGCATCGCCCGGTGGGGCTCGGCATCATGGGCTTCCAGGACGCGCTCTACGCCCAGGACATCGCCTACGCCTCCGAGGACGCCGTCACCTTCGCCGACCGCTCCATGGAGCTGGTCAGCTATCACGCCATCGAGGCCTCCAGTGACCTCGCCGCCGAGCGCGGCCGGTACGGGAGCTTCGAGGGCTCGCTGTGGAGCCAGGGCATCCTGCCCATCGACTCCATCCAGAAGCTCAAGACCGAGCGCGGCGAGAAATACATCGAACTCGACGAGAGCGCCACCCAGGACTGGGATCGCATCCGCGACAAGATCGCCCGCCAGGGCATGCGCAACTCCAACGTGATGGCCATCGCCCCCACCGCCACCATCTCCAACATCTGCGGCGTGACCCAGTCGATCGAGCCGACCTACCAGAACCTCTACGTGAAATCGAACCTCTCCGGCGAGTTCACGGTGGTCAACGCGCCCATGGTCAACGACCTCAAGGCGCGCGGCCTGTGGGACGAGGTGATGATCAACGACCTCAAGTACTACGACGGCTCGGCCCAGCCCATCGACCGCATCCCGGACGACCTCAAGGCCAAGTACGCCACCGCCTTCGAGGTGGAGCCCAAGTGGCTGGTGGAGGCCGCCGCGCGGCGCCAGAAATGGATCGACCAGGCCCAGTCGCTGAACCTCTACATCAAGGGCGTCTCCGGCAAGAAGCTCGACGTGACCTACCGCATGGCGTGGTTCCGGGGACTCAAGACCACCTACTACCTGCGCGCCCTGGGGGCCACCTCGGTGGAGAAGTCCACCGTGGAGCGCGGCACCCTGAATGCGGTGAGCAACGCCGCGCCCGGCGCCGCACCGGCGCCGAGCCCCTCCGCCGCCCCCCAGGCAGCGGCGCAGGGCGAGCCCCGGGGCGTCGAGGACTTCCTGACGGGCAAGGGCGGCCAGCGTCCGCCGAACGCCTCCGACATCGATGAGCTGGGCTGCGAGGCCTGCCAGTAAGCGACCAACCCGGCCGGGGGCCCACGCCCCCGGCCCCGACCGACTCCGAGAGGTGGACACCACATGCTGAACTGGGACGACTTCCACGAAGACGACACGGCCGTTGCCGAGGCCCCCGCTCCGGCCGCCCCGCAGCCCGCCGCCGAGCCGGCCGCGGCACCGCAGGGGACACCCGACCCGCGCGACGCCCGCCCCGCCGAGGGCGAGCGCCTCGCGCGCGCCCGCCAGGCGCTCGAGGAGCTCGACGTGGCCGCGGGCCTCCAGGAGCTCGAGATGGGCGCGGCGCGCATCGAGGTCGACGACAAGCAGATGATCAATGCCCGGGCCGACCTCAACCAGCTCGTGCCCTTCAAGTACGAATGGGCCTGGCAGAAGTACCTGGACGGCAGCGCCAACCACTGGATGCCCCAGGAAGTGAACATGAACGCCGACATCGCCCTGTGGAAGAGCGCCGAGGGCCTCACCGCGGACGAGCGGCGCATCGTCGAGCGCAGCCTGGGCTACTTCTCCACGGCGGATTCGCTGGTGGCCAACAACCTGGTGCTGGCCCTCTACCGCCTGATCACCAACCCGGAGTGCCGCCAGTACCTGCTGCGCCAGGCCTTCGAGGAGGCGATCCACACCCACGCCTACCAGTACTGCGTGGAGTCTCTGGGCATGGACGAGGGCGAGGTCTTCAACATGTACCGCGAGGTGCCGTCCGTCGCCGCCAAGTCCGCCTGGAGCCTCAAGCACACCCAGTCGCTGGCCCGCCCGGACTTCAACACCGGCACCCCGGAGACCGACCAGGAACTGCTGCGCAACCTGATCGCCTTCTACTGCGTCACCGAGGGCATCTTCTTCTACTGCGGCTTCAGCCAGATCCTCTCCATGGGGCGGCGCAACAAGATGACCGGGGTGGCCGAGCAGTTTCAGTACATCCTGCGAGACGAGTCCATGCACCTGAACTTCGGCGTGGACATGATCAACCAGATCAAGATCGAGAACCCGCACCTCTGGACCCCCGAGTTCCAGGACGAGGTCACCCAGATGATCCTCGAGGGCACCGAGCTCGAGATCGCCTACGCCCGGGACACCATGCCCCGCGGCGTGCTGGGCATGAACGCGGCGATCATGGAGGAGTACCTGCACTTCATCTGCAACCGCCGCCTGGCCCAGATCGGCCTGAAGGAGCACTACCCCGGCGCGAAGAACCCCTTCCCGTGGATGAGCGAGATCATCGACCTGCGCAAGGAAAAGAACTTCTTCGAGACCCGCGTCACCGAGTACCAGGTGGGCGGCGCACTGAGCTGGGATTGATCCCGTAGACATCAGGCCGGGGCGCCCCGCCCCGGCAGCTGGAGGGAGGCCTCGTCATGATGGAGATGCCCATCGCGACCCGCGAGACGCAAGATGCCCGCGTCACCCGGCCTGCCGCCACCCCAGATGATGACGCCCTGTCCGGCCATGCCGGGCAGGGCGTTTTTCATGGCCCGGAAACAGGCACACCAATGGAGGAACACCCCATGCAGGTCACTCACTCCACCGCACGTCTCGACGCCAGAGAATGGCAGACCGCCCTGGATCGCGCCCTCAGCGCCCACGGCGAGGCCGACGCCCTGGCCCGCTACCCCCACCTCGCCAACGCCTTCCCCGCCTCCGCTCCCACCTCCCGGCCGCATCCCCTGCTCGACTACCGGGAGCTCAAGGCCTGGGCGACCCGCCGTGGCTGGCAGGTGCGTCCGGCACCGGAGCGGGCCTCAGGGGAGGACCGGCACCACCCGCCGGTGCGCTTCACCCGCCGGCCAGCGGGCCCCCGGCATCACCCGCACTGAGCCTGCCAGGCTCACGCCAGACTCCCTCCGACAGGACCCCCGGCGCGGGCATCAGGCCCGCGCCGGGGGCGGTCGCCTGCCGTCGCCTGGCGATTGCGTCTCGGCCATCGGCATGAGAGCTTCTGGTACTATCATCATCACGCGATGCCCGCCAGGGACGCCGGGCCAGGGCCGTCCCGACGGCCGACCACCTGCCAGAAGAGACCTCGATGAAGGTGAAAGACCCTCTCCCCCCGCTGTCATGGGACGCTCGTCGGATCCAGATCCAGGGCTTCATGACGGGGCTTCACCAGATCGAGTGGCTGCTGGTCACCCTGATCACGCTCTACCTGGTGCTCATCGGCGCCCCCGATGACCACACCCTGGAGCTGCTGGTCGCCACGGCCGCCTATTTCGGCTTCAGCCTGCTCGCCAGTCGCCTGCGGTTCTTCGACGAGCGCCAGCGCTGGCTGCTGGCCCTTCACACCTGGGTGATGATCGGCTTCATCACCTGGTTCCTCCACAGCACGGAGGGCGTCTCCGGCCCCCTCACCAGCCTCTACCTGCTGGCAGTGGTGACCAGCGCCCTGACCCTCGGGGTGCTCGCCACCATGCTCGAGGTAGTGGCGATCGTCGCCTGCATCGTGCTGCTGCTCCAACTCGGCGACGAGCGCCTCATGGAGACGGCGAACCTCACGCTGCTGAGCATCAACCTCATCGCCTACCTGATCATCGGCTACCTGACCGCGGCGCTGGTGGACGGCATCACGGTCTCCAACCGGATGCTGCTCGAGATGGCGAGCCAGGACCCCCTGACCGGCCTCTTCAACCGTCGTGCCTTCAACGACCTGGTGAAACCGGTTGACGCCATGGCCAGGCGGTCGCGACGCCCCTACAGCGTCGTGGTCATCGACATGGACGGCCTCAAGGCCATCAACGACGCCCAGGGTCACGTCGAGGGCGACCGCGCCATCAAGCTCCTCGCCGAGGAGCTCAAGGCCCATACCCGCAGCAGCGACCTCCTGGCGCGCCATGGGGGCGACGAGTTCCTCATCATGCTGCCGGACACCGACGCCGGCGGGGCGACGCGGATGCTGCACCGCCTGCTCGCGGATCCGGATCACGAGATCCCTGCCATCAGCATCGGGGTGGCCTGCTACCCCGAGCATGGCGAGAGCTTCGATGCCCTCTTCGAGCAGGCCGACCAGGCGATGTACGTCAGCAAGAGTCTCGGCGGCCGTCGGGTGCACGTCGCCGGCGCGCCCCGGTGAGCCCTGCGACCACCAGCATGGACCACGGCAAAGGACAGACCCCATGAGCTACTCCCCCTCGCCAGAGCGCTACGAGCGGATGCCCTACCATCGCTGCGGTCGCAGCGGCCTGAAGCTGCCGGCCCTGTCGCTCGGCCTCTGGCAGAACTTCGGCGAGACCGGAAGCGTCGACAACGCCCGGGCGATCTGCCGCACCGCCTTCGATCACGGCATCACCCACTTCGACCTGGCCAACAACTACGGCCCGCCCCCCGGCAGCGCCGAGGCGCTGTTCGGGCGCATCCTCGCGACAGACTTCGCCGGCTACCGCGACGAGCTGGTGATCTCCACCAAGGCCGGCTACCGGATGCACCCCGGGCCCTACGGCGAGTGGGGCAGCCGCAAGTATTTGCTCTCGAGCCTGGATCGCAGCCTCGAGCGCCTGGGGGTCGATTTCGTCGATATCTTCTACTCCCACCGCTTCGACCCCGAGACCCCGCTCGAGGAGACCATGGGCGCCCTGGACCAGGCGGTGCGCCAGGGCAAGGCGCTCTATGCCGGCATCTCCTCCTACAACGCGAAGCGCACCCGCGAGGCGGTCGAGATCCTGCGCTCGCTGGGCACCCCCTGCCTGATCCACCAGCCCAGCTACTCGCTGGTCAACCGCTGGATCGAGGACGACGGCCTGCTCGACACCCTCGACGACCTGGGCATGGGCTCGATCGTCTTCTCGCCACTGGCCCAGGGCCTGCTGACCGACAAGTACCTGGACGGCATCCCCGAGGACAGCCGGAGGGTCCGGGGCAAGGCGCTCAATGACGCCCACCTGTCGCCGGAGAACCTGGCGCGGGTGCGGGCGCTGAACGAGATCGCCCGTCGGCGCGGCCAGACCCTCGCCCAGATGGCCATCGCCTGGACGCTGCGCGGCGGCCGGGTGACCTCGGCGCTGATCGGCGCCAGCCGGCCCGAGCAGGTGATCGACAGCGTGGGCGCCCTCGCCGGGCCGGACTTCACCGACGAGGAGCTCGCCGAGATCGACCGCCATGCGGTGGAGGGCGGCGTGAACATCTGGGCGGCCTCCTCGGCGCACTGAGCCGGCATGCGTCAGCCGATCGTGGGCTACCATCGCGACGAGGAGGGCCACTGGGTGGCGGAGCTCGCCTGCGGCCACAACCAGCACGTCCGTCACCAGCCGCCCTGGGTGGAGCGTCCCTGGGTGATCACCGAGGCGGGCCGACGCTCGCGCCTAGGTCTCGAGCTTCCGTGCGTCAAGTGCGACCGGGGCGAGCCGCGCGACCTGCCCTGACCCCCGCCCCGGGCCGGAATGACATCGGGCCGCCGAAGGCGGCCCGAGACCCTGCCTGGCGCAGGCGTCGCTACCCCTTGGGCCCGAACAGGAACCAGATGATCAACCCGATCAGCGGGAAGAACAGCAGCACCAGGATCCACAGCAGCTTGGCCAGGCCGCCGGCCGGGCTCTTGGCCACCTTGACGATGGCCCAGATGACGATGATCAGCCAGATGAGGCCCAGCAGGCCTCCTACTTCGATACCCATGTGACGTCTCCTTGTCCGTGTCGGTTCGGCGAAGTGCCGCCTCTAGGGGTAGCACAGGCCAGGGTGCGGTGCACAGTCGCAGGCAGTAACGGGGTGTCAGCCCGCGTCAGCCTCACTCGGGCAACAGGTGGCCCACCTTGACGTAGATCAGCGCGCCGTCGTCGCCGGTGAAGGGGGTGTGCTGGCTGCGATGGGGACTGCGCAGCCAGCTGCCCGCCGGATAGGCGCCATGCTCGTCATGGAAGGTGCCCTCGAGGACCAGGATCTCCTCGCCGCCCCAGTGGGCATGGGACTGGAAGCGGGTGTTCGGGGCCCAGCGCACCAGGGCCACGTGCTCGCCCTCGAAGTCGTGCAGCGGCAGCACCTGGAGGCCCTCGACCAGGCCCGGTCGCCAGTCGCCGGCCCGGGTGTCGATCACCTTCTGCTCGGTGTCGTCCGGCGAGAACTGGTGCAGCTTGACGAAGATCAGGGCCCCCTGGTCCCCGACCCGGGGCGCATGGGCGGTGCCGATGGGATTGCGCAGGTAGTGGCCCGCCGGGTAGCGACCATGCTCGTCGGCGAACTCCCCCTCCAGCACCAGGATCTCCTCGCCCCCGCCGTGCTCGTGGGTCGGGAAGGTGCTGTTCGGCGCATAGCGCACCAGGGAGGTGGCCCGGGCCACCTCGTCGCCGACGCGGTCGAGCATCATCCGCTCGACGCCGGCCGTGGGGGAGTCCACCCAGCGATAGTCGTCGGGGGTGACCACCTCGCGGCGGCTGAAGTCGGCGTTGAGTCGCATGGCAGTCTCTCCTGTGGGGCAATGAAGGGGCGTCGGTGACGAATGGGACCGGCCAAGGCGCCTGCCGTTCCCGTCGGGCGGCGCGTCCGCCTGACGCGCGGGCTGGCGCATCGGGTAACATGGGGGTCGCCCCCGCCGTTCGCAAGGAGCCCCCCTTGGCCACCGACCTGCTGCTCAACGCCCTGATCTTTCTCGCCGCGGCAGTGCTGATCGTGCCGGTCTTCAAGCGCCTGGGGCTCGGCGAGGTGCTGGGCTACCTCGCCGCTGGGGTGGCCATCGGCCCCTCGGCTCTCGCCCTGGTGGCCGATGCCGAGGCCGTCCTGCAGTTCTCCCAGGTCGGCATCATCTTCCTGCTGTTCGTGATCGGCCTGGAGCTCAAGCCCTCGCGCCTCAAGCTGATGCACAGGGCGGTCTTCGGCTTCGGCAGCCTGCAGGTCGGCGTGACCACCCTGCTGCTCACCGCCTGCGGCTGGGCGCTCGGCCTGTCGCCGGTGGCCGCGGCGGTGACGGGCTTCAGTCTGGGGCTCTGCTCCACGCCCCTGGTGCTGCAGCTGCTGGGCGAGCGTCACGAGATGCAGAGCCGCCACGGCCGCAACGCCTTCGCCCTGCTGCTCTTCCAGGACCTGGCCGCGATCCCGGTGCTGGCCCTCATCCCCCTGCTGGCGGCCGAGGACCTGCTGGCGGGAGGGCTCATGCCGATGCTCCAGGAGGTTATGGTGGCCGTCGGCGCCTTCGCCGGCCTGATCGTCGGCGGCCGGCTGCTGCTGCGACCGCTGTTCCGCTTCGCCGCCGGCACCGGTAGCCGCGAGGTGTTCGCCGGGACCGCCCTGCTGGTGGTGATCGGCGCCGCCCTGCTGATGGAGCTCGCTGGCCTCTCCATGGCACTGGGCGCCTTCATCGCCGGGGTGCTGCTGGCCGACTCGGAGTACCGCCACGGCATCGAGGCGGACATCGAACCCTTCCGTGGCCTGCTGCTGGGCCTGTTCTTCATGGCCGTGGGCATGACCGCCCAGATCGGCCTGCTGGCCGAGCGCCCCGGGATGATCCTCGGCCTCACCGGGGCCCTGCTGCTGGCCAAGGCCCTCAGCGTGGTGGTGGCGGCCAGGACCTTCGGCACCGGCTGGCGGGAGGCCCTGAACCTCGGGGTGCTGCTCTCCCAGGGCGGCGAGTTCGGCTTCGTGCTGCTCACCGCGGCCGGCACCGCGGCCCTGCTGCCCACCTCCCTGGTCGACGAGCTGGTGCTGGTGGTGTCGCTGTCGATGGCCGCCACGCCGGTGATGTTCCTGGCCCACGCCCGGCTGGTGCGCCCGCTCTTCAAGGCCCGCAAGGCGCGTCCCGACTTCGACGCCATGCCGGACGAGTCGCCGCAGATCATCCTCGCCGGCTTCGGGCGCTTCGGCCAGATCATGGGCCGCGCCCTGCAGGGGCTGAAGATCCCCTACACGGTGCTCGACATCAACGCCGACCAGGTGGCCTTCGTCCGTCGCTACGGCAACAAGGTCTATTTCGGCGATGCCTCCCGCATCGACCTCCTCGAGGCCGCCGGCGCCGACCAGGCCCGGGTGCTGGTGGTGGCGGTGGGCGACCCCGAGGCCTCGATGCGCATCGTCGCCAGCGCTCGGCAGCGCTTCCCCCACCTTCGGCTCTATGCCCGGGCCCGCAACCGCTACCATGCCCACCTGCTGATGCGGTCCGGCGTGAACGACCTGGTCCGCGAGCTGCTGCCGGCGAGCCTGGAGCTGACCCGCGACGTGCTGGTCGGCCTGGGCATTCCCCGCGACCAGGCCCAGCACACCATCGACACCTTCCGGCCCCATGACGAGCAGACGCTGCGCCGCCAGCTGGAGGTGTTCGGCAACGAGAAGAAGCAGATCCAAACGGTCCAGGAGGCGGCCCGGGAGCTGGAGGCCCTCTACGAGGCCGACGAGGACGTCACCACCTCGCTGGAGGAGGCGCCCCGCCGCGAGTCGTGACGCCCGGCCTTCAGGGCCCGCCGGCGCATCGGGCTCAGCGCCGCGACCCGCCCGGTGGTGCCACGACGGGCGCCCCCCACCAGGCCGGCAACCGGGCCCTCACCTCGCGCCGGGCGAAGCGGTCGTCCATCAGCACCACCGTGCCGCGGTCGTCGGGCCCCCGGATCACCCGCCCCGCCGCCTGCACCACCTTGATCAGCCCGGGTATGTGGTAGGCGTAGTCGTCGCCGCGACCGAAGCGCGCCGCCAGCCGCGCCTTGAGCGCCTCGTTGAAGGGATCCGCGGGAGGCAGCCCCAGGGTGGCGATGAAGGCGCCGATCAGCCGGTCGCCGGGCAGGTCGATCCCCTCGGCGAAGGCGCCGCCCAGCACTGCGAAGCCGATGCTCGCCCCGCCCGGCGCGAACCCGGCCAGGAAGGCCTCCCGCGCCTCCTCGCGCATGCCGCGGGTCTGGGTGCGCACGGGGATCTCGGGATGGGCCTCGCAAAAGCATGCCAGGGCCGCCTCCAGGTAGGCGAAGCTGCTGAAGAAGGCCAGGTAGTGGCCCGGCCGGCGACGGAACTGGCCGGCCAGCTCGGTGACGATGGGCGAAAGCGACGCCTGCCGGTCGCGCAGCCGGGTGGAGATGTCGGCCCGCAGGCGCACCTCGAGCTGCTCGGCGGCGAAGGGCGAGGCCACC
Source organism: Halomonas aestuarii (assembly GCF_001886615.1). Lineage (NCBI taxonomy): Bacteria > Pseudomonadati > Pseudomonadota > Gammaproteobacteria > Oceanospirillales > Halomonadaceae > Halomonas > Halomonas aestuarii. The sequence continues at coordinate 1,256,937 of NZ_CP018139.1, forward strand.
TCGCGCCAGACGGTGGCCTCGGGCAGGCCCAGCAGGTCCCGATGGTAGTGGGCAGGGCTCAGGGTCGCCGAGAAGAGCACGGCCGCGTGGGCCGCCGCGAAGCGGGGGGCGAGGAAGTCTGCCGGCACCAGGTTGCGCAGCCCCAGCACGGCGCGCCCGCGGCCGTGGCGGGCCAGGTCGCAGAGCGAATGCTCACCGAAGCGTTCGGCCAGCCGGGTGAAGGCCAGGGCCTCGAAGAGCAGCTCCTGAAGCTCGAGGGAGGCCTGCTCGGGATGCTCGCCGAGGTACTCGGTGAGGGCGCTGGCGACCCCCTGCAGGGCGGCGACCATGCCCTCCGGCAGCCCCTCCAGCACCCGATAGGCCGGCGCACCCGGCTCGCCGGCCTCGCCGAGGCCGGCCTCCTTCACCAGCGCCTGCCACTGCCGACCGAGCCGCCCCAGCGGGCGCTTCAGGGGCGCGGGCAGGGTCCGTCGCAGGCGGGCGAGGCGTCGCTGGTCGAGCTCGGCGCTGTACATGCCCCGGGCCCGCTCCACCAGGTTGTGGGCCTCGTCCACCAGCAGCCCCGTCCGCCAGCCGTTGGCCCGGGCGAGCCCATGCAGCAGGGCACTGGCATCGAACCAGTGGTTGACGTCGCCGACGACCACGTCGCACCAGCGCGCCAGCTCCTGGCCCAGGTAGTAGGGGCAGACGCCGTGCTTGCCGGCCACCTCGCGCAGCGCCTGGCGATCCAGGAAGCCCCGCGTCACGGCGGCCTGGCGCGCCGCCGGCAGCCGGTCGTAGAAGCCCGCCGCCAGCGGGCAGGCCTCGCCGTGGCAGGCCCGGTCGGGGTATTCGCAGGCCTTGTCCCGCGCCGTGAGCTCCAGCACCCGCAGCGGCCGGGGCGCGTCGTCCGGCCATCCGTCGGCCGCCGCATCGGCGCCCAGCGCGGCGAGGGCGTCCAGCGCCAGCCGTCGCCCCGGGGTCTTCATGGTCAGGAAGGCGAGGCGGTCGAGCCCCCGCCGCGGCATGGCCTTGAGCATAGGGAAGAGGGTCCCCAGGGTCTTGCCGATGCCGGTGGGCGCCTGGGCGAGCAGGCAGCGGCCGGTGCTCGCGGCCTTGTAGGCGCTCTCTGCCAGGTCGCGCTGGCCGGGGCGGAAGTCCGGGTGGGGAAAGGCGAGCTCGCCAAGGGCCTCGTCCCGACGGGCGCGGTGCTCCGCCTCCTGTGCCGCCCAGGCGAGGAAGCGCCGGCACTGGGTCTCGAAGAAGGCCAAAAGCTCCCCGGACGTCGCCTCCCGGGTCAGCACGGTCTCGCGGCCGGTGGCGATGTCCAGGTAGACCAGCGCCAGGGTCACCGAGGCAAGGCCCCGCTCGGCGCACAGCAGCGCGCCATAGACCGAGACCTGGGCCCAGTGAAGGGCGCGCTGGTTGTCGGCCATGCGGTCCAGGCGTCCGCGATGGGTCTTGACCTCCTCCAGGCGGTTGGCCGACGGGTCATAGCCATCGGCGCGACCGCTCACCGTCAGCCCCTCGAAGGTGCCGGAGAGCGGCAGCTCGGCCTCGTATCCGTCGCCACGGCGCCCCGCCACCAGGGCATGGCCGTCGATGCCCTCCCGGGCGCTGGGGGCCGGCGTGAAGCGATGGTCGAGGTCGCCCTCCCGGGCGGTGAAGTCGCACAGGGTGCGCACCGCCACCCGCCAGGCCGCGGCCTCACCCATCCGCGTCGCCCCCGTCGGGGGCCTGCCAGGCGACATGGCAGACCACCGCGGGCATGCCCCGGGCATGGAAGAAGGCGAGCCAGCGGTGCTGGTTGTCCTGCAGCCGGTCGCCGGGGCCCTTCACCTCGATCAGCCGGTAGCGCGGCTCGCCCTCCGGGGCGTCGGGGCGGAACTGGATGAGGTCCGGCAGGCCGGCCCGGTTGGCCTTTAGGTCGCCGAGCAGGCGCTCGAAGCAGGCCCGCAGGTGGGCCGCCGGCAGGCAGGCCAGGGCCCGCTCGAGCAACGCCTCATCGAGCAGCCCCCAGTGCACGAAGGGCGAGGCCAGCCCCTGCTTCGTCCGCCAGGTGGCCCATATCGCCTCGCGGTAGCCGCCGTCGTCGAGCCGGGCCAGGCAGGCATCGAAGTACTCGCGCCGGCGGCTGACGAAGTCCTCGCGGTAGAGATCCGCCGGCCCGCTGTGGAAGGGATGGAAGAAGGCCCCGGGCAGCGGCGCGAAGAGCGCCTCCCAGCAGAGCAGGCCGAAGAGGCCGGTGAGCAGGACGTTCTCCACGTAGTGCACCGGGGCCGTGTCGTCATGCAGGTGGTCGCGCACCGCCGCCTCCACCGGGCCGGGGGGCAGCGTCAGGGACCAGCGCTCATGGGCGGGCGCCCGCCTTGTCGCGGGCGGGGCCAGCCCCAGGCGACGCCGCAGCCGCGGCAGCAGGCGGTCCAGCGCCTGGGCCTCCGTCTCGCCGGACGGGGACGCGGCCAGGGGCTCCGCCAGCGCCAGCGCCGCGGCGTGCTCGCCGCGGCGCTCCTGCAGGCGCAGGTGGCGGATGCGCGCCTCGGCGCTGCCGTCCGGTCCGGAGCCGGGCCAGCCGGCACGGCCGTAGAGGTCGAGGGCCAGCTCGCCCTGCCCCTCGCGCTCCGCCTGGCGTCCCAGCGCCACGCAGAGCCGCCGATGCCGGGCCGCCAGCCAGGCGTTGTCGGCCAGCGGCGCGGGCAGGTGCCGGGCCAGGGTGGCCACCGGCTCCCCGCCCTCCAGCCGCTCGCGCAGCCGGTGCAGCGCCAGGTAGGCGTCGAGCTCATGGCGGTGGCCAAAGGCGCGGGAGTCGGGGGTGATCGGCACCCGCTCGAAGGCCTGCCGGCCGAGCTCGGTGAGCACGAACTCCGACCAGTCCTGGCGCAGGTTGCCGAAGAACATCAGCCGCAGCCGGTCGCAGGTCTCCATGACGGAGAGACGCACGATGCGGTCCGGCGCCTCGGGCCACCAGTCGGCGAGCCGACGGGACTCATCGAGCCGCGGGGCGAGTGCCTCGAGCAGCGCGGCCTTGCCGGTGGCGGCGGGGAGCCCGGCCGCGGCGATCTCCCCGGCCAGGGCGCGGCGCAGCTCGGGCAGGCGCAGCTGATGGAAGAGCGTCTCCAGGGAGAGCTCGGGGGCTTCCTCGACGAGGCCCGCCTCGAACAGGGGGGCGAGGGCCGCCTCGGTATCGCCGATCTCGGGATAGGCGAGGCGGGCGGTGCGGAAGTGCTCGCCCTTGCGCATCACCATGCGCACCAGCAGCGCCTGGGACGCCTCGGGCAGGGCCGCGAAGCCCGACACGAAGCCGTGCTCGGCCGCCTCCAGCAGGTCGCCGTGGCGGTCGACCACCCACCCCAGCACGAAGCGGAAGTTCGCCAGATAATAGCGCGGGTCATCCAGGGAGGCGGTGACGGCCGAGGCGGCAGGCATACTGTTCATGCATCCATGGTATCAGGGCCGTCGCGGAAGCGTCATCGCGGCGTCAGGCGCCGCCGGCGGGACGCAGCATCATCTGCTCGCCGCGGATCTCGATGTCGAAGCGACCCAGGAAGCTCATGCCCAGCAGGGCCGCCTCGCCGGTGAGGCCGGGACTGATGGAGCCGCGCACGTCGCGGGCCTCGTAGCCGCCAAGACTCACCTCGTCGAGGGTGGTGAGCGCCCCCTTCACCCGCCCGTTGGCGGTGTTGAACCAGGCGCTGCCGGCACGCTCGAGCCCCAGCCGCTCGGCCAGTTCCGCCGACACCGCGACATAGGTGGCGCCGGTGTCGAGCAGGAACTCCACCGGCTGGCCGTTGATGCGCCCGGTGGCCACGAAGTGGCCAGAGCGGTTGCGCTCCAGCACCACCGGCCCCTGCGCCCCCGTCACGCTGGCCAGGTGGGCATTGGGGTTGCGCTGCGCCTCCAGGTAGCCGTGGAACCACCAGGCCCCGCCGCCCAGGAAGAGCACCCAGAACAGCAGCATCATGCCGAGCCCGGCACGGCGTGTGGCTCGCTCCTCGCTCATGACCCTCCCTCCCCACGGCGGCACGTCCCGACCATGATGCCACAGGCGCCCGTAACCACGGGCGCGGATGTCCTAGCGGCCGTTGCGGGCCTCCCAGTCCCGGGCCGCCTGCTGGCCGCGGGCCTGGCTCACCGCCAGGCAGATCAGGATGGCGATGATGAACAGGGCCGCGCATAGCAGGATCGAGGCCTGCAGCCCCACCAGCGACTGCAGCAGACCCAGGCCGATGATGCCGATCACGCCGGCGAGCTTGTTGGCCAGGCCCCAGAAGCCGAAGAACTCGGCGGCCTTGCGCTGCGGCGAGAAGAGCCCCACCAGGGCGCGGCTGGCCGACTGGCTGGAGCCCAGGGAGAGGCCCGCCAGGCAGCCCACCACCAGGAAGAGGTGCTGCGCCTCCCAGTCGAGGCCGAGCCGGGCGTTCAGGTAGGCGGTGACCTCCGGGGTGGCCCAGATCGCCAGGATTGCCCCCACCCAGAGTACCAGGGTGAAGAGGTAGGTGACCCGGGTGCCGATGCGGTCCTGGATGAACCCGAAGCCGATCGCCCCGGCGGCGGCGGTGATCTGCACGATGATGAACATGATGTTGCGGATCGACTCGTCCCAGCCGATCACCTGGGCGCCGTAGATGAAGGCGAAGGCGATGACGATGTAGACGCCCGCCATGGAGAAGACCAGCGAGACCAGGAAGATGCCGAGGTCCCGGAAGCGGCGCAGCTCGTGCAGCGTCGTCGAGACCCGCGCCAGGGCGATCTGATAATAGGACATGCCCGGCGGCTGGGGCGTGCCGCGCTCCCGCACCCACAGGAAGGTGGGCACGGCGGCGACCAGGAAGAAGCCCGCGGCGAAGGGCCCGACCCAGCGGACGCGCTCGAAGTTCTCGGCCGTGGCCTCGCCCAGCACCACCAGCGAGAAGCCCGCGGCGAACAGGCCCCCGACGTAGCCCAGCGCCCAGCCGAAGCCGGAGATCTTGCCCAGGTCCTCCGGGGGGCCCAGATCGGGCAGGAAGGCCGCGATGAAGGACTCGCTCATGGAGTAGGCGTAGTTGGCGATCACGATCAGCACCACGCCCAGCACCACGTAGCCCGGCGCCACGAAGTAGAGCATGGCGGTGGCCACCACGGTGGCCAGGTAGCTGATGAACAGGAAGCGCTTCTTCGCGGCCTGGTAGTCCATCACCGCCCCGCAGAGCGGCCCGGTGAGGACCACCAGCAGGTAGCTCACCGCCAGCGCCAGGCTCCACAGGAAGTTGGCCAGGCGGTAGCCATCGCCGCGGTCGCCGACGATCACCGTGGTGAAGAGCTCCCCGAACACCACGGTGATGATCAGCAGGGTGTAGGCCTGGCCGGCGAAGTCGAACATCGCCCAGCCCAAGATCTCCTTGCGCGAGGCGCGCGGCGTCGTCGCCGCGGCGGCGGGGGTGAGGCTCATCGGCGCATCCCTGTGAGAGTCAGGCCGTCACGATAGCAGCCTCCCCCGCCCTAGACGAGGTCGCGGGGAATCATCTCGTCCCAGGTCCTCGCGAAGATGCGGGTGTCGCCCTCCCAGGCGTCCAGGGTGGCCCGGATGCGAAAGTTCTCGGCGTCGCTGGTCATCAGGGTCCGGGTCAGGGTGTGCACCTCCCACTCCCCGCGCCGGAAGCTGCGCTGCCACTCCGTCCAGCCGCTGACGCTGTCGTAGCTGCCGAAGGCATAGCCGTAGCGCTCGGTGACCCGGGCGGCGATTTCCAGGTCGATGTCGTCGATCCGGTAGCGCCCCTCGTCGTGCACCACCTCCAGGGTGGTGCGGTCCTGGGCCAGGTCGCGGATCACGCGCCAGGTCTCCTGGCTGGGCTGGATCAGCGTCTTGGCCAGGGCCGGCGCGCCCTCCGGCGCGGCGAAGGCGGGCAGCGCCGCCTCCTCGGCGGGGCGCGGCTCGCGCCGGGGCAGCAGCAGCCGACTGTCGCCGGGCCACACGGTGAGCCGCACCGGCTCGGGCGACGGCCACGCCAGCGGCCAGTAGCTGGTGGAGAGGGCCAGGCGGATGGCGTGGCCAGCGGGGAACTGCTGGGCGATGTGCTTGAGCGGGATGCGCACCCGATAGCGCTGGCCCGGCACCAGCGGTTCGGGGAACTCGTCGCTGTCGCGGTGGGTGAGGTTGAGCAGGCCGTAGGAGACCCGGGTGGCCTTGTCATCCTCGGCGATATCGGAGAGGCGCAGCGCCACCATGGCCACCGGCTGGTCGGCGCTGAGCTCGAGCTCCACCAGCGGCGAGCCGCAGATCTCCAGCGCCTCCTCGAGGCGCCCCGTCTGGAAGATCAGGCAGCCGCCATCCTCCTCCCGCTGGTCATGGGGCAGGTCGGGCGGCGCGTTGTAGGAGCACCACTTGCCCGCGTAGAGGCCCACCGAGAGGGGCGAGCGGATGTCCAGGGTCGCCTCCGGCGGCTCCTCCCTCGGTTCGTCCTCCGGCACCAGGTCGTGGCCCTGGGTGAGCCGGAAGGCCTGCGAGCCGATGTTCGGCGACGGCCAGTCGGGCTCCGCCACCCAGCGTCCGGGGCGCTCTTCGTAGCGCGCCGAGGGCGGCATCGACTCCTGCATCCATACCCGCAGCATGGGCTCGTCCATGATCCCGGTATCGGTCCCCTTGAGCCACTGGTCCCACCAGCGCAGCGACTCCTGCAGGAAGCCGATGGCCGGTCCCGGCACGCCGAGGTGCGGGTACTTGTGGGCCCAGGGGCCGACCAGCCCCTTGCGCGGCACGTCGAGCCCCTCCAGCACCCGGAACACGGCATTGCAGTAGCCGTCGGCCCAGCCGCTGACGGCATAGACCGGGCACTGGATCGCCGCGTAGTCCTCGCAGACCGAGCCGTGCTTCCAGTAGTCGTCGCGGCGCTGGTGCTCGAGCCACTGGGCGAGCCAGAGGCCGCTGCCTTCCAGGCGCTCGAGCCACATGTCGCGCCACCGCTCGCCGACGAGGTCCGGATCCGGCGGGCAGGCGTTGCCGTCGAACATGGTCGAGGCCCAGGAGAGGTTGTCGCCAAGCAGGCAGCCGCCCATGTGGTGGATGTCGTCGGCGTAGCGGTCGTCGGTGAAGCAGATCGTGATGACCGCCTTGAGCTGGGGCGGGCGCAGGGCGGCGATCTGCAGGCCGTTGAAGCCGCCCCAGGAGATGCCGATCATGCCGACGTCGCCGGTGCACCAGGGCTGGGCCTCGAGCCATTCGAGGATCACCAGGCCATCCTCCAGCTCGCTCGGCAGGTACTCGTCGGTGAGCACGCCGTCGGACTCCCCGGTGCCGCGGATATCGACCCGCACCCCGGCATAGCCGTGGCCCGCCCAGTAGGGGTGGCTCTGCACGTCGCGCTCGGCGGTGAGGTCGCGCTTGCGGTAAGGCAGGTACTCGAGGATCGCCGGCACCGGATGGGCCTCGGCGTCCACCGGTCGCCAGATCCTCGCCGCCAGGCGGCTGCCGTCGGGCAGCGGGATCCAGGTCTCCTCTTCCATGACCCGGCGCGGAAAGTCGTCGACGATGCGCATTGCGGTTCTCCTTGATTCAGCCTTCGACCTGATCGAACTCGAACGGCAGTCGCGCCGAGAGGCGATCATAGTGCTCGAGCAGCTGCTCCGCCGAGTCGGCCCCCATCCACACCAGGGCCAAGGCATAGCTGTAGCTGTCCTGCTCCGGCAGCGACGAGAGCCGCTGCCCTTCCACCACCTGGATGTCGATCATCGTGCCGGGGAAGTCGGCCTCGAGGGCGGCGACCTCGTCCGCCGAGGGCACCCGGGTCACCACCGCATCGACGAAGAACACCCGATAGAAGAACTTGGCGGCGATGGCATAGTCGCCCTGGCGATGCGGCATGTCGGGCCGCTGCCCCAGGCCCAGGTCGATGGCGACCTGCTGGTTGCTGATCCCGTCGACCTTCTCGAAGAGGTCGCAGTGGGACTGGGAGATGCGCGTGTTGATCTCCAGCAGCCAGATGCGGTCCTGCACCTCGTCCCAGAAATATTCGATGTTGAAGGCCGCGTTGTTGTAGCCGATGTGGGTCATCACCGTATCGGTCAGCTCGCGCATCTTCGCCTGGATGGGCTCGGGCAGCCCCGAGGGGTAGCGATAGTGGAAGAAGCTCAGCACCTGGGGATAGCGCAGCGAGTCGAAGATCCCGTAGCTGACCACCTCGCCCTCGAAGACATAGCCCTCCACCGTGCACTGCCAGCCGCCGATGATCTCCTCGGCCATGCAGAAGCCGCCGTCCACCGCGGCCACCTCCGGCGGCAGCTCGGCATGCTCGAGCACGACATTGAAGGGGTCGGCGATCAGGCCGATGTCCTCGCGCAGCTTCTCGATGGCATGGTAGAAATCCTCCGGGGTATCGATGCGAAAGCCCAGTCGCGACCCGGAGGACTTGATCGGCTTGACGAAGAAGGGGAAGTAGAGCCCCGCCTCGCCGATGCGGGTCAGGGCCTCGTCGTCGAAGGGATCGAAGGCCGTGAAGTTGGGGATGAAGTCGGGAATGACCTCCTTCTGCACCCTGCGGCTCCAGTACTTGTGCTCGCACTTGAGCAGGCTCGAGAGCGACGTGGTGGAGGTTCCGAAGCGCTCGCAGAGGATTGGCAGCATGGTCGAGACGGGAAAGTCCATGTAGCCGACGATGGCGTCCACCGAGCCATCGAAGGCCTCCAGCTGCTCGGTGGCCTCCTCCAGCATGGCCGCGATGTCGAAGACCTCGGTGTCGTAGACCGCCTCGGGGTCGATGACCCCGTGGAAGCGCCAGTGCTCGGCACCGCGCAGCGTCTCGAGCCGCTGGCGATTGAAGTCGTTGAGCCCCACCACGAAAATGTTCCTGTCGCCTGCCATTTCTCACTCCTCCACGCTGCGTACCCGAACGGGCTGCCTGGAGCAGCATAGTCGAGAGCCGGGGCGATGCAGGGGGGAATGAAGGGTTGAATGCCGGGCCGGACAGGCATCAGGGACCCCGCGACGACTCGGCATCGTCCGCGTCGCGGCCGCGCTGCAGGTGGTCAATGGCCTCACTGCCGCGGCCGGCCAGGGTCGACAGCCGGTCGATCTGGTCGTCCAGGCGCGGCAGGGCCTCGCGGCGATAGCGGGAGAGGTCGTCGATGGCACCCATCACCTCGCCGAAGGCCTCTTCCAGTGCCTGCATGTCGAGCATCGCCGATGAGGCCCGCCGCTGGATGTCCACGCCCTGCTGGCGCAGCGCCCGGGCGGTGCCGCCGATCATCTCCGAGGTGGTGGCATTGAGCACCTCGATGCTGTCGAGCACCAACCGCTGGTTGGCGATCGCCAGGGCGACGGTCACCGCCACGGTCAGCGCCGAGACCGTGACGTTGATGGCGCGGTCGACGCCTCGCATCAGCTCCCGGTTGTTGCGGATGATCACCTCGAGGGCCAGCACGCCCTGCTGGCTCACCGCCAGCTGCTGCTGCAGGTCGACGATGCGCTGGCGCAGCGGGAAGAGCAGCTCCTCCTCGAGAAAGCGCCGCTGGGGGTCCTCCTCGTCGCGGCGGGCAATGGCGTCCTGCAGGCGGTCGTCGATCAGCCGTCCCAGGGCGATCTGACGCTCCAGCTGCACCAGGCTCTCGCGCAGGGCCTGCTGGTCGTCGCCCAGGGTCACGTTGTCGCGATGCAGCATGTCACGCCCCCCTTCCAGGTCGGCAATGATCGCATCCAGGGCCTGCTGGGCCGTCTCGAACTTGCGGAAGTAGCGCTGCAGGCGACTGCCTGCCCCCGGAAGCAGGGCCAGCACGCGATCCAGCGGCCCCGGCGACAGGTTGTGCCGGGAGGGGTCAAGCGACTGCATCCGGCCGCGCAGGTCGACCAGGGCCCTGGCCACCGGCCCGCCCTCGTCACCCTGGTGGGCCAGCTGGCGCAGCGGGGTCTGCAGCATGGCGCTCTGGCGGGCGGCCTGCTGCTGCAGCTCGAGGCCCAGCTCGTCGACGGCGCGACGCTGGCGCGCCAGGCTCTCGGCGTCGCCGCCGGCGATCACCTCGTCGACGAAGGCCTCGGCCTGGGCCGCCAGCGTCGGATCGTCACCACCGTCGTCGGCCGGCCCGTCGGTGGTCGTGCCCTCCATCTCGCGGGCGATCTCCTCCACCGGCGGCAGCGACAGGCGGGGGCCGTGTTGGGGTTGCTGGGTCATGGACACCTCTCGAAAGGATCGAATGGGCGCGGAAGGTCCGCCGTCATGGAGCGCCACGCCCGTAGCGGTCCGCGCGGGACACGAAGCGACGCAGCTCCTCCAGCGCCTGTTCGGTGGTGACCGAGGCCTGGGGGCGACCGGTCTCGATGCGCGCCAGGGAGACGGCGGTATCGTCGAGCACGGTCAACGCCGACTCGTTGCGGGCGGCGAGCTCGCGCAGCCGCTGCTCGGTCTCCTCGAGCAGATCCAGCCGCCGCCTCAGGGCGGCGCGCTCCTCGTTGCCCAGGCGACGGCCCTCGCGGCTCAGGCGACGCCGCACGAAGTCGCCATCGACGTTCACCACCCCGCTGGCCTGGGCGGCCATGGAGTGCAGCGTATCCACCGCCCCGAGGCAGACCTGGCCCACCAGCTCCCGGGCCCGCGCGAAGGCCAGCTCGCCGCTGTCGAAGCGCTCCTCCAGGACCGCCAGCACATGGCGATAGCGGCTGTAGATGCGATCGGCCTGGACCGCCAGGTCGGGGCGGTGGGCGTCGAGCAGTGCCTGCTTGGCCCGGCACAGCGCCAGCACCAGCTCGTCGGCCTCCGCGGGTGGCCGGGCGGGGTCGAGCACCGTCAGACCCGCCTCGTGGGCTTCGCGCTCCTCCTCGGCACGCCGGCGAGCCGCCTCGGCCGCCAGCCGCTCGCGCAGGCGCCTCACCCGCCGCCGTTCCCGCCAGCCGCGCAGGCGACGCTCCAGCGGCAGGGCCACGGGGATCGCCACCAGCCCCGCCAGCCAGCCCCCAAGGGTCGGCCCGAAGCCTCCCCACAGCGAGGTGAGCCACAGCAGCATGCTGATGAAGGGCACCACCAGGCAGTAGCGCAGGATGACCTGCAGGCGGCCCGGCGGATCGACCGGCACGGCGAGACGCGGATTGACCAGCCCCACCAGCAGCCAGGGCAGGCAGGTCAGGAACAGTCCGTAGGAAACTCCCTGAAGGAATCCCAGCATGGGTCGTCATCTCCTCCCTGCGATCGATCACGATGATAGTGGCGATAGTGCCGATAGTGACTGGCGTCATGATGAGGCCAGCAGGCCCTTCCCGCCACCCCCGCCGGGGAGCCAGTGCGCCCCTCATGGTGCCGCTCGGGCCGGCTCGCGGAACGTCACGGGCTCTCGATGCGCCGATGATGACTCGGACAAGCATCGGGCACGCCCCGTGGTATGCTCGACCGGCCGAGGACCATGTCACGCCTCCAGGACCGCCCCACCGTGATCTCCGCCGACACCCTCGCCACGGCCGACAGCCAGGCCTGGCACCAGCGTCTCGCCCAGCTGATCCTCGCCGCCGGCGGGGTGGGCTTCCCCACCCTGCTGGAACGGACGCTCCACGAGCTGGCCGGCTTCGACACCATCCTGATCAACACCTACCAGGGTCAGCATCGGCCGCTGCTGATCCACGACAACTACCCGCCGGTGCGACGCGAACAGGGGATCGAACGCTATCTGAGCCAGGCCTACCTGCTCGACCCCTTCTTCAAGGCCGTCCACGACGGCCTGGCGAGCGGCGTCCATCGCCTGCGCGAACTGGCGCCGGACCGCTTCGAGAGCAGCGACTACTACCACCACTACTATCGCGCCCTAGGCCTGACCGACGAGGTCGGCCTGTTCGCTCGGGTCGATGCCGATGTGGTGATGGTGGTGTCGCTGGGCTTTCGCGAGGACACGCCGCGACTGACGCGTCGCAGCCTGCAGGCGCTGCGCCATGTCAGTCCGGTCCTGGAGGTATTGCTCGGAGAGTACTGGAAGTGGCAGGGCCACTGCTTCCAGGAGCGGCTGGCCGAACGCGAGCCGGTGGAGGCCGCCTTCGACAGCTTCGGCCAGGAGGCCCTCACGGCCCGCGAACGGGAGATCGTGCGACTGCTGCTGGCGGGCCACTCCACCAAGTCGGCGGCCCGGGAACTCGACATCAGCGACGGGACCGTCAAGGTCCACCGCAAGCATATCTACCATCGCCTCGAGGTCTCCAGCCAGTCGCAGCTCTTCCGGCTGTTCCTCGACCATGTAGCACTGGTCTCGCGTCGCCAGGCGGGCCAGTAGACCGTAGACCGACCTTCGGCCCACCCCGCTACGGCATGGCCGAACGGGTCATCGCGACGGGTTCCCGGTCGCGGCAAGGCTCAGGGCGCGAGGGTCATCCACACGCTCTTGAGGTCGGAGTACTCCTCCAGCGAGTGGTGGGACTTGTCGCGGCCGTTGCCCGACTGCTTGACGCCGCCGAAGGGCACCGTCTGGTCCATGTCCGCCCAGTTGTTGACGAACACCTGGCCCGACCTCAGACCTCGGGTAACCCGCATGATGCGGTCGATATCCTGGCTCCACAGGCCCGCCGCCAGTCCATAGTCGCTGTCGTTGGCCAGGCGCACGGCCTCCTCCTCGCTGTCGAAGCCGAACACGGCGAGCACCGGGCCGAAGATCTCCTCGCGGCCGATGGCCATGGCGTCGGTGACGTCGTCGAACACCGTGGGCGGGATGAAGAGCCCCGGACCGTCCAACGCGTTCCCGCCAGTGCGCAGGGTCGCCCCCTCCTCCACACCGCGGCGGATATAGTCCAGCACCCGCTCGTACTGGGCGTCATCCACCATGGCGCCCATGAAGCTCGCCGGGTCCAGCGGGTCACCGGGCTGCATGCGCTCGGCCGCCGCCAGCACCTTCTCGACGAAGGCCTCTCGGATCGCGTTCTCGACCAGCAGCCGCGAGCCGGCGATGCACACCTCGCCCTGGTTGTGAAAGATCGCCGCGGCGGCATGCTCGGCCACCCTGTCCAGGTCCTTGCAGTCGGCGAAGACGAGATTCGGGCTCTTGCCGCCGCACTCCAGGAACACCTTCTTGAGGTTGGACTGGCCGGCGTACTGCATCAGCTGCTTGCCGACCCCGGTGGAGCCGGTGAAGGCCAGGCAGTCGACGTCCATCGACAGCGCCAGCGCACGGCCCACGGTGTGGCCGAAGCCCGGCAGCACCTGGAAGACGCCACGGGGCAGGCCAGCTTCGCGGGCCAGGCTGGCCAGACGCAGCGCCGACAGCGGCGACTTCTCGGAAGGCTTCAGGATGACGCTGTTGCCGGCAGCAAGCGCCGGGGCGATCTTCCAGGCGGTCATCATCAGCGGAAAGTTCCAGGGCACGATGGAGGCCACCACGCCCAGCGGCTCGCGCAGTACCAGTCCCAGGGCGTTGTCGCCGGTGGGCGCCACCTCGCCGTAGAGCTTGTCGATGGACTCGGCATGATGGCGAATACAGGCCACAGCGCCGGCAGTGTCGCCCAGGGAGCTGGTAACCGGCTTGCCCATGTCCAGGGTGTCGAGCAGTGCCAGCTCGTGGCGGTTCGCCTCCATCAGGTCGGCCAGGCGCAGCAGCACCGCCTTGCGCCGGCCCGGTGCCAGGCGCGACCAGGCACCGCCGTCGAAGGCGCGCCGGGCACAGGCCACCGCGGCCTCGGCGTCGGCGGCGTCGCAGCTGGCCACCTCGGCGAGGACCTCGCCGGTGGCCGGGTTGGTGGTGGTCAGGGTCGCCCCGTTCACCGCCTCGACGAAGGCATCATCGATGTAGGCGCGGGTCTCGAACCCTTTCTCGAAGGACAGCTCGGCGGCCAGCGCCTGCCAGTCGGCGTGCGTCGTCGGGCGCGAAGGCGCTTGGGTCATGGTGGTCATGTGATGGCTCCCGTGATCAGGTCGGCGAGTTGGCACGCATGAGCATGGCGTCACACAGCACCTGGGCCCCCAGGGCGCAGTGCTCCGGGGTGGCGTACTCGGCCTCGTTGTGGCTGATGCCGTCGCGGCAGGGGATGAAGATCATCGAGGTGGGGGCGACGCGCGACACGTAGACGGCGTCATGGCCGGCGCCGCTCATCATCCGCCGGTAGGGCACCCCCTGGGCCCGGGTGGCAGCCTCCACGGCGGCAATGCACGCGGGGGCGAATTCCACCACCGGCGAGGTCCAGATCCGCTGCTGGGATACGGCCACGCCGAAGGTCTCGCCGGCGGCGGCCAGCTCGCGCTCGAACAGGGCCTGAAGGGCATCCAGCTCGGTTTCCACCACGTGGCGCAGGTCGACGGTGAGGCGCACCTCGCCGGGAATGACGTTGCGCGAGGCCGCCGGGATGTCCAGGCAGCCGCAGGTCACCTTGGTGTCACCGCTGGCGTCGGCCAGGGCATGGGCCTGCAGGCGGTCGATCAGGCGCGCCGCCGCGGCCAGGGCGTCGTGGCGCAGCCGCATCGGGGTGGGGCCGGCGTGGGCCGACTGGCCGGCAAGGGTGACATCGAACCAGCGCATGCCCTGGACGCCGGTGACCACGCCGATGCACTCGCCCTGCTCCTCGAGGACCGGCCCCTGCTCGATGTGAAGCTCGAAGAAGCCGTCCAGGCGCGGCTCGCCCACCGGCATGTCGCCGGCATAGCCGCAGGCGTCCAGGGCCTCGCCGAGGGTCACGCCGTCGGCGTCCTGGCGACTCAGGGTATCATCGACGGAGAACTCGCCGGCATAGGTGCCCGAGGCGACCATCGCCGGAGCGAAGCGGCTGCCCTCCTCGTTGGTCCACACCACCAGCTCCAGGGGGCGCTCGGTGACGATGCCCTGGTCATGCAGGCTGCGGAACACCTCGAGCCCGGCCAGAACGCCGAGGATGCCGTCGAAGCGGCCGCCCTTGGGCTGGGTGTCCAGATGGCTGCCGGTGGCCACCGGGTCGAGGTCGTCGCGCTTGCCGGCGCGGCGGATGAAGAGGTTGCCGACCCGGTCGACCCGCCAGGTGCAGCCTATCGCCTCGCACCAGTCGAGCAGCCGCCGCCGGCCGGCGGCATCCTCGGGGGTCAGGGCCAGGCGGCAGCTTCCGCCGTTCTCGGTGGGGCCGATCTCGGCCATGGCCATCAGCGTGTCCCACAGCCGCTGGCCGTCGATGGAAGTCGTCATGGTGTGCCTCGTTGGTCGTTGTTCAGGGCGGCGGTCGCCGTATCATCACCATACGAGTGGCGCGCGAGCCGCCGATATACCCCAATCAGGATATGTCGCCGGCTACCCGGGCCTGTCTAGGCTGGTCTCGAACCACAGGAGGCTTCGCCATGACCACAACAATGCATCGCCCCACTTCCGAGTCGCCGGCCCTCGACGCCCAGTCGCTGTGGCAGAAGGACAAGGATCACTTCATCCACCCCTTCACCGACTTCAGCGTCTTCCACGATCGGGGCTGCGACCTGATCACCGACAGCGACGGCATCTTCGTACAGGATGCCAGGGGCCATCGCTTCATCGACGGCATCGCCGGGCTCTGGTGCGTCAACGTCGGCCACGGCCGGGCCGAGATCGGCCAGGCCATGGCCGACCAGGCCACCCGCATGGCCTACTTCTCGACCTTCAACAACCTGTCCAACGCCCCGGCCGCGGAACTCGCCGCCAAGCTGGCGGCACTCGCCCCCGCGCACCTCAACCACGTCTTCTACAGCTGCGGCGGCTCGGCGGCCAACGACGCCACCATCCGCCTGGTGCACTACTACTTCAACCGACTGGGCAAGCCGAACAAGAAGCGCATCATTTCACGTCGCAACGCCTACCACGGCACGACCTACCTGGCCGCGACCCTGACCGGCATCGAGAGCAACAACTGGGACTTCGACACCCTCGACCACCTGGTGACCCATCTCAGCGAGGCCAACTGCTATCGTCGCCCCGAGGGCATGAACGAGGCCGAGTACTGCGATCACCTGGTGGCCGAATTCGAGGACACCGTCGCCGAGATCGGCGCCGACAACATCGCCGCCTTCATCGCCGAGCCGATCATGGGCGCCGGCGGCGTGCTGGTGGCGCCCGAGGGCTACCACCAGCGCATGCAGGCGGTGTGCCGCGCCAACGAGATCCTCTTCATCGCCGACGAGGTGGTCACCGGTTTCGGCCGCCTGGGGCACTTCTTTGCCTCGGAGACGGTGTTCGAGACCCGGCCGGACATCATCAACTGTGCCAAGGGCCTCTCCTCCGGCTATGCGCCGCTGGGCGCGACCCTGATCTCCGACGAGATCTACGAGGTGCTGGGTACCCCGCAGCGCAAGGGGGGCGTGCTGAGCACCGGCTTCACCTACTCCGGCCATCCGGTGAGCTGTGCGGCGGCCCTCAAGAACATCGAGATCATCGAGCGCGAGGGCATCTGCGAGAACGTCCGCGAGGTCGGCCCCTACCTCGAGGCGCAACTGCGAACCCTGTCACACCACGCCACCGTCGGCGACGTGCGCGGCAGCCACTTCATGATGTGCCTGGAGAATGTAGCCGACAAGGCCACCCGGGAACTGCTCCCCGTGGAGGCACGCGTTGGCGACCGAGTCGCCGCCGAGGCCCAGAAGCGCGGCCTGATCATCCGCCCGGTGGGCCACCTGAACATCGTCTCGCCGCCGCTGATCTGGAGCCGCGAAACCGTCGACCGGGTGGTCGCCATCCTCGATGAGGCCTTCACCGCCACCACGGCATCGCTACGCAAGGACGGTTACCTGTAAACGGTTAACGCTAACCCGCCGGCAACCGCCGCATGTATCACTCGGCGTTCCTCGGCGGGTCGAGCCACGGCGCAATAATCAACCACAACAATTCAACAACAAGGTTAATGACCATGTCACACTCTCCTTCGGGCTCGAAGGCCCACCCCATAGGCTTCGGCAGCGCCACTAAGGGTGGCCTGATATTTCTCGTTGTCGTGCTGATTGCCAGCCTAAGCAACGTCGCACTCGTCGACGGCGACGACTATGGCCTCTACAGCCTGCTACCAACCGCAGTGGTACTGGGCATGGCCATCCTCACCCGACGCACCATCGAGTCGCTGCTGGCCGGCACCCTGGTCGGCCTGCTGATGATCGACCCGACCTCCGTGATCACTCGGGGCTCGGACATCCTGCTCGGGGTGCTCGGCAACGACACCGTCACCTGGATCATCCTGGTCTGCGGCCTGTTCGGCAGCCTGATCGCCCTGCTGGTCAAGACCGGCGGGGTGCTCAGCTTCGGCGACACCATGGCCCGGCGCATCCACACCAGGCACCACAGCCTGCTGGCCACCTGGTTCCTGGGCCTGGTCATCTTCGTCGACGACTACCTGAATGCCCTGACCATCAGCGCCTCGATGAAGAAGATCACCGACCGTTTCAACATCTCCAGGGAGAAGCTCGCCTACATCGTCGACTCCACGGCCGCCCCGATCTGCATCCTGGTGCCCTTCTCCACCTGGGCAGTGTTCTTCGCCGGTCTGCTGGAGGAGAACGACGTCACCGGCAACGGCATGGGACTGTACATCGAGGCCATTCCCTACATGTTCTATGCCTGGGTGGCCGCCGCCATCGTGCCGCTGGTGGCACTCGGCTGGATACCCGACATCGGTCCGATGAAGACCGCCGAGGCCCGTGCCGCGGGGGGACAAGTCATCCCTCAGGGCGTCAACGACACTACCCTGGAAGTGGACGAGGACAAGCCCCGCCCCCACCTGCTGAACTTCCTGCTGCCCATCGCCACCCTGATCTTCTTCACCTGGTACTTCGAGATCGACATCCTGCGCGGGGTCATCGTGGCGCTGGCCGTGATGCTCGTGCTGATCGGGAGCCAGCGCCTGCTGAGCTTCCATGACACCTTCGATACCGCTCTCGACGGCTTCAAGGCCATGATCATGCCCCTCGGCACCCTGGTCGCCGGCTTCACCCTCAAGGAAGTCAACGACGTCCTGGGCCTGACCGACTTCGTCATCGCGACGGTGCAACCGCTGATGACCCCGGGAATGCTGCCGGCGGTGGTCTTCGTGACGATGGCCTTCCTGGCCTTCGCTACCGGTTCCTTCTGGGGGCTTTTCGCCGTGGCCCTACCCATCGTGCTGCCGCTGGCCTCCAGCATCGACGCCAACATGCCGCTGGTGGTGGGGGCGCTGATCTCGGCCAGTGCCTTCGGCAGCCATGCCTGCTTCTACGGTGATTCCACCGTGCTCTCCGCCCAGGGCAGCGGATGCACGCCCATGGCCCACGCCCTGACCCAACTGCCCTATGTGCTGATTGCCGCGGCCATCGCCACTGTTGTATTCCTGATGGTCGGCCACCTGTGAGAGATGCCATGACGACACAGCCCCATGACGGCGCCGCGAAGGGCGCCGCGCCTATCACCCCGGCCGCTCAGGGCTTTGCCATGCCGGCCGAGTTCGCCCCCCACGACGCCTGCTGGATGCTGTGGCCGCAGCGTCCCGACACCTGGCGCTATGGCGCCAAGCCGGCCCAGCAGGCGTTCATCGAGGTGGCGACGGCCATCGCCCAGAGCGAGACGGTGTTAGTCGGCGTCAATGACGACCAGTACGAGAACGCCCGAATCCAGCTGCCCCGCCAGGTGCGAGTGGTGGAGCTGTCGAGCAATGACGCCTGGATGCGCGACGTGGGCCCCACCTTCCTGACCCATCCTGACGGCCGCCTGGCCATGGTGGACTGGGAGTTCAATGCCTGGGGCGGCCTCGACGGTGGCCTCTACTTCCCCTGGGACAAGGACCGTCGTATCCGCACCAAGATCGCCGAGATGCTGGGGGTGGCACGCTTCACGGTGCCAGTGATGCTCGAGGGCGGCGCCATCCACGTGGACGGCGAGGGCACCCTGATCACCACAGAGGAGTGCCTGCTCAACGTCAATCGCAACCCCGACCTGACCAGGGACGGGATGGAGCAGGTACTGCGTGACACCCTGGGCGTGGAACGCATCCTGTGGCTCCCGCGGGGCTGCTACATGGACGAGACCGACGGGCACATCGACAACCTTTGCTGTTTCGTCGCGCCCGGCGAGGTGGCCCTGAACTGGTGCGACGACCCGGACGATCCTCAGTACGCCATCTCCCGGGAGGCGCTCGCGATACTGGAGGCCGCGGTGGATGCTCGCGGCCGGACGCTCAAGATCCACAAGCTGCCCCAGCCAGGACCACTCTACATCGCCGAGGACGAGGCCAGCGGCATCGACCGCCTGCGCCATTCCCACCCGCGGCGTCCCGGCGACCGCATGGCCGCCTCCTACGTGAACTTCTACATCGGCAACGAGGTGGTGGTGATGCCGCTGCTCGACCCGGCCCGCGACGATGCGGCCCGAGAGATCCTGCAGGCCCTCTTTCCGACGCGCCGGGTGGTCGGTGTGCCGGCCAGGGAGATACTGCTCGGCGGCGGCAATATCCACTGCATCACCCAGCAGCAGCCGCGCTGCCGGTGACCGGCGGCACCGGGGGCGAGCTCGACGGCGACCGGTCAGCCCGGCCGGGAGCACGCCCCGGCCTCTTGCGCCTTCCCCCCCTTGCCCCCTAGAGCACCAGGCTGAGGACCAGGGCCAGGACGCCCACCAGCAGGGCCACGCTCACCGCCACGACCACCACCCGGTCGAGCCAGCGATCGATGCTGGCCCAGTCGAGCCGGCGCCGCGAGCGACGACGGGTGGCCCCTCGACGGGGCGCGTCGCGGCCGGTGCGGATGAGGGTCATGGTTGACGTCCGATTTCACCATTGTTACCAGATCTTACGGTCTGTCGGGGCGACTCGCCACCGCCATCGGTCGCCGTCGTGCCGATGGCCCGCGATCCTGGCCCGTCGGGCATTGCATTCCGCCCCGGTCGCCCCGATGCTGGAAGAAACCCAGCAGGCTAATCGATTCCCGGAGCATCCCCCGACATGTCCCGACTCGCCGACACGCCCCTGTCCGTGCTCGACCTGGCCCCGATCCGCGAGGGCGGCACCATCGCCGATACCTTCCGCGAGAGCGTGGACCTGGCCCGATGCGCCGAGCGGCTCGGCTTCACCCGCTACTGGCTCGCCGAGCACCACGGCATCGAGGGCATCGCCAGCGCCGCCACCGCGGTGCTGATCGGCCACGTAGCCGGCGCCACCGAACGCATCCGGGTGGGCAGCGGCGGCATCATGCTGCCCAACCACCCGCCCCTGGTGGTCGCAGAGCAGTTCGGCACCCTGGAGACACTCTATCCCGGGCGCATCGACCTGGGACTGGGGCGCGCACCGGGGTCCGACGGCGCGACCATGGCCGCCCTGCGTCGCGACCCCCATGCCGGGGTCGACGACTTCCCGCGACGCCTGGCCGAGCTCAAGGGCTACCTCGACGACGAGCAGCCGGGCCAGCGAGTGCGCGCCGTCCCCGGCCAGGGCACCCGTGTGCCGCTGTGGCTGCTCGGCTCGAGCGACTTCAGCGCCCGCCTGGCGGCCCGCGAGGGGCTGCCCTTCGCCTTCGCCGCCCAGTTCGCCCCGGCCCGGCTGCTCGAGGCGCTCAGGCTCTACCGCGACAACTTCCGGCCCTCGGCGGTGCTGGACCGGCCCCACGCCATGGTCGGCCTGCCGGTGATCGCCGCCGACAGCGACCTCCAGGCCGAGTACCTGGCCTCCACGGCTCGCCGCAAGTTCCTGGGACTGATCCGCGGCACACGCACCAGGGCCCTGCCGCCGGTGGACGAGCTGGACTGGTCCCCCATGGAGCAGGCCCAGGTGGAGCAGTTCCTGGGCGCCGCCGTGATCGGCGGACCCGAGACCGTGCATGAGGGCCTGGAGCGCTTCCTTGCTGAGACCGGCGCCGACGAGCTGATGCTCAACACCGATGTCTACGCCGCCGAGGACCGGCTGAGAAGCTACGAGATCGTCGCCCGGCTGTGGCGCTCATGACCTCCGAGCCGGCCCTGCGGCCGACCCTGGGGCACCTCGTCAACGGCTTTCGCCGCATGGCGCCGCTGTCGCTGTTCGTGATCGTCTTCGGCCTGGCCTTCGGTGTCGCGGCCCTGCAGCAGGGACTCTCGGCGCTTGAGGCCCTGCTGATGAGCGGACTGGTGTTCGCCGGGGCGGCCCAGTTCGCCACCCTGGACCTGTGGGGCGACACCATCCCGCTGCTGCCGCTGGTGGCCATCACCCTGGCCATCAATGCCCGTCACCTGCTGATGGGCGCCACCTTCTACCCGCACCTGCGTCACCTGCCGGCAGGACGGCGCTACGCCAGCCTGATCCTGCTCAGCGATGCCAACTGGGCCATGGCCATGGCCGACGGCTCGCCCGCCGCCCGCCTGGGGACCCTGGTGGGCGGGGGCCTGGCCCTGTGGAGCACCTGGATGATCGGCACCGGCCTCGGCGTGGCCTTCGGCAGCGGCATCAGCGAGCCCGGCCGCTTCGGCCTCGACGCCATCATGGGCTGCTTCCTGCTGGCCATGCTGGTGGGCGACAAGCGCGACCCGAGCGTGCTGCTGCCCTGGTGCATCGCCGCCCTGGCCGCCCTGGCGGCGATGGCCTGGCTGCCGCCGCACACCCACGTGATCGTGGGGGCGCTGGCGGGCGGCCTGGCGGGGCTACTGCTGCCACACCGGCGGGAGGACGCATGACGCTGGTCGCCACCCCGGGCGGGGTTCTGCTGGCCATCGTGATCATGGCGCTGGTCACCTACCTGACCCGCGCCGGCGGGGTCTTCGTGATGTCCCGGGTGCCCATCGGCCCGCGGGTCGAGCGCTTCATCAACGCCATGGCGGGCTCGGTGCTGGTGGCGGTGATCACGCCCATGGCCGTGCACGGCGACGGGGGCGCCCGGATGGCCCTGGTCGCGACGGCGGCGGTGATGCTGCTGCTGCGCAAGCCGCTGCCGGCCATCGCCGCCGGTATCCTGACCGCCGCCCTGTGGCGGCTGGTCGCATCCTGATCCATCCTCGGAACGAAGCGGCAAGCCCGCTTTCCAAAGGGCAGTCATTCACGGGACGCCGGCCCGGCCGGTGCCCCACCCGAGACACTGGAGTCCCGCATGCCCGATCCCCGTGACCCGCGCCACAATGCCGCCTGGCGAGCCGCCCAGCAGTGGCAGGAGCGCGCCCGCCAGACCCGCCCGGGTGGCCCCCTGGGCGGCCTCAAGCTGCTGTTCACCTGGCTGCTGTTCGGCGCCATGATGGTCGTCGCCATGGTGCTGGGCCTGTTCTTCCTGCTTGTCGGCTGGGCGATGATGCCCTTCCTGCGCCACCGCATGAAGAAGCGGATGGAGCAGATGCGCGCCGACCGGGCCGAGGACGTGGGCGGCAGCGTCCACTATCGCGAGACCCGCTATCGCGAGAGCCGCGACGCCGGCGGCCGCTACCGCGAGCAGCAGGTGCTCGAGGGCGACTACGAGGTCAGGGACGAGCAGAAGAAGGACCCTGATCGCCGCTGACGGAGACGGCCCGCCGGGAGGGCGTGACACCTAGGTCGCAGCAGGTAGCGACTCAGCCGATGTCGGCCGGGCGCAGCACCGCCACCGGGCAGCGCGCCTCATGCAACACCTCGTGGCTGACGCTGCCGGCCACCACCTGCGAGAGCCCGCTGCGGCCGTGGGTGGTCATGGCCAGCATGATGTCCTGGCACTCTGCCAGGTAGCTGACGATAGAGTCGGCCGGGTCACCGTGCAGCACCTCCCAATCCACGTCCATGCCATGCTCGCTCCGCAGACGCCGCGCCAAGGCATGGACATAGCCAGACTCCATCACGTCGGCATGGCCGCCATCGAGCGGCACCGCCGCGGCGGCAGTGGTGTCAATGACCTGCAGCAGTTGCAGGTGGGCATCCAGCCGCCGGGCGAGTGCCACCGCATGGGGCAGGATCGCCTCGGAGAGTGTCGAGCCATCCACGCAGACCATCAGCATTTCCACCTTGCGATGGGCCCCAGCATCGAAGCGGGGCCCGCAAAGATAGACCGGCCGCTGGGCACGCCGGACGACGCCGGCGGTGACGCTGCCGATCAGCATCTCCGGTACCGGGCGACGCCCGTGGGCCATCATGCACAGTCCCGCCTCCTCCCGGCCGGCCAGCTCGCCCAGGTAGTCCTTGGCACTCTCGTGGACCGCCACCTCGATACTGGCGTCCCCCGCCTGCGGGTCCGTCAGGGTCGACTGCAGTACCCCACGCCGGGAATCAACCCCCTCCTCGCTGGCCACCACGGAGATCACGCAGAACGGCACCGCCAGCTGACGGGCCAGATTCTGGCCTAGCGCCAGGGCACGGTGCGAATCGTCGCTCTCGTCCATGGCCACATATAACTTGTCCATCGTCAGACTCCTCTGAATCGCGTTGTTCTTGAAATAGCGGTATTCGAGATCAGGATGACTTGCGGGCCTGCGCCCGCTCGGCTCCACGCCCGAGGCCGGGTAGTGGCCGGTGCAGCAATACATAGGCCAGTGCGCCGACCACCACCCCCCAGAAGGCCGACCCCAGCCCCAGGAAGCTCATGCCCGACGCTGTGGCGATGAAGGTGATCACCGAGGCCTCCAGGTGGTCCTTGTGGGCGGCGAAGGCGCTGAGGTTGCTGGTGATGGCGCCGATCAGCGCCAGGCCCGCCAGCACCGCGACGAACTCACCGGGCAGAGAGGTGAAGAGCAGCACGATGGTCCCGGCGAAGGTGCCACCGATCAGGTAGAAGACCCCGTTGGCCAGCCCGGCCACATAGCGCTTGCCGGGGTCCTCGTGGGCCTCCTTGCTGGTACAGATGGCCGCCGTGATGGCCGCGATCACCGTCGTGATCCCCCCGAAGAAGGCGGTGACGAAGGAGGTCAGGCTGGTCACGGTAACGATCGGCTTGGCCGAGGTGTTGTAGCCGGAGCTTCGCAGGATCGCCATGCCCGGCAGGAACTGCCCGGTGAGGCTGACCAGCACCAGCGGGATGGCCAGGCTCAAGGTGGCGTTCCAGGTCCACTCGGGACGGATGAACTGCGGATCGGCCAGGCTCAGCGTCACGCCTTTCAGGCTGGCACCCTCGAGGACCACGGCCAGGCCCACACCGACCACCAGTAGCGCCACCAGGCTGTAGCGGGGGGTCAGCCGCTTGAAAACCAGATAAGCCAGGATCATGCCGAGGGTCAGGGCCGGCACAGTTTCCAAGGAGACGAAGACTCCGACCCCGAACTGGAACAGGATGCCCGCCATCATGGCGCTGGCGATCCCCGGCGGGATCATCTG
Source organism: Halomonas aestuarii (assembly GCF_001886615.1). Taxonomy (NCBI): domain Bacteria; kingdom Pseudomonadati; phylum Pseudomonadota; class Gammaproteobacteria; order Oceanospirillales; family Halomonadaceae; genus Halomonas; species Halomonas aestuarii. The sequence continues at coordinate 1,281,010 of NZ_CP018139.1, forward strand.
GATGATCCGGTCGAAGGAGCCGGTGATGCCGATCACGAAGATCACCGCCGCCGCCGTTAGGTAGGCCCCCACCGCCTCGTTGAGTGACAGGCCGGGGAAGAGCGTTACCAGCAGCGCGGTGCCCGGCGCCGACCAGGCGGTGACGACGGGCACCTTCAGCCAGAGGCTGAGCGCGATCCCCGAGACGGCGGCACCGATGGAGATCGCCCAGACCCATGAGGTCATCATGGCCGTCGATATCTCGGCGCTCTGGGCCGCCTGGAAGAAGATCGCCAGGGGGCCGGAGTAGGAGACGAGCACCGCTACGAAGCCGGCGGTGATCGCGGGTATCGACCAGTCCTTGAGTAACTGCATGCAACGTCTCTCCGTCACACCTCAGGCGACGCCGAGGTGAGTGTCGAGGATGGTGGGGTCGTCCTTCAGGCCCCGGGAGTCGCCGCTATAGACCACCTCACCCTTGACCAGCAGGAGGTGCTTCTCGGCCACCTCCAGCAGGTTGTCGATGTTCTTGTCGACGATGATGGTGGCGATGCCGGAGGCCTTGATCTCGTGGATGATCTTCCAGATCTCGTCGCGGATCAGCGGCGCCAGCCCCTCGGTGGCCTCGTCGAGGATCATCAGGTCCGGGTTGAGGGTCAGCGCCCGCCCGATGGAAAGCATCTGCTGCTCGCCCCCGGAGAGGAACGAGCCGTCGTGGTTGATGCGCTGGCCGAGCCTGGGGAAGGTGTCCAGGACGCGCTCCATTGTCCAGGGCGATTCGCCGCGGTCATTGGGCCGGGCGGCCATGATCAGGTGCTCACGTACGCTGATCCCCGGGAAGATCCCTCTCCCTTCCGGCACGTAGCCGATGCCCTGGCGGATCAGCTGCCAGGGGCGGCGCTTCGCGGTGGGCACACCCTTGATGCTCACCTCGCCGCGGCGCGGTGGCACGAAGCCCAGAACCGACTTCAGCGTGGTGGTCTTGCCCATGCCATTGCGCCCCAGCAGGCTCAGGGTCTCACCAGGCATCAGGGTGAGGTCGACGCCGTGCAGGATGTGGCTCTCGCCATAGTAGGTATGCAGCCCGCGGGCCTCGATCAGCGGGGTGCTCTGTTGCTCTGCCGTCATGCCGTGGCCTCCTCGTGGTGGCGCCCGAGATAGACGTCACGCACCTTCTCGCTCGAACGAATCTGGTCGGTGGGGCCGCTCTCCAGCACGCAGCCGTCCACCATCACGGTGATGCGGTCAGCCAGGCGGAAGACACTGTCCATGTCGTGCTCGATCAGCACCAGGGTGTAGCGGTCGGTGAGGCTCTCGAGCAGTTCCGTGACCTGGACGGTCTCGTCGCGGCCCATGCCGGCCATAGGCTCGTCCAGCAGCATCAGCGTCGGCGCGGTGGCCAGCACCATGGCGATCTGCAGCTGGCGCTGCTCGCCATAGCTCATGTCGGCGGCGGGGGTATAGGCCCGGTGGACCAGATGGCAGGTCTCAAGCACCTCGAGGGCCCGCTCGCTGACCTTGCGCGCCTGCTGGCGGGAGCGCCAGCTGCCGAACACGCCGCCCATGTGGATTCGCGCGGCCAGCTCGCAGTTCTGCAGACAATTGAGACGCGGGAAGATGTTGGTCTTCTGGTGGCTGCGGCCGATGCCCATGCGGGCGATCTGGCGCACGCTCTTGCCCTGGATCGGTTTGCCGTGGAAGAGCACCTCGCCTTCCGAGGGCGGAATCTCCCCCGACAGCAGGTTGATCAGGGTGCTCTTGCCGGCGCCATTGGGTCCGAGGATGGCGTGGATCTCCCCCGGGCGGACGTCGAAGTCGACGCCGTTGACCGCCACCAGGCCGCCGAAACGACGGGTCAGGCCATGGGTGACCAGGATCGGTTCTTGGCTCATGGCTTACCCCTCCTTGTGCTTGATGCTGGTGGGCTGGAGGGCCGGGTCAGCCGCCGCCTCCTCCTCGTCGTCGAGCGGGGCCTTCCGGCGGGCCCAGGGCGGCGCGATGATCAGCCCGGCGATGCCGCGGGGCAGCACCAGCACGGCGGCGATGATGGTCAGTCCCATCAGGATCGGCCAGTGCACGGTCAGGTGCTCGTAGACATAGAGCAGGATCTCGTAGGCGAAGGCGCCGAGGATCGGGCCGAAGATGGTGCCCATGCCCCCGAGGATCAGCATCATCAGCACCTCGCCGGAGGTATGCCAGCCGAGCTGTGCCGGGTTGGCGAAGCCGTACTGCATGGCGGCCAGCATGCCGGCGATGGCGGCCATCACGCCGGCGATCACGAAGGCGACCAGCTTGTAGCCGCCGGTGGCATAGCCCAGCGCCTGCATGCGGTGCTCGTTGTCATGGATGCCGTCGAGCACCTGGCCGAAGTAGGAGCGGGTCAGCCAGCGCAGGAACAGGAAGCCGGCGACCAGCATCCCCAGGCAGAAGTAGAAGAAGGTATGGGGATCGCTCATGTCCAGCAGGGCCGTCTCGCCGACCGTGACGTCGGGACGGAACATGATGAAGACCCCGTCGGTGCCGCCGGCGAAAGGCGCCGTGCTGATCAGGTAGAAGAGCATCTGGCCAAAGGCCAGGGTGGTCATGATGAAGAAGATGCCCTTGGTGCGGATCACCAGCAGGCCGACCACCAGGGCGGAGACGGCGGACACCAGCATGACCAGTGGCAGCATCCACCACATGGAGGCCGCATCGAAATCGGGGCTGGCAAGCGCCAGGGTATAGGCGCCCAGGCCGAAGAACAGCGCGTGACCGAGGCTGACCAGCCCAACAATGCCCACCAGCAGATCCAGGCTCATGGCGAACAGCGCCAGGATCACCATCAGGGTCAGCTTTTCCAGGATGAAGTCCGCCTGGCTGCCGAACAGCGCCGGCCCCCATAGCGGGTAGATCGCGACGATGGCCAGCAGGGCCAGCATGATGACGGCGACGCGCTTGGGATATCTATGCAACATGTCTCATCCTCCTCAAGCGAACAGGCCGCGTGGCTTGACCAGCAGCACGCCGGCCATGATCAGGTAGATCACCATGCTGGCGATGCTCGGAATCAGCACCGAGCCGAAAGTCTCGGCCATGCCGATCAGAATGGCGCCCCAGAAGGCCCCCTTGATCGAGCCAATCCCACCGATGACCACGACGACGAAACAGGTGATCAGGATGCTGTCGCCCATGCCCGGGGTGATGGAGGTCAAGGGGGCAGCGATCATGCCGGCGAAGGCCGTCAGTGCCACGCCGACACTGAAGATCAGGGTGAAGAGCGTGCGCACGTTGATACCCAGGCCTTCCACCATGTCACGGTTGACGGCACCCGCGCGGATGATGATGCCCAGCCGGGTGTGGCGGATCACCCAGTAGATGACGCCCGCCAGCGCCAGGCAGACGCCCATCACGAACAGCCGGTAGACCGAGTACTGCAGGTTGTCGGTGAGCTGCAGGCTGGCGTCGAACGGAGCCGGGATCGCCACGCTGTGCACGTCGCCCCCCCAGATGATGCGCTGCGCCTCGTTGATCACCAGGATCAGGCCGAAGGTCAGCAGCACCTGATAGAGGTGGTCGCGCTTGTAAAGCGTATCCAGGAACAGCCGCTCGATGATCAGGCCCAGGGCTACGGCAACGGGAACGGCGATGACGATCGCCAGCCAGAAGTTGCCCAGCAGCGTGGTCAGGTCCCAGACCAGGTAGGCCCCAATCATGTACATGGCCCCGTGGGCCAGGTTGATGATGCCCATGATGCCGAAGATCAGGGTCAGGCCGCTCGCGATCAGGAAAAGCAGCAGCCCGTACTGCAGCCCGTTGAGGAGCTGCACACCAAAGAATGCGAGATCCATGACGATCTCCTCTGCGATGGAAGGGGCGAGCCAAGCTCGCCCCAAGAGGTCAGGCGGTTACCGAGTTACATCTGGCAGGCGTCGTCCGGCACCTCGAACTGCTCGGCGGCGACGCCGACCACCTCGTGCTTACCATCGCGGATCTCGCGCAGGTAGACGTTCTGGATCGGGTGGTGGGACTCGGAAAAGGTCATCAGGCCCCGCGGGCTCTCGAGCTCAACATTGGCCAGGGCCTCAATCAGGGCGTCGCGGTCCTCGGTATTGCCGCCCACCGCGTCGAGCGCCTGGACCAGCATGGCGCCGGCGTCATAGCCCTGCACCGAGTAGGTGTCCGGGGCCACGCCGTAGGCGCCCTCGTAGGCCGACACGAAGGCGCGGTTCGCCTCGCTGTCGAGGGTCTCGGAATAGTGCATGGTGGTCAGCACGCCCTCGCCGGCACCGTCCAGGGCCGCGATGTTGCCCTCGGTGAGGAAGCCCGATCCCAGCAGCGGGATACTCTCCTTGAGGCCGGCGGCGGCATAGTCGCGCACGAAACTCACCCCGCCACCCCCGGCGAAGAAGGTGTAGACGGCGTCCGGGGCGATGCTAGCGATCTGGGTCAGGTAGCTCTGGAACTCGGTGTCCGGGAAGGGTACCAGGATCTGCTCGACGACCTCGCCGCCCTCCGCCTCGAAGGCCTCTTTGAAGCCAGCCACGTCTTCCTTGCCGCCGGCGTAGTCCCAGGTGATGGTCACGACCTCGCGGTACCCGCGGTCATAGGCGACCTTGCCCATCGGGAAGCTGTTCTGCCACATGCTGAACGAGGTCCGGAAGACGTTGGGCATGCACAGCTGGTTGGTAGCGGCCTCCAGGCCGGCATTCGGAATGATGGTGATGGCGCCCGACTGCTTGGCCACCCGCAGCATGCCCATGGCCACGCCGGAGTGGACCGGTCCGATGACGAAGTCGACGCCATCGCCTTTGACCAGGCGGCTCATGTTTTGGGGTGCCTTGGAGGGATTGGCCTCGGAGTCGAGTTGCACGTACTCGACCTCACGGCCGCCGAGTTGGCCGCCGTTCTGCTCGATGGCCAGCTTCAGGCCATTGGTGATGGCCTCGCCCAGGGCCGTATAGGTGCCAGAGTAGGGCAGCATCAGGCCGACCTTGACCGGGTCGGCTGCGACGGCCAGCCCGGAGGCCATTAGGGTGGCACCGGTCAGTGAGGCCAGGAGTGTCTTCTTGAAGTAGTTAGTCATCATGTTTACCAGGGTTCTTGTGTTGTGGTTATGGAGCGGCGTTGGTGTCCTTGCTCTCAGGCTGCGCAGCAGTGAGCCATCTTCATGCACCGCGGCGTCCCTGCCAGGTGGTCTGTCGAACGGCAGTCGTGGTCAGCGTGACCTGGCCACCGTCACCGGGTCAGACGTGGTAGACGTCGATGACCTGGTGGATGTAGTCGTTGTTGAGTTGCACGACCTTTCTGGTGATCAGCGGCGTCTCCCCCGACACGTCCAGGGTGTAGAAGGCGCTGCCGAAGTAGCTGTCGGTCTTCTTGTAGCGGTGGCTCAGGGTGTGCCAGTTGAAGCGCAGCTCCACCGTGTCACCCTCCTCCTTGAGCACCTCGAGGTTGGTGACCTGATGGGTGGTGCGCGGCTCCGGCGTGCTCGCCCCGCTTCGCTCGGTCTTGATCCGGTAGACCCGGTCCTCGAGCCCATCGCGATTCGGGTAGTAGATCAATGAGATCTCGGACTGCGGGTCCCGGGTCAACTGGTCGTCGTCGTCCCAGGCCGGCATCCAGAACTCGGCGTCCTGGCGGTAGCACTCCAGCCACTCGTCCCACTGGCGGTCATCGAGCAGGCGCGCCTCGCGGTACAGGAAGGCCTGGATAGCGTGATAGCTGATGCTCATGTCTGTTCTCCCCTTCTCGGTTCGTGCGCGCTTACGCGGACTGGGTGGCGATGAACTGGCTGCGTTCCTTGTCGATGGCGCGCAGCATCTCCTCGACCCAGTGCTGGTGGTGCAGCACGTAGAGGCCCTCGTCTTCCGGGGAGGCCCCGCTGAGCAGCGGCTTCATGTCGATCGCCTGGGCGTTCTCGTCGGCCCCCTCGATCCACTGCTTGGCACCGCGGGAGAGGTCGTTCCACTCGGCCAGCGCCCCGTTGTAACCCTCCTGGCAGGCGCGGAACTCCTCGAGGTCGTCCGGCGTGCCCATGCCCGAGACGTTGAAGAAGTCCTCGTACTGGCGGATGCGCACGGCGCGGTTCTCCGCGGACTCGCCCTTGGGCGCGAAGCCGTAGATGGTGACCTCGGTCTTGTCCACGGAGAGCGGACGCAGCACGCGGATCTGCGTGGAGAACTGGTCCATCAGGTAGACGTTGGGGTAGAGGCACAGGTTGCGGGTCTGGTTGACGATGGAGTCGGCCCGCGCCGCGCCAAGCTGCTTCTCGATCCAGTCCTTCTGGGTGTAGACCGGGCGCACCTCGGGGTTGAGCAGCCGGGTCCACAGCATCATGTGGCCGTTCTCGTAGGAGTAGAAGCCGCCCTGGCTCTTCGACCAGCCGTCGGCGTCCACCGCCTTGGTGCCGCCGGCATCGTAGTTGCGACGCTCCATGGTCGAGGCGTAGTTCCAGTGCACCGAGCTGACGTGGTAGCCATCGGCGCCGTTCTCGGCCTGCAGCTTCCAGTTGCCGTTGAAGGTGTACGACGAGGTGCCGCGCAGGATCTCCAGGCCTTCCGGCGCCTGGTCGACGATGTTGTCGATGACCTTGGTGGTCTCGCCCAGGTACTCCTCGAGCGGCTGGACGTCATCGCTCAGGCTGCCGAACAGGAAGCCCTTGTAGTTGGCGAAGCGCGGCAGGCGCTTGAGGTCGTGGGAGCCCTCCTGCTTGAAGCCCTCCGGGTAGGCGCCATTCTTCTCGTTCTTGGCCTTGAGCAGCTTGCCGTCGTTCTTGAAGGTCCAGCCATGGAAGGGGCAGGTGAAGGTGCCCTTGTTGCCCCGCTTGCGGCGGCACAGGGTGGCGCCACGGTGGGCACAGGCGTTGATCAGGCCGTGCAGCTCGCCGGCCTTGTCGCGGGTGATGACCACCGGCTGACGACCCATGGTCACGGTGAAGTAGTCGCCCGGCTCGGCGATCTGGCTCTCGTGGGCCAGGAACAGCCAGTTGCCCTCGAAGATGTGCTTCATCTCCAGGTCGAAGAAATCCGGGTCGGTGAACATGCTGCGGTGGCAGCGGAAGATGCCGTGATCGGCGTCGTCGACGACGGCGCCGCGGACGCGTTCCTCGAGTCGATCAAGCTGTGTGGTCATGACGGTGATCCTCGCTTGGCGATCGTGTTATTGACGTTGTTGGAGCGTAGGCTCCCCTGGCATGCCGCGGACAAGGCCCGCGGCACGGCACACGTTCGATGAAGGGAAAGGGCAGGCTCAGACCTTGGCGGTGCCGGCCAGCTGGCTGTGACGGTCCTGCTCGTCTTCCTTGGCCCGAGGGCGGGCGTGGCGCACCTGCAGCTCGGGGGCATCGGTCTTGGCCAGCTCGATGTCGAAGACCACCTCGGCGAAGGGGCCATCCAGCTCACGCTTGGCGATCTCGTCCGCATCCTCGATGCGGTTCGCCGGCACCACCAGCTCCTCGCGAGTGGCAAAGGCGAAGTCGTCGAAGGTGTAGGGGTCGCCGGCCAGGTTGATCTGGGTGGTCAGGTGCTTGTGACCCGGCGCCGAGACAAAGTAGTGGATATGCGCCGGGCGCTGGCCGTGACGACCGAGCAGGTCGAGCACCTGCTGGGTCGGGCTGTCCGGCGGGCAGCCGTAGCCGGAGGGGATGATGCTGCGCGCGGTGTAGCGGCCCTCGGCATCGGTGATGATGCTGCGGCGCAGGTTGTACTCGGACTGGGTCGGATCGAAGAAGGAGTAGCCGCCCTTGGAGTTGGCGTGCCAGATCTCGACCTTGGCGCCGACGACGGGCTGGCCGTCGACGTCACGCACCTGGCCGGTCAGCCACATGGTCTCGCCGTCGTTGTCCTGGCCGTCGTCCATGCGCGCGAAGCCCTCGGCCTCCGGGGCACCGGCCACGTAGAGCGGACCCTCGATGGTGCGCGGGGTGCCGCCCAGCAGGCCACGCTCGGCGTCGGCGGCATCCATGCGCATGTCCAGGTAGTGATCGAAACCGAGCCCCGGGGCCAGCAGGCCGAACTGGGTGCCGTTGCCCAGCGCGTTGAGCACGCTGACGGCGGACCAGAACTCCTCGGCGCTGACATCGAAGTCGTCCATCAGGCGGAACAGGTCGGAGAGCAGGCGGTGCAGGATCTGCTTGGCGCGCTCGTTGCCGCCTTCCTGGTCGAAGCCGGCGACGCTGTTCAGGAAGTCCTGGACCTGGGGGGTATCGAAAATCTTCACGGTCATGGTCATGCTCTCATCGTTATCCTGTGCCCTGCTGCCTCGTCAGGGATGCAAGGCCGTTTTCGGGGGCCTCCGGATGCCTGACAGGCCACATCTCGACGGAGGCGTTCTTGTTGTGGTGAATAGAGTCTGGCCAGACCGCGGGGGGGTAACCAATATCGTTTGAGTTCCCCCCCATACCTCATGGGTATTGCAAAGGCAGCCGAAAAACTCCCGCACCACCTAAGCTTTACGAAGAAAACCAACATGAAATCAATATTTTGAAAGATAACCCATGCCATGACCCGCGATGATCGGACATTCCGGCTACGGTATGTCGATCCAACGAGCCGGGAATGGGCCACTCCCGATTGCCGCTGACGAGGTCAGGGCATGGTCCTGAACGATAATTCAACCTTCCCGGGGGCGAAGATTGAGACAAAAGGATAAGAGGCCGGCACGGTCGGGCCAGGAAGCGGCCGGACAACAAAGGACCCGCGCTACCGAAGCAGTCGCGGGTCAAGGAGGAAACAGCAGGAGTCCGGGGAGGGGGCAGGGGCGCCGCCGGCCAGACCCGGGTGTTCCGCAGGGGAAGCTAACTGGAAAGGGGCCGCCGCTAGCCTTGGTCGCCACCGCCCACCGGCAGCACGCTGCCGGTGATGTAGCTCGCCTCGTCCGAGGCCAGGAACAGGATCGGCGCGGCCATTTCGTCCAAGGTGCCGTAGCGCTGCATCAGGCAGCTCTGCTTGGTCTGGTCGATATGCGCCTGGAACCAGGCCCGCTCCGTGTCGTTACGGGGCTCCGGGGTGCCGCGGGAGATCTTCCGCGGGGGCGCCTCGGTCCCCCCGACGCCGGCGGCCACCACGCGGATACCGTGCTCGGCGTACTCGAAGGCCAGGGACTCGGTCAGCGCATTGACGCCGCCCTTGGCGGCCGAATAGGGAATCCTGTGGATACCCCGGGTCGCTACCGAGGAGACGTTGACGATCACGCCACCGCCCTGCGCCACAAAGGTCGGCAGCACCGCGCGGCAGCACCACAGCGTCGGCATCAGCGAGCGCTGGACCTCGGCAACGATCTCGCTCTCGCTGAATTCGGTGAACGGCTTGAAGTTGATCGCCCCGCCCACGTTGTTGATCAGGATATCGATGCGACCGAAGTGCTCGACGCTTTGGGCCATGACGTCCTCGGCCCCTTCCCAAGTCTCCAGGTCGGCCTGCACGGCAATGGCGTCGACGCCCTGCTCGACCAGCTTGGCCACCACTTCATGGATGAGGTCGGCACGGTCCACCAGGGCCAGGCGTGCCCCCTCGGCTGCGGCCCGCTCGGCGACCCGCTGCCCGATGCCCTGAGCCGCGCCGGTGATCACCATCACCCGGTCCTGGAAACGTGGGCCGTCAAAGCGTTGCGGGGTCATGACGCCTCTCCCGGTGCCTGGTTGGGAGTGAACTTCTCGTAGTGGAAGCTCTGCGGGACGATGCCCTCCTTGTCGAAGTGCTTGAGCACGGCATCGACCATCGGAGGCGGCCCGCACAGGTAGACGTCGATGTCGCCGTCGTGCAGCACCTCGACGTCCATATGGTGGGTCACGTACCCCTTGCGCGGATGCTGGCTCGCCTCATCCACTACCACGGTGGAGTAGGTGAAGTTGGGCAGTTCCGCAGCGAAATGCTCCAAGGCATCGACCTTGACCAGATGATCGTCCTTGTTGACGCCGTAGATCAGGTGGATCGGCGGTTCACTGGACGCCCCTTCCACCTTCTTCTGCACCAGCATCTCGAGCATGGAGAGGAAGGGCGCCAGGCCCGTGCCGCCGGCCAGCATCAACACCGGACGGGTGACCTCACGCAGATAGAAGCTGCCCATCGGCCCGGTCAGGGCCAGCCGGTCGCCAACCTTGGCGCGCTCAGTCAGATAGCCGCTCATTACGCCGTTGGGGATGTTGCGGATCAGGAAGGTCGCACGCCGATCGCCGGGCTTCGAGCTGAACGAGTAGGAACGGTGATGCTCGGTGCCCGGCACATCGATGTGGATATACTGCCCTGGCAGAAAGGCCAGTGCGGCCTCCTCGTCCAGGTCCACCCCCAGTTCGATGCTGTCCTCGGAAAGTTGCTCAACCACGGCCACAGTGCCCTCGAGCTTCCCCACCGCGGTCTTGCACAGGGTGGACGCTACCGGCACCTGTATCACGCAGTCGGAAGACGGCACCATCTGGCAGGTTAGCACCTGGCCTTCGGCGGCCTCCTCATCGGAGAGCGCCTCCTCCAGGTACTCATCTCCCATGTCGAACTCGCCTTGCTCGCAATGGCCCTTGCAGGTGCCACAGACGCCGTCGGAGCAGTCCATCGGCAGGTTGACCTTCTGCCGATAGGCGGCATCGAGGACCGTTTCCCCGACCTTGCATCCGATGAAGCGGGTGACGCCATCCTCGAAGTTGAGTGCAATGGTGTAGCTCATGGTCGAATCTCCTCCCGCACCGGGTCAGACGTGATAGACATCAATGACCTGGTGGATGTAGTCGTTGTTGAGTTGCACGACCTTTCTGGTGATCAGCGGCGTCTCCCCCGACACGTCCAGGGTGTAGAAGGCGCTGCCGAAGTAGCTGTCGGTCTTCTTGTAGCGGTGGCTCAGGGTGTGCCAGTTGAAGCGCAGCTCCACCGTGTCACCCTCCTCCTTGAGCACCTCGAGGTTGGTGACCTGATGGGTGGTGCGCGGCTCCGGCGTGCTCGCCCCGCTTCGCTCGGTCTTGATCCGGTAGACCCGGTCCTCGAGCCCATCGCGATTCGGGTAGTAGATCAATGAGATCTCGGACTGCGGGTCCCGGGTCAACTGGTCGTCGTCGTCCCAGGCCGGCATCCAGAACTCGGCGTCCTGGCGGTAGCACTCCAGCCACTCGTCCCACTGGCGGTCATCGAGCAGGCGCGCCTCGCGGTACAGGAAGGCCTGGATAGCGTGATAGCTGATGCTCATGTCTGTTCTCCCCTTCTCGGTTCGTGCGCGCTTACGCGGACTGGGTGGCGATGAACTGGCTGCGTTCCTTGTCGATGGCGCGCAGCATCTCCTCGACCCAGTGCTGGTGGTGCAGCACGTAGAGGCCCTCGTCTTCCGGGGAGGCCCCGCTGAGCAGCGGCTTCATGTCGATCGCCTGGGCGTTCTCGTCGGCCCCCTCGATCCACTGCTTGGCACCGCGGGAGAGGTCGTTCCACTCGGCCAGCGCCCCGTTGTAACCCTCCTGGCAGGCGCGGAACTCCTCGAGGTCGTCCGGCGTGCCCATGCCCGAGACGTTGAAGAAGTCCTCGTACTGGCGGATGCGCACGGCGCGGTTCTCCGCGGACTCGCCCTTGGGCGCGAAGCCGTAGATGGTGACCTCGGTCTTGTCCACGGAGAGCGGACGCAGCACGCGGATCTGCGTGGAGAACTGGTCCATCAGGTAGACGTTGGGGTAGAGGCACAGGTTGCGGGTCTGGTTGACGATGGAGTCGGCCCGCGCCGCGCCAAGCTGCTTCTCGATCCAGTCCTTCTGGGTGTAGACCGGGCGCACCTCGGGGTTGAGCAGCCGGGTCCACAGCATCATGTGGCCGTTCTCGTAGGAGTAGAAGCCGCCCTGGCTCTTCGACCAGCCGTCGGCGTCCACCGCCTTGGTGCCGCCGGCATCGTAGTTGCGACGCTCCATGGTCGAGGCGTAGTTCCAGTGCACCGAGCTGACGTGGTAGCCATCGGCGCCGTTCTCGGCCTGCAGCTTCCAGTTGCCGTTGAAGGTGTACGACGAGGTGCCGCGCAGGATCTCCAGGCCTTCCGGCGCCTGGTCGACGATGTTGTCGATGACCTTGGTGGTCTCGCCCAGGTACTCCTCGAGCGGCTGGACGTCATCGCTCAGGCTGCCGAACAGGAAGCCCTTGTAGTTGGCGAAGCGCGGCAGGCGCTTGAGGTCGTGGGAGCCCTCCTGCTTGAAGCCCTCCGGGTAGGCGCCATTCTTCTCGTTCTTGGCCTTGAGCAGCTTGCCGTCGTTCTTGAAGGTCCAGCCATGGAAGGGGCAGGTGAAGGTGCCCTTGTTGCCCCGCTTGCGGCGGCACAGGGTGGCGCCACGGTGGGCACAGGCGTTGATCAGGCCGTGCAGCTCGCCGGCCTTGTCGCGGGTGATGACCACCGGCTGACGACCCATGGTCACGGTGAAGTAGTCGCCCGGCTCGGCGATCTGGCTCTCGTGGGCCAGGAACAGCCAGTTGCCCTCGAAGATGTGCTTCATCTCCAGGTCGAAGAAATCCGGGTCGGTGAACATGCTGCGGTGGCAGCGGAAGATGCCGTGATCGGCGTCGTCGACGACGGCGCCGCGGACGCGTTCCTCGAGTCGATCAAGCTGTGTGGTCATGACGGTGATCCTCGGTGTCTTGTCGTGATTGCTCGGAGCTGTTCCGGCGGCAGATTCGCGAGGAGGCGCTGTGAACCCTTCCCTGGGCGCTACCAACGCCATCCCTGGCGTAGGACCTCCTCTTCGACCTGCCCCCGGCGCTCCTCCCGTGAGGTCAATGGCAGGGGCCGATCAGACCTTGGCGGTGCCGGCCAGCTGGCTGTGCTTGTCCTGCTCGTCTTCCTTGGCCCGCGGGCGGGCGTGGCGCACCTGCAGCTCGGGGGCGTCGGTCTTCGCCAGCTCGATGTCGAACACCACCTCGGCGAAGGGGCCATCCAGCTCGCGCTTGGCGATCTCGTCCTTGTCCTCGATGCGGTTGGCCGGCACCACTAGCTCCTCGCGGGTGGCGAAGGCGAAGTCGTCGAAGGTGTAGGGGTCGCCGGCCAGGTTGATCTGGGTGGTCAGGTGCTTGTGGCCGGGCGCCGAGATGAAGTAGTGGATATGCGCCGGGCGCTGGCCGTGACGGCCGAGCAGGTCGAGCACCTGCTGGGTCGGGCTGTCCGGCGGGCAGCCGTAGCCGGAGGGGATGATGCTGCGCGCGGTGTAGCGGCCCTCGGCATCGGTGATGATGCTGCGGCGCAGGTTGTACTCGGACTGGGTCGGATCGAAGAAGGAGTAGCCGCCCTTGGAGTTGGCGTGCCAGATCTCGACCTTGGCGCCGACGACGGGCTGGCCGTCGACGTCACGCACCTGGCCGGTCAGCCACATGGTCTCGCCGTCGTTGTCCTGGCCGTCGTCCATGCGCGCGAAGCCCTCGGCCTCCGGGGCACCGGCCACGTAGAGCGGACCCTCGATGGTGCGCGGGGTGCCGCCCAGCAGGCCACGCTCGGCGTCGGCGGCATCCATGCGCATGTCCAGGTAGTGATCGAAACCGAGCCCCGGGGCCAGCAGGCCGAACTGGGTGCCGTTGCCCAGCGCGTTGAGCACGCTGACGGCGGACCAGAACTCCTCGGCGCTGACGTCGTAGTCGTCCATCAGGCGGAACAGGTCGGACAGCAGGCGGTGCATGATCTGCTTGGCGCGCTCGCTGCCGCCGTCCTGGTCAAAGCCGGCGACGGTATTGAGGAAGTCCTGGACCTCGGGGGTATCGAAAATCTTCACGGTCATGGTCGGGTTCTCCTAATCGTTATCTGTTCTTGGCCCGCCCGCGGGAGCTGGCTTGCATCATCCGCGACTCAGGTGTCGTCCTCGCGGATGGAGGACGGATGGCGACACAATGGCTTGACGCTGATCTCCATGTAGGGGAAGAGCGGCAGGTTGCTGACCAGCTCCTGCAGCTCGACGTTATCGTCGACGTCGAAGATGCTGACATTCGAGTAGCTGCCGGCCACGCGCCACAGGTGGCGCCACTTGCCAGCGCGCTGCAACTCCTGGGAGTAGGCCTTCTCGGTTGCCTTGATCTCGGCAGCCTGCTCGGCCGGCATGGACGGCGGCAGCTTGACGGTCATTTCCACCTGAAACAGCATGACGTTCTCCTTTTCAGTTCTTGCGCGCATAGTGCGCGAGCTTGTCTTCATCCAGAGTGACGCCCAGGCCAGGCCCCTTAGGCAGCTCGACGCCGAACTCTGTGTAGTTCAACGGATTGGCCACGATGTCGTCCTTGAGCAGCAGCGGGCCGAACATCTCGGTGCCCCAGGCCATCTCGGGCAGCGTCGCCCAAGCATGCAGGGACGCGGCGGTGCCGATGGTGCCCTCGAGCAGGGTGCCACCATAGAGGCCGATGCCGGCGGCCTGGGCCACATGGGCCAGTTCCAGCACCCCGTTGATCCCACCGGACTTGGCGATCTTCAGCGCGAAGGCGCCGCTGAAGCCCCCGGCGGCGAGTTGCAGGCCGTCGCGGGCATCCTGCACCCCCTCGTCGGCCAGCATGGGCACGTTGAAGCGCTGCGACAGGCGGATCAGGCCGGCCTGCTCGCGGGCGGGAATGGCCTGCTCGATCAGCTCGATGCCGGCGTCCTGTAGCGCCTGGATACCTCGCACCGCGGTGGGCTCGTCCCAGGCCTGGTTGACGTCGACCCGCACGCTTGCCCTGTCGCCCAGCGCCTCCTTGATGGCAGCCACGTGGCGTACGTCCTGTTCCACGGGATTGGCACCAATCTTCAGCTTGAAGTCGCCGTGGCGACGCTGCTCAAGACGCAGCAGGGCCTCGTCGATGTCCTTGCGGGTATCGCCGCTGGCCAGGGTCCAGAGCACCGGCAGGTGCGTCTGGCGGGCGCCACCCAGCAGTTCGGCCACCGAGAGGCCCAGGCGCTTGCCCTGGGCATCGAGCAGCGCAGTCTCCAGCGCTGACTTGGCGATGGCGTTGCCGTGGGCCTGGCGGTTCAGCCGGGCACGCAGCGCGTGGATGTTGCCCGAGGGCTGGCCGATCAGCATCGGCGCCAGGTAGGTATCGATGTTGGTCTTGATGCTCTCGGGGCTCTCGGGGCCGTAGGCCAGGCCGCCGATGGTGGTTCCCTCGCCGAGTCCCTCGATGCCATCGCTGTGACGCATCCGCACGATGACCATGGTCTGGCAGGCCATGGTGGTCATGGAGAGCTTGTGGGGGCGGATGGTCGGCAGGTCGACCAGCAGCGTCTCGATGCTTTCAATCACGGATGACATGGGAGGCTCCGAAGTCCGGGAATATGGTTATTGAAGGACAGTCTGATTGCAGCTTGCAGACCGAACCAATATTGTTTGGGTGCCCTGCCATACCCAGGAGGTATCATGGAACTTCGTCATCTCAGGTACTTCTGCGTGGTCGCCGAGGAGTTGAACCTGACCTGTGCCGCCGAGCGGCTGCACATGTCACAGCCCCCTTTATCGAGACAAATCAAACAGCTGGAGAAAGAGGTAGGGGCCGAATTATTCGAGCGGGGCTCACGTGGATTGCGTCTGACCCCCACCGGGCAGTTCTTCCGGCAGCACGCCATCCAGATACTGGAAAAGTTGGACGCTACCCTGGAGGCCACAAGGCGCATGGCCCGCAGCCAGCGCGTCATGTTCGGCATCGGCTTCGTGCCGTCGGTGTTCTATGGCCAATTGCCGCTGCTGGTCCGCGACTTACGACAAAAGGATAATGTCGAGCTGAGCCTGGCGGAGCTGACCACGGTGCAGCAGATCCAGGCGCTGAAAGCGGGTCGCATCGACCTCGGGTTCGGCCGTCTCAGGATCGACGACCCGGACGTGGAGCAGGAAGTGCTGTTCGACGAGCCGATTCTGGCCGCCCTGCCGGCGGGCCATCCGCTGGAAGGTACCACCCCGACCCTAGAGCAGCTCGCCCGCTACCCGCTGGTCCTGTTTCCTGCCAAGCCGCGCCCCAGCATGGCCGACATGGTGCTCGGGCTCTTCCGCCGCCAGGGGCTGAAGGTCGAAGTGGCCCAGGAGGCCAATGAACTACAGACGGCACTAAGCCTGGTGCACTCAGAGATAGGCATCAGTCTGGTGCCCGAGCAGGTCAAGCGCGTGCAACGGGACGGCATCAGCTATGTCTATCTCGCCGACAGGAGCATCACCATCCCCGTCATCTGCAGCCGGCGCCGCGGGGAAGTCCCCTCCCCCGTGATGCAGGAGGCCAACGCCATCCTCGAGGTGCTGGTGGAGAATCGCCGTAGCGGGCGATATCCATGAGGGGGCAGCAGCCCGACGGCCGTGGCCACCCGGGACTGATGTCGATATGCCCCCTTATACGCACACTTCGTCTACCTGCTCCAGCAAGTTGTGGAGCGCCGGTGAATCATTGCTCGACCGCCAGGCCATCCAAGCGGCATGTCGCAGGCCTCGAGTTCCGACAGATGGTGGACCCGGTGGTGATCGCCGCTCACGTGGTGACGCGCCTGCAGACCATCGTCTCCCGCGAAGTGCCGCCGGAGGAGACCGTGGCGGTCACCGTCGGAAAGCTGTATGCCGGTACCCAGGCCAACATCATTCCCCACTCCGTCGAGCTCGAGATCAATATCCGCAGCTTCGACAACGCTATCCACCGGCAGGTGGTGGGGGCCATCTAGCGCATCGTGCGAGCCGAGTGCGAGGCCGGCCGCGCTCCGAGGCCTCCGGCATTCCGGGTGCTCAACGAGACCCTCGCGCTGCACAACGATCCTACGGTGGTCGACCATGTTCGCCGTGCCCACGGCAAGCACTTTGGAGAGGACAACCTCTATGACATGCCATGCCTCAACGGCAGCGAGGACTTCCCCTACTTCGGCAGCGCCGAGGACGGCGGTTTCGGCGGCGAAGACATCCCCTACGTCTACTGGTTCATAGGCGCCACCCCCGCGGAGCGCTGGGCCAAGACGCCCGGCCAGAGCGTGGCGGAGAAGATGCGCCACCTGGAAATGCCCCACTCGCCCTACTACTTCCCCGGCAATGAGGTAACGCTGCGCACCGGCATCGAGGCGATGGTGGCTGGCGCGCTGGCCTACCTGGCCTGACGCCTGGCGAAGGATCTCCTGGCGCCGGTCAATGCACTCCTCCCAACCCATGACTATCCCTCGATGATCCGGCCATGCCGAGAGAACCTCATGGAAGTGACCGGGGGAATCTTCTTCGCAAGGCGGCAGTTGATGCCACGTCAGTCGAACCTGTCCCAGAAAGGCGGATCGCCGAAATAGCCCTCCAGGAAGTCGACGAAGCACCGCACCTTGCTCGCGAGCAACTGGCGATGGGCATACACCGCGTAGAGGGATATCGGCCTGGGTTCGTGCTCCGGCAGGATGATCCGTAGATTTCCTTCCTTGATGGCGTCGCCCGAGATGAAGGTGGGCTGCAAGGCGATGCCAGCACCGGCAATGGCCGCTTCGACCAGCACATCGCCATTGTTGCTGATCAGTTCGCCGCTATGGTGTGGCTCCCGGTCAGGCAACCATCTGAAGAGCGACTCGCTGGCGTCCTGCTCCATGTAGCTGTAGTGCAGGTAACGATGCGCCCTGAGGTCCTCCGGATGCTGGGGGGTGCCATGCCGTTCCAGGTAGTCAGGAGAAGCGCACATCACCAGGCGAACCGGCGCGACCCGCTTGGCGATCAGTGATGAATTCTTCAGGTGGCCAATCCGGAGCGCCACATCGAAGCCCTCCTCGACGATATCGACCTTGCGGTCGTTCAACTGCAGGTCGATACCGACGGCGGGGTGAGCACGCTGAAAGTCGCTCAGCAACGGTGCCAGATGGCGGGTGGCGAAGGACACCGGGGCACTGATCCGCAACAGGCCCCGGGCCTGTGTCTGCAGGTCGCCGAGCTGGTGCTCCATGTCCTCGATATCCGCAAGGACCTGCTGGGCGCGCTGGTGATAGCGGGTGCCCGCTTCGGTCAGGTGGATCCTGCGCGTGGTGCGGTTGAGCAGGCGCACCCCCAGGTACTTCTCGAGCTGGGAGACGTACTTGCTGACGAGTTGTGGGGACATCTCCAGGCGCTCGGCGGCGCGGGTGAAGCCGCCTTCATTTACGACCGTGATGAAGGCCCGCATGGCATCGATACGGTCCATCAGCGACTCCAGTGACGTTGACCACCCAAATTATCAACAAAATATTTATTATTAGGCAACATTTAGCACCTTAGTCTTTATTTTTGGTGATAGTAGAGTGACGTCATCGCTTGGGGGAAGGGCCCTCGGGATACCACCACAGAGAAAGATTCGAGGTAACGATGATGAATACCAAGCTCACACAGACCCTGCTCCATTCTCGCGCCGGAATGGCCGCACTGCTCCTGCGGGTGCCGGTGGGGCTGATACTGGCCGCACATGGCGCGCAGAAGCTGTTCGGCTGGTTCGGTGGCTACGGCCTGGAAGGCACCGGGCAGTGGCTGGCGAGCATCGGCCTGGCGCCGGGCGCCCTGATGGCGCTGCTGGCCGGTGGCGCCGAGTTCTTCGGCGGGCTGGCGCTGGTGCTGGGCCTGCTGACCCGCCCGGCGGCACTGGTGTCGGCCTTCACCATGCTGGTGGCCATTTTCGCGGTGCATATCGGCAACGGCCTGTTCATGTCCAACAACGGTTACGAGTACGCCTTGACCCTGTTTGCCGCCACGTCGGCCCTGACGCTTCAGGGCGCCGGCCGCTTTTCGCTGGATACCCTGTTGCTGGCGCGCCTAGCGGGTGGCCGGACCGCACAGGGCGCTGTCACCGGAAACACGCCAGCCTGATACTGACGCGGCCATCATCGACTCTCGGGCACTGCGCTTAGCCGGATCAAGGCATAGCATCCTGGCGGCATCGTACCGGCAGGGCCCAGCGAGATCTTCCGTGAACCCAGGAGCGACAAGAATGACCACCCCCACCGATATACTCTTCATCTCCCATGGCGGCGGCCCGATGCCGCTGCTGGGGGATCCAGGCCACCGTGAGATGGTGGAGCGGCTCCAGGAGATCGCGGGCCAGCTCCACAGGCCGTCTGCCATCCTGGTCATCAGCGCCCACTGGGAAGAGTCGGTCCCGACCATCACCTCAGGCGCCAACCCGCCGCTGATCTATGACTACCACGGCTTTCCGCCTGAAGCCTACGAGATCGCGTATCCCTGTCCAGGTGAGCCGGCCCTGGCGCGGCAGGTCCACCAGGCGCTGGAGAAGGTCGGGATATCAGCACGGCTCGATGACCGGCGGGGCTTCGACCACGGGCTGTTCGTCCCGCTCAAACTGATGTACCCGGAGGCGAACATTCCCTGCGTGCAGCTGTCACTGGTCAGCAGTCTGGATGCCGCGACCCACCTGGCCATCGGCAAGGCGCTGCAGGCGCTAGACGTCGACGACCTGATGGTGATCGGGTCCGGATTCTCCTTCCATAACATGCAGGCGTTCTTTGCCCCCAACACCCCGAACAGCCAGGCCCGCAACCAGGAGTTCGAGGACTGGCTCGAGGAGACCTGCTCCTCGACGGAGATCGAGGAGGCTGAACGCGCCGAACGCCTTATCCACTGGGAGCGCGCCCCGCACGCCCGTTTCTGCCATCCTCGAGAGGAGCATCTACTCCCGCTGCATGTCTGCTACGGCCTGGCGGGCCAGCCCAGCGAGACGCATATCGCCACCAAGGTTCTCGGGAAGACGTCGGGGATGTTTCATTGGCGTGTGGCCCCATGAGCAGTCCCCGTTAATCCGAGGGCCCTTACGCCTCACTCTGAAAGAACCCTCGATTGATGCGGACCAAACTCGCTGTGTGCCGTGCCTGTCGGGCCAGAGTCGACTGCCGGCGTCGATCGAGCGTGAGGTCCAGCGCACCGAACTCCTCGGATGACGCTCCATCATACGGGCAAACTGAGGATCTCCCGGGCCTGTTGCCAGGTGGCCACCGGCCGCTCGTATTGCTCGCACAGCGCCACAGTGCGCTCGACCAGGGCCGCATTGGAGGGGGCCAGGGTATCGCGGCCGAGGCGCACGTTGTCCTCGAGCCCCGTGCGGGTGTGGCCGCCCGCGGCAATGGACCACTCGTTGAGCACGATCTGGTTGGGCCCGATACCGGCGCCGCACCACTGGGCGTCAGGCGCGATCCGGTTCAGGGTCTCGATGTAGAAGTCGAAGGTCGGCTTGTCCACCGGCATGGCGTTCTTGACGCCCATCACGAACTGCACGTAGAGCGGTGCCTTAAGCTTGCCCTGCTTGGAAAGACTGACCGCCTGGTGGATGTGCGACAGGTCGAAGGCCTCGATCTCGGGCTTGATGTCGTACTTGAGCATCTCGTCGGCGAGCCACTCCACCAGCTGGGGCGGGTTCTCGTAGACCCGATTGGGGAAGTTGTTGGAGCCCACCGAAAGGCTCGCCATGTCGGGCTTGAGCGGCAGCATGCCGCCGCGCGCTTCTCCCGCCCCGGAGCGACCACCGGTGGAGAGCTGGATGATCATGCCCGGGCAGTGGGCCCTCAGGCCTTCCATCAGCTTGGCGAACTTGTCGGGATCGGAGGTGGGCGTCTGGTCATCGTTGCGCACATGGCAGTGGGCGATGGTGGCGCCGGCCTCGAAGGCCGCCTGGGTGCTCTCGATCTGCTCCTCGATGGTGACGGGGATGGCAGGGTTGTTTTCCTTGCGCCCCACGCTGCCGGTGATGGCGACACAGATGATGCAGGGAGTGGTCATGGGAACCTCGCGTGACGTCCGAGTGCTCGCTCGGAGCATCTGGATGAGTGGTAAGGATGGGGCAGTGGCCGACGTGAATGCCGCCCATGGGTGGGGCTTGCCCCGCCCCTGCGCAGCCCGGGTTGATGGATGATGGTATCGAAGGACTCCTGGTCTGCTGTATCAAGCCCCAGCGACAGGCAGCGCTCATGGAGGCTAACCTCGCCTGACGGCATATCCGTCTGACTAGAGGGATGGTGGGTCATGGGGCATTCCCTGATGCTTGACGTCCGTATCTTCAAGGTTCGGCGCGTCTCCGCGAAGCAGAAGTTGCCTCGACACCCGTTCAAGCTTAGTTCCGGAAGCAGCGATATAACATAACAGCTTACCGTTCCAGCACTGATCTTTTGGCTTAAGGGCACGAGCGCCACCGCCCGGGTGGCCAGGACGCAAGACATGAGCAGACCTGGCAGAACGGTTCCTCATCCTTTTGTCGTAAACCAGGGTAGGCCGATTGTCACCCGCGGTCGAGGTCGTTATGGTACGTTCTGACGCCGAACGCGTGTTCGTCATGCGAACACATTACGTTTACGTCAAGGTTACCACAACAATTGATCTGCCCTCTTGCAAGGGCAGCCACGCATAGAAAGGAACCGCTAGTGACAATTCAAAAAAGCGTAAAGCATGCCACCATTTTTACCGCCGGCGCCCTGGCTCTCGCCGTGGCCAGCGCTTCACACGCCGTCGATTTCGAGGTGGGTGACACCAAGGCCAGCGTCTATGGCTATGCCAAACTGGATATCATCTACGACGTGGATGCTGACCTGGGCAACTCCATCGGCCATAAGAATATTGCCCTGGATGGCGAGCCCAGCCAGGACGGCCATTTCAACATGCATGCTTACCAGAGCCGTATCGGCTTCCAGACCACCACGCCGGTCTCTGGCAGCGACCTGGTGACCCGGATCGAGGGTGATTTCTACGGCAGCGGCGGCGGCTCCTTCCGCCTGCGCCACGCCTACGGCTCCTGGAACGGCATACTGGCTGGCCAGACCTGGAACAACTTCTACGGCTTCGTCGCCGGCAGCCCGAGCATCGACTTCACAGGTCCTCCCGGCGTCGCCGACCAGGCCCGCCAAGCCCAGTTGCGCTATACCACCGGCAACTTCTCAGTGGCCATCGAGGATCCGGACACCCGTGGCGGCTCCGAAGATACCGTCGATGCCACTCAGGTCAGCGAGGATGTCGCCAAGAGCAGCATGCCGGACCTGACCGCGCGCTATACCGACACCTCCGGCCCCTTCAAGTACTCCGCGTCCGCCGTGCTGCGCAGGCTCGAGTTCGATGCCGAAGGCGACGCCACCGCTACAGTGGATGACGACTCCACCTTCGGCTGGGGCATGGCCCTGGAAGCCGCCATGGACGTCTCCGAGGCGCTGACCCTGCGCGCCGGCGTCACCCACGGCGACGGCATCGGCGGTTACATGAACGTCAGCCCGCAGACCTCTCCGGCCTACCTGGCCGCCGATGGTGAACTCGAGACCCTCGAGAGCACCGGCGGTACCATCGGTGCCAGCCTCAAGGCCGGCCCGGGCGCCATCAACGCCTCCTACAACGTGGCAACCGTCGACTTGGACGATGCCGACTACTATGACGATGACGCCGACGACACCTACGAGACCGTCTACCTGAACTATATCTGGTCGCCGGCCGAGCGCATCAGCTACGGCATCGAGACCAGCTGGGCCAGCCGTGAGACCAAGGGTGGCGACGAGGGTGACGCCGTCCGCATCCAGGGCATGGTGATGTACAGCTTCTAAGCCGACCCGATGGCGGGGCCTGCTCCGCCATCATTGCGATAGCGCTTTACAGTACAAGCCACTGTGTATTCGATCCTTGCGCCCCGGCCCTTAAGCCGGGGCTTTTTCGGGTCCATCGCATTTGCCGGGAAAGCTGACCTTTTCCCCAGAAACCGGCCCACCGGCAATGTGCGATGTCCGCTACGTTTACCCTGATAGCACCGGCTGGCTCAGCCAGCGGCATGCCTTTCGATTGCCGGGCCTGCCTTCATCAGTACAACTGGCACCGCCCGCATGCCCGCCTGGACTGCCAGCCTCCTGTCAGCCGGGTGGGGCTTTCCGTGAACAGCCCGGAGGGGTTACACATCTAGCCATGGTTCCGTGAAATCCGGCGATTCGTCACAACTACGGTTTCGCCCACGCAGCCCTACTGCTATGAGCCGCGGTCTTATTGGTGATTTTCCAGACCCCTTCGCTCTTCATCAGGGCGATCACGTCCACCCAGGAATCCGACAGGTCCTCAGTGTTATCGAACCCCAGCAGGACACTGGCGATATCTCCGGCCTGGGTCACCGCAATGAAGCGCCCCTTGACCGGCCGGTGGCTGGTTGCCCATCGCTCGAAGCGGTCGCTGACAAGGCCCTTACCCAACGCCCCTTGGGCATCGATGGCAAAAATCCAGGCGTCCTCATGGAAGGCTTCCCTGAGCTTTTCACTCCCTCCTTGAAAGCCATCCACATACAGCTGAACAACCCGAACGATCTGATCGTAATCAGGGGCTTGACCAACAGAAACTGTGCGATTCAAGACGCTACTCCTTTCATGTTTCAAAACGTTCATACGAAACCATGGGCTCTCAGTTCCGCCAGACTTATCGGCACACTTCGACTGCCTATGATTCGGCCGAAGCGCTCCGGGGACCAGAGCTTGGCCAGCACCGGCATGGCCGCCTGCACGAAGGCGATGCCCAGTCCGATGTTCACGGTGACCGCCATCATCGCCAGGAAGCTCTCCGGCAGGCTGGTGGAAATGGCCACTTCGCGCCGTTGAACCCCAGCACCGTCAAGCACAGGTAGAGCCCGAGGCACCGCAGCAGGCCGGAGACCAGCATGACCTGCCGCCATTGTCCCGACTCGCCCATCGTCGCTGCCTCACCGCTCAACCTGCTCCTCCTTGCCTGCCTGCAGTGGCGATTGCTCCTGCTGGCCCAATGTGAAACGAATGAAGCCGGCACTCGGGCCGGCTTCGTATCGCGCCATCACGGAGCCATCTTAGTGCCCGAATCAATGGTCAAGCCGCAGCGCGATCAGTCTGTCTTCCTGCCCCACCCCAGCTCCTTGGCCAGCGCGAAGGCATGGTTGGCCGCCGGCACGCCGCCATAGATGGCGACATGCATCAGCACCTGACGCAGCTCCGCCTCAGTCAGCCCGATACGCTTGGCGGTCTTGAGGTGCAGGGTCAGCTCCTCACGGCCCAGCGCGGCCAGGATGCCGGTCGTGATCATGCTGCGCTCGCGACGTGTCAGGTCGTCATTGCTCCACAGCTCGCCCCAGGCCAGGCGGGTGATCATCTGCTGGAAGGGGCATCCAGGCTGGTGGCATTCTCGGTGGAGCGTGCCACGTGCTGCTCGCCCAGCACCTGCTTTCGAGTCTCGAGGCCAGTGGCATAACCCACCCCTTTAGCGCCCACCTATCCCAAGTCAACTGCCATCACCGCCAGCAGTTTCTCGGCGAACAGGCTCGGCACCTCCACGGAGGGCACGTGGCCGACGCCCTCGAAGATCTCCAGCGGCGCGCCGTCACACTCGGCCGCCAGGGCCTCCAGCGTCGCCGGCGGGGTCGCCATGTCCTCGCTGCCACCGAACAGCTGGACCCTGACACCCTTCCCCGAGAGCTTCCCCGTGAAGGTATCGCGACCCAGCATCTCGCACAGCAGCGCGTAGGCGTCATCGTCGCCACGGCCCATCTGGGTGCACCAGCCGGCCTTGAGGGCCGGCTCGGCCTGGAAGCAGGCCGGGGCGAACCAGCGGGGCACGATCTCCTCGGACATCGCCGCCAGGCCTTCCTGGCGCACGCGCCTGGCGCGGGTGTTCCACAGCTCGGCGTTGCCGATCACCGCTCCGGTGTTGGTCAGGGTGGCTGAGAGCAATCGCTCGCCGTGCTCGGCCAACAACTGCTGGCCCACCACGCCGCCGACGGAGGTCCCGGCGAAGTGGAAGCGCTCGGCACCGGCATGGTCGGCCAGCGCTAGGGCCTCGCCCGCCAGGTCGGCCGGGGTGATCGGCCCCTCGCCCCAGGCCTGGCTGGCGCCGTGGCCGGGAAGGTCCCAGGTCAGCACGCGGTAACGCGGCAGCAGCATGGGCAGGACGTCGTCCCACACCGCCTGGCTCATGCCCAGCGGATGGGCCAGCATCACCAGGGGATTGTCCTCGGCGCCGAGCAGGCGATAGGCCACGCTGCGGCCATGGATGGTCAGAAATGCCATGTCAGTCTCTCCGTTCGTTGCAACTAGAAAAGCCGGCGAGTGCTGACTGCCGGCTTACATGCTGTCCTGCGGTATCGCCTAGGCCCGCTCGATCAGGGTGGCGATGCCTTGCCCCACGCCCACGCACATGGTGCACAGGGCATAGCGCTTGCCGCTCTTCTGCAGCTCATGGGCGGCGGTCAGCAACAGACGCGCGCCGGACATGCCCAGCGGATGACCGAGCGCGATGGCACCGCCGTTGGGATTGACCCGTGGGTCGTCGTCGGCGATGCCCAAGTCACGCAGGCAAGCGAGCGCCTGGGCGGCGAAGGCCTCGTTGAGCTCGATAACGTCGATCTCGTCGAGCGACACACCGGTGCGCTCGAGCAGCTTGTTCACCGCGGGCACCGGGCCAACCCCCATGATGCGCGGCTCGACGCCGGCGGTGGCCATGCCAAGGATCCTCGCCATGGGCGTGAGGCCGTGCTTCTGCACGGCGGCGGCGCTAGCGACCAGCATGGCCGCGGCGCCGTCGTTGACCCCGGAGGCGTTGCCGGCGGTGACGCTGCCACCCTCGCGGAAGGGAGTGGGCAGGCTCGCGAGCTTCTCCAGGCTGGTCCCGCGCAGGTGCTCGTCCTGGTCGAAGATCAGCGGGTCCTGCTTGCGGCGAGGGATCTCGATGGCGGTGATCTCCTCGGCGAACCGCCCTGCATTTTGTGCGGCCGCGGCCTTCTGCTGGGAGCGCAGGGCGAAGGCATCCTGGTCCTCGCGGGCGATGGCGAACTGCTCGGCCACGTTCTCGGCGGTCTCGGGCATGGAGTCCACACCATAGGCCTGCTTCATCAGCGGGTTGATGAATCGCCAGCCGATGGTGGTGTCCTCGATCTTCTGGCTGCGGGAGAAGGCGCTGTCGGCCTTGCCCATCACGAAGGGCGCGCGGGACATGGACTCCACGCCGCCGGCCAGGGCCAGCTCCATCTCGCCGGCCTTGATGGCACGGAAGGCTGTGCCCACAGCATCCATCCCGGAGCCGCACAGGCGGTTCAGGGTGGTGCCTGGTACCGAGGTGGGAAGCCCGGCAAGCAGCGCCGACATGCGCGCCACGCTACGGTTGTCCTCGCCGGCCTGGTTGGCGCAGCCTATGAAGACATCGTCGATGGCCGCCGGATCGAGCCCCGGGGCCTCTGCCAGCACCGCCTTGTAGATGCTGGCCGCCAGGTCGTCGGGGCGCACGCTGGAGAGGGTGCCGCCGAAGCGGCCCACGGCACTGCGCCGCGGATGACAGAGGAATACGTCGCTCATTGAGGATCTCCTGTTAGTCGCCGGCGTGCTGGCGTTCGGTGCGTGCCTTCAGCTCGCGCAGGACTTCGAGCTCGCGCTCGGAGGGCTCTGGGGTGCTCTCGAGCTCGCCGGCGAAACGGATCTCCCAGCCGGTGGCCTCGACCACGTCCTCGCGGCTGACGCCCGGATGCAGCGAGACCACCGTGAGCTCCTTGGTCTCGGGATCCGGCTTCATCACGCAGAGGTCCGTGATGACGCGAGTAGGCCCCTTGCCGATGTTCGGCACACCGTCGCGGCCCTTGCCGTCTCGACCGAAGCCCAGGGTGGTGACAAAGTCCACGTCCTTCACGAGGGCCCGCTTGGAGTGCTTCAGGGTGATGAAGACCTCGCCCGCGTTGGTGGCGATCTCCGGCGCCCCGCCACCGCCCGGCAGGCGAACCTTGGGATCATGGTAGTCGCCGATCAGGGTGGTGTTGAGGTTGGCGTAGCGGTCGATCTGCGCGGTGCCCAGGAAGCCCACGCTGATCTTGCCACCCTGCAGCCAGTAGCGGAACATCTCCGGCACCGCGACCGTGGTCAGGGCCGACTCGCAGAGCTCGCCGTCGCCGATGGAGAGCGGCAGCACTTCCGGCTTGGTCTGCAGGGTGCCGGACTCGTAGATCAGCACCACGTCGGGGGCATGGGTCAGGCGCGCCAGGTTGGCCGCCTCGGAGGGCAGGCCGATGCCGACGAAGCAGGTCATGCCGTTTTCGAGTGCCCGGGCGGCGGTGACGGTCATCATCTCCGAAGACGTGTACTCGATGCTCATCAGGCCTCTCCTCCTGCTTTGTAGACGTTCTCGTCGAGCCACCGGGTGAAGGCGTCGCGGTCGCGGGCGATAGCATCCCACTCCTTGTAGAAGCGGTTGTCGCGCGGGTAGTAGCCGTGGGCATAGGAGGGAAGCGCGCCCTTCTCGGCCACGGCGATGGCATCGATGGCCCAGCCCGGGATGATGCAGGTATTGGGATGGTAGTCTGACTCGACGGTCAGGTCCTCGACGATTTCCTCGACGGTGACGATGCTCTGTCTCGCCGCCAGCACAGCCTCCTTCTGTACGCCGACGATGCCCTCCACCAGCACGTTGCCGGCCCGGTCGGCCTTCTGGGCATGGACGATGGAGACATCCGGACGCACCGCCGGCACCGCCGCCAGGCGCTCGCCGGTGAAGGGGCACTCGATGAACTTGATCTGATCGTTGACATTGGGAAGCTCACTGCCCACGTAGCCGCGCAGCACGGCCAGCGGCAGCCCGGCGGCCCCGGCCTCGAAGGCGCAGGCCATGGCGGCGTGGCTGTGCTCCAGGATCTCGATCTTGCGCGGCCAGCCCTTCTCCACGGCGTCGCGCAGGCGATGCAGGGAGCCCACGCCCGGGTTGCCACCCCAGGAGAAGATCACCTTCCTCGCGCAGCCCGCGCCGATCAGTTGATCGTAGATCAGGTCGGGGGTCATGCGAACCAGGGTCAGATCGCGCTTCTTCTGGCGGATCACCTCGTGACCCGCGGCGAAGGGAATCAGGTGGGTAAAGCCTTCCATGGCCACGGTGGCGCCGTCCTCGACGTAGCGCGCGACCGCGTCATGCAGGCTGAGAAACTCGGCCATGATGGTTCGCCTCTTGCTGTTGCGTTCCGAAGGCCACCGACAGGACATCGGCCGGCCCAATTAAGTTCGTTATGTGAACATTGGTTTGTATGGCGAACAAATTACTCCCATCGAATTCGGTCGTCAAATCCTGCCGAGCGCGCAAGAAAAAGGGAGGCCAGGCCTCCCTCACGTTTACCCCGCGCAAATGTCTCACTTGCAGTTGATTACTTGCCCTCTAACCAGACGATGGCACGCTTTACCTGGGCGCGACTGCTACCAAGGTATAAGGCTGGATCACTGGCCCGCTCGAGGCCCGCCCGCTCGACACGCCCCGCCACCTCCTCGTGCTCCATCAGGACCTCGGCATAGGGACGGTCCGTCAGGCGTGCCGCTTCGGCGGCCTCGGCAATGATGCGCTTGGCGGCGTTCTGGCCCACGACCGGGGCCAGCTGACGTGAGACCGGCTCGGCCATGATGCCGCCGCCCGCCACCGCCAGGTTGCGCCGCATCGCCTCCGGTTGCACCGCCAGCCCTTCCAGCAGCACCGCGGTCTGCTCCAGCGCGCCTTCCAGCAGCAGGGCACTGTCGAGCATAGGTGCCCACTCGGCATGCCACTCTCCCAGGCCCCGCTCAAGGGGCTGAGCCGCTGAATTGAGGATCACCGTGACATGGCCATGCACCTGGCGGGCCGATCCGCGGATCAGCGCGCAGCGTACCGGATTGCGCTTGTGCGGCATCGATGAGGACTCCCCCATGCCGGGAGCCACCGGCTCGGCCACCTCGCCGATCTCGGTCTAGCTCAGCAGTGACACGTCCAGGGCCAGCTTCTCGGCGGCGCCGGCGGCGGCATCCAGCCCCGTGGGCCTCCTAGACCTCGGCCAGGGCCAGCTCGAAGGCCAGCATGGCGTCGACCATGGCTCGAGCATTGCACTCGGCCAGCGCCTGCTGGCTCATGAAGGGGTGCTGGATCAGGGCGTCAGGCATGGAGGTCTCTCCGGTAGTAGCATGAGGCGTAGGCCAGGGGGCTTCCCCTATGGTCGCACACATGTTCGCATTTCGAACAAATATGCTAGATTAGCCCCAGGTTTTCCGGCAACACGACCAAGGACAACGACGGATGGAAACGTCCCTGCAGGACGAGGCCCTGAGCCCCGACGATCGTGACTTCGTGACCGCACTGGCCAGCGGCCTCGAGGTCATCCTGGCCTTCGACGAGGCCCACACGCGCATGACACTCAGCGAGGTGGCTGCGCGCACTGGCATGAACCGTGCCCGGGCGCGACGCTTCCTGCTGACCCTGCATGCCCTGGGCTATGTCCGCAAGCAGCAGCGCCACTTCGAGCTGGCCCCCAAGGTGCTGAACCTCGGCTATGCGTTCCTCTCGGCCAACAACTATCGCAGCGTGGTCCAGCAGATCCTCGAGGACATCACCACCGAATGTGGCGAGTCCTCATCGCTGGGCATGCTGGACGGCGACGACGTCACCTATGTGGCGCGCTCCTCCTCACGCCACCGGCTGATGGCCATCACCCTCTCCGTGGGGACGCGCCTGCCCGCGGCCCATACCTCCATGGGGCGGGTATTGCTGGCCCAGCTGCCGGAGGCCGAGCTCGACGCTTTCCTGGCGCGGGTGGTCCTCGAGCCACATACCAACAAGACCATCACCGACAAGGCCGAGCTCAAGCGCTGCATCCTCGAGGTGCGCCAGCAGGGCTACGCCATCGCCGACCAGGAGCTCGACTCCGGGTTGCGCTCGGTGGCCGTGCCGGCCTTCGATGCCAACGGCCGGCTGCTGGGCGCTATCAACATCAGTACCAATGCTGCTCGTATCGATTACGACACCCTGGTCCGCCAGTACCTGCCACTGCTGCAGGAAAAGGCTCGCCAGATTCGCGCCAGCGTCAGCTGACCCCACCTGCAATCCAAGGACGGCCAAGTGCTTGAGATCCTGGCGATCACGCTGCCGATATTCCTGCTGATAGGTGCTGGTTACACCGCGGCGCGCACCGGCCTTTTGAGCCGCGACAACATGCAGGGCGTGGGCACCTTCGTCATGTACCTGGCCCTGCCATCGCTGATCATCCGCGCCTTGACCGACCACCCGCTGTCGGAGGTATTCAACCCGACCTACCTGCTCGCCTATGTGCTGGGTTCGCTGGCGGCGTTCCTGCTGGGACTGGCGATCTCCGTGGGGGTGCGTGGCAAGACCCTTGATGCCGGCGCCATCCACGCCCTTGGGATGTCGGCCTCAAATAGCGGCTTTATCGGTTATCCCGTGGCGATGATGGCGATCGGCCCTCCGGCGGCTATCTTCATGGCGCTCAACATGGTGGTGGAGACACTGATCATCATCCCTACGGCGCTGATACTTGCCGAGGCCAGCCGCCAGAACGGCAATGGAGTCGGGCAGGTGGCGCGCCAGACCCTTGCTCGCCTGACACGCAACCCGGTGCTGATCGGACTGTTGATCGGCATCCTCCTCGCCCTGACCGGTCTGAGGCTGCCGGGCCCGCTATCCCAGGCTGTCAGCATGCTGGCCGACGCGGCGGGCCCCGCGGCACTGTTCACCATCGGCGGCATGCTCCATGGCCTCAAGGTGCGTGGCATGGCCATGGATGTCAGCCAGGTGGTACTGGGCAAGCTGTTCCTTCACCCCCTGTCCGTGCTGGGCCTCTTCCTGTTGCTGCCCCACCCGGACCCGCTGCTGATCGCCGGCGGCATGCTGTTCGCCAGCGCCCCCATGATCAGCGTCTACCCGCTGTTCGGTAAGCAGTATGGCCAGGGCGACACCAGCGCCGCGGGCCTGATGGTCAGCACCCTCGCCTCCTTCGTGACCATCAGCCTGATGATCTGGCTGCTGACGCAATTCGGCCTGCTGCCGGTCTGATACCCGCTATCAGCAAGCTGACACCTCGCCTGGGACCATTACCGGACTCTGGCGGCCCGACACCCTGGCAGCCTGGCTGCTGTCCGTTTCTCCCCCGGCGGCAATGCAGCGTTCCTCTGTTCAGTCAGCATGACGAACATCGCCCGGTGCCCCCTGAAAAATCCAATCTGGTCAGATTGGCCATGGCGGCAACTGTCATTGCCGGACCGGCCTGCAGACAATACGGGGCAGCAAGGACACACAGCGCACCGCTCACGCGAAAGCTCGCCGTGGAGGACTCCTTGTAGACACCGGCTCCATGCGCCAAGAGATACGGGCCACCAGGTCAGCGGTGGTATGGAGAGACCCACAACAAGATTTCCGAGGTGACACGATGGACAAGACTCGACTTGCAGGAAAGAACTGCCTGATCACAGGCGCCGCGCGGGGCATGGGTGCCGCCGTTGCCGAACACTATGCGGCACAGGGTGCCAATGTGTGCGTGGCCGATCTCAACACCGACGGGTGCAATGAGGTCGTGGCACGCATCAAGGAGAAGGGTGGCAATGCCATCGCCGTGAAGCTCAACGTTACCGAGCGTGACCAGATGAAGGCGGCCGTCAAGGCCACCGTCGATGCCTTCGGCAGCCTCAACGTCATGGTCAACAACGCCGGCATCAACAAGCCACTGATGTTCATGGACATCACGGAAGAAAACTGGCACCAGATCATGGACGTCAATGCCCTGGGTTGCCTGATCGGGATGCAGGAAGCCGCCAGGCAGATGATCGACCAGGGCAAGGAGAACGGTCCCTACAAGATCATCAATGTCGGCTCCATCCTGTCCCGCCAGGCCTTCGATGATGTGGTGCCCTACTCCTGCAGCAAGCACGCCGTGCTGGCGATGATCAACGGCGGCGCCAAGGCGCTGGTGGACCACAACATCACCGTCAACGGCTATGGCCCGGGCGTCGTTCGCACCGAGCTGTGGGAGCAGCTGGACAAGGACCTCGTCAGCATCGGCAAGTTCGACAAGCAAGGCCAGTCCATGGACGAGCTCGCCGAGAAGATGATCCTGATGAAGCGCTACTCCTACCCGGAGGACGTGGTCGGTACCGCCTCCTTCCTGGCCAGCCAGGAGTCGGACTACATGACCGGCCAGCTGCTGATGATCGACGGCGGCATGATCATGCAGTGAGGCCACCGGCCTCCCGGCGGGTGGCTCAGTAGTATTCCCTGTCGCGCATCAATCGATCGGCCCTGTCCTGCGCAATGGACAGGGCCTTCTTGATGGAGCGGCGCCCGTCGAGCACCTCGAATATCTCGTGCCCGGCAATGCCGATCAGCTCCGTGATCCCCGGCACCGGGGGGCGTGGCCAGGCCTGCAGGATGTCCTTCCGCGCCATCTCGTCCACCACGCCGATGAGCGGTGAAAGCGAAGATACCTCCGGGTCGCGACTGACACTGAAGCGCGGGGTGACCAGGCTCCCGTTCATGACATAGAGCTTCGACAGGCCGGCCGAGGTCAGCGTCTTCAGGGCGCTCCAGGCGGCTTCGATGCGTGCCTCGGAGAGGTTGGCCGGAATGGCCAGCGCATAGCCGCCGATCGGGGTGATCGGGGCACCATGGTTACCGACCGGGTGGGGCAGGTACCCGGTATTGCCCCAGGCAGGCGACGTCTGGTTGAGCTCGAACAGGGGGGCCAGCAGCGTGTAACTGTAGGCCATGCAGGACTCACCCGAGGCATAGGACCTGGCACGCTCGTACCAGGCCATGTTGAGGATGTTCGGCGGCGAATATTTCAGGATATCCAGCATGTATTCACAGGCGCGAAAGGCCGCATCCGTCTGGAACATCGGCCGATACTCCTCGCCTGACACGTGCTGGAAGTCATAGCCGTTCCGGGTGCGCCGAAGGTTCATGATCGGCTGGCCGAACTTCGCCATCAGGAAGGTGAACGTATGGCCCAGCGGCGTTCCCCTGGCGGCGTTCCAGGCGATGCCGTAGCGCCCCTTGCCGGGATCATGCAGTCGCCTGGCGACCTTGATCAGTTCCTCGGTGGTCGTCGGGGGCGCCAGGTGTTCCCGCTCGAAGATATCCTTTCGATAGCACAGCAGCTCCGGCGTCGTCTGGACCGGAATGCCGTACTGCCTGCCGGCATACTGCGAGCTCTGGATGGCCATGGGGTGGAAATCGGACAGGTCATGGCCGTCCCGCGCCAGCAGGCGGTCCAGCGGCAGCAGCATGTCCTGGGATGCCAGCTCCCCGAACCAGGGGAGGTCACAGGCGATGACATCGTACCGGGAGTTGGGCAGGCAAGCGTTGGAGAGGATCTCCGCGCGTAGCCCGTCGATCGACTTCGCCTTGTTCTTGATCTCCACCCCGAAGACCGCCTCCAGCTGCCGCTTGAGGTTGTGCATGGCCATGAAGGTCGGGTCGGCATGGACCAGGACGCGCAGTCCCCCTCTCAGCTCGAGGCGCTGGGAGAGCACGGCGGGCGGCGGGATGACGGCGGAAGTCTCGTCGACCTTTCCCAGCAGGATGCGACTGTCCGGGCCGGCGCCCGCCTCCACCCCGAAGGTGTCACCCAGCAGGGACTTGATCCGGAGGGCATAGGCTTCCCACTCGTCGATCAGCGCCGCAGACGGGTGGAGGGACACCGTCTTGCCCGACTTGGTCCGGGGACGCGACAGCAGCAGCCCCCGCTTGAGGAGGCTCTCGATGCCGCGCTTGGCCGTGCCATAGGACAGGCTGGAGGCATCGGCCAGCGAGGTGGGCGTCGTGAGTCGTCCCGCCAAGTGGTTGCGCATGATGTGGATCATCATGCGCATCTCCCGATACCCATGGGT
Organism: Halomonas aestuarii; assembly: GCF_001886615.1. Classification (NCBI taxonomy): domain Bacteria; kingdom Pseudomonadati; phylum Pseudomonadota; class Gammaproteobacteria; order Oceanospirillales; family Halomonadaceae; genus Halomonas; species Halomonas aestuarii. Next base: position 1,314,466 of record NZ_CP018139.1, read on the forward strand.
CATGGAGAGCGCCTGCTCGGTTTCCTCCTCGAGCTGCTCGATGAAATCGATGAACCGCGCAAGCTCCGTGTTCGAGAGCTTCGACATGGGAGTCTGGGGCAGCGTGTCGTAGGGTCCCTCCGGGTACTGCACACACTGATCGTCGATCATTCTCACCTCGAGGACCTCGATGGAATCGATATCCAAAGTACCCCTCGACTAGCCTGCCGAGCAACTGTTACCCGGCACCATCGACGATCAGCCGAATGCCCAGCAGGATCAGCAGGGTGAGAATGACCCGAAAGAACAACTCCCCGCTCAGACGCTTCTGGATGACGAGCCCCAGGCGGACCCCGAGCCAGGCGACGGGGATCATCAGCAGGGCCACCGTCAGGTTCTCGACGCTGAGCAGGCCGAGCAGCCCATAGGGCACCAGCTTGACGAGGTTGGTGGCGGCCAGGAAGACCACGGCGGTGCCCAGGAACTGTTCCTTGGAGAGCCGGCACTGCAGCAGGTAGAAGTTCAGCGGCGGGCCCCCGGCATGGGCGATGAAGCTGGTGAAACCGGCGATCCCGCCACAGAGTCCGCCGATCCAGCCCGGCATCACGCGACCACGGAAGGGCTTGAACAGGCCCCACAGGCCGAACAGGATCGAGAAGATGCCCAGCAGCACCTTGAGCAGGTCATCATCGAAGAGCCCGTAGGTCAGATAGCCGACGGCGACGCCCAGTATCGCCGGGGGGAACATCAGCCACAGCAGCGAGCCGGCACGATGTCGCCACCAGGCCCGCAGGCTGAAGACATCCATGACGATCAACAGCGGCAGCATGACGGCCACGGCGAAGGTCGGGCTCGCCTTCAGCGAGATCAGGGGGACGGCCACCACCCCGACGCCCCCGGCGAACCCCGACTTCGAGATGCCGGTGATCAGTACCGCCACGACCATCAGGACAATGAACTGCCAGTCATACACCATGTGACGCCTCGTGCTTTCCGGAGGAAATGAAAAAGGGCCGTGCGAACACGGCCCACATCCAAAGAACATGCAGAGTCCGGCGGCCGCACCGGATCAACGAGGCGGCCGCCGGTCGGACCTGTCAGAGGACCTGGCAGACCTCATCGAACTCGAAACGATCCTGGCGCGGGAAGAGCGCCGAGGCATCGCCGTATCCCAGGTTGCAGAGGAAGTTGCTCTTCACCTGGCCATCGGGGAAGAACTCCTCATCCACGGCCGCGTTGTTGAAGCCGGACATCGGCCCGGCATTCAGTCCCAGCGCGCGAGCGGCCAGGATGAAGTAGCCCCCCTGGATGGAGCTGTTGCGAAAGGCCGTGGTATTGATGAAGTCGGTCTTGCCCTCGAACAGCGACTTGGCATCCTTGTTGTGGGAGAACATGCGCGGCAGATGCTCGTAGAATTTCGTGTCGTAGCCCAGCACGGCCACCACCGGCGCCTTCATGGTCTTCTCCTGGTTACCGGGAAGCAGGGCCGGCTTGAGCCTTTCCTTGGCTTCCTGGCTCTTCAGGAAGATCACGCGAAGGGGCTGGCAGTTCATGGAGGTCGGGCCGAAATGCATCAGTCGATACAGCTCGCGCAGCTTTTCCTCGCTGACATCCTGATCCGTCCACACATTGTGGGTGCGTGCCTCGGTGAACAGGGTCTCGACCGCATGGTTGTCAATGACAGTCATCTAGCGTTCCTCTTTCTGGTAATGGATGGTTTCGTCTTGTTGCGATGCGACTAGCGACTCGCCTTCAGGCCGAAGTCGTATGTCAGATGGCGGTAGGGCACTTCCATCGACCGTCCATCCGGTGCCTTTCCTGGCGGCAGCAACTCATACTCCTTGACCAGGGAATCCTTGACGCCGAACACGGCATCGGAGTCCAGATAGGGGTCGTCCTCGGCGAAGACCTGGGTCACCAGGGTCTCGTAGCCCTCGGCCATCAGCATGAAGTGCACGTGGGCGGGCCGGTAGGGATGGCGTCCGGTGATCTCCAGCATCTTGCCCACGGGGCCGTCGGTGGGGATCGGATAGGGCGAGGGAGTCACCGTCCAGAAGGCGTATCGCCCCTGATCGTCGGTGGTGAACCGGGCCCGCAGCGAGGCACTCTCGAGCTCCTTCTGGACGTCATAGAAGCCTTCACTGTCCGACTGCCAGACGTCGACGACGACATTGGCCAGTGGCTCGCCGCGTTGGTCGTGGACCCGCCCCTCCACGAAGAAGGGCTCTCCCTCGACGTTCCAGTCGATGGACTCGCCCTGGGCGACCTCGGGCGGGTCGGCGACATAGAAGGGGCCCAGCACCGTGCTTTCCGACACCATCGGGTCCGACGTATGGTGATTGATGGCGTCGACCAGCATCGTCACGCCCAGGGTATCGGAGAGCAGGATGAACTCCTGGCGCTCATCGTCGCACATCTGGCCGGTCCGGGTCAGGAAGTCGATGGCCTGGGTCCACTCCTTCTCGGTGGGCTCCACCTCGCGGAGGAAGGCGTGCAGGTGGCTCACCAGGCCGTTCAGGATGGTCTTCAGTCGCTCATCCTGACACCCGGAGAACTCCTCGATCACGGCGTCGGTGATGTTCTCTGCATTCAGGTTGCGCATGGCATTACCCCTTTGTGGGCTCGATGGCCGACAGCCCAGAGAGGCGCTCGGTGTGATGGACGGTGGCGATGTAGTCGTCCTCACCGTGCCCCGTGCCGATCAGCGAGGTGTAGGCCTCGCGCATCTGCGCGGCGAGGGGCACCGGCACGCCGGCGCCATGGGCACAGCCGAGAATCAGGTCGAGATCCTTGGCCATCTGGGCGGCAGAGAACGTCGAGGTGAAGTCCCGCTCGCGCAGGGGCGGCACCTTGTACTGGACCATCGGCGAGCCCACCGCGCTGTCGGCGACCAGCTCGAGCATGTCGTCCCAACCGATGTTGCCCTTGCGGGCCAGGGTCAGGGACTCGCCCAGCATCCCGGCGCTGACCGCGATCATCAGGTTGATCGCCAGCTTGGCGTAGCGACCCTGCTCCTCGTCGCCCAGCCAGTACTGGGCCTTGGTGAAGCTCTGCATGACCGGAACGGCCGCCTCCAGGGCCTCCCGCGGGCCGGAGACCATGGCCGACAGGGTGCCGGCCTCGGCGGCGACCGGGTTGCCCGAGACCGGGCTTCGCAGGTAGGCGATGCCCCGCGCCTCGGTGGCCCGGGCCACCTGCGCGGAGGCCTCGATGCTCACGGTGCTGGTCTCGATCAGCGTGGCGCCGGGCGCCATGTGAGCGATCAGCTCCCCGGCCCCCAGGCAGAGCCCCAGCAGGGCCCGGTCATCGGGAATCGAGACCAGGACCAGGGAGCAGCCGTCGACGGCGGAGGCCAGGTCCTGGTGGACGACGATGCCGGCCTGCTCGGCCAGGGCCATGCGCTCGGCGCTGAGGTCGAACCCCTGCACCGCGTGCCCCGCGGCGGCGATGCGGGCCGCCATGGGCAGGCCGAGCTTGCCCAGTCCCACCCAGGCCACCTTGTGTGTGGTTGTCATTGGGCTGTCTCCTCGTGTTGTTGCCGTTTCTGCAGCTCGGCGTAGATGCGATGGCCGGACGCCTCCAGCTCGCTCAGGCCATCGGCGACATCGGCCAGCAGCCGACCGTGTCGCTTGTGGAACTCCCCCGCCACCATGACGCTGTCGACGTTGGCGAGACTCGCCTGCATGACGACGCTGGACACCGGGTCGCTGACCGGCTGCATGTTGAGCAGGTTGCTGTCCAGCAGCACGATGTCGGCCTGCTTGCCGGGCGTGAGACTGCCGATGCGGTCCTCGAGCCCGAGGGCGCGAGCGCCGTGGAGGGTGATCCACTCCAGCGCCTCGCGGGTGCGGATGGTCGAGGTGGCGGGGATGGTGCCCTGCTCCCGGCGCGAGGCGTCGTTGTCCAGCGAGCGCTGCATGCCCAGGGCCGCGCGCGCCACGGCGAACATGTCGCCCGAGATCACCGACTCGAGATCCACCCCCAGCGACACGACGCCGCCATGGCGGCGGACATGGCCGGTGATCGGGAAGCCGTGCCCCTGGGTCATCTCGTTCTCGGGAGCGATGGAGAAGGTCACGCCCTGCGCGCAGAAGCGGGCCAGCTGACCATCATCCAGGCTCTGGCCGTGCACGATGTTGATGTCCGGCCCCAGCAGTCCGCGCTCCTCGATGACGTCCCAGCCCCCGGGACTCACGGCCTGGCCGCCGCCCTGGTGCATGGAGGCCACCAGGCCGAACTCCTTGGCGAGCTCGAAGTCGTGCAGGGAGACGTCGAGGGTCGAGTAGTGCGGGCCCAGGATCGCGAGACCCAGGGTCACGCGCCCCTGCCGATCCGCCAACGGCCCGGCCAGCAGTCTCTCGACTTCGCTGCGGGGATGGGGAATCTCGCTGAAGTGGGGCTGGCCGGGCTTGGGGTCCGGCTTGGGAGAGCCGTGGAAGAAGACGGCGCGGATGCCCGACTCCTGCAGCCCCCTGACGGCGGCATCGGTATGCGCCGGCGTGGGGTTGTTATGACACCAGTCGCCCAGGGTGGTGGCACCGCAGTTGAGCTGGTTCAGTGCGCCCAGGCGGGTCGCGACATGGATGTCCTCGGGGGTGAACAGCGTCGCCAGGCCGCGATGCACGTGACCGAAGTATTCGAGCAGCGTCCAGTTGGCGGCGACCCCGCGCAGGGCCGTCTGCCAGGTATGCATGTGGGCATTGACCAGCCCCGGGATGAGGATGCCGCCGCGACAGTCGACGACCTCGGCACCCTCGGCGGACAGGTCATGCCCCACGGCCAGGATGCGGTCGTCTTCCACCAGGACCTGGCCCGAGGTCAGGTCCCCGATGTCCGGGTCGAGGGTCAGCACGGTGGCATTGGTCAGCAAGGTCTTCATGCGTCGGTGGCCTCCAGGGTTTCGGGACGACGGCCGGCATAGGCATCGTCCAGCAGCCGGTGGATGCCCTTGGCCTCGATCTCGCGGGGATTCCAGTAGGGGTTGGCGGTGGCGATCTCCGTGGCCCGGTCGATGTCGCCCTCCTTGAGGCCGATATCACGCAGGGCGAGGGGGGCCCCCACGGACCGCGCCAGGTCGTAAAGCCCCGCGGCGGCATCCTCCGCGCCCAGCGCCCGGGCGATGCGCGCCATCGCCTCCGGGGCGGCCTCGGCGTTGTAGGCCACGGCATGGGGCAGCACGATGGTGTGGGTCTCGGCATGGGGCAGGTCGAAGGAGCCACCCAGGGTGTGGCAGAGCTTGTGATGCAGCGACATCCCCACCGAGCCGAGACAGGCGCCGCACAGCCAGGCGCCATAGAGCGCGTCGGAGCGCGCGTCGACGTCTTCTGGGGTGCCGGCGATCGTCGGCAGGCTGCGCGCCAGGGCCGCGATCCCCTCCTCCGCCATCATCGAGACGATCGGGTTACGATCCTTGGCATAGAGGGCCTCCACGGCATGCGCGATGGCATTGATGCCGCTGGTGCCCGACATGCCCACGGGCAGCCCGAGCGTCAGGTCGACGTCATAGATGACCGTCTCGGGCAGTACCTTGAGGGTCCGCTGGGTGGTCTTGAGGCCGTCCTTCGTCTCCCCGAGGATCGGCGTCATCTCGGAACCGGCGTAGGTGGTGGGAATCACGATCTGAGGCAGGTCGGCACGCAGGGCGATCGCCTTGCCGAGCCCGATGGTGGACCCGCCCCCGATGGCCACGACGCCGTCGGCGCCCAGCGAGGCCAGCACGCGCATCGCCTCCTCGGTGGTCTCCACCGGGGTATGCATGCGGGCCCCGGCGAAGACATCGGCCCCCAGTTCACCGAGCTGGTCCAGCACCTGGCGTGCCTGGCCTTCCTGCTGGGGCGTGGAAAGCACCAGCACCCGTTGGCAGCCCAGCGCCTGGACCTCTTCCGCCACCCGGGCCAGGGTCCCCTGGCCGAAGATGACCCGGGACGGCAGGCCATTGTAGGTGAATGGCATCATGATGTTGTCCTCGTTGGTTGGGTGAGCACCAAGATGGGCATCAGGTGACGGGCCGATCGGCGGACGCATCGGCACCGGTCACGTACTGCCCGGTGATGGCCTGCACCAGCGCATCCTCGGAGACCGCATCGCCGTCGAACTCGGCGGTCACCTTCCCGTCGTACATGGCGATGATGCGATTGCTGACGCCCAGGACCTCGGGCATCTCCGAGGAGATCACCAGGACCGCGTACCCGGTCCTGGCCAGGTCCTTGATCAGGGCATGGATCTCCGCCTTGGAGCCCACATCGATGCCGCGGGTCGGCTCATCGAGGATCAGCAGCTTGGGATGGGTGTGCAGCCACTTGCCGATGACGATCTTCTGCTGGTTGCCGCCGCTGAGGTTGCCGACCTTCTGTCGCCAGCTCGGCGTCTTGATCTTCATCGCCTGCTGATACTTGTCGTAGACGCTCTTCTCGGCAGCGGGCTTCATGAAGCCGTTGGTGGAGACGGTCTCCAGGCCCGCGAGGGTCATGTTGTCGCGACAGTTCATCCCGAGGATCAGCCCCTGGTCCTTGCGATCCTCCGGCACCAGCGCGATCCCCTGGGCGACCGCATCGTGGGTGGAATGCAACCGGGCGACCTGGCCATCGAGCAGAATCTCGCCTGCCGAGATCTTGCGCAGGCCGAAGATGGTTTCCGCCACCTCCGAGCGCCCCGCTCCGACCAGGCCATACATGCCGACGATCTCGCCCTTGCGGACGTTGAAACTCACGTCACTGAATACCCCGTCGACGGTGAGGCCACGGAGCTCGAGCATGTTCTCGCCGAAGTCCTTCGGCTTGCTGGCATGGTCGAGCTCGAGGCTGCGGCCGATCATCAGCTTGGTGACTTCGTCCTCGTTGGTGTCGGCGGTGTTCACCGTGCCGTTGTACTCGCCGTCCCGGAGCACCGAGATCCGCTGGGAGAGATGGAAGATCTCGTCCATGCGGTGGGAGATGTAGACGATGCCCACCCCCTGCTCGCGCAGGGTATTGATGATCTCGTAGAGAACCGGTTTCTCGTGGTCGGTCAGCGACGCCGTCGGCTCATCGAAGACCACGATCTTGGGGGTGAAGACGAGCGCCCGGGCGATCTCGACCATCTGCTTCTTGGCGATGGAGAGTTCGCTCACCATGGCCTTCGAACTGAAGGAGCACTTCAGGCGGTCGAGGATTTCCGTACTCTCGCGGTGCAGGGTCTTCCAGTCGACCCGGTTACCCCACTTCTTGGGGAGGCTGCCCAGGAAGATGTTCTCGGCCACGGACATCTCCGGCACCAGCGACTGCTCCTGGTGGATCAGCACGATGCCGCTCTTCTTGGCCTCCTTGGGGTTCTCGAAGACCTTCTCCTCCCCCTCGAGCAGAATCTGGCCACCGTTGGGGGTGTGCTTGCCGGCCAGCACCTTCATCAGCGTGGACTTGCCCGCACCGTTCTCGCCCAGCAGGGCATGGACCTCGCCTGCCCGGACGTCGAGGCTGACCTTGTTGAGCGCGATCACGCCCGGGAACTTCTTGGTGATCTCGACCAGGGAGAGGATGGGAGTTTCCCCGTGTGCAGACGCTCCTGATGTGTGTGTCGCAGCTGCAGTGCTCATACCTGCACCCCCTTGGAAGACTTGACATTGATCTGCTGGTCGATGATCAGCACGGTGATCAGGATCGCCCCGAGGATGACCAGCACGTAGAAGGCCGGCACCTGCATCATGTTCATCCCGTTGCGCAGGACCCCGATGGCCAGCACGCCACCCAGGGTGCCGGTGATGCTGCCGTAGCCCCCGGTGAGCTTGGTGCCGCCGAGCACGACGGCGGTGATGGTCCAGAGTTCGTAGTCCCGACCGAGGTTGGGCGTCGAGGCCCCCATCTGGGTGGCCAGCAGGACACCGGCCAGGGCCGCGAAGAAGCCGACGATCATGAAGTTGATCATCATGTTGCGGCCGATCCGGATACCGGCATCCAGGGCCGCCTCGGGGTTGCCCCCCACGGCGAAGGTGTTGCGGCCATGACCGGTCTTCTTGAGCACCAGGTGCATCGCCAGGGTGCAGAGCAGGAAGATGATGGCCAGCACGGGGAAGGGGCCGATGGTGCTGGCACCGAAGTCAGAGAAGGCGAAGTTGCTGGCGTAGAAGGACTGTTCTTCGGTGTAGACGAAGATCAGCCCCCGCACCCCGATCATCGCACCCAGGGTGACGATGAAGGCGTTGACCCCGGTCTTCCAGACCAGCAGGCCATTGAGGGCACCCAGCGCCACACCCGTGGTGATGGCGACCAGCACCGCCAGGGTCAGGCTGTACTCCTGCAGGCCCACCGAGAGGGACGCCGCCAGACCCAGGGTCGCCCCCACGGAGAGGTCGATGTTGCCGTTGATCATCACGTAGGTCATGCCGAGGGCGATCAGCCCGATGGTGGACGTCTGGACGAGGATGTTCGTCAGGTTACCCACCGACAGGAAGTAGTCGGACATGACGCTGAAGAAGACGGTGATGACGATGACGAAGATCCAGATCGGCTGAATGGCCGCTCCGCCGCTCATGAAACGTTTCATATCGATCATGGTGTTCCCCCTCAGGAGTGGCGGGTCAGCAGATGCTTGCGCTTGTTGGCAAGATCCAGCCATACCGCGAGGATGATGATGACCCAGGTCACGAGCCACTGGGTGTAGTAGGGGTAGCCCAGCAGCAGCAGGCCGTTCTGGATGAAGCCAAGGATCAGCACGCCGATGACCGTCTTCCAGATACTGCCGGCGCCGCCCAGCAGGCTGGTGCCGCCGAGGATGATCCCGGCCAGCACGAGCAGCTCGTAGCCCTGCCCCACGTTGTTCTGGGAGCCCATCACCCGCGAGCCGAGCACCAGGGCGGCACAGGCCACACAGAAGGCCGAGATCAGGTAGGTGCTGAACACGCACCAGTTCTTGCGAATACCGGAATAGACGGCTGCCACGGGATTGCCCCCGATGGCGAAGATACGCCGTCCGTAGCCGGTGAAGGACATGACGACCTGCACGATGATGGCCAGCAGGGCGAAGATGATGACCGGTACCGCGATGCCCAGCAGGTAGCCCTGCCCGAACACGCTGAACCAGGTCTCGCTCTGATTGGCGATGTCGACGTTCTGGCCACCGCTGTAGATCAGCACCAGGCCCTGGATCGCCGAGAGCATCGCCAGGGTGACGATGAGCGAATTGAGCCTCATGAACCCCACCAGGAAGCCGTTCACGGCCCCGAGCATCAGGGTCAGCGCGAACATCACCAGGATGGCGCCGACCGGGCCGATCTTGTCATGGAGATCCACCACCAGGACGGTGGAGAACGACAGCATCGATCCCACCGAGAGGTCGAGGTTCCCGCCGATGATCACCACGGTCACGCCGACCGCGATGATGCCGATGATCGAGGCCTGTCGAACCACCGTCATGATGTTCGACTGGGAAAGAAACTGTTCGGAAAACAGCGAAAATGCAAACATGCAGATCAGGAAGAACACCAGGATTCCCTGGGCCGATAGGAAGTTCAGGAGACCGGCCTTGTGTTTCTTGCTGAGCATGAAGCCTTGCTTGGTCTGTTCTGCAGAAGCCATGTCACTCACCTGTATGGGCGCAACCTTGTTCCGAAGGTCACCGGATGTCCGTCCAGTGAGCTGACCTCCACGATACGGCGTCGATGCCGGAGAAAAGGGCAGAGCACTGCGGGACCATCCACCATGGCCAACGGACTGTCTTTGAAGAAGCACCAGAGCGCATGAGGCCCGAAGGCCTCATGCGACTCGGCGGGGGACCTTCAGAACACCGGCTTGTCGAACTCGGAGATATTGTCGGCCGTGATCTTGGGGGTCTCGAAGAAGTTCATCTTCGGCACCTCCTTGCCCTCCAGGACATCGAGTGCCGTCTGGAGCGCCGCCTCGGCGTCATCGACCGGGGACTGGTAGATGGAGCCGTAGTACTCGCCACGCTCGATGGCCTCGTAGCCCACGGCGAAGTTGGTGGCGCCGATGAAGGCGATATCCCCCGCCCTGCCGGCACTCTTGGCCGCGTTCAGCGCGCCGACGCCCATGTTGTCGTCACCGGAATAGACACCATCGATGTTGTCGTACTTGGTGAGGAAGTTCTCCATGACCCGCTGGGCCTTCTCGCGGTTCCAGTCCGCGGGCTGGGTCTCGAGGATCTCGACGCCGGGACAGGCCTCGGCCAGCCGCTCCTCGAAGCCCCCGGAGCGCTCCATGGCCGTGGTATAACCGGGCTGCCCGGCGATCTGGACGATCTGCCCCTCACCATCGAGGGCATCGCACATCATCTCGGCGGAAGAGGCGCCCTGCTGGACGTTGTCGGGACCCGAGAAGGCGGCGATATACTCCATGCCCGCATCGGCAATCTTGGAGTTGGTCACCACGACCGGGATGCCCGCCTGGTGGGCCTGTCGAATGGCGGGGATGACCGCCTGGCCGTTGGTGGGCCAGATGATGATCGCATCGACCTGCTGCTGGATCAGGTTGCGAACCTGGCCGATCTGGCGCGCCACATCGCCGCCGGCATCGAGGACGACGACGTCGACGTTCTCGTTTTGTGCAGCGGCATTTTCGAAGGCGCTTTCATAGGTGGTCTGGTAGCTGTCGACGCCGACATTGTTCTGGGTGATGCCGATCCGGTAGGTCTCTTCCGCGTGGGCAAGACCCGCCGAGAGCATCATGACACTGGTGGCTAGCGCTGTTTTGTAGAACATGGTGACTCCTGCTTTGTTGTAGTAGCTTTCACCGACTCACCGAGGGGGCGGTGAGAGTACGTGGAGCTTAGGGCCGCCCCCTGATTTGGCGCAACGCGACCACGAGAGAGAAATGACCAATCTGGTTATTTTGTCTCCCTGCCCATCGCCACAGGCTGGCCTCGCTCGACCAAGAAACAACACAACCAATTGAAATAAAAGATATTTTAAAAACTTCCGACCAAGAGGCCGCACGACAAGTAAAGTGCCGCGCCCCACCGGTCGTGATCCGGGGGAGGCGAACCGGCGGGCGGGATGGGCGGTGAATCCCGCTCCATGGGCGGCGGTAAGGCAGGCGAGGAAGGCCTCGTGCAGGCGTCGGCGAGGACTGACGCGAGCAGCAGGTGCTTGAGGGCGACGACGAGGTCAGGGACGAGGAAGCCGGAGACGGCCAGCGCCCCGGGAGTGAGGGGCGAGGCACACGATGACGGCTAGCCGGCGCAGCGTGCCGGGGGAGCGTCACGGAAGGCGGCCATGGCCTCCGGCATGCGGCGCTCGAGGGCCTCGATGCGGGTGTCGTGGGCCGGGTGGGTGGAAAGAAATTCCGGCGGCTGGCCGCCGCCCGCGGCGGCCATGTTGCGCCACAGGGCCACGCTCTGGCGGGGGTCGAACCCCGCCGTGGCCATGATGGCGAGGCCCATCTGGTCGGCCTCCTCCTCGTGGGCGCGGCTGAACGGCAGGGCGATGCCCAGGCGGGCCCCCAGCCCCAGGGCCTGCATCAGCCCCTCCCGGGCCAGCTCCCCCTCGCTGACGAGCCCCACCACCAGCAGCACCGCCCTGATACCGAGCTGCTGGGTGAACCGCTCGTTGCCGTGGCTGGCGAGCACGTGTCCGACCTCATGGCCGAGCACGGCGGCCAGCTGGGCGGGGGTCTCGGCCACCCGCAGCAGTCCGGCATGCACCCCGATGCGCCCGCCCGGCAGGGCGAAGGCATTGGGGGTGGGGTCGTCGAACACGACCACCTCCCAGGCCTCGGGCATCGCCGCGCCGGGGTAGCGCGCCTCGGCGGCATCGACCACGGTGCGCGCCACGCACTGCACGAGCCGGTTGGCGGCCGGGTCGCGCGCGATGGGCCGCTGGCGGCGCATCTGCGTGAAGGCGTCGCCTCCCATCTCGTCCATCAGGCCCTCGGGCACCAGGGCCAACTGGGAGCGGCCGGTCGGCGTCTTCTCGCAGCCGGCCAGCAGCAGCGTGGCCAGCAGGAGCAGCAGGCAACGCCTCATCCGCCACATCGACCCTAGCCCGCCATCACCGCGTCAAGGGCGGCCCGATACCCCTGGCTGCCGAGGCCCGCGATCACGCCGTCGGCGCGCAGCGAGACATAGGAATGGTGACGGAAGGGCTCGCGCCGGTGCACGTTGGAGAGATGCACCTCGATCACCGTGCCGTCGAAGGCGTTGAGGGCATCGAGGATCGCCACCGAGGTGTGGGTGTAGGCGGCGGGATTGATGATGATCGCCGCCGTGCCGTCCAGGCGCGCGGCCTGGATGAGGTCGATCAGCTCGCCCTCGTGGTTGCTCTGCCGGCAGGCGATCTCCCAGCCGCCCAGGGCCGCCTCCTGGTAGAGCGCGTTGTTGATGTCCTCGAGGGTCTGATGGCCATAGACCTCGGGCTGGCGGGTGCCGAGCAGGTTGAGGTTGGGGCCGTGCAGGACCAGTACCTTGTTCATGTCGTCTCGTTCCTTGATCGCTGTCGCAGTGTCAGTCAGGACGCCGGCTCGAGCAGGCGCTGCCAGAGCGCGATGACGGCGTCGCGATGTTGCTGGAAATCCGCCTTGAGCCCGCGGGCGGGCTCCCCGGTCAGGGCCGCGCGATGGGCGGCGGTGCGACAGGCGAGGTAGGCCTCGCGCAGCCGCCGGCACTCGTCGGCGGGCAGCCGCCCGGTCGCCTCGAGGGTCTCGAGGATGCGCATGTTGTCGCTGTAGGTCAGCAGGTCGGGGGTCTCGTGGCCCATGGAGAGCACCGCGAACTGGCAGAGGAACTCGATGTCGACCATCCCGCCGGGGTCGTGCTTGAGGTCGAAGTCGTCGCCCGCGCCCTTGCTGCCCAGGTGGTCGCGCATCTTGTGGCGCATCTTCACCACCTCCTCGCGCAGGGCCTCGAGGTCGCGCTCGCGCCCGAGGATCTCGCCGCGGATCTCGCCGAACCGCTCGGCCAGCCGGGAATCCCCGGCCACCACTCGGGCCCGCACCAGCGCCTGGTGCTCCCAGGTCCAGGCCTGCTCGCGCTGGTAGTCGGCGAAGGCCTCCAGGGTGGAGACCAGCAGCCCTGAGTTGCCCGAGGGACGAAGGCGCATGTCCACCTCGTAGAGGCTGCCCGCGGGGGTCACGGCGGTGAGCAGGTGGATGATCCGCTGGCCCAGCCGGGTGAAGAAGACCGCGTTGTCGATGGGCCGCTCCCCGTCGGTGGTGCCCTGCCCCGCGCCGTCATGGAGGAACACCAGGTCGAGGTCGGAGCCGTAGCCGAGCTCGATGCCGCCGAGCTTGCCGTAGCCGACGACCAGGAACTCGGCCTCGCTGCCGCAGCGCCCCTCCCCGCGACGCTCCGGGAAGCCGTGCTTGCGGGTCAGGTGCTTCCAGGCCATGGCCAGCACCGCCTCCAGGACCACCTCGGCGATGTAGGTGAGGTAGTCGCTGACCTTCATCAGGTGGCGGGTGCCGGCGATGTCGGAAGCCGCCACGTGCAGCACCTGGGCGTGCTTGAAGACCCGCAGCGCCTCCAGCGCCGCCTCCTCGTCGTCCTCGGGGATGCGCCCCAGGGCCTGGCGGAGCTCGTCGGCCAGGCGCGCCTTGTCGGCGGGGGTATAGAGGGTCTCCGGGGTCAGCAGCTCGTCGAGCAGGATGGGATGGCGGGCGAGCTGGGCGGCGATCCAGGGACTGGCGCTGCACAGCTTCATCAGGTGTTCCAGGGCATCCGGGTTCTCCCGCAGCAGCGCCAGGTAGGCGGTACGCCGCAGCACCGCCTCGATCAGCGGCAGCACCCTTTCCAGGGCGATGTCGGGGGTCTCGCTGGCGGCCACGGCATCGAGCAGCAGCGGCATCAGGGCATCGAGGCGCTCGAAGCCGATGCGCTGCATGCCCTGCACCTGGCGGGAGTGGCGCAGCGCCCGCAGCCGACGCATGGCGACCTCCGGCTCGGCCAGCCCGGCCTCCTCGAGCAGCGACGTCGCCTCGTCCTCCTCCAGCTCGCCACGCCACAGCGCTCGCCACTCCTCCAGGCCGGTGGCGCCCGAGGCCTCGACCTCGTCGGCGTTCTCCACCTCCTCCTCGGGTTCGGCGATGACGGCATCGAAGTGGCGACGCACCCGCTCCCGCACCTCGTCGAGCCGCGCCATCACCGCGGGCCAGTCCTCCATGTCCAGCGCCAGGGCGACCCGCTCCCGGTCGGTGTCGTCGGCGGGCAGTGTCTGGGTCTGGCGATCCTCCAGGGCCTGCAGCACATGCTCCAGGTCGCGCAGGAAGACGTAGTCGGGGGTGAGCTCGTCGACCACCTCGCGGGGCAGCAGGCCGAGCTCGGGCAGTCGCTCAAGCGCGGTCTTGAGGGAGGTGACCTGCAGTTCGGTGTCGCGCCCGCCGCGGATCAGCTGGAAGGCCTGGACCACGAACTCCACCTCACGGATGCCACCGGGGCCGAGCTTGATGTTGCCCTGCATGCCCTTGCGGCGGACCTCGCGGTTGATCATCGCCTTGAGCTCACGCAGCGACTCGATGGCACCGAAGTCCAGGTAGCGGCGATAGACGAAGGGACGCAGGCTGGCGAGCAGCTCCCTCCCCGCCTCCAGGTCGCCGGCCACCGGCCGCGCCTTGAGCATGGCGTAGCGCTCCCACTCGCGCCCCTGGTCCTGGTAGTAGCCGGCCAGCGAGGAGAAGGCGCCCACCAGGGGACCGCCGTCGCCCAGCGGGCGCAGCCGCATGTCGACGCGGAAGGCGAAGCCGTCGGCGGTCACGGCATCGAGGGCGGTGATCAGCCGCTGGCCGATCTTGGTGAAGTACTCCTGGTGCTCCAGGGACTTGCGCCCGTCCTCGGTCTCGCCCTTCTCGGGGAAGGCGAAGATCAGGTCGATGTCGGAGGAGAGGTTGAGCTCGCCGGCGCCCAGCTTGCCCATGCCCAGCACCACCAGCCGCTGCTCGCTGCCGTCGCGACGCAGGGCGGGCCGCCCCCAGCGTGCAGAGAAGTGGGCCTCCAGCCAGGCGAGGGCCGCCTCCAGGCAGGTCTCGGCGAGCCGCGACACGGCCGCGGCGGTCACCCACATGTCGATGCCGGGCGGGCGGGTCAGGTCTCGCCAGACGATGCCCAGCATGCGAGCGCGGCGAAAGCGGCGGATGGCGGCGTGCAGGGCCGCCTCGTCCTCGGCGGCCTCCAGCCGTTCGTCGAGCCAGCTGCGCAGCGATTCTGCGGCGGGGGTCTCGTCCAGCTCGCCGCTGGCATCCAGATGGAGCAGCCAGTCGGGATAGCGCACCAGGGTCTCGGCGGCAAAGGAGGAGATGGCCAGCACCCGGGCCAGCTGACGGCGCCGCACCTCCGACAGCGACCGCCAGTCCTCCAGCGGGGAGTCGCTGCCGGTCATGTCGGCCAGGTTGTCGGCCTGCTCCAGCGAGCTCGCCACCCGGTCGCGGGCATGCGCCAGGGGAGCCCTCAGGGGCTCGGGGATGTCATCCAGCGGCAGGAAGTCGTCGGGCAGGGCCATGGGCGTCTCGCATCCGGTTCTCGAATGCCTCCAGCATAGCGAAGCCGGCCCCGCCCCATAACCCGGCCGGGCGCCTCAACCGAGGAATTTCTCCCAGGCCAGCAGCCCCCAGGTCAGCCCGGCGATGAAGAGCGCCATCATCACCGCCGCCGAGCCGATGTCCTTGGCCCGGCCGGAGAGCTCGTGACGTTCTGGGCCGATGCGATCCACCACGCACTCGATGGCGCTGTTGACCAGCTCGACGACCAGCACTAGCAGGCAGCTGCCCGCCAGCAGGATCCATTCCACCGGGCCATCGCCGATCCAGGCGGCCAGCGGCAGCAGGAGCACGCAGATCGCGACCTCCTGGCGAAAGGCCTCCTCGTGGCGGAAGGCCGCCCTGAGCCCCATCAGCGAGTAACGCGTCGAGTGCACCAGGTGGCGCCAGCCGGTGTGTCCCGGTTTCATATCGGGCTTCCCGGGGGATTCAGTAGGCATCGATCATCTCCTCCAGGTCCGCGGCCAGCGGGTCGAGCACCTGCCGCCAGTTGAGCCACGGCGTCGTGGCGGTGCCGTTGACCAGCACGCTGAACACGCCCCACTGCCCGGACCGGGTGCGGAAGTAGCCGCCCACGGCGCGCACGGCCACCGGCCGGTTGAGGGTGCCGGTCTTGAGCATGACGTGCTGCTGAAAGGTGGGCGAGCCGCGACGAATGAAGCGCATCACCCCGTTGCCCGGCGACTGCAGGGCGGCGACGAAGCTGGGGAACAGCGCCGGACGGTGGTACATGCTCTCCAGCAGGGCATTCACGCCGGCGGCGGAGGTGCGGTTCTCGGGGGTGAGGCCGCTGCCGCTGCGCAGCGTGACGGGGCCATGCCCGGGGATGCCTGCCGCGAAGGCCTCCAGCGCCACGCCCCCCTGTTCCAGGCTGGCGCGCGCCGTCTCGACCAGGTTCAGGGCCAGCACGTCGGCCATGAAGTTGTTGGAGTAGTTGAGGGTCCTCAGCAGCAGCTCTTGCAGCGGCTCGCCCTCCACGGCGGCGAGCTCCCGGGCCGACTCGGGCGGTTCGGTGACCGCCACCGAGGCCCCCTCGCGCACCGCGATGCCCGCCTGCTCGAGCATCGCCAGCAGGGTGTCGGCACTCTGCCGCGCCGGGTCGGAACTCGCCCGGTAGACCTGTCTCGGCCGGGCATTGGTGGAGATCTGGCCGCGAATCACCATGACGTCACCGGTGTCGCGCAGCACCCGCTCGGCATTGAGCTCGGTACCGCTGTCATCCGGCTTCGTCTCGACACGGTTGTCGATGCCGACGATCGGCGCCTGGCTCGCGCAGCTGTTGATGCGGGCCGGCTCGCCGGCGGCCGCGGCGGGGGCCACGGAGACGCACCAGCTGCCGAAGTTCACCCCCGCCGAGGAGAGCAGGGCACTGTAGGCGTTGGCCACCCGGGAGTGGGCCTGGCAGCGATCGGTGGTCAGGCACTCCACCGGACCGTAGCGCCACTGGCTGACCACCAGCCGGCCGTCGACGCGTCGCACCCCGGTCTGGTGCAGTCGCTGCACCAGCCGCCAGAGGTCCTCGCTGGTCAGGGCCGGGTCGCCGCCGCCATCGAAGACCAGGTCGCCATGCAGCACCCCCTCGGCATCGGGAGCGGCCGTGCTCACCAGCCGGCTGGTGAACCGGTGCTGGGGCCCCCAGCGGTCCAGCGCCGCCGCCGCCATGTAGACCTTGGAGACCGAGGCCGGCGAGAGCTGTCGCTCGGGCTCGATGGCCCCCAGGAGCTCGCCGCTGCCGAGCAGCCGCGCCTCGGCACCGACCCGGAAGCCCTTGTCGGTCAGCTCGGCGATCCTGGAAAAGCCACTCGCCTGGGCGAGGAGCGGCAGCAGCGTCAGCAGCACGCAGAGCAGGGGGCGACGGAACATGGGACCTCCGGGAAACGGCGAAGCCACCCAGCTTAATGGGGCGAGACGGAAGAGAACACCTGAATCACCACCACGCCGCCAACGATCATGGCCAGGCCCAGCAGGGCCGGCAGGTCCGGCTTCTCGCCGTAGACCAGGATGCCCACCAGGGTCACCAGCACGATGCCGAGCCCCGCCCAGAAGGCGTAGGCGATGCCCACGGGAAGGGTGCGCAGCACCAGGGCGAGCAGGTAGAAGGCCAGCCCGTAGCCCACCATCACCGTGACGCTGGGCCAGAAGCGGGTGAAGCCTGCCGAGCTCTTCAGCGCACTGGTGGCCACCACCTCGGCGATGATGGCGAGTGCCAGGTAGAGATAGGTCATCGTCCTCCCTCCTGCGCCAGCCGTCGGCGCATCACGTGATCGAACGTCGTGTTGAACAGCAGGGCATAGATCAGGAAGAACAGCATGAAGCCGAGGTCCAGCCAGAAGGCCTCGACCAGGCCGATCCCGAGCCACCAGGCCACTACCGGCAGGGTGGCGACGAGCAGCCCCAGCTCGAAGCCGGATGCCTGGGCGATGCGCTGGGCCAGGCTGCGTCGCCGGGTCGGCACCCAGGCATCGAACAGCCGGTTCCAGACCAGGTTCCAGAGCATGGCGGCACCGGCGAGCCCCACCGCCAGCACGCCGATGGCCCCGGCATCATGGCCGCTGAGCACGCTGCTCAGGGGAATCACGATGGCCAGGCCGGTCGCCTCGAACAGCACCATGTGGGTCACGCGCTCTTTCCAGGAACGCATCATGCACCTCCTCACCTCGAACGGCCGAGGCCCGTGTCCTCGACGACGGGCCCCATTCTAGCCATGATGACGATGGAAACGAGTTGGAACCCATCAGAAAAACAGATAGGTCAGCATCATGCGCTGGAGCCTCGACCAGCTGGAGATCCTCGTCGCCTGCGCCGAGCGGGGATCCTTCTCCTCCGCGGCGCGCCACCTCGGCCGCGCCCAGTCGGCGGTCAGCACCGCCATCGCGCACCTGGAGGCCGACCTCGATTGTCCGCTGTTCGACCGCAGCGGCCGCCTGCCTCGCCTGACCCAGGCCGGCGAGGCCCTGCTGCACGAGGCCCGGGCGGTGATTCGCCAGTGCCAGCGGCTGGACGCCCGTGCCCGGGCCATCGCCCAGGGCGAGGAGGCCCGGCTGGTGCTGGCCATCGACGAGGCCCTGGTGGAGATGCCGCCGGTGGACGAGACCCTGGAGGCCCTGGCGAGGCACTACCCCGCCCTGCAGCTGACCCTGCTCTACGGCGCCCAGGGCGACATCGCCGGCTGGGTGGAGGACCGCACCGCCGACCTCGGCATCCTGCTGCGCCAGCAGGGCCAGGGACCGGTGCTGGAGGGGATCGGCATCGCGCACCTGCAGCAGGCGCTGGTGGTCGCCCGCGACCACCCCCTGGCCGCCCTTGCCTCGCCGACCGTCGGGGACCTCGCCGCCCATCGCCAGCTGATGATCGCCTCGCGCGGCGAGGACGACCGCCAGGCGCCGCTCACCGCCCAGTTCTGGCGACTCAACAGCTTCTACTCCATGGCGGAGCTCGCCACCCGCGGCCTCGGCTGGGCGCTGGTGCCGCGCCATATCGCCCACTATCCGCCCTTTCGCGACGACCTGGTGGAGCTGGCCGGCGAGGCGCTGGGCACGCCGCCGGTCATCGAGGTGGAAACGGTCTCGCGACGCGACGCCGACCGCGGGCCCATCGCCCGCTGGCTGCGCCACACCCTCGGCGAGCGCTTTCGCGACCGCCGGTGGCGCTGATGCCCCTCAGCCGGCGGGCACCAGGCCGGGGTCGTGGGGAAGCTCGACCACCAGTCGCCAGAGCGCCTGGCCGCTGGCGTGGTACTTCTGCTCGAAGGGGGTCAGGCAGGTCTCCCCCGGCACGAAGGGCTCGGCCGAGGCCGGCACCCCGGTGGCCTGGGTCACCGCCAGGGCGAACTCCTCCACGTAGATCCGCCAGTTGGAGCGCAGCTCCAGCCGACCGCCCAGCGCCAGCATCACCGGCAGCACCGGGTGGCCCTGCCAGCGCATCTTGAGATGGGCGGCCTTGGGGTAGGGATTGGGGTAGAGCAGGTAGTGGCCCGCCGGGCGCCAGTCGGCGTCCAGGGCCAGGCGCCAGAAGTCCACCAGGTCGGCGCGCACCAGCAGGGCGTTGTCCGGCAGCCGCCCGTGGTCGCGGGAGAGGCGGTCGGCACTGCGATCCACGCCGATCACCGAGGCGTCCGGGAAACGCCCGGCCAGCCGGCGGGTCGAGAGGCCCACCCCGCAGCCCGCATCCAGGATCAGGGGGCCCCCGCCACGACGCCCGAGCCAGTCGCTGGCCCCGGCGAAGGCCTCGCGGGTATGCTCGGCCAGGGGCTTGCGCAGGGGGTGCGCCAGGGCCCTGGCCACGCGGCGGGCCAGGTCCTCGTGGGGGCCGGTCTGGCGGCTGACGATGGATCGCGAACGGGCAGTCATGGCAGCGGGCTCGGCGGGAGGAGGAAGGCGTGGCATTCTACCAGCAGCGCGTCCATGGCGCAGGGGCGCCGGCATGACGCCAACGCGGGCCGGGTGCTATCATCGACGGCCTGACAATGACAATGCAGCCACGACATCAACCGCACAACGAGGAACCCGGCTTGCCACACTTACCGGTGATCGTCGGCATGGGCGGCGTGAATCCCGCCGGCCGAACCTCGGGCCACCAGGCATTTCGCCGTACCGTGCTCGATGCCCTGCCCGATGACGTTCAGGCCCGCACCCTGCTCGGCCTCGCGGCCATGATGCGCCTGGCCGACTGCCAGGCCGATGGCGCCTGGCATGACGCCGAGGGCCGCACCCTGGATGCCGCCGGGATCGTCGAGCAGACCCGCCAGCAGGTGCTCGACCACACCCTGGTACGGCGCATCGAGGATGCCCGCTTCAACGAGGAGGGCCTGCCGGCCAACCGCAAGGCGAGCCTCGCCCTCGACGCGCCGCTGACCTTTCGCATCCGCCGCCGCCAGTTGCCCGACGACCTGCCACCCACCTGGCAGGTGCGCGAGCTGGACCGCCAGAACCTGGAAGTCACCGTGCCGGCCGGCACCATGGACGTGATGCTGCCCGAGACGCGCCAGGCTCAGGTACGCGCCGCCGGCCAGCTGCCCTCGGGATTCGAGCCCAGCCGCCTCTATCGCAGCGTGCACCACCCCCGTGGCCTCGCCATGACCATCTTCGCCGCCAGCGACTGCCTGGGCGACAGCGGCCTGGAGTGGGACACCCTGCGCGACCGCCTGGACCCCGACGAGGTCGCCGTCTATGCCGGCAACTCCATCGGCCAGCTCGATGACGATGGCTGGGGCGGCCTGCTCAAGAGCTTCACCTCCGGCAAGCGCGCCACCTCCAAGCAGATGCCGCTGGGCTACGGCCAGATGCCCGCCGACTTCCTCAATGCCTACGTGCTGGGCAGCGTCGGTGGCACCGGGGCGGCGCTGGGCGCCTGCGCCAGCTTCCTCTACAACCTGCGACTGGGGGTCGACGACATCCGTGCCGGCCGCCGGCGGGTGGTGCTGGTCGGCACCGCCGACGCCCCGATCACCCCCGAGGTCATCGAGGGCTTCCGCACCATGGGGGCGCTGGCCGATGACGACGGCCTCAAGGCTCTGGATGCGCTCGAGCTGCTCACCGATGCCGACTACCAGCGCGCCTGTCGCCCCTTCGCCCGCAACTGCGGCTTCACCATGGGCGAGTCCAGCCAGTTCGTGATGCTGATGGACGACGACCTGGCCCTGGAGACCGGCGCCGACATCCTCGGCAGCGTGCCGGGCGTGTTCGTCAATGCCGACGGCTGGAAGCGCTCGATCTCCGCGCCGGGCATCGGCAACTACATCTCCCTGGCCAAGGCCGTCGCGCTGGTGCGCGACATGCTCGGCGAGAAGGCCCTGCGCGAGCGCACCTTCCTGCACGCCCATGGCACCAGCACCCCCAAGAACCGCATCACCGAATCCCATGTCTTCGACCGGGTGGCCCAGGCCCACGGCATCACCGACTGGCCGGTGGTGGCGGTCAAGGCCTACGTCGGTCACTCCCAGGGCACGGCCGCCGGCGACCAGCTGACCAGCGCCCTGAGCAGCTTCGCCCATGGCCTGCTGCCCGGCATCTTCACCCTGGATGCCGTGGCCGATGACGTCCATGCCGAGCGCCTGAGGCTGTTCCGCGACCCCCTGCCCTTCACGGCGGATGCCGCCTTCATCAACGCCAAGGGCTTCGGCGGCAACAACGCCACGGGCGTGGTGCTCTCCCCCGCGGTCACCGAGCGACTGCTCCTGCAGCGCCACGGGGAGGCCGCCATGGACGCCTGGCGGAGGCGCCGCGCCGCCACCCGCGAGGTCGCCGCGGCCTATCACCAGGCCGCCGACCTAGGCCACTTCCAGGCCCGCTACCGCTTCGGCGAGGGCGTGCTGGAGGGCCCCGAGCTCGAGGTCGGCAGGGACGAGATCCACATCCCCGGCTATGCCCGGTCGGTGTCGCTGGCCGTGGACAACCCCTTCGGGCGCCTGGAGGACGAGGACGACTCATGATCACCGCCGTCTATCCGGGCACCTTCGACCCTATCACCAACGGCCATCTCGACCTGATCGAGCGCGCCTCGAAGCTGTTCGACAAGGTGGTGGTGGCCATCGCCACAAGCCCCGGCAAGGGCCCGGCGCTGGACCTCGATACGCGCATCGCCCTGACCAGGGAGGTAGTGGCCGGTCTGGACAACGTCGAGGTGGTGGGCTTCTCGGGACTGATGACGGAGTTCATGAAGCAGCAGCAAGCACGCGTGCTGCTGCGCGGCCTGCGCGCGGTGTCCGATTTCGAGTACGAGCTGCAGCTGGCCAACATGAACCGTGCCCAGATGCCGGAGCTCGAGACGGTCTTCCTGACGCCGGAGGTCGAGAACTCCTATATCTCCTCCACGCTGGTGCGCGAGATCGCCCGCCTCGGCGGTGACGTCTCGAAGCACGTGCATCCCAGGGTCGCCGAGACGCTGAAGAGTCATTACAATACCTGACTCTGCAACTCGGAATTGAGCCCGAGACCGCTTGCCGGCCAGCGACATCCGTGAGGTACCCCATGGCCCTGATGATCACCGACGAGTGCATCAACTGCGACGTCTGCGAACCCGAATGTCCCAACGGCGCCATCTCGCCGGGGGAAGAGATCTACGTCATCGACCCCAACCTGTGCACCGAGTGCGTCGGCCACTACGACGAACCGCAATGCCAGCAGGTGTGCCCGGTGGACTGCATCCCGCTGGACCCGGGGCACAAGGAGACCCACGACGAGCTGATGGAGAAGTACCGCGTCATCACGGCGGCCTGAGCCCGCTCGCCGCCTCCCCATTCCCGACCTCCCCTCCTGCTGACCCCCCAGGCATGAATACGGCGCCCCGCTCATCGAGCGGGGCGCCGTGTCGTCGTGGGGCCGCCGGTGCGGCCTGGCGCACGTGCCCTACATCTCGTCGGCGCGCCGGCTGATCTCGCAGCCAAGGCATCGCCGGAAGGCGGCCTCGGCCGGCGTCTTGATCAGGGTCTCCGCCGCGACGTCCACGTTGCCGCCCAGGGCAGAGAACGGCAGCGACACCAGGAAGATCGCCGCGCCCCCCACCGTGGCCACCGCCAGCAGCGGCCGGGCGATGACCGCATCGGCGATCATCGCGCCACCGCTGGGCCTGACCTCCGTGCGCTCACCTTGCGCCACGGCCGGCAGGCTTCCCAGCAGCAACACCAGTGCCAGCATGGCGAATACCGTGCTCTTGCCCAATTGCTTCTTCATGTTCTCGCTCCCTGCCCTGTCGCCCATGTGATTGCCCGGCCGGCCCTAACCGGACCATGGCATGCCGTCATGTTCGCGCCTAGACTCAACTTAGTTACACCCCTTCACAGGATCTTACATCAGGGTAGTCCGCTTTCCGGGGATGCCCAAGCCGAGGGGGCCTGCCCCACCATGCAAAGGAGCGCATGATGAAACGCCTGATCGCCACCGCCGCCCTGGCCTCCCTGGTCGCCAGCCCGGCCTTTGCCCAGAGCTACCAGTACACGCCTATCGAGGGCCCCTACCTGGGTGGCGCGATCGGCCATGCCAGCCTGGACAGCGACACCCTCAACGAGTTGGAGGAGCTTGGGCTCGACACCGACGACAGCGATACCGCCTACAAGCTGTTTGCCGGCTACCGGTTCACCCCCAACTTTGCCATGGAGGCCAGCTATCTGGACTTCGGGGACTTCTCCGCCGACGCCACCTTCACGAACGGCACCGATACGGCCACGGCAGACCTCGAAGGAGGCCTCGATGGGGTGGGTCTTGCCCTGGTCGGCAAGCTGCCGATCCAGGGCGGCCTGAGCGTGCATGGCAAGCTGGGCATGATCGCCTGGGACGGGGATGTCTCGGGCACGGCCCGGTTGAATGGCGAGGTGATCTACGATGGCGCGGCAGGTGAAGACGGCACCGATCCCTTCTATGGCATCGGCGCCGAGTACGAGATCCAGCAGGTCATGATCCGTGGCGAGTACGAGCGTTACGACATCAGCGACAGCGGCGAGGACTTCGAGATCGACCTCTTCTCCGCGAGCCTGGGCTACCGCTTCTAGGGCCTGACGCACCCTCCTCGACGGCCCCGCCCATCGGCGGGGCCGTTGCGTTACGGGGCGAAACGCGCCACCCTGCCCGGCCTTTCCGCCACCGGACCGCCGTGACGCCCCCATGACCCGCCCGCCTGCCGACACGCGATCGCGCATCCTCTCGCTGGCCTGGCCGATCATCGTGTCGAACATCACCGTCCCGCTGCTCGGGCTGGTGGATACCGCCGTGGTCGGCCACCTTCCGGACTCGCGCTACCTCGCCGGGGTGACCCTGGGGGCGACGCTCTTCAGCTTCCTCTTCTGGGGCTTCGGCTTCCTGCGAATGGGCACCACCGGCCTCACCTCCCAGGCGGTGGGACGCGAGGCCGATGGCGAGGTGCGCAACCTGCTCGGCCAGTCGCTGCTGCTCGCCATGGTCATCGGCCTGGGGTTGATACTGGCCGGCGGCCCGCTGGTGGATCTGGGGCTGTGGCTGCTCGACGGCAGCGAGGTGGCCACGGAACTGGCCGCGGAGTACGCCCGCATCCGCCTGCTCTCGGCCCCGGCGGTGCTGGCCAACTATGCGATCCTCGGCTGGTTTCTCGGCCAGCAGAACTCGCGGGTGACCCTGGCCATCCTGGTGCTGACCAACGGCGTCAACATCGCCCTCGACCTGCTGTTCGTGGTGGGGCTGGGCATGACCAGCGATGGCGTCGCCTGGGCCACGGTGCTCGCCGACTACACGGCGCTGGCCTTCGGCCTCTGGCTGGTGTCGCGCCAGCTCAGGGTGCTGTCGGGATGCTTCCTGCGCCAGCGGCTGCTCCGGCTCGCCGCCTACGGCGAGCTCTTCCGGGTCAACGCCAACCTCTTCGTGCGCACCCTGGGCCTGCTGTTCGCCATGGCCTTCTTCACGTCCCGCGGCGCCGCCCAGGGCGACACGGTGCTGGCGGCCAACGCCGTGCTGCTGCAGTTCATCATGCTGACCAGCTACGCCCTGGACGGCTTCGCCCATGCCGCCGAGGCACTGGCCGGCCGCGCCGTGGGCCGGCGGCGCTTCGACGAGTTCGGACAGGTCGTCGCCGACGCCGCTCGCTTCTCGCTGGTCACGGCGGCAGGGGCCTCGCTGGCCTTCGCCCTGGGCGGCGACTGGCTGATCGCGGCACTGACCGGCCTGCCAGAGGTGCGCGCCACCGCCGGCGACTACCTGCCCTGGATGGTCGTCATGCCGCTGGTGGCCGTGTGGAGCTACCTGCTCGACGGCGTCTTCATCGGGGCCACCGCGATCCGCGAGATGCGCAACAGCATCTATGCGGGGCTCGTGGTCTACCTGCCGCTCTGGTGGCTGACCACGCCACTGGGCAACCACGGCCTGTGGCTGGCCTTCCTGGCCTTCGCCGTGGTGCGCTCGGGGGTGCTCGCGGCCTACTACCGGCACCACCGCCGCACCCGCTGGCGCCACCGGGACGCGAAGGTCTCCGTTGACGAGGAGCCCCGTCCCGGGTAGCGCAACCCTCTGAGGTTGCGCTACTTTCTCTGAGGCACGCCAACATCGACAATCGACAACTGACAACAGAAGAAGGGAACCCCCATGCTCAAGGCCCTATCGAGACCGGCCGTCAGGCTGGTCGAGAAGTACCTGCCCGACCCCTACATCTTCGTGCTGCTGCTGACGGTCATCGCCGCCGCCGCGGCCATTGCCGTGGAGCGACAGACCCCGCTGGCCGTGCTGCGGTTCTGGGGGGACGGCTTCTGGAACCTGCTGACCTTCTCGATGCAGATGCTGCTGGTGCTGGTGACCGGCTTCATGCTGGCCAGCTCCCCCCCCGTCAGCCGTCTGCTGCAGAAGCTGGCCGGCCTGGCCAACAATGCCGGCGCCGCCATCCTGCTCGTGACCCTGGTCTCGCTGGCCGCCAGCTGGATCAACTGGGGCTTCGGCCTGGTGGTCGGCGCCCTGTTCGCCAAGGAGCTGGCCCGCCAGGTGAAGGTGGACTATCGCCTGCTGGTGGCGAGCGCCTACTCCGGTTTCGTCGTCTGGCACGGCGGGCTCGCCGGCTCGATCCCGCTGACCATCGCCACCGAGGGCCATTTCACCGTCGAGCAGATCGGCGTGATCGGCACCGGCGAGACCGTCTTCTCGCTGTTCAACATCGCCATCGTGCTCTGCCTGTTCGTGGCGGTGCCCCTGGTCAACCGGATGATGCTTCCGGACGAGAAGGACAGCGTCTACATCGATTCCAAGCTGCTCGGCGAGACCGAGACGCAACGGCCGCGCATCACCCGCCCGGCGGAGCGCCTCGAGAACAGCATGACGCTGGCCTGGCTGGTCGGCATCCCCGGCCTGCTGTTCCTGTTCGACCACTTCGTGCTTCGCGGCGGCGGCCTGAACCTGAACGTGGTGAACTTCCTGTTCCTGTTCCTGGCCATCGTGCTGCATCGCACGCCCCAGAGCCTGCTCAACAGCCTGCAGGAGGCCATCAAGGGCGGCGCCGGGATCGTGATCCAGTTCCCCTTCTACGCGGGGATCATGGCGATCATGGTGCAGTCCGGGCTCGCCGAGACCCTGTCCGGTGCGCTGATCTCCTTCGCCACCGAGACCACCCTGCCCTTCTGGTCCTTCATCAGTGCCGGCGTCGTCAACATCTTCGTGCCCTCCGGTGGCGGCCAGTGGGCCGTGCAGGCCCCGGTGATGCTGCCGGCCGCCCAAGCCCTGGGCGTGGACATCCCCCGAGTGGCCATGGCCGTGGCCTGGGGCGACGCCTGGACCAACCTGCTGCAACCCTTCTGGGCCCTGCCGGTCCTCGGGATCGCCGGCCTCAAGGCCAAGGACATCATGGGCTTCTGCCTGATCCAGCTGCTCATCACCGGCATCATCATCGCCGTCGGCCTGACCTGGTTCTGACAGCGGCACGAACCGATACCCGCCCGACAACGCCTTGCTCCCCCTTTGCGGGAGCAAGGCGTTATGCTGTGGAAAACCTTCATGGGGACACTTCGATGGACGACCAGACCCTGACGGGCCAGCACGAGCTCTCGATGACCGTGCTGATGACCCCGGACATGGCCAACTTCAGCGGCAAGGTGCATGGCGGCGCCATCCTCAAGAAACTCGACGAGGTGGCCTATGCCTGCGCCAGCCGCTATGCCGGTCATTACGTGGTGACGCTGTCGGTCGACCAGGTGCTGTTCAAGCAGCCGATCCATGTCGGTGAACTGGTCACCTTCCTGGCCAGCGTCAACCACGTGGGAAGCTCCTCCATGGAGATCGGCATCAAGGTGGTCGCCGAGGATATCCGCCAGAAGATGATCCGCCACACCAACAGCTGCTACCTGACCATGGTCGCCGTGGACGACCACGGCAAGCCGGCCAGGGTGCCGCCGCTCAGGCTGGACACCCGCGTGCAGAAGCTGCGTTTCGAGAAGGCCGCCCTGCGCAAGAAGCTGCGCAAGCAGGCCGAGGAGGAGGAGCGCCTCACCCAGGCCAGGCACGAGGATCCCTGAACGGGTAGAGACGGGGAATGGAGGGGCAGAGCGACAGGCGTCGACTGCCCGACCCTGCCGGTATCGTCACACGCCGGAGCGGGACTCCGGCGCCACGTGGGAGGGGGCTTCGATCATGCCCCGGGCATCAACTGGCGGCGTCCTGCACCGCCTGACCACCCTGCTCGATGTCCTCTCCGGCGCCACGCATGGTATTGCAGCCACCGAGCAGCGACAGGGTGAACAGCGCGACCAGCACCAGTGCAAGTGTCCTTTTCATGCTCGCCTCCTCGTCCTTTCGGATATGCAGTAAGGGGATGCTACATCCTTAATTTAGCACGTGATGGCCACAGCGACAGGCCGACTGAGTCGACGCCCCTAGCCCAGCAGCAGCCGCAGGATGATCGCGGCGATGACCGCGACGGTCAGCCACTTGACGACGAAGGCCCCGCGCGGGCTCATGTTGACCTTCACCGCCAGCCAGGCCCCCAGCATGCTGCCCCCCGCCAGCACCAGGCCATAGCTCCAGCGCACCTGGTCATTGACCAGGAAGATCGCCAGGGCCGGCAGGGTATAGATCAGCACAATCAGCACCTTGAAGACGTTCACCTGGGCGAGGTCGATCTTCAGCATGCGATAGAGCACCACGATGAACAGGACGCCCACCCCGACCTGGATGAACCCGCCGTAGAGGCCGATGGCGAACATCGCCAGATAGACCGCGGGGGTGAGGCGCTCCGGGGTCAACGGGCGGGTATCCAGGCGCGGCTGGGGCAGAAGCATCAGCACCGCCGAGCACGCCATCACCGTGATCAGGATCGCCTCGAACAGCGCATCGCCGGTCTGCAGGGCCAGCCAGGCCCCCAGAAGCGAACCGACCACCGCCGGCACCGACAGCCGCAGCGAGAGGCCCACGTGACGGGCGCCGGCACGGAAGAAGCTGGTCACCGCCGAGATGCTCTGCAGGGCAATGGAGACCCGGTTGGTGCCGTTGGCGGCCTGGGGCGGCAGTCCCAGGAACATCAGCAGCGGCAGCGTCAACATCGACCCCCCGGCGGAGAGCACGTTGATGAAGCCGGCCAGGGTCCCGATGGTCAGCAGGGCGAGTGCCTCGAGCAAGGTCATGCGGCATCCGTGAGTGGTGAGCGAAGGGCGCCCAGCATACCGACCTCGCCCCACCGGGGGAATCTGTCCGCTCCCCGCAGGGCTGTGCCATGATGGGCTGGACAGGGACCCCAATGCCGAAAGGAGACGCGCGATGCAGGATTTCGAGCCCGATGGCCGCCTGGTGGCGGACACCTACCCGGTCACCGAGCTACCGCTGTGTCAGCTGCGGCTGATGGATGATGCGCGCTTTCCCTGGCTGGTGCTGGTGCCCCGTCGCCAGGCGATCAGCGAGGTGTTCGAGCTCGAGGCCTCGGCCCAGCAGCAGCTGTGGCGGGAGGCCACGGAGGTGGGCAGGGCCCTGCTCGAGGTCATGGAGGGCGACAAGCTCAACATCGCCAGCCTGGGCAACGTGGTCGCCCAGCTGCACGTGCATGTCATCGTGCGCCGCCGCGAGGATGCCGCCTGGCCGGCGCCGGTCTGGGGCCACGGCAGGGCCGAGCCCTACGACCCGGACGGCCTCGCCGACATGCGTGACACGGTGCTGGCCGTGCTGGAGGGACTGGACCTGGCGTCAGGGGAGTAGCCCCAGGCGTGACTGGAGGTCGGTCAGCAGGGGGTCCAGCACGGTGGGCGGCAATGCCCGCCCGCCCCGCGTGGCGATGAAGGCGACCCGGCTGTCGTCACCCTGGCCCGTCACCCGCAGGGAGACGGCATAGCCCGGCATCCGGGCCAGCACGGCATCCAGCCGCCCCAGTTCGCCATCGGCATGACGGATCACGTACCCGCGCTCCATCAGCAGGTGCATGGCCTTGCGCAGCGTCTCCCCGGGAGACGCGGCCAGTTGCAGCTCGTGAGGCTGCGGCGGGGCCGGCGTGGCGCAGCCGGCAAGCCACCCGGCCAGCAGCAGGATCAGGATCGAGCGCTTCATGGGGCCTCCCCTGTCGGTACGGCCTCGATGGCGTGGCGGAGGTCTCGGCAGAAGCCGGCGTCGCTGGCGCTGCGCGACTCGCGCAGGTCACCCCGCCAGTCGATCATGCGAATGTCACGGGCCACCTGCAGCTGCCCCTGGTCGAGCATCACCGAGACCCGCTCGACCCGGGTAGCCTCGTCGACGCCCACCCCGAAGCCCGTGCCGAGCCCGATCATCACACCGGAGGACACATGACCGCCGCTGCCCCCCAGCACGAAGCCGCCGAAGTGCGGCAGGCGATCGACGCCGTTGTCGTGGTAGATAGTGGTCCTGGCGCGCTCGGCACTGACCAGCCCCAGCGGGACATCGGTGTGGCGCACCAGGAAGCCTTCCGCCTCCAGGGCGGTGACCACCCGGTCCAGGCTGTCGCCCGGCCCGGCGGACCAGCGGCATTCGGCGGACGGGGCGGGCTCGGCCACGGGCAACGTCGTCGGCGTCACCTGGCAACCGGCCAGCACCCCCGTCAGCCCCCCGGTCAGCAACAACAGCAGCCATGCTCGCATGGGGCAATCTCCATCAGCGGTTACCGTCATTCTAGGCCGGAAGCCGACGGTGATGAAGCGCCGGGGTTCTGTCCGGGCCTCGCGGCCGCTAAGCTGGAAACCCCTTCCACACGACGAGACAGGCCATGAAGATCCTGATCTGCCCGGACAGCTTCAAGGATGCCCTGCCCGCGGCCGATGCCGCCCGGGCCATCGCCCGCGGGGCCCGTCGCGCCGGCGGCAGCCTGGAACTCCGGGAATGCCCGCTGGCCGACGGCGGCGAGGGCAGCCTCGATGCCCTGCTGGCCGCCACCGGCGCCGAGCGCCGCACTGCCCGCGTCCACGACGCCCTGGGACGCCCGACCCGGGCCGACTGGGGCTGGCACGCCAGGAGCCGCACCGCCTACGTGGAACTGGCCGAGGCCAGCGGCCTGCAGCAGCTCACGCCCAATGAGCGCACCGCCCTGCACAGCACCACCCTGGGCGTCGGCGAGCTGATCCGCGAGGCGCTGGACGCCGGGGCCGAGCACCTGCTGCTGACCCTCGGGGGCAGCGCCACCAACGATGGCGGGGCGGGGATGCTGGCCGCCCTGGGGGCCCGGCTGCGCGACGCCGAGGGCCGCGAGCTGGCCCAGGGCGGCGCCGCCCTGGCCGGGCTTGCCGAGCTCGACCTGTCCGGCCTCGACCCGCGCCTGGCGGGGCTGCGGGTCGAGGCCGCCGTGGACGTTGATAACCCGCTGCTGGGCGAGCGCGGCGCCAGCGCGGTCTTCGGCCCCCAGAAGGGCGCCACGCCGGAGGATGTCGACCGCCTGGACGTGGCGCTGGCTCGCCTGGCCGATGTCACCGCCGAGGCGCTGGGCGAGGATCATCGCGAGCTGCCGGGGGCGGGGGCCGCGGGCGGCATGGGCTTCGCTGCCCGGGCCTTCCTGGGCGCCGGGCTGCGCCCCGGCATCGAGCTGGTGATGGCCCAGGCCGAGGTCGAGACGCTGATGGCGGACGCCGACCTGGTGATCACCGGCGAGGGCCAGCTCGACGGCCAGAGCCTGTCCGGCAAGACGCCGGTCGGGGTGTCACGGGCCGCGCGCCGGCACGGCGTGCCGGTGGTCATCCTGGCCGGACGCCTGGCGCCGGGCTGGCAGGCCGCCTTCGACGAGGGGGTCACCGCGGCCTTCGCCCTGGCCGACGGTCCCATGGCCCTCGACGAGGCCCTGGCGCGCTGCGCCGACCTGCTGGCCGATCGCACCGAGAGCCTGGTGCGATGCTGGCTCGCCGCGGCCGGCGGCCGGCCTTGAACTTCGCCTCTGGCGCCCGCAGGACATCGACACTGGCTATGGTGGCCATGGAGAAAATTGGCTTAGCCGCGTCCACCGGGCCGCCGTATCATGAGCAGACCGCGATCAAGGAGGCATTGCATGAGCGATACCAACACCATCGGCCTGCACGAGGCCAGCGCCAGCCAGCTGGCCGAGAAGCTCAACGAGCTGCTGGCCAACTACCAGATCCTCTACATGAACGTGCGCGGCTATCACTGGAACGTGAAGGGGCGGCAGTTCTTCCAGCTCCACGAGAAGTTCGAGGAGTTCTACACCGACCTGCTGGTCAAGGTCGACGAGGTCGCCGAGCGCATCCTGACCCTGGGCCACACCCCGGTGCATGCCTACAGCGACTACGTGAAGCTCTCCCGCATCGAGGAGGACAAGGACGTGCATGACGGCGAGGCCTGCGTGCGCGGCGTGCTCGTGGGCTACCAGACCCTGATCGAGCTGCAGCGCGAGCTGCTCTCCCTGGCCTCCGACGCCGACGACGAGGGCACCGCCGCCCAGGCCGGCGACTACATCCGCGAACAGGAAAAGACCGTGTGGATGCTGGGCGCCTACCTCGGCTGATCGCCCCCGGCATCGCCGGGGAGCCTGCACGCACGACGCCGCCTACGGGCGGCGTCGTCGTGTGGGGCCCTGACGCTGGGCGGCCTCAGCCGCGCCCCGACGCCGGCTCCTCCCTGTCTTTCACCCCTTCGCCTGCCGCGTCGTCGCCTGTTGCTTCGTCGCCGCCGGCGGCCCGCACCAGCTCCGTCGGCAGCGGCTTCTTCATGCGCACCCCCAGCCGCTGCAGCTCAGTGGCCTGGGCCACCAGGCTGCCCTGGCCGCTGGAGAGCCGACCCATGGCCCGGCGATGGCTGTCGCTCGCCCGCTCCAGGTGACGCCCCACGTCCTCGAGGCTCTCGACGAAGCCACCGAACTTGGCCAGCAGCTTCTCGGCCCGGTCGCCGATGAGGCGCGCGTTCTCGTTCTGTCGCTCCAGGCTCCACAGGCCCGCCACGGTACGCAGGCTCGCCAGCAGGGTGGTCGGGGTGACCACCACCACCTGGCGGTCGAAGGCCTCCTGAAAGAGCGTGGGGTCGCGCTCGAAGGCCGCGGCGAAGGCCGGCTCCACCGGCACGAAGAGGAACACGAAGTCCGGCGAGTGGAGCCCCGGCAGGGCCGGGTAGTCCTTGCCCGCGAGGCCGGCCACATGGCTGCGCAGCGACTGCAGGTGAGCCTTCATGGCCGCCTCGCGCTCGCCCTCCTCCTCGGCGTTGACCACCCGGGTCCAGGCGACCAGCGACACCTTGGCATCGACGATCAGGTGACGGTCGTCGGGCAGGTAGATCACCGCATCGGGACGCTGGCGCCCCTGCTCGCCCTGGAGGGAGACCTCGCGGCGGTACTCGATGTCCCGGCGCAGGCCGCTGCGCTCGAGCACCGTCTCCAGCATCAGCTCTCCCCAGTGGCCCTGGGCCTTCTGGTCCCCCTTGAGCGCCCGGGCGAGGCCCGCGGCCTCCTCGCCGAGGCGCGCGTTGAGCCCGGCGAGCTGCTCGAGCTGGGCCTTGAGGGAGCCGCTGTCCCGGCTCTGCTGGCCGTGGAGCTCCTCGACCCGTCGGCGGAACTGGTCGACCTGCTCGCGGAACGGGCGCAGCGTCGCCTCGAGGCCGTCGCGGCTCTGCGCCGAGAAGGCCTGCTGACGCTCCTCGAAGATGCGACCGGCCAGCTGGCGGAACTCCTCCTTGAGCCGCTCCCGGGCCTCCTCCAGCAGGGCCAGCTGCTCGCGATGACGCAGCGCCATCTGCTCGCGCTCGGTCTCCAGCCGGGCGGACCGCTCACGCTGCTCGGCCAGCCGGTCGCGCGTCCCGGCGAGCTCAGTCTCGAGGGCCGCCAGGCGCTCGCGGCTGGCGTCCAGCTGGGCGTCGCTCTGGGAGAGCTCCTGCTCCAGCCGGCGCACGGCGGCCTCGAGATCGGGGCGCTCCTGTTCCAGGGCGTGCCGTCGTGCCTCGGCGGTCGCCAGCCGCTGCCGCCAGCGCAGCGCCATGGCCACCACCACCGCCAGCAGCCCCGCCAGCCCCCACGACACCCAGGCCGGAGCGGCCCCCTGCAGCAGTTCGTTCATGGCAGCCTCGAATGTGGAGAGAATCGGGAAAAGCCTGACATATCAGCGAACAGTGTTCGAGTACCGTCGAGCGCTGTTTATACTTCGGGTCAGGGAACACGAGGGGTGCACCGGGACACCGCCACATCACGCGTCATCCACGTCACGTCTGAGAGAGAACCCCCATGAAACGACTCCTGATCGCCGCCTCGATCGCGGTCCTGACCCTGGCGATGAGCGTGCCGGCCATGGCCGACCGCGACCGCCACCACGGCGCTTCGTCGCACGACTACGCCCACGACCGGCACCATGATCGTGGCAAGCACCACAGGAAGCATCATCACAAGCGTCACCACAAGGCCCATCGCCGGGTGGTGGAGCATCACTATTACGGCCGGGATTACGACCGTCGATCGCGTCATCGCGACGACCGCCGCCATAGCAGCGACATCCCGCTGGTCACGGTGGATGGCTATCCCGTGGTCAGGATCCAGGTCAACCACTGATCCCTTGCCGCCGCCGCCCGGTGCGGTGGCGGCGGCGCACTGCCATCGGGACGCCTCGCCGAGCGGCGAGGCGTCCCCGGCCAGGTCCTCCGCTTGATCGGTGACCAGGTCCTCACCTTATTCGGTGGCCAGATCCTCCACCAGTGCGCGCAGCAGCGTCCAGAACTCCTCCACCGAGTCCAGCTCCACCCGCTCGTCCGGCGAATGGGCGCCGCGGATCAGCGGCCCGAAGGAGATCATGTCCAGTTGCGGATACTTGCCGCCCAGGATGCCGCACTCCAGGCCGGCATGGATCACCTTCACCTCCGGGTCGCTCCCCAGCCGCTCCTGATGCAGGCGACGGAAGCGCGCCAGCAGGGGGCTGTCCGGGTTCGGCGTCCACCCCGGGTAGGCGTTCTCGACCCGGGTCTCGGCCCCGATCAGCTCGAACAGCGCCCGGAAGCGGTCGGCGATGTCCGCCGTGGCGCTGTCACGCAGCGAGCGCACCAGGGCACAGAGGTGGAAGCGGCCCACCTCCAGGCTGACCACCCCCAGGTTGTTGGAGGTCTCCACCACGCCGGGCACCTCGACGCTCATCCTCTCGACGCCGTAGGGCGCCGCGTGCAGGGCGCGGACCAGCCGCTGGCTGGCCTGGACCGTCAGGGCCTCCGCCGGTGCCTCTTCCCGGGGCTCCAGGGCCAGGGAGAGTCCCTCGTCGACGCCGGCCAGCTCGGTGCGCAGCTCGGTTTCCAGCGACGCCACCCGTGCCCAGGCCTGCTCCAGGACGTCATCCGGCAGGAGCAGGGTGGCGAAGGCCTCCCGCGGCAGGGCATTGCGCAGGGTGCCGCCATGGTAGTCGACCAGTCGCGCCCCGAGGGGCTCCAGGGCGCGCAGCACCCTCACCAGCAGCCGGTTGGCATTGCCTCGCCCCTTGTGGATGTCGATGCCGGAGTGGCCGCCGGAGAGCCCCGTGAGCGACAGCGTCAGCGCCTGCTCCCCGGTCGCCGGCGGCGCGGTGGGCAGCTGGGCGTCCACGTTGACGTCGGCCCCGCCGGCACAGCCGATGTAGACCTGGCCGCGATCCTCGGAGTCCAGGTTGAGCAGCACGCGCCCCTCCAGCCAGCCCTCGGCCAGGTGGAGGGCGCCGCCCATGGAGGACTCCTCCTCCAGGGTGAAGAGCGCCTCCAGCGGACCGTGGACCAGGGCGTCGTCCTCGAGTATCGCCAGCGCCGCCGCCACGCCGAGGCCGTTGTCCGCGCCGAGGGTGGTGTGGCGGGCGTGCAGCCAGCCGTCGTCACCCACCCGGGTCTCGATGGGATCGCGGGTGAAGTCGTGGGGATGGTCGGCGTTGGCCTGGGCCACCATGTCCAGGTGGCCCTGCAGGATCACCCCGGGCGCCTGCTCGTGGCCCGGCGTGGCGGGCTTGCGGAGCCGCAGGTTGCCGAAGGCGTCGCGGTCATGGGCCAGGCCCTGGCCGTCGGCCCATCGCTCCAGGGTCGCCACCAGGGCGGCCTCGTGCCCGGAGGGGCGGGGCGTGTTGCAGAGGGTGCGGAAATGGCGCCACAGGGGCCGGGGGGAGAGCTGTTCGAGATGTGCGTTCATGGGGGCTCTGTCTCGCGTTTGATCCCGGCACTCTACCGGCCGGCCTCGCCGGGGGAAAGCCCGTCACCACGGGCGAGGAGTCGCGCCACGATCGCTCGCAACCCGGCCTGGACGCCCTTCCTGCCCGACACCCCCAGGCGCAGCGCCAGCCAGGTCGCCCCACGCCCCTGGAAGGCCCAGGCCGCCAGCAGCGCCAGCCCCTCATCCCGCCCGCTCACCCCACCTGCCGCACGGTACCTGACCAGCGCCTGGATCGCCGGGCGGGCCAGGGCCGGCTCACGATGGCAGAAGGCCACATCGGCGAGATCGCGACGGTCCGCCTCGTCGAGGGGGGCCGCCGGCCCCTCGGCGAGCAGGGCCAGCACCACCGCCGGCGCCAGCTCGGCCAGCTCGAAGGCCAGCAGGCCGGGGAGCTGGCGCTGGAAGCGCGTCCGCAAGCGCTCGGCGAGGGCCTCCCCCGCCGAGCTGGTGGGCCGCACCACCATCAGCGCGTGCTCCCCGGTGGCGGTCTCCCGCGTCAGCCCCAGGCGGACGGCCCGGAACCCGGTCGACTGCCAGAAGGCCAGCAGACCCGGCTCGGCACCGAAGCTCGCGCCCAGCAGGTCGACCCCCTCGTGGCGGGCCTGTTCGACCTCGGCCGCGAGCAGGCAATGCCCCAGCCCGTGGCGGCGACAATCGGCGGGCACGGCGATACGCAGCACCCGCCGCAGGCGCGCGGTCAGCGCCTCGCGCTCCCCGGCATGGGCGGCGAGCGACTGGGCGAGCAGGTGGCCGCGGGGGCGACGCTCGCCCCGCGCCACCCGCTCGGCGAGGTCGGCCGGAAAGCCGCCCTCGTCGCCGCTCACCGCCACGCCCTGCAGATGCCCCCCCGCCTCGAGGGTCGCGATGCCGACCCCCGGCCCGTCCAGCAGCCGACGCAGGTCGGCGGGCGTAGTGCGGTAGTGGGCCTGCACCAGCAGGCCGAACAGTGCCCGCAGCCGTGGCTCGTCGATCGCCAGGGCATCGCGGTCCAGGCGGCGACGGGTGGGCACCCCGGCGGAGGACGAGGGTGTCGCCGGCTCGGCATCCAGCAGCAGCAGGCTCGCGGTGAGCGCCTCCAGAGGATCGCCCCGGGCCCAGCGGATCGGCTCGGCCAGGTGGCACTCTCGCCAGTCGGGTGTCTGCCGCTCGAGCCGTTCACGGAAGCGCAGCGCGAAGCCGCGCCCCGACCCCTCGTAGCCATGCACGGTGGTGGCGAAGGCGATGCGCGGGAAGGCATCGAGCCAGTCCCCCAGCAGGGGGGCGGGGATCGCCGCCGCCTCGTCCACCAGCAGCAGCCGGCCGGGGCCGCCGACCTCGCCACGTTCGGCCAGGTTTGCCAGCTCGTCGGGGGCCAGGAAGCGCACCCGACCCTCGGCCGTCTCGAAGGCATTGCCCCGCCGGACGCCCTCGGGGCAGAGCGCCGCCAGGCGCTCGAAGAGCCCGGCCACCGCCGCCGGGCGCGGGGCCGTGACCAGGATCTCGGCCTCTCCCGACGCCAGCAGCCGGGCGCAGGCGATGCCCAGCGCCGCCGTCTTGCCGCGGCCACGATCGGCGGTCAGCACCAGCGGGCGGCGACGGCGCAGCCGGGTCAGCCGCGACACCGCCTCGGCCTGGTCAAGGGTCAGGCAGGCCTCGTCGCCGGGCGGTGGCGGGGCGGCGGGCAGGGCCTGGTCTGATGAGGCCACGGGCAGGTCAGGCAGGCACGGCACCTCGCCCGCCGTCCAGCGGATCACGCGCGCATCGCGGTGCAGCAGCCGGGCGAGGCGCGCCAGGTAGCGGGCGGTGAGCTGTTCCGCCCGCCAGGGGTGGTCGGCCAGGCGGCGATAGTCGGCATCGGGGCGATGTCCCCAGTCGTAAGGAGTCATCAGCGCCAGCAGGCCGCCGGCCCGCAGCGTGCCGACCAGCGCCCCGAAGGCCTCGGGGTCGAAGCCGCTCGCTGCCGATACGGCATCGACGACCACCAGGTCCTGCTCGCCCCCCAGCCGCGTGCGGGCCTTCGCCGCCGGCAGCCAGGCCGAGGCCTCGAGGCCATCGGGCGGCTCGGCGGCGATCCACAGCGGCGCTTGCCAGGCCTCCTCCCGCCACAGGGCCAGGGCCTCCCGGCGGCAGGCCTCGGCCTCGCCGGTCAGCCATACCAGGCCGCGCCAGCGGCAGCGGGCGAGCCGGCGGCGGGTTTCCTGCAGGGGGGCGAGGCGGCTGGAGGTCATCCGGGGCTCCGTCAGAGGCTCAACTTTGGTCTAAGAACGGCCGGCCTTTTCAACGATGGCGGCCATTTCGGGACTGCAACACTACCCTCATACGATCGTTTCAAGATGCTGATCTATATGACATTATACTCATGAGAACGGCGTTCTATCGCCACCGGTCCGGACCCTCGGCGCGGCAACGCTCCCGGTCGAACATTGCCGCCGGCCCATGCTAGCTTGATTCCTGTTGCCGAGTTGCCCGGCCGGTCAGGCCGGTGCCCGGGAGCCCGAAAGGATCCCGCACCGGCACCCGACGGCCGTTCACCCATCGACTTCTCCAACAACAGAACAACCCATAGGGAGCACCTCCATGAAGAAGATGACAAGGTTTGCCCTCACCGGGCTGGCGGCCGGCGTCGCCATCGCCGCCATGAGTTCCACCGCCCAGGCCCAGGAACAGTGGACCATGACCACCACCTGGCCGGACAACCTGGACCTGATCCAGATCGACCGCCACTGGGCCGAGCTGGTCAACACGCTCGCCGGTGACGAGGTGAAGATCAACTTCCGCGCCGGCGGCACCCTGATGCCCGGCACCGAGGTGTTCGACGCCACCCAGACCGGCAGCATCCAGGCCGCCGGCGACTGGCCCGGCTACTGGGCCGGCTACAGCCCGGCCTTCTCGCCGCTGGCCACCACCACCAGCCTGTTCAACGGCGTGGACTACCTGAACTGGATCAACGAGTGGGGCGGCTTCGAGCTCTACCAGGAGGTCTACGGCGACTACAACATGGTCTACCTGCCCTACGGCATCACCAACAACGAGTCCGGTTTCCGCGGCGGCACGCCGATCGAGAGCCTCGCCGACCTCGAGGGCAAGCGCCTGCGCCTCTCCGGCCGTGACCAGGGCCGGGTGCTCGAGAAGCTGGGCGGCTCCCAGGTCACCCTGGCCGGCGGCGAGATCTACCAGGCCATCGAGCGCGGCGTGGTCGACGGCGCCGAGTTCTCCACCCCCGGCGTGGACTACAAGGCCGGGTTCTCCGAGGTGGCCGACTACTGGTCCGTGCCGGGCTGGCACCAGTCCGCCAGCGTGTTCGGCGTGATGATCAACAAGGATTCCTGGGACGCCCTCTCCGAGGAGACCCAGGAGAAGCTGAAGATCGCCGCACAGGCCACCATGGCGTGGTCCCTGGCCTGGTCCGAGCGCGAGTCCACCGAGGGCACGGTGAAGTTCCTGGAGGACGGCACCGAGATCAACCAGCTCTCCGCGGAGGATCTCGCCGAGATCCAGCGCATCACCAACGAGGTGATCGTCCAGGGGGCCTGCGAGGACCCGATGCACGCCAAGGTCTACCACTCCATGATCAGCTACCTGGAGCACTACGCCAACTGGCGCGACGTCTCGGTGCCCTACAACATGAGCCGCGTCACCGACGACCTGCCCTCGCTGGAGGAGATCGAGGCCTGCATGTAAGGCCTCACCCTGGCCTCCCGCCCGGGAGGCCCTGCCGGCCGGCCATCGCCCTCTGGGGATGGCCGGCCGATCGTCGTGTTCCCACTGATTCACGAGAGCCTCGCTCATGAACGCCATT
The DNA here is from genome assembly GCF_001886615.1 of Halomonas aestuarii. Taxonomy (NCBI): domain Bacteria; kingdom Pseudomonadati; phylum Pseudomonadota; class Gammaproteobacteria; order Oceanospirillales; family Halomonadaceae; genus Halomonas; species Halomonas aestuarii. The sequence continues at coordinate 1,353,673 of NZ_CP018139.1, forward strand.
GCCAAGGCCATCGATGCCCTCAACGAGGGGTTCGGTCGCCTGATCGCTCCGCTGATCGCCGTGGTCACCCTGATCGTGATCTACGACATCGGCATGCGCTTCTTCATCGGACGGCCCAGTGACTGGGCCTTCGACATCACCAAGATGCTGTTCGGCGTCCACTTCATGCTGATGGCCGCCTACGGGCTGCGCCACCATGCCCATGTCGAGGTCGACGTGCTCAAGCGCCTGATCTCGCGTCGCAAGCAGGCGGCGCTCGAGATCATCGGCTACCTGATCTTCTTCGTGCCCTTCATCTGGATGCTGATCACCCTGGGCTGGAGCTTCTTCGAACGCTCCTTCAGCCGCGGCGAGACCACCTACGGGATGGTCGCCATCCCCGTCTACCCGGTGAAGGCGGTGATCGTCATCACCGCCGTGCTGCTCCTGCTCCAGGCCGTGGCCATCGTCATCCGTGCCATCCAGCAACTGCGCGAGGAGGAGGCCGCATGAGCCCCGAAATGCTCACCCTGTTCATGTTCAGCGGCCTGCTGATCGGCCTGTTCATGGGCCATCCGCTGGCCTTCGTGCTGGGCGGCATGGCCGTTCTGGGTGCCTGGCTCGGCCCCGGCGCCAACACGCTCGGCATCATCATCAACAACATCTACGGCAACGCCATGGACAACTATGTCCTGGTGGCGATCCCGCTGTTCATCCTCATGGCCCGCTTCCTCAACGACTCGGGGGTCACCGAGAAGATGTTCGACACGATGCGCCTGCTGCTCGCCAACCTGCGCGGCGGCCTGGCGCTGACGGTGGTGGTCGTCTCGGTGCTGCTGGCCGCCACCACCGGCATCGTCGGCGCCTCCATCGCGGTGATGGGCATGATCGCCCTGGTCCCGATGCTCAAGTACGGCTACAACAAGCAGCTCAGCACGGGCGTGATCATGGCCAGCGGCTGCCTGGGCATCCTGATCCCGCCGAGCATCATGCTCATCCTGATGGCCAGCTACTCGCCGGTCTCGGTGGGGGCGCTGTTCGCCGGCGCCCTGGTGCCCGGCCTGATGCTCGGGGTGATGTACGCCCTCTACGTGCTGGTGATCTGCCACATCAAGCCCTCCTACGGCCCGCTGGTGCCGGCGGAGGAGCAGGCGGAGAACAGCACCCGCGAGCTGCTGGTCATGCTGGGCAAGTACGTGCTGCCGCCCATGGCGCTGATCCTCGGGGTGCTGGGCTCGCTGTTCACGGGCATCGCCACCGCCACCGAGGCCTCGGCCATCGGCGTGACCATCGCCTTCCTGCTGTTCCTGATCTTCGGTGACCGCAAGGCCTCGACCTGCTACAACACCCTGATCGAGGCCAGCAAGACCACCACCATGGTGATGCTGGTGCTGGTCGGCGCCACCGCCTTCACCGGGGTCTTCTCCATCGGCGGCGGCATGGAGGTGATCCACGAGGTGGTGATGGCCATGCCGGGCGGCAACGTCGGGGCGCTGATCCTGATGTTCTTCCTGGTCTTCATCCTGGGCATGTTCCTGGACTGGACCGGCATCGTCCTGCTGAGCTTCCCGATCATGCTGCCGATCATCGACAGCATGGGCGTCGACGTGCTGTGGTTCGTGGTAATGGTCGCCGTGGTGCTGCAGACCTCGTTCCTCACGCCGCCGTTCGGCTATGCGCTCTTCTACCTGAAGGGGGTGGCCCCCAAGGGGGTCGAGACCCTCGACCTCTACCGGGCGGTGATCCCGTTCTGCGCGCTGATCGTGCTGGCCTGTCTGCTGATGGCCTTCTTCCCGGTGCTGGTGACCGGCCTGCCGTCGATGCTGATCGGCTACTGACCCCTCCCCCGAGGCACGCCCACGACGCCCGCCGCTCCCCGAGCGGCGGGCGTCGTGCTTGACGGAGGTCACGACGGCAGTGGCTGCAGTGGCACGGGCCAACTGATACAATTCTCAGTCGCAAATATCTCGCATCCCTGCATCCAACGCCCCGGCACGGAAGGAGACCTCGTTGACCAGTCCGGCCAGTTCCCGCGCGCGTGCCCCCTCTCGCCTGTCGATGCCCTTCACCGTCTGGAATGCGCTGACCATCGGCATCGCCCTGATCGTCGCGCTGCCGGTCATCGTGGTGCTGGCGCACCTGTTCATGCCCACCGACGGCATCTGGCAGCACCTGGGCAGCACGGTGCTGCCCCGCTACCTGGGCAATACCCTCTTCCTGGTGGTGACGGTGGGCCTCGGCACCTTCGTCATCGGCACCGGCACCGCCTGGCTGGTGGTGATGTGCCGCTTTCCGGGACGCCGGCTCTTCGAGTGGGGGCTGCTGCTGCCGCTGGCGGTGCCGACTTACGTGATAGCCTATGCCTACACGGACTTCCTGCAGTTCGCCGGCCCGCTCCAGACCTGGCTGCGCGAGACCTTCGGCTGGTCGGCCGGCGACTACTTCTTCCCGGACATCCGCTCGCTGTGGGGGGCGGCGACCCTGATCACCCTGGTGCTCTACCCCTACGTCTACATGCTGGCCCGGGCGGCCTTCCTGGAGCAGTCGGTGTGCGTCCTGGACGTGGGGCGGACCCTGGGACGCGGCCCCTGGCGGCTGTTCACCAGCGTGGCCCTGCCGCTGGCGCGCCCGGCCATCGTCGGGGGGGTGTCGCTGGCGTTGATGGAGACCCTCAACGAGTTCGGGGCGGTGCAGTACTTCGGCGTCGACACCTTCACCACCGGCATCTACCGCACCTGGTTCGGCATGGGTGAACAGGTGGCCGCGGCCCAGCTCGCCGCCTGCCTGCTGGCCTTCGTGATCGCCCTGGTGCTGCTGGAGCGCTGGTCCCGGGGCAAGCGGCGCTACTTCCACACCACGGGCCGCTACCAGCACCTCCCCGAGTTCGTGCTCCACGGCTGGCGGGCCTGGGCCACCACCCTCGCCTGCCTGGTCCCGGTGCTGCTCGGCTTCTTGATCCCCTGCGCCCTGCTGGGCTACCTCTCGTTCCAGGGTGGGGATTCGCTGTTCGGTGCCGCCTTCCTGGAGTTCGCCGGCAACAGCCTGCTGCTGGCGGCGCTCGCGTCGGTGGTGGCCGTGAGTCTCGCCCTGCTGCTGAGCTACGGGGCAAGGCTCAACCCCGGCAGGGTCACCCGGGTGGCCACGCGCGTCGCCGCCATGGGCTATGCGGTGCCGGGCTCGGTGGTGGCGGTGGGCATCCTGATCCCCTTCGTGTGGATGGACCACCAGATCAACGACCTCATGAAGGGGCAGTTCGGGATCGTCGTGGGGCTGCTGCTCAGCGGATCGGCGTTCATCCTGATCTACGCCTACCTGGTGCGCTTCCTGGCCGTCTCCTTCAACGCCATCGAGGCGAGCCTCGGCAAGGTGACGCCGAGCATGGATGCGGCCTCACGGACGCTGGGGCAGACGGCGAGCGGCACCCTGCGCAAGGTGCATACTCCCATCATGCGCGGCAGCCTGATCGCCGCTGGCATCCTGGTCTTCGTGGACGTGATGAAGGAGCTGCCGGCCACGGTGATCCTGCGCCCCTTCAACTTCGATACCCTGGCCATCCGGGCCCACAGCCTGGCCGCCGACGAACGCCTGGCCGAGGCCTCGACCTCGTCACTGGCCATCGTGGCAGTAGGCATCCTCCCGGTGGTCCTGCTCAGCATCGCCATGCGCCGCTCCCGCCCCGGCAGCCGCTGAGGGCTCGAGGGGAAAGACGAACACCTGGGAGGCATCCAGGCCGATCATGATCGGCTGGCCCTCCCGGGGCAGGAAGACCCCCGGGGCGCGGGCGTGCAGGTGGGATTCCTCGCCGTCGGGGGTGTGGGCACAGATGTGCAGCATGCTGGTGCGGCCCAGCAGCTTGGCCATGATGATGTGGCTGTGGTGGTGCTCGGGAGGCTCGTCCAGCGGCACCACCCGCAGGGCCTCGGGCCGGATCATCACCCGCACCCGACTGCCCTCCGGCAGGTCCTGGCCGGAGACGTCCCCCACCGGGGTCACCACCCTGCCGTCCACCACCCGTCCCTCGAGTTCGTTCACCTCGCCGAAGAAGGTGACCACGAAGGGGTCGGCCGGAGTGCAGTAGAGCTCCAGCGGCGTCCCGGCCTGGACCACCCGTCCCTCGCGCATCAGCACGATGCGATCGGCCATGAACATGGCCTCCTCGGGATCATGGGTCACCAGCAGCACGCCCGCGCCGACCTTCTTCAGCACGTGCAGGGTATCGTCGCGGATGCGGTCGCGCAGGCGGGCGTCGAGGCTGGAGAAGGGTTCGTCGAGCAGCATCAGCTGCGGGGCTGGCGCCAGCGCCCGGGCCAGGGCGATCCGCTGCTGCTGCCCCCCCGACAGCATGTGCGGGAAGACCCGCGCATAGCGCTCCATGCCCAGCAGCTCCAGCAGTTCGTAGGCCCGGCGACGGCGCTGCTGCGCGGGCAGCGACTCGAGACCGAAGGCCACGTTGTCGAGCACCGACAGGTGCGGGAACAGGGCCGAATCCTGGAAGGCGAGGCCGACGTTGCGCTTCTCCGGCGGGACATGGGAGCGGCCGCTCCCCATCGACTCGCCGCCCAGCGCCACGCTCCCCTGCTGGACACGCTCGAGCCCTGCGGCGATCCGCAGCAGGGTGGACTTGCCGCAGCCAGAGGGGCCCAGCAGACAAACGATCTCCCCGGGCTTGACCTCCAGGGAGACGTCCTCCACGGCCAGGTGCTGCTGGTAGGCATGGCGGATCTGGTGCATGGCGAGCACGGGCGCCGCATCCGCCGTCGCGTCGGGGGAAAGGATCGGTTGGCTGGTCATGGGGTCTCGACTGCCGATGAAGAGTGTCTGGATTGCATGGTAACGCGAAAGCCTCCTGAATGCGTTGTACTATCGCTCGCATTCCCCCCGGTGCCCCGCGAGGCATGGCCGACCCTGATCTGGGTCAGGTCTCTCGAGCCCCGGCCTTGACGGCGGATGCGGGAGGCGCTTCAATAGCGAAAGTTTAATGCAAAGCATTATCATTTGAAACCGCACTACGATCACACGAGGCCTCTCCATGCCACTGAACCGTCGCATCGCCCTGCCCCTCGCCGCCCTGATGGCCGGCTCCGCCATGGCCTCCCAGGCCGCTGCCGCCGAGGAGCTCAACATCTACTCGGCACGCCACTATGACTCCGACGCGGCGCTCTACGCGGCCTTCACGGAGCAGACCGGCATCGAGGTCAACGTGCTGGAGGGCGACTCCGACCAGCTGATCCAGCGTCTCAAGCTGGAGGGCGAGGCGGGGCCAGCCGACGTGCTGATCACCGTGGACGCCGGCCGCCTGTGGCGCGGCGAGCAGGAAGGCGTCTTCGCCAGCGTCGAGTCGGCGGTGCTCGACGAGCGACTGCCGGCCTACATGCACCACCCGGAAGGCAAGTGGTTCGGCTTCAGCCAGCGCGTCCGGGCGATCTTCATCGACCCCACCGAGGTCGACGCCGACGCCATTACCCGCTACGAGAACCTGGCCGACCCGGCGTTGAAAGGCGAGGTCTGCATCCGCTCCTCCAACAACATCTACAACCAGTCCTTGCTGGCCTCGATGATCGCCCACCACGGCGAGGAGGAGGCCGAGGCGTGGGCCCAGGGCGTGGTCGACAACTTCGCGCGAGACCCCGAGGGCGGCGACACCGACCAGATCCTCGGCGTCGCCAGCGGTGAGTGCAACGTCGCCGTGGCCAACCACTACTACTACGTGCGCCTGCTCAACTCCGACAACGAATCCGACCGCGAGGCCGCCGAGAAGGTCCAGATCGTCTTCCCCAACCAGGAAGATCGCGGCGCGCACGTCAACGTGGGCGGTGCCGGCATGGTGAAAGGCGCGCCCCATCCGGAAAACGCGGTGCGCTTCCTCGAGTTCCTCGCCTCCGACGAGGCCCAGGCCCTCTTTGCCACCGGCAACTACGAGTTCCCCGCTGTGGACTCCGTGGAGCTCGACGGCGTCATCGCCGCCTGGGGCGACTTCAAGAAGGACGACCTGAACGTCAGCGTGCTGGGCGAGAACAACCCGGAAGCGGTGCGCATCTTCGATCGAGTCGGCTGGCGGTAAGCCATCAGGCCAGCCTCAGACGAACACGCCACCGCAACCGCGGTGGCGTTTTTTTTCAACCCTATGGTTGGTGAAGGTGGGAGCTGCGTCACGAGCGAATATAGGCTGGCCGCCGCCGGAGCACAGCTCCCGGAATGTAGCCTGCTACATGAGGAGAGCGCGCACCGCCGGCGGCCAGATTATCGAGCGCAGTAGCAGCTCGCCCTTCGCCTAGTGGGCCTCGTCCCAGTTGGCCCCCGACTCGGCCTCGACGGTCAGCGCCACGTCGAGCGCCGCGGCCCCTTCCATGCGCGTCTTCACCTCCGCGATGAACTCATCGACCTGCTCCTCGGCCACCTCGAAGACCAGTTCGTCGTGGACCTGCATCACCATCACCGCATCGAAGGCCTCGCTCGAGAGCCAGGCATCCACGTCGATCATGGCCCGCTTGATGATGTCCGCCGCGGTGCCCTGCATGGGGGCGTTGATGGCGGTGCGCTCGGCGCCCTGGCGGCGGGCGCGGTTCTGGGAGCGGATCTCCGGCAGGTGGAGGCGGCGGCCGAAGACCGTCTCCACGTAGCCGTCCTCGGCGGCCTGGGCACGGATGCGCTCCATGTAGCGGGCGACGCCGGGGTAGCGGTCGAAGTAACGGTCGATGTAGGTCTGGGCCTGGTTGCGCTCGATGTGCAGCTGACGGCCGAGCCCCCAGGCGCTCATGCCGTAGATCAGCCCGAAGTTGATCGCCTTGGCGCTGCGGCGCTGGTCGCCGGACACCTTGTCGAGGGCCACCCCGAACACCTCGGCGGCGGTGGCGGCATGGATGTCGCGGCCCTCGGCGAAGGCCTCGAGCAGCCCCTTGTCGCCGGAGAGGTGGGCCATGATGCGCAACTCGATCTGGGAGTAGTCGGCGGCGACGATGCGATAGCCGGGCCGGGCGATGAAGGCCTGACGGATCCTGCGCCCCTCCTCGGTGCGGATGGGGATGTTCTGCAGGTTGGGATCCGACGACGACAGCCGGCCGGTGGCCGTGACCGCCTGGTGGTAGCTGGTATGCAGGCGTCCGGTGGCCTTGTTGACCAGCCGAGGGAGCTTGTCGGTGTAGGTGGACTTCAGCTTGGCGAGCCCGCGATGCTCCATGATCACCTTGGGCAGCGGGTAGTCCAGCGCCAGCTCCTCGAGCACCGCCTCGGCGGTGGAGGGCGCCCCCTTGGGGGTCTTCTTGATCACCGGGATCTTCTGTTCCTCGAAGAGGATCTGGCCGAGCTGCTTGGGCGAGCCCAGGTTGAACTCGCGGCCGGCGAGATCATAGGCCCGGGTCTCCAGCTCGCGGATGCGGGCCTCCAGCTCCTGGCTCTGGGTGTGCAGCCGCTCGGGGTCCAGCGCCACGCCGGTACGCTCCATGCGCGAGAGCACCGGGATCAGCGGCAGCTCGATGGCCTCCAGCACCTCGCCGAGCCGCCCCTCGGCCTCGACCCGGGGGCGCAGCAGCCGGTGCAGGCGCAGGGTGATGTCGACGTCCTCACAGGCATAGGGCGTGGCCTGCTCCAGGGCGACCTGGTTGAAGGTGAGCTGCTTGGCCCCCTTGCCGGCGATCTCCTCGAAGGAGACGGTCTTCTCGCCCAGGTACTTCAGCGCCAGCGAATCCATGTCGTGGCGGGTCGCCGTGGAGTCGAGCACGTAGGACTCCAGCATGGTGTCCTCCAGCGGCCCGGCCACCCGGATGCCGACGTTGGCCAGCACCGAGATGTCGTACTTGAGGTTCTGGCCGACCTTGGTGCGCTTGGCGTCCTCCCAAAGCGGGCGCAGCGCCTCGAGCACGGCATCGCGGTCGAGCTGCTCCGGGGCATCGAGGTAGTCGTGGGCCAGCGGAATGTAGGCCGCCTCGCCCGGCTCGAGCGCGAGCCCCACGCCGACCACCCGGGCCTCCATATAGTCGAGGCTGGTGGTCTCCAGGTCGAAGCAGAAGGTGTCGCTGGCCTCGAGGCGCGCGAGCCAGGCGTCGAGGTCGGCCTGCGAGAGGATGACGTGGTCCTCGCGGGCCGCACTGCCGCCGCCCCCTTCGGCCTCGGCCGGGGCCGGCGTGCCACCGGCGGCGTCATCGACGCCCTCGTCCTTGCCCTCCAGCAGCTCCGAGAGCCAGGCCCGGAACTCCAGCCGGCGATAGAGCTCGACCAGGGCCTCGCGGTCGGGATGGGCGATGTCCAGGTCGTCGAGCCCCACCGGCAGCTCGCAGTCGGTCTTGATGGTCGCCAGGCGGTACGAGAGGAAGGCCTGGTCGCGGTGCTCCTCGAGCTTCTTCGGCAGCGTCTTGGCACCGCGAAAGCCCAGCTCCTTGATCGCGTCGAGGTCGGCATAGAGGGTCTCGAGCCCGCCCTGCATGCCCTGCAGCAGGCCCAGCGCGGTCTTCTCGCCCACGCCCGGCACGCCGGGGATGTTGTCGACCTTGTCGCCCATCAGCGCCAGGAAGTCGATGATCAGCTCCGGGGGCAGGCCGAACTTCTCCTTCACGCCGTCGACGTCCAGGGTCTCGTCCTTCATGGTGTTGACCAGCGTGATGTGCGCATTGACCAGCTGGGCCATGTCCTTGTCGCCGGTGGAGATCACCGCATCGCGACCGGCCTCGGTGGCCTGTCGCGCGAGGGTGCCGATGACGTCGTCGGCCTCCACGCCTTGGATACACAGCAGCGGCAACCCGAGGGCGCGCACGCAGTCGTGCAGCGGCTGCACCTGCGAGCGCAGGTCATCGGGCATCGGCGGGCGATGGGACTTGTACTCCTCGAACAGCTCGTCGCGGAAGGTCTTGCCGGGGGCGTCGAAGACCACGGCCATGGGGCTGTCGGGATAGTCCTTGATCAGCCGCTTGAGCATGTTGAGCACCCCCTTGATCGCCCCGGTGGGCTGCCCCTCGGAGGTGGTCAGCGGCGGCAGGGCATGGAAGGCGCGGTAGAGATAGGAAGAACCGTCGACGAGAACGATGGGCGTGTCGGCCATGTATCGGCATCCATTGAGGCGTGGCGTGATGTGATCCTGGTCGCCCATGATACGCATTGCGGGCGTCTTTTGCCGGGGGTGGTAGGCCGGGAGGCGGCAAGCCCCTACACTGGGGGGTATCCAACGTCCTGTCCGGCCCCGTGCGGCCATGGAGGTCACCATGAAGAAGATCCTGCGATGCGAGCTGCCCGCCCTGGGACTCGCCCTCATCCTGGCCCTGGTCGGCAGTGCCGGCGCCCTGGCCCAGTCCTCCAGCGACCTCGAGCCGGACATCACCATCCGCCAGGAAGATGATCGCATGATCCGCGAGTACCGGGTCAACGGCGAGCTCTATGCCATCGAGATCCGTCCCTCGGCCGGCCCCTCCTACTATCTCGTCGACCATGACGGCGACGGCGACTTCGAGCGCCGGGAGGGCGACCGCATCGCCGTTCCCGAGTGGGTCCTGAAGACATTCTGAGCCCCCGGCCGACCTGCCGCCGGCTTCCTGCCCCGGCGGACCCACCGCCGAGGTCGGGGTGCGTGCATCGGAGTGCCAAGTCGCTACAATAGGCGGCTTGGCATTTCCCGGGCGAGAGACACATGGCCGTATTCACACCGCTTACCGAACCTCAGGTCGCCGAGTTCCTCAGCCGCTTCGATGCCGGCTCGCTGGTCTCCCTCGAGGGCGTGCCCGCCGGCACCGAGAACACCACCTTCTTCGTCACCACCGACCGGCGCGACCTGGTGCTGACCCTGTTCGAGCAGGGCGAGCACGAGGAACTGCCGTTCTTCGTCGACCTGCTCGACTACCTGGACGAGCACCGCCTGCCGGTCCCCGGCCCCCTTCACGATCGCGACGGCGTGGCCCTGCATGCCCTGGCCGACAAGCCGGCACTGCTGTTCCCGAAGCTGCCCGGCAAGCACCCCAAGGCCCCGAACCTGGCCCAGTGCCGCGAGTTGGGCGACGCCCTGGGGCGCATGCACGCGGTCTCCCGGCATTTCCCCGGCCATCGCCCCAACCCGCGGGACCTCCACTGGCTGCTGCCCATGCACCACAAGGTGCTGGTCTACCTCTCGCCGGAGGACCAGACACTGATGAAGGACGAGGTGGAGACCTACCAGGACTTCTTCGGCAACGCCCCGGACCTGCCCCAGGGCGCGCTGCATGGCGATCTATTCCGCGACAACACCCTGTTCGACGGGGACCGCCTGGGCGGGCTGATCGACTTCTACAACGGCTGCACCGGCGACCTGCTGTTCGACCTGGCCATCGTCATCAACGACTGGGCCACCGAGGCCGACGGCCGCCTGGATGCCGCGCGCCACGACGCCCTCCTCGGCGCCTACCTGGCGCGCCGGCCGCTCAACGCGACCGAGCGTGATGCCTGGCCGATGATGCTGCGCCTGACCGCCCTGCGCTACTGGCTCTCCCGGCTGCTGGTGGTCTACGTGGACCCGCCGGCCCACGACCTCACGCCCCACGACCCCGACCAGTTCCGCACCATCCTCAAGGCGCGCCTGGAACATGGCGCCCTGCCGCTACCGGAAGGAGGCGCATGAGCCTGTCCCCGAGAAGCAAGGCCGGACCGGCCCAGCGAGCCCGTCGCACCTGGAACATCGACCAGTGGGGCAGCGGCTACTTCGACGTCAACGACAGCGGCCAGGCCCTGGTGCGACCCCTGGGCAGCGACGACGACGGCCCCGCCCTGCCGCTGCAGCCGCTGGTGAACAAGCTGCGCGAGGCGGGCCTGCGCCTGCCGGTGCTGGTGCGCTTCACCGACATCCTGCACGACCGGGTCGAGCAGCTCTGCGCCGCCTTCGACACCGCCATGCGGGAGGAGGCCTTCTCGGGCGGCTATACCGCCGTCTACCCGATCAAGGTCAACCAGCAGCGCCGGGTGGTCGAGGAGATCCTCGGCACCCAGGAGCGCGGCCGCGGCCAGGTGGGCCTCGAGGCCGGCAGCAAGCCGGAGCTGCTGGCGGTGCTGGCGCTCTCGGCCGACGGCTCCTCGCTGATCGTCTGCAACGGCTACAAGGACCGCGAGTACATCCGCCTGGCCCTGATGGGCGAGAAGATCGGTCACCGGGTCTACCTGGTGGTGGAGAAGCTCTCCGAGCTGCCGCTGATCCTCGAGGAGGCCAGCCGCCTCGGCGTCACGCCGCGGATCGGCCTGCGCGCCCGGCTCTCCACGGTGGGCCGCGGCCGCTGGCAGAACACCGGCGGCGAGAAGTCCAAGTTCGGCCTCACCGCCAGCCAGATCCTGGCGGTGGTGGAGCAGCTGCGCGATGCCGATGCCCTGGAGAGCCTGCAGATGGTGCACTTCCACCTCGGCTCACAGATCGCCAACATCCGCGACATCCAGCGCGGCCTGCGCGAGTGCGCCCGCTTCTACCAGAGCCTGGTGGCCCTGGGCGCCCCGGTGGACACCGTGGATGTCGGCGGGGGCCTGGGCATCGACTACGAGGGCACCCGCTCGCGCAGCTTCTGCTCGGCCAACTACTCGATGCTGGAGTACGCCCGCAACGTGGTGGCGGCCTTCGCCCAGGCCTGCGTGGAGCAGGAGCTGCCGCAGCCGCACATCATCAGCGAGTCCGGCCGTGCCCTGACCGCACACCACGCGGTGCTGATCTCCAACGTGATCGGCGAGGAGCGGGTCAGCCACCTCTCGCCGGAACGGCGCGTGAAGGACGAGCCCCAGGTCGACGAGCTGTGGCGGGTCCACGACCTGCTGCACGACCAGGCCGAACCCCGCGGCCTGGTGGAGGCCTGGCACGACCTGGTCCACGCCATGGGCGAGCTCCACGAGCGCTTCGTCATCGGCATGACCGACATCGACGCCCGGGCCGAGGGCGAGAGCGTCTACTTCGCCGCCTGCGCAAGGCTGCGCGGCCTGCTCGACACCCGCAACCGCGCCCATCGCGAGATCGCCGACGAGCTGGCCGAGAAGCTCGCCGACAAGCTGTTCGTCAACTTCTCGCTGTTCCAGTCGGTGCCGGACGTCTGGGGCATCCAGCAGATCTTCCCGGTGCTGCCGCTGGAGGGGCTCGACCGTGGTCCGGAGCGGCGCGGCGTGATCCAGGACATCACCTGCGATTCCGACGGGCGCATCGACGGCTACGTGGACGGCCAGGGGGTCGAGACCACCCTGCCCCTGCCCGAGTGGCGCGAAGGCGAGGAGAAGCTGCTGGGCTTCTTCCTGGTGGGGGCCTACCAGGAGATCCTCGGCGACCTGCACAATCTGTTCGGGGACACCGATTCGGCGGACGCCGCCCTGGACGGCAACGGCGACTGGGCGATCACCCAGGTCCAGCAGGGCGACCGCGTGGCCGACGTGCTGGGCTACGTCAACTTCGACGTCTCCGACCTGCGCGAGCACCTCGCCGAGCAGCTCTCCCGCAGCGGGCTGGACCACGCCCAGCAGCAGGCCTTCCTCGACGACCTCTCGGACGGGCTGGAAGGCTACACCTACCTCGAGTGAGCGCGGCAAGGCCCACGCCCCACACGCTAACGCCCCGTCGCCATGGCGACGGGGCGTTCTCGCTTGAGGGGATGGACGGGGCGGTCAGTCCACCACGCGGGTCGTGACCTCCAGGCCACCGGAGAGGGTGAAGTGCAGCGCCGCGCCGCGGGGCAGCGGCCCCACCCCGGCCGGGGTGCCGGTGAGCACCACGTCGCCGGGCTGCAGGGTGAAGTGGCGACTCATCTCCGCCACCAGCGCCGGCACCGGGAAGAGCATGTCCGAGCCCCGGCCCTGCTGGCGGACCTCGCCGTCCACCTCGAGGGTGAAGGAAAGCGAGGACCAGTCCGGCGCATCCACCAGGGGCAGGAAGGCCGAGAGCGGGCAGGCGCCGTCGAAGGCCTTGGCGACCTCCCAGGGATGGCCCTTCTCCTTCAGGCGCGACTGCACGTCGCGCAGGGTCAGGTCCAGCGCCAGCCCGATGCCGACGATCCCCTGCTCGGCCTGCTCGGCCGTGACATTCGAGAGCTCCTCGCCCACCAGCAGCGCCAGCTCCGTCTCGAAGTGCACCTCGCCCCGGGCGAAGGGCGCACTGACCGGCTGCTCCAGCGGCACGGCGGTCGTGGCTGGCTTGATGAACAGCAGCGGCTCGCTGGGCACCGGGTTGTCGAGCTCCCGGGCGTGCTCGGCGTAGTTGCGGCCGACGCAGATGATCTTGCCCAGGGCATCGGGGAATGCCCGGCCATCGGTGAAACGGGGCACGAAGCGCATGGGGTCCTCTCCTTCTCGTGGGTGCCGTCGGGGGGCAGGCGACTGGCGCCCCAGTCTACCCCAGCGGCACCGCGGGTCCAGCGCCCCGGTGCCGGGGACCGTCTCACGAGGGGACGTCGGGCGACCAGGCCTCGCCCGGCTCGTGGGCCAGGAAGCGCGGCCGGCGCCGGCTCGCCCCGAAGGGCGCCACGCAGCGGTTGTCGAGACGGTTGTAGACGAAGAAGGCGTTGCTGCGCGGATCCGGTGACATGTTGGCGTTGGAGCCGTGCAGCACGTTGCAGTCGAACAGCAGCAGGCCGCCGGCCGCCCCGGTCGGCGCCTCGATGCCGTGCCGGTCGATCAGCTCGCGCAGTGCATCGCGGCCCGGCACGCCGATCTCCTGCCGCTTGAGGGACTGGCGGTGGTTCTCCTCCGGGGTCTCCCCCAGGCAGGGCACGAAGACCCGATGGGAGCCCGGCACCAGCATCAGCGGCCCGTTGAAGGCGTGGTTGTCGGTGAGCACGAGGGAAGCGCTAACCGCATGCATGGCCGGCATGCCGTCCTCGGCGTGCCAGGTCTCGAAGTCCGAGTGCCAGCTGAAGCCCTTGCCCTCGAAGCCGGGCTTGTAGTTGATCCGCGACTGGTGCACGTAGGCCTCGCCGCCGAGGATCTGGCGCGCCCGTCCCACCAGGCGGTCGTCGTTGGCCAGGCGCGAGAAGAGCCGGGAAAGGAAGTGCACGGCGAACAGCGAGCGGATCTCGTTGCCCTGGGGCTCGGTGATGCTGAACGCGCGGCCGCGGAAGTCGTCGTGCTCGAGCAGGGCCGTGAGTTCCCGACGCAGCTCGGCGAGCTCGTCACCGGTGACGACCCCGGGCTCGAAGAGGAAGCCCTTGCGCTCGAACTCATCGAGCTGCGCCTGGCTCAGCGGCCCGTCCTCGGCGCGCCCCTTGACCACCGCCTCGTGGCGAGCGAGCCAGGGCATGTCCACCGGCTCGGCCAGTCGCGTGGGATAGGGATCCTTACCGGGGCGCGGCGCGCTCCTCACCCGGCTCTGGGGGTCGGGGGAATCGACGACGGCATGGCGAAGACGTGTCTGTTCCAGCGTGCGGCAGGACGATGTCTGCACTGACATCCAATCACCTCCTGTGTTTCCGTGATCAATCTCAGTTCAACTCGCTCCGACGGCGGGACAGCCGCGGCAGACCCGCAGGGTCCGGGTGGTATGTAGCGTCAACACGGGATGGTTTCAAGAGGGGGCCTGCGTGCCCGCATGGCTGGCCACGATGATCACGACCGACGGACACAAAAAAGCCACCTCGATGGGTGGCCTCTTTACTGCTGCAACTCGTCTTGCATCCCGATGCGATGGTGGTGCCGGCACCAGGAGTCGAACCCGGGACCTACTGATTACAAGTCAGTTGCTCTACCAACTGAGCTATGCCGGCTCGGGAACCGACTCGAGTCACAGAATCGGAAACAGGGTTGGCGTGGCTGGGGTACCAGGATTCGAACCTGGGAATGCCGATACCAAAAACCGGTGCCTTACCACTTGGCTATACCCCAGCAGATTGGTGGCCAGAGACGGAATCGAACCGCCGACACGGGGATTTTCAATCCCCTGCTCTACCGACTGAGCTATCTGGCCGCTGCCAACGGTGCGTATTAAACCTCAGCAGGCCGTTTCCGTCAACCCCTTCCTTTTCAGAAAGATGGCGAGGGTTGCGGCCATGGCGGGCTAGTCGTCCCTGGGCACATAGCCCTCGGCCTGGTCGGTCTCGCGGTTGTCGAGGAAGCGTTCCATCTGCTCCATCAGGTACTCCCGGGAGGCGGCGTCGAGCATGTTCAGGTGCTTCTCGTTGATCAGGCGGGTCTGCAGCGCTTGCCACTCCTCCCAGGCCTGCTTCGAGACGCTGGCCTGGATCTCCTGGCCCTTCTTGCCCGGCAGCGGCGGGAACGGCAGGGCGTCCATTTCCTTCTGGTACTTGCGGCAGAAGACGGTCTGGCTCATAGAAGTCTCTCCTCGTGGGGCTCATGGCCCCGCGGTGGTGGTCAGTGAAAAGGGCGCAAGGGACGCCAGCAGCGCCTTGACCGGGGCCGCCAGGCCGATGCTGGCGGGATCACAGGGATCGTACCAGCAGCGCGCCTCGCCCACCGAGTCCAGCCGGCCGATCCGCGCCGGCTGCGGGGTGATCTCGAGGCGGAAGTGGCTGAAGACATGGGTGAAGGGCGTCCAGGCGGGCGCGAGCTCGCTGCCCGGCGCATGAACGTCCAGCCAGGCCTGCAGGGCCTCGACGTCGTCGAACTGGGGCAGGCTCCAGAGCCCGCCCCACAGTCCGCTCGACGGGCGCTGCTCGAGCAGCACGCACCCGTCGCGGTCCTGCAGCAGCAGCATGGTGGTGGCGCGGGTCGGCACGGCCTTCTTCGGCTTCGATTCGGGAAAGCGTTTCTCCTCACCGCGGGCATGGGCGACGCAGGCCGCCTCGAAGGGACAGCGGTCGCAGGCCGGTTGACCGCGTCGGCAGAGGGTCGCCCCGAGGTCCATCATCGCCTGGGTGAAGTCGACCAGCCGCTCGTCGGGAGTATAGTGCTCGGCCAGGGCCCAGAGGCGGCGCTCCACCGCCGGCCGCCCCGGCCAGCCCTCCACGGCGTGCAGGCGCGTCAGCACCCGCTTGACGTTGCCGTCGAGGATCACCGCCCGCCGCCCGGTACTCTGGGCGATGATCGCCCCGGCCGTCGAGCGGCCGATGCCGGGCAGGGCCGCCATCGCCTCGAGGCTGTGGACGGGGAACGCGCCGCCGTGCTCCTCGACCACCACCCGGGCGGCCTTGTGCAGGTTGCGCCCCCGGGCGTAGTAGCCGAGCCCCGTCCAGAGGTGCAGCACCTCGTCCTGGTCGGCCGCGGCCAGTGATGCCACGTCGGGAAAGCGCGTCATGAAGCGCTCGAAATAAGGGATCACCGTGGCCACCTGGGTCTGCTGCAGCATGATCTCCGAGACCCAGACCCGGTAGGGGCTGCGATCATGCTGCCAGGGCAGGTCGTGGCGGCCGTGCTCGTCGAACCAGTCCAGCAGGCGCTGCTGGAAGCTGGCGGGTGGCAGGATAGCGGGCGGCATGTCCGTCATGGGGCGCTCCCGTCACGAAAGTCTCACGGCGCGAAAAAAAGCGCCGACTGGGGAAGTCGGCGCAGGGACTGGTCGTACGTGTTGCTCAGTTGAAGAGACCCTTGAGGGCGTCGCGAAGTTCCCCGCCGGCCTTCTCGCCGAGGCGCTCGTCGAGCTTCTTCACGGCACCCTCGAGGCGCTTCTCGACCTCCTCGCCGGCCTTCTGGGAGGCCTCGTCGCGCAGCAGCCCGGCGAGGGTCCCCTGGAAGGCCTCGCGGTCGAAGCGGCACCATTCGGCGCTCACCCCGCCCAGGGCCCCTTGGCAGCGGACCGGCAGCGGCACCTTCGCCAGGCGCGGATTGACCTCGCAGGGCGCATTCTCGGCACTCACCAGGCGCACCGCGGCACGCAGGTCGAACTG
Source organism: Halomonas aestuarii (assembly GCF_001886615.1). Taxonomy (NCBI): domain Bacteria; kingdom Pseudomonadati; phylum Pseudomonadota; class Gammaproteobacteria; order Oceanospirillales; family Halomonadaceae; genus Halomonas; species Halomonas aestuarii. The sequence goes on from NZ_CP018139.1 coordinate 1,370,394, forward strand.
CTCGCTCACGAGGTCGAGGCTGCCCTTGCCGCCCACTTCCATGCCGGGCAGCGTGACCAGCAGGTCGTCACTCTGGACCTCGCCCTCCTCCAGCATCAGGGTGGCCCGGATCCGCTCGAAGCGGGTCTCGTCGGCCCACTCGCGGTCGAGGGTCTCGCCCTGCAGGGTGGCGGCCGTGGTGCACAGCTCCCGGGAGACGTTGATCTCGGGAATCGCCCCCTCGTCGATGCGGGTGGTGAGGCGCCCTCCCAGGTGGCGCCGGAGCTCCATCAGGGTGTTGCCTCGGGAGGCGAGTTCGCCCTCGCCGCTGAAGCGTCCGCTCAGGGGCGCGGGCTCCTCGCCGAGGGACTCGAGCAGCGACTCGAGACGCACCCGCTGGGCCTTGGGCGCGAGCTGCCAGCGTGCCGGCGTCTCGCGCAGGTCGAGGGCGCCGTCGGCGGCCAGGGTCCCCTCGTAGAAGCCGGACTCGAAGCCGATCAGGCGGTGGCGTCCGTCGCTCCCCTTGAGCGTCATGTCCACGTCCTGGAAGTCCAGCCCCGCGAGGCGCAGCTGTCCCAGGGCGAGGTGGGCATCGAGCTCGAGGGTGGAGAGCCACTCCGTGGGGACCAGCCCGGCGGCGTCCTCGGCATGGGCCCGGCGGATGCCCGGCAGCTGCCAGCGCGAGGCGGACGCCTCGCCGGCGCCGGGCGGCGGCAAGTAGCCGTCCAGGTCCAGCCGGTCCCCCTGGAGGTCCGCGGCGATCAGGCCGCCGTCGAAGCGACCCGCCAGGCGGCCGGTGAAGGTAGCGTCGTCCAGCACCAGTGTCAGGCCGGCGAACTCGAAGCGCTCGAGGTCTCCGCTGACCGGACTGGTCAGCGCCACGTCGGTGAGCGCCTGACCATCGGCCATGGGGGGCATCATCCCGAGGCGCGTCAGCCAGGGGCGCAGCGACAGCGGGGTCAGGCGCAGCTGGCCGGTGTAGGCCGGCGCCTCCCCGAGGTGGCTGAGGTTGAGGTTGCCGTTGAGCTTCAGGGCATCCGGGCCGGTCAGCTCCAGCTCGCGCAGGCGGGCGCTTTGCTCGTTGAGGTCGGCATCCAGCTTGAAGGCCAGCGACAGGGGCATGACCTTCTCGCCCAGGCTCGGATGGCTGAGGCTGGCGTCGAGCTTGCCCTCCTCCAGCTGCAGGCTGCCCTCGCCGACGTTCACCACCAGCGGGCCGCCCTGCAGGTTGAGCTTCTGCTCGTTCTCGAGCGCGGCGAGCCGGTTGACCGTCTTGAGGTTCAGCCCCTCCAGCACGTGCCTCCCCTCGGACAGCCCCAGGTCCACCCGGGTCTCCAGGGTGATGTCGCTGACGAGACGCGGCTCGCGGTTCTCTTCCTGCCAGTCGAGGCCCTCGTGGAGCGTCAGCCGGAAGGCGGACTCGAGGGGGAAGGCGCTGCCGGGGTTGACGTTGCTGCCGTTGATCTCGAGGTCCTCGACGAGCAGGTCACGGTCGGCGAGGGCGTCTCGGTAGCGCACCTCGCCGCCACGGACCTTCACGCTGGCGATATTGAGGGCCACCGAGAGGCCGTTGCCGAAGTCCGGGTCGGGGCCGGCGCTGGCCGGCGCCAGGGCGGCCTCGGCCTGCTCGCCGCGCTCGCCCAGCCGTTCCAGCAGCGCCTCCCAGTTGCCCTCTCCCTGGGCGTCACGCTCGAGGTCGAGGTAGAGGTCGTCCAGGGTCAGGCCGTCGATGGCGATCTCGCCGCGCAGCAGCGGCGTGAAGGCGAGGCTGACCTCGGCGTGGGAGAAGGCGGCGAAGGGCGTCTCGTCGTCCGCCTGGTCCGGCAGGCGGGCCTCGGCCTCCTGCACGCCCACCCCCAGCCGGGGGTAGAAGGACCAGGAGAGGGTGCCGTCCAGGCTCAGCTCCAGTCCGCTGTGCTCACGGACCACCTCGATCAGTCGCGGTTTGAGATCGTTGGGGTCGAAGAAGGTGGTGACGTACACCACGGCGCCGACCATCACCAGGCCGAGCACGCCGATGGCGGCGAGCAGGGTGCGCAGCAACCGCTTCATTGATGGCCTCCCTGTGTCGTCAGGTTGAGCTCGAAGTAGTCGCCGTCCTGGGTGAGCCGATAACCGAGCCGCGTGAGCAGCAACTGGTCGGCCACGGGCAGCTGGGAGGAGTCGGCAAAGAGGCGGCGCCCCTGGGCATGGGCGGCCTCGCTGACCAGCGCCAGCAGGCGCGAGCCGACGCCGCGTCGCCGCGTCGTCTTGCGCACGCAGAGGTTCGACAGCCACCAGGCATCCTGGTCGAGCTTCACCGCCACGGCGCCCAGCAGCCGGTCGTTGAAACGGGCACAGCTGAACAGGTGGCCACTCTCCAGATGGGTGCGGATGAACTCCTCGACGGGCAGGGGCAGGCGCTCGGGCGGAGCGTCCGTGAAGATGCGTATGAGGTCGAGGCGTATCTGGGCATCCGCTTCCCAGGCGTCCTGGTCGACCTGTTGAAGGGTCACCGGCATGCGTGGATCTCCTTGAGCCGGGGCGGCAGGCGTGCCACCACTGTAATGGCCCGCATTGTAGCGGATGGGGTGAGCGATTCACTATAATGGCAGCCTCTCGGCGTCAGGCACAGCACCCGACGCCCTTTTGCATTGCCGGCCGGTGGAATCACCGGCCCCTCTCGACACGCGCCCAGGCGCTGGAGATCCGACATGTCCGAGCGTATCGCCACGGTCACCCGGAACACCCGGGAAACCCAGATCACGGTGACCATCAACCTCGACGGCGAGGGGCGCCTGGCCTGCGAGACCGGCGTACCCTTCCTCGACCACATGCTCGACCAGGTGGCCCGCCACGGCCTGATCGACCTGGATATCGAGGCGGTGGGCGACCTGCACATCGACGACCACCACACCGTCGAGGACCTAGGCATCACCCTGGGCCAGGCCTTCCACCAGGCGATCGGCGACAAGCGCGGCATCTACCGCTACGGCCATGCCTACGTGCCCCTGGACGAGGCCCTGTCGCGGGTGGTGGTGGACTTCTCCGGCCGCCCGGGGCTTTTCATGGACGTGGCGTTCACCCGCGCCAGCATCGGACGCCTGGATACCCAGCTGTTCTGGGAGTTCTTCCAGGGCTTCGTCAACCATGCCCGGGTGACCCTGCACATCGACAACCTGAAGGGCTTCAACGCCCACCACCAGGCGGAAACGATCTTCAAGGCCTTCGGCCGCGCGCTGCGCATGGCCGTGGCGCCCGACCCGCGCATGGCGGGCCAGATGCCGTCCACCAAGGGCAGCCTCTGAGGCCGCCGAACGATCACACGAGGAGCGCCCCATGACCATTGCCGTCATCGACTACGGGATGGGTAACCTGCATTCCGTCGCCAAGGCACTGGAACACGTCACTCACGAGAACGTGGTCGTGACACGGGATGCCCGCCGCATCCGCGGCGCCACCCGCCTGGTCCTGCCCGGCCAGGGGGCCATCCGCGACTGCATGGGCGAGCTGGAGAAGACCGAGCTGCGCGGCCTGGTCGAGGAACTGCTCGCCAGCCAGGCCAAGCCGCTGCTGGGCATCTGTGTCGGCCAGCAGATGCTGCTCGACCACAGCGAGGAGAACGGCGGCATCGGCTGCCTGGGCTTCCTGCCCGGCGAGGTGAGGAAGTTCCCGGGCGACATGCACGATGACCGCGGCCATCGCCTGAAGGTGCCCCACATGGGCTGGAACCTGGTGCATCAGCACCATGACCACCCGCTGTGGGCCGGCATCGACCAGGACGAGCACTTCTATTTCGTGCACAGCTACTACGTCGAGGCCGCCGACGACGCCACGGTGTTCGGCACCACCGAGTACGGCCGGGTGAGCGCCCACGTGGCCATCGGCCGAGACGCCACCTTCGCCGTGCAGTTCCACCCGGAGAAGAGCTCCCGCGCCGGCCTCAGGCTGCTGGAAAACTTCGTCCAATGGGCGCCCTGAGCGGCCCCGCCCCCGAGGGCGTACGACACCGTGCCCATGACAACAGGGCGCGCGATACCGCGCCGACTGGAGACCTGACATGCTGGTAATTCCCGCCATCGACCTCAAGGACGGCAAGTGCGTCCGCCTCAAGCAGGGGCGCATGGACGACGCCACCACCTACGGCGATGACCCGGTGGCCATGGCCGCCCGCTGGGTCGAGGCCGGCGCCCGCCGCCTGCATCTGGTCGACCTCAACGGCGCCTTCGAGGGCGCGCCGGTCAACGGCGAGGCGGTCACCGCCATCGCCCGGGCCTATCCCGACCTGCCGATCCAGATCGGGGGCGGCATCCGCTCGGCCTCGACCATCGAGCACTACCTCGAGGCCGGGGTCTCCTACGTGATCATCGGCACCAAGGCGGTCAAGGAGCCGGACTTCGTCGGCGAGATGTGCCGCGCCTTTCCCGGCCACGTGATCGTCGGCCTGGACGCCCGGGACGGCTTCGTCGCCACCGATGGCTGGGCCGAGGTCTCCACGGTGAAGGCCACCGACCTAGCCCGTCGCTTCGCCGACGACGGCGTGTCGAGCATCGTCTATACCGACATCGCCCGGGACGGCATGATGCAGGGCGTCAACGTGGAGGCCACCGCCGAGCTGGCCCGCGAGGGCGGCCTGCCGGTGATCGCCTCGGGCGGCGTCACCGACCTCGAGGACCTGCGGGCGCTGGCCAGGGTCGCCGACGACGGCATCCTCGGCGCCATCACCGGGCGCGCCATCTATGAAGGCAGCCTCGACGTGGCCGAGGCCCAGCGCCTGTGCGACGAACTCAACCAGAGGGGGAGCTGACCCATGGGACTCGCCAAGCGCATCATTCCGTGCCTGGACGTCGATGCCGGCCGCGTGGTCAAGGGCGTCAACTTCATCGGCATCCGCGACGCCGGTGACCCGGTGGAGATCGCCCAGCGCTACAACCAGCAGGGCGCCGACGAGATCACCTTCCTCGACATCACGGCGAGCCACGAGGACCGCGACACCACGGTGGAGATGGTCGAGCGCATCGCCGGCGAGGTGTTCATCCCGCTCACGGTGGGCGGCGGCATCCGCACCTGCGACGACATCCGCACCATGCTCAACGCCGGCGCCGACAAGGTGTCGATCAACACCGCCGCGGTGACCAACCCCGACTTCGTGCACGAGGCCTCCGAGCGCTTCGGCAGCCAGTGCATCGTGGTGGCCATCGATGCCAAGAAGGTCTCGAAGGAGGGCGAACCCGACCGCTGGGAGATCTTCACCCACGGCGGGCGCCGCCCCACCGGCCTGGATGCCGTGGAGTGGGCGAAGAAGATGGTGGAGTACGGGGCCGGCGAGCTGCTGCTGACCAGCATGGACCGCGACGGCACCAAGGCCGGCTTCGACCTGGGCGTGACCCGGGCCATTGCCGAGGCCGTGAGCGTGCCGGTGATCGCCTCCGGCGGCGTCGGCAACCTCGACCACCTGGTCGATGGCGTCATCGATGGCGGCGCCGACGCGGTGCTGGCGGCCAGCATCTTCCACTTCGGCGAGTACACCATCCCCGAGGCCAAGCGCTACATGGCCGAGCACGGCATCGAGATGCGGCTCTAGCGACGACGCCACCGACGTCACGAAACAGGGCCCGCCGAGAGACGGGCCCTTGTCGTTGACGGCCATCGCGCGACGCTGCCGGCGCTACTCCTCGACGCTCAACCCCAGGTTGCTGACCCCGTCGTTGCGCCCCAGTCGACGCAGGGCCTTGAGCGCCTCGCGATCCAGCGGTCCTGTCTCCACGGCCTCGAGCACCGCGTCCTGGAAGTCGTTCTCGTCCGCCATCAGCGGATGGTCGCGCACCAGGGCGGCGAGCCTCTCGGCATCCTCCTCCCCCTCGGTGAGCTCGATGTAGGCCCGCACCCCGCTGCGCGAGGCCCGGCTGACCTCCAGCACCGCCTCCGAGGCCTCGCCGCGCAGGGTGTCGAGGATCGCCGAGAGCGCCACCACCGCCTCCAGCGCCCGACGGGCCCCGAAGCTGTCGTCGGCGGCGGGGGGCTCCAGCTCGGCCAGCTTCTCGACCTGGCGATCGAAGTCGATGCGCGCCTCCTTCACCGCCAGCTGCTCCCAGACCAGGTCCAGGATCACCCTCAGGCCGTGGGGATTCCCCTCGCCGGTGGTCGCCGCATAGAGGCCGTAGTTGGGCAGCAGGCGCTCGCAGAGGGCCGCCATGAAGGCTTGCTGGCGACGCGGGTCGAGCTGCTGGAGGCGCTGGAAGAAGCCGCTCATGGAGTCTCCTCGGGATATGGGTTGTCTCAGGGCCAGAGGCGGTCGGCCGCCACCCGCCCCCGGTTGTCGAACAGCACGCCCTCGGCCACCAGGCGCCGGCGCTGCTCGTCGGCACCGCCGTGGTCGGCCAGCTTGCGCGAGGCGGTGATCACCCGGAACCAGGGCAGGCCATGGCCAGCGGGCAGCTCGCGCAGGGCGCGGGCCACCAGGCGGGGCGTCGCGCCGTCGGTCATCGCGGCGATGCGCCCGTAGGTCGTCACCCGGCCCAGCGGGACCTCGGCCAGGATGGTCAGTATCTGTTCCCTCAGGTCGGGCTTCATGTACCCTTGCGCTCCGTCCTGTCCGTCACCACCGCGCATTTTTTACCATGGCGAGGCTCGCATGCATGTTCACCTTCTCCAGCACAGCCCCCACCAGGGGCCGGCCCGGATCGCCGACTGGCTCGCCAGCATGGGCCATAGCCATACCGTCTTCCACCTCGACGCGGGCGAGCTGCCGCCCCGGCTGGCCGACGGCGACGCGCTGATCGTGCTCGACGGCCCCGAGGGCAGCGACGAGGGGGCGCGTCCCTGGCTCAGGGGCGAACGCAAGCTCATCGCGCAGGCGCTGGACGGCAACAAGCCGCTGCTGGGGATCGGCTACGGCGCCCGGCTGATCGCCGAGGCCCTGGGGGCGATCGTGGACCGCGGCACCGTGGCCGAGACCGGCTGGCATCGGGTGGAGCTCGCCCCGCTGAGCCCCGTCGACCTGCCCGAGACCTTCGAGGCCTTCATGTGGCACCGCGAGGTCTTCTCCCTGCCCGACTATGCCCTGGCGCTGGGCCGCAGCACGGCGAGCCCCCTGCAGGGCTTCACCTGGGACGACGGACGGGTGGTGGCTCTGCTCTGCCACCTGGAGGCCACCGCCGCGAGCGTCGCCGAACTGCTCGACCATCAGCCGCCGCCCGAGGGAAGCGAGACGAGCCCCCACACCCAGGACCGCGCGGCCATGCTCGACGATCCCAAGCGCTTCGACCGGCTGGCCCCCTTGCTTGACCGGCTGCTGTCGCAGTGGCTGAGCCACGCCGCGAACTGAGGCTCAGGCCGGCTCGTGCGCCTGCCGGCCTTCCTTTCGAGCTTCGGCCGACCACTCCCGGGCGACCGCCAGGCAGCTCTCCCAGTCCCCCACATGGAGGAAATGGCGCTCCGGGTGCTTCTCCAGCTGGTGGCGATAGAGCGGGTCGTAGTATTCAGTGAGCAGCGGCGCCAGCCAGGCCTCGTGGGCGCTGGTGTTGCCGCGCTCATGCTCGCGGAAGGCCAGCGCCTGGAGGCGCTGAAGGCGCGCCAGGCGCTCCTGGCCCAGGCGCTTCCTCAGCCGCCCCAGGGCGGTGGTGAGCTGCCGGCGCATCAGCGCCCAGCCCAGCCAGTCGCCGAACTGCCGGCGATGGACCTCCCAGAGGTCGTCGATGTAGTCCTTGCGGATCTGCGCCAGGCGCCAGTCCAGCGGCATCTCGATGCGGATGCGCGGGGCCTGGACCATGCCCTCCCAGAAGGTCAGCGGGATGTTGGCCGCCCCGATGCGCCGGGACTCGTCCTCCACCACCAGCGGCCCGGGCAGGTCCAGCAGGCGCCGTCCCATGGCGTGCTCGAAGTCGATCTGGCTGGGCGCCGGCAGCGGATGGCGGCCGAAGGCCGAGCCCTTGTGGCGCGCGCACCCCTCCAGGTCGAGGCCGTTCTCGAGCCGCAGGATCAGCGGGGTCTTGGCGCAGCCGGTGAGGCCGCCCACCACCAACTGCGGCTGCTCGGCCGCCGCGTCGATGCGCGCGCAGAGGGCCTGGCGCATCGCCTTCCAGCCGCCGCGGATGCGCGGACGGGTGATGCCGGCCTCAGCCAGCCACTGCTGGGCGGTCCGGGAGCGCAAGCCGCCGCGGAAGCAGTAGATGACGGCGTCGGGGTGGGCCTCGACGAGCCGTTGCCAGGCGGCGACCCGGGACGCCTTGAGGGCGCCGTTGACCAGCCGCTCGCCCAGGGCGATGGCCGCGTCCTGGCCACGCGCCTTGTACTCGATGCCCACGAGGTGACGCTCCTCGTCGTCCATCAGCGGCAGGTTGACGGCACCGGGCAGCGCCCCCTGGGCGAATTCCACGGGCGCCCGCACGTCGATCAGTACGCGTCCTTCCCTGAGCAGCGCGAGATCCGGCTCGACCAGCGGCAGGCTCATCCGCGCACCTCGATCAGCGCCGGGCCGCTGGCCCTGACCACCTCGCCGAAGGGCGTGAGCTCGATGCCGTGGTCACGGCCGATGCGCTCCACGTCGTCCTCCCAGGAGGGGTGCACCGCGAGCAGCAGGCCGCCCGAGGTCTGGGGGTCGCAGAGCCACTGCCAGTGGGCCTCGTCCATCCGCGGCAGGCTCGCCCCCAGTGCCTCGAGGTTGCGCCGGGCGCCGCCGGGCACCGCGCCCTTGCGGCGGTAGGACTCGGCCTCGGCGAGCCGTGGCAGGCGCCGGAAGTCGACCCGGGCGGCGACGCCGCTGGCCGTGCAGATCTCGGCGAGATGGCCGGCCAGTCCGAAGCCGGTGACGTCGGTCATGGCGTGCACCCCCTTGACCTTGGCCAGCTCCATGCCGATGGCATTGGACTTGAGCATGGTCGAGCGCGCCAGCTCCTGGTGGCCGGCCTCCAGCAGCCCCTGCTTCTCGGCGGTGGTGAGCAGGCCCACCCCCAGCGGCTTGGTGAGGAACAGCAGGTCACCGGGCTGGGCGCCCTTGTTGAGCTTGAGGTGCTCGAGGTCGACGAGGCCGTTGACCGCCAGGCCGAAGATCGGCTCGGGGGCATCGATGGAGTGCCCGCCGGCCAGCGCCAGGCCCAGCTCGCGGCACACCGCCTGGGCGCCGCCCACCACGTCGCCGGCGATGTCCGCGCCGAGCTTGTCCAGCGGCCAGCCGAGGATGCCCAGCGCCAGGACCGGCTTGCCGCCCATGGCGTAGACGTCGCTGATGGCGTTGGTGGCGGCGATGCGGCCGAAGTCGAAGGGGTCGTCGACGATGGGCATGAAGAAGTCGGTGGTGGCGATCATGCCGCGACCGTCGCCGAGGTCGTAGACGGCGGCGTCCTCGCGGCCCTGGTTGCCGACGATCAGCCGCGAATGGCTGGCGCCGGGACCGGCCTTGGCGAGGATCCCGTCGAGCACGTCGGGGGCGATCTTGCATCCGCAGCCGGCGCCGTGGCTGTACTGGGTCAGGCGGATGGCGCTCATCTCGTTCTCCTTGGCGTTCGATACCCGCATTCTACAACAGAGTGCCGGGCCTAGAGGGCATCGAGGGCCTCGGCGAGCTTGTCCACGGCGACCACCTCCATGCCCTCGGGGCTGCGCCTGGGGGCGTTGGCCCGGGGCACGATGGCACGCGTGAAGCCGTGCTTGGCCGCCTCGACGATGCGTTCCTGGCCGCTGGGCACCGGCCGGATCTCGCCGGAGAGCCCCACCTCGCCGAACACCACCAGTTCCCGGGGCAGCGGGCGGTTCTGCAGGCTGGAGACCACCGCCAGCAGCACGGCCAGGTCGGCGCTGGTCTCCAGCACCTTGACCCCGCCGACCACGTTGAGGAAGACATCCTGGTCGCCGGTGAAGAGCCCGCCGTGGCGGTGCAGCACCGCCAGCAGCATCGCCAGGCGGTTCTGGTCCAGGCCCACGGCGACTCGCCGCGGGTTGCCCAGCGCCGACTCGTCGAGCAGCGCCTGGACCTCCACGAGGATCGGCCGGGTACCCTCCCAGACCACCATGACCAGGCTGCCGGCACTCTGCTCCTCGTTGCGCGAGAGGAAGATGGCGCTGGGGTTCTTCACCTCCTTGAGGCCGTGCTCGAGCATGGCGAAGACGCCCAGCTCGTTGACCGCACCGAAGCGGTTCTTCTGGCCCCGCAGGGTGCGAAAGCGCGAGTCGGCCCCGCCCTCGAGCAGCAGCGAGGCATCGATCATGTGCTCGAGCACCTTGGGGCCGGCCAGGCTGCCGTCCTTGGTGACGTGGCCGACCAGCAGCAGCACGGTGTTGGACTGCTTGGCGAAGCGGGTCAGCACGGCGGCGGACTCGCGCACCTGGGCCACGCCCCCCGGCGCCGAGGCGATATCCTCCAGGTGCATGGTCTGGATGGAGTCGATCACCAGGATGTCGGGAGTCTCGCGCTCGGCCACGGCGAGGATGGTCTCGACGCTGGTCTCGGCGAGCATCTTCAGCCCCTGGGAGGGCAGCTGCAGGCGGTGGGCCCGCATCGCCACCTGGGAGAGCGACTCCTCGCCGGTGACGTAGAGCACCCGGCGCCCCTGGGCCAGCTTGCAGGCGGTCTGCAGCAGCAGGGTCGACTTGCCGGCGCCGGGGTGGCCGCCGAGCAGCACCGCGGAGCCCGGCACCAGGCCGCCGCCCAGCACCCGATCGAACTCCGCGAAGGTCGAGGAGAGCCGGGGGACCTCGCTGAGGTCGACGCTGCCCAGGTCGACCACCTCGCGGGACAGGCTGCCGGCATAGCCTCCGCGCCCGGCACCTCCGCTCGCCGCGGCGCCTGTCCCGGCACCGGGACGGGCGGGGGCCAGGCGTACCTCGCTCAGGGTGTTCCACTCCTGGCAACTGGTGCACTGCCCCTGCCACTTGCGGTACTCGGCACCGCACTCGGTGCAGACGAAGGCACTCTTCACTTTGGCCATGGGGCACTCTCTCGATCGATGGCGGGGCCGATGAATGGACGGGGCCTATTCTAGCAGCCGCGGGCCTCGCGCCGATGGCCGTCCCGCAACGAGAAGGGGCGACCCCGAGGCCGCCCCTGTACTGCTCGCTCGCGCGGTCAGAGACGCTTGAGCTGCAGCATCTCGCTGTTCTGGAAGCGGCGCAGGTTGGGATCGATCAGCTCCAGCGTCTGGAGGTCGACGCGCAGGAAGTAGTAGGTCTGCCCCTCGCCGTCGGGAACCAGCTCATAGACGGTGGCGGTGGGATCCTGCTCGGTCCCCTGGAGGACCTCCCAGTTGCCCGCATAGCTCTCGTCCGGCGGATTCTGCGGGTGCGCCCGATAGGAGGCCTCCAGCTCGAAGGTCCGCTCCTCGGTGGCGTCCTGCTCATCGCCGTTCAGGGTCACGTTCAGGTCGATGCCATCGCAGTTGCGGCAAGGCAGGGTACCCTGGTACGTCACCGTGGTCGCTTCCATCTCGGGAGCGGCCTGGTCCGTGGGGCCGGCGGCACAGCCGGCCAACAGGGCGGCCAGGGCAGAGCCAGCCAGCAAGGTCCTGATTTGCATATACGTCCTCCTAACCAATGGGCACAACGCCGTGAGGCACGGCAACCTGAACACAGCATAACCTCTCACGCCCTCACCGGACAGCCTCGCCTGGCCCCGCGCTCCTCAGCCCGGCGGCTGGACATGGGTGAAGACCAGTACCAGCACGGCCGGCATGACCACCAGGCTGCCCAGGTTGCCGATCAGCACCAGGGAGGCCACCTTGTGGGGCTCCTGACGATACTGTTCGGCCACGAGGTAGTTCAGCACGGCCGGCGGCAGGGCCGCGAAGACCCACAGGGCCGCCGCCTGCAGCCCCGACAGCTCGAGCCACCAGATCAGCGGCAGGGCGAGCACCAGCCCCGATAGCGGACAGAGCACCGCGCCGAGGATCCCCGTCTTCCAGTCGCCGAAGTCGATGTCCAGCATGCGCACCCCCAGGGCGAAGAGCATCAGCGGGATACAGACCCCGCCCAGCATGTGCATGGCCTCCAGGCCCCATCCCGGCAGGGGAATCCCGCCCAGGTTGACCGCCAGGCCGGCCAGGCTCGCCAGCACGATGGGCATGCGCAGCAGCCGCCACAGCGGGGTATGCGGACTGAGCATGTAGAGCCCCACCGAGAAGTGCAGCAGCATCTCGACGATGAACAGCACCACCGCCGCCGGCAGGGCCTGCTCGCCGAAGGCCAACACCAGCAACGGGATGCCCATGTTGCCGGAATTGTTGAACATCATCGGCGGCAGGAAGGTCTTTACCTCCAGCTTCAGCCACCTGGCCACCGGCCAGAGCACCAGCCCCGAGCCCAGCACCACCACGGCCCCCGCCAGGGCCAGCTTGGCATACTCCGCCAGCGGTGCCTGGCGGTCGGCCAGCACGGCGAACACCAGCATGGGCACGAAGAGTTCCATGTTGAGGGTGTTCAGCCCGCGGATGTCTGGCGTGCGAAAGCGGCCATAGAGGGTACCGCATCCGGCGATGAGGAAGACGGGCAGCAGGGTGGCGATGATCTGGGCGGTCATTGCATGGATCCGTAGGCAGCGAATGATCGAAACGGAGTCACGAGACTAGCATGGTCGCGGCTTGCGCGGTCAGGTCGCTCGGGTCACCATGACCCGAGTCCCATCCCCCGAGCGAGAGACCATGAGCAAGTTCTGGAGCCCCGCGGTTCGCGAGCTGACCCCCTATGTCCCGGGTGAGCAGCCCCGCGAGCGTCTGATCAAGCTGAACACCAACGAGAACCCCTATCCGCCGGCCCCGGGCGTCGAGGCAGCCCTGCGGGAGTTTCCCGCCGACCACCTGCGCCGCTACCCGGACCCGACCTCCTTCTCCCTGCGTGAGGCCCTGGCCGAGGAGCTCGGGGTGGACACGGACCAGGTGTTCGTCGGCAACGGCTCCGACGAGGTCCTGGCCCTGGCCTTCCAGGCCTTCTTCCGCCAGGACCGGCCGCTGGAGATGCCGGCCATCTCCTACAGCTTCTATCCGGTCTACTGCCAGCTCTACGGTGTCGAGCGTCGGCCCCACCCGCTGGACGACCAGTGGCGCGTCGACCTCGATGCCTTCGGCCAGGAGGCCGGCGGCGTGATCTTCGCCAACCCCAATGCCCCCACCGGCCACGGCCACGGCCGAGAGGCCATCGCCGGCCTGCTCGAGCGGGTCACCGAATCCGTGGTGCTGGTCGACGAGGCCTACGTGGACTTCGGCGGCGAGAGCGCGGTGCCCCTGGTCGATCGCTTCCCCAACCTGCTGGTCACCGGCACCTTCTCCAAGTCGCGTAGCCTCGCCGGCCTGCGCCTCGGCTACGCCGTGGGCTCCCGGGAGCTGATCGAGGGCCTGGAACGGGTCAAGGACTCCTTCAACTCCTACCCCGTCGACAGCCTGGCCAGCGCCCTGGGCATCGCCTCGCTGGACGACCCCGAACACTTCGACGCCTGCCGCGAGGCGGTGATCACCACCCGCGAGCGCACCCGGGTCCGCCTCGAGGCCCTGGGGTTCCAGGTGCTTCCCTCGCAGACCAACTTCGTGCTGGTCAGCCACCCCGGGTTCGACGCCGCCCAGCTCTTCGTGGGCCTGCGCGAGCGCGGTGTGCTGGTGCGCCACTTCAACAACGAGGTGCTGCGCGACCACCTGAGGATCTCCATCGGCACCGATGACGAGATGGACAGCCTCATCGAGGCCCTGGAGAGCCTGTGCCGCTAGCCGGAACCCCGGGCAGCCATCGCGACCGGCTGCCCCTGTCCCGGGTGCATCACGTGGCGCTGATCACGGCCGACTATGCCCGTGCACGGCGCTTCTATCTCGAGGTGATGGACGCCGAGATCCTCCATGAGACATGGCGCGCCGAGCGCCACAGCCACAAGCTGGACCTGAGGCTCCCCGGCGGCATCCAGATCGAGCTGTTCTCCTTTCCCTCGCCACCCCCGCGGCCGAGCTACCCCGAGGCCTGCGGGCTTCGCCACCTGGCGCTCGCCACCCCGGACCTCGAGACCTGCGTCGCACTGCTGGAGTCCCGCGGCGAGAGGCCCGAGCCCATCCGGCTGGACGAGATCACCGGCGCGCGCTTCACCTTCCTGGCCGACCCCGACGGCACGCCCATCGAGTTCTATGAAGAGGCCGCCGGCGCGAGCGAGTGACCGATCGCCGACGGCCAGACATGAAAAGACCCCGTGCTCTTTCGAACACGGGGTCTTTTCGGAATAGGTACCTGACGAGGATCGCGCCGGGCTCCGGGGGGCGGCGCGCCGCTACGCTCCAGGAGGAGGCCCTGACCTTTCCCCTGACATGACCTGATCCTCAGACATGAAAAAACCCCGAGCTCTGATGAACACGGGGTTTTCTCGGAATAGGTGCCTGACGATGACCTACTCTCGCATGGGGAGGCCCCACACTACCATCGGCGCTGAGCGGTTTCACTGCTGAGTTCGGCAAGGGATCAGGTGGTTCCCGCACGCTATGGTCGTCAGGCGAAAAACGGTGAATCATGCTGACGAGATCGTCTCATCGTATCCGTCATGTCGGTCGCCATCGGCAGACCGCTTGGGTGTTATATGGTCAAGCCTCACGGGCCATTAGTATCGGTTAGCTCAACGCCTTGCAGCGCTTCCACATCCGACCTATCAACCAGCTGGTCTCGCTGGGCCCTTCAGGAGGCTCAAGGCCTCGGGGATGTCTCATCTTGAAGGGGGCTTCCCGCTTAGATGCTTTCAGCGGTTATCCCGTCCGCACATAGCTACCCGGCAATGCCACTGGCGTGACAACCGGAACACCAGAGGTGCGTCCACTCCGGTCCTCTCGTACTAGGAGCAGCACTTCTCAAACATCCAACGCCCACGGCAGATAGGGACCGAACTGTCTCACGACGTTCTAAACCCAGCTCGCGTACCACTTTAAATGGCGAACAGCCATACCCTTGGGACCGACTTCAGCCCCAGGATGTGATGAGCCGACATCGAGGTGCCAAACACCGCCGTCGATGTGAACTCTTGGGCGGTATCAGCCTGTTATCCCCGGAGTACCTTTTATCCGTTGAGCGATGGCCCTTCCATACAGAACCACCGGATCACTAGAACCTACTTTCGTACCTGCTCGACGTGTCTGTCTCGCAGTTAAGCACCCTTATGCTCTTGCACTCAATGCACGATTTCCAACCGTGCTGAGGGTACCTTCGTGCTCCTCCGTTACGCTTTGGGAGGAGACCGCCCCAGTCAAACTACCCACCACACACGGTCCTCGATCCAGATCATGGACCTGAGTTAGAACGCCAATGATGCCAGGCTGGTATTTCAAGGTTGGCTCCACCGTGGCTGGCGCCACAGTTTCCAAGCCTCCCAGCTATCCTACACAAGCAACATCAGCGTCCAGTGTGAAGCTATAGTAAAGGTTCACGGGGTCTTTCCGTCTAGCCGCGGGTACACAGCATCTTCACTGCGATTTCAATTTCACTGAGTCTCGGGTGGAGACAGCGTGGCCATCATTACGCCATTCGTGCAGGTCGGAACTTACCCGACAAGGAATTTCGCTACCTTAGGACCGTTATAGTTACGGCCGCCGTTTACCGGGGCTTCGATCAGGAGCTTCGCCGAAGCTAACACCATCACTTAACCTTCCGGCACCGGGCAGGCGTCACACCCTATACGTCCGCTTGCGCGTTTGCAGAGTGCTGTGTTTTTAATAAACAGTTGCAGCCACCTGGTATCTTCGACCGCCTCGTGCTCCGGCCGCAGGGCCTTCACACTAACGCGGCGTGCCTTCTCCCGAAGTTACGGCACCATTTTGCCTAGTTCCTTCACCCGAGTTCTCTCAAGCGCCTTGGTATTCTCTACCTGACCACCTGTGTCGGTTTGGGGTACGGTCCCACTGTATCTGAAGCTTAGAGGCTTTTCCTGGAAGCGTGGCATCGATGACTTCCAGACCGTAGTCTGTTCGTCTCGTCTCTCGGCCTCAGGGAACCGGATTTGCCTGATTCCCCAGCCTACTGACTTTCACCAGGACAACCAACGCCTGGCTCACCTAGCCTTCTTCGTCCCCCCATCGCAATACAGTGAGGTACGGGAATATTGACCCGTTTCCCATCGACTACGCCTTTCGGCCTCGCCTTAGGGGCCGACTCACTCTGCTCCGATTAGCGTCGAACAGAAACCCTTGGTCTTCCGGCGGGGGAGTTTTTCACTCCCCTTGTCGTTACTCATGTCAGCATTCGCACTCGTGATACCTCCAGCAGACTTCTCAATCCACCTTCATCGGCGTACACGACGCTCCTCTACCGCTCGTCATTCGACGAACCCGTAGCTTCGGTACCTGGTTTGAGCCCCGTTACATCTTCCGCGCAGGCCGACTCGACTAGTGAGCTATTACGCTTTCTTTAAAGGATGGCTGCTTCTAAGCCAACCTCCTAGCTGTCTGAGCCTTCCCACATCGTTTCCCACTTAACCAGGATTTCGGGACCTTAGCTGACGGTCTGGGTTGTTTCCCTTTTCACAACGGACGTTAGCACCCGCTGTGTGTCTCCCACGCTTGCACTCACCGGTATTCGGAGTTTGCCTCGGGTTGGTAAGTCGGGATGACCCCCTAGCCGAAACAGTGCTCTACCCCCGGCGGTGATACGTGAGGCGCTACCTAAATAGCTTTCGAGGAGAACCAGCTATCTCCGGGCTTGATTAGCCTTTCACTCCGATCCACAAGTCATCCAAATCTTTTTCAACAGATCCTGGTTCGGTCCTCCAGTTGATGTTACTCAACCTTCAACCTGCTCATGGATAGATCGCCCGGTTTCGGGTCTATTCCCAGCGACTGGTCGCCCAGTTAAGACTCGGTTTCCCTACGCCTCCCCTATACGGTTAAGCTCGCCACTGAAAATAAGTCGCTGACCCATTATACAAAAGGTACGCGGTCACAGAACAAGTCTGCTCCCACTGCTTGTACGCACACGGTTTCAGGATCTATTTCACTCCCCTCTCCGGGGTTCTTTTCGCCTTTCCCTCACGGTACTGGTTCACTATCGGTCAGCCAGGAGTATTTAGCCTTGGAGGATGGTCCCCCCGTCTTCAGTCAAGGTTTCTCGTGCCCCGACCTACTCGATTTCACACCAATCAGATTTCGACTACGGGGCTATCACCCTGTATCGCGTGGTTTCCCAACCACTTCGTCTATCGGTCATGGTGCTTAAGGGCTGGTCCCCGTTCGCTCGCCGCTACTAGGGGAATCTCGGTTGATTTCTTTTCCTCGGGGTAATGAGATGTTTCAGTTCCCCCGGTTCGCCTCCTGACACCTATGTATTCAGTGCAGGATACCCACGTTACCGTGGGTGGGTTTCCCCATTCAGAAATGCCCGGGTCACAGGTTGTTTGCCACCTCGCCGAGCCTTATCGCAGGCTTCCACGTCTTTCATCGCCTCTGGCTGCCTAGGCATCCACCGTGTGCGCTTCATCGCTTGACCATATAACCCCAAGAGGTCTGGTCCGCGATGACAATCGACAATTGCCGGATACGCTTGAGACGTATCTCGTGTCACCTTCCTCTCGGAAGGTAACGTTTGTCAGCATGATTCACATTGTTAAAGAGCACTGTTCAGAGAACAGTGGAAAGCCGTCTGGCTTGCCGCTGGTCTCTGTTCTGGACTGTCGGGAAGGATGGTGGAGCCTAGCGGGATCGAACCGCTGACCTCCTGCGTGCAAGGCAGGCGCTCTCCCAGCTGAGCTAAGGCCCCTCTGATCCTGCAAATTGGTGGGTCTGGGCAGACTTGAAGAACCCCGCGACCTCACCCTTCTCTTTATCGAACATCCGGGGGTGCGCTCTAACCAACTGAGCGATCCGGCCATTCGGAGAATGGTGGGTCTGGGCAGACTTGAACTGCCGACCTCACCCTTATCAGGGGTGCGCTCTAACCAACTGAGCTACAGACCCATTGGTCACGCTGGGCCTATACCCAAACAGTCTTTGCTCTGGTCGATCAGGTAATTCATTGTGGACACTTGCCGAGTGTCGATGATTCGTCGTTTAAGGAGGTGATCCAGCCGCAGGTTCCCCTACGGCTACCTTGTTACGACTTCACCCCAGTCATGAACCACACCGTGGTGATCGCCCTCCGAAGTTAGGCTAACCACTTCTGGTGCAGTCCACTCCCATGGTGTGACGGGCGGTGTGTACAAGGCCCGGGAACGTATTCACCGTGACATTCTGATTCACGATTACTAGCGATTCCGACTTCACGGAGTCGAGTTGCAGACTCCGATCCGGACTGAGACCGGCTTTGTGGGATTAGCTCCACCTCGCGGCTTTGCAACCCATTGTACCGGCCATTGTAGCACGTGTGTAGCCCTACCCGTAAGGGCCATGATGACTTGACGTCGTCCCCACCTTCCTCCGGTTTGTCACCGGCAGTCTCCCTAGAGTTCCCGACCGAATCGCTGGCAAATAGGGACAAGGGTTGCGCTCGTTACGGGACTTAACCCAACATTTCACAACACGAGCTGACGACAGCCATGCAGCACCTGTCTGTGCGCTCCCGAAGGCACCAATCCATCTCTGGAAAGTTCGCACGATGTCAAGGGTAGGTAAGGTTCTTCGCGTTGCATCGAATTAAACCACATGCTCCACCGCTTGTGCGGGCCCCCGTCAATTCATTTGAGTTTTAACCTTGCGGCCGTACTCCCCAGGCGGTCGACTTATCGCGTTAACTGCGCCACAAAGGTCTCTAGGACCCCAACGGCTAGTCGACATCGTTTACGGCGTGGACTACCAGGGTATCTAATCCTGTTTGCTACCCACGCTTTCGCACCTCAGCGTCAGTGTCAGTCCAGAAGGCCGCCTTCGCCACTGGTATTCCTCCCGATCTCTACGCATTTCACCGCTACACCGGGAATTCTACCTTCCTCTCCTGCACTCTAGCCTGACAGTTCCGGATGCCGTTCCCAGGTTGAGCCCGGGGCTTTCACAACCGGCTTATCAAGCCGCCTACGCGCGCTTTACGCCCAGTAATTCCGATTAACGCTCGCACCCTCCGTATTACCGCGGCTGCTGGCACGGAGTTAGCCGGTGCTTCTTCTGTGAGTGATGTCGTCCCTTGGGGGTATTAGCCCCAAGGCTTTCTTCCTCACTGAAAGTGCTTTACAACCCGAAAGCCTTCTTCACACACGCGGCATGGCTGGATCAGGCTTTCGCCCATTGTCCAATATTCCCCACTGCTGCCTCCCGTAGGAGTTCGGGCCGTGTCTCAGTCCCGATGTGGCTGATCATCCTCTCAGACCAGCTACGGATCGTCGCCTTGGTGAGCCATTACCTCACCAACAAGCTAATCCGACATAGGCTCATCCGATAGCGCAAGGTCCGAAGATCCCCTGCTTTCTCCCGTAGGACGTATGCGGTATTAGCCTGAGTTTCCCCAGGTTATCCCCCACTATCGGGCAGATTCCTATGCATTACTCACCCGTCCGCCGCTCGACGCCTCCTAGCAAGCTAGGATCGTTTCCGCTCGACTTGCATGTGTTAGGCCTGCCGCCAGCGTTCAATCTGAGCCATGATCAAACTCTTCAGTTTAAAGTCTGATAGTTCCTAAGGTGGAACCAAACCTGGCTCAAGGTTCAAACGTCTCATTTGACGAGTCGCTTGCCTTGAATGTTTCAGTGACTGGTCACCGACATCCCGACAAGCGCCCACATGAATTACCTGATCGATTGTTAAAGAGCTCTCGCTGTTGCCGTCGTGCCCGGCTCACTTCCGTGAAGTGGCGGTCTCGCCGGCGCCCTGCGAGGAAGGCGTATTCTACGTGATCGGCGTGTCGTGTCAACCCTGCGATGCGTTCCGAAGGAAGCGATCCGGGTGGCCGAACCCTCGATTCGCTCAAGCGATTCGAGTGCCGATGGAGCCCTCAGCGGGTCTCCGTAAAGCGTGGTGCGCATTCTACCGAATGCGGCCTGTTCGTCAAGCGGGAATTTCCAAAAACGCTTCGAAAAACCCAAGTGGAAACAAGCACTTCACCCACTTACCACCGCCTGCAACGTGTGCCCGTCGCCGGCAGCGGATGCGTACTTTACGGATTTCCCCGGAACGGTGCAAGGCCTCGCGGGAGAAAAATCTCACGACGCCCGACTGGCCCGATCGAGCAGCGAGAGGATCGACCGGTAGGGGATCCCGCCGTGCTCCGTCAGGCCGATCTCGCAGGTACGCGAGTTCGAGTAGCCGGCGCTGCAATCGGCCACCTGTTCGGCCAGTCCCGCCAGGGCGGAGGCGTTGAGCTCCGGCGTATTGAAGCCCTTGTCCCCGGCGAAGCCGCAGCAGGTGATCTCTGCCGGCACCACCACGTCCCGGGCACAGGCCCTGGCCAGGCCCACGAACTTGTCGGCGAGCCCCATGCGGGTGCTCGAGCACGTCACGTGCACGGCGACCCGCTCCTCCAGCGGGGTGACCGACAGGCGCGGGAGCAGATG
Source organism: Halomonas aestuarii (assembly GCF_001886615.1). NCBI lineage: Bacteria > Pseudomonadati > Pseudomonadota > Gammaproteobacteria > Oceanospirillales > Halomonadaceae > Halomonas > Halomonas aestuarii. The sequence goes on from NZ_CP018139.1 coordinate 1,390,762, forward strand.
ATCGTGGGCGAAGCTGACCGGCTCCAGCATCTCGAGCCGCTCGTCCAGGTACTCCTGCATCTGTAGGGTGCAGGGACTGGTGTCGCAGAGTATCGGGTAACGGCCGTTCTGGCTGGCCACCAGCAGCTCGCGGTTGAGCTCGCGCCCCTTGTGGGACGCCTCCTCGAACTGTCCCTTGGAGCGAAAGGCCATGCCGCAGCAGAGGTGGCCGATCATCTCCGGCAGGATCACCTCGAAGCCGGCCTTGTCGAGCAGCGCCAGGGTGATCTCCATCACCGAGCGCGTCTCGTCGTCCTGATGGTCGGCCCCGAAGATGCGGGTCGCGCAGGAGGGCAGGTAGACCACCTTCTCGCGGTGCGCATCGCCGGAGGGCGACTGCGCGAGGACCCGGATCGGGGCGGACCGGGGCAGGGCCGGGCTCCACTGGGGCAGCCGATCGCCGCTCAGGCGGCGCGCCCCGGTACTGGCCTTGGACATCAGGTCGGTGCCGAGCAGGCTCCTCGCCACTCCGGCCGCGTTGAGCCCGCCCCGTGCCAGGCGGGTCGCGCCCGAGAAGTGGCGGCCGATGCGCCGCGCGATCCCGGCCATGCCAGCGGCCCGCTCGTGTCGCATCTCGCGCACCAGGTCCCCGGTATTGATGCCCACCGGACACTGGGTGGAGCAGAGGCCGTCGGCGGCACAGGTCTCGTCGCCCGCATAGCGGTAGTCCTCGCGCAGGGCGCCCAGGCGCGTCGTGTCCTCCGCGGTGCGCGCCTCGCCCAGGGCCTCGAGCCTCGCCATCTCCCGAGCGATGACGATGCGCTGTCGCGGGGTGAGCGTCAGGTCCCGCGAGGGGCAGACCGCCTCGCAGAAGCCGCACTCGATGCACTTGTCGACGAGGGGATCCGCCTCCGGCAGGGGCTTGAGGTTCTCCAGGTGCAGGGTGGGGTTGCGACTGAGGATGACCTCGGGATTGAGCAGGTTGTCCGGATCGAAGAGGGCCTTGATCTCCCACATCAGTTCATAGGCCTCGGGTCCCCACTCGAGCTCCACATAGGGCGCCATGTTGCGACCGGTGCCGTGTTCGGCCTTCAGCGAGCCGCCGTACTCGACTCCCACCAGCTGCGCCACCTCGTCCATCAGCGCCTGGTAGCGCTCGACCTCGCCGGGCTTCTCGAAGCCCTGGGGGAAGACGAAGTGCAGGTTACCCTCCAGGGCATGGCCGAAGAGGATGGCGTCCCGATAGCCGTGGCGGTGGAAGGTCTCGGTCAGCGCCAGCACGCCCTCGTCGAGGCGCTCCACGGGAAAGGCCACGTCCTCGATGATCACCGTGGTGCCGGTCTCGCGAACGGCCCCCACCGCCGGGAAGAGCCCCTTGCGGATCTTCCAGTAGAGGGCATAGGTGGCGGGGTCGCGGGTGAAGGTGACCACCTCGAGGGTCTGGATGCCCTCGAGGACCCGCTGCACCGCCTGCATGCGCGCCTCGAGCTCGGCGGCGTCGTTGCCGCGCACGTCGATCAGCAGCGCCGCCGCCCCCTCGGGCAGTCGCCCGAGGGCGTCGGGCATGCCCGGCTGGTCCTGCACCGAGCGCAGCGCGGCGCGGTCCATCAGCTCGACGGCCGAGACCGGTGCCTGCTTCAGGGCGATGGTGGCGCGACAGGTGGCACCCATGTCCGGGAAGAAGGCCAGCGCCGCGGCCTTCTCCGGCTCATCGACCACGGTGTCGTAGGTGATGGTGCTGATGAAGCCGAGGGTGCCCTCGGAGCCGATCATCAGGTGCTTGAGGATCTCGATGCCGTCCGCGAAGTCCACCAGGCTGTTGAGCGCATAGCCGGTGGTGTTCTTGAGCCGGTACTTGTGGCGGATCTTCTCGGCCAGCGCCGGGTTGCCTTGCGCCTGTTCCGCGAGGCGCTCGAGGCCGGCCAGCAGCTCGCCATGGGAGGCCCGGAAGGCGCTGACGCTGTCGGGGTCGGCGGTGTCGAGCAGGCTGCCGTCGGCCAGGATCACCCGCAGGTCGCGCACCGTGCGATAGCTGTTCTGGGCGGTGCCGCAGCACATCCCCGAGGCGTTGTTGGCGGCGATGCCCCCGATCATGCAGCTGGCGATGGAGGCCGGGTCGGGGCCGATCTTGCGCCCGAAGGGCGCCAGCAGCTGGTTGGCGCGGGCCCCGATGACCCCGGGCTGCAGGCGGATGGCCTGCCCGTCGTCGAGGATCGCGTGGTCGCGCCAGCCGCGGCCGAGCTGGATCAGCACCGAGTCGGTCAGCGCCTGGCCGGAGAGCGAGGTGCCGGCGGCGCGGAAGGTCACCGGCAGCCGGCGGGCCCGGCACTCGGACAGGACCCGCTGCAGCTCCGCCTCGCTCTCGGGACGCACCACCAGCCGGGGCACCAGACGGTAGAAGCTGGCATCGGTGCCGTAGGCGAGCGTGCGCAGCGGATCGTCGATCAGGCGCTCGTCGGGGATGACCTCCGCCAGCGCCCCCTTCAGTTCCTGCCAGGCAGTCTCGCTCGTCATGCTCAGGCTCCCTTCGGGTGGCGCACCAGTACCACCAGCTCCCGGGGGCCGTGGACGCCGTAGGCCAGGGTCTGCTCGATGTCGGCCGTCTTGCTGGGCCCGGAGATCAGCAGGGCGTTGGTGGGCATGCCGCCGGCCCAGTCGTGGGCCTCGACGACATCGAAGAAGGTGTCCTCGATGGTGTCGGCATCCAGCACGGCGACATGCAGGGGCGGCACCAGGCTGAGCCGGCGCGGCTCGTCCGGCGTCGGCCAGAGCCACAGGCTGCCGGTCTCTGCGATGGCCCCGCGCACCGAGGTCAGTCCGGCATCGACCCGGTCGAACTGCTCGCGCTGCCAGGACTCGATGGCGCGATCGACGTCCACCAGTTCGACCTCGGCGTCCGCCAGGGCCGCCCGGGCCTCGGCGGCCACCGGGTGCTCGCGCCCCAGCGCCAGGCGGTTCACGCCCTTGTCGGACAGCAGCTGGGCCAGGGCCTGGGTCCAGTCGTCCCGGGTGACGTGCAGCACCTCGCCATGCACCGAGGTGATGAGACGCTCGAAGCGCTCGAGGCGCTCCTCGGCGCTCCAGCCGCGGTGGGTCACGACGGCGAAGTCGCTCTCGGGGGCGCTCAGCGGGCCGTCGGTGCGCTCGCGCAGACGCCGCAGGATGGTATCGCGGGCACTCATGAGTCGTGCTCTCCCCTGTTGCCGCCCGTGGTATTGCCGGTGTCCTTCCCTGCGCGGTGCCGCTTCACCAGGGCATGCAGCGAGGTACCGGCCGGCTTGGGCGCGGAGCGATAGTCGGTCCAGGGCCCCAGACGCGCCGGCGCCAGCGCCCGGAGCTTGCCGGCCACCGCCGTGCCGCCCCGCCAGGCGCTCGGGTGGGTGGCCAGCCACTGGAAGCCCTTCCAGGCCGCGGCCTCCGTGCGGGTGCGCTTCACGCCGGCACCGGGCACGTTGCCACGCCCCTCCCCCACCGACTCCCGGCGCAGGCGCACCAGCAGGTCAGGAATCGGGATCTTGACCGGGCAGACCTCGCCGCAGGCGCCGCACAGGCTGGAGGCCGTGGGCAGGTCCTTGGTCTCCTCCAGCCCCATCAGGTGGGGCATGAGGATGCTGCCGATGGGGCCCGGGTAGGTGGTGCCGTAGGTGTGGCCGCCGACCCGGGTATAGACCGGGCAGTGGTTCATGCAGGCGCCGCAGCGAATGCAGCGCAGGGTGTCGAGCAGCTCGTCGTCCTGGTAGATGTTCGACCGGCCGTTGTCGACCAGCACCAGGTGCACCTCCTCGGGACCGTCGTGCTCGCCGGCCTTGCGCGGCGAGTTGATCATGTTGAAGTAGGTGGTGACGTGCTGGCCGGTGGCCGAGCGGGTCAGCAGGGCGTAGAGCGGAGGCACGTCGCGCAGCTGCTCCACCACCTTCTCGATGCCGGTCACCGCGATATGCACCGGGGGCACCGTGGTGGTCATCCGGCCGTTGCCCTCGTTCTCCACCAGGCAGAGGGTGCCGGTCTCGGCCACCGCGAAGTTCACGCCCGAGATGCCGACGTCCGCCGCCATGAAGCGCTCGCGCAGCTGGTGGCGGGCCGCCGCGGTCATGACATCGACGTCCCGGGTCCGCTCGAGGCCGGTCTTGTCGTGCATGATGCCGGAGATCTCGTCGGTGTTGAGGTGGATCGCCGGCATGATGATGTGCGAGGGCGTCTGCTCGTTGAGCTGCACCAGGTACTCGCCGAGGTCGGACTCCAGCGCCTCGATGCCCGCCGCCTCCAGGTGGGCATTGAGGTGCATCTCCTCGGTGACCATCGACTTGCCCTTGATCACCGCCTTGGCATCGCGCGCCTCGCAGAGCTCGCGGATGATCCGGCAGGCCTGCTCGCCGTCCTCGGCCCAGTGCACCCTGATGCCGTTGGCCTCGCAGTTGGCCTCCAGCTGCTCGAGCAGATCGGGCAGCTTGGCCAGCGCGCGCAGCCGGATGTTGGCGCCCAGCTCGCGCAGGGTCTCCAGGTCCCAGTCGCCGAAGACGTCGCGGCGCTTGTCCATCAGCCCATCCATGGCCTTGCGGAAGTTGGCCCGGATCTGGGGATTGCCCAGGGCATCATGGGCCTGGCGATGGAACTCGCGGGGCGTATAGGTCTGCACCGTCGGGGTCTGTACGGTGGGGGTCGCGTCCATCATGAGGTCCTCCGCCACAGGTAGCTGGCGATGTGCTCGCCCTTCACGGCCTTCTTCTGGTGCTCGAAGCGCCCGCCGATGTTCATCAGGCAGCCGCAGTCGGAGGTGACGAAACGCTCGGCACCCGCCGCCTCGATGGCCTGGGTCTTGTCCTCGACCATGGCCGCGGACACCTCGGGATGGCGGACGGCGAAGGTGCCGCCGAAGCCGCAGCACTCTGCGGGGCGTGCCTGCTCCACCAGCTCGACCCCGCCCAGCTGGGCGAGCAGGGCCGGGCCGGTCTCGGCCACGCCCATCTCACGGCGTGCGCTGCAGGAGGTGTGCATGGCCACCTTCTCCGGCTGCCCACGATCCGAGAGCTTCAGGTGGCAGACATGCACCAGGAACTCGGTCAGCTCGAAGACGCGGCCGGCGACCTCGGAGGCCTGTGCCTCCTGCCCGGTGCCGGCGAACAGCTGGGGGTAGTGGGTCCGCATCATGCCGCCGCAGGACCCCGAGGGCACCACGATCGGCCAGGGCTCGGGGAAGAGGTCGAGCTGGGCCGCGGCCACGGCGCGGGCCTCGTCGTGGTAGCCTGAGGTATAGGCCGGCTGACCGCAGCAGGTCTGGTCCTCGGGGAAGAGCACCTCGATGCCCTCGCGTTCGAGCAGGCGGATGCCGTCGAGGCCGGCCTCCGGATAGAAGAGGTCGATCAGGCAGGTGCCGAAGAAGTAGACCTTCTCGGGCTTCGGCGGGTAGAGCTTGACTGGTGTCATGGGCAAGGTCCTGGGTGGCGCAGCGCCATGCTGGGGTCGTCGATCCAGACCGTGTCAATCCGGCGGGCGGTAAATTGGTAAGACCAATTGACACGAGAGCGTTGCCGAACAGTATGGGGCAGTGCCTGCAGTGTCAAACCCATGGCCATTGCTTCACAGTCCCAGCCCCCTATACTTTGGTCTAGTCCTTTCAACGCTTGCCACAACCTCCTGATGCGGCAATGGAAATTCTCCACCCTGGGCGCCCCGAGCGTCACGCGTTGACAGTGCCGTTTGGTAATACCAATTCGGTCCCTTTACCATGCCGACTCTCGCCACGCGTTCCGGAGCTCCCGCCATGGCCTATCAACCCGTTCAGCAGCCGCGCCTCGCCGACGTCATCACCGAGCGTCTCGAGGCCCTGATCCTGGAGGGCAGCCTGCGGCCCGGCCAGCGCCTGCCCCCGGAACGGGAACTGGCCGAGCGCTTCGGCGTCTCGCGGCCCTCCCTGCGCGAAGCCATCCAGAAGCTCTCGGCCCGCGGCCTGCTGACCAGTCGCCAGGGCGGCGGCACCTTCATCAGCGAGGAGCTCAACGGTGGCTACAGCGACCCGCTGCTGGAGATGCTCTCCCGGCACGGGGAGTTCCACCTCGACCTGCTCGAGTTCCGCGATGCCATGGAGGGCATCTCCGCCTACTACGCCGCCCTGCGCTCCACGCCCACCGACAAGGCCCTGCTGATCTCGCGCTTCGAGGAACTCGAGGCGTGCTTCAAGGGGCGCGACCCGGTGCTGGAGGCCCGCGCCGACGCGGCCTTCCACATGGCCATTGCCGAGTCGGCCCACAATGTCCTGCTGCTGCACACCATCCGCGGGATCTTCCACCTGCTGGAGAAGAGCATCGTCGACAACCTGGCCCACCTGTTCGAGAAGGCCGACTCGCGCCCGCGGCTGATGGAGCAGCACCGCGCCCTGCTCGACGCCATCCTCGAGGGACGCGCCGAGGACGCCCGGGCCCGGGCCCATGAACACCTGGTCTTCGTCGAGGAGGGACTGCTCGAGGTCGAGCGTGCCGAGACCCGGGCCCAGCGCGCCCTGCGCCGGTCCCAGGTCATGCCTCCGGACGCCCGTTGAGGCGCCGGCCATGGCGACATCGACCCGAGGCCGCCGCGTTCGTCGACTGCTCTGGGTACTGGCGACCCTGGGCCTCGCGCTCGCCATGTGGCAGGCCGCCCAGCTGGCCCGTGACCAGGCCCTGCAGGGGCTGCGCCAGGACGCCGAGAACGAGCTGAGGCTCTCCGCCGAGAGCCTGTTCGGCCACCTCTCCCGCCACGACTACCTGCCCGAACTGCTCGCCTCGCGGGAGATGGTCAAGCGCTTCCTGGCCGCGCCCGACGCCCAGGATGCCATGCCGCTCAACCGCCTGCTGGACCACTTCCGGGCCACGGCCGGCGTTTCCGACATCTACCTGATCGACCGCGACGGCGACACCCTGGCGGCGAGCAACTGGCATCGCCCCAACACCTTCATCGGCCAGAACTATGCCTTCCGCCGCTACTTCCAGGAGGCGATCGCCGGTCGTCCGGGCCGTTTCTTCGGGCTCGGCGTGCAGTCGCACGAGCGCGGCTACTACTTCTCGGCCCCGGTGTGGCTGGATGCCACCGACCCCGACGCCCGTGCCGATGGCGTCATGGTGGTGAAGGTGCTGCTCGACCCCGTGGAGGCGGGCTGGGCCGAGCAGGACGCCGAGCTGCTGGTCATCGACGGGGACGACATCATCTTCATGGCCAGCCGCCCGGAGCTACGCATGAAGGCCCTGCGACCGATCTCCGACGCGGCACGGGAGCAACTGCTTCAGACCCGCCGCTACGCCGACGAGTCCCTCGACGAATCCGGCATCGCCTTCCTGGGCGACCTCGAGAATTACGGCCAGCGGGTCGGGTTCCGCCGGGGACCGCTGGCCGACACCGACTACCTGGGGCTCTCGCGCCCCATGCCCACCTTCGGCTGGGAGATGCAGATCCTCAAGTCGCTGGCCCCGGTGACCCAGGCCCAGTGGCTCGCCGCCCTGCTGGCCGGCGGCCTCTACGGGGTGGTGGTCCTGGCCGGCGGCATCGGCTGGCAGCGCCTGCGGCTGCGCCGCGAGCGCGAGCAGTTCGCCGAGCGCGAGCGCCGCACCCTGGCCCGGGCGCGCGACGAGCTGGAGCGCAACGTGCAGCGCCGCACCCGCGACCTGGTCGAGACCAACCGCCGCCTCTCCGGGGAGATCGACGAGCGTCGCCTGGCCGAGGAGCGGCTGCGCCAGACCCGCGACGAGCTCATCCAGGCCGCCAAGCTGGCCGTGCTCGGCCAGCTCGCCGCCGGCATCAACCACGAGCTCAACCAGCCGCTGGCCGCGATCCGCGCCTATGCCGAGAACGCCGCCACCTTCCTGGAGCGCGGCCGCACCGAGGCGACCCGCGGCAACCTGGCGCAGATCATCGAGCTCACCGACCGCATGGCGGAGATCAGCGCCCAGCTGCGACAGTTCTCGCGCAAGAGCGGCGACCGGCCCACCAGCGTGTCGGTGCCGGCCTGCTTCGACTACGCCCTGCGCCTCTTCCAGTCACGGCTGCGCGACGCCGGGGTCAGGATCGAGCGCGACTGGCCCGACGACGAGGTCTGGGTGCGCGCCGACCTGGTGCGCCTGGAACAGGTGCTGGTCAACCTCATCGGCAACGCCCTGCAGGCCATGAACCAGACGCCGGACCCGCTGCTGCGCCTGGGCATCGAGCCGGCCGGCGAGACGGTGAGGATCCGGGTCACCGACAACGGCCCGGGCATCGCCGAGCAGCACCTCGGACGGATCTTCGAGCCCTTCTTCACCACCAAGTCGCCGGGCAGCGGCCTGGGCCTCGGCCTCTCGATCTCGGCGCGCATCATCGACGACCTCGGCGGCCAGCTGGCGGCGGACCACGGGCCTGGCGGTGGCGCCCGCTTCACCATTACCCTGCCCCTCTCCCCCGGTCCCGATGCGTCCGGCGAGCCGCGGACCAAGGAGCACGACACCCATGCATGACCCGGCGACCCTCCCGGTGATGATCATCGACGACGAGGCGCACCTGCGCATCTCCGCCGGCCAGACCCTGGAGCTCGCGGGGTACGCCCCCTGCGCCCATGCGTCGGCCGAGGAGGCCCTGGCAGCCCTGACCCCGGACTTCCCCGGGGTGGTGGTCAGCGACATCCGCATGCCCGGCATGGACGGCATGGCCCTGCTGCGCGAGGTGCGCAGCCGCGACCCCGACCTGCCGGTGATCCTGATCACCGGCCACGGCGACATCTCCACGGCCGTGGAGGCGATGCGCGAGGGCGCCTGGGATTTCCTGGAGAAGCCCTTCCCGGGGGAGCGCCTGGTGGAGATGGTCCGCCGCGGCATCGACAAGCGCCGCCTGAGCCTGGAGAACCGCGCGCTCAAGGCCGAGCTGGAGGCCCAGCAGTCGGCGCCGGGGCCCCGCCTGGTGGGCCGCACCCCGGCCATCCAGCGCCTCGCCTCCATGGTCCAGCGCATCAGCCAGGTCGAGACCGACGTGCTGCTGTTCGGCGAGACCGGGGCCGGCAAGGACCTGGTGGCCCGCGCCATCCACGAGCGCAGCCGGCGCAGTGGACGCCCCTTCGTGGCCATCAACTGCGGCGCCGTCCCCGAGAGCATCATCGAGTCGGAGCTCTTCGGCCACGAGAAGGGCGCCTTCACCGGCGCCGTGGAGCGGCGCATCGGCAAGTTCGAGCACGCCGAGGGTGGCACGGTGTTCCTCGACGAGATCGAGTCGATGCCGCTGGCCCTGCAGGTCAAGCTGCTGCGGGTGCTGCAGGAGCGCTCCGTGGAGCGCCTCGGGGCCAACGTGCCGGTGCCCCTGGACCTGCGCGTGATCGCCGCCACCAAGGTCGACCTCAAGGCCGCGGCCGAGGCGGGCCGCTTCCGCGAGGACCTCTACTACCGGCTCGAGGTGGTCACCCTGCCGATCCCCCCGCTGCGCGACCGCCGCGAGGACATCCCGCTGCTGTTCCAGCATTTCGCCGTGGTGGCTGCCAACCGTAGCGGGCTGGAGGCCCCACCCCTGGATGCCGGCGGCGTCTCGGCGCTGCTCGCCCACGACTGGCCGGGCAACGTGCGCGAGCTGCGCAACCTGGCCGAGCGCTACGTGCTGCTCGGCGCCACCTGCGACTATCGCCTCGACGCCCTGCTGCGGGGCGTGGGCAGCGATACCGGCGACCTGGCGCTGCCCCAGCAGGTGGAGCTGTTCGAGAAGAGCCTGATCGACCAGGCCCTGGCCCATCATCGCGGCCGGGTCAGTGAGGCCTGCGAGCAGCTCGGCCTGCCGCGCAAGACCCTCTACGACAAGCTCCGCAAGTACGACCTCAAGGCCGAGGACTACCGCCAGAGCGACGTTCCTTGAAGGAGCAGGTCGCGCAGCGGGCCCCAGGGCGGCAGCCAAGGCACGAGGCTGGCCGCCGCCAGCAGCATCACCAGGGAGTTGCCCGGCTCGCGCCAGTCGAAGGGCTTGAAGGCCGTGCCGAAGGAGCGCTTGAGGCGCGCCCCGGTGAGGTCGACGCTGTAGAGCTCGTCGAGCAGCAGGTGGATGACGAAGCCCAGCGTCAGGGCGGTGCCCTGGGCCCAGGCCAGGTGGTCGGGCTGGCCGAACAGGCGGTGGCTCAGCGCCGTGGCCACCAGGCCGCAGAGCCCGCCCGCCAGCAGCGAGTGCCACAGCCCCCGGTGGACGGTGAAGCGGGCGAACAGCGCCCCCGCCAGGTAGCGCACGGCGAGGTAGATCGCGCCGCAGGCCATCAGCAGGCTGCCGGTGGGCAGCCGTGCCTGGAGCACCAGGGCGCCGGCCACCACGGCGGGCACGGCCAGCAGGTTGAAGATCAGGCGGATCGCCCGGGAGCGGTCGGCATCGATGTCGGGCAGGATGCCGCCGAAGGTCACCAGCGCCAGCAGGGGCAGGCTCTCCATGGCGCCCCAGAGGCCCGCCTGCCAGCCGCCATGGGCCAGCACGGCGCCGCCGGCGGCGGCCACGCCGAGGTGGGTGCGAAAGTTGGCCATGCCGGGGCGCGCCCCTCGATTACTGGATAAATGACCAGATTATCGCGCGCCACGACAATGGAAAACAATGGGTTAGGGCATCATTCCCCGGCGGACAGGTACTCGTCCTTCAACTTTACATAGTTTCCGGCGGTATAGGGGAAGAAGGCCCGCTCCGACGCCTTGATCGGGCGCAGCGCCCGGGCGGGATTGCCGGCATAGACGTGGCCGCCCTCCAGGCGCTTGCCGGGCGTCACCACGGCACCGGCGGCGATGATCACCTCGTCCTCGACCACGGCGCCGTCCATGACGATGGCCCCCATGCCGACCAGGATGCGGTTGCCCAGGGTGGCCCCGTGGAGGATCGCCCGGTGGCCGATGGTCACGTCGTCCCCGATGGTCAGCGGGAAGCCGTCGGGGTTGAAGTCGCTGGCGTGGGTGATGTGCAGCACGCTGCCGTCCTGGACGCTCGTGCGCGCGCCGATCCGGATGCGGTGCATGTCGCCGCGGATCACCGCCATGGGCCACACCGAGCAGTCGTCGCCCAGCACCACGTCGCCCAGCACCATGCAGGCCGGGTCGATGTAGACCCGCTCGCCCAGCTGCGGCTCATGCCCCTTCCAGGGCCGCAGGCACCTTGTCTCGCTCATCGCTCACCTCTTCTCGTCGGGTCAGGCGTCTCAGATCAGTCCGGCTGCCAATACTACCAGCGTCAGCGGGATCGACACCCAGCGCACCAGGTTGCGCCAGAGCCGGAAGCCGCCCGGGCCGGCATCCAGCGCCCGCAGGCTGGCCTGCTCGGGCATCACCCAGGCGGCGAAGATCGCGATCAGCAGCCCGCCCAGCGGCAGGAAGATCTCCGGCGGGATGGTGCTGACCAGCTCGAAGGGGTTCATGCCGAACAGCACCCGGGTCTCGGCCAGGCTCGAGAAGGAGAGCACCGAGAGCATCCCCAGCCCCCACACGGCCAGGCCCACCACGGCGGAGGCCTGGCCGCGGCCCAGGCCCCAGCCCTGCAGGGTGGCGACCATGGGCTCGGCGAGGTTGATCGAGGAGGTCCAGGTGGCCAGCAGCAGCAGCAGGAAGAACAGCGAGAGCCACAGCGGGCCCCCGGGCAGCTCGGCGAAGGCCACCGGCAGCGTCACGAACATCAGCCCCGGCCCCTCGCCGGGGTCCATCCCCTGGGCGAACACCACCGAGAAGATGGCGATGCCGGCCAGCAGCGCCACCGCCACGTCGAGCATCGCCACCGCGGCGGCGGCCCGAGGCAGGCTCTGGTGGTCCGGCATGTAGGCCCCGTAGGCCATCAGCGCGCAGGCCCCTACCGCCAGGGTGAAGAAGGCGTGGCCCATGGCCTGCAGCATCACCACGGGCGTCACCGCCGAGACGTCCGGCAGGAACAGCCAGGAGAGCGCCGGACCGAAGCCCTCGGTGGTCGCCGCATAGCCCGCCAGCACCAGCAGCAGCCCGTAGAGCATCGGCATCAGCAGGTTGTTGAGCTTCTCGAGCCCCTTGGCCACGCCGGCAGCGACCACCAGCATGGTCATCGCCAGGAAGAGGGTGTGGTTGAGGGTCAGCCGCCCGGGGTCGGCGAGGAAGGCATCGAAGCCGGCCCCGATCTCGGCCGCGCTGCGCCCCACGAAGTCGCCATTGACCGAGGCCACCAGGAATTCGATGGACCAGCCCGAGACGACCGAGTAGAAGGAGAGTATGCAGAAGACGGTGAGCGCGCCGAACAGCCCGAGCCAGCGCCAGTGACGTGACGCTCCCGCCTGATGGGCCAGGTGGCCGAGCGACTGCATGGGACTGCGCCGCCCGGCACGGCCGACCAGGATCTCGGCCATCATCATCGGCAGGCCCAGAAGCAGCACGAAGGCCACGTACAGCAGCAGGAAGACGGCACCGCCGTTCTCCCCGGTGATGTAGGGAAAGCGCCAGATGTTGCCCAGCCCGACCGCCGCCCCGGTCACCGCCAGGATGAAGGCACGTCTCGTGCTCCAGCGTTCCAGCGTCTCGTTCATCGGTCCACCCCCCTGCCTGAAAAGGGGCGCAAGCCTAGCATATTGAAACGCGGCGCGACCGCCCGCATCTTAGAGACACTTCACCATCCCCGACCCGAGGTGTGCATGTCCCGCAACCCACTGCTCGATCCCCACGACCTGCCCCCCTTCGATGCGATCCGGCCCGAGCACGTGGTGCCGGCCGTGGAGGAACTGCTGGCGGAGAACCGTGCCGCCATCGAGGCGCTCGTGGCCCGCGCCGAGCAGGCGCCCCCGAGCTGGGAGAGCCTGGCCGCGCCGCTGGAGGCCCTGAACGACCGGCTGGCACGGGCCTGGTCGCCGGTCTCGCATCTCAACGGCACCATGAACAATCCCGAGCTGCGCGAGGCCTACCAGGCCTGCCTGGGCAAGCTCTCCGACTACAGCACCTGGGTCGGCCAGCACGAGGGACTCTTCCGCGCCTGGCAGGCCCTGCGTGATGGCCCCGCCTGGGAGACCCTCGACGAGGGCCAGCGCCGCACCGTGGAGAATGCCCTGCGGGACTTCCGCCTGGCAGGCGTCGACCTGCCCGCCGAGCAGAAGCAGCGCTACGGCGAGATCAAGTCGCGCCTCTCCGAGCTCTCCAACACCTTCTCCAACCAGCTGCTGGACGCCACCCAGGCCTGGCACCTGGACCTCGAGGACGACGGCCGGCTGGCCGGGCTGCCCGAGAGCGCCCTGGCGACGCTCAAGGCCAACGCCGAGGCCAAGGGCCTGTCGGGCTACCGCATCACCCTGGACTTCCCCAGCTTCTTCCCGGTGATGACCTATGCCGAGGACCGCGAGCTGCGCCGCGAGGTCTATACCGCCTTCGTGACCCGCGCCTCGGACCAGGGCCCCCATGCCGGCGAGTACGACAATGCCCCGGTGATGGAGGAGATCCTCGCCCTGCGTCACGAGCTCGCCGAACTGCTGGGCTTCACCGACTACGCCGACTACTCGCTGTCCACCAAGATGGCCGAGTCGCCGGAGCAGGTGATCACCTTCCTCGAGGACCTGGCCGCGCGCGCCGTGCCCCAGGCCCGCGAGGAGTACGCGGAGCTGGCCGCCTATGCCCGCGACGAGCTGGGCATGGCGACGCTCGACCCCTGGGACGTGGGCTTCGCCAGCGAGAAGCTCCGCGAGGCGCGCTACGCCATCTCCGACGAGCAGCTGCGCCCCTACTTTCCTGCCCCGCAGGTGGTGGACGGGCTGTTCCGGGTGGTCGAGCGCCTCTACGAGGTCACCTTCGTGGAGGACGAGGAGGCACCGCGCTACCACCCCGACGTGCGCTACTTCCAGATCCTCGAGCAGGGCGCGCCCATCGCCGGCTTCTACCTCGACCTCTATGCCCGCGAGGGCAAGCGCGGCGGCGCCTGGATGGACGAGTGCCGGGTGCGCCGCCTGGAGGAGGGCGAGGTCCAGCTGCCCGTGGCCTACCTGACCTGCAACTTCACGCGCCCGGTCGGCGACGCCCCGGCCCTGCTGACCCACGACGAGGTCACCACCCTCTTCCACGAGTTCGGCCACGGCCTGCACCACATGCTGACCCGCCAGACCGTTGCCGACATCTCCGGCATCAATGGCGTGGCCTGGGACGCCGTGGAGCTGCCCAGCCAGTTCATGGAGAACTTCTGCTGGGAGCGCGAGGGCCTGGACCTGATCGCCGCCCATGTGGATACCGGCGAGCCGCTCCCCGAGGACCTGTTCGAGAAGCTGCTGGCGGCCAAGAACTTCCAGTCCGCCATGGGCATGGTGCGCCAGCTGGAATTCTCGCTGTTCGACTTCCGCCTGCACCGGGAGCGGGCCGCCCCCTCGGCCGCCGAGGTCCAGGCGCTGCTCGACGAGGTGCGCGATGCGGTCTCGGTGGTGCCGCGAGCCGCCTTCAATCGCTTCCAGAACGGCTTCGGGCACATCTTCGCCGGCGGCTATGCGGCAGGCTACTACAGCTACAAGTGGGCCGAGGTGCTCTCGGCGGATGCCTGGAGCGCCTTCGAGGAGGCCGGCATCTTCGACCCCGAGACCGGTCGGCGCTTCCGCACCGAGATCCTCGAGCGCGGCGGCTCGCGGGATGCCGCCGAGCTGTTCCGCGCCTTCCGCGGCCGCGAGCCCAGCGTCGAGCCGCTGCTGCGCCACTGCGGCATCCGGGCTGCCTGAGCGACCTTGACCGCCGGCCCCGTCCGGCGGTCACCCGGGGAGACGACATGACCGTCCTCCCCCGCTTTTCTTCCGGCGCAGCCTTCCCACGCTGCGCCGAGGTAGAATGGCACCGCATCCGCGCAGCCTGAACGCGCCACTCCCCACCGACCAGGAGGCCTCATGACCGTCCAGAAACGCTTCATCGCCGGCGCCATCTGCCCGCGCTGTGCCGAGATGGACCGCATCCGCGCCTGGGAACAGAACGGCGTCCGCTACCGCGACTGCGTCAGCTGCGACTTCTTCGAGCAGCTGCCCATCGAGGACGAGGCACTCCCCGAGCTCGAGACCCGGGTCAACCGCGAGCGCGAGGAGCAGAAGGCCTCCGACCTGCAGACCGTGAAGATCCTCGACCCCAGGGGGCAGTGAGGCGCGCATGGTCCAGGCAGCCACCGCCGCCCTGTTGCCGAAGCGGCGCGTGCTCGAGCTGCTGGGGCTCGCCGCGGCGACGGCCCTGCTGGTCGCCCGACTGGACCTCGCCACCCTCGCCGCCGGACTCGGCTTCTTCCTGTGGGGGATGACCCACCTGGAGGAGGCCATCAAGCGCCTCTCCGGCGGCACTCTGGACCGCTGGTTGCACACCGCCACCCGGCGCACCTCCCGGGCCATCGGCGTCGGCGCCCTGGCCACCGCCCTGGTGCAGTCCAGCTCCCTGGTCACGCTGCTGGCGATGTCCTTCGTCGGCGCCGGCCTGGTGGCACTGCCTGCCGGCATCGCCCTGCTCTTCGGCGCCAACCTCGGCACCACCACCGGCGCCTGGCTGATCGCCGGCCTCGGCCTGAAGGTCGACCTCGCCCACTACGCCATGCCGCTGCTGGCCCTGGGCCTGCTGGGCTCCCGGCTCCTGCAGGACAACCGTGCCGGGCTCGCCGGCCTGCTGCTCGGGGTGGGGCTGCTGCTGCTGGGCATCGACTTCATGAAGCTCGGCTTCGAGACCTGGCAGAATGGCCTGTCGCTGGACGGCCTGGCCGGCGAGCACCTCTGGCACTGGCCGCTGCTGGTGCTCTTCGGCGTCGCGGCCACCGTGGTCATGCAGTCCAGCCACGCCACCCTGCTGATCACCCTGACGGCACTGGCCTCCGGCCAGCTGCCCTACCTGCCGGCCCTGGCCATCGCCATCGGCGCCAACATCGGCACCACCGTGACCGCGGTGATCGGCGCCTTCGGCGCCAGCACGGCCGGTCGTCGCCTGGCCGGGGCCCATGTGATCTTCAACCTGGTCACGGCGGCCGTGGCCCTGGCGCTGCTGCTGCCGATGGCCGGCCTGGTGGACCGGATCGCCCTGCTGATCGGCCTGTCGGCCACCGACTGGCCGCTCAAGCTGGCGCTCTTCCACACCCTCTTCAACGGCCTGGGCATCATGCTGATGCTGCCCTGGATCCCGAGGCTCGCGGCGCGCCTGGAGCGCCTCTTCCCCGAGCCGGGGCGGCTCCCGCCGTCCGAGGCGCGCTACCTGGACGCCACGGCGCTGCAGCACGCCGACACGGCCGTCTCGGCCATCGAGCAGGAGTGCAACCGCCTGGCGCGGCGCACCTACCACCTGCTCGGCTCGGCCATCCTGGTGCCCAGCGGCGAGGTGATCGGTCACCCGCCCAGCCGGGCCGTGATCGAGGCCCCCATCGATCCCGAGGCCTGGCCGCCGGTGAACACGCGCTACCACGAGCGGATCAAGCCGCTGATGGCGGAGATCCTCGACTTCTACTCGCGCATCGACACGCCCCTCACCGACGCCCAGGAGGCCCATCTCGAGGCCCTCTATGCCCGCTCGCTGCGGCTGGTCGAGGCGGTGCGCTTCGGCGAGGTGCTGCAGCGCAGCCTGCTGCGCCACGCGTCACCATCGAGCCCCCTGCGCGAGGCCCACGACGACCTGCGCATGGCCGTCGCCGAGGGCCTCACCCGCCTGGCCAACGACCCGACCGCCACCGACATCGGCGCCCCCCTCGAGGAGGTCCGCCGACACTGGCAGCATGAGCTGGCCGAGCGGCTGCGCCACCAGCGACTGGACCCCTGGCTCGCCTCCTCGCTGATGAACGACCTCCACCAGGCCAGCCGCCTGACCGCCGCCCTGACCTCGCCCCCCGACGCCCAGCCCTGACCCCGGGGCCTGGCCCTCGCCCTGTGCGGAAATCCGCACGCCCTCCCATCCGCCCCGTGCGGAATCCCGGCCCCTGGCCACCACCGACTCTTCGACCAAGGTCGAACGATATGGCGGCAACATATTGATCAATGGAAATTTTCTGGAAACGGGCACGGGCCTTGCTATTTCAGGGGGTGTGGATGCCACCACGACCCGGAACCCGGCCGGCGCCTTCATCGGCCGAACCTCACGCGTCGACGGCATGCAGCGGGGAAGCCCCCGGACCTTCCACATGAGCACAAACACAAGAGCACAACCGCAGACAGGAGAGACGCCATGCGCAACGCAACCTCACGGATCCTCACCGGCACCCTGGCCGGCACCCTGATGATCGCCGCCGGCGGCGCCCAGGCCGACCGCTCCGAATGGCCGGAGAGCTTCACCGTGGGCACCGCCAGCCAGGGCGGCACCTACTTCGTGTACGGCTCCGGCTGGGCCAACCTGATCGCCGACGAGCTCGGCGTCTCCGGCGGGGGCGAGGTCACCGGCGGCCCGACCCAGAACCTGGCCCTGGTGCACGGCGGTGACGTGGCCTTCGGCCTGGCCACCATGGGCCCGGCCTCCGACGCCGTCTCCGGCAAGAGCCCCCTCGCCCCGGGCGTGGCCATGGACAACGTCTGTGCCCTCTTCCCGATGTACGAGACCCCGTTCTCCATCACCGCCCTGTCCGGCAGCGGCATCACCTCGATCTCCGACATCCCCGATGGCGCGCGGGTCGGCTTCGGCCCGGCGGCCTCCACCTCCGACACCTACTTCCCGGCCATCCTGGAGGAGCTGGGTGTGGACTTCGATCGTCGCAACGGGGGCTGGTCCGACCTGGGCGGCCAGCTGCAGGACGGCCTGATCGACGTCATCGCCTTCGCCGCCGGCATCCCGATCCCGGCCGTCAGCCAGCTCGAGGTGCAGACCGACGTGAACATCATCGAGTTCACCGAGGAGGAGCAGGCCACGGTGCTCGAGAACTTCCCGGTCTCCGAGTTCCAGATCCCGGCCAGCACCTACGAGACCCTCGAGGAGGATGCGCGGGCCGTCTCCATGTGGAACTTCTCCATCGCCGGCTGTGACCTGCCGGAAGACTTCGTCTACGAGGTCACCAAGCTGACCATGGAGAACAACGACCGCATGCGCGACGTCCACCGCAGCGCCGCCACCTCCATTCCGGAGAACATCAAGTACAACACCGTGCTGCCGTTCCACCCGGGTGCCGTGCGCTGGTACGAGGAAAACGGCTACGAGATCCCGGACGCCCAGCAGCTGTAATCCGTTGACCTGACCGTCGGCCCCGCACCGCGCCTCGAGAGGGCGGTGCGGGGCCGCTTCCCAGCTCCTCCGTCATGCCTTCAAGGGTGTCTCCCATGTCCCATACCCCCGATCCTCGCCCGGAAGACGACACGGTCGAGGCCGTCGTCGCCGAGGGCGTCGACGACGCCGCGGTGGAGTCCAATCGCCGACTCTATACCGGCTGGCAGTGGCTGCTGTTCGGCGCCCTGGCCATCGCCTACTCCGCTTTCCACCTGGTCTCGCTGAACGTCTATCCGCTGGAGACCTGGTCGTTTCGCATCGTGCACATCGCCGGTGCCCTGATTCTCGGCTATGGCCTCTATGCCGGCACCCGCTTCGCCGACGAGGACCATCGCCGCTCCGCCACCTGGCTCGCCTGGGTGAGCTATGCCCTGCTGATCCCGGCCGTCTACGCCCTGGTGCGAGTGGTGATGATGTACCAGGCGATGAGCGGCGGCGCCATGCGCATCGCCCCGGAGATCGAGGCCTGGCATTACGGCTACCCGCTGATACTGGCCACCGTGGCCGGCATCCTGCTCTCCTGGAGCTATCGCCAGGTCCGCCAGCGTCTGTCGCCGGCCGACCTGGTGCTGATGGTCTGCTCCCTGGCCGTGGCGGGCTACCTGCTGGTGATGTTCAACAGCCCGCTGCGCGCCGCCACCGGCACCTCGTTCGCGCCCATGGGCATCTCCTACGCCGCCATCGCCGGCTCGCTGCTGATCCTCGAGCTGACCCGCCGCGTCGCCGGCCTGGCGCTGGTGGTGATCTCCGCCATCTTCCTGGTCTACGTCTTCGCCGGCCCCTACCTGCCGGGCTTCCTCGGCTACCCCGGGCTCTCGGTGGGACGCTTCTTCAGCCAGGTCTATACCGACGCCGGCATCCTCGGGCCGACCACCGCGGTCTCCTCGACCTACATCATCCTGTTCATCATCTTCGCCGCCTTCCTGCAGGCCTCGAAGGTGGGGGACTACTTCGTCAACTTCGCCTTCGCCGCCGCCGGCCGGGCCCGGGGCGGCCCCGCCAAGGTCTCGATCTTCGCCTCGGGCCTGATGGGCATGATCAACGGCACCAGCGCCGGCAACGTGGTCTCCACCGGCTCGCTGACCATCCCGCTGATGAAGAAGGTCGGCTACCCGGCCCGGAGCGCCGGGGCCATCGAGGCCGCCGCCTCCACCGGCGGGCAGATCATGCCGCCGATCATGGGCGCCGGCGCCTTCATCATGGCCGAGATCACCGGCATCCCCTACACCGAGATCGCCGTGGCGGCGCTGATCCCCGCCATCCTCTACTTCGCCTCGATCTACTTCATGGTGGACTTCGAGGCAGCCCGCAAGGGCATGCGCGGCATGCGCAAGGAGGAGATCCCGCTGTTCTCGAAGCTGGTCAAGCAGGTCTACCTCTTCGCGCCGATCATCATCCTCATCGCCGCGCTCTTCATGGGCTACTCGGTGATCCGCGCCGGCACCCTGGCCACCGCCTCCGCGGCCATCGTGAGCTGGCTCTCGCCCCACAAGATGGGCATCCCCGCCATCCTCCGGGCGCTGCAGCTGGCCGGCACCATGGCGATCCAGATCATCGCCGTCTGCGCCTGCGCCGGCCTGATCGTCGGCGTGATCTCGCTGACCGGCGTCGGCGCCCGCTTCTCCTCGCTGCTGCTGGGCCTGGCCGGCGTCAGCCAGCTGCTGGCGCTGATCTTCGCCATGCTCATCTCGATCCTGCTGGGCATGGGCATGCCGACCACCGCCGCCTATGCGGTGGCGGCGTCGGTGGTCGCCCCGGGCCTGATCAACATAGGCATCCAGCCGCTGGTGGCGCACTTCTTCGTGTTCTACTTCGCGGTGGTCTCGGCGATCACCCCGCCGGTGGCGCTGGCCTCCTATGCGGCGGCGGGCATCTCCGGCGACAACGCCATGGGCACCTCGGTGGCCTCGTTCAAGATCGGCCTGGCGGCCTTCATCGTGCCCTTCATGTTCTTCTACAGCCCGGCCATGCTGATGGAGGGCAGCGCGATGCAGATCCTGCGCGTGGGCGTGACCGCCACCCTGGGCATCGTGATGCTGGCGGCCACCGTGCAGGCGTGGTTCTTCGGGCCGGTCAAGGCCTGGCAACGACTGGTGATGCTGATCGGCGCCGTCTGCATGATCTACGGCGGCATCTACTCGGACATCGCGGGGCTGGTCATCGGCGCCCTGATGTTCGTGATGCAGCGCGGCCGCCCCGGGGGCGAGGGAAAGCCAGTGACCTCCGGCTGATCCTCCACCCTGTCACGGACCATGAAGGAAGCACCATGCAAAGGGCCCCGCCACTGGCGGGGCCCTTTTCGTGCCGACCCGAGAGAAGGGGGCTCAGCCGGTGATGTTGTCGAGGATGCGCAGGCAGGGAGCGGACTGGTTGAGCGTGTAGAAGTGCAGCCCCGGGGCGCCGCCGTCCAGCAGGCGCTGGCAGAGGCGCGAGATCACCTCCTCGCCGAAGGCGGCGATCGCCTCGCTGTCGTCGCCGTAGGCCTCGAGCTGCTTGCGGATCCAGCGCGGGATCTCCGCCCCGCAGGCATCCGAGAAGCGCGCCAGCTTGGTGTAGTTGGTGATCGGCATGATGCCCGGCACGATGGGCGCCTCGACGCCCAGGGCGCGGGCCCGCTCGACGAAGTGGAAGTAGGCCTCGGCGCTGAAGAAGTACTGGGTGATGGCGATGTCGGCGCCGGCCTTCATCTTGCGGGCGAAGTTCTCCAGGTCGCGCTCGAAGTTCGGCGCCTGGGGGTGGGACTCCGGGTAGGCGGCCACGGCGATCTCGAAATGGTTGCCGGTCTCCTCGCGGATGAACTCGACCAGTTCGTTGGCGTAGCGCAGCTGGCCGACGCCGCCCCCGCCCATGCCGGAGGGCAGGTCGCCGCGCAGGGCCACCAGGCTGTCGATGCCGTCCTCCCGGTAGCGGGAGAGCAGCTCGCGCAGCTCGCCCTTGTCGCTGCCGATGCAGGAGAGGTGAGGGGCGGTGGTGACGCCCGACTCACGCACCATCCGCACGGTGTTCAGGGTGCGGTCCTGGGTGGAGCCCCCGGCGCCGTAGGTGACCGAGAAGAAGCGCGGGGAGCGGCTGGCCAGGGCGTCGCGGACGCCGACCAGCTTCTCGCGCCCGGCGTCGGTATTGGGCGGAAAGAACTCGAAGCTGATCCCCAGCGGATGTTCCTGCGTGCTCATCGGCCTGCCTCATGAAATCGGTGCATATTGCCGCTATTCTGACGCCTGGCCGCGCCAAGAACCAATGAAAGATGCGCGATGCTGCATCGATCCTGCTCATGCAGCGCCGCACCGTCCGCCCCCAAGCCAAGGAAGGACATGACGTCGATCGACCCGGGCACCCTGATGGGCCCCCTCTGGACCCTGCTCGCCTACATCGGCCTGGGCTGGCTGGCCGCGCGCCGCCTGGCGGTGGACCCGCGTCCCGTCGCCACCCTGCTGATCTACCTGGTCGCGCCGATCACCTTCTTTCGCGCCCTGGTGCTGGGAGGCCCCACGCCCAGCTACCTGCTGCTCACCGGTGCACTGTTCACCGTTGCCAGCCTGATCGCCCTGGTCATCCACCGGCTGGCCCGGCGGGGCTTCGCGCCCCAGGAGGCCGCCCTGCTGGCCTTCTCCGCCGGCACCGGCAATTCCGGCTACTTCGGCCTGCCGGTGGCCCTGGTGCTGCTGCCGCCGGAGGGCGTGACGCTCTATCTCTTCTGCGCGCTGGGCGTGACCCTCTACGAGTTCACGGTGGGCTTCTACCTGAGCGCCCGGGGGCAGTTCTCGGTACGCCAGAGCCTGGCCAGGATCGCCCGGCTGCCGCTGGTCTACGCCTTCCTGGCGGCCCTGCTGGTGAGCGGGGTGGACATCGCGCCGCCGGAGGCGGTGATGGAAGGGCTGGCGGTCTTTCCGGCCACCTATACCCTGCTGGGCATGATGATCATCGGCATGACCCTGGGACGGGTCAGCGTGAGGGAGGTGGACCTGCGCTTCATCGGCGCCTGCGTGGCGATCCGTTTCGGGTTCTGGCCGGTTCTGGCACTGGCCGGCGTGCTGGGCCTGCAGGCCCTCTACCCACTGCCCGATGAGCTGGCCCTGGCGCTGCTGCTGATCGGGGTGGTGCCGATGGCCGCCAACGTGGTGGTGGTGGCCATGGAACTCGGCATCGCCCCGGAGAAGGGGGCCCTGGCGGTGCTGATCACCACCCTGGCCACCCCGCTGCTGATCCCGCTCTTGCTGGGCGGCATGATGCGGATCGCCGGGCTATAGACAGACGCCGCCGGATTCGGCGGCGCGCCATGCCCCGCTCAGTACCGGTAGGCGTCGGGCTTGTAGGGCCCGTCGACGGCGACGCCGGTGTAGTCGGCCTGCTCCTCGGTCAGCCGGGTGACCACTCCGCCGAACCCCTCGACCATGTAGCGGGCCACCTCCTCGTCGAGCTGGCGCGGCAGCACCGACACGCCGAGGGCATCGCGCTGGTCGCCCTCTGGCAACTCGGCGAAGCGGCCCTCATAGAGGTGGATCTGCGCCAGCACCTGGTTGGCGAAGGAGCCGTCCATCACCCGGGAGGGGTGGCCGGTGGCGTTGCCCAGGTTCACCAGGCGCCCCTCGGAGAGCAGGATCAGGTAGTCGCGGCTGTCGGGGTCGAACTGGCCCGGCTTGCTGTCGCGATAGATCTGGTGCACCTGGGGCTTCACCTCCTCCCAGTGCCAGTGGCGACGCATGAAGGCGGTGTCGATCTCGCTGTCGAAGTGGCCGATGTTGCAGACCACGGCGCCGGGCTTCAGGGCCTGGAGCATGGCCGAATCGCAGGCGTGGATGTTGCCGGTGGCCGTCACCACCAGGTCGATGCGCGCGAGCAGGTCGTGGTCGATGCTCTCCGCCCCCCGGTTGACCCCCGCCCGGTAGGGGGAGACCACCTCGAAGCCGTCCATGCAGGCCTGCATGGCGCAGATCGGGTCGATCTCCACGATCCGCACGATCATGCCTTCCTGGCGCAGCGAGGCGGCCGAGCCCTTGCCCACGTCGCCGTAGCCCACCACCAGGGCCTGCTTGCCGGCCAGCAGGTGGTCGGTGGCGCGCTTGATGGCGTCGTTGAGCGAGTGGCGGCAGCCGTACTTGTTGTCGTTCTTGGACTTGGTGACGGCATCGTTGACGTTGATCGCCGGTACTCTCAGCAGGCCGTCGCGCAGCATCTCCTGCAGCCGGTGCACCCCGGTGGTGGTCTCCTCGGAGATGCCGTGGACGGCGTCGAGCAGTTCCGGGCGCTTCTCGTGGAGCAGGGCCGTCAGGTCGCCGCCGTCGTCGAGCACCAGGTTGGGCGTCCAGCCGTCGGGGCCCTCCACGGTCTGCTCGATGCACCACCAGAACTCCTCCTCCGTCTCGCCCTTCCAGGCGAACACCGGGATGCCCGCGGCGGCGATGGCGGCGGCGGCATGGTCCTGGGTGGAGAAGATGTTGCAGGATGACCAGCGCACCGTGGCCCCGAGGTCCACCAGGGTCTCGATCAGCACCGCGGTCTGGATGGTCATGTGGATGCAGCCCGCGATACGGGCGCCGGCCAGCGGCTGCTGGTCGCGGTACTTGTCGCGGATGGTCATCAGCGCCGGCATCTCGGTCTCGGCGATGCGGATCTCGCGACGTCCCCAGTCGGCCAGCGAGAGGTCGGCGACCTTGCTGTCGGCGTCGACGGGGGCGGATACGGCGGGGTGGTTCATGCGTCACCTCTTTCCCGGGGAAAAGCGTGACCCTCACTATAGGCGGGGAAGCCGACGGCCGACAATCAACGCGCGAAGCCCTCGATCCCCCGCGCGCCCAGCCGTGCCGCCAGGGCCTCGACCTCGGGATGGGCGAAGAAGGCCACCAGGTCGCCGGCGCGCGTAGGCCCGATGCCCGGCAGGGCCCCCCAACGCGGCGCTTCCCACCCGGCCAGCCGTGACCACGCCTCGTCACTCGTCTCGCCCAGGGCCTCGACGCCCGACGCCGCCCCAGGCGGCGCCCCCAGGGCCGCCAGCCAGTCGGCGAAGGGGCGGCGGCGCGCTAGCGCGAAGGTCTCCACCAGTCGGTCCGCGCGCGCCTGGCCGATGCCCGGGACCCGGCGAAGCTCGCCCGCCGGAAGGTCCATCCAGCCCAGCAGGTCCTCCACCCGCCGCGCCTCGACCAGCGCGGCCCAGGTGCCGGGCCCTACCCCGGGCAGGTCAAGCCCCTCGGGGCCGCCCAGCCAGGCGAGGCGCTCGATGAACTGCCCCTCGCACCCCGGCGTGGGCCGGAAGCAGCTCAGCGGGTGGTAGTCCTCCGCCAGGGGCACGGAGAGGTGCGGCCGCCGGGTGGCCCGCCACACCACGCCCTCCAGCCGGGGGATGGTCAGGCCGGCCAGGGCGATGGCCACCCGATCCCCGGGGCGGATGTCCTGCTCGCGCCAGTGCTCCAGCGAGCCGACGCTGACCCGACGGATCACCCGGCCATCCAGCACGACGGGCCTCAGGTGCAGCAGCGGGGTGATGCGGCCGGTGCGCCCGATGCGGAACTCGACGCCGCGCACCTCGGCCAGGGCCTCCCGGGGCGGATGCTTCCAGGCCGCGGCCCAATCCGGCGGCTCGGCCTGCCATTGCTCTCCCGACGGGCGACCTCCCTGTCGGAGCACCACGCCATCGGTGGCGAAGGGCAGCGGTCCGCGATACCACCGCTCCCGCCAGCGTCTGACCTCGTCCAGCGTCTCGACCCGATGGGTCAGCGCGACGGCCTCGGTGAAGCCCAGCCGTGCCAGCCCCTCGAGCCGCTGGCGCATGGCGGGCGGGCCGTCCGGCCAGTCCCAGACGAAGAACCCGATGCGCGTCGCCGCCTCGACGGTCAGCGTCTCCCGTGCCAGCAGCCCGGCCACCTCGCTGCGCGCCCCGGCACTGCCCGCCTCGGCCTGGACATGATCGTCCAGGCGCAGATGGAGCTCGCCCTGGAGCAGCGCATCCAGCCGACCCGGCAGCCGCGATGGCACGGCGGCCATGCGCCTCACCGCCGGCGTCCAGTCCTGGCCATGGCGGCCGTCGCCGCGGCTGATCGCCCGCACCAGCCAACCGTCCCGGTAGATCAGGGTCACCGCCACGCCGTCCACCTTGGGCTGCACCCACACCTCGTCTCGCCGCGCCAGCCAGCGGCGCACCGCGTCCTCATCCTCGAGCTTGGCAAGCCCCGTCTGGGCCACGGGATGAGGGACGGGGCCGGCGGGGGGCGAGCGGTCGTGCCCGTCCGCCTCGCCCCTGTCCGGAAGGCAGCGCTGCCAGGTCTCGAACTGCCGGCGTGCCTGGTCGTAGATGGCGTCGCTGACCGGAGACTCGCCGCGACGATAGTAGGCGTCGTCCCACTCGGCCAGCCGTCGGGCCAGGGCGACGACCTCGGACTCGGAGGGCACGTCGGCCCCGGCGGGACAGCTCGCGGCCCGGACCAGCGAGCTCCAGAGGAACGGAGCCAGGGTCAGGGACCCGATGATCGAGAGGGCCAGGAGTCCAACGGCCAGGGCTCGGGGTGTCATGGCAGCTCCCGCGGGTGAACTGCCTTGACCATAGCAACGGGCCCCGCCTGGCGCTGCCAGCGGGGCCCGTCATCGCCTGTAGGCGATCGCCTACAGGCCGGCGGCCTGGCGCAGGGCGGCGGCCCGGTCGGTCTTCTCCCAGGGGAAGGCCGTGAAGGTCTCGGTGTGCTCGTGGCCCTCGGTATCGGTCCAGCGGTAGCTCGCCTCGAAGGGCTCGCGACCGAAGTGGCCGTAGGCCGCGGTCAGCTGGTACATGGGGTGCAGCAGGTCGAGCATGCGGGTGATGGCGTTGGGCCGCAGGTCGAAGTGCTCGCGTACCAGCGCGATGATCCGGGCGTCATCCACCCGGCCGGTGCCGAAGGTGTTGACGGAGACCGAGGTGGGCTCGGCCACGCCGATGGCGTAGGAGACCTGGATCTCGCACTTGTCGGCGAGCCCCGCGGCGACCAGGTTCTTGGCGACATAGCGGCCGGCATAGGCGGCGCTGCGGTCGACCTTGGAGGGATCCTTGCCGGAGAAGGCGCCACCGCCGTGGCGGGCCATGCCGCCGTAGGTGTCGACGATGATCTTGCGCCCGGTCAGGCCGCAGTCGCCCACCGGGCCGCCGATCACGAACTTGCCGGTGGGGTTGATGTGGTACTGGGTGGTCGCGGTCAGCCACTCGGCGGGGATCACCTGCTCGATGATCTCGCGGCGGACCATCAGGCGCAGCTCCTCCTGGTCGATCTCCGGGTCATGCTGGGTGGAGAGCACCACCGCATCCACGGCGCAGGGCTTGCCGGCCTCGTCGTAGCGGAAGGTGAGCTGGCTCTTGGCGTCCGGGCGCAGCCAGGGCAGCAGGCCATGACGGCGGAGCTCGGCCTGGCGCTCCACCAGCCGGTGGGCATAGTGGATCGGCGCCGGCATGTAGGAGTCGGTCTCGTTGGTGGCGTAGCCGAACATCAGGCCCTGGTCGCCGGCTCCCTGGTCCTCGGGCTTGCGGCGGTCGACGCCCTGGGCGATGTCCACGCTCTGCTTGCCGATCAGGTTGAGCACGCCGCAGGTCTGGCCGTCGAAGCCCACGTCCGAGGAGGTATAGCCGATGCCGGTGATCACCTCGCGCACCAGGGTCTCGAGGTCGACCCAGGCCGAGGTGGTGATCTCGCCGGCCACGATGGCCACGCCTGTCTTGACCAGCGTCTCGCAGGCCACCCGGGCGTTCTTGTCCCGGGCGATGATGGCATCGAGCACCGCATCGGAGATCTGGTCGGCGATCTTGTCCGGATGCCCTTCGGACACGGACTCGGAGGTGAACAGGGAGTATTCGCTCATGGCGTCCTCGGCCCTCTTGATATCGGCAATAGGCAGTCGCGAAGTCTACACGCTGCGGCTCTCACGGGCATCCGCGATTTGAAGCAGGGCGGGAAGTCGGCGACAATGGCCGCCCGAATTCGACCGCGCCGCCCCGTCCCGCGGCGTCACCCAGCCAGAAGCCACGTCCGGCCACTCCCCCTGGCCCGACCGTGTCGTGTACACCATTCTGCCGCAGGCGAGGAGCTCCCATGCCGTCCCGTTTCGAACTGGCCAACGCCATACGTGCCCTGTCCATGGACGCCGTCCAGAAGGCCAACTCCGGCCATCCCGGCGCGCCCATGGGCATGGCCGACATCGCCGAGGTGCTGTGGAACGACTACCTCGTCCACAACCCGGCCGACCCGCACTGGCCCGACCGGGACCGCTTCGTGCTCTCCAACGGCCACGGCTCGATGCTGGTCTACTCCCTGCTGCACCTCACCGGCTACGACCTGGACCTCGAGCAGCTGCAGAACTTCCGCCAGCTGCACTCCAAGACCCCCGGCCACCCGGAGTACGGCTACACGCCGGGCATCGAGACCACCACCGGCCCGCTGGGCCAGGGCCTGGCCAACGCCGTGGGCATGGCCCTGGCCGAGCGCACCCTGGCGGCGCAGTTCAACCGTCCCGGCCATACCGTCGTCGATCACCACACCTGGTGTTTTGTCGGCGACGGCTGCCTGATGGAGGGGGTCTCCCACGAGGTCTGCTCGCTGGCCGGCACCCAGGGCCTGGGCAAGCTGATCACCTTCTATGACGACAACGGCATCTCCATCGACGGCGAGGTGGAAGGCTGGTTCACCGACGACACCGCCAAGCGCTTCGAGAGCTATGGCTGGCACGTGGTGCCCAACGTCGACGGCCACAAGCCCGAGGAGATCAAGGCCGCCATCGAGCTGGCGAAGAGCCACGACGACAGGCCCAGCCTGATCATCTGCAAGACCATCATCGGCTTCGGCGCCCCCAACAAGCAGGGCAAGGAGGAGTGCCACGGCGCGGCGCTGGGCGAGGAGGAAGTCGCCGCCGCCCGCAAGCAGCTTGACTGGCCCTACCCGCCCTTCCACGTGCCCGAGGAGATCTACCAGGGCTGGGACGCCACCGAGGCCGGCCAGGCCCGCCAGGACGCCTGGCAGGCGCGGTTCGACCGCTACGCCGAGGCCTTCCCCGAGGAGGCCAGGGAGTTGCAGCGCCGTCTCAAGGGCGAGCTGCCGCTGGAGCTGACCGGCGAGGCGATGGTCGAGGAGGCCCAGGCGAAGGGCGAGAGCGTCGCCAGCCGCAAGGCGTCCCTGGCCTGCCTCAACGAGCTCGGCCCCCAGCTGCCGGAGCTGCTCGGCGGCAGTGCCGACCTGGCCCCCTCCAACCTGACCTTCTGGAAGGGCGCCCAGGCGATCAGCCCCGACGCGCCCGGCGGCAACTACCTGCACTACGGCGTGCGGGAGTTCGGCATGGCCGCCATCATGAACGGCATCGCCCTGCATGGCGGCTTCGTGCCCTACGGCGCGACCTTCCTGATCTTCTCGGAATACATGCGCAACGCCGTGCGCATGGCCGCGCTGATGAAGCAGCAGGCCATCCACGTGTTCACCCATGACTCCATCGGCCTGGGCGAGGACGGCCCGACCCACCAGCCGATCGAGCAGCTGACCGCCCTGCGCTCCACGCCCAACCTCGCCACATGGCGCCCCTGCGACGCCGTGGAGACCGCCGCGGCCTGGAATGCCGCCCTCAAGCGCCGCTCCGGCCCCACCGCCCTGGTCTTCTCCCGCCAGGGCCTGCCCCACCAGGCGCGCAGCAAGCAGCAGCTGGCCGACATCCAGCGCGGTGGTTATGTACTGAAAGAGAGCATCCTCAAGGACGAGGTGGTGACACCTGACCTTATCCTGATCGCCACCGGCTCCGAGGTCGGCCTGGCCATGGAGGCCGCCGCGGTGCTCGAGGAGCAGGGACGCGCGGTGCGCGTGGTCTCCATGCCCTCCACCGATGCCTTCGACCGCGAGGACGCCGCCTACCGCGAGGCCGTGCTGCCCGCCGGCGTCACCGCGCGTCTGGCCATCGAGGCCGGCCACCGCGACTTCTGGTACAAGTACGTGGGCCTGAACGGCGCCATCGTCGGCATGGCCAGCTTCGGCGAGTCCGCCCCGGCCGGCGACCTGTTCAAGCACTTCGGCTTCACCGTGGACCACGTGGTCGAGCAGGCCACGGCCCTGCTGGACTGATCCTGCCCGGCAGGCGACGCCCAGAACGCAGCGGGCCCGGCAGATGCCGGGCCCGCTGTCGTTGGGGAGGTTGGCCGTCTCAGGCGAGGGCCACCTCCGGGGACAGGTAGACGTCCTGGATGGCGTTGAGCAGCTCGACGCCCTCGGCCATGGGCTTCTGGAACGCCTTGCGCCCGGAGATCAGCCCCATGCCGCCGGCCCGCTTGTTGATCACCGCCGTGCGCACCGCCTCGCCGAGGTCGGTGGCGCCCTTGGCGCCGCCGCCGGAGTTGATCAGGCCGGCGCGACCCAGGTAGCAGTTGGCCACCTGGTAGCGCGCCAGGTCGATGGGGTGGTCCGAGGTTAGGTCGCTGTAGACCTTGTCGTGGGTATGGCCGAAGCCGATCTCGCGGTAGCCGGCGTTGGTCTCGGGCAGCTTCTGCTTGACGATGTCGGCCTTGAGCGTGGCCGCCATGTGATTGGCCTGGCCGGTGAGGTCGGCGGCCACGTGGTAGTCGGTGCCCTCGTGCTTGAAGGCCGGGTTGCGCAGGTAGGCCCAGAGCACGGTGACCATGCCCAGCTCATGGGCGCGCTCGAAGGCCTCGCTGATCTCCGTGATCTGGCGACGGCTCTCGTGGGAGCCGAAGTAGATGGTCGCCCCCACGGCCACGCAGCCCATCTCGAAGGCCTGCTCGACCTGGGCGAACAGCGTCTGGTCGAAGATCGCCGGGTAGCTCAGCGTCTCGTTGTGGTTGAGCTTGAGGATCATGGGGATCCGGTGGGCATAGCGGCGCGCCACCGAGGCGAGCCCGCCGAGGGTCGAGGCCACGGCGTTGCAGCCGCCCTCGATGGCCAGCTCGACGATGTTGGCCGGGTCGAAGTAGCGGGGGTTGGGCGCGAAGGAGGCCCCCGCCGAGTGCTCGATGCCCTGGTCCACCGGCAGGATGCTCAGATAACCGGTGCCACCCAGACGGCCATGGTCGAACATCGTCTGCATGTTGCGCAGCACGTGGGGACGGCGGTCGCTCTGGGCCATCACCCGGTCGACGAAATCCGGGCCCGGGGAATGGATCGTCTCGGCGGGCACGCCGCGGCAGACGTGGCCCAGCAGGCTGTCGGCCTCGCTGCCCAGCAGCTTGGTGATGTCGTTCATGTCGTGTTCCTCTCCTTGGTAACGGTGAATACGCTCTTCCCAGCGTAGCGGAAGACCCTACCGAGCGGACGCCGCGCATGCAAACGGGCGCGCCCGTCCCGGGGGACAGGCGCTCCCGGGTCAGCGCCCGCTCAGGCCGCCTTGAGCTCGGGCCCTCCCGGCTCACCCATGCCCGTCGCGCGAGGACTCCCCAGCCGGCATGGCGAGGCGTCCCTCGACGGCTGGCCTTCCTGCCCCTCGGAGGGGCCCCTCCCCCTCACCGGCCCGTCGGTGGCCTGGCGCCTGGTGGGGGCCCGGAGCAGACGATCAAGGCCCGGATGCGCTAGAATCGCCGATTCTGTTTCCCGGCACCGGAGTCCCCCACACCATCATGGCCCTTCGCATCGCCATCAACGGTTACGGCCGCATCGGCCAGTGCGTGCTGCGCGCCCTGGTCGAGCAGGAGGCAGCCCGCCACGGCGAGCCGGCGGTGGAGATCGTGGCGATCAACGAGCTCTCGGACCTCGCCACCATCGCCTACCTGACCCGCTACGACACTACCCACGGTCGCTTCCCCGGCAGCGTCGAGGTCCAGGGCGACCGGCTGGTGGTCAACGGCCGGGCGATCCGGGTGCTCTGCGAGCCCGACCCCTCAAGGCTGCCCTGGGGCGAGCTCGGCATCGACCTGGTGCTCGAGTGCTCCGGCAGCTTCAAGGACCGCGCCACCGCCCAGCGGCACCTCGATTCCGGCGCCGGGCGGCTGCTGTTCTCCCAGCCCGCCGAGAGCGACGTGGACGCCACTATCGTCACCGGCATCAACGACGGCGACCTGACGGCCGCGTGCCGCATCGTCTCCGCGGCCTCCTGCACCACGAACTGCCTGATACCGGTGCTCACCGTGCTGGACGAGGCGCTTCAGATCGAGCACGGCGTCACCACCACCATCCACTCGGCCATGAACGACCAGCCGGTGATCGACGCCTACCAACAGACCGACCTGCGCCTGACCCGCTCGGCGATGCACTCCATCGTGCCGGTGGACACGGGCCTGGCCCTCGGCATCAACCGCCTGATGCCCCACCTGGCCGGACGCTTCGAGTGCCTGCACGTGCGGGTGCCGACCATCAACGTCTCGACCATGGACCTGTCGATCTGCGTGCGCCGCGACACCACGGTGGACGAGGTCAACGCCCTGCTGCGCGAGGCGAGCCGCGGGCGGCTCTCGGGGCTGCTCGGCTACACCGAGGAGCCGGTGGCCTCGGTCGACTTCAACCACGATCCGCGCTCCGGTATCGTGGACGCCACCCAGACCCGGGTGGCCGGCGGCCACCTGGTCAAGCTGCTGTGCTGGTTCGACAACGAGTGGGGCTTTGCCAGCCGCATGCTCGACGTCACCCGGCGGCTGGCCCGCCTTCCCCCGGCCCCGACCGGCGCCCCCGACAGATGACATCCCTTCGGCTTTCCCAGACGAGGAACCTGCTTCCATGAACGTGCGCAAGATGACC
The DNA here is from genome assembly GCF_001886615.1 of Halomonas aestuarii. Lineage (NCBI taxonomy): Bacteria > Pseudomonadati > Pseudomonadota > Gammaproteobacteria > Oceanospirillales > Halomonadaceae > Halomonas > Halomonas aestuarii. The sequence goes on from NZ_CP018139.1 coordinate 1,422,521, forward strand.
GACCTCGACCTCAGCGGCCAGCGAGTGCTGATCCGTGAGGACCTGAACGTACCCGTCAAGCACGGCAAGGTCACCAGCGATGCCCGCCTGCGGGCCAGCCTCCCGACCATCCAGGCCGCCCTGGCGGCCGGCGCCCGGGTGATGCTGATGAGCCACCTGGGTCGCCCCACCGAGGGCGAACCGGCCCAGGAGTTCTCGCTGGCCCCGGTGGCCGAGCACCTGGGAGAGCTGCTGGGGCGTCCGGTGCGCCTGGTCACGGCCTACCTGGACGGCGAGGTCGAGGTGGCCGACGGCGAGGTGGTGCTGCTCGAGAACGTGCGCTTCAACGCCGGCGAGAAGAAGGACGACGAGGCCCTCGCGAAACGCTACGCCGCCCTGTGCGACGTCTACGTGATGGATGCCTTCGGCACGGCCCACCGCGCCCAGGCCTCCACCCACGGCGTGGCGCGCTTCGCCCCCACCGCCTGCGCCGGCCCCCTGCTGGCCGCCGAGCTCGAGGCCCTGGAGAAGGCGCTCGCCAACCCGAAGCGCCCGATGGCCGCGATCGTCGGGGGCTCCAAGGTCTCCACCAAGCTGGAGGTGCTCAACGCCCTCTCCGAGAAATGCGACCAACTGATCGTCGGCGGCGGCATCGCCAACACCTTCATCGCCGCGGCCGGCTACAACGTCGGCAAGTCGCTGCACGAGGCCGACCTGATCGACAAGGCGAAGGCGCTCATGGCGCGGGTAGAGATTCCGCTGCCCACCGACGTGGTGGTCGCCACCGAGTTCTCCGATTCCGCCGAGGCGGTGGTCAAGCCCGTCGACCAAGTGAGCGATGACGAGATGATCCTGGACATCGGCCCGGAGACCGCCGGGCGCCTGGGCGGCCTGCTCAAGGACGCCGGCACCATCCTGTGGAACGGCCCGGTGGGCGTGTTCGAGATCGACCAGTTCGGCAAGGGCACCGAGGCGCTGTCCCGGGCCATCGCCGAGAGCCACGGCTTCTCCATCGCCGGCGGCGGCGACACCCTCGCGGCCATCGACAAGTACGGCATCGAGGATCGGGTCTCCTACATCTCCACCGGCGGCGGCGCCTTCCTCGAGTACGTCGAGGGCAAGACCCTGCCCGCAGTGAAGGCCCTGGAAGACGCCGCCGCCCGCTGAGGCGCGCGCGCCGCCCCGAACCCGGGCATGCGTGGCCGTTGCGGCCGCGCCGTCATGCCCCCATCACAAGCCCCCTACAGAGAACAGGTGACCCCATGGCACTGATCAGCATGCGCCAGATGCTGGACCACGCCGCCGAGCATGGCTACGGCGTGCCGGCCTTCAACGTCAACAACCTCGAGCAGATGCGCGCCATCATGGAAGCCGCCGACGAGACCGACTCCCCGGTGATCGTCCAGGCCTCCGCCGGTGCCCGCAAGTACGCCGGCGCCCCCTTCCTGCGCCACCTCATCCTGGCCGCCGTCGAGGAGTTCCCGCACATCCCGGTGGTCATGCACCAGGACCACGGCACCAGCCCGGCCGTCTGCCAGCGCTCCATCCAGCTCGGCTTCTCCTCGGTGATGATGGACGGCTCGCTCGGCGAGGACGGCAAGACCCCGACCAGCTACGACTACAACGTCGACGTCACCCGGCGCACCGTGGAGATGGCCCATGCCTGCGGCGTCTCCGTCGAGGGCGAGCTAGGCTGCCTCGGCAGCCTGGAGACCGGCATGGCCGGCGAGGAAGACGGCGTGGGCGCCGAGGGCAAGCTCGACATGGAGCAGCTGCTCACCGACCCGGAAGAGGCCGCCGACTTCGTCAAGGCCACCGGCGTCGACGCCCTGGCCATCGCCATCGGCACCAGCCACGGCGCCTACAAGTTCACCCGCCCGCCCACCGGCGACACCCTCTCCATCCAGCGCATCAAGGAGATCCACGCGCGCATCCCGGAGACCCACCTGGTGATGCACGGCTCCTCCTCGGTGCCCCAGGAGTGGCTGGCGGTGATCAACGAGTTCGGCGGCGCCATCCCCGAGACCTACGGCGTGCCGGTCGAGGAGATCGTCGAGGGCATCCGGCACGGCGTGCGCAAGGTCAACATCGACACCGACCTGCGCCTGGCCTCCACCGGCGCCGTGCGGCGCTTCATGGCCGAGAACCCGGCCGAGTTCGACCCGCGCAAGTTCCTCAAGGCCAGCACCGCGGCCATGAAGGAGGTCTGCAAGGCCCGCTACGAGGCCTTCGGCACTGCCGGCAACGCCTCGAAGATCAAGCCGATCAACCTCGAGGAGATGTTCCTGCGCTACGAGCGCGGCGAGCTCGACCCGAAAGTGAGGTGATCACGGGGCTGGATCGATGCCTTGATCACCACCAGGATCAACAGGGGCGGCCGCGGGCCGCCCCTGTCGCTTGCGGCGCCGATGGCGCCCTCAGCGAAAGCTGCCGACCCGCACCAGCCCGGCGTCGTCCGGGCGGACCACGATGACCTCACCGGAGCCGACGCCACCGCCAACCAGGGCGGTGATGTTCACCTGGTGGGTGACCAGCACCAGGGTCCCCTCGCCGTTCCAGGCCTCGATCAGGGCGCGGGTCTCGGCGGTCTGGCGCTCGGCCGTCGAACGATCGCGGAAGAAGGAGTCCAGCGCCGGGGTGGGGATGACGTCGCCCAGACCGAGCAGCCGGGCGGTCTCGAGGCAGCGACACCAGCGGCTGCTGCGCACCTCGCCGACCTCGATGCCCCGTTCGCGAAACCGCTCGCCGAGCCGGCGTGCCTGCTCGCGCCCGGCGTCCGAAAGGTTGCGCTGGGTCGCACAGTCGCCGAGCACGAACTCCGCGGGATCACCGATGCCGGGGGCCAGGGCATGGCGGATAAGGGCGACGTGGCCGCCATCTGCCAGGGCCGCCCAGGCCGCGGCGTCATCGCTTGCCTCGGCCAACGCCTGGCCGCACCCCAGCATCAGCCAAAGGCCAACCCAGGCCAGTGCGGCGCGTCCATATCGTCTCATCACGTTCTCCCGATGCCCGCGAGTCGATCGACCCGCCACCTACCAATGTCCTGCTCCACCATGCACCTCCCCTGCCGTGACGTATGCCACCAAAGGAAGGGACACGCGTCGGCACCTCCGGCCCTAGCTAGATGCGACGCCGCCTGCGCCTGCCTTCAAGCCATGTGAATATGACCCCGCGCGGCGCATCGATGCCCGTGACGACATACCGGAGCGTATAGGGGTTATGGAGGGTCGCCTGGAGCATCGACTCCGACCAGGGGACCCCGCAGAAGAGGATCTCGTCGCCGTGGCGAAGCGGGAATTCCTCCTCCGGCAGCATGATCGATTCCCCTGCCCGGTGAACGGCGAGGGCCTCGCACGGCAGCCTGTCCGGGAACGAGCGCGCATCGCGGCACAGCGGCCCCAGGGCCAGGTCCTCCCCGGCCGCGAGGTAGTCGGTCACCGCCGGCGCCTCGCCGGGGACCAGCCTGATCGACCACAGGTGGGGAGGTGCCGCGCCCACGGCCGCCTGCAGGCGGGCCACCAGGGCCTGCGTGCGGGCCGGTTCGCGTTCCGCGAGCCAGTCGATCAGTTCCTGGACCAGGGGCGAGATCAAGAGCTTCAGGATCCGGCGCGCCGTGGTCAGGCTGTGCTGAAGGACCAGGTCGGCCCGCGCGGCATCGAAGGCGACCTGATTCACGTGACTGTTATGGCGCACGATGCGGAACGCCTGCGGATTGAGTTCCGTGACCGACAGCAGCGTGCTGAGGTTGTCGGCATCGCGATTCGTCGCGGCGATGACCCCGGCGGCGTCGTCGATCGACGCGGACAGCAGGGCCGAACGATCGGCGTGCGCCTGGACCATGACCGTCCCTTCCCAGGCCTCGCTGGCGTCGGCCTGTGGATCAATGATACGCACGCCGACGCCATGGGCCTGGAGGTAGCGATGGATCCAGTGCCCCATCCGTCCATACCCGCACAGGATCCAGTCGCCCCGCGGCACCTGCACCGGCACCCCGAGTTCGACGCCACGTGCCCCCACGATCCAGGCATTGAGGTTGTGAAGCTCCGGGCGTGCGATCGCCCGGGAGACGAGCTGGGCGAAGATCTCGAACGGATCGACGACCGTGACATTGTCCAGCGACCGCAGGTTGGCCTCATGGCGGGCCGAAGTCGAACGACAGATGACCGGGAGCCGCGGGTTGAGGTGGCGTGCCATCACCGCGATCTTGAGGTTGATGTCGTCATCGTTGGTCAGCGCGACCAGGGCCCGGCATGCCGGGTGTTTCACGCCCGCGTCCAGGAGATGCTTCGGCGCACTGGCGTCCGCGTGGAGTCCCGGCATCGCGACCGTATAATCGCGCACGCCCAGGGCCTTGATGCGTTCCGGGTCGGCATCGAGGATCACCGCGCGCATGCGGTGGTCGCTCAGGCCCCGGGCCAGCAGGCTGCCGGCATCGCCGAAGCCGCAGAGGATCACGAAGGGGTCCGCGTTGCGTCTGACCTTGCGGGCGAACCGGAAGCCATCCATGGCCCGGATGAAGTGGGGATTCTGGACCAGGTGAATCAGGGAGCCGATCGCATAGAACCACGCGATGACGCCGGTGTAGAGACAGAAGATCGTCCACAGGCGCTGCTCCTCGCTGAAGCCGTTCGGCAGTTCGCCGAACCCGGTCGTGGTCGCCGTGTAGGTGAAGAAGTAGAACGCGTGGAAGAGATTCATGCGGGTCGCCTCACCGTCGACGACCTGGCCCGGCATCAGGGCCATGCCCATGATGCCCACCGAATAGACGAACAGCAGCACGAACAGCGGCCGGCGCATGTAGCGCAGGACGATCATCGCCACACGGTCGAGATCGGAGGTCTGCGTCACGGGTTCACCCCTCCCTCAGCCTGTCCCGGATGGCGGCTGCCACGCCGGCCCCACCCGCGCGCCGGTCAACGCCGCGAGAGCAACGTATCGCCGACCAGGATCACCGTCGCGATGACATTCGCGACCAGCGCTCCCGTGGCGATCGAGACGATATCGGCCATGTCTCCGGGCCCCGGCCCTCCTCCGCCGACGGGGTCCGCGACGATCCAGACGACGCGTGCCGTGATCAGCAGGAGTCCGGCCACCAGCCCGGACGCCAGCAGCAGCGCCCCGGTCTGGGAGCGATCCCCCAGTTTCAGGCCGATGGCGACCAGGCTGACGATGATGGCGAACGTGAGGATCCAGACGTTGTGGTGGGCGGCCGTCTCGAGCCCCCCCGCCACGAACGCGGCGTTGAGGCTGAGGGTAAGGATGATGAAAAAGCCGAAGACGACGCGCTCGAGATTCATGAACCTGCTCCTGGCCGGGACGCGCCGTCAGTATAGGCACGCGCCCGCGGAGACCGCGAACGACACTGACATGATGGGCCGCGGCCGGCCGACGGCGGCGAGACGCCCTGACGCCGGCGGGCTCGCAACATTCAAGAACACTGTTCACAAAATGGGGAAACTGGGCTTTACTAGTGGGCAGGAATCCCTGACTTCTGTAACAATGAACTTATAACTTTCTGATTCATCGTGAGGCCCGGTGATGGCACGCCCCCTCTGCCTGCTCTTCGATTGTGACGGCACCCTGGTCGACAGCGAGCCACTGCTCGCCGACGAGATGTCCGCCAGCCTGACCGATGCCGGTCTGCCGTTCCAGGCGAGCGACTACATGGGGGAGTTCCGCGGGGCCCGCTTTCGCCACATCGTCGCCGAACTGGAGCACCGCCACGGCTGCGTGGATCCCGAGCGGCTCGACGCCCTCGAGTGCCGCATGCGCGCCAACCTCAACCGGCGCCTGGCCAGCGAGCTGATCGCGATCGACGGCGCCAGCGAGGCGCTGGCCGCCCTGGTCGGCCATCCCATGGGCGTGGTCTCCAACGGCCCGGAGAACAAGATCCGCACCTCACTGGAGGCCACCGGCCTCTCCGGCATCTTCGGCGACCACCTGTTCAGCGCCTACACGGCCAAGTGCTGGAAGCCCGACCCCTGCCTGTTCCACCATGCCGCCCGCCTGATGGGCTTCGCACCGGAGGAGTGCGTGGTCATCGATGACGCCATGGTCGGCGTCAAGGGCGCCCTGGCCGCCGGGATGACGGTGATCCACCTCAACCGCTTCCCCGACGTCGAGGAGACCCCTCCCGGGGCGATCATGATCAGCAACATGTTCCAGCTGCCCACGGTGATCGCCCACCTGGAAAGCGGCCGCGCCATGGTGGCCCACGCCTGATATCCCCCCGTCGCGCGACCGCCGATGGACCACGCCCCCGGATGCAGACCGCCGCCGGGATGGCTATCATCGCGACCACACCCCGACACGCGAGGAGGCCGACATGGCATCCCTGAAGGATCAGCTCGGCGGACTGGTCTATTCCACCGAACATGGCGATACCTGCCCGGACTGCCGCCGCCCCCTGGCCGAGTGCGACTGTGCCGAGCGGGCCGAACGGGAGCGGCTGGCCGAGCTCGACGGCACCGTGCGCATCCGCCGCGAGACCAGCGGCCGCAAGGGCAAGGGCGTCACCACCCTGGAGGGCATCCCGCTGCCCGCCGCCGAGCTCAAGACCCTGGCCAAGGCGCTCAAGAAGCGCTGCGGCACGGGGGGTGCCGTCAAGGACGGCATCGTCGAGATCCAGGGCGACCATCGCGAGCTGTTGAAGGGCGAACTGGAGGCGCGCGGCTTCCGGGTCAAGCTGGCCGGCGGCTGACTGTCGGGCCGGGGTCGGCGTCCAGCGCCTCGCACAGCGACACCAGGGCCTCGGCCGGGGCCGCCACCTTCAGGGCATAGAGGTCGTCGGCACGGGTCCGGCCCAGGTTCAGGCAGGCGATGGGCCGCCCCTCCTTGGCCGCGGCCCGGGCGAAGCGGAAACCGGAAAAGACCATCAGCGAAGAGCCCACCACCAGCAGGGCATCGCTCTCGCCCAGCAGGGCGAAGGCGTCCTCCACGGTGGCGCGGGGCACGCTGTCGCCGAAGAAGACCACATCGGGCTTGTAGATGCCGTCGCCGCAACGGGTGCAGCCCGGCACCCGGAAGCCGGAGAAATCGGCCTCGAGATCGGCGTCGCCGTCGGGCCCCGCCCGGGCGCCGACCTCCTGCCAGCGGGGATTGCGGTCGGCCAGCTCGGCATGCAGGTCATGACGCATGCGCCGTGCGCCGCAGCCCATGCAGCGCACCTGGTCGGCCCGCCCGTGCAGGTCGATCACCCGCCGGGAGCCGGCCTGCTGGTGGAGGCCGTCGACGTTCTGGGTGATCACGCCACTCACCTTCCCCAGGGCCTCGAGCCGGGCCAGGGCCCCATGGGCGGCATTGGGGCGCGCCTCCTGCAGGGCACGAAAGCCGACCAGCGCCCGCGCCCAGTAGCGCTGACGGGCCGCATGGCTGGCCATGAACACCTGGTGCTGCATCGGGGGCGGCCGCTTCCAGTCGCCACGGTCGTCCCGGTAGTCGGGAATGCCGCTGGCCGTGCTGATACCCGCCCCCGTGAGCACGGCCAGGCGCGGGTGCCGGTCGACGAAGGCCACCAGGGCCTCCAGGTCCTGTTCGTTCACCGCCACGCGGCTCTTTCTCACGCTGCCGTGTCTCACGCCCGTCTCCTCGCCGCCCATGGGTTTCCCCTCGCCGCCACGCCGAAAGAGCATGGCCCCCAGGGGGTGAGGTTGTCTAGAATGGGGCTTCCCCTTCAGGGCAAGGACACCCGATGGCCTGGCTGGAATACCTGCTCCCGCTGATCTTCCTGTTTCCGCTGGCGGCCACCGCCGTCATCGTGCTGGCCCTGCGCAACCTGCACGATGCCCGGGTGCACTCCCCCTTCGACGCCCACCCGCTGCGCGAGCCCGGCCAGGGCCTGCGCGACCGCCTCGACCGCGCCTTCGCCGGCCTGTTCCTGGACGGCGCCCTCGGCCCCATCGTCACCCTGGCACCGCTGGTCTACGGCATGGGCCGCATGCTCTTCGCCAGCGAGCAGGACTGGATCGAGTGGGCGCTCTACGGGGCGCTCTGCACCCTGCTGGCGCTGGTGTTCTGCTTCCTGCTGATCCGCGACTTCCAGCGCATCCGGCGGCTCAAGCTGGGCCTGGCCTGCGAACTCGCCGTGGGCCAGGAGCTCGAGCGGCTGATCCGCCCCGAGGAGCACCCCTACTACGTCTTCCACGACGTGCCGGCGGAGGGCTACACCATCGATCATGTGGCGGTCACCCCCCATGGCGTCTTCGTGATCGAGACCCGCGCCCGCACGCCGGCCATCACCCCTGGCGGCCAGGAGGACAACCTCGTGGCCGTGGAAGCCGAGCGACTGCGCTTCCCGGGCTGGAGCGAGCGGGCGCCGCTGTTCAAGACCCGCCAGGCCACCCACTGGCTGGCGACCTGGCTGGAGGGCCGGGTGGGAACGGCGGTGCCGGTCAAGGGGGTCCTGGCCCTGCCCGGATGGCGGATCGACGCAGGCCAGGCGCCGGACGACCTGCTGGTGGTCGGAGGCGGGGACCTGGCGAGCCGGCTCACCGGGACCTCGCTGGGCGAGATCGACACCGCCACCCATGACGCGGTGATCGTGGCCCTGCGCCATCGCGCCAGCCGCCAGGACCTGCCAGCGCCGTTAGCGCCCGCGACCTGAATCAGTCGAAGGTGGCGATGCGCACCCGGGTCGCGCAGCGGCCGCGGTCCTGGCGCACCAGGCTCTCGGCCGCCGGGAAGTCCGCCAGGCGTTCGGCCGAGATCCCGATCCGCACCTCGGTGAGCAGGCGCCGGCCCCGCCCGCGGCACTCCAGCCGCAGTGCCCGCCCGGTGTCCTCGCCGAAGGCCGCCTCGAAGGCATCGATCAGCGCGTTGCGCGACACCTCTCTCCCCTGCTGGAGCGTCACGAAGGCGCCGAAGGCACTCTCGTTGACCGCCTCGACCAGGGCCACCGCGGCCGCGACATACGCCTGCTCGGGCAACGCCAGGCAGGCGGCGTGCTTGGCATACTGGTAGCGATCCAGGCAGCTGGCACGCCCCGGCATGACGGCATCGAGGTGCCTGCCGAGCGCCGCGGAGAGCGCCAGGGGCGGATGGGCGCGGCAGAAGCTGCCCTCGGGGCGCGGCGTCTCCAGGAAACACCCCTTTTGCCACCAGCGGCGACGGTCGACGCCCCGGTCGGCGAAGCGCTCCGGCAGCGAGGGCCAGAGGCCGTGCAGCACGAAGCCCCGATCGGCCCCCTCGCGAAGGGCCGGCTCGCGGCACTCCCGGGGTGGGCGGGAGCGACTCTCGCAGAAGCCGGGGTGCCAGGTCAGCGCCAGGGTGTAGTGATCGACGCCCTCGGCCGACAGGCCCTCGAGCGGGCCGACTCCCTGCGCGTCCCACGCCTGCGTGAGCGGCGCTGGCGCCGCCGTGACGATGGCCAACAGCGCCATCGCCAGCCCCCGCCCTAGACGACGCCAGCTCACCATGCTCAGTCTCCCCGCAGCCGGCCGCCCATCTCCTGGGCCAGGTCCACGGCGTAGTGGTCGGTCATGCCGCCGATGAAGTCGAGCATGCGCCGGTAGCTGTCGTAGAGGCTCCAGGAGGGGCGCGGGGTGTTCTCGCCGATCAGCGCCAGCACCCGCTGGTGCTTGAAGGTGGAGCGGCCGTGGTGGTGCAGCTCATGGGCGGCGCCGATGAAGGCCTCCAGCAGGATGCCCAGGGTGGTGTAGGCGCCGATCTCCAGCTTGGCCTTGCGCTCGTTCTGGAAGATCCGCTTGCGGGCCAGCTGCTTGGCCGCCTTCACGCCCCAGCCCAGGTCCGGGTGGCAGAGCTCCAGCAGGTCGTCCTGCAGGCGCCCGCCCAAAAGCTCCGCCTCGTGCTGCACGAAGACCGCGCCGACGTCGCTGACCGCCCGCTCCATGGCCGCCCCGCGCAGGGCGGCGATGCGACGGCGCTGTGAGACGCCGCCGCGCTGCATCTCCGGGTAGTCCGGCGGCACGCCACCGGCGATCTGGGTCAGGATCCCGGCCACCTCGTCGAACCCCAGGATCCCCATCTCCAGGCCATCCTCGAGGTCGAGCAACGCATAGCAGATGTCGTCGGCCGCCTCGACCAGCCAGGCCAGCGGGTGGCGGCACCAGCGACCCTGGCCCCGGGGCAGCAGGCCGAGCCGGTCGGCCACCTCCTCCAGCAGCTCGCGCTCGCTCTGGTAGCAGCCGAACTTGCCGGCCGCCCCGCCGTGCTCCACCGTCCAGGGGTACTTGAGCAGGGTGCCCAGGGTCGCCGTGGTCAGGCGCATGCCGCCGCGGAACTGGTTGTATTCGATCTGGGTGACGATGCGAAAGCCCTGGGCATTGCCCTCGTAGGTCAGCAGGTCCTGGCGCTCGAGGGGCGAGAGCCCCTCGAGCAGCCCGCTGCCATCGACCTCGGCGCGGGCAAACCAGTCGCGGATGGCGTACTCGCCGGCATGGCCGAAGGGCGGATTGCCGATGTCATGCCCGAGGCAGGCCGCCTGGACGATCACGCCGAGGTCCGCGGGGGTGATCCAGGCCGGCAGGCGGTCGCGCAGCAGCTCACCGACGATCATGCCCAGCGAACGGCCCACACAGCCCACCTCCAGCGAATGCGTCAGGCGGGTGTGGATATGGTCGTTGTCGGTCAGCGGGTGCACCTGGGTCTTGCGCCCCAGGCGGCGGAAGGAGCCGGCGAAGACGATCCGGTCGTGGTCCTTGTGGAAGGGGCTGCGGCCGATCTCGCCCCGGCCGTTTCCGGGGCGGGCGTCCCGGCGGTCATGCAGCCGTCCCGGGTCGAGCAGCCGCTCCCAGCTCATCTGCGTCATGGGCAATTCTCCTTGGAAGGCCCATTCTGGCAGCCCCGGGCGCCGGCGCACAGCCCGGTCGGCCTAGGACAGGCGGCGCCCCCTGATCAGCCAGGAGTAGACCAGGCCGGCCACGATCAGGGTCACGGCGAAGAGGTAGATGCCCACCGAGATGCCGCTGCTCCACAGGATGTTCCACTCCCCGGCCGAGATCGACATGGCACGCCGCAGGTTGAACTCCATCTGTCCGCCCAGCAGCAGACCCAGCACCACCGGCACCGTGGGGATCTCCAGCTTGCGCAGCGCATAGCCCAGCACCCCGAAGCCCAGCATCATGTAGAGGTCGAAGGCGCTATTGTTGAGCGAATAGACCCCGACGAAGGCCACCATCACCACCATGGGCATCAGGAACCAGCCGGGGGCCTGCAGCACCTTGGCGAAGAGGCTCACCAGCGGAACGTTGAGCACCAGCAGCACGAAATTGCCGATCACCAGCGCCGCGACCAGCCCCCACACCATCTCCGGCTGCTGCTCGAAGAGCAGCGGCCCCGGAGTAATGTTCATCGACAGCAGCAGCGCCAGCAGAATCGCCGTGGTGCCGCTGCCGGGAATGCCCAGCGAGAGCATGGGAATCAGGGCACCGCCGGCGGCAGCGTTGTTGCCCGCCTCGGGTGCGGCCACGCCGCGCGGGTCGCCCTCGCCGAAGCGGCCATCGCGGCCCACCCAACGCTTCTCGAGCGTGTAGGCAAGGAAGCTGCCCAGTGCCGCCCCGGCCCCGGGCAGCACCCCGGCCACGAAGCCGATGAAGGAGCCGCGGGCGATGGTCGGCGCACAGCGTCCTGCCGCACGCACTCCGGGAATCGCCGAGCCGAGTGTCAGGGTCGGGCGGCTGGTGCCGCGAATGTCTTCCAGATAGATCAGGCACTCGGAAATGGCGAATAGCCCCACCAGGGCGACGATGAAATCGATGCCGTCGTAGAGCTCGTAGAGCCCGAAGGTGTAGCGCGGCACTCCGCTGACCGCATCGATACCGATACTGCCCAGCAGCAGCCCCAGGAAGGCGGCGATGAAGCTCTTGATCAGGCTGCCGCCGGTCACCCCGCCGATGGTCGCGAAGGCGAGGACGAAGAGCGCGAAGTACTCCGCCGGGCCGAAGCGAATGGCGAACTCGACCAGCAGGGGGGCAAACAGCGCCAGTCCCAGGGTCGCCACCCCGGCGCCGACGAAGGAGGCCACCGCGGAGATGCCCAGCGCCTCGCCGCCACGCCCCTGCAGCGCCATGGGGTAGCCGTCCAGGGTGGTCATCATGGCCGGCTCGTCACCGGGAATGTTGAGCACGATGGAGCTGATGCGCCCCCCATACATGCAGCCATAGTAGACGCTGACCAGCAGGATCAGCGCCCCCGTGGGTTCCAGGCCGAAGTTGAAGGAGAGCGGGATCATCAGCGCCACGCCGTTGACCGGCCCCAGCCCGGGCAAGGCGCCGATCAGGGTGCCGATGGTGCAGCCGATGACCGCCAGGAAGAGGTTCTGAGGCTCCAGGGCCACGGCGAAGCCCTGGGCGAGAAAGGCGAGAATATCCATGTCGAGAGGCCTACCAGTCCAGGCCTGGCATGTTGGGAAGCGGAATGCCAAGGGCGAATTCGAACAGCGCGTATAGGGCCAGGGTGAGCACTCCACCGCTGATCAGTGAGGGCTTCCAGGCCGCCCCGAACAGGCGGACCAGCAGCACTACCGCCACCAGTGAGGCCGGCAGGAAGCCCAGCGGCTTGACCAGGCCGGCATAGCTGCCAAGCACCAGCAGGGTCAGCGCCTGGCGTACCAGGGTGGCGCGACCCGGCCAGCGCTGATTGAGCCCGGGTCGCAGGATCAACAACAGCGACAGCGCCGCCAGGGGCAGGCTGATCAGGCGCGGGTATTCGCCCGGCCCGACGGGTTGCATGAAGCCCGATTCGAGGTCATGGGAGAGCCACCAGGCAACCAGCGCCAGCACCAGCAGCAGGGCGCCGGCGATACGATCGCCGACGACGCCGGGCACCCGCCCGGCGTCGCTATGCAGGGGATCGCTCACTGGATGACCCCGATCTCCCGGGAGATGGCCTCGACCTCGTCGATGGACTCGCGGACGAAGGCATCGAACTCGTCACCGCCACGCCACAGCGGCACCAGGCCGTTCTGCTGGGCGACCTCCTTCCAGGCATCGCTGTCATAGAGCGCCTGGAGGTCATCCACCATGGCGGCATAGTCCTCGTCGGACACCTCGCCACCGGTGTAGAAGCCACGCCAGTTGTAGCCGGCGACGTCATAGCCCTGAGAGGCGGCGGTGGGCAGGTCGGCGAAGGGCTCGGGCAGCGGCTCCTCGGAGAGCACCGCCAGCACGCGCACGTCCCCCGACTCGATGAAACCGGCGATCTCCCCCAGATCCGTGGAGACCACATCCACGTGGCCGCCCATCATCTGGGTCACGGCCGGACCGCCACCGTCGAACTGCACCCAGCGCAGGCTGGCGATCTGATCACCCGGCATACCGGCCGCCTTGGCCAGCATCAGCGCACGGATATGGTCCCAGCCGCCGGCACCGCTGGAGCCGGCAACGGCCAGGGCACCCGGATCCTCGACTATTGTCTCGAGCAGCTGGTCGAGGGTCTCGTACACGCTATCATCATCGACCAGGATCACCCCGACGTCGGTGCCGAGCATGCCGAGCCAGCGCATGGTGTCGGCGCCGCCGGGATACTTGCCCTGGGCGATCTGGGTCATCCCCACGGTACTGGTGGCAACGACCAGGTCGCTGTCGTCGGCACGATTACTGGCGACATTGGCGAAGGCCACGGCGCCTACGCCACCCGGCATGTTGGTAACCTGCACCGGGCTGTCTACCAGCTCCAGGTCGAGCAGCAGCTTGCCCACCGAGCGGCAGGTGAAGTCCCAGCCGCCGCCGGGATCCGCGGGGGCGATACACTCGCTGATGGGCAGCGCATGTGCCGGCATGCCGGCGACCAGGCCGAGGCCCAGCAGGGCCGAGGCGGCCATTCCTCGAGTGGCGTGCTTCATGGTTGGCATCTCGTGGTTCCTCCTGTTGTTGTTATGGCCACGCGCCCACTGGGCCCGGGACCCTCTGCAGCGTAGGTTCAAATGACGCCCTGGGCCTCCAGGGACTTCAACTCGTCTTCATCGAAGCCGAGCTCCGCCAGAACCTCGCGGGTGTGCTCGCCGAGACGAGGCACGGGATGGTGCACCGCTGCCGGTGCCCCCTGCATCTTCACCGGAAAGCCGGTCACGGGAATCCGCCCGAGCTCCCCTTGGTCGAGCTCGATCCGCATCTGCTGCGCCTGGACCTGGGGATCCGCAAAGGTCTCGCGCAGGTCGTGGACACGTCCGCAGGGCACCCCGGCCCGGTTGAGGTGGTCGATCCAGGCATCGACGCTGCGCGTCTCGGTCACCGCCGTGAGGCACTCGCGCAGCGCCTCCCGGTTGGCCATGCGACGGGTGTTGTCGGCAAACCGCTCGTCTTCCAGCAGGTGCAGCAAGTCCAGGGCCTTGAGCAGTCGCTCCACCATGGTGTCGCTGCTCGGCGCGATGGCCACCTCGCCATCGCTGGCCCGGAAGAGGCCATAGGGATACAGCATCGGGTGGTCGTTGCCCGTGCGGGCCGGCAGTTGGTCGGTGGCGAAGAATTCCGCGGCCAGGTAGCCCATCATGCCGATCAGCCCGTTGGTCAGGGCGGTCTCGACGATGTCGCCCTGGCCGCTGCGTTCGCGGCGGACCAGGGCGGCACAGATGCCGAACGCCAGGTTCTGGCTGGCCACCATGTCGCTGATGGGCGGGGCCGCCCGCATGGGCTCGCCGTCGGCCGGGCCATTGACGCCCATGAAGCCGCTCATGGCCTGGGCAATGAAGTCGTAGGCCGGGCGGTCGCGATAGGGGCCGGTGGAACCGAAACCGTTGATGCGCCCGACCACCAGATGCGGGTAGTGCGCGCGCAGGCTCTCGTCATCGAGGCCCATCTTCGCCAGCACACCGGGCCGGAAGTTCTCCACCAGCACATCGGCCCCCTCCAGCAGCCGGTGCAGCACGGCCCTGCCCGCCTCCTGGCGCAGGTCCAGGGTCAGGGAGCGCTTGTTGCGATTGAACTGCGCGAAGTACCAGCTGAAGCCATTGACCATGTTGCCTTGTGCGCGCAGGACGTCGCCATGCCCCGGCGATTCGACCTTGATCACCTCGGCGCCGTGGTCGCCGAGTATCTGGGTGCAGAAGGGCCCGGAGATCACCCGGGTCAGGTCGATGACGCGGATCCCGGAGAGAGAGCCCGAAGCTGGGGGATGATGGTCGGACATGCTCATCCTCTTGCGGTAGGGACATCGGCACAGTCGCCAAGGGCCAGGCGCGGCCCGGCCTTGGTGACTTGAGCGGGGAGCTCTCGCCCCATCAGGCGAGCGGCCAGACGACCGGCCTCGATCATGCCCTCGAGGTCGATGCCGGTCTCGATGCCCATTTCGTCGAGCAGGTAGACCATGTCCTCGCTGGCGATGTTGCCCGACGCCCCCGGGGCGAAGGGGCAGCCGCCGAGCCCGCCGATGGAGCTCTCGTAGCGATCGACGCCCAGCCAGAGGCCCTGCATGACGTTGGCCAGGCCGATGCCGCGGGTGTTGTGGAAATGCAGGGTCGGCGGGAGCGAGGGGGTGACCTCGCGCAGATGACGGACACGCTCGGTGACCAGCGGCGGGGTGGCCATGCCGGTGGTATCGCCCAGTGACAGCCGGGACGCCCCGAGGTCGGCGAAGTGGCGGGCGATACGTCCCACGGCGCGGACGTCGACCTCTCCCTCGAAGGGGCAGCCGAAGGCGGTGGCGATGGCCCCCCGTACCTCGATTCCGCTGCCCTCGAGGCGGCGGGAAATCTGCTCGAACCTCGCCAGGGAGTCGTCGATGGAGCAATTGACGTTCTTGGCGTTGTGCGTGGCAGAGGCGGAGACAAACAGCACCACCGCATCGACGCCCGCCGCCAGGGCGCGCTCGGCGCCCCGAAGGTTCGGGACCAGCGCGGAGAGGTGCAGGTCCGGAATCTGGCGCAGGGCCGAGACCAGTTCGGCGGCATCGGCCAGTGCCGGCACGGCTCGGGGACTGACGAAGGAGGTCAGCTCGAACTGCCTGACGCCCGCCGCCACCAGCGCCCTGGCCAGCCTTGCCTTGTCCTCGGTGGGGAGCAGCACGGGCTCATTCTGCAAGCCGTCGCGCAGGCCCACCTCGGTGACCTGGACACGCGCCGGAACCGCCTCTGATGCGTCGGGCATAGAGCGTCCTATTGAATGATAGGTTGCTTATGCATCGACGCTACGGCAGCGGCGTCATGCTCAACAATGCGCCTTTCGTTCTAGGCAGCCAACGGTCAGTCCTCGGCCAGTGCCGGCAGCAGCGTCTTCAGTTTCCGGGTCAGGGTGTTGCGGCCCCAGCCCAGCAGCTCCGCGGCCTCGCCCTTGCGGCCGCCGGTGTGCTTGAGCGCGGTCTCGATCAGGATCCGCTCGAAGTCCGGCACGGCCTCCTCGAGCAGGTGGGTGTGGCCGGCGGCCAGCGCCCGGTCGGCCCAGTCCCGGAAGGCGGTGCGCCAGTCGCCGACGGCGCCCTCGGTGGCTCCGGGCTCGCGCAGCTCCGGCGGCAGGTCCTCGACCAGCACCTCGCGACCGGAGGCCATCACGGTCAGCCAGCGGCAGGTGTTCTCCAGCTGGCGGACGTTGCCCGGCCAGGGCAGCCGGGTGATATGGGCCTCGGCCTCGGGGGTGAGCACCTTGATGTCGGTGGAGAGCTCCTTGGCCGCCTCGGACAGGAAGTGGCGCGCGAGCCGCGGGATGTCCTCCCGGCGCTCGGCGAGCTTGGGCAGGTGGACGCGGATCACGTTGAGGCGATGGAAGAGGTCCTCGCGGAAGCGCCCGTCCTCCACCAGGGTCTCGAGGTTCTGGTGGGTGGCGGCGATGATCCGCACGTCCACCTTCACCGAGGTGTGGCCGCCCACCCGGTAGAACTCGCCGTCGGCCAGGACCCGCAGCAGGCGGGTCTGGGTGTCGGCGGGCATGTCGCCGATCTCGTCGAGGAAGAGGGTGCCGCCGTTGGCCTGCTCGAACCGCCCCTGGCGCTGGGCCGTGGCACCGGTGAAGGCGCCCTTCTCGTGGCCGAACAGCTCCGACTCGATCAGGTCCTTGGGAATCGCGGCCATGTTCAGCGCGATGAAGGGCTTACCGGAGCGCGGGCTGTGTTGATGCAGGGCACGCGCGACCCGCTCCTTGCCGGTGCCCGACTCGCCGTTGATCAGCACCGTGATGTGGGAGTGCGACAGCCGGCCGATGGCGCGGAACACCTCCTGCATGGCCGGGGCCTCGCCGATGATCTCGGCATCCAGCCCCTCGGGCACGGTGACCGGACGCTGCCGCTCGCGGGCATGGGCCACCGCCCGACGCACCAGGGCCAGCGCCTCGTCCACGTCGAAGGGCTTGGGCAGGTACTCGAAGGCGCCCCCCTGATAGGAGGCCACGGCGCTGTCCAGGTCGGAGTGGGCGGTCATCACGATCACCGGGAGCTCCGGATGCACCTCGCGCACCCGGGCCATCAGGTCCAGGCCATCGAGCCCCGGCATGCGGATATCGGTGACCAGCACGTCGGGCGGGTCCTCGAGCAGGCGCTCCAGGGCGCGATCGGCACGCTCGTGAGACTCGACCTCGAGGTCGGGCTGGGCCAGGGCACGTTCGAGCACCCAGCGGATGGCGCGATCGTCGTCGACGACCACGACACGTGCGACATCAGTCATGGCGCTTCTCCAGCGGAATCAGCAGTCGGAATTGGGTGTGGCCGGGCTCCGAATCGCACTCGATCAGCCCCTGGTGCTGGTGCAGGACCGACTGGGCGATGGAGAGCCCCAGGCCGCTGCCCTCGGCGCGGCCGGAGACCATGGGGTAGAAGAGCGTCTCGCGCAGCGACTCGGGAATCCCCGGGCCGTTGTCGATGATCGCCACCTCGCAGACCAGCCGGTGACGTTCGGCGCCCAGGGTGAACTGGCGGCGGGCGCGCGTCCGCAGCACCAGCCTCGGCGAGGCGGTGCCGGCCTCGGTCATCGCCTCCACGGCGTTGCGGGCCACGTTGAGGACCGCCTGGATCATCTGCGACTCGTCGCCGGACAGGTCCGGCAGGCTGGGGTCGTAGTCGCGCTCGATCCATACCGTCGGGTGCTCGACGATGAGCAGCGACCGGACGCGCTCGAGCACCTTGTGAATGTTGAGGGGCTCGTGACGCATGACCCGGTTGGGCCCCAGCATCGAATCGACCAGGTCCCGCAGGCGGTCGACCTCCTCGATGATGATGCGGGTGAACTCCTGCAGGCCGGGATCATCGAGGTCGCGCTCCAGCAGCTGGGCCGCCCCGCGGATGCCGCCCAGGGGATTCTTGACCTCGTGGGCCAACCCGCGGGCCAGCACCTTGATGGTCTCCTGGCGGGTCTGCAGCGCCTCTTCGCGGGAGATCCGCAGCAGCCGGTCGCGGGGTTCCACCTCGAGCAGCAGCTCATCCGCGGAGAGGGGCGACACCGTGTAGTCGACGGTGAGGACCTCGCCGGTGACCAGGGTCAGGCGCGCCTCGCGCTGGGTAAACGGATGGAATTCGTCACGCGCCTTGGCGAGCAGGGCCCCGATGTCCTCCTCGCCCGTCACCAGGGAGGGCAGGGGCTGCCCCTTCAGGCGGCTGAGGCTGATCGCCAGCAGCGCCTCCGCGGCCGGATTCATCCAGCGCAGCCGGAGCTCGCCATCGAGCAGCAGCACCGCGGTGGTGAGATGTTCCATCAAGCGTTGATACATGGGGACGTCCTGCCCGATCCGGTTCCCGCTCCCCGGAGGAAGCACCTTGAGCACCTGTTGCAAGGAGTCTTGCAAGAAGCGCGCCACTTCATGAGGCAGGTCATGGCGCCGTATCAGGGCAAGGCCGCACCAGCATGATGCACCACTTTAGTGCAAAAGGGCGCGCTGCGCCCATTGCCGTGCAGCGAGACTGGGGAGAGGCAAGGCTCAGGGCGCGTCGTCGGGCAGAGGGTGGTGGTGTGGAGAGTGATGGTGCGGAGGGTGATGAGACGATCCCGGCCACCCTGCCCGCTCGGGGTCGCGTCGCCGCCGGGACTCCGTGCCACGCAGCCGCTCACGGGAGTCGAAGGCCCGTTCCTTGACCCGGTCGGCATGATCGAAGGGATCGAAACGGTCGTCGTCGCGAGGCCGGACACTCCTGCCCATCAGCCGGTCCACGTAGTCGAAGGCAGGCCCCTCCTTCACCCGGTCCGCATGATCGAAGGCATCGAAGCGGCCATCGTCGCGAGGCGCAGGCTCGCGACAGGGCCTGTGGGTGCCGTCCGGACACAGCGGTCGATGTGGCCGGCGATGGGACAGCTAACTGCCCGGGCTGTTGGGGTTCTGGGGCAGGTTGACGCTGGCTCGCTGCACATAGAGGGTCACCGGCGAGGTACGATGGCGCACCGCCCCGCTGGCATCCAGCAGCTCGGCCTGCAGCACGTGTTCTCCGCGCGGCAGGTTGTTCAGCAGGAAGGTATCGGTATTCATGGCCGACTGGCTGATCCGTCCGTCCACCAGCAGCCGCACCCGGTGGTCCTCGCGCAGGTCAGGCTGGATGCCCAGGGTCACCTGGACATTGCCGGCCGCACCGGTGGGCAGGGTCTCCTCCTGGCCGGGCGAGAGGATGCTGAAGCTGTCATAGGGCATGAACGGCTGCCCCGGCGACGCGGTGCCGACGCTCCCCTGGCCACCCTGGACCTCTGGCGCCATGCCCGCCGGCTCGCTGGGACTGGGCACCACGGTGAGCGGGTCGAGCGTCACTTCCTCGCCGCCCCCCTCCGGGTTGTCGGTGAACACCACGTTGCCCTGGGCGTCGATGGTGCGATAGATGGTCTGGGCGTGAGCCGCCAGGCTCACCGACATTCCCAGCACCAACACTGCCAGTGCCTTGTTCATGCGCGTCTTCCTGCGTTGCCGATGGGTTTCCCTTTATCATGCAAGACTAGCGCAGAAGCGAGCGCCCGAGGAATGGCGATTGCGCCAACGCGTTGATATGGGGTGCAGATACCCGACATGCACGCGGCGTGCGGCCGGTGGACACAGGAGATGACGCATGGAGGCATGGCAGACGGTGGTCGCCCTCACGCTGATGGCCGGCATGGCGATGCCGCTGGGAGCCTGGCTCGCCCGGGTGGAATGCATAGCGATCGACTGGCTCGAGAACGAGCTGCGTCACGGCATCATCGCCCTGGGCGGTGGCGCCCTGCTCTCCGCGGTGGCCCTGGTGCTGGTGCCGGACAGCCTGTCGGCCATCTCGCCCTTCGCCGCCACGGCCTGCTTCGTGGCGGGGGGACTGGCCTTCATGGCCCTGGACATCGCCCTGAACCGCAGCGGCACGTCGGCCAGCCAACTGGCGGCCATGCTGTCGGACTTCGTGCCCGAGGCCCTGGCGCTGGGGGCAATCTTCGCCACTGACAATCCCGGGAGCCTGCTGCTCGCCGGCCTGATGGCCCTGCAGAACCTGCCCGAGGGTTTCAACGCCTACCACGAGCTGCGCAGCAGCACGACCTACTCGAGCCGGCGACTGATCGGCCTGTTCCTGCTGGCGGCCTGCCTGGGACCCATCGCGGGGCTGAGCGGCCTGCTGTGGCTCGCCCACTACCCCTCGGCCGTGGCGATGATCATGCTGTTCGCCGCCGGCGGCATCCTCTACTCGGTGTTCCAGGACCTCGCGCCCCAGGCCAAGCTTGCGCGTCACTGGGGCCCGCCGCTGGGGGCGGTGATGGGGTTCGCCCTGGGCATCGCCGCCCACATGCTTATGCCGTGACAAGGCCGTAACAACAACGCCGGGACAAAAAAGAGGCACGCCCTTGGGCGTGCCTCTCGTGATGCCGGGTGCGGCGCCTGAGCGCCGCAGGATCAGCAGCTGTAGTACATGTCGAACTCGATCGGGTGCGTGGTCATGCGGATGCGCTCCACGTCTTCGCTGAGCAGTTCGATGTAGGCATCGATCATGTCGTCGGTGAAGACGCCACCCTCGGTCAGGAAGGCGCGATCGGCGTCCAGCGCCTCCAGGGCCTGGTCCAGGCTCTCGGCCACGGTCGGGATGGACTTGCCCTCTTCCGGCGGCAGGTCATAGAGGTTCTTGTCCATGGCGTCGCCGGGATGGATCTTGTTCTTGATGCCGTCGATGCCGGCCATCAGCATCGCCGCGAAGCACAGGTAGGGGTTGGCGGTCGGGTCAGGGAAGCGGGCCTCGACGCGCTTGCCCTTCGGGCTCGCGGTGTAGGGGATGCGGATGGAGGCGGAGCGGTTGCGGGCGCTGTAGGCCAGCATCACCGGGGCCTCGAAGCCGGGCACCAGACGCTTGTAGGAGTTGGTGGAGGCGTTGGTGAAGGCGTTGAGGGCGCGGGCGTGCTTGATGATGCCGCCGATGTAGTAGAGCGCCATCTCGGAGAGGCCCGCGTACTCGTCACCGGCGAACTGGTTGCTGCCGTCCTTCCAGAAGGACTGGTGGACGTGCATGCCGCTGCCGTTGTCACCGACCAGTGGCTTGGGCATGAAGGTGGCCGTCTTGCCATAGGCGTGAGCCACGTTGTGGATCACGTACTTCATCTCCTGGACCTCGTCGGCCTTCTTGACCAGGGTGTTGAACTTGACGCCGATCTCGTTCTGGCCGGCGTTGGCCACCTCGTGGTGGTGCACCTCGACGGTCTGGCCGATGGCCTCCAGGGTGTTACACATGGCACCGCGGATGTCGTGGAAGCTGTCCACCGGCGGGACCGGGAAGTAGCCGCCCTTGACCCGCGGACGGTGAGCCAGGTTACCGCCTTCCATCGGACGGTCGGTGGACCAGGCGCCCTCCTCGGAGGTGATCTTGTACATGGAGCCCTCGATATCGGACTTCCAGTGCACCTCGTCGAAGATGAAGAACTCGGGCTCCGGGCCGAAGAAGGCGGTGTCGCCCAGGCCGGAGGACTGCAGGTAGGCCTCGGCGCGCTTGGCGATGGAACGCGGGTCGCGCTCGTAGCCCTGCATGGTGGCCGGCTCGATGATGTCACAGCGCAGCACCAGGGTGGCGTCCTCGGTGAAGGGGTCGAGGAAGCCGGAACCATCCTCCGGACGCAGGATCATGTCGGACTCGTTGATGCCCTTCCAGCCGGAAATGGAGGAACCGTCGAACATCTGACCGTTCTCGAAAAACTCCTCATCGACGTCACGGGCCGGAATGGTCACGTGCTGTTCCTTGCCGCGGGTATCGGTGAAGCGCAGGTCGATCCACTTCACGTCATGTTCTTCAATCAGGGCGAGAGTCTTGGCAGACATGGTGTCCTCCACTGTGAGCTGGGCTCGAAAGGTCGAGCTTTAGTAATGCAATGGCGCTGGCTACTCCAGCACGTGTTGTAGCATGCCGCCGGGCCACTGCCCACGGCCGCCATGCAGGCGCATGGCACTGCCAGACATAATGCAGGCAGCGTG
This sequence comes from Halomonas aestuarii, assembly GCF_001886615.1. Taxonomy (NCBI): domain Bacteria; kingdom Pseudomonadati; phylum Pseudomonadota; class Gammaproteobacteria; order Oceanospirillales; family Halomonadaceae; genus Halomonas; species Halomonas aestuarii. The sequence continues at coordinate 1,444,762 of NZ_CP018139.1, forward strand.
CCAGCTTTGCACCACTGCACGGCATATTCCTGTCAAAACATTGATAAATATAGGCTTTGTCACCGATCGCCTGGCCGGCCCATGCACCAGTATCGCCATTTCACCACGGCAGGCCAGGGAGGCCGGCGCATTTCTGCACCATATATGTGCACACGGAGCACCATTCGCACCGCTTTGGGTCATTCGACAATCGCCCGACGATGGCACGCCTCATGCCCTCCGGCGCCGGAAGGTCAACCCTCGTGCACAGGAAAATCAGTCCGCTGCCGATTGATACGCGTTAACACCAAAAACTACACTCACTTACATGGCGGCGCCGACCGGGGTGCCGCAGGTTCCGGAGAGTCGTCGAGTCAGTGCGACCTGCGCTTCACCACAAGGATCGGCCCGAGCATGATCGTCTGCAGCATCCTCCTCGATGCCCGTTCCTCGGGCCCGGGGCTGCCACGGCGCCTGGCGGCCCTGCGGCCCCTGGCGCAGCGCCACGACCTGCGCCTGGAGGTGGTGCTCGCCGACGACACCGACGACTCACGCCTGCTGACCCTGGCCAGCCGGCACGGGGCTCGCCTGGTCACCACCGAGGGCACCCCCCTGGGGGACCGTCTCAACACGGCGGTGGCCCACAGCCAGGGAGAGGCCCTGCTCTTCCCCGCGCCGGGACGCCTCATCCCCGCAAGCTGGCTCGTGGATACCCTGGCGGACATCGAGCACCACCGGCGGGATGCCGTGGTCCTGACGTCATCGACCGGCCACCGGCTGGCGCACCTCTGGCATCGCCTGCGCCATCTCTACCTCGGCGACACCCTCTGCGTGTCTCGCGTCTGGTTCGAGCGCATCGGCGGCTGCGACCCGTCGCTGGACACCGAGGCCCTCCCCGACCTGATCGCGCGCCTGCATGCCTGCCAGGCCAGGGTCGCGTCCGTCGTGGCCTGAGCCGAACGCCCCTTTTTCGGTCCTCGGCAGGCTCCCAACCCACTGATATGCCGTCGCGCCACGAGATTCAGGGCGACAAAGCTGGTAGCCATCATCGCCCTGCCCCTATAATGCGCCCCCAATTTTGTCAGCAGGATCCCGTCGTGATCGAGAATCTTCGCAACATCGCCATCATCGCTCACGTCGACCACGGCAAGACCACCCTGGTCGACAAACTGCTCAGCCAGTCCGGCACGCTCGACCGCAAGGCCGAGGGGCAGGAGCGCATCATGGACTCCAATGACCAGGAGAAGGAACGCGGCATCACCATCCTGGCCAAGAACACGGCGATCCACTGGCAGGCCCCCGACGGCCAGGGCTACCACATCAACATCGTCGACACGCCCGGACACGCCGACTTCGGCGGCGAGGTCGAGCGCGTCATGTCCATGGTCGACTCGGTGCTGCTGCTGGTGGACGCCGTCGACGGCCCCATGCCGCAGACCCGCTTCGTGACCCAGAAGGCCTTCGACCAGGGCCTCAAGCCCATCGTGGTGGTCAACAAGATCGACCGCCCGGGCGCGCGCCCGGACTGGGTCATCGACCAGATCTTCGACCTGTTCGACAACCTCGGCGCCAGCGACGACCAGCTCGACTTCCCGATCATCTACTGCTCGGCCTTGAACGGCATTGCCGGGCCGGACCCGGACGAGCTGGCCGACGACATGACGCCGATGTTCCAGTCCATCGTCGACATCGTCGAGCCGCCCAAGGTCGAGCTGGACGGTCCCTTCCAGATGCAGATCTCGGCGCTGGACTACTCCAGCTACGTCGGCGTCATCGGCCTGGGCCGTATCACCCGCGGATCGGTCAAGCCGAACCAGCAGGTCACCGTGATCAGCAAGGAAGGCAAGACCCGCAAGGGCAAGATCGGCCAGGTCATGACCCACCTGGGCCTGGAGCGCGTGCAGACCGACGAGGCCACCGCCGGCGACATCGTCTGCGTCACCGGCATCGACGCCCTGGCGATCTCCGACACCCTGTGCGATCCGGCCGCCGTCGAGGCCCTGCCGCCGCTCACCGTGGACGAGCCGACCGTCTCCATGACCTTCCAGGTCAACGACTCGCCCTTCGCCGGCAAGGACGGCAAGTTCGTCACCAGCCGCAACATCAAGGATCGCCTCGAACAGGAGCTGATCCACAACGTGGCGCTGCGCGTCGAGCAGGGCGAGAGCCCGGAGAAGTTCATCGTCTCCGGCCGTGGCGAGCTGCACCTCTCGGTGCTGATCGAGACCATGCGCCGCGAGGGCTTCGAGCTGGCCGTGGGCCGCCCCGAGGTGATCATCCGTGAGATCGACGGGGAGAAGCGGGAGCCCTACGAGGAAGTGATCATCGACTGCGAGGAGCAGCACCAGGGCGCCGTCATGGAGGAGCTCGGCTACCGCAAGGGCGAGCTGATCAACATGAACCCGGACGGCAAGGGCCGCGTGCGCCTGGACTTCATCATCCCCGCCCGCGGGCTGATCGGCTTCCGTGGCCAGTTCCTGACCCTGACCTCCGGCACGGGTATCCTCACCAGCCGCTTCGACCACTACGGCCCGCTCAAGCCGGACGCCTCCATCGAGCGGCGCAACGGCGTGCTGGTCTCCATGGTCCCCGGCAAGGCCCTGGCCTATGCCCTCTATGCCCTGCAGGAGCGCGGCAAGCTGATCATCGACCACGGCACCGAGGTCTACGAGGGCATGCTGATCGGCATCAACAACCGGGCCAACGACATGGTGGTGAACCCCACCAAGGGCAAGAAGCTCGACAACATGCGCGCCTCGGGCAACGACGAGAACATCGTGCTGACCCCGCCGGTGAAGTTCAGCCTGGAGCAGGCCATCGAGTTCCTCGATGACGACGAACTCGTCGAGGTCACCCCGCACTACATCCGGCTGCGCAAGAAGCACCTGACCGAGAACGAGCGCAAGCGCGCCAGCAAGAAGTAAGCCGGCCCGCCGCTCCCGGAGCCCGCCCATCCGGCGGGCTCTCTCGTTTCCCACCTCGGCCTAGCGCCGTGCTTCACGCCGGGAACTATGCTGGAGACTGGATTCACCCACCCGAGGAGAGCTGACATGCACAAGCACGTGGAATGGGATGACCCCGGCGCCGAGGGCGTCCTTCGCTTCTATGCCGACCGTCCGGACGACTGTCCGATACCCCACCCGGGCAGTATCCTCTCGGCCCGCTATCGCGGGTTCACGGTCAGGGTGAGGGTCGAGGCCCGGGTCGAGGAGACCAGCATCGGCGAGGTGGTGGCCCTGATCGCCGACGACAACGGCCGGCGCAAGCAGAGCGTCGGCGACCTCTCCCTCGGCGACACGGTGCGCCTGCCCGACGCCTGCCGTGCCATGGAACCTCGGCATCCCGAGGAGCCGGGCGAGCAGCAGGACTGATCCCGGCGGCGGTGGCTACCACCGCCGCCAACGTCCCCTAAACGCTGGCCGACTAGCCAGAAAGGCCCGCGTGCCGCACAGTTGGCGGCACAGGCCCACAAGGCCAACCAAGGCAATCCTGGATTCACATGAGTACGCACAACGTCTGGACCCACAAGGGTACCTTCCTGCTGGCCGCCGTCGGCTCGGCGGTCGGCCTCGGTAACCTCTGGCGATTCCCCTACCTGACCGGCGAGAACGGCGGTGGTGCCTTCATCCTGGTCTATGCCCTGACCATCTTCGCCGTGGGCATTCCCATCCTGATCGCCGAGATCATGCTCGGCCGCAACAGCCGCCGCAGCCCGATCATGGGCATGCGCTTCCTCACGCGCACCCACCGCACCTCCCGGGCCTGGGAGAGCATCGGCTGGCTGGGGGCCGTCTCCGCCTTCCTGATCCTGAGCTTCTACTCGGTGATCGCCGGCTGGGCGATCCACTATACCGGGCTGATGCTGACCGGCGGGATGAGCGAGATCGACGCCGCCGGCGCGAGCCAGAGCTTCGATGCCCTGCTGGCCTCCCCGGCGCTGCTGACCCTCTACCACACCCTGTTCATCGCCGCCTCGGCGCTGATCGTCGGCCTGGGCATCCACAAGGGCATCGAAAGCGGCCTGCGGCTGCTGATGCCCTCGCTGTTCGTGATCCTGCTGGTGGTGCTGGGCTACGGCGCCGTCGTCGGCGACATCGGCGCCGCGGCCGGCTTCCTGTTCACCTTCAACCTCGCCGACCTGAGCCTCGAGGGCTGGCTGCAGGCCATGGGGCAGTCCTTCTTCACCCTGAGCCTCGGCATGGGCGCGATCATGGCCTACGGCGCCTACATGCCGGGTGAGTCCTCGCTGACCCGCACCGCCTTCGCCATCGCCATCGTGGACACCGCGGTGGCCATGGTGGCGGGCCTCGCGATCTTCGCGCTGGTCTTCGGCTCCGGCCTGAACCCCGGCGAGGGCCCCGGGCTGATGTTCGTCACCCTGCCGCTGGCCTTCGCCGAGATGCCGGGCGGGGCCCTGGTCGGCGGCGTCTTCTTCATCCTGGTGCTGGGGGCGGCCATCAGCTCGTCGATCTCGCTGATCGAGCCCGTGGCCGCCTTCCTGGTCGAGCGCTTCGACATGACCCGCCCCCAGGCCGTGACCGTCATGGTCATCGCCAGCTGGGCGCTGGGGCTGCTCACCGTGGTCAGTTTCAACCTCTGGGCCGAGGGCACGATCTTCCACACCCTCTTCGGGCGCAGCGCCTTCGGCTTCATCGAGCTGCTGACCAACATCTTCATGCCGCTGGGCGGCCTGCTGATCGCGCTCTTCGCCGGCTGGGCGCTGACCCACTCCGAGGTGATGAAGGAGATGCACACCAACGAGCGCTGGTTCCACTTCTGGCGCTTCCTGGTGCGCTTCGTGGCGCCGGCGGCCGTGGCCTTCGTCTTCCTGCGCAGCATCCCCCAGGTGGAAGGCTACCTGATCCCGGCCATCGGCGCCGCCGTGATCGTCGGCGCCTTCGCCGCGGGCCGCACCTTCCTCGCCGATGACAGCCAGGAACAGTGAGAACAACAACCAACGGAATCCGACATGGCAGCCATTATCGACGTACAGCACGTCCACAAGGCCTTCGGGGGCCTCAAGGTCATCAATGACTGCTCGATCCAGGTGGAGAAGGGCTCGATCACCGGCCTGATCGGCCCCAACGGCGCCGGCAAGTCGACGCTGTTCAACATCATCGCCGGGGCCCTGCCGCTGGACAGCGGCCGGATCCTGCTCGACGGCGAGGACATCACCAACCGCCCCGCCAACGAGCTGTTCCACAAGGGGCTCCTGCGCACCTTCCAGATCGCCCACGAGTTCTCCCACATGACGGCGCTGGAGAACCTGATGATGGTGCCGCCGGCCCAGGCCGGCGAGAGCCTCTTCGACGCCTGGCTCAAGCCCTCGCTGGTGCGCCTCGAGGAGGCCGAGGTGCGTCGCCGCGCCCTGGAGGTGATCGACTTCGTCGGCCTGCACCACGTGCGCAACGAGCTGGCCGGCAACCTCTCGGGCGGCCAGAAGAAGCTCCTCGAGCTCGGCCGCACCATGATGACCGACGCCCGGGTGGTGCTGCTCGATGAGATCGCCGCGGGCGTCAACCGCACCCTGCTGGGCGACCTGGTCAGCAACATCGAGCGGCTCAACCGCGAGATGGGCTACACCTTCCTGGTCATCGAGCACGACATGGACATGATCGCCCGGCTCTGTGACCCGGTGATCGTGCTGGCCCAGGGCAGTGTGATGGTCGAGGGCAGCATCGAGGAGATCCAGAACAACCCCGAGGTCATCGAGGCCTACTTTGGCTCGGCACCTTGATGGGGCTCGGCTCCCTGACGGGGCTGCCGCCATGCGATGACACGCGCCCGTGACGCGCATCCCGACAACGACAACGAACGCAGAGAACGTCTGACCATGCCATTACTCGACGCACGCGACGTGCACGGTGGCTACGGCGGCATGAACATCCTCAACGGGGTGGACATGACCATCGAGGCCGACCAGATCGGCGTGATCGTCGGCCCCAACGGGGCCGGCAAATCCACCATGCTCAAGGCCGTCTTCGGCCTGCTCCACGTCAACCAGGGCGAGATCCTGCTGCGTGGCGAGCCGATCCAGAACCTGCCCCCCAACAAGCTGGTGCAGAAGGGCATGGGCTTCGTGCCCCAGGAGAACAACGTCTTCCCGAGCCTCACGGTGAAGGAGAACCTGGAGATGGGGGCCTTCCTCAAGCCCGGCAACGTCAAGCGCATGCTGAAGCAGGTCTACGACTTCTTCCCGCCGCTCTACGACAAGCGCCACCAGCCGGCCGGCGAACTCTCCGGCGGCCAGCGGCAGATGGTGGCCATGGGCCGGGCGCTGATGGCCGAGCCCAGCCTGCTGCTGCTCGACGAGCCCACCGCCGGCCTCTCGCCGCTCTACATGAACGAGATCTTCGAGCAGGTGAAGCTGGTCAACTCGGCCGGCGTGGGCATCCTGATGGTCGAGCAGAACGCCAAGCAGGCCCTGGGCATCGCCGACAAGGGCTTCGTCCTGGCCGCCGGCCAGAACCGTTTCACCGATACCGGAGCCGCCCTGCTGGCCGACCCGGAAGTCGCCAAGAGCTTCCTCGGTGGCTAGTCCCCGGAGCCAGTACTGGAGAACCATGCCGTGAACGAACTCGTCTTCTTCATCAACAACGTGGTGATCGCCGGCAGCGTGACCGGCTCGATCTACGCCATCGGCGCGGTGGGCGTGACGCTGATCTTCAGCATCATGCGCTTCGCCCACTTCGCCCATGGCGACATGATGACCTTCGGCGCCTTCATGGTGCTGCTGCTGACCACCGCCTTCCCCGGGGCGGGTGCCGCCTTCGGCGTGCCCGCAGCACTGGTCCTGCTGCCCGTGGCCATGGCGCTCACCGCCCTGCTCGCGGTGGGCATCGACCGCGCCTTCTACAAGCCGCTGCGCGCCCACGGGGTCAAGCCCATCGTGATGGTCATCGGCTCGCTGGGGGTGACCCTGATGCTCCAGGGCCTGATCCGGCTGTTCTCGGGCACCGGCGGCCAGAGCCTCTACGTCGATGACCGCAAGGAGATCTTCCGCCTCGCCCTGCCCTTCGAGGGCGTGCGGGCCCCGGTGGTGATCACCGAGCCCCAGCTCTACCTCTTCGTGATCACCCTGGTCGCCGTGGTGGGGCTGCACTTCTTCCTGACCCGTTCGCGGCTCGGCAAGGCGATGCGCGCCATGTCCGACAACCCCGACCTGGCCCAGGCCTCGGGCATCAACACCAACACCATCGTCGCCGTGACCTGGGTGATCGCCGGCGGGCTCGCCGCCATCGCCGGCACCCTGCTCTCGCTGGACGTGACCTTCAAGCCCGACCTCAGCTTCTTCCTGCTGCTGCCGATCTTCGCCGCCGCCATCGTCGGCGGCGTGGGCCACCCGTACGGGGCCGTCGCCGGCGGCTTCGTGGTGGGCTTCGCCGAGACCCTGGCGGTGTTCAACTGGAGCGTGCTGCTGCGGCCCTTCCGCGACAGCTTGCCGGAATGGATGACCCAGGCCGGCAACCTGGCCTTCGTCGGCACCGAATACAAGATCGTGGTGCCCTTCTTCATCCTGGTCGTCATCCTGGTGTGGCGCCCCACCGGCATCTTCAAGGGCAAGGTGATCTGATGAACACGAGACGAACCGATACCGTCGCCGCCCCGCGCCGCTTCCCGCTGAGGGAAGTGGGCCTCTTCCTCGCCCTGCTGGTGGCCGTGCTGGGGGTCTATGCCGTCATGGGCGGCGCCTACAGCACCCGCATGCTGGTGGAGGCCTCCTGCTACGCCATCCTGGCCCTGGGCCTGACCATCCAGTGGGGCTATGCGGGCCAGTTCAACGCCGGGGTGATGGGCTTTGTGGCCCTGGGCGGCTTCTGCGCCATGTTCTTCAGCATTCCGGTCAACCACGACTTCTGGGGCAGCGAGCTGCCCGGGGAACTCGGCCTGGTGTTTGTCTACATGATCGCCGCCACCCTCGTGGTGATCGGCGCCACCCGACTCGACCGGCTCGGCGTGCCCAGGAAGCTGCGCACCGTCATCGCCGTGGTGCTCGGGGTGGTGCTCTACCTGGTGGTGATCAACGCCCTGCGCGGCGTGACCGACCAGATCGAGTCCCGGGCCGGCTTCATCGGCGGCCTGGGCCTGCCGGTCGGCGTGGGCTGGATCGTCGGCGGCGCGCTGGCCGGCGTGGTGGGCTTCTTCATCGGCCGGGTCTGCCTGGGGCTGCGCAGCGACTACCTGGCGATCGCTACGCTGGGCATCGCGGAGATCATCAAGGCCTTCCTCAAGAACTCAGACTGGCTGACCCGCGGCACCGCCACCGTCTCGCCGCTGCCCTGGCCGGTGCCCGGACCGGAGGCCGTCGGCTTCACCCTGGCCCGGGCACTCTACCTGTCGGTGACCGCGGTGATGATCGCGGTGATCTTCTTCCTGCTGACCCGTGCCTACAACGCCCCCTGGGGGCGGATGATCCGCGCCATCCGCGACAACGAGATCTCCGCCGCCGCCATGGGCAAGGACATCAACAAGCGTCGCCTGGAGATCTTCGTGCTGGGCTGCATCCTGATGGGCATCGGCGGCGCCGCCCTGGGCAGCTTCAACAGCATGTTCGACCCCCAGGGCTACCTGCCGCTCAACCACACCTTCCTGGTGCTGGTAATGGTCATCCTGGGCGGTCCCGGCAACAACCTGGGCACCATCTTCGGCGCCGTGGCGGTCTACATCATATGGATCATGTCCGAGCCGCTGGCGCTGTTCCTGATGGAGCTAGCCGTCTCCTTCGGCGAGGGGGCCTTCGGCTGGGTGGCGCCCACCAACATGGACAGCCGGGCGCTGCAGGCACGGGTGTTCGTGATCGGGCTGCTGATCACCCTGGTGCTTCGCTTCGCGCCCAAGGGGCTCTTGCCGGAGAAGGTGAAGCACCACGGCTGAGGCCCGCGGTCGCCGGCCCGGCCGGCGACCGCCTCCCGCTCCCCGTCCATCGGGGCCTGCACGTCAACGGCGTCACCTCTGCCGAACCAACTCGGCAACAGAAAAGGCCCCGGCGGTTCCCCGCCGGGGCCTTCGTTCATTCGCCTCCCGACCGCGGAGGCGTCACGTCGCTCAGAGGTCGACGTAGCCCTTGCTGGTGAAGGTGCCGTCCTCGACCGCCATCTCCAGCACCACGCCGGGCACATCACCCTTCTCGTTGAACTCCTGGGTGCCGGAGGCGCCCTGGTAGTCGATCTCGGTGCCGGCGGCGATCAGCTCCACCGCCTTCTCCCACTCGCCGGGCAGGATCACCTCGCCCGGCGCGGTGGCCACGCTGCGCAGTGCCTCGTTGAGCCCCTCGCGCTCGGCGCTGCCGTTCTGCTCGATGGCCAGCGCCAGCAGGAAGGCGGCGTCGTAGGCCTGGGCGGCAAACACCGCGGTCGGGTCGATGCCGGCCTCCTCGGCCTGCGCCCGGAACATGTCGGTCCCCGGCAGTTCGGGGCTGCCCGGACGGGTGGCGATCATGCCGTCGAGCACGTCGGCGCCGATGGCCTCGATCAGGCTGTCGCCCACCATGCCGTCGCCGCCCACGTACTGGGTGAACATGCCGCTCTCGTAGGCCTGGCGCAGCACGGTCTGGCCGGAGGTGTCGGCATAGGCCAGCACCACCAGGGTCGGCACGCCGGTGGAGGAGAGGGTGCCCAGCTCGGAACGGTAGTCGGCGCGGTTGTCTTCGTGGGCGAGGTTCTCCGCCACCAGCCCCCCCTCGGCCTCGAAGGTCTCGGTGAAGGCCTCGGACAGGCCGCGGCCGTAGTCGTTGTTCACGTAGGTGACGACGACGTCCTCGATGCCCTTGGAGATCAGCAGCTTGGCCAGCATCTCGCCCTGGAAGGCATCCGACGGCACGGTGCGGAACACCAGGTCGTTGTCATCGAGGTTGGACACCGCCGGCGCGGTCGAGGCCGGCGAGACCATGGTCACGCCACCGGGAATGGCCGCATTGTTGGCCGCGGCAATGGTGGCACCGGTGCACAGCGCCCCGACGATGGCCGTGACCTGCTCGGTGTTGACCATGCGGTCCGCCGCGTTCGATGCCGCCGAGGCATCGGAGCAGGTAGTGTCACCGGTGGGCATCACCAGTTCCTGCCCGTCCAGCAGGCCGCCCTGCTCGTTGACCTGGTTCACGGCCAGCTGGGCACCGTCGAAGATCGGGGGCGTGAGGCTCTCAATGCCGCCGGTGAAACCACCCAGGAAGCCGACCTTGACCTCGGCCTGGGCCATGCCGGAAAGGGCTACCGCAGAGGCGGCGACCGCCATCGCCAGTACGCGTTTTTTCATGATTGTTCGTCTCGCTCAGGTTGCACGGGTAACACACCATAACAATCTGAAAGCCTTGCGCGCAGAACACAAGCCCTCGCCGCCAACGGTTCGATAGACAGTGCCTATACTGACAGGCGTTCCACCACCCTGGAGATCCTCATGACCCGAGCGTTTCACGTCCACCTGACCCTGGCCACCGCCGTGGGCCTTTCCATCGGCACCGCCCACGCCTTCACGCCCGCCGGCCAGGACCTCGCCTACGACGTCGGCGACGAGGCCTTCCAGGGCTACCTCTCCCCCGCCGAGGGCGACGCCCGTGGCACCGTCATCGTGATCCACGACTGGGACGGCCTGGACGATTACGAGCGCCGTCGGGCCGACATGCTCGCCGACCTGGGCTACGACGCCTTCGCCATCGACCTCTACGGCCAGGGCAACCGGCCGGTGGAGACCGCCGCCAAGAAGGCCGAGACCGCCAAGCTCTACCAGGACCGCGAGCGCATGCGCACCCTGACCCTGGCCGGCCTGACCGAGGCCCGCGCCCAGGGCGCCTCCGGGTCCGCCGTGGTGATGGGCTACTGCTTCGGGGGCGCCGTGGTGCTGGAGCTCGCCCGCTCCGGCGAGGCAGAGGACGTGGCCGGTTTCGCGACCTTCCACGGCGGCCTCTCGACGCCCGAGGGTCAGTCCTACGCGGCCGATACCCCGCCGATCCTGGTCGCCCACGGCGGCGCCGACCAGTCCATCTCCCTGGACGACGTGGCAAGCCTCGGCAAGGAGCTGGAGGCCGCCGACGCCACCTACCATATCGAGGTCTATTCCGGCGCGCCCCACGCCTTCACCGTCTTCGGCGGCGACCGCTACCAGCAGCGCGCCGACGCCCTCTCCTGGGACGCCTTCCTCGCGCTGCTCGACGAGGTGCTCTGACCCGCCCTCTCGCCGACGCGCCGGCCCCCGGCCGGCGCTTTGCCCTCCCGCCGCTGCCGATCCCCGCCGGGTGCTACAGTGACCCTGTCGATGCCGATCGAGTCACGAGGTCACCATGCACATCACTCCCCTCTCCGGCAGCCGGGCCGAGATCGGCGTGGCCCACGGCCGCGCCCACGCCGGACTGATCACCCACAGCCTCGAGGTCTACGACCGGCTGTTCCAGGACTTCGTGGGCCTGGACTGGGGCCGGGCGCGCCGGGAGGCCGAGCGCTTCCTGCCCATGATCGAGCGGGGCTTCCCGGCCATCCTCGAGGAGATGGAGGGCATCGCCCGGGGCGCTGGGCTCGACGTCGAGGACATACTGACCCTGAACTGCCGCAGCGAGATCTCGCTGACCCAGGCCAGCGGCGGCTGCTCCGCCTTCGCCCTCAAGCGTGACGGCACCCAGTGGCTGGCCCAGAACTGGGACTGGCGCACCGACCAGCTGCACAACGTGGTGGCGCTGGAGATCAGCGGCAACGACGCCCCGCCGCTGATCAGCATCGGCGAGGCCGGCATGGTGGCCAAGATCGGCATGAACGAGCACGGCCTGGGCGTCTGCCTCAACGCCATCCGCTCGCGGACCTGCGGCGAGGGGCTGCCCATCCACGTCGCCCTGCGCAAGATCCTCGAGTGCCGCGACATGGACCAGGCGCTGGCCGTGGCCCGCGACGACCGGGTCTGCTCGCCGGCCCACTTCCTGGTCGCCAGCGGCGACGGCGAGGCCCTGGGCCTGGAGGTGCACCCTGGCGAGCCGGGGCGCCTGGCTCCCGAGGACGGCGTGGTCACCCACACCAACCACCTCTACGCCGGCTCCGGGGCCCACCGGGTGGAGGACTTCCCGCGCCCCGATTCCCGATCGCGCCTGACCCGGCTGGATGCCCTGCTGCGCGAGCGGCTGCCGCCCGGGGGCGAGATCGGCGAGGGTGAGCTGTTCGCCATCCTCGGCGACCACGACGGCGCGCCGCTCTCGATCTGTCGCCACTTCAATCCCGACCAGCCCGCGGAGGAGCGCATGGAGACGCTGTTCTCGGTGGTGATGGACCTCACCCGGCGGCGCCTCACCCTGCGCCACGGCAAGCCGTGCGAGAGCGACGAGAGCCTGACGGTCCAGTTCGGCGACGCGCCGGGCATTGACCCGGATCAAACGAGACAGGATCTCGAACGATAATGATTGTCAGGTACGAGGCGGAGGTCGAGACCATGGCCGCCTCCCTCGAGGAGGTGCACCTGGGCTCGGAGACCCTCGACCGCGAGCGCGTGCGCCTCAACGGCATGGCCTACCTCAACGCCGCCCGCCCGCTGACGACGAACTGATGGCCCTGGCGGCACATTGATGGCCCGGGCGGCGCCAAGACGCCGCCGCCTTCATCCGCCCAGGGCCTCCTCCACCAGCGCCCGCGCCTCGGCCGTCATCGGCAGCTCGAGGGCCAGCGCATGGGCGCGCGGCGACATCTTCCGCCAGGTCTTCTGCACGATGCGGATCAGGTGGTCGTGGTCGACCTGCCGGGAGAAGTCGCCGAAGTAGTTCTCCAGGAACACCAGGCAGGCGCAGTCCTCCACCGCCTGCACGCCCTCGTCCCGCCCCAGCCCCTGCTTGCGGATCATCGTCGCCACCCGCTCGGCCGGCGCGTCGCCGTAGCCCGCCTCGCGCATCAGCGCCGCGGTGGTCTCGCCGGCGCGCTGCCCCTGGTCGCGGCGCCAGGTGAGGTAGCCTACCCGCCCCTCGGGGTAATCCGTGCGCGGCACCTGCCAGCGCTGCAGGTGCTGGCCGCGCACCGCCAGGCGCACCAGCTCGTCCGGCGCCTCAACCAGCTGCTCCAGCCAGGCGCTCATCCGCTCGGCATGCCACAGCTCCTGGGGCACGGCCTCACCCGCCACCGTGACGCGGCGCGGGTCCTCGGCGTGCAGGGCATCCAGGGCGACGAGGGTCGCCGCGAAGGGGCTAGGGGAATCGGCGGACATGGGGCACTCCTGGCTGGGTGGCGGTGATGACAGCATACCGGGCCGCCCCGCCCCGGGCCCAGCGCCACACCACACCTGGCAGATCCGCCGACACGACTGCCCGACGGGCGCCCGGGCCATCCACACCGAGGAGCAGCGCATGATCGCCTGGTACGGCGCTCGGCTGGCCGTCGTGCCACTAATGTCGAGTTGTTGCCAGGCGTCATGGCCATCAAGCTTCTGGCACGTAAAACATGCATGCATAAAAAAGACCTCCCGAAGGAGGCCAGTTGGAGCACGCCAGCTCACGCTTTGTATCACCACTCCAGTGGCGATCCTGACAAGATGTTTGCGAATACCACGCCAACTTCAATCAAACACATTTAATAACAATAAGTTAGATAAAACCAGTGCGCCGGACCTCCGCCGGCGCGCCCCCGATCTCTTCGCACCTGCACAAAAGCGACCCTGCCACCGGGGCACGATGCCCCACCATGGCGCATGCCTCACCCCCCGCAGAGCAGCCCGCTGCGCCGGATGTCGGCGAGGCGGCCGTCCCCGATGCCGTTGATCTGGCGCAGCTCGGACACCCGCCACGGCCGGCCGGCGATGATGTCCGCGGCCCGCGCCGGCCCCACATGGGGCAGCTGGGCCAGGCGGTTCGCGCTGCTGGCGTTCAGGTCGATGCAGCCTGCCCGAGGCGGACGGGCCACCAGCTCGCCACCGGCCGCCCGGGTGGCCACCAGGGCAGCACCGTGCAGGGCCACGTAGACCGGCGCATGGTCCGAGACCCGCTCGCGCGCCGCCTGGTGCGCCAGGGGCAGCAGCTCGGGAAAGCGCAGGATGCCCCGGTCGCTCGGCGTCAGTCGCCCGGCGTCGTACCAGAGGTTGTCGTAGAGGCTGGCGTACTGCCCCGCCGTGGTGGCCAGGGTGGAGCGCCCCTCGGGCGCGGGCCTCGCCCCCCGGGCGCGAAGCGCCTCCCAGGCCGGATGGTCCGGCGGCAGGTTGAAGTCCCCCGCCAGCAGCCGCGGGGTGTCCGGCGCGATCTCGTCGAGCCACTGCCAGTAGTCGGCCAGCGCCGCGATCTCCGGCAGACGATCGCCCACGCGGTCGCCATAGACCACGTGCACGGTGGCCAGGGTGAACCGGTCGCCGGTCGCCGCATCGCGGAAGCGCGCCGAGTAGGGCTCGCGCGAGAAGACATCGCCGTGGTCGATGTAGACCACGGCGCCATCCTCGTAGGCCACCTCGCTCTCCCGCCACAGGAAGCCGTAGTGCTCCTCGTAGGTGCCGCGGCCCAGGGCGTGGCTGGCCATGGAGGACCACGCCTCGCCCGACACCGCCTCCAGATGTTCCTCGAGCCGCACCATGGCCAGCGGGTCCATCAGCTCCTGCACGGCCAGCAGGTCGAAGTGGTTGGCCACGTGGGCCACCTGGGGCAGGGCCTTGTCGTTGTTCCAGCCAAGATGCTCGATGTTCCAGCTGCCGACGACCACATCGGCCCGGGCGAGCAGGGGGATCAGGGCCAGCACTCCGGCCAGCAGATAGCGACGCATGCGTCCTCCGCGCAAAAAGCCGCCATCCTGACGACCGCGCGCCGCATCATCAATGGCTCGATGAGGAAACGAGGAGGATCTCGTCTCGCGAGGCCCGCGGGCGCGGCGCCCGGCTTGCGATGCCACGGCTTGCCTCGGCATGATGTCCCTTCCCCCCCGACGGCCCTGCCGGCAGGCCGCGTCGCTTCTGTTTGTCCACCCGTGAGGATTCCCATGTCGACTGTCTTTGCCCGCCTCAAGGAAGTGGCCTCGCCGATGATCGGCCTGGGCTGCATGAACCTCTCCCACGGCTATGGCAGCCCGCTCCCCGAGGCCGAGGCGCGTCGCGCCCTCGACGCCGCCTTCGACATGGGCTATCGCCACTTCGATACCGCCACCCTCTACGGGGCCACGGCCAACGAGCGGCTGGTGGGCAAGGCGCTGGCGGACAGGCGCCGCGAGATCCTGCTGGCCAGCAAGTGCGGTATGGCCATGGACCCGGCGCTGGGCAGGAAGGTGATCGACGGGCGCCCGGCCACCCTGCGCCGCCAGTGCGAGGAGAGCCTCGCGCGCCTGCAGACCGATCACCTCGACCTCTACTACCTGCACCGCTGGGACAAGGGCATGGCCATCGAGGAGAGTGTGGGCGAGCTGGGCCGGCTGATGGAGGAGGGCAAGATCGGCGCCATCGGGCTCTCCGAGGTCTCCGCGGCCACCCTGCGCCGCGCCCGGGCCGAGCGGCCCATCGCGGCGGTGCAGTCCGAATACTCGCTGTGGACCCGCAACCCGGAGATCGGCCTGATTGATGCCTGCCGCGAGGCAGGCACGGCCCTGGTGGCCTTCAGCCCCCTGGGGCGCGGCTTCCTGGCGGGTGCCGTCCGCGACCCCGCGAGCCTCGAGGAGAACGACATGCGCCGGGGCCTGCCGCGCTTCAGCGCCGAGAACCACCCCCGGAACCTGCGCCTGCTCGAGGCGTTCACGGCGCTGGCGGAGGAGCTGGACACGACTCCGGGCCAGCTGGCGCTGGCCTGGCTTCGGGCCCGGGGCGACGACATCCTGCCGATCCCCGGCTCGCGGTCCATCGAGCACATGCGCGAGAACCTGGCGGCGGAACGCCTGCACCTGGCGCCGGAGACCGCGACCCGGCTGGACGCCATGATGACCCCGGACCAGGTGGCGGGCGCTCGCTACGGCGAATCCCAGCAGGCGGAGGTCGACACCGAGGAGTTCGGCGAGGCTGGCAAAGGCCCTGCCGCCTAGGGCCCTGGCGTCCGGGCGCGGGGCAGGAAGCCGCGACGCCCGGGGTTCAGCGCAGGAAGATCAGCGCAGGGAGATCCGCACGACGCGATCAGCGCAGCGAGATCAGCAGCGCGAAGACGGACACGGCCAGCAGGAACAGCGTCAGGCCGATCAGGCGGGTCGGGATGCTCCCCGCGCCGAAGCTGGTCCGTGACGGCGTCGTCGGGTCGTAATGGACCGACAGCGTCATGCCGGTGGGATACTGGGCCAGGTACGCCTCGGCCTCCCGGCGCGCGGTGAAGGTGGGCGTGCCGTCGAAGCGACCGTTGTGGGAGGTGATCTCGCGGTCATCGACCCGGAAGGCGATATGCACCCGGGCCCGGTAGCGGCGCTCCTGGGACGGCCCCTCGCTCTTCTGCACGCCGGTGTCGAGCTCGACGAGCTCGGTCCCGGTCACGGTGGCCGTCGCCTCCGGCCAGCGGTTCACGCTGCGCCGACGCCAGATCCGGCGTGCCGTGAAGGCGGCTCCGGCCAGGGCGGCGATGGCGATCAGCAGGGGGATATCGAACATGCTCTCGGTTCCTCTCATGTGGGAAAGATGCGGGGTGGCGAAGGGCACCCCCTATGCGCCAGCCCTATGAACAGGAAGGCCGCACCCCGTGGGGTGCGGCCCTGTCGTGCGGAACATCCGGAACGATCAGCCTTCGACGGCCGCCGTATAGGGCCCCGGCTGCTCCCGCTCCACCCACAGAGGGTTGCTCCAGGCGGTCTCGTCGTCCTGGTCATCGACCTCGAGGGCGACCCAGCCCTCGACGGTCTCGTCCAGGGTCAGCGAGAGGCTGGCCTCGCGGCCGTCCAGGGCGACGGTCTCCAGCACCTCACCGCCCTGGCCGATCAGCCGGGCTTCCTTGAGGCCGTCGACGGCCACGACATCGACCTGCCAGGTGAAGGCCTCACCCTCGGGCAGACGCAGGGTGTCGCCGAACAGGCCGTTGCGCGGATGCAGCAGCGGGCCCTGGGTCGCATAGCCATGACCATCCTTGAGGGCACGGGCGAAGGCACGCGGGGTCAGCTCGCCCGGCACCTTGGCCATCATGCGGATGCGGCCGGTCAGGTCGTTCCAGGCGTCGTGGGTATCGGTGCCCGCCGTGAAGTAGACCCGGCTGCCCTCGTCCCACAGGTTCTGGGCCGTCTGGCGCGTCGGGACGTTGTCGACCTCGGCATTGAGCTCCAGCAGGTCGAACCCGGTGGCGAAGCCGCCCGGCACGGTGTCGTTGGCCAGGTTACGCAGGTAGCCGTAGTCGTTGAACGGGTGGTTGAGGGGAATGACCTCGGCGTTCAGGCGACGGGCATCCGCCAGGATCGCCTGGACGCTGTCGGTCCCCGGGTCCACCTGCATCTCGCCGGCAAGGTCGATGGGGAAGGGGTTCATGTGACCCCAGGACGCCGACACCTCGATGGACGGGATGAAGGGCACGCCGCGTTGATCGGAGAGCGCCTGGAAGCGTTCATGGTTGGCCGTGGAGTCATGGTCACTGATGAACGTCAGGTCGAGGTCGGTGGCCAGCTGCGCCTTGACGACCATCTCGGGCGGGGTCGTGCCCTCGAGGATGTTGGCATGGTGGTGCAGGTCGGCACCGTACCAGGCATCGTCGTTGGGCTCGGCGAGCCGGTCGATCTCGAGGGTCTTCTGCACGGACTCACCGGAGGCCAGGCTCACCTCGATTTCCTGCTGCTCGGCGGTGAAGCCGGCACCGGAGTTGACGCTCAGACGATAGTCGCCGGGCGCCAGCGCCAGCTCCGCCTTGCCCGCCGGATCCAGGTCGGTGAAGAAGGTCTGCTTGCCGAGGAACTCGACGGGCGGCTGCTGCCCCTCGAGGATCGCCAGGCGCGCATCGCGGGGCTCGCCGGTCTCGGCATCCCGCACGTCGAGACGCAGCGTACCGGGCCCTTTCATGCCCGCGAACTCGAGCGTCTGCTCTCCGCCCTCGGTCACCGTCAGCTCGACGGGCTCGCTGTTGGCGTGGCCCAGGCCAGTGGCGTAGGCGCTGTACTCGCCGGCCGGCAGGGACATCTCGAAGGTGCCCTCCTCGGCCAGCGTCCAGGCGTAGGGGTGGCCATCCTGTTCCACCATGACCAGGCCGCCCTGCGGCGCCTCGCCGCTGTCGTTGCGCAGGGTGCCCGCGATCCGGCCGACGGGATCACCATGGCGCTCGGCCTCGTAGGCCACCACCGGCGCCAGGTCGCCCTCGGGCACCACCTGCAGCCAGCCATCGAAGGTGCGGGACTCGCCGGGCGCGAGGTCATGCTCCAGATACATGTCCTGGCCTTCGTAGTTCACGCGATCGAAATAGGGCGCATGCAGCGCAAAGACCCAGTCGCGGTCGTAGGCCACCATGCGATCCGTCAGCGCCTCATCGGCCACGGTTTCCTTGGCATCGCCCAGCCCCGGTATGCCGAACAGGAAGCCGGTATCCGGCCACAGGGTATAGCCCGAACGGATGGCCTCCAGCGGCGCCTCGCCGGCGTTTTCCAGCTCGGTCTCAAGGCCGATGCGGTCGCTGCCGGCCTCGAGGGTGTAGGTGGTGGTGACCCAGGCATCGCCCCAGTTGCGACGAATCCGGACCACGGCACGCTCGGCCGAGTCCTCGACGATCTCCACTTCCTTGCCGTCGTTGGGCCAGGAGGACCAGTTGTTGGGGATGAAGTCGGCAAAGGCGATGCGATCGAGGTCGATCTCGCCCTCCTTGACGGCGGCGAGGTCGACCAGGGTGCCGCGGGGCACGCCCCAGGGCGGCGCGGACTCCACGGCGATGGAGAAGGCCAGCCGCTCATTGGCGATGGTCAGGTCCTCGCTCGCCTGGGCTTCCCCGTCGGGGATCGCCGTGGCGCCGCGGGTGATGCTGACCTCGGCGTGCGTCGCCGCCGAGGCACCGGCCAGCAGGCCGGCCAGAAGAAGTCGTTCGAGTCGCTTGCTCATCAAAAGCGCTCCCAATGCATTGCATTTCGTTATTGGTTAGAGACGAATCGATTCTCCTTTATTTTGATTGTACATTCAAATACCGCCCCGCCAACGACCCTCAGGGGGCGGAATCGCGCCACCGGATGGCCAAGAATGATGAGCAATCGAAAACGTGCAAGACTGTTTCCAGCAGCAGACACGGTGGCTGCGGACCGGTGAGATCAGGCATGGATGCTCGCGACAAGAAGGCCCTCAGCAAACGGGATATCTGCACCAAGTTCATCACGCCGGCGCTGGAACGCGCCGGGTGGGATATCCAGACCCGGGTGCGCGAGGAGGTGTGCTTCACCGCCGGTCGCATCATCGTGCGGGGCAAGCTCCACTTCCGCGGCCGCAAGCGCCGTGCGGATTACATCCTCAGCTTCCGGAAGAACCAGCCCATCGCGGTGATCGAGGCCAAGGACAACCAGCACAGCCTGGGCGACGGCATTCAGCAGGGGCTGGCCATCAGCGAGGTCGGCCTGTTCGGCAACCAGAACACCGTCTGCAAGCCCACCACGCCCAAGTGGTCCCATACTGTCAGTCGGCTCGAGCAGGCATGGCAGATCAGTGATGGTGAAGCGCCTTGAAGCGCCTTGAAGCGAGTGATCGAGCCGGGTCGGAGGAGATAGTTGATGATCATGAAATGGCTCAGGCCCCTGCTGGCCATGACCGCGCTGCTCTGGCTGGCCGGCTGCGCGATGCTGGCGCCGGCACCGCCGAGCGATCAACGCAATGTCTGCGAGATCTTTCGCGAGCAGCCGAGCTGGTATGACCATGCACGCAGCTCCCAGGAGAAGTGGGGTACGCCCATCGCGACCCAGATGGCCTTCATCAAGCGCGAGTCCTCCTTCCGCAGCCATGTGAAGCCACCCCGCCAGCATCTGCTGGGGTTCATCCCCTGGAGACGCCCTTCATCGGCCTATGGGTATGCCCAGGCCCAGGACCCGGTGTGGGGCGAATACGAGGATGAGGCGGGCAGCCTCTTCGCCCGGCGCACGCATATCAAGCACGCCACCGATTTCATCGGCTGGTACAACGCGCGCACCCATCGCATGACCGGGGTGTCGCTCCACAACCCCGAACACCTCTACCTGGCCTATCACGAAGGGCAGGGCGGCTATCGCCGAGGCTCCTATCGCGGCAAGCCGGCCGTGAGGCGTGCCGCCCGGGAGGTGGCCCGCACGGCCTCTCGCTATCAGTCCCAGCTCGCGGCCTGTGAAGCCGAGTTCCGCTGCGATCGCTTCTATCAGGTCTGGCCGTTCTGCCGGTAAGCCGACGGACAGGGCTCTCAACCGATCGGCCGGCATCGGCCACACACGAGAAGACCGCCGATCATGGATCGGCGGTCTTCTCGATGCTTGCGTCATCCCGGCCCGAAGGCCGGGTGCAAGGCTTACTTGGCGGCCTTGGGCGCGGCTTCCTTGACGGCCTTGGTGGCGGTCTCGGTGGCCTGCTCGGCGCTTTCCTGGGCCTGCTTGACGCTGCTCTCGGTCAGCTTCTGGCTTTCCTGAGCGAACTCCTGCTGGAGGGCAGTCACCTTCTCGGCATCGCCCTTCAGGCGCTCGGTCAGCTCCTTGGCGACTTCCTGCTGGCCTTCCAGGTAGCTCTTGAGGCCTTCGGCGTCCTTGACCTCGACCAGCTTGCGCAGCTGCGCCAGGTTGGTGTCGGCATAGGCCTTGGTGGCGTCGAGCTGGGCATTGACCATCTTCTCGGTGAAGTCGACGGACAGGGCAGCGAAGGCACGCGCCGGGGCGAAGAACATGGAATCAACCTGAGCGGTGTCAAATTGCTTGGTGTCGAAGTTGAAAACGTTGGTCATGATGGGAACCTCCAAGGGTTTTGCTGCCATGGAACGGGCGATCCCCGTCCTGATGCTGTGCATCCTAGCAGGCACTTTTGTGCAGTGCAACATAATCATTTTACGTCGACACCCCGGGTGTTGCAGCGATGCATATCCCCAGCATCTGACGCCCTGTTCGCCGATTGAGGAGAGGGCCGGGCTCCGTCCCCGATCAGCCACACTCAGTCACGCTCAGGCACACGAAAAAGGCCGCCGATCATTGATCGGCGGCCTCCTGGATACTTTCGTCATCCCGGCCCGCAGGCCGGGAGCAAGGCTTACTTGGCGGCCTTGGGAGCGGCTTCCTTGACGGCCTTGGTGGCGGTCTCGGTGGCCTTCTTGGCGCTTTCCTGGGCTTGCTTGACGCTGGCCTCGGTCAGCTTCTGGCTTTCCTGGGCGAACTCCTGCTGGAGAGCCACTGCCTTCTCGGTATCGTCCTTCAGGCGCTCGGTCAGCTCCTTGGTGACTTCCTGCTGGCCTTCCAGGTAGCTCTTGAAGCCTTCGGCGTCCTTGACCTCTACCAGCTTGCGCAGCTGCGCCAGGTTGGTGTCGGTATAGGCCTTGGTGGCCTCGAGCTGGGCATTGACCATCTT
Source organism: Halomonas aestuarii (assembly GCF_001886615.1). Lineage (NCBI taxonomy): Bacteria > Pseudomonadati > Pseudomonadota > Gammaproteobacteria > Oceanospirillales > Halomonadaceae > Halomonas > Halomonas aestuarii. The sequence goes on from NZ_CP018139.1 coordinate 1,466,095, forward strand.
CTCGGTGAAGTCGACGGACAGGGCAGCGAAGGCACGCGCCGGAGCGATGAACATGGACTCGACCTGAGCGGTATCAAACTGCTTGGTGTCGAAGTTGAATACGTTAGTCATGATGGGAACCTCCAAGGGTTCTGTTGCCATGGAACGGGCGATCCCCGTCCTGATGCTGTGCATCCTAGCAGGCACTTTTGTGCAGTGCAACATAATCTTTCCACATCGACGCCCCGCGGTGTTGCAACGAGGCGTATCCCCAGCATCTGACGCCCTGTTCGGCGATGGGAGGAGCATAGGAGATGGGGCCAGGCTCCGTCTCCGATCAGCCAACCCCACCAGGGTGAAGATCCAGTTGCCTGCGCCGGCCAGCAACGGCTCGCGCTCCACGATAGCGACGATGTAAGGTGGCACTGAACGTAGCCGTAGCCAGCGCAGAAGAAGTAGGCGGCCAGCAGCATCCGCTGAAGGCGCACATAGGCGGCGCGGCAACGTGCTGGTGGCCTCCGAAGGCACCGGGCGGGTCGCAGAATACGGGGGCGGCCTGACCCGGCTGCTCGATTCGCCGTTCGGTAGGCACCCATGAACCCAGGCTATACCAAATGGTATGTGCCCGGGGTACAGCCGGGGGAATGACTGCTATGGCGACAACGGTATTGATCTATTACGACTTCCGCATGCTCGGTCACAATCCACACGGCTGGGACCCTGACCGTCCCGAGTGGACTGACGCCGTCAAGGCGATGATTGAGCTTCAGTACCCCAATGCCAACCTGGACACCTATAGCCATCCGGAACGTCCGGGTCGGCTGACGGCGATCGTCGATCGGCTGCTTAACGGGCCTATCGCCGGTGTGCGCTGGATGCTGCCGGCCACGGCCAGCGCCACCCAGCTAGAGAGGGCACATGATGCGGCCTATGTGGCCCATGTCGAGTCGCTGGACGGTCAATCCGGCTGGCTGGCCAAGGACACGACCGCCGTATCGCCGGGCAGCGTGACAGCGGCCCGCCTGGCGGCCGGCTCCGGAATCAGCGCGATCGAAGCTATCACCGCCGGTGAAGCCCAGCGGGCGTTCTGTATCGTGCGTCCGCCGGGCCACCATGCTCCGGCCGACCGTGCCAGGGGCTTTTGCCTGTATAACAACCTGGCGGTCGCCGCGGCGCATGCACGCAAGGCGCTCGGCTATGACCGAGTCATGATCTGGGACCTGGACATGCACCACGGCAACGGTACCCAGGACATTTTCTATGACGATCCCAGCGTGCTGGTGGTCGATAGCCACTGCGCGGCACCGTTCTACCCGGGCAGCGGCCTGTTGGCCGAAACCGGCGCCGGAGCGGGCGTTGGCTACCACCTCAACGTGCCGCTGCCCATGGGGTTTGGCAACGCCGCGCTATTGGAGGTGTTCGAGCAGGTGGTACGACCAGCAGCGCACGCATTCCAGCCCGAACTCCTGCTGATCTCCGCTGGCGTCGACTGTCATTACCTCGACATGGTCTGCACCATGGACGAGACCGGCTATGCCGCCGTCACCCAGCGCCTGTGCGCCCTGGCCGATGAGCTCTGTGACGGCCGACTGGTGATGATGCTGGAAGGCGGCTACAACGCGAAGGCATTGGCCGACAGCACCTATGCGGTCATTGACGCGTTGGCAGGGAATCCGGTGAGTGCCCTCAACGTCCTGCCGGACGACCCAGGTTCTGCTGCCGTGGCCGACGCAGCGGCCTTCCACGCGACGTCCATCGCCACACTGGCGCCCGGCGGCACTGCACGCCGTCTGTCCCGGTGACACCGCTAGCCGGGTCTCGGGTTGGGACACCAGGCGCCCTGAGCCTGACCGCTAAACATAGAAGTCCAGCTCTTCCTGGGCTTTCAGGAGGTCCCGCATCTTGATGGGGTCGTCACCAAAGAAGAAGACCAGGCCCCAGTGAGTTCCGTAGGCCAACCGGTCAGGCACCGTCTCTTCTGTCGGCGGGACCAATTCGTGCGATTCGAAGTAGGGGTGCTCGATCGTTTCCTTGGGCATTTCCAGCCTGCTGATCACCCGACGCCTTGGATACACACCGAAGCAACCGGCGTAGCCCTTCGCGTCGACCACTTCGCGGGGGAAGAAGCTGTCCACCTCTTCCTTGGTGCTTTTCGGGTCGAACACCAACATCGATGCTTGATACGCATTGAATCCGTAGACTCGTTCGATCAGCTCGAAAACCTTGAACCCGGGCGGGCGATACGCGACTTCGCCAAAGTACATTTCGCCGTCAGCAGTGACGAAGTACTCGGGATGAATAAACCCGAACTTGATGTCGAAGGTCTTGATCAGCAGCTCGATCTGCCTGGTGATCGCGTTGCGCCAGCTCTCGAGCTCTCTGGTAGCGGGGACGAACACCGAGTAGCCCAGCGTCACGTATTCGGAAATGTTCAGGAACTTGATCTTCCCGTCATGGATCCAGGCCTCGACGGCAAACTCCCAGCCACTCAGGTGACTTTCCATCAGCAGGGGATATTCTTCCGCCGGAATGGCGTCAATATCTTCTATCTTGCGAATCATTCGGTGGCCGAGGCAGCCGGCCTTGTCGAATGCCTTGACGTGAATCGGGTCGTCAGGGTCACCCTCAAGGTGGAGCAGTGTCTGGTTGACGCGTCTCATGAAGCGGACGATGTCCTCCTTCTCGTACGCCTCCTCGAAAATCCCGACACGAATGCCGCCAAGCTGTGCACGGCGCTTCATCAGCGCCTTGTCACGAAACAGAATAGACTGGCCGTACATATGAGGCTCATTGAAGAGGACCGAGTTGATTGCCCCTGACCACTCGACGGTTTCCTCGAACAGCGGTATGGCGACATCGACGCCCTCCGCCTTCAGCCTTTCCGCAATCTCCATGGACCGATCGTTCAGACGGGTAAAATCCCATGGGATGAAAGGGATCTTGTTGGCCGTACAGAAATCTTCCGCCCAGTCAGGAGCCACCACGATATAGCGGCGGTCGAACTTCTGCGCAGCCTTGATCGCATTGACGCTCCAGCCAAGCAGGGCGATGTAGCCCTTGTCGGGATCCTTTGGCGTTTCCGTCCCACGAACCGAGTCCATGGTGGGATCGCGCCAGGCTGATACATCTCTGGATAATGGAGTTTCTGACGTTACCGACATTCGAGCCTCCCCTTGCTGATTAACTCAGCACGACACCCACAATGTAACGCACCAACTGAGCGGACCCGGTAGTCAAGGCAGTTCTCATCGGGCAGATTCAGCGTTTCAGTGCATTCCAAGCATCAACGTAAAATACAAACCTGCCCAGGGACAAACTGACGCGGCGGCACCGCCACACGGCAGTTCTTCCATGAGGCGGCCGACCGCCACCACACTGCCCCATGAGAGGGTCGACAGCAGTCTAATGACATTAGGCCTGCCCCCGGTGACCCGACCTCCCCTTCATTCACTCCGCCGCTGTCACCTTCCCCTCGGCATCCAGCCGCTGGGCTGTCTGGTCCACCCGACGCAGCCACACCAGCAGCAGCGCGCCCAGCGCCACGAAGCCGCCGGCCAGCCACAGGCCGATGCCATAGTGGCCGGTGGCCTCGGCGAGCATGCCGGTGAGCGCCGGGGCGATGATCTGTGCCGCCCCATAGGCCAGGGTCATGCGCCCCATCAGCCGCGCCGGGCTCTGGGGATAGAGCCGTCCCGCCATGGTCAGCACCAGGCTCACGCAGCCCAGGAAGGTGCCGCCGTAGAGCACGGCGCTGAGCAGCACCATGCCGAGGTGCGTGGTCAGCGCGGGCAGCACGATGCCCACCACCTGCAGCACCATGGCGGCCACCAGCGCCCCCAGGTAGCCGATGCGCCGGGCGACCAGGTCCCACAGCATCACGGCCGGGGCGGCAGCCAGGCCCACCAGGGCGAAGGTCCAGTTGCCCGCGCCGGCCAGCAGCGGCTCGCGCTCCACGATGGCGACGATGAAGGTCGCGCTGATCACGTAGCCGTAGCCGGCGCAGAAGTAGGCGGCCAGCATCAGCCGCATGAAGGTGCGCGTGGGCGGCGAAGCGGCGTGCGCATGGCCACCGCCGGCGCCCGGAAGGGGCCTGGCGGGGCGCGGCAGCCAGCGCCAGGCGGGCACCAGCAGCGCCAGCGCCAGGGCGCCGAACCCCCACCACTGCGCCCGCCAGTCGAACGACAGCTGCAGCATCAGCTCCACCGCCAGGGCCGCCACCAGCATGCCGAGCCCCACCCCGGCGAAGTGGATGCCCAGCTCGCCGCGCTGCCGGTGGGCGATCAGCCAGTGCAGGATCAGCCCCGAGGCGAGCAGCATCGAGGCGCTGCTGGAGAGCCCGGCCACGAAGCGCAGCGCGGCCCAGGCCCAGAAGCTGTCGGTCAGCGCCATGCCCGCCGTGGAGAGCACCGCCAGCACGAGCCCCAGGCGGTAGAGGGTGTCCTTGAGCCGGATGCGGTGGATCGAGGCCGCCATCAGGGCCCCGAGCATGTAGCCGGCATAGTTGAGGGCGGCCAGCCAGCCGCCGTCGGCCTCGCTCATCCAGGTCTGCTGTTGCATCACCGGCAGCAGCGGCGTGTAGGCGAAGCGCGCCACGCCGATGCACAGGATCTGGCTGAACACCCCGGCCAGCAGCACCCTGAAGCGAGGGGAAAGAGGGAAAGGTCTCGCCATGCCTGGCTCTCCTGGGGGACGGGTGAGGCCGCGTCCTGGCCCCACCGAAACGAAAGACCCCGCCGGCGCGGCGCCGGCGGGGTCTCAGGGTAAGGGGAAACGGGCGCCGCGCGGATGCGACCTTAGGCGCGCCGGGGCTCAGGCCTCGGGATCACGGGGCGCGCGCCGGCGTCGCCGCTCGCCCAGCCGGGAGAACGCCCGGCGCACCGGCCGCCACAGCCGGCTGAGCAGCCACAGCACGGGCAGGCCGAGCACCAGCCAGGGGGTGAGGAACACCACCACCAGGATGACCTGACCCACCGACTCGAAGAACAGCGCCACGCTACGATCCAGCGCCCGCCACAGGGGGGCGAGCACGCCGTGCTGGCGGGGCTCCACCCAGCGCTGCTCCTGGAAGCTGGCGGTGATCGCCACGGTGTCGGTGACGCGGGCGAGGTGGCGCTGCTGGCCCTGCATCGACTCGATCTCGCCCTGCACCCGGGCGAGCTCCCGCTCCACCTGCAGCAGGTCCTGGATGCGCCGCTCGCTGAAGCCGCGCCCCTCCCGGGCCAGTTCCTGGAGCCGCTCGCGCAGCACGATCTGCTGGGCGAGCCGGGCCTCGGTGTCGATCATCTGCTGGGTACGGTCGTTGCGGGTGATCTCCACGCCGCTCAGCGCCGGCGATTCGGCCACCAGTCGCACCGGCTCGGCCTCATCCACCCGGTCGCGCGCCACGCGCATGGCGAGATAACCGCTGGCCAGGCCGTGCCGTGGCGTCTGCAGGCGCCCCTGCTGCACCTGGCAGTCAAGGCTGACCAGGCAGGCCTCGTGGGTCTCGCGATAGGCGGCCAGCAGGGCATCGGCCGCCTCGAACTGCAGGTTGTAGCCGCGGCGCTCCTCGATGCGGGCATCGGGCGCCTCGCCGTCGCCCGGGAGGGCGGCACCGGCGACATCCGCCTGGCGCAACATCGCCTCGCCGGAGACGCGTGCCGCCTCCGGGGCCACGTTCGGTCGCGGGGGGCCGTCGAGGGGGGGCGCGCCGCCGTCGCAGCCCGCCAGGCCCAGGACGGCGGCCAGCAGGAGGAGCGGCAGGAGACGACGAGGGGATCGAAGCTGGGCAGGCATGGCGGGCGGTCATCCATGACGGGTCAGGAACCTCTATCGTAGCACCCCGCCCACCCCGCAGACGCCGCGCCCTGCCCCTTGGTATTCTCGATGGGTATATCCATAGCGATTGACGAGGGACCGCCATGTGGGATGAACGCTACGACACCGACGACTACCTCTACGGCACCGAGCCCAACGACTTCCTGCGCGAGCGGGTGGACCTGATCGGCGAGCCGCCGAAGCGGGTGCTCTGCCTGGCCGACGGCGAAGGGCGCAACGGCGTCTACCTGGCCCGGCTGGGCCACCAGGTCCTCTCGGTGGATGCCTCGCCGGTCGGCCAGCGCAAGGCGGCCCGGCTGGCCGAGCGGGAGGGCGTGCCTCTCGAGACCCTGCTCGCCGACCTCACCGAGCATGTCTTTCCGGCGGAGGCCTTCGATGCGGTGGTGTCGATCTTCTGCCATGTGCCCTCGGCCGGGCGGCCGCACCTCCATCGCCAGGTGATCCGCACCCTGGAGCCCGGCGGCATCCTGATCCTGGAGGCCTACACGCCGGCCCAGGTGCCGCGCGACACCGGCGGGCCCGACACCCCGGATCGCACCCCCACCGCGACGGAGCTGGAGGCGGCCTACGCCGACCTCGAGATCCTCTGGAGCCGCGAGTTCGACCGCCCGGTGATCGAGGGCCGCGGCCATACCGGCCTGGGGGCCGTGGTGCAGTTCGTCGCCCGCAAGCGCTGAGCCCCGGCGCCCGGCCCGTCACTCCTGTGCCGTCGGCAGCAGCGCCTCGCTCGACTGGCCCAGCAGGCGCTTGACCAGGGGCGACTCGAAGCGCCGGCGGATGGTGATGGCGTAGAACTCCTCGAAGACACCGGGCAGGGCGCCGAAGTCGGTCAGCGTGCCGGCGCGCAGCTCGTCGCGGACCACCACCGGCGGCATCACCGCCAGGTGGTGGGTGTCGCGCGCCAGCAGGCGCATCATGGCCATGTCATCCACCTCGGCGATGATCGTGGGCGACAGCCGGTGGTAGTCGCACAGCTGGTCGAAGGCCTGGCGCACGCTGCTGTCGGGGCCGGGCACGATCAGGCCGCGGCCGCGCAGCCCCTCGGGGAACGCCGGCAGCGGGGCGAGGCTGGAGGCGCCGATCAGGCCGACCGGCTGGCGCGTCAGCCGCTGGGAGCGCCACGGGTGCTGGTCGTCGCCGCGCACCGACTGGTTGGCGAGCACCACGTCGAGCCGGTGGGCGGAGAGGCGGCGCAGCAGGTCGTCCAGGCCGCCGCTTTGCAGGCTCAGCTCCATGTCCTCGCGGTCGAGCAGCGGCCGAAGGAACTCCTCCTGGAAGTTACGGGACAGCGTCGCCACCGCCCCCACCCGGATGACCTCGCGATGCGCATGGCCGCCCTCGGTGAACAGCGCGGTCAGCTCCTCCCCCTGGCGGAAGATGGCGTCGGCGTAGTCGAAGGCCAGCCGCCCCGCCTCGGACAGGCGCAGCTGGCGCCCCTGGCGGAGGAACAGCTTCTGGCCCAGGCGCTCCTCCAGCTGCCGGATCTGGTGGGAGAGCGCCGACTGCGAGACGTGCAGTGACTCGGCGGTGCGCGTCAGGTGGCCCGACCGGGCGACCTGCCAGAAGTGGTAGAGATGGTGATAGTTGAGCTTCATGCCCGCCCCTCGGCGGCTGGACGGCCGCATCGTTCTCTTTAAACGAACTATAGCTTCTATATTAACTATTTTTCGCAACGATGCGGCGGCGGCATGATACGGCAAATCTTTCGTGTAAGGAGCCGTACCATGACGAACCTGCTCGACGCCGCGGTCCATGCGTCGCTGGCGGCCTGGCTGGCCCTGCCGGTGGCCCTGCTGATCCTAGCCGGCGTGTCCGTCCGCCTGGCCACCCCGGAGCGCCAGCAGCGCTGCTGGCGGATCGGCCAGGGGCTGATGATCGCCAGCTTCGCCGCCAGCGCCCTGATCGGCGGCCTGCTGGTGGCCGATGCCGCCGGCGTGGCCACCGGGTTGCCGGAAGTCGCGGCTCCCCTGGGCCTCTATCCGGATGGGCTGGCGGTGTGGATGGCGCTGCTGATCAGTTTCCTCGGTGCCGTGCTGCTGCGCTTCGCCGACGGCTACCTGCAGGGGGACCGTGGACGCGCCCGCTTCCTGCCCTGGTGCCTGGTGGTGCTGGCCAGTGTTCTGCTGCTGGTGTTCACCCATCACCTGGTGGTGATGCTGATGGCCTGGTTCGGCGTCAGCCTGGCGCTGCATCAGCTGCTGACCCTCTATCCCGATCGCGTCGAGGCGCGGCGGGCCGCCTGGCAGAAGTTCGCCGTCAGCCGCCTGGGCGACCTCTCCCTGCTGGCCGCGGTGGGCCTGATCTACCACCACTACGGCAACCTCGAACTGCCGGTGCTGCTGGCCCAGGCCGCGGCCACCCCGGGCGAGGGCTGGGCCCTCGAGGCCGCCTCGCTGGCCCTGGCCCTGGCCGCGCTGTGCAAGTGCGCCCAGCTGCCGCTGCACGGTTGGCTGATGAAGGTGATGGAGGCCCCCACCCCGGTCTCGGCGCTGCTCCATGCCGGGGTGATCAACCTGGGCGGCTACCTCTGGCTGCGCCTCTACCCGCTGTTCGACGGCATCACCCCGGGACACCTGATGCTGATCGCCATCGGCGGCACCACCGCCATCGTCGCGGTGATGGCCATGCTCACCCAGGCCTCCGTCAAGCATGCCCTGGCGTGGTCCACCTGTGCGCAGATGGGCTTCATGCTGTTCGAGATCGGCATGGGGGCCTACACCCTGGCCCTGGTGCACCTGCTCGCCCACTCGCTCTACAAGGCCCACTCCTTCCTCGCCAGCGGCCGCACCGTGCGCGCGGCGCGGACCTCCCGGCTGACCCTGGCGCCCCTGCCGGTGCGCCTGGCGATGGCCGGCCTCACCGCCGGCGTGGCGGGGGCGATCCTCTTGGGGTGGCCCGCGCTGGTCAGCCACAACCCGGTCCTCGGCGCCCTGCTGATGCTGGCGGTGGGCAGCACCCTGCTGGGGATGCCCGCCGGGCTGGGCCGTCCTCAGCGCCTGGCGTTGGCCGCCATGGCGCTGTCGCTGGTGCCGCTGTATGCGCTGCTGCACGCCCTGGTGTCACCGGCCCTGCCGCAGGCGGTCGAGCCGCTCACCCTGGCCTCCGGCCTGCTCGGCGCCGCGGTGCTCCTGACGCTGGTAAGCCTGGCCCTGCTGGCCATGCTCGAGCCCCGGCATGCCGCGATCGCGCCCTGGCGGATCCACTTCCGCAACGGCCTGTATGCCCACCTGCCGCTGGAGCGCGCCATCGATCGCCTGACGCGCCACCGCCGCCCGACCCCCGCCCGGATCGACACCGTCACCGTCAAAGGAGAGTGGTCATGACCTCGTCCGCCCTTGCAGCCTCGTCCGGCATCGACGAGGCACAGCTGGCCGCCCTGTCGCGTGCCGGCGAGCAGATCGCCCCCAGCTGGCCGCTCGACCGCTGGATCGCCGTCAACCCCTGGTGGGGCATGAAGGCGATGACCATCGAGGATGCCGAGGCCCGCCTGCGCGACGCCGCGGGGGTGAGCCTGACCATGCCGGCCGCCTTCTATGAGGAGGCCTGGGCCAGCGGTCGCATCCGGCCCGAGGACCTGCGCCGCGCCATCGCCCTGCGGGGCACGGCGCTGGAAGAACAAGCCCTGCTGGCCTACCTGACGCATGCGACCCGGCTGGAGCATGCTCCCCAGCCGACGAGGCGCTGCGCGAGCGCCTGGGAGCTGGCCGGCGAGGCGGCCGGGGATGGCCTGCAGGCCGCCGGCGACGCCTTCGACGCCGTCGCGGAGAGCTGCACCGACTATTTCGACCATCACCAGCAGCGCTGGGAGACGGCGTCGGGCGAGACGCTCTATGGCCACTGGCGGATGCAGACCCGGCACGACCGGCGCCTGAGCGCCGCGCTGCGCCGTCACGTCGCGGCGCTGCCCGCCGACACGGCGGCCGCCCGGGAGACCCTGCTCGAGGCCCTGGCACTGTCGCCCGAGGCCCTGGAGCCGCTGGCCCACGCGCTGCTGCTGCGCGTCAACGGCTGGGCCTCCTGGTGCCAGGGGCTGGCCTGGCACACTCCCCGTGCCGCGCGCCATGCCGGCATCGACGAGCTCCTGGTGGTCCTGCTGGCCTGGGAGTGGCTGGGACTCGCCCTGCTGGAGGCGCCCCAGCGCGCCCGGTGGCAGGCGCAATGGGCGTCGTCGCCGGCGCCCCAGCGGGTCGAGCGCGAGGCCTTGTGGTGCTGGCAGACCGCCTTCGAGCTGGGCTATCAGCGCCAGCTGTCGGCGACCCTCACCGCCCGCCCCGAGGCGACGCCGGAGGCGGCACAGGTGCAGGCGGCCTTCTGCATCGATGTCCGGTCCGAGCGGCTGCGGCGCCACCTCGAGGCCGCCTCGCCCGAGGTCGACACCCTCGGCGTGGCCGGCTTCTTCGGCATGCCGATCACCCACGCCAGCGCGGGACCGGAACGTCCCCTGGCCCGGGTCCCCGGCCTGCTGACGCCCCGCTACCGCACCGAGGAGTCGCCGCCGCTGGACGATCGCCATCGCCGGCGCTTCCGGCAGGAGGCCCGTCGCCAGAGCATTCGCCACGCCAAGTACCAGGCGCTGTCGACCTTCACGCTGGTCGAGACGACCGGCCTGGCCTGGGGCTGGAAGCTGCTGAAGGACAGTATCCGCCGGCCTGCCCCGACGCCCGCGCCGACGACGCTGGAGGGACCCTTCCACGCCTATGGCGGCGAGCCGCTGACCCTGGAGGAGCGGGTCGCCCTCGCCCGGGGGCTGCTCGACGGCCTGGCGCTGGGAGAGGAGGCGGCACCGCTGCTGGTGCTGGTGGGCCACGACTCGCAGAGCGACAACAACCCGCATCATGCCGGGCTCGCCTGCGGCGCCTGTGGCGGCCAGGGGGGCGGCGTGAACGCGCGCCTGGCCGCTCGCCTGCTCAACGACGCCGAGGTGCGGCGGAGCCTCGCGGCCCGCGGCGCCAGCCTGCCCGACACCACCCACGTGCTGGCGGCCACCCACTGCACCCTGACCGATCGCGTCACGCTGCTGGAGACCGACGCAGTGCCGGCGCGGCTCGGCCCGGTCCTGGCGCGCTTCGAGCAGGCCCTCGAGCAGGCCGGCCGCGCGACCCGCGAGGAGCGCGCGATGGCGCTGGGCGTGGAAGAGACCGGCGACGAGGCGCGCCTCGACGCGCTCACGCGGCGCGGCGCCGACTGGTCCCAGCCGCGCCCCGAGTGGGGGCTGGCCAACAACGCCGCCCTGCTGCTGGCCCCGCGCGCGGTCAGCCGCGGCCTCGACCTCGAGGGCCGGGTCTTCCTGCACGAGTACGACCCGCAACAGGACCCCGACGGCCGCGTGCTGGAGGCCCTCATGACGGCGCCCATGCTGGTGGCCAGCTGGATCAACCTGCAGTACTACGCCTCGGTGGCCGAGCCGTCACTCTACGGCGCCGGCAACAAGCTGCTGCACTCGGTGGTGGGCGGCCATGTCGGGGTGATCGAGGGCAACTCGCCCCAGCTGCGCATCGGCCTGCCGCTGCAGTCGCTGCATGACGGCACGGCCTGGCGCCACGAACCGCTGCGCCTCAGCGTGGTGATCGACGCGCCGCGGGAGCGCATCGAGGCGGTGCTGGAACGGCAGCCGGTCGTGGCCGAGCTGGTTCACCACCGCTGGCTCTGGCTGTGCCGGCACACCGAGGCAGGGCTGGAGCTGCATACGCCGGAAGGCTGGCGGCCCCTGCATGAGGCCGCCCGGCCTCAGCCGTTGAGCCACCAGGTGGCGGCGTTGAGGTAGGCGGCGAAGCTCACCCAGGCCAGGTAGGGCACCAGCAGCCAGGCGGCCAGGCGCGAGACGCCGGCGAAGCGGCGCAGGCTGAGCACGATCAGCCCCCACAGCAGCAGCAGGTCGAGCAGCGCCAGGCCCATCCAGTGCAGGCCGAAGAAGAGGGGCGACCAGAGGGCGTTGACGCTGAGCTGGGCGACGAAGGGCCAGAGGGTGTGCCACCTGGCCGCGGGGTGAGCGGCCAGGGTGGCGCGCCAGGCGGCCATCGCCATCAGCGCATAGAGCACCGTCCAGGCGATGGGGAAGGCGAGGTCGGGCGGCGTGAGGGGCGGCTTGGCCAGGCCGGCATACCAGTCGCCGGGCGGGGTGGCGATGCCGGTCAGGGCGGCCAGCACGACCAGCGCCAGCCAGCCCAGCAGGATCATCAGGGAACGGGGCGGGATCATGCGTGACATCCTTGCCAGTCGGAGGTCAGGGGAGGCTAGCACACTCCCCTGACCTCCGACTGGCATCGCGTCCCGGGGATCCGGGCGACGGCTATAGTAAGGGGGTCTCGCCACCCCACTTCCGGAGCCCGCCATGACTGCTCGCCTCCCCCTGCACTTCGCCTCCCTCGTCCTGCTGTGCCTGTCCGGCGCCGCATTCGCTCAGTCCGAGCCGGTGGACTACCACGCCTACGAGGATGCCCTGGCCCGGGGCGCCGAGCATGCCGAGCTCTGGCAGGCGGGCTGGACCTCCGTCTATGCCGGCAGCCTGGCGTTCAGCGCCTGGCAGGCCAGCGAGGGGAGCGACGACGAGGCGCGCTTCGATGCTCGGGTGGGCGTGGTGAAGTCGGCCCTGGCGCTGGGCGGCATGCTGCTGGACCGCCAACCCCATCCCGCCGCCTACCGGGAGCTCCAGGCGGGCGCGGACGGCGATATCGCGCATGCCAGACGGCTGCTGCAGTCGGTGGCCGAGGAGGAACGCCAGCGACGCAGCTGGCAGGCACGGCTGGGCTCGCTCGCCGTGAACACCGCGGCGGGGCTGGTGATCGGCGTGGGCAACGACCGCCCCGAGGATGGCGCCATCAACTTCGCCACCGGCATGCTGGTCAGCGAGTTGCAGCTGCGCACCCAGCCGGGTCAGGCCATGGCGGCGGTGAACCGCTTCCAGCCGGTACGGCTGTCGCTCGCCGAGCTCCGGCTGGAGGGCGAGTATGCCTGGCGGGTGGCCCCCGACCGTGTGGGCGTCGTGCTGCGCTACTGACCCCTGCTGCGGCCAGGCCGCCTGCGGTGGCCCGGGCCCGTATTGTTATGTTATAACCTTCGCCGCATTCCCGGAGGCGTTCCCCATGGCACACCCGACCCACCGGCACCGCCCCGAGGGGCCCTGCCACTTCTCGCTGATGTCGCTCTCCGCGGCGCGCCGGCTGCTGCTGGCCGCCGCGCCGCTGGCCGCCCTGTGGCTGGCGGTCTCCTGGGCCGCGGGATGGTGGCAGTGATGGCGCGCCTGCAACTGCACGACCTGCAGCTGGCCCGCGGCGGCCAGACGGTCCTCGAGCACCTGGACGGGCGCTTCATGGACGGCGCCATCACCGCCCTGATCGGGGCCAACGGCGCCGGCAAGAGCACCCTGATATCGGCGATCATGGGCATGCTTTCGCCGGTCGCCGGCCGGGTCGAGTGCCGGGTGCCCCGCGAGCGCCGGGCCTGGCTGCCCCAGCAGCTGGCGCTGGACCTCACCTTCCCGATGAGCGTGGAAGAGCTGATCATGAGCGGCACCTGGCCGAGCCACGGCGCCCTGAAGGGCTACTGCGGCCCCCACTACCGGCGCGGCCGCGAGATCATGGCGCGCCTGGGCATCTCGCACCTGGCGCACCGCCCGCTGGGCGAGCTCTCCGGCGGCCAGCGCCAGCGTGCGCTGCTCGGCCGCACCCTGATGCAGGAGGCCGAGCTGCTGCTGCTCGACGAGCCCTTCGCCAACGTCGACATCGAGACGGTGGACGTGCTGATGGACGTGCTGCGCGACATGGCCGCTCGCGGCGCCACCATCATCGTGGTGCTCCACGACATGGAGCAGCTCGCCCGCCTGGCCGACGACGTGCTGCTGCTCGACGGCGGCCACGGCCGCTGGGTCCGCCCCGATGCCCTGCTCGAGCACCACAGCGGCCTGATCCCCCGGGCACCACGCCTGCCCCTGACCTTTCCGGATGCTTCCCATGCTGGCACTGCTTGACGCCTGGCTGATCGCCCCCCTCGACTACGGCTTCATGCAGCGCGCCCTGGTGGCCGGGCTGGCGCTGTCGCTGGCCGCCCCGCCGCTGGGGGTCTTCCTGATGCTGCGCGGCATGAGCCTGATCGGCGACGCCATGGCCCACGCCATCCTGCCCGGGGTCGCGCTGGGCTTCCTGGCCGCCGGCTTCTCGCTGCCGATGATGAGCCTCGGCGGCATCCTCTCGGGGCTGCTGATCGCGGTGCTCGCCGGCAGCGTGTCGCAGATGACCGGCCACCGGGAGGACTCGGCCATGGCCAGCTTCTTCCTGATCTCGCTGGCCGCGGGGGTGATGCTGGTGTCGATGGGCGGCAGCAGCGTGGACCTCACCCATGTGCTGTTCGGCTCGATCCTGGCCGTCGACTCCACCGCCCTGGTGCTGATCGCCGGCATCAGCAGCCTGATCGTGGTGATCCTGGCGGTGATCTTCCGCGCCCTGGTGGTGGAGTGCCTGGACCCGCTCTTCCTGCGCGGCCAGGGCGTGCGCGGCGGCCTGATCCACGGCATCTTCCTCGGCCTGGTGGTGCTCAACCTCACCGCCGGCTTCCAGACCCTGGGCACCCTGATGGCCGTGGGCCTGATGATGCTGCCCGCCACCACGGCCCGCTTCTGGAGCCAGCGCCTGGAAGGGCTGATCGCCATCGCCATCGCCATCGCCCTGGTGTCCAGCACCGGCGGCCTGCTGATCTCCTATCACCTCAGCCTGCCCTCGGGCCCGGCGATCATCCTGCTGGCCGGTGCCGGCTACGTGCTCTCCGCCCTGTTCGGGCGCCACCACAGCCTCGCCGCTCGCCTGCGCCGCCATGCCATGCCGCTGGGGGCGGCCGACCACGACGGCGCCTGACCCCCACGCGAATCATCTGGAGAACCCCGCCATGCGTCCTTCCCGCACCCTTGCCCGGCTCGCCGGCCTCGCCCTCCTCCTGGCCCTGCCCGCCGCCATGGCGGCCGAGCGCGTCCAGGTGGTCACCAGCTTCAGCATCCTCGCCGACATGATCGAGAACGTCGGCGGCGAGCGGGTCGAGGTGACGGCCCTGGTCGGGCCGGACAGCGATGCCCACGTCTACTCGCCGCGCCCCACGGATGCCCGGGACCTGGCCGAGGCGGACCTGGTGGTCTTCAACGGCCTGCAGTTCGAGGGCTGGATGGAGCGGCTGATCGACGCCAGCGACTTCGACGGCCCGCTGGTGGTGGCCACCGAGGGCATCGAGGGGTCGGCGGCGATGGCCGACGGCCATGACCACGGCCACGACCACGGCCCCCTCGATCCCCACGCCTGGCAGGACCTGGGCAATGGCGAGGTCTACGTGACCAACATCCGCGACGGCCTGATCGCGGCCGACCCGGCCCATGCCGACGCCTACCGGGCCAACGCCGAACGCTACCTGGCGGACATCGAGCGCACCGACGCCGAGCTTCGCGAGCTGCTCGGCGAGATCCCCGAGGAGACCGCGGTGATCACCGGCCACGCCTCCTTCGGCCACCTCGCCCACGCCTATGGCCTGCGCTTCCTCTCGCCCCAGGGGCTCTCCACCGCCGCCGAGCCGAGCGCGGCCGACATGGCGCGGCTGATCGACGTGATCCGCGAGCAGGACGTCCGGGCGCTGTTCCACGAGAACATGACGAGCCCCGCCATGATCGACCAGCTGGCCGAGGAGACCGACCTGCCGGTGGCCGGCACCCTGCATGCCGACGCCCTGGCGAGCGAGGGCGAGGCCAGCACCTGGCTCGGCATGATGCGCCACAACGCCCGGGTGCTGCATGACGCCCTGGCCGAGCCGGGGCAGGGCGGCGACGGCGATCAGGCGCATGATCACGGCCATGACGCCCGGGACGAGGCGCACCCCGACCACGCGCACTGAGCCCCCCGGCCCGCACGATCCCGGCGCGTCCGCCGGCTCCCCTCCGACACGGGCGCCACCTACGGGTGGCGCCCGTTTTGTGACACCATCGAGCCATCCCTCTGTGCCAGGAGCCTCGCCATGCTCGAGTTCCGCCGGGTCACCAAGGCCTATGCCACGCCCCAGGGGCCGCTCGAGGTCCTCGCCGGGGTCGACCTCGCGCTTTCGGCCGGCGAGAGCCTGGCCCTGATGGGCGAGTCGGGCAGCGGCAAGTCGACCCTGCTGCACCTGGCCGCGGGCCTCGACCTGCCCGACCGCGGCGAGGTCCTGCTGGCCGGTCAGGCGATCTCGTCGCTGGACGAGCCGGCGCGGGCGGGACGACGCCGCGAGACCCTGGGCCTGGTGTTCCAGCAGTTCCACCTGGTGCCGAGCCTCTCGGTGCTCGACAACCTGCGCCTGCAGGCGCGCCTGGCGGGCCGCGAGCGGCCCGACTGGACGGCCGAGCTGGTCGAGCGCCTGGGCCTGGCCGGACTGGAGCGGCGCTACCCCGAGCAGCTCTCCGGCGGCCAGCAACAGCGCCTGGCCATCGGCCGGGCCCTGGCGCCCCGCCCGGCCCTGCTGCTCGCCGACGAGCCCACCGGCAACCTCGACGAGGCCACCGCCGGCGAGGTGCTCGACCTGCTGCTGGCGCTGGTGCGCGACACCGGCTGCAGCCTGCTGATGGTGACCCACAGCCCCCGGGTGGCCGCGCCGCTGCAGCGCTGCCTCAAGCTCTCCCGCGGGCGGCTGGCGCCGCATCACCCGTCGGAGCGCGACGCGTGAGCCCGACGCTGACCGCCCTGGCGACCCTGCTCTCCCACTATCGCCGCCACCCCGGCCAGCTGGCCATGCTGCTGCTGGGTCTGTGGGTGGCCGGCGCCCTGTGGAGCGGCGTGCAGGCGATCAACGCCTCGGCCCGGGACAGCTATGCCCGGGCCGAGGCGCTCTTCACCAGCGGCCTGGACCGCCTGGAGCGCCGCGACGGCGAACCGCTGGATCGTGCGGACTTCGTGGGCCTGCGCCGCGCGGGACTGGCCGTCTCGCCGCTGCTGGAGGGCAAGGTGGTCACCGTGCAGGGGGAACGGCTGACGGTGATCGGCATCGACCCGCTGACCCTGCCCGGCGACAGTGCCTTCGCCACGGCGGGCAGCCCATCCACCTCAACCCAAGGCGAGTTGACGGCCTTCTTCACGCCGCCCTGGCAGACCCGCCTGGCGCCGGAGACCGCGGCGCGGCTGGGACGCTCGGGCGAGGCGGCCCGCGGGGCCGAGCCCGCCCTCCGCGACGGCCGGCGGCTGCCGCCGCTGGCCGTCGCCCCGGCCCTGCCGCCGGACACCCTGGTGATGGACATCGCCGCGGCGTCGCGGCTGCTCGGCCGCGGCGACCGGATCAGCCGGCTGGTGACCGAGGCGGGCACCCTGGCGACGGCCCCCGAGGGCTATCGACTGATCCGGGCCGACACCCTGGCCGACCCCGGCGAGCTCACCGCCAGCTTCCACCTCAACCTCACCGCCATGGCGCTGCTCGCGCTGATCGTCGGGCTCTTCATCGTCCAGGCGGCGCTGGGCCTGGCGCTGGAGCAGCGCCTGGGGCTGCTGCGCACCCTGCGCGCCCTGGGCGTGCCGGGCCGCACCCTGGTCGGCCTGCTGGCCCTGGAGCTCGCCCTGCTGGGGCTCGTCGGCGCCCTGGCCGGCATCGCCAGCGGCGTCTGGCTCGCCCGCGCCCTGCTGCCGGACGTGGCCGCCACCCTGCAGAGCCTCTACGGCGCCTCGGTGGGCACCGCGCTGCACCTGCCCTGGCACTATTGGCTCGGCGGGCTCGGCGTGACCCTGGGCGGACTGCTGGTCGCCGGCAGCGGCACCCTGTGGCGAGCCGCCCGGCTCGGGGTGCTGGGGCTCGGCCAGGCCCAGGCCTGGCGCGCCGGCTTCCAGCGCCAGCTGAGGCGGCAGGCCGTCGCCGGCGCCCTCGCCGCCCTGCTGGCCCTGGCCACGGGGGCCTGGCTGGCCACCCGGCCCGCGGGCGAAGGGCTGCTGGCCGGCTTCCTGCTGGTCGCGGCCCTGATGCTGGCCTGCGCCCTCTGGCTGTCGCCGCTGCTGGCGGCGGGCCTGGCGTGGCTGGGAAGGCTCGCCCGGCACCGCCCCCTGGCCCAGTGGGCCCTGGCCGACCTCGAGCTCCAGCTGCCGAGGCTATCGCTGGCCATGATGGCGCTGCTGATCGCGCTCTCCGCCAACCTCGGGGTGGGCAGCATGGTCGGCGGCTTTCGCCTCACCTTCCTCGACTGGCTGGACCAGCGGCTGGCCGCCGACCTCTACCTGCGCCCCCCGGTCGAGCGGTTCGACGAGGTTCAGGCCTGGCTGGCCCGCCGCGACGAGGTCGCCGAGCTGCTGCCCACCGCCGGCACCGAATCGGTGCTGCTGGCGCGGGAGACAGGGGGGCAAGAAAAGGGCGAAGGCGAGGGTGAAGGAAAGGGAGAGAGCGGTCGCCGCGCCCCGCGGCTCCCGGTCACGCTGTTCGGCATCACCCCGGGCGAGCATCTCACCCCGACCTGGCCGCTGCTGGCGACGATGGCAGGCCGGGACGCGGCCTGGGCCGCCCTGACGGCCGGCGAGGCCTTCATCAACGAGCAGCTGGCCCTCGGCCAGGGCATCGCCCCCGGCGACCGGCTCACCCTGCAGGCCCCCGGCGGCCGGGAGCGGGTGACGGTGGCCGCCATCTACCCGGACTACGGCAACCCCCGCGGCGAGGTGGTGCTGGCCACGTCCCGGCTGCGCGAGCGCTTCGCCGCCCCGCCCGGGTCCGTTGGCATCGTGCTCGCCGAGGGACAAGAGGCCGCCCCGCTCACCCGGGCGCTGACCGCCCGCTTCGATCTCGACGACGAGGCGCTGATCGACCAGCGCCGGATCAAGGCGCTCTCCACCGACATCTTCGAGCGCACCTTCGCCATCACCCGGGCCCTCAATGCCCTGACGCTGGCGGTGGCGGCCCTGGCCCTGCTCGCCAGCCTGCTGGCCCAGGCCCGGGAGCGACGCCGCCGGCTGGCGCCGCTCTGGGCACTCGGCGTGCCGCGCCGGGCACTCGCGGGCCTGCAGCTGGCCCAGTTGGGCGGGGCGGCGCTGGTGACCAGCGTGCTCGCCGTGCCGCTGGGGATCGCCATCACGACCTGCCTGGTGACGGTGATCAACGTGGCCGCCTTCGGCTGGCGCCTGCCCCTGCACGTCTTCCCCGGCGAGATCGCGCTGACCCTGGCCACCGCCCTGGTCGTGGCGCTGCTGGCGGCGGGGCTGCCGGCCCTGACGCTGTGGCGCACCCCGCCCCGGGCCCTGCTGGCCGAGGAGGAGACCACATGAGGCGAGGCATGAGGGCATGGCCATCGTGGCTGCTGGTCGCGCTGCTGGCGGGCTGCGGGGAGCCGACGCACCCTCCCCCGGCCGAGGGCTTCGCCGGGCTGGGCGCCGAGGCCGGCGGTTTCGTGCCGGCCGCCCCGGGCACGGCGCTGCGCTTCCCCGAGGATCACGGCGCCCATCCCGACTACCGGCTGGAGTGGTGGTACCTCACCGCCAACCTCGAGGACGCGGGCGGGGAGCCACTGGGCGTGCAGTGGACGCTGTTCCGCCAGGCCCAGCGGCCCCCCGACGAACGAGCGGAATCGCCCGGCCCCTGGTCCGTCGACCAGCTGTGGATGGCCCACATGGCGGTCTCCCGGGGGGCCATCCACCGGGTCGCCGAACGCTTCGCCCGAGGCGACTCCCGCGAGGCGTCGCCCGAGCGGGACCAGGCCGGCGTCACCGCGCGGTCCTTCCGGGCCTGGCTCGACGACTGGTCGATGGAAAGCCGCGTCGAGGACCCCGCGCGGGATGCCCTGGACCGGCTGACGGTCCGCGCCGGTGCCGGGGCGGGCGATGACGCCTTCGGCTACCGGCTGACCCTGGAGGCAGAGGGCCCCCTGGTGCGCCACGGCCAGGGCGGCTTCAGCCAGAAGTCTGCCGACGGTCAGGGCTCGATCTATGTCAGCCAGCCCTTTTTCCGGGTCGCCGGCGAGGTCACCCTCGAGGGCGAGACCCGCGCTGTCACCGGCCGCGCCTGGCTCGACCGCGAGTGGAGCAGCCAGCTGCTCGGGCCGGAGCAGACGGGCTGGGACTGGTTCTCGCTTCACCTGGCCGACGGCCACAAGCTGATGGCCTTCCGCCTGCGCGGCGGCGGCGAGGCGGGCGGCGACTACCTCTCCGGCACCTGGATCGCGCCCGACGGCGAGGCCACGCCGCTCGAACATGACGCCCTGCGCCTGAGCCCGCTGGCGCGACAGCCGGTGGCGGGCCGCGAGATGCCGACCCGCTGGCGGCTCCAGGTCCCGGACCGGGGGCTCGACCTGATCGTCGCGGCACCCCACGCGGAGCGCTGGATGCCCACCACGGTGAGCTACTGGGAGGGCGAGGTGCGGGTCACCGACCACGCCAGCGGCGAGCCGCGAGGAGAGGGGTATCTCGAGATGACCGGCTACTGACTCGGGGCTCTGGCGCAGCCGCGCTGCCTACCGCGCCCCGGAGGCCAGACACCCTTCCACCGCGGCGCCCGCAGCGGCGATTGTTCGACATTGTCGGACAATGTCCACCCGGCAAGACATGAGCGCATCCGTCGTCAAACCGAAGATGACGCCACAACCCCATGAAAGATCGGGCCAACTCCAGAATCTGGCACCCATGATGCTTTAGTCGGAGTACAACATTCGACCCGGAGCCATCACATGGGCGCATCCATTTCGCTTGACTACATCACCCACCGGTTTTCCTCCGGGGCCGCGCCTACCCTTCAGCAGATCGAGGGACGGGTCGAGCCTGGCGAACTGGTGGCGCTGATCGGGCGCAGCGGCTGCGGCAAGTCCACCCTGCTGCACATGCTGGCGGGCCTGCTGATTCCCTCGGAGGGCTGCGTCCGGATCAACGGTCACCAGGTGGCCCGCCCCAGCGCCAAGTGGAACATGATGTTCCAGAAGGCCTCGCTCTACCCCTGGATGAGTGTCGAGGAAAACGCCGCGCTCGGGCTGCTCTTCGCCGGCATGTCCAAGCGTGCCGCCGCCGAGCGCGTCGACACCCTGCTAGAGATGGTCGGTCTGGACGACAAGCGGGGCGTCAACGTCCAGAGCCTGTCGGGCGGGCAACAGCAGCGGGTCGCGCTGGCCCGATCGCTGGCCACCGACCCGGATGTCCTGCTCCTCGACGAACCCTTCTCGGCCCTGGATGCCTTCACCCGCGCGGCCCTCCAGGAGGAGGTGCCGGCGATCTGCCGTGAGCGCGGCATCACCATGGTGATCGTGACCCACGACATCGACGAGGCGGTCACCATGGCCGACCGGGTGCTGATCATGTCGCAGAACCCCGGACGGGTCGTGGAGGAGCTGGATGTCGACCTGCCCTGGCCGCGCCGGCACATGGACAACGGCTTCCAGTCGTTGCGTGAACGACTGATGCAGCGCTTCAAGACCACGGATGACAGACCGACCGGGCATTCAGCGAAGCCGGCCGGGAAAGACGGCTCCGAACACGCCGCCTGATCGCCATCCCCCCTTTTCCCTGGTTCACCATCGCCACAGGCCCCCACCATGAAAAAACAACATCCCGATAGCGACACGATGTCCCCCGAGGAACTGGCATATCTTCAGAAACATGAAATGAGCCGTCGCGACTTCCTGCTCGACAGCATGGCGATGGGGGGGCTTGCCACCTCCCTCGGCCTGACGGCCAGCAGCGCCGCCTGGGCCAGCAACCTGCAGGCGCCAGAGGATGAAGTGGTACGCATCGGCTATCTGCCCATCACGGACGCCACGGTGCTGCTGGTGGCTCACGAACAGGGCTTCTTCGCGGAAGAGGGTCTAAAGAGCGAGCCGCCCACGCTGATCCGCGGCTGGTCGCCCCTGGTGGAAGGCTTCGCCGCCGGCAAGTTCAACCTGGTGCACCTGCTCAAGCCGATCCCGATCTGGATGCGCTACAACAACGGCTTCCCGGTGAAGATCATGTCCTGGGCACACCTCAACGGCTCCGGGCTGGTGGTGGGCCGTCACACCGAGGTGGAGAGTTTCGCCGATCTCGGCGGCAAGCAGGTGGCGGTCCCCTACTGGTACTCCATGCACAACATCGTGCTGCAGATGGGGCTCCGGCATGCCGGGCTCACGCCGGTGATCAAGGCGCAGGGTGACACGCTGGCGCCTGACGAGGTCAACCTGCAGATCCTGCCACCGCCGGACATGCCGGCGTCGCTTGCCGCCCGCAAGATCGACGCCTTCATCGTCGCCGAGCCCTTCAACGCCGCCGGAGAAATGCTGGCAGGCGGCAAGATGCTGCGCTTCACCGGTGACATCTGGCGAAACCACCCCTGCTGTGTGGTCTGCATGAACGAACAGCAGGTCAACGCCAAGCCGGCGTGGACCCAGAAGGTCATGAACGCCATCGTGAAGGCTCAGGACTATGCACAGCAGAACAAGCGGGAAGTCGCCCACATGCTGTCGCGGGATGGTGCCGGCTATCTGCCCATGCCGGCGGCAGTCGTCGAACGCTCCATGACGCACTATGACGACGATAGCTATGCCACGCCCGATGCCATCCAGCACGCCGACTGGGGCAGCGGCCGCATCGATTTCCAGCCCTGGCCGTTCCCGTCGGCCACCCGGCTGATCGTCGAGGAACTGCAGCACACGCTGGTCGGCGGCGACACGAGCTTCCTGCAGGACCTCGACCCCGACTTCGTGGTCGATGACCTGGTCGACTACCGCTTCGTCAAGGCCGCGATGGAACATCACACCGGCTGGCAGCAGGCGCCGGGCTTCAATGCCGACAATCCGTTCGCGCGTGAGGAGGTGATAAAGCTATGAGCCTGGTCGACTCTGCCGCACCCCGTCTTGCCGCCCAATCCAGGGTATCGAGCTGGCTGCAGCAAAGGCTCACGGCCCTGGCCTATCCCGCCTGCGGCATCGGGATTCTGCTGGCCCTGTGGTGGCTCGGCGGCTACCTCATCAACCGCAACCCGGACCTGATGGCCTTCTCCGCCTTCGCTCCGGGGCCCACCTTTGACGCGCTGGTTGCGCTGGTCGCCGGAGGCGAGCTCTGGCAGACCATTGCCTCGAGCCTGCAGCGCATCCTGGCCGGCCTCTTCTGGGGTATCGTGATCGGGGTGCCGACGGGCGTGCTGGTCGGGTATGTGGGTACCGCCATGAAGGTGGCCAACGTGCCCTTCCAGTTCCTGCGCATGATCAGCCCGCTGGCCTGGATGCCCATCGCCGTCCTGGCGTTTCGCACCTGGGATGCGGCCATCATCTTTCTGATCGTGATGGCCACGGTCTGGCCGATCATCTTTTCCACCGCCCATGGGGTACGCCGTATCGACCCGAACTGGTTCAAGGTGGCTCGCAACCTGGGGGCCTCGGGCCCGCAGATGCTGCGCCAGATCATCCTGCCGGCCATCATGACGGATGTCATGGCGGGTATCCGCCTGGCCGTCGGCGTGGCCTGGGTCGTGCTGGTGCCGGCGGAATACCTGGGCGTGACCAGCGGCCTCGGCTATGCCATCAATGATGCCCGGGATATCCTGGCCTACGACACCCTGGCCGCCATCGTGGTGGTGATCGGCATCATCGGCTATGGCCTGGATTCCCTATGCAACATGCTGATACAACGCTTCAACTGGCACGTCGAATAGGCGCTCGACGCTCGCTTTCCCACCCTGTCGGACCCTCCGGGTGCCGGTGGGGTGGTTCACGTTTCAGCCAGGAGCCTCCGCCATGGAGCCTGTCTCACCGCCTCTCCCCGGTCCAATGACCACGACGTCCCGCGACCCGGGCGACGGTGCCGCGGACCTGACCTTGCTCCACGAGGCCGCCAAGCTACTGGGCCAGTCCGCCACCCCCGAACTCGCCATTACCGGCACGCTGCGCCTGATGTCGCAGATGCTGGGCCTCAACCGTGGCCGCGTCCTGCTGCCCGGTCCCGACGACCAGGCGGTCCTGCAGATTCGCTACAGCTATGGCCTGACGCCCGAAGAGGGCAAGCGGGGGCACTATCGCGCGGATGAGGGCATCACCGGCAGGGTCATGAGGACCGGGCAGCTGGCCGTGATCCAGAACATCGAGGAGGAGCCGGACTACCTGTTCCGTGCGGTGGACCGGACCACCCTGCCGGAGGGCGTCGTCGCCTACATCGCGGTGCCGATCATGGACGGCAGCATGCCGCTGGGCGTGCTGGCCTGCCACCGACTGCGGATGCGGCCTCGCCCGATCCAGGCAGACCTGGTGATCCTGCAGATCCTCAGCACCATCATTGCCCAGATTCTCAGGATCAACAGCCTCATCGATGAGCGCACGCGGCTCTTGAAGGATGAAAACCAGGAGCTCAAGGAGACCCTGCAGAAAAGCCAGACCAATCACGGCATCCTCGGCGAAAGCCCGGCCATTCGCGATGCCCTGCGCCAGGTGATGCGGGTGGCCGATACGTCGGTCAGCGTGTTGCTGACCGGCGAGTCAGGCACCGGCAAGGAGCGCTTCTCGCACCTGCTGCATCTCAACGGCGCCCGGCGAGACCAGCCCTTCCTGGCCATCAACTGCGCCGCCATTCCCGAGCAGTTGCTGGAATCGGAGCTGTTCGGCCATGAGCGGGGCGCCTTCACCGGCGCCACCGCCACCAAGCAGGGCAAGATCGAGATGGCCCACGGCGGCACCCTGTTCCTGGACGAGATCGGCGATCTCAACCTGGAACTGCAATCGAAGCTGCTGCGCGTGCTCGAGAGCCAGGTGATACAGCATGTCGGCGGCGTCAAGGATATCCCCGTGGACGTGCGCATCATCACCGCGACCCACCAGAACCTCCAGGAGGCGGTCAACCAGGGGCGCTTTCGTCTGGACCTCTTCTATCGCCTCAACGTGTTTCCGATTCACCTGCCGCCGCTGCGCGAGCGAGAGGGTGACACCCGCCTGCTGGCCCGACACTTCCTGCTCGGCGCCAACCGGGAGTATGCCCGCTATACGCGGTTCGGCCAGGGGGTCATGGAACGCCTGGAGAGCTATCACTGGCCGGGCAACATTCGACAGCTCGAGAACGTCGTCAAGCGCGCGGTGCTGGTCGCCCAGCAGGGCGAGATCCGCATCGAGGATATCGAGACGATCCTGCATCAGGAGTCGGCCGTCAGCGGCCACCCGGAGGCCAACCGGGCGGTTCCGGCCACCGCCAGGCATTCGCCATCTCCGTCATCGGCGCCTGCCCAGGGATCCGGCCACCCCCAGCCAAACGGCCCCTCTCGCCCCTACCAATGGGTGCGCGAGGACGAAGCGGCGATGTTGCAGGAGGCCCTGAAACGCACGGGGGGCAACAAGACGCAGGCCGCGGCCGTGTTGGGCATGACCCCCCGGCAGTTCCGCTACCGGCTGGACAAGCTGGGCCTGCACGACGATTGATGCTGCCGGCGGGTCTCGCGGGACAAGACGCGATGCCGATGAGCGGAATCCGTCACCCTCAAGGGCGCTGTCACTTCCCGTCCCGATGAGGGGTCACGAACGGCTGGTGCAGCATGCGATCCAGCCGCAGGTCATGCGGCTCCCTGAAGGCCTCGATGCCGATCGTCATGCCGAGCTGCCCGGCCGCGGGCTGGTCTCGGTAGGTGCCGAAAAGTCGATCCCACCAGGGCAGGTTGAAGCCGAAGTTGCTGTCGGTTTCCTCGCGGACGATGGAGTGGTGGACACGGTGCATCTCTGGCGTCACCACCACCAGGCGAAGACGGCGGTCGACCCCGGCCGGCAGGCGGACGTTGCCGTGGTTGAACATCGACGTGGCATTGAGCAGCGCCTCGAAGACCAGGACTGCCAGCGCCGGCGCCCCGAGCAGCGTGATCACGACCAGCTTGATCCCCATCGACATCAGGATCTCCAGGGGATGGAAGCGCAGTCCGGTGGTGACATCACATTCCAGATCCGCATGGTGCATGCGATGCAGCCGCCAGAGCCAGGGGACGGCATGGAACAGGCGGTGCTGGAAATAGATGGCCAGGTCCAGCCCGACCACGGACGCGATCAGGACCAGCCACATCGGGGCATCGACCACATTGAAGAGGCCCCATCCCCGCTCGGCCGCGACCAGGGCGGCACCGACCGCGGACAGGGGGAAGACCAGACGCACCACCAAGGTGTCCAGGGCTACGATCGAAAGGTTGCCTGGCCAGCGGTGGCGGCGATCCATGCGCTGGGGCCGACGCCTGGCAGCGACTTCCCATAGCGCAATCGCCAGCAGGAAGACGGTGAAGACGGTGCCGCGAATCAGGGGTTCATGAGCCAGCAGCATGGCTGACATGGCGGTGCCTCCTGTCACGATACATCGGTCGCCTGTCGTCTTCCGTCTCCAGGGATCCGGAGGGAGCCGTCATGCCGGTCACTCCCTCGCGTCTACCGATCAGGGTCATGTCTCGGTTTCCCGGTGGTGACGCTCACCCGGGAAATGTGCCGTGTCAGGCGGACTGTCGGCTCGGCGAGGCCCCCACCGTCAGGCGTGCCAGGCGACGACCATCCCGGACCTGACTCATGGCCAGGCCGCGATGGTCATCGTGATCGACCTGCCAGCCGGTATGCCGCTCCGGCATTCCGTGCATCTCGATGGGCAGGCTCCGGGTCTTGAGCCGGATCACCGGCGCCTGGTGACGGTAGGGTGCGGCGTCATGGCCCAGCATGACCCGGGCGATGGCTCGTGCCTGGGCGGGCAGAGGCTCGATGAAACGACACGGAACGCCGCCAAAGCTGACACAGTCCCCCAGCGCATAGACGTCCGGCTGGCTGGTCTGCAGCGTCTCGGGATCGACCAGGATGCCGCGCTCGAAGTCGAGCCCCGCCAGGCGGGCCAGCCTGCCATCGGTGGCGAGCCCGGTGGCAGCCACCACCTGATCGGCCACCAGCACGCCGCCATCGGCGAGATGGAGCTGGCGCTCGCCCATGGCATCGGCCTCCACCTTCGCCACGTCAACATCCCCCCGATAGGTCACCCCCAGCGCCTCGAGGCTATGCAGCAGGCGTTCGGAGGCCGCCTCAGGCAGCAACGAGGCCAGGGGGTAGGCACGGCGGCCCAGGAGCGTCACCCGGTGGCCGGCCCGGGCCAGGTCCTCGGCCAGCTCGCACCCCACCATGCCTGCGCCGACCAGCACCACGCGCTGCGGACCGTCGGCCAGCTTCGCCTGCAGGCCACTCCAGCCGGCCAGGTCGTTGACCCGCCAGCACAGGGTGGCAGGCAGGCTATCAGGAAGCGCGGGGCGTGCCCCCTGGGCGAGCACCAGCCGGGTGTAGGGGAAGGTGCCGCGGGTGGTGCGAAGCTGGTGCCGTTCGGCGCTGACCCCGACCACGAAGGTCTCGGCCAGCAGGCGAACACCCAGCCGCCGCGCCGCCTCGACGCCGGTCTCGCGCACCAGCTGATCGGGGGTCTGACCACGACTCAGTGCCACGGACAGCTCGGGCTTGTGGTAGCGATCGCCGCGACAGGCCGTCACCAGGGTGATCGGTGTCTCGCCATCGAGTTCGCGAATCGCCTCGACGATGCCCCAGCCGGCCAGGCCCGCGCCGACGACCAGGATGCCCGGCTCACGGGCCACCATCACCGGTCCCATGTCGACCGCACTGACATCGGGACGCTCGAAGGGCTCGAAGTCGGCCTTGGTCACCCCGCACAGCGGACACTCCCAGTCATCCGGGATATCCTCGAACCGGGTGCCCGGTGCCAGGCCGCTGTCCGGATCGCCCTCCTCCTCGTCGTATATCAGCCCGCAGGCACGGCAGATGTACAGACGCCACGGAGTCTCGGCAGACGTCGCGCTCATGACGGCATCTCCTCTTTCATCAGCTTGGCCATCTCCCAGCGAAGGTGCTTGATCGCCGGCGTCACGATGGCCACGAAATGCGCCTCTCGAATGCGCCGCTGGGGCGCGGCACTCATCAGGTAGCCGCGGGCTCCCTGGTGCAGCAGTGCAGACTGGGAGGCCTTGAGGGCCAGTTCGGCGCCCTGGGCACGCGCATCCATCACATCGATCAGGAAGGCCTTGTCGGTCTCATAGGGCGTCCTTGCCAGGGAGAGCACGCGGCTCTGGAGCTCATCCAGTTCGGCCTGGAGCTCGTCGGGCCGGTTGTGGAGGTACTGGTTGACGTGCCCGAGCGACGGCTCGACCTCATGGATCGAGTCGATGGCCCCCTGGACAACGCCGGTGGCCATGCCCGCCTGCAGCAGCACGAAGGCGCCACGGATGCGCTGGATGAAGGGGCGCACGGGGTCGGCGATGATCTGCTCGGGCGTGACGTGGTAATCGTCGAGATGGATCGACCAGGTGCTCGTGCCCTCCATGCCCGAGAACTCGGGGCACTTGCCCAGCCTGACCCGCTCGTCCAGGTCCAGCAGGAACATCACCTCGTGGGAACGGCTGCCATCGGCCTGATCGACGGCAGCGATGAGGCCGCAGTAGTGTCCCCGCTGGATATGGCTGACCCAGGGCAGGGTGCCACTGACGCGATAGCCCCCGTTCGGGTCCGGCAGGGCCTTGAGGGCCATCGCCTCGATACCCGTCATCGCCTTCATCGGGTTGGAGAGGGCGGTACCACCGAAGGTCCTGCCGGCCACATGGTCATCCAGTCGTGCCAGCAGGGCCGGATTGCCGGACTGCTCCATGTAGAGGCCACAGACGTCATGACACCAGGTCATGAAACCGGTGGAGCCGCAGCGACGACTGATCTCATGCATGCTGCCGAGGGCCAGGTCGAAGCGAGTCCCATGCTTGTCGAGATGGCCTGCGAAGGCCCCAGCCTCACCGAGACGGCTCATGATATCGAGGGGGTAATGGCCCTGGTCGATGCGGGAGGCGGCAGGAGCCAGCTGCTCCCGGGCCACCTGGCGGACCTCATCCAGCACCCGGGCGTCGTCGGCCCAGGCACTGATCAAGGTAGGGGCTGCAACGCTGTTCATGGCGAACCTCGTGATACGCAAGTGAAGTGGACAGGCGGGGGATACAGGGTGTGGCGGCCGGACGAGGCCGGCCGCGCCTGTCCTCACTCCATCAGGCTGATGCTGAAGGGGATCGGGTTACGCATGGTGTTGGCCACGGGAGAGTAGAAGTTGGCGTGCTGGACGATCTCGTCGAGCTCCTCACGGCTGGCATCGCCCTCGACCACCACCTTCACGCGGATCTCCTGGAACCCCATCTCGGGCGGCTGCTTTTCGGCGCCACCGGCACCCCAGGCAGCGGGATTACCGATATCCCCCTCCAGAAAGATCTCCAGACGGCTCAGCTTGACCTGCTTCCAGGTCGCTACCGCGGTGATGCCCACTGCCAGGCAGCCCCCGAGGCCAGAGAGCACGATCTCGCCCGGGGCCGGGGCGGTGTCCTGGCCAAACAGATGCAGCGGCTCATCCACGACCACTTCATGGCCGTTGACATGACTGATGGTGCGATACTGCCCCTCGGTGACGGTGTGAACCTTGTTGGTACCGCGGGCATCGGGGTTGTTGCGGCCCTTTTCGGCGAACCCCAGCAGGCCCTCACGATCGATGGGGCGCAGGTGGGTGGTGACGGTCTCGGGCGTGGTGGCGGTGGTCATGGTGTGGCTCCTCATGGTCCGGCAGTGAGGTGCGCCGGTGGCGCACCGGGTGATATTGCTGAGATACAGCACGAGGCGGACCAACACGGCCAAGACCCTGTAAAAAGTCTTCTATATCAAAAGCATGAAATCATCGACGACCCGGGGGCCGTCCCACTCCCGGCTGGACAAAGCGAGCAATCCTCGGCGAAGTCGCTGCCATTGTCCGACAATGTCCGCCCAGGGCGCCCCTCCTCCCGGGGGCGTCAGGCCGGGTTCGGATCAAGGGCCTGCCGGGGATGCGGCGCATCCTGTGGCTGCAACAAAAGAGGCCGCCCCATGGGGCGGCCTCATCGCGTCACGTGTCAGAGCAGGGCTCAGGCGTCGGGGATCTCGAGCGCCTGCTGCACGACCGGCCAGGCCGGATCGCCCTCGCGGGTGGTCACGCCCTCGAGGAAGGCCTTGACCTTGGCGGGGTGGGCGCGCATCCAGTCGACCGCGACCACCTCGGGATCACGCTCCTCGTAGCTGAAGCCGCGGATCATCGCGCTCTGGTCGTCGGCGCTGAACTCGAGCTGGTCGAGCAGTCGGGTGGCGTTGGGGCTGGCCTCGGCGAACTCCGTGGTCACCAGGGTGCGCACATCGCTGCGGCCGCCGCCCGGGCCCCACATGTCCTGGGTGTCGTCCAGGTATTTCACATCGTATTCGATGTTCATCCAGTGCGGCGTCCAGCCGGCGAAGATGATCCACTCCTCGCGATTGATGGCCGCATCCACGGCACTCAGCATGCCCGGAGTGGAGGTCTCGGAGAGGTTCCAGTCACCCAGGCCGTAGGTGTCGTTTTCCACGCCCTCGTTGAGGGTATCGCTCATGCCGGAGCCGACCTCGATGGAGTAGATGGTGCGGTCGAGCTTCTCGGCGATCTCATCGTCGGCCAGGTCCTCGGCGGACGTCACGCCCGCGTCATACACATAGGTCGGCACGGCGAAACCGAGGCGGGCCCCGTCGACGTTGTTGCCCAGGTCGACCAGCCTGACGTCATCGCCCTCGAAGCTGGAGTCGTACATGCCCTGCTGGGCCGGCAGCCAGGCCGCCAGGAAGACGTCCAGCTCGTTCTGCTGCAGGGCCTCGTAGGTGATGGTGGAACCCAGTTCCTGCTGCTGCGGCTCATAGCCGAGGGTCTCGAGCAGGGTCGCGGCCAGCGCCGTCTTGACGGTCACGCCCGGCCAGGCGGGCACGGAAAAGCGCACCTCGGCGGATTCCTCGGCCTGCGCGGCGGTACTCCAGGCCAGCGGGACGGCCAGGAGGCTGCCGGCGAGGGCCAGCGTCATGGAACGGTTAGGCAGTTTCATCGGATCTCCTTGGCAGGTCATGCCATGAATGGACACGACATGACCTTATCGCCAGGCGCGCCCGATGGCAAAAAACCGCCCCTCGTCGAAAGGACAGGTGGGGACGAGGTCGCGGCTTTTCCAGCCCCGGCCGGCAGACGAGCCCGTCACGCCGCCGATTCGCGGAAACCCCGATCACCGTTTATAAGTCATGTACAGGAAATTGATGCCAGGTGACGCGGGATGTCCCCCGACCCGCGGGGATCTGTGAAAAAAGCCCCTTGGAGTCCCTTGAAGTGGCCGCACAACGTTCTACACTAGTTGTACAACAACTCCATCAAGCACTCGCGAGGCACTTCCCCATGTCCATCCCGGCCTACCAACTGGGCGACCAGGTCACCCTGAAGCAGATCGCCAGCGCCGTCTCGAACGGCCTCACTCCCATCGTGGAGGTCGAGTCCATGGACGGCATCTACACGGTGCGCTTCCACCACGCCAACGACGTCTCGCAACTCGCCGACAGCGCCGGCAGGACCCGCACCTTCCTCGGCACCGGCGAGATCCGCGACCTGCTGGGCAGCATCGGCCTGACCCATGGCGTGCTGACCTGGGGCGACCAGTGCGGCGACGAGATGATCGGCGTCCCGGGCCATGCCCTCTCGCCGGACGAACTGCTGGCCAGCGGCACGCGCATCGCCTTCCGATGATGCACGCCAGGGGCTAGTCTGAGGGGAGTCCCGCACGAGCGACCCTCGAGATGCCCCTGACGCGCCTGAGCCCTGTCACCCTATCCCCGCCGCGCGGCTACGCTCGACTGCTGGCCGGCCTGCTGTTCGCCTGCCTGCTGGCGGGCTGTGCAGGGCGGGAGATCGCCACCCGCGAGGCGCTGGACGAGCTCACCATCGACCGGGCTCTGATACTGGCCGAGGCCCGGAGTTCCCTCGGCACCCCCTACCGCTACGGCGGCACCACCGATCGGGGCCTGGACTGCTCGGGCCTCGTACAGCGAGCCTATGCCCGCGCCGGCATCCGGGTACCCCGCACCTCCCGGGCGCAGTACAAGGCCCTGCCACAGATCGACCGGGCCCGCCCCGGGGACCTGCTGTTCTTCGCCACCGCCGGGGGTCGCAAGGCGAGCCATGTCGGCATCTACGCGGGCGACGGCGAGATGATCCATGCCCCGGGGCGCGGCCGCCGGGTCACCCGGACCTCCCTCGCCCTGGACTACTGGCAGGAGCGCTTCCTGGGGGCCGCGGCCCCCGCCCCCTGAGCGCGAGGCCTCGCCGCCGGCGTCACGAAGCCGAGCATGGCGGGGAGACGCCCCCTGGTGTCGCGGGGCACCATAAATATCATATGTGTATAAGAAATCATTTCATGTAAACACTTTGGGTATATGCGGGGCGCCACTAGGATGGACGATCATGATTCCCTTGCGGAGAGACCCCATGTTCACACTCCCCCGCCTCCTGGCTCCCCTGGCGGCGCTGCTGCTGGCCACCGGCCCGGCCCAGGGCAATGACGACACCACGACGCTCGAGGTCGGCTACATGCCGATCCTGCCGGTCGCCCAGCTGTTCGTGATGGAGGGCGAGGGCTGGACCGGCGAGGCCGGCCTCGAGCTCGAGCTGACCCGTTTCTCGAGCGGTCCGGCGATGGTCCAGGCCCTGGCCTCCGGCGAACTCGACGTCATGTACTTCGGCATCGGCCCCGCCATGGTGGCCCGCGCCAACGGCGTGCCGATCAAGGTGCTGGCGGCCAGCATCCGCGAGCAGATCGGCCTGGTGGCCCGCGGCGAGCTGGCGGACACCTTCGCCCGGGTCGAGGACCCCGCCGAGGCCATCGCCCGTTTCACCGAGGCGCAGGGCCGCAAGCCGAAGATCGCCACCTTCCCCCGCGGCTCGGTGCCGGACACCGTGCTGCGCTACTGGCTGGTCGAGCGGCTGGGCGTGGGCGAGGAGGCCGTGGAGATCGTCGCCATGGGCGCCGACCGGGTCCAGCAGGCCCTGCTGGCCGGGGCGGTGGACGCCGCCTCGATCCTCGAGCCGATCCTCACCACCGTGCAGGAGCGGGTCGAGGGCGCCCGGGTCGTGGCCCGCGCCGACGAGATGCTGCCCGGCCAGCCCGGCGCCGTGCTGGCCGCCCGGGAGGCGGCGCTGGCCGACCACCCGGAAGCGATGCGCGCCCTGATGGACCTGCACGTGCGGGCCACCCGGATGCTGCTCGAGGAGCCCGCCCGGGCCGCGCCCCACGTGCGGGAGTTCGTCGGCAAGCGGCTGATCGGCCTCGACACCGTGGAAGCTGCCCTGCGCTCGCCCTCCTCGAACTACCTCGCCGACCCCCACGCGATCCTCGAGGCGACCCGCACCATGCATGACTTCCAGGCCGCCCAGGGCACGCTCAAGAAGCCCGTCGACCTGGAGGCGCTGTTCGACACGAGCCTCTACGACGCCGTGGTCAGAGCGCCGGCGGGCTCATGACGCCGCTGCTGACGCGCCATCGCCGCAGCCTGCTGGGCGCACTGGGCCTGTCCGGCTTCCTGCTGCTCTGGGAGCTGGCCCTGCGCAGCGACCTGCTGCCCGGCAGCCTGGTGCCACTGCCCTCGGCCATCCCCGGCGTGCTCGCCGCGGAGATCGGCGACGGCATCTGGCTCGAGGTGGTGACGGCGAGCCTCGCCCACTACAGCGTCGGGCTGCTGCTGGGCTCGCTGTTGGGCATCGCGGTGGGGGTCGCGGCGGCGCTGCTGCCGGTGTTCGACGCCCTGCACGCCTGGCTGGCCCGGCTGCTGCGCCCGATCCCGCCGCTGGCCTGGATTCCCTTCGCCATCATCTGGTTCGGCATCCAGCCCTCGGCGGCGGCCTTCATCATCAGCATCGGGGTGTTCTGGATCAATTACTTCGCCAGCTACAGCGCGGTGCGCTCGGTGGACCCGGGCTTCGATGAGGTCGCCCGGGCCTTCGGCCAGGGCGGCTTCCTGGCGCGGCTGGCCAAGGTCAGCCTGCCCGCGGCGGCACCGGGCATCCTCGGCGGCATGCGCGCCGGCCTCGGCCAGGGCTGGATGACGGTGGTGGCCGCCGAGCTGTTCGGCATCCCCGGCATCGGCCAGCGCATGATGGAGGCCTCCAGCCTGCTCGCCACCGATATCGTGGTGGTCTACATGCTGACCATCGCCGGGCTCTACGCGGTCTTCGACCTGGCCTTCATGACCCTGCAGCGGCGACTGCTGAGGTGGCAGCCATGACCGCCTCCCAGACCACCCTGCCCCCGGTGCTGCGCGCCCGGGACATCCGCCTGGGCTTCGACGGCACCCCGGTGCTCGACGGGGTCGACCTCGACCTCCATTCCCGGGAGTTCGTCGCCGTGGTCGGAGCCTCGGGGGTCGGCAAGTCGACCCTGCTGCGCGCCCTGACCGGCCTGCTCGCCCCAGAGGCCGGCACGGTGGAGATCCCCGAGGGCAGGGGCGGCGATACCCGTGCCTGGTCCATGGTCTTCCAGGCGCCGCGCCTCTTCCCCTGGCGGCGCGTGCGCGCCAACGTGGAGCTCGGCCTGGAGGGGCTCGCGCTCTCCCGGGCCGAGCGCCGTCGCCGGGCCCTGGAACCCCTGGCCCTGGTGGGGCTGGAGGAGCTGGCCGAGCGCTGGCCGCACACCCTTTCCGGCGGCCAGCAGCAGCGGGTAGGCATCGCCCGGGCCCTGGCCGTGCGTCCGCGGGTGCTGTTCATGGACGAGCCCTTCTCGGCCCTGGACGCCATCACGCGCCGCCGCCTCCAGCAGGAGCTGGTCGACCTGCGTCGGCGTACCGAGGCCGCCATCGTCTTCGTGACCCACGACATCGAGGAGGCCGTGCTGCTCGCCGATCGGGTAATGGTGCTGGGCGGCCAGGCGCCGGGCCGGCCCGCCGGCGTGGTGGAGACCCTCGACATCCCCCTGCCCCTGGACGGTCGACGCGACCATCCCGGCTTCGCCGACTGCCTGCAGGCCGTGGAGCGCCACATCGGCGCGGCCCACTGACGCCTCCCGCCACCGACCTGAGGAGCCCCAATGACCGCGCTTCGCGTCCTGCTGCATGCCCCCACCGCCGAGGCCCTCGCCCGGGCCCGGCGCAACGCCCGCAACCTGATCAAGGCCCGCCCCGGGGCCGAGGTGCTGATCGTCGCCAATGCGGCGGCGGTCGCCTCGGCCCTGGCCACGCCCGACGACACCGACCCCCTCCTGCGGCTCTGCGGCAACTCCCTGGCCGCACAGGGGCTCGAAAATCCCGCCGGCCTGCCGGTGGTCGAGGCCGCGGTGGTCACCCTCGCCGAGTACCAGGCCGACGGCTGGGCCTACATCCGCGCCTGAACCGCCGGGGCCGTGACGCCGCGCCTCACTTAAGCCGACGTTAAGTTTCATGGACCAGAGTATCGGGGAAAGGTCATGGAGACGCCCCGATGCCAACCCCCGACCCCGTTCGCTCCCCCGCTCCCTGCCGACCACCCCCGGCGGCCCTGCCGGCCGTCATGGCCGGCGCCCCCCCGCTCGAGTGGCGGGAGGGTGGAGGATGGCAGGAACGCCGCCGCCTGGAACGGCTGGTGCGCCGCTGCTTCGCCATCGAGCATGGCGCCCGCATCACCCATTTCCTGCCGCGTCTCTTCGGGCTCTGGCAAGGCCAGGTCCCGCTGGCCGCCGTCGGGGCGGCTCTGGCCAGCGCCGGGCCCCTCTTCCAGGAACGCTACCTGGACGACCCCGCCGAGGCCTTCCTCTCCCGGCACCTCGGCAGGCCCGTGGCCCGCGAGGCGATCGCCGAGATCGGCAACCTGGCGAGCCTGCGCCGCGGCCTGCAGCGTCGCCTCTTCGTGCCCCTGATCGACCAGCTGGTCGCCGAGGGGCTCGACTGGGTGATGTTCACCGCGACCCCGACGGTAGCCAACGGCATCCAGCGGCTGGGCATCGAGCTGCATCCCCTCAAGCTCGCCGATCCGGCGCGGCTGGGCGAGGAGCAGGCGGGCTGGGGCCGCTACTACGAGCACCAGCCCCGGGTGATGGCCGGCGACCTGCGCCTGGCCCATGGCGTGCTCACCGAGCGCGGCCTGCTGGAACCGACGCGTTCCGTGGAGGTCGGCCATGTCCCGCTGCGCTGAGGCCCTGCTCGCGCGCCTGGTGCGCCACGCCGAGGAGCGGCCCGACACCCCGGCCCTGGACGACGGCCATCGGCGTATCGCCTATGGCGAGCTGCTCGGCGAGATCGAGGGACGCCGGGCCCGTCTCGCCGCCCGGGACGCCCGTCGCGTGGCCCTGCCGCTGGACAACGGCCTCGACTGGGCCCTCTGGCACCTGGCCCTGCTGGCCGATGGTCGGGTCGACGTCCCGGTCCCCGGCTTCTTCAGCGAGGCCCAGCGCCACCACCTGGTGACCGCGGCCGGCCTGGATGCCTGGATCGGCCCCGGCGGCAGCGCCCTCGGCTTCGCCGCCACCCTGGACCCGGCCATCGCCTGCCGTGAGGTAGCGTTTCTCCCCACGCTCCATGCCGGTACCGGCATGATCACCTTCACCTCCGGCACCAGCGGCAGTCCCAAGGGCGTGTGCCTCGACCGGGATGCGCCCCTGCGGGTCGCCGAGAGCCTCGCCGAGGCGGTGACGCCGCTTCGTCTCGGGCGCCACCTGGCCATGCTGCCCCTGGCCACCCTGCTGGAGAACATCGGTGGCCTCTACGTGCCCCTGATGCTGGGCGCCACCGCCAGCCTGCCCGGGGCCGCCGAACTGGGCTGGACGGGGGGAAGCGGCTTCGATCCACGCCGGGCCCTCTCGGCCATCGAGGCCTTTCGCCCGCACAGCCTGATCCTGGTGCCCCAGCTGCTGCAGGCCCTGGTCGACCTCTCGCCGCAGGCCCCGGCCGGGCTGCGCTTCGTCGCCGTGGGCGGGGCCCGGGTGGCCGGGTCGCTGCTGGACCGGGCCCGGGACGGCGGCTGGCCGGTCTTCGAGGGCTACGGCCTCTCGGAGTGCGCCTCGGTGGTCTGCCTCAACCGCCCGGGCGAGCCCGCCCTCGGGGTGGGCCGCCCCCTGCCCCATGCGCGGGTGCGCCTCGCCGCCGACGGCGAGGTACAGGTCCAGGGCGCCACCATGCTGGGCTACCTGGGCGAGCCCCCCGTCGACGGCTGGCACGCCAGCGGTGACCTCGGCCACTGGGAGGGCGAGCACCTGGTGCTGGACGGGCGCCGCCGGGACATCTTCATCACCGCCTATGGCCGCAACGTCGACCCCCAGTGGGTGGAGGGCGAGCTCTGCGCCCGGCCGGCCATCGCCCAGGCGCTGGTCCATGGCGAGGCCCTGCCGCACAACCGGGCCCTGATCGTGCCCGCCACCCCCGACCTCGACGACCGCACCCTGGCGGCGGCGATCGACGCCGCCAACGCGGGCCTTCCCGACTATGCCCGGATCGGCGAATGGCGTCGCTGCGCGCCCTTCACCCCCGACAACCACCAGCTGACGGCCAATGGTCGCCTGCGTCGCGACACCCTCCACGAGACCTATCGCGACTGGCTCCACGCCCCGGCCGACCGGGCCCAGGATGCCGCCACCGTTCCCAGAAGGAGACACGCCATGACCCCCTACCAGCACCTCCAGGCCGCCACCCGCGCCGAGCGCGACTGGCTGCTGGCCGCCCCGCTGCTGACCCGCGCCCTGAGCGGCGAGGTGAGCCGCGAGGAGTACCTGACCTTCCTCGGCCAGGCCTACCACCACGTGCGCTTCACGGTGCCGCTGATGATGGCGTGCGGGGCGCGCCTGCCCGACCGCCTCGGCTGGCTGCGCAGCGCCCTGGTGGAGTACATCGAGGAGGAGCATGGCCACGAGCTGTGGATCCTAGACGACATCCGCGCGACCGGCGGCGACCCCGAGGCGGCGGCCACGGCCGAGCCCGCCCCGGCCACGCGGCTGATGGTGTCCCACGTGCGCGACGTCATCGATCACGGCAACCCGGTGGGCTTCTTCGGCATGGTGCAGGTGCTCGAGGGCACCAGCACGGCGATCGCCACCCAGGCCGCCGAGGGGCTCCAGGAGAGCCTCGGCCTGCCGGACGACGCGGTGCGCTACCTGACCTCCCATGGCAGCCTGGATATCGGTCACCTGGCCTTCTTCGAGGGCCTGGTGGACCGGCTCGACGGCGAGGACCTGGCGGCGGTGATCGACACCGCGAAGATGGTCTATCGCCTCTATGGCGCCATGTTCCGAGGCATCACTGCCCGTGACGCGACCCGGGAGCTCGCCGATGCCCTGGTTTAGCCCCCTGTCGGCCGGCCCCACCCTGCCGGAGGGTGGCTGGGCCGGCCAGACCGTGCTGCTCACCGGGGCGAGCGGCGGCATCGGCCAGGCGCTGGTCGACGAGCTGGCGGGCGCCGGGGCACGGCTGCTGGTCACCGGCCGCCGCCAGCCGGCCCTGGAGGCCCTGACCGCGCGCCACCCCGGCCAGGTGACGGCCCTGGTCGCCGACCTGACCCGCGCCGATGACCGTCACCGGCTGGTCGAGAGTGCCCGGGAGGCGGGCTGCACCATGCTGGTCAATGCCGCCGGGGTGAACCGGGTGGGCCTGTTCGAGTCCTTGAGCGACGAGGAGATCGAGGCCCTGGTCACCCTCAACCTCACCAGCACCCTGCAGCTGACCCGCGCGCTGCTGCCGCAGCTGCTCGCCGCCGAGCACGGCTGGGTGGTCAACCTGGGCTCGACCTTCGGTACCATCGGCTACCCCGGCCAGGCCGGCTACTGCGCCACCAAGTTCGCCCTGCGGGGCTTCACCCAGGCCCTGCGCCGGGAGCTGGCCGATACCCGGGTCCACGTGCTGCACGTGGCGCCCAGGGCCACCCGCACCGGCATGAATGCCCCGGAGGTCGAGGAGATGAACCGGGCGCTGAGCAATACCATGGATTCCCCGCAACGGGTGGCCCGCCTGGTCCGGCGAGCCATCGAGGCCGGACGCGAGGAGACCCAGCTGGGCGGCCCCGAGCGCCTCTTCGCCCGGCTCAACGCCCTGGTGCCGGGCGTGGTCGACCGGGCCCTGCGCCGCCAGCTGCCCACCATTCGCCGCTTCATCGGCAAGCCCCGAGGAGACACCCCATGACCCGCCGCCTGATGCCCGTCCTGCGGGCCGCCCTGCTGGTGCTGATCGCCGGACTGCCGGCGGCACCCCTGCTGGCCGCGACGCCCTCGAGCGCGGATGAGGGCGTCGCCGAGGGCATCGATCACCTGCAGCATCGCTGGGCCGAGATCCACTACGGCTTGCCGCAGGACGAGCAGGCGAAGGCCCTCGAGGGGCTGGCTGACGAGGCGGACCGGCTGGTGGCCGCGCACCCCGAGGCCGCCGGGCTGCATATCTGGGCCGGCATCGTGCGCTCGACCGAGGCCGGCGCCAGCGGCGGTCTCGGTGCGCTGTCGCTGGTCAAGCAGGCCAGGAGCGACCTGGAGCGTGCCCTGGCGCTGGATCCCCTGGCCCTGGACGGCTCGGCCTATACCAGCCTAGGGGCCCTCTACTACCAGGTGCCGGGCTGGCCGCTCGCCTTCGGGGATGACGACCGGGCGGAGCGTTACCTGAAGCGGGCCCTGGCGATCGACCCCGACGGACTCGACAGCCTGTACTTCCGGGGCGACTATCTGCATGAACAGGGACGCGACGACGAGGCCCGCCAGGCGCTGCAGAAGGCCCTGCAGGCCCCGCCACGACCGGGACGCGAGCGGGCCGACACCGGCCGGCGCGAGGAGGTCAGGGCCCTGATGGACACCCTGGGAAGCTGACGATCGCAAGGACAGGACATGCGCATACTGCTGGTGGAGGATGACCCCAGCCTGGCCGCGGGCATTCGCCTGGCGCTCAAGCCCGAACACTACACTGTGGACCTGCTGGCCGATGGCCGGCAGGCCCTGACGGCCCTCCAGGGCGACGAGCCCTTCGATGCCGTGATCCTCGACCTGGGCCTGCCCGGGCTCGACGGCATGAAGGTGCTCGAGGCGGCGCGCCACAAGGGCAATCGCGTGCCGGTGCTGGTGCTGACCGCCCGGGACGGCGTCGATGACCGCATCGCCGGCCTGGATGCCGGTGCCGACGACTATCTGGTCAAGCCCTTCCAGGTCGACGAGCTGAAGGCCCGCCTGAGGGCCCTGCTGCGCCGCAGCCAGGGACAGGCCAGCAGCGTGCTGGAGGTCCGCGGCATCCGCCTGGACCCCGCCAGCCACAGCATCAGCTACCGGGGGAAGCCCCTGCCGCTGTCGCGGCGCGAGTTCGCCCTGCTGCAGGAGTTCCTCAGCCACCCCGGGCGGGTCTTCACCCGCGACACCCTGACCAGGCTGGTCTACGGCTGGGACGAGGAGGTGGAAAGCAACGCCATCGAGGTGCACGTGCACCACCTGCGCCGCAAGCTCTTCCCGGAACTGATCCGGACCGTGCGCGGCATCGGCTACGTGATGGACAAGGCGCCCCGGGACGACGCCACGTGACCTCGATCCGCCGCCGCACCCTCGGCCTGGTGCTGCTGGTCTTCGGCCTGAGCATGCTGGTGATCGGGCTGACCAGCTACCAGGACGCCGCCCACGAGGTGGAGGAGCTCTTCGATGCGAGGCTGGCCCAGAACGCCCGTCTGCTGGAGGGGCTGGTGGGCGCCCCGCTGCCCCAGGACGAGCGGAATGCCCTGCTGGCCAGCATCGACAAGGCCCTGCAGCGCAGCGACGAGACCCACAGCCCCATGATGCGCCACCCCTACGAGAGCAAGCTGGTCTTCCAGGCCTGGCGCGGCGAGACCCTGGTGCTGCGCTCTGCCCAGGCCCCGCTGGCACCGCTCACCTCTCGGCGCAACGGCTTCGGCAGCGCCCGCCTGGACGACTATGACTGGCGCATCTTCGCCCTGAGCGGGCCGGGCAGCAACCTGAGGATCCTGGTGGCGGAGCGCGAGGACGTGCGCGGCGAGCTGGTCACCGGCATTGCCCTGCGCACCCTGATGCCGGACCTGCTGGGCCTGCCGGTGCTGGGGCTGCTGCTGTGGTGGGCCATCGGCTGGGGCCTGAGGCCCCTGTCGCAGCTGGCCGCGCAGATCCGCAGCCGCAATCCCCAGACCCTGCAGCCCCTGATCATGCACCCGCTGCCGCGAGAGCTGGAGACCATCGCCGGCGCCCTCAACCGGCTGCTGGAGCGGATCCGCGCCCTGCGCGCCCGGGAGCAGCAGTTCATCGCCGATGCCGCCCACGAACTGCGCACGCCGCTGGCCGTGCTCGACCTGCATGCCCAGAACGCCCTGGCCTCCGACGATCCCGAGGATCGCCGCGAGGCACTCGACAAGCTTCGCGACGGCGTGGCCCGGGCCACCCGGGTGGTCTCTCAGCTGCTCACCCTGGCCCGCCTCGAGCCCGAACAGGAGGACGAGGGCCTCTCCCGCGACCTCGACCTGCTGCAGGAGGTCCGCGAGGCACTGGCCAAGCTGATGCCGCTGGCCGTGGAGAGTCGCCAGGAGCTGCAGCTGGATGCCGACGAGGCGGCGGACTGGCGGCTCGAGATGGAGCCCGGCGCCATCGACACCCTGATGCAGAACCTGGTGGGCAATGCCCTCCAGCACTCGCCGACGGGCGCCCTGATCCGGATCGTCCTCGACGCCGGCCCCGACGCCCTGACGATCACCGTTGAGGACCAGGGGCCCGGCATCCCGGTGGACCAGCGCGAGCAGGTGCTGCAGCGGTTCCACCGCGCCGGCCCCGGTGCCGGCGCCGGCCTGGGGCTCTCCATCGTCGACCGCCTCCTGCAGCGCCACCGGGGCAGGCTGTGGCTCGGCGACGCCCCGGGCGGCGGGCTGAGCGTCACGGTCTCGCTGCCGAGGACGCTGCGTGTCGCGTGATCGCCCGCATCGCATAAGCAGCGGTTAAGAATCTCGGGGCAGGATGGCGTCCGGATTCCCGAGACGGCGACACCATGCCCCACCTTTCCCCGGCGACGACTCGCCTCCTGCAACGCCTGGCCCTGGCCTGGTGCGGCTTCATCGTCCTGATGGCGGTGGTGCACTGGCTGGCACTGGACTTTCGCCTGGCCGATGCCCTCTATGGCCTCCAGGGCGGCGAGTGGGTGCTGAAGGACCATGTCCTCCTCCAGGACTGGCTGCATCGTGGTGGACGGACCCTCAGCCAGTGGATGGGGGGTGGCGTCATCCTGGCCCTGCTCGCCAGCCTGCCGTCGACGCCGATGCGTCCCTGGCGCCGGCCGCTGCTCTTCCTGTTTCTCGCCGTGGCGGGCTCGACGCTCGTGGTCTCGACCCTCAAGCACCTGGTGAGCATGGAATGCCCCTGGGACCTGGCCCGCTACGGCGGCGAATGGCCCTACGTGGGACTGCTGAAGTGGCGACCCGGCGGGATGCCCGACACCGCCTGCTTTCCCGCCGGCCACGCCAGCGCCGGCTATGCCTGGCTGGCGCTGTACTTCTTCCTGGCCGCCACCCTGCCGCGACTGCGCTGGCTGGGACTGGCCACGGGCCTCGGACTGGGCCTCGTCTTCGGCATCACCCAGCAGCTGCGGGGGGCCCACTTCCTCTCCCACGACCTCTGGACCCTGATGCTCTGCTGGACGATAAGCACCTTGCTGGCGAGCTGGCTGCTGCCGCAAGGGGGTCAGCCGAGACACCGCTCGACCGCTCCAACCTTCACCCTCGAGACACTCCCCGATGCCTGAGTCGACCTTCCTGTCGCGTCTGAGCCGGGCCACCCGGCGCCCGAGGCTGCCTGTCCTGTCCCCCCAGGCGCTCACCCTGCTGGCCTGCCTGGCCTTCACGCTGTTCTACAACCAGCGGTTCTGGTCGGCGGTGATGGCCGCCGCGCCCCCCGCCGGCCTCGCCGACTGGGGGCAGATCGCCGGCTACGGCGTGGTCATGACCGCGCTGCAACTGGTGGTCTTCCTGCCACTGGTAAACC
Source organism: Halomonas aestuarii (assembly GCF_001886615.1). NCBI lineage: Bacteria > Pseudomonadati > Pseudomonadota > Gammaproteobacteria > Oceanospirillales > Halomonadaceae > Halomonas > Halomonas aestuarii. The sequence goes on from NZ_CP018139.1 coordinate 1,508,581, forward strand.
GGTTAAGCGTCAAGCCGCTGCTGTCGCTGCTTGTGCTGATCGCGGCCGCGGTCAGTTACTTCACCGGCCACTACGGGACCTACTTCGACACCCACATGATCGACAACGTGCTGCAGACCGATACCCGGGAGGCCGGCGAGCTGCTGACCCCGGGACTGGCGCTCTACCTGCTGGTCTTCGCCGGGCTGCCGGCGCTGTTGATCTGGCGCTGGCCGCTGCGGCAGCGCAGCTGGCAGCGTGGGCTCGGCATGTCACTGCTGTGGCTGGCCGGTGGCGTCGGCGTGCTGGCGGTGTCGCTGCTGCTCTCCTTCCAGAGCCTGTCGTCGCTGATGCGCAACCACCACGAAATGCGCTTTCTGGTCACGCCGGGCAACGCCCTCGTCTCCACCGGCCAGGTGATGGCGGCCTCGGGGCCGCTACCGGAGGAGCGCCTGCCGATCGGCGAGGATGCCCACCGCCAGGCCAGCGCCACCGGCACGCCGCGCCTGCTGGTGATGGTCGTCGGCGAGACCGTGCGCGCCGCCGACTGGGGGCTGTCCGGCTACTCGCGCCAGACCACGCCGCGCCTGGCGAGCCGCGACGTCATCAACTTCCACGAGGTGACGAGCTGCGGCACCAATACCGCCGTCTCGCTGCCCTGCATGTTCGCGCCCATCGGCAAGGGCAACTACGACGAGCGCTATATCAAGAGCCACGAGTCGCTGCTGGACGTGCTCAAGCACGCGGGCTACCAGGTGGCCTGGATCGACAACCAGTCAGGCTGCAAGGGCGTCTGCGACGGGGTCGAGCACTACGCCCCGTCGCCGGAGGCCTATCCGACGCTGTGCGACGAGCATGACTGCCGGGACGGCGTGCTGGTCGAGGAGCTCAAGCAGCGGCTGGCGTCTGTGACGGACGATACGGTGATCGTGCTGCACACCCTCGGCAACCACGGCCCGAGCTACTTCCAGCGCTATCCCGAGGACTTCCGGGCCTTCACGCCCACCTGCGAGGAGGCCGACCTGGCCCAGTGCTCCCAAGCGTCGATCGTCAACAGCTACGACAATGCGATCCTCTATACCGACAGCGTGCTGGACGAGCTCATCGGCGTGCTGGAGCAGCAGCGCTCGCTGGCCACGGCGATGCTGTATGTCTCCGACCATGGCGAGTCGCTGGGCGAGAACGGCCTCTATCTGCATGGCCTGCCCTACGCCATCGCCCCGGACGAACAGACCCGGGTCCCCATGACCTGGTGGTCATCGCCGGCGTTCGACCAGACCGCCGGGCTCGAGCGCGACTGCCTGGCCGAACAGGCCACCCAGCCGGTGAGCCATGACAACCTCTTCCACAGCCTGCTCGGCGTGCTGGGGGTCGAGAGCGACGTCCGGGATCCGCGCCTGGACATCAGCCAGGAGTGTCACGCCACGATGGGCTGACGCTATCCCGGCCGGGGCCTCACTCCCGTCCCGGGGCCTCCCGGGTGGCCTGGTCGGGGCCCGTCTCGTACGCCACGCCGTGATCGCGCAGGTAATCGCGGATCATCTGTCGCACCACCTGGGAGGGGGTCAGGTCCTGGGCCGCACACAGCTGCTCGAAGGCCCGCTTCTTGTGCGGGTCGATGAGCAGGGTCAAGCGTGCTGTCTTCTTTTCCATGGCGAGGCTCCCGGTGGTATTACCATCAAATGGTAATGTTCGTCGTCACCCGGGGCAATGCCGGGGTCCCTTTGTCGACCATGCTAACGGCATGTTAATGTCATTCACATAACCACTCGGATCGATCCCCGCCGGGCGAGCGGCCCTTGGCCCATCCACACTGCGGGTGATCCCCCAGGGAGGACCCCGCGAATGGCACGCCACCGACCGTCTCCGACCCGTCCCGGCATCGCCGTCGGCCTGCGCGCGGCCTGGCGAGACGGCTACGGCCTGGCCGATCTGCGCCGCGACATCCTGGCCGGCCTGACCGTCGGCACCGTGGCCGTGCCGCTCTCCATGGCCCTCGCGATCGCCACCGGCGTGCCCCCCCAGCACGGGCTCTACACGGCGATCGTGGCCGGCGCCCTCATCGCGCTGACCGGCGGCTCACGCTTCAATGTCTCGGGCCCGACGGCGGCCTTCGTCGTCATCCTCTTCCCCATCGTCCAGCAGTACGGCCTGGGCGGCCTTTTGATCGCCTCGATGATGGCCGGCGCGATCCTGGTGGTCCTCGGCATCACCGGCATGGGTCGCCTCATCCAGTACGTGCCCTATCCGGTGGTGCTCGGCTTCACGGCGGGGATCGCGGTGGTGATCGCGGTGCTGCAGCTGCCCGACTTCCTGGGGCTTCAGGTCGGCCAGCTGGGGGAGCACTTCGTCGACAACCTGGGGCGCATCGCCGTCTCGTTGCCGACCCTGGACCCGCTCGAACTGGGGATCGGCGCCTTCACCCTGGGCATCCTGCTGCTCTGGCCGCGCCTGGGGCTGCCCATCCCCGCGCCGCTGGTGGGCCTGGTGGCCGGGGCCCTGGCCGCCTACGGGGCCAACCTCTGGCTGGCCGGATCGGGCGCGGAGGTGGAGACCATCGCCTCGCGCTTCATCTGGACGGCAGAGGGCGAGACGGGCGGCGGCATCCCGCCGATCGCGCCGAGCCTGGTGGCGCCCTGGCGGCTGCCCGGGGCGGATGGCGAGCCCCTGGTGCTGGACTTCGCGCTGCTGAGCGCCCTGCTGGGGCCCGCCTTCGCCATCGCCATGCTGGGGGCGATCGAGTCGCTGCTGTGTGCGGTGGTGTCCGACGGCCTGACCCGCACCCGCCATGACCCCAACGCCGAGCTGATCGGCCAGGGGCTGGGCAACATCGTGGCGCCGCTGTTCGGCGGCATCACCGCCACGGCCGCCATCGCCCGGACCGCCACCAGCATCAGAAGCGGCGCCCGGTCGCCGATCGCGGCGGTGGTGCACGCGCTGGTGGTGCTGCTGGCGGTGGTGGCCCTGGCGGGCCTGCTGGGGATGGTGCCGATGGCCGCGCTGGCGGCGCTGCTGTTCATCGTCGCCTGGAACATGAGCGAGGCCCGCCACTTCCTGCACACCCTGCGCTCGGCCCCGCCAGGGGACGTGGCCATCCTGCTGACCTGCTTCACCCTGACCGTGCTCTTCGACATGGTGCTGGCGGTGGGCGTGGGCATCGGGCTGGCCGCCGCCCTGTTCATCCGGCGGATGTCGCTGCTGACCGAGACCCAGCGTGTCGACAGCGGGCCCCATGCCGGCATCGACGCGCTGCCCGGGGAGGTGGCCCTCTACGACATCGATGGCCCGCTGTTCTTCGGCGCCGCCGAGAAGGCGCTCACCTCGCTGCACCTGGTGGACCCGCAGGTACGGGTCGTGATCCTCGACATGCACGATGTGCCGAGCATGGATGGCACCGCCATCGTGGCCCTCCAGGCCCTGATCGAGGAGATGCACCGAGGGGGGATCTCGCTGGTACTGGTCGGCCTGCCGACGCGGATCCTCGTCAAGCTGCGCCGGGCGGGCATCCGCCGGACGGCCGGCCGGCTGACCTGGTGCCGGGACCTGGCACACGCCCGGGGAGTGGCCCTGCGCTGGCTCGCCTAGCTGCCCCGGGGACCTGGCCACGGCCTTTACAGCCACGGAGCCGGCAGGGATAGTGAGGCCTGACGACAGGGGCGCCGCGGCAGGAGTGTCGCGGCTGAGAAGCACCCTCGGAACCTGACCCGGACAATGCCGGCGTAGGGAGTCGTGCGGCGGCGGGCCTCCCGTCCAGGCGCACCTCCCGCGCCGGGGAGGCCCCATGCATCACATCGATCCCGCCGCGCACCTGGCCCGGGTGCGCGAGACCAGCCCGCTGGTCCACAACATCACCAACCATGTGGCCATGAACAGCATGGCCAACGTGCTGCTGGCCATCGGCGCCTCGCCGGCCATGGTCCACGCCCGCGAGGAGGCCGCCGAGTTCACCGCCCTGGCCGGCGCCCTGACGATCAACATCGGCACCCTCTCGCCCCACTGGGTCGACGCCATGGAGTCCTCGGCGCTGGCGGCCGGGGAGACGGGACGCCCCTGGGTGCTGGACCCGGTGGCGGTGGGCGCCACGCACTACCGCCGGGAGACCGGCGCGCGGCTGCTGGCGCTCTCGCCGGACGTGATTCGCGGCAATGCCTCGGAGATCATCGCCCTGGCGGGACAGGCCGGCGGCGGCCGCGGCGTGGACAGCACCGACCCCGCCGAGGCTGCCCTCGAGGCCGCCCGCCGGCTGGCCGAGCGCACGGGCGGCGTGGTGGCCGTGACCGGCGAGATGGATCTGGTCACCGACGGCAAACGCCTCGCCCGTGTCCGGGGCGGGCACCCGCTGATGCCGAGGGTCACCACCCTGGGCTGCGCCCTGACCGGCGTCGTGGGGGCCTTCCTGGCCGGCACGGACCGGCATTTCGAGGCGACGGTGGCGGCGCTCGCCGGCTATGCCGTAGCCGGGGAACTCGCCGGCGAGGTGGCACGGGGCCCGGGCAGCTACGCAGTGGCCTTCCTCGATGCGCTCTACCACCTGGACGCCGAGGCCCTGGCACAGCGGGCCCGCCTGGAGGTCTCCGATGCCCCTTGATCTCTCGCTCTATCTCGTCACCGACCGTGAACTCTGCGCCGAGCAGGGCCTGGTGCAGACCGTGGTCGCCGCGGTCCGTGGCGGCGTCACCCTGGTGCAGCTGCGTGACAAGCACGCCAGTGACGCCGAACTGATCGACCAGGCGCGCCGCCTCAAGGCCGCCCTGGCCGGCACGGGCGTGGCCCTGATCATCAACGACCGGCTGGAGGTGGCGCTCGCCTCGGGCGCCGACGGGCTGCACATCGGCCAGGATGACGGCGACGTGGCCCAGGCCCGGGCCGCCCTGGGCCCTCACGCGATCCTCGGGCTCTCGGTGCAGACCCGCGAGCAGCTCGCCCGACTCGACCCGAGCGCCCTGAACTACCTGGGCCTCGGGCCGGTGTTCGCCACCCCCAGCAAGCGCGACCATGCCGAGCCGCTCGGCTTCGAGGGCCTGGCCGAGCTGGCGGCCGCGAGCCCCCTGCCCGGCGTGGCCATCGGCGGCCTCAAGGCCGAGCATGTCCTCCCGACGCGCCAGGCCGGTGCCCAGGGCCTCGCCGTGATCTCGGCGATCTGCGGCACCCCGGACCCCGAGGCAGCGGCGCGGGCCTTTACGCGGCCGCCTCGCCACTGACCACCCAAGACGCCGTCACCGCGGCAGGCGCGGTGACGGCGTGGATCGGGACAGGCCGAGATCAGACGTCCGAGCGCGGATGCCCCGGGTGTCGGTGGTAGCCATGCAGCATGCCGGCGATCAGGTTGTCCTGCCGCTTGCGGCTCTCGAGGATCGCGCCGATGACATGCAGCGGGATGAGGACGAGGATGGCGTTGGCCATCAGCTCATGGGCCTCCTCGACCCAGCCGACCCCCCAGAAGAGGTCGGTCTCCTCCATCATGTAGCCGGTGGTCCCCAGCCCCAGCAACAGGGCCAGCAGCGTCAGCATCATGACCGCCCCCAAAGGGGTGTGGGTGATGCCGGGCTCGTCTGAGGCGGCATCGCCGGCACCGACGGACTCCTCCGATCGGAGCGAGGCGCGCAGGCGTCGGGGGGTCGGCCAGAAGCTGCGCCAGCGTGCCGACCAGGGGCCGACGAACCCCCAGAGGATGCGCACACCGATCAGCGCCACCACGCCATAGCCGATCCACTGGTGCCAGGTCTCGCCCTCCTCGGTGAGGAAGTAGTTGGCCAGGAAGCCGGCCACCAGCGACCAGTGCACGATCCGAACCAGCGGGTCCCAGACGCGGACCCGCTTGCTACCTGTCTTGCCGCTCATGATGCGGCCTCCTTCAGTCGAATTCCTGCTCGACAATGCTGCCGTCGACCGGGTTGAAGTAGATCTCGACGCGACGCTCCTGGTCGTCCCAGCCGTAGATCTCGTAGCAGCTGGTGTCGGTGGTCTTGAACTCCTTGACCTTGTAGCCCATGTCGGCGATCTGCTTCTGCATCGCCTCCTTGCTCATCCAGTCGCTCTCGGGCGCGTCGGTGCAGGTCGGCTCGGCCAGGGCAGCAACGCTTACGGCCAGCAGGCTGGATACCACGATGCCCTTGAGTACAGTGCGCTTCATTGGAAAACCTCCATAAAGTCAGTGACAAAGGGCCACCTGACCGTCGGCCGGTGGCAGCTCCCGACGGCAGTTGCCGGAAGGGAACAGGGTCATCATGATCAGCCAGACTTACGAAAGACTTAACGCCGTGGAAAAACTTTTCCGGCGTGGTCGACGAAGAACATGGGTCGTCTCAGGAGGTCGGCCGGCGCTTCAGGGAGGTGCGCCGCTCGTGGTAGGCGATGGCCAGGCCGCTGGCGATGATCAGGGTGCCGCCGACGAAGACCCGGAGGTCCGCCACCTCGTCCCAGAACCACCAGCCCAGCAGCACCGCTGTCGAACTGGCAACCACTCGAATGTCGGAATGTCGATTCAACAAGCGGGCAACAATAGTCGGCTCCATGGTGCCGAGGCAGAAACTTGGAGGAAATTCTGCTCCACATGCACCAAAATAATAAAAATCCGATAACTTGCAGTAGAAAAAAGCACCACAAAGAAGCAATAGCGTAACTTTGTATTGACTCAAACCTTAGTTTTGTCATCAGTCATTGTTCGATCAAATTTCGGGAGATATGCTGGACTTCAGAAAATTAAATAAAAAAGTTCTAAAATAAAGGATTGTTGGACAACAACAGAATGGATAAGTGGTAATACAGCTGATCAAAAAAAGGAACAACAAAATGAGTATGTATTCTTCCAAGAAGAAGGCAACGATCGCGACACTGATGTGTGCCTCCGCCATGACATTACCAGGCATCTCTTCCGCCCAGGACAACGAGACGATCAACATAGGTCTCAACGTATCATGGCCGGGATTTTCCTTTTTGGAGGTGGCGCGTCAGAAAGGACTCGCAGGCGACCATGATCTTAACCTCACTATCTTCGAGGATCCTCTTGGGGGCCATGCAGCGCTGGCAGCAGGCCAGATAGACGTATATCTCAGCACAGCTGAATATACCCCATTTGCGATTGAACGCGGAACGGACACTGTATTGGTGTCACATCTCAACATATCGTACGGCGTCGACAAGGTGTTGATTGCCGAAGACATGAATGCACAGGAGCTGAAAGGACAGAAAGTCGGCGCGCCACAAGCCTACATCGGCGAAGTATTGATGGGCATGTGGCTCGACAAGGAAGGCCTGACTCCGGACGACGTGGAGTGGGTAAACCTGAATGCCGACGAGGCTGTCGGTCCGGTCATGTCGGGTGATCTGGCGGCAGCTTACATGTATGAACCTTGGGTAACGCGCGTTCTGGAAAACCTCGATACCGCCAAGATTGCGGCGGATACTTCCGAGCCTTACTACCTCGATACGGGCATCTTCATGGATGCGATGTACATGAACAAGAAGTTCATCAAGGAGCACAGGAAAGCGGCCGTGGACATGATCCGGGCCCGCTTCGATGCCTTGCAGTACTGGCACGACAATACCGAAGAAGTGAATCAGCTTTTTTCGGATTATCTCCAGTGGCCAGTGGCTGATATAGAATCGGTTGTGGGAACCAACGGCAAGTACCTGGAAGATGGGCTGTACATGCTTGACTTTGATGAAACAGCTCGCATCTGTGGTGCTCTTGACGGAGAACCACCGCATGGCATCGAGAATGGCTCCATCATTCAGAGCGTCATGCGAACCAACGAGTGGTGGGTGAAATTGGGCCTGATGGATGAAGTTCAGGACGCAGAGAAAGGAGTCGATTGCAGCCTGATTGCCGACCTGGTCGACAGCGGTTATAGCCAGTCCATGTCCGCACGTTGATCACGTCCGGGGAGCACCAACGCCTGGTGCTCCCCGCCGCATGGTCCAACCCGGCCGACGAGCCGACAGCTTCTTACAAACGGGGAATGGGAATGGCGGGTGAATCAAGACAAGGTGCCTATCGATCACGCTGGTTCGAATTCCTGACCCCCATACCGAGAAGGTGGCGTCTCGTGCTGGGCGCGCTGGTATGGGTCATATTTTTTGGTCTATGGGAAACAGCGGTATTACGCGGCTGGGTCAATACCTTGCTGGTACCTTCGCCCTTCGAGGTTGTCGGCACGCTATATGAGCTGTTCGTAGAGCGCGGTTTCCTGGGGGATGTCGGCATCAGTATTGCGCGCATTGTCGGAAGCTTTCTGGCGGCCTGCCTCATCGCGATACCTCTCGGCATCCTGATGGGATCATTCAAGTCGGTGGAAGCGCTGTTCAACCCCTTCGTTTCAGCATGGCGGTATCTGCCGGCACCCGCCTTCATTCCTATCCTGCTGATGTGGTTTGGCACCGGCGAGGCGCCCAAGCTGGCCCTTCTGTTTCTGGGGGTCATTTTCTTTCTGATCACCTTGATCATGGATCATACGAGCCAGGTGCGTGCAGAGCTTATCGAAACCGCGATGACGCTTGGCGGAAAGCGGTGGCAGATCCTCTGGACGGTCGTGGTACCCGCGGTGATGCCCAACATAGTGACGTCCATGAGGCAAATGCTGGCCATCGCATGGACCTACCTGGTCATTGCCGAGATCATCGCCTCGACAACCGGAATAGGCGCGATGATGATGCGAGCACGCCGCTTCCTGAATACCGATGAGATAATGGCAGGCATACTGATCATTGGCATTCTTGGGTTGGCATTCGACCTCCTTTTCCGTTGGTTACAGCGGGTACTATTCCCCTATCTCGGACAGGAGGGTGACTAATGAACAGGTCAGTCAATAATGCGTCTCCCTCCACAGCCGGCCAAAACTATGCGGCCAATGCCCCCCCCAAACTTAGGCTAAAAGAGGTAGGAAAGTCGTTTCATGTACCGCGCGGCGAGGACATTCAAGCAATCGCGAATGTGAGCTTCGACACCCATGAAAATGAGGTTTGCGTGCTGCTGGGTCCTTCCGGTTGCGGTAAGTCTACCGTGCTGCGCATGGTGGCTGGTCTTGAGCAACCAACCACGGGTGAGCTCATGCTGGACGGGGAGAGGATCACCGGCCCGGCTCAGGAACGGGGGATGGTGTTTCAGGCCTACACCTCCTTCGACTGGCTGACCGTCCAGCAGAATGTCGAATACGGCATGCGATTGAACCGCGTTCCCAAGCAGGAGCGACGAGATCGCGCCGAGCACTTCATCGAACTGGTGGGGCTAAGTCGTTTCGCGGGGACCTACCCCCGTCACCTTTCCGGCGGCATGAAACAACGAGTCGCCATCGCGCGAACGCTGGCTAACGAACCAGCCATTTTGCTGATGGATGAGCCATTCGGGGCACTTGACGCTCAGACCCGCTGGCAGATGCAGGAACTGATGATGGAGATAGTCGAGGCAGCCAATACGACGGTGCTGGTGGTGACTCATGATATCGAGGAAGCCATCTTCCTGGCCGACAGGATCGAATTCATGTCGAGGCATCCAGGCAGGGTTCATGAAGAGATCATCCCAGCATTCAAGCAGGGACAACGGATCGGCCAGAAAGAGGACCTGATAGGCCTGCCCGGGTATGGCGACCTGGAGCGACATATCCTGCAGCTGATGCGCGAACAGGGCAGAGACGAGACCTGAGCACGACATCGCGTGGCAGTCGTCAACAAGATCAACAGAGAGGCCCCATGAAGAAACCGACGGTTATGATGGCAGAAATGACGTGGCCGGAGTTCAGCGCGCGCCTGGAAAACGAGCCTGTCGTGTTTCTACCAACCGGCATGCTGGAACAGCACGGACCGCACCTCCCAATGGGCGTGGACCACCTGTTGCCCACCGCCATCGCAGAGATGGTGGCGCAAGAGGTCGACGGCATCGTGGCCCCGCCCATCAATTATGGATACAAGTCGATGCCCCGCACCGGGGGGGGGCCCTCCTTTCCCGGCAGCACCGGACTCGACGGAACCACGCTGATTCATACGGTGCGCGACGTGATTCGTGAACTGGCGCGTCATGGCGTGCGTCGAATCTGTGTCATCGACGGTCATTTCGAGAACCTGTGGTTCCTCAATGAAGGGATCGACCTGGCGATGCGCGAGGTGGGTGACACTGGGCTTCGGGTGATGTGTCTGCAGCACTGGGAGTTTCTGACTAAGGATACCCTTGATGTGGTCTTCCCCGATGGCTTTCCGGGGATCGAACTGGAACATGCCGCGGTACTCGAGACGTCACTGATGATGCATTTCTATCCCCACCTGGTGCGTACCGACCGAATTCCCGACAACGCCCCCATGGACGCCCCACCCTATGACGTCTGGCCGGCACGCCCGGAGTGGGTGCCCGCCTCGGGCGCGCTCACCTCGGCTGCGCTGGCCTCGCCCGAGAAGGGGGCGGCCATGGCGAAGCAGTATCGCGACGACATGTCGGCTGCCGTGCGGCGAGAGCTGCTCTCGTGAATGGGCACCATACGAGATGCTCAGGCATTCCAGCTGAGGTAATGGCGTCCAAGTTGGCTTCGGGAGGGAATGATGGCGATCTCCTTTGATTTCAGTGGCCAGACAGTGCTCGTAACCGGGGCCAGCCGCGGCATCGGGTTTGCCGTGGCGAAGGCGTTCGCCGCTGCCGGGGCGCGAGTCTGTGTGCTAGCCGAGGATGCCGGCATCGTTCAAGCGGCACGGTTACTCGCGGCGGAAACCGGTAGCGAGGTCTGGGCCCAGCGCTGCGACATCACCGATCGCCATGAAGTCAACAGCGCCCTGCAGGGTATCGAACGACTCGATGTGCTGGTCAACAATGCCGGGGTAGAGCTGCCGACGCCGGTGGAGGATGGCCATGACGACGTCGATGACGCCTTCGAGCGCATCATGGACGTGAACGTCTTGGGCACCTGGCGAATGACGCGGGCCGCGCTGCCGAAGATGACGCCAGGGGGGCGCATTCTCATCACGTCTTCGATCTGGGGGCGCACCGCCGTTCCCGGTTTTGCCGCCTACGTGGCCTCCAAGCATGCGTTGATCGGCCTAGCGCGGACCCTGTCCAGAGAGCTGGGGCCACGTTCGATCCGCGTCAATGCCGTCTGCCCGGGGTGGGTCCGCACCGAGGCGTCGCTTCGCTCGCTGGCGGTGATGGCCAGGGAGCAGGCGGTCAGCGAGGATGAGCTTGCCGAGTCGATTGCCGCCGACCAGTCTCTGGGCGGCCTGATGGAGCCTGACGATGTGGCGGGACTGTACCTGTACCTCGCCTCCGAGGCCGCCACCAACGTGACGGGCCAGGCGATTCCGATCGACCGCGGGGAGGTGATGGCATGAATGACTCACTGGCAGGCGTTCGTATCCTGGTGACCGGAGGCTCAAGGGGCATCGGACGTGCCACCGCCATCTCGCTGGCCTCGGCAGGGGCCCGAGTGGCATTTGGCTATCACGGTGATGACGCCGCGGCGGCGGTCACCTTGGCCGATGTGCGGGTACACGATGCGTCGGCCTGCTCGATTGAGGCGGATGTCGCCAAGGAAGCCGAGGCCGTCGGGATGGTCCAGCGTGCCATCGAGGGGCTCGGTGGTCTGGACGTGGTCGTCAACAATGCCGGCATCCTGCATGAAGAGGGCTTGCTGGAGACCTCCGTCGATGCCTTCGACACGGTCATTGCGGTGAACCTTCGCGGCACCTTCGTGGTGGGACGCGAGGCGATCCGCCACATGGTCCAGCAAGGCAGTGGACGCGTGATCAATATCGCGTCCGACCTGGGATATCTCGGCAGGGAGCGCAACAGCGCGTATTGCGCATCCAAGGCGGGTATCGGTGCCATGACGCGCGCCTGGGCCCTCGAGTTCGCGCCACAGATTCTGGTCAATGCCATTGCGCCAGGCCCCGTCGACACCGACATGCTCGGCGCCGAGGTGATGAGCGAGGCCCAGCGCCAGAAGGAAAGCGCTATACCGCTGGGGCGCATCGGACGCCCCGAGGAAATCGCCAACATGGTCACCTTCCTCGCGGGGCCACAGGCCACCTTCATTACCGGCCAGACCTATGGCGTCAACGGCGGTAGCGTCATGTTATGAACACCCTGACAACCCATAAAGGACAATGACAATGGCTCACGACGCCGCTTTTTTCCGGCCACTTGGGGGCAGCGAGGTGCCGCGCTTCGCAGGACGCTCCACCTTCATGCGACTGCCGCAGATCGAGGACCCGTCCGAGGTCGACATCGCCCTCGTGGGCCTGCCCTGGGACAGCGGCTCGACAAATCGTGTCGGCCAGCGTCACGGACCGCGCGAGATCCGCAACAATTCGACCATGATGCGGCTGGTGCATCAGGCGAGCCGCATCGCGCCCTACGACCTGTGCCGCATCGCGGACCTGGGGGATGTACCGGTCAACCCGATCGACATTCGCGATACGCTCGAGCGGACCCGTAAGTTCTATCGACAGATCCACCATGCCGGTGCCATACCGTTGACGGCTGGCGGCGACCATCTCGGCACCCTGCCGATACTGCGGGCCATCGCCCGCGATGAGCCCATGGCGCTGGTCCAGTTCGACTCGCATTCCGATACCAACGATACCTACTTCGGCGACAATCCCTATACCCATGGCACGCCGTTCCGACGCGCCATCGAGGAGGGCATCCTCGACCCGAAACGCATGGTCCAGATTGGCATTCGTGGTTCACTGTATGAAGCGAGTGACCTTGATTGGGCACGTGAACAGGGCATTCGCATCATCGAGATCGAGGAGTATTTCGATCTGGGACCGGCAAGGGTGAATGCAGAAATCGCCCGGGTGGTCGGCGATGTGCCGACCTATGTCACCTTCGATGTCGACGCCCTGGACCCCGTCTATGCGCCAGGCACCGGCACACCTGAGGTCGGCGGTTTCAGTACGCGTGAAGCCCAGCAGATGATACGCGGCCTTCGGGGACTCAACCTGGTAGGTGCAGACGTCATGGAGGTATCGCCACCGTTCGACTCCTCGGGGATCACCGCCCTGACCGGGGCGACGCTGATGTTCGAGCTGCTGTGTGTCCTGGCGGACGCTGTCTCCAGGCGAGACACGTGATGCAGATGCCCCGCTTTTCTCATGCCTCCGATGAGCCGTCATGAACGGCAAGCATGTCGTCCCGCTATGACTCAAGGGCCTGATGACCGGCGGGGCACGCCCGAACTCACGCCGAAGCGGATCACGGCGACGCCACCTGCCCAGTGGACCCCGTCAGGATGCAGCGTCTGACCCGTCTGACAGCACATCGATCATGCAGTTGCGGAACACATCAGCAGAACGGTAGCTGTGGTGCTTGCTGGTGCAGAGATAGAAACGCGTTTCATGCCCGAGGGTATCGGGAAGAAGGACCTTCATGAGGCCCGCGTTGACCCAGTAATCGGCATAGTGTGCTGGCAGATAGCCGATGTAACGTCCGCTGAGTATCAGCAGGGCGTTGCTCTCCATGTGGGAGACGGTCGGCCGCTCGATGGAGACGGACAGATCGTCGTTTGCGGGAAAGGACACGTAACTCTTGCCCGTAAACGTCGTGTGCTGCAGGGCCTCCAGGATACGGGCAGGGTCGGATTCGTTGAACAGGGGGTGATCAGCCCCGCAATAAAGCTGTTGGGACTCCTTGAAGACGGGCACGCTATCGACGGAGTCGTGGCTCGGTTCGACGGGTGTCAGGATGCAGTGATATCGCCCCTCGAGCAGTCCCTGGATGAGCTCTTCCGGCGAAGAGATATCCACGTGAAGATGCACCTCGGGCGCAAGCTCGGTGAAATTCTGGAACCCCCTGGGCAGTGGTGCCACCCGATTCGTTGCCAGGGCATCCACGACACCGAAATGCAGGTCGCCGGTCAGATGACCGCGGACCTCAGCCACCACGTCGCAAAAGCCGGCGACTGAATCGAACAGCGGTTTCAGGCTCCGGTGGATACGCTCACCCTCCTCCGTCAGGGCGAAACCTTTCCTCCCGCGCTCGCAGAGGGTGAATCCCAGCCGCTCCTCGAGCGTTTTCAGCTGGATACTGATCGTCGACAGCGACAGCCCCAGCACCTGCTGGGCCGGCGCGAGCCCCTGAGCCTGCACCACGGCATGAAAGACGCGAAGCAGCTTGAGGTCGAAGTCGGTCAGGTTCGGAACATTGGAATGACGTGCGGTCATGGGAGTCGCCAGAGTCGGCCAGTAGGAGTCGCCGGACAGTCCGTTGCCACGACGATCAACCTAGCAAAGTGGTCTACCCAATGGAACGTGCGCCTTGGAAATGATCGAGACGACGCCTTCCCGGCACCGCGCAGGCGGGACCCTGGACCGGCGGCCTCCGGTTCCCGCGGAGCATGCGTCGTCGTCTCAGGAGGTCGGCCTGCGCTTCAGGGAGGTGCGCCGCTCGTGGTAGGCGATGGCCAGGCCGCTGGCGATGATCAGGGTGCCGCCGACGAAGACCCAGAGGTCCGGCACCTCGTCCCAGAACCACCAGCCCAGCAGCACCGCCCACAGCAGCGCCGTGTAGTCGAAGGGGGCGGCGAGTGCCGCCGGCGCGTAACGGAACGCCAGGGTGAGGCCGGTCATGGCGCCCACGCTGAGAAAGCCCGCCACCAGGAAGGCAGGCCAATGCCAGGGGGCCGGGGTCTGCCACGCCCAGGGCATGGTCCCGGCAGAGACCACCAGCGGCACCAGGGTCATGTAGAAGACCATGGCCCAGAGGTGCTCCCGCGCGCCGTAGCGGCGCGCCGTGATCATCATCAGGGCATAGAAGACCGCCGCGGCGACCACCACCAGGGCACCGGGCTGGAAGCTCTCGCCTCCGGGACGCACCACCACCAGCACCCCCACGAAGCCCAGGGCCGTGGCCAGCAGGGTCGGTCGATCGACCCGCTCGCCGAGCAGCGGCACGGACAACAGCGTGACGAACAGGGGGGCGGCAAAGGCGATGGCAGTGGCCTCCGCCAGCGGCAACAGGGTCAGCCCCCACATGAAGCAGATCATGGTGGCGGCGAAGATCAATCCCCGAAGCAGGTGCACCCCCGGCCGACGGGTCGACAGGGTACGCAACCCGCCGTTGTAGCGCGCGATCAGGGCGATCAGCGGCACCGACACCAGGGTACGGAGGAAGATGATCTGCAGCGGAGAGTGAGTCTCGCCCAGCCACTTGGTGAGGGCATCCCCCAGGGCCAGGCACAACACCCCACCGCACATGAACAGGATGCCCTTCAGCGACGACGACATGGCAACCGCCTCCTTGCGTGTTCATCGGATGGAGACAACGCCACCCCGTCGGCGGAACCGACGGGGTGGCGTAATCATGAACACGCTAAGGGCTTTTGCCGATCACGGCAAGCCTGGTCACAGGGAGGCCTGGACCACCATGCACTCCATGCCCTGGGCCACCAGACGACGGCAGGCGGTGTGTGCCTGTCCCTCGTTGAGGTCCACCAGGCGCGCACGGTAGACGCCGGTTGCCTCGGCATTGCCCACGGCGACCCGGGCATGGGTCAGCTCGCTGGCCAGCCGATCGGCGGCCCGGGAGGCCAGGCTGCGAGCATGCCCGGCATCGCTGAAGGCACCGACCTGCACGCCCCAGCTCCCCGGGCGGGTGGCGATCCCCGGGGTACCGCTCTCGGCGATCAGTTCACGAATGGGATCGTCGGCCGACCCCTGGGGCCGGTCCGCCGCGGCGGGCGCGGCGGGGCGCTCGACCCGGGCGACCCGCGGCTGCCCCGCAGGCGGGGCGACGACGCCAGGCATCGAGGTCGCCGCAAAGGCCGACGCCGCCGGGCTCGGGGCCGGGTTGCCGAGGCTGGCCAGACGCACCTCGCGACCGACCGGCTGCCCCGGCGCCTGGGGCTCGCCGGGCATCAGGCGTCCCCCGGAGATGTCCGCACTGGCCAGCCAGCCACGTCCATCGGCCAGCGAGGCACGCTGGAAGCCGCGGTCGAGCAGGTCGGCCGTGTGGGCATCCCGGGACGCGGCGGTGAAGCCGCCCATCACCACGGTGAGCAGGCGACGGCCGTCGCGCACCGCCGAGGTGGCCACGTTGAAGCCGGAGGCCCGGATGTAGCCCGTCTTGAGGCCATCCGCCCCGGGGTAGCTGTCGAGCAGGCGGTTGTGGCCGGAGATGGTCTTGCCCTTCCAGGTGAAGCTCGTCCGCGAGAAATGGGAATAGTACTGGGGGAAGTCCCGCATCAGATGACGGGACAACACCGCCATGTCGCGTGCCGTGGTGACCTGGCCGGGGTCGGGCAGGCCGTTGGGATTACGGAAGACGGTGTCCTCCATGCCCAGCGCGCGCGCCTTGTCGGTCATCATGCGGCTGAAGTTCTCCTCGCTGCCGCCCAGCGCCTCGGCCACCACCACGGCCACATCGTTGGCCGACTTGATCACCAGCGCATCGATGGCCTTCTCCAAGGGAATGCTGGAACCGGCCTTCACGTAGAGCTTCGAGGCCGGCTTGGCGGCCGCATTGGACGAGACCGGCAGCGGCTCGCCGAGGCCTAGCCTGCCCTCCTCCAGCGCCTCGAAGAGCAGGTAGAGCGTCATCATCTTGGTCAGTGAGGCGGGGTAGCGAAGCCTGTCGGCATTCTCCGCGTAGAGGATCTCCTGGCTGTCGGCGTCGATGACGATACCGGCATAGCGCGGATTCCCGGCCTGGGCGAAACCGGAGACCAGCAGCAGGCAGGCCAGCAGCAGGGCTCCCCCGACAAGGCGCCGGTTGATTGTTGTAGTGGGCACCATGATCCGTTCCCTCGAGGTTTATTCCAGTGACACCTAGACATTATGGCCAGCCGACGCGGCCTGTACAGGGCGTATGTCAGACTTTTTCTCGATTTTTCCGGGCACTAGCCCCCCGCCGGTCGAAAACCGACGCGGCCGCCGCCCGCGCGATTGACGCTGGCTATCACGATCGATCATTGAATAACCTTACTCCATGGATAAGACTTTCCCATGGCGCCCTTCAGCCCCCTGACCGGAGCCATCGCCATGGCGCAGCGCGTCACCTTCTCCGTGGCGCGCCCACGCGACCGGGCCGAGCAAAGGCGGCATGATCGCGCGGCGGGCGCCGGTCGTCGGCAAGGCCCGTCAGTGACCCGCCAGGCGCTGGGCGCCGAGCCAGACTAGGCGCAGGGCGAGCAGCGTCAGCGCCCAGCGGAAGAGGGCATCGAAATGGTGATCGGAGAGGCGGTGCAGCAGGTGCAGCCCCAGCCAGGTGCCGAGAAAGCCCGCCGCCACCATGACCAGCATCAGCGGCAGCCAGTCGCGGAAGACGAAGCCGGCCACGCCGAACACGAAGGCCTTGGTCAGGTGCTGGAGCAGCATGCAGGCGGAGAAGGTCGCCACCTTGGCCAGACGCCCGGCCTGTCGCTGCTTGATGAAGGCAGCGACCATGGGGCCGCTGGCGCCGACCAGGCTGGAGAGCAGGGTGGTGATCGCCCCGGCCACCATCACGCCGCCTCGCCCCAGGGCCCGGCTAGGCAGCCCCGGTCCCCAGCAGGTGAAGAGCACGAAGGCGGCGATGCACAGCTCCAGCACCCCGGCCGGCAGGCGCACCAGCAGCCAGGCGGCCGCCAGGGCCCCCAGGGCCACGCCGGGCAGGAAGGCGGCCAGCGTCGTGCGGTCGATGTGGCGCCAGGTCATCGCCGTGCGGCCGACATTGGAACCCAGCTGCACCATGCCGTGCACCGGGATCAGCGCCGCCGCCGGCATCACCTGGGCCAGCGCCATGATCATCAGCACGCCGCCCCCGACCCCCACTGCGGCGGTGAAGGCCGAGGTGAACACCGACAGCATCACCAGCAGCAGGTTGATCGCGCCCGACAGCGGCGACAGGCTCTCCAGCAGCAACATCGCGCCTCCTTCTCGCATGGGGCTGCCACTATAGCCGAGCCCGCCCTGCCCTGCGTCCCGGCCCCCTCGTCAGGGCGCCTGGAACTGGCGCTTCCAGCGCTGCTCGATGGTGTCCAGCTCCGCCGGCCCGTAATGCGCCGACGGCCTCCCCGTGTAGTGGGCCCATAGCTGGTCGCCATGGTCGTAGTGCCACCACTCGCTGGGCAGGTTGGTGAACCCCTGGGCGCACATGGCGTGGTAGAGCACGCGGCGCGCCTCCCGCGCCCGTCGCTGGCGGGTATCCGGGGCCTCGAGGCGTTCCAGGTAATCACTGTGGGAGGCCGAGCTCGCCTCGTCGAACAGCGAGCCCATGTCCAGCATCAGGCCGTCGGCATCGCACAGCGTCACGTCCACCGCGCCGCCGGTGAGGTGCGGGCTGGGGGCCCGGGGGTCGCGGCTCGGCATGGCCACGAACTCCCGGGTGCGGGCGAGCAGCGCGGCCTCGTCGAGGGCCGGGTGACGGGCACGCATCACCTCGAAGAGGGTGTCGAAGAGGTACTGCTGGACGCGCCAGGGGCGCCAGCCGTCCAGGACCACCAGGCCGAGGCCCGGCGGCAGGGAGCAGGCCACCGCGAGCAGCCGGCGATAGACGCCTTCCCGCACGAAGCACTCCGGCACCGCGCCGGGGATGCCCAGCCGGGCATAGGCGGGGAACACCTTGAGCGGCTCGGGCGCCAGGCTCATCGGCACCAGCGGCTCGTCGTCGGGGACGATGGCCAGGCGACTCGTCGCCTCCCAGCAGGGCTCGGGCCGGTGGGGAATCGGGGATGGGTCGATATCGGGCAGTGTCATGCGAAACGTCCAGGCCGGGCATGCCTAGAGCCTAGCGGACTCCCGCCTCCCGGCACACCGCGACACCTCGGGCTCGCACGACTCAGGTCGGCTCGAGGTGCGCCTCGGCCTCCATCGGCAGCCGTGCGATCAGCTCGCCGACCCGGCCGGTGACCCTCTCCACGGTGGCCTCGTCGTAGAGGCGTCCCTTGCGCTTCTTCATCCCCTGCTCATGGAGCCGGACGTGCTCGGTGGGCGTCACCCCGGCGTTGGCCAGGCAGTGACGGGCGCAGTGCATCTGGCAGCCGTCGATGGCCACCACGGGGCGGCCCGAGCGGGCGGTGCGCACCAGGCCGGGCACGCCGCCGCCCACGCCGGCGATGCAGGACATCTCTGCCACCCCGCCGTGATCCAGGCGCAGGGCGACCTCGTTGGCGAGCTGGGCCACGTCGGAGCAGCCCGAGCAGCTGTAGACCAGGGTGCGGGGCGTGTTGCGGGGTCGGGACATGAAGCCTCCCAGGGGTCGGTGCATGAACGTCAGTCGTCGGCCAGCATGAGGTCGCGCAGCCGCCGCTCGTCGAGGACGACCAGGCGCTGGCGGTCGATGTGGACGGCGCCCTCCTCGCGCAGTCTGGCCAGCAGGCGCGACAGGGTCTCCGGGGTCATCGCCAGCTGGGCGGCCAGCCAGCGCTTGGGGATGGTCAGGCGGATCACCTGCGGCCCCTTGGCGCGTCCGGCCGGCAGCTGGCGCAGGATGAAGCTGACCAGCCGCGACATGGCATCGGCCTGGGTGAGCAGGGCCATGTCCTCGAGGCGCTCGGTCAGTTCCATGGCCAGCCGGCTCATGAACTCCGCCCGGCAGGCGGGCTGGCGATCCATGAACGCCCGGCAGCGTGCCGCGGGGATGTCCAGCACCTGGGTACGGCGCAGCGCCTCCGAGGAGTAGAGGTAGACGCCCCGGTTCGAGACCATGCTCATCTCGCCGAGCGGGCCGCCCCGCTCGACGCAACGGATGGTCGCCATTCGCCCGTCGCCGGCACTGCGCACCAGGCGGACCACCCCGCTGATCACGATGTAGACCCGGCTGGCCGGCTCGTCCTGGCGAAACAGCCAGTCGCGACTCTTCAGGGTGCGCACCCCGGCGTCGGCCAGCAGGGCCTCGAGCTGGTCGTTCTCGAGGTCGCGCAGCCAGGGCACTCCCCGGACCAGCTCGCGCAGCTGGCGCGGCCGGCACAGCAGCTCAGTCGAGGAACTGAGCGCCGGGACAGTATCCGTAGACATGGCCTTCCTCCACTGGGGTATCGGCATCGATGATCAGGTAGCCATGGGCCTGGCTGGCGGCGCCGAGCATGTGAGAGCCCTGCCCCCCGGCCAGCCGGGCCACGGGGGCGCCGCCGGTCCAGTCCAGCACCACCCGCAGCAGCTCGCGCCGGCCGCGGGGGGCCCGGCGCGTGAACCCCGCGGTGACCGGAAAGCGCTGCAGCGGGGCCGGGGGGCGCCCCTGGCGGCCGTGCACGAAGGGCAGCGCCAGCAGCTGCCAGCCCACCAGCGAGGCCACGGGATTGCCGGGCAGGCCGATCAGCGGGGTGCCGGCCTCCCGGGAGGGGCCGAGCCAGCCCAGGGCCAGGGGCTTGCCGGGCTTCATGGCCACGCCGTGGAAATCGAGCCCACCGAGGCGCTCCAGCACCGGACGCACATGATCCTCCTCGCCCACCGAGACGCCGCCGGTGCACAGCACCAGGTCGGCGCCGTCGCGGGCCTCGGCGAGGACCGCGGCCAGGGCCTCGGGCGTGTCGAGCACCGGGCCCAGATCGAGCACCTCGCAGCCCTGGCCGGCCAGCAGGGTGCGCAGCATCGGCCCGCTGCTGTCGTAGACGGCCCCCGGACGCCAGGCCTGACCGGGGGCGATCAGCTCGTCGCCGGTGGTGACCAGCGCCACGCGGAGTCGCCGATGCACCGTCACGGCCTCGATGCCATGGCCGGCCAGCAGGGCGATGGCCGCGGCGTTCAGCCGGCTCCCCGCGCCGAGCAGCACGTCGCCGGCCCGGCTCTCCTCGCCGCGGCGTCGGATGTTGGCGCCCGGGGCCACCTCGCCCGACACCCGCATGCGCCCCTTGCCATCGAGGTGCACCCGCTCCTGGGGCACCACGGCATCGGCGCCCCTCGGCACGGGGGCCCCGGTGAAGATGCGTGCGCAGCCGCCCGCGGGCAGGTGGGCCACGCCGGCGCCGGCCGGGACGCGAAGCGTCACCGGCAGGCCCGACGGCGCGGCGGCCAGGTCGTCCAGGCGCAGGGCATAGCCGTCCATGGCGCTGTTGTCGACGCCGGGCATGTCGAGGGTCGCCAGGGCCGGGGCCGCCAGCACCCGGCCCGCGGCATCAACCAGGGCCAGCCGCTCGACACCGCTCACCGGCCGGGCGGCCTCCACCATCCTCGCCCGGGCCTCGAAGAGATCCAGCAGGCCCGGGGTGACGATCTCGGCACAGCCGCAGTTCATGCGCCGACTCCTTCCGCCACGTCCCGGTCGGGTGTCGCCTGGCGTGAGGCGCATGGCGAGGCCTGCGGCCGCACCATGGCGACGAAGTTGCAGGGCCGAGTGCGGGCGTCCAGCTGTTCGACGAGGATGTCGTCCCAGGCGGTGGCGCAGGCCCTGGGTGAGCCGGGCATGGCGAACACCAGGGTGCGGTCGATCAGCCCGGCCACGGCGCGGGACTGGATGGTGGAGGTGCCGATGGTGGCCAGGGAGCGCTGGCGGAACAGCTCGCCATAGCCGTCGATGGCCTTGTCGAACAACGGCGCCAGCGCCTCGGGGGTGGTGTCGCGCGGCGTGAAGCCGGTGCCGCCGTTGACCAGGATGGCCTGGATGTCGTCGCGCACCACCCAGGCCGAGACCACGGCCCGGATGCGATAGACGTCGTCGGGCACGATGCAACGCTCCACCAGGGTGTGGCCGGCACCGCTCAGGCGTTGCTCGAGCAGGTCACCGCTGCCGTCCTCCTCGAAGCCGCGGGTGTCGGAGACGGTGAGCACCGCCATGCCCAGGGGCACGAAGGGGGTATTGGCATGAACATGGGACATGAGGGTCCTCCTTGCCGCCCATGGTGAGACGACACTGAATGGAGCGGCATGCCGCGCGGGGCGGCATGCGGCGTCACTGCATCAGGGCGCTGCCGCCGTCGTCGTCCAGGGAGATGCCCTCGACGCCGATATCGGACTCCAGCGCCAGCAGGTAGTGGCGCAGTGCACGGCGGGTGGCCTGCTCGCGCAGGCTGTGGCGGACCCGCTCGGCCACCTGCTCGAAGGGCAGCTCGCGGCCCTCGAGCCGCTCGTCGATGCTGACCAGGTGCCAGCCATAGCGCGACGCCAGCGGCCGCTCGTGGAGCCCCACGGGCAGGTGCTGCAGCGCCCGGTCGAGCTCGGCGACGGTCTGGCCGGGCACCAGCCAGCCGAGCTCGCCGCCCTCGTCCAGGGAGGGACAGGCGGAGTGACGCTGGGCCAGCTCGGTGAAGCGCTCGGGGTGTTTGCCCAGCTGCCTGATGAGCTTCTCGCCCAGTCGGTAGCCGGCATCGCGGGCGGGCGCATCGTCCGGCGCCGCGGCCAGCAGAACGTGGCGCACCCTGAGGCGGGTCGGCTCGCTGAAGCGCTCGGGATGGGCGGCATGGAAGCGCCGGCAGTCCGCCTCGGCGGGCTCGGGCACGTCCAGCTCGTGCTCCAGCAGGGCGGCGATGGCGGCGTCGGCCTCGTCGATGGCCTCCTCGGACGACTCGGCCATCCCCAGGGCGGACGCCCGCTGGCGCAGCAGCTCGCGCACCACCAGGGCCCGGGCCGCCTTCAGCTGGGCGGTGCCGGCGCTGTCGGCCGGGTGATACTGCATCTCCCGGGCGATGGCCGCCTCGTCGATGGTGGCCTCGCCGACCCGGATGGGCGGGGGGCTCGCCCTGCCCGGGAGCTGTTCGATATCGATCTTCTGCATGGTCCTTGTCCTCGTTCAGCGGTCAGGCGCGGCGGCGCACGATCTGGTAACGACGGGTGACGTAGCCGAGCGGCACGCTCCAGACGTGGACCAGGCGGGTGAAGGGGAACACCAGCACGATGGTCAGCCCCACCAGGATGTGCAGCTTGTAGATCAGGCCGACCTCGTCGAGGTAGCCCGCGGCACCGCCCTGGAAGAAGACGATGGACTGGGCCCAGTGGGCGAGCTGGATCATCACGCCGCCGTCCAGGTGGCCGAGTGCGGGGATGATGGTCAGGAGACCCAGGGTCACCTGCACCACCAGGAGCACGATGATGACGGTGTCCATGGGGCTGGACGAGGCCCTCACTCGCGGGTTGGTGAGGCGACGATGGGCCAGCATGGCGCCTCCCACCAGGCACATGACGCCGGCGATGCCGCCCACCAGGATGGCGATCACCTGCTTGGTCCCGGCGCTCATGAAGGGCGCGTAGACCCAGTGAGGGGTCAGCAGGCCCACCAGGTGGCCGAAGAAGATCACCAGGATGCCGACATGGAAGAGGTTGCTGGCCATGCGCATGTTCCGGGAGGTCAGCATCTGGCTCGATCCGGTCTTCCAGGTGTACTGGCCGTGATCGAAGCGCAGCAGGCTGCCGACCAGAAAGACGGTGCCGGCGAGATAGGGATATAGCCCGAACAGCAGGGTATTGAAGTAGCTCATGACTGGTCTCCTTGATGCCTGGCGGCGATGGAGGCGGGATCGAGGACCCGCACCGCCTCGCTGTGCGTCACGTTCTTGCGCTCGGCGAGCCGGCGGCCTTCGGCGGACTGCAGGGCGCAGTCCTGGTCGGACTCGGCGGAGAAGCGCACCGCCTCCTCCTCCCAGACCTCGTCCAGGGCCTCGGGGGTGTCGTCGGGCGCCTCCTCCCGGACCGCCTCGCGGTGCGCGTCGACGTCGCCCTCGGCCCCGACCAGCGACAGCAGCGCCAGCGGCACCAGGGTCTGGTCGGCGTCACGCTCCTCGAGGCGCGCGGCGAGCAGGGCCAGGATGTGGCGGATCTCCCCCAGCCAGCGGCCGATCTCGGCCTCCGGCCGGGTGGAGAGGTACTCCAGGAACAGCGGCAGGTAGTCGGGCAGCTCCCGGGCGTCGAGCTCGAAGCCCGCGGCGCGGTACTCGGCCATCAGGTCGACCATGGCCTGGCCGCGGTCCCGGGACTCGCCGTGGACGTGTTCGAAGAGCAGCAGCGAGGTACTGCGCCCCCTGTCGAAGAGCGCCACGTACTCGGCCTGCAGGTCCATCAGGTCGGCCTCCAGCAGGCGCTGGCACCAGTCCATCAGGCGGGAGCGCAGCGCCGCCGGAAGCCGGCGCTCGGCATCGATGATCTCGATCATCTCCGGCGCGGCGGCCTGGAGCTCGGCAGTCGGGTAGTCGAGCAGCCGGGCCAGCACGCGCAGGCTCAGCATGTCCGGCGCCATCGCGGAATAGTGCATCGCTCCCTCAGCCATGACGCACCTCCTCGCTCTTGGACGTGCCCTGGGTGCCGGGATCGAACGTCTCCACCGGCTGCACCAGGGTGGTGGTGGTCTTGCGCCCGCCGAACAGGCTCTCGCTGCTGTCGCCGTGGCAGCCGTCGCCGAAGCTGAAGCCGCAGCCGCCGCGCTCGGGGAAGGCCTCGGTGGCCATCTCGCGATGGCTGGTCGGGATCACGAAGCGGTCCTCGTAGTTGGCGATGGCGAGGTAGCGATACATCTCCTCCACCTGGGCCGCAGTCAGCTCGACCTCCTCCAGCACCTCGGTGTTCGCCTGGCCGTCCACGTGCTTGCCGCGCATGTAGAGGCGCATGGCCATGAGGCGCTTGAGCGCCAGGACCACGGGGGCCTCCTCGCCGGCGGTGAGCATGTTGGCCAGGTACTTCACCGGGATGCGCAGCGACTCGATCTTCGGCATCACGCCGTCGAACTCGACCTTGCCGGCCTCGGCGGCGGACTGGATCGGCGACAGCGGCGGCACGTACCAGACCATGGGCAGGGTGCGGTACTCGGGGTGCAGCGGCAGCGCCAGGCCCCAGTCCATGGCCAGCTTGTAGACCGGCGAGGCCTGGGCGGCCTTGATGACGTTGTCGGGAATGCCGTCCTGCCTGGCCTGGGCGATCACCTCCGGGTCGTTGGGGTCCAGGAAGATCTCGCGCTGGCGATGGTAGAGGTCACGCTCGTCCGGCGAGCTCGCCACCTCCTCGATGCGGTCGGCATCGTAGAGCAGCACGCCGAGGTAGCGGATGCGGCCCACGCAGGTCTCGGAGCAGACGGTGGGCTGGCCGGCCTCGATGCGCGGGTAGCAGAAGATGCACTTCTCGGACTTGCCGGTCTTCCAGTTGTAGTAGATCTTCTTGTACGGGCAGCCGGAGATGCACATCCGCCAGCCGCGGCACTTGTCCTGGTCGATCAGGACGATGCCGTCCTCCTCGCGCTTGTAGATCGCCCCGCTCGGACACGACGCCACGCACGTCGGGTTCAGGCAGTGCTCGCACAGGCGCGGCAGGTACATCATGAAGGTGTTCTCGAACTGGCCGTAGATGTCGGCCTGGATCTGCTCGAAGTTCGCGTCCTTGCGCCGCTTGGCGAACTCGGTGCCGAGGATCTCCTCCCAGTTCGGGCCCCACTCGACCTTGTTCATGCGCTGACCGGAGATCAGCGAGCGCGGCCGTGCGGTGGGCTGGTGCTCGGCCTGCTTGGCGGTGTGCAGGTGCTGGTAGTCGAAGGTGAACGGCTCGTAGTAGTCGTCGATCTCCGGCAGGTCGGGGTTGGCGAAGATGTTCGCCAGCACCCGCCACTTGCCGCCGATGCGCGGCTCGATGTGGCCGTCCTTGCGGCGAAGCCAGCCGCCCTTCCACTTCTGCTGGTTCTCCCACTCCTTGGGATAGCCGATGCCGGGCTTGGTCTCGACGTTGTTGAACCAGGCGTATTCCACGCCCTCGCGGCTGGTCCAGACGTTCTTGCAGGTCACCGAGCAGGTGTGGCAGCCGATGCACTTGTCGAGGTTGAGGACCATGCCTACCTGGGAACGAATCTTCATTTCACGGCCTCCTGCTCGTAGTCATTGCCTTCGCCATCCAGCCAGTCGATCTTCTTCATCTTGCGCACGATGACGAACTCGTCGCGGTTGGAGCCGACGGTGCCGTAGTAGTTGAAGCTGTAGGAGAGCTGGGCGTAGCCGCCGATCATGTGGGTCGGCTTGGGGCACACCCGGGTCACCGAGTTGTGGATGCCGCCGCGGGTGCCGGTGACCTCGGAGCCCGGCATGTTCAGGATCCGCTCCTGGGCGTGGTACATCATCGCCATGCCGTTCTTGACCCGCTGGCTGACCACCGCCCGCGCCGCGATGGCGCCGTTGGCGTTGTAGAGTTCGATCCAGTCGTTGTCCTCGACGCCGATGGACTGCGCATCGTCCTCGGAGAGCCAGACGATGGGGCCGCCCCGGGACAGGGTCTGCATCAGCAGGTTGTCCGAGTAGGTGGAGTGGATGCCCCACTTCTGGTGCGGGGTGATCCAGTTCAGCGCGATCTCCGGGTTGCCGTTGCCCTTGGGCACCGCCACGCTGACCGCCGCCTTGGTGTCGATGGGCGGACGGTAGACCAGCAGGCTCTCGCCGAAGGCGCGCATCCAGGGGTGATCCTGGTAGAACTGCTGGCGACCGCTGACGGTGCGCCACGGGATCAACTCATGGACGTTGGTGTAGCCGGCGTTGTAGGAGACGTGCTCGTCCTCGAGGCCGGACCAGGTGGGGCTGGAGATGATCTTGCGCGGCTGGGCGACGATGTCGCGGAAGCGGATCTTCTCCTCCTCCTTGGGATGCGCCAGGTGGGTGTGGTCCCGACCGGTGATCTTCGACAGCGCGCCCCAGGCCTTCACCGCCACCTGGCCGTTGGTCTCCGGCGCCAGGGTCAGGATCATCTCGGCGGCGTCGATGGCCGACTCGATCTGCGGGCGCCCCTTGTGCGGGCCGTCCGTCTTGCGGTGGTTGAGCTTGCCGAGCAGGTCCACCTCCTTCTCGGTGTTCCAGCTGATGCCCTTGCCGCCGTTGCCGATGCTCTCGAGCAGCGGGCCCACGGAGGTGAAGCGCTCATAGGTCTCGGGGTAGTTGCGCTTGACCTCGATCAGCGCCGGCATGGTCTTGCCGGGGATCGGCTCGCACTCGCCCTTCTTCCAGTCGCGCACCTCGACCTGGGCCAGCTCGGCCGGGGAGTCGTGCTGGTGCGGCAGGGTGACCAGGTCGGTCTCCTCGCCCAGGTGCCCCACGCAGACCTTCGAGAAGGCCCTGGCGATGCCCTTGTAGATATCCCAGTCGCTGCGCGACTCCCAGGCAGGGTCCGTCGCCGCGGTCAGCGGGTGGATGAAGGGGTGCATGTCGGAGGTGTTGAGGTCGTCCTTCTCGTACCAGGTCGCCGTGGGCAGCACGATATCCGAGTAGAGGCAGGTGGTGGACATGCGGAAGTCCAGGGTCACCAGCAGGTCGAGCTTGCCCTCGGGCGCCTCGTCGTGCCACTTGACCTCCTCGGGCTTCTGGCCGCCGACCTCGCCCAGGTCCTTGCCCTGGATGCCGTGGCGGGTGCCCAGCAGGTACTTGAGCATGTACTCGTGACCCTTGCCGGAGCTGCCCAGCAGGTTGGAGCGCCAGATGAACATGTTGCGCGGGAAGTTCCGGGGGTCGTCCGGGTCTTCCGCGGCGAAGGCCAGCTCGCCCTTCTTCAGCTGGTCCACGGCATAGTCCTTGGTGGACATGCCGGCGGCCTCGGCCGCCTTGGCCAGGCGCAGCGGGTTGGTGGAAAGTTGCGGCGCGGAGGGCAGCCAGCCCATTCGCTCGGAGCGCACATTGAAGTCGATCAGGCTGCCGGGATAGTCCTCGGCCTTGGCCAGCGGCGAGAGGATCTCCTTGATCTCGAGCTTCTCGTAGCGCCACTGGGAGGAGTGGTTGTAGAAGAAGGAGGTGGAGTTCATGTGACGCGGCGGGCGCTGCCAGTCGAGGCCGAAGGCCAGCGGGGTCCAGCCGGTCTGCGGGCGCAGCTTCTCCTGGCCCACGTAGTGGGACCAGCCGCCGCCGCTCTGGCCGATGCAGCCGCACATGACCAGCATGTTGATCAGGCCGCGGTAGTTCATGTCCATGTGGTACCAGTGGTTCATGCCGGCACCGACGATGATCATGCTGCGCCCCCGGGTCCGGTCGGCGTTGTCGGCGAACTCGCGGGCGATGCGGGTGGCCTGCTCGGCCGGCACGCCGGTGATCTTCTCCTGCCAGGCCGGGGTGTAGGGCTTGATCTGGTCGTAGGAGGTGGCGCCGTCGTCCTCGCCCTCTTTACCAAACCCGCGGTCGATGCCGTAGTTGGCACACATCAGGTCGAACACGGTCACCGCCAGCACGTCGTTGCCGTCGGCCTTCTTGAGGCGCTTGACCGGCAGGCTGTGGAACAGCAGCTCGTCGCTGGCGCCGCCGCTCTTGACGTGGTCGAAGTGCTCGTGGGCGATGCCGCCGAAGTAGGGGAAGGCGACCTTCGCCACCTCGTCATGATGCTCGGCCAGGGTCAGCAGCGGCATGATCTCGGTGCCCTCGGCGTCCAGCGACTCGAGGTTCCACTTGCCGACCTCGTCGCCGGTCTCGCCCCAGCGGAAGCCGATCGAGCCGCGCGGCACCACCAGCTGGTCGCGGGTCTCGTCCCAGGCGACGGTCTTCCACTCCGGGTTGTTGCCCTGGCCCAGGCTCGCCTCGAAGTCGCTGGCGCGCATCTGGCGGCCCGGCGCGTAGCTGCCGTCCTCGCGGGCCTCGAGCTCGACCAGGAAGGGCATGTCGCTGTAGCGGCGCACGTAGTCGGTGAAGTAGCCGCTGGGCCGGTCGAGGTGGAACTCCTTGAGGATGACGTGCCCCATGGCCATGGCCAGGGCGGCGTCGGTGCCCTGCTTGGCGGAGAGCCACTCGTCGGTGAGCTTGGAGACCTCGGCATAGTCCGGGGTGACCGAGACGGTCTTGGTGCCCTTGTAGCGCACCTCGGTGAAGAAGTGGGCGTCCGGGGTCCGGGTCTGGGGCACGTTGGAGCCCCAGGCGATGATGTAGCCGGAGTTGTACCAGTCGGCGGACTCGGGCACGTCGGTCTGCTCGCCCCAGGTCATGGGCGAGGCCGGCGGCAGGTCGCAGTACCAGTCGTAGAAGCTCATGCAGACGCCGCCGATCAGCGACAGGTAGCGGCTGCCCGCGGCGTAGCTGACCATGGACATGGCGGGGATCGGCGAGAAGCCGATGATGCGGTCCGGGCCGAACTGCTTGGCGGTGTAGACGTTGGAGGCGGCGATCAGCTCATTGAGCTCGTCCCAGTCGGCCCGCACGAAGCCGCCCATGCCCCGGGCGCGCTTGTACTGCTTGGTCCTGGCCGGGTCCTCGACGATGGAGGCCCAGGCGTCGACCGGGTCGCCCTTCTCCGCGAGGGCCTCGCGCCACAGGGCGAGCAGCGGCTTTCTGATCAGCGGGTGCTTGAGGCGGTTGGCGCTGTAGAGGTACCAGGAGTAGCTGGCGCCCCGCGGGCAGCCCCGCGGCTCGTGGTTCGGCAGGTCGGGCCGGGTGCGGGGGTAGTCGGTCTGCTGGGTCTCCCAGGTGACCAGGCCGTTCTTGACGTAGATCTTCCAGCTGCACGACCCGGTGCAGTTCACCCCATGGGTGGACCGCACGACCTTGTCGTGCTGCCAGCGCTGCCGGTAGCCGTTCTCCCACCCGCGGGACTCCTGACGGACCTCGCCATGCTCGTTGGCGAAGGGCTCGCGGGCCTTGCGGAAGAAGTTCAGCCGATCGATGAAGTGACTCATGGTCGCTCTCCAGGCTCCTGAAAAGATGCGTGGCCAGCCGAGGCCACTCTGGCTGCCGCACCCTGGCAGGGCTCAGGCAGGTTCCATGGGGAGGAGTCTGGGGGATCGAACGGCGGAATACTGCCCGGTTACCTCCATATACATGGCCCCTACCCCCAAGGGGATAGGCGGTGCCGATGGAAGGGTTAGGCCGGTGGTGTCAGTCCGTCCGACGGCGCTGTCGCGCATGGTCGGCGACCATCACCAGCATGCACACCACCAGGGCGGCATAGAGGAACATGAAGCCGGCGGTCCCCAGGCCCAGCCACTCGCTGCCCAGCACGAAGACCGGCGGCAGCAGGGCGGCGAAGAGGCCGCCCAGGGTCAGCGCCAGGCCGCCCACCAGCGCCATGTCGCGGCCGTGGTCGCCATGGATCAGGCGCATCAGGCTGCCCTGCCCCACCCCCATGGCCACGCCCATGGGCACCAGCAGTCCCAGGAAGACCCACAGCGGGGCCGAGTAGTGCAGCCGCAGTTCCCCGTGCACCCCCTCGATCTGCATGGAGAAGGGGGGATAGGAGAGCAGGAAGAGACAGACCAGCACGAAGGCGCTGACCCACCAGCGCAGGCTGCGGAAGTCCCGCCGGTCGGCCAGGATTCCGCCGAGCACCTGGCCCGCCCCGACGGCCAGGGTGAAGGGAATCGCCCGCAGCGCCGCGCCCTGCAGCGAGAACCCGAAGCGGGCCACCAGGTGGCCGGGCAGCCACAGCGCCAGGGCCAGGAAGGCGCCATAGAAGAAGCTGTAGGTGATGGCGAGACGCCACAGCTGCCAATCGGCGAGGCGCCGGGCCAGGCGCAGGGCTCGAGTCCGCCACGGGGGAGGCCGCGACTCGTCGTCCTCGTCGGCGGCGGTGGGCGGGGGAACGTCACCGTCCTCGGCGAAGAGCCACAGCAGCCCGGCGACCAGCAGCACCGGCAGCAGGTAGAGCAGGGGGGCCATTCGCCAGCCGTAGGCCTGGCTGATCAGCGGCAGCAGCAGGTAGCCGAGCCCGGCCCCGCCCATGCCGGCACCGTAGAGGCCCAGCGCCAGGCCGGCGTGGCGGGCCGGTCCCAGCGCCGCCACGTAGACCAGCCCGGCCGCCAGCGCCCCGGCCCCGAGCCCCAGCCCCAGGCCCGCCAGCAGGAACTCCGGATAGTGATGGGCCCGGCTGATCCACCACAGGAAGGGGCAGATCAGCAGCAGGCAGCCGAGCATGACGCAACGCCCGCCCAGCCGACGAGCCAGCAGCGCCATGGGCAGGCTCGACAGGGCGCCGGCCAGCATGGGCATGGAGAGCAGCACGGCGAATGCGACCTCGCCCAGGGCCAGGTCGCGACGCAGCTCCACGCCGAGCACGGCGAACAGGGTCCAGCAGGCGAAGACCAGGGAGAAGGCCAGCGGGGAGAGCACCACCACCACCAGCGAGCGATAGCCCGGGGGCGCCGATGCCCCGTCCGGGGGCGACGCGCGGGACTCGTCGGAGAGTGACGCGGGATCGGGAGACATGGGCCGACGCTCGAGGAGGATTGCCTGAAGTGTCGGGAGCCCGGGGGGACGCGTCAAAAGGGCATGGGAGGTATGCCTTTGAGGGAGCGCCGCCTACCTACTAGGGTATAGTGGCATCCGACGCACCACTTCCCTGGAGATCCCGATGAAACTGCTGCAGCGCTCCCTGGTGGCCCGCATCAGCGCCTCGCTGCTGGCGATCAGCGCCATGGCGCTGGTCAGCATCGCGGTGACCGTGAGCGTGGCGGGCAGCAGCCAGGGGGACGCCACCGCCATCAACGTGGCCGGCTCGCTGCGCATGAACACCTACCAGCTGGTAGCCGCCCTGCAGCGGTACGATCGCACCCCGGGCCCCGAGCAACGCGCCGAGGTCGAGGCCATCGCCGACCGCTTCGCCGAACGCCTGCAGAGCCCCGGCCTGACCGACACCCTGCCCGGGGCCGATGACCATGAGCTGCAGGTCCAGTATCGGCGGCTCACGACGCAGTGGCAGGAACAGCTGGCCCCTCGGGTCGCCGATGCGCTGGACGGGACCTCCGTGGCCATCGCCCCGCTGAACCGGGCGCTCGAGGAGCTGGTGGGCGAGATCGACCATCTGGTGACCCTGCTCGAGCAGAACAGCGAGGCCAAGATCCGCCTGCTCAGCGCCCTGCAGATCCTGTTCCTGGTGCTGACCGCGGTGGTGGTGGCCATCGCCCTCTACGACATCCGCTACAACCTGGTGGCGCCGCTGCACCAGCTGGTGGTGCTGGCCCGGGAGGCCGGGCGTCGCAACTTCGGCTATCGCACCCGGCTCTCCGGCAGCGACGAGCTGGCCCTGCTCGGCCGGACCCTGGACACCATGGCCGGCGAGCTCGGTGCCAGCTATGCCGAGCTCGAGGAGCGGGTCTCGCAGAAGAAGCAGGAGCTGGCCCGCAGCAACGAGGCCATGCAGATCCTCCACGACGGCAGTCGCGCCCTCTACGGCGGGGGCAATGACCTCTGCGCCAGCGCCGCCCCCATGCTGCGCCGCCTCGAATCACTGCTCGACATCGGCCCCATCGGGCTGTCGCTGCACGACCCCTACGACCAGCGCGAGGTCTCGATCCTGGCCACCCACTCGCGGACCCGGCCGGCCTACTGCCGCAACCACGAGTGCCACGCCTGCCTGATCGACCCCCAGCCGCTGGAGCTCTCCGAGAACGGCGAGTCGGAGTGCCTGCTGCTGCCGGTGAGCATCGGCGAGACCCTGCTGGGCACCCTGGAGGTCTGGTACCCCGCCGCGGCGCCGCTCACCCACAGCACGAAGCGGCTGCTCTACACCCTCTCCGACCAGCTGGCCACGGCGGTCTACCTGCAGCGGCGCATCGAGGAGGAGCAGCAGGTGACGCTGATGAACGAGCGCACCATCATCGCCCGGGAGCTCCATGACTCCCTGGCCCAGTCGCTCTCCTACCTGAAGATGCAGGTCGCGAGGCTCGAGCGCATGCAGGACAGGGAGATGCCGCGGGAGACCCAGGCCCCGGTGTTCGACGAGCTGCGCACCGGGCTCGACAGCGCCTATCGCCAGCTGAGGGAGCTGCTCACCACCTTCCGGCTGCGCCTGGATGGCCCGGGCCTGCACAGCGCCCTGCGCCAGACCACCCTGGAATTCAGCGAGCGCCTGGGCTTCCCGGTGGAGCTGTTCTTCGACGTGCCGCCGCACCTGCTCAACCCCAACGAGGAGATCCACGTGCTGCAGGTGGTGCGCGAGGCCCTGGCCAACGTGCACAAGCACGCCCGGGCCCACTGGGCCGCGGTCACGGTGCGCTTCGCCGAGGCCCGCCTGCGCGTGATGATCGAGGACGACGGCATCGGCCTCGAGGACGACGGGTCGCCGCCCATGCACTACGGCCTGGTGATCATGCGCGACCGGGCCGAGACCCTGGGCGGCGAATTCGAGGTGCGCAATCGCGACGCCGGCGGTACCCTCGTGGCCATCGAGTTCACCCCGCAGACGGCACGGCTGATCGTCCAGCAGCCCGCCGAACCCGCCATCAGCCATCAACCAGCGAACAGGGACACCGCAGGATGACCCCGAATGCCCATGCCCCCGCCACGATCCTGATCATCGACGATCACCCGCTGCTGCGCCGGGGGGTGACCCAGCTGCTCGAGCTGGAGGACGACCTGGCCCTCGCCGGCGAGACCGGCGAGCCCGAGGACGGCATCCGCCTGGCCGGCGAGCTGGACCCGGACCTGATCCTGCTGGACCTCAACATGCCGGGGATGGACGGCATCGAGACGCTCAAGCGACTGCGCCAGAATGGCTTCGCCGGGCGCATCGTGATGTTCACGGTCTCCGACCACGAGGAGGACGTGGTCGCCGCCCTGCGCGCCGGCGCCGACGGCTACCTTCTAAAGGACATGGACCCGGACGACATGGTCCGCCAGCTCCACCAGGCGGCGCTGGGCCGCATGGTGATCAGCGAGAGCCTCACCGCCCTGCTCGCCGAGGCCCTGCGCAGCCAGCGCTCCCAGCCGGCCACCCCGGACATCCACAGCCTGACCCAGCGCGAGCGGGAGATCCTGCGCGAGCTGGCCGCGGGCCTCTCCAACAAGCTGATCGCCCGCCAGCTCGACATCACCGAGGGCACGGTGAAGGTCCACGTCAAGCACCTGCTCAAGAAGCTCAACCTGCGCTCCCGGGTGGAGGCCGCGGTGTGGGCCGTGCAGGAGGGTGTGGACAACTAGCCCGGCGGGACTCTCTGTGGATACCTCCAAATAATCCCGGTGCCCGTCCCCGCGCCCTCGCCGACCGCGTGACGGGCCTAACTCCCTGATATTGCGGTACAGTCCCCCGACTACCCCCCTACCCCCCAAGGGGTATCCCGCTGTTTTTCTGCCCTTTTTCGCCCGTTTCGCCGCCCTTTCCCCCGGCGTATCTTGCGCTGCAAGGCCCCAGGCTTGATGTCGGTCAACCGCCATCGCGCGACGGGGCGTCACCGAAAGACCGCAAGGGGGATACACCATGACCAGAGAGAGTGCCGATTCCACCCACTGGGAGGCCGAGCGCCAGCCGCTCCCGCCCGGGGGCCGGCGCAACGCCGACATCGAACACTGGGATGTCGAGAACGAGGAGTTCTGGAAGCGGCAGGGCAGGAAGATTGCCAGCCGCAACCTGTGGATCTCCATTCCCAGCCTGCTGATGGGCTTCGCCGTCTGGCTGATGTGGGGCATGATCACCACCCAGATGCGCAACCTCGGCTTCCCGTTCACGGTGGACCAGCTGTTCACCCTGACCGCCATCGCCGGGCTCTCCGGCGCCACCCTGCGCATTCCGGCCTCGTTCATGATCCGCATCGCCGGCGGACGCAACACCATCTTCCTGACCACCGCCCTGCTCATGCTCCCGGCGCTCGGCACCGGCATCGCGTTGATGAACCCGGGCACGCCCTTCTGGATCTTCCAGGCCCTGGCGCTGCTCTCGGGGATCGGCGGCGGCAACTTCGCCAACTCCATGAGCAACATCTCCAGCTTCTACCCGAAGAAGCAGCAGGGCTATGCCCTAGGCATGAACGCGGGCCTCGGCAACTTCGGCGTCACCACCATGCAGATCCTGATCCCGCTGGTGATGACCGTGGGGCTGTTCGGCGCGCTGGGTGGCGAACCGATGGAGCTGCAGAAGGCCAGCGGCACCCTGATCGGCCGCATCGAGGCCGGTACCGACACCTGGATCCAGAACGCCGGCTTCATCTGGCTGGTCTTCCTGATCCCGCTGGCCTTCGCCGGCTGGTTCGGCATGAACAACATTCGCGCCATCACCCCCAACCCGGGTACCCCGGTGCAGGCCTTCGGCAAGATCCTCGGCCTCTACGGCGTGGGCCTGATCACCTCGGTGATCGGCGTGGTCGCCCTGGGCTGGCTGAACATGTGGCTCGCCCTGCCGCTGACCATCGCCCTGACCCTGTTCCTGCTGCGCCTGATTCCCGGTGACATCAAGCCGAACATCCAGAAGCAGTTCGCGATCTTCTCCAACAAGCACACCTGGGCGATGACCGTGCTCTACATCGCCACCTTCGGCTCCTTCATCGGCTTCTCCGCCGCCCTGCCGCTCTCCATCAGCGTCATCTTCGGCAACATGATGGATGTGGCCGCCGACGGCACCATCACCCGCGTGGCCAATCCCGACGCCCCCAGCGCCCTGACCTGGGCCTGGATGGGACCCTTCGTCGGCGCCCTGATCCGCCCGGTGGGCGGCTGGATCTCCGACAAGGTGGGTGGCGCCATCGTCACCCAGATCATCTCGGTGGTCATGGTCGTCGCCTCCGCGGCGGTGGGCTACGTGATGATGCTGGCCTACAACGCCACCGACCCCAACCAGTACTTCTGGATGTTCCTGACGCTCTTCATCGTGCTCTTCGCCGCCAGCGGCATCGGCAACGGCTCCACCTTCCGCAGCATCGGCTTTATCTTCGACCTGCAGCAGAAGGGCCCGGTGCTCGGCTGGACCTCCGCCGTGGCCGCCTACGGCGCCTTCATCGCTCCGCGGGTGATGGGCGAGCAGATCAAGGCCGGCACCCCGGAGATGGCCATGTACGGGTTCGCGGTCTTCTACGCCCTCTGCCTGGTGGTCAACTGGTGGTTCTACCTGCGCGGCAACGCCTACGTGAAGAATCCCTGAGCCCCACAGGACACAGGGCCGAGGCCATCACGGATGGACGAGGCAAGGGACGCCGAGGCGTCCCGAGTCACGGCGACAGCCCTGTACCTCCAAGGGGATAGGCCCCGGAAATCAAGGAGTAGCGGCGGTGGCGTCTTGATGCAGGTCAAGGTGACCGGCGCCGCGACTGCCAGTCTGGAAGGCGACCATTCATGCATCGCCGAAGGAGGCACGACATGAAACATCTCGAGGGCGTGACCCGGCCCCAACAGGTCCGGGCACTTTCACTCAGCACCCTGGCATTCACCACCTGCTTCGCGGTGTGGACGATCTTTTCCATCATCGGCATCAAGATCAAGCAGGACCTCGGCCTCAACGAGACCCAGTTCGGCATCCTGGTGGCCACCCCGATCCTCACCGGCTCCATCAGCCGGATCTTCCTCGGCATCTGGACCGAGCAGTTCGGCGGCCGGCGCGTCTTCAGCCTGCTGATGCTGATCACGGCGGCCTGCGTCTTCCTGCTCTCCTTCGTCGAGTCCTATGCGATGTTCCTGGTCGCCGCCCTCGGGGTGGGCCTGGCCGGGGGCTCCTTCATCGTCGGCATCGCCTACACCTCCTACTGGTTCGAGAAGGAGCGCCAGGGCACGGCGCTGGGCATCTTCGGGGCCGGCAACGCCGGGGCCGCGGTGACCAACTTCGCCGCCCCCTTCCTGCTACTGGCGCTGGGCTGGGAGCAGACCGCGGTGGTCTACGCCATCGTGCTGGCGGCGGTGGCCGTGGGCTTCTGGGTCTTCTCCAAGGAGGATCCGCTGACCCTCTCCCGGCGTGGCCAGGGCGGCAAGCCCACCTCCGCCCGGGAGCAGCTCGAGCCGCTCCGGCACCTGCAGGTCTGGCGCTTCGCCCTCTACTACTTCTTCGTGTTCGGCGCCTTCGTCGCCCTGGCCTCCTACCTGCCGCGCTACTACGTCGGGGCCTACGACGTCAGCATCGCCGTGGCGGGCTCGCTGGCGGCCCTCTACACCCTGCCGGCCAGCGTCTTCCGGGCCCTCGGCGGCTGGCTGTCCGACCGCTACGGCGCCCGCTCGATCATGTACCTGACCTTCATCGCCTCGCTGGTCTGCCTGTTCCTGCTCGCCTATCCCGAGACCCACTACGTGGTGGAGGGCAAGGACGGCCAGATCGCCTTCTCCCTGGCCATGCCGCTGTGGGGCGTGGTGATGCTGACCGTGCTGCTGGGCTTCTTCATGTCCCTGGGCAAGGCCGCCGTCTACAAGCACATCCCGGTCTACTATCCGGAGAACGTCGGCTCGGTGGGTGGCCTGGTCGGCATGATCGGCGGCCTGGGGGGCTTCTTCCTGCCCATCCTGTTCGGCATCGTGCTCGACCTCACCGGGGTCTGGACCAGCTCCTACATGGTGCTCTTCGTGCTGGTGGCGGTGTCGCTGATCTGGATGCATGGCGCCATTCGCCGCATGGAGCGCGCCCGGGTGCCGGAACTCGGCGAGGAGCGCTATCGCTACCTGCCGGAGCTCCAGGAGCCGGCGGCCCGCCATGCCAGCCGGGAGGCGTCGCGTACCGACGCCCCCGCCCCGACCTCGTCCCATGCCCCCTCCGGCAACGCCGAGGCCTGAGCCCCGCGTGACCGCCGAATGCCGCCTCCGGGCGGCATTCGCGCGTCAGGCCCCCGACTTGATCCAGGCCAGGAAAAGCCGCGGCCTCCCGCGCTATAGTGGCATTTGAAATACATCATTGGCAGCCGGCCCCCTCGGGGTGCCCGACGCGCCGCCAGATGCGAGGTCGCCCATGTCCACCCTCTCCTCCCGTGTCGCCGCGGCACTCCACGACGACGCCTTTCCCCACCTCAAGGCCAGCCGCGGCCGCGGCGCCGCCATCGTCGTCTACCTGCTCTTCCTGGGCAGCGTGCTGGCCGTGGTCACGGCCCCGGTCGGCGTGCTGATCGCCCACTGGCAGCGTGGCCGCGCCGAGGCCTGGGTCGCCACCCACCTGCAGTTCCAGATCCGCACCTTCTGGCTGGGCATGCTGGGCGGGGGGCTCTTCGTGGCCGCCTGGCAGCTGCTGGGGCTGGTCGGCGCCCCCGCGGTGGCGCCCTGGGCGCTGGGCTACGTCTACTTCACCGCCTGCCTGATCTGGATGGTGGCCCGCTGCGGCGTGGGCATCAGCCGGCTGACCTCCAACGAGCCGGTGCGCGACCCGACGAGCCTGGCCTTCGGCGGCGCCCGGGTCACCCTGGCGGACGAATGAGCGAGCGCACCCTGACACGCGAGCTGCCCAACCCCGGCTGGGGACCGCTCTCGGCGCTGCCCGGCAACCCGCTGATGTGGGTGCTGATCTTGAGCGAGATGCTGGTCTTCAGTGCCTTCTTCGCGCTCTACGCCGCGGAGCGTGTCGGCGCGACGGCGCTGTTCGACGCCTCCCAGCGCGAGCTCGACCCCCTGGTCGGCGGGCTCAACACCCTGGTGCTGCTGACCAGCGGGCTCTGTGTGGCCCTGGCCGTGGAGGCGGTGAGCGCCGCGCGGCTCCGCCGTGCCCGCCAATGGCTGGGGGCCTCCATGGCGCTGGGCGTGCTGTTCGGCGTCATCAAGGGGATCGAGTATGCCGGCAAGTTCGCAGCCGGCATCACCCCGGAAACCAACGCCTTCTTCGGTTTCTACTACGGGCTCACCGCCTTCCACTTCGCCCACGTGCTGTTCGGCCTGGCGCTGCTGGCCCTGGTGACCTGGCGCACCTCCACCGAGAACGTGGAGACCGCCGCGGCCTTCTGGCACATGGTCGACCTGATCTGGATCCTGCTCTACCCGCTGCTCTATCTATTGCGCTGAAGGCTCTCCCTCAAGCTGAAGGCTCCCTCCCGAGGTGACCATGACCGCCCTGCCTGGCACCCGCCGCCTGCTCACCACCTGGGTCACGCTGATGGCCCTGACGCTGCTTTCGATGCTCTCGGCGCGGTTGAACCAGGGCAACTGGCAGGCGCTGCCGCTGTGGTCGGCGGGCCTGGTGGTCGTCGCCACCGGCTTCAAGGCCCAGCGGCTGCTGATGGTCTACCTCAACCTGCGCGCCGCCACGCCGGCCTGGAAGGGCACCTTCGTGGGCCTGGTGGTGCTGACGCTGGCGCTGATCGCCGGCGGCTACCTGGTGGCACGGCTGGCCGGCTGACGCCGACTCCGGCCAGCAAGCTTCCCTGCCGCGGTTCGTACGCTAGAGCCTCCCCCTGGCGCCTCCGCAGGACGCGGGATCCCGTCGCCGCTTGCCGTTACTCCCGAGCCAGCGAGAACGTGCCCCGCGCCGGGATGCCTGTTATAAGTGAAAGTGCAGGCGGCAAGCATCCTGCCATTCGGCAAGTGACTCACGCGAACGTGGCTTCTGCGTTGGCTCAAAAGCGTCGCTGGGCGACGAAAGGATTATGACCTCGCCACCCTGCTCGGCATCCGGCCCTCTCGTGGCCATCGGCGGTGCCGAGGACAGGAAATCCGACCTGGAGATCCTCAAACGGGTCTTTGCCCTGGCCCCCGAGGGTAACCTCGAGGTTGCGGTCATCGCCACCGCGAGCAGCATCCCCGACCAGATCCTGCCCGACTACGAAGCGGCCTTTGAACGCCTGGGGGCCAGCCACGTCCATTTGTTGGGTATCCGCGACCGCCGTCAGGCGGCCGAGAATGAAACCGTTCGCCTGATCGAGCAGAGCGGCGTCATCTTCTTCACCGGCGGAGACCAGCTTCGCCTGACCAATATCCTGGGTGGCTCCCCGGTGCTGAATGCCATCCGCAAACGCCTCGACAGCGGCGCAGTGGTGGCCGGGACCAGTGCCGGTGCTGCGGCCATGCCGGGCACCATGATCTATAACGGTGCTGCCACCGACGCCCTGCGCAAGGGTGGGGTCAACATGACCTTCGGCCTCGGCTTCGTCGACGGCCTGATCATCGACAGCCACTTCCTCGAGCGCGGGCGCTTGACGCGCCTGATGGAAGTCGGGGCGACCAACCCGGAATACCTCGGGGTGGGCCTGGGCGAGGATGCCGGTGTGATCATCCACCCCCACGGCATCCTCGAGGCCATCGGCTCGGGGCATGTCATCCTCATCGACAGCCGGGACCTGGCGAGCTCGAATATCGCCGATCTCTCCATGGGCGAACCGGTGGCCATCGAGAACATGATCCTCCATGCGATGGTCAGCAGCCATGGGTTCGACGTCGAGGCGCGGCGCTATCTCGTCCCCCACGAACTCGGCGCCATTCTCGCGGAGGGACGATGAACATTCTCGAGCACCGGGCCCTGCGTGGCCCGAACTACTACAGCCGCTACCCGGCCATCTTCTTGCGCCTGGACATCGGCAACCTCGAGGAGAAGCCAAGCGATCTCGTCCCCGGCATCGTCGAGCGGATTACCGCCCTGCTGCCGACCCTGCAGGAGCACCGCTGCTCGGTGGGCCGGCCCGGCGGCTTCCTGGAGCGACTAGAGCGCGGCACTTGGGCCGGTCATGTCGTCGAGCATGTCGCCATCGAGTTGCAGAACCTGATCGGCTTTTCGGTGGGCTACGGCAAGACCATCGACAGCTACGACACCGGCATCTACAACGTGGTCTACCGCTACCGGGATGAGGCCTGTGGGCTGGCCGCAGGCGTCGAAGCCGTCGACCTCGTCGAACGACTGTTCGCCGGCGAGGCGATCGACATGCCGGCGATCATCGACCGCCTCAAGCAGGTGCGCGACGCCCACATGCTGGGCCCCTCCACGGCCGCGATCGTTGCCGCGGCCAACCAGCGGGGCATTCCCCATACCCGCTTGAGCGAGGACAACAGCTACATCCAGTTCGGCCAGGGTCACCGGCAGCAACGCATCCAGGCGACGGTGACCAGCCATACTGACCTGATCGGCTTCGGCATCGCCGACGACAAGGAGTGGACCAAGCAGGTGCTCGGCGATGCCGGCATCCCGGTACCCCGGGGGCGGGTGTGCGGCTCCTTCGATGAGGCGCTCGACGCCGTCCGCGACATCGGCTATCCCGTCGCGGTGAAGCCGGTCATCGGCAACCATGGCCGAGGCGTGAGCACCAACATCGAGGACGACCCGTCGCTGCGTGAGGCCTTCGACATCGCCGCCCATCGCCACCCATCGGTGATCGTCGAGCAGTCCATTCGTGGCGAGGACCATCGCCTGCTGGTCATCGACAACAAGCTCGTGGCCGCGGCCCGCCGCCGCCCGGCGCATGTGGTCGGCGATGGGGTCGCCACCCTGCAGGCCCTGGTCGACGAGGAGAACCGGGACCCGCGGCGCGGCATCGGCCACGAGAACCTGCTGACCCAGATCCAGCTAGACGAGCAGTCGCTGCGACTCATCGGCCAGCAGGACCTGACCCTGCAGAGCGTCATCCCCGCCGGCCAGATGGTCTTCCTCAAGCCCACGGCGAACCTCAGCACCGGGGGCACGGCCACGGACATGACCGACGACGTCCATCCGGACGTGCGCTACATGGCGGAGCGCATCGCGCGGCTGGTGGGGCTGGACATCATCGGCATCGACCTGCTGGCTGAGACCCTGACCCGGCCGCTGGAGAAGCAGTCCGCCGCCGTGGTCGAGGTCAACGCCGGGCCCGGCTTTCGCATGCACCTCTCGCCCACCCACGGGGAGGGCCGGGATGTCGGTCGCCCGGTGATCGACATGCTGTTCCCCGACAGCGAGGCCACGGGGCGCATTCCCGTCGTGGGGGTCACCGGCACCAACGGCAAGACCACCACGGTGAGACTGCTGTCGCACCTGCTTCGCCAGTCGGGACGCAATGTCGGCATGGCCTGCACCGGGACCATCGAAGTCGACAATCATGTGATCCTGCGCGGTGACTACAGCGGTCCCCAGGCGGCCGCCATCGTGCTGCGCGAGCCGACGGTCGAGTGCGCCGTGCTCGAGGTCGCCCGCGGCGGCATCATGCGCCGCGGCCTGGGGTTCGACGAGTGCGACGTGGGGGTATTGCTGAATATCGCCAGCGACCACCTTGGCGAGCAGGACATTCATACCCTCGATGAACTGGCGCGGTGCAAGTTGGTGGTGATCGATGCCGTCCGCCAGGGCGGGACGGCGGTCCTCAACGCTGACGACCCCAGGGTGCTGGAGGGCCAGGAGTGGGCCCGGGGTGACATCATCTTCTTCACCCTGGACCCCGACTCGCGCCCCGTCCGCCGGCATGTCCGCGAACACGGCGTCGCCTTTACCGTCCACAGCGAACGCATCGTGATGCGCCAGGGCCATGTCGAGGCGGAGGTGATCCCGGTGGTGGACGCACCGATCACCTTCGAGGGACATGCCCGCTTCAACGTCGCCAATGCCCTGGCCGCCAGCGCCGCCGCCTATGCCCTGGGGCTCTCCATCGCCGATATCCAGAGGGGCCTGCAGACCTTCCACCCCACCCCGGGACAGAATCCCGGCCGCACCAACCTCATCGACGCCGACGGCATGAAGGTGCTGATCGACTACGGTCACAACGTGCCGGCGCTCGAGGCCTTGAGCGAGCTGGTGGGCTGCATTCCGGCCCGGCGGCGCATCAGCGTGGCCAGCGCGCCGGGGAATCGCCGTGACGAGGACCTGTTCACGCTGGGCACGCTGCTCGCCAGGATGCACGACGTCGTCTTCATCTACGAGACCGACGCCCGCGGACGCGCGCCCGGTGACGCCGCTCGCCTGCTGCGCGACGGTGCCCAGTCAGTGCCGGACGCCTGCCGGGTCGAGATCATCATGGAGGAGTCCCGGGCCGTCGACCGGGCCCTCGATGAGGCCAGCGAAGGCGACCTGCTGGTGCTGCTGATCGATGATGTCGAGGGCGCGATCGAGCGCCTGAAGGGCCGCCGTTTCTCGCCGCCGGCGGGGACTGACCCAGCGGATGAGTCGCCATGATGCCCCTCGATGATCTCCCTCCCCTGCTCACCCTGCTACGGGTCGGCCGCATCTTCGCGCCAGACCCCCTCGAGGCCACCGACATCCTGATCGCCGACGGCCGGATCGCGGCCCTGGGGCGGGATATCGAGGTCCCGGCGGGCTGGCCGATCCGGGTCGTGGAGGCGCGTGATCTCACCGCCGTTCCTGCCTTCATCGACCAGCATGTGCACGTGACCGGCGGCGGCGGCGAGGGAGGCGGCGGCACCCGCTGCCCGGAGATCACCGCCCGGGAGATCGCGTCCATGGGCATCGGCACCGTGGTGGGGGTGCTGGGCACCGACGGCATCAGCCGCTCGCCGGCGGACCTGCTGGCCAAGGTGCGCGGGCTGCGCGCCGAGGGCATCGCGGCCTACATGTACACGGGGTCGTATCGCGTGCCACCGCCGACCCTTACCGGCGACGTACAACGCGACCTGGCCTGGATCCCCGAGGTCATCGGCCTGGGCGAGATCGCCATCTCGGACCATCGTTCGAGCCAGCCGCGACAGGACGAGATCGCGCGACTGGTCAGCGAGGTGCGCGTCGGTGCCATGCTGGCCGGCAAGCGCGGCATCTGCCACTTCCATGTCGGTGATGGCAAGCGAGGACTGGAGCCGTTGCGCCGCCTGCTCAGCGAGACCGAGATCCCCGCCGAGCAGGTGATCCCGACGCATGTGAACCGCCATCGCGACCTGCTCGAGGAGGCCGCCGACTATGCGCTAACCTTCGGCGCCAGCGTGGATGTGACCGCCTTCGACGACGCCGACGAGGACGACCTGAGAGGCTTCGGTGCGGTATCGCGGCTACTCCGGCGGGGCGTCCCGGTCGAGCGCATCACCATGAGTTCGGACTGCAACGGCAGCCTGCCCGAGTTCGACGCCCAGGGTAATTACATCGGCATGCGGGTGGCGGGCAACACCACCCTGATCGCCGACTGGCAGCGCCTGGTGCGCGAGGAGGTGCTGCCCCTCGACCAGGCCCTGGGCCTGATCTCGGGCCATGTGGCCCGGGTGCTGGGGCTGCATGAACTCAAGGGCCGCTTGGCTGTGGGCTTTGATGCCGACGTGACCCTGCTCGACGGCGATCTCCAGCCACGACAGACCTTCGTGGCAGGGAAGCGACTCTATGCCAGGGACGGCTCGCCGACGTAGTGCAGTGGACGCTTCAGTCTCGAGAGCCTTCATGACTCGGTGGCGGCGTTGCCCGTGCCCAGCCTTCCAGGGCGCGGCCCAGGCGAAGCAGGCCGTAGACCGCGAAGGGCACGACCAGCATCAGCACCACCCCCCAGTCGCGGGTGTTGATCAGCCAGGCGAGCGGTAGCACCACCGCC
Source organism: Halomonas aestuarii (assembly GCF_001886615.1). NCBI lineage: Bacteria > Pseudomonadati > Pseudomonadota > Gammaproteobacteria > Oceanospirillales > Halomonadaceae > Halomonas > Halomonas aestuarii. The sequence goes on from NZ_CP018139.1 coordinate 1,552,388, forward strand.
ACGGCGGCCATGCACCAGCTCGCCACGGCCAGCTCGAATCGGGAACGGGGGGACATGGCGGACCTCCTTGCGGGTCTGGGCGTCAGTGGACGAGGCCTCAGGTGGCGATGATCTGGCGATAGATCCCCGGCAGCGCCAGGGAGAGGTGCTCGGGGCGCTGCACGATGGCATAGCCGCCGCGGCCGAAGAGGTGGGGGATGTAGCGGCCCGCCTCGCGGTCGATGGTCACCCCGAAGACCCGCACCTCCTGGCGCCGCGCCTCGAGCACCGCCTTGCGGGTGTCCTCGATGCCGTAGCGGCCCTCGTAGTAGTCGTTGTCGTTGGGCTTGCCGTCGGTGAGCATCAGCAGCAGCCGGTGGCGATTGGGCCGCTCGGCGAGCTCGCCCGCCAGGTGGCGGATGGCTGGCCCCATGCGGGTGTAGGAACCGGGCTTGAGCGCGGCGATGCGTCGCGACACGCGCTCGCCCATGGGCTCGTCGAAGTCCTTCAGGGTATTCACCCAGACCTTGTGGCGCCGCCGGGAGGTGAAGCTGTGGATGGCGAAGTCGTCGCCGCACCCCGCCAGGCCATGGCCCAGCACCAGCAGCGCCTCCTTCGCCACGTCCAGCACCCGACGATCCTCCAGCCAGGCCTCGGTGGAGAGCGACACGTCCACCAGGATCGATACCGCCAGGTCGCGGGCCTGGGTGCGGCTGTCCAGGTAGAGCCGGTCGCTGGCCTGGCCGGTGGCCGCCAGGTCGCAGCGTGAGCGGATCACCGCGTCCATGTCGAGCTCGCTGCCGTCGAGCTGGCCCCGCAGGATCTCGCGTCGCGGCCGCAGCGCCTCGAACTCGCGTCGCACGCGGCGGATGCGCCGTCGGGTGGCCTCGTCCGGCTCCCACGCCTCGCCCTCCTCGCTCTGCACGTCGCTCACCACCACGCAGTGGTCGGGCAGGTAGGCCTGCTTGCGGTGGTTCCACTCGGGGTAGGTGTGGCGGCCCGTGAGGCGGCGGCCCGCCGCCTCGTCCGGGGCCAGGTCGAGGTCGAGCTTGAGCTTCGAGGCCGCCTTCTTGCGGTTGGAGCTGAGCACGATCTCGTCCATCTGGTCGGCCGCCTGGCGCGCCTCCTCCTCTTCCTCGTCCTCCACGTGGCGGTTGAGGTTCACCATCTCCGCCCAGGAGAGCATCTTCTCCATGTTGTTGAGCATCAGCGGGTCATCACGATCGGCCTGGTCCTGCTCGCGACGGTCGGCCTTGCGCTTGCCGTGGTCATCGTCGGGCGAGGCGGCGGCGCTGGCCAGTTCCTCGTCGTCGTCCACGCTCTCCTCGCGAGCGCCGTCGCGGGTGCCCAGGGTGACTGCCTGTCCCCATAGCGGCACCGGCAGCGGCGGGCGGTAGCCGCGCGGGGCGCGGAACTCCTCCAGCGGGAAGTCCAGTTCACGGATGGCGCGCTGCATGGCCAGAGCCCAGGCTTCCTCGGGGTCGGGGGCCCCCAACTCGGCCCGCACGGCGGCCTCCAGGTCCGCCTCGCGGGGCGGCAGGCGCCTGCGCTGGGGGCGGATGGCCAGCAGCTCGCCACACAGCCGCGCATGGCGCTCGGCGAGCCCCGGGAAGCGGGCCAGCGCCGCCTGCACAGTCCGCCGCGCCTCGCGCAGACGCACCAGGTCGGCCTGCAGGGGGTCGGTCGGCAGGCCGATCGTCGACGCCTCGGCCAGGAAGGCGGTCAGCCACAGGTAGAGGTCGCGATTGAGAGCGGCCTCGGGGAAGAGCGCCAGGCGCGGCGGCAGCAGCAGGTGCTCCTCGTCGCGGCGGGCCTGGTCCAGGTCCTCCTCGTCGAGGCCCAGCCGCTGGCGCAGGCTCAGCCGGTGGGCCGAGGCGCGCCGGGCGATGGCCGCCACCTCGATGCCCGCCTCGCCGCCACCGGCCCGGAAGAAGACCCCGAGCATGGGACGCAGCGACTCGAGCGTCACCGCCGCCTCGGGGTGGTCCGGGTAGCTCGCCGCCCCCGAGGCCCAGCGATGCCAGAAACGGCCGACGGTCTCCTCGACCTCAAGAAAGTCCAGCATGATCAAGCTCCCGAGTAGCACAACGGATGCTGACGACGCGGGGCTGATCCGATGGCAAGCCCCGGAGCGCCGGACCGACGAGGAGGCGCTTTAAATACCTCCCTGTACGCTACCGACGCCCTGCGGCGCTCTCGCATCCTGCGCCGCTTGCAGGGCCGGTGCGGGCCATCCATGGCCCGCCCGTTCGGAGCAGTGCTCCTCACCCCTGACGCAGGACCTCCTCTTCGGCTTGCCCCCGGCGCCCCTTCCACAATGAAGTGTTCCATTAACCGAAGGTGGCCTGGATGGCTTCCATCAGGCCCTCCTGAACATCGGCGTCGTCGGAGAGCGGCTCCACCAGGGTGGCCCGGGCGGCGTCCAGGATCGGCATGCCGGCGCGGATCAGGGTCGCGCAGTAGACCAGCAGCCGGGTGGAGACGCCCTCCTCCAGGTCCTGGCCCTTCATGGCGCGCAGGCTGGCCGCCAGGTTGACCAGGGCCGCGCACCGCTCGGGCGGCAGGCCGCTCTCGCGGGCGACGATCTCGCGCTCCACCGCCGGCGGCGGGAAGTCGAAGGACATCGCCACGAAGCGCTGCCGGGTGCTGGGCTTGAGGGACTTGAGGATGTGCTGGTAGCCCGGGTTGTAGGAGACCACCAGCATGAAGTCGTCCGGCGCCTCGAGCAGCTCGCCGGTGCGTTCCAGCGGCAGCAGTCGACGGTCGTCGGTGAGGGGGTGCAGCACCACGGTGACGTCCTTGCGGGCCTCCACCACCTCGTCGAGGTAGCAGATGCCGCCCTCGCGCACGGCGCGGGTCAGGGGGCCGTCGACCCAGCGGGTCTCGCCCCCCTGGAGCAGGTAGCGGCCCGTGAGGTCGGCGGCGGTCAGGTCGTCGTGGCAGGAGACCGTGAACAGCGGCTTGCCGAGTCTCGCCGCCATGTGGCTGACGAAACGGGTCTTGCCGCAGCCGGTCGGCCCCTTGAGCAGCATGGGGAGGCGCTGCGCGAACGCCTGCTCGAACATGGCGCACTCATTGCCGACGCTGTGGTAGTAGGGCGTCGCCTGCTCGCTGACGTTGGCCACGGAGGAAAGGGGCATGTCGAGGTCACTCCCGTCTGGGTGAACGGACGAGGGCCCCGATGGGGCCCTCTTGTGGTCAGGCACGCTGGGGGCCTGCGGTCAGCTGGGTGCCGCCGGCCGGCACCTGCTCGCGGGCGGGACCGAAGAAGGCATAGATCAGCATGATTGCCCCCGCGGCCACGGCCACGCCTGCGCCCAGGCGCATGAGGTAGAAGAGGCCAAGCTGGTCCTGCACCTCCATGTAGTTCATGCCCAGGACGCGCTGCAGGTGGGTCTGGACGACGCCCGCGAAGGTCAGGGTGAAGGTCATGAAGCACATGGCGCCGGTCATGATCCAGAAGCCCCACATGTTCAGCACCTGGTTGTAGGGCTGCACGCGACGCAGCTGCGGCATGGCGAAGCTGATCACGCCGAGGATCAGCATCACGTAGGCGCCGTAGAAGGCCAGGTGGCCGTGGGCGGCGGTGACCTGGGTGCCGTGGCTGTAGTAGTTGATCCACGACAGGGTGTGCATGAAGCCCCACACGCCGGCGCCGAAGAAGGCCACGGTCGGACAGCCCAGGGCCCAGAGCATGGCCGCCTTGTTGGGATGGTTGCGGCTGCCCTTCCAGAACATGTAGAAGGCGAACACCACCATGGCGAAGAAGGGGATCACCTCCAGGGTGGAGAAGATGCTGCCGATGGGCTGCCAGTACCCGGGGGCGCCGATCCAGTAGTAGTGGTGCCCGGTGCCCAGCAGGCCGGAGAACAGCGACAGGCCGACGATGACGTAGAGCCACTTCTCGATCACCTCGCGGTCGACCCCGGTCATCTTGATCAGCAGGTAGCCGAGCAGCGAGGCCATGATCAGCTCCCACACGCCCTCGACCCAGAGGTGCACGACCCACCACCAGTAGAGCTTGTCCACGGCGAGGTTGGAGGGGTTGTAGAAGGCGAACAGCCAGAATACCGCGGCCAGCCACAGGCCCAGCATCAGCACCAGGTTGATGGCGGTCTTGCGGCCCTTGGCCAGCGTCATGCTGGTGTTGAACAGGAACATCAGGAAGGAGATGGTGATCAGCACCTTGATCCAGAAGGGCTGCTCCAGGAACTCGCGCCCCTCGTGGATCCCGAACTGGTAGCCGACCAGGGCGGCGGCCCCGGCGAAGGCGAAGAGCGCCAGCTGGAGGTACGCGATGGTGGGGCTGTGGATCTCCTGCTCGGCCTCCTCGGGCATCAGGTAGTAGGTGCAGCCCATGAAGCCGATCAGCAGCCAGACGATCAGCAGGTTGGTGTGGCTGACACGCATGATGTTGAAGGGCATCAGCTCGGCCATGAAGTTGGGCCAGGCATAGACGGTGGCGGCCAGCAGCCCGAAGACGATCTGCAACGCGAAGAGCGCCATGGCCACCATGAAGAATGGCAGCGCCACCTTCTGGGTTTCGTATTTCATCGGTGTCGTTCTCCTTGAGTCATCCGCGGTCAGGCGGCTCAGCCGGCGGGCGTCGGCGGCCAGTCCTGGGCGTCGATGCTGTCGGTCCACTGGAGGAAGTCGATCAGCGCCTGCATCTCCTCCTCGGTGAAGTCGTAGGCGGGCATCTGGCGGCGCCCCTCGGCCCCCAGCGGCTGGGCGCGGATCCAGGCGGCGATGCCGGCCCGGGCGGCGTCCGGGTTCTGGTGGCCGCCGTAGCGCTCCCAGACATTGCCCAGCTCCGGCGCGAAGTAGGCCCCCTCGCCCATGATGCTGTGGCAGTTGATGCACATGTTCTTTTCCCACACCTCCTTGCCGTGCTTGACGGACTCGGTGAGCCCCTCGCGGTCGGTGGACGTGTTGACCATGTACCAGTGGCTGTGGGCCGTCAGTGCGGCGAACAGCAGAAAGAAGAACAGCGACCCGCCGTAGAAGATGTTGCGGGCCGCCGACTTGGTGAGACCCTCGGCCATGGACCATACCCCCTTGCTCGTGTGGCAGTGTCCATCCCCCTGCGAGGAGGAGCACCGCGCCCCTTTTAAGATGTATAAAAAATACATGTTAAGACTAGCAGGAGAGCACGCGGCAGGGCTTTGACGCGGGTCAAGTTACGGGGTGGCCGGGGGAAAGGAGGCGGGGATGGCGGTCAGGCGGCAGCCCGGGGCTGCCGCCTGACGGCGGGGCTCAGTGGCCGAGGATCTGGCTCAGGAAGAGCTGGGTGCGCTCGGACTGGGGGTTGTTGAAGAAGGGCTCCGGGGCGTTCTCCTCGATGATCTGGCCCTGGTCCATGAAGATCACGCGATCCGCCACGGTCTTGGCGAAGCCCATCTCGTGGGTCACGCAGAGCATGGTCATGCCCTCTTCGGCCAGCTCGACCATGACGTCCAGCACCTCCTTGATCATCTCCGGGTCCAGCGCCGAGGTCGGCTCGTCGAACAGCATCACCTCAGGGTGCATGCACAGCGAGCGGGCGATCGCCACGCGCTGCTGCTGGCCGCCGGAGAGCTGCCCGGGAAACTTGTGGGCCTGCTCGGCGATCCGCACCCGCTCCAGGTACTTCATCGCCAGCGCCTCGGCCTCGCGGCGCGGCTTCTTCTGCACCCAGATCGGCGCCAGGCTGCAGTTCTCCAGCACGCTCAGGTGCGGGAAGAGGTTGAAGTGCTGGAACACCATGCCGACGTGGTGGCGAATCTGCTCGATGCGCTTCACGTCCTGGGTCATGGGGATGCCGGCCACGAGGATCTCGCCCTGCTGGTGCTCCTCGAGGTGGTTGATGCAGCGGATCAGCGTCGACTTGCCGGACCCCGAGGGCCCGCAGATGACGATGCGCTCGCCGCGCCGGACGGTCAGGTCGATGTCGCGCAGCACGTGGAAGTCGCCATACCACTTGTTGAGGCCGCGTATCTCGACCATCGGGGTATCGGCCTTTGCTGTTTGGGTAGTCATGCAGATGTCCTTGTTCTAGTGGGCGACCGTCCCCCCGGGGACGGTCGCCAGCTGCGCCTCAGCGCGTCTAGTGGCCGGTGTGCAGCTTGCGTTCCAGGTACTGGCTGTAACGTGACATGCCGAAGCAGAAGACCCAGAACATCAGCGCCACGAAGACGTAGCCCTCGATGGAGTAGCCGAGCCAGTCGGAGTCGGCCAGCGCCGCCTGGACGATCGCCAGCAGGTCGAAGAGCCCGATGATCAGCACCAGCGAGGTGTCCTTGAACAGGGCGATGAAGGTATTGACGATCCCCGGGATCATCATCTTCAGCGCCTGGGGCAGCACGATCAGGCCCATGCGCTTCCAGTAGCCCATGCCGAGCGCCGCCGCCGCCTCTTCCTGGCCCCTGGGAATCGCCTGCAGGCCGCCGCGCACCACCTCCGCCATGTAGGCGCTCTGGAACAGCGTGATGCCGATCAGCGCCCGCACCAGCTTGTCCATGTCGACCCCGCTGGGCACGAACAGCGGCAGCATCACCGAGGCCATGAACAGCACCGTGATCAGGGGGACGCCACGCCAGAACTCGATGAACACCACCGAGACGCTCTTGATGATCGGCATCTTCGACTGGCGCCCCAGCGCCAGCACCACCCCGATCGGCAGGGCGGCGACAATGCCCACCACGGCCAGCACCAGAGTCAGCATCAGGCCCCCCCAGCGATGGGTCGGCACCGCCGGCATGCCGAAGCTTCCCCCGTGCAGCAGGAAGAAGGCCACCACCGGGAAGACCAGCAGGGTCACCACCGCGGCCAGCTTCTTGGCCGGCAGGCGAGGGATCGCCAGCCAGGCGATCAGGCCCGCGAACAGCACGAAGGTGAGATCGACCCGCCAGCGCAGTTCGGCGGGGTAGAAGCCGTAGATGAACTGCTCGAAGCGGGCCGAGATGAAGACCCAGCAGGCCCCGCCGGACGAGCAGGCCTCGCGGCTGGTGCCGATCCAGTCGGCATCGAGGAAGGCCCACTGGATCAGCGGGGCGAGCCCGGTGATCAGCGCCCAGAGCACCAGCAGCGTGATCACGCTGTTGATCGGGCCCTGGAAGAGATTGGCCCGCAGCCAGGCGATGGGTCCCAGGCTGTGCTTGGGCGCCGAGCGTGCGGCCACAGGTGTCTTGTTGACTGTCATCTTGGTCACCTATCGCTCCACGAGCGCCATGCGCGCGTTGAACCAGTTCATGAACATCGACACCAGCAGGCTCAGGGTCAGGTAGACCGCCATGGTCATCATGATCACCTCGATGGCCTGGCCGGTCTGGTTGAGCGTGGTGCCGGCGAAGACGGACACCAGGTCCGGATAGCCGATGGCGGTCGCCAGGGACGAGTTCTTGATCAGGTTGAGGTACTGGCTGGTGAGGGGCGGGATGATCACCCGCATCGCCTGGGGAATCACCACCAGTCGCAGCGTCATGCCGCCGGAGAGCGACAGCGCCCGGGCGGCCTCGGTCTGGCCATGGGAGACCGCCTGGATGCCCGAGCGCACGATCTCGGCGATGAAGGCGCCGGTATAGATCGACAGCGCCAGCCACAGGGCCAGCAGCTCCGGCAGCACGGTGATGCCACCCGAGAAGTTGAAGCCGGTGAGCTTCGGAACATCCCAGGTCAGCGGCATGCCGCTTCCGACGAACACCAGGGCGGGCAGGCCGATGATCAGCCCGAGGCTGATCCAGCCGGCCGGCAGCCGGACCCCGGTGGCCTCATGGCGGCGGCGGTTGAAGCGCACCAGCACGATGGAGGCGACCACCGCCACGGCCAGCGCCACCAGCGTCCAGCCGAAGCCCGGCCCCCCCACCGGGTCGGGCACCACCAGGCCGCGCACGTTGAGGAACGCGACCTCGCCGATGCTCATGCTCTGGCGCGGCGAGGGCAGCGAACGCAGCACCGCGAAGTACCAGAAGAAGATCTGCAGCAGCAGCGGGATGTTGCGAAAGATCTCGACGTAGGCGGAGGCCAGGCGGGAGAGCAGCCAGTTGGGCGAGAGTCGCGCGATGCCCATCAAAAAGCCGAGCACCGTGGCCAGCATGATGCCGAGTGCCGAGACCAGCAGGGTGTTGAGCAGCCCGACCAGGAAGGTGCGCCCGTAGGTGCTCTGGGGCGTGTAGTCGATCAGGCTCTGGACGATGCCGAAGCCGGCGGTGTTGTCGAGGAAGCCGAAACCGGTGGTGATGCCTCGGGCATCCAGGTTGGTCAGGGTGTTGTTGACGATGAAGCCGATGACCGCGAACAGGCCAGCCAGCATCAGCGCCTGAAACAGCAGCGCCCGCTTCGCCGGATCACGCCAGAAGGGCGGTTTCTCCGTGCGAGGCGGGGGCGAGGAAGGCGTTGCCATGGTAGGTCCTCTCCACTAGCGATGACACAACGACGGACCCCGCCCTCGAGGGGGCGGGGTCGGTGGAGGGGTTAGCGGATCGGCGGAGCGTACATGATGCCACCATCGGTCCACAGGGCATTGATGCCCCGCTCGATCTCCAGCGGCGAGTCCATGCCGACGTTGTGTTCGAAGACCTCGGCGTAGTTGCCGACCTCGCTGATGATGCTGTAGGCCCAGTCGTCCGGCAGGCCCATGGCTTCGCCGAAGTCAGCGTCCTGGCCCATGAAGCGTGCGACGCCCGGCTTGTCGGAGTTCTTCATCTCGTCGACGTTCTCGCTGGTGATGCCCATCTCCTCGGCATTGATCATCGCGAAGAGCGACCACTTGACGACGTTGAACCACTGGTCGTCACCCTGGCGGACCGCCGGGCCCAGCGGCTCCTTGGAAATCACCTGGGGCAGCACCTTGGCACCCGACGGATCGGCGAGCTTGATGCGCAGCGCGTTGAGCTGGGAGGTGTCGGAGGTGAGGACGTCACAGCGACCGGACTCGAAGCCGCGCACCGTCTGGTCGGAGGTGTCGAAGACCACCGGCTGGAAGGTCATGTCGTGGGCCTGGAAGTAGTCGGCCAGGTTGAGCTCGGTGGTGGTGCCGGACTGCACGCAGAAGGCCGCGCCGTTCAGCTGCTTGGCGTTGTCGACGCCCAGTGACTTCTTGACCAGGAAGCCCTGGCCGTCATAGAAGCTGGTGCCGGTGAAGTTGACCCCCAGGGTGGTATCGCGGGTGGCGGTCCAGGTGGTGTTGCGTGACAGCAGGTCGACCTCGCCCGACTGCAGCGCGGTGAATCGCTCCTTGGCGTTCAGCGGCACGAACTGGATCTTCGAGGCGTCACCGAACACCGCGGCGGCCACGCCACGACAGACGTCCACGTCGAGGCCTTCCCAGTTGCCTTGGTCATCGGGGGTGGAGAAGCCCGGCAGGCCGGTGCTCACGCCACAGACCACCTGACCGCGCTCCTTGACCTCGTCCAGGGTGGCCGCCGAGGCGGAGGCGGCCACACCCAGTGTCAGGGTGGCGAGGGACAGCGTCATCAGCATCTTGTTGTTGTTGCGCATGGGGTCAGATACTCCGGTAGAGAATAAAGTGATAGCGATGGGACATGAAATCGCAGAACTTCACCCTACCAAAGCCGCATACCACAAAATTAACGCTGAATTAACGTCGCCGTACGCCCCTGGACTGGACAGGCCGCCTCATGACGGGTCGGTGATGTCCTCGATCCAGGTGAGCGCCGCCACGCCGCTGGGCAGGCCCAGGGTAGGAATGGCCAGCATGGCCACCTGCTTGAGGGCCTCACCGGATTCGCCCTCCTCCAGGCCGCGACGCACATGGGAGTGCACCGCCCCCTCCGAGCGGGCGCCCACGGCCAGGGCCAGCTTGACCAGGCGTCGGGTCCGCGCGTCCAGGGGGCCGCTCTCGGCACAGGCCTTGCCCAGCGCCGCATAGGCCTCCCAGACCTCGGGATAGTCGTCCGCCACCTGTCCGGCACCGGAGGGAAGTTCCTGATTTGACATGAGATCGTCCTTCTGAAGATGAGTGGCCGAGTCAGTATAGGACAGCGGCCTCGGCCGTTGCCGCGCCCCCGCCCCACGATCGACGAGGGGCCAGCCCCACCGGGAGACTAGGCCCACCAGGAGAGCGGGCTGTGATGGATGGCCGCCCCGACCATGTAGGCGAACACCGCCACCGCGGCCAGCGCCGCCGTGCCGCGCACCGCCGGGGTTCGGCCACGCTTGATCGCCACCGTCCCGAGGACGATGTAGCCCAGCAGCGCGATCAGCTTGGCCGCGAGCCAGGGGTGCTGGTGGGGCCACAGCGACAGCATCACCATCAGCGTCACGCCCAGCGCCAGCAGGGTGGTGTCGATCAGGTGCGGCAGCACCCTCACCCAGCGGGCCCGGCGGATCGGCGCCTCGCGCACCGACCACCAGGCCCGCAGCGCGAAGAGGAGCAGGCTCAGGGTGGCGGCGGTGACGTGAAGCTGCTTGATCAGGGCGTAGTGTTCCATGGTGCTCGGCGCCAGGGTCGGTGACCGTCCTCATCCATCCTTGCCATCCACGCGGGGCGACAGCAGGGGCCCCGTATAGTGGAACAGGAAGATGCCGTAGGCCAGGCACCAGAAGAGGATGCCGATGCTGTAGGTCCAGTGGCTGACCTGCGGGAAGAGCGCCAGCACCGGCGAGCGCAGCACGGCGGCGGCGAGCATCAGGCCGAGCGCCACGCCGATGCCCGGCAGGGTGCGGATGGGGCGCGCGGTGTGGCCGAGCGAGACCCGCGACATCATCGCCAGCATCATGGTCCCCATGCCGCCGATGGTCAGGGCGTGCACGGCCAGCTCGACCCGGAACACGCCCAGCGCTGCCAGGGCCCACATCGCCAGGCCCACGGGGATGAAGGCATAGCTGCCGTGCAGGCCCCAGAGCAGCGGCTCGCGCCAGCCGTGGAGGCCACCCCAGCCGCCCAGGCGCACGGCGTTGGCCAGGGCGGCCAGCCCCATCAGGGCCGCCATCAGGACGCCGGGCAGCGTCACGCCCAGCATCACCAGCAGCTGGGCCGCCACCACGGCCATGACACTGCCCAGGGCCAGGCGCTCGAGGGCAGGACGCGGCGCCGGCCGCGGGCGCCCCAGGCCGTTGGCGGTGAACATGGCGATCACCCGGCCGCCCACCACCACCATCAGCAGGGTGACCAGCAGCACCGCCAGGTAGGCGGCCTGGCGAATCAGCGCGGCATCGCCGCGCATCACGCCCAGGTGCATGCCGAGGTTGGCGATGACCAGCAGGCCTAGGGCCGGCAGGAAGATCAGGTTACGCCAGCGCTTCGCGGCGATCACCAGCCGGGCCATGACGAACGCCACCGCCGGCAGGAACGCCAGGTCGACGAGCATCGGCAGCCAGGTCGGCAGCCCCAGCGGAAAGGCCATCGACAGGCGCCCCGCCAGCCAGACCCCGACCAGGGCCAGCAGCGGCCCGCCCTTGAGGCTGGGCAGCCCCGTCCAGTTCTGCACCGCGGTGAGCAGGAAGCCGGCCACCACCGCGGCGGCAAAGCCGAACAGCATCTCGTGCTGGTGCCAGAACATCAGCCCGCCGACGGGGCGCAGCAGGATGTCGCCGTGCCAGAAGGCCAGCCAGACGACCATCGCCACCACGCTGAACAGCGCGGCCAGCAGGAAGAAGGGACGGAAGGCCAGTCTCGCCACGGGCAGGCGCGACAGCGGCGAGGAGGGGTCGGAAGGGAGGGAGGACGGCATGGCTCGATACCCGACGAAAACGCTTGGATATATCCATTGTGCGCCACGCCCGCCCCCCACTTCCATGACAGGTATCAAGAATACTTCTTATAGCGTCTCAGTGGCTGGTGCCCTCCTCGTAGCGCGTCTTGTTCCAGACGTTGTACTTGCCGGAGGGCTTGCTCATGGGTATGCGCTGCTCCTCCTCGAGGGTCTCGGCGTCGTAGACGATCACCGCGCCGTCCTCCTCCCAGAGGCTCAGCAGCAGCTTCTCGCCATAACGGTCGAACTCCACGTGGGCGGCGGTCTTGCCGGGTTCAGGCGTCAGCGTCTCGACGATCTCCAGGGTGGCCTTGTCGATCACATGGACCCGGTCGCGGTGCGGGCCGAAGAAGACATCCACCCAGGCATAGGGCGAGTTGGCATGGCTGCGCATGAAGAAGCCGGGGCCGTCGGTCTCGAGGGTCTTGACCAGCGACCAGTCCTGCATGTCGATGATCGAGACCGCCGCCCTGGCGAGGTGCGGCAGCGCCATGACGCGGCGCCCCTCGTGCTCCCAGGTGATGCCCGAGCCGAGGTGCGGCATGCCCTCCAGGGGCAGGTCGGCCACCTTCTCGCCGCTGTCCAGGTCGATCACCATGCCGCCCTGGCCGCCCCGGGAGGCGCCGATCACGTGGCGGTAGTCCGGGTCGAAGAAGAAGTCGTCCAGGTAGTCCGGCACCGGTATGCGGCGCACCTGGAAGCTGGGCGTGTCGTGGGATCGCCGCGGCGCCAGCGGCGTCGCCATGTGCCCGGTGGACACCACCGGCTCGGTGGGCAGCGGCCAGGGGATCTCCCAGACCTCCTCGAGATCCTTGAGCGCGGCGATGAAGCTGCCCCGGGGCGGCGCGGCATAGATGGCGCTGACCCGGGAGCTCTCGCCCGCCTCACCCACTACGGGGTAGACCTTCATCAGGTCCAGGTTGTGGGCGTCGAAGAGCACCAGGGTATGGGGCAGGTAGTTGGCGGCCATCACGTAGCGCCCGTCGGCCGAGACGGCGATGTTGCGCATGTTGATGCCGGCGCGCACCTCGGCCACCACCTCGAGGTTGTAGAGGTCGTACTTGGTGATCCAGCCGTCCCGGGAGCCGAAGAAGACGTAGCGCCCGTCCGGGGTGTACTTGGGCCCGCCGTGCAGGGCGAAGCGGGTCTCGAAGCGGTGGATCCGCTCGAAGGTGTCGCCGTCGAGCAGGCTGGCGTGATGGTCGCCGGTCTCCACCACGATGAAGAGGTTGAGCGGGTCGGCATCGAAGCGCGGCGCGTCGGGCAGGCTGCCGTCGGGATGCGGGACGACCTGGCTCGCCAGGATGTCCGCCTTGTCCCATCGCGGCTCGACCGCCGGAGGGCGGTAGATCCACTCGGCCAGGGAGGCGATCGCCGCGTCGTCGAGGACCTCGCCGAAGGCCGGCATCTGGCTGGCCGCCCGACCGTCGCGGATCACCGCCTCGGCCGCCTCGGGCGTGAGCCGCGAGAGGTTGCCCGGCAGCAGCGCCGGGCCGATGCCGCCGAGGCGCGTCTCGCCATGGCAGGACGCGCACTGGGCCTGGTAGAGGGCACGAGTGTCGTCGGCACCGGCCGGCGCCATGACCGTGACCAGCACCGCCGCCGCCAGCGCCTGCAGGGACCGCCGAGGGGAAGTGACGCGTTTCACAGGGCGATCCGCTCCCGCGCCAGTTCCAGGGCCTCGCCCTCGATGAAGGTGGCCTCGACCGGGGCGGGCTGGGCCAGGGTATCGGCCAGGCGCACCACCTCGCCCACCACGATCAGCGTCGGCGGCTTCAGCCCCTCGCGGTCGATGGTCGCGACCAGCTCCCCCAGGCAGGTGGTCACCCGGCGCTGCTCGGGCGTGGTGCCGCGCTCCACCAAGGCCACGGGGTGGTCCGCGGGCAGGCCGTGGTCCTGCAGCTGCCGGCTGATCAGCTCGGCGTTGGCCAGCCCCATGTAGAAGACCGCCGTGTGGTGGGGCACCGCCAGGGAGGTCCAGTCCAGGGCGAGCTCGCCGTCGCCCTTGCAGTGGCCGGTGACGAAGGTGACGCTCTGGGCATAGTGACGGTGGGTCAGCGGGAAGCCGCCGTAGGCGGCGCAGCCCTGGGCGGAGGTGATGCCCGGGACCACCCGGAAATGGATGCCGTGCTCGATCAGCACCTCGGCCTCCTCGCCGCCGCGACCGAAGATGTAGGGATCGCCGCCCTTGAGCCGCACCACCCGCCGCCCCTCCCGGGCCAGGCGCACCAGCAGGGCGTTGGTCTCGTCCTGGGTCAGGGCATGGCAGCGCGCTGCCTTGCCCACGTAGAAGCGCCGGGCCCCGGGGCTCGCCAGGGCCAGGACCTCCCGGGAGACCAGGCGATCGAAGACCAGGCAGTCGGCCTGCTCGAGTAGCGACAGGGCCCGCAGGGTCAGCAGGCCCGGGTCGCCAGGCCCGGCGCCGACGATGGCCACCTCGCCGGGCGCCAGGGGGGCCTCGGCCAGGTCATAGGAAACGCGACGTGACGGCATGGCGGAGCTCCTCGCAAGCCTTACTGGATGTCGACGGCCGGGATGGCCTCGTAGGGGGCAGCAATGCGGCGCGCGGCGTCCTCCTCGACCCCGATCTCCCGGTTGGTCAGGTAGCAGCCGGGATCCTCCTCCCAGGGATCGCCGGTGACCTTCCAGGCCCGTACCCGGGTGTTGCCGTTGCAGATCGACAGGAATCGGCACTCGGCGCAGCGCCCCTTCAGGGGCCGCGGCCGCTGCCGGAAGCCCTGCATCAGCGGATCACGCGTGTCCCGCCAGATCTCGGAGAAGGGCGTCTCCCGCACGCTGCCCAGGTCGTGGTCCCACCAGAAGGTGTCCGGGTGGACGTGGCCCAGGTTGTCGATGTTGGCGATATGCTCGCCCGAGGCATTGCCGCCCCACTGGGTGAGGCGCCGCTCCAGGGCGTCGGCCCGGTCGGGGAAGTGCTCGTGGGCCCACATCAGCAGGAAGGGCCCGTCGGCGTCGTTGTTGCCGGTGACGTACTCGCGCTCGATGCCGCGCTCGAGCTCACGGCGGCAGTGGTCGAACAGCCGGGTCATGGCGTCGCGGGTCATGCGATGCCAGGCGTCCTGCTTGCTGTGGCGACGGCCGCGGCCGCCGTAGTTGAGGTGCGAGAGGTAGAACTTGTCGACGTCGTGCTCGTCGAGCAGCGCCAGGATGTCGTCGAGCTGCTCGACGTTCTCGCGGGTCAGGGTGAAGCGCAGTCCCACCTTGATGCCCCGCGCCTTGCACAGCTTCACCGCGTGCATCGACTCGCGGAAGGCGCCCTTCCGCTGGCGGATGGCGTCATGGGTGGCCTCGAGGCCATCGATGCTGATGCCCACGTAGTCGTAGCCGACGTCGGCGATCTCTTCGATGTTGGCCTCGGTGATCAGGGTGCCGTTGGTGGAGAGCCCGGTATAGAGGCCGAGCTCGCGGGCCCGGCGCGAGAGTTCGAAGATGTCGGGGCGCATCAGCGGCTCGCCGCCGGAGAGGATCAGCGCCGGCACCCGGAAGGCGTGGAGGTCATCGAGCACCGCGTGGGCCTCGGCGGTGGTGAGCTCCCCGGCGAAGTCGATGTCCGCCGAGGTCGTGTAGCAGTGCTTGCAGGTCAGGTTGCAGCGGCGGATCAGGTTCCAGATGACCACCGGCCCGGGCGGCTTGCCGGCTGGCGGGCCGGCAAGCCGCCCGGCGGGCCCCGGCTCGATCAGCGACTTGATGTAGCGGGTGACGCGGAACATGGCGTTCTCCTGCCTTCGTTACTCTTGCGGGGCGCGGCGCGACAGGCGCAGCCCGGTCTTCTTGAGGATGCGCGAGCTGTAGAGGATGCGGTGGTCACGACAGGCCTCGCCCAGGCGCTCGCGCAGCACCGCGGCCTGGCGCTCGACCTCCTCCCGACTTCGCCCGTGGAGCATGGCGAAGAGGTTGTAGGGCCAGTGGGGAAGGTGCCGCGGTCGGCGGTAGCAGTGGCTGACGCCCTCGATGGCGGCGACCTCCCGGCCCAGCCGGTCGATCTCGGCGTCGTCGACGTCCCACACGGTCATGCCGTTGGCCACGTAGCCCAGCCGATAGTGGTTGGGCACCGCGGCGATGCGCCGGATCACCCCGCGCTCGTGCATCGCCCGCATGCGCTCGAGCACCTCCTCGCCGCTCATGCCTACCCGCTGGCCCACCTCCCCCCAGGGGTCGGGGACCAGCGGCAGGCCGGCCTGGGTGGCCAGCACGATGGCGCGGTCGTGGGCGTCGAGACCCTGGTCATCGCGGACTGGGGCCTCCCTAGACCGGCAGGTGGAGACGGACATGGAACTCCTCCTCCTTGGGCATGTTGTAGACCGGCAGGCCGGTGGCCGCCTCGATGGCCTCGATCACCTCGGCGATCCGCGAGGGAGTCTCGGTGGCCAGCACGAACCACATGTTCAGCGTGTGCTCGCGGCGATAGTTGTGGGCCACCTCGGGGAAGGCGTTGACCGCCTCGCTGACCCGCTCGAAGTCGGCCTCCGGCACCGCCAGGGCCGCCAGGGTCAGGCCACCGCCCAGGCGCTCGGCGTGGTACATGGGACCGAAGCGGCTGAGCACGCCGGACGCCCGCAGGCGCGCGAGGCGCTCGAGCAGCGCGTCCTCGGCGACGCCCAGCTCCCCGGCCACCGCGGCAAAGGGCCGGGGCGAGAGCGGCAGCCCCTCCTGCAGCCGATTGATCAGGCGACGATCCAGGGCGTCCAGCTCGGCCAGGCTCATGCGTCGGGCTCCCGGACATACCGGCCGCCGCACTGGCGATAGGCGTGGGTGCTGAACAGCACCCGGTGCGGGATGTCGTCCAGGCCGAGACGCGCGATGGTCGACTCGAGCGTCGCGAGCACGCGCTCGCGGCGGGCGCCGTGGATCATGCAGAAGAGGTTGTAGGGCCAGTCGGGCAGCCGGCGGGGGCGCCGGTAGCAGAGCGTCACGGCGGCCTCCCGGGCCAGGCGCCGCCCCACCAGGGCCACGCGCTCGTCCGGCACGTCCCAGACCACCATGGCGTTGGCCTGGAGGCCGAGGCGACGGTGGCGGACCACCAGCCCGAGGCGCTTGATCAGCCCCTCGGCCTGCCAGCGACGCACGCAGGCCATCACCTCCTCCTCGGCGAGGCCGGCCTGATCGGCCAGGGCCTGCCAGGGGCGGGGCGTCAGCGGCAGGCCCCGCTCCAGCAGGGCGCGCAGCCGGCGGTGGGCCTCCGGCTCGCCGGACGGGCGGGCGGCCTCGGGGGATATCGGGGTCGCGGTGCTCATGCGCGCTCCAGTTCGGCCCAGGGAATGGGAAACGACAGGTCGATATGGAAGCCCTCCAGCATGGGAAGGCGCAGGATCGGCCGCCCCAGCTGGCGCTCCAGGTGGTCGAGCCGCGCCGCCAGGCTCGCCTCGTCCGGGGCGGTCATCACGAACCACAGGTTGTAGTCGTGCTCCCTCGCGTAGTTGTGGTTAACGCCGGGGGCGGCGTTGATGAGTTCTGCGAAGGCATCGCGCTCGACCTCGGGCACGGCCACGGCGGCGAGCAGGCTGGCGCCGGCTCGGGCGTGGTCGAAGACCGGTCCCACGCGGCTCAGCACGCCCAGCGCCTGCAGGCGCCCAAGGCGCGCGATCACCTCGTCCTCGACGGCACCCAGGCGCTCGGCGATCCGCGCGAAGGGTCGGGTACAGACCGGCAGGCCGCGCTGGTAGGCGTCGATCAGGCGACGGTCCAGCGCATCGAGCGCTTGAACCTGGTCATGCTGGGGTCGGCAATGCATCGGCACAGCTCACTCTTGGGTCGGGGGACGGCGGGCGGACCCCGCAGGGCCCGCCGCCGCTTCCCGCTCAGTAGATGTCGTGCTGGGTGTTGAGGACGTTGAACTTGCCGGTCGGGGTGACCAGGCGCTCGTCCTTGATCACCTTCTTCAGCTCGCGGGTCTCGTCGTCCACGACCACCAGCGCGGAGGTCTTGTCGGCGGTGTTCCACACCGAGAACCACACCTCGTCGCCGGCCTCGTTGTACTCGGGCTGCACGACGCGCTTGGGCCCCTCGCCCACGTCCGCCCAATCGGCGATGGGCAGCACCTCGTAGCCGGCCTCCAGGTCATTGACATCGAAGACCGCCACGCTCTGGCTGATCGCCTCGCCCGGGTTGAGGGCGGTGTCGACGTAGAGGTTGTCGGACTCGGGGTGGGTCTTGATGAACAGCGAGCCGCCGCCCTGGCCGTCGAGGGTGCGCACCACCTTCCAGGCGCTGTCGGGGTGGCCTTCCGGGTCGGTGCCGATCAGCTGGATGGTGGGGTCGCCCAGGTGGCTGGTGGCCCACACCGGCCCGAACTCGGGGTCGACGAAGTTGGCGCCGCGACCCGGGTGGGGAATCTTGCCCACGTCGACGATGGCCTCGAGCTCACGTTCCTGGGCGTCGATGACCACGATCTGGTTGGACTCGTTGGCCGCGGTCATGAAGTAGCGACCCGAGGCGTCCCAGCCGCCGTCGTGGAGGAAGCGGGAGGTGTCGATCTCCACGGTGGAGAGGGCATCGAGGTCCTCGTAGTTGACCAGCTGGACCTTGCCGGTCTCCTTGACGTTGACGATGAACTCGGGGTGCTGGTGAGAGGCCACGATGGCCGCGACCCGGGGCTCGGGGTGGTACTCCTGGGTGTCCACGGTCATCCCCCGGGTGCTGACGATCTTCAGCGGCTCCAGGGTCTCGCCGTCCATGATCACGTACTGGGGCGGCCAGTAGGCGCCGGCGATGGCATACTTGTCCTCGTAGCCCTCGTACTTGGAGGTCTCGACGGAGCGGGCCTCCATGCCGACCTTGATGGTGGCGACGATCCCCGGCTCCTCCATCCACAGGTCGACCATGTCGACCTTGGCATCGCGACCGATGACGAAGAGGTAGCGGCCGGAGGCGGAGAGGCGCGAGATGTGCACCGCGTAGCCGGTGTCGAGGACCTTGACGATCTCCTTGGTGCCCCCGTCGATCAGGGCCACCTGGCCGGCGTCGCGCAGGGTGACCGAGAAGAGGTTCTCGAGGTCCAGGTCGTTCATCTGCTCGGTGGGGCGGTCCTCCGGGGCCACCTTCACCTCCCAGGCCTCCTGCATCTGCGGCATGCCGAACTCCGGCGGCACCGGCGGCTCGTGCATGACGTACTTGGCCATCAGCTCGACCTCCTGTGCGGTGAGGTCGCCGGAGGTGCCCCAGTTGGGCATGCCGGCCGCGGAGCCGTAGGTGATGAAGGCCTTGAGGTACTCGAGCCCCCGCTCCTGGGTGATGTCGGTGGTCAGCGGCTTGCCGGTGGCCCCCTTGCGCAGCACGCCGTGGCAGCCCGCGCAGCGCTGGAAGTAGATCTGCTTGGCCTTCTCGAACTCCGCCTCGGTCAGGTCGGGGGCACCGGGGGTGCGCACGACCTTGGCGGAGCCGGGATCCACGGCCGACTCGGCGCCCTGGTAGGCCGCCTTGGACTTATCGACATCCTTGTGGCCATCCTGGGCCTGGGCCGCACTGATCCCCAGGGCGACGGTGGTCACCGCCACCGCCAGGGGCTTGAGATACCAGTGTTTCTTCATCATCGTTCCACCTCTGTCATGATCCTCGGATGCGCTGTCGCCAGGCCATGGCGTTATCGTTGTTCGACGGACGGCCACCGGCATCGAACCGGCCGATCGATGACCTTCCTGGGCCTGAGCGTGGCCCAATAACGCGCATAATTCATGCATCTTTAATGGATCCCGGCCCGCTTTCCCCGGCAAGGTTGACCTGCGTCAACGGCGCCCGGGCCTACCTCCAAAGGGGCGTTGCGGGCCCGGGAGGATCATGTTTGATGGGACCGGCAGGGCGACGCCTTGACCCGCGTCATGGCTCGACGGAGCACCTGCCACGAGACTGGGGCCAGCCCCGCCCGGAGGAGACGCCATGCCACTGCCCGCCCCCCACTCCCTGCTGCTGGCCCTCTGCTGGCTGCCGGTTGCGGCACTCGCCGACGAGGCCCTCGCCGACGCGGAACCTTCGCCGGCGCGACAGGCCGAGCTCGAGACCCTGCTCTACCAGGACTGCGGCTCCTGCCACGGCATGACCCTGCGCGGCGGGCTGGGTCCGGCGCTGCCCGAGTCGCGCATGAACGCCTATAGCCGCGACGGCCTGGCCGCGCTGATCCTCAGCGGCGTTCCCGGCACCGCCATGCCCGGCTGGGCGGGCCTGCTCAGCGAGCGGGATGCCCGCTGGCTCGCCGATCAGCTGCAGAACGACAACCCCCTGGATGAGTGAGCCTTCTCGATGACCCCACAAGGAATGGGCAAGACCCGGTATCTCCCGCCGCTTCGCCGGTCTCTCGCCGCCGTCTCGCTGCTCGCCCTGCTGGCCGGCTGCCAGGCCACCCCCTCCGACGCGCTGCACGGCACCGGCGACCTCGGCGTGGTGGTCGAGCGCGCCACCGGCAGCCTGGCGGTGGTGGACACCAGCGAGCGCCGGATCCTCGAGCGCGTCGAGGGGCTCGGCGACCTGTCCCATGCCTCGGTGAAATTCTCCCGCGACGCCCGCTACGCCTTGGTCTTCGGCCGCGACGGGGGGCTCACCCGGGTCGACCTGCTCACCGGCGAGATCACCCACCGGGTGATGCAGTCCGGCAACAGCATCGGCGGCGCCATCTCCCAGGACGGCTCGCTGGTGGCGGTGGCCAACTATGAACCGGGCGGGGTGCGGATCTTCGACAGCGCGACCCTCGCGCCGGTGGCCGACATTCCAGCCACCTACCGGGACGAGCACGGCGAGACCGTGCGCTCCAAGGTGGTGGGGCTGGTGGACGCGCCGCAGAACCGCTTCGTCTTCAGCCTGTTCGAGGCGGGCGAGATACGGATGATCGACATGAACGGCGAGACGCCCGAGGTGACGCGCTTCCCCGACATCGGCGACTCGCCCTACGACGCCTTGATCGGCCCCGACGGGCGCTACTACATCGCCGGGCTGTTCGGCGAGGACGGCCTGGCGCTGCTGGACCTGTGGCATCCGGAGGCGGGCGTCACGCGCATCCTGCCCGACTACGGTCGTGGCGAGGCGCGCCTGCCGGTGTACAAGATGCCGCACCTGGAGGGCTGGGCGATGGCCGGCGACGAGGCCTGGCTGCCGGCGGTGGGCCGACACGAGGTGCTGGTCGCCGACACCGACGACTGGTCGCTGGTGGGGCGCATCCCCGTCCACGGCCAGCCGGTCTTCGTGATGAGCCGCCCGGACGAGCGCCAGGTGTGGGTCAACTTCGCCCACCCCGACAACGACGTGGTGCAGGTGATCGATACCGAGACCCGGGAGGTCATCCGCACCCTCTCCCCGGGCGAGGCGGTGCTGCACATGGAATTCACGCCCAAGGGGGAGCATGCCTGGGTCTCGGCCCGGGACAGCGACCGGATCACCGTCTACGACACCCGCACCTTCGAGGTGCTGGCGGAACTCGACAGCGAATCGCCCAGCGGCATCTTCTTCACCGACCGGGCCCATCGCATCGGGCTCTAGCTCCTCTAGGCGAGCGCGGGCCGCTGGTCCTGCGACATTTTGCGTCAGCGGCGGTGGTGTCGGCGGCGCCATCAAAGGGGTATTTTACTTGCACCTTTAAAGACACCCCCCTGTCCACGGAGCCCTGCCATGCTGACGCCAGACCAGGAACGCCTGATCGAGGCCACCGCCCCGCTCGTCGCCGAGCACCTCGACGCCATCACCCGCTGCTTCTACCCGCTGATGTTCGACCGCTACCCCGAGGTGAAGCCGCTGTTCAACCAGGCCCACCAGGCCAGCGGCGGTCAGCCCCGAGCGCTGGCCGGCGCGGTGCTGGCCTATGTCCAGCTGCGCCGGGAGCCGCACAAGGCGCGCGACACCCTCGCCACCGTGGTCGGCAAGCACGTCTCCCTGGATATCCGTCCCGACCAGTATCCGATCGTCGGCGAATGCCTGATGGCCGCCATCGCCGAGGTGCTGGGCGAGGCGGTGACGCCGGAGATCGCCGCGGCCTGGAGCGGCCTCTACGAGGAGCTCGCCGGCCTGCTGATCGAGCTGGAGGACCATCGCTACCGGGAGTTCGAGCGGCGCCCCGGCGGCTGGCGCGGCACGCGCCGCTTTCGCATCGCCGACACCCGCCAGGAGAGCGTGGTGATCCGCTCGTTCGTGCTCGCGCCCGAGGACGGCGAGGCGGTGGCCGACTTCGTGCCGGGCCAGTACATCGGCGTGCGCCTGGTCGTCGACGGCGAGCCGGTCTACCGTCACTTCAGCCTCTCGACGCTGCCCAACGGCGAGAGCTATCGGATCTCGGTCAAGCGCGAGCCCCACGGCATCGCCAGCCGACACCTGCACGATGCCATGACGGTGGGCGACACCCTGGAACTGCTGCCGCCGGCCGGCGACCTGACCCTGGTGGAGGGCGAGGAGCCGCTGCTGCTGGCCAGCGGCGGCGTCGGCCAGACTCCCATGCTGCCGATCGCCCGTCAGGCGCTGGCCCAGGGGCGGCGAGTGGTCTACCTGCACGCCGCCCTGGACGCCGAGCATCATGCCTTCCGCGACGAGGTGGCGGCGCTGGCCGCCGAGCACCCGCAGCGGCTGAGGGCCGTGAGCGTCCACGAGCGTGGCGACGACGCCGTTCATATCGGGCGGGTCGACCGCGACCTGCTGGCCCGCTACCTGCCCGAGGGCGAACCCCGCTGCTACTTCGTCGGTCCCCAGGGCTTCATGACGGCCATCGACCGGGCCCTGACCACGCTGGGGGTGCCGGCCGAGCGGCGCCACTACGAGCACTTCGGGCCGTCGCGCCCCCTCGACGCGGCCTGATCATCTCAGGTCCCGTCATCGCCGGCCTCGGGCGTCGTGGAGGCGTCCGGGACACGCGGCCCGGGCGGGCCGGCCACCCGGTCGTAGTAGAAGGTGACGTAGACGATGCCGGGCGTCATCACCAGCCGCCAGGCCAGTTCGACGTCATCGTCGAAGCGGTCGTCGAAGCGACGCGCCGTCGCGACCAGCGCATCGAGCCACAGCGCATAGAGCCCGGGGCGGATGTCGAGGTGGGTGCGGCTATGGCTGATCGCCACCAGGTCCAGGTAGTAGTCGGCGTTGCTCGAGCCGTAGAAGGCCAGCAGGTGGTAGAAGGCCTTCTTGAGCATCGCCTGCTGGCGCGCCATGTCGGTGTGGCGGAACTTCTCGGCGACCTCTGGCGAGGCGGCGAGGAAGCGATCGTAGAAGGCCTCGAAGAAGCCTCGCCCCTCGACCTCATGGCCGAGCACCCGCGCGAAGCTGGCATTGAAGAGCGGCTCGATGTCCATGCGACCCCCGCGGGATGGCCCGTGTCGCTGAAGCCTAGGCCAGGCGCACACGGCCGGCCGCGCTGTCTCGACCCCGCATGACATGCATCAAGGGAGGGGCGCGAATAGTCGACTAGCATGGTCGGGTTTTCACCGAGAGGAGACTCGCCATGGAGCTCGTCTGCCCCGCCGGCAACCTGCCCGCCCTGAAGCGTGCCGTGGACGAGGGGGCCGATGCCGTCTACTTCGGCTTCCAGAACTCCACCAACGCACGCCAGTTCGCCGGCCTCAACTTCACCGACAGGCGCGCCCGGGAGGGCATCGACTACGCCCACGCCCGCGGCAGGCGGGTGTTCTGCGCCATCAACACCTACCCGCAGCCCGACGGCTGGGCGATGTGGACCCGCGCCGTGGACCAGGCCGCCGAGCTGGGCGTCGACGCCCTGATCATGGCCGACATGGGCCTGCTCGACTACGCCGCCCGCCGCCATCCGGCGCTCGCCCGCCATCTCTCGGTGCAGGGCTCGGCCACCAGCCATGAGGCGCTGCGCTTCTACCACGAGCAGTTCGGCATCAGGCGCGCCGTGCTGCCCCGCGTGCTCTCCATCACCCAGGTCCGCGACCTGGCCGGACAGAGCCCGGTGGAGCTCGAGGTCTTCGCCTTCGGCAGCCTGTGCATCATGGCCGAGGGACGCTGCTACCTCTCCTCCTACCTCACCGGCGAATCGCCCAACACCCGTGGCGTCTGCTCCCCGGCGGCCCACGTGCGCTGGGAGGAGACCCCGCAGGGCCTGGAGTCACGCCTCAACGGCGTGCTGATCGACCGCTACGGCGAAGGCGAGAATGCCGGCTACCCCACGCTGTGCAAGGGGCGCTTCGAGGTCGAGGGCGAGACCTACCACGCCATCGAGGAGCCCACCAGCCTCAACACCCTGGAGCTGCTGCCGGAACTCGCCGAGCTCGGCATCAGCGCGGTGAAGATCGAGGGGCGCCAGCGCAGCCCGGCCTACGTGTCGAAGGTCGCCGGCATCTGGCGCCAGGCCCTGGATCGCCTGGCGTCCGCTCCCGGGCGCTTCCATGCCGATCCCGCCTGGATGGCCGGCCTCGGCGAGGTCTCCGAGGGCCACACCACCACCCTGGGCGCCTATGAGCGCCGCTGGAAATAGGAGAGAGCCCATGTACGCCATCCCCACGCTCCAGCTGTCCCTGGGCCCGGTGCTCTTCTACTGGACCCGCGAGCGTTACGCCGATTTCTACCGCGAAGCCGCCGACTGGCCCGTGGAGATCGTCCACCTGGGCGAGACGGTCTGCTCGCGGCGACGCGACATGAAGCTCGACGACTGGATGGGTATCGGCCGCGAGCTGGCCCAGAGCGGCAAGCAGGTGGTGCTCGCCAGCCAGACCCTGATCGAGTCCGAGGCCGACCTGCGCGACCTGCGCAAGCTGTGCGACAACGGCGAGTTCATGGTCGAGGCCAACGACCAGAGCGCGGTGCAGCGCCTCTCGGCGGCAGGCCTGCCGTTCGTGGCCGGCGCCGCACTCAACCTCTACAACCCGGCCTCCCTCGCCGTGCTGGCCCGAGCCGGCATGCAGCGCTGGCAGGCGCCGGTGGAGATGTCAAAGGACGACTTGGCCCGGCTGCTGGCAGACTGCCGTGACCAAGGTCTCGACGCCCTCTGCGAGGTGTTCGCCTATGGCCACCTGCCGCTGGCCTGGTCGTCCCGATGCTTCACCGCGCGGCGCTATCAGAAGCCCAAGGACCGCTGCCGGTTCGTCTGCCAGAAGCATCCAGAAGGTCTCGCCCTGCGCTCCCAGGAGTCCCGGCAGGTGTTCACCCTGAACGGCATCCAGACCCTCTCCGGCGCCTGCCAGGACCTGCGCCACGAGATCCCGGGCATGGCCGAGATGGGCGTCGGGATCGCCCGACTGAGCCCACGCCCCGTGGGCATGGCCGAGGTGGTCACCGCCTTCGATGCGGCCCGGCGCGGCGCGCTGCCCGCCCCCGACCCGCTGGCGCTGGTGGAGGCCGAACTCTGCGACGGCTACTGGCACGGCCGGCCCGGCATGGACAACACTCGTGGAATGCCCGCGTCATGACCGGGCCGGTCCTGCGCCACTGAATCCGCAGGCTGAAGACGGGGCTCTGCCATGTATCTGACGCTTGCCGATATCCTGCTGGCCACCAGCATCCTGCAGTCCTTGGCCCTGGCCGCCTTCCTGCTGCTGCCCGAGACCTTTCGACAGGTCAGCAACCGCCTGCTGGCGGCCAGCCTCCTCGCCTTCGCGGCCGGCCTCGGCGAGGTCTTCCTCTATTCCACCGGAGTCGCCCTGCGGCACCCGAACCTGGCCTATCTGGGTACCCTGGTGGGCCTGCTCCAGGCGGGCCTGCTCTATCTCTATGCCCAGTCACTCATGTACCGGGAGTTCCGCCTCGTCCCCGGACACGCCATCCATACCCTGCTGTTCTGGGTGGTCTCGGCCATCTTCCTGGTGGAGTACTACCTGCAGCCCGGCGAGGTGAAGCTCCAGATACTGATGAGCCGTGACCATCCGGGCGTGCTGACCTCTCCCCTGCTGGCCGCGGCCATCCACCTGGTGTTCCTGGGCTACCTCTGGGCCACCATTCGCGCCCTCGGCCGCTTCGGCACCACGGTGCGCCAGCTCTTCTCGAACCCGGAGAACAAGCAGCTGGCCTGGCTACGCACGCTACTGATCGGCTACGCCTTCGTCTGGACCCTCAGCCTGCTCTACTGCCTCGCCGCGCATGTCTTCAAGAGCAATGCCAGCGCCCAGTGGGTCTCCGCCATCGGTGCCGTGACCGGCTTCCTGTTCATCAACTATCTGATCATTCACGCCCTGCGCCAGCCCATCATCTTCTCGGGGCTGAGCGCCGAGGAAGCACGCCTCGCCCAGAGCGACGGCGACCCGGACGCACCAGAGGAAGACGTGGATGATGAGCTTCTGCGTCGCCTCGCGACCCACATGACCGAGGCCAAGCCCTACCTGGATGCCAACCTTTCCGTGGCACAGCTGGCACGCCAGCTCGGTGTGCCTGCACGAGAACTGTCACGCACCATCAATCGGGGGCTCGAGAAGAGCTTCTTCGAATTCGTCAGCGACTACCGCATCGCCGAGGCTCGCCAGCGACTGCAGGAGGCCGATGCCAGCGCCACCATTCTGCAGGTGATGTACGATTCGGGCTTCAACTCCAAGTCGGTGTTCAACACGGCCTTCAAGAGGGCCACCGGCATGACCCCCAGCGCTTATCGCGCCCGCCACTGACACCACGACCGGCCATCAACCTTCCCCCTCGGCGTTCGATATTGCGAATCCCACGATAGAACCTTCAACAGGCTGATAAGAAAGGTTTTTTCCTGAGTTCGACTATGCGTGATCGAACGACCCGTGCGGCGCGGCTCCCTACCATGGAAATACAGTCGACATGCAGATCGGCTGACTCATCCACGACTCTGGAGCATGACGTCATGACACTGTCCCTTCGCAAGCACCTGCTGGCCATCATCACCGCCTCCGCCCTTGCCCTATCACTGGCGACGCCGGCGCTCGCCCACTGCGACGCCATGGACGGCCCGTTGATCACGGAAGCGCAGAAGGCCCTCGACTCGGGCGATATCACACCGATACTGAAATGGGTGCCGGCCTCGGACGAAGCCGCCCTGGCAGAGACCTTCGACAAGACACTGGAGGACCGGGAGCTCGGCGACGACGCCCGGGAACTGGCCGATCAGCAGTTCTTTGCCACTCTGGTGGAGATTCACCGTGCCTCGGAAGGCGCCCCCTTCACCGGGATCAAGCCGGCAGGAGCCATTGACCCAGCCGTTCGGGCGGCCGATCGCGCGCTGGAAGAGGGTGAGATCGATGCCTTCCTGGCGCGGGTGGTCGAGCAGTTCGAACAGCAGGCCCGCTCGCGCTTCGAGGCTACCCTCGCGGCAAGGCAGCGGGCCGACGAAAGCACCGAGCTGGGCCGGGAGTTCGTCGCTCATTACGTGGACTATGTGCACTACCTCGAGGAGGTGCACAACGTGGTCGCGGGTCTTGCCAGTGCCCACTGAGCATTGAGCCACTACTCATCCCGCAACAACGCATGGAGCAATAACGCCCCGGGCCACTCTCGTGACCCGGGGCGTTGCGTTCTAACGGCTGACGGTCAGCGGTGCACCATCCATCGCGCCGCTGTCAGCCGCACTTGGACCAGCCGCACCCGGAGTAGCAGGTGGGGCAGCCGTCCATCATGATCAGCTCGCCGTTGCACTCGGGGCAGTGGCCGACCACGGAGGGGCCGCCGCCGCTCTGGTCCTGAGCCTTGCGCTCGGCCTGCTCGATCTCCTCCGCCGTGGGCGGGTGCCAGGGATGGCCGTTCGCCAGGCGCTGGGCATAGCGGGTGACCAGCTCCTCCACCGGCACCTGGTTGCCGTCCTGGTCCAGGAAACCGCGGCGAAAGAGGATCTGCTGGATCGACCAGGCGATGGCCGCCACCTCGGAGTCATGGAACATCGGCTTGCCCCAGCGGTTCATGCCGCAGCGTACCAGGCCCTTGTCCCAGGCCACCTTGCGCAGGTCGGCGACCGCCTGGGTGACGTAGCCGCCCCGGGCGGCCAGCGACAGGCTGCGCATGGTCGCGGTGATCCACTGGTGCTCGCTGGAGAGCTGGCCCGAGGGGAAGAAGAACTCCACTGGACGCTCGATCACCACCCGCTTGCCGTTGAGCACGCCTTCCACGGGCATGAAGGAGACCAGCAGGTAGACCTTCTTGCGGCCCTCGGCCCCGACGTAGGAGATCTTCTCCGACACGGCCTCCAGGGTGCCCTCGGGGCGCGAGGGAATGCGCACCGTGAGCGGGTTCTCCTCGGGCAGCGGCGGCTCTTCCACCGCCTTCTTGACGCTATAGGAAACGATCTTGGAATTGATCTCGACGGCCATCAGCGGGCTCCTTCACTCGGTTGTTCGTTGACGCGGGGATGACGGACCGGCCGCTTACCACTTGCCATAGGTCCCCTCCTTGAGCGCGTCATAGAGGTTCGCCGCATTGTGCTCCTCGCCGTCGTAGATGACCTTCTCGTCGCCGGCCAGCTCGACGGTCTCGCCGTTCTCCAGCTCGAAGACGTAGGTGGTGTTCTTGAGGTCGTCCTCGCGCACCAGCACGCCCTGGAAGGCCTCGGGGTTGAAGCGGAAGGTGGTGCAGCCCTTGAGCTTGCTGGCGTAGGCGTCCAGGTAGAGGCCCTTGAACTCCTCGAAGGGGAACTCGGTGGGCACGTTGACCGTCTTGGAGATCGCCGAGTCGACCCACACCTGGGCCGCCGCCTGCACCGCCACGTGCTGCTTCGGGCTCACCGCGTCGGCGGTGATGAAGTAGTCGGGCAGGTCGCTCTCCACGGCGTCGGCGGCGATGAAGTGGCGGTAGGCAGCCAGTTCGAAGGAGACCACCTCGACCTGCTCCTTGGTCTTCTTGCCCGACTGGATGACGTTGCGGAAGTAGCGGTGCGAGAACGACGGCTCGATGCCGTTGGAGGCGTTGTTGCCCAGCGACAGGGAGATGGTGCCCGTGGGGGCGATCGAGCTGTGGTGGGTGAAGCGCGCACCGTGCTCGGCGAGCTGCGCCACCAGTTCCGGCTCCACCTCGGCGACCTTCTGCATGTAGCGGCTGTAGCGGGCGTGTAGGATGCGGCCCGGCACCTTGTCGCCCACCTCGTAGCCGTCCTGCTTGAGCTCGGGGCGCTCGCGCATCATCCGCGGGGTGATCTCGTAGTCCTCGGCCAGCGCCGGGGCCACGCCCTTCTCGCGGGAGAGCTCGAGGGCCTGCTTCCAGCCCTCCAGGGCCAGGTTGCGGCTCACCTCCTCGGTGAAGGCCAGCGACTCCGGTGAGCCATAGGGAATCTTGAGCATGGTCAGGGTGGAGCCCAGCCCCAGGAAGCCCATGCCGTGGCGACGCTTGGCCTCGATCTCGCGGCGCTGGCCGGGCAGCGGCAGGCCGCTGATCTCCACCACGTTGTCGAGCATGCGGGTGAAGATCGCCACCACCTGGCGGTAGCGCTCCCAGTCGAAGCGCGGCGCCTTGCCGAAGGGGTCGATGACGAAGCGGGTCAGGTTCACCGAGCCGAGCAGGCAGGCGCCCTCCGGCGGCAGCGGCTGCTCGCCGCAGGGGTTGGTCGCCCGGATCTCCTCGCAGAACCAGTTGTTGTTCATGCGGTTGACCTGGTCGATCAGGATGAAGCCCGGCTCGGCGAAGTCGTAGGTCGACGACATGATGGTGTCCCACAGCTCGCGGGCACGGATCACCTCGACGATGCGGCAGGCCACGCGGCCCTCGTCGTCCACCGTGTATCCCTCCTCGACCACCGGCCAGTCGCGGTAGATCAGCTCGCTCTCCTCGACGTCGTCCTTCTCGCCCTCGTGGAGGGGGAAGGCCAGGGGCCAGTCGGTGTCGTTCTTCACCGCCTCCATGAACTCGTCGGTGATCAGCAGGCTCAGGTTGAACTGGCGCAGGCGCCCCGCCTCGCGCTTGGCCTCGATGAACTGGCGCACGTCGGGATGGCCGACGTCGAAGGTGCCCATCTGGGCGCCGCGACGACCGCCCGCCGAGGCCACCGTGAAGCACATCTTGTCGTAGATATCCATGAACGCCAGGGGGCCGTTGGTCCCGGCCCCGGCGCCGAACACGAAGGCGCCCTTGTGGCGCAGGGTGGAGAACTCGTAGCCGATGCCGCAGCCCGCCTTGAGGGTCATGCCGGCATCCACCACCGAGTCGAGGATGTCGTGCATGGAGTCGCGGATTGTGCGCGACACGGTGCA
Organism: Halomonas aestuarii; assembly: GCF_001886615.1. NCBI lineage: Bacteria > Pseudomonadati > Pseudomonadota > Gammaproteobacteria > Oceanospirillales > Halomonadaceae > Halomonas > Halomonas aestuarii. The sequence goes on from NZ_CP018139.1 coordinate 1,582,122, forward strand.
GTTGATCAGGCTCACCGCCGGCTTGTAGGCCTCGGCCCCCGCGTTGGACATGATCCGCCCGGCCGGGATGGCGCCATTCTCCAGGGCCCAGCGGAACCTCGGCAGCCACTCCTTGGCCTTGTCGCCCTCAACCTCCGCCAGGGCACGCGCGACGCGGTCCCAGGTGGCGGTGACGTCCTCGTCCACGGGGTGGCCGTGACGATCCTTGAGGCGATACTTGGAATCCCAGATGTCGCGGGAGGGCGACTGCAGGGGCACCTCACTGGAGGTCTTGACGGCCTTGGCGGATGTGCTCATGCGGGGGTCTCCAGAGCGTTGTGGTCGGTGTCACGGTATCGATGATCGACGCGGTCAGCGTCCGCGGGCGGCCAGGCGCTCGAGGCGCACCAGCCATGCGCCGAGGCGGCCCTGGGCCAGGCCCTCCTCGCGCCCGTCGAGCAGGTTCTTGACCATCAGGCCAAGCTCAGTGTCGCCCTCGATCAGCAGGCGACGCTGGAAGAACAGGCTATCGGGATCCTCGCGCCGGGTGGCCAGGCAGAGGAACTCGCGCCAGCCGCCGCGGATGGTCGCCTCACCGGGCTCCCGGCAGAGGACCAGGCGCCGGTGCTCGAGGCCCAGCGTCAGGACCACGCCGAGGTCCTCGATGGCCAGGCTGATACGGCGATCCTCCAGGGCGTCGAACTCGCCCTCCGCGAGCGGCTCGGCGAAGGTGCGGTTGAACACCGGCTCCACCAGGCGGCGCTTGACGGCCAGGGGGACGCGAGGATCCAGAATGCGGATGAGACGCCCCGGGGCGGGCGGGCGCGCAAGCGACAGTGACGGAAGGGGCAGGGTCATGAAGGCTCTCCTGATGACGTCGACGCGGCTAGGCCGCCGGATCGCTCATCCTAGGGGCCATCTAACCCGCCTGCACTGACATGCGTCAAGGCGGTACCCGGACCGGGGACGGCGTCGGCTTCATACCATATATAGACCATTGCCCGGTCTCAAGCACAAGATGTGCAAAAAATGTCACGGCGCCCGCGAAGGGCGCCATGCCGGGGCTCGTGGCCGGGAGGGGGCGTCAGACGGTACGGGAGTAGCGTCCCGGGCTGTGGCTCAGGTAGGCATCGAAGGCCATGGCGGCGTTGCGCATCATCAGCCGCCCGGCGGGGCGCACCTCGATAGCGGTGTCGGAGATCGCCAGCAGGCCGTCGTCCGCCATCTCCTCGAGTTCCTCGAGGGCATCGGCGAAGGTCTCGCGGAAGTCGATGCCATGGGCCGCCTCGATCTCGGCGACGTCGATGCGTCCGTGGCACATCAGGGCGTTGATCACGTCCCGACGCAGCCGGTCGTCGGCGTTGAGGCGGTAGCCGCGCATCACCGGCAGCCGGCCCGCCTCGAGGCGCGCCTGGTACTGGGCGGTCTCCTTGACGTTCTGGCTGTAGGTGTCGCCCACCTTGCCGATGGCGGTATTGCCCAGGCCGATCAGGTCGCAGTCGGCATGCGTGGAGTAGCCCTGGAAGTTGCGCTGCAGGGTGCCGTTCTCGCGGGCCAGCGAGAGCTCGTCCTCGGGCAGGGCGAAGTGGTCCATGCCGATGTAGACATAACCCGCCGCGGTCAGGCGGCGGATGATCAGCTCCAGCAGCTCGACCTTGCGCTCCGGCGGCGGCATGTCCTCGGGACGGATCAGCCGCTGGGCCTTGAACAGCTCCGGCAGGTGGGCATAGCTGTAGGTGGCGATGCGGTCCGGGCGCAGGGCGATGATCTTGGTCAGGGTCTCGTCGAAGCTCGCCACGGTCTGCAGCGGCAGGCCGTAGATCAGGTCGACGCTCACCGACTGGAAGCCGGCCTCGCGGGCCGCCGCCACCAGCGCCACCACCTGGGCCTCGCTCTGCACCCGGTTGACCGCCTCCTGGACCCGCGGGTCGAAGTCCTGCACGCCGAAGCTCAGGCGATTGAAGCCCAGCGCTCGCAGCTCGTGGATCTGCTCGGGGGTCACGGTGCGCGGGTCCACCTCCAGGGAGAACTCCCGCGCCTCGGGCTCGGCGAAGTGGAAGGCCTCGTCGAGGGCCGCCATCAGCTCGCCGAGCTGGTCGTTGCTCAGGTAGGTCGGGGTGCCGCCGCCCAGGTGAAGCTGCGTCATGCGGCGCGACTCGTCGAACAGCGCCCCCTGGAGCTCGATCTCCCGCTTGAGCCAGGCGAGGTACTCCGCCGCCCGCTCACGGTTGTGGGTGATGATCTTGTTGCAGGCGCAGTAGTAGCAGAGGCTCTCGCAGAAGGGGATGTGCACGTAGGCCGACAGCGGCTTGGGCGTCTCGGCCCGGTTGCTGCGCTCGGCGGCGGCCCGGTAGTCGTCCTCGGCGAAGGCCGCCTGGAACTGCGGCGCCGTGGGATAGGAGGTATAGCGCGGACCGGGGCGATCGTACTTCTCGACCAGGGAGCGGATGAACGGCAGGGTGTCTTGCATGATCGAATCGAGCCTCTTGAACCGTAAGGCGGCGGCCGGGGCCGTCACCGATGGGGCGAATTATGCCAGCCGCGACCGGACCCGTCGGTACCCTTCAAGAGGTAGCTGACCCAGGTCAAGTCGAGACCGGAGACGGCATGGCAGCGGCGGTCCCCCGACGCCGCCAGTGCAGGAGTCGCCACGCCACCAGCAGCCAGGCCAGGCTCCAGCACCCCGCCGAACCCCACAGCACCGGCGGGCCGGCCAGGGGGAACGCGAGGCGCAGCCCCGCCGCCAGGCTGAAGAGCACGGCCAGCCACGGCAGCCAATGCTCCTCCCCGGGGCGACCCTTGGCCCTCAGGATCGCCTGGCGCAGCATGATGCCGCTGGCCAGGGTGCCGAGCGCTCCCACGGTGACCGCATGGAGCCGGCCCGACGGCGAGTTCCCCGCCAGGAGATCGCCCGCCACCAGCAGGGCCCCCACGCCCAGCCAGGCATAGCCAAGCAGCAGGCCGAGCAGGTCCGGCCGACCCCGAAGCCGCCAGGGCGCCCAGCGCCAGAGCCGCACCAGGATCACCGCCCCCGCCAGCGCCAGCATCACGCCGGCGACCGGCCACAGCAGCGGCCGGATCGCCAGGAGCCCGGCGGCGACCAGCAGGCCGATCAGGGCCGCCTCGACCCGCGGCTGGACACCGACCCCGGCCACCCGGTGGCGCGCCATCCGGTGGCCGTTCACCGCCGGGGCTATCACCCGTCCGCCCATGAAGGCCATGAGCAGCAGCACCCAGAGCACCCCCTGATGGAGCAGGGGCGAGGCCAGGCCCGGGAAGGCCAGGCGCACTACCAGGCTGGCCACCGCCAGCAGGCAGAGCAGACCGAGCAGCGGCGAGAGCAGGCGGTTGCGCCATTTCTTGGCCGCCAGGAAGCGCGGGACCAGCCGGGCAGCCAGCAGCAGGGCAAAGGCGGCATCGGCCAGCAGCATGGGCCAGGCCGGATCGCCCGCCAGCCCACCGAGACGCCCGACCAGCCACAATCCCGCCAGGAGGGCCAGACGGCGAGGCGGCAGGGGGCCCAGCAGATAGCCCGCCATCACCGCCAGGGCAAAGCCGAACAACAGTTCACGACCGTGGGCCGCTGGCGTTGCCAGGGCCGGCAGCCCACCGAACATCGCCGCCAGCGAGAACGGCACCGCCAGCGCCGCATGCAGGGCGGCGAGGGGAAAGAACAGCGCCCAGGCAGGACGCCGATCCAGCCGTCGCGGGCCGTCGGCTTGCCCTGGATCATTGGCAGGATTCTTTAACATGCATAAAAATTACATCTTACAAGGCGGCCTTGTCATACGACTGCCACACGACCGAATGCCACAGTCACGAATCAAACCTCAACGGCATGATGTTAGTATCGTTGGTTTACTCACCACGCCTTGCGAGGCGTCCGACGCGCCGGGACTCCCATGCATCTGACCCGATTCACCGACTACTCGCTGCGCGTGCTGATCTACCTGGCCATCAAGGGCGAGCAGCGCTCGACCATCACCGAGATCGCCGAGCGTTTCGATATCTCCCGCAACCACCTGATGAAGGTGGTGCAGGACCTCAACCATCAGGGCTACATCACCGCCATCCGTGGCAAGAACGGCGGCCTGCTGCTCAAGCGCGACCCTGAGACGATCCGGCTGGGCGAGCTGGTGCGCGACACCGAACGAGACCTGAGCCTGGTGGAGTGCTTCGGCGACGAAAACGAATGCGTGATCACGCCCGCCTGCCGGCTCAAGCCGATCCTGGCCGAGGCGCTCGCCGCCTTCCTCGCCGTGCTCGACCAGTACACCCTGGCCGACCTCCTCGGCCCGCAGCGTCCCGGGCTGGTGCAACTGCTGCACCTCGAGGACGCGACCTCGCCGATCGCCCCGCCTCAGGCCCCTCGCCCCGAGGCATAGGGCAGCAGCAGGCTGACCCGGGTGCCCACCCCCTGGCGGCTGTCGATGGACAGCGTCATGCCGTGCCGCTCGCAGATCTCGCGTACGATGGACAGACCCAGCCCAGAGCCCTCGCCCCGCGCCTGGCTGCCCCGGGTGCGATAGAACCGCTGCGTCACCAGCGGCACCTCCCCGGCCGCGATGCCGATCCCGTTGTCGACGACCGCCAGCCTGACGCCCTCCCGCGCCTGGTCGAGCTCGAGCCGGACCCAGCCCCCGGCGGGGGTCGCGTGCAGGGCATTCTCGACGAGGTTCGACAGGGCGCGATCGATCAGGCCGAGGTCCGCCTCGACCCAGGGCAGCGAGGGATCCCCGACCACCTGGAGCGAGACCCCCAGCTTGCCGGCCTGAGGCTGGAACTTGCCGACGATGTCGTGGGCGAGCTCCGCCAGCGAGAACGGCTCGCACGCCAGCGGCCTGTCATGGGCATCCAGCCGAGCCTGGGTCGACAGCTGCTCGGCCAGGCGCGTCAGGCGATCGGCATTGTCGAGGATCGCGCCCAGCGCCCGCTTCCGCTCCCCGGGGGACACCTCGTCACGCTCCAGCAGCTGCTCGGCGTAGCCGCGCAGCGAGGTCAGCGGAGTGCGAAAGTCATGGGACAGGTTGGCCACCAGCTCGCGGCGCTGACGATCGGTCTCCCGCAGGGCCGCGAGCTGGGCCTCGATGGTGCCCGCCATGTCGTTGAAGGCCCCCGCCAGACGGCCGATCTCGTCGTCCCGCGGCACGGCGACCCGCTCGCCATAGTCGCCCTCGGCGAAGCGTTGCACCGCCGTGGTCAGCTGCGAGAACCGCCGGGTCAGCAGGGCGAACCAGACCAGGCCGAAGATGCCGGAGATCAGCAGCGCCAGCAGGCCGGCCGCAACCAGGGTGCGGGTGATCGAGCTGGTGCGCAGCATGGCCACCATCGAGGCGCGGCTGGCACTGGTGAGATCGACATACAGGTAGCCGGGACGCTGCCCCTCACCATGGACGATCCGCGCCACGGAAAAGATCCCGGGCCGCCCTCCGCAGGGCGAGGCGGCCAGCACCGGCAGCATGGGGTCCTCGCCGAGCAGGGCCTCCAGCGAGTCGCGCTCCACCCGCCCCCCCAGGCCACAGGCCGACTCGGTGAAGTCGGCGATCACCGCTCCCTCGGCGTCGAGCACGTACAGCGACAGCGAGGGGTTGATCGAGGCGATGTGCCGGGCGATCTCGCGGGCGGCGTCACTGTCGGCCCCGGCGTCGAGCCCCGGCCGCATGACGCGCGCGAGGTTGTCGGCGAGGTCGATCTCCTGGCGCTGCAGGAACTCGCGTTCCAGCTGGTCGAACTGGCTGATGGCGATCCAGGCGGCGGCCACCGACAGCAGCAGCAGGCTGGTCAGATAGACCACGGCGATACGCGCATAGAGGCTGTGAACCAGGCGTCCGAGGCGCCGCAGCAAGGCGCTCATGCCTCGTCATCCTCCCCGGCCGGGGAGGGGCCGAGGAAGCGATAGCCCACGCCCCAGACGGTCTGGATGTAGCGCGGCCGCGCCGGATCGGCCTCGATCTTCTTGCGCAGTCGGTTGATATGGGTGTTCACGGTATGGTCATAGCCGTCGAATTCCTCTCCCCAGATCCGGTCGAGCAGCTCACCGCGAGTAAAGCCATGGCCGGGATGACGGGCGAACAGCGAGAGCAGCGCGAACTCCTTGCCGGTGAGCTGCACCGGCTGCCCGCCGAGGGTGACCCGGTGCTGGTCGGCATCGATGACCAGCGCCCCACAGACCAGCGGCGCCGTCTCGACGATACCGTCCTCTCCCTCCGCCTGGCGCTGCCCGCGGCGCAGCAGGGCCTGGACCCTGGCCATCAGGATCGGCATGTGGAAGGGCTTGGTGACGTAGTCGTCGGCCCCGAGCTCGAGCCCGACCACCACATCACGGATCGCGGCCTTGGCCGTCACCATCAGCACCGGCGTCCGGCTGTCGCGACGCCGCAGCCGGCGACACACCTCCAGGCCGTCGATGCCCGGCAGCATCAGGTCCAGCATCACCAGGTCATAGGCACTGCCCGGCGTCGCGCCCTCCAGGGCCGCCAGGGCCGCCTCGCCATCGGTGACCCAGTCACAGCGATGCCCGGCCTCGGCGAGGCGCTCGCTGAGCAGCTTGCCGATCTCGGGGTTGTCCTCGACGCAGAGGATCCGGCAGGGCATGGGAACGGACTCCGACGACGGGTTCGGTCTCTACTCTAGAACCACCGCCCGGTGGCTGCATCACGAAACCCTCTCAACCGCATCCCGCCCGTGATGATTTCGTGATGAATCGCCCACCGGGGCTGGCTAGCGTGACAGGTGCCGTCACGGCATTCCGCCGGCGGCCAGACCACCACTGGAGGTGCGAGATGTTCAAGCCGACCCATTCCAGGACTGCCCTGTTTGCCATCCTGCTCGGCGCCCTGCTGCTGCCGACCGCTGCCCTGGCGGACAACCACGAGGAGGCCATGTCGGAGGGTGGAGGCATGGAGCAGGATGCCATGGCCGGTGACGCCATGGGCGAAGGTGACGCCATGGCCGGCGATGCCATGTCATCGGAAAACGACGACGCGATGATGATGGAGGATGAGGACTCGATGATGGAAGGCGGCGACGGAATGATGGAGGAAGAGGACTCGATGATGGAAGACGACGACGAGATGTGAGGCTCGCCGCCCCCTGACCGGCCGGATCGACTTCCGGCCGGTCATGCTTCCCGCCTCACTTATGGAGGGTCCCTCCCATGCGACTCCTCGGCACCACACCCAACGCTCGCCGGCCGACGGTGATCAAGCGTCACTCGGCATTTACCCGATTCTGGCACTGGATCAACGTCGTCTGCCTGGCGATCCTGCTGATGAGCGGCCTGCAGATCTTCAATGCCCATCCGGCCCTGTACTGGGGCAAGGATTCCACCTTCGAGGCCCCGTCGCTGTCGATCGGCGCCATGCGCGACGAGGACGGCTCGCTACGCGGCATCACCCGTATCGGCGACTTCCGCTTCGACACCACCGGCGTGCTGGGCGTCTCGGGGCCAGGCACCGATCGCGAGCGTCGTGCCTTCCCCGCCTGGGCGACGCTGCCAGGCCCCCGCTGGCTGGCCATGGGGCGCCAGTGGCACTTCCTCGCCGGCTGGCTCTTCGCCCCGCTCCTCGCCGCCTACCTGCTCTATCTGGTGGCCAGCGGCCAGCTGCGACGGCGCCTGCTGCCGCGACGCCACGAGTGGTCACGCATCGGCCACGTCATCGGCAAGCATCTGCGGCTGCGCTTTCCGCGGGGCGAGGAGGCACGCCACTACAACCTGCTGCAGAAGCTGGCCTACCTGCTGGTGCTGTTCGTCGTCGCCCCGCTGGTGGTGCTCACCGGGCTGACCATGTCGCCGACAATGGATGCCGCCTGGCCCTGGCTGCTGGATCTCTTCGGGGGCCGGCAGAGCGCCCGGACTCTGCACTTCATCGCCGCCGCCACGCTGCTGGCCTTCTTCGTGGTGCATGTCCTGCTGGTGCTGGTCTCCGGCGTCGGCAACAACCTGCGCTCGATGATCACCGGGCGCTATGCCCTCCCTCCGGACCATATCCTGCCTCCGCAAAAGGAGACCCGCGATGACGCACCCCACTGATCCCGGCCGCCGCCGATTCCTGACCCGCGGCCTGCTGGCCGGCGGCACGCTGATGCTGGCGGGCTGCGACCGGCTCTCGCGCAGCGACGCCATGCAGCGCCTCTTCTCCGCCAGCGAGGGCCTGACCCAGCAGGCCCATCGCCTGCTGGCCTCCCGGGAGGCCCTGGCCCGGGAATACGGCCCCGATGACATCGCTCCGACCTTCCGCGCCAACGGCACGACCATGCCCCGGGAGGTCGACTACCTGCGCCTGGCCGCCAACGACTTCCGCGACTGGCGCCTCGAGGTCCAGGGCCTGGTCGAACGCCCCCAGGCCTTCTCCCTCGACGACCTGCGGGCGCTGCCCGCCCGCACCCAGATCACCCGCCACGACTGCGTCGAGGGCTGGAGCTGCATCGGCCAGTGGACCGGCGCGGTGCTGGGCGAAGTGCTGGCCCGGGTGGGAGTACGTGACGAGGCGCGTTTCGTGGTGTTCCACTGCGCCGACCGCTACCACGGGGGTGATCGCTACTACGAGAGCCTCGACCTGCGCGAGGCCTACCATCCGCAGACCCTGCTGGCCTATGAGCTCAACGGCGGCGACCTGCCCGTCGCCAACGGCGCGCCCTTGCGCCTGCGCGCCGAACGTCAGCTGGGCTACAAGATGGCCAAGTACGTCATGCGTATCGAACTGGTCGCAAGCTTCGCCCACCTCGGCCGTGGCCGAGGTGGCTACTGGGAAGATCGTGGCTACCGTTGGTGGGCGGGGATCTGAGCCGATTGTGCTAAATGCCCGCCGCCATCTAGCCTGAAATTGACTCACGTCAGTCACCGGCCGCCGGCCGGATGCCATGATGGTGTCATGCGCCTGGTTTGGCTCCTGCAGGAACCGGGCTTTTTCAACCAAATAAAGATGCATTCAGGAGATTGGTTATGAAGTCACTCCTCGCTGTAGCCCTGCTGGGCGGCGCCCTCCTGGCCATGGACGCCCAGGCCGCCGGCGATCCCGCCGCCGGGGAAGGCAAGGTCGCCGCCTGCGCCGCCTGTCACGGCAGCGACGGCAATGCCACCGCACCGATCTATCCGAACCTGGCCGGCCAGAATGTCGCCTACCTCGAGAACGCCCTCAAGGCCTACCGGGCCGGTGAACGGGGCGGTGGCATGTCCATGATGATGACCCCCCAGGCGCAGTCGCTGTCCGATGAGGACATCGCCGACATCGCCGCCTACTACGGCAGCCTCACGCCCTGACCTCCGGGCCGGCGCGCTGCGCGCCGGCCCCTTCGTCAGCCGCCGCCATCCTCACCTGATGATGCGGGATCTCCTCATGTCACCACGTCGGCCCCGACTTGTCTCGACGATCAGATGGCTGCTGTTGTGCCTGCTGAGCCTCTGCCTGACCTCCCCGGCCCTGGCGGTGACAACGAGCGAGTTGCAGGCCGGCTTCCCCGGGGCCAACCGGCTTGCGTCCGCCGACACCGAATGGCCGGTCAGCGAGGTCTATGCCGGCGACGAGTTGCTCGGCTACGTCTTCGAGACCGTGGATGTGGCACCGATTCCCGCTTACTCCGGCAAGCCGGTCAACCTGCTGGTCGGCATCGACACCACCGGTCAGCTGACGCTCGCCAAGGTGCTTGATCACTCCGAGCCGATCATGCTGGTGGGCATCCCCGAGGAGAAGCTGCAGAATTTCGCCGGCGCCCATACCAATTTCAGCGTCAACGATAACCCCAAGATCGGTGACAACCTGGACGCCATCTCCGGCGCCACGGTCACGGTGATCGTCGTCAACGACACCATCATGCGTGCCGCCCGCCAGGTCGCCGCCGGCCTGGGCATCATCGAGGACCCTTCCGCCCAGCCCGCCGCCACGGTCAAGCCGGATGTCTTCGCAGCGGCCGACTGGCAGACCCTGACCGGTGACGGCACCATCCGCCGCCTTCGACTGACTCACGGCCAGGTGGACGAGGCCTTCGTCGGCACGCCGGCGGAAGACTACCTGCGCACCCCGGCGCCCGCGGGCAAGACCTTCATCGATCTCTACTATACGTACCTGAACGCTCCCATGGCCGGGCGCAACCTGCTCGGCGAGTCCCGCTACGACGCCCTGATGGAGAGCCTCGCGCCTGGCGAGCACGCCGTCGCTCTGATGGCCAACGGCGACTACTCCTTCAAGGGCTCGGGGTACGTGCGCGGCGGCATCTTCGATCGCATCGAGGTGAGCCAGGACGGTCGCACCATCACCTTCCACGACCTGGACCATCAGCGGGTGGGCAGTTTCGATGTCGCGGGCATGCCGCGCATGGAGGAGAAGGACATCTTCATCATCCGCGAGCAGGCCGGCTTCGACCCCGGCCGGCCCTGGCAACTGGACCTGCTGGTGCGTCGCGCCTCGGGCCCGCTGGACAGCGAGTTCACGCGCTTCAGCGCCGACTACAGCATTCCCGACGCCTACGTCGAGCGCCCCGAGCCGTTGGTGGAGCGGCCCATCTGGGTGCAGGTCTGGTACGACAAGGCCTTCCAGATCGCCGTGTTGGGCCTGGGCCTCGCGGTGCTCACCGGGGTCATGCTGTTCCAGGACGTGCTGGTGCGCTATCCACGCATCCTCGAACCGCTGCGCATCGGCTTTCTGGTCTACACCCTGGTATTCATCGGCTGGTACGCCCTGGCCCAGCTCTCGGTGGTCAATATCCTGACCTTCGCCCATGCGCTGATCACCGACTTCAGCTGGAGCTCGTTCTTGATCGACCCGATGATGTTCATCCTCTGGGCGTTCGTGGCGGTCAGCCTGCTGCTGTGGGGACGCGGCGTGTTCTGCGGCTGGCTGTGCCCCTTCGGGGCCCTCCAGGATCTAGTCAACAAGGCGGCGCGCAAGCTGGGCGTCAAGCAGATCGAAGTCCCCTTCGGCCTGCACGAGCGGTTATGGGCGATCAAGTACATCATCCTGCTGGCGCTGTTCGCCCTCTCGCTGCACTCCCTGGGCACCGCCGAACGGTACGCCGAGGTCGAACCCTTCAAGACCGCTATCACCCTGCGCTTCCAGCGCGACTGGCCCTTCGTGCTCTACGCCTTGGGACTGGTGGTGGTCTCGGCGTTCAACCACAAGTTCTACTGCCGCTACGTCTGCCCGCTGGGCGCCGGCCTGGCGATTCCCTCGCGGCTGCGGCTGTTCGACTGGCTCAAGCGCCACCGTGGCAGCTGCGGCACGCCGTGTCAGATCTGCGCGCAGGAGTGCGAGGTCGGCGCCATCCACCCCGATGGGCGCATCAACGCCAACGAATGCCACTACTGTCTCGACTGCCAGGTCACCTACTGGGATGACCAGCGCTGCCCGCCGATGGTCAAGCGACGCAAGCGCTACGAGAAGGCGGCCCGGGTCTCCGGCAAGGGCTCCGCCGGGACCTTCGACCCCGCAGCCCCCGGCGCCGAGGGTGCCATGCTGCAGCGTATTCCGATCCATCACGAGGAGTGAACCATGAGTGACGACAAGAAGCGGGAACTGAAGGACATCGGCCGCCGCCACTTCCTGCGCAACAGCGCGGTGACCGGGGTGGCCGGCGCCGGGCTTGCCGGCGGTTTCGGCAGTGCGGCGGCACTGTTGCAGAGCCAGAAGGCCCGGGCAGCCAGCGAGAACGGCGAGGTCGCCATCGCGCCGGGAGAGCTCGACGAATACTATGGCTTCTGGAGCGGCGGCCATTCCGGCGAGGTGCGTATCCTCGGCGTCCCCTCGATGCGCGAACTGATGCGCATCCCGGTGTTCAACATCGATAGCGCCACCGGCTGGGGCATCACCAACGAATCCAGGCAGGTGCTAGGGGAGTCGGCGAAGTTCCTCAACGGCGACGCCCACCACCCGCATATCTCCATGACAGATGGCCGCTACGACGGCAAGTACCTGTTCATCAACGACAAGGCCAACACCCGGGTGGCGCGTATCCGTCTCGACATCATGAAGACGGACAAGATCACCACCATTCCCAACGTTCAGGCCATCCACGGTCTGCGCCTGCAGAAGGTGCCCAAGACCAAGTACGTGTTCGCCAACGCCGAGTACTTCATTCCCCATCCCAACGATGGGCAGAACATGGAGGACACCGCGAATCACTACACCATGTTCAGCGCCATCGATGCGGAGAGCATGGACGTGGCCTGGCAGGTGATCGTCGACGGCAACCTGGATAACACCGACGCGGACTACACTGGCCGCTTCGTCGCCTCCACCTGCTACAACTCGGAGAAGGCCACCCAGTTGGCCGGCACCATGCGCGAGGAGCGCGACTGGGCGGTGGTGTTCGACGTGGAAGCGATCGAGGCAGCGGTCGCCGCCGGCGACTACCAGACCCTGGGTGAATCCCAGGTGCCGGTGGTGGACGGTCGTCACGGCTCCAAGCTGACCCGCTACATCCCGGTGCCCAAGAACCCCCATGGCCTGAATACCTCGCCGGACGGCAAGTATTTCATCGCCAACGGCAAGCTCTCGCCGACCTGCTCGATCATCGCCATCGACAAGCTACCGGACTTGTTTGATGACAAGATCGAGCCCCGCGACGCCGTGGTTGGCGAGCCGGAGCTGGGGCTGGGACCACTGCATACCACCTTCGATGGTCGCGGCAACGCCTACACCACCCTGTTCATCGACAGCCAGGTGGCCAAGTGGAACATCGAGGACGCCATCCGCGCCTACAACGGCGAGGAGGTCAACTACCTGCGACAGAAGATCGATGTCCACTACCAGCCAGGCCACAACCACGCCAGCCTGACCGAATCCCGGGACGCCGACGGAAAGTGGCTGGTGGTGCTTTCCAAGTTCTCCAAGGATCGCTTCCTGCCGGTGGGCCCGCTGCGTCCCGAGAACGATCAGCTGATCGACATCTCCGGCGAACAGATGAAGCTGGTCCACGACGGCCCGACCTACGCCGAGCCCCACGACTGCATCCTGCTACGCGCCGATCAGATCAATCCGCGCAAGCTGTGGGATCGCAACGACCCCTTCTTCGCCGACACCCGGGCCCGGGCCGAGGCGGACGGCATCGACCTGATGAGCGACAACAAGGTCATCCGTGACGGCAACCAGGTACGGGTCTACATGACCTCGGTGGCACCGCAGTTCAACCTCACCGAATTCAGGGTCAAGCAGGGTGACGAGGTCACCGTGACCATCACCAACCTGGACCAGATCGAGGACCTGACCCACGGCTTCTGCATGGTCAACCATGGCGTGTCCATGGAGATCAGCCCACAGCAGACCTCCAGTGTGACCTTCACCGCGGACAAGCCCGGCGTTCACTGGTACTACTGCAACTGGTTCTGCCACGCCATGCATATGGAGATGACGGGGCGGATGCTGGTCGAACCCTCATAAGGGTAGGTAACTCTCCCCACATGTTGCTCGAAAACTAGGCCGGAGCATATTCCGGCCTTCTTTCGTTCACTGGTTCAGGAACGCCATGCGCACGCTTCTTTTGGCTCTCCTCCTTTCTGGCTTGTCCCCCACGAGTTGGGCGACCGACTTTCGGGCGAGCCTCGACGAGCCGCTGCAGGCCCAGATCGACCGCACCCAGGCCGGGGATCGCCTGATCCTCGTCCCGGGACGCTATCCAGGATCGATCACTATCGATCATCCGCTGGACCTTCGCGGCGATGGCCAGGCCATCATCGACGGCCTGGGCCAGGGCCATGCGGTGACCATCAACGCCCCCGGGGTGGCGCTCGAAGGGCTAGAGATCATCAACTGGGGCCAGAACCTCACCGAACTCGACGCCGGCATCTTCGTCACCGACCAGGGCGCCGACAGCATGATCCGCAACAACCGGATCGAAGGACCGGGCTTCGGCATCTGGCTGGATGCGGTCAGAGGCGTCCGGGTCATCGACAATGTCATTCGCGGCGATAACGCATTGCGTTCCCAGGATCGCGGCAACGGCGTTCACCTGTTCAACGTGCGTGACGTGCGGGTCGAGGGCAACGACATCGCCCGCACTCGGGATGGCATCTACATCGACAACAGCAGCCAGAGCACCCTGAGCGGCAACGAACTGTACGATCTGCGCTACGGCATCCATTACATGTATGCCTACGACAATCGCCTGGAGAACAACCTGACACACGACACCCGCACCGGCTACGCGCTGATGCAGTCCAAGCGCCTGACGGTGGTCGGCAACCGCTCCATCGACGACGACAACTACGGCATCCTGATGAACAACATCACCGGATCGAGGCTCGAAGGCAACCGCATCGAGGGCATTCGCCAGCCGGTGAACGCCCGGGGCGAGGGCAGGATCAGCGGCGGCGACGGCAAGGCCATCTTCGTCTACAACTCCCAGTTCAACGAGTTTCTCGACAATCGCTTCGCGGCCAGCGATATCGGCATCCACCTGACCGCCGGCTCCGAGGACAACGTCGTGCTCGGCAACGCCTTCGTCGACAACCGCCAGCAGGTCAAGTACGTGGCCACCCGCTCCCAGGAGTGGTCGGCAGACGGCCGCGGCAACTACTGGAGCGACTACCTGGGCTGGGACCTGGACGCCGATGGCATCGGCGACACCGCCTACGAACCCAACGACGCCATGGACCGCCTGCTGTGGCGCTATCCCGCCGCACGGCTGCTGATGCATAGCCCCGCAGTACTGGCGCTGCGCTGGGTACAGCGCCAGTTCCCGGTGTTCGACGCCGAGGGGGTCAAGGACAGCGCGCCGCTGATGACCGACCCCACCCGCGACGAGGCCGACACATGAATGACATCATCACCTTCAACGGCGTCACCAAGCGGCACGGCGACGTCACCAGCCTCGAGAATCTCCATCTCGAGGTGCAGGAAGGCGAGGTAATGGCCCTGCTGGGCCATAACGGCGCCGGCAAGACCACCACCATGAAGCTGATCCTCGGGCTGCTCGCGCCGAGCGAGGGTGAGGTGCGGGTGTTCGGCGTGGCGCCTCACGGTGGCGAGGCCGACCGGCTGCGCCGGCGGCTGGGCTTCCTGCCCGAGAACGTCGGCTTCTACGAGCAGCTGAGCGGCCGCGAGGTGCTCGACTACTTCGCCCGACTCAAGCGCGTCGACCGGCACCGGATCGACGACCGCCTCGAGCAGGTCGGTCTCGGCGGGGCGGCGAGGCGACGCGTCAAGACCTACTCGAAGGGCATGCGCCAACGCCTGGGACTGGCCCAGGCGCTGCTCGGCGAGCCGCGACTGTTGTTACTCGACGAACCCACCACCGGCCTCGACCCGGCGGCAACCCGGGACTTCTACGCCACGGTCCGGGTCCTGCGCGACCGGGGCTGCACGGTGCTGCTGTCGTCCCACGTGCTCCCCGGGGTCGAGCCTTACATCGACCGGGCGCTGATCCTCGGCGCCGGGCGCCGCCTGGCACTGGGCAGCCTCGACGAACTGCGCCGCCAGGCCGAGCTGCCGCTGACCATTCGCGCCAAGGGCCACTGGTCAGCGAGCGAGCCGCCGCTGGCGATCCCGGAGGCCGGGAGTACGCCGAGGCGACTCAACGGCCACGCCCAGGAGTTCAGCGTTCACCCCGCCGACAAGATGGCGGTGCTGCGTCGGCTGACGGCCACCCCCGGGGTCGAGGACATCGAGCTGCTGCCGCCGACCCTCGAGCACCTCTACGCGCACTTTTCCTCCTCCTTCACGCCGCGAGGTCTGTCATGAGTGCCATCCTCACCGTCGCCCGCAAGGAGTTCCGGGACGGCATGCGCAACCGCTGGGTGCTGGCCATCGCCCTGGTACTGGCGATGATGGCGGTGGGCATCGCCTACTTCGGTGCCGCCGCCAGTGGCGGCCTGGGCTTCACGTCGCTGGCCACCACCGTGGTCAGCCTGTCGACCCTGGCGGTGTTCCTGATCCCGCTGATCGCCCTGCTGCTGGCCTATGACGCCATCGTCGGCGAGCAGGAGGCCGGTACCCTGCTATTGCTGCTCACCTACCCCTTGAGCCGCTCGGCGCTGCTGCTGGGCAAGTTCCTCGGCCACGGGCTGATCCTGGCCGTCGCCACCGCATTGGGCTTCGGCGTCGCCGGCATCGCCATTGCCCTCGGCGCCAGCGATGTCGCCATTGGCGAGCTCGCCGCCAGCATCGGCCTGCTGATCACCAGCAGCGTGCTGCTGGGCTGGGTGTTCATCGCCTTCGCCTACCTGATCAGCGTCTGGGTCACAGAAAAGGCCCGGGCTGCGGGGCTCGCCCTGATCGTCTGGTTCCTGTTCGTGCTGGTCTTCGACCTGGCGCTGCTGGCGCTGCTGGTGGGTGCCCGGCACGGCGGCGACTGGCTGCCCTACCTGCTGCTGTTGAACCCCACCGACTGCTTCCGGCTGATCAACCTGGCGGGCATCGAGGCCGCCCAGGCCTTCTCCGGCCTGACCGTGCTGGCCCAAGACAACGCCTTTCAACCCGGCTGGCTGATGCTGATCCTGGTGGGCTGGATCATCGTGCCCCTGATCCTGGCACTGCTGCGCTTTCGTCACCGCTCCGTCTAGTCATCCGAGGCCTTTTCCCCCATGCCCCATTTCCTGATCCCGCTCATCGCCGCCCTGCTGCTGCCCCTCGCCGGCTGCGAGGGCGATGCCGAACAGGGCGCCCTGGCGGCGCCACAGGCCATTACCGAGGGTGATGCCTGCCACGTCTGCGGCATGACGATCTCGAGCTTCCCCGGCCCCAAGGGCCAGGCCTTTCTCGAAGGCCGAAGTGACGCGCTGAAGTTCTGCTCGACCATGGACCTCTTCGCCTTCCTCATGCAGCCGGAGAACGAGACCCAGGTCAGCCACGCCTACGTCCATGACATCGGCAAGACGGACTGGGCAGCGCCCGCCGACGATGCCTACATCCGCGCGATGGATGCCTGGTACGTGGTCGGCCATGACCAGCGCGGCGCCATGGGCCATACGCTGGCCTCCTTCGCCGAGCAGGCCGACGCCGAGGCATTTCGCGAGGCGCACGGCGGTGAGCTCGTCACCTACGCGGAGATTGACCTCGACCTGCTGGGCCGCCTGGGCCGCGGCGAGCTGGGAGACCATATCGGCGAAAGCATGGGCGACATGCACGGCCGCGGCGAAGGAGTGGACGAGATGCCGGGCCAGGAATGAGGCTCGAGGGGCGCCAAGGATAGGCTCGCCCTTCCCGCCATGCTAGCCTCGGGCGCGTCAACGGTCCGAGGAATGTCCCGCCATGCCCCGCCTCTTCCGGCTTCTGCCTCCCCTGCTGCTGCCGCTCTGCCTGCTCCTGAGCGGGCCGGCCGCCGCCACCGACTACAACACCGGCGACGTCCAGGCCCACGGGGGCTGGCACTCCCTGGTGCTGTCGCTGGGCGAGGAGCGTCACGTCCGCGCCATCGACCAGATCAGCTACAGTGACGCCATCCTCAGCGTCAACGCCAGCGCCTGGGCCTGCGACCTGCCGTGGCTGGAGCTGCGGGTGGAACTCGGCGAGAACCAGCCCGAGAGCGCCACCGTGAACCGAGTGCCCGCCGACCTGCGCGTCGATCACGAGACCATCCACAACGGCAGCGCCGCCTTCGTCACCGAGCGCGGCGACAGCGGCTTCTACGCCCGCTTCGCGGTACCCGAGCTTTCGCTGCTGCTCGACGAGATGGGGAATGGCGAGCTGCTGCGCCTGCGCATCATGCGCGGCGAGGACGACCCTTGGTTCATGATCTTCGGCCTGGAGGGGGCCGGCGAGGCGATCGCGCGCATGGAGCGCCTCTGCGGGCAGGTCGCGGACTGACCGCGTCGGCACGCGACCATGACCGGCTCCCCGGCCGGGGAGAGGAACCGAGGAGAACGACGTGGCCGAACTGCTGTTTCACCTGCGCAACGTGCCCGATGAGGAGGCCGAGGACGTTCGTCGACTGCTCGACGAGCACGGCATCGCGACCTTCGAGACCCGCGCCGGCTTCTGGGGGCTCGGCGTGGCCGCCATCTGGCTGAGCGATGACGACGAGAAGGAGCGGGCCCGCGCGCTGCTCGACGACTACCAGCAGACGCTCGGCGAGCGGGTGCGTCGCGAGCATGCCAGCCTGGTCGAGCGCGGCGAGGCCCCCACCCTGTGGCGACGCCTGAGGCGCCAGCCGATCCGCACGCTGCTGCTGGCCCTGCTGGTCATCGCGGTGCTCGCGATCACGCTGCTGCCCTTCCTGTGGCTGCACGACTGACGCTGTCTCTGGCATCTGTCCATGAACGACCCTGCCCCCGCCGGGCTCACCGACGGGGGCAGGGAGGGGAAGGCCAAGGGACGTCAGCGGCGCCCGGGCCGGCGGATCACTGGCGGATGAGGTAATCGAAGGCGCCGAGAGCGGCCTTGGACCCTTCGCCCATGGCGATGACGATCTGCTTGTAGGGCACCGTGGTCACGTCGCCGGCGGCGAAGATGCCCGGGACCGAGGTCATGCCGTGGGCGTCGACCACGATCTCGCCACGCTCGGAGAGCTCGATGGGCGAATCCTGCAGCCACTCGGTGTTGGGCACCAGGCCGATCTGCACGAAGACGCCTTCCAGGTCGACCTGGTGAAGCTCGCCGGTGGCACGCTCTTCAAAGGTCAGGCCGTTGACGCGCTTGCCGTCGCCGTTCACCTCGGTGGTGCGGGCGCCGAGGAGGATGTCGACGTTGGGCAGGCTCCGGAGCTTCTTCTGCAGCACCGCATCGGCGCGCAACTCGTCCATGAACTCGATCAGGGTCACGTGGCCCACGATGCCGGCCAGGTCGATGGCCGCCTCGACGCCGGAGTTGCCGCCACCGATCACCGCCACGCGCTTGCCCTTGAAGAGCGGGCCGTCGCAGTGGGGGCAGTAGGCCACGCCCTTGTTGCGATACTCGGCCTCGCCGGGCACGCCCATCTCGCGCCAGCGGGCGCCGGTGCCCAGCACCAGGGTCTTGGCGCGCAGGCTGGCGCCGGACTCGAACTGCACCTCGTGCTCGCCGCCGGGCCGGGTGGCCGGCACCAGCTTGACCGCACGCTGCAGGTTCATGATATCGACCTCGTACTCCTTGACGTGCTCCTCCAGGGCCGCGGCCAGCTTGGGCCCCTCGGTGCGGGGCACGGAGATGAGGTTCTCGATCCCCATGGTGTCGAGGACCTGGCCGCCGAAGCGCTCCGCGGCCACGCCGGTGCGGATGCCCTTGCGCGCGGCATAGACGGCCGCCGCGGCGCCGGCGGGCCCGCCGCCGATCATCAGGGTATCGAAGGCGTCCTTCTCGTTGAGCTTCGCGGCCTCGCGGCTGGCGGCGCCGGTGTCCACCTTGGCGAGTATCTGCTCCAGGCCCATGCGGCCCTGGTCGAAGGGCTCGCCGTTGAGGTAGACGCTGGGCACCGACATGATCTCGCGCTGCTTCACCTCGTCCTGGAAGAGCGCGCCGTCGATGGCGACGTGGTGAACGTTCGGGTTGAAGATCGCCATCAGGTTCAGCGCCTGGACCACGTCCGGGCAGTTCTGGCAGGAGAGCGAGAAGTAGGTCTCGAAGCGCATCTCGCCCTCGAGGCTCCTGATCTGCTCGAGCACCTCGTCGGAGGCCTTGGGCGGATGGCCGCCGACCTGCAGCAGCGCCAGCACCAGCGAGGTGAACTCGTGACCCATGGGGATGCCGGCGAAGACCACGCCGGTCTCCTCGCCGGGCCGGTTCAGAGCGAAGGAGGGCGTGCGGGCATCCTGGCCGTCGAGCTTCAGGGTGATCTTGTCGGTCAGGCCGACGATGTCGGTCAACAGACCGTGCAGTTCCCTGGACTTGTCGCCGTCATCGAGGGACGCGACGATCTCGAACGGCTGAGTGACCTTTTCCAGATAGGCTTTGAGCTGGCTTTTCAGATTGTCGTCCAACATGACAGCGGCATTCCTTCATGTTCGGGTGTCGAGTGGGAGGAATGAGGAAGCAGAGACTTCCCGCGGGGAAAGCCCGGTTCGCTCATGCTTCCGGAATCAGGGCCCGGGCAGGGGATACCCGGGCGGGGACAGGCGAGGCCAGGGTCGGCCTCGCCGGCAGGGGCAGATCGCTTAGATCTTGCCGACCAGGTCCAGAGAGGGAGAGAGGGTCTCTTCGCCTTCTTCCCACTTGGCCGGGCAGACTTCGTTCGGGTTGGCGCGCACGTACTGGGCGGCCTTGACCTTGCGCAGCAGCTCCTCGGCGTTGCGGCCGATGTTGCCGGCGTTCAGCTCGATGATCTGGATCTTGCCGTCCGGGTCGACCACGAAGGTGCCGCGCTCGGCGATGCCCGCGTCCTCGATCAGCACCTCGAAGTTGCGCGAGATGGCGTGGGTCGGGTCGGCGACCATCGGGTACTGCAGCTTGTTGATGGTCTCGGAGCTGTCGTGCCAGGCCTTGTGGGTGAAGTGAGTGTCGGTGGAGACGCTGTAGATCTCGACGCCCAGCTTCTTGAACGCTTCGTAGTTGTCTGCCAGGTCACCCAGCTCGGTGGGGCAGACGAAGGTGAAGTCGGCCGGATAGAAGAAGAAGACGCTCCACTGGCCCTTCAGGTTCTCGTCGGACACGTCGACGAACTCGCCATTGTGGTAGGCAGTGGCGTTGAACGGCTTGACTTCGGTGTTCAGCAGGGACATTCGATGAAGCTCCTTTCGACTTTCGTTTAATGGGTTGGCGGCGATACGGGACACACGTTAGCCCACATCTCCCAATAGCGTAAATTGAATGGTGTCATGGATCTGATAATTCAACCCTATGGTGGAGGCGCGCCTCAGCCGATGCTGACCGCCTCGCCCTGCCGGTCGAAGGCCAGGAACTGTGAGATGTTGCCCATCTTCAGCGACTCCACCATGCGCTCGAGGTGCTGCTCGGCCCGGGCCTCGGCGTCCTGGCCGGCGAGGGCCGCCACGAAGACGATGTCCCAGTCGATGCCGGTCTCCCGGGACTCCGCCACCAGCGCCGCCATGTCGCCGAGCTCGTCGGGCGCCTTGTCGACGCAGAGGGCCGGGGTCAGCACGCCCCCCTCGCCCTGCTCGAAGCGGCGACGCTGCTCCTCGCTGGGATGGTCGGGCAGTTCGGCCCGGGTGAAGACGAACAGCAGGCGCTGCGGATCGGGCTGGGCGCGAGCCTCGTCCAGCAGATCGGCATAACAGGAAATGGCCACGGGGCCTCCTCAGGATCGCAATGACGGGTAACGGGCAGCGTAACGGCCCAGCCACCGGGGCGTGAAGGGGGGATCGCGACCCATGCGACCCAGATCAGTTTCCGGGCGGGCGTGCCCACCACGTCATCGTGATGATGGGTGACCGGCCATGCATCGGCCGGAGCGGCCACGGCTGACGTCGGGCGCAGGACGACGCCTGGCGTTCAATGCCGGTGATTGGGCGGCACGAGGCCGTGGCGATGCATGCGACGGTAGACGGTGGGTCGCGATACCCCGAGCCGCCGGGCCACCAGGCTGATGTTCCATCGCGCCTGCGTCAGCAGGTCATGCAGGGCCCGGCCGTCGGCGTCCTCGACCCGAGAGGGCGCCTGCTCAAGGAGGGAGGGGCCCCGGGGCACGTCGACCAGGCACTCCTCGGGCAGGTCATGGACGGTGATCTCGTCACCCTCGACGGTGGCCAGCGCGAAGTTCAGCGCATTCTTCAGCTGCCGGATGTTGCCCGGCCAGTGGTAGGCCAGCAGGGCGCTCATGGCATCGGCCCGCAGGCGAGCGGCGTGCGCCCTCTCGGCCACCAGGGCCTCATGGACGCTGCGGATCACGTAATGCCGGTCGGCCCGTTCCCGCAATGCCGGCAGCCTCAGCTGGGCACCGTTGAGCCGGTAGTAGAGATCCTCCCGGAAATGGCCGTCGCAGATCATCTGGCTGAGGTCACGGTGGGTGGCGGTGATCACCCGGATATCGACCTTCACCGGCTGCTCGGCGCCCAGCGGCATCACCTCGCGCTCGGCGAGCACCCGTAACAGCCGGGTCTGCAGGGACAGCGGCATGTCGCCGATCTCGTCCAGGAACAGTGTGCCGCCATCGGCCTGCTGGATCAGCCCTCGCATGCCCTTGCGTTGGCCACCGGTGAAGGCGCCGGGCAGATAGCCGAAGAGCTCGCTCTCGATCAGCGACTCGGGAATGGCGGCGCAGTTGACCGCGACGAAGGGGCCACTGGCGCGCGCACCGGTGTCGTGGAGCGCCCGCGCCAGCACTTCCTTGCCGGTCCCGGTCTCGCCGGTGATCAGCACGCTCACCTCTTCCTGGCGCAGCCGCCGCGCCAGCTTGAGCACCCGGTGCATGGCCGGGTCATCGGAGGCGAGTCGGTCCAGCGCCGGCACCGGCTCCGGCGCCGACGATGCCGGCAAGGCGCGAGAGGCGCCCCCTCGCACCCGCGGCTCGATCAGGGTGACGAAGCAGGTGGTATCGCTCGCGCGGGCACGAAAGGCCCGGATCTGGTCATCGCTGGCCGTGTGGATGCCCAGGAAGTCGCTGATGTCGCCGTCCATCAGCTCGGTGATCGAGGGGACCCGACCCGGCGACCAGGGCGGCCAGCGGTGAAGATGCGCCTTGATCAGGGCCCGCCCGAGGCCATTGGCCGCGATGATCGTACCGTCCTCCTCGATGGCGATCAGCCCCCGGCCATTGACGTGGACGAACTCGCGCGCCGTGTCATAGCGCAGGACCAGGCAATCGCGGTAGCGATGCAGGAAGTAGGCATCCTCGATCATCCGCGCGTAGAGGGTCACCAGTGAGAGGGCGAAGTTCTGACTCTCCTGGGAGCGGGGGGACTGCAGCGCCGAGATGTCGAGGACGGCCATCACGTCACCCTGCGGATCGGTGATCGGCGCCGCCGTGCAGGTCAGGCCGATGTGGGTCGCGTCGAAGTGCTCGCTCTGATGGCAGGTGATGGCCTGACCGTCATGGATGCTGGTGCCCACGGCACAGGTGCCGGCGTAGCGCTCGTCCCAGTCGGCCCCAAGATAGAGGCCCGCCTGGCGCAGCGCCCGGTCCTGCTCCCGCTGGCCGCGGAATTCCACGGTGATGCCGCGCCGGTCGGTCAGCAGCAGCACGTAGCCCAGCCGGGCCACCTGGGAAAAGAGCTGATCGACCCCCGCCCTGGCCACGTGCAGGAGCTCGTCCACCGGTTCCCGGTGATCCAGCATCGCCTGCTGGGTCAGTACGCGGACGGATCGGGGCCTGCCGGGATCCAGCCGGTACTCGTCCACGCAGCGCCGCCAGGAGCGCTGAATCACCTCACGGCACCCGGACAGGTCCACGTCACGGCCTTCACTGAGGTGGACCAGGGTATCGATGTGCTGGCGTTGTTCGGTCCGCAGGCGCATGTCGCTGCCTCCCGGCCCCGCATCGTCGAGGGAACCGCCGCGGGACGCTTGTTGTTGTCATTTGACCAGACTCAAGCCTATGCCGACGCGAACGAGAGTCAATCGCCCGGGTCTTCGCCCTTGGTCGTGGGCGTTACAGGTGTAACGAGTGTAACGCTCATGCTGCCATCGGGCATGACAGGTGGCACGCCCCTCGCCGCTCGGCGACGGCGGCCTCCCCCCTCGGCACCGGGGCCCGGCACCGCGAAAAGCCAGCCCTGTCAGGTCGTTACCCAGGAGAAAGCCCGCATGCCCCGATCCTGGCACGGATACTGCTGGGGACAGGGTGCACGCCATCCAACAACAAAGCGGAACCCGACAATGACAACACTCACGCCAACCCAACAGGTCAGCCAGTGGCTGGACGCCTTCGAGACCGCCCTGAGGGAGCGCGACATCCCGCAGGTCATGACGCTGTTCGACGACGACTGCTACTGGCGGGACCTGGTCGCCTTCACCTGGAACCTGAAGACGCTGGAGGGCAAGGACGAGATCCGGTCCATGCTCGACGCCACCCTCGCCGAGGCGCGTCCCGCGAACTGGCAGCTGGAGGGCGAGGCCAGCGAGGCCGACGGGGTGACCGAGGCCTGGTTCACCTTCGAGACGGGAGTGGCCCGGGGACGAGGCCTGCTGCGCCTGAAGGACGGCAGATGCTGGACGCTGCTGACCACCATGAGCGAGCTCAAGGACCATCCGGAGCCGCGTGGCAAGCATCGCCCCAAGGGGGCCGAGCACGGCGCCAACAAGCATCGCGAGACCTGGCTGGAAGCGCATCAGCGTGAGCAGGAAGAGCTCGGCTACACCCGCCAGCCCTACTGCGTGATCATCGGCGGCGGCCAGGGAGGCATCGGGCTGGCCGCCCGCCTGAAGCAGCTCGACGTGCCGACCATCGTGATCGAGAAGAACCCGCGCGCGGGCGACTCCTGGCGCAACCGCTACAAGTCGCTGTGCCTGCACGACCCGGTCTGGTACGACCACATGCCCTACATCCCCTTCCCCGAGAACTGGCCGGTCTTCGCCCCCAAGGACAAGGTCGGCGACTGGCTGGAGATGTACACCAAGGTGATGGAGCTCAACTACTGGAGCTCCACCGAGTGCGAGGGCGCCACCTACGATGAGGCGTCCGGAGAATGGACGGTGACCGTGAACCGCAACGGCGAGCGGGTGACGCTGCGGCCGAAGCAGCTGGTGCTGGCCACCGGCATGTCCGGGGTGCCGAACGTCCCGCACTTTGCCGGCGCCGAGACCTTCGAGGGCGAGCAGCAGCACTCCAGCCAGCACCCGGGGCCTGACGCCTACCGCGGCAAGAAGGTCGTCGTCGTGGGCGCCAACAACTCCGCCCACGACATCTGCGGGGCCCTCTGGGAGCACGACGCCGACGTGACCATGCTACAGCGCTCGTCGACCCACATCGTGAAGTCCGACTCGCTGATGGAGGAGGTCCTCGGCCCGCTCTATTCCGAGGAGGCGGTGCAGAACGGCATCACCCATGACAAGGCCGACCTGATCTTCGCCTCGATCCCCTACAAGGTGCTGCCTGACATTCAGAAGCCGGCGTTCGACGCCATTCGCAAGCGGGATGCCGACTTCTACCAGCGGCTGGAGGACGCCGGCTTCATGCTGGACTTCGGCGCGGACGACTCCGGGCTGTTCCTGAAGTACCTGCGGCGGGGGTCCGGCTACTACATCGACGTGGGTGCCAGCGACCTGGTGGCCAACGGCGAGGTCAAGCTGCGCAGCGGCGTCAGCATCGAGCGGATCAATCCGCGCTCGGTGACGCTGACCGACGGCTCCGAGCTCCCTGCCGACCTCATCGTCTACGCCACCGGCTACGGCTCCATGAACGGCTGGGCGGCCCGTATCATCTCCCAGGAGGTGGCCGACAAGGTCGGCAAGTGCTGGGGGCTGGGCTCCGACACCCCCAAGGACCCGGGCCCCTGGGAGGGCGAACTGCGCAACATGTGGAAGCCCACCCAGCAGGAGGCACTGTGGTTCCACGGCGGCAACCTGCACCAGTCTCGCCACTACTCGCAGTACCTGGCACTGCAGCTCAAGGCGCGCCAGGAAGACATCCCGACCCCGGTGTACGGCCTGCAGGAAGTCCACCACCTGTCGTGATCCATCCTTGACGCTGCCGGCAAGCCAGGCTTGCCGGCACCTTTCCGCTTCATGGGAGCAGACCCTATGCAACTGAATGGCAAGAAGGCCCTGGTCACCGGCGGTGGTCGCGGCATCGGTCAGGGCATCGCCCTGGCACTGGCACGGGCCGGGGCAGACGTGGCCGTCGCGGACCTGGATATCGACATCGCCAGGGAAACGGCCAGCAAGGTCGAGGCACTGGGCCGGCAAAGCCTGGCCCTGGAGGTCGATGTGGCAGAGACCGGCTCGATCGCCCGGATGGTCGATGACGCGACGGCCGCCTTCGGCCACGTCGATATCGCCGTCAACAATGCAGGCATCATCAGCATCAAGTCGGTCGCCGAGCTCTCGGCCGAGGACTGGGACCAGATCATGGCGGTCAACGCCAGGGGGGTATTCCTTTGCACCCAGGCTGAACTGCGGGTGATGCGTCCGAGACGCTTCGGCCGGATCATCAACGTCGCCTCGATCGCGGGCAAGGTGGGCTTCCCGGACCTGTCCCACTACTCGGCATCGAAGTTTGCCGTCATCGGCTTCACCAATGCCGTGGCCAAGGAAGTCGCGGCGGAAGGGGTGACCGTGAACGCGCTGTGCCCGGGCATTGTCGGCACCGGGATGTGGCGAGGCGAAGAGGGACTGTCGGGACGCTGGCGCCAGGAGGGAGAGAGCGAGGAGGCATCATGGGAGCGTCACCAGAAGACGCTGCTGCCACAGGGGGTGGCCCAGACCCCTGAGGACATGGGCCAGCTGGCCGTCTATCTCGCCTGTGCGGAGCACGTGACGGGGCAGGCCATTGCCGTCGATGGCGGCTTTTCGCTGTGAGCGACAGGCCTCGATGACCCTCCCTCGATAACCCTCGGTCGGCCGTCCGAGGTCGTGTGAGAACGACGATCGCGGTGCGTCCTGCAGGCTGCAGGGCGCACCGCTCCAGCGGAAGGGCCACGTCCCGCGCCAGTGCCAGACACAGGCGATCCCGCAGCCTGGCCACCACCTCCGGATAGTTGGCCGGTCCTTCTACGTGTCGGTGGCCGGGCGCAGGCGCTGTTCCAGCCGCCGCTCGTAGAGCCCCTTGGTCACCAGGGTACCCAGGACCAGCCCTCCCCCGACCAGGGCGATCGGCGCCGGGGTCTCACCCAGCAGTCCCCAGGCCCAGAGGGTACCGAATACCACCTCCAGGAGCAGCAGCAGGCCCACCTCGGCGGCGGGCAGGTAGAGCGGGCCGCGCTGCAGCAGCGTCACCCCGGCCGGTACGATGAACAGGCAGAGCAAGGCCACCAGCAGCCAGCGGTCGATCGGCGGCATGGCGATCCCGCCCTTCCCCAGCAGCAGCACCATGGCCGCACTCCCGCCGACGATCAGGCCGTTGAAGACCAGCATGGGGCTCATGTCGACGCCGGGACGGCGGCGGCAGAGCGTGAAGTTGAGCGCCAGGGTCGTGGCCGCCATGAGGGCGAAGGCATTGCCCACCCAGGAGCCGGCCCCGGTATCGTCGAGCACGATCATCCCGATGCCCAGCATGCACAGCACGATCGCCAGCCAGGTACGCCGTGGCAGGCGCTCGCCTAGGATGGCACGGGAGAAGAGTGCG
The DNA here is from genome assembly GCF_001886615.1 of Halomonas aestuarii. NCBI lineage: Bacteria > Pseudomonadati > Pseudomonadota > Gammaproteobacteria > Oceanospirillales > Halomonadaceae > Halomonas > Halomonas aestuarii. The sequence continues at coordinate 1,609,119 of NZ_CP018139.1, forward strand.
GCGATCAGCGGTGCCCCCGCCAGGATCAGCAGGACATTGCCCGCCTTGGTGTACTGGTTGCCCAGCACGAAGCCGCAGGTCGTGAGGCTGAAGAGCAGGGCCACGGCGATGCCCGTGCCCCCGCACCGCCGATAGGCCTCGAGGGTCCCGCGCCCGTGGCGCGCCAGCGCGATCAACAGGAACCCCAGCGCCGACAGAAGGCCCCGCCACATCAGGATCTCGGCATCCGGCAGGGCCGCCAGCTTGATCAGGAGGGCATCCGGCGACATGATCAGCGCGCCCCCGCCGGTCAGCAACAGGCCCTGCTGGCGGTGGGATAGGGACATGCCGTCATGCCTCCCGTCGATGAGGGGCCGCGATCACGGCCGGGCCGCCTGAAGGAGCGCAATGAGTTCCGGCACCATCCGGTCCTGCTCGACGATGCCCGCATAGAGCCCTTCGACCGCCTGGGCCAGGTCGCGGGAGGCCCCCAGCTCGTCGGTCATGGCGCGATAGTAGCCCAGGTCCTTGGTGGCATTGGCGACACTGAAGCGGAACCCGGACGGGTCTGCGGATTCGACGAAGGGACGCAGGCGCTCGAAGACCACCCCGCCACCACCGCCACGGCCCACGACCTCCAGGAAGGCCGCGTCGTCGATACCCGCCCGGCGTGATGCCGCCGCTGCCTCTGCCAGCACCGCCGAGAATCCCAGCGACACGAAGTTGTGCAGCAGCTTGAGGGTATGCCCCGCACTCACCTCACCGGCATGGGTGATGTTCTCGGCAAAGCTCTCGAGCAGCGGGAGAAGCTCGGCATAGAGCGCCTCCGGGGCCCCGACGATCAGGTTGAGTCGTCCCGCCTCGGCCTCCTTCGGCGTCCGGGTCATGGCCGCGTCCATGAAGCGCCCACCCGCCTCGTCGACCCGCCGGGCGACCTTCTCCGTCGAACTGGGCAGGGCGGTGGAACAGTCGATCACCACCGTGCCGGGCGCGAGCCCCTCCAGCACTCCGCCGGCCTCGAACAGGACCGCCTCGACCTGGGGGGAGCCGGTCACGCAGAGGATGACGACGTCAGCGGCCTCTGCCACCTCGCGTCCCGAGGTCCGCGCAGTGGCACCTGCGGCCAGCAGGTCGTCCACCGGCTGGTTGCCCGGGTGGTCGAGGAAGCACAGCCGATGACCGGACTGAAGCAGGTTGCGCGCGATGCCGTGGCCCATCAGGCCGACACCGACCAGCCCGACACGCACTGTCTCTGTCATAGGGATCTCCTTGTGCGACTGGATGCCGGCTGCCGAGGCGTCACCCATGCCGGATGGCCAGGGTCTTCAGCCGAGTGTAGCTACGCAGACCCTCGAAGCCTTTCTCGCGGCCGTGGCCGGAGCGCCCCACGCCACCGAAGGGAAGCTCGATGCCGCCGGCAGCCCCGTAGTTGTTGACGAACACCTGGCCGCTGCGGATGCCCTTGGCGAGTCGCAGCTGACGCCCGCCGTCCCGGGTCCAGATGCCCGCGCATAGCCCGAAGTCCGTGGCATTGGCCAGGGCCAGGGCCTCCGCCTCGTCCTCGAAGCACTGTACCGCCAGTACCGGCCCGAACAGCTCTTCCCTGACCACCTCGTGACCGGCAGGGATCTCGGTCAGGATCTGCGGCACCACGAAGTGGCCCCCGGCGGGCGCACTTTCGGCCAGCTGCCCCCGGGCCAGCACCCGGACGCCATCGGCCCGGGCGGCCTCGAGTCTCGCCTCGAGACCGGCCTTCTGTCGGGCATTGATCAGCGGGCCACAGTCGGCATCGGCCTCGCCAGCATCGCAGCGCAGCGACGAGAAGCGCTCGGCGAGGCGCGCCAGCAGGGGCTCGGCGACCTCACGCTGGACCAGCAGGCGACTGCCGGCCGAGCAGGTCTGGCCGGCATTCTGGATGATGCCCCGCACCACCGCTTCCAGCGCCGCCTCGAGATCGGCATCGGTGAAGATGATCTGTGGCGACTTGCCCCCCAGTTCCATGGTGACGGGCACGTGATGCACGGCCGCGGCCTGGGCCACCAGGGTGCCGGTTGCCGGGGAACCGGTGAAGGAAAGATGGTCGATGGCCGAGTGCGCGGACAGCGCGGCACCGGCCTCGCTGCCCAGGCCTGGCACGACATTGAGCACTCCCTCTGGCAGGCCCGCCTGCGTCGCCAGCTCGGCCAGGCGCAGCACGCTGAGGCAGGCCTCCTCCGCCGGCTTGAGCACCACGGTGTTCCCCGCCGCCAGGGCCGCGGCGACACAGCGACCGAAGATCTGGGCGGGATAGTTCCAGGGAATGATCTGGGCGCAGACCCCGTAGGGTTCGCGCCAGGTCATCACCGCGAAGTCGTTCTCGAAGGGAATCGTCTCGCCATGCAGCTTGTCGGCGGCCCCGCCATAGAAACGGAAGTAGCGGGCACAGGCGGTGATGTCACCACGGGCCTGGGTCATGGGCTTGCCGGTATCGGCACATTCCAGAGCGGCCAGGCGCTCGTGATCGGCCTCGATGGTGGCGGCGAAGGCCAGCAGCCACTCGCTGCGACGACGTGCGTTCCAGTCCGACCAGTTACCCAGACGACCGGCAAAGGCATCGCCGGCCGCCTTGACGGCCTCATCGATCTCCTCTGCCTGGCCCCGCGCGATGCGCGTGATGACCTTGCCCCGCGCAGGCGACTCGACCGCCAGGGACTCGCGGGTGGCGACCCATTCACCGCCGATCAGGGCCTGGTGTCGGGGCATCTCGGGTAATGCAGGCATCGGGTGGCCTCCGTGTCATGGTTGTCGTCACAGTCGTCGTTGTCATCAATAGAGCAGGTCGACCAGCCCCAGCGAGATCCAGGGCAGATAGGTGATGGCGATGAGGCAGGCCAGCACCACCAGCACGAACCTCATCAGCCAGGGCAGCAGCTGGTCGACGGACAGCTTGGCCACCGCGCAGGCCGCGAAGAGGTTGACGCCGAGTGGCGGCGTGAACATGCCGAGCGCCAGGTTCACCACGACGATCAGGCCGAAGTGCACCGGGTCGATGCCGTACTGGATGGCGATGGGCGTGAAGATCGGTGCCAGCACCAGGATCGCGGCGGAGGTCTCGATGAACATCCCGACCACCAGCAGCATGACGTTCACCGCCAGCAGGAAGGCGATGGGGCTGTCGAAGACCTGGGTCACCCAGGCCGCGACCTCGCCCGGCAGACCCGAGCGGCTGATCAGGAAGCTGAACAGCGCCGCGGCCGCGATGATCAGCATCACCGCCGTCGTCGAGATCACGCTTTCCTTGAAGATCGGGAACAGCTCGGACAGGGGGAGCTCACGGTAGATCAGCCCCCCGACGACCAGGGCATAGACCACCGCCACGGCCGAAGCCTCGGTGGGGGTGAAGACACCGCCGTAGATGCCGCCGATCACCACCACCGGCATCAGCAGGGCGGCCCAGGCCCGCTTGAAGGCAGTGGGGAAGTCGTGACGATCCTCCCGATCACGCAATCCGTAGCCGCGAACCTTGCAGAACAGGTAGAGGAACAGCAGCAGGGCACCGCCGATCAGCAGGCCCGGGCCGATACCGGCGATGAACAGCTTGCCGATCGAGGTATCGGTGCTCACCCCGTAGAGGATCAGCGGGATGGAGGGCGGGATCAGCACCCCCAGCTCCGCGGAGGAGGCCTGGATGGAGGCCGCCAGCGGGCGCGGGTAATCGTGCTTGACCATGGCGGGAATCAGGATCGAGCCGATGGCGAAGGTGGTCGCCACACTGGAGCCTGAGACCGCGGCGAACATCATGCAGGTCAGCACGCAGGTCATGGCCAGCCCGCCCTGGAGGCCGCCGACCAGGGACTTGGCGAGGTCCACCAGGCGACGGGAGATGCCGCCCGCGGCCATCAGGTTGCCCGCCAGGATGAAGAACGGGATCGCCATGAGGGGAAAATTGTCGATGCCCACGAACATCTGCTGGGGCACCAGCAGCAGGGGCAGCGGCGTGAAGAACTCGATGCCGATGATCGAGGCCAGCACGATCGAGACGGCAATGGGCACCCCGAGGCTGAACAGGATGATCAGCGAGAGGCCGATGGCGGCATTCATGGGTGTTCACTCCTGTCATGGGGGTTGCCGGGGGCAGCGGCACCGTCCGGGTCGTTGCCGGCCACCGCCGGCGAGCCAGGAAGCGACTCTTCCACGTCGGGCCCGATGATTTCCTGGCCGGCGGCCTGGGCGAGCAGGCGCGCCACCACTGCAATCAACGCGAAACTGGCGCCCACCGGCATGGCGGCATAGGCCCAGGCGATGGAGACCTCGAGACCGGAGAGCATCTGTGACTGGACGCGCAGCGTCATGGCGGTGCCGAAGTAGATCAGCACGAACAGCACCAATGTGCAGCACGCGGCGATGAGCCCTTCCAGCCAGATCAGGCGACGGCCCGGTACCAGCTTGTAGATGACCTCCACGGACATCATGAAGCCGCCCCGGAAGCCTGCCGCGGCCCCGAGGAAGACACACCAGATCATGGCAGAGCGGGAAATGACCTCCGACCAGGTCGAAGGGGCATCGAAGACGAATCGCGTCATCACCTGGTAGAAGCCCAGGGTGACCGAAACGATCAGCATGAGAATGGCGCCGAGCAGGGCCAGACGCGTGGTCTGGCGCTCGACGCTGAGAAAGAGTTGCAGCATCGTGGCCACCATCTAAGAAACGGGACCCCGGCACCCGGACGGGGGTGCCGGGGCGTCGATTCAGCGGATCAGCAATCGCTGCCCCGCACACGGTCGAGCATCTCGCTGCCGTACTGGTCGGTATAGATCTGGTAGGCGGGCTTGACGGCCTCCTGGAACGGGCCCTTGTCGATGTCCGTGTTCACGGTCATGCCCTTCTCACGCAGCAGCTCCACACCATCACGCTCGAGACGCGACACTTCCTCGCGGGTGGCCTCGGCGGAGGCCTGGGCGGCCTGCTCGAACCAGCCACGCTCCTCCTCGGAGAGCCCGTCGATCAGGATCGGCGAACCCAGCACCACGGCGGGCGAGTAGACGTGCCCGGTCAGCGAGAGGTGATCCTGCACTTCCCAGAACTTGGTGGCGACGATCACCGTGATGGGGTTCTCCTGACCGTCCACGGTGCCCTGCTGCAGGGCGGTGAACACCTCCGGGAAGGCCATCGGCGTGGGGTGCACGCCCATCTGCTCGAAGGCCTCCATGTGCACCTTGTTCTCCATGGTGCGGACCTTGAGGCCCTCGGCATCGGCGGGGGAGGTGACCGCCCGCTTGCTGTTGGTCATGTGGCGGAAGCCGTTCTCGGACCAGGCCAGGCCCACCAGGTTGTGCTCGCTCATCTCGTCGAGCAGGTCCTGGCCGACCTCACCGTCCAGCACGCAACGCGCCTGGTCGTAGTCCTTGAACAGGAACGGCAGGTCGAGCACATAGGTCCCCGGCACGAAGTTGCCGAGCGGGCCGGTGGAGGTGATCACCACGTCCACGGTGCCGATCTGCAGGCCCTCGATCATGGCGCGCTCGCCGCCCAGGGCACCGGAAGGATGCTCCACGACCTCGAACTCGCCGTCGCTGAGACGCTCCAGGGTCTCCTTGAAGGCGTCGGCACCGACCGAGTAGTGGGAGCTGTCGGAAAGGGTATGGCCCAGGTTGACGGTCTGGGCCGCCTGGGCACTCAGGGCCCCCATGGCCAGGGCGGCGGTCGTGACACTGGTAATGGCAGTAACCAGGCTGCGGCGTGTGAAGGTGGCGTTCATTGTTGTTACCTCATTTTGCTTTGACACGCTTGGGAAGGACCCCGGGACGCGTGGTTCCGGAGTCAGGCACGTTCGTCGAGGAAGGCCTCGACGATCTCTCGGAAATTATTGTCGCTTTCGAACCCCAGCTGGCGGGCGCGCTCGTTGGTGAAGCGCCCCGGCCAGCTGCCGACGATGGCCTCGATGCGGGGATCGGCTTCATGGCGGACCCGAGCCAGGGCCTCGTCCCCGGCGACCTCGCGCAGCGCCTCGAGCATCTCGGCGACGCTCACGGTGATCCCCGGCAACATGAAGGCACGGAAGGAACCCAGAGAGTCACCCGAAACCTCGGCGCCATGGATCAGGGCGTCGACCACCCTGCCCGGCGACATCACGAACAACTCGAGGTCGGTGGACACCGGGCAGACGGCCTCCTCGCCGTTCAGCGGTTCGCGCAGGATGCTGGAGGCGAAGCTCGATGCGGCGGCATTGGGACGGCCCGGTCGGATCACGATGGTAGGCAGACGCAGCACCAGACCATCGACCAGCCCACGACGACTGTAGTCGTTGACCAGCAGCTCGCTCATGGCCTTCTGGGTGCCGTAGGAATTCTGGGGATGCAGCGCCGTCATGTCGTCGAGCACCGACGGCAACTCCCCCCCGTAGGCCGCCACGGAACTGGCCATGATCAGCCGGGTCCGGGAAAGGCCGTAGGCTCGACAGCCCTCCAGCAGCGCGCGGGTTGAATCGAAGTTGACCCGCATGCCCAGGTCGAGGTCCGCCTCGGCCGCCGAGCTGACCACCGCGGCCAGGTGATAGATGACGTCGGGTCGGGCTTCCAGCACCGGATCCAGGGCCCCTGAGGCGCTGATGTCCAGCGCCAGGGACTGGACCTCGATGCCCTCCCGATCAATGGCAGGCGGCGCGGTCTGGTCGACCAGGGTCAGGCGGCGGATGGCGTCGCCATTGAGCTCACCGCGGTCCAGGAGCTGGGCCACGAGGCGCTGGCCGAGGAAACCGGCGGCGCCGGTGATCGCTATGTGCATGGTGCTCTCACTTGACGTTGGCGTTGGTGGAATGCATGGACGGCTCAGCTCACTAGACCGTAGGGCTTGCCCCAGCCCAGCCCGTCGCGCGTGCCGGCCGCCGGTCGGTACTCGCAGCCGACCCAGCCGCGGTAGCCCAGGGTCTCGAGTCGCTTGAGCACCGCGGGGTAATGGACCTCGCCGACATCAGGCTCGTGGCGCTCAGGCACCCCGGCGATCTGCACATGGCCGATATGGGGCAGCAGCCGCTCCAGGTGACGGATCAGGTCACCCTCCATGATCTGGCAGTGGTAGAGATCGAACTGCAGGCGCAGGTTGTCGGCCCCCACGCTCTCGAGCACTGCCACGGCCTGGTCCTGCCGGGACAGGAAATAGCCGGGCATGTCACGGGTGTTGATCGGCTCGATCAACAGCTCGCGCCCCGCGCTGGCCGCTTCACTCGCGGCGAAGCGCAGGTTTGCCAGGTAGGTGGCGTGGTGCGCCTCGCGGATCTCGTCATCGGCATCCTCGGGCAGCAGCCCGGCCATGGCATGCACCCGGGGACAGGCCAGGGCCTCGGCATAGCGCAGGGCCTCGACCACGGAACCCCGGAACTCGTCCTCGCGGCCCGGCAGGCTGGCCAGGCCGCGCTCACCAGCCTCCCAGTCACCGGGAGGCAGGTTGAACAGCACCTGCTCTAGCCCTGAGTCGCGCAGCGCCTCGGCCACGCGTTCCGGGGCATGGGCATAGGGAAACAGGTACTCGACGCCATGGAAGCCGGCGTCGGCCGCCGCCGCGAAGCGGTCGAGGAAATCATGCTCGGTGAACAGCATGCTGAGGTTGGCGGCCAGTCGGATCATGATGCGTCCTCGGTGTCGGCTCAGTCGCGCGGAAAGCGCGCTTCGAGTTCAGCGACCTGCTCGGGCGTCAGGCCGCGCGGATTCTGGCCTCGCAGCAGCAGGAACAGCCGGGCGGTCTCCTCCAGTTCCTCGGTCGCGTAGACGGCCGCCTCCAGCGACTTGCCGGCGACCACCGGGCCATGGTTGGCCAGCAGCACCGCGCTGTGTCGACCCGCCAGGCCCCGCACGGCGTCCCCCAGGCTCGGGTCGCCGGGGATGTGGTAGGGCACCAGCGGCAAGCGACCCACGCGCATCACATAATAGGCGGTCAACGGCGGGATGCAGTCGCAGGGATCGACATCGGGCAGGCAGGAGACGGCCACCGAATGGGTGGAATGGAGATGGACGATCGCGCCGGACTGGGGACGCTCCTCGTACATCGCCGTGTGCAGGAAGTGTTCCTTGGTCGGCCTGTCGCCATCGACCAGGTGACCGTCACGGTCGAGGCGCGAGATGCGCGCCGGATCGAGACGTCCCAGGCAGGCGTTGGTAGGCGTCATCAGCCAGCCGCCATCCTCCAGGCGCACGCTGATGTTGCCGCTGGAGCCCATGGTCAGGCCTCGGTCGAACAGGGACTGGCCGAGGGTGGCGATCTGGTCGCGCAGGGCATTGATGGCAGGGGCGCTCATGGCAGCACCTCGAAGGCACGGGTGAAGAAATCGGGGCCGCCGAAGTTGCCCGACTTGAGGGCCAGGGACAGGGGCGCCCGGTCACCCTCCAGCGGGACCTGGGTCCAGGGCACGCCGGGATCGATCTGCTCGCCGATGCGCAGGGTGCGAAGGCCCAGCGCCGAGACCACGGCCCCTGAGGTCTCGCCACCGGCCACCACCAGACGCCCCACCCCTTCGTCCACCAGACGGGTGGCCAGGTAACCCAGTGCCTCTTCCACCAGACGACCGGCATGCTCCGTGCCGAGGGCCGCCTGGGCGGCCTTGACCCGGTCGGGGTCGGCCGAGGCATAGACCAGCACCGGCCCCCCGTCGGCCAGCCGCTCGCGTGCGAAATCCAGGGCCGCCTGCAGGTGCGACGGACCCTCGTCGAGGGACAGCGGGTCCAGGGCGAAGCCGGAATGATGCGCGAGGAAGTGGTCGACCTGCCCGAGCGTCGCCCGTGAACAGCTCCCGGAGAGCACCAGGGCACTGCCGCCGGAAGGAGACAACCGTCCCGCCTCGGCCACCTCGGCCAGCCAGCCTCGACGCCGGTACTGCTCGGGCAGCGCCTGGCCGAGGCCCGACCCTCCGGTCACCAGCGGCATGTCGACCACGGCCTCGGCGATCACCTCGAGGTCCCGCTCATCGAGGGTGTCGCAGATCACGTGGCAGACACCCTCCGCGCGTAGCGCATCGAGATGCCGACGGGTCGCCTCGGGGCCCTGAGCCAGCACCTGCCGTGGGGCGAGCCCGACCGGCCTGCGGGTCTGACGCGACAGCACCCGAACGAGGTCGGCATCATGCATGGGATTGAGCGGGTGATGCTGCATGCCACTGTCGTTGAGCAACCGGTCCCCGACGAAGAGATGCCCCTGATAGACGGTACGGCCGTTGACGGGGAATGCCGGCACCATCACCGTCTGGGCGGCCGCCAGGCGCTCGAGCAGGGCGTCGCTGACCGGGCCGATGTTCCCCTTGTCGGTGGAGTCGAAGGTCGAGCAGTACTTGAAGAAGCACTGGCGCGCCCCCTGCGCCTGCAACCAGTCCAGGGCGGCGAGGGACTCGCTGACCGCCTGGGACGCGGGGCAGGAGCGGGACTTCAGGGCCACGACCACGGCGTCCACGTCCTCCAGCGCCAGCGGCGCCTCGGGTACGCCGATGACCTGAACGCAGCGCATGCCGCTGCGCACCAGGTTGTTGGCCAGGTCGGTGGCTCCGGTGAAGTCGTCGGCGATGGCGCCCAGCACGATCCCCATGCTCACACCTCACCGTCGTCGTTGGCCGCCTCGGGAAGGGTGATGCCCGACAGCCGTTCGTAGACCTTGATCACCGCCGAATCGTCCTCGCGACCGAAGCCGGCTCCCTTGGCGGCGGTGAACTGCTGCAGGGCGCTGGCCGCCACCGGGGTCGGCATCGCCAGTTCGCGCCCGGTCTCATGGACGATGTTGAGGTCCTTGACGAAGATATCGACGGCGGAGAGCGGCGTATAGTCGCCCTTGAGGATGTGAGGCACCCGGTTCTCGAACATCCAGGAGTTGCCCGCCGAGTGGGTGATCACTTCATAGACGGTCTCCGGGTCCAGCCCCAGGCGGATGCCAAGGGCCAGGGCCTCGGCGGCGGTGGCGATATGCACCCCGGCCAGCAGCTGGTTGACGAGCTTCATGCTCGAGCCGATGCCGACCTCTTCGCCCAGGCGATAGACGGTGGCGGCCATGCCGTCGAGGGCCGGCGAGGCCTTGTCGAACGCGGCCGAGGTGCCGGACGCCATCACCGACAGCTGACCGGCGCGCGCCTTGGCCGCCCCGCCGCTGATCGGCGCGTCGAGCATCGCGAGCCCGGCCTCGGCCAGCCGCTCGCCGAGCCGACGTGCGATGCTGGGGGCGACGGTGGCGCACTGCAGCACCACGCTGCCGGGGGCAAGGTGGCCCACGAGGCCCTGGTCACCGAACAGGACCTGCTCGACCTGGTCGGCATTGACGACCACCAGGAGCACGATGTCGCAGTGCGCCGCCAGCTCCGCAGGGGTGGCGGCGCACTGACCGCCCGCGTCCTCGAAGGCACGGCGAGCCGAAGGGGAGACGTCACAGCCCGTCACCGTCATGCCCTGCTCGAGCAGCGCGGTGGCCGTGCCCATGCCCATGGCCCCCAGGCCGATGACCCCGATGCGAGGCGTGATTGCGGAAATGTCGCTCACCTTTCGATCTCCCGATGGCCCTGTAAATCGTGATGGTAGCGCTGTCATGTTAGCGCTAACATAGTTCTATACGAGTGATTTCCCAGCGGCAAGCTCAGCGGACAAGGATGAGACCAATGTCTAATCAGGAAACCTCAAGATCACGACACAGGCGTGGCTCGGCAAAACCCACCCTGAAGGATGTCGCCGAGGCGGCCGGGGTCTCCTCCATCACGGTCTCCCGTGCCTTGAATACGCCCGAACGGGTCAACGAGGAGACACGCAAGCGGGTCCTCGAGGCGGTCGACCGGGTGGGCTACGTGCCCAACCTCGTCGCCGGCAGCCTGGCCTCCTCCAGTTCCCGCTTCATCGCGGTGATCGTCCCGTCCCTGGCCAATGCTGTCTTCATCGAGGTGATCAAGGGCCTTCAGGAAACCTTCGAGGCCCGGGGCTACCAGATCCTGCTCGGCAACACCGATTACGACCTCAAGCGCGAACAGCAGCTGATCCGAACGTTCCTCGGCTGGTCCTGCTCGGCGCTGGTCACCGCCGGGCTGCGTCACAGCGAGGGCTGCCGCACCCTGATGAGCAACTGGGACAAGCCGATCATGGAAGTGATGGAGCTGGGGGAGGCCCTGGACCTCAACGTCGGGCTCGACCATGAGGAGGCCGGGCGCTGCATGGCCCACCACCTGCTGGAGCGGGGCTATCGCTCGATCGTCTACGTGGGCGCCTGCATGGACCGGGACTACCGAGCCGGCATGCGCTTCTCGGGGCATCGCCATGTACTGGAAGCGGCCGGCCTGGAGGCTCCCCTGATCGAGCTCGACCAGCTGGGCAGCCTGGCGGCGGGGGCGGCCGGGCTCGACCGTGTCCTGGAGGACTTTCCCGACGCACGGGCCATCCATTTCGCCAACGACGACCTGGCGACCGGTGCCCTGCTCCATGCGCAGCGCCTTGGCCTGCGGGTGCCCGAGGATATGGCCATCGCGGGCTTCAACGGCCTGCCGCTCGGCCAGCACGTCACACCGCGCCTGACCACCATCCAGTCACCCCGTGAGGCCATGGGAAGGCGGGCGGCGGAACAGGTCCTGAGACGTCTGGACCATCAGCCGGTGACGCGACGCCAGCACGACGTGGGCTTCAAGCTCCTGGTCGGCCAGAGCACCTGAGGCCCCGGCGCCAGATCCTCATGAGGAATTGGACACCGAGGCCGATGCCGCCTCCACTCGACTCAGGCGGCAGGCGGCGTACTTGAACTCGGGGATCTTGCCGTAGGGGTCCAGGGCCGGGTTGGTCAGCAGGTTGGCCGCGGCCTCCGCGTAGCAGAAGGGCACGAACACCATGCCGTCTGGCATCCCCGGGTCCACCCGGCTCCTCAGGGTGATGGCCCCACGCCGGGTGGTGATGGTCAGCGGCGCGCCGGGCGCCACGCCCAGCCGGTCGAGCTCTCCCGCCGACAGGCTGGCCACCGCCTCCGGCTCCAGCGCGTCGAGCACCCGGCTGCGACGGGTCATCGAGCCGGTGTGCCAGTGCTCCAGCTGGCGGCCGGTGGTCAGCACCGTGGGATAGTCGGCATCGACGGGCTCGTCCGGCGGCAGCGGCCGGGTCGGCGAGAACCGTGCACGTCCGCCCTCGCGCGGGAAGGCCTCACCGAACACCACGTCCGCCCCGGGGGCATCCTCCGCCGGACAGGGGTAGGTCACCGAGCCCTCGCGTTCCAGGCGCGCCCAGGAGATGTGATCCAGCGAGGCCATCCCCTGCTTCATCTCGGCGAAGACCTCGCGGGGGTGGGCGTAGTCCCAGGCCAGCCCGAAGCGCCGGGCGATCTCCTGGAGGATCCACCAGTCGGGCCTGGCATCAAAGGGCAGCGCCACGGCGGCGCGACCGAGCTGTACCTGGCGGTTGGTGTTGGTCACCGTGCCGTCCTTCTCCGGCCAGGCGGAGGCCGGCAGGATGACGTCGGCGAACTGGGCGGTCTCGGTGACGAACAGGTCCTGGACCACCAGGTGCTCGAGCCTGGCCAGGGCCCCGCGGGCGTGGTGCAGGTCCGGGTCGGACATCGCCGGGTTCTCGCCCTGGATCAGCATGCCGCGCACCTCGCCGGCGTGGATGGCGTCCATGACCTCGACCACGGTGAGCCCCGGGCGCTCCTCCAGCGGGGTGTTCCAGAGCTCCTCGAAGGCGGCACGCAGCTGGGCGTCGCCCACCGGCTGGTAGTCCGGCAGCACCATGGGGATCAGGCCGGCATCGGAGGCGCCCTGGACGTTGTTCTGGCCGCGCAGCGGATGCAGGCCGGTGCCCGGTCGCCCGGTCTGGCCGCAGGCCAGCGCCAGGGAGATCAGGCAGCGGGCGTTGTCGGTGCCGTGGGTGTGCTGCGAGATGCCCATGCCCCAGAAGATCATCGCCCGCTCGGCGGTGGCATAGCGCCGGGCGATGTCGCGGATCGTCTCCGGGGCCACCCCGCACAGTCCGCTCATGGCCTCGGGCGTCATGTCCACGACGCTGGCCTTGAGGGCCTCGAAGCCCTCGGTGTGCGCGGCGATGTAGGCGTCGTCATACAGCGCCTCGCCGACGATCACGTTGAGCATGGCGTTGAACAGCGCCACGTCGGCCCCCGGCGTGAAGCGCACGCTGAGGCTGGCGTAGGCATCCAGCGCCTGGCCACGCGGGTCGAGGATGATCAGCTGGGTGCCCCGGCGCGCCGCCTGCTTGAAGTAGGTGGCCGCCACCGGGTGGTTCACCGCCGGGTTGCAGCCGGTGAGGATCACCACGTCGGCCTGGAGCGCCTGCATGAACGACGCCGTCACCGCCCCGGAGCCGAGGCACTCCATCAGCGCCGCGACCGAGCTCGCGTGGCAGAGCCGCGTGCAGTGGTCGACGTTGTTGCTGCCGAAGCCGGTCCGCACCAGCTTCTGGAACAGCCAGGCCTCCTCGTTGGAGCACTTGGCGCTGCCGAAGCCCGCCAGGGCCGCGGGGCCATGGGCGGCCTTCAGCGCAGTGAGCCCGCCGGCGGCGGCGTCCAGCGCCTCCTCCCAGCTGGCCTGGCGGAAATGGGTCTCGGGACGGGCCGGGTCGAAGTCGGGGTCGAGCCCCTTGGGCACGCCCGGCCGGCGGATCAGCGGCCGGGTGAGCCGCGCGGGATGGCGCGGGTAGTCGAAGCCGAAGCGGCCCTTCACGCACAGCCGGTTCTGGTTGGAAGGCCCGTCGCGGCCCTCGACGAACAGGATGCGCTCGTCCTGGGTCTGCTCGCCCGCGACATGGTAGGTGAGCTGGCAGCCGACCCCGCAGAAGGGGCAGACAGAGTCCACCCGGCGGTCGGCCACCGCCGAGTCGCCACGGCCGGCCTCGTCGACCAGGGTGGCCGGCATCAGCGCCCCGGTGGGACAGGCCTGGACGCACTCGCCGCAGGCCACGCAGGTGCTGTCGCCCATGGGATCGTCGAAGTCGAAGACGACCTTGGCCGCGGCGCCCCGATGGGCCAGGCCGATGACGTCGTTGCCCTGCACCTCGCGGCAGGCTCGCACGCAGAGGCCGCAGGTGATGCAGGCGTCGAGGTTGACGTGCATCGCCGAATGGCTGGCGTCGTGGCGGGGGGACGCCCGACGGGCGTGCTCGGGGGGATGCACGTGGTGCACCGTGGTGGCCGCTCGCGCCGGCCAGCGCTCGCGCGCCGCCGTGGCATCGATGGCAAGCTGATCGGCCATGGCCCAGAAGTGGCTCGCGCGGTCGGGGCCCTCGTCGCGGCCGGGCTGGTCGGCGGCCAGCAGCTCCATGACGCCCTCGCGGGCGACTCGGGCACGCTCGGAGCTGGCGCTTCTCACCACCATCCCCGGGCGGGCCTCGCGCAGGCAACTCGCCGCCAGCACGCGCTCGCCCTCGATCTCCACCATGCAGGCCCGGCAGTTGCCGTCGCTTCGATAGCCCGGGGCGTCCTTGAAGCAGAGGTGCGGGATGGTCTCGCCGGCGCGCTTCGCCACCTGCCAGAGCCTCTCGCCCGGGTGGGCGCTCACGTCCATGCCATCCAGGGTCAGGGTGAAGGTCTCGTTGACTCGCTCGTCACTCATGGTCCTCTCCCCTACCCCTTGACGATCACGTGCTGGTCGGCGAGCTCGTCGCGGAAGTCCTTGAGCAGTCCCAGCACCGGGTTGGGCGCCGCCTGGCCCAGCCCGCAGATGGAGGCGTCCATCATCACCCGGGAGAGCCGCTCGAGCTCCTCGACCCGCCATTCGTCGCGCTCGAGCAGCGCCAGCATCTTCTCGGTGCCGACCCGGCACGGGGTGCACTGGCCGCAGGACTCGTCCGCGAAGAAGGCCAGCAGGTTGGTGGCCACGGCACGCAGGTCATCCTGATCCGAAAGAACGATCACGGCCGCCGAGCCGATGAAGCAGCCCGCCTCCTGCAGGGTGTCGAAGTCCAGCGGGATATCGGCCTTGCTCGCCGGCAGGATGCCGCCGGACGCCCCGCCCGGCAGGTAGCCAGCGAGCCGGTGGCCCTCGGCCATGCCACCGGCGTACTCCTCGACGAGCTCGGCCAGGGTGATGCCGGCCGGGGCGAGGTGCACGCCGGGCCGGCGAACCCGCCCGGAGACCGAGAAGCTCCGCAGGCCCGTCCGGCCGTGCCGGCCGTGGCCGGCGAACCAGTCGGCGCCCTTCTCGTGGATCAGCGGGATCCAGTAGACCGTCTCGACGTTGTTGACCAGGGTCGGACGACCGAAGAGCCCCACCTGGGCCACCAGGGGGGGACGATGGCGGGGCTTGCCGGGCTTGCCCTCCAGCGACTCGATCATCGCGGACTCCTCGCCGCAGATGTAGGCGCCGGCGCCGCGACGCAGCACGATGTACCCCGGCGCCGCGAGGCCGACGCCCTCGAGTTCCTCGATCGCCGCGTGCAGCACCCGATGCAGGCCGGGGTACTCGTCGCGCAGGTAGAGGTAGAGGGCCTCGGCCTGAACCGCCCAGGCGCTGACCAGGGCGCCCTCGAGGAAGCGGTGCGGCGAGCGCTCGAGGTAGTGGCGATCCTTGAAGGTGCCGGGCTCGCCCTCGTCGGCGTTGATCGCGCAGTAGCGCGGGCCCGGCGCCTCGCGCACCGACCGCCACTTCCTGAAGGTCGGGAAGCCCGCGCCGCCCAGGCCGCGCAGCCCGGCCCGCTCGAGCTCGACGATCAGCGTCTCGACCGTGACGCGCCCCTCGCGGCAGTCGTCGAGCAGCCGATAGCCCCCCTCGGCGCGATAGTCGGCCAGTCGCTGCCAGACGATCGCCTCGGGATGGTAATGGCCGGTATCCACCACCGCCTCCACGCCCTCGGCGGTGGCGTAGCGCACGTGATGATGACCCACCTCGACGACCGGCGCGGTATCGCAGCGCCCCATGCAGGGCGCGCGCACCACCCGCACCGCCTGGAGGTCGAGGCCGGCCTCCAGTTGCGCCTGGAGCGTCGCCGCCCCGGCCAGCTGGCAGGAGAGCGAGTCACAGACCCGCACCGTCACCTCCGGCGGCGGCGACTGGTCGTCATGCACCACGTCGAAGTGGGCATAGAAGGTCGCCGTCTCGTAGACCGCCGCCATGGGCAGGTTCATGTAGGCCGCCAGCGCGCGCAGCGTCACCAGCGACAGATGGCCATGGGCATCCTGGAGGACATGCAGGTGCTCGATCAGCAGGTCGCGGCGTCGAAGTCCCGGGTCGCGGCGCTCGTCCCCGAGCAGCTGGCGCAGGGAGGCCAGGGCGACGGGGGGCAGGTCGCGGCCACGGGGCCTGCCGCGGAAACGGCGCGGGGGAGTGACGGTCTCTACGGTCATGGCAGGCTCGCTGTGGTGCGGTTGGGGTGGCGCGTTATCGACGGGCCCGCCTCTGCACGGGCGGTGACGGCCATCCTCGGCATGGTGTCACCGGCCCGTCGCCGGGACAACGGCCGGGCACCGGCGCGACGGGCCAGGCATCGGAGGCCTTGACTCCCTCACGCCTGGCTGTCGGCGGTCTCCTGCATGGCAGCATAGGCCACCATCTCGACGAGCATCTCCTCCCGGGCGAACCCCGAGACGATGATCGCGGCGCGGTTCGGGTAGGGCTCGCTCACGTACTCGGCATAGAGGCGATTGACCGTGGCCAGGTCCTCGCGACGCGTCACGTAGATCAGCACCTGGGTCAGGTTGGCCATGCCGCCGCCGGCACAGGTCAGGGTGTGACGCAGGTTGTCCAGGGTCTGGCGGGTCTGGGCCTCGATCCCGCCCTCCACCACGGCCCCATCGGCGCCGATGGGGATCTGGGCGGTGAAGAGGATACCGTGGCCGATCACGGCCCATTCCAGCGGGGCCTTGGCGGCATAGAGGTCGGTGGAAACGGGTTGGATCATCATGGGTCTCTCAGTCATTGTCGTGGTCGCCGGCACCGGCACCGCCCCGGGAGGCCTCGCTGGATTCCACCAGGATGCGATGGGCCAGGGTCTTGAGGCGCCCCCAGATGGCATCATCCACCTCGATGCCTTCCCTCAGGGCCTGCTGTCGGCAGGCCAGCAGTTCCGACTCGGGATGATGAGCCAGCAGGTCGAGGTCGTGGCCGGCGCCCAGGGACGGCAGCAGCTCCACGTGGTTGGCCATCACCAGGGTGATGCCGTCGTTGGGCTCGTTCTCCTCGGGCACCTCGCGCACGGAGTAGACGCGCACCTCCGGCGTGGCATGGCCCGCTCGGAAGCCCACCACCTGCTCGGTGAGCGGCACCTGGGCATTGCGCCAGAAGGCGGTGATGTTCATGCCGCGACCCGCCAGCCGCGCCAGATAGCCCATGATCAGCTGGCGATTGTGGCAGCGCCGGATCTTGACCACCGAGAGGCCGCGGGCGCGCGCCTTGGCAAACCCGAGCTCGGTGGCCAGGCTGATGCTTCGCAGCACGCTGTGGCCCTGGCCGTCGAGCACCGCCAGGTCCCCGTCCTGGTAGATCAGGCGCGGCCGCGACTCGGGTGCCTCCTCGAGCAGGTAGTCGAGGCCCCGGTTGAGCTGCTCGACCCCGTGCAGGCCGTGACACTGCATCCAGGCCACCATGTCGGCGGCATCGGCGGCATCACCGTCCTCGAAGCCGATCCCGCTGAACGCCTTGCGGCACAGGCCCTGGAGTTCGTTGTAGGACACGATCATTCGGCTACGCCTCCCGCTCGCTCATGGAAAGGTCTGGCCTCCCCCTCCCGGACGGGCTCCAGGGGAAAGCTCCAGTCGTCGAAGTCGGCGAGGTCTTCCGGCTCGGCGTTGAGCTCCTCGACCAGCGGCGCGCCCTGGAACAGGGTGATCCGCACCCAACGGTCCGACTTGGGATCGAAGCGACTGGCCCCGAAGAAGGAGAGCTTGGTGCGCAGCAGGTGCATCGGTTTCATGTCGCGATGCCAGAGGTTGGCGTGGATGTCGCCATAGGGCGCCTTGACCAGCGTCTGGACGCGACGCACGACCTCCTTGTGGCGGGGATGCTCGAGCAGGAAGTCGACCACCGTGGCGCGAGGATGGGACTCGAGGAACGCACAGACCGCCTGGTGGGTGTGCGCCACCCGGGGGCCGATGGCAATGGGCATCTGCTTCTCGGCGCCGGGTTCGGCGTGACGGACCCCCAGCCTCGGCTCCTCCTTCTCGGCGGAGCGGTACCAGAACCAGTAGGCGCCGTCGCGGCTCTCGTAGTCATGGAGCAGGGCCCAGCCGTAGTGGGTCTCGATCAGCTGGCGTAGGCGCATCAGCGGCATGTCCGGCTCGAGGTCGAGGTTCTCCTCCACGCCCATCTGGTCCTCCAGGGGGTCGACCTGATCCGGGTAGAGCTCGATCAGCAGGGTATTGATCAGTTCCTGGGCCTCGAGGGGCAGCGTCCGGGCACTCCACTCGACCAGCTGCTGCCAGATATCGTCCTCCAGCGGCACGCTGGCAAGCCAGGTCAGCACGTCGGGCAGCGCGGCCACCGTGGCCGCGTTGCGCTCGGCCTGCTCGGCGTCCTCGGTGACGGTCTGGTCGAGGTGATGCATGGCGCGTCGGGTCAGCGCAATCATCCTCGTGCGATCGGCTTCGTCCGGCACCTGGCGCAGGGCCAGCGTCAGGGCCGTCTCGCGCTGGGTGACCCACTGGGCAATCAGCTGGGGATGGTTGATCAGGAAGGGCGCCATGCCGAGTCCCGTGGAATTGCCGATGCCCAGGTAGCGCCGCAGCTCGGTGGAAAGGCGACTGGCAGTGTCCGGTGCCTGGCAGGCCGCGAGGTGCTCCACCTGCTCGATGGAGAAGTGGCGCAGCAGGTAGACGCCCGCCATCTGCGCCGAG
Source organism: Halomonas aestuarii (assembly GCF_001886615.1). Classification (NCBI taxonomy): domain Bacteria; kingdom Pseudomonadati; phylum Pseudomonadota; class Gammaproteobacteria; order Oceanospirillales; family Halomonadaceae; genus Halomonas; species Halomonas aestuarii. Next base: position 1,627,842 of record NZ_CP018139.1, read on the forward strand.
AAGGGCCGCCGGAAGTCGGGGTTGTCCATCAGTCGGGCGAAGTCGGCGATGCCGAACTTGCCGTTGCCGTAGACCGCCGTCGTCCGGTACAGGTAGCCGACCCGGGTCAGCCAGGCGGGATCGGGCTGCTCGCCCCGGGCCAGCGCCTCGACGAAGTGGGCGAAGTTGCGCAGGCTCTTGTTGGCCCGGGACAGCACCAGCACCTTCGGGTGCTGGCGTCCGGCCTCCTGCAGGGGCACGTTGGCGGCCATCTGCGCCAGCAGGCTGTCGTCGACGTCGCCCTCCACCAGGCCGAAGGTCACGTCCCAGGCCTCAGCGATGACCCGGTCGGAGCGCCGGGCATCGTCCAGCGGCTGGGCAAACATCACGCCGTGATAGCGGCCATGAGGGGTCTGCAGGCGATAGATGGCCGTGCCGTGACCGTTGGCGTCCAGGTCGAAGCGCTCCCGGCTGATCTGCCAACGCTGGCGGGCCATCTGGCGTACCAGGCTGCGCACGAAGCTCAGCCGGGTGGCATGCAGGCTGCCGAGCCGCTCGAGTCGCATCACCTCATCGGCGGGACGCAGGCCGAGCGGCGCCGCTGCGACGAGTTCCACGCTAGTCATTGAGGATCACCTTGGGGCGGGTGGTGAGGCCCTGCTGCCGCGCCATGGCGTAGGCGGCCTGAGGGCCGGTCCACAGCGACGGCAGCAGGATCAGGGAGACCGGGATGGCGGTGATGACGATGAACTGCTGCAGCACGCCGATCTGGCCGGAGCCCATCTTCAGCAGGATGGCCGCCATCAGCGCCATGGCGATGCCCCAGAAGATGCGCACGCCCACGTGGGGCCGGTCATGCCCGGTGCAGACCACGGCGATGGCATAGCTCATGGAGTCACCGGTGGTGGCGACGAAGATGGTGGTCAGCAGCAGGATGGCCAGCGCCATCAGGGTGCCGCCCGGCAGCGCCTGGGCCACGGTGAGGGTCGCCACGTCGAACTGGAAGTTGTTGAGGGCCTCGGTCAGGTCGATCGCGCCGGTCAGCTGGAAGTGGACCCCCGACCCGCCCAACAGGGTGAACCAGACGGTGGTGGCGATGGGTGCCATGACCGCCACGGCGAGGATCATCTGGCGAATGGTGCGACCGCGTGAGATGCGCGCCACGAAGATGGCCATGAGGGGGCCGTAGCCGATGAACCAGGCGAAGAAGAACACCGTCCACCACTGCATCCACCAGGCGGGCGCGGTTTCCGAGGTCATGGTGGCCATGGCCAGGAAGGAGCTCATGTACTCGCCGAACCCCTGAAGGTAGGCATTGGTGAGGAAGAGCGTGGGACCGAACACGAAGATGATGGCGGCGATGGCCAGCGCCAGGAAGACATTGAAGCGGCTGAGCAGCTGGATGCCCTTGTTGATGCCGGTCGCGGCCGAGGTGACGTAGACCGCGCCCAGCACCACCAGGATCACCAGCTGGGTCGCATAGCCCTCGGCGACGCCCAGCAGCTCATGCAGGCCGAAACTGACCTGGGTGGCCAGGAAACCGATGGGGCCGACGGTCCCGGCCACCACGGCGATCACGCAGCAGGCATCGATCACACCACCGATCCAGCCCTTCAGCAGGCGCTCGCCGAAGACCGGGTAGAGGAGCGTGCGCGGCTGCAGCGGCAGGCCCTTGTCATAGTGCCAGTGGGCCAGGACCACGGCCGTCAGCGAGCCCAGCACGGCCCAGGCCAGGAAGCCCCAGTGCATGAACGATTGCGCCAGCGCCCCGGCCACCGCCTCCACGGTACCGGCCTCGGCGTCGAAGGCGGGCGGCGTGACCACGAAGTGGTAGATCGGCTCACCGGCGGCGAAGAACACGCCACCCCCGGCCAGCAGGGTGCACATGATGATCGACAGCCACTTGAAGGTGCTCAGCTCGGGCGTGTCGAGGTTGCCGACCTTGGCACTGGCCGCCGGCGAGACGGCAAGCCCCATGGCGATGAAGAACGTCAGCAGCAGCAGCAGCTGGAAATAGGAGCCGAGCATGGCGGCGGTCCAGGCAAAGCCGGCGCCGATGCTGCTGGCCACGGCTTCGGAGTCGTACAGCGAGAACGCCACGAACAGCACGATGAAGCCACCGCTCAGACCCAGCACGACGGGGTCGCCCAGGGAGTAGTGGCGCGTTGCGGCAAGGGCCGCAGGGGGGTGGGACTGTGAGCTCATGAGGGATGCCTCGTTATATCATTATTGTGTCGGTAAGCTGGCGTGATGCGGGTCAGGTCGTCAGCGGAACGGCGGCACGCTCAAGCAGTGCCACCCAGTTTCGGCCCATGATGCGCTGGACCTCGTCCTCGTCGAAGCCGCGCTGGCGGAGGCCGCCGATCAGGTTGGGAAAGTCCCGGCTGTCGCGCAGCCAGGCCAGCGGCCGCGGCCAGCCGGCATTGCCGGCGCTGCCCTCGCCGTAGTCCATCTCCTTTGACCAGCGTCCGTTACGCATCCATTCGAGCACCGAGACCGGCTGCGCCTGGCAGAGGTCGGTGCCCAGGCCCACATGGTCGATGCCCATCAGGTCGACGGTCCGCGCGATCATCTCGCAGTAAGCCTCGAGGGTGCAGTCCGGCCCATCCTTGAGGTGGAACGGATAGGCCGAGAAGCCCAGCAGGCCGTTCGATTCGGCGATCGCGGCGAGCACGCGGTTCGACTTGTTGCGCTTGGCCGGGTGGAAGAACGCGGGGTTGGCATGGGAGATGATCACCGGGCGCTCGGAAAGCTCGATGGCCTCGAGGGTGGAGCGCTCCGCGCTGTGGGACATGTCGATGACCATGCCGACCCGGTTCATCTCACGAATCACCTGGCGGCCGAAGCGCGTGATGCCGCTGTCCTCGGCCTCGTAGCAGCCGCAGGCCAGCAGACTCTGGTTGTTGTAGGTCAGCTGCATGATCAGCAGGCCCAGCCGGCGCATCACCGCCACCATGTCGATGTCGTCCTCGATCGGCGAGCAGTTCTGGGCGCCGAGGAAGATCCCCACCTTGCCGGCGGCACGGGCACGCTCGATGTCGCCCGGCTCCAGGACCGGCATGATCAGGTCATGGTGCTGCTCGAAACGGCGATTCCACTCGCCGATCCGCGACAGGGTCTCCCGGGTGTTCTCGTGATAGACCAGCGTGGCGTGGACGGCGTCGACGCCGCCCTCGCGCATCTGCTGGAAGATCTCCCGGGACCAGTTCGAGTACTGCAGGCCGTCGACGGTCAGCATTTGCTTGGACATGGAGCGCTCCTCGGGCCTGGACTCAGCGGGCCTTGACATAGCAGGTCTTGACCACGGTATAGAACTCGCGGGCGTAGCGACCCTGCTCGCGGGGGCCGAAGCTCGAGTCCTTTCGGCCGCCGAAGGGCACGTGGTAGTCGGTCCCGGCGGTCGCCAGGTTGACCATCACGCAGCCGGTCTCGGCGCGCGCCTTGAACTCGCTGGCAAGGGCGAGGGAGTCGGTGATGATGCCGGCGGTCAGGCCGAAGTTCGTGTCGTTGAGCGTCTCGATGGCCTCATCGGCATCGGCGACCTTGATCACGCAGGCAATGGGGCCGAAGACCTCCTCCCGGTTGATCGCCATGTCGTTGGTGGTGTCGACGAACAGCGTCGGCGTCATGTAGTACCCCGGGGTCTCGCGCTCGAGGCGCTCGCCGCCGTGCACCAGGATGGCGCCCTCGGCCTTCGCCCGCTCCACCCAGGCCAGGTTGGACTCGAGCTGGCGGGCATCCGCGACCGGACCGATCTGCACCCCGTCTTCCAGGGCATGACCGACCCGGACCGACTTGAGCCTGGCGATCAGCTTGTCGACGAAGGCGTCATGCACCGCCTCGGTGACGATCAGCCGCGAGGAGGCCGTGCACTTCTGTCCGGTGCCGGAATAGGCGCCGGCGAAGGCCGCCTCCACCGCCAGGTCGAGGTCCGCATCATCGGCCACGATCAGCGCGTTCTTGGAGCCCATCTCCAGCTGGCACTTCACCAGGTTGCCGGCGGTGGCGGCGGCCACGCGCCGCCCCACGTCCAGCGAACCGGTGAAGCTCAGGGCATGGATGGCGGGGCTCGAGATGAGGGCGTCGCCGACGCTGCTGCCCGGCCCCATCAGCAGGTTGAAGGTGCCGTGCGGCAGCGACTGACGACTGATGATCTCGGTCAGCGCCCAGGCACTGGCCGGCACCAGGTTGGCCGGCTTGAAGACCACCGCATTGCCGAAGGCCAGCGCCGGGGCGATCTTCCACACCGCCGTGGCCATGGGGAAGTTCCAGGGGCTGATCACGCCCACCACCCCGACCGGCTCGCGGCGGGTATCGATCTCGACGCCGGGGCGCACGGAGTCCACCCGCTCGTCGAGCTGGCGCAGCACCTCGGCGGCGTAGTAGTGGAAGAACTGGGCCGAGCGGTAGACCTCGCCCACCCCCTCGGCCAGCGGCTTGCCCTCCTCGCGCGCGAGCAGGCGACCCAGCTCGTCCTTGCGGGCGACCAGCTCGTCGCCGATGGCCATGAGCACGGCATAGCGCTGCTCCAGGCCACTCCTGGCCCACTCGCGCTGGCCCTGCCGGGCCGCGTCGATGGCCTCGCCCACCTGGGCGATGCCGGCCTGGGCGTAGTGGCCGATCAGGTCATGGGTGTCCGAGGGATTGTGGTTGGCGATGGTGCTCTCGCCCTCGCGCCACTGGCCAGCGATGAAAAGCGGATAGGCATTCGACATGGGGGACCTCCTGGATAGCGTTGACGGCATCCTAGGAGAGCGGCCATGATAAATATAATCAATAAATTCGATAAAACGATCAGGAAGTCTTACCGTGCTGCCCGAACTGAAGCTTCACCCGCTTCGCTGCGTGCTGGCCATCATCGACCAGGGGGGCTTCCATGCGGCGGCCAGGCACCTGCATCGCAGCCAGCCCGCGGTCTCCATGGCGGTGCGCGACCTCGAGGAGCGCCTCGGCCAGCCACTCTTCGAGAAGGGCCATGGCAAGGCCGGGCTGACCCCCTTCGGGCAGTGGTGCCTGCCGCGCTTTCGCGAGCTGGTGGCCCACCACGATCGGGTCAGCCGTGATGCCCTGGCCATGGCCTCTCACCAGGCCGGTCGGGTGGACATCGCGACGGTGCCCTCGGTGGCCAGCCGCCTGATGCCGGGCATCCTGGCGAGCTTCGTGAGCGACTACCCGGGCATCGAGATCAACCTGCAGGACGGCCACTCCGAGGGGGTCTGCCAGATGGTGCTGGCAGGCGCGGTGGAACTGGGCATCACCAGTCTCTGGCAGGACGAAGAGGGGCTCGACTTCATCCCGCTGCTGCACGACGACATCGGGGTGGTGTGTCGGGACGATCACCCGCTGGCCGGCCACGAGCGCCTGCACTGGCGCGAGCTGGCCGGGCATACCCTGATCCGCAACGGCACCTCGCGGCTGCTCGAGGGTTCACGGGCCAGCGCGCTGCTGAAGCACAGCGCGCTGTACATCTCCAACATGATCTCGCTGACCGCGATGCTCGAGGCGGGCATCGGCATCACGACCCTGCCGCGCCTGGCCTTCCCGGAGGAGCATGCGCGGCTGCGCTTCGTACCGCTGGCGGCGCCTCGCCTGGAGCGCCGGATCGGCCTGATCCAGCGGGCCGGCGTCAGCCTCTCGCCGGCGGCAGCGGCCATGCAGCGGCATGTGATGGCCTACCTGGCAGGCCCGGAAGCCTGACCGAAGGGGCCTGACTCGGGGTCCCCCATCGGCCCAGGCTCGACCTCGCGACGGCGAACAGGCATGGTTGTGAACTCGCTTCGGGATTGTCGCCGCTGCGAAGGGGCAACGACCTCGCCGCGGCGGCGACACTCCGGGAGCCACCACACCACCGAGCGTTCATGGCCCTCTAGGCCGAGGAGGAAACACCGATGTCGAACCGTCTGACCAGACGCCTGCGCCTGACCGCCCTGCTGTCGCTGCTGGCCTTCGCACCCATGGCCTTCGCCCAGCAGTCGACCTCGGGAGCGGCTGGCGCTAATGTCCAGACCGAGCAGTTCCGGGACTGGCAGGTACTCTGCCCGCCCGAGGGCCGCCAGGGCGCCTGCACCATGAGCCACCTGGTCACCAACCCGGACAGCAACGACCCCCTGATGCGGGTGATCGTGGGCTATCCCCCCGAGCTCAACGGGCGGCCGGCGATGACTTTCCTTCTGCCGCTGGGCGTGCGTCTCGCCGCGGGCCTGCAACTGAGCGTGGGGGGCGGCGAGCCGACCCAGTTCCCCTACCAGGTCTGCATGCAGCAGGGCTGCCGCGCCGACCTGCCGGTGCCGCCGTCGCTGCTGCGCGACCTGCGCAGCGGCAGCAGCGCGACCCTGAGCCTGGTCGACCCGCGCGGCAACCGCATGGACCTGGACATCTCCCTGATGGGGTTCACCGATGCCAGCGATCGCATCGCGCCCTGAGCGGGGACAGCCCTGAGCAGGTGATCGCCCCGACACGAGAAAGCCCCGGCATCAGCCGGGGCTTTCTCGTTGCGGCGGCGCCGACATGCATCCGGCGCCGCCCCGACCATGGGCCTACCAGATCCCCATGTGATCCTGCAGGATGGCGGCCCCGATCCCGATCAGGACGACGCCCCCGAGCAGTTCCGCCCGCTTCCCGATCAGCGCCCCCAGGCGGCGTCCCAGCATCACCCCCAGGGTGGCCATCAGGGTGGTGGCCAGGCCGATGGCCAGGGCGGTGACGAGGATGTTGGCCTCCATGAAGGCCAGGCCGATACCGACCGTCAGCGCATCGATACTGGTGGTCACGGCCGTGGCCACCAGCAGCCATCCGCCATGGCGGCGCGGGAGGTCAGTCGCCTGCGCCGCCGGCTCGGGCGCCGAGAGGCCGGCGAGAATCATGCGTCCCCCCAGCAGCAGCAGCAGGGCGAAGACCACCCAGTGGTCCCAGGCCTCGATATGGCGGGAGGCCCCGTAGCCCAGCACCCAGCCGATCAGCGGCGTCAAGCCCTCGATCACGCCGAAGATCAACCCGGTGCGCAGGGCCTCGCGGAAGCGGGGATGCTTCAGCACGGCTCCCTTGCCGATGGCGGCGGCGAAGGCATCGGTGGACATGGAGAAGGCCAGCAAGGTAGTGGAAAGCAGCGTCATCCTGAAGCGTATCCTGGCCGGGCAGTCACCACGACGGCGCGGAGCGCCCGGCCTGGGGCACCGCACCATCGATGGTCTCGCCAACCCGGAGGTACACCTGCCACGGCATCTGGCCGACTGTGTTGACAGGCATGCTCACGAGGGCCGTGAGCCGGCTACTCCCCAACGAGGGTAGTGAGGATCGGCGGAGCGTCCCGCCGTCCTCGAGGCGGGAGTATATCAAGAGTTGTTGTTGCCATGCAGCACGTCGGCACCGCCGATGGCGCGATATCGCCCCGCCTTGAGGCAGCAGGGTCAGCTCGCCCTCAGGTTCACCAGGCGCAGGCGCAGGGCATTGGCGATCACGCTGACCGAGGAGAGCGACATGGCCGCCGCCGCGATGATCGGCGACAGCAGCAGGCCGGTGAAGGGATAGAGGATGCCGGCGGCGATCGGCACCCCGGCGGCGTTGTAGACGAAGGCGAAGAAGAGGTTCTGGCGGATGTTGCGCATGGTGGCCCGGGAGAGGCGGTGCGCCTCGACGATGCCGGTCAGGTCGCCGCGCAGCAGGGTCACGCCGGCACTCTCGATGGCCACGTCGGTGCCGGTGCCCATGGCCATGCCCACGTCGGCGGTCGCCAGGGCGGGGGCGTCGTTGACGCCGTCGCCGGCCATCACCACCACGCGCCCCTCGTCGCGCAGCCGCTGCACCACCCGCCCCTTGTCCTCGGGCAGCACCTCGGCCTCCACCTCGTCGATGCCCAGCCGGCGGGCCACCGCCTCGGCGGAGGTGCGGTTGTCGCCGGTGAGCATGACGACCCGCAGCCCGTCGGCCTGCAGGGCGCGAATCGCCTCCTCCGTGGTCGCCTTGACCGGGTCGGCGATCGCCACCAGGCCGGCCAGGCGACCGTCCACGGCGGCGAAGATCACGGTGGCGCCATCGCCGCGCAGCCGCTCGGCCTCGTCCTCTAGCTCGGCCAGGTCCACCGCCTCGTCCTCCATCAACAGGCGATTGCCGAGGGCGACACGCCGCTCCTCGACCCGGCCCACCACGCCCTTGCCGTTGGGCGAATCGAAGTCCGTGGCCTCGGAGAGCGCGAGCCCTTCCTCCCTCGCCCTGTCGACGATCGCCTGCGCCAGGGGGTGCTCGCTGCCGCGCTCCAGCCCCGCGGCCAGCCTCAGCAGCTCGGCGTCGTCGCCGCCCGCGACCGGCCGCAGCTCGGTCACCCGCGGCTTGCCTTCGGTCAGGGTGCCGGTCTTGTCGACCACCACGGTGTCGACCTTCTCCAGGCGCTCCAGCGCCTCGGCGTCGCGTATCAGCACGCCGGCCTGGGCCCCGCGCCCTACGCCCACCATGATCGACATCGGCGTGGCGAGCCCCAGCGCACAGGGGCAGGCGATGATCAGCACGCTGACCGCGGCGATCAGGCCGAAGGCCATGGGCGGTGCCGGCCCCCACAGCGACCAGGCGATGAAGGCCAGCGCCGCGATCAGCATCACCACCGGCACGAAGACCCCGGCCACCTTGTCGGCCAGCCCCTGGATTGGCGCACGGCTGCGCTGGGCGTTGGCCACCATCTGCACGATCTGCGACAGCATGGTGTCGCGGCCCACCTTGTCGGCGCGCATGACGAAGGTGCCCTGGCCGTTGATGCTGCCGCCGATCACGCCGTCGCCGGCGGCCTTGCGCACCGCCAGCGGCTCGCCGGTGACCATCGACTCGTCGACGTTGGAGCGCCCCTCCAGCACCTCGCCGTCCAGCGGCACCTTGTCGCCGGGACGCACGCGCAGGCGGTCGCCGACCTGCACCCTGTCGAGGGAGACCTCCTCCTCCTGGCCGTCCTCGTCGAGGCGCCGCGCGGTGGCCGGGGCCAGGTCGAGCAGCGCGCGGATCGCCCCGGAGGTCTTCTCCCGGGCCCGCAGCTCGAGGACCTGGCCCAGCAGCACCAGCACCACGATCACCGCCGCCGCCTCGAAGTAGACCGCCACCGAGCCGTCGGCCTGGCGGAAGGTCGCGGGGAAGAGGCCCGGCACGATGGTCGCCAGCAGGCTGTACAGCAGCGCCGCCCCGGTGCCGATGGCGATCAGGGTGAACATGTTGAGGCGGCGCCGCACGATGGAGCGCCAACCGCGCACGAAGAAGGGTGCACCGGCCCAGGCCACCACCGGGGTGGCGAGCAGCAGCTGGATCCAGTTCGAGACCTGGGGCGCGATCAGGTGGTCGAGGCCGAACACATGGCCGCCCATCTCCAGCACCAGCACCGGCAAGGCCAATACCAGCCCGATCCAGAAGCGCCGGGTCATGTCCTTCAGCTCCTCGGAGGGCCCGGTATCGGCGGTGACCGTCTCGGGCTCCAGGGCCATGCCGCAGATGGGGCAGTCCCCCGGCCCCTCCTGGCGGATCTCCGGGTGCATGGGGCAGGTGAAGATCGTGCCGGGTGGCGCCGGCTCGGCGGGGCTGTCGTCGCCCTGGTCGCCCTGCAGGTAGGCGTCAGGATCCCCTTCGAACTTGTGCCGGCACCTGGCGGAGCAGAAGTACCAGGTCTTTCCCCCGTGGGAGGCGCGGTGTTCGGTCCGGTGGGGATCGACCTTCATCCCGCAGACGGGATCGGTCACCTCGTGGGCGTGCTGCTGGGTCATGCTCCCTCCTCCTTGCGGTGACTTCCCTTCGCGTCATGCGAAGGGGTGTGGTGTTCGTTGTCCTGCGCGGGCCGCCGGGCAAGGAACGCGTATTCCGCCACCAGGATGACGGCCATCGCGGCGGCGGCAACGTACAGCACCAGCGGGTCGGTAGTGGCCTTGACCCAGAGGAAGCCAGCCAACACCACCAGGTCGAGGGCGATCGCGGTCAACAGGATGGCCGGCCGGGCCTTCACCTCCTCGCGCAGATGGCGCAGCACCCCCCAGTGGATGGCGATGTCCATGACCAGATAGAAGATGATGCCCAGGGCGGCGATGCGGCTCAGATCAAAAAATGCCGTCAACAGCAGGCCGAGCACGATCGTGTAGACCAGGGTGTGCTTCTGGATGCTGCCCGGCATATGGAAATGACGATGGGGCACCAGCTGCATCTCGGTCAGCATCGCCAGCATCCGCGACACCGCGAACACGCTGGCGATGATACCGCCGGCCGTGGCCAGCATGGCGAGCAGGACGGTGAACCAGACGGCGGCCTCCCCCAGGGCGGGGCGAGCGGCCGCGGCCAGCGAGTAATCCTGCGTCGCGATGATCTCGGCGAGCGACAGGTTGCTGGCGACGGCGAGGCCCACCAGCGCATAGATCACCACGCACAGGGCGATCGAGACGATGATGGCCCGGCCGACGTTACGGTGCGGGTCGCGGATCTCGGCGCCGCTGTTGGTGATGGTGGTGAAGCCCTTGAAGGCCAGGATGCCGAGCGCGGTGGCCCCCAGGAACCCGGAGACGCTGGGCGCCGGCGCCTCGGCCGTCGCCCGGATGCCGAGGGAGTCGGCCACCAGCACCCCCACCACGCCGAACAGGATGATGCCACCGATCTTGATGCCCCCCAGCACCGACGCGACGCCCTGGATCAGCTTGTTGGCGGAGAGGTTGATCAGGAAGGCGGCGATCAGCAGGCCCACCCCCAGCGACGGCACCCACAGCGACCGGTTGACGCCATCGAACAGCTCCAGGGTGTAGGAGCCGAAGGTTCTCGCCAGGAAGCTCTGGGCGATCACCATGGAGAAGTACATCAGCAGCGCATGGAAGGCGGTGGGCAGCCTGGGCCCGTAAGCCTTGTGGAGGTACATGCCGATGCCGCCGGCGGACGGGTAGGCGTTGGACAGCTTGACGTAGGAGTAGGCGCTGAAGCCGACGATCATCGCCGCCGAGAGGAAGGCCAGGGGGAACAGCTCGCCGGTCATCTCGGCCATCTGGCCGGTCAGCGCGAAGATGCCGGCGCCGATCATCACCCCGGTTCCCAGGGCGATGGCCCCGGTGAGCGAGAGGCTGTCGGCCTGATACTCGGGCAATCTATCCATGCACACCTCATCTCGTCATGGGACGCGGCACCGCCCGCGTCCGAATGACCGGCGTGGCCGCCGACACGCCCGGGCGATGTTCCCACCTCGACATGCGGCACCTCTCATCATCGACGACCGGGGCTGCTTCGCGTCACAGGATGAGCGACTTCAGGGGCATCCACAGCCCCATGCCGATCATGACCAGGTTCTCGGTCAGCGAGACGAAACCCAGGGGAACGTTGCTGTTGCCGCCGACGCAGGCGCACTTCAGCTCGCGCTTGTCGAGATAGACGGCCTTGAAGACCGAGACGGCGCCCACCGTGCCGATGAACAGCGCCAGGGGGGCGGCGAGCCAGATCAAGGCGCCGGCCAGCATCAGCACCCCGGCCAGGGTCTCGGCGAAGGGGTAGACGTAGCCGTAGCGGACGTGGCGCTGGGCGAGCAGGTCGTAGTTGAGGAACATGGTGCTGAAGCTTTCGACGTCCTGCAGCTTCTGGAGCCCCAGCAGGGCCATGGCGGTGGCGACCGCATACTCCGGCATGCGCCCCGAGACGAGGGTGCCGTCGGCCGTCCAGCTCACCGCCAGGCCGATCAGCAGGGCGGTCACGAAGATGGCGATGACCGGCTGGTAGCTGGTCTCCTGCTCGCCGGGCACGCGCATGCCGAGATACTCGCGGACCTCCTCGTAGCCCCCCACCCGCGTCTCGCCGATGTAGACCTGGGGCGTGGTGTCGACGCCGGCCTCCTCCTTGAACGCCTCGATCGCCTCGCGCGAGTCGAGGGTATGGTCCTCGACCCGGTAGCCCTTGCGCTGGAGCAGGTCCAGGGTCTTCAGGCCGAACGGGCAGAGGTGCTCGTCGGTCTGCATGCGGTAGAGGCGCGCGGTCTCGTGCGTGGAAGACGATGCCGAAGTAGCGTGGCTCATGATCATCGGTCTCCTTGCCAACACGAAGTGCTCGACGGGGCGCGCTTCTCGCCGCCAGGGGGCACGACTCACCCCCGGCAAGAGCGGCGCCCGTCACGATACCCCCTAGCCTAGAACCCTTGTGTGACCCAAGGGTCAAGGCGGGGCGCGACGAGGCGGGTCACAGCAGCAGCCGGACCCCGGCGACGAGGCCGCTGTCCTCGGTGGCGTCGCCATCGGCCCGGGACAGGTCGGCGGTATCGCCGACCTGCTTCTCCCAGTAGGCCCCCAGGTAGGGCGTGACGCGGCGCGTCACCGCATAGCCCAGGCGCAGGCCGAGGCGCACCGAATTGAGCCCCTCGCCGACGCCGAATTCCTCGACCTCGCTGGCGGCCAGGAGGATCTCGGTGCGCGGCTGCAGGCTGAGGCGCTGGGTCAGGTGCAGGTCGTACTCACCCTCGAGGCTCGCCGAGAGATCGCCCGCGTCGCTGAGGCGCAGTGCCACGTCGGTCTCGATGCCGTAGGGCATCACCCCCTGCAGGCCGACCACGCCATAGCCGCGCTCGGCGTGGTCGTCCGAGACCACCCCGCCCTGATAGCCCAGGCCGCCCTGCAGCTCCCAGAAGTCGGCAATCAGCCGGCTGTAGCGCAGCTCCAGCGATTCGAATTCGGCATCCTCGCCGTCGCCCTGGACGTTCTCGCCCTCCGACTTGAGGTAGACCCGGTTGACGTCGCCGCCGTACCAGGCCTGCAGATCCCACACCAGGGCCTGCGGCCCCTCATCGGGCAGGGCATACTCGAGGCGGTCGACCAGCACCATGCCCAGGGGATGCTTGACCATGGGGGGCGGCCAGTCGGCGGGCGCGGCATAGCCATCCTCGGCCTGGGCGGCGGGCAGCGCCAGCAGGGCCAGGGCGCCGCCGGCCGCGATCATGACATGTCTGGTGTTCATGCGTTCTCCTTGCGAAACCTGATGGACGAGAGCGGGCTCACGAGACCTGGACGACCCGGAACATGCCGGCCTTCATGTGGTAGAGCAGGTGGCAGTGGAAGGCCCAGCTGCCCTCGGCATCGGCGGTGATCAGCGCCGAGACGCGCTCGCCGGGCTTGACGTTCAGGGTGTGCTTGCGGGGGATGAGCGCGCCGTGGCCGTTCTCGAGCTCCATCCACATGCCGTGGAGGTGGATCGGATGCTCCATCATGGTGTCGTTGACCAGGACCAGGCGCAGGCGCTCGCCGTGCCGGAAGTGCAGGGGCCCGGTCATCTCGCTGAAGGTCTTGCCGTCGAAGGACCAGATGTAGCGCTCCATGTTGCCGGTGAGGTGCAGCTCCAGCTCGCGCTCGGGCTCGCGGCGGTCCGGCCAGGGGGTGAAGGCCTTGAGATCGCCGTAGACCAGGGTGCGGCGCTCACCCGGCGTGATGCCGATGCCCGCCTGGCCATAGCGCGAGCCCGGCTGTGCCGTGCCGGCCGCCAGCAGGCCGTTGGCGCCCAGCCGGCGGCGCTCCCCGGCCATGCCCGCCATGGTGCCGTGATCCATGCCCGGCATGCCCTGGGCGCCGGCGGTGCCCGTGCCCGCCATGGCGCCGTGGTCCATCCCCGCCATGCCCTGGGGGCCGGCATCGCCCATGCCCGCCATGCCTTGGGGGCCGGTATCGCCCATGCCCGCCATGGCGCCGTGGTCCATCCCCGCCATCCCTTCGGCGTCAGAATCCTCCATGCCCGCCATGGCGCCATGATCCATGCCCGGCATGGCGTGGGCGCCCATCGCCTCCATGCCGCGATCGGCGATGGTGCGACGCTCGGGGAGTGGCGCGCTCATGCCTTCGCGAGGCGCCAGGGTGGCGCGGGCGTAGCCGCTGCGATCCATGGTCTCGGCGAAGATGGTGTAGGCCGTGTCGTCCTCGGGGGCGACCAGCACGTCGTAGGTCTCGGCCACGGCGATGCGGAACTCGTCGACGGGGACCGGCTGCACGGGCTGGCCGTCGGCCGCCACCACGGTCATCTTGAGCCCCGGGATGCGCACGTCGAAGTAGGACATCGCCGAGCCGTTGATCACCCGCAGGCGGATCCGCTCGCCGGCCTTGAACAGCGCCGTCCAGTTCTCCTCGGGGGCGTGCCCGTTGAGCAGGTAGCTGTAGGTGCTGCCGGTGACGTCGGCGATGTCGCGGGAGCTCATGCGCATCTTCGCCCACATGCTGCGCATCTCGGCGGTGGCGGCGAAGCCCTGCTCGCGCACATCGGCGAAGAAGTCGGCGACGGTGCGCTCCTGGTCGTTGTAGTAGCCCTCGGCGGTCTTGAGGTTGCGAAAGACCGTCATCGGATCCTCGAAGGTCCAGTCGGTAAGCAGCAGCACGTGCTCGCGGTCGTAGCGGAACGGCTCGCGCTTCGCGGCATCGATGATCAGCGGACCGGCATGGCCTAGCTGCTCCTGCAGGCCGGAGTGGCTGTGGTACCAGTAGGTGCCGTTCTGGCGTACCGGGAAGCGGTAGGTGAAGGTCTCGCCGGGGGCGATGCCGGCGAAGCTCACCCCCGGGACGCCGTCCATGCCGGGCGGCAGGATCAGGCCGTGCCAGTGGATGGAGGTGGGCTCCTCGAGCAGGTTGGTGACCTTGAGCACCGCCTCCTGCCCCTCCCGGAGGCGGATCAGCGGCCCGGGACTGGTGCCGTTGATGGTCATCGGCCGGGCCGAGCGGCCGTCGATCGGCAGCGTCTCCTGGCGGATGGCCAGCGCCACCTCGGGCCCCTCCTCCGCGCCCTGGGCATAGACGCTGCTGCGCCCCCAGGGGTCGGCCCAGCTGGGGCCAACCCCCAGGGCGGCGGCCGAGCCCAGGCCCAGCGCCGCCCCGCCCTTGAGGATCTGCCGACGCGTCAGCGGGTGATGGATGACTCCGGAACCTGGCATGGGGGGAACTCCCGTCGATGGTTGATGCCGCCATCCTGACGGGCCAAGCTGAATCGCCGCTGAATCGCGCGCGACGAGACGATCAGGGCAGGCTCGCCTCGAGCGGCACCCTGATCGTCACGCGCAGCCCGCCCAGGGGGCTCGGCGCGAAGTCGACCCGCCCCGCGTAGCGGGCCAGCAGCTGGTGCAGGATCGAGAGCCCCAGGCCGTAGCCGGGACGGCGCTCGTCCAGGCGGGTGCCGCGCTGCCCCAGGCGCGCCATGTCCGCCTCGGCCACCCCCGGTCCGTCGTCCTCGACGCGCAGGGTGAGGCCCTGCGCCAGGCACAGCCGGCAGTGGACCTCGCCGGCGGCCCACTTGCCGGCGTTGTCCAGCACGATGCCGAGCATCTCGGAGAGGTCCTGGGATTCGATCGGGACGCGAAGATCCCGCTGGGCGGGCAGGTGCAGGTCGAAGCGCGTGTCGGGATAGAGGGTGCGGAACATCTCGACCAGCCGCGTGCCGTCGCGGCGAAGCTCGGCCATCTGCCCGGCCTGGGGGCCGGCGATTCGCGCGCGGCGCAGCTCGGCATCCAGCTGGCCGTGCACCGCCTCGAGCCGCTCCACCATCCGCCGGCGACGGGTGGCGTCGATGGGGCGCGCGCCGCGCAACACCTGGGTGACCGCCGCCAGCGGCGTCTTGAGCGCGTGGGAGAGGTTGGCCACCGAGTCGCGGGAGCGCTGCAGGCGGGAGTCGATCTCGTCCATGAAGTGGTTGAGCTGGACGACCAGGCCGTCCAGCTCGGAGGGCACGTCCGGGGAGAGTCGCTCGCGCTCGCCGCAGCGCAGCTCCCCCAGCTGGTCGCGCAGCCGCGTGAGGGGGATCAGCCCCCGATTGACCGCCAGCAGGTTGAGCGCCACCAGCATCACCAGCACCGCCGCGGCGATGCCGCCGACCCACCAATGCAGCCGGTGGAGGCCCGCCTCGACCTGGGAGAAGTCCTCGCCGATCAGCAGCACGCCGGGCTCGCCGTCGAGCATGAACGCCTGACGATGGACCAGCAGGTGCTGGCCATCCTCCCGCACCTCGACCAGGCGCCTGGTCGAGGTCTCGAGCAGCGGCTCCAGCGCCGCCTGCCAGTGCGGGTCGGAGGCCGACAGCTCGTCACCGAGGCGCAGCACGTAGAGGTGGTGGAAGACCTGGAAGCCGCGACTGGCCGACTCCAGCACGCCGGCAATGCCGCGCTCCTCGCGGCGCAGCTGCTCGATGGCGTGGGCCGCCTCGCGCTCCAGGCGTGCGCCGAGGAAGTCGCGGGCCAGGTCGTTGAGCAGGATGCCGTGGAGCAGCCAGGTCATCCCGGTCACCACCAGGGCGATGCCCGAAAGCCAGGCGAGCAGCCGAACGCGCAGGCTGCGTCGATCAACGCGCCACGAAGACATAGCCCTGGCCGCGTCGGGTCTGGATGATCGCCTTGCCGAGGTAGCGCCGCAGCCGCGCGATGTAGACCTCGATGAGGTTGGGTGCCGCGGCGTCCTGCTCCAGGGCGTAGAGCTGATGGAGCAGCTGCTCCTTGGAGAGCACCCGCCCGGGGTGGTGCATGAAGTAGCGCAGCAGCAGGAACTCGGTGCCGGTGAGCGACTGCCAGGGGCCGTCGTCGAGGCGCACGCAGCGATTCGCCTCGTCCAGCGAGACGCCGCTCTGGGTCAGTTGCTGGGAGAGTCGCCCCGACTTGCGGCGCAGCAGCGCCATGATCCGGGCGATGAGCTCGGCGTCGTGGAAGGGCTTGGTCAGGTAGTCGTCGGCGCCGCTCTCGAGGCCGATCACCTTGTCTTCCCAGGTGTCGCGGGCGGTGAGGATCAGCACCGGCAGGTCATGGCCGGTCTGGCGCCACTGCTTCAGCAGCGCCAGTCCCGAACCGTCCGGCAGGCCGAGATCGAGGATCGCGAGCTCGTACTGCTCGGTGGCCATGAGCGAGCCGGCCACGTGCAATGACGTGGCCAGATCCGTGCGATAACCGTTGTCCCTGAGGCACTCGACCAGGCTCTCGGCCAGCAGGTCGTCATCTTCGAGAAGCAACAGTTTCATGGATGGTGCATCACCCCTGGAGATCGATGTTACCCGACATGCCGGACTCGTAGTGGCCGGGGATGTTGCAGGCGTATTCGAGGCTATCCACATTCTGGGGGGCGGTCCAGACGAGTTCGGCGCTCTCTCCCGGGGCGAGGGTCACGGCGGGCATCTGGCCGCCGTGCTGTCCCTCGGCCATGTCGTGACCGCCATGCCCTTCGTGGCCATGGTCGCCGCTCATCTGCTGCATCATCTCGCGGTGAGCCGCCTGCGCCTCGGCGTCGCCGATCACGAACTCATGGGCTAGATTACCGGTGTTGGTGATCTCGAAGCGGATCGTGGCGCCGGGCGCCACGTCCAGCGATTCGGCGTCGAACCACATGTCGCCCGCCTCGAGGCGGATGGTGCGGTCGACCTCGGCGTCGCCGGCCGGCGCATGGGAACCACCGTGCTCGCCGGCGGCGAAGGCGGTGCTGGTGACGAGCCCCAGGGTCAGGGCTAGTAGCATCTTGCGCATCGCGGGTACCTCTCGCGTCGTATCGGGGAGTGTCCGTTGTACCCTAGCAACCTGAAACGAGACTGAAACCGGGTATCGACATCGGGCCCCCGCGAGGTCCTTGACCTCTGGGCGGCCCAAGGGTTGTAAGATCATAACGAAAGTTGCCAGCGTCTTCTCCTCGGGGGGAGTCGTCGTTCCTACCATACGCACGATGAGGAGAACGATCATGGTCAGATACCAGCGGGTCATCGCCATCGCCCTGGCAGCCGGCCTCGGCATCGCCGCCAGCGGCTCCGCTTCCGCTCACGGTACGTCTCAGGGTCACCTGGGCGCTGGCGGCATGATGGGCTATGGCCAACAGGGCGGCATGGGCCCCGGCATGATGGGCTACGGCCAGCAGGGCGGCATGGGCCCCGGCATGATGGGCTACGGCCAGCAGGGCGGCATGGGCCCCGGCATGATGGGCTATGGCCAGCAGGGCGGCATGGGCCCCGGCATGATGGGCTATGGCCAACAGGGCGGCATGGGCCCCGGCATGATGGGCTATGGCCAGCAGGGCGGCATGGGGCCCGGCATGATGGGCTATGGCCAGCAGGGCGGCATGGGGCCCGGCATGATGGGCTATGGCCAGCAGGGCGGCATGGGCCCCGGCATGATGGGCTACGGCCCGATGCAGGGGCTCGAACTCGAGCCAGAGCAGCGTCGCGAGATGCGTGAGCTGATGCAGCAGCATCGTCCCGCCCAGTTCGATCGCATGGGGCAGATGATGGACCTGCGCATGGCGCTGATGGAGGTGCTGCATGCCGAGGCGCCCGACCCCGACGAGGTCCAGTCGCTTCAGCGCCAGATGGCCGAGCTGCAGGGCGAGATGATGGCGGAGCGGGTGCGCCTGCACAATCGGCTGCAGGACCTGCTGACCGACGAGCAGCGCCAACAGTGGCGCCAGGGTGGCCTCAACCATCACTACCAGCCCTGACGCGAGGCCCGGCCCCGCCGGGCGATGCCCGCTCTCTTGCGCTGGATCAAGGTGGCGGATCGCCCGGTGGGCGCACAATGAGGCGGCCACCACGAGGTAATCCATGGCCGCACCGGCTCGACATCCGCAATCCCGACCCGGCCAACGCCTGCTGGCGCTGCTGCTCGCGGTGCTGCTGTCGGTGGCGAGCCTCTCGGGCCATGCGACGACGGACGCCTGCGCCAGCGACTGCGGGCTTCCCCAGGCCGAGATGCTGGCGGGGGGCGATCTGGATTGCGGCACCTGCGCGGCCGTGGCCACGGCGCCCGTCATGGCCGCCCTGCCGGCCGCCACGCCGCTCGACGCCGCCGGCCCGGCGCTGGTCGATCACGCGCCCCTGCCGGTCCGGCCCCCTCCCAGAGCCTGACGCGACCTCCGCCTTACCGGGGCGCCGGCCTGTCGCCCGCCACCGGACCCTTCCGCACTCTCGTCAGGAGTCACCTCATGATGACCACCGACTGCTTCGCCCTGATGGGCTCCATGGGCTGGATGGGCTGGCTGATGCCGCTCGCCGTCCTGCTGCTGCTGGGCCTCGGCATCGCGGCCCTCGCCAAGTACCTGTTCACGTCACGCCGTTCCCGTGAGGATCGCTCATGAGCCGCCACACCACGCCGCTGCTGCTGTCCGCCGCCCTGCTGCTGGGCGCCGGCAGCGCCCAGGCCGCCCTGCCGACCCAGGCCACCCTCTACAAGAACCCGCAGTGCGCCTGTTGCGACGGCTATGCCCGACACCTCGAGGCGCTGGGCGTCGAGGTCAGCGTGGTCGATGACCGGCCGCTCGGCCGGGTCAAGCAGGCCACCGGCGTCCCCTACGGGCTCGGCTCCTGCCACACCGTCAAGATGGGCGACTACGTGATCGAGGGTCACGTGCCGATGGCGGCCGTGGAGCGGCTGTTCGAGGAGCGCCCGGCGATCGACGGCATTGGCCTTTCGGGCATGCCCGTCGGCACCCCCGGCATGCCCGGCCCCCAGCGCTCGCCCTACGAGGTCTACCAGTTCACCGACCGCCAGGACGCGCCCTTCATGACGCTCTGACGCGGTCGTTCACGCCCCCCAACGAACTCGCCCCGGCAACTGCCGGGGCGAGTTCGTTGTCGCTTTCACCAGGGGCCTCAGGCCTCGACGGTGAGCCGCCGCCGGCGCCGGGCGCGCTGGAT
Organism: Halomonas aestuarii; assembly: GCF_001886615.1. NCBI lineage: Bacteria > Pseudomonadati > Pseudomonadota > Gammaproteobacteria > Oceanospirillales > Halomonadaceae > Halomonas > Halomonas aestuarii. Next base: position 1,647,417 of record NZ_CP018139.1, read on the forward strand.
CATGCGGTAGCGCGAGCGGATCTCGTCACGCTCCATGTAGCAGCCCTGCAGCCAGCGGTGGCCGGTGCTGCCCTCGAAGGCGTCCCGAGCATGCAGCAGGCGGCGATTGTCGAAGATCACGAGATCCCCGGGGCGATAGGTGAAGCGGATCGCGAAGGCCGGGTCGCGCAGCAGGCGTTGCAGGGTCATCAGCGCCTCATAGGCCGGCTCGACGTCCTCGAAGGCGGTCTGCAGGGGCCCGCGCAGGAAGTCGGCGATGCGCACCTCGAGCAGCTCGCCCCGGTCGTCCAGGCGGATCATCGGCTCGAACCAGACATAGTCGGTGGTCGTGGCGGTGTTGGCATAGCACCAGCGCACCCGGGTCAGGGTCGACCAGGCATCGGGGTGCGCCTCGCGCAGGGCCTCGGCCACGGCGAAGCCGTCTAGCATCACCGCCTGGCCGCCTTCCACGCTGTTCTCCAGGCAGTGCAGCATCTGCAGGCCGGGATGGTATTCCCGGGTCGGCAGGTCGACGTGGGGCGGCAGGGCCAGGGAGGTATAGGCGTTGGAGTCCGGATCGGGCTTGGCCCTGACGTCGAACAGCTCGCCGAAGTTGGTGGGGCGCACCGGCCCGATGCGGCGGGCGATGGCCTCCAGCGAGCCGGGCTCGGTCGGCAGGTCGCGCAGCCGCACCAGCCCCTTGCCGAGCCCGCTCGCAAGCGCCGGGGCGAGGATCGCCTCCTCGGCCTCGCTTCCGGGCTCGCTCTCGAGAAGGCCGGCGGCGGAGAGGGTGTCCGGGGCGGCCCCGGGGCCGCCTCGCCAGTGGGTCACCGGCACCAGCGGCGCCTCGGGGTCGTCGCGGTTGTCGTAGTCGTGGGCGCGCAGCCAGCCGGGATGGAAGCGCAGGCGACGATCCTCAGGGGCGAAGGTCACGCACAGTGCGCCGCTGTCGTCGACCTCGGCGACCTCGACCTCCGGCCAGGCCGGCAGGGTGGAGAGGTCCAGGATGCGCTCCCGGGTCGCCGGGTTGACGGTGGTGTCGTCGGCGGCGTTTTCGCGCAGCCAGATGCTGTGGAAGCGGCTGACCCGGCCGTCGCGCCAGCGCACCCTGACCTGCCGGGGGGTGGCGCTGACCTCGGTGATGTCGACCTCGACCGGCCAGGCATCATAATCGGGAGTGAGCGGTAGCGTGGTCATGCCATGGGCTCCTGGTGGAATGGAGAAGCGGTCCAGGGCCGGCCCGCGCCATCGATGCCGCGGGCCGGGCGTCGCGATCCGGCGTGGCGGGGTCGCGCTATCCGCGCCGGGGAGGCAGGCCGATACGCCGGCCGGCGGCCTCTGGCCAGGCCCCGGCCTCGGCGGCCGGCAGGGCTGCGATGGCGGGCTCGATGGCCGACGGGAAGGGCGCCGGGCGCCCCGTGTCGCTGTCGATCCCCATCAGCATCTGCTCGCTGGTCGCCAGCAGGTTCCCCTCGAGGTCACGCATCTCGAAGAAGACATGCAGGCGCTTGGCATCGCGGTCCAGCAACGTCACCTCGACGCGAAGCGGCTGGCCCTCGTGGGCTTCGCGCCGGTAGCCGAGGTGGGTCTCGAGGGTGTAGAGGGTATAGCCATGGCGCGCCCGGCCGGCCTCGTCGAGGCCGATGCGCTCCATCAGCGCCTCCACGCCCAGGGAGAAGACCCGGGCGTACTCGGCGTCGTTCATGTGGCCGTTGTAGTCGACCCATTCCGGGGCGACGCGGGTCTCGAGCAGGGCCATCAGATGCGCCCCTCCAGGCCCTCGGCCTCGGGCCAGTACTTCTGCACCAGGTCGAGCAGCTCGACGAGGAAGTCGTCGCGGCGGCGATCGAGTTCGGCGACCGGACGGTCGGCGGCCTGGTACTCGCAGCCCTCGACCACCTTGTCGATGAGCTCATCGGTGAGCTCGGGGGCTTCCAGTTTCGTCCAGGGCAGCTTCAGCGCCGGGCCGAACTGCTCGAGCATGTGGCGCATGCCCTGCTCGCCGCCGGCCAGGTGGAAGGTCAGGAAGGTGCCCATCAGCGACCAGCGCAGGCCGCAGCCGTAGACCACCGCGGCATCGATCTCCTCGGTGGTGGCCACGCCGTCGTTGACCAGATGCAGCGCCTCGCGCCACAGCGCCTCCATCAGGCGGTCGGCGATATGCCCCTCGATCTCGCGACGCACCACCAGCGGGCGCATCGCCAGGGCCTGGTAGAGGGCCTGGGCGGTCTCGGTATGGGCGGCCTCGGTGGCATCGCCGCCGACCAGCTCGACCAGCGGCAGCAGGTAGACCGGGTTGAAGGGGTGGGCGACGATCACCCGCCCTGGCGCCCGGGTGCAGTCCCGCTGCAGGTCGCTTGGCTTGAAGCCCGAGGTGGAGGAGCCGATGATCGTGCCGGGCGCGGCCGCGGCGTCCAGGGCGGCGAGGATCTCCTGCTTGAGCGGCAGGCGCTCGGGGACGTTCTCCTGGATCAGGTCGGCGCCCTCGACGGCGGCCTCCAGGCTCGCGACGAAGCGCAGCCGGTCGGGGCTCGCGCCCTCGGCCAGGCCCAGCCGCTCGAGGGAGCCCCAGGCGTTGTCGACGAAGGCGCGGGTGCGCGCGGAGGCCCCGGGGGCCGGGTCGAAGGCGACCACGTCCCAGCCGCGGGCCAGGGCCCGGGCGATCCAGCCGTTACCGATGACGCCGGTGCCGATGACGGTCAGCTGCTGGCTCATGCCTCACCTCCGGTGACGATCTGGCCGGCCTTGGGGTCGCGCAGCCCCAGGTACGCGCGGGTCTCGGCGGGGGTCATGATGCGCCCGCCGAGATTCTCGATGAGGGTGCCGGCCTTCTCGACCAGGCCGCCGTTGGTGGCGAGCACGCCCTTCTCGAGGTAGAGGTTGTCCTCCAGGCCGACCCGGGCGTGGCCGCCGAGCAGCATCGCCTGGGCGACCATGGGCATCTGGTGGCGACCGATGCCGAAGGCGGCCCAGTTGGCGTTCTCCGGCAGCTTGTTGCGCATGGCCAGCATGGTCTCGGTGTCGGCCTCGGCGCCCCAGGGGATGCCCAGGCAGAGCTGGTAGAGGGGGTCGCCGTCGAGCAGGCCTTCCTGCTGCAGCTGGCGGGCGAACCAGACGTGGCCCAGGTCGAAGCACTCGAGCTCGGGCTTCACGCCGGCAGCCTGTACCAGGCGGGCGTGCTCGCGCAGCCAGTCGGCGGTGTTGACGTAGACCATGTCGCCGAAGTTGAGGCTGCCGCAGTCCAGGGTGCAGAGCTCGGGCAGGAGCTCGCCCACCGGGGCATGGCGCTCGGCCGGGGTCTGGATGTCGGTGCCCGGGCCGCCGCGGGTCGGGTCCTCGGCGTCGGGGATCCAGTCGCCGCCGCCGCCGGCGGTGATGTTCATGACGATGTCGACGTCGGCCTCGCGCACGCGCTCCATCACCTCGCGGAAGTGCTCGGTGGAGTGGCTGATGCCGCCGGTCTCGGGGTCGCGCACGTGGATGTGGGCGACGCTGGCGCCGGCGCGGGCGGCCTCGATGCAGTTGTCGGCGATCTGCTGCGGCGTGACCGGGACATGGGGGTTCTTGCCGGCGGTGTCGCCGGCGCCGGTGACGGCGCAGGTCAGGATGAGGTTGCGGTTCATTATCGACCTCCAGGGTTCTGGGCTAGGAATGGCAACAGTGTGGGGGCATCCCGCCCGCTTGATTCGACGCAAAGCGACCCTCAATACACACAAAGCGACATTTCCGCCCCAAAATTCCCCGTTCGCCACGGAGCGGCGCCCCAAACTCGGCAGCTCACGCGCCCTCCCGTAGAATGGGCAGCGTCGCGACGGCGCGAGGGCGAACGACGATTCCCGCGGATCGCGGGCGGCCCAGCCCCGGCCATTCCCGACACCGAGCCACATCACCACGGAGCGCCGCATGGCAGCACGGAAAGGCCCCAAGTCCTACGTCGTCTGGGTCGGGCGACAGACCGGCATCTTCAGCACCTGGGACGAGTGCAGTCGCCAGGTGAAGGGCTATCCCAAGGCCCGCTACAAGTCCTTCCCCTCCCGCGAGGAGGCCGAGGCCGCCTTCGCCAAGGGGCCGGGCGGCGCCGCCCCGGCGCGCAAGCCCCGGACGGCGAGCGCGACCGGCACCAAGCCCGCGGCCTCACGCCGCCCCAAGGCGATGCCGGCCCAGGACGCGACGGACCAGCGCTTCGATATCGAGATCTACTGCGACGGGGCCTGTGAGCCCAACCCCGGCGATGCCGGCTCGGGCATGGTGGTCTACCGTGAGGGAGTCCTCGCCGAGCTGTGGTACGGGCTGCATACCCCCCGGGGAACCAACAACACCGCCGAGCTGAACGCCTTCCTGCAGGCGCTGCAGGTCGCCAGGAAGGAGGTCGCGCAGGGCGCGTCCGTTCGCATCCACTGCGACTCCACCTACACCATCAACGCCATCACCAAGTGGGCCGGCGGGTGGAAGAAACGCGGCTGGAAGAAGGCCGATGGCGAGCCGATCAAGAACCCGGAGATCATCCAGCCCACCCATGCGCTCTACGAGAGCCTCAAGTCGGCGATCACCATCGCCCACGTCAAGGGCCACGCCGGGGTCGAGGGCAATGAGCTCGCCGACCGGATGGCCATGTACGGCGCCGACCAGCGGGAGGGCGAGTTCACGCTCTACCGGGGCAGCTACCGCGTGGCCGAGGTCCTCAAGCTCAAGCGGGGCTGAGCATGTCTCGCCAGCGGCGGCGAGACGGCCAACGACATCAGGGAGAGGGGGGCATGCCGAGACATGCCAGGGCGTTGCCCAGCTCGTGCTCGATGGCGCGCCCGATGGACAGCAGCCTGGCATCCTGATCGGGCCCGGCCAGCACCTGCAGCCCCACCGGCATTCCGGCCGCATCCTTGCCCACCGGAAGTGACAGGGCGCACAGGCCCATGAAGTTACCCACCACCGTGTTGCGCAGGGCCTGCATGTTGGCGCGCGCATAGGCGCCCTCGGGCTCGAGGCTCTCGAGGGTGGGCGGCGTAATCGTCACCGTCGGGGTCAGCATGGCGTCGACACCGGCCAGGCGAGCGGCGGCGCTGGCCGACAGGGAGTCGATGACGCCACGCCGGCGCACGTATTCCCACCCGGGAATGGCATCGGCGGCGCTGACACGAGCCGCCACGTTGGGATCCAGCCGGGCGATCGCCTCGGGGAGCTCGGTGTTGAGGAAGGCCGCCAGTTCGATGGCCGCCAGCCCGCCCTGCTGGAACAGCTCGAACACCTCGTCAGTGCGCGGCAGCTCCAGGGAAACGATGCGCGCTCCTGCGGCTTCGAGCCGCCGGATCGCCATCTGCACGGCCTCGGCAATGCCCGGACTGCAGTCCTCCCAGAAATAGGCCTCCGGCACCCCGAGGGTCAGGTCGGCCAGGTCCGGGACGGCGGGCACGCCGGCATGACCCGGCGCCAGGAAAGGCTCCAGTGCCTGGAAGGCGAAGGCCAGGTCATCGACGCTGCGGGCCAGCAGCCCCGGGGTGTCGAGGGTAGGAGAGAGCGGCACGATCTGCGCCGTGGACCAGCGCCCGGCGGTCGTCTTGAGCCCCGCCACGCCGGTCATCGACGCGGGAACGCGCACCGACCCCGCCGTGTCACTGCCCAGTGCCAGGCTGGCGGTGCCACCGACCAGCGAGACGCCGGCGCCGGCGCTGGACCCGCCGGGCGTACGATGGTGGCTGGCGTCCCAGGGGTTGCGTGGGGTGCCCCAGTGCGCATTGGTGCCCAGGCCACCGAAGGCGAACTCCACCGTGTGCGTCTTGCCCATCACGCTGGGCAATTGGCGCAGCAGCGCCGAAACCATCGGACCGGGCGCTTCCCACTCGCGGGGCAGGCGCTGGGGAGAGCCGGCATAGGTGGGCAGGCCCGGTACCGCGTAGAGGTCCTTGATCGACACGGGCACGCCCATCAGCGGCCCGGTATCGCCACCGCTGTCTAGGACGGCATCGGTGGCCCGGGCCACCCTCAGGGCGGCATCGCCATTCCAGGTCAGGTAGGCATGGTCATGGGCACCACGACGGGCATGCTGCTCCATGGCGGCCTCGACCAGTTCGACGGCACTCAGCGAGCCGGCGCGCAGCCTCGCGTGCTGTTCGCTCAGGGGAAGGAGGATCGGGGAATGCGGCATGGCTGGGACCTCTGGATCGTTGTGGAGAATGCCTGCCGCCTCGGCGGCACTGTCAGGCCAGGAGTCGCGAGGCTGCCTCGGCCAGTGCACGGACAGCCACCTCGGCGTCCTCGCGCTCGATATGCTCGTCGGGGTGGTGGCTGATCCCGGCGCGACAGGGCGTGAACAGCATGGCGGTGGGACAGACGTGGGCGAGGTGTATCGCATCGTGGAAGGCCCCCGAGACCAGTTCCGGGACCTCGGGACAGACGCTGCCCGCGCTCTCGCGGAGCACTTCCAGCAGGCTGTCGGGAAAGGCCACCGGCGCTACCCGCGAGGTGACCGTCAGGTGGGCGTCGCAGCCGCTCCACTGGCGTCGGGCCAGGGCATGGAACCGGGCATCGAGGTCATCCAGCACGGCCTGTCGAGGATGGCGCAGATCGATGGTGAAGGTGGCCCGCTGCGCGATGGTGTTGACGGCATCGGGCCAGAGGGAAAAGGTGCCGATGGTGAAACGCAGGTCGTCGTCCTGCCCACTTGTCGCCGCTTTCAGCGCCGTCACCAGCTCATGGGCACCATCGAAGGCGTCACGGCGCGCCTGCCGCGGCGTGGTGCCGGCATGATTGGCCATCCCTTCCACCTCGATGCGATACCAGTTGACTCCCTGGATGCCGCTCACGATCCCCACGGGTTTGCCCAACTGTTCGAGTATCGGCCCCTGCTCGATGTGAAGCTCGAGAAAGGCGTGCGGTTCAAAGGGGGCCGGACGGTACTCGAGCCCCTTGTCCTCGAGCAGGGTCAGGCATTCCTGGAGGGCATCACCGAAGCGCACGCCGTCGCCGTCCAGGGCGGCCAAGATATCCTCATATTCCCGCTGCCCGGCGAACCAGGAAGATCCCGAGGCACCCGGCGCAAAGCGCGCGCCCTCCTCGTTCGTCCAGGCAACCACCTCCAGCGGGCGGCGGTGGGCGATGCCCCGCTCGCTCAGCGTCCTGAGTATGGACAGCCCTGCCACGACGCCCAGGGCGCCGTCATGGGCCCCCGCCCGGGGCTGGCTGTCCATGTGGCTACCGATCAACAGCGGAGCGAGGGAGGCATCCTGCCCTTCGCGACGCAGGAAGAGATTGCCCAGGGCATCGTAGTGGACCCGACATCCCAGCGCGGCTCCCTGCTCGGCCAGCCACAGCCGGGCACGATTGTCCGCTTCATCCAGGGCCAGGCGGCGAATCCCCCTCGGCTCGAGGGCACCGATGGACGCCAGCGACTGGACATCATCCCAGAGGCGCTGCCCGTCCAGCGCTTCATGGAGATGCGCTATCTGTGTCATGACGCCTCCTCAGCGGTAGATCAGGTCAGGCAGAACGGTGCTGAACCAGGGAACGTAGGTAATGATGATCAGCGACAGCAGCATCAGGCCGATCAAGGGCAGACAGGCCTTGAACACTTCCGGCAATGTCATCTTGGAGATGGCCATCGCCACGAAGAGGTTGAGCCCCACCGGAGGAGTGATCATGCCGACCGAGAAGTTGATCAGCGTGATGACGCCGAAGTGGGTGGGATCCACGCCCACCTGGGCGGCAATGGGCTGCAGCAGCGGTGAAAGCACGATGATCGCCGAGGCACTGTCGAGGAAGAATCCGGCAATGATCATGACCACGTTGAACAGGGCCATGACCTGGATGGGATCCTCGGTCCAGGAGAGCACCTCACCCGCCAGCTGCGTCGGGGCCCCGGTGATGGCCAGCAGCCACGAGAACGCCGAGGCCCCGGCGGTGATCAACAGCAGGGTGGCGGACATCAGGCCGGCACTGTTCAGCGTGCTGAGCAGGTTGCGGAGGTGGATCTTGCGATAGACCACCATGCCGACGAACAGCCCATACATGCAGGCGACCGCGGCCGACTCGGTGGGCGTGAACACCCCGCTGTAGATCCCGCCCAGCAGGATGAAGGGTAATCCCAGCCCCCAGGCCGCCGCCTTGAAGGCCGCACCGATCTCGCGCAGCGACGGGAAGGAAGCGCGGCCGTACCCCTTGAAGTAGGCATAGACGATACAGTAGGCGATCAGGATCGAGGCGATCAGCAGCGCAGGCAACAGGCCTGCCGCGAAGAGGCGACCCACCGAGGTCCCGGTGACCGAGCCATAGATGATCAGGGCAATGCTGGGCGGCACGATGGGCCCCAGGGTCCCGGCCGTGGCGATCACCCCGATGGCGAAGCGCTTGTCGTAGCCGGCCGCCACCAGGGCGGGAAACATGATGCTGCCGATGGCCACTACCGTGGCGGGACTCGAGCCCGAGATGGAGCCGAAGAACAGGCAGGACAGGACCGTCGCCGCCGCCAGGCCGCCAGGCACCCAGCCGACCAGCGCCTTGGCGAGGTTGATCAGGCGATCCGACAGCCCACCGATGCGCATCAGCTCGGCCGCCAGGATGAAGAAGGGAATCGCCATCAGCGAGAAGTTGTTCATGCCCGAGAACATGCGCATCGGCACGATGATCGGGTCGGTGCTGCCGAAGAACTGGATGGCCAGAATCACGGAAAAGGCCAGTGCCGCAAAGATCGGCAGCCCCAGCAGCAGCACCGCGAAGAAGATGGGCAACAGGGCCGTAATCATGGAAATTCCTCGAGGTTGTCGCGTGGCGTGTCGGGACAGCCACTCACACCAGGTTGTCTTTTTCGGCAGCGAGCTCTTCCGCCATGCTGACGGGAGGCTTGTGCCAGACCTCGCGGATCAGCCAGCAGTAACGGATGATCAGCAATACCCCGGACAGACCGATCGGCAGGTATACCCAGGCCATGGGCATCCGCATCGCGGGCGACAGCATGCCGCGATCGAGGGTCAGGGAGAACAGCTGAAAGCCGAGGTAGGCCATCGAGGCGGCGAAGACGATACCGAGCGCCGCGGTCAGCAGATGCAGCCAACGGTTGACGGCGGGTGGCGCGAAGGCATTGAGCACGTCTACCGAGATATGGGCGCCGTGTCGGACCCCCATGCTGGCACCGACGAAGCTCATGCAGACGATGGAATAGATCACGACCTCTTCCGCCCAGGACAAGGAGCTGTTGAAGCCGTAGCGATAGATGACCTGGAAGGTAGTGATGATGGTCGCGATCGACATGAACGCGACCATCACCACCTTCTCCAAGCGGTCAATGAGCTTATTGAGCGCTTCGAGCATGGCTCAGTACTCGATACCGACTTCGTCGTAGACCTTGTGCAGGAGCTCCGGCGTCACGATCTCCGTGTACTCCTCATGCACCGGCATGCTGGCCTCGATGAACGCGGCCCTGGCCTCGTCGGTGATCTCGTTGATCGCGATCTCGCTCTCGATCTCCTCGAGAATCCGGCCCTCGTCCTGCAGGGTGAGCTCCCGTGAGGTATCGCGACCATTGTTGAAGGCCTCGGTCATGACCTGCTGCAGATCCTCGGGCAGGGAATCCCAGGCGCTCTGGTTCATCACCGCGGCGTAGGCATGGTAAGCGTGGTTGGTAAGGGACAGATAATCCTGAACTTCGTAGAAACGCATGGTGTAGATGTTGGCCAGCGGGTTTTCCTGACCTTCCACCACCCCTTGCTGCAGCCCGTTGTAGACCTCGGTGAAGGCCATCGCGGTGGCATTGGCGCCCAGGTTCTCGTAGGTCGAGATGATGATCGGGGCCTGCATCGTGCGCATGCGCACCTCTGCGAGGTCCTCGGGGGTCTCGATCGGACGGATGTTGTTGGTGATGTGACGGAAGCCGGCACCCCAGAAGTTCACGCCATACATGTTGTCGTCGTCGAGGGTATCCAGGATCTCGCGACCCACGTCGCCGTCCAGCACCTTGACCATGGTGTCGTAGTCCGGCAGCAGGAAGGGAAGATCGAGAATCTGCATGCGAGGCTCGAAGTTACCGAGTGTCGCGGTCGGCGGAATGCCGATGTCGACCAGGCCCATCTGGATCTGCTCGATGATCTCGACATCGCCGCCCACCTGAGCCGCAGGCAGCACCTCGATGCTGATGCGACCGTCGGACTTCTCCTCGACCTCTTCCTTGAAGCGCAGTGCCGCCTGTCCGTTGGGCGTTTCCTCGATCAGCACATGGGCGAAGGTGAAGTTGTAATCCGCCGCCTGGGCCTGGCTGATCCCGAAAGAAGCTGCCGCAATGGCGGCCGCCAGTGATACCTTGGTCAGTTTATTGGTCATTGTTACACCTGGTTATCATCGTGGTGCCAGGACGGGCCTGGCGTTCAAGGAACTGATGAAGGCCGGAACCTCTCATCAGGGGGAAAACATCGCCGGGGCGAAGAACGAGGCGATCTCCTCGCGGCTCGCCCCGGTGGAGAGCATCACCGCGAGCGTCAGGCGCGCCTTGCGAGCGCTTAGGTCGGGTGCCGCGATGGCGCCCTGCGCCTGGAGGCTCTCCAGGCTGCCCGGAAACTCGTAACAGGTATTGACCGGCCCCTCGTGGCAGACCGAAGCCACCACCACGGCCACGCCGGCCTCGGTGGCCTGACGGATGGCGTCGAGCCAGGTCGGGGGAACATGCCCCCTGCCCAGCCCCTCGATCACGATGCCCCGGGCACCGCCGGTGAAAGAGGAGGTGAGCAGTTCGGGGCTGGCGGCCAGGTAGGACGTCAGGATATCCACGCGGGGCAGGCTCTCACCCAGCGGGAGCGGTGCAGGTCGGCGGGGATGCTGGGCGAGGTGGACTCGCTGGCCGTCGATGTAGCCCAGTGGACCGGCGCCCGGGGCACCGAAGCCGTGCAACTGGTAGGTGTTGAGCTTTCGGACCTGCCGCGCGGCATAGAGTGACTGGTTGAAGACCACCGTAACGCCGACACCGGCCATGTCGGGGGCCGCCGCCACGGTGATGGCATCGGCCAGGTTACGGTAGGCATCGGTGCCGTCCTGATGAGGCGCCCGCTGGGCTCCAGTCACCACCAGGGCACAGCCGGATAGCGGCACCGTGATATCGAGGAAATGGGCCGTCTCTTCCAGGGTATCGGTGCCGTGGGTCACCACGATGCCACTCACCTCCGGCTGCTCCGCCAGTTGCCTGCACTGGCGCGAGATCCCCACCAGGTCGTCCAGCTCAATGGCATTGCTGGGTTTCTGCAGGACCGAGCGCACCTCCACCTCGACGTCCACCCCGCCCGAGCGTGGCGGCGTGATGGCCTCCAGCAGCGACTCTCCGGTCATCGCTCCCGAGATGTGGCGTCCCGCCGTCCCCAGCTTGCTGGCGATCGTGCCGCCGGTGGTCAGCACGATGACCCGTCGTTTCGTCATCTCAAAGCACCGTGTCCAGTTCTCCCGAGGCGAAATCTCCAGGGGAGCCGTCAGCCATCGCACCCATCTGCCGATGAGACATCTGATGTCTGACGTCTTGGGACATGCTAGACTCGTTTCAGAGCGACTTGCAAGTCTCGCTTGCCAACCAACCCGTCAACCACATACGAACTGGCTCACACGACCGAGGTCCGCACGCCAGCGACCCGCACGCTCGTCGGTCAGCGCCACACGGGATGCCCTTCATGAACACCCACCGCCAACCTCCTGTCGCCGCGATGGAAATGAGTCGATTCGGGGGAGCCATGGAACGCAGTTCCATCGCCTTCCAGATCCTGGAGCGGATCAAGACCGCCCTCATCCGCGGTGACCTCACGCCGGGGGACTACCTGCCCTCCGAAACCGAACTGACGCAGAGCCTGGGCATCGGCAAGTCCAGCGTTCGCGAAGCGATCAAGATGCTGCAGGCCATCGGCATCGTGGAAGTGCGTCGCGGACATGGCACGATCATCCGACGCGAACCTGGCGAGCCCCTGGTCGATCCGATGGCCTTCGGCATGATCCTGGCCCGCGGCATGACCCGGGATGTCCTGGAGTTTCGCCAGATGTTCGAGCCCGCCTACACCCTGCAGGCGATGGCCAATGCCACGGATGAGGACCATCGGCGAATCCAGCAGACCATCGATGACATGGCGACCGCCATCGCCAATGGGGAGCAGACGTCGCATCACGATGTTGCCTTCCATCGCGCCATCCTTACCGCCACCCACAACCCGATGACCATACGGGTGGGACAGACCCTGCTGGAGTTGATCGAGGCGGCACTGGAAACCTCCATGCAGACGGACCCGGATACCGCATTGAACGATCACCGGGCGATCTATGACGCCTTCGAGGCAGGCGATGCCGACGGCGTCCGACAGGCCATCGAGGAAAGCGCCAAGAGCTGGGAGACCAACCTCACCTACCGGGACAAGGCCTGACGGCGAGAGCCAGGCGAAGGCAGGAAGGCCAGGAGCATGAAAAAAGGGCTCACGACCGTGTCGTGAGCCCTTTCCGTGGAGGGCCGCCGGACGTGGATCCGGCGGTGCCTGGTCGGGCGGCGACCATGCCGCCCGACCGGGCGTGCGGACCTACTCGGCCGTCGCCAGCAGGCTGGCGTTGCCGCCCGCGGCGGTGGTGTCGATGCAGAGATGACGCTCCACCGCGTAGCGCTCCGGCGAGATGATCTGGGTCTCGAGCGGCACGATGGCACCGTCACGCTTGGCGAGCGCGATGCGCAGGTCGCGGGTCCAGTCGCTGGCACCGGCGGCCGCCACGGCCGCGATGCCATTGACCTGGGTCAGCGCCTCGGCCTCGATGCTGCCATCCAGTGCGGCGACGGGTGCCCCGGCACCTTTCATCTGCTGCACAGCCTGGGTCGCGCCGGGCGCCACGAGCACCGCCGGACAGCCGGCCCCGAGGGCCTGGACCGCCTGGGCAATGGCGATGTCCAGCGTCGGTCCAAGGCAGAGCACCGGGCCCTTGGGATACATCGCCAGCCGGTTGCTCTCGCCCGTCGGTCCCGGCAGGGTCTGCGGGGTCATGTCCAGGGCCGCGGCCTCGGCGAGTGCCTTGCGCACCACGCCGCCCTTGCCGCTCATCGCCTTGCGCAGCACCTCGACCCGATCGGGCCGTGCCGCCCAGTTGCGCGAATCCAGGCCGTCGATGGCCGACTGCAGCTCCTTGAGGGTCACGGACTTGCCCTGGGGGGCCTCGTGCTTCTCGGCCTTGGCGGTCCGGCGGAAGCGGGTGACATAGAGCGGCCCGCCGGCCTTGGGTCCAGTGCCCGAGAGCCCCTCGCCCCCGAAGGGCTGGGAGCCGACGATGGCGCCGATCTGGTTGCGATTGACGTAGACGTTGCCGACGTGGATGCGCTCGACGATCTGCTGGACGCGATCGTCGATCCGGGTGTGCAGGCCGAAGGTCAGCCCGTAGCCCCGGTCATTGATCGAATCCACCACCTTGTCGATGTCGCGCGCCTTGAAGGTGGCCACGTGCAGGACCGGACCGAAGATCTCGCGCTCGAGGTCCTCGATGCCGCCGACCTCGACCACGGCCGGGGTGACGAAGGTCCCGACGTCCGGTGCCGGCAGCTTCTTCAGCAGCTTGCCCGCCTTCTCCTGGGCCGCCACATAGGCTCCGATGTCGGATTGGGCCTCGGCGTCGATCACCGGCGAGACGTCGGTGTCGGTGTTCCACGGGTCGCCGATGACCAGCGCGTCCATCGCGCCATCGAGCATCGTCAGCAGCCGCTCGCGGGCCTCTTCCTGGACGTAGAGCATCCGCAGCGCCGAACAGCGCTGGCCGGCCGACTGGAAGGAGGAGATCAGGATGTCGCGCACCGCCTGCTCGGTCAGCGCGCTCGAGTCCACGATCATGGCGTTGAGACCGCCGGTCTCGGCGATCAGCACGGCATCCGGGCCGGCATTCTGCGCCAGGGCCTTGTTGATGATCTGCGCCACCTCGGTCGAGCCGGTGAAGCAGACCCCGGCGATCCGCGGGTCGCTGGTCAGCGGTCCGCCCACCGTCGGCCCGTCGCCCGGCAGCAGCTGCAGGGCCGCCTCCGGCAGGCCGGCCTCGCGCATCAGCTCGACGGCACGGGCGGCGATCATGGGCGTCTGCTCGGCGGGCTTGGCGAGCACCGCGTTGCCGGCCCCCAGCGCGGCCGCGATCTGGCCGGTGAAGATGGCCAGCGGGAAGTTCCACGGGCTGATGCAGACGAAGATGCCGCGCGCACTGCCGGGATCCTCCGCCTCCAGACGCTCGCACTCGTTGGCGTAGTAGCGCAGGAAGTCCACCGCCTCGCGCACCTCGGCGATGCCATCGAAGATCATCTTGCCGGCTTCGCGGGTGGTGATGACGGTCAGCTCGGCGATGTGCTCCTCGTAGAGGTCGGCGGTCCGGCGCAGCACCTCGGCTCGCTCGGCCACCGGCCGCGAAGACCAGTCGCTGAAGCCGTCCTCGGCGGCGTCGAGGGCGGCCTTCACCTCGTCCGGGGTCGCCTCATGCACCTTGCCGACCACGCGGGAGGTGTCGGCGGGCGACAGGGCATCACGCGCCGGGCCCTGCGGTGCCGGGCTGCCGGCGAGCATCGGCCCGGCCGTCCAGGTGGTGTCGGCGAACTTCTGGCGCGCCGCGATCAGCGGCTCGATGGAGGCCGGCTCGTTGATCCGGTAGCCGCGGGAGTTCTTGCGCTCGGGGGCGAAGAGGTCCTCAGGCTGGCGGATCGACGGGCTGGAGATGGCATCGCCCAGGCGCTGCATCTCGGCCACCGGATCCTTCGAGACCTCGCTGGCGGGAATCGTGTCATCCACCACCTGGTTCACGAAGGAGGAGTTCGCCCCGTTCTCGAGCAGGCGGCGCACCAGGTAGGCCAGCAAGTCACGGTGGGCGCCGACCGGGGCATAGATCCGGCAGTGGGAACCCTCGGACTGCTTGACGATGTGGTGCAGCGACTCGCCCATGCCGTGGAGGCGCTGGAACTCGTAGCTGTCCTTGTCGTCGCCGGCCATGGCGACGATGGCGGCACAGGTGTGCGCGTTGTGGGTGGCGAACTGCGGGTAGATGCGGTCGCGCCGGTCGAGCAACATCTGGGCGCAGGCCATGTAGCTGACGTCGGTGTTGACCTTGCGGGTGAACACCGGGAAGGTCTTGACGCCCATCTCCTGCGCCAGCTTGATCTCGGTATCCCAGTAGGCGCCCTTCACCAGTCGCACCATGATCTTGCGGTCGTACCGTTCGGCCATCTCGTGGAGGGCCTCGATCACCTGGGCGGCGCGGCGCCCATAGGCCTGCACCACGATCCCGAACCCGTCCCAACCGTCAAGGCTCGGATCGGACATCAGTTCCTCGATCACGTCGAGCGACAGGTCCAGCCGGTCCTGCTCCTCGGCATCGATGTTGAACCCGATGTTGGCCTGGGCAGCCTGCCTGACCAGCTCCCTGGCGCGAGGCAGGAGCTCGGACATCACCGTCTCGCGGTGGGTGTACTCGTAGCGCGGGTGCAGCGCCGAGAGCTTCACCGAGATGCCGGGGCTTCCGCGCACGTCGCCCTTGGCCTGCTTGGCGATGGCGCTGATCGCCTTGGCATAGGCCTCGTGATAGCGCACCGCATCCTCATCGGTCCGCGCGGCCTCGCCGAGCATGTCGTAGGAATAGGTGTAGCCCTTCTTCTCGAGCTCGCGGGCATTCTTCATGCCCTCCTCGATGGTCTGGCCGAGCACGAACTGGCGTCCGAGGATCTTCATCGACTGGCCGACCGCGGTGCGCACCACCGGCTCGCCCATGCGGCGCACCAGGCCGCGCAGCGCGCGCACCGGCCCCTTGGGATCGTCGTCCAGCACCTTCCCGGTCAGCATCAGCGCCCAGGTCGAGGCGTTGACCATCGACGACGAGGACTTGCCCAGGTGGGAACCCCAGTCGGACGGCTCGATCTTGTCGTGGATGAGATCGTCGATCGTTTCCGCATCGGGAACGCGCAGCAGGGCTTCTGCCAGGCACATCAGGCCGACGCCCTCGGCAGTGGACAGGCCGTACTCGGCCAGGAACGACTCCATCATGCTCGGCGAGGTTTCCTTGCGCACACGATCCACGTACTTGGCGCCGGCCGCCGCTACCTGTTCGCGCTCCTTCTCCGACAGCTTGAGACTCGCCACCAGCTCGCGCAGCACGTCGGCCTCGTTGGCCGAATAATGGGCGCGGATGCTCGCGCGTATCTCGCTCACGGCGCCTTGGCCTGGCATTGTTGCATCATTCACGGTTGATACTCCCTGCTACTCGAAATGCATGCCGGTGTCCGGCTCGGATGCTGTTGCTCTTGTCGAAAGCCACTTACCAAGGGTAGGCGTCCTGACTCAGGTTGCATAAGGTGCAGGAAGAAGAACAGGGAAACCTTTTAACGCTCTGGGACAAGGCGCAGCCCCCTGGTTCGGGCCAGGTGACCGATCAGTTTAGCTGACTACCCCACGATCCAGGCAGATCGCCGGCCTCTTCGGCCTGATGAACCTCTTCCCCCGCACCCTGGGCGGCATCTTCTCGGACCTCTTCGCCCGGCAGGCTGGCCTGAAGGGACGTGTGCGCTGGCTGTTCATCGCCATGCTCTGCGAGGGCATCGCCCTGATGTTCTTCTCGCAGATGCATGTGCTGGCCCTGGCCATCGGCATCATGCTGGTGTTCAGTCTCTTCGTGCAGATGGCCGAGGGTGCCACCTTCGGCGTGGTGCCCATCATCAACAAGCGGGCGCTGGGCGCCGTGGCCGGGATCGTCGGTGCCGGCGGAAATGCCGGCGCCGTAACCGCCGGTTTCGACGTCGTAGAACGGGTTACACCCCTCCTCCATGCTGGCTATATTAAGAAAGCATGAATGAGCGAAGGCGACCCACGTCGATTACAACAACGATCAGCGGCAAGGAGATCCCCGATGCGACACCTATTCACCCTGGTGTGCCTGACGGCGGGCCTGGTGGCGAGCGCGACCGGCGTCCAGGCACAGACAGAGCCCTCGTCCACCGACGAGGCGATCACTATCCAGTCGGGGCCACGCGTGGTCGGCGAGGTCTTCGAGTATGCCACCGGCGATACCACCTATGAGGGCTACCTGACCCGCAACGCCAACATCGACCGGCCGCAACCCGCGGTCCTGGTGGTACACGAGTGGTGGGGGCTGGACCGTTATGCCCGTGCCCGGGCCGATCAGCTGGCGGCGCTGGGCTTCGTGGCGCTGGCGGTGGACATGTACGGCGACGGCAAGCTGGCCGGCCACCCCGCCGAGGCCAAGGAGTTCTCAAGCCGGGTGATGCAGGACTGGCCGGCGACCCGGGCCAGGCTCGAGGCGGCGATGGGCAAGCTGGCCGAACACCCGGCGGTGGCCGCGGGCGGCATGGCGGCGATCGGCTACTGTTTCGGGGGCAGCGTGGTGATGAACATGGCACTGTCCGGCATGCCGCTCGAGGCCGCCATCAGCTTTCATGGGGTCCCCACGGTAGCGGTGAAGATGCCTCAGGCCTTCGAGGGCAGCGTGCGCATCCACAACGGGGCCGACGACGGCTTCGTCGCCCGCGACGACCTGATAGCGATGGCCCATGCCCTCAAGGCTCAGGGCGCCGACGTCATAGTGACGAACTACCCCGGTGCCAAGCACGGCTTCACGAATCCCGAGGCCGATGCATTCGCCGCCCAGCATGACCTGCCGCTGGCCTACGATGCCGCCGCCGATGCCGCTTCCTGGCAGGCGGCGCTGCTGACCCTGGATGCCACCCTCAACGACCACGACTGAATCGGGCGTGATGCCCGGGCCGGCGCCTAACAGCACCGAGCATGACACCCCGAGGCGTCGCATCCCCCTTGCGGTGATACTCGTCGACGACATAGCGAAGGCGGTGAGGTAAGCAGAAGGCGACGAACCTGAGCCGGGTCGTCGGCACCACCTTGTCGAGCTGCTCGACGGAGAACACTGGCACCAGGCGCTGCAGGGTGGTCTTGCCCGAAGCATTGGTGCCACCGCGTTGGTGTGGGCGTTTCCGGACAGGCCGCCAGTTGGACTGACACATGAAAAAGGGCCTGCGACAGTGTCGCAGGCCCTTGAATTCGTGGCGCGCCCGGCAGGATTCGAACCTGCGACCCTCGGCTTCGGAGGCCGATACTCTATCCAACTGAGCTACGGGCGCCCATGCCTGGCGGCGTGGCGTCAGGCGGGCGCTATCCTACCCGCCTGCCCTGGCGCTGTCCAGCCAAGGGTGCCGGCCGGCCCCGGCCATGGTATGAGTCATGGGCATTTTCCAGGCGTTGGCGATGCCGGTATACTGTCATCCACTATATAAGCGCGCCGTGGCGTCCCCCCGGCTGACGCGATGCCGAGCGTGATTCCGATTACAGGACCGTCGAGAGGTGGTGAGAGTGAAATCCAGCAAGCTGATCATGGGGTGCCTGGTCACCCTGGGCCTGAGCGCAGGCATGGCCGTTGCACAGGACGACGCGGCGCGCGACGCCATCGCGGAACGCCTGAAGCCGGTGGGCGAACTCTGCCTGCAGGGCGAGGACTGCGGCACCGCCATGGCGGCCGCCAGCAGCGGCGGTGACTCCGGCGGCGGCGCCATCGATGGCGAGGGCATCTACAACAACGTCTGCATGGCCTGCCACGAGACCGGGGCCGCCGGCGCCCCGGTGCGTGGCGACGAGGCCGCCTGGAGCGAGCGAACCGGCAAGGGCTTCGAGACCCTGGTGAGCCACGCCATCAACGGCTTCAATGCCATGCCCGCCAAGGGCGGCAACCCCGGACTGTCCGACGAGGAAGTCCAGGCCGCGGTCGCCCACCTGGTGGATCCGGTCATGGACGTGCCGGCCCAGGAGAGCGGCAGTGACAGCGCCGAGGGTGGCGAGGCCATGGCCAGCGCCGAGCCCGCGACGGCCGGCATCGATGGCGAGGCGATCTACGGCTCCGTCTGCATGGCCTGCCATGACACCGGGGCCGCCGGCGCGCCGAAGAGGGGCGATGCCGAAGCCTGGGCGCCGCGACTGGAGAAGGGCACCGAGACCCTCTACAGCCACGCCATCAACGGCTTCAATGCCATGCCCGCCAAGGGCGGCAATCCGAACCTCTCCGATGCCGAGGTCCAGGCGGCGGTCGATCACCTGATCGGCAGCGTGCAGTAACGCCGCACCGCAGGACCAGGAACGGGGCGCTCAGGCGCCCCGTTCTCGTTGCGACCCTCCCCGACGCCTGCAGCCCAGTAGCGAGCCTTCAGGCCAATAGATAGCCTTCAGCCGAGTAGAGAGCGCAGCCCGGCAATGGCGTCCTGGCCTCGGGCCTGCTTCTTCTCCGGGTCCTCCCGGTCGGCCCGGCCCTCCCACTCGAGATCGCCTTCCGGCAGCTCGTCCAGGAAACGACTGGGCGTGCAGTCCATCAGCTCGCCGTAGGCCTTGCGCTGGCGGGCCAGGGTGAGGGTCAGGGTGCGCCGGGCCCGGGTGATGCCCACGTACGCCAGCCGGCGCTCCTCCTCCACGGTGCCCGCTTCCACGGCATTGCGGTGGGGCAGCAGATCCTCCTCCAGGCCCATCAGGTAGACGTGGGGAAACTCCAGCCCCTTGGAGGCGTGCATGGTCAGCAGCTGCACCCGGTCGGAGTCGTCCTCCTCGGCCTGCTGCTCGAGGATGTCGCGCAGCACCAGCCGGGAGATCGCCGCCTCCACGTCATCGGTCTCGGTATCCTCGCTGGCCGTGTCCTCGGGATCGCGATTCATGGACTTCTCGAGCTGGTCCACCAGCACCCAGACGTTGGCCATGCGGCGCTCGGCGATGGTCGGGGCGCTGGCGTTCTGGTAGAGCCAGGCCTCGTAGTCCATCTCGTGCAGCATGCCGCGGATGGCCTCGATGGCATCGCCCTGGTCCATGCGCCGGCGCACCCCGTCGATGAAGTGGGTGAAGCGCGACAGCCGCTCCATCGCCCGCTCCGGCAGCTGCTGCGCGAGCCCCAGCTCGTGGCAGGCGGCGAACAGCGAGATCGAGCGCCCGGTGGCCTGGTCGTTGGCATAGTTGGCCAGCTTCTCCAGGGTGCTCGGGCCGATCTCGCGCCGCGGCACGTTGACGATGCGCAGGAAGGCGTTGTCGTCGGCCGGGTTGATCAGCAGGCGCAGGTAGGCCATGGCGTCCTTGATCTCGTTGCGAGAGAAGAAGGAGGTGCCGCCGGAGAGCTTGTAGGGAATCTGGTAGTGCTGCAGCTTGAGCTCCAGCAGCCGGGCCTGGAAGTTGCCCCGGTAGAGCACCGCGAAGTCGCGCCACTCGGCACGCTCCTTGATGCGTCGCGTGAGGATCTCGCTGGCCACCCGCTCGGCCTCCGCCTCCTCGTGGCGGTTGACCACCACGCGGATCGCCGCCCCCTCGCCCATCTCCGACCACAGGGTCTTGTCGTAGACGTGGGGGTTGTTGCTGATCAGGGTGTTGGCGGCGCGCAGGATGGTGCCGGTGGAGCGGTAGTTCTGCTCGAGCTTGATCACCTTCAGGCGCGGGAAGTCCTCGCCCAGGGTGACCAGGTTCTCGGGGCGCGCGCCCCGCCAGGCATAGATCGACTGGTCGTCGTCGCCCACCACGGTGAAGGTCGACCGCTCGCCCATCAGCAGCCGGACCAGCAGGTACTGGCTGATGTTGGTGTCCTGGTACTCGTCCACCAGCATGTAGTGGATCTTGCGCCGCCAGCGGGCCAGCGCCTCGGGGTCGTCGCGCAGCAGCACCACCGGCAGCAGGATCAGGTCGTCGAAGTCCACGGCGTTGTAGGCCTTGAGGTGGCGCACGTAGGCTTCAAAGACCCGGGCGGCGTACTGCTCGTCGTCGTCCGCGGCATGGGAGAGCGCCTGGCCGGGCAGCACCAGGTCGTTCTTCCACTGGGAGATCTGGTGCTGCACCGCGTTGATCTGGTCGGCATCGACCTGGGCATCCTTGTTCATCAGGTCGCGCAGCAGCGCCTTGGCATCCTCCGGGTCGAACAGCGAGAACCCCGGCCGGTACCCGAGTGCCTTGAGCTCGCCGCGGATGATGTTGAGCCCGAGGGTGTGGAAGGTGGAGACGGTCAGCCCGTGCCCCTCCTTGCCCCTGAGCATGGTCCCCACCCGCTCCTTCATCTCCCGGGCGGCCTTGTTGGTGAAGGTCACGGCGGCGATGCGCCGGGCGCTCATGCCGCACTCCTGCACAAGGTAGGCGATCTTGGTGGTGATCACGCTGGTCTTGCCCGAGCCCGCCCCGGCGAGCACCAGACAGGGACCGTCGATGTAGCGCACGGCCTCCTGCTGGCGGGGGTTGAGGCCGGCGATCCGGCTGGCGATGGACATGGACATCAGGGGTTCCTCGCAGACGCGTGGGGGTCGGCCTCCGCGTGGCCGGACCCCGGATCGCCGGACCCCATGAACGAGAGCTGTCGCCAGGCCTCGAAGACCACCACCGCGCAGGCGTTGGAGAGGTTCAGGCTGCGGCTGCCCTCGCGCATGGGAATGCGCAGGCGCCGGGTCTCGGGCAGCGCATCGAGCATCGCCTGAGGCAGCCCGCGGGTCTCGGGGCCGAAGACCAGGGCGTCGCCCTCGCGATAGGCCGGCTCGTGATAACCGGTCCGCCCCCGGGTGGAGACGCCGAAGACCCGCGCAGGCGCCACGGCGGCGAGGAAGGCCGTCCAGTCCGCATGGACCCGCACCCGGGCCCATTCGTGGTAGTCGAGCCCGGCGCGCCGCAGGCGCTTGTCGTCCAGCGTGAAGCCGAGTGGCTCGATCAGGTGCAGCCGGAAGCCGGTGTTGGCGCACAGCCGGATCAGGTTGCCGGTATTGGGCGGAATCTCGGGCTGGTAGAGCACCACGTCAAGCATCAACGACTCCTGATAGGAAGGGCCCGCGACGCACTCGGGCCCCGTGCGGGGCCCGAGGGACGTTCGGCGGGTACAGGCGTCACGCCCTCGGCGCTCAGCCGGCTCGCACGCCGTAGCGGTCGCGGTAGGCGCGGATCGCCTCGGCATGGCCCTTAAGGGCCTCGCCGGCGTGCTCCTCGAGGTACTCGAGCACCAGGTCCAGGGTGACGATGCTGACCACCGGCATGCCATAGGTGGCTTCCACCTCCTGGATGGCGCTGCGCGGATCGTCCTCGTCACGGCCGCGCTCCTGGCGGTCCAGGGCGATCACCACGCCCGCCGCCCGGGCGCCAGCGCCCTCGATCAGGCCCATGACCTCGCGGATGGCGGTGCCGGCGGTGATCACGTCGTCGATGATCAGGATGCGCCCGGCGAGCTCGGCACCGACGATGTGGCCGCCCTCGCCGTGATCCTTGGCCTCCTTGCGATTGAACGCATAGGGCAGGTCGCGGTCATGATGGTCGGCCAGGGCCACGGCGGTGGTGGCGGCCAGCGGGATGCCCTTGTAGGCCGGGCCGAAGAGCACGTCGACCTCGAGGCCGCTGGCCTCGATGGCGCGGGCATAGAAGCGCCCCAGCCGGGCCAGGGCGCCGCCGGTCCGGAACAGGCCGGCGTTGAAGAAATAGGGACTGACGCGCCCGGACTTCAGGGTGAACTCGCCGAAGCTCAGCACGCCCTGCTCGATGGCGAACTCGATGAACTCCCGCTGGTAGGCTTGCATGCGCTGCGCGCCAGGCTGGTCCGCCACGGGGCCTCCTATTTAACGGTCAAGGGCCTTTATCACGTCTATCGACCGGGGCCATTTACCCAAACGTCGAAACGTCGGGTATCATACACGCGCGACGAAAAAGGGACCACGTATGAAAATCGCCACCATCAATGTCAACGGCATCCGCGAGGCCGTGGGTCGAGGCTTTCTCGACTGGCTGGCCAACCAGGACGCCGATGTCGTCTGCGTGCAGAACCTCAAGGCCAAGAGCTTCGAGCTGGACGATAGCATCCTCTACCCGGAAGGGTACGAGGGCTACTTCCTCGATGCGGAGCAGGACGGCTTCTCGGGGGTCGGCCTGTACTGCCGCAAGATCCCCAAGGCGATCATGTACGGCCTGGGATTTCCCCAGTGCGACCACGAGGCCCGCTTCCTGCAGGCCGACTACGACCGCTTCAGCATCGCCAGCTTCCTGATGCCCGACGGCAGCGACTATGCCGAGAAGCAGGCCTTCATGGCCCAGTACCAGGAGTACCTGTCGAAGATGGCCCGCAAGCGTCGCGAGTACATCATCTGCGGGACCTGGCACATCGCCCACAAGACGCTCGACCTGGAGAATTGGGCCGACAACCAGACCACGCCCGGCTTCAAGCCCGAGGAGCGTGCCTGGATGGACCAGGTGTTCGGTCCCACCGGCTTCATCGACACCTTCCGCGAGATCAACCGCGATGCCGGGGAATACACCTGGTGGCCGAAGCTCGACCAGGAGGTGCCGCGCTCCCGCCAGGAAGGCTGGCGCATCGACTACCAGATCGTCGGCCCCAACTTCCGTCGCCACGTGGTGGACGCCTGGATCGACTACGACGCGACCTTCTCGGAGTTCGCGCCGCTGATCGTCGAGTACGACCTGACGCTCTGATCACGCCCTACGTCGCCGTTCCGGCCCGCCCGGAACGCAACGCGCCGGCCCTCGGGCCGGCGCGTTGCGTTGTGGCATTCCTGATCAGGAAGGAACGATCCGCCGACAGGCCTCTCGGAGGCGCTGTGAACCCGTCCTTGGGCGCTACCAGCGCCCTGCTACGCTCTCGCGTCCCGCTCCGCTTGCAGGTCCGGGGCTGGCCATCCATGGCCAACCCGTTCGGAGCAGTGCTCCTCACCCCTGGCGCAGGACCTCTGATTCGGCCTGTCGTCGGCGCCCTTCGCCCCGGGAATCGGGCTCAGCCGCGAATGCCCAGCGCCTCGCGCTGATGGGCGAACAGCTCGCCGCCGGCCTTCTCGGCCAGGTCGAGCATGGCATCGAGCTCGGCACGACTGAAGGTGCCGGCCTCGGCGGTGCCCTGCACCTCGATCAGCCCGCCGCCCTCGGCCATCACCACGTTCATGTCAGTGTCGGCGCTCGAGTCCTCGGGGTAGTCCAGGTCGACCACCGGCATGCCCTTGAACAACCCCACCGAGACCGAGCTGACCAGCTGGTGGAAGGGGTCGCCCTTGATCTGCTTCTCGCGCTGCAGGTAGCGGATCGCGTCGATCAGCGCCACGCACCCGCCGGTGATGGAGGCGGTACGGGTGCCGCCATCGGCCTGGATGACGTCGCAGTCGACGGTGATGGTGAATTCGCCCAGCTTCTTCAGGTTCACCGCCGCCCTCAGCGAACGGCCGATCAGCCGCTGGATCTCCAGGGTACGGCCGCCCTGCTTGCCGCGGGTCGCCTCGCGGCTGCCGCGGGTGTGGGTGGCCCGGGGCAGCATGCCGTACTCCGCGGTCACCCAGCCCTGCTTCTTGCCGCGCAGCCAGCGCGGCACGCCGGCCTCGACGCTGGCGTTGCACAGCACCTTGGTATCACCGAACTCCACCAGCACCGAGCCCTCGGCGTGGCGCGTGTAGTCGCGGGTGATGCGGATCTCGCGGGACTGGTCGGGGGCGCGTCCGCTGGGACGCCGGATCTCCGAGGACATGGCACCTCTCTTGAATCGTGATGATGACGGGAAGACACCCGTGGAATGGCGGCCATTCTACACGGTCTCACGGGGGAATCGGTTACACTGCGACCCCCAGAGACATCACGGGTCATCGGGAGGCACCATGGTCCACAGCATGACCGCCTTTTCACGCCAGGATCGCGACACCGAAGCGGGCCGGCTGCAGCTCGAGCTGCGCTCGGTCAACCAGCGCTACCTGGAGCCCCACTTCCGCCTGCCCGAGACGCTGCGCGACCTGGAGCCACCGTTCCGCGAGGCCCTGCGCGCCCGCCTGGCCCGGGGCAAGGTCGAGTGCACCCTGCGCTTCGAGCCCAGCGGAGAGGAGGCCGAACCGGCCGTCGACCGAGCGCGCCTGGCGGCCCTGGCCGCGGCGCTGGAGGAGGTCCGCGACAGCGTGCCTGGCGCCGCCATGCCGGATGCCCTCAGCCTGCTCGGGCATCCGGGCGTGCTCGACCGTCGCGGCCCGGACATGGAGGCCGTCAAGCAACAGGCCCTGGCCCTGTTCCAGGCCGCCCTGGACGACCTGGTGGCCGGCCGGGCCCGGGAGGGCGAGAAGCTCGCCGCGCTGATTCGCGAGCGACTGTTCGCGGTGAACGAACAGGTGGCCGAGGTGCGTAGGCTGATGCCCCAGATCCTCGAGCGCCAGCGGGCCCAGCTGCTGGAGCGACTCGAGGCGATCCGCGCCGAGCTGGATCCCCAGCGGCTCGAGGCCGAGCTGGTAATGCTCGCCCAGAAGGCCGACGTCGACGAGGAACTCGATCGCCTGGCCACCCATGTCACCGAGGTGGAGCGCCAGCTCGGCCAGCCCGGCCCGGTGGGACGGCGCCTGGACTTCCTGATGCAGGAGCTCAATCGCGAGGCCAACACCCTGTCGTCCAAGTCGGTGGTGGCCGCCACCACCCGCTGTGCCGTGGAACTCAAGGTGCTGATCGAGCAGATGCGCGAGCAGATCCAGAACATCGAGTGACGACGGGTCTCGCCGAGCGCCGGGCCACCAGCCCGGCGTTGCGGATCATGCCGGCCGTGAAGCGCTCACCCCGTCGCCCCGCGACGCCTCATTCGCAGAAGGCTCACTAGCGAGGTGCCCGCCAGCAGGGCGACGAAGCCATGGAAGGACGGCGCCAGCAGGGTCAGCAGGTTGCTGGCGGCGAACACCACCATCAGGCTGATCAGCAGGCGACGACGGGGAATCCGTGCGCCGATTGCCGAGATCAACGGCGCACCGACCACCACCCCCAGGGCATAGGCGCTGATCGCCAGGCCCACGTCCTGGACCGCGATGTCGTAGTCATCCGCGATGCGCTGCATCAGGCCCATGATCACGAATTCGGTGGTGCCGATGGCGAAGCCCCCCAGCGCCAGGGCCTTCTCGGCCAGGCGGGGGTTCGGGGAAGGACGGGTCGAGTCCGTTGGCATGTCACGCTCCCTGGGACAATGGCGACGCCACCGCCCGGCGGTGCGAACGGGCGATGCGAAAAAAGGGGCGCCATTATTCCAGAGACCGGCCCGGGATGCGCGGACCGTTCCTCGAGGGGGCGGACGACGGCCGGGGCGGCTACAGCCGCGCCGTCATTCTGTGCGATACTCCGCCCCTTCCAGCCGACCACTCTCCGTTTCAACGTCAGGGACCGCCGCTCATGGCCCAAGGTACGCTCTTCATCGTTTCCGCTCCCTCCGGCGCCGGCAAGACCAGCCTGGTGCGCGAACTGATCGAAAGCCTCGACGGCATCCAGGTCTCGGTCTCGCACACCACCCGCGCGCGCCGCGACGGCGAGGTGGACGGCGTCAACTACCATTTCGTGGACGTGCCGGCCTTCGAGGCGATGGTCGAGCAGGGTGACTTCTTCGAGTATGCCCGGGTCTTCGACAACTACTACGGCACCTCACGCAGTGCCGTGCAGGCGATGCTCGCCGCCGGCCAGGACGTGATCCTGGAGATCGACTGGCAGGGCGCCCGCCAGGTGCGCGCGCAGCTGCCCGAGGCGGTCTCGGTGTTCATCCTCCCCCCTTCCCGGGAGGAGCTCGAGCGCCGTCTCTCCGGCCGCGGCACCGACGAGCATGCGGTGATCGCCCGCCGCATGCGCGACGCGGTGGACGAGATGACCCACCACGACGAGTACGACTACCTGGTGATCAACGACGACTTCACCACGGCCCTGCGCGAGCTGCAGTCGCTGGTCATCGCGCGACGCCTGACCCTGGAGCGGGTCAGCGAGCACCACGCCCCCCTGCTCGAGGCGCTGCTGGCCTGACCCTCGCAGCGGGTGCGCCTCGTGAATCCCGCGGCTGGCGCCCGTCCTGAGCCCGGGCGGCGGCGCTTGTCAGGGCAGCCGGGCGTCGAGTAATCTATCGGGTCTACCCAACGGTGGAATTCCCGGGGCGTTCCCACGCCGGCCGGGTCTTGCCCGTCGGTATCACCTTATTTCACTTCAGGAAGACATCCATGGCACGTGTCACCGTCGAAGACTGTCTCGAAAACGTCGAAAACCGCTTCAAGCTGGTGATGATCTCCACTCACCGTGCCCGCCAGCTGGCCCGTGGCTCCCGCGACGCCCTGCTGCCCTGGGAGAACGACAAGCCCACCGTGATGGCCCTGCGCGAGATTGCCGAAGGCAAGGTCGATGCCAGCGTGCTCGACGAGCCCATCGAGGCGGCCCCGGTGCGCGTGCGTCCTGAGTTCGAGCCGGGCAGCCATCCCGAGGAGTGATCCTGCCCTAACGGCGCAGGAGCGCCTTCTCTCTGGCCGAAGAGCCATCACGCAGCATTCAGGGCGCGCCGCATGTTCACCATCGATGACCTGGCCGACAGACTCGGCGGCTATCTTCCCAAGGACGAGATCCAGCAGGTCAAGCGCGCCTTCTACTATGCCGAGCAGGCCCACGACGGCCAGCGACGTCGTTCCGGCGAGCCCTATGTGACCCACCCGCTGGCCGTCGCCAATATCCTCGCCAACATGCACATGGACTACCAGAGCCTCATGGCCGCCATGCTGCATGACGTCATCGAGGACACCGGCGTCTCCAAGAAGGCCCTGGCCCGACAGTTCGGGGACCCCGTCGCCGAGCTGGTCGACGGCGTTTCCAAGCTGACCCAGATCACCTTCGAGGACAAGGCGGTCGCCCAGGCCGAGAACTTCCAGAAGATGGTGCTGGCGATGTCCCGGGACATCCGGGTGATCATCGTCAAGCTCGCCGACCGGCTGCACAACATGCGCACCCTGGGGGCCCTGCGTCCCGCGAAGAAGCGCCGCATCGCCCGCGAGACCCTGGAGATCTACGCCCGTATCGCCAGCCGGCTGGGCATCAACACCATCCGTGTCGAGCTCGAGGACCTCTCCTTCCAGGCCCTCTACCCGATGCGGGCCGAGCGCATCAAGCGCGCCGTATCCCGGGCCCGGGGCCATCGCCGCTCGACGATCCGCCAGCTCCAGACCAGCCTCCAGCAGAGCCTCGACGACGAGGGCCTGACGGGCACGGTGATCGGCCGCCAGAAGCACCTGCTGTCGATCTATCGCAAGATGCGCGACCAGCGGAAGTCCTTCGCCGAGATCATGGATGTCTTCGGCTTTCGCATCATCACCGAGGACGTCGACAGCTGCTACCGGATCCTCGGCGTGGTGCACAACCTCTACAAGCCGGTGCCGGGGCGCTTCAAGGACTACATCGCCATCCCCAAGGCCAACGGCTACCAGAGCCTGCACACCACCCTGTTCGGCCGGGGCGGCATGCCCATCGAGGTGCAGATCCGCACCCGCGAGATGGAGGCCCTGGCCAACAACGGTGTCGCCGCCCACTGGCTCTACAAGGCCGGCCAGACCGACCACCCCATCGCCCAGGGCAGCCATGCCAGGGCCCGCGCCTGGGTCAAGGGCCTGCTGGAGATGCAGCGCCACGCCGGGGATTCCCTGGAGTTCATCGAACACGTCAAGAACGACCTCTTCCCCGACGACATCTACGTCTTCACGCCCAAGGGCGACATCATGGAGCTGCCCCAGGGCGCCACGGTGATCGACTTCGCCTACAGCGTGCATACTGACATCGGCAACAGCTGCATCGCCTGTCGCATCGACCGCCACCTGGCGCCGCTCTCCACCCGGCTCGAGAGTGGCCAGACCCTGGAGATCATCACCTCTCCCGGGGCGCGGCCCAACCTGGCCTGGCTCAATTTCGTGATCACCGCCAAGGCCCGCTCGGCGATCCGCCACGCCCTCAAGCACCAGCAGCAGACCGAGGCGGTCCAGCTCGGCCGCCGCCTGCTCAACAAGGCCCTGGCGCCGTTCGAGACCAGCCTGGAGGAACTTCCCGAGGGCGTGCTCGACCGCCTGCTGGCAGAGCACTCGCTGACCCAGGAGGCGCCGCTGCTGGAATCCATCGGGCTGGGCACCCGCGTTGCCCATGTGGTGGCCCGGCGGCTGATCGGGCTGCAGCAGGGCGAACCCGACGCGCCGGCGGGGCAACCGCCGCGTGGCCAGGGGCCGATCGTGATCAACGGCGCCGAGGGCATGGTGATCAAGTTCGCGCGCTGCTGTCGCCCGCTGCCCGGCGACCCGGTGATCGGCCACCTCTCGGCGGGCAAGGGGATCGTGGTGCACCGCGCCGAGTGCCGCAACCTTGGCGAGCTGAGGAACGACCCGGACAAGCTGTTCGCACTCGAGTGGTCCGACGACATCGACGAGGACTTTCCCTCGGCCCTGCGCCTGGAGATGGAGACCCGCCGCGGCCTGGTGGCGGAGCTGGCCGCCCTGGTCACCGACGCCGGCGCCAACATCGAGCGCATCGACATCGAGGAGCGCGACGCACGGCTGTCGATCGTCAACCTGATCCTCGCGGTCCGCAACCGGGTCCACCTGGCGCGCATCATCAAGCGCCTGCGCAACCTGTCCCACGTAGGCCGCATCACCCGTCTCGGCAATTGACCCTCGCCGCCCCCGCCTGCCGCCGATGGCGGCGGGCGGGGCTCGTCCCGTTTCACGACGCACGACCTCAACAAGGAGAACCACCATGAGCAACAAGGCCGTGATCAACACCGACCAGGCGCCCTCCGCCATCGGCCCATACTCCCAGGCCATCAAGGCCGGCAACACCGTCTACATCTCCGGCCAGATCCCCCTGGACCCGGCCAGCATGGAGATCGTCTCCGACGACTTCGAGGCCCAGGCTCGCCAGGTCTTCAGCAACCTCAAGGCCGTCTGCGAGGAAGCCGCCGGCACCCTGCAGGACGTGGTCAAGCTCAACCTCTACCTGGTCGACCTGGAGCACTTCGCCGTGGTCAACAAGGTGATGGAGGAGGTCTTCCAGGCGCCCTACCCGGCCCGTGCCGCGGTGGGCGTGAAGGCCCTGCCGAAGGGCGCACAGGTCGAGGCTGAGGCGGTCATGATCATCGGCGACTGATCCCCCGCCATGCGCCTCTTCCTGGCCCTGGTCCCGCCGCCGGCCCTGCGCCGGCGGCTCGGCGAACTCGCCGAGCGGGCCTGGACCCGCTGTGGCGGGCGGCGCGTGCCCGATGACAGCCTGCACCTGACCCTGGCCTTCCTCGGCGAGGTCGACGAGGCCGGAGCGGACGAACTGATGACGTGGGTGGAGGAGCTGGAGGTTCCCGAGGGGGAATGGCGCCTGGACGCCTGGGGATGCTTCAGCCGTCCGGGCATCCTCTGGGTGGGCGGCCGGACGCCCGACAGGGCGCTGGTGGCGCTGCAGGCGTCGCTGTGGCATGAGCTGGAGGCGCGGGGATTCGGCCGCGGGCCGTCGCACTTCGTCCCGCATGTCACACTGCTGCGTCGCGCCCGTCGGCTGGAGACGCAGGGGCTGCCGCCGATCGACCTGACCTGGCGCCATGGACGCCTGGCGCTGCTGCGCTCCTTCACCGAGAACGACGGGGCCCGCTACGAGACCCTCGCCCGTTCGTCGACGACCTGATCGGGTCGTCCTTCCATCACGCCTTTTCGGGCAGGAAGCCCCCCGCCTGCAGCACCTGGGCATAGCCCTCCCGGAAGCTCGGGTAGCGGAAGCGATAGCCGCTCTCCAGCAGCCTGGCGTTGCTTAAGCGCTTGCTGGCCCGGCGACGCAGCGGGGACTGGATGGTCTCGGTGGCCTCGACCTTGAGCTGCTTCGCCAGCCAGACCATCACCTCGTTCAACGGCGCCGGTTCGCAGTCGCTGCCGAGATAGAGCGACGCGACAGGCTCGTCGGCCAGGGCCAGGCCGATCAGGTGGGCGAGCGCCCCGGCACAGTCGTCACGATGGATCCGGTTGGAGTACATGACGGGGCTGGCCGGCGCGATGCGGCCCTCGCCGACCTGGCGGATCAGGCGGTCGCGGCCGGGGCCGTAGATCCCCGAGAAGCGCACCACGGTGCCGGGCAGGTCGTGGTCGAGCAGCGCCTGCTCGGCCTCCCACATCAGCGTTCCCGAGAAACCGGACGGTTCGGCGGGGCTCGCCTCGTCGACCTCCTCGCCGTCCCGCTGGGCATAGACGCTGGTCGAGGAGACGAAGAACACGCGTCGGGGGGGCCTGTCGCGGCCGGAAAACTCCTGGAGCACCGCCTTCAGGCCATCGGGGTAGGCGGCGCGATAGGCCTCCTCCTCGAAGCGGTCGGCGCTGACCACATAGACCAGGGTATCGGCATCGGGAAGCCCGGTGAGCGTGGCCGGGTCAGCGAGGTCCACCGCGACGGCCTCGATGCCACTGCCTTCCAGGGCACGGATATTCCTGCGGGCCCCCACCACATGGTGCCCGGCCTCGAGCAGTTCGCGTCCCAGTGCCATGCCGATGTCGCCACAGCCGAGAATCAGTGTCGTCGTCTTCACCTTTCCCTCGCCCCCTGATAAAAAGTCCCTATTGGCATTATTCTGTCCCTTGATATCGGGCGAGATCGCCTGTGACCGTCACCCGCTTTGGAAGAGGATGCCTGCCGGCACCACCATGACTCTAACAGAACTCCGCTATATCGTGACACTGGCCCAGGAACGCCACTTCGGACGCGCGGCGGAGCGCTGCTTCGTCTCCCAGCCGACCCTGTCGGTGGCCGTCAAGAAGCTGGAGGAGGAGCTGGAGGTCGCGCTGTTCGAACGCTCGAAATCCACCGTGCAGGTCACCCCGATGGGGGAAAAGATCGTCGAGCAGGCCCAGCGCGTGCTGGAGCAGAGCAGCGTGATCAGGGAGCTCGCCTCGGCCGGCCGCGACCAGCTGGCCAGCCCCCTGCGCATCGGCGCCATCTACACCATCGGGCCCTACCTGTTCCCGCACCTGATTCCGGAACTCTCCCGTCAGGCGCCCCAGATGCCGCTCTACATCGAGGAGGGCTTCACCGGGAACCTGCGCCGCAAGCTGAGAAGCGGCGAGCTGGACGCCATCATCATCGCGCTGCCCTTCACCGAGACCGACGTGGTCACCAAGCCGCTCTACGAGGAGGCCTTCGAGGTGCTGCTGCCGGCCGACCACCGCTGGGCCGAGCGCGAGAGCATCGACAAGGAGGACCTGCTGGAGGAGCGCCTGCTGCTGCTCGGCGAGGGGCACTGCTTCCGCGACCAGATCCTCGAGGCCTGTCCGGCCATCAGCCACCAGCTCAACAGCCCCTCCAACACGCTCACCGCCGAGGGCGGCTCGCTTGAGACCATCCGCCACATGGTGGCCTCGAAACTCGGCATCACCGTGCTTCCGCGCTCGGCCATCGGTACCGTCCACTATGAGAGCGGCATGCTGATCAGCCGCCCCTTCACCGCCCCGGCTCCCTCGCGGACCGTGGCCATCGCCTGGCGCGCCAGCTTCCCGCGGCCCCGGGCCATCGATGCCGTCACCGACGCCATCGAGCGCTGCCGACAGGAAGAGCTCGACCCGGCATGAGCGCCGACGCGACGACCCTGGACGCCCCCGTCACGGACCTCAAGGGCGTCGGCGAGGCCCTGGCCGGGAAGCTGTCCCGGCTGGGCATCGAACGCGTCGCCGACCTGCTGTTCCACCTGCCGCTGCGCTACCAGGACCGCACCCGCATCACCCCCATCGCCACCCTGAGCGCCGGGCACGAGGCCGTGGTGGAGGGAGAGGTGGTGGCCGGCGAGGTGGTGCGCGGGCGTCGCCGCAGCCTGCTGGTCCGCCTGCGCGACGGCTCCGGGATCCTCAGCCTGCGCTTCTTCCATTTCTCCCCCGCCCAGCAGCAGCAGTTCCAGCCCGGGGCGCGGGTACGCGCCTTCGGCGAGGCCCGCGCCGGCGCCACCGGTCTCGAGCTTTACCATCCGGAATACCGCCTGCTGGGCGGAGGCGAGGCCCCGGTGGAGGACCACCTGACGCCCATCTACCCGGCGACCGAGGGCCTCCACCAGACCCGCCTGCGGGCCCTGATCGACCAGGCCCTGGCGCGACTGGACGCCGACCCGGACGCCCTGCCGGACGGCATTCCCGCCCCCCTGCGCCGCCGCTTCGACCTGCCCACGCTGCACCACTGCCTGGATACCCTGCACCGGCCGCCGCCGGAGGCCGACCCGGACGAGCTGGCCGCCGGGCGTCACCCGGCCAGGCGCCGCCTGGCCCTGGAGGAGCTGCTCGCGCATCGCCTCAGCCTCCAGGAGGTCCGGCTGCGCATCCAGGAGGACGGCGCCCCGGCGCTGCACGGCGGTCGAGGCCTGCAGGCCCGCTTCCTGACCCACCTGCCCTTCGCGCTGACCGGCGCCCAGCGCCGGGTCCTCGACGAGCTCGCCGCCGACCTGGCCCGGGAAGTGCCTATGCTGCGGCTCGTGCAGGGGGACGTGGGCTCGGGCAAGACCGTGGTCGCCGCCATGGCGGCCCTCTCGGCCATCGCCGCCGACTGCCAGGCGGCGATGATGGCCCCCACCGAGATCCTCGCCGAACAGCACTACCGCACCTTCAGCTCCTGGTTCGAGCCGCTGGGCATCGAGGTGGCCTGGCTGTCGGGCAAGCTCAAGGGCAAGGCGCGCCTGGACACCAAGGCGGCGATCAGCGATGGCCGCGCCCGCATGGTGGTGGGCACCCATGCGCTCTTCCAGGGCGACGTGCACTTCCAGCGTCTGGGGCTCGCCATCATCGACGAGCAGCATCGCTTCGGCGTCCACCAGCGGCTGGCGCTGCGCGAGAAGGGCGAGGCCGGCGGCCTGACCCCCCACCAGCTGGTAATGACCGCGACGCCGATCCCGCGCACCCTGGCCATGAGCGCCTACGCCGACCTGGACGTCTCGGTGATCGACGAGCTGCCGCCCGGCCGCACCCCGGTGAAGACGGTGGTGATGCCCGACGAGCGCCGCCCCGACGTGATGGCGCGCATTCGCCACGCCTGCGCCGAGGGGCGCCAGGCCTACTGGGTCTGCACCCTGATCGAGGAGTCCGAGGCGCTGCAGTGCCAGGCGGCCGAGGCCACCCGCGACGAACTGGTCGAGACCCTGCCGGAACTTTCCATCGGCCTGGTCCACGGCCGCATGAAGGCCGGCGAGAAGGCCGCGGTGATGGAGGCCTTCAAGGCCGGGGAACTGGATCTGCTGGTGGCCACCACGGTGATCGAGGTGGGGGTCGACGTGCCCAACGCCAGCCTGATGATCATCGAGAATCCCGAGCGGCTCGGCCTCTCGCAGCTTCACCAGCTGCGCGGGCGGGTGGGGCGCGGGGCCGTCGAGAGCTTCTGCGTGCTGCTCTACCATCCCCCGCTGTCGGCCCACTCCCGGGAGCGCCTGTCCGTGATGCGCGAGACCACCGACGGCTTTCGCATCGCCGAGAAGGACCTGGAGATCCGCGGCCCCGGCGAGGTGCTGGGCACCCGCCAGACCGGGCTCGCCCAGATGAAGGTGGCCGACCTGGAGCGCGACGCCGACCTGCTGGAGCGTGTCGCCCCCCTGGCCGAGGCACTGCTGGCCGACCATCCCGAGGCCAGCCGGCCGCTCATCCGTCGCTGGCTGGGCGAGGAAGCGGGTCGCTACGGGCAGGTGTGACAGCTGCAAGCTGCAAGCAAGATGGTGCGCCTGACTAAACCAAAAAGCCCCCGGAGAGCAGGGCCTTCGGGGGTTCCTTGTAACTTGCTGCTTTTCGCTTGTAACTGCCCGGAGGGCGCCTATAGGTGCTTCAGCAGCCTCTGCAGCTTCTGGAGGTCGCCGGAATCGCCGACCAGGCGCACCTTGCCGGCCATCATGCCGTCGAGGAAAGCCTGCTGGGTGGGCTTCTTGAGGACCTGGATCGCCGTGGCCTCGTCCTCGAAACGCAACTCGAGGTCAAGATCCACCGGCAGTCCGCTGCCCACCCGGATGCCCTGGGGCGACATGCGGTAGTGACGGGCAATGGTGAGATCCTCGGTGGCGATGCCCCAGTCCAGGCCGCGCATCTCGCCGAGCAGTTCGCGGAACCGCGCCTTGCGGCGCAGGGCACGCTTGAGCATCAGCCCGAGGAGCCACAGCATCAGTCGCAGCTTCATATCGGCTCCGCCGCTGAAGGAAAGGGAAGGAGAAGAGGCGGCCCGCGCAGGAGCGGGCCGCAGCGCCCTACTTGCCGACGGCGTCCTTGAGGCCCTTGCCTGGCTTGAAGGCGACGGTCTTGCTGGCCGGGATGGTCAGCGGCTTGCCGGTCTGGGGGTTCTTGCCGGTGCGCGCGGCTCGCTCGCGCACGGTGAAGGTGCCAAAGCCGATCAGCGAGACGTCCTGCCCCTGAGACACACTTCCGGTGATCTCATCGAGAATGACGTTGAGCACCTGGCTCGCCTTGTCCTTGGAAAGATCCGCACGATCGGCAATCGCCGCGGCGAGTTCTGGCTTGCGCATACAGCCCTCCTGGTATTGGCATCACGTATCCGGCGTTCATCGCCGGCAGTGTTGTTATGTCATACGATCTGTCATTGCAGCACTCGCCTGACGCCTATCACGATCATGACCGTTGGGTGAGGGAAGGGTCGATCCTGTGGAAGCTACAGGCGAATGATGCCGATCGGCATTGCCTCTGGCTCCGCGCTCCGATGACCGCGGGAGGCCCGTCGTTGACGTCACTAGCCTAGCAACGGGGGCGCGACTCGCGCCAGTTCGACTTTCCGACGGACGCAGCCCCCCGTCAACGCAAAGCCGATCAGCCGCCCCTCCTCGTCCTCGGCCAGCGCCGTCAGGTCACGCCCTTCGCCCTCGATCCGCCAGCGGGATGGCGAGCGGGCAGGGGGCAGGGCCACCACCGGCAGGAGGGGCGTCTTGACCAGCACCGGCCAGGGGCCGTAGGTCACCGCGGTGGGGGTGCCGGTCAGGGTCCGAGCCAGGGCCTTGGCGCTGGCCAGCAGCGGCTGGACATACATGGCATTGACCCCATCGACGCAGGCCACGTCGCCCAGGGCATGAATGCCGGGCGACGAGGTGGCCAGCCGGCGGTCGGTGTGAATGCCCGCCTCGCTGACCGCGAGCCCGGCCGACTCGGCCAGCGCCGTGCGAGGCGCGAGCCCCGTGGCCACCAGCACCAGGTCGGCCGAGAGCGACGAGCCGTCATCGAGCCCCACCGACACCCGTGAGCCCTCGGCCTCCAGGGTCGCCAGGGTCCGCCCGGCGTGCAGTGCCATGCCGGCCTCGCGGAAGGCCTCGCCCAGGGCGTGCCCCAGCGGCTCAGGCACCAGCCGCGGCAGGGGGGCCGGTTCCGGGGCCACCATCTCGACGGCATGGCCGCCCGCGGCGAGGTCGTTGGCGAACTCGCAGCCCACCAGGCCGATGCCGATGACCGCCACCCGCGCCGGCCGGCCCAGCGCCTCCAGGGCCGCATGGAAGGCCCGGTAGTCGTCCAGGTCGTTGACGCTGAAGACCCGGTCGGCCACGGCCTCGGGCACCGCGAAGGGCCTTGCCGGCGCCGCCCCGGTGGCCAGTACCAGCTCCCCCCAGGGCAGGGTCTCGGCCCCGATCGTCAGGGTCCGGGCCTCGGCGTCGATGGCCTCCACCCGGGTATGGGTGCGCACCACGGCGTCGAGATCATCGGCCACCTCGAGGGCCGAGCGGGCCGCCAGGCGCATTGGGGGGAGGCGCTTGGCGAAGCCGGTGGAGAGCAGCGGCTTGGAGTAGTCATCGCCGCTGTCGGCAGTGATCAGGGTCATCGGTCGCGTGCGGTCAAGCTGGCGCAGCTGGCGCAGCAGTCCGAGGCCCGCCATGCCGGAACCGATGATGGTCAGGGGTGCGGTCATGGGACTCCTTGAGGCAGGGGGCCGCGGCGGCCCGTCACGGGAAAGCGTGTCGACCCGACATGGTACACTAGCCGCCCCCGAAATCGACGCGGAGAGAGACGGTGAGCAACGGCCCGGGAAGCGATCCACGCTGGCGTCCCTTGGCGGCGGCGCGCCCCGCCATGACCCCCGAGTGGTGGCGCTGGGTCGCGTCACGCGACTCCCTCACGGCCCGCCTGGTCGCCGCCGGCGGCCACCGCGCCTTCCGGGTCCGCCTGCTGGACCAGCGCCTCGGCCGCCCGCGCCGCGACGAGGCCCTGGCCCTGGGGCTGCCCCTGGGCCGCCTGGCCTGGCTGCGCGAGGTGGCCCTGTGCCTGGACGAGCGCCCCTGGGTCATGGCGCGCTCGGTGGTGCCCCTGGACGGGCTGCACGGCCAGCGACTCGACCGGCTCGGCGAGCGCTCCCTGGGCAGCTGGCTGTTCCGCCAGCCCGACCTGGCCCGCGGGCCCCTCGAGGTCGCGGCCGACCCGGCCTTCTTCCCGGCGGCCAGCGGCCCCTGGGCACGCCGCTCGGTGTTCCGCCACCGGCGCTTCGCCGTGCTGGTCCAGGAGTGTTTCCTGGACACCATGACGGATGACCTCGGGCTGCCTTCACGCTAGGCTCTGCCGGCAAGCTTCCACATGCGAGAGAGCGAGATGGATCGATCCCTGATGCACCCCAGTGGCCTGGCCCGGGTGCCCGACTTCCTGCACCTGACCCGGCTGGACCGCCCCATCGGCACCTGGCTGCTGATGTGGCCGACCCTCTGGGCGCTGTGGGTCGCCGCCGAGGGCCTTCCCGGCCGCCGGGTGCTGCTGATCTTCGTCGCCGGGGTCTACCTGATGCGCGCCGCCGGCTGCGTGGTCAACGACTACGCCGACCGCCACTTCGACGGCCACGTCAAGCGCACCCGGAACCGTCCCCTGGCCACCGGCCGGATCAGCGAGGGGGAGGCCCAGGGGCTCTTCCTGATCCTGGTGATGGCCGCCTTCGTGCTGGTCTGCTTCACCAACCTCTTCACGGTGATGCTCTCGGTGGTGGGCGTGGTGCTGGCGGCCATCTACCCCTTCATGAAGCGCTATACCCACCTGCCCCAGGCCTTCCTCGGGGCGGCCTTCTCCTGGGCGATACCCATGGCCTTCGGGGCCGTGCTTGGCACGGTCCCGCCGGTGGCCTGGCTGCTGTTCACCGCCAACGTGGCCTGGACGGTGGCCTATGACACCGAATATGCCATGGTGGACCGCGACGACGACCTGAAGATCGGCATCAAGTCCACCGCGGTGCTGTTCGGCCACGCCGACCGGCTGATGATCGGCCTGCTGCAGGGCCTGACCCTGGGGCTGCTGGCCTGGGCCGGAGGGCTGCTCGCGCTGGGCGGCTTCTTCTGGCTGGGGCTGGCCGCCATGGCGGCGACCTTCGTGCACCAGCAGGTGCTGATCCGCCACCGCGACCGGGACCGCTGCTTCCAGGCCTTCCTCAACAACCACTGGTCGGGCCTGCTGGTCTTCGCCGGCATCGCGCTCTCGCTGTGGCCTGCCGTGAACGGGGGCTGATCGGGCGACAGGCCGAGGCTGTCACGCTATTGTCATCATGACGTGCTGTCATCGTCATCGATGTGCCATTGACCACGAGGCTCCGGGATGACCGCCAAGACCGTACTGATCGTCGACGACGAGGCGCCGATCCGCGAGATGATCGCGGTGGCGCTGGAGATGGCCGACTATCGCGTCCTTGAGGCGGACAATGCCCAGGCGGCCCATGCCATGGTGGTCGACCACCAGCCCGACCTGGTGCTGCTCGACTGGATGATGCCAGGGACCAGCGGCATCGAGCTGGCCCGTCGCCTGAAGCGCGACGAGGCCACCGCCGAGCTGCCGATCATCATGCTCACCGCCAAGGGCGAGGAGGACAACAAGATCCAGGGGCTGGAGGCCGGGGCGGACGACTACATCACCAAGCCCTTCTCGCCGCGGGAGCTGGTGGCGCGCCTCAAGGCCGTGCTGCGCCGCGCCACCCCCCAGGGCGTCGAGGACACGGTGGAGATCGACGGTCTGGTGCTCGACCCGATCAGCCACCGGGTCAGCATCGAGGGTCGCTCGCTGGAGATGGGCCCCACCGAGTATCGGCTGCTGCAGTTCTTCATGACCCACCAGGAGCGCGCCTACACTCGCGGCCAGCTGCTCGACCAGGTGTGGGGCGGCAATGTCTATGTCGAGGAGCGCACCGTGGACGTGCATATCCGCCGCCTGCGCAAGGCACTGGGCGAACCTCACCACCGGCTGATCCAGACCGTGCGCGGCACCGGCTACCGGTTCTCCACCAAGGGCTGATGTGAACCGTCTCTGGCGACGCGAGTTCTGGCGCCTGACGACCCTGGTCGTCGCCGGGGCCCTGGTCGGCTGGCCGTTCGCGGCCATCCCGACCGGCATCGCCGTCGGCCTCTCGCTCTGCCTGGCCTTCCACCTCTACCAGCTGCGCGCGCTCCACCAGTGGCTGACCCATCGCCCCCAGGAGGAGCCCCCCGCCACCAGCGGCCTGTGGGGCGAGCTGTTCGACCGCCTCTACCGCTACCAGAAGAGCCAGCGCCTCACCCAGCAGCGCCTGCGCTCGACGCTGCAGCGCATCCAGGAATCCTCGGAGGCGATGCGCGACAGCGTGGTGATGCTCGACCGCCATGGCGACCTGGAGTGGTGGAACAGCGCCGCCGAGCAGATGCTCGGCTTCCAGCCGCACCAGGACCGCGGCCAGCACATCACCAACCTGCTGCGCGCCCCGCGCTTCGTCGACTACTTCCACGGCCGCGACTACCGTGAGCCGCTGACCCTGCCCTCGCCCATCGACGAGTCGCGGATCCTGCAGTTCCAGATCACCCTCTATGGCGACGACGAGCGCCTGGTGATGGCGCGCGACATCACCCGCCTGCACCGCCTGGAGCAGATGCGCCGGGACTTCGTGGCCAACGTCTCCCACGAGCTGAGAACGCCGCTGACCGTGCTGGCCGGCTACCTGGAGACCTATGCGGACATGGCCGACCAGCTGCCGCCCCGCCTGGGCCGCGGAATGTCACAGATGCAGGCCCAGACCGAGCGCATGCAGAACCTGGTCAACGACCTGCTGCTGCTGTCGCGCCTGGAGATCGACCGGCCCAGCCGGGACGATGGCCCGCTGGACATGGCGGGGCTGCTCGAGGCCGTGCGCCGTGACGCCGAGGCGCTCTCCGGCGGGCGGCACGTCATCACCGTGGAGTGCGAGGCGCCCAAGGCCCTGATGGGCAGCGAGCAGGAGATCCGCAGCGCGCTCTCCAACCTGGCCTTCAACGCCGTGCGCTATGCCGGCGAGGGGCGCCATATCGTGCTGCGCTGGCGCCTGCGGGGAGACGGTGCCTGCCTGGAGGTGCAGGACGACGGCGAGGGCATCGACCCGGTGCACCTGCCGCGCCTCACCGAGCGCTTCTATCGGGTCGACAAGGGCCGCAGCACCGCCACCGGCGGCACCGGCCTGGGGCTCGCCATCGTCAAGCACGTGCTGCTGCGCCACGATGCGAGGCTGGAGATCGAC
This sequence comes from Halomonas aestuarii, assembly GCF_001886615.1. Classification (NCBI taxonomy): domain Bacteria; kingdom Pseudomonadati; phylum Pseudomonadota; class Gammaproteobacteria; order Oceanospirillales; family Halomonadaceae; genus Halomonas; species Halomonas aestuarii. Next base: position 1,687,598 of record NZ_CP018139.1, read on the forward strand.
TCCCGCCCCAGGCGGGGCGCCACCTTCCGCTGCGTCTTCCCCGCCGGCCGCCTGCGAGACACGACCGAGACGGCTCAGCGCGCCTGAGGCGACACCCCGTTGGGCAGGCCCCGGTAGTGGCGCTCCCACATCAGCACCGCGGCGGCCACGGCGCCGGGCAGCAGGAAAAGGTTGGCCAGCGGCAGCCAGGTGATCAGGGTCACCCAGCCCCCGTAGGTCAGGGTCGGCCAGCGGCGCGCGCGCAATCGGTCGCGCATGTCGCGGAAGCTGACCTTGTTGTTGTCCATGGGGTAGTCGAGGTAGGTGATCGCCATGATCCAGGCCGAGAAGAGCGCCCACAGCACAGGCGCCACCAGGTTGACCACCGGGATCCAGCTCAGCACGAAGAGCAGCGCCATGCGCGGCAGGATGTAGGCCAGCTTGACCATCTCGCGGCCCAGGGCGTCCACCGCGGTCTTCGCCAGGCCGCGGTCGTCCAGCGGCGGCCGCCCGGTCACCTCCACCTCGACCCGAGCCGCCAGGAAGCCGTAGAAGGGCGCGGCGATCAGGTGGGTCACCAGCGTGAAGGTGAAGAAGACGATCAGCACCAGGCTCACCACGAACAGCGGCCAGATGAGCCAGGAGAGCCAGGCGAGCCACTCGGGCACCATGGCCATCCAGCCGTCGAGCCAGCCGCCGAAATTCCCCACCACGTAGCCCAGCATGGCGCCGTAGACCAGCAGGTTGACGAGTATCGGCAGGAACACGTAGCGGCGCAGGCCGGGGGAGTAGACCAGGCGGGTCCCGCGGGTCAGCGCGGTGAAGGCATCGAGCATCCGGAAAGTCCTCATCATCACGTCACAGGCCGCCGCCCGAGGGGCGGCGGCCTGCGCATTGAGGGTCATGCGGGAATCCGGGTCAAGTCCTGCGCTCGAAGATGTCCTTGTCGAGGTCGCCGGGATCGGTATGACGGATGTCGAGCCCCTTGACCAGGTAGACGACGTACTCGGCCAGGTTGTTGGCATGGTCGCCGATGCGCTCCAGGGCACGCAGGATCCACATCACGCTGAGGATCGGGGAGATCGCGCGGGCATCCTCCATCATGAAGGTCATCAACGAACGCATGGCGCTGCCATACTCGTTGTCGACCTCGTCGTCCTCGTGTACCAGCTTGAGCGCCAGCTCGGTATCGAGGCGGGCGAAGGAGGTCAGGGCGTCGCGCACCATGCGGCGCACATGCTCGCTGATCATGCGCACCTCGACGAAGCCGCGATTGCCGCTGTCGGCCTCGATCAGGTCGATGGCGTTGCGCGCGATCTTGCTGGCCTCGTCGCCGATGCGCTCCAGGTCGGAGGCGGCGCGGATCACCGCCAGCACCAGGCGCAGATCCGAGGCGGTGGGCTGGCGCCGTGCCAGCACCTGGGTGCACTCCTCGTCGATCTTGATCTGCATGTCGTTGACGGCGCGGTCGTTGTCGACCACGCGCTGGCCCAGGTCCGAGTCCCTGTCGAGCAGGGCGCCCACGGCATCCTGGACCTGCTTCTCGACCAGGCCGCCCATGGCCATCAGGTGGGTCTTGAGCTCGTCGAGCTCCTGGTTGAACTGCCGCGAGATATGCTGGCTGTGGCTATCGCTGGTAATGTCCATGGGACCTCTCCTTGGGGCCGGCCGTCAGGCCATGCGCCCGGTGATGTAATTCTCGGTGCGCGCCAGGCGCGGGTTGGTGAACAGGGTGTCGGTGGGCGCATATTCGACCAGTTCGCCGTCCTGAAGGAAGGCGGTGTAGTCGGAGACCCGGGCCGCCTGCTGCATGTTGTGGGTGACCAGCACCAGGGTCAGGTGCGACTTCAGGTTACGGATCAGCTCCTCGATCTTCAGCGTGGAGATCGGATCCAGCGCCGAGGCCGGCTCGTCGAGCAGCAGCACCTCGGGGCCCACCGCCAGGGTGCGGGCGATCACCAGGCGCTGCTGCTGGCCGCCGGAAAGCGACCAGGCCGAGGCCCGCAGCCGGTCCTTGACCTCGTCCCACAGCGCCGCCGAGCGCAGTGCCCACTCGATGATGTCGTCGCGCTTTCGCTTGCTCAGGCCGCCCTGCAGGCGCAGCCCGAAGGCCACGTTGTCATGGATCGACATGGGGAAGGGGTTGGGGGCCTGGAACACCATCCCCACCCGCCGACGCAGTTCCGCCACGGCCACCTCGGGCGCATGGATGTCCTCGCCCTCGAGCAGCACCTCCCCCTCACGCACCACCTCGTCGTTGAGATCGTGGAGGCGATTGAGCACGCGCAGCAGGGTCGACTTGCCGCAGCCGGAAGGCCCGATGAAGGCGGTGACGCGATGCCGCGGCACCCTCAGCGTGAGATTGTTGAGCGCCGGCTTGTCGCCGTAGGCGAGACTCAGTCCCCGGATCGCCAGGCTGCTGGCCTCGGGGGGGAAGTCGATGAACGCCGCCGAATCGGGCGACGGTCGCTGGTCCTTCACGAGTGACATCGGGGCTCCCGGGTGACGCCACGCTACAGGGCTCATCGACGCATGAGCGCCCCGTGACGCGTACTCAGATGATGACGCAGAAATATTGCAGTCAGGTTAAGCACCAGGATCACCAGCACCAGCAGCAGCGCCGTGGCATAGACCAGCGGCATCGCGGCCTGGACATCCCCGCCGTGGAAGGCAGCATCGAAGATGTGGTAGCCGAGGTGCATGAACTTGCGTTCAAGATGCAGGAAGGGGAACTCAGCGTCCACCGGCACCTGGGGCGCCAGCTTGGCGACCCCCACCAGCATCAGCGGCGCGACCTCGCCGGCGGCCCGCGCCACGGCCAGGATCACCCCGGTGAGCATGGCCGGGGCGGCCATGGGCAGTACCACCCGGGACAGCATTTCCAGCCGGGTGGCCCCCAGCGCCAGGGCGCCCTCGCGCTGCTGGTCGGGTATCCGGGCCAGTCCCTCCTCGGTGGCCACGATCACCACCGGCAGGGTCAGCAGGGCCAGGGTCAGGGAGGCCCACAGCAGCCCGCCCGTGCCGAAGGTCGGCGAGGGCAGGGTCGCCTCGAAGAACCATTCGTCCAGGCGGCCGCCGATCCCGTAGACGAAGACCCCGAGGCCGAAGACGCCATAGACGATGGAGGGCACCCCGGCGAGGTTGCGCACGGCGATGCGCACCAGGCGCGTCAGCCGCCCCTGGTGGGCCACCTCGTTGAGGTAGATCGCCGCCAGCACGCCGAAGGGCGTCACCAGGACCGACATCAGCATGACCATCAGCACGGTGCCGAAGATCGCCGGCCAGACGCCACCGGCGGTATTGGCGGCCCGGGGGCCCTCGGAGAGGAAGCGCCAGACGCCCTCCCCCCAGGCGGCGAGCTTGTCGAGCGGCGACATGGCATTGGGACGCCGGGCGCTCAGCACCTGCTCCAGCGGGACCTCCAGCGTCTGGCCGCCGGCCGCGTCCAGCAACAGGCGCCCACCCTCCATGGCCGCCTGCAGCTCGCGGAGCCGGGCATTGGCCGCGGCGAGCCCGGGGCCCGCCCAGCCCTCGGCCTTGCGCCCCCCGGCCAGCGGCAGGATGACCTCCTCCCGCAGGGCATCGCGGGCCCGTCGCAGCGCGGCCAGCTCGGCGAGACGCGCCTCGAGGGCCACCCAGGCGGCCTCCCCCTCGACCCGCCGTCCCGGCTCGACCTCCACCGCCGCCAGGTGGCCGACTGCCTCCCCCCAGTGGCGTCGCTCCAGCACCACCAGGTCGCGGGGATGGCTCACCGCCTCGATGGCCGAGACCCTCACCCAGGCCCAGCGGGCGCCATCCAGGTCGCGGTTGCCGGTGCGATAGAGCCGCTCGACCCCCTCCCCCCGGGCGAGCGGCACCTCGCGGACCCGCTCTCCGGCCAGCTGCCGGCCATCCTCGAGCACCACGAGTTGCACGGGCGATGGCCAGAAGTGCCCCAGCCCGCGCACCGCCAGGAGCCCCAGCAGCGCCAGCAGGGCGACCAGCGAGAGCGCCACGCTGCCGGCGGCGAGCCAGGCCCCCGGCCCCTCGCCCCGTGGCAGGCGGAGCCGGCGTGACGACGCCACCCTCATGACCCACCTCTCATGCCCCACCCCCCAGGCGCCGGTAGCGGCGGCGCAGGCGCGTCCGCACCAGCTCGGCCAGGGTGTTGACGAGGAAGGTGAAGACGAACAGCAGCAGGGCCGCCAGCAGCAGCAGCTGGTAATGCACGCTCCCGGGACCGGCTTCCGGCAGTTCGATGGCGATGGTCGCCGCCATGGAGCGCAGGCCGTCGAGGGGGTTCAGGGTCATCAGGGCGGTGTTGCCGCTGGCCATCAACACGATCATGGTCTCGCCCACGGCCCGCCCAGCACCGATCATCACCGCCGAGAAGATCCCCGGCGACGCCGCGGGCAGGACCACCCGCCACAGGGTCTGCCAGCGGGTCGCGCCCAGCGCCTGGGCGCCTTCGGCCAGGCTCGCCGGCACCCCCGAGAGGGCATCCTCGGCCAGCGCGTAGACGCTGGGCATCACGGCGAAGCCCATGGCCATGCCGACGATCATGGCGTTGCGCACGGCGATATCGAGTCCCAGGCGAAGCTCCAGGAAGCGACGCAGGTCGCCGCCGAACCACGCCGCCTCGAGCCAGGGGGCGAGCCAGGACGCCGCGACCAGCACCAGCACCAGCCAGGGCATCAGCCACAGGCCGGCCCAGCTCAGGGGCAGGGTCCGCTGCGCGCCCGATGGGAGCCTGGCGCGCAAGCCGCCGGCCAGCAGCAGGCCCGGCACCAGCAGCACCAGGAAGGCGAAGACCTCGGCGAGATGACGCTCGACCCAGGGCGCCAGCACCAGGCCCGCGACGAAGCCGACGACCACCCCGGGCAACGCCTCCATCAGCTCCAGGGTCGGCTTCAGGCGAGTGCGCAGGCGCCGGGACATGAACAGCGAGGAGTGGGCGGCCGCGCCCAGCGCCAGGGGCACGGCGATCACCAGGGACCAGGCCGCCGCCTCCAGGGTGCCCCAGGCCAGGGGGACCAGGCTGATCCGCGGCACTTCGTCCGGGGTCAGGGTGGCCTCGGGCGCCCAGCGAAAGCGCTGGCCATCGACCGAGGCCTCGCCGGGCAGCCAGAGGGCCTCGGGGCTGACCGCGTCCACGCCCCCGGCGGGCCAGAACAGCGGAACCACCTCCACCGCCAGGAAGACCCCGATGGCCAGCAGCGCGGCGATCACGCCGAGCCCCCCTGCGGTGATCAAGGCGGTGGCCAGGCGGTCGCGCCCCTGACGCAGGCGGCGTCGCACGGCAGTCGGCGGGGAGGAATCGGGCATGACCGGACCTGTGGAAATCGGGTACTAACCGAATAGTACGACAAAGTGGTGACAGGCGGATGACAGCGTCAGCGGCCGGAAGCGTCCAGCGCCAGCTCGTCACGCTGGCGACGCCACTGCACCTCGGTCAGGGCGACGAAGCCGAGCTCCTCGACGATCGCCTGGCCCTCGGGAGACAGCACCAGGTCGAGGAAGGCGCGCTCGGGGGGCGGCAGCGACTCGCCGGGGGGCAGGTTGAGATAGAGGTAGAGGTCGCGGGATAGGGAATACTCGCCGCGTCGCACCGCCTCGGGCTCGGGGAAGTGGAGGGTGCCATCGTCGTCACGACGGGCCAGGGCCTTCACACCCGGGGTCAGGTGGTTGAGGCCGGCATAGCCGATGGCCCGGGGATCCTCCGACACCGCGGCGACCACGGCGGCGGATCCCGGGTGCTCGTTGACCGCCGGACGGAAGAGCCCCCCGCAGAGGGCGACTCGCCGGAACAGGCCGTGGGTGCCGGAGGCGGCATTGCGGCCGTGCAGGCGGATGCGTCCCTCGGGCCACGCGAGCCCCAGCTGTCGCCAGCGGCGGATCGCGTGCGGCGCCCCGCAGCGCCGCGAGTCGGAAAAGATGGCCTCCAGCTCGCGGCGCCCCAGGCCCTCGAGGGGATTGTCCCGATGGACCACGACCACCAGGGCGTCGCGGGCCACCGCGAGCTCCCGCGGGGGATAGCCGTGGCGCTCGATGAAGGCCCGACGTTCGGCCGCGTTCATGGGGCGCGACATAGGTCCCAGCCGGGTGGTCCCGGCCATCAGGGCTGGCGGCGCGCTGGCCGACCCGCTGGCCTGCAGCTGCAGCCGGATACCGGGATGTCGGCGAGCCAGCGCCTCTCCCCAGCGCAGCATCAATCCCGCCATGGTGTCGGACCCCACCGTCCCCAGGGTCCCGGCGATCTCCTGGGCCCTGGCCGGCGCCTGGGGCAGGCAGAGCCCGACCAGCAGCAGCCAGGGAACCAGCCAGCGGGGGAAGACGGCAGACATGACGGCTCCTCGAAGAAGGGAGATGAAGGAGGTTCGCGACTGGCGACGGGACATCGTGTCGCAGCGGTGGTGAAGGCATGGCCTCGACGTATACCATGAAGCACCGATGAAACCCCCACAACAACAACGCGAGTCGCTCAGGCTTCCATGACAGACATCGATGACACCCCCTCCCCCCAGGGTCGACTGACCCTGAAGCTGCTGGCCACTCGCCAGGATACCAACCTGCACGGCGACATCCCCGGCGGCTGGCTGGTCGCCCGCATGGACGAGGCCGCCGAGGTGGCCGCCGGCCGCGAGGCCCTCGGCCGCACGGCCAACGTCGCCATCGAGGCCATGGACTTCCTCTGCCCGGTTCGGGTGGGTTCCATGGTGAACATCTTCACCCGGGTCAGCGAGATCGGCCACAGCTCGATCAAGATCGATGTAGAGGTGTGGATCCGTGCCCCCCAGGAGCGGGATCACGACGAGCTGCACAAGGTCACCGAGGCACGCTTCGTGATGGTCGCCCTGGACGACAACGGGCGGATCCGTGGCGTGCGCCAGCACGACTGAGCCCCCGGCAGGACGCATGGCCGGAAAGCACATGGGCGCCCTCGCGGCGCCCATGTGCTTTCCGGGATTGATAGCTGCGCCGTCAGGCGTCGACCTTCTCCCGGGTCTTCAGGTAGGCGAACTCTCCCACGTCGGTGAATCGACGCACCTTCTGCTGGAAGGCGGTGTAGGAGTCATAGACCCGGCGCGACTCCTCGTCCTTCTCGACCTGCTCCTGCAGGACCTGCCGGGAGGCATCTTGGAGCGCCGACAGGACCTCGTCCGGGAAGGTGCGCAGCTGCACATCATGCTCGTCGACCAGGGTCTGGAGCGCCTCAGCGTTGCGCACGGCGAACTCGCTGATCATCGCCAGGTTGGAGGCTCTCGCCGCCTCGCTCACCACGGCCTTGAGGTCGTCGGGCAGGGCGTTCCAGGCATCCAGGTTGACGGTACCCTCGAGGATGGCGCTGGGCTCGTTCCAGGCCGAGGTGTAGTAGTACTTCGCCACCTGATGCAAGCCGAACGCCAAGTCGTTGTAGGGACCGACCCAGTCGGCCGCATCCAGCACACCGGTCTGCAGGGAGGTGAAGATCTCGGACCCGGGCGTGTTGACGGTGGTCACGCCGATGCGGTTCATCGCCTCGCCGGCGAGCCCCGGCAGGCGCAGCTTGAGGCCCTGCATGTCGTCCAGCGAGTTGATCTCCTTCTTGAACCAGCCGGCCATCTGGGTGCCGGTGTTTCCCACCGGGAAGGGCTTGAGGTTGTGCTGGGCGTAAACCTCGTCCCAGAGCTCCTGGCCGCCGCCGTAGTAGAGCCAGGCATTGGTCTCGGTGGTGTTCATGCCGAAGGGCACGGCGGTAAAGAACTGGGCGGCCAGGGTCTTGCCGCGCCAGTAGTAGGAGGCGGAGTGGCCCATCTCGGCGGTCCCCTCGCCCACGGCGTCGAACACCTCCAGGGCCGGCACCATCTCGCCGGCGCCATGCACGCGGATCTTCATGCGGCCGCCCGACATCCGCTCGATGCGCTCGGCGAAGTCGTTGGCGCCGGTGCCCAGCGCCGGGAAGTTCTTGGGCCAGGAGGTCACCATGTCCCAGGTGATGGTCTCCTGGGCGCTGGCCGTGGAGATGAAGGGGGCGGTGGCACCGGCGGCGGCGCCGGCGCTCAGGGTCTTGAGAAACTGGCGGCGTTGCATGTGAGCATGACTCCGTAAGGCGTGGTGATCCCGCGGATGGCGCGGGCCAAGGGCGTGTCCGCCCACGAGTATGCGTCACGGCTGAATTGCCCGGCAAGCGAGGCCGCCCGACGCCGCTGTCGGTCAGAGGGGCGTGAGCTTGGCAAAGCCCAGCACCAGCCACTTGTCGCCCTCACCCTCGAAACTGACCTGCACCCGGGCACGCTCCCCCTCCCCCTCGGCATTGAGGATCACCCCCTCGCCGAAGACCGGGTGGCTGACCCGCTGGCCCAGCGAGAGCGAGGGCAGGTCGCTGCCCCCGTCGACCGAGGTCTGCCGGGACAGGCCCGCGGCCGGGCGGGTGGTCACCGGCCGCGAGATCTGGCCGCGCAGCCGCACCTCCTCCAGGTACTCCTCCGGCAGCTCGCGCAGGAAGCGGGAGGGACGCTGGAAGGTCTCCTTGCCATGCAGCCGACGCAGCTCCGCGTGGGTCAGGTAGAGCTTGCGCATGGCGCGGGTCAGGCCCACGTAGCAGAGCCGCCGCTCCTCCTCCAGGCGCCCCGGCTCCTCCATGGACATCTTGTGGGGAAACAGGCCCTCCTCGACCCCGGCGATGAACACCACCGGGAACTCCAGCCCCTTGGCCGAGTGCAGCGTCATCAGCTGCACGCAGTCCTCGTACTCGTCGGCCTCGTGGTCGCCGGCATTGAGCGCCGCCTCGGAGAGGAAGGCCTCCAGGGCGGCGCCCCCCTCGCCGGCCTCGGGCGGCTCGAAGGTCTCGCCCTGGGTGAAGGCCCTGGCGGCGGTGACCAGCTCCTCGAGGTTCTCGACCCGCGCCTGGCCCTTCTCGCCCTTCTCGCTACGGTGGTGCTCGATCAGCCCGGAGGTCTCGATGACGTGGTCGATGATCTCGTGGAGCGCGAGACCGGCGGTGTCGTTGTCGAGCCGCTCGATCAGGTCGGCGAAGGCGCGCACCGCCGAGGCGGCGCGCCCCTTGAGCGAGGCATCCAGCAGGGCGTCGTGCAGCGCCTGCCACAGCGAGACGCCGGTCTCGCGCGCGCGGGTGCGCAGCACCTCCACGGTGCGGGTGCCGATGCCCCGGGCCGGCACGTTGATCACCCGCTCCAGGGAGGCGTCGTCGTCGCGGTTGAGCAGCAGGCGCAGGTAGGCCAGGGCGTTCTTGATCTCCAGGCGCTCGTAGAAGCGCTGGCCGCCGTAGATGCGGTAGGGCACCCCCTGGCGGATCAGGGTCTCCTCCAGCACCCGGGACTGGGCATTGGAGCGGTAGAGGATGGCCATCTCGCGCCGGTTGACCCCCTCCTCGACCTTCTCGCGGATGGTATCGACGATGAAGCGCGCCTCGTCCAGGTCGTTGAAGCCTGCATACACCGAGATCGGCTCCCCGCGGTGGCCGGCCGTCCACAGCTCCTTGCCCATGCGCTCGGTGTTGTGCCGGATCAGGGCATTGGCCGCGTCGAGTATGGCGCTGGTGGAGCGGTAGTTCTGCTCCAGGCGCACGGTCCTGGTGTCGGGGAACTCCTGCTCGAAGCGGCGGATGTTCTCGATGCGCGCCCCGCGCCAGCCGTAGATCGACTGGTCGTCGTCGCCGACCACGGTCATCGGGGTGGACATGCCCGTCAGCAGCTTGAGCCAGGCGTATTGCAGGGTATTGGTGTCCTGGAACTCGTCGACCAGCACATGACCGAAGCGCTCCCGGTAGTGGGCCAGCAGCGCCGGGTTGTCCCGCAGGAGCTCCAGGCTCCTGAGCAGCAGCTCGCCGAAGTCGACCAGCCCGCCGCGCTCGCAGGTGAGCTGGTAGCGCTCGTAGAGCTCGACCATCTGGGTCATGTAGGCATCGCCATGGGCATCGACCTGGTGCGGACGCAGCCCCTCCTCCTTGCAGCCCGAGATGAACGACTGCACCTGGCGCGGCGGGAAGCGCTCGTCGTCGATGCGGTGATCCTTGAGCAGCCGCTTGACCAGCCGCAGCTGGTCATCGCTGTCGATGATCTGGAAGTGCTGGGGAAGGCGCGCATCCTGCCAGTGAGTCCGCAGCAGGCGGTGAGCGATGGAGTGGAAGGTACCGACCCAGACATGGCGCAGCGAGATGCCGAGCAGGGCCTCGAGGCGGGTGCGCATCTCGCGGGCCGCCTTGTTGGTGAAGGTCACGGCGAGCAGCGCGTAGGGCGAGAGGCCCTCGGCCTGCATCAGCCAGGCGATGCGGTGGACCAGCACCCGGGTCTTGCCGGAACCGGCTCCGGCCAGCACCAGCAGGTTGCCCTGGGGGGCACTGACGGCCTCGCGCTGGGCCGGGTTCATGTGGTCGAGAATCGCCGTGACGTCGTCCATAGCGCAGGGAAAGCCGGGTCAAAAATGGAGGCCCAGCTTAGCATATCGGGGGTCGACTCAGGGCTTGCCGTCCTGCTCGGGGAAGCGCAGCGGGTTGAGGCTCTTCTTGACCTCCCGGAGCTGCTCGGCGAGCCGTGGGCCGCGGGTCTTGGCCACGCCCACCGCCAGCACGTCGATCAGCACCAGGTGGGCGATGCGCGAGCTCATGGGGGTATAGATCTCGGTGTCCTCGTGAACATCGATGTAGAGCGGCAGGGTGACTTCCTTGGCCAGCGGCGAGCCGCTGGGGCACAGCCCGATCACCGTCGCCCCGGCCTCGCGCGCCAGGCGCACGCTGGCCACCAGGGCCCGGGTGCGGCCGGTCTGGGAGATGGCCACCACCACGTCGCCCTCCTTGAGGGTCACCGCCGACATGTTCTGCATGTGCGGGTCGGTGTAGGCCGCGGTGGAGATCTGCAGGCGGAAGAACTTGTGCTGGGCATCGGCGGCCACGGCCCCCGAGGCGCCGAAGCCGTAGAACTCCACCCGGTTGGCCATGGCCAGGGCATTGATCGCCTGATTCAGCGCCTCGTTGTCGAGCCGGTCGCGCACCGACAGCAGGGTGCCCACGGTGGAATCGAAGATGCTATGGGAGAATTCCGCCACCGAGTCGCTGTCGTTCATCGAGAACTGGGCGAACTGGCTGCCGGAGGCCAGCATCTGCGCCAACTGGAGCTTGAAGTCCTGGAAGCCGTTGCAGCCCAGGGCACGGCAGAAGCGCACCACGGTCGGTTCGCTGACCTTGGCCTCGGTGGCCAGGTCGACGATGCGCATGTGGATCACTTCCTCGGGGTTGCGCAGCACGAAACGCGCGACCTTCTGCTCGGAGCGGCGGAAGTGCTCCATGCGACGTCTCATCTCATCGAAGAGGGCACGGCTCACGCAGGGACTCCTTGCTGGCGAGCCGCCACGCGACAGGGGCGGGGCGGCAAGACGTTGGGCGGGTTCATGCCCACAGTATGCCCCAAGCCGGGGGGCGATGCTCACCCGGCGAACGCGGGAGGCGAACGGCCAGGTCCCCGGGGGCAGCGTTGACGGGGCGTTGTGCACGCGCGGCACGCGCCGTCATCATTCTGTCAAGTGGGGTATAGTAAGACGTGCAGTGTCGCGCAGCGTCCTTGATGCCGGCACATTCACTGCAGAAAGGAGAGTCGATCATGCGTAATGTCGAACGGTTATCCTCCCTCAAGAGTGAACTCCTCGACATCTTCATGAGCATGGAAGTCGTCGAGCACGAGCAGCGTTCTCGCACCGCCGCCCAGCGCAACCTGCGCGCCCGTCGCGGCATCGAGCTGCACAACGAATTCAAGCGCCTGTCCCGGGACATCGCCCCGCTCCCCGAGGAGGAGCTGGTGGAGGACGAGATGCACTGACCTCCCGGCGCAGACCTCCTCTTAATACGCAGCGAGCCCCGCCAGGGCGGGGCTCGCAGGGGGCTCGACCCGCCACGAAAACGGGCGGGTGACCTCGCTCAGAGGCTGGAGACGAACACCGCGATCACGCCGATGGGCGCGATGAACCGCGACACCACGCTCCATACCATCGCCCCGGTCTCCCCGAGTCCCAGCTCGCGGCGGACGCTGTCGCGGTCCAGCACCCAGGCGACGAAGATGATCGCCATCAGGCCGGTCAGCGGCAGCAGGAACTTGCTGGTCACCGTATCGAGCAGATCGAAGATGTTCAGGCCGAAGACCAGCACATCCCCCCAGACGTTGAACGCCAGCAGCGCCGCGATGCCGAGCGCCCAGGTGGCCGCCCCGGCGACCAGGGTCGAGGCGATCCGCGACAGCGGGGTGCGCTCCTCGACGAACTCCACCACCGGCTCCAGCAGCGAGATCGCCGACGTCAGGGCGGCGAAGGTCAGCAGCAGGAAGAACATCAGGCTGAGGATGACGCCGCCGCCCATGTTGCCGAAGGCCAGCGGCAGGGTGACGAAGATCAGTCCCGGGCCGGAGCTCAGGTCGAGGCCGTTGGCGAAGACGATGGGGAAGATCGCCAGGCCGGACACCAGCGCCACCAGGGTGTCGAGGATGATCACGGTCCGCGCGGTCTTGAGCAGGTTGATCTCCTCGTTCAGGTAGGAGCCGTAGGCCATCATGATGCCCATGCCCAGGGAGAGGGTGAAGAAGGCCTGGCCCATGGCCGCCAGCACCACGCTGCCGTCCACCTTCCCGAAGTCGGGATTGAACATGAAGCCCAGGGCCTCGCCGAAGTAGCCGGTGGTCATGCCATAGCCGACCAGCACCACCAGCAGGACCCCCAATGCCGGCATCAGGCTGCGCACTGCACCCTCGAGCCCCTTGGTCACGCCGCGGGCCACGATGCCGATCACCAGCAGCATGAAGACGGAGTGTCCCGCCAGCAGCAGGCCGGGGCTCGCCAGCATGCCGGTGAAGAGCGCGCTGATGCCGTCGGCGTCCTGGCCGCTGAAGGCACCGGTGACCGAACTCAGGGTGTAGTAGAGCGACCAGCCGCCGATCACGCTGTAGAAGGAGAGGATCAGGAAGGCACCGAGGATGCCGCTGATGCCGACGATCATCCAGCTGCGGGAGGCACCGGCCGACCGGGCCAGGTCGGCCATGGAATTGGCCGGGTTCTTCTGCCCCCGACGGCCCACCAGCCATTCGGCGACCAGGATCGGCAGGCCGACCAGGCCGATGCAGAGCAGGTAGATGAGCACGAAGGCGGCGCCGCCGCTGTCGCCCACCATGTAGGGAAACTTCCAGATATTGCCCAGGCCGACCGCGGAACCCGTGGCCGCGAGGATGAAGGTCAGCCGGGAAGACCAGTGTGCATGTTGCGTGTTGGACATAAATCACCCTGATGGTACGTGTCGTCATCGATTGATCGAATGCGATGACGGCGTTGTGGTTGTAGTCGCCACGTCCACGGCCTCCCGGATCACGGGGTGCCGCTTTCAAGGGCAGTGCGAATGCCTGACAGGATCGCTGCCGGTACAACTCCCACGGGGCCTCGGCGAGGCGAACCGCGCAAACCTCATGAGGGATCACGACGAGGAATCACACAGGATAAGTGCGAAATCCCACAAGATCCGATGGCAAGTGACGATCGCCCCGTAAAAATATCCGATCATGCGCCTGCTGGCCAGTCATCCACGCAAAACCACAGGGCCGTCTCGCCGGCCGCCCTGGGCGGATCAGAACAGCGAGGCCTGGGACTGTCCGGGGAAGGCCTCGAGGGGCGGAAGTGAACAGCGTTCGACCAGCCGCGAATGCAGGCGCCGGGCGAGTTCGGGCGACTGGCGGTTATCGGGCGTGTGCACAAGGAGAAAAGGGGTTTTCCCCTGTTTTATCCACAGGCAGAGACGGTCGATCCAGGGGCCGAAATAGCGCTCGTTGACGGCATCGTCGACGTTCCCGATGAAGCGTATCAGCGGGCTGTCTCCCGTGGAAAGCACGTGTAACGGGAGTCTCGGCTTCTCGGCCTGGGCATGAGCCAGGCCGGCATGGTCACCGGGTGGCGTGGAGAAGAGGGGGCGCACATCGAGCATCACCCGGTTGGCGCCGTGAGTTATCAACAACCTGTTGAGGGCCGCCTCGGCCGATCCCTTGTGGAAGAATTCCCTGTGCCTGACCTCGACGGCGCAGGGAAGTCCTGTCGGCCATCGCCTCAGCAGCGCTTCCAGCCGCGGCAGTTCCTGTGGACCGAAATCCCGGGGCAACTGCACCATCATCGGTCCGAGCCGGTCATGCAGGGGCGACAACGCCTCGAGAAAGGCGTCGACGTCCGCCTCGATGCCGGCCAGGCGCTTGTCGTGGGTCAGGCTCGCCGGCAACTTGAAGCAGAACCGGAAGCCCGGCGGCGCCTGCCGCGACCAGGCGGCCACCGTCGATGGCCTGGGGACCCCACTGTAGAAGGTGGTGTTGCCCTCCACGGTGGAGAAGACCCGCGCATAGTCCGGCAGGCGCTCGCCCTGGCCGCCATGGGGCGGGTAGAGGCTACCGCGCCAGTCCTCGTTGGCCCACATGGCCAGCCCCAGGTACAGGGCGGCCGCTCGGGCAGGGGGTGGGGAGCAGGAATCGGTCAACGGTCCAGGCCTCTCGTCGACGCCAGCATGGTGGGGAGGGAGACGGATTATCCCGGTCTCCCCTGCCCGTGACCAGCCGGGCGTGGCGGGCACTCAAGGGCGTCGGGCGCAGGACAGGATATGTGACACGAAGTGGCGAACCTTGGCGAGTTCGCCGAGGGGTTCGGGATAGACCAGGTAATAGGCATCGGGCCCCCGGAGGACATGGGGCCAGGCGAGCCGCAGTCGCCCCGTGGCGAGCTCGTCCTCGACCAGGAAACGCGGCACCAGCGCCAGGCCGCCGCCCGCCATCACGGTGCGCAGCAGCATCTGGAAGGTCTCGAAGCGCGTGCCGTGATAGCTGCGATGGGTGGTGATGCCCTGCTCGGCAAACCAGCGGTGCCAGGCATCGGGCCGGGTGGAGAGATGCAGCAGGCGCGCCTCGATCAGATCCGTGGCCAGGGCCGGCCGCCGCCGATCAAGATAGTCCGGGGCTCCCACCGCGACCACCTCCTCGTCGAACAGCTTGTGGCATTCCAGGTTGGGCCAGCGGCCATGGCCATGAAAGAAGGCCACCTCGATGTCTTCCTGCTCGAGATCGAAGGCCTGGACCCGATCGGTGACGTTCAGGCTGATGCGCGGATGCGCCTCGAGGAAGGCTGGCAGGTGGGCCGTCAGCCAGGCGGTGCCGAAGGTCGGCAGGGTCGCCACCCGCAGCACCTCGCTATGCCCGCTGTAGGTCATGATGGTGTTCGCCGACATCTCGATCTGCGCCAGGATCTTGCGCACCTCGGTGAGGTACAGCGACCCCTCCGGGGTCAGGACCAGGCTGCGCCGCACGCGACGGAACAGGCGGTGCTGGAGGTAGCGTTCGAGCTGCGCGACCTGCTTGCTCACCGCACTCTGGGTCAGGCACAGCTCCTCGGCCGCCCGGGTGAAGCTCATGTGCCGGGCCGCCGCCTCGAAGCATTGCAGGGTGGTGGTCGAGGGGAGATGGCGTGCCGTCATGGCGCGGCGATTCCTGACGAAAGAAGCGATGCGGGCCCATCGCGACGCACGGGGGAAACATTCTTTAAGGGCATGATGTTGACGCTGACTCCCCTGACAATTGGCTCATTGAGCCCATATTCTGGCGCACCGGGGCGATCCACCCAACCCATGCATGAATCATTGGAATGTATAGCGCGTTTTTTTTCGTTTGTCGTCCCGCCGGGCAGATGGTTTGATCTGGCCATTTCGCCATCACCTGCCGCCGCCCGAGTCGGGGGTGCCCCCTGCCGATGGCAGGGGGTGGGACTGGTGATGCCGGCTACCCATGACGCCCAGGAGGCATGACGATGTCGAACACTTCCCTCGTTTCTCCCGACGAGATCCGCGACCGCTTCTCGACGGCCATGTCGGCCATGTACCAGGCCGAGGTGCCCCAGTACGAGACCCTGCTCGCGCTGGTGGCGCAGGTGAATCGCGAGACCCTCGAACGCGACCCGGCGCTGGCGGAGCGCCTCCGGGCCCATGATGAGCTGAATCGCCTCGGCGTCGAGCGTCACGGCGCCATCCGGGTGGGCACCGCGGACGAGCTCGCCATGCTGCGTCGGCTGTTCGCCGTCATGGGCATGCAACCGGTGGGGTACTACGACCTGTCACAGGCCGGCGTGCCGGTGCACTCCACGGCCTTTCGCCCCGTCGATGACGCGGCGCTGGCCCGCAACCCCTTCCGGGTCTTCACCTCGCTGCTGCGCCTGGAGCTGATCGAGCGTCCGGCGCTTCGCGAGCGGGCCGAGGCGATCCTGGCCGAGCGGGACATCTTCACTCCCGGCGCCCGAAAGCTGATCGCGCTCAGCGAAGCCCAGGGTGGCCTCGACGATGACCAGGCCGAGCGCTTCGTCAGCGAGGCGCTGGAGACCTTTCGCTGGCACCGCGACGCCACCGTGGACCTCGACACCTACGAGGCGCTGCACGCCGAGCACCGGCTGATCGCCGACGTGGTCTGCTTCCGCGGCCCCCACATCAACCACCTGACCCCGCGCACCCTGGACATCGACGAGGTCCAGGCGCGCATGCCGGCCGCCGGCATGAACGCCAAGGACGTCATCGAGGGACCGCCCCGTCGCGACTGCCCGATCCTGCTGCGCCAGACCAGCTTCAAGGCCCTCGAGGAGCCGACCCGTTTCAAGGGCGAGCGCCGGGGCACCCATACGGCCCGCTTCGGCGAGATCGAGCAGCGCGGCGTGGCCCTGACCGAGAAGGGCCGGGCGCTCTATGACCGCCTGCTCGGCGTCTCCCGGGAGAAGACCCACAGGCTCGCCAACGAGGCGCATCAGCGGGTGCTGGCCGAGGTCTTCGCCGCCTTTCCGGACAGCGAGGCGGTCCTGCGTCGCGAGGGGCTGGCCTTCTTCGAGTACCGGCTCACCGACGCCGGGCGCGCGGCCGAGGCCGGCCATGAGACCGATCTGGAGGCGCTGATCGAGCAGGGGCTGGTGACGGCCCGACCGATCACCTACGAGGACTTCCTGCCGGTCAGCGCGGCGGGCATCTTCCAGTCGAACCTGGGCGGAGCGCAGAACGACGCCTACGACGGCCAGGCCAACCGCGAGGCCTTCGAGTCCGCCCTGGGCGCCGCCGTCACCGACGAGTTCGCGCTCTATGCCGAGCGCGAGGCCGCCTCGAAGGAAAGGGTACTCAAGGCGCTGAGGCGCTGAGCCCTCACGAAAAGTGTTCCAACAGGAAGTCGATCAAGGCGCGCACCCGCCTGGACAGGAGGGTCGTCTCCGGCCGAACGAGGGAAATGGCAGTTCCATTATCCGTGTCACGATAGGCATCCAGCAGGGTGTGGAGCCGGCCGGCCGCGAGATCTTCCGCCACCATGTAGCAGGGCAGGCAGGCGATGCCCCGCCCATGCAGGCAGGCGGCATACAGGGTCTCCAGGGAGTTGGACAGGAAACCGGGATGCCCGCGGAGGCTCTCGCTTAGCCCCCACATGGAGACGCCCCGGGACAGGTTCAGGAACAGGCAGGTATGGTCCACCAGGTCGGCGGGCACAACCGGCCAGCCGTGTCGCGCCAGGTAGCCAGGCGCGGCGCAGATCAGCCGGGGGTGGGTGGTGAGCCTTCGGGCGATCAGGCCGGAATCGTTCAGGGAGGCACTGCGGACCGCCAGATCCATGCCCTCGTGCACCAGGTCGACGATCGCATCGGTGAGCGTCAGGTCGATCTCCACGGCCGGGTAGCGATCCATGAAGGCCAGCAGCAGCGGCATCAGTTGCTGCCTGCCGAGCGCCGTCGGCGCGGTGACCCGGATGCGCCCCCTGAGCTCCCCCATCCCCTCGACGATCTCCTCCTCCACGCGCCTGAGCCGGGCCAACAGCTCCCGGGTTTCGCTGGCGTAGGTCTCGCCGGCCTCGGTCAGGCGCATCTGTCGCGTGGAACGCAGGATCAAGGCAGTTCCCAGGCGCTGTTCCAGACGGGCAATGCGCTTGCTGACCGCCGAGTGGGTGATGCCCAGCTGGCGAGCGGCTCCCGAGAAGGTGCCTGCCTCCACGACCGCATGGAAGATGGCGAGTTCGGTGTCCGGTTTCATCTGTTCCATATGCTCACAGCTCCTGTGCCTCGGCAACGGATTATCAGCGATCGAGGCGACTGGCACGATAAGGGCAGTTTCTGAACGTCCAAGGAGTGCCGCATGACCGAGTCGAGCTTCTGCGCCGACACGGCGCCCGCAAACGATGCCGACATCCTCTTTACCCCCCTGACCCTACCCTGCGGCAGGGTACTGAAGAACCGCATCGCCAAGGCGGCGATGTCGGATTCCCTGGGGGATGGCACCGGCCACCCCACGGCCATCCAATGCAGGCTCTACCAGCGCTGGGCCGAAGGCGGGGTCGCCCTTTCCCTGATCGGTGAGGTGCAGGGCCGGCCCGATGTCGCCGAGAAGCCCGGCAACCTGGTCCTGAACGCCCAGTCGGACATGGAGAGATTCCAGCGGCTCGCGTGTTGCGGTAGCCAGAACGGTAGCGACCTGTGGCTGCAGCTGGGCCATGCGGGGGCGATGGCCTATCCGCCGACCAGCGTGCCCAAGGGCCCCAGTGCCCTCGATCTTCCCCGTCTCAGCTGTGAGGCCCTGAGCCTGGCCGAGATTCGCGCCCTGCCCTGCGAATTCGCCCACACGGCCCGCCTGGGCAAGGACGCCGGCTTCGGCGGCGTACAGATCCATGCAGCGCACGGCTTCCTGTTGAGCCAGTTCCTGTCGCCCCTGTTCAACAAGCGCGAAGACGCCTATGGCGGTTCGATCGACAACCGCCAGCGCTTGCTGATCGAGGTGATCCGGGCGGTGAGAGAAGCCGTGGGCCCGGCGTTTCCGGTCGCGGTCAAGCTCAATGCCACCGATCAGCTGGAAGGCGGCTTGACCCAGACGGATGCCCTCTCGGTGGTCGAGGCATTGGACCGGGAGCCCGTCGACCTGCTCGACATCAGCGGCGGCACCTACTTCCCAGGGGCGCGATCGGCCTCGGACGCGTCGGCGAGCGGGCCCTACTTCCTGGACTTCGCGCGGCAGGCTCGCGAGAGAACGTCGCTCCCCCTGATGCTGACCGGCGGCATCAAGACCCTGGCCCAGGCACGGGATGCCGTCGCCGAGGGCACCGTCGATCTCGTCGGCCTGGCGCGCGGCCTGGCGCTCGAGCCGGCCCTGCCCCACCGGTGGCGACACGGCCAATGCGCCACCCTGGTGTTCCCGCGCTTCGACACGGCTCCCGAGGGCGGCGTCACGGCCTGGTACACCCTGCGACTGACCCGGCTCGGTGAGGATCGGGACGCCGAATCGGCCAGCACCCTCGAAGCGGCGCTATCCGACTACGAGGCACGGGATCGGGCACGCACGACGACCTGGAACCGCCACTTCGCCTCTCCCTCCGACTGACGACAAGACGCCGGCGCCCCTCGCCGAACGGATCGACAAGGGGCGCCGGCGCTGAAGGGCCACTCACTGGCCTGCTCTCCATGGAGGAAAGCAGGCCGCTGGCCTTATTCCACCGTCACGGACTTGGCGAGGTTGCGCGGCTGGTCGACGTCGGTGCCCTTGAGAACCGCCACGTGGTAGCTGAGCAGCTGCAGCGGCACGGTGTAGAGGATCGGCGCCAGTGCCTCGTGGACATGGGGCAGGTGCAGGACATGCACCCCCTCCTCCTCGGCCAGCCCCACCTGCTCGTCGGCGAAGACGAACAGCTCGCCCCCGCGGGCCCGCACCTCCTGGAGGTTGGACTTGAGCTTGTCGAGCAGCTCGTCGTTGGGCGCCACCGAGATGACCGGCATCTCGCTGTCGACCAGCGCCAGGGGACCGTGCTTGAGCTCCCCCGCCGGGTAGGCCTCGGCGTGGATGTAGGAGATCTCCTTGAGCTTCAGCGCCCCCTCCAGGGCGATGGGGAAGTGGGCCCCGCGGCCCAGGAAGAGCGCATGGTGCTTCTCGGCGAAGGCCGTGCCGAGGGCCTCGATGGCCGGGTCCAGCTCGAGGACCCGCGCCACCAGCCCCGGCAGGCCGCGCAGGGCCTCGACCAGGGTCGCCTGTTCGCCGGCATCGAGGCCGCGGACCCGACCCAGCGCCAGGGTCAGCAGCATCAGGGCGGTGAGCTGGGTGGTGAAGGCCTTGGTGGAGGCCACGCCGATCTCGGGCCCGGCCTGGGTCATCAGGGTCAGGTCCGACTCGCGCACCAGGGAGCTGCCCGGCACGTTGCAGATCGCCAGGCTGGCCAGGTAGCCGCGTGCCCGCGCGAAACGCAGCGCCGCCAGGGTGTCGGCGGTCTCGCCGGACTGGGAGAGCGTCACGAACAGGGTGCCCTCGGGGACCACCACCTGGCGATAGCGATACTCCGAGGCGACCTCCACCTGCACCGGCACCCCGGTATAGCGCTCCAGCCAGTAACGGGCCACCATGCCCGCGTGGTAGCTGGTGCCGCAGGCCACGATATGGATCTGCTTCACCTGCCCGAACAGCGCCTCGGCGTCGGGGCCGAAGCTCTCCACCAGCACCGAGCGCTCGCCCAGGCGACCCTCCAGGGCGGCGGCGATCACCGCCGGCTGCTCGTGGATCTCCTTGAGCATGAAGTGGCGGTAGTCGCCCTTGCTGGCGGCCCCGTCGCCATGCTCGAAGGTCTGCACCTCACGCTCGACCGCGTACCCGTCGGCATCGACCACCTTGATCACCCCGCCGCGGGAGAGACGCACCGCGTCGCCCTCCTGCAGGTAGACGAAGCGGTCGGTGACCTGCAGGAGGGCCAGCGGGTCGGAGGCGAGGAAGGCCTCGTCGATCCCCACGCCCACCACCAGGGGGCTGCCCTTGCGCGCGCCGATGACCACGTCGGGCTCGTCGGCATGGATCACGCCCAGGGCATAGGCACCGTCGAGATGGGCCAGCACCCCCTGCACCGCGGTGAGCAGGTCGCCGACCCGGCGACTCTCCCGCTCCAGCAGGTGGGCGATCACCTCGGTATCGGTTTCCGAGGTGAAGACGTAGCCTTCCCCCTCGAGCTCCCGGCGCAGGGCCTCGTGGTTCTCGATGATGCCGTTGTGCACCACCGCCAGACGCTCGCCGGACTGGTGGGGGTGGGCATTCTGCTCGCTGGGGCGGCCATGGGTCGCCCAGCGGGTATGGGCAATGCCGCTGTGGCCCGGCAGCGGCTCGGCGGCGAGACGCTCCTCCAGGGCCGCCACCTTGCCCAGCGCCCGCTGGCGCTGCAGCTGCCCCTGGGGCGAGCGCACCGTCATCCCGGCGGAGTCATAGCCGCGGTACTCCAGGCGCTTCAGGCCCTCCAGCAGGATGCCCTGGACGTTGCGCTCGGCAACGGCACCGACGATTCCACACATACGAAGTCTCCTCAGGGTTCTTGGCGCTTGCTGGGCCGCGGCCAGTCGGGCTTGCTGATCTGGCGGCCGCGCGTGACCGCCAGGGCGTTATCGGGCACGTCCTTGGCGATGGTGGAGCCGGCGCCCACGGTGGCGCCGCGTCCCACGCTCACCGGCGCCACCAGGGCGGTGTTGGAGCCGATGAAGGCCCCGTCGGCGATGTCAGTATGGTGCTTGTTGGCGCCATCGTAGTTGCAGGTGATGGTGCCGGCGCCGACGTTGACGTCACGTCCCAGCCTCGCGTCGCCGACGTAGCTCAGGTGATTGATCTTGCTGCCCTCGCCCACCTCGGCGTTCTTGGTCTCGACGAAGTTCCCGACCCGGGCGCCCACTGCCAGCCGTGAGCCGGGCCGCAGCCGAGCGAAGGGCCCGATGCGGTTGCGGCCGGCCGCCACGGCGCCCTCGAGGACGCTATGGGCCTCGACCACCGTCTCGGCGCCGACATGGCTGTCGCGGATCACGCAGTGGGGACCGATCCGCACCCCCTCGCCTAGCTCCACGTCGCCCTCGAAGATGCAGCCCACGTCGATCTCGACGTCGTGGCCGCAGGTCAGGCGTCCCCGGACATCCAGGCGCGCCGGGTCGAGCAGCGCCACTCCCTGCTCCATCAGGCGTTCGGCGATGTCGTGCTGGAGGGCGCGCTCCAGGCGGGCCATCTGGGCCCGGTTGTTGACCCCCTCGACCTCCTGGGGGCGCGCCGGCTGGGCGGTGGCGATCCTCACGCCCTCGGCCGCGGCCATGGCGATGATGTCGGTGAGGTAGTACTCGCCCTGGGCGTTGTCGGCGGAGAGCCGGGGCAGCCAGCGGCGCAGCTGGGAGGCGGTCATGGCCATGATGCCGGTGTTGCATTCGCTCACGGCCCGCTCGGTCTCGGAGGCGTCCTTTTGCTCGACGATCGCCACCACCTCGCCGGCCTCGTTGCGCAGGATGCGCCCGTAGCCGGCCGGGTCGTCCAGGGTGACGGTGAGCAGGCCCAGGTGCTGCTCGTCGACCCGCGCCAGCAGATCGACCAGCGTCTCGCGGCGGATCAGCGGCACGTCGCCGTAGAGCACCAGCACCTTGCCCTCTCCGAGGCCATCCAGGGTCTGGGCCACGGCATGGCCGGTACCCCTCTGCTCGGCCTGCAGGGCGAAGCGCACCCGGCTCTCGGTCGGGGCCTCGGCCAGCGCCTCGCGCACAAGCTCGGCCCCATGGCCGACCACCACATGGGTGCGCTCGGCCTCGAGCCCCTCGGCGGTCTCGATCACGTGACGCACCATCGGCTTGCCGGCCAGTCGGTGCAGTACCTTGGGCAGGGTCGAGCGCATCCGGGTCCCCTGCCCGGCTGCCAGTATCACCACGTCGAGCGTCATCATGACTCCTTGTCCAGCATCATCTCATTTCCCCTATTCTAGGGGGCGTCCAGTATCCGCCGCCATGCCGGCCTCCGCGTCCTCGACCACCGTCACGCCCAGTTGGTCGAGGGTCGCGCGACCGAAGCGCTCGGCGAAGGCCGGGCTCGCAAGGCTCGCCCACCCTTCCCCCTGGCGCGCCAGCATCAGCACCGCGAGCCCGCGCTCCCGGGCCAGCGCCATGCCCTCCTCCTCGCCCAGCACCATCAGCGCCGTCGCCCAGGCATCGGCCCAGGCATCGGAGGGATGCACCACGGTCACCGAGGCGAGGCGATGCTCGATGGGGCGACCGGTGCGGGGGTCCAGGGTGTGGGAATAGCGCTGGCCGTCCTCCTCGAAGTAGTTGCGATAGTCGCCGGAGGTCGCCACCGCGATGTCCTCGAGGGCGAACACGTGCTGCGCCTCGGGCCGGCCGTCCCGGGGCACCTCGATGCCTATCCGCCAGGGCGCCGACTCGGCGTCCCGGTGGCCGCTCACCTTGATCTCGCCGCCCAGGTTGACCAGGTAGTCCTCAAGTCCCTGGCCATCGAGATAGGCGGCCACCCGATCGGTGGCATGCCCCTTGGCCACGCCGGAGAGGTCGACGAAGACGTCGCGCAGCCGTCGCGCCTTGCCCGCCTGGGCGTCAACCTCCAGGCTGTCCGGCCCGATCCTCGCCAGGCGTTCGGCCAGGACCGCGTCATCGGGCACCTCCCGGGGCCGGGCCTCGGGGCCGAAGCTCCACAGGTTGACCAGGTCGCCGATGGTCATGTCGAAGGCCCCGCCGCTGGCCTCGGCCACCGACTGGCCGCTGGCCAGCACCTCGATCAGCGGGTCGGAGAACGTCTGCCACTCCCCCGGGGGAGCCCGGTTGAGGGCCATGAGCTCCGAGTCATCGCGCCAGGTGGACATGGCGGCGTCCACCGCCTCGAGCTCGGCCAGGAATCCCTCTTCCAGGGCGTTGGCCTCGCCCTGGGTCAGGGGGTCGGCGATGCTCACCTGGTAGAAGGTGCCGAAGATCTCGCCCTCGAGGGTCACCGGGGAGTCCAGAGGGCGATCGCGCTCGGAACAGCCCGCCAGCATCAGGGCGAGCAGCAGGGACAGGAGAATCGGTCGCAGTACCGTCATGTCAGGCGCCTCCGAAGAGCCAGATCAGCGCGACACCCAGCACGAGGCGGTAGACCACGAAGGGCTGCATGCCGATCCGCTTGATGAAGGCCAGGAAGAAGTGGATGCACAGGTAGGCGCTGATGCCCGAGAGCAGGGCGCCGCCGGCCAGCGCCGCCCAGTCCACTGGCACCTTGGCTTCGAGGAGGTCCAGGGTCTTGAGGCCGCCGGCCAGGACGATGACCGGGATCGAGAGCAGGAAGGAGAAGCGTGCCGAGGCCTCACGGTTCAGGCCCAGCAGCAGCCCGGCCGTCATGGTGATACCGGACCGGGAAGTCCCCGGGATCAGCGCCAGAGCCTGGGCGAGGCCGATCCACAGGGCATCCCGCCAGGTCAGATGATATTCGTTGCGCGTGGCCCGACGGCGCCAGTCCGCGTAGGCCAGCAGCAGTCCGAAGACGATCAGGCCTCCAGCGATGACCATCGGCGAGCGCATGACCACCTCGATGGTGTCCTTGAAGGCGAGCCCCGCCAGCCCGACCGGGATGGTGGCCAGGATCACCCACCAGGCCAGGCGGGCCTCGTCGTCGGTCCCCCGCCCCGCCACGCTGCGACACCAGCTGGAGGTCATGCCCACCAGCTCATGGCGGAAGTAGAGCACCACCGCAGTCAGGCTGCCGATGTGCAGGGAAACGTCAAAGGCCAGCCCCTGGTCGTTCCAGTCGGTGAAGACCGGCACCAGGATCAGGTGGGCGGAACTGGAGATGGGCAGGAACTCGGTCAATCCCTGCACGATGGAGAGGACGAAGATCTGTAGCCAGTCCATGTAACGATCCGTTTGGAGTGGAAGGTGCCGGTGGGTGGAGGCCACAGAGGATACACATGCGTGGCCCGACTGTCCGTCTTTGACGGGTCGGGTCAGTTCACCGACAGCATGGCGGTGGCAAAGCCGAAGTAGATCAGCACCCCCGAGGCATCGATCAGGGTCGTGACCAGCGGGGCCGAGGCGGTGGCCGGATCCCAGCCCAGACGGTCGAGCACGAAGGGCAGGCACATGCCGAGCAGGCTGCCGAACAGCACGATGGCGATCATGCTCACCGCCACCACCATCGCCACCGTCTCGCCGGCCCGGATCATCCCGATGGGCGCCACCGCCAGGGCCATGGTCAGCCCCAGGGCGCCGGCCACCAGCAGTTCACGGCCCAGCAGCTTGCCCCAGTCCTTGATGCCCACGTCCCCGGTGGCCATGCCACGCACCATCAGGGTGGCCGCCTGGGCCCCGGCGTTGCCGCCGCTGCCGATCAGCAGCGGCAGGAAGAAGACCAGGGCCACCTGGGCGGCGATGGTCTCCTCGAAGTAGGCGATGCCGGCGCCGGAAAAGAGGTTGCCGAACACCAGCAGCACCAGCCAGGTCACCCGCTTGCGATAGAGGCTCCACAGCGGCACCCGGCTGACCCCGTCTTCCAGGGCGCCGATGGACATCCCCTTGTGGATATCCTCGGTGGCCTCGGACTCGACGACGTCCATGGCATCGTCGTGGGTGACGATGCCGACCAGGCGCTGCTCGGCGTCGAGCACGGGAAGGGCCAGCATGTCATAGCGAGCGACGATCCGCGCGACCTCCTCCTGGGGCACGTCCACCCTCGTGTGGATGACGTCATGGATCATCAGGTCGTCGACCCTGGCCCCGGGCCGGGCCACCATGAGCTGGCGCAGCGACATGGTGCCGGTGAGGCGGCCGTCGGGGTCGATGATATAGAGCTGATAGACCGTCTCGGCATCGGGAGCGGTCTGTCGCACCCGCATCATCGCCCGGGAGACCGTCATGCCGACGGGGATCGCCACATAGTCGGAGGTCATCAGGGCCCCGGCGGTCCCCTCCTCGTAGCTCGCCAGGCGCTTGAGCTCCTCCCGCTCCTGGTGGGCCATGCGCCTCAGCAGGGACTCGCGGCGATCGTCGCCCAGCGTCTTGAACAGGTCGGCCCGCTCGTCGGCCCCCATCTCCTCGAGCACCGACAGCAGGACCTCATCGTCCATCGCATCGGTGATCGCCAGCTGCTCGTCGCCCGGCAGGTGGCCGATCACGCTGGCACGCCGCTCCAGCGGCAACCGCGAGAGTAGCGCCAGGGCCCGGGGCAGCTCCTCGTCCTCCTCGATCAGCGTCTCGAGGATCTCGCCGATGTCCGCGGAGCGCAGCTCCGGCAGCAGGCTGCCCAGTCGCGCGTCGTCGTCCTCCAGGGCGGAGAGCAGCGTCGCCTTGTGGGCCTGGAGGGTATCGCTCAGTGACATGGGCACCTTCCCGTCGCGAGCCGGGGGACCGGACTCATGGACCGGCCGGGGAACGCTCGCGCTTCGATCGTCCAGACACGACGACGCCCCCCGGACAGGATCCAGGGGGCGTCGAGGTCAAGACACGGACCGGGTGTCAGCTCCGGCCGGACTTGCGACGCAGCTGCTGGATGGTACGCAGCTGTGCCATGGCTTCGGACAGTTCCGCGGCGGCATGGCTGTAGTCGAGTTCCGCGGACTTGTTGTCCATGTCCTTCAGCGCCTGCTGACGGGCCTCCTCGGCGGCCGCCTCGTCGAGGTCGTCGGCACGCACGGCGGTGTCAGCCAGCACGGTGACCACGTCGGGCTGCACCTCGAGGAAGCCGCCCGAGACGTAGAAGTGATCTTCCTCACCTCCGCCATGGACGATCCGGACCGGACCCGGCGACAGCTCGGTGAGCAGCGGCGTGTGCCCGGCCAGAATCCCGAGATCCCCCATGGCGCCAGCCGCCACGACCTGCTCGGCGGTACCGGAGTAGATCGAGGCCTCGGCGCTGACGATCTCGCACTTGAAGCTTTTCGTCATGATGACGTCTCCCAGGTGGAGCGATTACTTCATCTGGTTGGCTTTCTCGACGGCCTCGTCGATGGTGCCGACCATGTAGAAGGCCTGCTCGGGCAGCTCGTCATACTCGCCGTCGAGGATACCCTGGAAGCCACGGATGGTGTCCTTGAGGGACACGTACTTGCCGGGCGCCCCGGTGAAGACCTCAGCCACGAAGAACGGCTGCGACAGGAAGCGCTGGATCTTGCGCGCCCGGGACACGGCCAGCTTGTCCTCGTCAGACAGCTCGTCCATGCCCAGGATCGCGATGATGTCCTTGAGCTCCTTGTAGCGCTGCAGCACGTTCTGCACACCGCGAGCGGTGTTGTAGTGCTCCTCGCCGACGACCAGCGGGTCGAGCTGGCGAGAGGTGGAGTCCAGCGGGTCGATGGCCGGGTAGATGCCCAGCTCGGCGATCGAGCGCGCCAGTACCACGGTCGCATCGAGGTGCGAGAAGGTGGTCGCCGGAGACGGATCGGTCAGGTCATCCGCGGGCACGTAGACGGCCTGCACGGAGGTGATCGAGCCGGTCTTGGTGGAGGTGATGCGCTCCTGCAGGACACCCATCTCCTCGGCCAGGGTCGGCTGGTAGCCCACCGCGGACGGCATGCGACCCAGCAGGGCGGACACCTCGGTACCGGCCAGGGTGTAGCGGTAGATGTTGTCGACGAACAGCAGCACGTCACGGCCTTCATCGCGGAACTTCTCGGCGATGGTCAGGCCGGTCAGGGCAACGCGCAGGCGGTTCCCGGGCGGCTCGTTCATCTGACCGTAGACCAGCGACACCTTGTCGATGACGTTGGATTCGGTCATCTCGTGGTAGAAGTCGTTACCCTCACGGGTACGCTCACCCACGCCGGCGAACACGGAGTAGCCGCTGTGCTCGGTGGCGATGTTGCGGATGAGCTCCATCATGTTGACGGTCTTGCCCACGCCGGCGCCGCCGAACAGGCCGACCTTGCCGCCCTTGGCGAACGGGCACACCAGGTCGATGACCTTGATGCCGGTCTCCAGCAGCTCGCTGGAGGCCGCCTGGTCAGCGTAACCCGGGGCCTTGCGGTGGATGGGCATGCGCTCGGCCTCGCCGATCTCGCCCGCCTCGTCGATGGGCTCGCCCAGCACGTTCATGATGCGGCCCAGGGTCTCCTTGCCGACCGGCACGGAGATGGCGGCACCGGTGTTTTCGACCTCCAGGCCACGCTTGAGGCCCTCGGTGGTGCCCATGGCGATGGTGCGCACCACGCCGTCACCCAGCTGCTGCTGGGTCTCGAGAACGGTCCCGGTTTCCGAGACATTCAGCGCGTCGTAGACCTTGGGCACATCGTCCCGCGGAAACTCTACGTCAATCACCGCGCCGATGATTTGTACGATACGTCCGCTCATCTTGGTTCCTCTCAAATACCTGCAAATGAAACCTGCTTGCCGGGAGGGCTCTGCCCTCCCCGACGCTAAACGGCGGCGGCGCCACCGACGATCTCGGAGATTTCCTGGGTGATGGCCGCCTGACGGGCCTTGTTGTACACCAGCTCCAGGTCGTCGATCAGATTGCCGGCGTTGTCGGTGGCGCTCTTCATGGCGATCATGCGAGCGGCCTGCTCGCACGCCACGTTCTCGACCACCGCCTGATAGACCTGCGCCTCGACGAAACGCACGAGCAGGCTATCCAGCAGCGCCTTGGCATCCGGCTCATACAGGTAGTCCCAGCCACCGGGACGCTTGTTTTCCTCGTTGGACTCTTCCGCCCCCATCTCGGCCATGTCGGCCGACAGGGGCAGCAGCTGGCGAACCACCGGCTTCTGGGTCATGGTGTTGACGAACTCGTTGTACACCACGTAGAGGCGGTCCAGCTGGCCCTCGTCGTACGCATCCAGCATGACCTTCACGCTGCCGATCAGGTCGTCCGGATCCGGCGCCTCGCCCAGGCCGTTCTTGGCCGCGACCAGGTTGCCGCCGAACTTGCGGAAGAAGCTGGTGGCCTTGCTGCCCAGGGCACAGAAATCGAGTTCCGCGCCCTGGTCACGCTTGGCCTTGGCATCCTTCACCACGGACTTGAACAGGTTGACGTTGAGGCCACCGCACAGCCCGCGGTCGGAGGAGACCACGATGTAGCCGACCCGCTTGACCTCGCGCTCTTCCATCCACGGATGCCGGTATTCCGGGTTGGCATCGGCGACATGGCCCACGACGTTGCGGATCTGCTTGGCATAGGGCTGGCTGGCCTTCATCCGGTCCTGTGCCTTGCGCATCTTCGACGCAGCCACCATTTCCATGGCGCTGGTGATCTTCTGCGTGTTCTTGATGCTCCCGATCTGGGTGCGTATCTCTTTTGCAGCTGCCATAGCGATCTACCTTATCGTTCGTGGCCCTCAGAAAGCTCCAGGGCCCGCCCCGGAGGAGCGGGCCGTCGGCATTACCAGCTCTGAGTGGCCTTGAACTTCTCGAGACCGGTCTTGAGGCCTGACTTGATCTCGTCGCTGTAGTCGCCGGTCTGGTTGATCGTGTCGAGCAGATCGGCGTGCTCGGACTTCATGAAGTCCTGCAGCGCACGCTCGAAGGCCAGCACCTTGTTGACCTCGATATCCTCCAGGTAGCCCTCGTTGGCGGCATACAGGGAGATGGCCATCTCGGCCACGGACATCGGGGCATACTGGTTCTGCTTCATCAGCTCGGTGACGCGCTGACCGTGCTCCAGCTGCTTGCGCGTGGCCTCGTCCAGGTCGGAGGCGAACTGGGCGAAGGCCGCCAGCTCGCGGTACTGGGCCAGGGCCAGGCGCACGCTGCCGCCGAGCTTCTTGATAATCTTCGTCTGGGCCGAGCCGCCGACACGGGACACCGAGAGGCCGGCGTTGATGGCCGGACGGATGCCCGAGTTGAACAGGTCGGTCTCGAGGAAGATCTGACCGTCGGTGATGGAGATCACGTTGGTCGGCACGAAGGCGGAGACGTCGCCCCCCTGGGTCTCGATGATCGGCAGGGCCGTCAGCGAGC
This sequence comes from Halomonas aestuarii, assembly GCF_001886615.1. NCBI lineage: Bacteria > Pseudomonadati > Pseudomonadota > Gammaproteobacteria > Oceanospirillales > Halomonadaceae > Halomonas > Halomonas aestuarii. Next base: position 1,717,250 of record NZ_CP018139.1, read on the forward strand.
CGGTCTTGCCCTTCACCTCGCCGTTGGTGAACTTCTCGACGTAGTCGGGGTTCACGCGAGCGGCACGCTCGAGCAGGCGGGAGTGGAGGTAGAAGACGTCACCCGGGAAGGCTTCGCGACCCGGCGGACGACGCAGCAGCAGGGAGACCTGACGATAGGCCACGGCCTGCTTGGAGAGGTCGTCATAGACGATCAGGGCATCTTCGCCGCGATCGCGGAAGTACTCGCCCATGGTGCAGCCGGAGTAGGCGGCCAGGAACTGCATCGGGGCCGGGTCGGCAGCGCCGGCAGCAACCACGATGGTGTGTTCCATGGCGCCGTGCTCCTCGAGCTTGCGCACCACGTTGGCAATGGTCGACTGCTTCTGGCCGATGGCCACATAGACGCAGGTGACGCCCTTGCCTTTCTGGTTGATGATCGCGTCGATGGCGATGGCCGACTTGCCGATCTGGCGGTCGCCGATGATCAGCTCACGCTGGCCGCGGCCGATCGGCACCATGGCGTCGATGGACTTGAAACCGGTCTGGATCGGCTCGTCGACGGATTGGCGGGTGATGACGCCGGGGGCGACCTTTTCCACCGCGTCGGTCATCTTGGTGTTCAGATCACCCTTGCCGTCGATGGGGTTGCCCAGGGCATCGACCACGCGGCCGGCCAGTTCGGGACCCACCGGCACCTCGAGGATGCGCCCGGTACACTGGGCGGTCATGCCCTCTTCGAGCTGCAGGTAGTCACCGAGGACCACGGCGCCGACGTTGTCGCGCTCGAGGTTCAGCGTCATGCCGTAGATGCCGCCAGGGAACTCGATCATCTCGCCGAACATCGCGTCGGCCAGACCGTGGATCTGCACGATACCGTCAGACACGCTGACGATCGTTCCCTGATTGCGGGCTTCGGATGCGACATCCAGCTTCTCGATACGCTGCTTGATGATGTCGCTGATCTCGGAAGGATTCAGTTGCTGCATGCCATGTCCCTCAGACTCAGGCGGAAAGGGCCTCGTGGAGGCGGTTCAGTCTACCGCGTACCGAGCCGTCGATGACGGTGTCGCCGGCACGCAGGATGACGCCCCCCAGGAGGGTGGAATCCACCTGAGTGGTAATGGAGATTTCGCGGTTCAGACGCTTGGCCAGTGCACTCGCGAGCTTGTCCTGCTGCGCATCGTCCAGCGGGAAGGCGGAGACGATGTTCACGTCCATGCGCCTCTCCTGCTGGGCCTTGAGCAGCGCGAATTGCTCGGCAATGGCCGGCAGCGCCGACAGGCGGCCCTTCTGGCCGACGAGCCGCAGGAAGTTGCGGACGGCGTCGCTCACGGCGTCGCCACAGACGTCGACGACCACGTCGGCCTTCTGGTTGCTCGACAGGCGTGGGTTGCCGAGCACGCGGCTGTGCATGTCGTCGTCTTTGACGACAAGCGCCGCGGTCTCGAGCATCCCGGCCCAGTCATCCAGCGCCTTCTGCTCAACAGCGTACTCGAAGGCCGCCTTGGCGTAGGGTCGAGCGACGGTAGACGTTTCCGCCATGGGTCACCTCCTCAAAGCTCTTTGGCGAGTTTGTCGACGAGCTTGCCGTGCTGCTTCTCGTCGATGGAGGATTCCAGGATTCGCTCCGCACCCACGATGGCGAGTCGCGATACCTGTACACGCAGCTCTTCCTTCGCGCGGTTCACTTCCTGCTCAATCTCGGACTTGGCGTTGGTGATCATGCGCTCGCCTTCCTGGCGGGCCTGCTCACGTGCCTCGTCGATCATCTGGTTGGACCGCTTGTGGGCCTGCTCCAGGATTTCGGCCGCCTGCTCCTTGCTCTCACGCAGGGTCTCGTTGGCCTGCTCTTCGGCCAGTTCGAGATCGCGTGATGCACGGCTGGCAGCATCCAGGCCATCGGCGATCTTCTTCTGGCGTTCCTGCAGAGCCTGCATGACCGGAGGCCAGACAAACTTCATGCAGAACCAGACGAAGAACGCAAAGGCGATAGCCTGGCCGATCAGGGTTAGGTTCAGGTTCACGCCAGCACCTCTCGCGTCACAGGTTTGGGGTTATCGTCACGACGGGTCTTGCGACCGTCGCGAGTTAACCGACAAACGGGTTGGCGAAGGTGAAGAACAGCGCGATACCCACACCGATCATGGTCACGGCGTCCAGCAGGCCGGCGACGATGAACATCTTGACCTGCAGCATCGGGATCATTTCCGGCTGGCGTGCGGCGCCTTCCAGGAACTTGCCGCCCAGGATACCGAAGCCGATGGCGGTGCCGAGGGCACCCAGGCCGATCAGCAGGGACACGGCGATCGCGGTCAGACCCAGAACTTGTGCTTCCATGGTGGTTCTCCAGTTTCAGTCGAGTGGTTTAGTGGTTATGGGTTGATGGTCTATCGGGTTGAAAAGGTCAGTGCTTCTCCACCGCCATCGCCAGGTAGACGATGGTCAGCATCATGAAGATGAAGGCCTGCAGGGTGATGACCAGGATGTGGAACACCGCCCAGGTGAAGTGCAGCGGCAGCTGCCAGAGGCCGATCATCGCGATCAGGATGAAGATCAGCTCGCCGGCATAGAGGTTGCCGAAGAGACGCAGCGCCAGTGAAATCGGCTTGGCGATCAGCGTCACGGTCTCGAGCAGGAAGTTGACCGGCACGAACAGCGCCTGCACCAGCTTGTTCGGGGAGTTGAACGGGTGCAGGGTCAGCTCGCCGATGAAGCCCGAGAAGCCTTTCTCGCGCACAGTGTAGAAGATGATCAGGGCGAAGACGGACAGGGCCATGCCCAGCGTCGCGTTGACGTCAGTGGTCGGCACCACCTTGAAGTAGACGTGCGCGGGATCCGCGCCGAACATGGCGCCCACCTTCTGGGCCAGCATCGGCAGGAAGTCCACCGGCACCAGGTCCATCAGGTTCATCAGGAAGACCCAGCAGAAGATCGTCAGCGACAGCGGCGCGATCAGCTTGCTCTTGCCATGGAAGGTGTCCTTCACGGAGTTGTCGACGAACTCGACCATCAGCTCGACGAAGTTCTGCACCCCGCCCGGAATGCCGGTGGTCGCGGCCTTGCCGACCTTGCGGAAGAGCCACAGGAACAGCAGACCGAGGCCGATCGACCAGCCCAGGGTGTCGAGATGCAGCGCCCAGAACCCCATATCGGAGGCTTCCTGAGCGGAATGGGCGATGGACCAGCCGTTTTCCGGGTGGTACCCGAAGGTCAGGTTCTGCAGGTGGTGCTGGATGTACTCCGTGGGAGTCGGGTTGTTGCCTGCCATGAGCTGCCTCGATTTCAGGTGTGTGACGGACGCCGCATCAGCCAGGGACCCAGCCAGTGAGCGAACAGCGTCACCACGTATGCGCCAAAGAAGAAAGCGGGGTTTGAGGGGGGCACTGCGATGAACACCAGCGTGAACAATGCCGCCGTCAAACCGAACTTGCCAGCCTCCGCCTTGTAGAAGCTGTTGACGATCTGTTTCGTGTGCCGGGCGCCCTGGAAGCGGAACATGCGCCAGGCAAAGTAGGCATTGGGAAGGAAGGCTACCATCCCGCCCAGCACGACCGAGGTGGCGAGGGGCATTCCGCCATACCAGGCCCCCAGGCTCGTCATGAGGCTGACCGTGAACAGCTGAGCCAGCAGCAGATTCTGGAAGCGCGGACGCTTGATGCTGGCCGCCATCGGCTTACCCCTGAAGTTGCCTCGTCGGCGCCATGGCGCCCCGGTTTGCCTCGAGACCGACGCGGCAGCGCCAACGTACAGTCCGGCGCGATTATAGGGAAGCCCCACCCAGGCTTCAACCGACAAAGCCGCTATCGCGCACGATATCTCGTTGCTCTACGACTAAAAGTCGATAAATTCGGCCAATTTGTTTAGCGGGCTAAATGGAATTCCACCCCGCCCCTTTCCGGGGTCAGCGGATGTGTTCGAGTATCCCGTCAAGCTCATCGAGGCTCGCATAGCGGATCGTCACGCGCCCCTTGCCGCCCCGTCCGTGCTGGATCTTCACCGGGGCACCGAGCACCTCGGCGAGGCGGGTCTCGAGGCCGGCAACATCCGCGGAGGGCGCCTCCCGCTGGGGCTTCGCCGGCTCACCGCTGGCCAGTCGCTTGACCAACGCCTCGGTGTCGCGAACGGTGAGGTCCTTGTTGACCACCTCGTGGGCGGCCTTGCGCTGCCGGGCCCCCGACAGGGCCAGCAGCGCCCGGGCATGGCCCATGTCCAGGTCGCCGCGCTCGAGCAGGGTCTGCACCTCGGGATCCAGCGTCAGCAGGCGCAGCAGGTTGGCCACCTGGGCACGGGAGCGGCCCACCGCATCGGCGGTCTGCTGCTGGGTCAGCGAGAACTCCTCGAGCAGCCGCTTCAGGGCCATCGCCTCCTCGACGGGGTTGAGGTCCTCGCGCTGGATGTTCTCGATCAGCGCCAGCGCCAGCGCCACCTCGTCGCTCACCTCGCGGATCACCGCGGGGATCACGTCGAGTTCGGCCAGCTGGGCGGCCCGCCAGCGGCGTTCACCGGCGATGATCTCGTAGCGGGCCTCGCCGACGGGACGCACCACGATCGGCTGCATCACGCCCTGGGCACGGATGGAGTCGGCGAGTTCCTCGAGGGCCTCGGGCTGGATGTCCCGTCGCGGCTGGTATTTACCGCGGGAGAGCTGCCCCAGCGGCAGACGCTCGAGGCGTTCTTCGGGCGCGGCCGCCTGTGGCGCGATGCTCTCGACGCCCTCCGAGATATCGACCTCGGGCAGGTCCAGGCTTTCACGACGGCGGGCATTGGCACCGATCAGGGCATCCAGGCCGCGTCCCAGGGCGCGTTTACGCGTCATCGACATTCCCTCATCACTACCAGCGGGGTTCGGCGGCCGGCCTACAGCGACAGGCGCCGGATCAGTTCCTTGGCCAGCACCCGATGGGCCTGGCTGCCTCGCGAGAAACGCGCGTACTTGGTGACCGGGAGCCCGTGGCTGGGGGCCTCGGCGACCCGTACGTTGCGCGGGATGGTGGTCTTGAGCAGTGCGTCGCCGAAGTAGTCGCGCAACTGCTTGCTGACATCCCGGGTCAGGCTGTTGCGGGCATCGAACATGGTGCGCAGGATACCGTAGATCTCGATCTGCGGATTGACGCTATCCTTGATCTGCTCAACGGTATCGAGCAGCGCGGAGAGCCCTTCCAGGGCATAGAACTCGCACTGCAGCGGGATCAGCACGCCATCGGCTGCAGTCAGGGCGTTGACGGTGAGCATGTTCAGCGAGGGCGGGCAGTCGATCAGCACCACGTCGTACTCGCCGGCCACCTCCTCCAGGGCCTTGACCAGGCTGCGCTCCCTGCCCTCTTCGCCGTCGAGCAGTTCCACCTCGGCGGCCGTCAGGTCGCCATTGCCGGGCAGCAGCGCATAGCCGGCCTGGGGGCAGTCGAGGATCACCTCGGTGGGGGTCTTCTCGCCGAGCACCACGTCAAGCACGCTGCCGTCCAGGTCATGCTTGTCGGCACCGCTGCCCATGGTGGCATGCCCCTGGGGATCCAGGTCGACCAGCAGCACGCGGCGATCCAGGGCCGCGAGGCTGGCGGCAAGGTTGACGGCGGTGGTGGTCTTCCCCACGCCGCCCTTCTGGTTGGTCAAGGCAATGATCTTGGTCACGTGCAACTCCCTTGCTGGGGAAACAGACGCCTCAGGTACAGGCCTTGATGGGTTCCCGGTGCCGAAGGACCACGAGCTGACGGCTGCCGGTCTCGAACGGTACCGCGAGGTCGTGACGGGCCACCACGGCGATGTCCTCGGGGAGGCCGGCCAGTTCATCATCCACGGCGGGGCCCTTCATGGCCAGCCACTCGCCTTCCGGTGCCACCAGGCTCGAGGTCAGCGCGACGAAATCGCCCAGGCTCGAGAAGGCCCGCGAGATCACCTGCGGATAGCCCCCCGTCGCCGGGGCGAAGGCCTCGACCCGCGACTGCACCGGCGTGACGTTGGTCAGGCCGAGCTCCATCACGGCCTGGCGCTGGAAGCGCACCTTCTTGCCGTTGCTGTCGAGCAGCGTGACCGCAAGCGTCGGCTTGAGGATCGCCAGGACCAGGCCGGGAAGCCCCGGCCCCGAGCCCACGTCGAGCAGCGTCGGTCCCTTGACGAACGGCAGTACCGCGGCGCTGTCGAGGAGGTGGCGGGTGACCATCTCCTCTGGCGTGCGTATCGCGGTGAGGTTATAGGCGCGGTTCCACTTGTGCAACAGTCCCACCAGCGCCAGCAATCGACGACGCGCCTCGGCGTCCACGGGGATGCCGAGCGCCTCCAGGCCGCGGTCGAGGCGTGCCTCGACGGTGGACTCGACGACCGTCATGCGCTGGCCGTCCGGCTGTCGTCGAGCAGGCGCCGCTTCTTGAGGTGGATCAGCAGGATCGAGACCGCGGCCGGGGTGACGCCGGAGATGCGCGTGGCCTGGGCCAGGGTCTCGGGACGTGACTCCTCGAGCTTCTGGCGGATCTCGTTGGAGAGGCCCTCGACGCGCCCATAGTCCAGGTCGCTCGGCAGCGGGGTGGCCTCGTGACGCTTGAGCTTGTCGATCTCGTTCTGCTGACGATCGATGTATCCCTGGTACTTGGCCTGGATCTGCACCTGGTCGGCCACCGCCTCGTCCTCGACGGCGCTCCCCTCGATGCCGGGCAGGTCGGCGAGATCGCCATAGGTGAGCTCGGGCCGCTTGAGCAGGTCCATCAGGCTGTACTCGCGCGGCAGGGGGCTGCCGGTCCTGGCCTCGACCCGGGCGGCCGCGGGCGTCCCCGGCTGCACCCAGCTGGCCCGCAGACGGGCGCTCTCGCGCTCCACGGCGTCGCGCTTGGTGGCGAAGGCCGACCAGCGGGCGTCGTCCACCAGGCCGAGCTCGCGGCCGGTCTCGGTCAGACGCATGTCGGCGTTGTCCTCGCGCAGCAGCAGGCGATACTCGGCCCGCGAGGTGAACATGCGGTAGGGCTCCTTGGTGCCCAGGGTGATCAGGTCGTCCACCAGCACGCCGAGATAGGCCTCGTCACGACGGGGGGACCAGGCCTCCTGACCGCGGGCCCGACGAGCGGCGTTGAGGCCGGCCAGCAGGCCCTGGGCCCCGGCCTCCTCGTAGCCGGTCGTGCCGTTGATCTGGCCGGCGAAGAACAGGTTGTGGATGAACTTCGTCTCCAGCGAGTGCCTGAGGTCCCGGGGATCGAAGAAATCGTACTCGATGGCATAGCCCGGCCGGGTGATATGGGCGTTCTCGAAGCCCTTGATCGAGCGCACGACCTGCAGCTGCACGTCAAAGGGCAGCGAGGTGGAGATCCCGTTGGGATAGAGCTCGTGGGTATCCAGTCCCTCCGGCTCGACGAACACCTGGTGGCTGGCCTTGTCGGCGAAGCGGTGGACCTTGTCCTCGATGGACGGGCAGTAGCGCGGGCCAACCCCCTCGATCACGCCCGAATACATCGGCGAGCGATCGAGGTTGGCGTGGATGATCTCGTGGGTCCGCTCGTTGGTGTGCGCGATATGGCAACTCACCTGCCGGGGATGCATCTCGCGGCTGCCCAGGTAGGACATCACTGGGGTCGGGGTGTCACCGGGCTGCTCCTCGAGCGCCGCGAGGTCGATGCTGCGGGCATCGAGGCGAGGCGGGGTGCCGGTCTTGAGGCGATCGACCCGGAACGGCAGGGCCCGCAGCCGCTCGGCGAGCCCGTTGGAGGGCGGATCCCCGGCGCGTCCGCCACGGCTGGTGTCGAGGCCGATATGGATCACCCCGCCGAGGAAGGTGCCGGTGCACAAGACCACGGTCTCGCCGAGGAAGCGGATGCCCGTCTCGGTGACCACGCCGCGCACGGTATCGCCATCGACGATCAGATCGCCCGCCGCCTGTTGGAACAGCGTCAGATTGGCCTGGTTTTCCAGCATGCCGCGGATCGCCGCCTTGTAGCGGACCCGGTCGGCCTGAGCCCGTGTGGCACGCACAGCCGGACCCTTGCGGGCGTTGAGCACGCGGAACTGGATGCCACCGAGGTCGGTTGCCAGGCCCATGGCCCCCCCCAGGGCATCGATCTCCTTGACCAGATGGCTCTTGCCGATCCCGCCGATGGCGGGATTGCAGGACATCTGGCCCAGCGTCTCGATGTTGTGGGTCAGCAGCAGGGTCTGGCAGCCCATGCGGGCCGAGGCCAGGGCGGCCTCGGTGCCGGCATGGCCGCCGCCGATGACGATGACGTCAAAGCGGTCGGGATACTCCAAGGGTCACCTCTTGGCGCGGTGCGCCGATGTTGCAGTCAGGGGTGGAAATCAGCGGGCCAGTATAAACCCCCTGTGGGTAATCGTCAGGGTTTTCCACACCGGATTTTCCTTCCCGCTGTCCTTGGTTCCCTACCTAAACAATAAAACAGAATATAAAAGAGAAGTTCTGTTGTGGTTGTAACTACTGGTGTGGACATTTTCGGTGGATAAGGAAATTAACCTTATATCTTTCAGAATCTTGGGTTGTTGATCAATGGAAGGAGAAAGGCGTGACGTCCTGCGGACGAGGTGTCCGGAGGCTGTGGATGGAATGTCGGCTTGTCCACACGTTAAAACGGACACCGCTTTTCCACCGCTCCCTACCTGGCTTGTTACCGCGACTGTGAACAATCGGCCTAAGGACGTCCATCCCCCCGTGTGACGCAGGCTTCAGGCCGATCGGGGCCATGCCGCCGGGAATTCTGTCCACAGGAAAAAAAAGGCCCTGTCGATAACGACAGGGCCTTTTCCGAGCGGAGGAAGGAGGCGGGATTCAGTGCTTGAGGACCCGCGAGAGGAAGCTCTGGGTCCGTTCGTTCTGCGGAGAATCGAAGACCTTCTCGGGCGGGCCCTCCTCGGTGATCTCGCCCTTGTGAATGAAGATCACCCGGTCGGCGACCTCACGGGCGAAGCCCATCTCGTGGGTCACGATGATCATGGTCATGCCCTCCCGGGCCAGCTCGCGCATGGCGTCCAGGACCTCGCCGATCATCTCCGGGTCCAGGGCCGAGGTGGGCTCGTCGAACAGCATCAGACGCGGTTCCATGGCCAGTGCACGCGCCAGGGCCACCCGCTGCTGCTGGCCGCCGGAGAGCTGCCCGGGGTGCTTGGCGGCCTGGTCGCTGATGCCGACCCGCTCGAGCAGCCGTTCGGCGGTCTCGGTCGCATCGTCGCGGCTCCAGCCGCGCACCTTCATCGGGGCGAGGGTCACGTTGTCCAGCACGCTCAGGTGCGGAAAGAGGTTGAACTGCTGGAAAACCATGCCGACCTCGGTGCGGATCTTCTGCAGCGCCGCCGAGGCCTTGCCGTGGGGCACCAGCTGGCTGCCATCGACCTCCAGGTAGCCCTGCTGGAACTCCTCGAGGCCGTTGATGCAGCGGATCAGCGTCGACTTTCCCGAGCCGCTGGCGCCGATGATCACCACCACCTCGCCGGGCGAGACCGTCATTTCGATGTCCTTGAGGACGTGCAGGCTGCCGAAATGCTTGTTGACCTTGTCCATGCGCACGATGGGATCGACGCCGGACGTGGACTTGTCGTCTTTCATGTCGCGTGTTCCTTATTGTCCGACCAGGCCCTTGCGCTCCAGCTGGCGAAGCACGAACGAGAGGGTCAGGGTGATCGCCAGATAGAGCAGGGCGACCATCAGGTAGACCTCCAGGGCGGTGAAGGTGGTGGCGATGTAGACCTGCCCCTGGCGGACCAGCTCACCGACCCCGATCACCGAGAACAGCGAGGTGTCCTTGATGCTGATGATGCCCTGGTTGCCCAGGGACGGGATCATGCGCCGGAAGGCCTGGGGCCAGATGATGTAGCGGAAGGTCTGGCGACCGGACAGACCGAGCGACATGCCCGCCTCGCGCTGTCCGCGTTCGATGGACTGCACGCCGCCGCGCACGATCTCCGAGATGTAGGCGCCGGAGTTGACGGCAATGGCGGCGATGCCGGCCACCAGGGCGTTGATCGGACCGCCCAGCAGCTGCGGCAGGCCATAGAAGATGAACAGGACCTGCACCAGCACCGGGGTGCCGCGGAAGATCTCGATGTAGGCGACGGCGGGCACCCTCAGCCAGGCGGTGCGGCTGATGCGCAGCAGGCCGAAGAGGATGCCGATCAGGAAGCCGATGGCCAGCCCGCCGAAGGAGATCAGCAGGGTGTAGGGAATGCCCTTGAGCAGGAAGGGAATGGAGGCAAAGGCCGCCTGCCAGTCGAATTGGAAGGTGACGTCCACAAGGTTTCTCCGTCAAGACGCGGGGGATGACGACAGGGATGGATGTCGAGGCGCAACGCAACGGGGCCGGGCCACATGACCCGACCCCGTCAGCGGGAGCGGCCGAGCATCATTCGCCGCTGGCGCTACCGAACCACTTGGCGTGGATCTCGTCGTAGGTGCCGTCTGCCTTCATCTCGGCCAGGGCCTCGTTGACGGGCTCGACCCACTCGCTGCCCTTGACGAAGACGATGCCGTACTGCTGACCCTCGTAGAGGTCGCCCACGACCTTGACGCGGCCCTCGCCCTTGGTCTTGGAGAAGTAGCCGACGTTGGGCGCATCGTAGAAGACCGCGTCGACACTGCCGCCGAGCAGGGCCATGTACATGTCGCTGCTGCCCGGGTAGGGGGTGATGTCGGCGCTGTCGCCCAGGTTCTTCTCGAGGAAGTCGTAGCTGGTGGAGCCGACCTTGGTGCCGATCTTCTTGCCGTTCAGGTCCTCGAGCTCCTGGACGCTGTCGTCGTTGGCGCCGATCAGGATGCGCAGGCCGCTGTCGTAGTAGGGATCGGAGAAGTCGACGATCTCGGCGCGCTCGTCCGTGATGGTGATGCCGGCGATGGCGATGTCGACGTTGCCTGTCTGCACGGCGGGGATGATGCCGTTGAAGTCCATCGTGCGCAGGTTGTACTCGAAGCCGGCCCGCTCGGCGAGCTCGCTGATGATGTCCATGTCGAAGCCGACCATCTCGCCGGATTCCTGATCCATCATCTCGAAGGGCACGAAGCTCGGGTCGGTGACGACCTCGAGGACGTGGTCATCGGCGCTGGCCACGCCGGTGAGTCCCAGTCCGAGGGCGACGCTGGCGGCCAGGGTGGCGGTCTTCAGTTGATGTTTCATAGGATTGGATTCCCCGTGGAAGATTTTCTTGTGTTTCACGCCATCAACCATGGCGAGTTCCCGGGAAAGCGTCAAGTGAAGGGCTAGGTCGCCTTTGGCCGCTGAACCAACGCTTGCGGTCAGACCATGAAGGAGGCGCCGCACCCGCAGGTCGTGGTGGCGTTGGGGTTCTGCACCAGGAAGCGGGCCCCGGCCAGGCCTTCCTCGTAGTCGACGGTGGAGCCGACCAGGTACTGGTAGGAGAGTGGGTCCACCACCAGGGCCACCGAGCCGAACTCGACGAGGGTATCGTCCTCGGCGGTCTCCTCGGCGAAGTCGAAGCCGTACTGGAAGCCCGAGCAGCCCCCGCCGGTGACGTAGACCCGAAGCTTGAGCCGGGGGTTGCCCTGTTCCTCGATGAGCGCCGCGAGGCGGGCACGGGCGCCGTCGGAGAGCATCAAGGGGGTGGGAACGAAGGATTCGGCACCGCTCATGGGTGACCTCCCCTGGATCGATGAATGTCTGGCCAATGGGCGATTATCCACAATCCCCAGCAAAAGGGTCAACTTTTGCGGGGGCAGGGCGAGGAAACTCGGGCACAAGACTTCGCAAGGGCGCTGTGAATACTTCCCTGTACGCTACTTTTTCCTTCCCTGGAAAAAGACCCTTGCTGCGCCTTGCCCCCTTGATGGCCCATGGGGAGTGGCCGTCAGGGCATGATGGCCGGGGCGTCGAGGCCGGCGGTCTCGTCGAGGCCGAACATCAGGTTGAGGTTGTGCACGGCCTGGCCCGAGGCCCCCTTGACCAGGTTGTCGATCACCGCGAGCACGACCACGGTGTCGCCGTCCCCGGGACGGTGCACCGCCAGCCGGCAGAGGTTCGCGCCCTTGACGCTGCGCGTCTCGGGGTGGCTGCCCGCGGGCATCACGTCGACGAAGGGCTCGGCGGCGAAGCGGCGCTCGAAGAGGGCCTGGAGGTCGCCGGCATCCCCCGTCAGCCGTCCGTACAGGGTGGCGTGGATGCCGCGGATCATCGGCGTCAGGTGGGGCACGAAGGTCAACCCCACGGGAGATCCGGCGGCATCGCCGAGCCCCTGGCGGATCTCCGGCAGGTGACGGTGGCCCGAGGCGCCATATGCCTTCATGGACTCGCTGGCCTCCGCCAGCAGCGAGGGGACCTTGGCACCGCGCCCGGCGCCGGTGACGCCGGACTTGCAGTCGGCGATGAGCTGGTCGGCATCGATCAGGCCCGCCTCCAGCAGCGGCAGCAGCCCGAGTTGCACGGCGGTGGGATAGCAGCCGGGCACCGCGATCAGCCGGGCGTGGCGGATGCGTTCGCGATTGACCTCCGGCAGGCCGTAGACCGCCTCGTCGAGCAGCGCGGGGGCCCCGTGGGGCTGTCCGTACCACTGCGCCCACTCATCGGGGTCGCGCAGCCGGAAGTCGGCCGAGAGGTCGATGACCCGGGTGCCCCGCTCCAGCAGTTCGCCGGCCAGGGCGTGGGCCACGCCGTGGGGAGTGGCGAAGAAGACGGCGTCACAGCGCGACAGCCGGTCGGCATCGGGTTCGCTGAAGGCCAGGTCGTCGTAGTGGCCGCGCAGGTTGGGGTACAGCTCGCTGACGGCCATGCCTGCCTCGGAGCGGGAGGTGATGGCCTCCACCTCCACGTCCGGGTGACGGGCCAGCAGCCTGAGCAGTTCGACGCCGGTATATCCGGTGCCGCCGACGATTCCGACCTTGATCACGATGGCCTCCTGGGAACTTGACTGGGAAGTGAGGCGTTGGGACCTCTCTTGCCGGATATGATACACAAGAGGGGCAAGGCCTACCCAGCCGGGTGGGCCCCGATGCTCTGGTCGAACAGGAACGTCGCCGTGCCGCGCTTCTCGCTTCCCGACTTCAGCCTGGATAGCTTCCGTCGCCAGCTGGCCAATGTGGATGCCCTGCCCCAGCTGTGTGTGCTGGGCGTGGTGTCGGGGCTGATCACCGGCGGGCTGATGGTGACGTTTCGCCTGCTGCTCGCCCTCGGTGCCCTGGTCTTCATGCCCGACGGGAACCCCGAGGCCTTCGAGCAGCTCCCTCCCTGGGGACGCGCCCTGCTGCCGCTGCTGGCGGTGACCCTGATCGGCCTGTGGCTGTGGCGCCAGCCTCCTGCCAGCCGCAAGATCGGCGTGACCCACGTGATCGAGCGACTGACCTACCACCAGGGGCGCTTCCCGATGCGCAACTGGCTGACCCAGTGGTGGGTCGGACTGATCTCGGTGCTGGGCGGGCTCTCCGCCGGCCGCGAGGGACCGGCCATCCACCTCGGTGCCGCAGCCGTCAGCGGCCTCGGCCAGAAGCTCAAGCTTCCCCATAACAGCCTGCGGGTGCTGGTGGCCTGCGGCACCGCGGCCGCCATCTCGGCATCCTTTCATACCCCGGTTGCAGGGGTCATCTTCGCCATGGAAGTGGTGATGATGGAGTACACCATCGTCGGCTTCATGCCGGTGATCCTGGCCTCCACCATGGGCGCGGTGGTGGCCCAGCTGGTGTTCGGCACCGAGCGGGCCTTCCAGGCCTCCGACGTGGCGCTGGGCTCGCTGGTCAACCTGCCCTGGCTCGTGGTCAGCGCGCTGGTGATCGGACTGCTGGCCGGGCTCTTCGTGAGGGTGGCCCGCTTCGGGCCTCGCCTCGAACGCGTGCCCTGGGGCGTGCGCTTCGCCCTGGTGGGGGTCGTGGTGGGGGCCGTGGCCTGGTGGTACCCCCAGATACAGGGCATGGGCTACGATACCCTGGCGTTGACCCTGTCGGGGGGCCTGCCGCTGGACGTGCTGCTGGCGGTGGCCATCGGCAAGCTGCTGCTCACCGCCGGGGCCGTGGCCTGCGGCATCCCCGTGAGCATCATCGGGCCGGTGCTGGTGGCGGGGGCCGCCACCGGCACCCTGCTGGGCCTGCTTGGTGCCCACCTGATGCCGAGCCTGGCCGCCGGTCCCGAGGTCTACGGCATGCTCGGCATGGCGGCCATGATGGGGGCGGTGCTCCAGGCTCCCCTCGCCGCGCTGATGGCGCTGCTCGAGCTGACCAACAACCCCAACATCATCCTGCCGGGCATGCTGGCGGTGGTGGTGGCGGGACTGACCTCCCGCCAGCTGTGTCGTTGCGACGGCTTCTTCATCAGTGTCACCCGGCATGGCCTGCATCCGCTCCAGCAGCCGCTGATGCAGGCGCTGTCCCGGGTGTCGGTGCCGGCGGTCATGGAGCGCAATCTGGTGCGCACCTCGCGCATGGTGACCCGTGACCAGGCCAGCGCCCTGCTCGAGTCGAATCCCGCCTGGGTGCTGATCGAGCGCTCCGTCGCCGACAAGCCGCTGCTGGCGCTCAAGGCGGCCGACCTGGCACGCTGGCTGCTGGAGCATGATGAGGCGGATGCCGACGACAGCGCGTTGCTCGACCTGGTGGAGATCCCCGGCCAGCGCCTGGACATGGCGCCGATCCACCTGCAGGCGACGCTCACCGAGGCCTTCGATCGGCTCAACGACAAGGCGGTGGACGCCCTCTACGTGGAACACGGCCATCGGCCGAAGAACAAGCGGATTTCCGGTATCATCACCCGCGACGCCATCGAGCGTCACTACCGCTTTTCCGATTCACCCCACGGCTGAGGAGTCGTCATGTACCTGTGGATGAAGGCCCTGCACCTGGTGGCCATGGTGACCTGGTTCGCTGCCCTCTTCTATCTGCCGCGTCTCTATGTCTACCACGCCATGGCCCGTGACCGCGGCGAGCAGCAGGCGATCGACCACTTCCTCGTCATGGAGCGCAAGCTCTATCGCGGGATCATGACCCCGTCGATGATCGCCGTGCTGGTTTTCGGGGGTGCCATGCTGGTGCTCAATCCGGCCTGGCTCGCTCAGGGCTGGATCCATGCCAAGCTGGTGCTGGTGCTGCTGCTGGTGGGCTATCACCATGCCTGCCTGATCTATCTGAAGCAGTTCGCCGAGTCGCGCTGCCGACGGGGCCACGTCTTCTTCCGCTGGTTCAACGAGCTGCCGGTGATCGCCCTGCTGCTGATCATCTTCCTGGCCGTGCTGAAACCCTTCTGATGGCCGATACCGATGAACTGAGTCCCCACCTGCCAACGGTTCTGGTGCTGGCCGGGCATGATCCCACGGGAGGGGCCGGCCTGGTCGCCGACAGCGAGGCGGTGGCCGCCTGCGGTGGCTGGGCGTTGACCCTTCCCACGGCACTGACGGTGCAGAACTGTCGTGACGTGAGCGCGGTGCGCCCCGTCCCTGCCGATGACCTGCGTGCCATGGCGGCGGCCCTCGATGAGGTCGAGATCGCCGCCATCAAGATCGGGTTGATCCCCGATGGCGACGTGCTCGACGCCGTGGTGGACATCCTGCGTCGGCGCCCGGGCGTGCCGGTGGTGATGGATCCGGTGCTCCAGGCCGGTGGCGGCAGCGAGTTGTCCACAATCGAGCTGATCGATGGGATCCGCCATCATCTGCTTCCCCGTGTGGATATCCTGACGCCCAATCGTCGGGAGCTGGCAAGGCTGGCCGGGCCCGGCTGCGACGACGATACCGAGCGGGCGGTGACGCTGATGTCCCTGGGCTGCCAGGCGCTGCTGGTCACCGGCACCGACCATCCCGCGGCGCGGGTGCCGGCCGATCGCGTGGAGCACACCCTGCATGCCCCGGACACCAGCCGTCAGTGGACCTGGCCACGCCTCGAGGGTGTCTTCCATGGCTCGGGCTGCACCCTGGCAAGCGCCCTGGCATCGCGCCTGGCCGCGGGGGAGTCGCTGGTCGCGGCCTGCGAACAGGCCCAGGCCTTCACCTGGCAGGCGCTGGCCCACGGCTGGCAACCCGGGCAGGACCAGCGGCTTCCGCGTCGCCTCTGGCAGCTGCCGGCGCTGCCTGCCTTTCTTGTTTCCGACGTCGCGACAGGGCGGTGATGCCGGGACGGGCTGGTCATCGCTTCCCCGGCAGACGAGAATAGGGGCGAATCCGGCAGCCTGGCGGTCGCCTGTCGTTCGACGACGTTCACCGTTTCTTCACTGCCAGCCAAAAGGTTATCCAGAGAATTATCCACAGCCTGCCCGGAGGGGCAGGCATCAACAGGGCAAGAGGTTGACATGACCACATCCGCACAGCTCTTCGAACAGGCCTGCCGCCATATCCCGGGTGGAGTCAACTCGCCGGTTCGTGCCTTCAAGGGAATGGATCGTCCCCCGGTGTTCATGGAGCGTGCCAAGGGCCCCTATCTGTTCGATGTGGAAGGCAAGCGCTATGTCGATTACGTCGGCTCCTGGGGCCCCATGATCACCGGGCACGCCGACCCCGAGGTGCTGGGCGCGGTCCGCGAGCGACTCGATGCCGGCCTCTCCTTCGGCACGCCCACGGCCATCGAGACCACCATGGCCGACCTGATCTGCGAGATGATCCCCTCCATCGAGATGGTGCGCATGGTCAACTCCGGGACCGAGGCCACCATGTCGGCGGTCCGCCTGGCCCGGGGCTTCACCGGCCGCGACAAGATCGTCAAGTTCGAGGGCAACTACCACGGCCATACCGACTCGCTGCTGGTCAAGGCCGGCTCCGGGGCCCTGACCCACGGCGAGCCGAGCTCTCCCGGGGTGCCGGCCTCACTGGCCGAGCACACCGTGACGCTCTCCTACAACGATCCCGACGCCGTGGAGCAGTGCTTCGAGGAGATCGGCAGCGAGGTGGCCTGCATCATCGTCGAGCCGGTGGCCGGCAACATGAACTGCATCCCGCCCCAGCCGGGCTTCCTGGAGACCCTGCGCAAGGTCTGTGACCGGTTCGGCAGCCTGCTGATCTTCGATGAGGTGATGACCGGCTTCCGGGTCGCGTTGGGGGGCGCCCAGGCCCACTATGGCATCGAGCCGGACCTGACCTGCCTGGGCAAGATCGTCGGCGGCGGCATGCCGGTGGGCGCCTTCGGCGGGCGTCGCGAGATCATGGAGGTCGTCTCGCCGCTGGGCCCGGTCTATCAGGCCGGCACCCTCTCGGGCAATCCACTGGCCATGACGGCGGGCATCACCCTGCTCAACAAGTTGCGCCAGCCGGGCTTCCATGATGCCCTGGCACAGCGGGTCGAGACCCTCTGCCACGGGCTCCAGGAGCGCGCCGATGCCGCGGGTATCGACATGATCACCCAGCGTGCCGGGGGCATGTTCGGGATCTTCTTCACCGGCCAGAGCCGAGTCGACAACTTTGCCCAGGCCACCGCCTGCGACGGGGACGCCTTCCGCCGCTTCTTCTCGGCGATGCTCGACGAGGGGGTCTATCTGGCGCCGTCGGCCTTCGAGGCCGGCTTCATGTCCAGCGCCCATGCCCCGGAAGACATCCAGCTGACCCTGGATGGTGCCGAGAAAGCGTTCGTGGCGATGCAGCACGCCTGACCTCCCCATCCTCCACCACCCGGGAGACCCGAGATGAGCCAGAGACATGCGGAACACGAGGCCTCCTGCGAGGATGCCCTGCAACTGGAGGAGCTGGTCGACCGACTGGTGACCTTCCACGGCGAGGCCATCTGCGTGTCCTCTCGTGAGGACGTCGGCGTGGAGGTCTTCCGGGAAAGGATCGACGGGGAGGTGGCGGCGCTTGAGCCGTTGCTCACCGGAGAGGAAGACCGGCATCGGCTGTCCTCCCTTCGGCAGTGGCTCGATCAGGATATCCAGCGGCTGGCACCGGTCTTCCGGCAGCGTCGGGATCGACTGCTGTCGGCCAGCTGGGCGTCCGAGCATCCCCACAGCCGCCTGTGCGATCAGGGCCGCGTGTTGCTGTCCAATGCCATCGGCCGTGACCTCAAGGGGCCGGGGGGGCATGGCGTCCTCGATCCCGGCAATGATCTGGCCTCACTGCTGGTCGGGCTGGATTCGCGGGGCGAGACCGGCCTGGCCCGCCAGGCGCTTGATCGCTATCTCCGCCTGTCCGGTGACTACGCAATGGCCCGGCTGCTCTCGGTCTTTCGTGTGGTCGAGGCCCTGGAGGGCGCGCGCCGGGCCCTGGCCCGCCGTCTTGCGGCAGGCGAGGATGCGGAACGTCCGGCGCTGCTGGCCGAGACCATGCGGGCGTGCCATGAGCATCTGGCGCTTGCCGAGGCCTATGCCGAGTTCCGCTTTCCCCCGCTGGTGATCGGCATCGGCGTCTCGGGCAGCGGCAAGAGCCGTTTCACGCGGACCCTGGTCGGCAGACTGGGGGCCGTGCGGGTCTGCTCCGACGTGGAGCGGCGGCGGCTGCATGGACTCGATCCACAGGACCTGTCGACGCGACCGGCTGTGGATATCTTTACCCAGGATGCCACCGACCGTACCTACCATCGGCTGGCCGAATGTGCCGGCACCTTGCTGGAGGCCGGGTTTCCTGCCTGTGTCGACGGGACCTTCCTGAGGCGGTCACAGCGCGACCTGCTGCGCCAACAGGCCGAGGCCCGTGGCCTGCCGGTGCTGCTGATCAGTTTCGAGGCCGACGACGACACGCTGCGCCGACGCATCGAGAAGCGGGCGGGCCGGCAGGGGGTCGAGCCCCGGGAAAGCCTGGGGATCCTGGCGCGCCAGCAAGCCGATTTCGAGGCACTTGGTGACGAGGAGCGTCTGCACCTGCTGCACCTCGATACCACCGCGGACAATGCCGCCGAGACCTTGGCGGGCCTCATCCAGGAGCATGTGCGATTGACCTGACGAGACCGCTCAGGAGTGATTCGGGATGGGGTGTTGCGAGGGCTCCCGCTGGCGTCGCCCGACCAGCGGTGGCGGGGCGCCGAGATTCTGGCGGGCCCAGTTCACCGCCTGCAGGCGGTTGTGTACCTTGATCTTGCGGAAGATGTTGTAGAGGTGGGACTTGACGGTGTGTTCGCTGACGAACAGCTGGTCGGCGATCTCGATGTTCGAGGCCCCCGTGCCCAGCATGGCGATGATCTCCAGTTCCCGGTGCGTCAGGCCGCAGACCGGCCGGTAGGAGTTGAGCTGCTGGCGACGGAAGAACTGGATCATCCGGGTCATCAGCGAGCGAGACATCCACAGGTTACCTTCCAGCAGGATGCTCAGCCCCTTGCAGATCATCTCCAGCGAGTCGCTGCGATAGAAGACCCCCTGCAGGTTCATGGCCGACAGGACCTCGACGGCATGTTCCTCGTCCCGCAGGTTGAAGGCCGCCAGGGACATGTCGTTGGCCTCGGCCGCCTTGACATGCCACTGCTGCATGGTGGCCTCGTCGATGTGATCCGCATCGAGCAGGACCACGGTCGTCTCGGAATCCTTGCCCTTCCACTCCGTGGTCGGCGCAACGACTGAGACCTGGCAGTCGAGCTGCTGGTGAAGATAGTCGATGAAAAGTTGCGACTGCGGGTTACTGGCAGTCACCAGCAATACCAGGCTCTGTCCCTTATCCATGATCTCGATCCCCTGCAGAAGTGCTTGCCACGAATGTTCTGGTGAGGCAATCAGACGAATGTGGCATGCTCGCCACTCTGGTTCTCAGTCTTGGACATAATGTAAGTTTTAGTTACTAGCTTTTGGCTATTTCATTATCTCTTTTTATATTCTTTTTCGTGATGCCGTCGGGTCATTGTTGGCAATCAAAGGCTTGGCTCTGGAAAATGCCTCGACGCTGCGGCCTTCTGGAATGCCTTTCAAGGAAAATCAGCCTGAGACTTGTAGCGCCTTAATCGAGTTTTTAATGCATATTAATGATTTTTTTCATACTTAAGAATGTCACACGATCAGATCATGACCCGGTCGTTTCCCTGGCGGGATCGGGCTCGTAGAATGGGCACCCCCGTCGTCGTGGAGAATCAACAATGACCCCAGCCCTGCTGGTCCTGGCCAGTGGCAATGCCGGCAAGCTTCGCGAGTTTCACCAGCTGCTCGCTCCCCTGGGCATCGAGGTGCGCGCCCAGGCCGACTTCGCGGTGGCCGATGTCGAGGAGACCGGCCTGACCTTCGTCGAGAACGCCCTGCTCAAGGCCCGGGAGGCCAGTCGCCTCAGCGGCTTGCCTGCCCTGGCCGATGATTCGGGGCTGGAGGTGGATGCCCTGGAGGGGGCTCCCGGCATCCATTCGGCCCGCTATGCCGGCGAGCCCAGGAGCGATGCCCGCAACAACGCCCGGCTGCTCGATGCCCTGGCCGAGGTGCCGGAGGGACGCCGGAGCGCACGGTACTGGTGCGTGCTGGTCCTGCTCCGGCATGCCGAGGACCCCGTCCCGTTGATCGTCCAGCGCAGCTGGGAGGGCGAGATCCTGCAGGCGCCTCGCGGCGACGGCGGATTCGGCTACGATCCGCTGTTCTGGATACCCGAGCAACAGGCCACGGCCGCCGAGCTCAGTGCCGAGCAGAAGAACCGGCTCAGCCACCGGGGCCGGGCCCTGCAGGCGCTGGTCGCCGCCATGGGCCCGGGGCCCGGCCGGCCATGAGCGGATCCCTCCCCGCCTCGTCCGGCCTGCCGCCCCTGTCGCTCTACGTGCATGTGCCATGGTGCGTTCGCAAGTGCCCCTACTGCGACTTCAACTCCCATGGCGTCGGGCGCGGTGCCGACCTCCCCGAGGCCGCCTATCTCGAGGCCCTGGTGGCCGACCTCGAGGCCGACCTGCCGCTCGCCGCTGGGCGTGAGCTGGTCAGCGTCTTCATCGGCGGCGGCACCCCGAGCCTGATGTCGGCCGGCTTCTACGAGCGCCTGCTCCAGGCCGTGGCCAGCCGGCTGCCGATGGCCCGGGATATCGAGATCACCCTGGAGGCCAATCCCGGCACCCTGGAGCGGGGGCGTTTCGCCGGCTATCGGGCGGCGGGGATCAACCGGCTCTCGCTGGGGGTGCAGAGCTTCCAGGATGCACAGCTGTCATCCCTGGGACGCATCCACGGCGGAGACGATGCCCTGGCCGCCGTCGACGAGGCGCGTCGGGCCGGCTTCGACAACCTCAACCTCGACCTGATGCACGGGCTGCCCGGTCAGACACCGGCCCTGGCGCTGGCGGATCTGGACCAGGCCCTGGCCCTCTCCCCCGAACATCTCTCGTGGTACCAGCTGACCCTGGAACCCAACACCGAATTCCACTCCTTCCCTCCCGCCCTTCCGGAGGAGGAGGTGCTGTGGGATATCCAGGACGCCGGACATGAGCGCCTCGAGGCCGCCGGTCTCGAACGCTACGAGATATCCGCCTATGCCCGTCCCGGCCTGTCGTCACGCCACAACCTCAACTACTGGCGCTTCGGCGACTACCTGGGCATCGGGGCCGGTGCCCACGGCAAGCTCAGCGTGCCGGGCATCGAGGGCCTGGCGATCGAACGTCGCTGGAAATCACGGCTGCCCGAGGCCTACCTCCGACGGGCCAACGATCCCCGTGGCTTCGTTGCCGATCGTGCCGGCATCGAGCGGCGGGAACTGCCGCTCGAGTTCGCCATGAATGCCCTGCGCCTTGTCGAGGGGGTGCCCCTCTCGACATGGCAGGCCCACACGGGGCGCGACCCACGGGTACTGCTGTCGAGGCTGGTACCGGCTCGGGAAAAAGGACTTCTTGTGGAAGATGCCGACTGGCTTAGGGCATCACCTCAAGGTCTACTATTCTTGAACGAGTTGCTGGCAATGATCGACGATGTCGAGCCAGTGTAAGGATGATACTTGCCAACCCAAGGAGTAGAGCACGCGATGAGAAGATCAATTCGACTGGTTGCCCCGCTGGCCGCCGCCGCGCTGCTGGTGGGCTGTACCACCACCGATCCCTATAGCGGTGAGACACAGCGTAGCCAGACCGGGACGGGTGCCGCCATCGGCGCGGCCATCGGGGCCGCTGCCGGTGCACTCAGTGGTGACGGCAGCACCAGCCGGCGCGATCGCGCCCTGATCGGTGCCGCCGTGGGGGCGGCAGCCGGGGGTGGCATCGGCGCCTACATGGACAAGCAGGAAGAGCAGCTCCGCCAGGACATGCAGGGCACGGGGATCGGCGTGGATCGTCGTGGTGACGACATCGTGCTCAACATGCCGAGCCAGGTGACCTTCGGCTTCGATTCCAGCGACCTGACCATGAGTGCAAGCAATGCGCTCAACAATGTGGCCTCCGTGCTCCAGCAGTATCCGGACACGCGGGTGAACATTGCCGGTCACACCGACAGTACCGGCGACGCCGGCTACAACCAGCGGCTCTCCGAGCGGCGGGCCAATGCGGTAGGCAACTACCTGGCCCGGTCCGGCGTCTCGAGCGGTCGCCTCTACATGACCGGCTATGGCGAGAACCAGCCCATCGCCAGCAACGAGTCCGAGCAGGGACGTGCCCAGAACCGGCGTGTGGAGATCACCCTGACGCCGATCCAGGAGCGCTTCCAGCAGCAGTAACCCCTGGCGCCATGCCACCCGGGCCCGCCACTGTCCAAGTGGCGGGCCCTTTTTGTCTTGCCGACTCACGGATCCCCTTCCATGCTTTCCTATCAGCATGCCTACCATGCGGGCAATTTCGCCGACGTTCACAAGCATCTGACGCTTTTTGCCGTCATCGACCATCTGTTACGTAAGAAATCATCTGTTACGTATATGG
Organism: Halomonas aestuarii; assembly: GCF_001886615.1. Lineage (NCBI taxonomy): Bacteria > Pseudomonadati > Pseudomonadota > Gammaproteobacteria > Oceanospirillales > Halomonadaceae > Halomonas > Halomonas aestuarii. Next base: position 1,739,834 of record NZ_CP018139.1, read on the forward strand.
ACACCCATGCCGGTCGTGGCCTCTACCCCCTGGCGGCCGAGGAGACGTCGAGGCTGCAGGAGTACCGCGAAGGGGTCGCCCGGCTGTGGCAGGCCCGTGAGCGCCTGGGCGATGAGCCGCTGCTCGGCGACTGGCTGTCCGCTCTGGGGCGCGTCCAGTCCCGGGGAAGCGGGCTCGACCAGTACCCCGGTTCCCCCTGGTGGCTGTCGGACCGGTTGCGTCCGCAGGATCGGCTGATGCTCTTCGAACTCCATCCCGGCGAGCATGGCCATCTGGCCCGTCAGGCGCTGCCGGATAACGTGGAGCGCATCCATGGGGATGGGCTCCAGGGGCTGGTGAAGCGACTGCCGGTGCCCACGCCGCGTCTCTGCGTGCTGGTCGATCCCAGCTACGAGCGTAAGGCGGAGTACGTCGAGGTGGCCGAGGCCGTGCTCCAGGCCATGCGCAAGGCGCGCCACGCCGTGATGCTCGTCTGGTACCCCCTGTTGCCGGCGGGTCGCCATCTCGAGCTGCTGGAAGGGCTGCGGGAAGGGGGACTGCGCAAGATCTGGCGCAGCGAGCTGAGGCAGCGAGAGCCTGGGGGGGGCGAGCGCGGCATGTTCGGCAGTGGCATGCTGGTGATCAATCCGCCCTGGGGGCTCGATGAGCGCCTGGGGACCGCCATGGAGAGGATCCTGCCGATGTGGGGCGAGACCAGTCGCCACCGCGGCGACTGGTGGGTGGGCGAGTAGGGGGGCTGCCTGGCGGCCAATGCGGACGCTGCCGAGGATCCCGCACGGCGGCCATCGGGTGAGCCGGCGCTTCAGCGCCGACGGCTGGGGTGCCCTGACCGGGCAATGACGTTACTTGCCGATGCAGAAACTGCCAAAGATCTCCCCGGCAGCCATCGTGTGAGCCGGCGCTTCAGCGCCGACGGCTGGGGCGCTTAGTCCGGGCAATCGCGTTACTTGCCGATGCAGAAACTGCCGAAGATCTCCCCGGCAGCCATCGTGTGAGCCGGCGCTTCAGCGCCGACGGCTGGGGCGCCCAGTCCCAGCAATCGCGTTACTTGCCGATGCAGAAACTGCCGAAGATCTCGCCCAGCAGGTCGTCCGCGCTGAACTCGCCGGTGATCTCGCCGAGGGCCTGCTGGGCATCGCGCAGGTCCTCGGCCAGCAGCTCACCGGCACCGTGGCCGGCCAGCTGTGCCTCGCCGTTGCGCAGGGCGCTGTCGGCCCGGTCCAGCGCATCGAGATGGCGCCGACGGGCCGAGAAGCGGCCCTCGGTGGTGGCCGCGAAGCCCATCACCGACTTGAGGTGCTCCTTCAGGCTGTCGACTCCCGCGCCGCTCTTCGCCGACAGTCGGATCACCGGCCTCTCTGTGGAGGTGTCGAGGCCGGGGGATTCGTGGCTGGCGTCGATCTTGTTGCGCACCAGGGTCAGCCGCGAGGGATCCTGAAGGCGAGCGACGAACTCCGGCCAGATGGCCATGGGATCGATGGCGTCGGTGGTGGCGGCATCCACCATCAGCAGCACCCGGTCGGCCTTCTCGATCTCCTCCCAGGCACGCGCCACGCCGATCTTCTCCACGGCATCCGGGGTGTCGCGCAGGCCGGCGGTATCGATCACGTGAAGCGGCATGCCGTCCAGGTGGATGTGCTCGCGCAGCACGTCCCGGGTGGTGCCCTCGATGTCGGTGACGATGGCGGTGTCCTGTTCCGTCAGCGCGTTGAGCAGGCTCGACTTGCCGGCGTTGGGTCGCCCGGCGATCACCACGCTCATCCCTTCCCGCATCAGGGCGCCCTGGCCGGCGGCGGCCCGCACCTCGGCAAGGTCGCTCTGGATACCGGCCAGCTTGCCGGCCACGTGCCCGTCGGCGAGAAAGTCGATTTCCTCCTCGGGGAAGTCGATGGCCGCCTCCACGTACATGCGCAGCTCGATCAGCCGCTGGACCAGCGTCTCCACCCGGCGAGAGAACTCGCCCTGGAGGGAGCGCAGCGCGTTCTCGGCGGCGCCCCGGGAGCTGGCCTCGATCAGGTCGGCGATGGCCTCGGCCTGGGCCAGGTCCAGCTTGTCGTTGAGGAAGGCCCGCTCCGAGAACTCGCCGGGACGCGCGAGCCGGGCGCCGAGCTGCACGCACCGCTCGAGCAGCAGGTCCATGATCACCGGCCCCCCATGCCCCTGCAGTTCCAGCACGTCCTCTCCGGTGAAGGAGTGGGGGCCAGTGAAGAACAGCGCGATGCCCTCGTCGATGACCTCCCGTGCGCCCCGGAAGGGGCCGTAATGGGCCTGGCGAGGGGCAGGGCAGTGGCCGAGCACGGCCTCGGCGATCGTCTCGCACGCGGGCCCGGAGACGCGGATGATCCCCACGCCGCCGCGACCCGGCGGGGTGGCCAGGGCGGTGATGGTGTCCTGATCATGGAGGCTGGCAGTCATGGACGGATCCTGTGCTCGACGGTTTGGTGGAACGGGGACATTGTCCGGGGCGGGGGGCCTGAACACTAGCCCCCCAAACGCCAGACCCCCGCCGGGGCGGGGGTCTGTAGGCTCGGGAAGGGACCCGGCTACTTGGTCTTCATGCCCTTGCCGATACTCGGATCGGCCTCGATCCTGCGGGTGATGGTGTACTGCTGAATGATGGAGATGCAGTTGTTGACCACCCAGTAGATGACCAGGCCCGCCGGGAACCACAGGAAGAAGAAGGTGAAGACGATCGGCAGCATCTTCATGATCTTCGCCTGCATGGGGTCCGGAGGGGTCGGGTTGAGCATCTGCTGGACGAACATCGAGGCGCCCATCAGGATCGGCAGGATGAAGTACGGATCCTTCACCGACAGGTCCTGGATCCAGAACATGAAGGGCGCGTGGCGCAGCTCGACGGACTCCAGCAGCATCCAGTACAGGGCGATGAACACCGGCATCTGCACGAGGATCGGCAGGCAGCCTCCCAGAGGATTGATCTTCTCCTTCTGGTAGAACTTCATCATCTCCTGGGACATCTTCTGGCGGTCGTCGCCGAACTGCTCCTTGAGACGCTGCATTTCCGGGCCCAGCTTGCGCATGCGGGCCATGGACTTGTAGGCCTTGGCGGAGAGGGGCCACAGGGCCGCCTTCACCAGCATGGTCAGCAGGACGATGGACCAGCCCCAGTTGCCGATCAGGTCATGGATATGGTCGAGCAGCCAGAACAGCGGGTTGGCGATGAACCACAGCCAGCCGAAGTCCACTGTCAGCTCCAGGTTGGGTGCCACGGCCTCCAGTCGATCCTGGACCTTGGGGCCCATGTAGAGGGTCGCGGCCAGGGTCGCCTCGCCGTTGCCGGCCACGTTGCTGGTCGGGCCCGCGAAGGCGGCCACGTTGCGCCCCCGGCTATCGGTGGTGGCGTAGAAGAGGTTCTGCTGGTTCTGGGCCGGCACCCAGGCCGAGGTGAAGTAGTGCTGGATCATGGCGACCCAGCCGCCCTCGACGTCGCGGTTGTTGAAGGCGCCTTCCTGGATCTCCTCGAAGTCCACCTTCAGGTAGCGGTCCTCCGGGGTGGAGTAGGCGGCCCCCAGGTAGGAGCGCATGCCCATCTTCGGCCCGCTCGAGGGGTCGCTGCTGTTGTCCCGGGCCAGCTGGCCGATGAAGCGGGCCGTGACCGGCTCCTCGGTGTTGTTGGCCAGGAAGTACTCCACGTCGACCGCGTAGCTGTCCCGCTCGAAGGTGAGGCGCTTGATCACCTCCACCCCGTTGACCTCGGCGGTCATGTCGACCTCGAGCCGGTCGTCGTTCTCGCCCAGCCGGTAGTCGGTCGCCTCCGGGGTAAAGGTGATGCGACCCTCGTGGCCCTCGAGCTGGAGGCCCGAGCGTGCCACATAGCTGCGGGTCTCGCTGTCGGAGAGCAGCACGTAGGGGCGTTCGGAATCGAGGCTGAAGCGATGATCCGGCAGCGCCGCATAGACGATGTCACCGCCCTGAGGGTCGATGCGCACATCCAGCACGTCGGTCACCACGGCCACCAGGTCTCGGCTGCCCGTCGGGGCGTCGGCCTCACCGGGGATCCCGCCGGTCATGTCGTCCGCCGACGAGGCGGTGGCGGGGACCGAGAGGTCATCGCCGCCGGAGGCGGCCTGGCGGTTGCCGTCCGGGGCGCTGCTGGTCACGGCGGGAGCTTGCGGCTCAGGGGATACCTGTCCGTAGTCCTGATTCCACTGGACCATCAAGAGGTAGGCGAGTACCGCCAGGGGAATCAGCAGGAGTAGTCGTTTTACGTCCATGAGGAGTCTGCCCGATGGGTAGTGAACATTCCGATGGCGCAACGCAGGTCGCACGCCCGAGATACACGAAAGCCTGCCGTTGGCAGGCTGGATAACGCACACAGGCCGGTGGCATCCGACGCGTCGGCGTGAAGGGTCGCGGCGAGATGGGCGGTGCTCATGCTCATGCAGGCTCCGGGATACGCTGGCGCTCAGGGGGGCCGGTCATCATTCGCGGTGCGCGGCTGCGCTCCGCTTGCCGTGCATGTCCGACTCGCGGGTGGACTTGCCCACCTCGCGCTCAAGGCGACGCCACATCCCCTGGAGCTGGCGATGCACGGTGTCGTTGTCCAGTTCATGGACTCCCCGTCTTGCCAGTACCACGATATCCACGGCGGGAAGCTGGTGCTGTCGGAGCCGGATGGAGTCACGCACGAGGCGCTTGAGGCGATTGCGGTCGACGGCCCTGCGCACATTCTTCTTGCTGAAGATCAGGCCGAGACGCGGGTGGCCGAGCGCATTGGGCGAGGCCAGAGCCATCAGCCCCTTGCCATGGACCTTGTATGCAGCCGTTTCGAAGACACGTCGATAGTCCCCGGCAGTCAGCAGTCTCAGCTGCCGGGGATAGCCCTGACTGGACACGCGAGGGCCGCTATCAGGCGCTCAGGCGCTTGCGGCCCTTGGCACGGCGACGGGCCAGCACGGCACGACCGTTCTTGGTGGCCATGCGCGCACGGAAACCATGCACGCGCTTGCGCTTGAGGACGCTCGGTTGAAAAGTACGTTTCATAACTGGCTATTCCCACGTGGTTTTCTGAATGACTTGATCACTCGTAGACATCCGGATGCCGCAATCGGACCCGGGGTATTCGATTCAAGACCGGAAATTGTAGTGATTTGCGCCCCGGGGTGCAATTCTTACGTGCGCTCCGGCCCTCTTTGCGCCGCCGGCAAGGCGCGTGATCCTGGAGGCCAATGCCTCGAGGTCGTCACGGTCGCTCCCTTCCTGTGGTCACTATTGGGGATGAAGATTGTGGGCAACTCTTATTAATTGTTTATTATCAATGTTCTGAAGGTTAAATCTTGCTGTGGAAAAGGTGGGGGCGATGCGGAAAAGGGCCGGGTTCCCGTGGTGGTGTCCCTTCCGTTGCCCGACGGGCTCACCGCTTCGGGTCCACGCCGATGCCTCTCGGGTCATGACCAAGCGACGACTGATCAGGACAGGTTTTCCACAGGGTGAGGCGGCGGGGTGGTCATGTGGATAACCCGGAGCCCGAACGATACAATAGGCGGTCGTTTTCAATGCAAAGGTGAGGTCGCGTGTCACTGGCTCTATGGCAACAATGTCTGGATACCCTGCAGGATGAACTGAATTCACAGCAGTTCAATACCTGGATCCGTCCGCTGCAGGCGGAGGAAGGGGAATCCAACCAGTTGCGCCTGCTGGCGCCGAACCGCTTCGTGCGCGACTGGGTCAGTGACAAGTACGCCAAGCGGATCAGTGAACTGATGCGCGAGCTCTCGCCGGCCAAGCCGCCCAAGGTGGTGCTGACGGTGGGCAGTCGACGCGCCGCAGCGCCGAATCCGCAGCCCCGTGAGCTGGGCAACCCTGTCTCGGCCACCAAGCGGGCGCCAGCGGCACCGGCCGTCCAAGTGCCGCCCAGGGGCGACGTCGGGGACGAGCGCGAGATCGACCAGCTGCGGGAGGAGGGGGCCGACCAGCGCCGTGGCGAGCGCCAGGTGCAGGTGGAGGGCAGCCTCAAGCACAACAGCGGCCTCAATCCCAACTTCACCTTCGAGACCTTCGTCGAGGGCAAGTCCAACCAGCTGGCGCGCGCCGCCTCCCGCCAGGTCTCCGAGAACCCAGGCGGGGCATACAACCCGCTGTTTCTCTATGGCGGCGTCGGCCTGGGTAAGACCCACCTGATGCATGCCGTAGGCAACGCCCTGGCGACCCGTCGCGAGAATGCCCGCGTCGTCTACCTTCACTCGGAGCGCTTCGTGGCCGACATGGTCAAGGCGCTGCAGCTCAACGCGATCAACGATTTCAAGCGCTTCTATCGCAGCGTCGATGCCCTGCTGATCGACGACATCCAGTTCTTTGCCGGCAAGGAGCGCTCCCAGGAGGAGTTCTTCCACACCTTCAATGCGCTGCTCGAAGGCGGCCAGCAGATGATCCTGACGTCCGACCGATATCCCAAGGAAATCAGTGGGGTAGAGGAGCGATTGAAGTCCCGTTTCGGCTGGGGGTTGACGGTGGCCATCGAGCCGCCGGAGCTGGAGACCCGGGTGGCCATCCTGATGAAGAAGGCCGACCAGGCCAAGGTGGACCTGCCTCATGATGCCGCCTTCTTCATCGCCCAGAAGATCCGCTCCAACGTGCGCGAGCTGGAGGGGGCGCTGAAGAAGGTGATCGCCGATTCCCACTTCATGGGCAAAACGATCACCCAGGACTTCATCCGCGAGTCGCTCAAGGACCTGCTGGCGCTGCAGGACAAGCAGGTCGGGGTGGACAATATCCAGCGCACCGTGGCCGAGTATTACAAGATCAAGCTGTCCGACCTGCTCTCCAAGCGCCGCTCGCGGTCGGTGGCCCGCCCCCGCCAGGTGGCCATGGCGCTGGCCAAGGAACTGACCAATCACAGCCTGCCGGAGATCGGGGACGCCTTCGGCGGCCGCGATCACACCACGGTGCTGCATGCCTGCCGCAAGGTGAAGTCGCTGCAGGAGGAGAGCGCGGATATCCGCGAGGACTACAAGAATCTGCTGAGGCTGTTGACCAGCTGAACGGAACACCAGCGGTCGGGACGCCGGCCTCAATCCCTCCAGGACAAGTAGTGGAGTCGACATGAAATTTTCCATCTCCCGAGAAGCGCTGCTGCGCCCGCTGACGCTGGTTGCCGGCGTGGTGGAGCGTCGCCAGACCTTGCCGGTACTCTCCAACGTGCTGATCCAGGTCGATCAGGATCAGGTATCGCTCACCGGCACCGATCTCGAGGTCGAGCTGATCGGGCGCACCGCGGCCAGCCTGGTGGAGGAGCCGGGGTCCGCCACGGTGCCCGCTCGCAAGCTGATGGATATCTGCAAGTCCCTGCCGGACCAGTCGGAGATCCAGCTGTCCCTCGAAGAGGGGAGGGCCGTTCTCCGTAGTGGTCGGTCACGCTTCACCCTTTCGACCCTGCCGGTGGCGGAATTCCCTAACATCGAGGATGACCAGGGCAACGTGGAGCTCAGCCTGCCCCGGGGCACGCTCAAGCACCTGATCGACGCGACCTCCTTCGCCATGGCCCAGCAGGACGTGCGCTACTACCTCAACGGCATGCTGCTGGAGATGGGGACCAACCTGGTGCGCACGGTGGCCACCGACGGCCACCGCCTGGCCGTCTGCTCACGCTCCGCCGACATCCAGGTGGAGCCCTCCCAGAAGCTGATCGTGCCTCGCAAGGGGGTCATGGAGCTTGTCCGCCTGCTCGACGACGGTGACGAGCCCGTGAGCCTGACCCTCGGCGCCACCCACGTCCGTGCCCACACCGGTGACTTCACCTTCACCTCCAAGCTGGTGGACGGCAAGTTCCCCGACTACGAGCGGGTCGTGCCGCGCGGGGGCGACAAGGTCTTCATTGCCGACCGTGCGGAGCTCCGCCAGGTACTGTCGCGGACGGCCATCCTCTCCAACGAGAAGTACCGTGGCGTGCGCCTGAACCTCGAGGAGGGCAACCTGCGGGTGATGGCCAACAACCCCGAGCAGGAGGAGGCCGAGGAGAACGTGGCCATCGAATACAGTGGACCGGCCATGGAGATCGGCTTCAACGTCGGTTACCTCGTGGATGTGCTCAGCGTCCTTGACGAGGATCGGGTGCAGATGACCCTGGCCGATCCCAACAGCAGCGCGCTGATGGAAGAACCCGGTGGTGGCGACGCCATGTACGTCGTCATGCCCATGCGCCTCTGAGACACCGTCTGGCGGCACCCGAGAGGTGCCGCCGTGACGCTGTAGAACCTTCCTGATGTCTCTCGATCGCCTCACCTTCCACGGCCTGCGCAACCTGCAGGCCGTTGAGCTCGCGCCGGGGCCGCGTATCAATCTCCTGACCGGTGCCAATGGCAGTGGCAAGACCAGCCTGCTCGAGGGCATTCACGTCCTCGGGATGGGGCGCTCCTTTCGCGCGCGCCAGCTGCGTCATGCCATCGCCCACGACGCCGACGCCATGACGCTGCACGCTCGGCTCGTCGGCGAGCCGCCCGTGACCATCGGCGTGCGTCGTCATCGCGAGGGCGGTGAGCTGGAGATGCGCCTGTCCGGGGAGCGCCTCGATCGTGTCTCGCGTCTGGTGCAATGCCTCCCCCTGCAGCTGATCAACCCCGACGCCTTCCGCCTGCTGGAGGGGCCGCCGGCCGGCCGTCGCGAGTTCATGGACTGGGGCGTGTTTCACGTGAAACACGATTTCCTCGATGCCTGGCGACGCTTCCGGCGCGCGCTGAAACATCGGAATGCGCTTCTCAGGCATGGTAGAATATCAGATGCTTCTCTGGATGCCTGGGAACAGGAGCTGGTGCTCTGGGGAGGGCACCTGGACGGCATGCGGCGGGAATGGATCGACAGCTTCCTGCCCGTGTTCGAGGACACCCTGGGGGAATTGATCTCGCTTCCCGGGTTGGCCCTGCGCTACTCGCGAGGCTGGGACCGCAAGCGCGAGCTGGGCGAGGTCCTTCGCCAGGCGCGCGACACCGACCACCAGATGGGCTTTACCCAGCAGGGACCCCAGCGCGCCGAGCTGGGTATCCGTCTCGGCAAGCGGCCGGCGGTGGAGGTGCTCTCCCGCGGCCAGCAGAAGCTGGTAGTGAGCGCCCTGAAGCTGGCGCAGGGGCGCCTTCTCGAACAGCTGACCGGCCGGGCCTGCATCTACCTGATCGATGACCTGCCTGCCGAGCTGGACAGCGAGCATCGGCGTGTGTTCTGCAGGTGGCTGGAACGCATGCAATGCCAGGTATTCATCACCAGCGTCGACCCCGATGCCCTGGCGGGCCTCTGGCAGGCGGACACCCGGGTGGCGATGTTTCACGTGGAACATTCCGAATCAGGCCAGGGGCAGGTGCTGCCAATGGACAGACAGACTTCATGACGGAGTAGTCAATGAGCGAACAGGCTTACGACTCATCGAGCATCAAGGTCCTCAAGGGCCTGGATGCCGTACGCAAGCGGCCGGGGATGTACATCGGCGATACCGATGACGGAACAGGCCTGCACCACATGGTGTTCGAGCTGGTGGACAACTCCATCGATGAAGCCCTGGCCGGACACTGCAGCGAGATCCGGGTGATTATTCACCCCGATGAGTCGATCACCGTCACCGACAATGGCCGGGGCGTGCCCACCGATATTCATGAAGGAGAGGGGGTATCGGCGGCCGAGGTGATCATGACGGTGCTCCACGCCGGCGGCAAGTTCGATGACAACTCCTACAAGGTGTCCGGTGGCCTGCACGGTGTGGGGGTCTCGGTGGTCAACGCGCTGTCCGAGGAGCTCAAGCTGACCATCTGGAGAGCCGGCCAGGTGTTCGAGCAGCTCTACCATCATGGCGTGCCGGATTCCCCGCTCGCGGTGGTCGGCAAGACGGAGCAGAGTGGTACCCGCGTTCACTTCCGGCCTTCCTCCGAGACCTTCCACAACATCGAATTCCACTACGATATTCTCGCCAAGCGATTGAGAGAGCTTTCCTTTCTCAATTCCGGCGTGGCTATCCGCCTGATGGATGAGCGCAGCGGCAAGGAGGAACTGTTCCACTACGAGGGCGGCCTCAAGGCCTTCGTGAACCACCTGAACACCAACAAGACGGTGCTCAACCCGGTGTTCCACTTCAATGCCGAGCGTGAGGATGGCGTCGGCGTGGAAGTGGCGATGCAGTGGAACGATACCTTCGCCGAGAACATCTTCTGCTACACCAACAACATCCCGCAGCGGGATGGTGGCACCCACCTGGCGGGCTTCCGCGCCGCGCTCACCCGCTCGCTGAACCACTACATCGAGGCCGAGGGCCTGCTCAAGAAGGCCAAGGTCAACACCTCCGGCGACGATGCCCGCGAGGGGCTGACCGCGATCATCTCGGTCAAGGTGCCGGACCCCAAGTTCTCGGCCCAGACCAAGGACAAGCTGGTCTCCTCTGAGGTCAAGACGGCGGTGGAGCAGGAGATGGGGCGCCTGTTCTCGGAGTACCTGATCGAGAAGCCCAATGAGGCCAAGGCCATCGTCAACAAGATGCTTGACGCGGCTCGGGCCCGCGAGGCCGCACGCAAGGCGCGTGACATGACTCGCCGGAAGGGGGCCCTCGACATCGCCGGCCTTCCGGGCAAGCTCGCCGACTGTCAGGAGAAGGATCCGAGCCTCTCCGAGCTGTTCCTGGTCGAGGGTGACTCGGCCGGCGGCAGCGCCAAGCAGGGGCGAGACCGTCGTACCCAGGCCATCCTGCCGCTGAAGGGCAAGATCCTCAACGTGGAGAAGGCGCGCTTCGACAAGATGCTGTCGTCCGCCGAGGTCGGCACCCTGATCACGGCCCTGGGCTGCGGCATCGGTCGGGAGGAGTTCAACCCCGACAAGCTGCGCTATCACTCGATCATCATCATGACCGATGCGGACGTGGACGGGTCGCACATTCGCACGCTGCTGTTGACCTTCTTCTTCCGCCAGATGTCCCAGCTCATCGAGCGGGGGAACGTCTTCATCGCCCAGCCGCCGCTCTACAAGATCAAGCGCGGCAAGCAGGAGCTCTACCTGAAGGACGAGCAGGCGATGATCGACTATCTGACGACGACGGCGCTCGACGGGGCTCGGCTGCATGTCAATGCCGATGCCCCCGGCATCGCCGGGGCCCAGCTCGAGGATCTCGTCAACCAGTATCGCGACGTGATGAAGCGCATCGACCGCCTGTCACGGGTCTATCCCGATGTGGTGTTGCGCAAGATCGTTCATGCCGCCCATCTCGATGGCGAGCAGAGCCTGAGCGATCGGGTCACCATGCAGAACTGGATCGACTACCTACAGAAGGAGATGGATGCCCTGGTCTCCTACGAGGGCGGGCCGCGCTACACCTTCCGCCTCGAGCAGGATGGCGAGCGTGGCTTCTTCCTGCCGGCGGTGTCGCTTACCGCCCATGGCGTCACCACCGACTATGTCTGGGGTGTCGAGTTCTTCACCAGTGCCGATTACCGGGCCATGGCAAGTCTGGGGGAAACCCTGGATGGCCTGCTGGAGGAGGGGGGCTACGTGGCCCGTGGCGAGCGAAAGCGGACCGTGGCTAGCTTCTATGATGCCCTGGCATGGCTGATGGCGGAGGCCCAGCGCGGCCTCTCCATCCAGCGCTACAAGGGGCTGGGCGAGATGAACCCGGATCAGCTCTGGGAGACCACCATGGATCCCGAGACGCGCCGCATGCTGAGGGTCACCATCGAGGATGCGGTGGCGGCCGACATGATGTTCAATACGCTGATGGGCGACGAGGTGGAGCCGCGGCGTGACTTCATCGAGCGCAACGCCCTTGTGGCGAACCTGGACATCTGACATCGCCCGGATGTTCCACGTGGAACACCGACAGCAAACGACGAGGCCGGCTACTTGAAAGCCGGCCTCGTCGCGTTTGGGGGATGCGTCCAGCCGCCTCCTGCATCCATCACCGACCAGGGACTTGCTCCGTGGACAGCAGCCAGTCCACGAAGGTGGCCAGGTCATCGAAGACCCTGGCCTGGTCCAGGCCCTCTCCCTTTTCCTCCGTGCGATGCCCCTTGCCGGTCCTGACCAGAACCGGATGGCATCCCATGGGTTGGCCGGCCTGAAGGTCCCGCAGGCTGTCGCCGACCATCCAGCTGCCGGCCAGGGTCTCCAGGCCCAGGGCCTGCCGGATCTGCTCTAGAAGCCCCGTCAGCGGCTTGCGGCAGTCACAGCCGTCATTCGGACCGTGGGGGCAGTAGGCGATATGGGCGATCTCGCCGCCGGCCTGTTGCACCAGGTGGCGGAGTCGGCGATGCATGGCGTCCAGCACCGCCTCACTGTAGTAGCCGCGGGCGATGCCGGACTGGTTGGTGGCGACGGCCACGGTCCATCCCGCGCGGCTCAGCCTGGCGATGGCCTCGATGGCGCCCGGGTAGGGCACCCATTCGTCCAGGGACTTCACGTACGCATCGGAGTCATGGTTGATGACCCCGTCACGGTCGAGAATGACGAGCTTTGAGGGTTGCGGCATCGGTCGGACCCGTTGGTCAGCAGAAGGGGAGGGCTGGCAGGAGTGTTTCACGTGGAACATCGCCTGCCAAGGGGGCGGTGATCCCAGCGTGGACTGTGGGATATGAACGTGGCCTGACATCGAGCGCGACGCCCGGGATGTTCCACGTGAAACATCCCGGACATGAAACGGGCATGAAAAAGGCCGACGATCGCTCGTCGGCCTCGTTCACGTCTCTTCGAGGGCGAAGGTCTCGCTACTACTGCTGTAGCAGGGCGATGTCCGCCACCTCGAGGAAAAGAGCCTGCAGACCAGCCAGCAGCGCCAGCCGGTTGCGACGCACGGCCGGATCCTCGGCCATGACCATCACCTGGTCGAAGAAGTGGTCCACCGGCTCGCGAAGGGTCGCCAGGGCATCCAGGGCCTGGCTGTAGCGCGCCTCGGCGAACAGCGGCATCACCCGGTCACGGCACGCTTCTATTGCCTCGTAGAGCGCCTTCTCGGCGGGCTCCTGCAACCGGTCCGCATCCACCCGGATGTCGACGTCGTGCGCCTGCTTGGCGAGGATGTTGGAGACACGCTTGTTGGCGGCGGCCAGGGCAGCGGCTTCTTCCCGGCGAGCGAACCCCTGTACGGCACGCAGCCGGCGGGCGAAGTCGAGCGGCTCGGTCACCGGCCGGGCGCGCACGGCGAGGTAGACCTCGGTGCCGATCCCCTCGTCACGTGCCCAGGCGCGGAAGCGATCGAGCATGTAGGTCAGGACCTCATCGACCAGCCCCTCGGCATAGGGAAGCTCCTGATGCTGGGCGGCGGCAAGCTCCAGCAGCTCACGGAGGTCGAGGTCCAGCTCCCCCTTGACCAGGATGTTGATCACGCCGATGGCCGCACGGCGCAGGGCGAAGGGATCCTTGGTGCCGCTGGGGCGCTGGCCGATGCCGAAGATGCCGGCCAGGGTGTCGAGGCGGTCGGCGAGGGCCAGCGCCAGGCCGGTCCGGCTCTGCGGGATCGCATCGGTGGCGAAGCGGGGGAGGTACTGTTCCTCGAGGGCCTGGGCCACCTCGCCGGGCTCACCGTCGTTGGCGGCATAGTAGCGCCCCATGATGCCCTGGAGCTCGGGGAACTCGAGCACCATCTCGGTGACCAGGTCGCACTTGGCGAGCTCCGCGGCCCGCCGGGCGTCGTGCACGTCGCCATCGATCCTGCCGGCAATGAAGGCGGCCACGGCGGCGTTGCGGTGCGCCTTGTCGGCCAGGCTGCCCAGCTGCTTCTGGAACACCACGCCGGCCAGCTCCGGGGCACGGTCGCCCAGGGACCGCCTGCGGTCGGTGTCGTAGAAGAAGGCGGCGTCGGCCAGGCGAGGGCGGATCACCCGCTCGTTGCCCTGGATCACCTGCTCGGGATCGGCGCTGTCGATGTTGGAGATGGTGATGAACAGGGGCTTGAGTCGGCCCTCCTCATCCAGCAGGTGGAAGTACTTCTGGTTGGCCTTCATCGACGAGATCAGGCACTCGGGGGGCACCTCGAGGAAGCGCTCGTCGAAGCTGCCTGTCAGGGCCACCGGCCACTCCACCAGGCCGCTGACCTCGACGAGCAGGTCCTCGTCGATCACCGCATTGGCCTCCTGGACCTCGGCCTCGGCCAGCACCTGCTCGCGGATCCGCTCGCGGCGCTTGTCACGGTCGGCCAGCACCCAGGCGCCCTCCAGGGCCGCGAGGTAATCCTCGGCATGGGCCAGCTCGATGGGCTCGGGCGCATGGAAACGATGGCCGCGGGTGGTGCGACCGGCCTCAAGGCCCAGGGCGCCGGCCTCGACCACCTGGTTCCCGTAGAGCATCACCAGCCAGTGGACGGGGCGGGAGAACTCGACGCGCGAGGCCCCCCAGCGCATGTTCTTGGGCACCGGCAGGGCGCCGATGGCCTGCTCGACGATGCCGGGCAGCAGGGTGGTTGTGGCCTCTCCCTGCTGCTGCTCGCGATAGCCCAGCCAGGTGCCCTTGTCGGTCTCCAGGTGGATCAGCTGGTCGACGGCGACACCGCAGGAGCGCGCGAAGCCCTCTGCGGCCCGGGTCGGCTGGCCGTCCTTGAAGGCGGCGGCCAGGGCCGGGCCACGGCGCTCGACCTCGCGGTCGGGCTGCTTGTCGGCCAGTTCCCGGATCTGCACGGCCAGGCGACGGGGGGTGGCGTAGGCGAGCACCTCCCCGGCGTCGATGTCGGCCTCGGTCAGGCCACGGCGGATGCCCTCGGCCAGCGCGTCGGACAGCTCATCGATGGCGCCCGGCGGCAGTTCCTCGACACCCAGTTCGACCAGTAGGGTATTGGCAGCCATCAGACATCTCCCTGTTCGGCAAGCGGCTCGTCGGCCAGTAGTTCACGGCGCAGGGCCTCGGGAGCCAGCGGGAAGCCGGCGGCCTTGCGCGATTGGTAGTAGGCCTGGGCCACGTCACGGGCCATGGTGCGCACGCGCAGGATATAGCGCTGGCGTTCGGTGACCGAGATGGCGTGACGGGCATCCAGCAGGTTGAAGGTGTGGGACGCCTTGAGGACCTGCTCGTAGGCGGGCAGCGGCAGGCTGGCATCCAGCAGCTTGGTACACTCGCGCTCCTGGTGATCGAAGGAGGCGAAGAGGAAGTCGACGTCGGCATGCTCGAAGTTGTAGGCCGACTGTTCGCGCTCGTTCTGCAGGTAGACGTCGCCATAGGTCACCTTCGACCCGTCCGGTGCCACCGTCCATACCAGGTCATAGACGCTGTCTACGTCCTGCAGGTACATGGCGATGCGCTCGAGGCCGTAGGTCAGCTCGCCGGTGACCGGGTAGCACTCCAGGCCGCCGGCCTGCTGGAAGTAGGTGAACTGGGTCACCTCCATGCCGTTGAGCCAGACCTCCCAGCCGAGCCCCCAGGCGCCCAGGGTCGGGGACTCCCAGTTGTCCTCGACGAAACGGATATCATGGACCAGCGGGTCGAGCCCCAGGCGCTTCAGGGATCCCAGGTAGAGCTCCTGAAGCTCGGCGGGGGAGGGCTTCATCACCACCTGGAACTGGTAGTAGTGCTGCAGGCGGTTGGGGTTCTCGCCGTAGCGGCCATCGGTGGGGCGGCGGGAGGGCTGCACGTAGGCAGCGTTCCAGGTCTCGGGCCCGATGGAGCGCAGGAAGGTAGCGGTATGGAAGGTGCCGGCACCGACCTCCATGTCCAGGGGCTGGAGGATCACGCAGCCCTGTTCGGCCCAGTACTGCTGCAGGGCGAGGATCAGGCCCTGGAAGGTTGTCACGTCTGGCGTCGACTGTGTCATTGGAAGCACCGTTGGCCATGAATTCACGAGCCGTCAAGTATACAATCACAGGCACATCGGTTATAGGCGCAGGCCCGGAGACGAGAGGATTCCCATGATCGTAGTAACAGGCGGGGCCGGCTTCATCGGCTCGAATCTGGTCAAGGCGCTCAATGCCCGTGGCCGCGAAGATGTCCTGGTGGTCGATGACCTCAGCGACGGCACCAAGTTCGTCAATCTCGCCGACTGCACGCTGGGCGACTACCTGGACAAGGATGACTTCCTGGCCCGGGTGAAGGCGGCGATGGCCGGTGAGGCGTCGGACCTGCCCCCCATCGAGGCGATCTTCCACGAGGGGGCCTGCTCGGACACCACCGAGTGGGACGGTCGCTTCATGCTGGAGAACAACTTCGAGTACTCCAAGGTGCTGCTGCACTTCTGCCAGCGCGAGGGCATTCCCTTCATCTATGCCTCCTCGGCGGCTACCTACGGCGGCAGCGAGGTGTTCTACGAGGCCCCGGAACACGAGAAGCCCCTCAACGTCTACGGCTACTCCAAGCTGCTGTTCGACCAGTACGTGCGGGCCCGCCACGACCAGTTCGACAGCCAGGTAGTGGGGTTCCGCTACTTCAACGTCTACGGCCCGCGGGAGCAGCACAAGGGCAAGATGGCCAGCGTCGCCTACCACAACCACACCCAGATCCGTGACGGCCACAACCTCCGCCTGTTCGGCGCCTGGGATGGCTACGAGGCCGGCATGCAGAGCCGCGACTTCGTCTACGTGGGGGACGTGGTGGACGTGAACCTGTGGTTCCTCGACCACCCCGAGGCCTCCGGCATCTTCAACCTGGGCACCGGCCGGGCCGAGCCCTTCAAGGCCATCGGCGAGGCGGTCATCGACCACTACGGTCGCGGCGAGATCGAGTACATCGACTTTCCCGACGAGCTCAAGGGGCGCTACCAGAGCTATACGCGCGCCGACATCTCCCGCCTGCGCGAGGCCGGCTACGATCGCGAGTTCCGCACCGTGGCAGAGGGGGTGAGCGCCTACCTGGAGTGGCTGAATGGCTGAAGCCGGACGGCAGGCCGTCGGGGAAGGGGAGCGCATCCTGGTGGTGGGCCCCTCCTGGGTCGGCGACATGGTCATGGCCCAGAGCCTGTTCAAAACGCTCAAGGCACGCCGGCCGGGCTGCCGCATCGGCGTCGTGGCGCCGACCTGGTCCCGGCCGATCCTCGAGCGCATGGAGGAGGTCGACGAGGTGGCGGGGCTCGAGGTGGGTCACGGCCAGTTCGGCCTGGCCAGCCGGCGGCAGCTGGCCCGCTCCCTGCGGGGGCGCTTCGACCGAGCCATCGTGCTGCCGCGTTCCTGGAAATCGGCCCTGGTGCCCTTCCTGGCGCGCATCCCCCGGCGGACCGGCTTCACCGGCGAGCAGCGCTACGGGCTGCTCAACGATCGCCGCGTCCTCGACAAGGCGACGCTGGACCAGACCGTCAAGCGCTTCGTCGCGCTGGGCCTGCCCCGGGAGGAGGCCGACGCCGGCGACTTCGCCCTTCCCCGTCCCGCCCTGCGCCTGGATATCGACAACCTCATCGAGCAGCGGATCGCGCTGGGGCTGTCGTCCCGCCCGGCCATCGGCATGATGCCGGGGGCCGAGTACGGCCCCGCCAAGCAGTGGCCCCTCGTGTATTTCCACGAGCTGGCCAGGGCCCTGGTGGGCGAGGGGTTCGAGGTCCGGGTGCTGGGCGGGCCCAAGGACGTCGACGCCGGCGAGGTGATCGTCGAGGGGTTGCCCCATGCCCACAACCTGTGCGGCAGGACCCGGCTGGCGGACGCCGTCGACCTGCTGGGCGACTGCCGGCAGGTAGTGACCAATGACTCCGGGTTGATGCACGTGGCCGCGGCGGTGGGGACCCGGATACAGGCCCTCTACGGCTCGTCGTCACCGGCCTACACGCCGCCCCTGACGAACCTGGCCGAGATCCACTATCTTGCCCTGGACTGCTCGCCCTGCTTCCAGCGCACCTGCCCGCTCGGCCACACCAACTGCCTGAAACAGCTCGCGCCCGAGCGGGTCCTTCAGGCGGTGCTGGCGACGACGGCCTAGGGCAGCTCATCGAGGGTCTCGACGGGCATCTCCCCGGGAGACTCGAGGATCTGCTCGACGACCGACTCGCCTGCAGCCAGGCCCTCCGGGGGCTGCGGGGGCTCCAGTCCCTTCCACAGGCGCTCCTGGAGGGCCGTCTCCTCCCTCAGGCGGGTGTTCAGGGTCTCCAGCCCGTGCGCTTCGACCAGCGTCGGCTCGCCCGAGAGCAGCGACACGCCGAGCCCGGCCCGGTGCCAGTCGATGACGAACCCCATGGCCTCGAGCATGGTGGGAAGCACATCCATGGTCGAGGCCTCTACCCTGACCCGGCGCGGCTCGATCTCCTCGCCCAGCAGCATGAAGGTGTTCTCCCGCCGTTCGGCGACCAGGCTCTCCCAGGCGGAGACGCGCATGGTGAGGTGGTCGCTGGCGACCACCACCAGGGTGTTGTCCAGGAGCCCCTCGTCCCGGAGTCGCTCCACCAGGCGGCGGACCAGCCAGGCGGAGCACTCGACCGAGTAGAGGATATCGGTGCCGTCGTACTCGCCCTGGCGCTCCCGGCAGGCGCGCGCCGGATAGCCGTGGGGGGCATGGCCGGAGATGCTGAGGTTGACCAGCCCCCAGGGCCCGCCTTGCCGCTCCAGCCGGCGAATCTCCTCGACCGTGAGGTCATAGAGGGTATCGTCGTACAGGCCCCAGCTGTTGACGTAGTCGGGCTCCTCGAGGCGCGGCTCCAGCTCCTCCCGCCCCATCACCCGGTCGAAGCCATGATCGCGGTAGAACACGCCCTTGCCGGCGAAGCTGGTGCTGGCCCCGCCCATGAAGGAGAGGGCGTAGCCCCGTTCGGCGAGCAGGTCCCCCAGGCAGTCAACGCCCGGCACGACCTTACCGAGCGGCTCGAACTGGCTGTCGTGAAGCAGGCCCGCCGGCATCAGCGGCGTGCCGCACTGGCTGGCGATCATGCCGGCCATGGTCCAGCCGGTGTTGTCGAGCTGGCGTACCCCCTCGAAGACCATGGCCTGCTCGCCCAGGGTCGCCAGGGGCGCATAGGCATCGCCGAAGCGCTCCCGGTCGGCGTAGGTGTGCTCGAGGCTCTCGAGATAGAGCAGCAGCAGGTTGGGCGGCGAGGCGGGGGCATCGAGGATGACCGGCGCCACGTACTGACGGTCCAGCCAGGCCCCGTCATCGGTGACGATGGCGGCACCCCGCTGCCCGAGGCCATAGAGCATGGGGTTGCCGGCCAGCAGCACCATGGCCAGCAGGCGCTCCGCGGGTCGCCAGCGATGGTCGACCCGCACCAGCCAGGTGAAGGCGACGAGCAGCAGGAGCATGGCCAGGGTATGGAGAAGGGCGGAGATGATCCGCTCGCCGCCCCCGTGTTCCGAGATGCCGGCCTGAAGATGGAAGAACACCGCCCCGAGGTCGACCTCCCCGAAGCTGGCGACCAGGTAGACATACAGGCCCCACAGGACCAGGGGAACGAGCGACCATGGCCAGACCCGTGCCACCGGCCGGGGGCGAGCGGGCGCCCCCCAGCGCTGCCAGCGTGCGAGGACCAGCCAGCCGACGGTGACAAGGGGCAGGGCCCAGGTGGGCAGTCGGGTCACCATGGCCAGGGCATAGCCCAGCCACAGCCCGATGACGAGCAGGGCCCACCAGCGGGGATGACGAAGTCGCACTGCCGCGTCAGGCATGGTCCGAGGAGGCGTTGGCCCGTTCGTTCTCGTGGAGTTCGTTCAACTTCGCATACTTCATGTAGGCATGGAATGCCGTCGTGATGGCCACCGTCATGCCATCCGTGCCCTGTAACAGGCCGCCCTTGAGGATCAGCTTCCTGATCATGGCGCTGGCGGCATGCAGGGTGGGGCGCCAGGGCGAGGGGCCCTTACCCCGCTCCTTCATGGCCCAGGCATCACGGCTCGAGAGCTGGTCGATGCGGGTGATCCAGTGGGACAGGTCCCGGTAGGTGAAGTGCCGGATGTGGCTGCCCGTGTCCACGGTGGCGGGGGCCTGCACGGAGGAGTGGGCCTTCTTCGGCAGGTAGCCGGACGTGGTCCGGTTGTAGAGCCGCGTGACCGGGTCGGGGTAGAAGCCGGCCGCCTTGATCCAGTGGTGCCCGGCAAAGTTCCGGCGGTTGAAGCGATACGCCTTGTCGGGGTCGTCCAGGGCGAGGGAGCGGATCGCGGCGACCGCGTCCTCGTCGAGCCGCTCGTCGGCGTCCAGGGCCAGGATCCAGTCGTGGCGTGCCCGGGGGACGGCGAAGGCCTTCTGGGGCCCGTCACCGAGATAGGGCTGGTGGATGACGGTGGCGCCCAGGGATTCGGCGATGGCCACGGTATCGTCCCGGCTGCCCGAGTCCACGACGATGACCTCGTCGCAGACCGGCCGCAGCGAGGCGATGCAGTCGGCGATGTTCTCCGCCTCGTCGAGGGTGATGATGATTCCGGTGATGGGCGTCATGGCGTCGTCTCGCGGGTCGGGAGGGGCGGCAGGCGCTCGGCGATCAGGCTCGCCGCGGCGTCCAGATCGATGCTCGACATGTCGCGCTCGCCCGCGCCCTCCGGGGGGCAGAAGGCGAGGCGATGGGCCGGCGCATTGCAGGTCTGCCAGCGCAGAGGGGTGGCGGAGCGGCGTGAGGGATAGAAGCCCGCCGTCGGCCGGTCCAGGGCGCCGGCGATGTGCAGCGGGCCGGTGGAGCCGGCGATGAACAGGTCGGCGGCCGAGAGGCTCAGGGCGAAGTCGTCGATGCCGCCACGGGCCGGCATCCGGTAGGCGGTGAGCGACGCCTCGGCCAGCCGGTCGCGGAGCCGGTCGGCCGCCGCTTCCTCCCCCGGCCCCGCGGTCAGCACCCAGCTCGGCCGGGTACCGGCGGCCAGGTGTGACTCGACGGCGCCCACCAGGCGCGCGTACTGGTCGAGGGAGAGGTTGACCGCCGAGCCGCCGCTGCCCGGGTGCAGGAAGACCCAGGGCGTCGAGGCCTCCAGGCCGAGCTCGTCGATCAGGCGCGCCCGCTGGGCGTCACGGGTGCCTGCCGGCAGCGGCCAGTAGGGCGGCTCGGGGGGAGCCGGCGGCGTGAGGGCGAGCTCGTCCAGCAGGGCCTCGGCCAGCTCCAGGTTGTAGCGGTATTCGGGTTTCTCGGAGCGCGACCTGCGCTGGGTCACCCGGCGGTTGTAGAATACCTGGGCCCACTTGGTGGCCGGCGCCAGGCGCAGCGGTATGCCGGCCCGCCATCCCAGCCAGCCGATGCGCGGGGTGGAGAAGAGGGTCAGCAGCGCGTCGAAGCGGCCCGCGCGCAGGTTGGTCAGCAAGGCGTGCCGTCCCTCGCGGCCGGCCGCCTCGCCCGGGTCGAGCAGCACCTCGTCGATCCACGGGCATTGCCTGGCCAGCGGCGCGGTATAGGCCGGCACCAGCACGCTCACATGGGGGGCCGGGTCGGCCGCCTTGAGGCAGGCCAGCGCCGGCCAGGCCAGCATGAAGTCGCCGAGCTTGTCATTGCGCACCACCAGCAGGCGAGGGCGGTCGCTGTCCCTGGCAGGGGAAAGTGTCATCATCCGGGCTCCCGGGCCCCGCAACCGCAATGAAGGAGACCTTCGTGTCCCGAAAGGTCATGCATATCTGCCTCTCGAACGGCTGGGGCGGACTGGAAATGTATCCGTCACGCATTATACCCGAGCTGAGGCGACAGGGGTGGGAGGCCCATGGCCTGGCCCTGGCCGGTTCCCGGGTGGCCGAGAGCCTCGAGGCGGCCGGCATCACGCCGTTGACCGTCGCCTCGCGAGGCCGGGCGCTGCTGGGGCTGGGTCGGTTGCTGGCCTACCTGAAGGCGAACGAGATCCGCGTGCTGCATTGCCACAAGTCCAGCGACCTGCGGCTGGGCGCCCTGCTGGTGACCCTGCGGCCGTCGCTGAGGCTCTTCTTCACCGACCACATGGGCGTCACCCGACCCAAGAAGGATCCCTATCACCGCTGGGCCTATGGCCGCGTCACCCGGGTGTTCTCCATCAGCGAGGCGACCCGCGCGCGCAACGTGGCGGCCTTCCCCCTGCC
This sequence comes from Halomonas aestuarii, assembly GCF_001886615.1. Lineage (NCBI taxonomy): Bacteria > Pseudomonadati > Pseudomonadota > Gammaproteobacteria > Oceanospirillales > Halomonadaceae > Halomonas > Halomonas aestuarii. The sequence goes on from NZ_CP018139.1 coordinate 1,761,659, forward strand.
GGCGGAACGCATCCAGCGCCTCTACCTGGGCATCGACCCGGCGCCCTACGCCCCGCGCTTCTCCCACGACGAACGGGCCGCGATGCGCGAGGCCCTCGGCCTTTCCGAGGGCGCCGTGGCGATCGGCCTGGCGGGGCGACTGACCCCGGGCAAGGGGCAGCGAGGCTGGGTCGAGGCGCTGGCCTGGCTGGCCGAGCATCGGCCGGAACTGGCCTGGCACGGGGTGCTGGTCGGGGGGCTGAGCGCCGCCGAGGGCAGCAACGAGGCCTTCGTGGAGGAACTGCGCGCCCGGATCCACGCGCTGGGCCTGGAGGGCCGGATCGGCTTCGCCGGCTTCCGTCGCGACCTGCCGCGACTGTTCGAGGCGCTGGACATCGTCTGCGTGCCCTCACGCAACGAGGCCTTCGGGCTCACGGTGATCGAGGCCATGGCCGCCGGCAAGGCGGTGGTGGGCAGCGACAGCGGGGCCATTCCCGAACTGGTCGACGCCGAGACGGGACGCCTCGCCACGCCGGACGACCCGGCGGCCTGGGGCGAGGCCCTGGCCGAGCTGGCGGGCGACGAGGCGCTGAGGCGGCGGCTGGGGGAGGCGGCACGCCGGCGCGTGCAGGCGCACTTCACCCTGGAGCGCCATGTGGAAGGCCTGGTGGCAGTCTACGCCGACGCCCTGTCGTAACCGCGGCGGATGGCCGCCATGGCGCCGGCGGCGTCGAACTTCTCGAGCGAGCGCTGCAGGCGCGCGAGATTGGCCTCCTGCCACCGGCCGGGCCGCCTCAGTCGGCAGCGGTCCAGGTCGATCAGCCAGACCTCGCCCTTCGGGTCGACCAGCAGGTTGCGGGCGTTGAGGTCGACATGGTCGAGGCCGGCGTCATGGAAGCGGCGCACGGTGGCGCCGACCCGGTCGAGCAGGGCGTCATCGGCCTGCTGTCGCACGAGGAGATCGGCCAGGGCACGGGCGCCGGGAATCCGCACGGTGATCAGGGCCGCCTCGTAGGTGAGGCCATGGCGCGTCACCCCGGCCGCCACCGGGCGGGGCACCGGCAGGCCGCGGTCGTGCAGGTGGGCGGTCAGGCGACACTCGCGGAAGGCCCGGGTCCGTTCCAGGCCGGTCCAGAGGTAGCGGGCGTCGCTCGCCCGGGCGATCAGTCCCCCGCGGCGATAGGGGCGCAGGACCCACTCGGCGCCCTCACCGGCATCCAGGAAGAGGCTGGCGCCGCGGCCCGGGGCCTCGCCGGTGACCCGGCCGGCCTCACGCCAGCGGTCGGGCTCGAAGCAGTCAGGCGTGATGGGCGCAGCGGTTTGTGGCGGCCGGCCGGCGTCACATAAACTGTCCGCATCATATAGAATGCAAGTCTTTCCCGCTCGATACGTTGCCAACCGCATGAAGCATCCTCTGCCCGACCGGCCCCAGCACATCTGCGTACTGCGCCTCTCCGCCCTGGGTGATGTCTGTAACCTGGTGCCTACGGTGCGTGCCCTGCAGCGCCAGTGGCCCGAGGCGCGGATCACCTGGATCGTCGGCAAGGGCGAGCACAGTCTACTGGCGGGCCTCTCCGGGGTCGAGTTCGTCGTCTACGACAAGTCGACCGGGCTTGCCGGCATGCGGGCCCTGTGGCGCGAGCTTTCGGATACCCGATTCGACCTGCTGCTGCACATGCAGCAGGCCCTGCGCGCCAGCGTCCTCTCCCTCGGGCTCAAGGCCGACCTGCGAGTGGGCTACGACAAGGCCCGCGCCAAGGATGCCCAGCACTGGTTCACCCAGCGGCAGCTGGCGCCCCATCCGCACGCCCACGTGCTCGACTCCTACCTCGACTTCGCGCGCCTGCTGGGCGTCGAGGATCTCTCCCTGACCTGGGATCTGCCGGTGCCCGAGGCCGCCGTCGAGGAGGCGCGCGGCATCACCGGGGAGGCGCCCTACCTGCTGATCAGCCCCTGCGCCAACCCCCGGCTGCGCAACTTCCGCAACTGGTCCGCGGAGGGCTATGCGGCGGTGATCGAGCATGCCTGGCGCCAGCACGGCCTGACGACGGTGCTGACCGGCGGCGGCAGCACCCAGGAGCGCGAGCTCGGCGAGCGCATCCGGGCCCTCTGTCCCCCCGAGGTGGTCACCGACGTCATCGGCGACACCTCGCTCAAGGGGCTGCTGGCCCTGATCCGGGACGCCCGCGCGGTGATCGCCCCGGATTCGGGGCCGGTGCACATGGCCAATGCCCTGGGGGCCCCGGTGGTGGGGCTCTACGCCACGACCAATCCCGACCGGGCGGGCCCCTACCTGTGGCGGGCGTTCGTGGTCGACCGCTACCCGGACGCCGTGCGCACCTATCTGCACAAGTCACCCGCGGACCTTCCCTGGGGCCAGCGGGTCCGCCATCCCGATGCCATGTCGCTGATTCGTGCCGAGGACGTGATCGACCGCCTCGAGGCACTGCTGGCCCAATCCGAGTCCCCCATCGAGACGGAGTCCCCCGATGAAGCTTGACCTGACCGCCCTGGAGCACTCCCGCCTGCTGGTGGTGGGCGACGTGATGCTCGACCGCTACTGGCACGGGGGCACCTCGCGTATCTCGCCGGAGGCCCCAGTGCCGGTGGTCAGGGTCGACGAGTCCGAGGACCGCCCCGGTGGCGCCGCCAACGTGGCCCTCAACATCTCCTCCCTCGGGGCCCATGCCGCCCTGGCCGGCCTGGTGGGGGACGACGACAACGCTGACCGGCTGGTGTCCCGGCTCGAGGATGCCGGAGTGAACACTCGCTTCGCGCGTAGCCCCGGAATTCCCACCATCACCAAGCTGCGGGTGATGAGCCGCAACCAGCAGCTGATCCGTCTAGACTTCGAGGAGGGCCTCGGCGACGTCGATACCTCGGGGCTGCTGGCCCAGGTCGAGGCGGCCCTGCCCGACTGCGACCTGGTGATCCTGTCCGACTACGGCAAGGGGACCCTGAACCGGGTCGAGGAGCTGATCCAGCTGATCCGGGGTGCCGGCAAGCGGGTGCTGGTGGACCCCAAGGGCAGCGACTTCCGGCGGTACCGCGGGGCCAGCGTGATCACCCCCAACCTGGGCGAGTTCGAGGCGGTCATGGGCCACTGCCGGGACGACGCCGAGCTCGCCGCCCGCGGCGAGGCGATGCGCGCCGAGCTCGAGCTCGAGGCCCTGCTGATCACTCGCAGCGAGAAGGGCATGACGCTGATCCGCGAGGGTCATGATCCCCTGCACCTGCCCACCCGGGCCCGCGAGGTCTATGACGTCACCGGTGCCGGCGACACCGTGATCGGCGTGCTGGGCCTGGCCCTCGCCGCCGGGCACGGTTTCCCCGAGGCGATGACCCTGGCCAACCTGGCCGCCGGCCTGGTGGTGGCCAAGCCAGGCACCGCGACACTGTCCATCGCCGAGCTCTATACCGCCCTGCACGGCGACAAGCTGGCCGAGTTCGGGGTCATCGAGGAGGCCCCGCTGATCGAGGCGGTGCGCGCCGCCCAGGCCCGCGGTGAGCGGGTGGTGATGACCAACGGCTGCTTCGACATCCTGCATGCCGGCCATGTCGCCTACCTGGAGCAGGCCCGCCGTCTCGGCGACCGCCTGGTGGTGGCCGTCAACGACGACGCCTCCATCGGCCGCCTCAAGGGCCCCAAGCGCCCCATCAACCCCCTGGTGCGGCGCATGCAGGTGCTGGCTGGCCTGGGCGCCGTCGACTGGGTGGTGCCCTTCGGCGAGAACACCCCCCAGCGCCTGATCGAGGCCGTGCTGCCCGACGTGCTGGTCAAGGGCGGTGACTACCGGCCCGAGGATATCGCCGGCGGCGAGGCCGTGCGCCAGGCGGGGGGCGAGGTGAAGGTGCTGGGCTTCGAGGACGGCGTCTCCACGACTGCGATGATCTCCACCATCCTCGACCGCGAGACCTGATGGCGGTCTCGCCCCCCTGGGCCCGCCGAGCCTATTCGGCGGCCCTCTATCTCCTTGCCCCGCTGGTCTGGTCGAGGGTCTGGCGCGAGCAGCTCCCCGGACGCGATCGCCGTGAGCGGCTGGGCCTCATCCCTCGCTCCCGCGAGGAGGAGCGGGTCATCTGGCTGCACTGCGCCTCGGTGGGCGAGGTGCAGGCCGCCCGGCCGCTGATCGCGGCGCTCGTTGAACGCTGGCCTGGCCATCGCCTGGTCGTCACCACCATGACCGCCACCGGGGCCCAGCGGGTGCTGGCGTTGTCAAAGACCCCAGGTGAAGAAAGGACTGCAGGCGAAGTGAGCCATCACTTCGTGCCGCTGGATTTCCCCGGCGCCGCGCGCCGCTTCGTCACCCGCCTGCGCCCGGCCCTGGCGATCTTCTTCGAGACCGAGCTGTGGCCCAACCTGCTGGCCGCCTGCGACCGGGCCGAGGTGCCGGTGGGGGTGGTCAACGGCCGGCTCTCGCCCCGGGCCTTCCGGGGGTACCGCCGCCTGGGTCCCCTGATGAAGGATGCCCTGGGGCATGTGACCTGGCTGGCGGCCAAGTCCCCGGACGATGCCCGGCGGTTCCATGACCTGGGCATGCCCGCCGAACGGAGCGAGGTGGTGGGGAGCCTGAAGTTCGACCTCGCCGTCAACGACGAGGCCCGGGCGGTGAGTGAGCGCATGCGTGACCGGCTGGGGCGACGGCCCGTCTGGGTGGCCGGCTCCACCCACCCGGGCGAGGATGAGCGGCTGCTGGACGCCCATGCGCGCCTGAGACGGAGCCTGCCCGAGGCCCTGCTGGTGCTGGTGCCGCGCCATCCCCGGCGCTTCGAGGCCGTGGCGGAGCTGTGCCGCCAGGCGGGCCTCGCCGTGGCTCGCCGTTCCCGCGACGAGTGGCCTCGGGACGCGACCGCCGTCTACCTCGGGGACACCATGGGCGAGCTGCTGGCGCTCTATGGCGCGGCGGACCTGGCCTTCGTGGGTGGCAGCCTGGTGCCCATCGGCGGCCATAACCTGCTGGAGCCAGCGGCGATGGGCGTGCCGGTGCTCACCGGCCCGGAGCTGGCCAACTTCAGCGACGTGGCCGAGGTGATGCGCGAGGCAGGCGCCCTGACGGAGGTGGCCGATGCCGAGGCGCTGGCCGACACCCTGGTGCGACTCTTCGATGACGCGCCGGCGCGTCGGCGTCTGGCCGAGGCCGGACGCGCCGTGGTGACCGCCAACCGGGGGGCCCTCGAGCGGACCCTGGCGGGCCTGGAGAGGCTCCTGAAGCCGGAGTGAAAGCTTACTTCGCGGCGAGTGTCAGGCCGGCAGCAGCCGTTCCACGCCCCGGTCGGTGCCGAGCAGCAGCAGGTCCGCGCCCCGGGCGGCGAAGAGCCCGTTGGTGACCACGCCGACGATCGCATTGAGGCGCGCCTCCATGGCGACCGGGTCCTCGATCATGAACTCGAAGCAGTCCAGGATCTGGTTGCCGTTGTCGGTGACCACGCCCTGGCGATAGACCGGATCGGCCCCCAGCTTGACCAGTTCCCGGGCCACGTAGGAACGCGCCATGGGAATCACCTCGACCGGCAGCGGGAAGTCGCCCAGCGTGGCGACCTTCTTCGAGCCGTCGGCGATGCAGATGAAGCGTTCGGCGCAGGCCGCCACGATCTTCTCGCGGGTCAGGGCCGCGCCACCGCCCTTGATCATGTGCAGGTGCGCATTCACCTCGTCCGCGCCATCGACATAGACGGGCACCGTCCCCACCTCGTTGAGCTCGTAGAGATCGATGCCGTGGCCACGCAGGCGCTCGGCGCTGGCCTCGGAGCTGGCCACGGCACCGCGGAAGTCGCCGCGCAGCTCGGCCAGCCGGTCGATGAAACGGTCCGCGGTGGAGCCGGTGCCGACGCCGATGACGATATCGTTCCCGAGGTGCGGGCGGATCTCGTCGATGGCGGCGGCGGCCACGGCGTCCTTGAGTTCGTCCTGGGTCATGTCGTGCTCGCTGTCTGGTGGGTGGCGAATGCGGCGCCATTATAGGCCATGGCGCCGATGGATGCTGGACGCCACGGCCGCCGGAATGCTACCAATAAGGGTTCCTCGCGGCGCCGTTCACGGTGCCCCTCGCGTCACTTCTGGGATATCAGGATGCTCGAAGCTACCGTCAAGAAGATTCTCCAGGCCCGGGTCTACGAGGCCGCCCGGGAAACCCCCATCTCGCCGGCCCCCTTCCTTTCCCGTCGTTTCAACAACCAGATCCTGATCAAGCGCGAGGACCTGCAGCCGGTCTACTCCTTCAAGATACGTGGCGCCTACAACAAGATGGCCCAGCTCGACGATGAGCAGAAGGCCAAGGGCGTGATCGCCGCCTCCGCGGGCAACCATGCCCAGGGCCTGGCCATGGCGGCGAAGCTGATGGGTGTCAAGGCGGTGATCGTCATGCCGCGCATCACCCCGGAGATCAAGGTCCAGGCGGTGCGGGCCCGGGGCGCGAAGGTGGTGCTCAAGGGCGATGCCTTCGCCGAGGCGGCGGCGCATGCCCAGGAGCTGATCGCCGAGCACGGCTACACCTATATCCCGCCCTTCGACGACATCGACGTCATCGCGGGGCAAGGCACCATCGCCGTGGAGATCCTGCGCCAGCATGGGGGCGAGATCGACGCCATCTTCGTGCCGGTCGGCGGCGGCGGCCTCATCGCCGGCATGGCCGCCTACATCAAGTACCTGCGGCCCGAGATCAAGGTGATCGGCGTGGAATCCGAGGACAGCGCCTGCCTCAAGGCGGCGCTGGCGGCCGACGAGCGCGTGGTGCTGGACCAGGTCGGGGTGTTCGCCGAGGGCGTGGCCGTGGCGCAGATTGGCGAAATCCCCTTCTCGATCCTTCGCGACCTGATCGATGACGTCATCACCGTCAACACCGACGAGATGTGCGCCGCGGTGAAGGACATCTTCGAGGATACTCGGGCGGTCGCCGAGACCTCGGGGGCGCTGTCGCTGGCCGGCCTGAAGAAGTACATCCAGCAGACCGGTGCCGAGAACCAGACGCTGGTCTGCATCAACTCCGGGGCGAACACCAACTTCGATCGCCTGCAGCACATCGCCGAACGTACCGAGCTGGGCGAGCAGCGCGAGGCGATCCTCGCCGTGACGATCCCCGAGCGACCCGGCAGCTTCAAGAAGTTCTGTCGCACCATCGGCAAGCGCATGGTCACCGAGTTCAACTATCGCTACGCGGACCCCGAGAATGCCCACATCTTCGTCGGGGTCCAGGTGAAGCCCGGCGGCGAGGATCGCCAGGCGGTGATCGACCGACTGCGCGACGCCGGCTACCCGGTGGAGGACCTCACCGACAACGAGCTCGCCAAGCTGCACATCCGCCACCTGGGCGGTGGCCGGCCGCGGGAGCACTTCGACGAGGAGGTCTACCGCTTCGAGTTCCCGGAGCGCCCCGGCGCGCTGATGAACTTCCTCACCCACCTGCCCCATGACTGGAACATCTCGCTCTTCCACTATCGTAACCACGGGGCCGCCTATGGCCGGGTGCTGGTCGGCATGCAGGTGCCCAACGACGACCGCACCCACGTCGAGGAGTACTTCGACGCCATCGGCTATCGCTTCTGGAAGGAGAGCGACAATCCGGCGTATCGGCTCTTCATGGCCTGACGCCCGGCGAGCCCGGCGCATGCGAGTGAGCGCTGACTATCCGTGTAGCCGGGGTCGCCAGAGTGTTGAGAAATGTAACGCTCGAAGTATGCTGGTTGTCATACGCAGGCACGAGCCCTATAGTCATGGCATTGTCACGGACGCCGTGGCGACACCATAACAACGTCCTCGACGGACCCTCGAGGTCCTGTCATCAAGGGAGTCCACCACAATGAAGCGCAAGCCTGATCTGGTCATGGCCCTGGTGCTGGTCTTCTGCATCGGGGTCGTGGCGACCGGCTATGCCCAGGCGCTGGCGGGGGCTGAGGCCTCCCGATGACGGCGGGGGATCACCCTGCCGGTCGATGCCTGACGACGACGGCCGATGCTTCTGCATCGGCCGTCGTCGTATGCGGGCACCTAGGTGCTCAGGGACGAATCAGTCGAGCATCGCTGGCGATGACATCCAGGGGCACGTCCCAGGGGGCCGCCGGCAGCGCTGCGACCCGCTGACAGTCATGGGCCAGGCCGATCAGCCGGGGTCTCGGCCCGGGCCGTCGGGTGAAGGCCAGGGTGCGGTCGTAGAACCCGCCGCCCATGCCCATGCGCTGGCCGTGATCATCGAAGCCCACCAGGGGCAGCAGGATCAGGTCCAGGGCCCAGGCCGGCGTTCGCCGCGCACGGTGTGCCCCATGACGGGTCTCGGGTTCGGGGATGCCGAAACGGTTGGTCACCATGGGTGTGCCGGTGTGGTAGTGCACGAACCACAGCTGGTTGCGGGAGAGCGGCTTCAGGACCGGCAGGTGCACGCGGCTGCCGCGGTGCTCGAGCCACTGCATCAGGGGGGTGGGGTCGATCTCGCCGTCGTTGGGCAGGTAGAGGGCCACGCGACGGGCGCGCTGGAGCTCGGGAAGACGGCGAAGCCGTCGGCAGAGTCGCTCGGACGCCTGCTGGCGCTGTCGGGGCGTGAGCTCGCGTCGGCAGCGACGCAGTTCGCGTCTCAGCCGGCGACGGTCATCGTCGGTCGGGGGTGGTGCGGCGGTATCCTGCATGAGCGTCATGTCGGATGAGGGTTCCCCAGAGTGCCGCTGTCGTTCTGGCCCTTGAACCCAGTGGTTCAAGGTGGGTGGCCGCAGCCGAACCGTCAGGCTTTCCGACGCACGGACATGCACACGGGTTCGGCTAGCATTTGGCCCCCTGGGTACTGCGCATAGGCTCGAGGGACGATAACGACTGGCAAACACCCCAGGGAACCCCTACATCCTATCAGAGGCGCCGGCGGGGCCAAAGGGATGATTACCCGCCGGCGCCGCGCGTGGGGACGTCGTCCAGCGCCTTCTCGAGGCGGGCCGTGAGCGCGTTGAGGTTCGCCTCGCCGGCGCGCTGGTCATCGAGGGCCTCGAGCAGCTCATGGGCGATGTTGAGCGCGGCCATGATGGCGATCTTCTCGCGGTCGATCACCCGGCCCCGGGAGTGGATGCCCTGCATGGCGCGGTCCAGGTAGCGGGCGGCGCGCTCGAGCTTGTCCTGCTCCTCCGGGGGGCAGGCAATGGAGTAGCTGCGCTCCAGGAGGGTGATCTCGGTGGTCGGCCGTGTAGGCTCGGTCATGGCAGGCTCCGGCAAGGGCCAGTGGCAGGGGGGTGCACACCAGATGCGCGTCACGAGGGGCCGATGCGTTAACATCAAGGCCTCTAGATGAATGCCAGTCACTATAAGAGAGCCGTTTGCGGGCGGTCAACGCGCCCGGCGGCCCCACCAACGGATCTTGCCATGTCACTGATCAACGAGCGCCAGGACTTCTCGACCATCGCCGACACCTTCCTGCTCCACGGCAGCATGCAGTCGCCGGCCTTCCTCGACGGTCGTCTTTGCGCCTCCCTCGCCCTGCACGACATCACCGCCGAGGCCTGGCTGGAGGAGGTCTGCCTGAGCCTCGGGGTCGAACAGCCCCGCGACGAGTCCAGTGCCGAACGGCTGCTGGGCTGGCGGCGGCAGACCCTCGACGCCCTCTCGGCGGCTGAGCTCAACTTCGAGCCGCTGCTGCCCGACGAGCTGTTCTCCCTCGCCGAGCGGGCCCAGGGCCTGCAGGAGTGGACCCTGGGCTTCCTCGAGGTGGTGGCCGATGCCGGGGACGAGCCGCGTCGAGCCTGGTCGGCGGCCCTGCGCGAGGCCCTGGAGGACCTCGAGGGCCTGACCTCCATCGAGACCGACCTCGAGGACAGCCCCGAGAACGAGAACGACCTCTTCGCGCTCACCGAGCATGCCCGCATGGCCGCCATGCTGCTCTACACCGAGCAGCACCCCGGCAAGCCCCAGGTCGAGCAGGTCGACGAGCCGACGCACCACTGACCCGGTCCTCCCATCCCCCTACCCAGGAGCCGTGATGCACCCCGTGATCCTGCCCCGCCCCGCCCCGATCACCAATGACGAGTACCGCGCCCGCCGTCGGGCCCTGATGGCGCGACTGCCCGACGGCTGCGCCGTGCTGCTGCCGGGGGCTTCGCTGGTCACCCGCTCCCGGGACAGCGAGTTCCCCTTCCGACAGGACAGCGACTTCCACTACCTGACCGGCTATCCCGAACCGGATGCGCTGCTGCTGCTGCTGCCCGGCCGCGAGGACGGCGAGAGCGTGCTGTTCTGCCAGGATCGCGACCCGGAGCTGGAGGCCTGGACGGGCCTGCGCCTGGGCGCCGAGGGCGCCGTGCGCGAACACGGCATCGACCAGGCCTTCGAGAATGCCGAGCGCGACGCGCGGCTGGCCGAGCTGCTGGATGGCCGCGAGGTGCTCTACCTCCCCCTGGACGATGCCGGCGCCCTGGCGCTCGCCGAGGAGGTGCGCGGCGAGCTGGCCTCGCGTGCGCGCCGCGGCGCGGTGGCCCCGACGGGTTTCGCCGATGTCGCCGGGCTGATCCACGAGAAGCGCCTGGTCAAGAGCGAGGCGGAGCTTACGCTGATGCGCCATGCCGGGGCGATCTCCGCCCGGGCCCATGTGCGCGCCATGCGGGCCTCCCGCCCCGGCCTGGTGGAGCGTCAGCTCCAGGCCGAGCTCGAGCACGAGTTCCGCTGGCAGGGCGGCAGCGGCCCGGCCTATGCCAGCATCGTCGGTGGCGGCATCAATGCCTGTGTGCTGCACTACATCGAGAATCACGCCCCCCTTCGGGACGGGGAGCTGGTGCTGATCGATGCCGGCGCCGAGTTCGACCTCTATGCCGGCGACATCACGCGCACCTTCCCGGTGAACGGTCGCTTCACCGAGGCCCAGCGGGCCCTCTACGAGGTGGTGCTGGCCGCCCAGGAGCGGGCCGTCGAGTCGGTCCGCCCCGGCGTCACCCTGGCGGCGATCCACGAAGGCGTGGTGCATGACCTCACCGCCGGTCTCGTTGCCCTGGGGCTCCTGGAGGGCGACGTCCAGGCACGCATCGACGACGGCAGCTACAAGCGCTTCTACCTGCACTCGACCTCCCACTGGCTGGGCCTCGACGTGCACGACGTGGGGGGGTACCGCCGCGAGGGCGAGCCTCGCACCCTGGTGCCCGGCATGGTGCTCACCGTGGAGCCCGGGCTCTACGTGCCCGCCGACGACGATCTCCCCGAGGCCTTCCGGGGCATCGGCATCCGCATCGAGGACGACGTGGCCGTCACTCCCGAGGGACACGAGGTGCTGACCTCGGCCGTGCCCAAGCGGGTGGCCGATATCGAGGCCCTGATGGTCACCGGGTGACCAGGGCGAGGAAGGCGCCCGATGCCTTTATGTAATGTACGTTACGAAACTTCAGGACGGTGACCATGACCTCGACGCGGCAAGAGCGGGTGGATATCGCCATCATCGGCGGCGGCCTGGTGGGGGCCAGCCTGGGCTGCGCCCTGGCCTCCCAGGTCGAGCGGACGGGCCTCAAGGTCGCGGTGATCGAGGCGGCGCCGCTGGACCGGCAGCTGGCCGAGCCCTGGCAGCCCAGCTTCGATGCCCGGGCCAGCGCCATCGCCAGCGGGTCGGCGCGACACTTCGAGACCCTCGGCGTCTGGGACGCGATGGCCGAGATGGCGTCGCCGATCCGCACCATCCATGTCAGCGAGCGGGGTCGCCTGGGCGTGACCCGGATGCGCGCCGCGGAGCTCGGCGTCGAGGCGCTGGGCCACGTGATCCCGAATGCCTGGATGGGTCGGGTCCTGCACGGCCGCCTGGGCGAGCTGCCGCTCGCCTGGCACTGCCCGGCGACGGTGGAGGCGATCGAGCCCCGGGCCGAGGGGTACCGACTGGGGCTGTCCGACGGCAGCGCGCTCGAGGCCGGCCTGACGGTGCTGGCCGACGGCGGTCGTTCGGGGCTCAAGGAGCGCCTGGGGATCGAGAGCCGCGAGCGGCCCTACGACCAGGTGGCGCTGATCGCCAGCGTGGAGGTCAGCCGCCCCCACGGTGGGGTGGCCTATGAGCGCTTCACCCCCGAGGGCCCCATCGCCCTGTTGCCCCTCCCGGGCCAGGCCATGGAGCTGGTGTGGACCCATGAGCGCGGCCAGGAGGGTCGGCGCCTGTCGCTTTCCGATGGTGACTTCCTGGCCGAGCTTCAGCATGCCTTCGGCGACCGCGTCGGGCACTTTCGCCGGGTCGGCCGCCGACATGCCTACCCGCTCTCGCTGATCACGGCCCGGGAGACCGTGCGACCGGGCCTGGCCGTCCTCGGCAATGCGGCCCACTCGCTGCATCCCGTGGCCGGACAGGGGTTCAATCTGGCACTGCGCGGGGTCATGGACCTGGTGGCGGCCATCGAGGCCGGCAGTGAGCTGGGCGAGGCACCGGGGAGCCCCGCCGTGCTGCAGGACTTCGAGGGACGCCGCGACGGTGACCGTGATGACGTCATCCGCTTCAGCGACGGCCTGATCCGGCTTTTCGGCCTCGACCATCCGGTGCTCTCCCATGCCCGGGCGGCGGGTCTCGTCGGCCTGAACCTGGTGGGTCCGCTGCGCCGCACCCTGGCGCGTCGGGCCATGGGACTGGAAAGATAGTGGCAGGAACGATAGGGACGGGAATCCGGGAGCCTGACGGACAGGGCGGGAGTCACAAGGGGCGACGCGTGGGCATCCACAGGGTGAACGGACAGCATGGCCATCGGGGCCATCACGAGGAGCAGACGCTATGAGCGAAGAACAGGGACGCGTGCCGACGCCGTTCGAGGTGATCGTCGTCGGTGGCGGCATGGTGGGCAGCGCCCTGGCCTGCCTGCTGGGTCGGGCAGGGCTATCGGTGGCCCTGCTGGATGCCCGCAAGGCCCCGCTCGACGCCGACGCCGTGGGGCAGGGGCGGCCCTCGATGCGCGTCAGCGCCCTGACCCCGGTCTCCCGGCAGCTGCTGGAGGGGCTGGGCGCCTGGCAGGGGATGGCCGCCCGCCGGGTCAGCCCCTACCGCTTCATGCAGGTATGGGACGGCGAGGGCAGCGGGGAGGTGAACTTCTCGGCGGACCAGGCCGGGGTGCCGCTGCTGGGACATATCGTCGAGAACGACGTGACCCTGGCCGCCCTGGAGGCGAGCCTGGCCGACCTGCCGACGGTCACGGTCCGGCTCGGCGCCCGGGTGGCCGGCCTCGACGATGGGCGAACGGTCGTGCTGGAGAATGGCGACCGTCTCCAGGCCCCCCTGGTAGTGGCCGCCGACGGTGCCAGGTCGGCGCTGCGCGAGAAGGCCGGCATCGCGGTCAGCGAGCGCGACACGGGCCAGGTGGCGGTGGTCACCACGGTGCGGACGCGCCTCGGGCATGGCGGCGTGGCGCGCCAGGTCTTCCTGGCGACGGGGCCGCTGGCCTTCCTGCCGCTGAACATCGAGGGCGACGACGGCCATTGCTCCATCGTGTGGTCCACGACGCCGGCCGAGGCCGAGCGCCTGACGGCCCTGACCGCGGACGATCTCGGCCGGGCGCTGGGCGCGGCCATCGAGCATCGCCTGGGGGAGGTGACGGTGGTCGACCGGGCCCTGGCGGTGCCGCTGATCCAGCGTCACGCCGAGCACTACGTGCGGCCGGGCTTCGCCCTGGTGGGGGATGCGGCGCACAGCATCCACCCGCTGGCGGGCCAGGGGGTGAACCTGGGACTGATGGATGCCGCGGTGCTGGCCGAGGAGGTGGTCGAGGGGCGCCGCCGGGGGCTGTCGCCCGGCGACGAGCACGTGCTGGCGCGCTACGCCCGTCGTCGCCGCGGCGACAACGCGGCCATGCTGGCGCTGATGGACGGCTTCCGGTTGCTGTTCGGGGCACGCCATCCGGCCCTGACGCTGGCGCGCAACCTGGGACTCTCCGGGGTGGACCGGCTCGGGCCGGTCAAGCGGCTGCTGATGCAGCAGGCGACCGGCCATCGCGGCCGCCTGCCGGCCTCCTGTCGGCCGGTCAGCCGCCGCGACGCTGGCTGAGCACGTTGAGGGCCTTGAGCAGGTTGAGGGCCTCGCCCAGCTGGTAGTCCTCGCGCAGCCGCTGGCTCACCTCGCTGGTGGCGCGCTGGGCGTCCGGGGCGCGCAGGTGGCCGGCCAGGTCCGATTCCCGCACGTCCAGGTTGCTGCTCTCGGCCACCTCGAGGCGGCCGCGGATCACCTCCACGTCCGGGGCAATGCCCTGGGCCTGGATCGAGCGGCCATCGGGCGTGAAGTAGAGCGCCGTGGTCAGCTTGAGCCCCTCTCCGTTGCCCAGCGGCATGATCTGCTGCACCGAGCCCTTGCCGAAGCTCTGGGTGCCCATCACCACTCCGCGGCGCTGGTCCTGAAGGGCGCCGGCGACGATCTCCGCCGCCGAGGCGCTGCCGCCGTTGATCAGCACCACCAGGGGAACGTCGGGGGCCGCGGTCTCGCGACCGGCGGAGAAGCGCATCTCGCTGTCCGGCAGGCGGCCCTCGGTGTAGACGATCAGCCCGCTGTCGAGGAAGGCGTCGGCCACGTCCACCGAGGCCTGCAGCACCCCGCCTGGGTTGTTGCGCAGGTCGAGGACCAGGCCGTCGAGGGGTCCGTCGTCCTCCAGTTGTCGGATGGCGTCGACCACCTGCTGGCCGGTGCGGTTCTGGAACTGACTGACCCGCAGGTAGCCATAGCCGGGTTCCAGCAGTTCGCTCTTCACGCTCCGGGTGCGGATGACCTCACGGGTCAGGGTGACCTCCCTCGGGGCATTCTCGCCCTGGCGAAGGATGGTCAGGCGGATCTGGGTACCGGGTTCGCCCCGCATCAGGTTGACCGCCTCCTGCAGCGAGAGTCGGTCGGTGGGGGTGTCGTCGATGCGCAGGATCCGGTCGCGGGACTGCAGGCCGGCCCGGAAGGCCGGGGTGTCGTCGATGGGCGTGATCACCGTCAGCTGGCCGTCTTCCATGCCCACCTCGATGCCCACGCCGCCGAACTCGCCCTGGGTGGATTCGCGCAGGCTCTCGAACTCCTCGCTGTCCAGGTAGGTGGAGTGGGGATCGAGTTCGCTGAGCATCCCGCGCATGGCATTGCGCAGCAGTTCCTTGTCCTCGACCTCCTCCACGTAGGCGCGCTTGATGCGCTCGAACACCTCGGCGAAGGCCTGGATCTCGGCCACCGGCAGGGCATCGTCCTGGCTCGACGCGTCCTGGGCGGCGACGGGAAGGGGGGCGATGGCCAGCAGGGCGGTCGGCAGCAGCACCGACACCAGGCGGTGCATCACGGTGGGCCGTGCGGCGGGACGTAGGGGCATGCAGACTCTCGCGGTTCCGGTGAGGGCAGCCCAGCATAGCTCGCGGCCCGGCATCTATGGAATAGCCGGCCTCACGGCCGGCCGGCGATCCAGCTCCGCGGGTCGATGGGCTCGCCGTTCCGGCGCACCTCGAAGTAGAGGCCCGGCTGGCCCTGGCCGCCGCTGGCTCCCACCGCGCCCAGCGTCTCGCCGCGGGAGATCTCGGCTCCGACGCCGGTGGTGAAGCGCTGCAGGTGGGCATGTAGGGTCATCACCTGGTCGCCGTGGTCGACGATCAGCAGGTTGCCGAAGCCGCGCATCCAGTCGGCGAAGACCACCCGGCCCGGATGCACGGCCGTGACGGGGGTGCCCTCGGCGGCGCGGATCAGCAGGCCGTTGAGGTGGACGCCCTCGCCGTTGTGGAAGGAAGAGACGATGCGCCCCTGGACCGGCCAGGGCAGGTCCCCCCGGGTCTGCTCGATGGCGGTGGAGGGGGGCGGGCGCTCGAGGCGTGCCAGCCGTTCCTGCACCTCGCGCAGGGTCCGTTCGGCATGGGCGCGGTCCTGGGCGAGGGTCGCCAGCCGCGCCTCCTCGCTGGCGAAGCGCTCGTCCAGCTCGGCCACCAGCGAGGCGCGGCGTTGGATCTGGTCGGCCAGGTCGGCGCTGCGCTCGGCCAGCTCCTCCGCCACGGCCGCCAGTCGCTCGCCGCGCTGCTCCAGGGCCCGGCGCGTGTCCGCGAGCTCCGCATCCAGGCGCTTCAGGGCGTCGAGCCGCTCGTGGCGCGCGCGCGCCAGGCGGTTGAGGTAGTGCTGCAGGCGGTCGAGCCGGGACGGGTCGTCCTGGTTGAGCAGCAGCTTGAGCTGGGGGGTGAGGCCCAGGCGGTACAAGGCGTCGAGCTGGACCTTCAGCGCCTCGACCTGCTCGCGTCGCTCGTCGGCGAGCGCCTCGCGCCGCGCCTCGAGGTCCGCGATCTCGTCATTCAGGTCGCGGCGCTCGGCCTGGAGGGCGTCGAGGCGGCGGTGGGTCTCGGCCAGGGCGGTCTCCACCTCGCGCAGGGCGTCGCTGGCCTCGTCACGGGCCTCCCGGGTGGTGGAGAGTCGCCCGGAGGCGGCGCGGATCTCCTCGCCGAGGGCGTCGAGGCGCGCCTGGGCCTCCTGCTCGGACGGCGCGGCGGGAAGCGTCGAAATCATGCCCAGGGTCAGGCCCAGGATCAGGCACACGGCCAGGACGAGGCCCGGCACCCGGCCCGGCAGGCTGCTTGACGGGGTCGCGCCAGCGGTCGCCATTCCCTGGCTCCTCGGCCCGGCTCAGTCGAACTCGATCAGCACGCGGCCGGTCATCTCCTCGGGGATCGGCTGGTCCATCATCGTCAGCAGGGTCGGCGCGATGTCGCAGAGCCGGCCGTCGTCGAGCAGCCGAGCCGGGCGGGGGCCGACGTAGACCAGCGGCACCTCGAAGGTGGTGTGCGCGGTCTGGGGCGCCCCGGTCTCGGGGTGGATCATCTGCTCGGCGTTGCCGTGGTCGGCGGTCACCAGGCAGGCCCCCCCGGCGCGCTGGATCGCCTCCACCACCCGGCCGACGCAGGCGTCCACGGCCTCGATGGCCTTGACGGCGGCGTCGAAGTTGCCGGTGTGGCCGACCATGTCGCCGTTGGCATAGTTGCAGACGATCAGGTCGTAGTGGTGGGAATCGATGGCCTCCACCAGGCGGTCGGTGACCTCCACGGCGCTCATCTCGGGCTTCTCGTCGTAGGTCTTGACCTCCTGGGGGGAGGGCACCAGCACCCGGGTCTCGCCCCGGTACTCCGCCTCGCGGCCGCCGGAGAAGAAGAAGGTGACGTGGGCGTACTTCTCGGTCTCGGCGATGCGCAGCTGGGTGAGGTCGCGCTTCTCCATCACCTCGCCCAGGGTGTTGACGAGCTCCGCCGGGGGGAAGGCGGCCGGGGCCGGAATGTCCGCGGCGTACTGGGTCAGCATCACCAGGCCCTCGGCGGCGAGCGCCGGCCGGACGCGACGCTCGAAGCCCGCGAAGCCGTCCTCGACGAAGGCGCGGGTCAGCTCCCGGGCCCGGTCGGCGCGGAAGTTCATGAAGATGCCGGCATCGCCGTCGGCCATGGCCACCGGTGCGCCGTCGGGACGGATGCTGGTGGCGGTGACGAACTCGTCGGTCTCGCCGCGCGCGTAGGCCTGCTCGAGGCCCTGCTCGGCGCTTTGTGCCGTGAACTCGCCCTCGGCCTCGGTGATCAGGCGGTAGGCCTTCTCGACGCGGTCCCAGCGGTTGTCGCGGTCCATGGCGAAGTAGCGACCGATGATCGAGGCCACGAAGCCGTTCTCGGGGCCCACCAGCTCGGCGAGGCGGGCATTGGTGCGCTCAAGCGAGGCCATGGCGCTCTTCGGTGCCGTGTCGCGGCCGTCGAGGAAGGCGTGGACGAGGATCCGCCGGGCCCCGCGGCGGGCGGCCATCTCGGCCATGGCCAGGATGTGCTCCTCATGGCTGTGGACGCCGCCCGGCGAGAGCAGGCCGAGCAGGTGCACGGCCTGGCCCGCGGCCACGGCGGCATCGATCGGCGCGGTCAGGGCGTCGATGGTGTCCAGCTCGCCGTCCTCGACGGCCTTGGTGATGCGCGTGAAGTCCTGGTAGACGATGCGCCCGGCGCCGAGGTTCATGTGGCCGACCTCGGAGTTGCCCATCTGGCCATCCGGCAGGCCCACGAAGCGCCCGTCGGTATGGATCAGGGTGTGGGGCTGCTCCTGCCACAGGCGGTCCATCACCGGCGTGCGGGCGGCGAGGACGGCGTTGTCGTCGGGCGATTCGTTGTGGCCGTAGCCATCGAGGATGATAAGGGCTACCGGACGCGGGGTACGGGGTTCGGTCATGGGGAGGGCCTCGTTGTCGTGGTCGCTCCCGGCAGCCGCACGGGCCGTCACCAGGGTCGCGACTTGCATCTGCTTGCGGCATCATATCGCACGGCACCGCCGGACGTCATTTTGGCCGGCGTCCGGGCCGCGGCGCGACGCGGCTTCGTGTATACTGTCCGCCGCCGCGACTGGCCGGCCCCGTTCACCGAGCACCCGAAAAAGAGTTAGCCGAACCCATGATCGATCAGCTGTTCGAATTCGTGCAGAATCATCCCCTGCTGGTGGGGGCCTTCCTGGTGGTGTTGACCGCCTGGGTCGCCTACGAGGTCCGCAACAGCAGCACCGGAGGCGTGACCTCCGGCGAGGCCACTCAGCTGGTCAATCGCGAGGACGCCGTGGTGGTGGACCTGCGCGAGGCCAATGACTTCAAGGCGGGCCACATCGCCGGCGCGCGCAACATTCCCCAGAGCAAGCTCGACGAGCGCATGCGCGAACTCGAGAAGTTCAAGGGCAAGCCGATTATCGTGGCCTGCAAGCACGGCCAGAGTGCCGGCGTCGCCCAGGCCAAGCTCACCAAGGCGGGCTTCGAGCGCGTGCTCAAGCTCCGGGGCGGCATGGCCCAGTGGCAGGCGGATGGCCTGCCGGTCGTCAAGAAATAGGCAGCACGCACCAGCGACGCATCGCCGTCACGTATTCACCGGATAAAGGACCTTTCCCATGGCGGAAGAGAACAACCAGAACGCCGGCGCCAACGGCCAGGCGTCCGGCCAGCAGGACAAGCCGCAGCTGCAGTTCGCCCTGCAGCGCATCTACGTCAAGGACCTCTCCTTCGAGGCCCCCAACTCGCCGGCGATCTTCCAGCAGCCGTTCAAGCCCAAGGTGGGCCTGGACCTGAACACCACCCACCAGCAGGTCGGTGAAGGGCTCTACGAGGTGGTGATCAAGGTTACCGCCCAGGTCACCCACAGCGAGGAGGGCACCACCTCCTTCCTGGCCGAGGTCGAGCAGGCCGGCTTGTTCCGCATCGGCGGCATCGAGGGGCAGCAGCTCGACCATACCCTGGGCGCCTTCTGTCCCAACGTGCTGTTCCCCTATGCCCGCGAGTGCATCGACAACCTGGTCAACCGGGGCGGCTTCCCGCCGCTGATGTTGGCGCCGGTCAACTTCGAGGCGATCTACGCCCAGAAGAAGAAGCGCGAGGCCGAGCAGGCCCAGGCGTCGGGCGAGCAGGCCACCCAGTAAGCCGGGGGCCGTAACCATGAGCGATTGCCGCCCATGAAGGCGCCGCGCATCCACGTCGCCGCCGACTTCCACGTCGGCGGCGACGTCGTTCTGCCCGAGGGGCCGGCCCGCCATGTGGCGCGGGTGCTGCGGCTGGGCGAGGGGGCCGAGCTGCGCCTCTTCGACGGCGCCGGCCAGGAGGCCAGGGCGGTGATCGTCGAGGCCTCCCGCAAGCGGGTGGTGGCGCGCCTCGAGGCTTTAGAGCGCGGACGCGGCGAGTCGCCGCTGTCGGTGCACCTCGGCCAGGCGATCTCCAAGGGGGATCGCATGGACTACGCCATCCAGAAGGCGGTCGAGCTCGGAGTGGCCGCCATCACCCCCCTCTACACCGATCACGGCGACGTGCGCCTCAAGGGCGAGCGCGAGGCGAAGAAGCTGGCGCACTGGCAGGCCGTGGCCGCCAGCGCCTGCGAGCAGTGTGGCCGCGCGACCCTGCCGCCCGTCCACCCCCCGACCGGCCTGGCCGACTGGCTCGCCGGTCGCGACGAGGCGCTGCGCCTGGTGCTGCATCCCGGCACCGACGGCGCCCTGGCCGAGGCCGAGGCCCCCGCCACCGCCGCCCTGCTGATCGGCCCGGAGGGCGGGCTCGCCGAGGCTGAGGTCGAGGCCGCCCGTGGCGCCGGCTTCGCGCCTCTCGCCCTCGGGCCGCGCGTGCTGCGCACCGAGACCGCGCCGGTGGTGGCCCTGTCGCTGCTGCAGTACCGTTTCGGGGACCTCTGACCCCCGCGCGCCGTCACGGCCATCCTCCACCCACCACTGGATTCCCGCCATGTCCGATTCCCGCGACCGACGCCCGCCGCGCTCCCCCTCGTCGCGCCCTGCCGCGGCACGCCCCCCTCGCGCCCCTCGAGCCGCCGTCGGTGAGGTGGCCTACCTCGAGGTGGTGACCGTGAACGAGACGGGCGCCTTCCTCGACTGGGGGCATCCCCGCGACCTGCTGCTGCCCTACGGCGAGCAGCGCTTCCGCCCCAGCGTCGGCCGGCGGGTGCTGGTGATGATCTACGAGGACCAGCAGGGCCGGCCGGTGGCCTCTCAGCGCCTCGACCGCTTCCTGGCGGACGAGGCCGAGGGCCTGGCGGCGGGTGACGAGGTGGCACTGGTGATCGCCGAGGCGACCGACCTGGGGTACAAGGTGGCGGTGGACCAGCGGTTCTGGGGACTGCTCTACCGCGACGACGTGAACCGGCCGCTGCGCCGTGGCCAGCGGCTCACCGGCTACGTGAAGCGGCGCCGTGACGACGGTCGCCTGGACCTGTCACTGCTGCCGCCGGGCCCGGCGCGGATCGACGTGGTCGGGGAGCAGGTGCTCAAGGCCCTGCGTGAGAGCGGTGGCTACCTGCCGCTGGGCGACGCCTCCCCGGCGGGGGAGATCAAGGCGCGCCTGGGCGTGAGCAAGAACGCCTTCAAGCAGGCCATCGGGCGGCTCTACAAGCAGCGGCGGATCCTCCTGGAGCCCGGCGGGATTCGCCTGGCGCCGAGCGGCGAGGGAGAGGAGGACCCCTGAGCGCCTTGGTGTTGTCCCGGGCCCTGCGGCATACTGCGGGCATCCACTCCCTGAACCCTGGAAGCCCTGCCCGATGAGCGATCGCCCCTTGAAGGTCGGCGTGGTGATGGATCCCATCGCCGACCTCACCTACAAGAAGGACACCAGCCTGGCCATGCTGTGGGCCGCCCAGGATCGTGGCTGGTCGCTGCACTACCTGGAGCAGCAAGACCTCTTCCTGCGCGAGGGGCGCGCCTTCGGTCGGATGCGCCGCCTCGACGTGCATCGCGACCCCGGGCACTGGTTCGACCTGGGCGAGCCCGAGGCGGAGCCCCTGGCGACGCTCGACGTCATCCTGATGCGCAAGGATCCCCCGGTCGACGGCCACTTCCTCAATGCCGTCTACCTGCTGGGCTTCGCCGAGCGCGAGGGCGTGCTGGTGGTCAACCCCACCCAGGCGCTGCTGGAGTGCAACGAGAAGCTCTTCGCCCAGCAGTTCCCCCACTGCTGCACCCCCACCGTGGTCTCCTGCGACGAGCGCGTGCTGCGGGATTTCCATGCCGAGCACGGCGACGTGATCTTCAAGCCGCTGGACGGCATGGGCGGCAGCGGGATCTTCCACGTGCGCCCCGAGGGCCGCAACCTCGGGTCCATCATCGAGATGCTGAGCGATCGCGGGCAGCGCCAGATCATGGCCCAGCGCTACATCCCCGAGATCTCCGAGGGCGACACCCGGATCCTGCTGGTGGACGGCGAGCCGGTGCCCTACGGCCTCGCCCGGGTGCCCATGGCCGGTGAGACCCGCGGCAACCTGGCCGCCGGCGGCACGGGGGTCAGCCGCGAGCTCACCGCCCGCGACCACTGGCTGATCGAGCAGGTACAGCCGGTGATCCGCGAGAAGGGGCTGATGTTCGTCGGCCTCGACGTGATCGGTGACTACATCACCGAGATCAACGTGACCAGCCCCACCTGCGTGCGCGAGATCGATGACCAGCGCGGCACCGACATCGCCGGCCTGCTGATGGATGCCATCGAGCGTCGGCTCGGCGAGCAGGGCTGACCCGGGAGGCCGGTGGCCATGTCCAGCACCCTGAGCGATCCGATCCAGTACGCCCCGGTCAGCGGGGCCCACCGGCACTGGCTCGCCTGGACGCTGGCGCTGCTGCTGCATCTGGTGGTGATCGGGGTGGTGGCGAGCCGCCAGTTCGCCCCGGCTCCCGTCGAGCAGACCAGCGTCGATGTGGTGCTGGTGAGCCGCCCGGCCGAGGCGCCCGTGGACGCCGAGGCCATCGCCGAGGCCGACCAGCGCGCCGCCGGCACCCCCCAGGAGCAGGCGCCGGCCGAGGCCCGGGCCGCCCCGATGGAGGAACTGCCCGAGCTGCAGGCCGCCGAGCCCGAGGTGGATCCGGCCACGCCGGCCGAGCCGCAGAGTGCCGCTCGCCCCGACCCCGACCTCCCCACCGAGGCGCCCGAGCCCCCGGCCGCCGAGCTCCCCCGCGAGGCCGAGGCGACGCCCGAGCCGCGCGAGAGCGCCCCCCAGCCGGCCGAGACCTCGGCGCCGCCCACCGCCACGGCCCCCTCGGCCTCGGGGCGCGACCTGCTCGCCCAGGCCACCTCCAGCATCCGCGACCAGGGGCTCTCGCCCGACTTCGCCGGCGACCAGCCGGGCGAGGGGCGTCCTGCCGCGCAGCAGGCCGCCGAGGCCCGCTACATCGACGACTGGACCCGTCGCGTCGAGGACTACGGCAATCGCGTGCACCCGGCCCCCCGTGAGCTGGAGGGGCAGCTGCGCATCCGCGTGGTCGTCGGCCGCGACGGTCAGGTTCGCCAGGCAGAGGTGATACAATCCTCGGGACATGCCGAACTCGACCAGGCGGCTCTGGACACGGTGCACGGTGCCGCCCCCTACCGGCCCTTCGACCGGGGCATGGGCAACCTGGACAGCCTGTCCATCACGCGGGTCTGGCGGTTCGGCCAAGGCAATCATTACGGCGTGCAATAGGTCCGCCGGGGAGTCCCATGCAATCCGTGCAACACTTCGGCTTGAAAAACCACTTCCTGCTGGCGATGCCGCATCTGGAAGACCCCAATTTCGCCGGCAGCATCAGCTACCTCTGTGACCATGACGAGAACGGCACCATGGGCGTGATCGTCAACCGGCCCCTGGAACTGACCCTGGACGCCCTGTTCGAGCAGCTGGAGCTGGGAGGCGACGAGAGCCCCCATCGCCAGGCGCCGGTCTACTATGGCGGCCCGACCCACAAGGATCGCGGCTTCATCCTGCACCGCGGGTCCAGCGAGCCCTGGGACTCCAGCATCCAGGTCGCCGAGGACATCGCCCTGACCACCTCCATGGACATCCTCCAGGCGCTGGCGGACGGCACGGGCCCCGAGCAGTTCCTGGTCTGCCTGGGCTGCGCCGGCTGGGAGGCCGGCCAGCTGGAGGACGAGCTCAAGGAGAACGCCTGGCTCACCGTGGAGGGCCGCGCCGAGATCCTCTTCTCGGTGCCGCCGGAGCAGCGCCTCGGCGCCGCCGCGGGCATCCTGGGCGTCGACCTGAACCTGATGACCCGCGAGGCGGGGCACTCCTGATGCCGGGGCGTGGCTGATCGAGGAGCGTGTTGATGGAGGGGACGCACTGATGGCCGATGCCGGCTCACGGCTGATCCTGGCCTTCGACTTCGGCACCCGGCGCATCGGCGTGGCGGTCGGCAACGAGCTGATCGGCAGTGCCCGGGAGCTCGCGCCGCTGCCGGCCCGGGACGGCATCCCCGACTGGGCGCAGGTGGCCCGGCTGGTGGACGAATGGCGCCCGGATCTGTTCGTGGTGGGGCTGCCGCTCAATATGGACGACAGCGAGTCGGTCATGAGCACCCGGGCGCGCAAGTTCGGCAAGCGGCTCTATGGCCGCTTCGGCATTCCCTGCGAGATGGTCGACGAGCGCGGCTCCACCCGCGAGGCCAAGGCGATCGCCCGGGAGGGCGGCCACCGCGGCAACTACCGCCAGGAGAGCGTCGACGGCATCGCCGCGGTGCTGATCCTGGAGGGCTGGTTCGCCCGGGACGAGGGGCTGCCGCCGCGCTGAGCTCCTTCCCCACCGTCCTGAATCGCGACGCCCGGGCCATGGCCCGGGCGGCAGTCGTTGTGAGCAGGGGAAAGGGCGGCGAGCGTCCGCCTAGAAGCGGGTATCGTCCACGCCCACGGTGGGGGGCACGTACCAGGGCACGTCGCGCAGGTCCTGCTCGACCCGGTCCTCGACCTTCAGCAGGGTGGCGAAGATCGCCATGCGCACCGGGATGCCGTTGTCGGTCTGGCGGAAGATCGCCAGGCGCGGGTCGCCGTTCAGGTCCACGTCGAGGTCGTTGGCCTCGGGTCGGCTGTCCCGGGGCAGCGGGTGCATGACGATGGTGGAGGCGTTGCAGCGGCTGTCCAGGAAGGCCCGGTCCACGGTGAAGTCCCGCGAGAGGTTGAAGCCCTCGCTCATCTCGGCGGTGAAGCGCTCCTTCTGGATGCGGGTGGTGTAGACCACGTCCACGTCGGAGAAGTCCCCGGCCAGGCTCTCGCGGACCTCCACGGTCAGCCCCTGGCGGCTGACGCGCTCGATCAGGTGGTGCGGCATCTCGAGGCCGGGCGGGGCCACCAGGGTGATGCGCATCGGTGCATAGCGCGCCAGCAGCTTGATCAGCGAGTGCACGGTGCGGCCGTACTTCAGGTCGCCGGTCATCAGCACGTGGGCGTCCCTGAGCGTCTTGCCCTGCTGGGTGAACTCCTTGTCGATGGTGTAGAAGTCCAGCAGCGCCTGGCTGGGGTGCTCGCCCGGGCCGTCGCCGGCGTTGATCACCGGCACGTGGGTGGCGGCGGCGAACTCCGCCACCGAGCCCTGGTCCGGGTGGCGCATCACGATGGCGTCGCAGTACCCGCTCATCACCCGGCTGGTGTCGTAGAGCGACTCGCCCTTGGCCATGGACGAGAAGGTGAAGCCGGTGGTGTCGCACACGCTGCCGCCGAGCCGGGAGAAGGCGGCATGGAAGCTGACCCGGGTGCGGGTGCTGGCCTCGAAGAAGAGGTTGCCGAGCACGGCGCCCTCCAGCACCCGGGTGATCTTGCGCCGCTGGGCGATGGGTTCCATGCGGGTGGCGACGCGCATCAGGTGATCGATGTCGTCACGGGACAGGGAGTCGATGGAGAGCAGGTGGGACATCACGGCGGCCTCGGCTGTGGGAACGGGCGCTAGTGTAACGCCCCGGGGAAAGGGCTTCAGCCATCTCGCGACACGGGGCCCCGATCGCCTACCCGGCCTCCGGCACCCGCCCGCCCAGGCGGGCGGTGATCTCGGCGGCGGTCTCGCGCACCAGCTGGCCGAGCTCGAGCAGCCGTTCCTCGGGAATCCGCGCCACCGGCCCGGAGACGGAGATGGCGGCCAGCGGGATGCCGTGCTGGTCGTGGATGCAGGCGGCCACGCAGTGCAGGCCGATGGCGTGCTCCTCGCGGTCGCAGGCGAAGCCCTGGCGGCGGATCTCGGCCAGCCCCTCGCGCAACGAATCGGGCGTGTGCAGGGTGTTCTCGGTGACCCGCGCCAGGCCCCGCTCGTCGAGGATGCGCTCGAGCTCGTCCTCGGGCAGCCAGGCCATCAGGGCCTTGCCCACGCCGGAGGCGTGCAGCGGTGCCCGGGAGCCGAGCCGGGTGATCATGCGCATCATCTGCGGCGACTCGCTCTGGGCCAGGAACACCGCCGTGCCGTCGTCGCGCACGCCGAGATTGGCCGTCTCGCCGGTCTGGGCGGTGAGGTGGCGCAGGAAGGGGCGACTGGTGCCGACGAAGTCGCGGGCCTCGAGGAAGCTGTTGCCGATGCGGAAGGTCTTGACGTCGATCTTCCACACGCCGAGCTCGCTGTCCTGGGTGACGAACCCCTGGCTCTGCAGGGCCTGCAGCAGCCGGTGGGTGGTGGAGGGGGCGAGGTCCGCCTGCTCGGCCACCTCGGACAGGGCCAGGCCGCCGGGACTGGCCGCCAGGCGCTCGAGCAGGTTGAGCCCGCGCACCAGCGACTGGCTATGGCCGCTGGTGCTCTTGCCCGACCCGGCGGGCCGTCCCGCTGTCCTGCGCTTGCCTTCGTTCACCCGGATTGCCTCCTGACGCCTGTTCTCAGGGGCACAGGATACCGTGTCGGCCGGGCGCTGTCGCGGTTTCGGAAATGGCTTCCATCCGGCGACGCCGCCGTGAACTCAGCGGTGCCGCCACTCGGGCGAACGCTTCTCGATGAAGGCATCGATCCCCTCGCAGGCATCCTCGGCCATCATGTTGCAGGCCATGACCTCCGCGGCGTAGGCGTACGCCTCGTCCAGTGGCAGGGCGAGCTGACGGTGGAACATCGTCTTGCCGGTGCGCACCGCTACCGCGCTCTTGGCGCAGATGCTGGCCGTGAGCGCATCCAGCGCCTCGTCGAGAGCCTCGTCGTCGGCGACACGGTTGACCAGCCCCCAGTCGCGGGCCTGGTCGGCGTCGATGAACTCCCCGGTGAAGAGCATCTCCATGGCCCGCTTGCGGCCGACGTTGCGGGAGAGGGCCACCGCCGGGGTGGAGCAGAACAGCCCGGCATTGATCCCCGAGACGGCGAAGCGGGCCGAGCGGGCCGCCACCGCCAGGTCACAGGTCGCCACCAGCTGGCAGCCCGCTGCGGTGGCCAGCCCCTGGACCCGGGCGATCACCGGCACGGGCAGGGCGACGATAGCCTGCATCACCGCCGAGCAGCGTGCGAAGAGCCGCCGGTAGTAGGCCTCATCGGGGGTGGCCCGCATCTGCTTGAGGTCGTGGCCGGCGCAGAAGGCGCGGCCCTCGGCGGCGATCACCACGCAGCGCACCTGCTCGTCACCGGCCAGTCCGTCGAGGGCCGCGCCCAGGGCCTCGAGCATCTCCTCGGAGAGGGCATTGAACTGCCTCGGGCGGTTCAGCGTCAGGGTGGTGACGCCGTCGAGGTCGTGGCGCCGTACCAGGGGGGTGTCATCCGGCATGTCGGGGGCTCCGGGATAGGGGACAGCCCCCAGCCTAGCGCCAGGCGCACCGCTTTCGTCAGGCCTTCGACCAAAGACGGTCCCCCGATGAGCCACGGCCGATCAGTCCGGCGACCCGGCCATGCGGCGGGTCAGGCGGTCGCCGAACAGGTAGGCGCCGAGGGCCACCAGGATCAGCGCCGCGCCGGCCAGCATCGAGGCCGAGGGCTGCTCCTGGTTGAGGGTCATGCCCAGGCCCAGGGCCAGCACGGGCGTGATCAGGGTGACCAGCGCCACGGTGGCGGCATGCAGCCGCGAGAGGATCAGGTAGTAGCAGAGAAAGCCCACCAGCGAGCCGAACACGGCCAGGTAGAGCACCGCCCAGCGCCCCCGCTCGCTGAGCGGGATGGACAGGGGCTCGCCGCTGGCCAGCCAGAGGGCCAGGAAGCACGGCAGGCTCATGGCCAGGGCCCCGACGGTCTGCTCCAGGGGACCGAGGCCCGCCGCCACGCGCTGCACGGCGATGCCGCTGCCGCTGAAGAGCGTCACCGCCACCAGCATCATCACAAGCGCCCCTTGCTGGCCACCGCCCAGGGTCAGGCTGTCGGCGAACACCACGCCGAGCCCCGCCAGGCCCAGGCCACAGCCAACCCAGTGCCAGCGGCGCAGCCGGATGGCCCCGGGCAGCGCCTGGAGGATCAGTCCCGAGATCAGCGGGGCCATGCCGAACATCACCGACAGCATCCCCGAGGGCAGGTGCCGGGAGGCGTGGTAGCTCAGCGCCATGGCGCCGAAGACGCCGGGCACGGCCGCGGCATAGCTCAGCCAGGCCCGGCGATCCAGGCGTGGGCGATGGCGGCTCACCAGCAGGATGAGCAGGCCGACGATCAGCGCGATCAGCATGCGCAGCATCACGCTGCCCACCGGGGCCCCCGCCTCGGCGCTCCACTTGATGGCCAGGGGGGTGGTGGCCCATACCAGCACCACGATCAGATAGGCCGGTCCGGTGGGCATGGGCGTATTCCTGAACAGGTGAATGACGGCAGGAGATCCTCCTGCGGCGTTCCATTATCGCGAAAAAAGCCGCCGCGTCGATGACGCGGCGGCAGGCGTTACGCTGGGTCTTCCCGGCGGCTGGGTCGGATCAGCCCTCGAAGCTGGACTCGGAGTAGAGCACCCGGACCCGCTTGGTGTGGGCCACCTGGCTGAGGGCCTTCAGGGCCCGGGCCCCGTAGTCCTTGTCGACGTCGATGACCACGTAGCCGATGCGCTCGTTGGTCTGCAGGTACTGGCCGAGGATGTTGATGCCGTTCTCGGAGAGCACCCGGTTGATCTCGGAGAGCACGCCGGGCACGTTCTCGTGGATGTGCAGCAGGCGATGCTTGCCCGGGTGGGCCGGCAGGGCGACCTCGGGGAAGTTGACCGAGCTGACGGTGGTGCCGTTGTCGGAGTAGGTCACCAGCTTCTCGGAGACCTCGATGCCGATGTTCTCCTGGGCCTCGAGGGTGGAGCCGCCGATATGCGGCGTCAGGATGACGTTGGCCAGGCCGCGCAGCGGGCTCTGGAACTCCTCGTCGTTGCCCTTGGGCTCCACCGGGAAGACATCGACGGCCGCGCCGGCGAGGCGGCCCGCCTTCAGGGCCTCGGCCAGGGCCTCGATCACCACCACGCTGCCGCGGGAGGCGTTGATCAGGATGCTGTCCGGCTTCATCAGGGCAATCTCCGCCTCGCCGATCATCCAGCGGGTGGAGGCGAGGTCCGGCACGTGCAGGCTGACCACGTCGGCGCGGGCCAGCAGCTCCTCGAGGCTGCCCACCTGGCGGGCGTTGCCCATGGCCAGCTTGGTCACCACGTCGTAGTAGATGACGTCGAAGCCCAGCGATTCGGAGAGTACCGAGAGCTGCGAGCCGATGCTGCCGTAGCCGATGATCCCCAGGGTCTTGCCGCGCGCCTCATGGGAATTCTTGGCCGACTTCAGCCAGCCGCCCTGGTGGGCACGGTGGCTCTTCTCGGGAATGCCGCGCAGCAGCATGATGGCCTCGGCCAGCACCAGCTCCGCCACCGAGCGGGTGTTGGAGAAGGGGGCATTGAACACCGGGATGCCGCGCACCAGGGCGGCGTCGAGATCGACCTGGTTGGTGCCGATGCAGAAGCAGCCCACCGCCACCAGCTTCTCGGCGGCCTCGAAGACGCGCTCGTTGAGCTGGGTCCGCGAGCGGATGCCGATGAAGTGGACATCGCGGATCTTCTCGATCAGCGATGCCTCGTCCAGCGAGGTCGGCAGGTGTTCGATGTTGGTGTAACCGGCATTGAGAAGATTGTCCACCGCGCTCTGGTGGACGCCCTCGAGCAGCAGGATCTTGATCTTGCTCTTGTCCAGGGACGTTTTGGCCATGGTCGATTCAACCCCTTCGTCGGCGCGCGCCGCATGCATGTGTCATGAAGATGCTGATGAGCCTGGGCCCGCCGGTGACGCGTTGCCCGGGGCAAGACAGGCTCGGAACAGGGCACATATTCTACCACAGCCGGCATGAGCCAGGATGAAAATGCTCTGTGCCACGGATGAGTGGCGTGCATGTCGTGCCGGTGGCCGGGGCAGACGCCCCGGGGGGGAGAGCGTGTATACTGTCCGCCCCAGGAACATCCACCGGCGAGAGAGGCGATGGCGGAACATCACAGTCAAGGCGGGGACGGGGGCGGTGACGAGCCGGCACCGGCCGACTTCGCTGCCACCGTCGAGCGGCTGGAG
The DNA here is from genome assembly GCF_001886615.1 of Halomonas aestuarii. Classification (NCBI taxonomy): domain Bacteria; kingdom Pseudomonadati; phylum Pseudomonadota; class Gammaproteobacteria; order Oceanospirillales; family Halomonadaceae; genus Halomonas; species Halomonas aestuarii. The sequence goes on from NZ_CP018139.1 coordinate 1,791,215, forward strand.
CAACTCGTCGAGCGGCTGGAGTCCGGCGAGCTGTCGCTGGAGGGGTCGCTCGCGGCCTTCGAGCAGGGCGTGCGCCTGACCCGCGATGCCCAGCGCCGGCTCGACGAGGCCGAGCTTCGTGTGCGGACCCTCACCGAGGGCGAGTCGGGCGGCGTCGACCTGCAGCCCTTCGCTGCGCCGCCCGCGGAGGACGATAGTGAGCGCTGACGAGCTGGCGGCCAGGCTGGCCGCGGACCGTGCCCGGGTCGATGCCCGCCTCGCGTCGCTCTTCGAGGAGCGTGCCGCGCCCTCGCCGCGCCTGGAGTCGGCCATGCGCCACGCCCTGCTGGTGGGCGGCAAGCGGCTGCGGCCGGTGCTGGTCTATGCGGCCGGCCGCTCCCTGGGCGCCGCGGATGACGACCTGGACGCCTCGGCCATGGCGCTGGAGCTGGTCCATGCCTACTCGCTGGTTCACGATGACCTCCCGGCCATGGACGATGACGACCTGCGTCGCGGGCAGCCCACGGTGCACCGGGCCTATGACGAGGCCACCGCCATCCTCGCCGGCGATGCGCTCCAGGCCCTGGCCTTCGAGGTGCTGGCGCGAAGCGCCCATCCGCGGACGGGCGTGCTGGTCGCCAGCCTGGCCGGGGCGGCCGGGCGCGACGGCATGGTGGCCGGCCAGGCGCTGGACCTGGCCGCCGTGGGCGGGCATCCGGAAGTGGCCGCGCTGGCGGCCATGCACGGCCACAAGACCGGGGCCCTGATCCGCGTGGCGGTGCGCCTCGGCGGCCTGGTCGCGGTCGACGAGGCGGACCCGCGGCTGGCCGCCCTGGACGCCTATGCCGATGCCATCGGCCTGGCCTTCCAGATCCACGACGACGTCCTCGACGTGACTGGCGACACCGCCACCCTCGGCAAGACCTCCGGGGCCGATGCCGCCCGGGCCAAGCCGACCTACCCGAGCCTGCTGGGGCTTGAGGGGGCCCGCAGGCGGGCCCTCGACCTGGTCGAACAGGGCGTGGCGGCCCTGGCACCGCTGGGCGAGGGCGCCCAACCCCTGGCCGACCTGGCCCGCTACATGATCGAGCGTGACCACTGACACCACAGGGCCCACATGAAGCTGTTCGATGACATTCCCGTCGAGCGTCCGGCCACGCCGCTGCTCGATACCCTGGATACGCCGGCCGCCCTGCGCGCCATGAACGCCGGCCAGCTGGCCCGGGTGGCCGACGAGCTGCGCGCCTACCTGCTCTACAGCGTGGGCGTCTCCGGCGGCCACTTCGGCGCCGGCCTCGGCGTGGTGGAGCTCACCGTGGCCCTGCACCAGGCCCTGGAGACGCCCCATGACCGCCTGGTGTGGGACGTGGGCCACCAGGCCTATCCCCACAAGATCCTCACCGGCCGCCGTGACGCCATGACCCGCATTCGCCAGTACGGCGGCCTGGCCGCCTTCCCCCGGCGGGCGGAGTCCGAGTACGACACCTTCGGCGTCGGCCACTCCAGCACCTCGATCTCGGCGGCGCTGGGCATGGCCCTGGCCGCGCGGACCCGCGGCGAGTCCCGCCGGGTCTGCGCGGTGATCGGCGACGGTGCCCTGACCGCGGGCATGGCCTTCGAGGCCCTGGCCCATACCGGGCACGTCGACGCCAACCTGCTGGTCGTGCTCAACGACAACGAGATGTCGATCTCCGAGAACGTCGGCGGCATGGCCAGCTACCTGGCGCGCATCCTCACCAGCAAGCCCTACACCAGCATGCGCGAGGGCGGCAAGAAGGTGCTCTCCCACCTGCCCGGCGCCCTGGAGCTGGCGCGGCGCACCGAGGAGCACATGAAGGGCATGATCAGCCCCGCCACGCTCTTCGAGGAACTGGGCTTCAACTACATCGGGCCCATCGACGGCCACGACCTGCCGCTGCTGGTGCATACCCTGCGCAACATGCGCGACCTGGAGGGGCCGCAGTTCCTCCACGTCAAGACCCGCAAGGGCAAGGGCTTCCTGCCCGCCGAGGCCGATCCCATCGGCTACCACGCCATTACCAAGCTGGAGAAGAACGGCGAGACGCCCCCGCCGTTCAAGCCGGCGAGCCAGCAGCCGAGCCACAAGCAGAAGTATTGCCGGGTCTTCGGTGACTGGCTCTGCGACATGGCAGCGGTGGACGAGCGGCTGATCGGCATCACCCCGGCGATGCGCGAGGGCTCGGACCTGGTGCGCTTCTCGAAGGAGTACCCCGACCGCTACTTCGACGTGGCCATCGCCGAGCAGCATGCGGTGACCCTCGCCGCGGGCCTGGCCTGCGAGGCCATGAAGCCGGTGGTGGCGATCTACTCCACCTTCCTGCAGCGCGGCTACGACCAGTTGATCCACGACGTGGCGGTGCAGGATCTCGATGTCACCTTCGCCATCGACCGCGCCGGCCTGGTGGGCGAGGACGGCCCTACCCACCACGGCAGCCTGGACCTCTCCTACCTGCGCTGCATCCCGGGGCTGGTGGTGCTGGCGCCCGCCGACGAGGCCGAGTGCCGGGCGATGCTCAGCGCCGCCTACCAGCACCCCGGGCCGGCGGCGGTGCGCTATCCCCGGGGGACCGGCCCGGGCGTGCCGACCCCTCGCCACCTGGATCCCATCGAGATCGGCAGCGCCGAGATGCGACGCCAGGGGGGCGGCATCGCCCTGCTGGCCTTCGGCAGCCTCAACGGGGCCGCCGGCGAGGTCGCCGAGCGCCTCGACGCCACCCATTTCAACATGCGCTCGATCAAGCCGCTGGACCGCGAGGCGGTGCTGGCGGCGGCGCGCTATCACGACCTGCTGGTGACCCTGGAGGAGAACGTGGTCGCCGGCGGGGCCGGCAGCGCCGTCAACGAGCTGCTGATGGCCGAGGGCGTGCGGGTGGAGGTGCTCAACCTGGGGCTGCCCGATGCCTTCGTCGAGCACGGCAAGCCCGCCGAGCTGCTCGCCGAGTGCGGCCTGGACGCCGACGGCATCGAGGCGTCGATACGCGCCCGGCTGTCCTGATCCCTCCCACCTTCCTGTACGAGGCTGTGATGCTCTTCCTGATACTGATCGGTGCGACAATAGGCTTCCTGGTCGGCGGCCCCCTGGGGCTGCTGATCGGCGGCGGTCTCGGCTACTGGCTCGTGCGGCGACTGCGCAGGAGCCTGCTGGGCCAGCTGGTCGGGGCCCGGACACAGTTCCTCGACTCGACCTTCGCGGTCATGGGCTGCATGTGCAAGGCCGATGGCCAGGTCACCGAGGACGAGCTGGAGGCCTCCCGGAAGCTGTGGGACCGGCTGCGGCTCGACGAGGCCCAGCGTGCCCAGGCCCGCACCGCCTTCAACCGCGGCAAGGCGGCGGACTTCGACCTGGAGGCGGAACTGGCCAGGGTGCGCCAGGTCGTCGGCCGCCAGCGTGCCCTGCTGCAGGTCTTCCTGCAGGTCCAGCTCGCCGCGATCGCCGCCGATGGCCAGCTGCACCCCGCCGAGCATGAGATGCTGCTGCGCGTGGCCCGGGGCCTGGGCTGCTCCGAGGCCGAGATCGCCCAGATCGAGGCCATGCTGCGCGGCGGTCCCGAGGCGGCCGGCGAACAGGGCCTCTCCCTGGAGGATGCCTACCAGGTGCTGGGGGTCGACGCCGAGGCCAGCGATGCCGAGGTCAAGAAGGCCTATCGTCGCCTGATGAGCCAGAACCACCCCGACAAGCTGGCCGCCAAGGGGTTGCCCGAGAGCATGCGGGAGGTGGCCAAGGAGCGAACCGGCGAGATCGGCAACGCCTACGAGCGGATCCGCAAGGCGCGCGCGCTCGCCTGACCCCTTGCGCGCGGGGGGGGCGACGCGCCTCGGAGCGTCCGCCCACGAAAAAGCCCCCGGAGATCCGGGGGCTTTTGTGTTGCTGGACGGGCCTCAGCCTCAGCTGGTGGCTTCGCGGGCCAGGCGGTAGTCGTCATCGCTGGAGGCGAAGTCGGTCTTCACCCGGTGGTCCTGGAGCCTCAGGCGGGCCTTGGCCATGGCGTCGCTGCCGCCGTCCAGGCGCTGCCTGTCATCGGCCTTCGGAGCGGAGGCGGCCGTCTCGATGGTCGAGAGCGGCTCCTGGTTCAGTTGCAGGGCCTTGTCGGTGGCCGGGTCGGCCTGGGCGGCCAGGGGCAGGGCGGCAAGCAGCAGGGTGGCGGTCATCATCTTGGTCTTCATGGGACGTTCCTCGTCGTGTCGTTGCGTGATGACGAGCATATTAATAGCAAGCTAAACATTAGAATATTTATTGTATCCCATGGCCTTGATTGAGTCAGCCTATTGAGGAGGGGGCCGGCGGGGGCGCTCGTCATGGGGCCCGGGGTGCGCTAGCGTGTTGGGATCGATGCCAGGCACAGGAGCCGCCCGATGATCACCCTCTACAGCTTTCCCGCCTCCCGCTCGCTGCGGGTCGCCTGGACCCTGGAGGAGCTGGGGCTGGAGTACGAGTGCCGCCACGTCGACCTGGGGGGCGGGGAAGGGCAGACCGAGGACTTCCTGGCGCGTCATCCCGACGGCAAGGTGCCGGTGCTGATGGACGGCGAGCTGACGCTGTTCGAGTCGGCGGCGATCTGTCGCTACCTGGCGGAGCGCTACGGCACGCCGGGCGAGCTGCTGCCGGCGGACGTCGAGGCGCGGGCCCGGGTCGACCAGTGGCTCTTCTTCATCATCGGGGAGCTGGAGCAGGCGCTCTGGACCCAGGCCAAGCACAAGTTCGCGCTGCCGGGCGAGCAGCGCGTGCCGGCGGTGCTGCCGACCGCCGCCTGGGAGTTCCAGCGGGCGATCCGGGCCCTGGAACGGCGCTTCGACGGCGAGGGCTGGCTGGTGGGGGATCACTTCACCCTGGCGGACCTGCTGCTGGCCCACACCCTGGGCTGGGCCGTGCAGTTCAAGAAGCGCCTGCCGCCCGCCCTGGACGCCTACCGGCAGCGCGCCATGGCGCGTCCGGCGCGGGCCCGGGCCGAGGCGCGGGAGCGCGCCGCGGCCGCGTCAGATTGAGCCGGGGTCACGAGGACCCGAAGGGCAGCACGTCGGTGAAGACCGCGAAGTAGTGGCAGGTGCTGCCGCCCATGACGAACAGGTGCCAGATCGCGTGGTTGAAGGGGATGGCGCTGATGGCATAGAAGGCCACGCCCAGGGTGTAGGTGACGCCGCCGGCCACCAGCAGGGCGAGGCCCGTGGTGGAGAGGCTGGCCGCCAGGGCGTCGCCGGCCAGTACGACCAGCCAGCCCATCACCAGGTAGAGGGCGACCCGCAGGACTTCGAAGCGGTGGGGCCAGGCCAGCTTGCAGGCGATGCCCGCCAGGGCCAGGGACCAGACGGTGGCCAGCAGCGTCCAGCCCGTCGGGCCCCGCAGGTTGACCAGCAGGAAGGGCGTGTAGGTGCCGGCAATCAGCAGGTAGATCGCGCAGTGGTCCAGGGACTGGAAGAGGCGCTTCAGGCGCGGGTGGCGCACGCCGTGGTAGACGGTGGAGGCCGTGTAGAGCAGCACCAGGCTGGTGCCGTAGAGGCTGATGCCCACGATCTTCCAGGGGTCCACCTGGGCGGCCAGACCGGCCAGCACGAGCAGGATCGCGAAGCCCGCGAGGCTGAGCGCCGCGCCGATGCCGTGGCTGATGCTGTGAAGCGCCTCCTCGAAGACACTGAAGGGCGTCTCGCCATGGGGGGGGGTCGTCATCGGGGTGCCTCCTTCCGAGGAGCCGCCCCGACGCCGAGTGGCGCGACCCGCTGGCTCAGGGCTTGCGTTCGATATCCACGTCGCTGGCCTGGGTGAAGTCGCCCAGCGCCATCATGTGGCCCAGCTTTCCGGCCTTGGTGGAGAGGTACTGCTCGTTATGGGGGTTTAGACCGGTGGTCAGCGGAACACGTTCCCTCACCACCACGCCGGCCTGGGTCAGGGCGTCGACCTTGCGGGGGTTGTTGGTCATCAGCCGCAGGGCCGTGATGCCCAGGTGGTCGAGCATCGGCACGCAGAGGTCGTAGCGGCGCAGGTCGGCGGCGAAGCCCAGCTGCTCGTTCGCCTCCACGGTGTCGGCGCCGGCATCCTGCAGCTGGTAGGCGCGGATCTTGTTGAGCAGGCCGATGCCGCGACCCTCCTGGCGCAGGTAGAGCAGGACGCCCCGTCCCTCTTCGGCAATGCGCTTGAGGGCTTCCTGCAGCTGGAAGCCGCAGTCGCAGCGCATGGAGAAGAGGGCATCGCCGGTCAGGCACTCCGAGTGGACCCGACCCAGCACCGGCTCGCCATCGGCCACGTCACCCAGGGTGAGGGCGATATGGTCCTTGCCGGTGGCTTCGTCCTCGAAGCCGTGCATGGTGAAGGTGGCCCAGGGGGTGGGCAGCCGGGAGGCGGCGATGAATCGAATCGTCACGATGTACCTCGGTGGAAGATCACGGCGTTGCCGACGTGCGGGACTTCATTCTATCAGGAAGGCCGGGCGGGCTCACCGTGTGCGTCACGGGGCTCATCCCCGGCTCGCTCGATGGGGTACAATGGCGCCCACATTTTCCGTGGACGAGCGCCCGCATGGAACTCAAGAACGACCGCCTTCTGCGCGCCCTGGCGCGTCAACCCGTCGACCGCACCCCGGTCTGGATGATGCGTCAGGCCGGCCGCTACCTGCCGGAGTATCGTGAGGTGCGCGGCCATGCCGGCAGCTTCATGGACCTGTGTCGCAACCAGGACCTGGCCTGCGAGGTCACCCTCCAGCCCCTGGAGCGCTTCCCGCTGGACGCGGCCATCCTCTTCTCGGACATCCTCACCATCCCGGACGCCATGGGGCTGGGGCTCTACTTCGAGACGGGCGAGGGGCCGAAGTTCCGCAAGCCGGTGCGCACCGCGGCGGACGTGGATGCCCTGGCGGTGCCGGACGCCGAGCGCGACCTGGACTACGTGATGCGCGCCGTCTCGACCATCCGCCGCGAACTGAACGGCCGGGTGCCGCTGATCGGCTTCTCCGGCAGCCCCTGGACCCTGGCCACCTACATGGTGGAGGGCGCCTCCAGCAAGGACTTCCGCCACGTCAAGACGATGCTCTACGACGCGCCGGATGCCATGCACCGGCTGCTCGACATGCTGGCCCACGCGGTCACCGACTACCTCAACGCCCAGATCCGCGCCGGCGCCCAGGCGGTGCAGATCTTCGACACCTGGGGCGGCGCCCTCTCCACCCCGGCCTACCTGGAGTTCTCCCTGCGCTACATGGAGCAGATCGTGGCCGGCCTGATCCGCGAGCACGAGGGGCGCCGGGTCCCGGTGATCCTCTTCACCAAGAACGGCGGCCAGTGGCTCGAGGACATCGCGGCGGCGGGCTCCGATGCCGTGGGCCTGGACTGGACCACCGAGCTCTCCTCCGCCCGGGCCCGGGTCGGCCATCGCGTCGCCCTGCAGGGCAACCTCGATCCCAACGTGCTCTTCGCCCGTCCCGCGGCGATCCGCGCCGAGGTGGCTCGCACCCTCGACAGCTTCGGCCCCGGCCCCGGCCATGTCTTCAACCTGGGCCACGGGATCAACCAGTTCACCGATCCGGACCACGTCACGGCCTTCATGGAGGCCCTGCATGACCTGAGCCCGGCCTACCATCGCAACATCCCCCATGACTGACACGCCCTGGTGGCAGCGCTGGCATGACCGGCGCCGCCTCTGGGCGGTGCTGGCCCTGCTGGCTTTCCTGGTGATTGCCTGGGGAAGCCTGACGCCGAGCAGCGAGCTTCCCGAGACGCTGCCCTGGGACAAGGCCAGCCACTTCATCGGCTACGCGGGCCTGGCGGGCCTGGTCGGGCTCGCCGGGGTCCGCCTGCCGCTGGCCTTCCTCGTCAGCGCCCTGATCGGGGTGGCCATCGAGTTCGCCCAGATCCCGGTGCCCGGACGCTTCGGCGGCGACTGGCGCGACATGCTGGCCAACGGCCTGGGCGCGGCGTTCGCGGTGGTGGTGCTGCAGGCCTTTCGCCGCGTCTGTCTTCGTCGCCTCGCCTAGGCCCTGTCGGGACGCGACCCTGCTAGAACAGCGGTTCGCGGGCCGCGGGGGGTGCCGACGAATCGCCCTGTTCGTTCCATGCCGATGCCGGTGGCGCCCCCCAGGCCGCCTCCGGCCGGGTGTCCCAGGTCGGGGCGGGCTGAGGCCCCCATGCCGCTTCCTGCGGCGCTTGCCAGGCGGGGTCCGATGGAGCGGCCCACGCCGATTCGACCTGGGCGCCTGACGCCGGATCCTGGGTGGGTTCGAGCGGACGTGCCGGCCGGCAGCGCTCGGCGGGGCGAACCACCCGCGGGCTGCCCAGCACGCTCTCCTCGGCATCCACATGCCGCCCCCCGCGGGTCCAGGCCGCCTCGTCGTCATGGACCGCCGGGCGCCGCTCCCAGGAGCGGGTGACCACGGCGCCGGGGGCGAAGCCGGGACGCTGTGCCTTCAGGTGGTGGGGCAGCAGGCAGACTTCGGTCAGCAGCCGCAGGGCCAGGGCGGCCAGCAGCCAGAGCCCGCCGCCCAGGGCCAGGGGCGGCCAGGCATTGCTCGCCTCGACGGACGGCATGAGCCAGGGCAGGCGGGGCACCAGCCACAGGGCGGCCCCGGCCAGCAGGCCGAGCTGCAGCAGCAGGTGGCAGGTCAGGATGGTGGCGCGGGCCAGCGGCCGGCGGGGAAACAGGAACTGTCGCATCGGGGTCCTCCCGGGGAATGCACATCGTCACGATGGGTCGCACCGACCTCCGTGTCGGCCGGGGCGTGATGCTACCCCAGATCCCGCCGGCCTGCAGTCCTGGCGTGCCGCCTGCGTTGCAGGTTGACCAACCCCGGGGGGCTTGCCAATGTTGGATGAGAGGCGAAAGCGGGTGCCCATGGGGCGGGCTTTCGTCCATTCACCGGCATCGAGGAGCGGCTATGACTACCTACATCGTGGTGGCTGATGCGGCGCGGGCTCGCCTGTTTACCCGTGATGGACTCAAGATCAGCGAGACGGACAGCCTCGTCCATGCCGAGGGTCGCCTGCACGAGGGGGACCTGGTGACGGATCGGGGGGGCGACGTCCACGAGTCGACCTCGGCCCGCAGTGCCGGTGGGGAGAGTGTGGCGACCCAGCACCACGAGGAGGTCTTTGCCCGCGAGGTGGCCGACCGGCTCTATCGCGCCCGCGTGGACAACAGCATGCAGAAGCTGATCCTGGTCGCCCCGCCGCGTTTCCTGGGCCAGCTGCGCGACAAGGTCGACGGCCCCACCGCCAAGCTGGTGATCCATACGCTGGCCAAGGATCTCACCAAGGCCTCCGTCGCCGACATCCAGGAGGCGGTCAGCGACCTCCGCTAGCGCCCTTCCCGGCGTCATGCGGCCCGGCCCATGCGGCCGGGCCGTTCCGTGTCAGGGAGCCTGGGTCAGGGCCCTCGCATCAGGGCATCCGCATCAGGGCACCTGGGGCAGGTCGATCTGGTCGCTGCGGCGCACGCCCTCGGTCATCTGCCGGCACAGCTTGAGGAACTCGCGCATGCCGGTGGCCAGGTACTTGTGACGGTGCCAGATGAAGCTGAACTGGCGGCTCAGGTCCAGCTCCGGGGTGGCGATGGGCACCAGGCTGCCGCGTCGGAAGGCATCGCGCAGGGCGAGCTTCGAGACGCAGCCGATGCCGAGCCCCGACTCCACCGCCCGCTTGATGCCCTCGGTGTGCTCCAGCTCCAGCAGGATGTTGAAGCGCCCCCGACGATGCCGGGCGGCCTGCTCCAGGGTCAGCCGGGTGCCGGAGCCCTGCTCGCGCATGATCCAGGCCTCGCGCAGCAGGCGATCCAGCTCCACCGGGCCGGAGCTGGCGAGCGGGTGTCGCGGCGAGCAGAACACCGCCAGCTCGTCCTCCACCCAGGGCTGGGTGATCACGTCCTCCTCCTCGCACTGCCCCTCGATCAGCCCCAGGTCGAGCTCGTGCTGGCGAACGCTCTCGATGATGGTGCGGGTGTTGCGCACCGACAGGCGCACGCGGCTGCCCGGGTGGCGCTGCATGAAGTCGCTGATCAGCAGGGTCGCCAGGTAGTTGCCGATGGTCAGGGTGGCGCCCACGTCCAGGGTGCCGATGCCCTGCTGTCCCCGCAGCAGCTCCTCCACCTCCTCGGCACGATCGAGCAGGGCGACCGCCTTGGGGAGCAGCTGGAAGCCCAGGGCATTGAGCTTGAGGCGCTTGCCGATGCGATCCAGCAGCCGACAGTCGAACTGGCGTTCCAGCTCGGCCAGGGCGGTGCTGGTCGCCGACTGCGAGAGCGCGAGGGCGCGGGCCGCCCGGGAGACGCTCTCGTGCTGGGCGACGGCGACGAAGACTTCCAGCTGGCGCAGGGTGTAACGCATGACGATCCTCGCGGGTCTTGATATCCAGATTATAGATAAGTGTTATCCATACAATCCATTTAACAGATAATGCCCCGGCTCTTAGAATTGCGGTATCGATTTGATGGTCCAATCTATTCATTTTTGGAATATTAAAGGAGTCGGCATGAGCAAGTTCGCGCTAGAGGACGTTCTCAGTGTGCATCACTGGAACGACTCCCTGTTCAGTTTCCGGACCACCCGGGAGCGCAGCCTGCGCTTCAAGAACGGCCAGTTCGTGATGATCGGCCTCGAGGTGAACGGCAAGCCGCTGATGCGCGCCTACTCCATCGCCAGCCCCAACTACGAGGACCACCTGGAGTTCTTCAGCATCAAGGTGCCCGATGGTCCGCTGACCTCGCGGCTGCAGCACCTGAAGGTGGGCGACCAGATCATGGTCAGCCGCAAGCCCACCGGTACCCTGGTCACCGACGACCTGCTGCCGGGACGCAACCTCTACCTGCTCTCCACCGGCACCGGGCTGGCGCCGTTCATGAGCCTGATCCAGGACCCCGAGGTCTACGAGCGCTTCGAGAAGGTGGTGCTGGTGCACGGCGTGCGCAACGTCAGCGAGCTGGCCTACGCCGACTTCATCCAGAAGGACCTGCCCGCCCACGAGTACCTGGGCGAGGAGATCAGCGAGAAGCTGGTCTACTACCCCACCGTGACCCGGGAGACCTTCCACACCATGGGGCGGCTGACCGACCACATCCGCAGCGGCAAGCTCGCCGAGGACACGGGACTGCCGGCCATCGATCCCAAGCAGGACCGTGCCATGATCTGCGGCAGCCCGGCGATGCTCGACGACACCAGCCACCTGCTCGACGAGCTGGGCTTCACCATCTCGCCGCGCATGGGCGAGCCCGGCGACTACGTCATCGAGCGGGCCTTCGTCGAGAAATAGGGCGCGACCCGCGCCCGAGGCATCCCTCACGGCCGACGATGGCGGATGAAAAGAACCCCCGCAGGTCATGCCTGCGGGGGTTCTACTGTGCGGGCGCCTGGCGTTCAGGGCCTCAACGGCATCCTTGCCGGTCTTGCCGGTGCGGCGTTCCGCTCACCTGCTCCAGGGCGGTGACGAAGGTCTTGCCGAAGGTACCGACACCAGGCGGGTGATCAGACCGCGTCCTTGCCGGTCTCGCCGGTACGGATGCGGCGGTGCGGCGTTCCGCTCACCTGCTCCAGGGCGGTGACGAAGGTCTTGCCGAAGGTACCGGCACCAGGCGGGTGATCAGACCGCGTCCTTGCCGGTCTCGCCGGTACGGATGCGGATCACCTGCTCCAGGGCGGTGACGAAGATCTTGCCGTCGCCGATCTTGCCGGTGTTGGCCACCTGGGTGATGGCATCGATCACCTTCTCCGCCATGTCGTCATCCACGGCCACCTCTAGCTTCACCTTGGGCAGGAAGTCGACGACATATTCGGCGCCGCGGTAGAGCTCAGTGTGACCCTTCTGGCGGCCGAAGCCCTTGACCTCGGTGACGGTGATGCCCTGGACGCCGATCTCGGAGAGCGACTCCCGGACGTCGTCGAGCTTGAACGGCTTGATGATGGCGGTCACCAGTTTCATGGTCTTGATCCTCGTCGTGTCCGTTGGTCGGTGGCGGTGGCCGCCACCCTGGCTGCGTTCATTGTGCCAGAGCATACACCCGCTGCGGGAGGAATAAAAAAGGCCCCCCGAAGGGGGCCGGGCGGAGCTTACGGGCTCGCGCGGGTCCTTGCCTCACTTCTTGGAGGCGCTGAACTCGGGGTAGGCTTCCAGGCCGCACTCGGCCAGGTCGACCCCTTCGTACTCTTCTTCCTCGGTGACCCGGATGCCCATCACGGCCTTGAGGATCAGCCAGACGATCAGGCTGGCCACGAACACCCAGAAGAAGATGCCGAGGATGCCGATGAGCTGCGGACCGAAGCTTGCTCCGCTGTTGGTCAGCGGCACGGCCAGCACGCCCCAGATGCCGACCACCCCGTGCACGGAGATGGCACCCACCGGGTCATCCAGCTTCAGCTTGTCCAGGGTCACGATGGCGATGACCACCAGCAGGCCGCCCACGACACCGATCATCACGGAGCCCAGTGCGCTGGGCGAGAGCGGATCGGCGGTGATGGCCACCAGGCCCGCCAGGGCGCCGTTCAGGGACATGGTCAGGTCGGCCTTGCGGAACCACAGCTTGGCCAGGATCAGCGCGGCGATCACGCCGCCGGCGGCGGCCGCGTTGGTGTTGACGAACACCTGGGCCACATTGTTGGCGGAGGACACGTCGGACATCTTCAGCTCGGAGCCGCCGTTGAAGCCGAACCAGCCCATCCACAGGATGAAGGTACCCAGGGTAGCCAGCGGCAGGTTGGCGCCGGGGATGGCGTAGATGCTGCCGTCCTTGCCGTACTTGCCCTTGCGCGGGCCGAGCACCAGCACGCCGGCCAGGGCCGCGGCGGCACCCGCGAGGTGCACGATGCCGGAGCCGGCATAGTCGGAATAGCCGACCTCGGCCAGCCAGCCACCGCCCCAGGTCCAGTAGCCGGACACCGGGTAGATGAAGCCGGTCATGACCACGGCGAAGGCCAGGAAGGCCCACAGCTTCATGCGCTCGGCCACGGCACCGGAGACGATGGACATGGCGGTGGCCACGAACACGACCTGGAAGAAGAAGTCCGAGCGCATGGAGTAGTAGGGGGCGTCATCGCCGCCGGCGAGCACCGCATCGACGCCGTTCTCGCTGCCGATCAGCGCGCCCAGGCTCGGCAGGATGCCTCCGGCCTCGCTGGAGTACATCACGTAGTAGCCCACCAGCAGGTACATGGTGCAGGCGATGGCGAACAGGGCGATGTTCTTGGTGAGGATCTCGGCGGTGTTCTTGGAGCGCACCAGGCCTGCCTCGAGCATCGAGAAGCCGGCGGCCATCCACATGACCAGTACGCCGCAGATCAGAAAGTAGAAGGTATCGAGCGCGTAGCTCAGTTCCGGAAGTTCACTCATGGGTGTCTCTCCACGTCAGGAATGGGAAGGGAGGGGCCGTCAGACGGCATCGGCTCCGCGCTCTCCGGTGCGGATGCGGATCGCGTCCTCCAGTGGCGTGACGAAGACCTTGCCGTCGCCGATCTTGCCGCTGTTGGCCGCGCTGCAGATGGCGTCTAGTACGGTATCGAGGCGCGCGTCGTCCACGGCGACCTCGACCTTGACCTTGGGCAGGAAGTCGACGACGTACTCTGCACCGCGATAGAGCTCGGTGTGGCCCTTCTGGCGGCCGAAGCCCTTGACCTCCGTGACGGTGATGCCCTGGACGCCGTTTTCAGCGAGTGCCTCGCGGACGTCGTCGAGCTTGAATGGCTTGATGATGGCGGTGATCAGCTTCATGTCGGATCTCCCCTACGGATGATGGGCGGCGCAATGCCACCGAGAAGTGGCTGCCCTGTCTTTGCGCAAACCGTGCCACTTTGCGGAATATTTTCGTGATTTCAGTGGACTGGGGGTGCATCTGGTGAAGGGAGGCGATGGGGTGCAGGAGGCCGATCGCGGTCATGCACTGTTCTGGTGCCATGTCGAAGTGCATCTGCACCATGGTCAAGCATAGCCGGATAATGCGCGGCGCCCGAGGCTTGCGTATCCTCTGGACAGGCATCCAAATCACGTTTCAGGAGAGACATCATGGTGAGCCACGACCGCATCAGCCGCCTGGCCCAGCAGATCGGCGACCGGCTGCAGGGCGCTTCCCAGGCCCCGGAAGAGGTGCAGAAGGGGATCCAGCAGGTGGTCAAGGGCGCCTTCGACCGCCTGGAGCTGGTGTCGCGGGAGGACTTCGACATCCTGATGGACGTGCTACAGCGCACCCGGGCCCGTGTCGAGGCCCTGGAGCAGCAGGTGGCGGCACTGGAGGCGGTGCTGGACACCGCCCCCGCGCGGGAGACGACGAGCGCATCGGCGCTGGCGCTGCCGGAGGAGCCGAGTGCGGCATCCACGCGCGAGCCGAATCAAGAGCCCGGCCCCGGTGCGAGCGCCGATGACGCGAACCCCGAGGAAGACGCCGGCGCCGGCGAGTCCAGCCGCTGATCCTCGCCCGGTATCGGGCGCCCCCCGCCGGCCTGGACTAGCCTGAGGGCAGACAGGCGGCGAGGGATCGCGCATGACGCTGGCAATCATCCACACCCGGGCGGGCCTCGGCCTCGAGGCGCCCGAGGTGCTGGTCGAGGTGCACCTGGCCAACGGGCTGCCCGGCATCACCCTGGTGGGACTGCCGGAGGCCGCCGTCAAGGAGAGCCGCGAGCGGGTCCGCAGTGCCCTGGTCAATGCTGGCTTTGACTTCCCCCTGCGACGCATCACCCTCAACCTGGCCCCCGCCGACCTGCCCAAGGAGGGCGGCCGCTTCGACCTGCCCATCGCCCTGGGGCTGCTGGTCGCCTCCGGCCAGGTGCCCCGCGAGGCCCTCGAGGGCGTCGAGTGCGCGGGCGAGCTGGCCCTGGACGGCCGGCTCAGGCCGGTGGCCGGGGTGCTGCCCATGGCCATGGCCACCCGCCATGCGCGCCGCCAGCTGATCGTGCCCCGGGCCAACGCCGACGAGGCTGCCCTGGCCGGGGACCTCGACGTGCTGCCCGCCGATCACCTGCTTGAGGTGGTGGCGCACCTGCTGGGGCAGGCGCCCCTTCTCCCGCACCGCTCGCCGGGCCCCGCCCCGGCGCTGGAACCGGGCCCCGACCTGGCGGACGTGAGGGGCCAGCACCAGGCCCGGCGTGCGCTGGAGGTCGCCGCCGCCGGCGGCCACAACCTGCTCTTCGCCGGCCCGCCCGGGACCGGCAAGACCATGCTCGCCAGTCGCCTGCCGGGCATCCTGCCCCCGCTCACCGAGCAGGAGGCCCTGGAGGTGGCGGCGATCCGCTCCGTGAGCGGGCTGCCCCGCGCCGAGCAGTGGGGGGTGCGCCCCTTCCGCGCTCCGCACCATACCGCCAGTGCCGTCGCCCTGGTGGGCGGCGGCTCCAAGCCGCGCCCCGGGGAGATCTCCCTGGCCCATCGCGGCGTGCTCTTCCTGGATGAGCTGCCGGAGTTCTCCCGGCACGTCCTGGAGGTGATGCGGGAGCCCATGGAATCGGGGCAGATCCACATCGCCCGGGCCAGCCACGAGCGACGCTTTCCGGCCGGCTTCCAGCTGGTGGCGGCCATGAACCCCTGTCCCTGCGGGCACCTGGGCGACCCGCGTCAGCCCTGCCACTGCACCGCGGCCCAGATCCAGCGCTATCAGGCACGGCTGTCCGGTCCGCTGCTCGATCGCATCGACCTTCAGGTGGAGGTGCCGGCGCTGGCACCCGAGCAGCTGACCTCCCGGGAGCCGGGAGAGTCCTCGAGGGTGGTGCGCGAGCGGGTGCTGGCGGCGCGGGCGAGGCAGGCGGCCCGCGGGGGGCTCAACGCGCAGCTGTCGGGACGGGCCTTGGAGGAGGCCTGCGCCCTGCAGGCGCAGGATCGGGCCTGGCTGGCCTCGGTGCTGGAGCGGTTGAAGCTGTCGGCCCGGGCCTATCACCGGGTGCTGCGGGTGGCCCTGACCCTGGCCGACCTGGCCGGAGAGGCGCGACCCGGGCGCGACCAGCTGATCGAGGCCATCGGCTACCGTCAGCTCGACCGGTTGCTCAAGGGGTGAAGGGCCGCGCGCTCACCGGGCGGTGATCATGGGGTGATCAGAGGGCCGTGGCGTCGAGGGCCCCGCTGATGTCGGTGCGCCAGGCGGGCTCGTCGCGTCCGGTGCGGCGCAGTTCCAGGCTCAGGCGATAGGGCAGCAGCTCGCGGTCCGAGAGCCGCAGGCGGGGGCCGTCGGCGACCAGGCGGGTCTCTAGGCGCCACTGGTTGTCATGGCCGCCCTCTGCCATGGCCTCACGCCACTCCAGGACCTGGGGTCCGCCCGAGACCGCCAGCAGGGCCCGGGTCAGGCTCTCGAGCAGGCGCTCGTCGGTGAGCCCCAGCCGCGCATCGACCTCCGGCATCGCCAGCAGCAGGACCTGATCGACCGCCGGGCTCGGCAGGGGCGGGGTCGCCGTGACCCGTTCGGCGGCGCGCTCGCTCAAGCCGAACAGGGCCTGGCGCACGGTGGTCGGCTGCTCCGGGGAGCCCGCACAGCCGGCGAGCAGCAGGGTCAACAGCAGCGGCATCAGGTGGCGCGTCATGGCGAATGCCGCTCCCCGACCGGGGCGCCGGCCGGCTCCAGCGTCTCGACGAAGCGGTCGAGCACCGAGAAGAGTTCGCGGCGAATCGGCTCGGCCTCGTTGACCAGGTGGTGGCGGGCCTCGGGATGGCGATGGATCTCCGCGTTGGGAAACTTGCGGGCCAGCACGCTGAGGTTCCATTCCCAGTCTACGGTGAGGTCCTGCTCGCCCTGCAGGATCAGGGTCGGGACCGGGCTCGGGGGCAGCGCCAACAGCTGCGGCATCCAGCGGCGCATGGCGCCCACCCAGTCCATCGCCAGGCGGTCGGCCTGGAGGGGGTCGCCCACGCGCAGGAAGTCCGCGAAGTCGGCATCCGTGGAGTTGGCGCGGAACTTGCGCGGGATCGAATCCACGAAGGGGCCCACCAGGCGGTGCAGCCAGCTCGACTGGTTCCAGCCCCAGGGGCGGACCAGCGGGGCCAGCAGCGCGAGTCCCGACCAGTGGCCGTCGTCTCCCCGGGTCAGGGCATCGGTGGCTAGGATTGCCGCGCCGGTACTCTGGCCGATGCCGAGCCAGGGACGGGGGGCCAGCCCCTCGTACTGCAGATGTTGCTGCAGGTGATGCAGGCAGCTGCCATAGTCATTGAAGTCGTCGATGGAGGCGCGCCGGCCGCTGGAGAGGCCATGGCCGGGCAGGTCCCAGAGCACGACCCGCCAGCCCCGCGCCAGCAGGCATTCCAGCAGGTGGCGGTAGAGGCCGAGGTGGTCGAAGTAGCCGTGCACCACGAAGGCCGTGCCGATGGGCGATTCGGGGCTCCAGACCTGGGTCCACAGGCGAAAGTCGCCGGCCTCCAGGTAGCCCACGTAGAGGCCCACCCGCTCGGCGAGCAGGGGCGCCAGGCCGTAGTGGCCCAGGTAGCGTTCCAGCTCCTGGCCGGACCGGTCGGCGGGGGCGAGGGGGCCCAGAGCCTGCAGGGGGGTGAAGTCGCTCATCGGTTTCTCCGCAATGCCCGTTCATGCTAGCGCCAAGGCGACGGCGCGACCAGCGAAGCCTTTGGCGACGGGCCATGGGCCTCATCATTTGGTCTAGCTTCCGGTGCCTCGAGGCGGCGATGGCTTTACATGTGGAAGTATTTTCCACAAAATTGACCCACGCAGTCATCTTTCCCTGTCCGGCCGGTCGGTGCCAGGGGGCACCGAACAGCCAAGCATGAGGAGTACGACCCATGACCCAACGCATCACTCGCCATCGCCTCCAGGTGGCCGCCGAGCTGGACCGCTTCATCAACGAACAGGCCCTGCCGGGGACCGGCGTCGATCCCGAGGCCTTCTGGCGCGGGGTGGATGCACTCTTCCATGACCTGGCCCCGCAGAACCGCGAGCTGCTCGCCGAGCGTGACCGCCTCCAGGAGAAGCTCGATACCTGGCATCGCGAGAACCCCGGCCCGGTCCGCGACATGGCCGCCTACCGCGCCTTTCTCAAGGAGATCGGCTACCTGGTGGAGGCGCCCGCCAAGGTCAGCGTGACCACGGCCAACGTCGATCGCGAGATCACCGCTCAGGCCGGCCCGCAGCTGGTGGTGCCCGTCAACAACGCCCGCTATGCCCTCAACGCCGCCAACGCGCGCTGGGGTAGCCTATACGACGCCCTCTACGGCACCGATGCCATCTCTGAGGACGATGGTGCCGAGAAGGGCACAAGCTTCAATCCGAAGCGCGCCGAGAAGGTCATCGACTACGCTCGCGGCGTGCTGGACCGTGCCGCCCCGCTGGCCACCGGCTCCCACCGGGATGCCGTCAAGTACGCCCTGCGCGACGGCCAGCTGGTGGTCTCCCTGGAGGACGGCCGCGAGACCGGCCTGCAGGATCCCGGCAAGCTGGTGGGCTTCAACGGAGATGCCGACAGCCCCGAGTCCATCCTGCTGGTCAACCACGGCCTGCACCTGGAGATCCAGGTCGACCCGAGCCACTCGATCGGCAAGACCGACCCGGCCGGCGTCAAGGACGTGATCGTCGAGGCCGCGCTGACCACCATCATGGACTGCGAGGACTCCGTGGCGGCGGTGGACGCCGAGGACAAGGTCGGCGTCTACACCAGCTGGCTGGGCCTGATGAAGGGCGATCTGGAGGAGCAGGTCGAGAAGGGCGGCAAGACCATCACCCGTCGCCTCAAGGCCGACCGCACCTGGCACACCACCGACGGTGGCACCGTCACCCTGCCGGGGCGCTCGCTGATGTTCGTGCGCAACGTGGGCCACCTGATGACCACCCCGGCGCTGCTCGACGCCGAGGGCAACGAGCTGCCCGAAGGGATCCTCGACGGCATCGTCACCGGCCTGATCGCCCTGCATGACCTGAGCAAGGGCGAGGGCGAGCCGCGCAACTCGCGCACCGGCTCCATGTACATCGTCAAGCCGAAGATGCACGGCCCGAAGGAGGTCGCCTTCGCCAACACGCTGTTCGGCCGGATCGAGGACATCCTCGGCATGACCCGCGACACCCTGAAGATGGGCATCATGGACGAGGAGCGTCGCACCTCCGCCAACCTCAAGGCGTGCATCGCCCAGGCGCCCTCCCGGGTGGTGTTCATCAACACGGGCTTCCTCGACCGCACCGGCGACGAGATGCACACCGCCATGGAAGCCGGCCCGATGATCCGCAAGGGCGACATGAAGCACAGCACCTGGATCCAGGCCTACGAGCGCAGCAACGTTCAGGTCGGCCTGGCCTGCGGCCTGCGCGGCCACGCCCAGATCGGCAAGGGCATGTGGGCCATGCCGGACCTGATGGCGGCCATGCTCGAGCAGAAGATCGGTCATCCCAAGGCCGGTGCCAACACTGCCTGGGTGCCGTCGCCGACCGCCGCGACCCTGCACGCGCTGCACTACCACCAGGTCGATGTCGGTGAGGTGCAGCGCGAGCTGGAGGCCCAGGGAGAGCCGGACCTGCTCGACGACCTGCTCACCATCCCGGTGGCCGAGAAGCCCGACTGGAGCGAGGAGGAGCTCCAGCAGGAGCTCGACAACAACTGCCAGGGCATCCTCGGCTACGTGGTGCGCTGGGTCGAGCACGGCGTGGGCTGTTCCAAGGTGCCGGACATCCATGACGTGGGGCTGATGGAGGATCGCGCGACCCTGCGGATCTCCAGCCAGCACATCGCCAACTGGCTGCGCCATGGGGTGGTCGACGCCGCCCGCGTCCAGGAGACCCTGGAGCGCATGGCCAAGGTGGTCGACAAGCAGAACGAGGGTGATCCGGAGTACACGCCGATGAGCGCCGACTTCTCCGCCTCCACCGCCTTCCAGGCCGCCAGCGACCTGATCTTCAAGGGCTGCGAGCAGCCCGCCGGCTATACCGAGCCGCTCCTGCACCACTGGCGCGCGGTGCACAAGGCCAAGTAAGGCCGTCCCACGCAGGAACGGGCCCACCCCGGGCCCGAACCTTCACGCCCCCATGGCGCTGCCATGGGGGCGTTTTCATGCGCACATGGCGTTGAAGCGCTCGACGTTTGGCGACTGTCGGGGGCGGGCGGGCTCCGCTATCGTGGGGGGCCGCCATCACCACCACCGCCTGGAGACGCGCCATGACCGTGATGACCGCCGCCGCCATCGAGGACTTCCTCGACGAGATCTTTCCCCAGCGCACCGGGACGATCGAGGGCGTCGACGAGATGCGCGCCACCATGAGCCTGGCCATCGAGGACGAGCACCTGCGACCAGGTGCCAGCGTCTCCGGGCCCACCCTGATGGGGCTGGCCGACGTCTGCCTCTATGTGGCGATCCTCGCCCAGATCGGCCCCGAGCCCATGGCCGTGACCAGCGACCTGCACTGCCGCTTCCTGCGTCGTCCTAGGGGCGATCGCGATATCATCGCCAACGCCCGCATCCTCAAGCTGGGCAGGCGCCTGGCGGTGGGGGAGGTGCAGCTCTTCTCGGCGGGCGTTGAGGCGCCGGTGGCGCTGGTCACGGCCACCTATGCGCTGCCGGACGGCGACTGATCAGGCGGGGCGGGCGCGTCCCGCCGCCGTCGCCAGGGTCAGCCAGCCGGCGATCAGCAGCACGCCCCCGAGCGGCGTGATCATGCCCAGTGACCCCAGGCCCGTGAGGGCCATGGCATAGAGCGAGCCCGAGAAGAGCCCCATGCCCGCTGCCCACAGCCCCAGGGCGAGTCGCTGGCCGGCCAGCGGCCGCGAGGCCCGCCAGGCCAGCACGGCGAGCAGGGCCAGGGTATGCCAGGCCTGGTAGCGCACGCCGGTCTCGAAGGCGGCCGCCAGCCGCGGCGCCAGCTGGCCCTCCAGCGCATGGGCGCCGAAGGCGCCGGCCATCACCACCAGGGCACCGGAAAGGGCGGCCCCGAACCACCAGCCTCGGTCCTGCATGGATGCGTCTCCGTGTTCTGGGTGGGTTGCCGTCTGGCCGCCCACCGTACCCCGGACGCGCGTTAGCCGCTACAATGTCGCCCCCGAATCACCCCTGGCAACGAGTTTCCTCCAGCCCATGAGCGACCCGCGACACGACGACAAGACGACCGGCCCCGAGGGGCCCGAGGCCCCGCTGCATCGACGCGGCATCAAGAGCTACGTGCTGCGTGCCGGCCGCATGACCCAGGCCCAGACCCGCGGGCTCGAGGAGGTCTGGCCGCGCCTGGGGCTGACCCTCGCCGATGGCCGCCAGGACCTCGATGCGCTGTTCGGACGCCAGGCCCCCCGGGTGCTGGAGATCGGCTTCGGCATGGGCGCCTCGCTGGTCGAGCAGGCCGAGCGCCATCCGGACACCGACTTCATCGGCATCGAGGTGCACGCGCCCGGCGTCGGCAAGCTGCTCGACGAGGCCGACAAGCGCGACCTGACCAATCTCCGGGTCTATCGCGAGGATGCCCTGGCCGTCCTCGAGCAGTGCCTGCCGGAGGCGAGCCTCGACACCCTGCAGCTCTTCTTCCCCGACCCCTGGCCCAAGAAGAAGCACCACAAGCGGCGCATCGTGCAGCCGGCCTTCGTCGAGCTCGTGCGCACCCGGCTCAAGCCGGGCGGCACCCTGCACATGGCCACCGACTGGCAGGCCTATGCCGAGTGGATGGCCGAGGTCATGCAGGCGGCCCCCGGCTTCGCCAACACCGCCGGCCCCGAGACGGCCCCCTTCGTGCCCCGCCCCGACTTCCGCCCGCTGACCAAGTTCGAGGCGCGCGGCGAGCGGCTCGGCCATGGCGTCTGGGACCTGATCTTCCGGCGGGTCGACTGACCGCTCGTGCCCCAGGCAGAAAAACGCCGCCCGGGAGGGCGGCGACAAGAACCGTGACTAGCAATGAGAGGGAGAAACCGGGGCAGGAGACTGGCGGGTTCCTGCCCGGCGTGGCGCCTCATCAACGCCACATAGAGAGGATAATCATTCTCGTTTGTTGCGTCAATGCAGACGAGACTTGTTCTCGTTTATTGTAGGGTGGCGCTTACCCGGCCAGCTTCAGCCAGAGTGGCAGGGTCACCATGGCGAGCAGCGTCTGGCCGGTGATCAACGCCGCCATCAGCTCGGCGTCGCCCCCCAGCTGGCGTGCCAGGATATAGGCCGAGGTGGCGGTGGGTAGGGCGGCGAAGAGCAGGGCCACGTCCCGAGTCACCGGGTCCAGGCCGAGCAGCAGGGCCAGGGCGAGCACGGCCGCCGGCATCAGGGCCAGCTTGACCAGGTTGGCGGCCCAGACCCCGCGATCGAGGCGCAACAGTGCGGCGGGGCGCAGGGCCACGCCCACGGCCACGAGGCCCAGCGGCAGGGCGGCGCGACCCAGCAGCTCCACTCCCGGCTGGCTCCAGCCGGGCAGGCCGATGCCGCTGAGGTTCAGGCCGATGCCGGCCAGGCAGGCCAGGATCAGCGGGTTGCGGGTCAGGGCGGTCAGGCTCTGGCCTAGGCTGGCCGAGCCCAGGGTGCCCGCGGCGATGAAGCTGGTCACGCAGAGCACGTTGACCACCGGGACCATCAGCGCCACGGCGACCGCCGCCACCGTGGTGCCAGCGCTGCCATGCAGGGCGGCGGCGCCCGCCACCCCGACATAGGTATTGAAGCGCAGCGCGCCCTGGAAGGCCGACGTGAAGGCGGGCGCCTCGAGCCGCAGTCGGTGGCGCAGGCCCCACAGCAGCAGCCCGAACAGGCACAGGGCGCCGAGCAGGGTCAGGGCGAGCCTCGCCACCGGCACCTGGCCGACATCGGCGGTGGCCAGGGTCGATACCAGCATGGCGGGAAACAGCAGGAAGTAGATCAGCCGCTCCATGCGGGGCCAGAAGTCGCCGCCCGGCTGGCGCCACCAGCCGAGTCCGGCCCCCAGCAGGATCAGCAGGAACAGGGGTCCCAGTGCATTGCCCACGCCTTCCATGACATCTCCTCGTGATGGCTGCCCTGCGACATCCTTGCGCACTTCGCCGCAGGCAAATGCTGATAAGCTTACCTGCAACCTGCCACCGATGGAGGCCCCGCTCTCCGCCATGCCCCAGCGTACCCTGTCATCGAGCGGCGCGGCCCGCCTGCCGTTGCTGCGCCTGCTGATCACCGTCACCCTGCTGACCCTCGCCGTGGCGCTCTGGTACCTGACCAGCTATAGCCTGCGTGACGAGGCCGAGGTGCGCTGGTATCCCCCCGCGGTGGACGACTGCGACCTGCACGCGGCGCCCTGCACCGCGCGACTGGGTGAGGGGGGCGAGCTGAGCCTGTCGGTCGCGTCGAACGGGGCCATCCGCCCCCTGGAGCCCCTGCCGCTGGAGGTGCGCGTGTCCGGGATGCCGGCCGAGTCCGTGCGGGTCGATTTCGTGGGACGTGACATGGACATGGGGCTGCATCGCTTCCCCCTCGAGGCCGAGGGGGAGGGCATCTTCCGAGGGGTGGGGCAACTGTCGATCTGTACCGAGACGATCATGCCCTGGCGGGCCAAGGTGGTGGTGGACACGCCCAGCGGGCGTCTGGGAAGCTGGTTCGACTTCGAGGTGCAGAGGCGGTGATGATGACGCGACGCGGGATCTGGTGGGGGCTCGGCTCGGTGCTGGTGATGCTGGTGGCGGTCGGCGTGGCCTTCTATCAGCAGCAGATGCAGCAGGCTAGCGGCGAGCCTCGGGGCGGACCGATCGAGCTGCCGTCGACCGAGGGCGACTTTTCCCTGAGCCAGCTCGAGGATGACCAGCTGGCGGTGGTCTTCTTCGGCTATACCTGGTGTCCGGACGTCTGCCCGATGAGCCTTGCCGTGGTGCGCCAGGTGATGGGGCAGCTTTCGCCCGAACAGCGTCGCCGGGTGGTCCCGCTGATGATCTCGCTGGATCCCGAGCGGGATACCCTGGCTCGGCTGGAGGAGTACCTGGCGTTCTTCGGCGACGGCTTCATCGGCGCCACCGCCAGCCCGGAGGTGCTCGCGCCGCTGGCCGACCGCTATGGCGTGGTTTGGCGGAAGGTGGAGACCCCGGATTCCGCCATGGCCTACACCATCGACCACAGCGCCTCGCTCTTCCTGGTCGACCGTGACGGCGAGATCCGCCGCCGGGTGCTGCACTCACCCACCTCGGGGCCGCTCCAGGCTGCCCTGGAGAAGGCTCTCATGGAAGGCTGAGCCGGCTCACGGCGCCTCGGGGGCTTCCTGCAGGCGCTCGATCATGGCCATCAGCGCGCCGGTCTGGGTGCCCCGGCGGGTGTCATGCAGGGGGTCGAGCTGCCAGGCACTCTCGGCGAAGCCCCACCAGTCCCAACAGCCCTGGGGATTGGGCAGGCTGGTTTCCGCCTGGGGATAGAGCACCACCCGTCGATTGCCGGCGGCCCGCTCGTTCAGGCCGCTGTGGCGCACGAAGGCCTCGCCGATCTGGTCGACATCCATGGCGCAGCCGTGCAGCGCCACGGTGAGGTCGCAGCCACCCGCCTCGCACCCTTCCGGCACGAACAGGTAGCCGGTGTCACCCAGCCCCCGGGCATCGAAGTCCGCCTGGTCGAACGTCACCAGCCGGCCGCCGGCCTCTCCCGTCTCGGGCGGCGAGAGGTCGCCATGTAGCCAGTCGAGTGCCTCTCCGGCGATGTCCAGGTCACAGGCCAGCAGATGCGAGCCACCGCCGCTGCGGCAGTCCGCGAGATCCTCTACGGGGGTATCCGCGTCGGCGGCCACCGGCCAGCCGTGGCCGGCCTCCTCGCTCTCCACGAACCTTAGCTGGTCCTCGGGCGAGGCCAGCCAGCCGCGGAACTGTTCGGCCAGGGCGCGTCCCAGCGCGGGGTCGACGATCTCGTCCTGGTCGCCATGCCAGACGAAGACCCTGAGGTCGGCGAGCGCCTCTGCTTCACCGACCAGGTCGCGCTGGCGATAGTCGCGGTGCCGCTCCTCCAGCGCCGCGGGGTCCGGCAGGCCCTTCTTGGTCCCCATGCACTGACCCAGGGCCAGGCTCAGGGAGCCACGGGCGCAGGCCCAGGGGCCGGCGGAGAGGACGCCCAGTCCGGCGAATTCCCGGGGCCAGGCCACCGCCAGCTGGGTGGCCATGTAGCCCCCCGAGGAGACGCCGAGCACGCTGACGTCATCCGGGGCGACCGCCAGCCGGGGCAGGGCGTCCGGCGCCGGCTGGGCGGCCACCGGGGACGCCAGCCCGAGGCCGAGGCCGATGGCCATCAGCCAGCGGGTGGCGGTCATCGGCACGAGATTACTCACCGGCGATATCGAGCAGCTCGACCTTGAAGATCAGGGTCTCGTGGGGACCGATGGGGCCCTGGCCCTGCGCCCCATAGGCGAGATCGGAGGGAATCGCCACTTCCCAGGTATCGCCCACGCTCATCAGCTGCAGGGCTTCCTGCCAGCCCTCGATGACCTGGCCGACCTGGAAGCTCACCGGCTCGCCGCGCTCGTAGGAGCTGTCGAAGACGGTGCCATCGATCAGCGTGCCCTCGTAGTGGACCTTGACCGTGTCGTCGGCCGCCGGGGTTGCGCCGTCGCCGGATTCCAGTTCGCGATACTGCAGCCCGGAATCGGTGACCGTGACGCCTTCCTGCTCGGCGTTCTCGGCCAGGTAGGCCTCGCCCTCGGCGCGGTTGGCGGCGGCCTTCTGCTCGGTCTCGGCCTGACGGGCGGCCATGGCCTGCTGCTGGAAGGCCGTCAGAGCCTCGGCCATCTCCTGGTCGCTCATCTCCAGCTCGTCGCCGTCGAAGACATCGCGAATGGCCTGGGTGAAAGCGTCGATGTCGAGATCCGACACGTCCTGCTTGATGCTCTGCCCCAGGGTCACGCCGAGGCTGTAGCCCAGCTTCTCGTCGTCGGTTTCCGGGGCGGCCAGGGCCAGAGGAGCAGCGGTCAGCAGGGCAGCGAGGGAAGCGGTGGTCAGCAGTGTCTTCATGAAGCAACCTTGTGGTCCGGCGCGGTGGCGCCGTGGGTGGATGTCTTGGGGAGTATCGGGATCATGGGACTCTAACAGGGCCGGGCCGGTTCCGCACCCGCGTGAGATGCGGGGGAAATCGGCCCGGCGATTGGCGCGTCAGGGTCAGATGATCAGGGTCGGGCAATGGGCGGAGCCTGCCACTCGCTGGGCGACGCTGCCCAGCAGCAGGCCCGCTTCGGCGTTGGTGCCCTGGGAGCCGATCACGATCAGGTCGCACTCCCGCTTGCGGGCGAAGCGCACGATGGTGCGGGACGGCCGGCCTCCCTTCACGAAGGAGCGTATCTTCTCGGCCGGCACCCCGAGCTCCACGGCCTGGGACTTGGCATGGACCGCGACCTCGGTGGCGTACTCCTTGAGCACGTCGTCGGGGAGGTCCAGCTTCTCGGGCCGCACCATGGAGAGCGAGGCCTCGAGCAGGCTGTGGTGCTTGAAGACACACAGGATGTAGAGCTCGGCACCGGTGAGCAGCTGCAGGCCCGCCGCCTTCTCGAGGGCCCTCAGGGCCCTCTTGGAACCGTCCACCGGGACCAGTATGCGATTGAACATGGTCATCGTACTCCTAAGGCCACTAAGCGGTGCTTACCGGAAAGCCAGGTCGCGAAGGAAGAGGGCGATCTGCGGGAACATGATCAACAGCGCCGCCGCCAGCACCAGGATGAAGATGAAGGGCGGCGTGCCCTTGATCACGTCCAGGTAGGGCCGCTTGAAGATGGCAATCGCGGTGAAGATATCGCAGCCGAATGGCGGCGTCGCCGAGCCGATGGCCACCTGCAGGGTGATCAGGATACCCACCAGCACCGGGTCCAGCCCCGTGGCCTCGACGGCCGGCGCGAAGATCGGCGTCAGCACCAGGATCACCACGATGGGGTCGACGAACATGCAGGCCACGAAGAAGGCGATGCAGATGGCGATCAGCACGCCGGTGGGGCCGGCCTCGTTGATCCCGGCGGCCTGCAGGAGCTCCTGGGGGATCTGGGCGAAGGAGATGATCCAGGAGAAGCCGTTGCCCACCGCCACCAGGATGAATACCACGGCGGTGATCAGGCCGGTGGACTTGGCGATCGCGTAGATGTCGTTGACCTTCAGTGAGCGGAAGATCAGGAACTCCAGGAAGATGGCGTAGAGCACGCAGGCCGCGGCCGCCTCGGTCGGGCTGAACACGCCGCCATAGATGCCGCCGACGATGATCACCGGGAAGCCCAGCGGCCAGAGCGCCAGCCGCACCGCGGAGAAGCGCTCGCCCCAGCCCGATTTCGGCTCGGTGGGGACGTTGCGCACGGTGGCGTAGATCACGCAATAGATGGAGAACATCAGCAGGATCAGCAGCCCCGGGCCGATCCCGGCGATGAACAGCTCGGCGATGGAGGTGCCCGAGATGACCCCGTAGATGATCATGCCGATGCTCGGCGGGATCAGGAAGGCGATATCACTGGCGTTGATGATCAGGGCCAGGGTGAAGGAGTCGGAGTAACCCGCCTTGAGCATCTTGGGCCGCAGCGGTGAGCCGACGGCCACCACGGTGGCCTGGGTGGAGCCCGACACTGCCCCGAACAGGGTGCAGGAGGCGGCGGTGCTGACCGCCAGGCCACCCTTCACGTGACCGATGAAGGACATGACCATGTTGATCAGGCGTTCGGCCGACTGGCCTCGCGTCATGATGTCCGCGGCGAGGATGAACATCGGCACCGCGATCAGCGAGGCCGGGCGGATGCCGGCCATCATCTGCTGGATCAGCGTGTCCATCTGGCCCAGGCCATTGAACATCATGTAGAAACCGATGACCGCCGCCGTGATCAGCGGGATCATCATGGGAAAGCCCAGCAGCAGCAGGGCGATCATGGTGGTAACCATTATTGTCGTCATCGTGCGTTCCCCCGGGCCTTCCGCCCTCCGTCAGACTTCCGTTTCCGTGTCCTTGTAGCCGTCGAGCACGCCGGTCGACAGGTAGACGTCCCGTGACGTCAGGTTCTTGATCGCGGTGAGCAGGTACTGGATGCCCGTGATCAGGAA
This sequence comes from Halomonas aestuarii, assembly GCF_001886615.1. Lineage (NCBI taxonomy): Bacteria > Pseudomonadati > Pseudomonadota > Gammaproteobacteria > Oceanospirillales > Halomonadaceae > Halomonas > Halomonas aestuarii. Next base: position 1,819,030 of record NZ_CP018139.1, read on the forward strand.
GCCGAGCGGCGCCCATACGTAGATGGTCCAGATCGGGAAGCCCAGTGCCGGCAGGATCCTGCCCTTGGAGTGGAGATCCAGGATGTAGATGACCGAGTAGTAGAGCAGGAAGAACATCACCAGCGAGGTGAGGAACGCGATGATGATCATCAGCACCTTGCGGCCGCCGACGGGCAGGGCATCGTAGATCGCCGACATGCGGATGTGCCGGCCGTGGCGGGCGGCATAGCCGATGCCGGCGAAGGTGATCATGATGATCAGGATCCGGTTGATCTCGCCGGAGAAGTAGATGCTGTCGCCGAACACGAAACGCGCGATGACGTTGGCGATCGTGTTGAAGGCCATGAGCAGCACGCCCAGCGCCAGGATGACCGCCTCGAGCTTGCTGATGAAGGTATCGATGGTGCCAAGAAAGCCCGGTAACCCCGAGCGGTAGTGCTTTTCGGACTCTTCGTCGGTCATGTCCGCGCTCCCTATCAGCATGCGTTGCGGGAAGTTGAGGGTTCCCTGATGGTCAGCATACGCGTCGATATCCGGCTCCGAGGCCGGTGGCATCAACGCTGGGTGCACGCTGTCCCTGTCCGGAAATCTCATGTCCATAAACAACAGGGGGGTGGCCCGGGCAGGCCACCCCCCTGTCGAGGCCGAAGCCTGTGGTGCTTACTCTGCGCTCACGGCTTCCAGGTCGGCCTTGAACTGATCCAGCAGTTCCTTGCCGCCTTCGCCGGTCATGTTGATGAACTCTTCCTCGACCTGGGGAGCACGCTCCTTGAAGGCCTGGATCTGCTCATCGGTGAGGCGCGTCACGGTGACCTCGTCGGAGGCCGCCTGGATCTTGGCCAGTGACTCCTCGGCCAGGCCCTGGATGTGCTCGATGGTGTGGTCGTAGGCCGCATCGGAGGCATCACGCACCAGCTGCTGGTCTTCCTCCGAGAGGCCCTCGAAGAAGTCCTGGTTGGCCATCATCGCGGTGGTGAACCAGCCGTGCTTGGTGAAGGTCAGGTTCGGAGAGACCTCATAGAGGCCGCCGGACTCGATCCAGAAGATCGGGTTTTCCTGGCCGTCGATGATGCCGGTCTGCAGGCCACCATAGACCTCGCCCCAGGGAAGCGGCGTCGGCGTCGCGCCGAAGGCGCTGTACGTCTCCGCCAGCAGCGGGTTGGTCATGGTACGGATCTTCTTGTTCTCGAAGTCCGCCGGCGAGGTGATCGGCTCGTCGGCGGTGACCACCATCTCGCCTTCCGGATACATCTGCAGCAGTTCCAGGCCCTGCTGGGCATAGAGCTCCGGGAACATCTCGTTGATGGCCTTGCTCTCGTCGAAGAACTTGAGCACATGGTCCATATCGGTGGGCATCAGATAGGGAATGAAGAAGATCTGTGCCTCGGGGATCAGGGCGCCGGTGAAGCCAGGAGACTGGTTGACGAACTGCAGGATGCCGTTCTGGGTCTGCTCCATGATGTCGTCGGACTCACCGAGTTCACCGAAACGGTAGATCTGCAGGGAATGGTCGGAGTTTTCCTCGATGTAATTCTTGAAGGCTACGGCGAAGACGTCCTGGACATCGCCTTCGTACTCCTCGTGGGCATAGCGCCAGTTGTCGGCCATCGCAGCGGTGGACATGCCAACCATCAGTACGCCGATACCGGCACTCGTCAACAGCTTGTGTGACTTCATTCTTGTGGTTCCTCTGCAGGTTTGGCCCGCGATGGAGATGTTCCCATCGACAGGTATCCGGTGAACATCACATTCACGCAGTTAGTTTCAGGCTAGCTTGGCGTCCATGAGGGGTCAAGCTGGCCTTCCAGGGCATCAAGGGCGCTAAGGTGTGGTTTTTTCTGCACTTGCAGGCGGCTGGCGAGGAAGTCCGCCAGGCGGGGAGGCGGCGTCGGCAGTCGGGAAAGCCCGGCACCGGCCAGGGCCAGTCCCTCCAGGCGACGCAGGGCCTCGCGCTCGGCCTGGAGCTCCGCCTGCTGGATCGAGCGGCGCAGCTCGGCGACGCCCTCGTGTTCCCGGGCCTCGGGTTTCAGGGCTCGCCGCAGGCGGCGCAGGGGGGCCGTCACCTCCCGCTGCCAGCGACGGGCCTCATCGGGGCGCGCATCGCATGCCAGGCCGTGATGATGGAGCCAGCAGTGCCAGAGCAGCTCGCAGACATCGACGCTGGCCTCGTCCTGCAGCGACAGGCAGGCCGCCTCGATGCCCTCGCGCCCGTAGAGGGCAAGGGCGAACTCCCAGAGCGGGGCCTGTTGCAGTCGGTCCCGCAGAGCGGAGGGCAATTCGGTAGAATCGTGGGTCATGACACGCTGTCGCCCCGTGGGCGGCGGCCTCACTGACTGCCGAGTGGAGCCTGCATGATCGCACTGCGCCAAGTTTCCCTGCAACGCGGCACCCAGACCCTGCTGGAGGGGGCCGACCTGACCCTGCATGCCGGCCACAAGGCGGGGATCGTCGGGCCCAACGGCGCGGGCAAGTCCAGCCTGTTCAAGCTGCTGCTCGGCGAGCTCTCCCCGGACAAGGGCGAGCTGGAGATGAGCGGCGGGCAGCGCATCGCCCACATGGACCAGGAGGTGGAGGCCCTGGAGCGCTCCATCGTCGACTACGTGCTCGACGGCGACCGCGAGCTGCGTCGCACCCAGGCGGCCTTGGCGCATGCCCACGAGCGAGGGGAGGCCCACCGCGAGGCCGAGCTGCACGGGGCCATCGAGGCGCTGGACGGCTACAGCGCCCCGGCACGTGCCGCCCAGCTGCTGGTGGGGCTGGGCTTCGTGCAGGCGGACCTGGACCGGCCGCTGTCGGCCTTCTCCGGCGGCTGGCGCATGCGCGTCAATCTCGCGCGCACCCTGTTCAAGCCGTCCGACCTGCTGCTGCTGGACGAGCCCACCAACCACCTGGACCTGGATGCGCTGCTGTGGCTCGAGCAGTGGCTCACCCGCTACCCCGGCACCCTGCTGCTGATCTCCCACGACCGCGACTTCCTCGATGCGGTGTGCGACCACATCGTGCACTTCGACCGCCAGGCGCTGGTGCTGTACCGCGGCAACTATTCCACCTTCGAGCGGACCCGCGCCGAGAAGCTGGCCCTGCAGCAGGCCGAAGCCGCCAAGCAGCAGGCCCGCCGGGAGGAGATCGAGCGCTTCGTGGCGCGCTTCCGCTATAAGGCGACCAAGGCGCGCGCCGCCCAGAGCCGCCTGAAGATGCTCGAGCGCATGGGCGACATCGCGGTGGCCCATGCCGACTCGCCCTTCCACTTCACCATTCCCTCGGCCGATCGCGCCTCCCACCCGCTGCTGGTGCTGGACGAGGCGCGCCTGGGCTATCGTGACGAGGACGGCCACGAGACGCCGCAGCTCGATGGCGTCAAGCTGACCCTGCTGCCGGGGCAGCGCATCGGGCTCCTGGGGCCCAACGGGGCCGGCAAGTCCACCCTGATCAAGTCGCTCACCGGCGACCTGCCGCTGCTGGCCGGACGGCGGGTGCCCGGCGAGCACCTGGCCATCGGCTACTTCGCCCAGCACCAGCTGGAGGGGCTGGACCTCGCCTCCACCCCTTTCCAGCACGTGCAGCGCCTCTCGCCCACCGCGGCGGACCTGGACATCCGCAAGTTCCTGGGCGGCTTCGGGTTCCATGGGGACGATGTCTTCGCCGAGGTGGGACGCTTCTCCGGCGGCGAGAAGGCACGCCTGGCGCTGGCCCTGGTGGCCTGGCAGAAGCCCAACCTGCTGCTGCTGGACGAGCCCACCAACCACCTGGACCTGGAGATGCGCGAGGCGCTCACCGAGGCGCTGGCGAGCTTCGAGGGCACGGTGATCATCGTCTCCCACGACCGGCACCTGCTGCGGGCCACCGTCGACGAGTTCTGGCGGGTGGCCGACCATGCCGTCACCCCCTTCGATGGCGACCTGGAGGACTACCGGGCCTGGCTCAAGAGCCGCCTGGAGGGAGAGCGCCGCGAGGCCCGGGCCGACAAGGCCGAATGCCAGGCCGAGGGGGCCGCCCCCCGGGAGGATCGCAAGGCGGCCCGCCGGGCGGCGGCGGAGCTGCGCGAGAAGCTACGCCCGCTGAAGCGCGACCGCGACCGGGCCGAGAAGGCGATGGAGAAGGTCCAGGCCGAGCTCGCCGAGGTCGAGGCGGGCCTGGGGGAGGCCGAGCTCTACACCGACACGGCGAGGAAGGAGGAGCTGACCGAGCGCCTTGGGCGCCAGGGCGAGCTCAAGTCGCGACTGGAGGCCCTGGAGCAGGACTGGCTCGAGGCCGAGGAGGCGCTGGAGGCCATGGAGGCGGAACTCAACGAGGCCTGAGCCCGGCGCTCAGGCGGCCGCAGCGCCGACTGTCATTGCGCGGTGCGTTCGGTGCGCCATCAGCTCTCCAGCAGGAAGGTGACGGGCCCGTCGTTGACCAGCGATACCTGCATGTCAGCGGCGAACTCGCCGCTCGCAACCGACGGCCAGGACGCCCTGGCGCGATCGAGCAGGTAGTGGAAGAGGCGTTCCCCCTCGGCGGGGGGAGCGGCACGGGAGAAGCTGGGCCTCAGTCCCTTGCGGGTGTCGGCGGCCAGGGTGAACTGGGAGACCAGCAGCAGCCCGCCCTCGGCCTGCTGGACATTGAGGTTCATCTTGCCGGCCGCATCGGCGAAGACCCGATAGTGGAGAAGCTTGTGCAGCAGCCGGTCGGCCGAGGCCTCGTCGTCGCCTTTCTCGACGCCCACCAGGGCCAGCAGTCCCGGGCCGATGGCGCCCACCTCGCGATCGTCCACCTCCACGCTGGCGCGTCGCACGCGCTGAATCAGGGCCTTCATCGGGCGGGATCTCCTTGCTGATGTCCGGGGCGGCCCAGCCTAGCATGGCCTCCCCCTGCATGACGCGCCGGTCAGCGCCCCAGCAGGTCGTCCCGGAAGCCCTCGCCCAGCGGGTCGTCTCCCAGCCAGATGCCGAACAGCGCGCTGGCCAGCGCCAGGTCGCTCCCCTCGTAGAGGGTTTCGCCATTCAGGGCGAGGGTCAGGGCGTCGCCATCCCAGCCCAGGGCGTAGCGGTCGCCGGGTGAGACGTCGCGGTAGCGGTCGTTGAAGGCCGTGAGATTCGGCGCCAGCCGGGCGAACTCTTCCCCAGGCAGTGCCTCCTCTACGCGCTCGCGGGTGACCTCGGCGAAGTCGCTCGCCTCGATGGCGTGGAAATACTCCAGCTCCAGTCGGCGCGGGACGTCGGACAGCGGGGCAGGAACGGGAAAGCCGGTGGCCTGGTAATAGGCGCCGGCATAGGCATCCCAGATCATGTAGCGGAAGAGGCCGTGGCCGATGCGCTCGTAGCGGCGCTCGCCGGTCTCAAGGGTGGCGGGGAAGCGGGCGCCCTTGATCTCGACGGGTGCTTTCTCGACGGACGCTTTCTCGACGGACGCTTTCTCAACGGGCTCTGTCGCGACGGATTGGGCGGCCGCGGGCAGGGCGGTCGTCAGGGTCGCCAGCAGCAGGAGGCCGCGGGGGGTGGGCAGGGGCATGGTGAACCTCGCACGTCAGGGTATTGCCTGGACAGACAATAGCCTTTCGTAAAGGTTCTGTATAGCTTTTACCAGATCGCTTTTACCAGGCGCGGCAAAGCATGATGTCGCAGTGGGGTTCCGACAGCAGGCGCTCGGTGATCTGGCTGTGGCGCCCCAGCTGGCCGCGACTACCCAGCGCGAGCAGGTCCGGCGGCTGGCGACGCAGGCGGGTCATCAGCACCTCCATGGGGTCGCCCTGCTCGAGCACCAGCTCGAGCTCCGGGACATCCTCGAGCTCGCTCATCAGCTGCTCGGTCTCGCGCTCGAGCTGGGTGCGCAGCCGCTCCACCTCGCGGTCGCGCCAGCGGGCGTAGTCGCTGTCCGAGCCCAGCTCGCGTTCGCCGGGGATGTCCCAGGCGTGCAGCAGGGTCAATCGAGCCTCCGGGAAGCGCTTGAGGGTCTCGCGCAGGGTATGCCGGGAGGTCAGCGAGAAGTCCACGGGCACCAGGATGTTGTTCCACTCCTGGGTCGCCAGGTGGCTGACCGAGAGCACCGGGCAGGGGGCACTGCGCAGCACCCGGGCGAGGGTGGTGCCGGCCACCAGGTCGGGCTGTCCGCGCTTGCGATGGGCCCCCAGGATGATCATGTCCGCCTGGCGCTCGTGGGCCTCGCGGATGATCTCGGCATAGGGGGCGCCGGCCATGGTCTGGATCAGGCTCTGGGGCTCGGGCAGGGCATAGTCCTCGCGAATGTCGGTGAGGGTCGCGCGGATGTCCTCCACCACGGCTTCCTCCAGGTCATGGAGCACGCGGCGGGGCAGGTAGGGGTCGAGCACGTGGATGATGTCGAGTCGGGCACCGCTCTCCACGGCGAGGCGCACGGCGCGGGCGAAGGCGGCGCGGTTCTCGGCGGAGAGGTCGCTGGCGAACAGCAGGGTCTGGCTCATGATGGCTCCCTCCCGGGCAGGAAGATCCCGATGGCACCCCTCTCAGCATGGGTGGCCCCGGGAGCGCGCGCAAGGCCGCTGCCCTACCACCAGGCATGGAAGTGGTGCACCGGCCCGTGCCCCTGCCCCACGTGAAGGCGATGACTTTCCTCCAGCGCCCGCGACAGCCAGGCCTTGGCGGCGGTCACCGCGTCGGGCAGGGCGTCGCCCTGGGCCAGGCGGGCGGTGATCGCCGAGGAGAGGGTGCAGCCGGTGCCGTGCAGGTTGCCGGTGGCGATGCGCCGCCCGTCCAGCCACGTCAGGTTATCGCCCGTGACCAGCAGGTCGGGGCAGGTCTCGCCCCTCAGGTGGCCGCCCTTGAGCAGCACCGCCCCGGGTGTCAGGGCCCTCAGCCCGGGGACCATTGCCTCCATGCCGGCGCGGTCGTGCGGCACCGGGCAGTCGAGCAGCACGGCTGCCTCCGGCAGGTTCGGGGTGATCAGGTCAGCCAGCGGCACGAGGCAGTCGCGCACCGCGGCGATGCCGGCATCGTCGACCAGGGTATCGCCGCTCTTGGCCACCATCACCGGGTCGAGCACGACCCAGCGCGGCCGCCTGGCGCCCAGGGCATCCCGGATCACCTCGGCGACCCGGCGGCTGGCCACCATGCCGACCTTTACCGCGGCGATGTCGATATCGTCGAGCAAGGTGTCGAGCTGGGCGGCGATGAAGTCCGCGGGCACCGGGTGCACCCCGGCGACGCCGCGGGTGTTCTGCGCGGTCAGGGCGGTGATCACGCTGGTACCATAGCTGCCCAGGGCCGAGAAGGTCTTGAGGTCGGCCTGGATGCCGGCGCCGCCGCCGGGGTCCGAGCCGGCGATGGTCAGGGTGTTGGGTATGGGACGGGAGTGGGCCATCATCGTCACGTCATTGCGGTCGAAGGAGGCCGTCAGCCTACTGCAGGGAGGGGGGACGGTGCCATGCTGATGCTCTTCCTCGTGGCGCTGGCCAGCGCCACCCTGCTGCCCGGCGGCTCCGAGGTGTGGCTGGCGCGGCTCTGGTGCCAGGGCGAGCCCGGGTGGTGGCTCTGGGCCGTGGCCAGTGTCGGCAATACGCTCGGGAGCCTGATCAACGTGGGGCTGGGACGCTATGCGCGGCACTTCGAGGGGCGGCGCTGGTTTCCCGTCTCCCGGCAGGGGCTGGCGCGAGCCGAAGGCTGGTACCTGCACTTCGGCGAGTGGAGCCTGCTGGCCAGCTGGGTACCGGTGGTCGGCGACCCGCTCACCGTGCTGGCCGGCATCCTGCGGCTGCCCTGGTGGCGGGCCACGCTGCTGATCGCCCTGGCCAAGGGCGCGCGCTATGCCCTGGTGCTGTGGCTGGCCGGCGCCTGGCTGGCGCCGCTGTGCGCCTGAAACGACAAGGGGCCGCCCGAAGGCGGCCCCTGGCTGGCGGCACCGGCGAGATCACTCGCTGGTGGTGTCGCCTTCCGGGTTGCGGGCGTTGTAGTAGGCCTGCTCGGAGATGGCGTGATAGTTCACGACCTTGTCCTGGAAGGCCTTGTAGGAGTCGTAGATCTTCTGGGCCATGTCGCTGGACTCGGCGAGTTCGGCGACCACCTCGGCGGAGTACTCCTTGGCCTGGGCCAGGACATCGGCCGGCAGGCGGCGCAGTTCGACGTCGTGCTCGTTGACCAGGGTCTCGAGGGCGTCGTTGTTGCGCGCGGTGTACTCGTCGAGCACGTCGGCATTCACGTCACGCACCGCGGTGCGCAGGATCGCCTGCAGGTCGGCGGGCAACTCGGCAAAAGCCTCATCGTTGACGATCGCCTCGAACATCACGGTCGGCTCGTGCCAGCCGGGGTAGTAGTAGTAGTCGGCGGCCTGGTGCAGGCCGAAGGCCAGGTCGTTGTAGGGGCCGATCCACTCGGTGGCGTCGATGGCGCCGGACTGCAGGGAGGTGAAGATCTCGCCGCCCGGCATGTTGACGATGGCCACGCCCATGCGGTTCATCACCTCGCCGCCGAGGCCCGGCATGCGCATCTTCAGGCCGTCCAGGTCGTCGACGGAGTTGATCTCCTTGTTGTACCAGCCGCCCATCTGGACGCCGGAGGCGCCGGCGGCCATGACGTCGACGCCGAAGTCGTCATACAGCTCGTTCCACAGATCCAGGCCGCCGCCGTAGTGCAGCCAGGCGTTCATCTCCTGGGCGTTCATGCCGAAGGGCACGGCGGCGAAGAACTGGGCCGCCGGGGCCTTGCCCTTCCAGTAGTAGGACGCGGAGTGGCCCATCTCGGCGGTGCCCTCGGCGACGGCGTCGAAGACCTCGAAGCCCGGCACCAGCTGGCCGGCCCCGAAGACCTCGATGGTCAGGCGGCCGTCGGACATCTCCTCGACCAGCTTGGCGAGGCGCTCGGGCCCCTGGCCCACGCCCGGGAAGTTCTTCGGCCAGGAGGTGACCATCTTCCACTCGAAGGTCTCCTGTGCCTGGGCGGTGTTGTCGACGCTGGAGACCAGCATCAGGCCGGTGGCAGCGCCGGTCATGGCCACGGCCATGGCGAGTGATCTGAGTTTCATGCAATGCCTCTCGTTGTGTTGTGGCAATAGGCGTAGAGAGGCCCCCCTGGGCGGTTGACCCGCAGAGGGGCTTGGCGTGCCCGTCGTGAGCGACGCGCACGCGCGGACTCATGACGGGATCACTATAGCGAATCGGGCCGTCCGGGTGGCTAACTCTCAGTCCACGTTCTGCCGGTGGCGGCGTGCCGCCCGGGCCAGGCCCGGGCGGAGGCAGGCTAGAACTGCGCCGGCAGCCAGGTGGCGAGCCCCGGGAAGAAGGCCAGGGCCAGCAGCATGGCCAGCTGCAGCGCGATGAACGGCATGACGCCCTTGTAGATCGCCGAGGTGGGCACCGACTCCGGCGCCACGCCGCGCAGGTAGAAGAGCGCGAAGCCGAAGGGCGGCGTCAGGAAGGAGGTCTGCAGGTTGATGGCGATCATGATGCCCAGCCAGATGGGGTCGAGGCCCATGGCCAGCAGGATCGGACCGACGATGGGCACCACCACGAAGGTGATCTCGATGAAGTCGAGGATGAAGCCGAGCAGGAAGATCACCAGCATCACGATCAGCGTGGCCCCGACCACGCCGCCGGGCATGTTGTCGAACAGGTGGGTGACCAGCTCCTCGCCGCCGTAGGCCCGGAACACCAGCGAGAAGAGGGCGGCGCCGATCAGGATCAGGAACACCATGGTGGTGACGTGGGTCGTGGAGCGCAGCACCTCGCGGAGGGTGGCCAGGTCCAGGCGCCGATAGGCCAGGGCCAGCACCAGGGCCCCGAAGGCCCCCACCGCCGAGGCCTCGGTCGGGGTGGCGAAGCCGCCGAGGATCGAGCCCAGGACCACCACGATCAGCACGATAGGCGGCACCAGGCCCTTGAGGAGCAGCAGGCCGAGGCCGCCCTCGTGGCCGAGCTCCTCCATCAGGTCCCGGCGATCGACGGCCGGAGCGGAGCTCGGCTTGAGCCAGGCGGTGACGGCGACATAGGCGATGTAGAACACCACCAGCAACAGGCCGGGCACCAGGGCGCCCATGAAGAGGTCGCCCACCGAGACCGTCTTGGGGCTGAAGATGCCCATGGAGAGCTGCGCCTGCTGGTAGGCGGAGGAGAGCACGTCCCCCAGCAGCACCAGGGCGATGGAGGGCGGGATGATCTGGCCCAGGGTGCCCGTGGCGCAGATGGTGCCGGTGGCCAGCGGCATGCTGTAGCCACGCTTGAGCATGGTCGGCAGCGACATCAGGCCCATGGTGACCACGGTGGCGCCGACGATGCCGGTGGAGGCCGCCAGCAGCATCCCGACCAGGGTCACCGAGATGCCGAGCCCGCCGCGCAGCGAGCCGAACAGCAGGGCCATGGCCTCGAGCAGGGTCTCGGCGACCTTGGATTTCTCCAGCAGCACGCCCATCAGGACGAAGAGCGGCACCGCCAACAGGGTCTGGTTGGTCATGATGCCGTAGAGGCGATTGGGGAAGGCGCCCAGGTAACCGGGATCGAAGTGGGCATCGATGCCCAGGGTCTGGAGCCCCAGGCCGAGGCCGGCGAAGGCCAGCGCCGTGCCGGCCAGCGACAGGGCTACCGGGAAGCCGGCCATCAGCACCATGCAGATGACGACGAACAGGACCAGCGGCATGAACTCCAGCATTACAGGCGCTCCTCATGGGCTTCGTCGTCATGGGTGGCGGCGAGGCGCCCGGTCATCACGTAGGCATTCTTCACGGCCTCGACCAGGGCCTGCAGGATCATCAGGCCGGCGAACAGCGGGATCAGCGTCTTGAGCAGGAAGACGCCGGGGATGCCGCCGGAGTCGGGCGAGCCCTCGAAGATCGCCCAGGACTTGCTCACGTATCCGAGGCTCGACAGGATCACGAAGACCATCACCGGCAGCAGCAGGAAGAGGGTGCCGCAGAGGTCGACCAGTGCCTTGCGCTTCGGCGTCATCGCCCGGTAGAAGATGTCCACTCGCACATGGCCGTCGTGCTTGAGGGTCCAGGCGGCGGCCAGCATGAATACCACGGCGTGCATGTACATCACCGATTCCTGCATGGGGATGCTGTTGAAGCTGAAGGCGTAACGCAGCACCACGATCAGGAACTGGATAAGCATCATCGCCATGATCAGCCAGGAGAGGCTACGGCCTAGCCGCTCCGAGGCGTTGTCCAGCCAGGCGATGAAGCCCGGCAGCTCGCGGGATTGGGCCATGGGATTGGTCTCGCTGTGTCGGTCTGAGCGTTTGAAGGGGGCGGATGATCGCACATGGGCTGACCGTATGCCGCCCCGTTGGTTAACGCTGACTATACGGTATGGGGCCGGTGCCCGTCAGCGTCGCCGTCGCTCGGCGTCGCCCCGACCGGTGGTCAGGCAGGTCTCCAGGCAGGCGTCCGGCAGCCGCACGTCCACGGCGATGGGCAGGTGGTCAGAGAAGAGGTGTTCGAGCACCCGCACCTCGTCTGCCTGCAGGGAGTCGGAGAGCAGGATGTGGTCCAGCGCCCGGCGGGGCTGCCAGGAGGGGTAGCTCAGCGGGGGACGCACCGGATGCAGCGGCAGGGAGGAGCGGAAGCGCTCGTGGCCGTGGAGCTGGTCCGGCGTGCAGTTGAGATCCCCCATCACCACCACGTGGCGCAGGGGCCGGATGATCTCGCTGAGGTAGTCGAGCTGGCGCACCCGGCCACGATGGCTCAGCGCCAGGTGGGCGACGAACAGGTGCAGGGCGTCCGGTCCCTCGCCGAAGCGGGCATGGATGGCCCCGCGGCCGGGCAGGGTGCCCGGCAGGCGGTGCTCCTCGATCCGGGCCGGCGTCAGCCGCGAGAGCAGCCCGTTGCTGTGCTGGGCGATGCGGCCCAGGTTGCGGTTGAGCTGCTGGAAGTGGTGGGGGAAGCCGGCGTGGGTGGCGAGGTACTCCACCTGGTTGACATGGCTGGAGCGGAAGCTGCCCCCGTCGGCCTCCTGGAGGCCGACGATGTCGAAGCGGCCGAGCACCTCGCCGATCATGTCCAGGCGACGCAGCCGCTTCGGGTGCGGCAGCAGGTGCTGCCAGCTGCGCGTCAGGTAGTGGTGGTAGGCCGAGGTCTGGATGCCCACCTGCAGGTTGAAGGTGAGCAGCTTCAGGTGACCGCCGTCGAGCAGCGGTGTCCGTGCCTCGGCCAGCTGTGTCATCTCAGTCAGCACGCTCCTCGCGGACCTTCTCGACCAGCGCGCCGGCGATCTGCGGCATGTTGTCGAGGCTGCCGGCCGTGCTCGGCGACACCAGGTAGCGGCCGTCGACGACCAGGGCCGGCACGCCCATCAGCTGCATCTGGCGCATGCGGGCATGGGCCTGGTTCACCGTGCCCTTCACCCCGAAGGAGTTCAGCGCCGCCAGGGCCTCTTCCTCGCTGACCCCGTAGTCGCTGAAGAAGGCGGCGATATCGTCGGGGGTGTTGAGGCGGCGACCCTCCTCATGGATGGCGTGGAAGAAGTCGTCGTGAAGCGCGTCGCCGATCCCCAGCTGCTGGGCCGCATAGAAGGCGAAGGCATGCGTGTTCCAGTCCCCGCCCATGGTGGCCGGCATGCGCTGGAAGGCCACGTCCTCGGGGAGCTCGGCAACCCAGGCGTTGAGCGGGTCCTCGAGGTTGTAGCAGTGCGGGCAGCCGTACCAGAAGGCCTCGGTCACCTCGATGCGTCCGTCCTCGACCTGGGTCTCCACCGGGTTGTCGAGCACCTTGTAGTGCTCGCCCTCGACGAGGGGGGCGGCCGATACCAAGGATGACAGGCCGAGGCCGGCCAGGGCAACCATCAGGGTCTTCAGCATGGGGGCTCTCCTAGGGTGCAACACCTTGAATGAAACATGATCCGGGTGCCGGCGGGCGGCACGTCGCTGGGTTTGATGTCCCACTGGCGGACGGGTTCCCCGGAGACGCCGAAGGCGGCCAAAGGCCGCCCTCGGAGTGCCGGGTCCACGCGCCGGGGCAGGCTCAGTGCAGGCCGCGCACGTAGTTGGCCACGGCGGTCATGTCGCCATCGCTCATCTTGCTGGCGATGTCGCGCATCATGGCGGCCGGGTCGTTGGCCCGCTCGCCGGCGGCAAAGGCCTGCAGGGTGGAGACCACGTAGTCGCTCTTCTGGCCGGAGAGCGCCGGATAGACGGCGCTGCCGATTCCCTGGCCGGTCGGGGTGTGGCAGGCCGAGCAGGCCGGGATGCCCTTGGCCATGTCACCGGCCCGGTAGAGCTGGCGGCCACGCTCGACCAGCGCCTCGTCGGCATCGGCCTGGCCCAGGGCGGGGTCCTTGCCGGCGAAGTACTTGGCCACGTCCCAGGCGTCCTGGTCGGAGAAGTTGTCCACCTGGCCGGCCATCTGCGGCACCATGCGGTTGCCGTCGCGGATGTCCATGATCTGCTTGGCCAGGTAGGAGGTCTGCTGGCCGGCCAGGTTGGGGAAGGCGCCGGACGGGCTGATGCCCTCCTGGCCATGGCAGGCGGCGCACGCCTGCGCCTTTTCCCGACCCGCTGCCGCATCGGCATCCGCTTGAAGGTCCGCATGGGCCACGCCGACCGCGCCCATGGTGATTGCCAGGCTTGCCAGTAGCTTTCTCATCGCAGTTCCACTTTCCCGTTACGTTGTTGGCCGGTACGTACCCCGGGTGCTGCCCGGGCTTGGTCCGGGTGCCCTGTGGCCGGTCGTCGCCGACGCCCTGTGGTCGGTCGCTGACGGCCGGAGCACGGTGGTATACTTGCGCGCCCCGGGTCGCAGACAAAGACACTGCATTATAACGGAACACCCGAGCCGCGGGAATGCAAGCCGTGGTGCCCTTGATCAACGTCAGGATTCTCCCGCCATGTCGCGACTCAACTATCAGGCCTCCCGCTTTCTCACCAGCGCGCCGACCCTGGCCAAGTGTCCGCCGGATGACGGGGCCGAGGTGGCCTTTGCCGGTCGATCCAATGCCGGCAAGTCCAGTGCCATCAATGCCTTGACCCGCCAGAAGGCGCTGGCCCGCACCTCCAAGACGCCGGGACGCACCCAGCTGATCAACTTCTTCGTGCTGGGCGAGGATACCGGCCATCGGCTGGTCGACCTGCCGGGCTACGGTTACGCCAAGGTGCCGGAGCAGGTCAAGCTGGAGTGGCAGCGCCATCTCTCCGACTACCTGCGGCGCCGGGGCTCGCTGCGTGGCCTGGTGCTGGTGATGGATGTGCGCCACCCGCTCTCGGAATTCGACCAGACCCTGCTGGGCTGGGCCGACGAGGCGGACATGCCGGTGCACATCCTGCTGACCAAGGCGGACAAGCTGAAGAGCGGGGCGGCGAAGAGTGCCCTGCAGCAGGTGCGCTCAAGGCTTCGCGAGTGGGAGGACCTGGTCAGCATCCAGCTGTTCTCCGCCCTCAAGAAGCAGGGCGTCGAGGAGGTGCATGAGCGCCTCGACCAGTGGCTGCTCGATGCGCCGGTGCCCGCCGGCGACTGACTAGCGCGTCGCCAGCCGTTCCAGCAGGGCCGGCAGCTCCCGGACATGTCGCAGGGGGTGCACGCCCTCGGGCAGCGAGCCTGCCGGCGGCGCCTCCGGGGCGATCCAGACGGCCCGCATGCCCAGGCGCAGCGCCGGCATCACGTCCTCCTTCCAGGAATCTCCCACATGCAGGGCCCGCGAGGGCGCCGTCTCGAGGCGTGCCAGGGCGGCCAGGAAGGGCCGGGCATCGGGCTTGGGGGCCTGGATCTCGCCGGCGGCGATGGCCACCTCGAAATGGCGGTGCAGGGCCAGGCGATGCAGCGCCAGGTTGCCGTTGGTGATGGCCCCCAGCCGGTAGCGGCGGCCGAGCCCCTCGAGCAGGGGCTCGACCTCGGGGTGGGGCGAGACGTCGAGGCGCAGCGCATGGAAGCGGTTCATGGCGGCGGACGCCCAGAGCCAGGCGGCGCTGCGCGTCAGGCCGAATGCCATCAACAGCTCCACCAGGGCGCGTTCGCGCAGCCAGCTGAAGTCGCCCCGCCGCAGCGGGTGTTGCTCGGCCAGTCGACGGCGGGCGGCCAGGTAGGCCGCCTGGGGGTAGCGGTCCGAGAAGCGGCCGAGCCCCGACGCTCCCCGGCGCGCCAGCCAGTCCGCCAGGGCCTCGTCGAGCCAGGCATAGTGGCCCGTCTCGGTTCGCTCCATCACCCCACGGTTGTCCCACAGGGTGTCGTCCAGGTCGAAGGTGATCGCCCGCAGGCTCATGACGGCTCGCCTTCATCGCCGCGGCGACGGCGGGCCCGCGGGTGGGCGGCGTCGTAGCTCGCCGCCAGGTGCTGCCAGTCGAGCCGGGTGTAGACCTGGGTGGTGGCGAGGTCCGCGTGGCCCAGCAGCTCCTGCACCGCCCGCAGGTCCTGGCTCGATTCCAGCAGGTGGCTGGCGAAGGAGTGACGCAGCCGGTGCGGGTGGAGGTGCTCGGCGAGCCCCCGGGCCTTCGCCAGCTGGGCGAGGCGCAGCTGGATGGCCCGATGCCCCAGCCGCCCCCCGCGGACCCCCACGAACAGCGCCTTCGTGTCACGCTCGGCCAGCTGGCCGCGTACGGCCAGCCAGGCGTCCAGGGCCTGGCGGGCCCGGCGTCCCACCGGCACCTGGCGGGGTTTGCCGCCCTTGCCGAGCACCCTGACCCGCTGCGGCTGGAGGTCGCCGAGGTCCAGTGCCGCCAGTTCGGCCAGGCGCAGCCCGCTGGAGTAGAAGAGTTCCAGCATTGCCTGGTCGCGCCGGGCCAGGGGCGAGCCGTCGTGGGGGGTGTCGAGGAAGCGGGCCAGCTGATCGACGTCCAGGGGCCGGGGCAGGTGACGGGGCTGGCGCGGGGCCTGCACCAGGGTCGCCGGGTTGTGTGGCAGCCGTCCCGCCTCCACCAGGTGGCCGGCGAAGCGCGAGATCGCGGCCCGCCGCCGGGCCAGGCTGCGTGGGCCCAGCCCGCGCAGGCGCTCGCCGCCGAGGAAACGGCGCAGCAGGGCGGCATCGAGGCGGGCCCAGTCGTCGATGGCCTCGGCCTCGAGGAAGGCCCTCAGGGCCGAGAGGTCCCGCCGGTAGGCGTCCGCCGTGGCCGGGCTGGCGGTCCGCGCCAGGCCGGCGAGGAAGGCCTCGATCTCGCCCTGCAGCGTCCGGCCCGTCACGGCGAGGAGGGAGCCAGGCGGACCAGCAGGCGGGACACCACTTCGGCCACGTACTCGGTGAACAGGGTGTCCATGCTGGCGCGGAAGTGGTCCGGGTCGGGGCTGGCCAGGACCAGGTAGCCCAGCGGCTCGCCCAGGGTCAGCCTCGACAGCGCGCAGGAGCCGGCCTTGGCGGGCGCCGGCACATGGGGCAGCAGGCGCTTCCAGTCGGTGGGGGTCAGGCGCGTGCAGCGGCTGGGGCGGCCGTCGAGCAGGGCCGAGAGGCGCTGCCCGGCGTGGTCGTCGAGCACCTGCCGCGGCGCCTGGGGAGGCCGCGGTTCGTCGTCGGTCAGGCTGGCCGGGCACCACAGCGCCACCGCCGGGGTGTGGAAGTGTTCACTCATCTGGGTGGCCAGCGCCTGGCCCAGGGCGTCGTTGTCCTCGGCCTCGAGCAGGGCGAGGACCAGATCCCGGGTGCGGCGATACTGGCCCTCGTTGTGGCGCGCCGATTCCAGCAGCTGCTCGAGGCGCCATTCGGCCTGCTCGGCGCGGGAGCGCAGGTCATGGACCAGCCGCTCGAGCAGCGAGGTGGCGCCCCGGGCCTCGGGATGGGGAACCTTCAGCTGCTGCAGCAGCCCCTCGCGGCCGACGAAGAAGTCCGGGTGACAGGCCAGCCACTGGGCCACCCGGTCGGGGTCGAGGGTCTTGCGCGGGTCGGGGGCGGCACCTGTCATGGGAACTTCTCCTCTGGTGGCGTGGGCGACTCAGTTCAGGACGACGCGGCCGTCGAAGACGCGCTCGGCGGGACCGGTCATGATCAGCGGGGCGTCGTCGCCGGCCCACTCGATGCGCAGGTCGCCGCCGCGCAGGTGGACGGTGACCGGGCTCTCCAGGAGCCCCTGGCGAATGCCGCTGGCCACGGCCGCGCAGGCGCCGGTGCCGCACGCCAGGGTCTCGCCGCTGCCCCGTTCGTAGACGCGCAGGCGAATCTCGTGGGGGGAGACCACCTGCATGAAGCCGGCGTTGACCCGTCTGGGAAAGCGCGGATGGGCCTCGATGGCGGGCCCCAGCCGCTCGACGGGCGCGGACTCGACGTCCTCGACCCGCAGCACGGCATGGGGGTTGCCCATGGAGACCACGCCCACCTCCAGCCGCTCCCCGTCCACGTCCAGCGCATGGACGAGCCGGTCCTCGGGCGCGTCGAAGGGCAGGGCCTCGGGGGCGAAGCGCGGGGCGCCCATGTCGACGCTGACCTGGCCGTCGTTCTCGACCACCAGGGTCAGCGGGCCGCCGGCGGTCTCGACGTGGATCTCGTGCTTGTGGGTCAGGCGCTGGTCGCGCACGAAGCGGGCGAAGCAGCGTGCCCCGTTGCCGCAGTTCTCCACCTCGCTGCCGTCGGCGTTGTAGATCCGGTAGCGGAAATCCATGTCCGGGTCCCGGGGCGGCTCGACGACCAGCAACTGGTCGAAGCCGACGCCGAAGCGGCGATCGGCCAGGCGGCGGATCTCGCCGTCGTCGAGGCGCGCCCGCTGGGTGACCAGGTCGACCACCATGAAGTCGTTGCCGAGACCGTGCATCTTGGTGAAGTGCAGCAGCATCAGCGTGCCTCCCCCTCGTCGTCGGGCAGCAGGGCCTCGCCGGCCCACAGGTCCTCCAGGCGCTCGCGGCGACGCACCAGGTGGACCCGGTCGCCGTCCACCATCACCTCGGGGGGGCGCGGGCGGCTGTTGTAGTTCGAGGCCATCACGAAGCCGTAGGCCCCGGCGGAGCGCACGGCGAGCAGGTCGTCGGCGGCGATGGCCAGGTCGCGGTCCTTGCCCAGGAAGTCGCCGGTCTCGCAGACCGGGCCGACCACGTCGTAGGTGGCGGTGTCGCGGGGCCGGCGGGTATCCACCGGCAGGATGGCCTGCCAGGCCTGGTAGAGGGACGGACGGATCAGGTCGTTCATGCCGGCATCGACGATGGCGAAGTTCCTGGTCTCGCCGGGCTTGAGGAACTCGACCCGAGTCAGCAGCACCCCGGCGTTGGCGGCGATGGAGCGGCCCGGCTCGAACAGCAGGGTCAGACGCTCGCTGCCCGGCCATCTCGACAGGCGCTCCAGCAGGGCGGTGGCGTAGTCGAAGGGCGCCGGAGGATGTTCGTGGCGGTAGGGCACGCCGAGGCCGCCGCCTAGGTCCAGGTGCTCGACCTCGATGCCGCGCTCGCGCAGGCGCTCGAGCAGCACCAGCAGCCGGTCGAGGGCATCGAGGAAGGGCGAGAGCTCGGTGAGCTGGGAGCCGATGTGGCAGTCCAGGCCGACCACCTTCAGGTGGGGCAGCTCGGCCGCCAGCTCATAGGCGGCCAGCGCCCCGTCCACCGGGATGCCGAACTTGTTGTCCTTGAGTCCCGTGGAGATGTAGGGGTGGGTGCCGGCGTCGACGTCCGGGTTCACCCGCAGCGAGACCGGCGCCACCATGCCGAGCCGCGCCGCCACCGCGTCGAGGCGCTCCAGCTCGGGGCGCGACTCCACGTTGAAGCACTTGATGCCCGCCTCCAGCGCGCGGGCCATCTCGGCCTCCTGCTTGGCCACGCCGGAGAAGACTACCCGGGCGGGGTCCCCCCCGGCGGCGAGCACGCGTTCCAGCTCTCCCACGGAGACGATGTCGAAGCCGGCGCCCATCCTCGCCAGCAGGCCCAGTACCGCCAGGTTGGAATTGGCCTTCACCGCGTAGCAGATCAGGTGCGGGTGGCTGCCCAGCGCCTCGGTGTAGGCGCGGAAGTGGCGGGCCAGGGTCGCCCGGGAATAGACGTAGCAGGGCGTGCCGAACTCGTCGGCGATGCGGGGAAGCGGCACGTCCTCGCCGTAGAGGACGCCGTCGCGGTATTCGAAGTGGTCCATGCTAGCTCTCGCCTCGGAGAAACGCGGATTTATTGCTGCGCTCGATATCCTGGCCGCCGGCGGTGCCGAGGCGTCGGACCGTCACAATCCTCATTGAGCAGCCAGTCAACTCCGGTTGCTGTGCTCCGGCGGCGATCAGCCTATCTTTCGCTCGCGACATAAATCAGCGCTTCTCTTGGGAATCGGTGTCGTCCTGCCGGGGTGCGTCGTCGTCCGACGCCGCCTGCTGGCCGGCAGGGTCGTAGCGTTCGGCGGCCGCCTCGTCGCCGGGCGGGTAGAGCGGGCCCTTCTGGCCGCAGCCGGCCAGGACCAGGCCGAGGGCCAGGGCGAGGGCCAGGGCGGCAGGGAGGAGCCGTCGCATCAGGCCTGGCCCCCCAGGCTCGCCAGGGCGTCACGCGCCCGCTGGGCCGCGGCCCGCACCTGGTCCGGGGCGGTGCCGCCGATGTGGTTGCGGGCGGCCACCGAGCCCTCGAGGGTCAGCACCTCGAAGACGTCGGCCTCGATGGTGTCCGAGAACTGCCGGAGCTCCTCGAGGCTCATCTCGGAGAGGTCCTTCTTCTCCCTGAGGCCGAAGGCCACGGACTGGCCGACGATCTCGTGGGCGTCGCGGAAGGCCACGCCCTTGCGCACCAGGTAGTCGGCCAGGTCGGTGGCGGTCGAGAAGCCGCGACGGGCGGCCTCGGCCATGCTGGCCTTCTTCGACTCGATGGCCGGCGCCATGTCGGCGAAGGCGCGCAGGCAGCCCTTGACGGTGTCCAGGGTGTCGAACAGCGGCTCCTTGTCCTCCTGGTTGTCCTTGTTGTAGGCCAGCGGCTGGGACTTCATCAGGGTCAGCAGGCCCATCAGGTGGCCATAGACGCGGCCGGTCTTGCCGCGCACCAGCTCCGGCACGTCGGGGTTCTTCTTCTGCGGCATGATCGAGGAGCCGGTGCAGAAGCGGTCGGGCAGGTCGATGAAGTCGAACTGGGCGCTGGTCCACAGCACTAGCTCCTCGCTCATCCGCGACAGGTGCATCAGCAGGATGCTGGCGAAGGAGGTGAACTCGATGGCGAAGTCCCGGTCGCTCACCGCATCGAGGCTGTTCTCGGCAGGCCGCTCGAAGCCCAGCAGCTCGGCGGTGACGTGACGGTCGATGGGGTAGGTGGTGCCGGCCAGCGCCGCCGCCCCCAGCGGCAGCACGTTGACCCGCTTGCGACAGTCGAGCAGGCGCTCGTGGTCGCGGGCAAGCATTTCCTGCCAGGCCAGCAGGTGGTGCCCGAAGGTCACCGGCTGGGCGGTCTGCAGGTGGGTGAAGCCGGGCATGATGGTGTCGGCCTCGCGGTCGGCCAACTCGATCAGCCCCTCGCGCAGGCGCGCCAGCTCGGCGGCGACGACGTCGATCTCGTCACGCAGGAAGAGGCGGATGTCGGTGGCCACCTGGTCGTTGCGCGAGCGGCCGGTGTGCAGCTTCTTGCCGGTGATGCCGATCTTGTCGGTGAGCCGCGCCTCGATGTTCATGTGCACGTCTTCCAGGGCGACCGACCACTCGAACTCGCCGCGCTCGATCTCGCCGCGGATCTCGCCGAGGCCCTCGATGATGGCGTCGCGCTCCGCATCGGTCAGCACGCCCACCCTGGCCAGCATGGTGGCGTGGGCGACGGAGCCCTGGATGTCGTGGAGGGCGAGGCGCTGGTCGAAGTCGACCGAGGCGGTGAAGCGTTCGACGAAGGCGTCGGTGGGCTCGCTGAAGCGGCCCCCCCAGGACTGGTTGGTGCCGGGGGTGGAAGGACTCGGGCTCATCGGGCTGGACATCCTGCTTGACGATGGGAGTGGGTGACGGCCGGGGACCGGCCGCAGCACCGCCGCAACGGCGCTGCCTTGACATGGCGGAAAGTGTACCAGAGTCCGCGGGGCTGGCGAGGGGCGTCGGGGCAAGGTCGTCGGGGCCCGCCCCGATTTTTCCTGCCTCGCGTGGTGCTTTATGATGACGCATATCCATATCATCACCGGGCGCCGGCGCACCCTGCGCTTTCGGCAGGCCAACCGGTACGGGAGAACCACGTGCAAGCCATCACCACCCTGCGAATCGCCACCCGCAAGAGTCAACTGGCCATGTGGCAGGCCGAGCATGTCCGCGACCGCCTGATGGCCGCCCATCCCGGCCTGCAGGTCGAGCTGGTCGCGATGTCCACCCGCGGCGACAAGATTCTCGACACGCCGCTGGCCAAGGTCGGTGGCAAGGGGCTCTTCGTGAAGGAGTTGGAGGAGGCGATGCTCGACGGTCGTGCCGACATCGCCGTGCACTCCATGAAGGACGTGCCGATGCACTTCCCCGAGAGCCTGGGTCTCTCCGTGATCCTCGAGGGCGCCGAGCCCACCGACGCCTTCGTCTCCAACCACTACGCCTCGCTGGATGAGCTGCCCGAGGGGGCCCGCATCGGGACCTCGAGCCTGCGCCGCGGCCTGCAGATGCGCGAGGCGCGCCCGGACCTCGAGGTCTTGAGCCTGCGCGGCAACGTCCAGACCCGGCTCGGCAAGCTGGATGACGGCGAGTTCGATGCCATCCTGCTGGCCACCTCCGGCCTGCGTCGCCTGGGGCTCGAGGAGCGCATCACCATGGAGCTGCCGCCCGAGGTCTGCCTGCCGGCCTGTGGTCAGGGGGCGCTGGGCATCGAGTGCCGCCTGCACGACCCCGAGCTGCTCGCCCTGCTGACGCCCCTGGACGACGAGGTCACCGCGACCCGGGTGCGGGCGGAGCGCGCCATGAACACCCGCCTGGAGGGCGGCTGCCAGGTGCCCATCGGCGGCCACGCGGTGTTCGAGGATGACGGCCATACCCTCTGGCTGCGGGCCCTGGTGGGCAACCCGGAGGGGACTCGCGTGCTGCGCGCCGAGGGCCGTGGTTCCATCTACGAGCCGGAGGCGCTGGGCATCCGCGTGGCCGAGGAGCTGCTCGACCAGGGTGCCGGCGAGATCCTCGCCGAGGTCTACGGCGCCGGCTGATGGCGGACCTTCCGGTACTGATCTCCCGCCCGGGCGAGCGGGCAGGCCCGCTGGCCGCCGCCATCGAGGCCCGCGGCCTGCCCGTCGAGCGCCTGGAGATCATGCACCTCGAACCGCTGCCGGAAACCCCGGCGGTGCGTACCGCCTGGCTGGACATCGACCACTTCCACAAGGTGGTGGTGGTGAGCCCCTTCGCCGCCGAGTGCCTGGCGGCGGCGCTGGATCACTACTGGCCCCAGCTGCCGGTCGGTATCGACTACTATGCGGTAGGGGCGTCCACCGCGGCCATCCTGCACCGGCGCCTGGGGGTGCGTGTGCACGTGCCGTCGCCGGTCGCCGGCGAGGACACCAGCGAGGCGCTGCTGCGCCTCGCCTCGCTGCAGGCCCTGGAGACGCGGCGCGTGCTGCTGGTGGCCGGCGAGGGCGGGCGGGCCCTGCTCGCCGACACCCTGGCCGCGCGGGGCGCCAGGGTGACCCGCCTGGCGGTCTATCACCGCCGTCTCCTGGATCCCTCGCGGTCCATGCAGGCGCGGCTGGCAGAGGGCAATTACCGCGCACTGGTGGTCAGCAGCGGAGAAATCCTCGAACATCTGGCAAGATGGTGTTCGGATGCCGCCTTGAACCAACCGCTAATCGTTTCCAGTGCGCGGTTGGCTACACTGGCCGGCAGGCTGGGGTTTCGTTTCCCCGTCGTGGCGTCGGGTGCCACACCTGCCGCTCTGGCGGTCGCGGTCGCCAGGAGCAGCGCCCCTGAGGAGGCCGATGTCGATCATGATGATCTCGAAAAGGGCTAGCGACAGATGAGCAAGCAACCAAACGAGCAGGACGAACAGCAGACGCCGTCCGGTGCGGAATCGGCGACCTCGGACAGCCAGGCGGGTGGCGAGGCCGACAAGGGCGGCGGTTCGTCCTCCCGGCGCTCGCGTCGTCGGGGCAAGGGCGGGTCATCGGCGCCGGCCGCCGGAGAGGCCAAGCAGGAGGCCACCGCCTCCGCGAAGGCGTCTAGCGAGCCGGCCGCTGCTGCCGCGACCCCTTCCTCCAGCGCCGCCGCGCCGGCGAAGGAGGAGGCTGCCGCGGGCAGTGCCGCCGACAAGGCCGACAAGAAGGCTGACGACAAGAAGGCCGCCTCCGCCGACCAGCCCAAGAAGGACACGACCGCCGCCGGCAAGTCCGGGGCGCAGGGTGCTTCCTCCGGCAAGCCGGCAGCGCAATCCCCGTCCACGGCCAAGGCGGAGACCGCCGGCAGCGGACAGTCCCCGGGTGGCCCGGCCGCCACCGCGACGAGTGACGGCGGCAAGGGTGGCGGCAAGTCCGGGGTCCTGGCCCTGGTGCTGGTGATCCTGCTGGCCATCGGCGTGGCCTTCTTCGGCTGGCAGGCCTGGCAGAAGCTCGAGGCCCAGCAGCAGCGCCTGGCCTCGCTGCCCGCCGATGTGGCCAGCCAGTCCGCCCTGGGCGACCTGCAGGGTAAGCTGGAGAGCGCCGAGTCCGAGCGCAACGCGGCCCTCGACTCCGCCATCTCCGATCTTCGCGGCGAGTTTGCCGACTATCGTGGCAGCGTCGACGAGACCCTGGACAAGGTGCTTGACGAGCTCTCCCGCGAGCAGGACACCGACGAGCGCGACTGGCTCCATGCCGAGGCGGCCTACCTGCTGCGCCTGGCCAACCAGCGCCTGCAGCTGGAGCGCGATGTCGAGGGCGCCGCGGCCCTGCTGCGCACCGCCGATGCGCGCCTGCTCGAGGCCGACAACCCCGCCCTGATGCCGGTGCGCCGCGAGATCGCCTCCGAGCTCGCCGCCCTGCAGTCCGTGCCGAAGGTCGACCGCACCGGTCTCTACCTGGCACTCAACGCCCAGCAGGAACAGATCGCCGGCCAGCCGCTGGCGCAGGACATCGAGGAGATCACCGGCGACGCCACCATCGAGGAGGCGCCCACCGGCGGCTGGCAGGAGCAGCTGTCGCGCTTCGGCAACGAGCTCAAGGACCTGGTCACCGTGCGCAAGCATGACCAGGCGCTCGAGGCGCTGATCGGTCCGGAGCAGGAGTCCTACCTGCGCCAGAGCGTGCGCCTGGTGCTCGAGCAGTCCCAGCTGGCGCTGCTCAAGGAGGAGCAGGACCTCTACGAGGCCAGCCTCGACAAGGTCCTGACGCTGATCCGTGGCTACTACGATACCGATGTCGAGGGCGTCCAGTCGGTGATCTCGCGCCTCGAGGAGCTCAAGCAGCGCAGCATCCGCCCCGAGCTGCCGGACATCAGTGGCTCCCAGCAGGCGCTGGCGACCTTCATCGAGCATCGCTTCGAGAGCCGCGCTGCCGGACAGGCCAGCGGTGGCCAGGGAGATGACGCATGAGAAAGCTGATCCTGATCGTGGTCCTGGGCCTCGCGCTCGGGGCGCTGTTCGGCCAGCTGATGATGTCGGTGCCGGGCTACTGGCTGGTGCGGGTGGGCGACACCTCCTACCAGACCTCCTTCTGGTTCGGCCTGGTCATCCTGCTGGCCGTCTTCATCGTGCTGCACTTCGGCCTGCGCCTGCTGATGCGGCTGACCCGTCCGGTCAGCCGCTTCAAGGTGTGGAACAGTCGCGCCCGCAATCGCAGCGCCATGAAGCGCACCGTGCGGGGGCTGGTGGCCCTGGCGGAGGGTCGCTGGAAGCGCGCCGAGAAGTCGCTGGTCAAGGCCGCCGATGACTCCAGCACGCCGCTGGTCAACTACCTCTCCGCGGCCCTCGCCGCCCACTACCAGGGGCGCTACGAACAGGCCGACACCCTGCTCAAGCGCGCCCACCTCAGCACCGAGGGCGCCGATACCGCGGTGGGCATGATGCAGGCCCAACTGATGCTGGATCGCCAGCAGTACGAGGAGGCGCTGGCGATCCTGACCCGCCTGGACCGCCATCTGCCGAATCACCCCCAGGTCCTCAAGCAGCTCAAGCAGGCCTACCTCAGCGTCAGCGACTGGGATGGGCTGCGCCGCCTGATGCCCCGGATGGGCGCCCTGCAGCTGATCTCCCGCGAGGAGCGCGAGCAGCTCGAGCAGCGCGCCTACCGCGAGCTGATCGGCCAGGAGGCGCGCAATCCCGGCGACATCGAGCGGGTCCGCAACCTCTGGGCCGACATGCCCGACCACCTGCGCACCAACACCGACCTGGTCGTGCTCTATGCCGAGGCGCTGGTGCGGGGCAACCAGGAGGGCATCGCCGAGCGACTGCTTCGCCATTCGCTCAAGGAGCACTGGGACAGCCGCCTGGTGCTGCGCTACGGCCTGCTCGACGTGGATGCCCGTCGCCAGCTGGTGGTGGCCGAGAAGTGGCTGCAGGAACGGCCCAACGATCCGGACCTGCTGCTCACCCTGGGGCGCCTGGCGCTGCGCAATTCCTACTGGGGCAAGGCCCAGGAATACTTCGAGGCGAGCCAGCGCCAGCGGCCCAGCGGCGTGACCTGCGCCGAACTGGCCCGGCTCTACGCCAACCTGGGCGAGCACCAGAAGAGCCAGCTCTTCTACCGCCAGAGCGTCGAGCTGCTCGACAAGTCGCTGCCGGCGCTGCCGCAGCCCAGCGAGGAGTCCGACAAGGAGAAGCGCAAGACGGCCTGAGGCCGCTCGACCCGCGACTCCTCCTCCACGGGGCGCCGGACGGCGCCCCGTTTTGCTGTCCGGCGAATGCCGGCTGACACCCGGCAGGCCGCCTGCATCGTCGGCATCGCGGGTGCCCGGCACCCGGTCGCGGGCCTGACCGGCTCCGTCCCGCTCGTTGGCTCAGGGCGCCGGCGATGCCCATCCGTCGAGGCGGATGACGCTCCCGCGAGGCGCGTCGTCGCCTGCACATACGCCAGCGGGGCTGCCGAAAGGCAGCCCCGCTGGCGTATGGGGAACGGGAGCCCGGGGGCTCCGCTCCGCTAGACGTCGTCCTCGCTGGGCTGGCGATGGTCGGGGTCGGCGATCTCCTGGATCCCCTCGGCAGGCTCATCGGCACGGGCGGCCTCTGGCCGACGTTCCCGCGCCGAGGACTCCAGCACCCGCACGTTGGCCGCCGGTGAGCGGCCCTGCTTGTCCTCGCCGAAGTACAGCGTGGTGTGCGGGAAGGGGATCTCGATGCCGGCCTCGTCGAAGCGCAGCTTGACCAGGCGGTTGTAGGCACGTCCCACCGCCCACTGGTCGCCGGGCGTGGTCTTGATGACCACCCGGATGTTCACCGAGCTGTCGGCCAGGGCTACCACGCCGGCCACGGTGAGGGGCTCCAGCAGCTTGTGGCCATGCTCCTCGGAGGCCTTGAGGTCTTCGAAGGCCAGCTTGAGCTGGTCGATGGCCTCGTCGATGCTCTCGCGGTAGGCGATGCCGTACTCGCCGACATGGTTGCCGAACTCGCGCATGTAGTTGGACACGGTGTCCACGCTGGAGAAGGGCACGATGTGGTAGGTGCCGGAGAGGTCGCGGATGCCCACCGAGCGGATGCTCAGCTTCTCGGCCGTGCCGGTGATACCGCCCACCGTGACCACGTCGCCGGTGTTCATGGCGTTCTCCACCTGGATGAAGATACCGGTGATGATGTCCTGCACCAGCTTCTGGGCACCGAAGCCGATGGCCAGGCCCAGCACCCCGGCACCGGCGATCAGTGGGCCGATGTTGATGCCGATCTCGGAGAGCACGATCATCGCCGTCATGGTGATCAGGGCGATGGCCAGGGCGTTGCGGAACAGGGCCAGCAGGGTCTGGGCCCGCGCCGACGGCACGCCGCCGCCGGTCTCGGGACTGAGCTTGTGCTCGATCAGGCTGGCCAGGCCCAGCCAGACCGCCGCGGCCACCACCAGGATCACGAACACGCTGACGGACTTGCCGATGAGCTCGCGGCCGGCCTCGGAGGCGTACCAGCCCGCCAGGTCGAAGGCCCCCCAGGCGCTCAGCACCACCATGATCACCGTGATCAGGATGATCGCACGGATGATGCGCAGGGCATTGGGCACGTAGCTGTTGAGGCGGGGCTCGAGCATCGGCAGCTTGCGCCGCAGGTCGTCGGAGAGCCGGATCCGGCGCCCGATGGTCTGGGTCAGGAAGGACGACACCAGCATGCCAACCACCACGGTCGCCAGGGTCTTGAGAGTGGCGAAGAGCACGTAGGGCAGGGCGTCCGCGGGCCGGGTCAGGGTGAGGCCCAGGACCATCACGAAGTAGGCCAGGGCGAACAGGTGCCAGGTGCGCGCGAACAGCTGCAGGGAGACCCGGGTGGCGGCCATGCTCGCCTTCCGGGCCTTTTGGTCGAGGGCGTCACGCAGCCGCCTGCGGTTGCGCAGGACCACCACCACGGCGTAGAGGAAGGCGCCGATCATGATCAGGGTGCCGACGCTCTGGCCCAGGGTGGGGGCCAGGTAGGCGCTGATCAGCGGCACCACCACCATCAGCCCGTAGCCGACCAGGCCGATGAGCCGGGCGATCCAGCGGTTCCAGTAGGAGGCCTCGTCGGCGGAGATCGGCAGCAGGCGCAGCCCCTCGTAGCGGGACGAGAACAGCATCCGCACGCCCGCCTTGAGCAGCTCGATCACCAGGAAGGCGTTAAGGAACAGGGAGGCACGGGTGGAGAGCGCGCCGGTCTCGCCGACCGCGAAGGTCGCGACCAGGTTGCCACCGACATAGGCGAGCGCCACCACCAGCACGTCGATCAAGGCGGCCAGGGCCACGCAGAGCACCAGGCGCAGCACCGGGTTGAGCCCCTGGCCGTTGAGCGACCACTGGCTGATGCGGGTGAAGACCGGCTTGGCCAGCCGGCGGATGATCAGGAAGAGCACGACGGTGGCCAGGATCACCAGGCCCAGGTTGATGGTCGCCTCGGTGAAGGCCGCCATGTCGAAGCTGCTGGCCGCCTCGGCGCTGCCTGAGAACAGCCCGGAGACCGCCTCCGCCACGTTGGACAGCTGGGTGCCGACGTCGCCGGCGATCTGGCTGGTGGCCTGGGCCAGCTGACGAGGCAGGGAAGGCTTCTCGGCGGCGGCCGAGGACGCTGCGCTGGCCGCCTCGGCCGCCGGGGTATCGGCGGCCAGGCCGCGCAGCTGCTCGATCAGCTGCTGCCGGCTCTCGGCGTTCTCGAGCAGGTCGGCCAGGGTGGAATAGGCCGGCGGGGCGTTGCCGGGGTCGGCTTGCTGGGCCTGGGCCGGGATGGCGAATGCCACCAGGGCCATCAGCAGCCAGCCGAGGATGGCAGTAAGGGCTCGCATTGGGATCACGCGGTGACCTCCGTCTCTTGGCGTGTTGGCGATGAGGTGTCGGGGCGTTTGCTCTCTGTCGGCATGATAAGGGTTCGGGGTCACGACCACGACCCGGCTACCGTGAGGCAATTTTATGTACAAACATTGTACATCATGGCTCGGGTATGCCACTATCGTGTCATTGCAGCGGCCCGGGTCGCTGCCCCGAGCAAGGCAAGCATGCGATACTCTTGGCCACCCCACGCGGGTGGCTTTTTTTCGTGACGATGTCCTGACGTGCATTGCTGGGGAGTGGGATGGATCTCGACCCGTTGACACTGCTGGCCGTGGCCGCCGGAGGCGGGCTCGGTGGCATGGCGCGGCTGGCCGTGGGCAACGCCGTGGCGCATCGCCTGGGGGCCGGCTTTCCGTGGGGAACCCTCGCGGTCAACCTCAGTGGCGCCCTGCTGATGGGGGTGCTGGCCGGCCTGCTGGACCCGACATCGTCTTCCCCGGGACCGGCGTGGTCGCTGCTGGCCGTCGGCCTGCTGGGGGGCTATACCACCGTCTCCTCGTTCAGCCTGCAGACCCTGACCCTGGTCCAGCAGGGCCGGGGTGTCGCCGCCATGGCCTACGGCCTGGCGACCCTGGTGGCGGGGTTCGCGGCCCTGCTGGTCGGTGTCTGGCTGGCGGGAGGTCCGGGATGATCGCCTGGCGGGCCTATGGCGTGGTGGGGCTCGGCAGTGCCCTGGGCGCCGCGCTGCGTTACCTCGTCGGATTGGCGCTGGCGGGTCCGGCCTTCCCCTGGGCCACGCTGGCGGTGAATGGCCTCGGCTCGTGGCTGATCGCCGGCTTCGCCGCCTATGCCGCCCACCGGACCAGCGGCCGGGTGGCGCGCTGGCAGCCCTTCCTGGTCGGGGGGTTCTGCGGCGGCTTCACCACCTTCTCCCTCTTCGGCCTCGAGACGCTCCAGCTGCTGGCGGCCGGTCGTCCCTGGCTATCGCTGGGCTATGTGCTGGCCAGCGTGCCGCTGTGGCTGGCGGCGGCCTGGCTGGGGCACCGGGCCGGCCAGCGGGCGGCGGCGCGGGACTGACCTCGTCCCGCCGTCAGGGACCGGGCTCAGCCCTTGGCGCCCCGCTTCGCGGCCTTGTTCTTCTCAGACGCGTTCTTCCCTGATGTTTCCGGCGCCGGCGCGTCACCTCCGGCTCCGGCCTGCTCGGCCGGCGGGGTGAAGTGCTCGCGCAGCAGCGCCAGCAGGCCCTGGGTGGAGGCGTCGAAGTCCTGGCTCCGGGCATCGATGCGCTCGCTGATCTCGCCGGCGATGCGCTTGCCCAGCTGCACGCCCCACTGGTCGAAGGAGTTGATGTTCCAGATCACCCCCTGGACGAATACCTTGTGCTCGTAGAGCGCGATCAGCGCGCCGAGGTTTCTCGGCGTGAGCTCGTCGAGCAGCAGCACGCTGGAGGGACGATTGCCCGGGCAGCTGTAGGGGTCGAGCCGGCTGCCGGTCTGGCTGCCCTCCATGAAGGCATTGGCCTGGGCCAGCATGTTGGTGAGCAGGGCGAAATGGTGGTCCTCGACGCCGGGCTCGGGCTTGAGCGAGGCGATGAAGTCGATGGGCACGTAGCGGGTGCCCTGGTGCAAGAGCTGGAAGAAGGCATGCTGGCCGTTGGAGCCGGTCTGTCCCCAGACGATCGGCCCGGTCTTGTAGTCCACCGGGTGGCCGAAGATGTCCACCGACTTGCCGTTGGACTCCATGTCGAGCTGCTGGAGGAAGGCCGGCAGCTGATGCAGCGCCTGGTCGTAGGGCACGATGGCCTGGGTCTCGGCGCCCTGGAAGTTGATGTGCCAGATGCCGATCAGCGCCATCAGCACCGGCATGTTCTCGGCGAAGGGCGCGGAGAGGAAGTGCTGGTCCATCGCGTAGGCGCCCTCCAGCAGCTCCATGAAGCCGTCGAAGCCGATGGAGAGCGCGATGGGCAGCCCGATGGAGGACCACATGGAGTAGCGCCCGCCGACCCAGGCCCAGAACTCGAAGACGTTCTCCTCGCGGATGCCGAAGGCCATGGCCGCCTGGCGGTTGGTGGAGGCGGCGACGAAGTGCGCCCCCACGTCGGCGTCCGGGCCGGCCTGCTCCAGGAACCAGCGCCGTGCGGTATGGGCGTTGAGCAGCGTCTCCTGGGTGGAGAAGGTCTTGGTGGAGACGATGAACAGGGTGGTGGCCGGGTCCAGGCGGCTGAGCACCTTCTGGATGTGGGCGCCGTCGACGTTGGAGACGAAGTGGAAGCCGAGCCCGGGCTGGCGATGCTTGAGCAGCGCCCGGCAGGCCATGTTGGGGCCGAGGTCCGACCCGCCGATGCCGATGTTGACCACGTCCGTGATGCGCTGGCCATCAAAGCCCGTCCACTCGCCGTTGCGTACCGCCTCGGAGAAGGTGCGGATCTGCTCGCGGGTGCGCTGGATCTCCGGCATCACGTCCTGGCCGTCGACCATCAGCGGCCCCTCGCCGAGGTTGCGCAGGGCGGTATGCAGCACCGGGCGGTCCTCGGTGACGTTGATGATGTCGCCGGAGAACATCTGGGCGCGGCGCTGGACCAGGGCCGAGTGCTCGGCGAGCTCGATCAGCTTGTCCAGCACCTCGTCGGAGACGGGCTGCTTGGAGTAGTCGAGGAAGAGCCCGCCGACGCGCAGGCTCATCTTGTCGAAGCGCTCGGGGTCAGCGGCGAAGTAGTCGCGGATGCGGTCGTCGGCGGTCTTCGCCTGCAGGCCCTTGAGGGCCTGCCAGGTGACGCTGCGGGTGAGTTGGAACATGGGTGACCTCTCGGGGTGTCGTTGTCGTCGAGCGGCGCGTGATGCGTGGCGGGCTACCGGTCGCTGCGGGCCGATAGCCAGGCGCCGGCATCGGGAATGGTCATCTCGTAGTCCCGGTCGAGCCAGGGGGAGCTGACCAGGAAGTCGGCGCTGGCCGGGTTGCAGGCCACCGGGATGTTCCACAGGGCCGCCAGGCGCAGCAGGGCCTTGACGTCGGGGTCGTGGGGCTGCGGCGCGAAGGGGTCCCAGAAGAACACCAGCAGGTCGAGCCCCTGCTCGGCGATGCGGGCGCCGATCTGCTGGTCGCCGCCCAGGGGGCCGCTCATCAGGCCCTCCACCTCTAGGCCCAGCTGGCGCGAGATGCGACCCGCGGTGGTGCCGGTGCCGATCAGGGCGTGGCCGGCCAGGGTCTGCTGCCAGCGGGCCACCCACTCGAGCAGTTCGTCCTTCTTGCCGTCGTGGGCGACCAGCGCGATGCGCTTTCTGGCCGGCAGGGTCCGCGTCACGTTCCGCGGGGGGCGGATCTCATTCATGGCGGGCCTCCACGGCGAGGGCCTTCAGGGTGTTGGTGCCGCCGTGGGCGTTCATGTGGTCGCCCCGGGTGAGGATCACGTGGTCGCCGGGCGCGGCGATGCCCTGCCGGATCAGCAGCGCCAGGGCCTGGTCGTTGAGCTCGGTGGCGCCCATCTCGCTGGTGTCGAAGGGCAGCGAGACCACTCCGCGGTAGAGCGCCATGCGCCGCTGGGCGATCGGGTTGTGGGCCAGCCCGACGATGGGCAGCCCCGAGCTGATCCGCGAGGCGATCAGCGGCGTGTAGCCGGACGCGGTCATGCAGGCGATGGCGGCCACCCCGGCGAGGTGGTTGGCGGCGTACATGGCGGACAGCGCGATGGTCTCGTCGATCCGGCTGAAGCCCTCGTGGATGCGGTGGCCGGACTCCTGGATGCGCCGTTCGCGCTCGGCGCCCAGGCAGACCCGGTCCATCGCCTCCACGGTCTCCACCGGGAAGTCGCCGGCGGCGGTCTCGGCGGAGAGCATCACCGCATCGGTGCCGTCGAGCACGGCGTTGGCCACGTCGAAGACCTCGGCCCGGGTGGGCAGCGGCGAGTCGATCATCGACTCCATCATCTGGGTGGCGGTGATCACCGCGCGGTTCAGCGTGCGGGCGTGCTTGATGATGCGCTTCTGGGTGCCGATCAGCTTGGCGTCGCCGATCTCCACGCCCAGGTCGCCGCGGGCCACCATCACCGCCTCGCTGGCGCGGATGATGCCGTCCAGGGTGTCGTCGTCGGCCACGGCCTCGGCGCGCTCGAGCTTGGCCACCAGGCCGATCTCGGCGCCTGCCTCGCCGAGCAGCTCGCGGGCCTCGACCATGTCGGCGGCGCTGCGCGGGAAGGAGATCGCCAGGTAGTCGACGCCGATCGCCACGGCGGTGGCGAGGTCGGCCTTGTCCTTGGCGGTCAGCGCCGGGGCGGAGAGGCCGCCGCCCTGCTTGTTGATGCCCTTGTTGTTGGAGAGCCGGCCGCCCACCACCACGCTGGTGTGGATCAGGTGGTCGGCGACCCGGTTGACGTCGAGCACCAGCCGGCCGTCGTCGAGCAGCAGGCGGTCGCCGGGGCCGACGTCGTCGGCCAGGGTCTTGTAGTCGCAGCCGACGCGGGTCTCGTCGCCCTGGTCGCTGCCCAGGCCCATGTCGAGGATGAAGGACTGGCCCTCCTCGAGGGTCACGGCGCCCTCCCTGAAGCGGGCGATGCGGATCTTGGGGCCCTGGAGGTCGCCGAGGACGGCGACACTGCGCCCCAGGCGCTCGGCGATCTCGCGCACCCGGGTCAGGCGCTGGCGGTGGTCGTCGGGGCTGCCGTGGGAGAAGTTGAGGCGCACCACGTCGACGCCGGCTTTGAGCATCGCCTCCAGCACGCCCTCCCGGTCGCTGGCCGGGCCCAGGGTGGCGACAATCTTGGTGCGGCGGATGGGGGTGTGCAGCGGGGTGGTCGACATGTCGGTGCTCCTCCGGAGACAGTGCTTGTTATCTGGTCACCATACCGTCTTAGCGGTAAGTTTACTACATTGCCGCTCGACCCCGAGGGCCCGGGGCGCACTCCCCTGGAAGGGAAAGAGTGGCGTGGAATGGCGCGCCGTGCCCTCAGGCATCTGCCGCGGGGCGAGGGTTCGAGCCGCACCATATGTTGTAAAGTTACTAAAAAGTTCTTGAGCGCTGGGCGCGACTGGTCCACATTATAGGGCACATGATACGTGGCCCACCGCGCAGGGAAGGGCGCGCCGACGGGCTCGCCATGAGCCGGACGCCCGCCAGGACACCTCTCGCCCATCGGCTCAGCCACGACGACAGAACGCACTGGACCGAGGAGAATAACGCCATGACGCTCAAGATCGCCATCAACGGCTTCGGCCGCATCGGCCGCAACGTGCTGCGGGCCCTCTACGAGAACGGCTACCGCGATCGCGTGAAGGTGGTCGCCATCAATGACCTCGGCGATCCGGCCCTGAATGCCCATCTGCTGCGCCATGACACCGTGCATGGTCACTTTCCCTTCGCCGTCGATCACGACGAGGAGAGCATGACCGTGGACGGCCAGCGGATCGCCATCCTCTCCGAGCGAGACCCCGCCGCCCTGCCGTGGAAGGCCCTGGGGGTCGACCTGGTGATGGAGTGCACCGGCCTGTTCGTGAAGCGCGAGGCGGCCGCGAAGCACATCGCGGCCGGCGCGGAGCGCGTGCTGATCTCCGCCCCCAGCCCGGATGCCGACGCCACGGTGGTGTACGGCGTCAACGAGGACGTGCTCACCGCCGAGCACAAGGTGGTCTCCAACGCCTCCTGCACCACCAACTGCCTGGCCCCGGTCGCCAAGGCGCTCAACGACGCGGTGGGCATCGAGAACGGCCTGATGACCACGGTGCACGCCTACACCAACGACCAGAACCTCTCCGACGTCTACCACAAGGACCCCTACCGGGCCCGCAGCGCCACGCACTCTATGATCCCGACCAAGACCGGCGCGGCGGCGGCGGTGGGGCTGGTGCTGCCCGAACTCGCCGGCAAGTTCGATGGCCTGGCGGTGCGCGTGCCGGTGATCAACGTCTCCCTGGTGGACCTGACCTTCAATGCCGGTCGCGACACCACCAAGGAAGAGATCAACGAGATCGTCGCCCGGGCGGCCGAGGCGTCGCCGGTGCTGGCGGTCAATGCCCAGCCGCTGGTCTCCATCGACTTCAACCACGACGCGAACTCCTCGACCTTCGACACCAACCACACCCGGGTGAACGGCCGCCTGGTCAAGGTCATGGCCTGGTATGACAACGAGTGGGGCTTCTCCAACCGCATGCTGGACACCGCCCTGGCCATGCACGATGCCTGAGCTGGCCAAGCCTTGACATCGGGGCCCGCCGGGGCTTCGATAGGGACGCCGGAGCGACACGCCGCTCCGGCGTTTTCATGTCCATGACAGGGTGTCCCAGTGCTACCTGACTATTCCTGTCTTGCGTGGACAGTGATCATCTTCTCAACCTACCTGACCGGCGTATCCAAGGGCGGTTTCGCCGGCGGATTCGGGACGCTCTCGGTACCCCTGATGGCCCTGGCCATCGGCCCCATCGAAGCGGCCGGTCTGCTGCTGCCCCTCCTGCTGGTCATGGATGCCTTCACGGTCAAGGCCTGGTGGGGGCATCATGACGTGGCGGAAGTGCGGCGACTGGTGCCGGGGATGGCCATCGGTGTCGTGATCGGCACCCTGGCGATCGGCAGTCTCGATGAGGATGGGGTGCGCTTGCTGTTGGGCCTGATGTCGCTGGTGTTTGCGCTCTACATGCTGGTTCGTCCCGCGGTGTCACGGCCCATCTCATCCAACTGGGCGCTGCCTTCGGGCATCGGCTGCGGCTTCACCAGCTTCCTGGCCCATGCCGGGTCACCGCCCCTCAATCTCTACCTGATTCCTCGACACTTGAGCAAGGAGTCCTTCATCGCCACCATCGCGATCGCCTTCGCCGTGGTGAACCTGATGAAGCTCGGCCCTTACCTCTGGCTGGGCGAGATCAACCTCACGAGTGCCTGGGCCTCTCTTGTGCTGGTGCCGGTGGCCTGGTTCGGGGTGAAAAGTGGCATCTGGCTGCAGCACCGGGTCAGCGAGTGGCTCTTCTATCGCCTGGTGGTCCTGGCCATGGCCATCGTCGGCGTGCAGCTGGTGGTCCAGGCGCTGGGATGAGCCTCACGCTGGGATATGCCAGGTCGCCGGACACTCCCTCGAGTGGAACAGATACTGGGCGGTGGTGGCGTTGCGCCGCTCGGCGAGGACCTCGCGTCCCTCGCTGAGCCCCGCCAGCAGGGATGCTGTCGGGTATCTCACGGTCAGCAAGGTCAGGTCGTCCCGGCGCACCACCGCGAAGTCGGCACACAGCGATGCGACCAGCGGCTCCAGGCGGGCGGGGTGACTGTCCAGGCAGAGCGAGAGGCGCATGGCCCCGGCATCGATCAGGCCGGCATGCAGGCCGGCCGTCACGAGTCGGCCCAGGATGTCGTGCTGGCGGGCTTCGTCCATGAAGGCGAAGTCGTGCGGGCGGATCTCCAGCAGTGTCTGCTCCTCGCGGAGCATGAAGGCGGGTACATCGCCATCATGGAAAGCATCCCCGCCGATGGTGCTGCCCGGGGCCTCGAGGGTCAGGAAGGAGCGCACCGTCAGCGGGATCGCCTTCTGCTGAAGGGGGGCCAGGGTCTTGGGGTGGATCACCGTGGCGCCGTGCCAGGCCAGCTCGATCGCCTCGCTGAAGGAGATCCGACCGAACTGAACCGCATTGTCGAAGCGTCGCGGGTCGGCGTTGAAGAGTCCCGGCACGTCCTTCCAGATCGTCACCCCCTCGGCCGCCAGGCAGTGGGCGAGGATCGCCGCGGTATAGTCCGAGCCCTCGCGGCCCAGGGTGGTCGAGGCGCCCTTGGCGGTGCCGCCGATGAACCCCTGGGTGACGCGGATCCGGCCGTCTTCGACGTCCAGGCCGCGCACCCGCTCGGCCGTGGCCGCCCAGTCGACGTTCGCCTCCTGATGGGTGTCATCGGTGACGATCAGCTCCCGGGCATCGCGCCACTCGGTCGTCAGGCCGACCTCGTCGAGCCAGGCGCTGACGATGGTGGTGGAGAGCAGCTCGCCGAAGCAGACGGTCTGGTCGTAGTGGAAGGGCCGCTCGCGTCCCGCATGGGCCCGGTGACGCCGGTCGAGATCGGCGATGAGCGCCTCGACCCTCTGGGCCACGGGATCCGCAGACGCCCCGAAGAGCGCCTCGACGGTGGCGAGGTGGTCGCGGCGCAGACGCTCGAGCCGATCGCGGTAGTCGTCAGGGTCGTTGCCCCGGGCCGCCGCGAGCAGCGCCTCCAGGGCATTGGTGGTCTTTCCCATGGCCGAGACCACCACGACCAGCGGGCGTTCGGGGAAGTGGGCGAGCAGCCGGCCCAGATGGCGGATAGCGTCGGCATCCCGGATCGAGGCGCCGCCGAACTTGAAGACCTGGGTCATGGTGAATCCTCGCACTGTGGCATGACGTCTCTGTCGATACCTTGCGCGAAAGTCGCGAGCGAGAAAAGTGCGAGTCGCCGCCCGGCAGCGTGAATCGATGAGAGGGGCGAAACGACGACAGGCACCCGAGGGTGCCTGTTTGCGTCCTGTCCAAGTGCTTCCGGACGGCGTCAGCTCAGCCGCTGGCGGTAGTCCTCGTAGCCGAAGGTCTTCACCGTGCGCACCTCTCGGCTCGCCTCATCGATCCGGCAGATCGACGGCAGGCGCATGCCGTTGAAGGTGGTGGTCTTCACCATGGTGTAGTGCGCCATGTCGGTGAACACCAGCCGGTCGCCGATCGAAAGCGGCGCATCGAAGCTGTACTCCCCCACCACGTCGCCGGCCAGGCAGGTGAGCCCGCCCAGCCGGTAGGTGTGGGCCTTCTCGCCGGGCTCGCCGGCACCGAGGATCTCCGGCCGGTAGGGCATCTCCAGCACGTCGGGCATGTGCGCCGTGGCCGAGGTGTCGAGGATGGCGATGGTGCCGTCGTTCTCGACGATGTCGAGCACCGAGCAGACCAGGTAGCCGGTGTTGAGCGCGATCGCCTCGCCGGGCTCCAGGTAGACCTCGAGGTGCGGGCGGCGCGCCTTGAAGTCGCGGATCACCCGCACCAGCCGTGCCACGTCGTAGTCGGGGCGGGTGATGTGGTGGCCGCCGCCGAAGTTGACCCAGCGCCTGTCGGCCAGGAGGTGCCCGAAGCGGGCCTCGAAGGCCTCCAGGGTGTGCTCCAGGGCGTCGCTGTTCTGCTCGCACAGGGTGTGGAAGTGCAGGCCCTCGAGGCCGGCGAGATCCACGCCCTCCAGATCCACGGCCCGGGTGCCGAGCCGGGAGCCCGGCGCGCAGGGGTCGTAGAGCGCGACCTTGCCCTCGGAGTACTCGGGGTTCACCCGCAGCCCGCAGGAGACCTCACGGGGGGCCTCGGCCACGGTCCGGCGGTGGCGCTGCCACTGGGCCGGGGAGTTGAAGCTCAAGTGGTCTGCGTACTGCAGCACCACCGCCATCTCCTCCTCGCTGAAGGCCGGCGAGTAGGCATGCACCTCGCCGCCGAAGGTCTCCGCGCCCAGCCGCGCCTCGTCCTGGCCGCTGGCCGTGGTGCCCACCAGGTACTGGCGCACCAGCGGGAAGGTGTCCCACATGGCGAAGCCCTTCAGCGCCAGCAGGATCCGCGCGCCGCTCTGCTCCTGGACCTGGCGCAGCAGCTCCAGGTTGCGGCGCAGCAGGGCGTCGTCCACCACGTAGGCGGGCGAGGGGCAGGCCTCGATGTCGAAGGGGTAAGCCGTCTCGGACATCGTGGATCAGGCCAGCGGGTCGGCATCGGGGTCGAGCTCGACCATCTGCCACGGCAGGCCCATGTCGCCGATGCGCTCCATGAAGGGGTCCGGGTCGAGCTGCTCGACGTTGAACACGCCGTCGCCCTTCCACAGGCCCTCGAGCATCAGCATGGCGCCGGTCACCGCCGGCACGCCGGTGGTGAAGGAGATCGCCTGGGACTGTACCTCTCGGTAGCAGGCCTCATGGTCACAGATGTTGTAGATGTGCACCTTGCGCCGCTTGCCGTCCTTGATGCCGTCGAGGATCACGCCGATGTTGGTCTTGCCCTTGGTGCGCGGTCCCAGCGAGGCCGGGTCCGGCAGCACCGCCTTGAGGAACTGCAGCGGGGTGATCTGGCGCCCCTGGAACTCGATCGGCTCGATGCTGGTCATGCCGACGTTCTCGAGCACCTTGAGGTGGGTGATGTACTTCTCGGAGAAGGTCATCCAGAAGCGGATGCGCTTCAGGCCCTTGATGTTCTGGCTGAGGGACTCGAGCTCCTCGTGGTAGAGCAGGTAGAGGTCCTTCTCGCCGATGCCGTCGAAGTCGAAGGTGCGCTTCTCGGCCAGCGGCGCGGTCTCCTTCCACTCGCCCTCTTCCCAGTAGCGACCGTTGGCGGTGATCTCGCGGATGTTGATCTCGGGATTGAAGTTGGTGGCGAACGGGTAGCCGTGGTCGCCGCCGTTGGCATCCAGGATGTCGATGCGGTGGATCTCGTCGAACAGGTTCTTCTGGCCCCAGGCGCAGTAGATGTTGGTCATGCCCGGGTCGAAGCCGCAGCCCAGGGTGGCCATGTTGCCGGCCTTGGCAAAGCGGTCCTGGAAGGCCCACTGCTCCTTGTACTCGAACTTCGCCTCGTCCGGGTGCTCGTAGTTGGCGGTATCCAGGTAGGGCACCCCGGTGCGCAGGCAGGCCTCCATGATGGTCAGGTCCTGGTAGGGCAGGGCCACGTGGATCAGCACGTCGGGCTGGAAGGACTCGATCAGCGCGACAAGGGCCTCCACGTCATCGGCATCCACCTGGGCCGTCTGGATCGGGCGATCCAGCTGGGCCGCGATGGCGCGGCACTTGTCTTGGTTGCGGCTGGCCAGGCAGATCTCCGAGAACACCTCGGGGTGCTGGGCGCACTTGTGGGTAACGACGCCACCGACGCCGCCGGCGCCGACAATCAGGACTTTGCTCATGGGGTTTCGAATCCAGATCGAGAAATGTTCAACAATGATGGGGCCTTATCGGTGGATGGACCGCCTCGGCGAGCCCGGACCCGATGCCTCCCCGGTCGTACTCATGCGCGGGCCCGGCAGGGCAGGCACGTGTGCGCGATGATGGCGGCGAAGCGAGTCGGGGGCAAGTGCTTTTCGCGGTCGGCCTCAGACGAAAGGCTAGGGCGCGGGCCCGGTGCCCGGCCGGGAGGCCGGCATGGTGAACAGTGGGGGCAGAAACGAAAAAAGCGCCCGTAGGCGCTTGA
This sequence comes from Halomonas aestuarii, assembly GCF_001886615.1. Classification (NCBI taxonomy): domain Bacteria; kingdom Pseudomonadati; phylum Pseudomonadota; class Gammaproteobacteria; order Oceanospirillales; family Halomonadaceae; genus Halomonas; species Halomonas aestuarii. Next base: position 1,858,229 of record NZ_CP018139.1, read on the forward strand.
TTCGTCGACTGTTTGGTGGAGGCGGCGGGAATTGAACCCGCGTCCGCCGGCACTCACCCGTTGGCTCTACATGCTTAGTTTCGTCATTTGATTTAACGCCACTGGCTCCGACGAGCAGGATCCAGCCACGCGATTCTTCAGAGTTTTAACAACTGACGTGAAGACGCCGTCAGTCGCGATCCCATCAATCGTCGCTCGTATCCCCGCCGTGATGAATGGGCACATCACTTTGGGGCCAGGCTAGAAGCTAACAGCTGTTAGGCTGCCAGCGCGCCCTGAGCGTAGTTGTCGTCGTTTGCGACTATTTAATCATGATGTTGTATTTACGAGATACATCACGCTCTCGGCATGCACCTCAGGGATTGTCACCGGCGTCGAAACCGTGTCGCCCCCGTAACGCGCATCCTAACAGGATGTGCAGTTCTGTGACACCTCAGGCCTTGGTTTGTTCCCGCATGATGCGCCCTTTCTGGCGCTGCCAGTCGCGGTCCTTCTCGGTGGCGCGCTTGTCGTGCAGCTTCTTGCCGGTCACCAGGGCCAGCTCGCACTTCACCCGGTTGTTCTTCCAGTAGAGCTTGAGCGGCACGCAGGTGTGCCCCTTCTCCTGGGTGCGCGAGAAGATCTTGGCGATCTCCTTGCGATGCAGCAGCAGCTTGCGGGTGCGCGTCGGGTCCGCGATCTCGTGGGTGCTGGCGGTGTTGAGCGGCATGATGTGGCTGCCCAGCAGCCAGGCCTCGCCGTTCTTGACCAGGATGTAGGTGTCGGTGAGCTGCGCCTTGCCGGCGCGCAGGCTCTTCACCTCCCAGCCGGCCAGCACGAGGCCGGCCTCGAAGGTCTCGTCGATGTGATACTCGAAGCGTGCCTTCTTGTTCTGGGCGATGACGTTGCCGCCGGGCCCCTTGCTCTTGCCTTTCTTGTTGGCCATGAAACCTCGTGTCCTGTATCTGCCGGTGGCGCCTGCCCCTTCGATGTGGGGGGAAGCGTGGTACCATTCAAGGCCTGAAATAACCGCTCATGATACGCCCTGGGCACTGTGAAGTCAGCGGAGAGCTCAATGCCAACGGTCAATCGGTCCGCCATGGTGCGGCATACCCCCCAGGACATGTTCGATCTGGTCAACGACTTCGAACGCTACCCCGAATTCCTCCCGGGGTGCCGGAACGCTCGCCTGCTCGAGCGTGACGATTCCCACCTGATCGGCGAGATGACCCTGGGTCGTGCCGGCATCGAGCAGAGCTTCACCACCCGCAACGACCTGATCGAGCCCGAGCGTATCGAGATGTCGCTGGTCAGCGGTCCCTTCAAGCGCCTGCGCGGCCGCTGGCTGTTCATGCCCATGGGCGAGGGGGCCTGCAAGATCAGTCTCGAGCTGGAGTTCGAGTTCGCCAACCGCCTGCTGGGGATGGCCTTCGGCCGGCTCTTCCAGCAGGTGGCGGGGCAGCTGGTGGACTCCTTCACCCGCCGGGCGGACAGCCTCTATGGTCGCTAGCCCCCCCGGCCCGATCGAGGTCGAGGTGGCGTTCGCGCTCCCCGAGCGCCAGTGCATTGTCTCCCTCCGGGTGCCTGGCGGCACTTCCGCCCGGCAGGCCGTCACCATGGCGGGGCTGGAGGCGCGGTTCCCGGAGCTCCCGCCGACCACCTTCCTCGAGGCCGACCTCGGCATCTTCGGAAGGCGACTGCGCGACCCCGACGGCCAGCGGCTGAAGGCCGGGGATCGCGTGGAGGTCTACCGCCCCCTCGAGATCGACCCCAAGGCGGCGCGCGCCGCCCGGGCCGCCCGCGAGAAACGCTGACGCCCCGCCCGGCGAAAGCCGGCACGGGGCGTCGTCAGCCCCGACGGTGATGCCACGGGGCGAGGGGTGATGTCAGGGCCGGTCCGGGGTGACGTTGTCGAGCGGGGTGGGCTGGTCGGCCGAGGTGGCCTCGCTGTCGGGGCCGATGCCGCGCTCGTCGCCGAGCGGCGGGGCCTTCGAGAAGTCGCCCTCCCGCTCGATGTCCACGACCCGTCCGCCAGAGAAGGTCAGGGTGACGCGCCGCTGCTCCACGTCGCCGTAGGCCTCGTCGAGGCGGTAGACATAGTCCCACTGGCTGGCATCGAAGGGCGCCTCGAGCAGCGGGCTGCCCATCAGGTCGACCACCTGCCGTCGGCTCATGCCGGGCCGAAGCTGCTCGACCATGCCCTGGGTCACCAGGTTGCCCTGGGGCAGGTCGCGCTTGTACACGCCGAAGTAGCTGCAACCGCTGATCATCAGCAGGGCGATGGAAAGGATGATGATTCTGGTCAGCTTTTGCATTTGCGCCTGTTCTTCACTATCGTGGATTCGGTCGATCATAACCGACCCTACCCGATACTGCGAAGAGCGACCATGGCCGACCAGAACCATGAATTGCGCAAGGCCGGTCTGAAAGTGACCCTGCCCCGCGTCAAGATCCTCCAGATCCTCGAGAACGCCTCGGAGAAGCACCACCTGAGCGCCGAGGATGTGTACAAGACCCTGCTGGAAGCGGGCGAGGATGTGGGCCTGGCCACCGTCTATCGCGTGCTGACCCAGTTCGAGTCCGCCGGCCTCGTGATCCGCCACAACTTCGATGGCGGCCATGCGGTCTTCGAGCTCTCCCAGGAGGAACACCATGATCACATGGTGTGCCTGGAAAGCGGCGAGATCGTCGAGTTTTTCGACGAGACCATCGAGCGTCGTCAGCAGGAGATCGCCGAGGAGCACGGCTACGAGCTCGTCGATCACGCCCTGGTGCTCTACGTGAGGCCGCTGGGCTCTCGGGCGACCCGCCAGGAAGGCATCCAGAAGAAGTGATGCCCTCGGGCTGATCCTTCCCAGACACGCCGACGCGGCCCCGATCTCCGGATCGGGGCCGCGTTGCGTTGGTGGGGCCTGAGTGTCGGGCCGGGTCAGTGGTGGGCGCGCTGGCTGGCGTCGAGCATCTCCCGGGCGTGGGCCAGGGTGTGATCGGAGAGGTTCACTCCGCCGAGCATGCGCGCCAGCTCGCCGACCCGGCCGGCCTCGTCGAGCAGGGCCATGCGGGTCAGGGTGGAGGCCTCCCCGGCCTGCTTCTCGATGTGCAGGTGGTGGTGCGCCTGGGCGGCCACTTGGGGCAGGTGGGTCACCGTCATCACCTGGCCGTTCTCGCCCAGTCGGCGCAGGAGCTGGCCGACGATCTCGGCGGTGGCCCCGGAGACGCCCACGTCGACCTCGTCGAAGACCAGGCTGGCGATGGTGGAGTGCTGGGCCGCGACCACCTGGATCGCCAGGCTGATGCGCGACAGCTCGCCGCCCGAGGCCACCTTGGCCAGCGGGCGGGCCGGCTGCCCGGGGTTGGCGCTGATCAGCATGCGGGCCCCCTCCAGCCCCTCGGCGGCCTGGGTGTCACGCGGGGCGAGCTCGATTTCGAAGGTGGCCTTGTCCATGGCCAGGAAGGCCAGCTGTTCCTGCACGGCCCGGCCGAACCGGCGGGCGGCCTGGCGGCGGGCCCGGGAGATCGCCGAGGCCTGCTCCTGCCAGCTCGCCTTCAGGGCCTCGACCTCGGCGGCCAGCGTCTCGAGGTCGCCGTCGCCGCCCTCCAGGCCCTCGAGCTCGTCGGCCAGGCGGCGGTGCAGGGCGACCAGCTCCTCGGGCAGGACATGGTGCTTACGGGCGATGCGGTGGACCTCGCCGAGGCGCTCCTCGACCCAGGCCAGCCGTTCCGGGTCCAGCTCGACGCCGTCGGCGAAGTGGCCGAGCTCGCGCCCGGCCTCCTCGACCTGGATGCGCGCGTCCCCGAGCATGGTGAGGGTGTCGGCCAGGCTGCCGCGGTCGCTGCCCGGCAGCGCCGAGAGGTGCTGGATCGCCTGGTTGAGCAGCGACAGGGCGCCGCCCTCGTCGCCGTCGCAGCACTGGGCAGCGAACTGGGCCTCGCGCAGCCGCTCCTCGGCGTGGGCCAGTTCCTCCTGCTCCTCCTCGAGCCCCTTGAGCTCGCCCTCGGCTAGCGCCAGCGCCTCGAGCTCCTCCACCTGGTAGCGCAGCAGCTGCCGGCGGGCGCGGATCTCGTCGCCGTCCTCGGCCAGCCGCTCGAGGCGACGCCGGCTCGCCTGCCACTCGCGGAAGGCCACCCGCATCTCGGCCACTCGCTCGCGGTGACCCGCGAAGTCGTCGAGCAGGCGCAGGTGGGTCTCCTCGTGCATCAGCGCCTGATGGGCATGCTGGCCATGGATCTCGATGAGGTGCTCGCCCAGCGTCCGCAGGTCGGCCACCGTGGCCGGCTGACCGTTGATCCAGGCCTTGGATCGCCCGGAACGCGTCACCACACGGCGCAGCAGGCAGTCGTCCGTGGGCAGTTCGCGGGCCTCGAGCCAGGCCCGTGCCTCGGGCAGCGCCTGGAGATCGAAGCGGGCGCTCAGGTCGGCCCGTTCGCGGCCATGGCGGACGCTGGCGCTGTCGGCGCGCTCCCCCAGGCAGAGCCCCAGGGCGCCGAGCAGGATGGACTTGCCGGCGCCCGTCTCGCCGGTGATGGCGGTCATGCCGCCGGCAAGGTCCAGCTCGAGGTGGTCGACGATGGCGAAGTCGCGAATGGCGAGCTCTGTCAGCATGGTGCCTCCCGGGGCCTGTCTGGGGTCGTTCGGTACGGGGCGCGCTCGCACCGAGGTACTACTGTCTATCCATACACATATTGTGCGTTTATACAGTAGTCAACACCGCCCCACAATGCACGGTCGGATTCGTCTCGCGGTGATGCCTTGAGTTCGCCACGGCCAGCCCCATATACCCCGCAGACTGTCATTAAAGCCATCTTTCATGCCTTGCCAGCGGCCCCAGGCCGTTGATTGCCATTCAGGAGACCCACATGGCCAAAGACTCCCAGACCCCGTTGGACGACGAACTCGCTCGCGAGGAGCGGGAAGCCGAGCCGCAGGCCGAGCCCGAGACCGTGGAGGGTGAAGTGGAGGACGCCATCGAGGCTGCCGATCAGGCCGCCACGGAGGCCCAGGCCGCCGACAACCCCGAGGCCGAGGTGCTGGCCGCGCGCGTCGAGGAGCTCGAGCAGACGCTGGCCGAGACCAAGGACCAGGCGTTGCGCACCGCGGCCGAGGCCCAGAACGTTCGGCGGCGTGCCGAGCAGGAGGCCGAGAAGGCGCGCAAGTTCGCCCTGGAGAAGTTCGTCAAGGAACTGCTGCCGGTGGTCGACAGCCTGGAGAAGGCGCTGGAGTCCATGGGGGACGAGGCCAGCGAGGCGCACCTCGAGGGCGTCTCCATGACCCTCAAGATGCAGCACGACGTGCTCGCCAAGTTCGGCGTCGAGGTGGTGGAGCCCCATGGCGAGCCCTTCGACCCGCAGTACCACGAGGCCATGGCCATGGTGCCCAACCCGGACATGGAGCCCAACACCGTGATGGACGTCATGCAGAAGGGCTACCTGCTCAACGGGCGCCTGGTTCGCCCGGCCATGGTGGTGGTCAGTCAGGCCGCCGGCTGACGCCAGGCCATAGAAAAGCGGCCCTCGGGTCTTGAAATGATTCCGAGGGCCCCCAGATAGACGGCAACCCCGCGGCGAAAGCCGCACACGAATTCAACCGCTAATTCGAGGATTTCCTATGGGACGCATCATCGGTATTGACCTGGGGACCACCAACTCTTGTGTCGCCGTGCTCGACGGTGACCAGGCCAAGGTGATCGAGAACGCTGAAGGCGCCCGTACCACGCCTTCCATCATCGCCTACACCGAGGACGGTGAGACGCTGGTGGGCCAGGCGGCCAAGCGCCAGGCGGTGACCAACCCGCACAACACCCTCTACGCCATCAAGCGCCTTATCGGCCGTCGCTTCAAGGACGATGTCGTCCAGAAGGACATCAAGATGGTGCCCTACACCATCACCGAGGCCGACAACGGTGACGCCTGGGTGGAAGTGAAGGGCAAGAAGCTCGCTCCGCCGCAGGTCAGCGCCGAGGTGCTGAAGAAGATGAAGAAGACCGCGGAAGACTACCTGGGTGAGGAAGTCACCGAGGCGGTCATCACCGTGCCGGCCTACTTCAACGACAGCCAGCGCCAGGCCACCAAGGATGCCGGCCGCATCGCCGGTCTCGAGGTCAAGCGCATCATCAACGAGCCGACCGCGGCGGCGCTGGCCTATGGCATGGACAAGTCCCGTGGCGACAAGACCATCGCGGTCTACGACCTGGGCGGCGGTACCTTCGATATCTCCATCATCGAAGTGGCCGATGTCGACGGCGAGACCCAGTTCGAGGTGCTGGCCACCAACGGCGACACCTTCCTGGGCGGCGAAGACTTCGACATGCAGCTGATCAACTACCTGGTCGATCAGTTCAAGGCCGACAGCGGCATCGACCTCTCTGGCGACAACCTGGCCATGCAGCGCCTCAAGGAAGCCGCCGAGAAGGCCAAGATCGAGCTGTCCAGCGCCCAGCAGACCGACGTCAACCTGCCGTACGTCACCGCCGACAACACCGGTCCCAAGCACCTCAACGTGAAGGTGACCCGGGCCAAGCTGGAGTCGCTGGTGGAGGATCTGGTCAAGCGCTCCCTCGAGCCGTGCAAGACCGCGCTCAAGGATGCCGGCCTGTCCGGTTCCGAGATCGACGACGTCATCCTGGTCGGCGGCCAGACCCGCATGCCCATGGTGCAGAAGTCCGTGGCCGACTTCTTCGGCAAGGAAGCCCGCAAGGACGTCAACCCGGACGAGGCCGTGGCCGTGGGTGCGGCGATCCAGGGCGGCGTGCTCGGCGGTGACGTCAAGGACGTGCTGCTGCTCGACGTCACCCCGCTGACCCTGGGCATCGAGACCCTCGGCGGCGTGATGACCCCGCTGATCGAGAAGAACACCACCATCCCGACCAAGAAGACCCAGACCTTCTCGACCGCGGATGACAACCAGACCGCCGTGACCATCCACGTGCTGCAGGGCGAGCGCAAGCAGTCCAGCGGCAACAAGTCACTGGGTCGCTTCGACCTGGCCGACATCCCGCCGGCGCCGCGCGGTGTGCCGCAGATCGAGGTCGCCTTCGACCTGGACGCCAACGGCATCCTCAACGTGTCCGCCAAGGACAAGGCCACCGGCAAGGAGCAGTCCATCGTGATCAAGGCCTCCAGCGGCCTGTCCGAGGAAGAAGTCGAGCAGATGGTCCAGGACGCCGAGGCCCACGCCGACGAGGACAAGAAGTTCGAGGAGCTGGTCCAGCTGCGCAACCAGGCCGACGGCATGGTCCACGCCGCCCGCAAGACCCTCGAGGAGGCTGGCGACAAGGCCAGCGACGAGGAGAAGCAGGCCATCGAGAGCGCCGCCGCCGAGCTGGAAGAGGCGATCAAGGGTGACGACCAGGAGGACATCCAGGCCAAGCTGGACAAGCTGACCGAGGCCTCCGGCACCCTGGCGCAGAAGATGTACGCCGAGCAGGGCGACGCCGCTCAGCAGGCCGGTGAGGCCGGCAGCGAGGCTGGTGCCAAGCAGGAAGATGACGTGGTCGACGCCGAGTACGAAGAAGTCAACGACGACCAGAAAAAGCAGTAAACCACGACATCTGAACCACGGATGACGCCAGCGCGGGGGCCTGACTCCCGCGTTGGTGTTTCCGCAGAGTCACTACGGAGGCGGACAGACTCATGTCCAAGCGTGACTATTACGAAGTACTGGGCGTCGAGCGCGGTGCCGACCAGAAGGACATCAAGAAGTCCTACCGACGCCTCGCCCAGAAATTCCATCCGGATCGCAATCCGGATGATGATTCGGCGGCCGAGAAGTTCCGCGAGATCTCGGAGGCCTACGAGGTCCTGAGCGACAGCGAGAAGCGCGCCGCCTATGACCAGTTCGGCCATGCCGGCGTCGACGGTCAGGCCGGCGGCGGCGGCTTCGGTGGCGCCGGGGCCGGTGGCTTCAGCGACATCTTCGGCGATGTCTTCGGCGACATCTTCGGCGGGGGCGGTGGTCGCCGCCATCCCAACGCCCCGCAGCGCGGCAGCGACCTTCGCTACAACCTCGAGCTCGACCTCGAGGATGCCGTGGCCGGCACCAGCGTGGACATCCGCGTGCCGCGCCACGTCGAGTGCGAGCGCTGCGACGGCGGCGGCGCCGAGCCGGGCTCCAGCAAGGAGACCTGCCCGACCTGTAACGGCATGGGCCAGGTCCGCATGCAGCAGGGCTTCTTCGCCGTGCAGCAGACCTGCCCGACCTGCCACGGCAGTGGCCAGCACATCAAGGTGCCGTGCCACAAGTGCCACGGCGAGGGCCGGGTGCGCGAGACCCGCACGCTCTCGGTGAAGATCCCGGCTGGCGTGGACACCGGCGACCGCATTCGCCTCAACGGCGAGGGCGAGGCCGGCATCAACGGTGGCCCGCCCGGGGATCTCTACGTCCAGGCGGCCATCAAGCCGCACCACATCTTCCAGCGCGACGGCCGTCACCTGCAGTGTGACGTGCCGATCAACTTCGTCGACGCGGCGCTGGGCGGTGAGCTCGAGGTGCCCACCCTGGATGCCAAGGTCAAGCTGAAGATCCCGCCCGAGACGCAGACCGGCAAGGTATTCCGCCTGCGCGGCAAGGGCGTGAAGCCGGTGCGCGGCGGTCCCCCCGGCGACCTGCTGTGCAAGGTCGTGGTCGAGACCCCGGTCAAGCTCAGCGAGGAGCAGAAGGACCTGCTGCGCGCCTTCCAGGACAGCCTGGAGGGCAGCAAGAGCCACCACTCGCCGAAGAAGACCAGCTTCTTCGACGGCGTGAAGAAGTTCTTCGAGGACATGAAGCCGTAACGGCAGTCCCCGCGGAGACGGACAGGGCCCCGGCATCGTTAGATGCCGGGGCCCTGTCGTTTCTTGGCCTCCGGGTCAGCGCTGCAGGTGGTCCATTCTCCAGGCCAAGCCATCATCGTGGGGGCTGAACCGCGCGTCTCGGGGCAGTACTAGAGGCTTATTGTCCAGCCGCCATAGCCACTGATTGTCATCCTTCAGCTCATCGACACTGGGGCTGACGTGCCAATTCCGATCCGTCCCCGGTGCGATCAAGTGGTTGTCCATCGCCCAATGCAGATCCGGCGTGAGGGCCAAGCCATTGCAGGGGCGATCATCCTGACTCACAGCGAATGGAATCAGGTGGGCGGCCTCAACAAGGAAGCGAAAGTCCGGGGTGATGAATCGTCTTCGGCTGGCTGCGCAGCAATAATCGTAGGCTTCCAACACCAAGGAGCGGAAGGCTGCGGACCTAGCTTGATCCTGATCTGATTCGCGAACCTCGCCTGCCAGGAGTTCGGGGGCTTTTTCGTATTCGCCGCTGGCAAATGCCGTCTCGAGATATGCATTAAGCAGCGCATGGCTCTGCCTGTTCGAGGAAAGGTACCGGCTGCTCAGCAGCGCACAGGCTTCTCGGGCGATGGTGGTGTCCTCCAAGGCCGAGAATAGAGCCGGATCAAGCTGGGCAGCTTCGAAGCGTTGTTCAAGTTGTTTTATTGATTTCGGTTGCCCCAACTGATCTGCCACCCCCTGCACGGCCTGATGATACTCGGGGCACCAGAGCTTGCCGGTGGGGCCTTCCCGGTTTCTCAGTGCCCATATCGGCATCCATGGTCGGGCTCGGTAACGCTCTCCCGTCACTGTCTCGAAAATATCGTGGTAGCGAGCGATCAGGCGGGTATTTATCGGGATTCGTGGGGAGACGATATGGCCTGCCTGAATCTCGCAGATGATCGCCAACAAAAGGCAAGGCTGGTGCGGTGCGGGCCGTCCAGTACTCTGGTCGACCTTGAGCCGTGACAGGCAGTCAAGTCGCGTATCCATCTTTACTCCTTCTTGTTCTTGCATTCCCTTATTTACGCTGCCCCGGAACTCACTTTCTGCCTCGCCCTGCCGCTGAGTGATTGTTTATCCTATATCACTCATGTACTGGCTTGCAGACTGATGCCCTCGCTACAACCACCCGGCTCGCCGGAAGCGCTGGTAGAGCCAGCCGCAGGCGCCGCCCATCACCAGCAGGGCCAGGGGGTAGCCCAGGCGCCAGTCGAGCTCCGGCATGTGGGTGAAGTTCATGCCCCAGATGCCGGCGAGGATGGTGGCCACCGCGAAGATGGCGGCCCAGGCCGCCAGCCGCTTGTGCACCTCACCCTCGTCGATGGCCACCATCGAGAGGTTCACCTGGATCGCGGTGATGGTCATCTCGCGGACGGTATCCACCGCCGCCTCGATGCGGTTCAGATGATCGTACACGTCGCGGAAGTACTCCCGGGTCTTGTGGCACAGGGTTGGCACCCGCACGCCCGACAGGTGGCCGGCGGCCTCGCCCAGTGGCATGGCGGCATGCTTGAGCCGCATGGTCTGGCGCTTGAGCTGGTAGAGGCGTTCCAGGCTTCGGCGGGCCGTGCCCCTGATGAAGATCTGGTCCTCGATGCTCTCGAGTTCGGCCTGCAGGGCCTCGACCACCGGGAAGTAGCGGTCGACGATGGTGTCCATCAGGGCGTAGATCACGAAGGCCGGCCCATGCCGCAGCAGCGCCGGCTCCTGCTCGCAGCGCTGGCGGACCTCGGCGAAGCCACGGCCCGGGTGCAGGCGCACCGAGAGCACGTAGCCCGGGCCGGCAAACACCGCCACCTGCCCGGTCTCCAGCTGGTCGTCGCGCATCGTGATCATGTGCATGATCACGAACAGCGACTGGCCGTACTCCTCGAGCTTGGGCCGCTGGTGGCCGTTCAGGGCGTCCTCCACGGCCAGCTCGTGCAGGCCGAAGACCGCCTGGAAGCGGGCCATTTCCGCCTCGTCGGGTTCGTGCAGGGCCACCCACACGAAACGGTCCGGCTGGCCGAGGTAGTCGCCGATCTCCTCGGTCTGGATGTCGTGCAGGCGATGTCCCTTCTCGTAGGCCACGCAGTTGATGATCATTGCCGAACCCTCCCCGTGGGCGGTGGTGCCCTGTGCCACAGCATAGTGCCTGGGCGTGGTTGCCGGCCGGCCATGGCGGCTCGGCCGGCTGCCATGGCGAGCGATCGGCCGAAGCGGGGGTGGCGTTCGCGGGGGGCGTCGTCATAGGCTTGATGTTCACCCAACGAGATGCGGAGGCTGCCATGCCGATTTCACGAGCCGATATTCCCGCCGAGGATGCCAAGGGGCTGGTCGAGCGCCTTTGCCACGAGTGGGTGGACGCGCAACCGGTCGACCGGGAAGAGACCCAGGCGAGGGTGGGCTTCGACGAGGGCACCTGCCTGCTGGAGGCCCAGCCGGACCGACTGATCGTCGCCGTCGAGACGCTGGATGACGAGACCCTGGATCGGCTGGAGGGCCGGGTGAATGCCGCCCTCGAGGGGCTGACGGGCGTGACCCTGGACATCGTCTGGGAAAATTGAACGACCGCCGCTCCGTCCGTGCCGCCCACCTCGGCATGCTGCTGTGGGCGGTGCTGGTGGGGCTCTCCTTCCCCGCGGTGGGGGCGATGAGCGAGCTGCCGCCGCTCTCGCTGACCTCGCTTCGCTTCCTCATCGCCTGCGCCGGCCTGTGGTGGCTGGTCCGTCGCGCCCCGGCCTTCCTGCCCGACGGCCGCGCCCTGCCGCTCTATGCCCTGATGGGGCTCTGCCTGGCCGGTTTCTTCGGTGCCATGTTCTGGGCGGCGCACCATGCCACGGCGCTCTCCATGGCCACGCTGTTCGTGACGGTCCCCCTGCTGGCCTTCCTCATGGGGCTGCTCTTCGGCGTCGAGCGTCTGGCCTGGCGGCTGCCGGCCATCCTGGCGCTGGGCGCGGCGGGGGCGCTGGGCCTGGCCATCGCCGAATCCCTGGCGCAGGGCGGGCGCCTGCGGTTAGGCATCGGCGAGGCGGTGTTCTTCCTCGGGTGCCTCGCCACGGCGCTCTACCCCGTGCTCAGCAAGTGGGGGCTGGCCACCGGCCGCCTGCCGGAGTCGGCGGCGGTGCGTACCTTCTGGAGCCTGGGGCTGGGGGCCGTGCTGGTCGGGCTCGCGGGCCTCGCCGTCGAGCCGGTCGGGCGGCTGGCGGCCATGACCGGCCGCGACCTGCTGCTGCTGGGTTATCTCGGGCTCTTCTCCAGTGCCCTGACCTTCTGGCTGCTGCAGCGCGCCACCGCCGTGCTGACGCCGTCGGCGGTCACCGCCTACGGCTACCTGGTGCCCTTCGTCTCCATGCTGCTGCTGTTCGTCCGCGAACCCGGACGGGTCGGCTGGGTCTGGCTGCCGGGCAGCCTGCTGGTGATCGTGGCGATCGCGCTGCTGCTGCGCCATGGCCGCGGCGACGGCTAGCCGCTGCCGCCGTCGTCCTCGGTCCCGCGGGGGAAGGCGAGGCGGATCTCGTCGTGAAGGCGGCGGGTGTCGGTGATGTGTCGCCGGGAGAAGTGGAAGGGCACCAGGCGTTCCACCCCGGCGGCCGCGGCGATCTCGCCGCAGGCCCGGGCGGTCAGGTGGCCGGTGCGCCTGGCCTGCTCGGCCTCCGCCTCCAGGAAGGGGGCCTCGCAGAAGAGCACCCGGGCGCCCTGCGCCAGCGCGACCAGGCGTCGGCGATTCTCCGGCGTGTCGGCGAGGTCGGTGGCATAGACCAGTCGCTCTCCCGGCCGTGTCATCAGCAGCATCTCGGCGAGCTGGGCCGCCGTCCGGGTGGTGCCGTCCGGCAGCCGGACCCGGGCCTCGCCCTCGCCCGCCAGGACGTGATGCTTGAGCGCGCCGAGCCAGGGGCCCGGCGGCCAGCCATGGGCGTCCAGCCGCTCCTGACGCACCGTGACCTGCCGGTCGGGCTCCAGGGAAAAGGCCAGCACCGGCGTGCCGTGGTCGAGGGTCGTGGCGTGCACGCGAAAGCCGAGCTCCTCGCGCAGCAGGCCCCCGGGGGCGGGGCGTTCGGGCAGGCGCATGGCGCGCATCTCGCCGGCGACGATCCCCCAGCGCACCAGGCGCTCGCCATGCAGCTCGCCGACCTCGAAGCGGGGCGCCTTCTTGCCGACCCGGTCCCAGAGGATGCCGCGCACCAGCCCCTGCAGGTGTTCCGCCAGCCCCGGCGGGCCATAGAGCCGGCAGGGCGGATACTCGCCGATGCGCGAGCGCAGCAGCCACAGGAAGCCGCCGATGTGGTCGAAGTGGACGTGGCTGATGAAGACGTCGCTGACCTGGTGGGCGAGGCGTGCCGACAGGCGGCCGGGGTCGCCCAGGTCGAACAGCAGGCTGCGCGACTGGTGACGCAGCCGAAGGTGCAGCAGCGGGTCGCCGAAGACGCCGTTGACCAGGGTCGCGGTGACGGTGCCGAGGTCGACCCAGGGGCGCGGGCCGTCGCGATGTTCCAGGGGCTCGGGGGTATCGTCCGGCCCGGGCGTGCCGAGGGCGGAGGCGTGGGGGCGGGCGGTGCCCAGCCGTCCGTCGCGCCCGCGGAGGGCATCGCGAACCACCAGGGCATGGGGCGTGCCGGCAAGCCCGGGCGTGCGAAGCCGCAGCCGGTCGCCGTCCAGCGCCAGGATCTCCCCCAGTCCCAGGGTGTCGCCCCGCGCGTCGAGCAGTCCGACCTGGCGCCCCGCCCAGGCCTCGGGGGCATGGCGCGGCGGGGTGGTGCCGGTCAGGGCCAGCGAGGGCAGCGCGAGCACGACCTCGTCGGCCGTCGCCAGCCAGGCGTTCCAGTCGGCGCTGCGACGCTCGCGGCGCCGACGCTTTCCGGGAGGGCGGGCCCGCGGGTCCGGTGCCAGGGTGACGGTCGCCAGGCCCAGGGCGCGACATGTCTCGTGCAGCGGGAGGGGGGCGTCCTCCTCCGCCAGCAGCAGCAGGGCGCCGATGCCGGCGGCCTCCACCAGCGCCGGCAGCAGCTCGGCCCCGGCAACGCCGCGGACCACCCCGGGAGCATCCAGCAGCAGCACCCCCGCGGGGGCCTGCCCGGCCAGGCGCCGCACCGCCTGTACCAGCGGCAGCCGGAAGCGGGCGGCATCCAGGGTGGCCAGGGCGGCCAGGGCCTCGAGCCGCCAGCCCCCTGCCTGCCAGCGGCCCAGGCAGACCGCGCCGGGCGGCCCGACCCCCGGCAGCCCCGGGTCGGCGCTCAGGACGTGGCACTCCTGGCCCCGGTCGGCCAGGGTCGCGGCGGCGGCACGCACCAGGGTGCTCTTGCCGCTGCCCGGGGCGCCGGCCACCAGCACGCGGTCATGCCGCTGCAGCAGGGCCAGCAGGGGGTGGTCCGCGGGAAGGTGCTCGGTCGGTGCAGGCATGGTGACGGCCCTCGGCGTCGCTAAGCCCAGTGTGGGGGGATTGCCGTGCGGCGGCCACCCCGGGCGGTTGGCCCTCTGGTATACTGCCGCCATTCCGCAGCCATCGAATTCGCAGGAGTCCGCATGACCCGTATCGCCATTGTCGGTGTCGCCGGCCGGATGGGCCGCACCCTGGTCAACGCCGTGCAGGAGGATGCCGAGGCCTCCCTGGCCGGCGGCATCGTCGAGCCGGGCAGCTCGCTCGCCGGCGCCGACATCGGCGAGCTGGCCGGCGTCGGCAGGCTGGACGTGGCGGCGGTGGACTCGCTCGACGCCATCGTCGACGACTTCGACGTGCTGATCGACTTCACCTCCCCGCGGGTCACCCTGGCCAACCTGGCCTTCTGCGCCGAGCACGGCAAGCGCATCGTCATCGGCACCACCGGCCTCTCCGAGGACGAGCTCGTCGAGCTCGACGGCTACCGTGACCGGGTGCCCATGGTCTTCGCGCCGAACATGAGCGTGGGGGTCAACCTGACCCTCAAGCTGCTCGAGACCGCGGCCAAGGCGCTGGGCGACGAGGGGTACGACATCGAGGTGATCGAGGCCCACCATCGCCACAAGGTGGATGCGCCCTCCGGCACCGCCCTGAAGATGGGCGAGGTGGTGGCCGAGAGCCTGGGACGGACCCTCAAGGAGCACGGCGTCTTCGCCCGCGAGGGGCAGTGCGGGCCGCGCAGCGAGAAGGAGATCGGCTTCGCCACCGTGCGCGCCGGGGACATCGTCGGCGAGCACACCGTGATGTTCGCCACCGAGGGGGAGCGCATCGAGATCACCCACAAGGCCTCGAGTCGCATGACCTTCGCCAAGGGCGCGGTCCGGGCGGCGCGCTGGGTGGCCGGCCAGGGCAACGGCCGCTATGCCATGCAGGACGTGCTGGGCCTGTAAGTTGCGGGGGTAGTCGCCGGGCGCCATCTCCTGTAACATCTCCAAAATTTTGGCCGGGCGCACGGGCGAGAAGCCCTCTCGAGCGCTTGTTGTGGCGGCCCAGCATTCCGAGCGAATGACAACAAGCGGGATGAAACCGGTCTGTATCGGGTTTCGTCCCGCTTTTTTACGGGCCGACCACCGGGGCCGCGGCCCGGTGAGCAGGATTTCAAGACGCGCTAGCGCTTATACATGGGAGGACGTTGCATTGAACAGACCGGCGATACTGGCCCTGGAAGACGGAAGTGTGTTCCACGGCACGGCCATCGGTGCCGATGGACAGACCAGCGGTGAGGTGGTGTTCAATACGGCCATGACCGGCTATCAGGAAATCCTGACCGACCCCTCCTACACCAGACAGATCGTCACCCTCACCTATCCGCATATCGGCAACACCGGTGTCAACGCCGAGGACGTCGAGTCAGGCGCCATCGCCGCGGCGGGCCTGGTGATCCGCGACCTGCCCCTGATGGCCAGCAGCTTCCGCTCCGAGCAGTCGCTCTCCGACTACCTCAAGGGCCAGAACGTGCTGGGTATCGCCGACATCGACACCCGCCGCCTGACCCGGATCCTGCGCGACAAGGGCGCCCAGAACGGCGCCATCCTGGCCGGCAGCGAGGCCGAGGGAGAGGACGCCGTGGCACGCGCCCTCGAGGCGGCCAGGGCCTTCCCCGGGCTCAAGGGCATGGACCTGGCCAAGGTCGTCTCCTGCCAGTCGCCCTACGCGTGGTCCGAGGGCGAGTGGACCCTGGGCCAGGGCTATGCCGACGTCGGCGAGACCGAGCGCCCCTACCACGTCGTCGCCTACGACTACGGGGTGAAGCGCAACATCCTGCGCATGCTGGCCTCCCGCGGCTGCCGCCTGACCGTGGTGCCGGCCCAGACCCCGGCCAGCGAGGTCATGGCCATGGCCCCGGACGGCATCTTCCTCTCCAACGGCCCCGGCGACCCGGAGCCCTGCGAGTACGCCATCGTCGCCATCCGCGAGCTGCTCGAGACCGGGGTGCCGATCTTCGGCATCTGCCTGGGCCACCAGCTGCTGGCGCTGGCCAGCGGGGCCAGCTCGGTGAAGATGAAGTTCGGCCATCACGGCGCCAACCACCCGGTCCAGGACCTCGATTCCGGCAAGGTGATGATCACCAGCCAGAACCACGGTTTCGCGGCCGAGGAATCGACGCTGCCCGAGACCCTGCGGGCCACCCACCGCTCGCTGTTCGACGGCACCCTGCAGGGCATCGAGCGCACCGACCGGCCGGCCTTCAGCTTCCAGGGCCATCCGGAGGCGAGCCCGGGGCCCCGGGACGTCGCGCCGCTGTTCGACCGTTTCGTCACCATGATGAAGGAACGCCGCTAGGCACCAAGCGCCCACCATCAGATCGTCATTCATCGTTCAGCCGCGGAAACCGTCATGCCCAAGCGTACCGACATCAAGAGCATCCTGATCATTGGCGCTGGCCCCATCGTCATCGGCCAGGCCTGCGAATTCGACTACTCCGGCGCCCAGGCCTGCAAGGCGCTGCGCGAGGAGGGCTACCGGGTCATCCTGGTCAACTCCAACCCGGCCACCATCATGACCGACCCGGTGATGGCCGACGCCACCTACATCGAGCCGATCACCTGGCAGGCGGTGGAGAAGATCATCGAGGTCGAGCGCCCGGACGCCATCCTGCCCACCATGGGCGGCCAGACGGCGCTGAACTGCGCCCTGGACCTCGACAAGCATGGCGTGCTGACAAAGTTCGGCGTGGAGATGATCGGCGCCAACGCCGATGCCATCAACAAGGCCGAGGATCGCGATCTCTTCGACAAGGCGATGAAGAACATCGGCCTGGAGTGCCCCAAGGCCAAGGTGGCCCACAGCATGGAAGAGGCCTGGGAGATCCAGGCCGAGCTGGGCTTCCCGACCATCATCCGCCCCTCCTACACCATGGGCGGCTCCGGTGGCGGCGTGGCCTACAACAAGGAGGAGTTCGACGAGATCTGCCAGCGCGGCTTCGAGCTCTCGAACAACCATGAACTGCTGATCGACGAGTCGCTGCTGGGCTGGAAGGAGTACGAGATGGAGGTCGTGCGCGACAGGCACGACAACTGCATCATCGTCTGCGCCATCGAGAACTTCGATCCCATGGGCGTGCACACCGGCGACTCCATCACCGTGGCGCCGGCCCAGACGCTGACCGACAAGGAATACCAGATCATGCGCGACGCCTCCCTGGCGGTGCTGCGCGAGATCGGCGTCGAGACCGGCGGCTCCAACGTCCAGTTCGGCATGGACCCGACCACCGGGCGGATGGTGGTCATCGAGATGAACCCGCGGGTGTCGCGCTCCTCGGCGCTGGCCTCCAAGGCCACCGGCTTCCCGATCGCCAAGATCGCCGCCAAGCTGGCCGTGGGCTACACCCTGGACGAGCTGCAGAACGACATCACCGGCGGGCGTACCCCGGCGTCCTTCGAGCCGTCCATCGATTACGTGGTCACCAAGATCCCGCGCTTCACCTTCGAGAAGTTCCCCCAGGCCAACGACCGCCTGACCACCCAGATGAAGTCGGTGGGCGAGGTGATGGCCATCGGCCGGACCTTCCAGGAGTCGCTGCAGAAGGCGCTGCGCGGCCTGGAGACCGGCAACGACGGCCTCGACCCGAAGGTGACGGATTTCACCGCCGAGGCCATGGCGCACATCCAGGGCGAGCTGCAGGCCGCCGGCGCCGAGCGGATCTTCTTCGTGGCCGACGCCATGCGCGCCGGGATGAGCCTCGAGGAGGTCTTCGCCCTGACCAACATCGACCGCTGGTTCCTGGTGCAGATCGAGGACCTGGTCCGGACCGAGGCCGAGGTCGCCCGTCGCTCGCTCTCCGAGTTCACGCCTCGCGAGCTGTTCCTGCTAAAGCGCAAGGGCTTCAGTGACGCCCGCCTGGCGAGCCTGCTGGGCGTCGCCGAGAAGGAGTTCCGTCGCACGCGCCAGAAGGCCGGCATCCGTCCGGTCTACAAGAGGGTCGACACCTGCGCCGCGGAGTTCGCCTCCGATACCGCCTACATGTACTCCACCTACGAGGAGGAGTGCGAGGCCGATGTCTCCGACCGCCAGAAGATCATGGTGCTGGGTGGCGGGCCCAACCGGATCGGCCAGGGCATCGAGTTCGACTACTGCTGCGTCCATGCCGCCTTCGCCATGCGCGACGACGGTTACGAGACCATCATGGTCAACTGCAACCCGGAGACCGTCTCCACCGACTATGACACCAGCGACCGCCTCTACTTCGAGCCGGTGACCCTGGAGGACGTGCTGGAGATCGCCGACAAGGAACAGCCGGTCGGGGTGATCGTGCAGTTCGGCGGCCAGACCCCGCTCAAGCTGGCCCGCGAGCTCGAGGCCGCCGGCGTGCCGATCATCGGCACCACCCCGGACGCCATCGACCGGGCCGAGGACCGCGAGCGCTTCCAGCAGATGATCGACAAGCTGGGCCTCAAGCAGCCGCCCAACGCCACGGCGCGCAGCTTCGAGGAGGCCTTCGCCAAGGCCGAGGCCATCGGCTACCCGCTGGTGGTGCGCCCGAGCTACGTGCTCGGCGGCCGGGCCATGGAGATCGTCTATGACGCCTCCGAGCTCGAGAACTACATGACCCACGCGGTCAAGGTCTCCAACGACTCCCCGGTGCTGCTCGACCACTTCCTCAATGCCGCCATCGAGATCGACATCGATGCGGTCAGCGACGGCAGCCAGGTGGTGATCGGCGGCATCATGCAGCACATCGAGCAGGC
Organism: Halomonas aestuarii; assembly: GCF_001886615.1. Lineage (NCBI taxonomy): Bacteria > Pseudomonadati > Pseudomonadota > Gammaproteobacteria > Oceanospirillales > Halomonadaceae > Halomonas > Halomonas aestuarii. The sequence goes on from NZ_CP018139.1 coordinate 1,877,111, forward strand.
CGGCGTGCACTCCGGCGACTCCGCCTGCGCGCTGCCGCCCTATTCGCTGCCCGCCGAGGTGCAGGACGCGATGCGCGAGCAGGTCAAGCAGATGGCCGTGGAACTCGGCGTCAAGGGCCTGATGAACGTCCAGCTGGCCTGGCAGGACGGCGAGATCTACGTCATCGAGGTCAATCCGCGGGCCTCGCGGACCGTGCCCTTCGTCTCCAAGTGCATCGGCACCTCCCTGGCCCAGGTGGCCGCGCGCTGCATGGCCGGCAAGACCCTGGCCGAGCAGGGCTTCGAGCGCGAGATCGTGCCGCACTTCTTCAGCGTCAAGGAGGCGGTCTTCCCGTTCAACAAGTTTCCGGGCGTCGACCCGATCCTCTCGCCGGAGATGAAGTCCACCGGCGAGGTGATGGGCTCGGGCGACACCTTCGCCGAGGCCTTCTACAAGGCGCAGCTGGGCGCCGGCGAGGCGATCCCGCGTCTCACCGGCGACCGCAAGGCCTTCCTCTCGGTGCGCGACCCCGACAAGGCGGGAGTTATCGAGGTGGCCCGTTCTCTGGTAACCTTGGGGTTCACACTCTGCGCGACCCGTGGCACGGCCCAGGCCCTCGAGGCCGCCGACCTGCCGGTCGAGGTCGTCAGCAAGGTCTATGAAGGCCGGCCGCATATCGTCGATCTGCTGAAGAACGACGAGATCGCCTATATCGTCAACACCACCGAGGGCCGCCAGGCCATCAACGACTCCTCGGTGATCCGCCGCACTGCACTCGCCCGCAAGGTTCCCTATGCCACGACCCTGGCAGGGGCCAATGCCGTTTGCATGGCGCTCGAGTACGGCAATGCCATTACCGTGCGGCGGCTACAGGAACTGCATGCAGGAGCTACGCAATGAACAAGGTCCCGATGACCGTCGCCGGTGAGCAGCGGCTTCGCAAGGAGCTCGAGGAGCTTAAGGGCGAGGCGCGTCCGAGGGTGATCGCCGCCATCGCCGAGGCTCGCGAGCACGGCGACCTGAAGGAGAACGCCGAGTACCATGCGGCCCGCGAACAGCAGGGCTTCATCGAGGGGCGCATCCAGGAGATCGAGGGCAAGCTCTCCAACGCCCAGGTGATCGACGTCACCAAGCTGCCCCAGACCGGCAAGGTGATCTTCGGTGTCACCGTGGGGCTGATCAACCTCGACAACGACGAGGAGGTCACCTACCGGATCGTCGGCGAGGACGAGGCCGACATCAAGGCGCGCCGCATCTCGGTCACCTCGCCCATCGCCCGAGCCCTGATCGGCAAGGAAGAGGGCGACGTGGTGGTGGTGAAGACCCCGGGCGGCGAGGTCGAGTACGAGATCTCAAGCGTCGAGCACCTGTAGCCCTTCGGGCAGCGACAAGCTGCAAGGATCAAGCTACAAGAAAGCCCCGCGGGCGAATGCCTGCGGGGCTTCTTCATCTCTGCAAGCCGGCAAGCTGTGCTTGCTCCTTGCTCCTTGCTCCTTGCTCCTTGCTCCTTGCGCGAAGCGCGTCAGAACCGCCCGTGGTGATTCTCGAAGCGCTGGATGTTGGAGAGCTTCGGGTTGACCCGGGGGTTGTGGCGGTAGAGCAGGGCCATCTTGCCGATCTTCTGGACCAGCTCGGCGCCGCTCGCCGTGACCAGCTCGTCGAGCATGGCGGCCCGATCGTCGCGGTCGGGCAGGGCGAGCTTGACCTTGACCAGCTCATGGTCGCGCAGGGCCCGGTCGAGTTCGGCCATCACGCCCTCGGAGGCACCGTTCTCTGAGACGGTGACCACGGGGTCGAGGTGGTGGCCGATGCTGCGAAATGCTTTCTTTTGTGCCTGTGACAAGCTCATGGTATCTTGCCTCTTCCCGGTTGGCGCGCAGCGCACATGGTACGGCGTATTGCCGCGCGGGGAAAGCTCGCCGCCGTGTCAGCGTGCTACCAGGCTGGCCGGGCCCGCAGGTCAGCACCCCGTCGCACTCCCACCGGGTCTTTCCGGATTCCGCTCGACTACCTGTCATTCATGGTCATTCACAGGTGATGCCGTGGCACGTTCCCATGCTTCCCGCGCCAAGGGCGCTGCCGGCAAGACGCCGGCCGGCAAGACGCCGGCCGGCAAGGCCTCTGCCAGCAAGACCAGCAAGGGCTGGCTGAAGGAACACTTCGACGACCAGTTCGTGCAGCAGCGCTGGCAGGACGGCTATCGCAGCCGGGCCAGCTACAAGCTGCTGGCGCTGGACGAGAAGGACCGCCTGCTGCGTCCCGGCATGACCGTAATCGACCTGGGCGCCGCTCCGGGGGGCTGGAGCCAGGTGGCCGCCGAGAAGGTCGGCTCGGACGGTTTGGTGATCGCCTCGGACATCCTCGAGATGGATGCTCTTGCCGATGTCGAGTTCATCCAGGGCGATTTCACGGAGGAGGCCGTGCTCGAGGCGATCCTCGACACCCTCGGCGATCGTCCGGTGGACCTTGTGATGTCGGACATGGCCCCCAATATGAGTGGTATGGCGGCCATCGACCAGCCCCAGGCCATGTACCTGGTGGAGCTGGCGCTGGACCTGGCGCGTCAGACGCTGTCCCCCGGCGGCACCTTCCTGGCCAAGGTCTTCCAGGGGGAGGGGTTCGACGAGTTCCTCAAGGAGCTGCGGGGCAGCTTCAAGCGGGTGGTGACGCGCAAGCCGGAGGCCTCCCGGGCACGCTCCAGAGAGGTCTACCTGCTGGCGGAAGGGTTCCGCGGCTGAGGCGAGGCCTCGGCCGCTTCAACGAGGCGCCGCCACGATAGGCGGAGCCTACCGGGCCGATGGCCGGACAGGGGGTCGCGACTGTGTCACAGTGGCGGTCATTTCCCACTCCGGCCGTAGGCTGGCTGAACATGTGCCGCTCATGTAGTGTCGAAGGACCAGGCATTTTCGGCCGACAGATTCTTGCAATGAGGGTAGTCCCTTGAATGATATGGCGAAGAACCTGATTCTGTGGTTGGTCATCGCGGCGGTGCTGCTGACGGTGTTCAACAACTTCAGCGTCGACAGCTCACCGCAGGCGATGAACTATTCCCAGTTCGTCCAGCAGGTGCAGAACCAGCAGGTCCGCAGCGTGACCATCGATGGGTACACCATCTCCGGCGAGCGCACGGACGGCTCCCAGTTCCGGACCATCCGCCCGGCGGCGGAGGATCCCAAGCTGATGGATGACCTGCTGGCCAACGATGTCACCGTGGTCGGCAAGGAGCCCGAGCAGCAGAGCCTGTGGATGCGCCTGCTGATCGCCAGCTTCCCGATCCTGCTGATCCTGGCGATCTTCATGTTCTTCATGCGTCAGATGCAGGGGGGTGGTGCCGGCAAGGGCGGGCCGATGAGCTTCGGCAAGTCCAAGGCCAAGCTGCTCTCCCAGGACCAGATCAAGACCACCTTTTCCGATGTCGCCGGCTGCGACGAGGCCAAGGAGGAGGTCGAGGAGCTGGTCGACTTCCTGCGTGACCCGACCAAGTTCCAGCGCCTGGGCGGTACCATCCCCCGCGGCGTGCTGATGGTGGGGCCGCCCGGTACCGGCAAGACGCTGCTCGCCAAGTCCATCGCCGGCGAGGCCAAGGTGCCGTTCTTCTCGATCTCCGGTTCCGACTTCGTCGAGATGTTCGTCGGCGTGGGTGCCTCGCGCGTCCGCGACATGTTCGAGCAGGCCAAGAAGCAGTCGCCCTGCATCATCTTCATCGACGAGATCGATGCCGTGGGCCGTTCGCGCGGCGCCGGAATGGGCGGCGGCAACGACGAGCGCGAGCAGACCCTGAACCAGCTGCTGGTGGAGATGGATGGCTTCGAGGCCAACGAGGGCATCATCGTCATCGCCGCCACCAACCGCCCCGACGTGCTCGACCCGGCGCTGCTGCGCCCGGGGCGCTTCGACCGGCAGGTGGTGGTGCCGCTGCCCGATATCCGTGGCCGCGAGCACATCCTCAACGTGCACCTGCGCAAGGTGCCGCTGGCCGACGACGTCAAGCCGTCGCTGATCGCCCGCGGCACGCCCGGCTTCTCCGGCGCCGACCTGGCCAACCTGGTCAACGAGGCCGCCCTGTTCGCCGCGCGTCGCAACAAGCGCCTGGTGGGCATGGAGGAGCTCGAGCTCGCCAAGGACAAGATCATGATGGGCGCCGAGCGCAAGTCCATGGTCATGACCGACAAGGAGAAGCTGAACACCGCCTATCACGAGTCGGGTCACGCGATCATCGGCCTGGTGATGCCGGAGCACGACCCGGTCTACAAGGTCACCATCATTCCCCGCGGTCGGGCGCTGGGCGTCACCATGTTCCTCCCCGAGGAGGATCGCTACAGCCTGTCGCGCCAGCAGATCATCAGCCAGATCTGCTCGCTGTTCGGTGGCCGGATCGCCGAAGAGATGACCCTGGGACCCAACGGCGTGACCACCGGGGCCTCCAACGACATCAAGCGTGCCACCGAGCTGGCCCACAACATGGTCGCCAAGTGGGGCCTCTCCGAGGAGATGGGGCCGATCATGTACGACGAGGACGAGTCCCATCAGTTCCTCGGCGGCCCCGGCCAGGGCGGCAAGCTCAAGTCCGGCGAGACCACCTCCAAGCTCGACAAGGAGGTGCGCAAGATCATCGACGGCTGCTACGAGCAGGCCAGGCAGATCCTCGACGAGAATCGCGACAAGCTGGATGCCATGGCCGAGGCGCTGATGAAGTACGAGACCATCGACTCCACTCAGCTCAAGGACATCATGGAAGGCCGCGACCCGCGTCCCCCCGAGGGCTGGGACGATCCGAGCAGCGGCGCCCCCACCGGTGGCGAGCCTCGCGCCGAGGCCTCCCCGGAGGCGAGCGACGAGGCCGAGGACGATGACACCCCCTCGCGTCGGCCCTCCGACCCGCTGGGTGGCCCGGCCGGCAGCTGAACCGGCCCGGCAGCAACCTCAGGCGCCCTGCGGGGCGCCTTTGCCGTTCGACCAACAGGAAGACGATGGATAACAGCACAGCGATGCACCTGCAGTGCGGCCGGCACCGCCTCGACCTCTCCTTCCCCCGCATCATGGGGATCCTCAACGTCACTCCCGATTCCTTCTCCGATGGCGGTCGCCACGCGGTGCCGGACGATGCCCTGCGCCATGCCGAGCGCATGCTGGCCGAGGGGGCCGCGATCATCGACGTGGGCGGCGAGTCCACGCGCCCCGGCGCCGTGTCGGTGCCGGTCCAGCAGGAGCTGGACCGGGTGGTGCCGGTGGTCGAGGCGCTGGTGCGCGAGTTCGATGCGTTGGTCTCGGTGGATACCAGCACGCCCGAGGTGATGCAGGCCACGGCCCAGGCCGGGGTGGGCATGATCAACGACGTGCGCAACCTGCGCCGCGAGGGGGCTCTGTCGGCGGCGATCGCCAGCGGCCTGCCGGTCTGCCTGATGCACATGCTGGGCGAGCCCGGTGACATGCAGGTCGATCCCCGCTACGACCAGCCGGTGGAGGAGGCCGTGGCCGCCTTCCTGGCGGAGCGGGTGGCGGCCTGCGAGGCCGCCGGGCTGCGTCGCGAGCGGATGCTGCTCGATCCCGGCTTCGGCTTCGCCAAGTCGGTGGAACACAACCTGCGGCTGCTCAAGCACATGGATCACCTGGCGCCGCTCGGGCTGCCGCTGCTGGTGGGCATGTCGCGCAAGAGCATGATCGGCAAGGTGCTCGGTCGCCCGGTGGAGGAGCGCCTCTCCGGCGGCCTGGCGCTCTCCGCACTGGCGGTCGAGCGCGGCGCACGCATCCTGCGCGTTCACGACGTGGGGCCCCACGTGGACGCGGTGAACATGACCTGGGCCGTACTGGAAGAAGGCTGCGCGCATGACTAGACGCTATTTCGGGACCGACGGGATCCGCGGCACCGTGGGGACCCCCCCCATCACCGCCGACTTCATGCTCAAGCTGGGCTGGGCCACCGGCCGCGTGCTGACCCAAGACAAGGGGCGGCCCCGGGTGATGATCGGCAAGGACACGCGAATCTCCGGCTACATGTTCGAGTCGGCGCTGGAGTCGGGGCTCTCCGCCGCCGGCGTCGACGTGATGCTGCTGGGGCCCATGCCCACGCCGGCCATCGCCTACCTGACCCGCACCTTTCGCGCCGACGCGGGTATCGTCATCTCGGCCTCCCACAACCCCTTCCAGGACAACGGCATCAAGTTCTTCTCCGCCGCCGGGACCAAGCTGGCCGATGAGGTCGAGGCGCGCATCGAGGCCGCGCTGGAGGAGACGCTGACCACCGTGGGGCCGGCCCGGCTGGGCAAGGCGATGCGGGTCGACGATGCCCCGGGCCGCTACATCGAGTTCTGCAAGTCGACCATTCCCGACCGGGTGAGCCTGCAGGGGCTGAAGATGGTCATCGACTGTGCCCATGGCGCCACCTACCATATCGCGCCCAGCGTGTTCCGGGAGATGGGCGCCGAGGTCAGCCTGATCGGTGCCTCGCCCGACGGCCTCAACATCAACCATGAGGTGGGCTCGACCCATCCTGCCGCCCTGCGCGAGGCGGTGCTCGAGCAGGGCGCCGACCTCGGCGTGGCCTTCGACGGCGACGGCGACCGGGTGCTGCTGGTGGATGCGGACGGCCGCGAGATCGACGGCGACGACATCCTCTACCTGATCGCCCGCGACCGTCATGCCCGCGGCGACCTGGGTGGCGGCGTGGTGGGCACCCTGATGTCCAACTTCGGGCTCGCGGCGGCCCTGGAGGCGCTCGACATCCCCTTCGAGCGCGCCAGGGTCGGCGACCGCTACGTCATGGAGCGCCTGGCGGCCAACGGCTGGCAGCTGGGCGGCGAGTCCTCCGGCCATATCGTCTGCGGCCACGTGCAGACCACCGGCGACGGTATCGTCTCGGCCCTCCAGGTGCTGGCGATCATGGTCCGCGAGGGGAAGTCGCTGGGACGCCTGCTCGCCGGCCTGGAGAAGGCCCCGCAGGCGCTGGTCAACGTGCGGCTGACGCCCGGCAGCGATGCCAGGGCGCTGCTCGAGCAGGCCTCCCTCCAGCAGGCGGTGAGCCGCCTGGAGACGGAGCTCGGCGACCAGGGGCGCGTGCTGCTGCGGGCCTCGGGCACCGAGCCGCTGATCCGGGTGATGGTCGAGGGACGGGCTCACCTGGACGTCGATGGCCTGGCCCGGCGCCTGGCCGGTGACGTCGAGGCGCTGCTCGGCTGAAGGGAGGGGCCGCGTGCCGTCGCTCTGGTTGTCTTGACGGGGTCCCTCCTATACCATTTCGCACCACCTTGAAAGAGGACGCGCCATGCGCATGCCGCTGATCGCCGGAAACTGGAAGATGAACGGCTCCCTGTCCCTGGTCGAGGAGTTCGGCCGGGCCTTCGCCAGAGCCTCCCTTCCCGTGAACGTCGAGGTGGCGCTGATGCTGCCCTTCCCCTATCTGGTGCCCGCCGGCCGGGCACTGGGCGAGACGGCCGTGACAGTGGGCGCCCAGACGCTCAGCGACCAGCCGTCCGGTGCCTTCACCGGCGAGGTCAGCGGGGCCATGCTGCGTGACTGCGGCGCCCGCCATGTGCTGGTCGGCCACTCCGAGCGTCGTTCCCTGTTCGGTGAGGGCGATGCGGCGGTCCTGGCACGGGTCAGGGCGGCACTGGGCGAGGGGCTCACCCCGCTGCTGTGCGTCGGCGAGACCCTCGAGGAGCGCGAGGCCGAGCGCACCGAAGCGGTGGTGCTGGGCCAGCTCGAGGCGGTGTTCGACGCCCTCGACGCGGCCGAGCGGCCGCGCCTGGTCGTCGCCTACGAACCCGTCTGGGCGATCGGCACCGGCCGCACGGCCACGCCCGACCAGGCCCAGTCGGTGCATGCCGCCATCCGGGGGCGCCTGGCGCGCTATGACGAGGCGCTCGCCGACGGCATGCGACTCCTGTACGGCGGCAGCATGAAGGCGGATAATGCCGCCGAACTGCTCGCCCAACCCGATATCGACGGCGGCCTGGTGGGCGGTGCCTCGCTCAAGGTCGACGATTTCCTAGCCATTTGTCAGTCAGCAGGTTGAATCCATGCAAGTTGCCATTCTCATGACCCATGTGGCGATCGCCATCGCCCTGGTCGTCCTGATCCTGCTGCAGCAGGGCAAGGGCGCCGAAGCCGGTGCCGCCTTCGGCGGCGGTGCCTCCCAGACCGTGTTCGGCTCGCGGGGGAGCGGCAGCTTCCTGGCGAAGTTCACCGGGCTGCTGGCCGCTGCCTTCTTCGCCACCTCGCTGACCCTGGCGTACTTCGCGTCCCAGGCCGGTGAGGCGCCGGAGGCCGGCATCCCCGATGCCGAGCTGATCGAGCAGCAGAATGCCGTGCCGACCCTTGACGACGGCAGCAGCGGTGTGGATAATGCTGCGCCAGCGCTGGAGGAAAGCGGCAGCTGATGCCGTGGTCCAGCCTCCCCGATGCCGAAGTGGTGGAATTGGTAGACACGCTATCTTGAGGGGGTAGTGACCTTACGGTCGTGCGGGTTCAAGTCCCGCCTTCGGCACCAACTCGAAGCAGGCGACATACGGTTCGCGACTTCGAGGCAGGATTGGCAGTATGCGGTGTTGCCGCTTGACGATCACGTCATGTGGGCTTACAATCACCGGCCTAGATTGATGCGGGGTGGAGCAGTCTGGTAGCTCGTCGGGCTCATAACCCGAAGGTCATCGGTTCAAATCCGGTCCCCGCTACCATCTTCTTGGCAGGCATGCACAAGCTTCAGGGGCATGTCGAAGAGCCGAAGTGGTATACAGGTTTCTTGTAAAAGCCCCTTCCTGTGAAGGGGCTTTTTGTTAGCAGCTTGCCAGCCGGAAATGCCGGCGGCGCTGTTCGGGCAACGCCAATCAGCCACCTGACTCTTCTCTCATCTCCCGGCCAGGTGCCTGATGCAACGGCTGTAGGAGCTTTCTTCCGTGGCAATCAAGGATGCTGCGCTGCATGCGCTGATCGAACCGGTGGTCTCGGCCATGGGGTTCGAACTCTGGGGCATCGACCATCTGTCTCAGGGAAAACATTCCCGCCTGGTGATCTATATCGACCACGAGGACGGGGTGAGCGTGGACGATTGCGCCGACGTCAGTCGTCAGGTCAGCGCGGTGCTCGATGTCGAGGACCCTGTCCCGGGCGAGTATCGACTGGAAGTCTCCTCGCCGGGCATGGACCGGCCGCTGTTCAGCCTCGACCAGTTCGAGCGCTATGCCGGCCATGTGGTGACCGTGAAGCTGCGTGTGCCCTTCGACGGCCGGCGCAAGTTCAAGGGGTTGCTGGCCGGGATCGAGAATGACGAGGTGCTGCTGCAGGTCGATGGCGAGGAGTACTGCTTTCCCATCGAGGGCATCGATCAGGCGCGGGTCGTCCCGCAGTTCACGTGATGAGCTTGGTGTATAAGGACAGGTTCACTGGCGAGGCTAAGGCATGAGTAAAGAGATTCTGGCGGTCGTCGACACGATCTCCAACGAGAAGGGGGTCTCCCGCAAGGTGATCTTCGAGGCCGTCGAGGCGGCCCTGGCCAGTGCATCGCGCAAGCGCTTCGAGGATGAGGAAGCCAGCGTGCGCGTGCACATCGATCGCGATACCGGGGATTACGAGACCTTTCGCCGCTGGGAGGTGGTCGAGGACGACGACTTCGACGGGCCCGACGCCCAGATCAAGCTCTCCTTCGCCGAGCGTCGTGATCCGCCCCTGGGGCTGGGTGACGTGGTCGAGGAGCGTATCGAGAACGCCGCCTTCGGCCGCATCGCCGCCCAGACCGCCAAGCAGGTCATCGTGCAGAAGGTGCGCGAGGCCGAGCGGGCCGAGGTGGTGCGCCAGTATGCCGAGCGTGAGGGCGAGCTGGTCGCCGGCATCGTCAAGAAGACCACCCGCGACGGCCTGATCATCGACCTCGGCGAGAACGCCGAGGCCTTCCTGCCGCGCAGCGAGATGATCCCGGGCGAGCGCTACCGCATGAACGAGCGGGTGCGCGCCTTGCTGGTCAAGGTCGATGCCGAGGCGCGCGGCGCCCAGCTGATCCTCTCGCGCACCTGCCCGGAGCTGATCATCGAGCTGTTCAGCATCGAGGTCCCGGAGATCTCCGAGCAGCTCATCGAGATCAAGGGTGCGGCGCGTGACCCCGGCTCCCGGGCCAAGATCGCGGTCAAGACCAACGACCGTCGCATCGACCCCGTGGGGGCCTGCGTCGGCATGCGCGGTTCGCGCGTGCAGGCCGTCTCCTCGGAGTTGCAGAACGAGCGCGTGGACATCGTGCTCTGGGACGACAACCCGGCCCAGCTGGTGATCAACGCCATGGCGCCGGCCGATGTCGCCTCGATCCTCGTCGACGAGGAGTCCCATGCCATGGACGTGGCCGTCGCCGAGGACAACCTGGCCCAGGCCATCGGCCGCAGCGGCCAGAACGTGCGTCTGGCGTCCGAGCTCACCGGGTGGCGTCTCAACGTCATGACCGAGGACGAGGCCGAGGCCAAGCGCGATCAGGAGATCGACAGCCTCGTCGAGCACTTCATCCAGCACCTGGACATCGACGAGGACGTGGCGCGCCTGCTGGTGGAAGAAGGCTTCACCTCCCTGGAGGAGGTCGCCTACGTGCCGGTCGAGGAGATGCTCGAGATCGAGGAGTTCGACGAGGAGACCATCGAGGAGCTGCGCGCTCGGGCCAAGGACGAACTGCTGAACCTCGCCATCGCCTCCGAGGAGGAACTCGACGGCGCCCAGCCGGCCGATGACCTGCTGGAGATGGACGGGATGGAGCGCCACCTGGCCTTCATCCTGGCCAGTCGGGGCATTGTCACCATGGAGGACCTGGCCGAGCAGTCCGTCGATGATCTGATAGACATCGAGGGTATCGACGAGGAGCGCGCCGCGGCACTGATCATGACTGCCCGTGCGCCATGGTTCGAGAACGAACAGTAAACAGGTCACGGGCTGAGGAGGGTCGTAATGTCAGAAATGACCGTTAAGGATTTTGCAGCGAAGGTGGGGCGCGACGTGCCTCGCCTGCTGGAACAGATGAAGGAAGCAGGGCTCGGCCAGAAGGCCGAGAACGACGCCGTGTCCGAGGAGGACAAGCGTCAGCTGCTCGACTATCTGACCAAGAGCCACGGCGGCAGCGGCGGCGCCGGGGCGAAGAATCGCATCACCCTGACGCGCAAGACGCGTAGCCGTATCAAGACCGGCGAGCGCGGCAAGAGCATCGAGGTGCAGGTGCGCAAGAAGCGCACCTACGTCAAGCGCGCCGAGGAAGAGACGGCCAAGAGCGAGCCCGAGGCCGATGCCGGTCCGCGCCAGCTGGTCGGCGACATGGCCGACTCCCAGCAGGCGCAGGCTGACAAGGACGCCCGCGAGGCCGAGGAAGCCAAGGCGCGTGCCGCCGAGGAGTCCGCTCGCGAGGCCGCCGCCAAGCTTGAGGCCGAGAAGGCCGTCAGCGAGCCAGAGATTCCGGTGCCGGAGCTGGAGACCCAGCCCGCCCCGGAGGAGCCCCCGGCCCCGCCGAAGGAAGGACGTCCCGAGCCGCGTCGTGCCGCGGTCAAGAAGGCCAGTGGCAAGGGCGGCAAGAAGGGCCGTGACGATCGCGACGACGATCGCGGCGACCGCGAGGAGCGTCGCCGGGGCGGCAAGAAGGTCAAGCGCGCCGAGCGCCGTGGCGGTCGCCGCGGTGGCGGCGCCCAGGGCGGCGGCAAGCATGGCTTCCAGAAGCCGACCCAGCCGATCGTCCGCGAGGTCTCCATCCCTGAGTCGATCAGCGTCGCCGACCTGGCCGACAAGATGTCGATCAAGGCGAACGAGGTCATCAAGGCCATGTTCACCATGGGCGCGGCGGTGACCATCAACCAGACCATCGACCAGGACACCGCGGCCATCGTGGTCGAGGAGATGGGCCACAAGCCCAAGCTGGTCAAGGATGATGCGCTGGAGACCGAGGTCCTCGAGGGCATCTCCTATGAGGGCGAGGAGATCACCCGCTCGCCGGTCGTCACGGTGATGGGTCACGTCGACCACGGCAAGACCTCGCTGCTCGACTATATCCGCAAGGCCAAGGTGGCCACCGGCGAGGCCGGCGGCATCACCCAGCACATCGGTGCCTACCACGTCGAGGACGACCACGGTGGCGTGACCTTCCTGGATACCCCGGGCCACGCGGCGTTCACCGCCATGCGTGCCCGTGGCGCCAAGGCCACCGACGTGGTCGTGCTGGTGGTGGCCGCCGATGACGGCGTCATGCCCCAGACCATCGAGGCCATCGAGCACTCGAAGGCGGCCGAGGTCCCGATGGTGGTCGCGGTCAACAAGATCGACAAGCCGGGCGCGGATCCGGACCGGGTCAAGAACGAGCTGTCCCAGCATGGCGTCATCTCCGAGGAGTGGGGCGGCGACACCCAGTTCGTGCACGTCTCCGCCCACACCGGGGAGGGCATCGAGGAGCTGCTGGAGTCGATCCAGCTGGTCTCCGAGGTGCTCGAGCTCAAGGCCGTCCCCGAGGCGCCCGGCAAGGGCGTGGTGGTCGAGTCTCGCCTGGACAAGGGCCGTGGCCCCGTGGCCACCGTGCTGGTCCAGAACGGCACCCTGAAGAAGGGCGACATTGTGCTCGCCGGCCTGCACTACGGCCGCGTGCGTGCGCTGACCAACGAGCTGGGCAAGCAGGTCGACGAGGCCGGCCCGTCCACGCCGGTGGAGATCCAGGGCCTGGATGGCACCCCCGAGGCGGGTGACGACTTCATGGTGCTGGCCGACGAGAAGAAGGCCCGCGAGGTTGCCAACTTCCGTCAGGGCAAGTACCGCGAGGTGCGCCTGGCGCGCCAGCAGAAGGCCAAGCTGGAGAACATGTTCAGCCAGATGGGCCAGGACGTCGCCGCCAAGCTCAATATCGTGCTCAAGGCCGACGTCCAGGGCTCCCTGGAGGCGATCAAGGGCGCCCTGGAAGAGCTCTCCACGGACGAGGTCGAGGTGGCCGTGGTCTCCTCCGGCGTCGGCGGGATCACCGGCACCGACGCCAACCTGGCGCTGGCCAGTGACGCCATCGTGGTCGGCTTCAACGTGCGTGCCGACGCCGCCGCCCGCGAGATCATCGAGCGTGAAGGGCTGGACCTGCGCTACTACAGCGTCATCTACCAGCTGGTCGACGAGGTCAAGCAGGCCATGAGCGGCATGCTGGCACCGGAGTGGAAGGAAGAGATCGTCGGCGTGGCCGAGGTCCGTGACGTCTTCCGCGCGCCGAAGATCGGCGCCGTGGCCGGCTGCATGGTGGTCGAGGGCACCGTCCATCGCAACAAGAAGATCCGCGTGCTGCGTGACAACGTGGTGATCTACGAGGGCGAGCTCGAGTCCCTGCGCCGCTACAAGGACGATGTCCAGGAAGTGCGCAACGGCATGGAGTGCGGCATCGGCGTGAAGAACTACAACGATGTCCAGGTCGGCGACAAGATCGAGGTCTTCGACCAGGTCAAGGTCGAGCGGACCCTCTAAGGCCCCCAGGAGTCGACCATGCGGGAATTCAAGCGTACCGACCGGGTCGCCGACCAGCTCCAGAAGGAGCTGGCGGTGCTCATCCAGCGCGAGGTCAAGGACCCGCGCCTGGGCATGGTCACCGTCAGCGGCGTCGAGGTCAGTCGTGACCTCGGCTACGCCGATGTCCATGTGACCCTGCTGGGCGAGCAGGAGCCCGAGCGCATCAAGGAGAACCTGGCGGTGCTCAAGCGGGCCGCCGGTTTCCTGCGCAGCCAGATCGCCCGGCGGATCAAGCTGCGCCATGTCCCGGAGCTGCGCTTCCACTACGACGAGAGCGTGGTCCGTGGGCAGCGCCTGTCGTCGCTGATCGACGAGGCCGTCGCCAGCGACCGCGACCTGAATGACGAGGCGGCGGATGACGACGCCTCCGACGGCGGGAGCGAGCGGGACTGATGGCACGGCGACGTCGCGGACTGCCGGTGAACGGCGTGCTGCTGCTGGACAAGCCCGCGGGGGCGTCCAGCAACCATGCCCTGCAGCGGGTGCGGCGCCTGTTCCAGGCCCAGAAGGCCGGCCATACCGGGACGCTCGACCCCATGGCCACCGGGCTGCTGCCGGTCTGCTTCGGCGAGGCGACCAAGTTCTCCGCCCACCTGCTGGAGGCCGACAAGGTCTACCGCACCCGGGTGGAGCTCGGCGCGGTCACCGATACCGGCGATGCCGAAGGCTCGGTGGTCGAGCGCCATGCGGTGCCCCGGCTCACCGAGGCCGACATCGCGGGCGTGCTGACGCGCTTTCGCGGCGAGATCGACCAGGTGCCGCCGATGTACTCGGCCCTCAAGCACCAGGGGCGCAAGCTCTACGAACTCGCCCGGGAGGGCAAGTCGATCGAGCGTGCAGCCCGTCGCGTGACGGTGTATGATGCTCGGCTTCTCGCCTGCCGGGACGAGGCCTTCGAGCTGGAGGTCCGCGTCAGCAAGGGCACCTACATCCGCACCCTGGCCGAGGACATCGGCCGCGCTCTGGGATGCGGGGCCCACATCAGCGCGCTGCGACGGCTGGCGACGGGGCCCTTCGAGGCCGCCGGCATGCGCGACCTCGAGTCGCTCGAGGCCCTGCATGACCAGGGCGCGCGCGAGGCCACGCTGCTGCCCGTAGACGTGCTGGTCGATCACCTGCCGCGGCTGGACGTCGATGCCGTGGCGGCTGGGCGCCTGACCCACGGCCAGGCGGCACGGGTCGACCCCCTCGGGCTGCCCGAGGGCGAGACGGCAAGACTCTATCGTGACGAGGCCTTTCTGGGTCTCGGCACGGTGACGGGGCCACAGGAGGTGGCGCCGAAGCGGCTGCTGAGCACGGCGGCCGGTTGAAGGAGAGAAGCCCGAGACTGCAAATATGCGTGGTCTCACACATTCATACCCCAGGCATATTGCTTACTGGAGAGACAGATGGCACTGACCGCTGAACAGAAGGCCGGCATCGTCAACGAATACGGCCGTGGCGACAACGACACCGGTTCCCCCGAGGTTCAGGTGGCCCTGCTGAGCGCCAACATCGATGGCCTGCAGGATCACTTCAAGACCAACAAGCAGGATCACCACTCCCGTCGTGGCCTGATCCGCATGGTCAACCAGCGCCGCAAGCTGCTGGACTACCTGAAGCGCAAGGACTTCGAGCGCTATCAGTCGCTGATCCAGCGCCTGGGCCTGCGCCGCTAAGCGACGCATCCCACGCGGTAGCGAAACGGGCAGCCTACGGGCTGCCCGTTTCTTTTTGTGGCACCGGGGGCCGGGGGTGACGAGGCCGCGTTCGGGGAGATATCGGCCGCGCCTGCTCGATGGTCCGACACTCGCCGGCTCCGCCCGGGGAATAGTGCGGCGGAAATGTCGCAGACCGGTGGTCGCGGCGGGCGTCAACCCCTAAAATGGTCGCCGAGTCAAAACGACCCAAACACAGAAAAGTAACGTTGAAGGAAGTCGCCGTGAATCCGGTCAAGAAGACATTTCAGTACGGTCGCAGCACCGTCACCCTGGAAACCGGGCGCATCGCCCGCCAGGCCACCGGTGCCGTGATGGTCACCATGGACGACACCGTGGTGCTGTGCACCGTGGTGGCCAGGAAGGAAGCCAACCCCGCACAGCCCTTCTTCCCGCTCTCCGTCCATTACCAGGAGAAGACCTACGCGGTCGGCAAGATTCCCGGCGGCTTTTTCAAGCGCGAGGGGCGTCCCACCGAAAAGGAGACTCTCACCTCGCGGCTGATCGACCGCCCGATCCGCCCGCTCTTCCCCAAGGGCTTCATGAACGAGGTGCAGGTGGTCTGCTCGGTGCTCTCCACCGACCGCAACCATGATCCGGACATCGCGGCCATGCTCGGCACCTCCGCCGCCCTGGCGATCTCCGGCGTGCCCTTCAACGGCCCGATCGGCGCCGCGCGCGTGGGCTTCACCGAGGAGAACGGCTACTTCCTCAACCCCACCGTGGAGGAGCTGGGCGACTCCGAGCTCAACATGGTGGTCGCCGGGACCGAGAAGGCGGTCCTGATGGTCGAGTCCGAGGCCAAGGAGCTGCTCGAGGACGAGATGCTGGGGGGCGTGCTCTACGCCCACCAGGAGATGCAGGTGGCCATCCAGGCCATCAACGAGCTCACCGCCGAGGCCGGCAAGCCGAAGTGGGACTGGCAGCTGCCTGCCGAGAACGCTGCCCTCAAGGGCGCCATGGCCGAGGGCTTCGAGGCGAAGGTCGGCGAGGCCTATCGCATCACCGACAAGATGGCCCGCCAGGACGCCCTGTCCGCCCTCAAGGACCAGGCGGTCGAGCAGCTCGCCGGCGAGGAAGAGGGCAAGTTCGACGCCGATGACGTCAAGGGCGCCTTTGCCGGCCTCGAGAAGCGCGTGGTGCGTTCGCGGGTGGTCAAGGGCGAGCCGCGCATCGACGGCCGCGACCACAAGACCGTGCGTCCGCTCTCCATCGAGGTCGGCACCCTGCCCAAGACCCATGGCTCGGCGATCTTCACCCGGGGCGAGACCCAGGCCATCGTGGTGGCGACCCTGGGCACCCTGCGCGACTCCCAGCTGATCGAGTCGCTGGAGGGCGAGCGCAAGGACCGCTTCCTGCTGCACTACAACTTCCCGCCCTACAGCGTGGGAGAGGCCGGCTTCATGGGCGGACCCAAGCGTCGCGAGATCGGCCACGGCCGCCTGGCGCGCCGCGGCGTGCAGGCCATGCTGCCCGACGATGCGGACTTCCCCTACACCATCCGCGTGGTGTCCGAGATCACCGAGTCCAACGGCTCGAGCTCCATGGCATCCGTGTGCGGCTCGTCCTTGGCGCTGATGGATGCCGGCGTGCCGATGAAGGCGCCGGTGGCCGGCATCGCCATGGGCCTGGTCAAGGACGATGACGGCTTCGCCGTGCTCACCGACATCCTCGGTGATGAGGATCACCTCGGCGACATGGACTTCAAGGTGGCCGGCAGCGCCGAGGGCGTCACCGCCCTGCAGATGGACATCAAGATCGAGGGCATCAACGAAGAGATCATGGAGATCGCCCTGCAGCAGGCCTACGACGCCCGCCAGCAGATCCTCGAGCAGATGAACGCCGTGATCGCCCAGAGCCGCACCGAGGTCTCCGAGAACGCGCCCTCCATGGCGACCATCAAGATCGACCCGGAGAAGATCCGCGACGTCATCGGCAAGGGCGGCGCCACCATCCGCAAGATCTGCGAGGATACCGGCGCCTCCATCGACCTGGACGACGACGGCACCGTGCGCATCTACGCCGAGGACAAGTCGGCGGCCAAGGCGGCCATCGACACCGTGCTCGCGATCACCGCCGAGCCCGAGATCGGCAAGCTCTATCGCGGCAAGGTGGTGCGCATCGCCGACTTCGGCGCCTTCGTCAACATCATGCCGGGTACCGACGGCCTGGTGCACATCTCCCAGATCGTGCCGGAGCGGGTCAACGACGTGCGGGACTTCCTCAACGAGGGGGACGAGCCCATCGTCAAGGTGCTCGACATCGACAACCGCAACCGGGTGAAGCTCACCATCAAGGAGATTACCCCGGAAGAGAAGGCCGCCTTCGAGGCCGAGGAGGCCGCCGAGCCAGCGCTGTAAGTGACCGTCTTCGGCGGGCCGCAAGCGCCAAGGAGCAAGGCGTAAGGAAAACCGCCGCCAGGGTCATGCCCTGGCGGCGGTTTTCTATTGGCAGAAAAGAAGATGCCCCGGACATAATGTCCGGGGCATGCGGTCCTGCTGGTTGTCTGGCGTGCGTGTTCGACTAGCGCTCGATGGCCAGGGCCACGCCCTGTCCGCCGCCGATGCACAGGGTCGCCAGGCCCTTCTTGGCATCGCGGGCGATCATCTCGTGCACCAGGGTCACCAGGATGCGGCAGCCGGAGGCGCCGATGGGGTGGCCGATGGCGATGGCGCCGCCGTTGACGTTGACCTTTCTGACATCCCAGCCCAGCTCCTTGTTGACCGAGAGCGCCTGGGCGGCGAAGGCCTCGTTGGCCTCGACCAGGTCGAGGTCGTCCAGGCTCCAGCCGGCCTTCTCGAGGCAGCGGCGGGTGGCCGGGGCCGGGCCGATGCCCATGATGGACGGGTCGACGCCGGCATTGGAGTAGGCGGCGATGCGCGCCAGCGGCTCGAGGCCCAGGGCCTTGGCCTTCTCGGCGGAGCAGAGCATCACCACGGCGGCGCCATCGTTGATGGAGGAGGCGTTGCCGGCGGTGACGGTGCCGTCCTTCTTGAAGGCCGGGCGCATGCCGGCGAGCTTCTCGGCGGTCACGTCACGCGGGCCCTCGTCGGTGTCGAAGACCACCGGGTCGCCCTTGCGCTGGGGGATCTCCACCGGGACGATCTGGCCCTTGAACTTGCCCTCGCGGATGGCCGCGGCGGCCTTCTGCTGGGAGGCGGCGGCGAACTCGTCCATCGCCTCGCGGGTGATGCCGTACTTCTCGGCCAAGTTCTCGGCCGTGATGCCCATGTGGTAGTTGTTGAAGGCGTCCCACAGGCCGTCGTGGACCATGGTGTCGACGGCCTTCCAGTCACCCATGCGCTGGCCGGTGCGCGAGTTGGGCAGCACGTGCGGCGAGGCCGACATGTTCTCCTGGCCGCCGGCGATGATCAGCTCGGCGTCGCCGCAGCGGATCGCCTGGGTCGCCAGGTGCAGGGCCTTGAGGCCGGAGCCGCAGACCTTGTTGATGGTCATGGCGGGAACCGCGTCCGGCAGGCCGGCCTTGATGGACGCCTGGCGGGCGGGGTTCTGGCCGACCCCCGCGGTCAGCACCTGGCCGAGCAGGACCTCGTCCACCTGGTCGCCGGCGACGCCGGTGGAGGACATGATGTCCTTGATGACATGGGCTCCGAGGTCACTGGCGGGAATGCCGGCCAGGGAGCCGCCGAAGGAGCCGACGGCGGTACGGCGTGCGGCAACGATCACCACGTCTTGCATGCGGGATACTCCTGAAGAATAGGTAGCGGACTGGCGGCCGTGTCTGGAGGACACCCTGCACGCGATGACGTCTCAGACAGAGCCGGGTCCTCCAGCATAGGGGAGTATTGTGCGTCGCGGCAATGCTTCCATGGCCGTAGGCGGGAGGGAAGCGGCACGGGCACCCCGAGACGGGGTGCCGGGGGAGGGCTCAGGCCAGCTGGACGGGGATGGCGTTGCTGGTGTGGCTGACGACATTGCCTTCCTGGAGGTAGACCAGGGCCGGCTGGTGGCGGTCGAGCTCCGCCTCGCTGTAGTGGGCGTAGCTGCAGATGATCACCCGCTGCCCCTCGGTGGCGAGGTGGGCGGCCGCGCCGTTCACCGAGATGATCCGTGAGCCTTCCTCGGCGCGGATGGCGTAGGTGGTGAAGCGCTGGCCGTTCTCGACGTTGTAGATCTGGATCTGCTCGTTCTCGCGGATCCCGGACATGTCCAGCAGCTCACCGTCGATGGCGCAGGAGCCTTCGTAGTTGAGGACGGCATGGGTGACGCGGGCCATGTGCAGCTTGGCCTTGAGCATGATGGTCTGCATGGGACGAGGGTTCCTCTGTTCTCGATGCCGCGCACTCAGCGCGGCAGGGTCAGGCTCAGGTTGTCGATCAGTCGGGTGGTGCCCAGGCGGGCCGCAGCGAGCAGCACGGCCTGCCGGGTGGTCGTCGTGACCGGGCTCAGGTCGGCGGCGCGCAGCTCCAGGTAGTCCGGGGCGAAGCCGGCCTTTTCCAGCCGGGCGAGGCCGTCGGCCAGGGCGGCGTCGGGCTCGGCGCCATCCTCCAGGGCCTCGCGCAGCGCACACAGGGTGGCGTAGAGCGCCGGTGCGATGGCGCGCTGGGACGCATCCAGGTAGCCGTTGCGCGAGGAGAGCGCCAGGCCGTCCTCGGCGCGCACGATGGGCACGCCCGCGATCTCCACCGGCAGGTGCAGGTCGGCCACCAGGCGGCGAATCACCGCCAGCTGCTGGTAGTCCTTCTCGCCGAAGCAGGCCACGTCGGGCTGCACCAGGTGGAAGAGCATGGTGACGACGGTGGCGACACCGTCGAAGTGACCGGGCCGGTCGCCGCCACACAGCCCCTCGCTGACCTCGGGCACGTAGACGCGGGTCTGGGCCTCGAGGCCGCGGGGGTAGATGGTGGCGGAGTCCGGGGCGAACAGCAGCTGGCAGCCGGCCGCCTCGAGCTTGTGCTGGTCCTCCGCGAGGGTGCGCGGATAGGCGTCGAGGTCCTCGCCGGGCCCGAACTGCATCGGGTTGACGAAGATCGTCGCCACCACCAGGTCTCCCCGCCGCCGGGCTTCCGCCACCAGGGCCAGGTGGCCCTCATGGAGGTTGCCCATGGTCGGAACCAGGGCAATGCGCAGGCCGCGGCGACGGGCGTCGTCCAGGGTCTCGCGCAGGGGCGCAATCTCGTGCAGGGTGCGCATCGTGACGGCTCCTAGAAACAGTGCGCTTCGGCGGGGAAGCGGCGGGCCTTGACGTCCTCGTGGTAGTGGCGGAAGGCGCCATGGATGTCATCGGCCTCGGCCATGAAGTTCTTTACGAAGCGTGGCGTGCGGCCATGGGTCACGCCCAGCACGTCGTGCATCACGAGGATCTGGCCGTCGGTGTCGGGACCGGCGCCGATGCCGATCACCGGCACCTCCAGTGCCTCGCTCACCGCCCGGCCCAGGCTCGCCGGCACGCACTCGAGCAGGATCACCGAGGCACCGGCCTCGACCAGGGTGCGGGCATCCTCGAGGATCTGCGTCGCCTTCTCGGCCTCGCGGCCCTGGACCTTGTAGCCGCCCAGCTGGTAGACCGACTGCGGGGTCAGCCCGAGGTGGGCGCAGACCGGGACGCCCCGGCGGGTCAGTTCGCGGATGCCGTCCGCCATCCAGGCCTCGCCCTCGACCTTGATCAGCTCGGCGCCGGCCCGCATCAGGGCTCCGGCGTCCTGCAGCAGGCGCTCGGTGCTGGAGTTGCTCATGAAGGGCAGGTCGACCATCAGCAGGCTATTGACCTTGCCGCGGGCCACGCAGCGGGTGTGGTAGCAGATTTCGTCGAGGGTCACCGGCAGGGTGCTGGCGTGTCCCTGCAGGACCATGCCCAGGGAGTCGCCCACCAGCAGCACCTCGATGCCCGACTCGCCGGCGGCCCGCGCGAAGGAGGCATCGTAGGCGGTCAGGCAGCTGAAGGGCTCACCGGCGCGCTTGAAGGCCTGCAGCGAGCTCAGGGTGACGGTTTTCATGGCATGCTCTCATCATCTGGTCATGGGAGGCCGTCGATGGGCCGTCCTCTGTGTAACCCGCGATTGTTACCCGAAACACTCGGGGTGTCGATAGGTAACAGTATGGGGCGCTCCTCAGCCTGGCGGTAACACCGGCGCCAGGCCGTCGGTCTCGATGTCGGCCGCGAGCCGGGCCAGCGGCCGACCGTCGAGCGTCATGCCCGGGGCCAGCTCGGCCAGCGGCACCAGCACGAAGGCGCGTCGGGCCATCTCCGGATGGGGAAGGGTCAGTCGCGGCAGCGCGAGCCGGCAGTCGTCGAACAGCAGCAGGTCCAGGTCCAGGGTCCGCGGGCCCCAGCGCCGGCCGCGGATTCGCCCGTGGTGCTGCTCGAGGGCCTGAAGCTGGTCGAGCAGGGCGAGCGGCGAGAGCCGCGTCTCCAGCTGCGCCACGGCATTGATGTAGTCGGGCTGGTCGGCGGGCCCCACCGGGCGGCTGGCATAGAGCCGCGAGGCCGCGACGCGGCGCGTCAGGGGCAGCCGGTCGAGCTCCTCGAGGGCGCGCTCGACATGCTCGCGCGGTCCCTCCAGGTTGCTGCCCAGGCCGACCCAGGCATGATGCCCCGGCGCGCTCATGCGTCGCTCGCGGGGCCCCGTGGCTTGCGGCGGCGCCGGCGGCGCTTGCGCGGCTGCCCGCTGCCGGCCGGGTCGGCGCCGACCTTGCCCAGCAGGCGACGCTGCTCGTGTTCGTCGGCCTGCTGGAAGGCGGTCCACCAGTCGCCCAGGCCCGGTGCGATCTCGCCGGCCCCTTCGCGCAGCAGCAGGAAGTCATAGGCGGCCCGGAACCTGGGGTGCTCGCGGGTCTGGAAGACCCGCTTGCCGCGGCGCAGCGGCAGCCGCTGCTGCAGGTCCCAGATGTCGCGCATCGGCAGGCTGAAGCGCTTGGGAATCGAGATGTGCTGGAGCTGGCGCGAGACCACCTGCTGGGAGGCCGCCTGCAGGGCGGGGATGGGCGGCATGCCCTCGGCCTCCAGGATCGCCTGGCGCTGCTGGACGGGCGCCCACAGCAGGGAGGCGAACAGGAAGGCCGGCGTCACCGGACGCTCCTCGCGGATGCGGCGGTCGGTGCTCTCCAGGGCCAGTTCGACCAGGCGCTCGGCCCAGGGCAGCTCCTCCATGGCCTCGTCGGCCTCGGGGAAGAGCATCTCGAACAGGCCGTAATGGCGCAGCAGACGGAAGGTCTCGACACCCTGGCCGGCCATGAACAGCTTGAGCACCTCGTCGAACAGCCGGGCCGGCGGAATCTGCAGCAGCAGCGGCGCGGCATCGTGGATCGGCGCCTCGGTGGCCGGATGCAGGTGGAAGTCGAGCTTGGCGGCGAAGCGCACCGCCCGCAGCATCCTCACCGGATCCTCGCGATAGCGGGTCGCCGGGTCACCGATTAGCCGCAGGGTGCGGGCCTCGATGTCCTTCACGCCATCGGCGAAGTCGTGGATCGAGAAGTCGGCGATGTTGTAGTAGAGGGCGTTGACCGTGAAGTCGCGGCGCAGGGCGTCTTCCTCGATGTTGCCCCAGACATTGTCGCGCAGCAGCAGGCCCTCGTCAGACTGCTGGGAGATATGGTCGGCATGGTCATCGTTCGGCTTGCCACGGAAGGTGGTGACCTCGATCACCTCGCGGCCGAAGCGGACGTGCACGATGCGAAAGCGCCGGCCGATGATCCGCGAGTTGCGAAACAGCTCCCGGATCTGCTCGGGCGTCGCGTCGGTGGCGACATCGAAATCCTTGGGCATGTGGCCGAGCAGCGAGTCACGGATGCACCCTCCGACCAGGAAGGCCTGGAAACCGGCATTGTGCAGGCGGTAGAGCACCTTGAGGGCAGCATCACTGAAATGCTGACGCGAGACAGGGTGCTCGGGGCGGGGAATGATGCGGGGGCCGGTGCTGCCGGCCGGCGCATCCTGAGGGCCGAACAGCGACTTGATGCGCTGGCCCGGGCTCTGCAGAAAGCGGGTAAAACCTTTGATCATGCGGCGATATCGACTCGCGGGACGCGGAAAAGCGTTGAGTGTAGCCGACCACTGACACCTTGCAAAGCGCGGCACGGTGCTGGAGGGCGGCCTGGACGCAGAAAGGGGAGGCCGTTGGCCTCCCCTGAAAGCAGGATGCTGCATCCCTGCAGCTGATTCTTCTTCGTGATGGCGCATCGCCCTGAATACGCACCACAGTCACCAAGGAGTGTTCAGGCAAGCGGTGTTCTTATGGTTGTTGATGCTCCTGACGGCAACCGTCTCGTATTCAAAACAATAGTCCAACCACGACGGCATGGAAGTATGCCTCCTCCCGGATTGTTGGCGTTGTTGCCGGGAGTGCACCTCGACGGCTCTTGTCATTGTTGGGTGGCCGTGTGTGGGTGCGTCGCGTCCTGGGCTCCGGTGCTTCGAGTCGCTTGTTGTTATTGAGGCTCGAAGGCCTTGCGCGTGCCACTGCTGTTCTTGTTGTCGGCAGGCGCCGAAGTCGTAGCGGCCCGTGTGTCTTGTTGTTGTTGGCGGGTCGGGCCCTGTCACGCCTTGCTGCCTGGTTGTTGTTGTTGGCGGCGGGTGACAACCGGGTTTGTTTTTCTTGCCCTAGAGGTAGCAGGTGGCATGCCATCAACGATAAACAGCAATGAAAACAGCGGGATGTGGTTGGTATAGCTACTTCGTGCCCGGCAGGGCCCGGGGAGTGTTACCCATCTGGCCCCGCTG
The DNA here is from genome assembly GCF_001886615.1 of Halomonas aestuarii. Classification (NCBI taxonomy): domain Bacteria; kingdom Pseudomonadati; phylum Pseudomonadota; class Gammaproteobacteria; order Oceanospirillales; family Halomonadaceae; genus Halomonas; species Halomonas aestuarii. Next base: position 1,900,947 of record NZ_CP018139.1, read on the forward strand.
TGGGGCAGTGGTTGAGTGGGAAGGTAACAAATGGTGCAGGGCACGACGGACGCCGAGCAAAATGCGCCCGCGGCTTGAGCCGCGGGCGCTTGCACTATGGTCTTATGGCCAGGGGTCGTATTGTCAGAGCTCGTATGGCCAGGGAGATCATCCCGTGGTGCGACGCGGGCCCTTCTTGCGCGGGATGCCCAGGCGCTGGCGTCGCTCCCACAGGCACTTGCGGCTGATGCCGAGCTTCTGGGCGAGCTCCGTCTCGCTCATCTGGTCCTGATGCTCCAGCACGAAGTGCTGGAAGTAGTCCTCCAGCGAGAGGTCCTCCTCCTCGGTCGCCTCCGGCTCCACTGGCGCGGCGAGGCCCGAGCCCTCGGCGACGGGCTCGGGCAACGGCCGGGGCCCCGCGGCCAGGCCCAGGTCATCGGGGTGGATAAGGTGGCCCTCGGCGAGGATGACGCCGCGCTCCAGGGCGTTCTCCAGCTCGCGCACGTTGCCGGGCCAGGGGTAGTCGCGGATGGTGCGACGGGCCGCCCGGGAGAGCCGCAGCCCCTCGCGCTCGTGGCGTCGACAGGCCTTCTCCAGCAGCACGTCGGCAATCTGGAGGATGTCATCCTCGCGTTCCCGCAGGGGCGGCAGGTCGATCTGCATCACGTTGAGGCGATAGTAGAGGTCGAGGCGGAACTCGCCGGTCTTCGACAGGCCACGCAGGTCGCGGTGGGTCGCGGCGATCAGGCGCACATCCACGTGGCGCGTCTCCACGGACCCGATCTTGCGGATCTCGCCCTCCTGCAGGACCCGCAGCAGGCGGGCCTGGGCGTCGAGCGGCAGCTCGCCGATCTCGTCGAGGAAGAGGGTGCCGCCGTCGGCGGCTTCGACCAGGCCGGTGCGCGAGGCACTGGCCCCCGTGAAGGCGCCCTTCTCGTGGCCGAAGAGCTCGGACTCGATCAGCGTCTCGGGGATGGCCGCGCAGTTGACGCAGATCAGCGGGGCACTGGCGCGACGGCTCTGCTGGTGTAGGGCCCGGGCCACCAGCTCCTTGCCGGTGCCGGACTCGCCCTGCACCAGCACGGTGACATCGGCGGGCGCCGACTTGCGGATCCGCGTGTAGACCACCTGCATGGCGGGGCAGTTGCCGATCATGGTCTGGCGCGTGCCACCCGGCTCAGTGACGTCGGGGGGCTCGCCCTGCTGGGTGGCCTGCTGGTGCAGGACCCTGGCCACCGTCTCGAGCAGCTCGTCGTGATCGAAGGGCTTGGCCACGTAGTCCACCGCGCCGAGCTTCAGGGCCTCCACGGCCGAGCGCATGCTCGCGTAGCTGGTCATGATCAGCACCGGCACGGGCGCTGCCCGGGCGATCAGGTCGGTGCCGGGCTCGCCGGGCAGGCGCAGGTCGCTGATCACCAGGTCGAAGCCCTGGGGCTCAAGGGACAGGGCCTCGGCCACCGAGCCCGCCTCGCTGACCTGGTGATCGTGGCGTTCCAGCAGTCGCTTCAGGGCGCTGCGGATGATGGCTTCGTCTTCAACGATCAGGATCCGGCTCATCGGTGCGGGTACCATGCTCTGAGTTCAGGGGCAGCCACAGGTGGATGCGGGTGCCACGGGCCTGCCCCGGGGGCGGGGAGTCGATGTCGATCTGGCCGCCGTGCTCGGCAATGATGCTGTAGACCAGCGGCAGGCCGAGTCCCGTGCCCTCGCCGGGCGGCTTGGTGGTGGTGAAGGGCTCGAACAGGTGGTCGCGCACGTGCTCGGCGATGCCGTGGCCCTGGTCGGTGACGGTGACGTGCACCCATTCGCCCTGCCGTCCGGCGTCGATGACCACCTCGTCGCCGGGGCGGCTCGCGTCGCGGGCGTTGCCGAGCAGGTTCACCAGCACCTGCAGCAGTCGCTGGGCATCGCCAATGACCTCCAGGTCGGCGGGGCAGCGGTTATGGTAGCGGATATCCTCCCCCGAGCGGGCCAGGTGGATCAAGTGCAGGGCCTCGTCGGTCACCTCGGCCAGCGAGACCGGGACGAAGGCCTGCCCCGCCACGTGGCGGCCGCCGTGAGCGAAGCCCACCAGCGACTCGACGATGCGTGAGATGCGGTCGGTGAGCTGCTGGATCTGGGTGGCGGTCTCCAGCACCTCCGGGTCGTCGGTGTCGTAGCGCAGGTTCTGCGCCAGCGAGGAGATGCCGGTGACGGGGTTGCCGATCTCATGGGCCACGCCGGCCGCCAGCTGGCCGATGGAGGCGAGCCTGGCGGCGTGGACCAGCTCGTCCTCCAGCCACTTCATCTCGCTGTGGTCCTCGATCAGGATCACGGTGCCCCCGCGCATCGCCTCGTCGGTCTCGAGCTCGGCCCTCTGCAGGCTCAGGTAGCGGGTGGCGCCGTCCAGGATCACCGGCTCCTTGTAGAGGTGGTCGTGGTGCCCGAGCAGCATTCGTCCCAGCAGGGCGTTCCAGGGGGGCGGCAGGCCGTCCCGGCGGGCGCCGACCACGCTGTCGCCGTCGATGCCGGTGAGCTCGGCGAGGGCGTCGTTCCACATCAGCAGCTCGTCGTCGACCCCGAAGGCGCACAGGCCCACCGGCAGCCGGGTGAGGATCCGTCGGTGGTAGCGGCGCAGGCCGTCGAGCTCGCGGGCCAGGCCGGTCAGCCGGGTGCGGTAGGCCTCCAGGCGGCTCTCGACGAAGTGGATGTCGTCGGTGGGCTCCAGGCTCCCGCGGCGATAGGGCAGGTGGCGGTCGACGATGTCCTGGGCCACGGAGGGGCCCATCAGCCCCGAGAGGTTGGCCTGGATGCGATCGCGCAGGCGCCGCAGGGCATAGGGGCGGCCATCCAGCGGCGAGAGGCCCAGGTCGGTCAGGGCCCGCTCGACCTCCCGGGTCGCGACCTCCTCGCCCAGGGCGCGGGCCAGGTGGAACTTGAACTCCTCGCCGTTGCCGGCGACCAAGGGCAGGCGCTTGGGGCGGATCACCGCGTCCACCGAGCAGGCCTCCGCGGCGGCCCGCTCCCCGGCGGAGGTCGGGGTGACCAGTGAGACCAGGATGAAGGTGAGGATGTTGGCCGCCAGCGAGACCAGGGTCACCACGTACCAGTCCGGCTGGCCGGCCAGCGCCTCCAGCCCCGGCGGCAGCAGCACCAGGGCCGGGAAGTCGGTCAGCAGGGGCACCCAGGTGCCGGCCAGCCACACCAGCACGCCCGCGAGGAGCCCGGTGACCATCCCCTTGCGGTTGGCGCCGGGCCAGTAGAGCAGCGCCAGCATGCCCGGCAGGCACTGGGCCATGCCGATGAACGCGGCCAGCCCCAGGGTGGTCAGGTCGTGGTTCACCCCCACCAGGCGATAGAAGAGCCAGCCGCCGAAGATCACCGCGCCGATCAGGGCTCGACGCAGCCAGCGCAGCCAGTGGTAGAGGTCCGGCTGGTCCACCGGGGGATGGGCGACCAGCACCAGGTGGTTGAGGATCATTCCCGACAGGGCCAGCGAGATGATGATCATGGTGCCGCTGGTGGCCGCCAGGCCGGCGATGAAGACCAAGCCCTGCAGCCACAGCGACTCCGAGAGGCCATAGGCCAGGTAGGCGCTGCCCAACCCTGCGGCGTCGATGCCCAGGCGCTGGGCGGCCCACAGGATCAGCGGCACCGGCAGCGCCATCAGCAGCAGGAACAGCGGCAGCGACCAGGCGGCCTGCAGCAGGGTGCGCCGCGAGAGGGTCTCGGCGAAGGTGATGTGGAACATGTGCGGCATCAGGAAGGCCGCGGCGAAGAACAGCAGCAGCAGGGTGCGCCACTGGGCCGGGTCGAGGTGATCGACGCCCGCCTGGGCCAGGCGACCGGGACCGTCGAGCCACGCCTGCAGGTCGGCCGGGCCGTTGAAGACCACGAACAGCGCGAAGGCGCCCAGCGCCAGCATGGCGACGAGCTTGACCAGCGATTCCAGGGCGATGGCCGCCAGCAGGGTGTCGTGGCGGGCATGGAGGCGTGTGTGGCGGGCGCCGAAGAGGATCGCGAACAGCGCGATCAGCCCGCAGAAGAGCAGCGCCAGCGGGGCCGGGGAGGCGGTGCCGGTCATCAGGAAGATGGTGTCGCCCAGGGTCTGCACCTGCAGGGCCAGCAGTGGCAGCACGGCGAGCAGGCTGACCAGGGTGACCAGGGTGCCGACCCACCGCGAGCGGAAGCGGAAGGCGAAGAGGTCGGCCAGCGAGGCGAGCTGGTAGGTCCGGGTCATGCGCTGGATCGGCACCAGCAGCACCGGGGCGAGCAGGAAGGCGCCGGCCACCCCCAGGTAGTAGGCCAGATAGCCGTAGCCGGCGACGCTGGCCAGTTCCAGGCTGCCGTAGATCGCCCAGGCGCTGGCGTAGGTGCCCAGTGCCAGGGTGTAGACCGCCGGATGGCGCGCGATGCGCGCGGAGATCCAGCCCCGCTCCACCGCCAGGGCGCAGAGGAAGAGCAGCAGCAGGTAGCCGCTGCCCAGGGCCAGGATGGCGCCGAGGCTAGCGTTCATCGAGCTTCCTCTTCTGCTCCAGCCACAGGGTCAGGGCGATCAGCACCCCCCAGATCACGAAGGGGCGGTACCAGGCGATATCGGGACTCGCCCAGCCGCTCATCAGCAGCGGCGAGAGCAGGTATCCGCCGAACACCAGGAAGAGCATGATGCGATAGACGTACACGACGGGCTCCTCTCAGGGGATGGTGGCGTCGGGCTGGCGATGGGCCTCGGCGCGCAGCCGGGCGACCTCCCAGTGCCCGATTGCCCACTGCAGCTGCTCGGCCACCGGTGCCGTGGCCAGCGCCGCCGGGGGCGCCTGGTCCAGCGCCGTCAGGGCCGCGTGCAGCAGCGGGCGCACGGCCTGCTCCTCCTCGGGGATGGCCGGTGCCAGGTTCTGCTTGGAGAGCTTCTGCCCGTCCTGTCCCAGGATCAGCGGCAGGTGCAGGTAGCGCGGCTCGGGGTAGCCCAGGGCGTGCTGGAGCTGGCGCTGCCAGGGGGTGTTGTCGAGCAGGTCGAAGCCGCGGACCACGTCGCTGATGCCCTGGTCGGCGTCGTCCACCACCACGGCGAGCTGGTAGGCCCAGAGGCCGTCCTTGCGCTTCAGCACCACGTCGCCGAGCTCGGCCGGGTCGAAGCGCTGCTCGCCGAACAGCCGGTCCTGCCAGACCACAGGGCGCAGCCCCAGGTCGCTGCGCAGTCGCCAGGCCACCGGCTTGCCGGGCTCGCGGACGCCGTGGCGGCACCAGCCGGGGTAGACGGGGTAGTCGCGCCACTGCTTGCGCGAGCAGCTGCAGGGGTAGGCGAGGCCCCTGGCCTTCAGGTGCTCCAACGCGGCGCCGTAGGCGTCATCGTGGTCGTGCTGCCAGGTCACCGGGCCATCCCAGTGCAGGCCGAAGGCCTCGAGCTGGCGCAGGATGGTATCGGCTGCGCCGTCCGGGCAGCGCGGCGGGTCGATGTCCTCGATGCGCAGTCGCCACTCGCCGCCCGCATGACGGGCATCGAGGAAGCTCGCCAGGGCCGCCACCAGGGAGCCGAAGTGCAGGGGCCCCGAGGGAGTCGGCGCGAAGCGGCCGCGATAGTCGCTCATCGGTGCCCTCCGCCACGGGCGGCCGACACGCAAACGGGCACCCTGAGGTGCCCGTTGCGGGGAGAGATCCGGGACATCGGCATGGCCGCGTCAGCCGCCCAGCTGCTTTTCCTTGAGCTCGGCCAGCGTCTTGCAGTCCACGCACAGGGTGGCGGTGGGACGGGCCTCGAGGCGGCGGATGCCGATCTCGACGCCGCAGGCATCGCAGAAGCCGTAATCATCCTCGTCGATCTTCTCGAGGGTCTCGTTGATCTTCTTGAGCAGCTTGCGTTCACGGTCGCGCGTCCGCAGCTCCAGGTTGAAGCCCTCTTCCTGGGTGGCCCGGTCGGCCGGATCGGCGTAGTTGTTCGCCTCTTCCTGCAGGTGGCGCACGGTGCGGTCGACCTCTTCCATGAGCTCCTGTTTCCAGCCCAGCAGGATCTTGCGGAAGTGCTCCAGCTGCTTATCGTTCATGTACTCTTCACCCGGCGCCGGCTCGTACGGGGTGAATTTCTTGGGAGCATCCATCTTCTTTTCTGCTACTGGCATGGGACTGCCTCGTTACTTGAGTGACTACTGATCAATACCCGCCGTGTGCATGGTATCTCACGCCAAAGGGGTGCTTGTTTATCGGAAAAAGGCCGACGTTGCAACCTCTTCCATCGACGGGACTGCGACGGCACGCCAAAAGTCGTAACATGCCGGTTTTGACCACCGCCCGCCGGAAAGATGCCCCGCCTGCCCCGGCGAGACGAGAGGAGCCGAGCATGTCCTGGAATGCCCGCGTGGCGCGCGTCGCCCCCTTCCGCGTGATGAGCCTGCTGGAGGCCGCCCAGGCCCGGGAGGCCGCCGGCCACGATGTCATCCACCTCGAGGTCGGGGAGCCCGATTTCGCCACCCCCGAGCCGGTCGTGGCGGCCGGCCACGCGGCCCTGGCGGCCGGCCAGACCCGCTACACCCCGGCGGCCGGCCTGCCGGCCCTGCGCGAGGCCATCGCCGGCCACTATGCCGAGCACTTCGGCGCCGCCGTCGACCCGGGGCGCATCCTGGTCACGCCCGGGGCCTCCGGGGCGCTGCTGCTGGCCAGCCAGCTGCTGGCGGGGCCCGGTGACCGGGTGCTGATGGCCGACCCCAACTACCCCTGCAACCGCCACTTCATGGCCCTGGCGGGGGCCGAGGTGGAGGCCGTGCCGGTGGACGCGCAGAGCGGCTGGCAGCTGGATGCCGACCTGGTGGCGCGCCACTGGCGTGACGACACCTCCCTGGCCATGCTCGCCACCCCCTCGAACCCCACCGGCCACATGCTCGACGCGGGGCGGCTCGCGGCGGTGGCCGACACCGTGAAGGCGCGCGGCGGCGAGCTGCTGGTGGACGAGATCTACCAGGGGCTCTGCTACGACCTCGAGCCGCTCTCGGTAGCCGCGATCACCCCGGACGCCTTCGTGGTCAACAGCTTCTCGAAGTACTTCGGCATGACCGGCTGGCGCCTGGGCTGGCTGCTGGCCCCCGAGGCGGCGGTGGAGCCGCTCACCCGCCTGGCCCAGAACGTCTTCCTGGCGCCCTCCACCCCGGCCCAGCATGCCGCCCTGGCCGCTTTCACGCCCGACACCCGCGAGATCCTCGAGGGGCGGCGCCGGGAGCTCGGCAGGCGCCGCGACGCCCTGCTGGCGGGCCTGTCGCGGCTGGGGCTGGCGCCATCGCTTCCCCCCCAGGGAGCCTTCTACCTGTGGCTCGACGTCTCGCGCTACAGCGACGACAGCGAGGCCTTCTGCCGCGCGCTGCTCGAGGAGGAGAACGTCGCCATCACCCCCGGCACCGACTTCGCGCTCACCGGGGGCGAGCGCCACGTGCGCATCGCCTTCACCACCGGCGAGGCGCGGCTAGAAGAGGCGGTGAGCCGCCTCGAGCGCTTCCTGGCGCGTCGCTGATGGAGTACCCGCCCCTGGTGCCCGGCACCCTGCTGCGCCGCTACAAGCGCTTCCTGGCCGACGTGCGCCTCGACGACGGCCGCGAGGTGGTGGCCCACTGCCCCAACACCGGCTCCATGCGGGCGGTGAACGTGCCGGGCGGCCGGGTCTGGCTCGCCGCGAGCGACAACCCCGCCCGCAAGCTGGCCTGGACCTGGGAGCTGATCGAGCTCCCGCAGCCCGATGGCCGCGTGGCGGCGGCCTCGGTGAATACCGGCCGGGCCAACCGCATCGTTGAGGAGGCGCTGCACGAGGGTCGGGTGGAGGAGCTGGCGGGCTACGCCACGCTCCGGCGCGAGGCACGGGTCGAGGGGCAGGTCGATGGGAAGGGCCACGATCGCACACGACTGGACTTTCGCCTCGAGGATCCCCGGCACGGCACGGCCTTTGTCGAGGTCAAGCAGGTTACGCTGAAGGAGGCCGATGGCCACGGCTACTTCCCCGACGCGGTGAGCGAGCGGGGGCGCCGGCACCTGGAGGCCCTGGCGGCCCTGGTGGCCCGGGGCCATCGGGCCGTGCTGCTCTTCTGCGTGGCCCACGAGGGCATCGACGACGTGGCGCCGGCGCTCCACCTGGATCCCGCCTATGCCTCGACCCTGCGGGAGGTGGCCTCCCGCGGCGTGGAGGTGCTGGCGCGGCGCTGCGAGCTCACCCGCGCGCAGGGGGTGCCGACGGGGATCCGTCTGGGGCGCGGGCTCCCGGTCTCACTCACCCGCGAGGTGGATCCTTCCGTGGTCGTCGATTGAGACGGGGATCTCCCGCAGGTGGCGGCCCTGGCAGGGGCCGAACACGCATTCGCCATCCTCGGGCAGGAAGAGCGCCCCGTGCATGGCGCACTGGATCAGCTCGCCACCGGGTTCCAGGAAGCGGTCCGGCTCGGCCTCTAGCGGCACGCCCTGGTGGGGGCAGCGATTCTCGAAGGCGCTGACCCGGCCGTGCACCCTCACCAGCAGGGCGTCGCGGCCGTCGGGCAGGCGCACTCCCCGGGCCGAGGTGGCCTCGAGCTCGGCGAGATGGGCGATGGGCGGGGCGGTCACGGCCGAGGGGCCGTCATCGGGCCGTGTGGTCATCGGTCGATGTAGAAACGCTGGATGAAGCTCACCTCGGCGGGCTCGGCATTGCGGTCGTAACGCACGCGAAGGTCGAAGCGCATCGGCTCGTCCTCGCGGATGCGGAAGACCGCGACCTGGGACGGCGCGTCGCCGATGCGCAGGCTGCGGAAGGCCAGCGGCGTGCTGTCGTCGCCGTCGAGCGCGCCGCTGCGCCCCTCGACCGAGGCCATGACGGGACGGGTCGAGCCATCCTCGAGCTCCTCCAGCACGCTGACGTTGAGCAGGGCCATGACCTGGCTGCGCTGGATGCCGTTCTCCCGGGCCACCGATTCCGGCAGGAAGCTGGTGTTCACGGCGCTGTAGTGGATCTGGAAGTCCCCCACCTGCTCGAACTGCTGGGCCTGGGCCGGCAGGGTCGCCAGCAGCATCAGGCCCATGGCCAGGGCCATCAGGCTGTGTCGCGTCATCGTCGGTTCTCCCTCTGGGCTTCGTGACAGGGCCCTTCCGGGCTCACGCTCGGCGGGCGACCCGGAAGATGGCGATCTCGCCGAACAGGTTGGGTCACCACCGCGAGGTCCAGTGGCCCTCGTGGTCGCCGATGCCCACTGCCCGGTCGACAATGCTCAGACCCTTGTCGCGGCGCAGGCGTTCAACCTCGTTGAAGATCAACGGCTGGAGCAAGCGCTCTTGACCGTGTCCACGCTTTCGAATGCTCGAGGAAGGGTCGAAAATGTTCCTGACCTACCTGTCAGACGACGATCCGCATCCCCCAGTCCTGAAAGGGGCGTAAAACAGGGTCATGTACTGGTGTGTCGGTGACCAGCATATCGATCTGTCCCGGATCGCAATACTTGACGCGGCTGACTTTTCCCAGCTTCGTGTGATCGACCAGCAGCACACTTTCACTGGCTTGTTCCATCATGGCCCCCGCCACGCTTGCTTCGTGCAGATCGAAGTCGAATGCGCCTTTTTCACTGTCCAGGGCAACCGGGGCCACGAAAGTCAGATCGACGTGAAAGCGGCGGATTTCCGCAAGCGTGAGCTCGCCGTAGGTGGCGGGAACATCGCTGATAATGCCGCCCCCCAGCAGTATAAGATCGATTTTCGTTTCAGCACTTTGGACCGTGGTGGCGATATCTATCGAGTTGGTAATGACGGTGATACCGCTGATTTTCGCGAGTTCGTGCGCGAACACCGAAGTCGTCGTTCCCGCATCCACGAGAATGGTCTGTCCCGGCAACACCAGGCCGGCGGCTTTGCGAGCGATATCACGCTTTGCCCTGATCTGTTCGACCTGGCGCTTCCGGAAGGGGGGTTCGGTTTGAGCCTGCGAAAGCAACGCACCGCCATGGACCCTGGTGATCAGCCCCTCCGCCCCAAGTTCGACAAGATCACGCCGCACCGTTTCCCGCGACACGCCGAGCATGCTGGCAAGATCATTCGCGCTGATCTTTCCCTTGGTTTCTAGCACACTCAGGATACGTTTGTGCCGTTCCCTGGACCACATGTTATGGATTAACCTGCTGTATTAAAAGGTTTTTTTCGGCGATAATAGGCCAGCATTCCCTTCATGCCCAGCAATGCTGCCATGACGACAGCCATCAGGCAGGTAGAGAAGGCAGCAGCCTGAGAGGTGAGCCCGGCATCGTCGAGCCGCATGATGGTCACGGCGGCAACGTTGAGCTCCGGGGTAGTGAGAAACACGACAGCCGAGAGTGTGACCATGGAGCGCATGAAGATGAAAAAGAAAACCGAGATCAGCATGGGCGCGATGAAAGGCGCGACCACGTTGATGGCAATGCGCCCCATGCCCGCCCCCAGGCTGCTGGCCGCTTCCTCATAGGCGCCGGGGAGTTGCCGAAATCCGGTCATCGTCGTCAGGAAAGCCTGCGTGTGGTAGTGGTAGAAGTTCACGATGGCGATCAACGCGGCCGTGCCATAAAGCAGATAGAGCGGTGTCGCCGTGGAATTGAAGGTGAGAATATACGCCAGCCCCAAGACCATGCCCGGCACAGCGGCCGGCATTGCCGCCAGCACCTGCAGCGTGCGCGCCACCCTGCCGGCGATGCGGCGCATCCCCAGACCGAGAAGGAACACGGCCAGTGTCCCCCCGGTCGCTGACATCACGGAAATGACAATGGTGATCCAGAGTGACGAATATCCGCCCGCCAGGGTGATGTCGTAGTGTCGCAGGCTGAGCGAGTAATTGTAGGGCCATAGATGCACGAAACTGGCGAAGATCATGACGCCGATGACTGCCACGATAGCCGTACACGCCGCAAAGCAAAGTCCAGCCATGGGAATGTCGCGCAGTGGCCTGAAGCGCGGTACGAAAGGCAGCGTATCCCCGGCTTTAGTGCCCTGTTGGCGCTTCATTGCCTGGCGCTCAATGAAATAGGCCGCCACGGTGGGCAACAAGAGCATGATCCCCACGACCGCGCCCATGTTGAAATTGCGCTGACCGATAACCTGAGCGTAGATTTCAGTGGCAAGCACCGAATAGTCCCCGCCGATCACCGCGGCGTTGCCGAAATCGGTAATGGTGATGATGAACACCACGAAGGCAGCATTCAATACGCCGAAACGCGAAGCCGGCAGTGTCAGATCCCGGAACTGCTGCCAGGGTGTCGCGCCGGTCACCTCGGCGGCCTCGTAGGTGCGTGCGTCGAGCAATACCAGCGACGCACCGATGATCATCACGGCCTGCGGTAGGGCATACAGGGTGTTGGCGATCATCAGGCCCCAGAACCCGTAGATGTCCAGTTCCAGGCCGAAAAAGCGATTGACCAGCCCATTGCGTCCCAGAAGAAAGATCAGGCCGAGCCCTTGGACCAGCGACGGCGCCAGAAGTGGCAGGACGATGGCTCCCCTGATCAGCCATTTCCCCCGGAATGCACAGCGATGGAGTCCGTGCGCGATGATAAACCCCAGGATCACACTGATCACCGTGGTCGAGAGTCCCATGACCATGGAGTGGCGGGCGGCGCGCCAGAAACCGGTGGAATTCAGAACCTCGACATAGTTGTCCAGGGTATAGACGCCATCGAGGTTCGTAATCGATTTAACGAACACGATGAGCATGGGATAGACGAAGAACAGCAAAAGACCGAGCGAAGGCAGGCCCAGACAGATCCATGCCAGCGCGCGGTCTCCATCCATGAGCCCGGCCACACCGCGCCCCGCGTTGAGGCCGCTGAGAGTGATCATGACGCCGCCTCGGTGATATCGTCAGCGACCCACGTACACCGCTTGCGTGGTATGGAGACGTCAACCGTCTCGCCCTCGCGATAGCTCTCTGCCCCATGGGTTTCTACGGTCAGCAAACCGAGGGGGGCGTCAACTTCGATACGACACATGTTGCCCAGGAAGGTGACCGAGCGAACGGTCGCCCGTCCATTGGCATCGGGTTTCAGGATGATGTGCTCGGGACGAATACAGGCGACATAGGTGGCATCCGGCCCCTCGGGGCGTGATTCCAGCAGATCTGGCTGAACCTCGCGCACCCGCGCGGTTTCGACAAGGTTGCTTGTCCCTATGAAATCCGCCACGAACCGTGTGGCAGGCCGATTGTAGAGATCCTCGGGGCTGCCTGACTGCACCACCGTGCCCTGGTTCATGCAGATAATCTTGTCGGCAAGCGCCAGCGCTTCTTCCTGGTCATGGGTGACCATGAGGGTGGGAATGCCCAGTTGGCGCTGCAGGCGCGAAATTTCACTGCGCAGTTCGCCGCGTACCTTGGCATCGAGCGCCGACAGTGGCTCATCGAGCAGCAAGACGCGCGGTTCCACGGCAATGGCCCTTGCCAATGCGATGCGCTGTTGCTGTCCGCCCGAGAGCTGTCCGGGGAACTTGTCGGCAGCCTGCGGCAACTTGATGAGCTCCAGAAGCTCCGCAACCCGCGAGGCGATGTGGGCCTCAGCGGTATGGCGGATTTTCAGGCCATAGCCGATATTTTCAGCGATCGTCATGTTCGGGAAGAGCGAATAGGATTGGAAGACGATGCCGAACCCCCTCTTGCGTGCGGGGGTCTGCGACAGGTCTTCCTCCTCCAGACGAATATCGCCCTCGTCCAGGTCGGCCAGTCCGGCGATCAGACGCAACAGCGTTGTCTTACCGCATCCGCTGGGCCCTAGCAGGCATACGAATTCGCCGTGCGCTATGGAAATCGATACATTGTCCAGTGCCGTGAAGCTGCCGAATTTCTTGGTGACGTTTCGGGCTGTAAGATACATGTCCGGGGGGTCTCTCTCTCGAGGGCGCAGTGGCTGGTGCCGCTACCGGCGCCAGCCACACTCGGCATGGGTCCTCGCAAGATCACCTTGCACCACGCATCCTGGTCAACGCCCGAACCTTTCCTTCCAGGCCTTCTTGATCTCCGTCTGTCGTTCGGCAGAGGCGGTAAAGTCTATATCGGCAAGGATCTCACCAATGTCGTCGGGCATTCCCATCTCGGGGGTCGCGGCCTTGCTCTTGACGCCCGGGATAGTGATCAGCGCCTTGTAGTCGCTGTATAAGGCCGTGGCCTCGTCCGACAGGGTCCAGTCGAGGAATTTCCGGGCGTCGTCCTTGTTGTCACTGCTGGCCATCAGGCCGGAGGCTTCCAGCTCGTAACCGACGCCACCTTCGGGAAATACCATGGCGAGAGGATATCCCTCCTCGATGGATTGCATCGCGGTGAAGGCCAGCGAGATGCCGACGGTATATTCCCCCACACGCGCCGACTTGCACGGCTTCGAACCCGAAGAGGTGTATTGGGCCATGTTGGGATCCACGGCCTCGAGCTGTGCCCAACCGGCTTCGTCCCCCATGGATTGCAGGACGGCGTTGACGTGCAGATAGCCCGTGCCGGAAGAGTTCGGATCAGGCATCAGAATTTCGTCTTTGAAGGCAGGGTCTTCGAGATCCTCCCAGCTGGAGGGCATCGGCAGTCCCTCCTCCTCGAGGCGCGCGGTGTTAACGCAAAACGCCCCCATGTAGCCGATCGGCGCAAACCAACGGTCCTCGGGGTCGCGGTACCTGTCGCCCAGCACCTCGACTCCCTTGGCCTTGTAAGGCTCGAGCATGTCCAGAATGCGCGGGTCCATCATCGCGGTCACGGCCCAGCCCCAGATGACATCGGCCTGGGGGTTGTCGGCCTCGGCCAAAATTCGCGCGCCCAGCTTGCCGGTCGATAGCCGCAACACGTTGAGCTCGACATCCGGCAGGGCCTTTTCAGCGGCAGCCACGTACCCTGCCACCTCTTCTTCTTCCAGCGCGGTGTAAACCGTGATTGACCCGGCCGATGCCGTCGTCGCCACGCCCATGGCAAGGGCAGACAACCCAAGGGTGTAAAGGCATTTGTTCATCTTTCCCTCTCCCGGTCGATCCTCTGTCCGTCTGGCCGACCATGTGCCTGCGGCCCTGGCAGTCAGATGACCCATTGTTGTTGTATTGCCCCTCTCGCATGCCGCAGCGGCAAGGCAATTTGGGGATATTTGTGTAGTCTTGCGTATTTTTGCGTTTTGTCTACTGTTTTTTTAAGCCCTCCTGATGGCGGGGGAGCCGATGTCAGCATTGAGGAAACATCATGCGGTCAGGTACAGAGCAGACGGAGTACGGTGGTTTGGCAAGTTTCGCGTGCAGGCTCGTCGAACTGGCGCGGCCCATGGCGATGGCGCATTTTCGACGGAACATCCCCGTGGAACAGAAGGCGGACATGTCGCCGGTAACGCATGCGGACAGAGCCATCGAAGCGGCCATGCGCGCGCTGATCGAGGAAACCTATCCCGGCCACGGGATCCTCGGCGAGGAGCATGGCACGAGCAACCTGGACAGTGCGCATGTCTGGGTTCTCGACCCGATTGACGGCACGAAGTCCTTCGTCACCGGCATGCCGACCTTCGGCACCCTGATTGCGCTGCTTGAAGACGGGCGACCCACTCTGGGCGTGATCTCGATACCGCCCACGGGTGAGCTGTGGATCGGTCGCGACGGCGAAGCGACGATGTTCGACGGGGTCGCCTGCCACACCAGTGCCTGCTCGCGATTGGCCGACGCGTTGGCCTATACCACCTCACCCGACAACTTCGATGAAGCCGGTCTGAAGGTTTTCGACCACGTCAGCAGTCTGGCTGCCATGCGCCGCTATGGGGGGGATTGCTATTGTTACGGTTTGCTGGCGTCGGGCCACATCGACGCCGTCATGGAAATGAACCTGCAGCCCTACGACTTCATGGCGTTGGTGCCTGTCATCGAAGGGGCGGGGGGCGTCATCACCGACTGGCAGGGACAGCACCTGCATCTCGGCTCGGATGGCCATGTGGTGGCTGCCGCGACACCGGAACTTCATGCGGAAATTCTCGAGGCGGTGCGCGCATAGGCGAAAGGTGCTTACCACACTCTTCCGGCGAGGCCTGGTCTCTTACCTCGCCGCCACCGGTGGTCCACCAAGATACGAACCACGCCGAGGATAAATGTGATCCATTCGCCGGTGGCAGGGCGCTTTCCCTGGCTTTCGGTGCATGACGCACCAACCCTTGCCTCAGGGCGGACTCTCTCTGTCCTCGTCGAGCCCGCTGCTGCCTCCGGTGACCGATGCCGTGACGAGCCATCCCTGCAGGCTCATGAACAGGGCTTGCGCATCATCCTCGTGGGCAGCGTGACCCGTGCTCTTCCGGGCTCACGCTCGGCGGGCAACCCGGAAGATGGCGATCTCGCCGAACAGGTTGGGCCACCACCGCGAGGTCCAGTGGCCCTCGTGGTCGCCGATGCCCACCGCCCGGTCGACAATGCTCAGACCCTTGTCGCGGCACAGGCGTTCAAAGTCGTTGAAGGTCGACAGGTGGATGTTGGGCGTGTCGTACCAGGCATGGGGCAGTGACCGGGAGACCGGCATGTAGCCCTTGAAGCCCAGGTAGGCGCGATGGCGCCAGTAGGCGAAGTTGGGGAAGGTGATGATGCATTCCCCGGCGACGCGCAGCATCTCGTCGAGCATCAGGTCCGGGCGGCGCAGGGCCTGCAGTGCCTGGGTCATGACCACCAGGTCGCAGGCGTCGTCCTCGAAGTTGGCCAGCCCCTCGTCGAGGTTCTGCTCGATGACGTTGACGCCCTTGGCCAGGCAGGCGGTGATGCCGTCCGGGTCGATCTCCAGGCCATAGCCGGTGACCCGCTTGTCGCGGGCCAGCGCCGCCAGCAGCGTGCCCTCGCCGCAGCCGAGGTCCAGCACCCGGGCGCCTTCGGGGATCCACTCGTGGATCAGCGTGAGGTCGGCGCGCATCATGATTGGCCCTCCAGGCCGAGGTCCCCGGCCACGCGGTTCATGAAGGCGGCGAACACCGCCTGATAGCGGGGCTCGGGCATCAGGAAGGCATCGTGGCCGTGGGACGAGTCGATGTTGACGTAGCTGACCGACTTGTCGGCGCGGACCAGGGCATTGACCAGCTCCTTGGAGCGCGGCGGCGGGAAGCGCCAGTCGGTGGTGAAACTGACCACCAGGAACGGGCAGGCCGCCGGTGCCAGGGCCCGGGCAAGGTCGCCGTCATGGGGCGCGGCCGGGTCGAAGTAGTCCAGGGCCTTGGTCATCAGCAGGTAGGTGTTGGCATCGAAGGAGGTGGAAAAGGTGTCACCCTGGTAGCGCAGGTAGGACTCCACCTGGAACTCCACGTCGAAGCCGAAGTTGAGGTCGGTCGTGCGCAGGTCTCGGCCGAACTTGCTGCCCATGGCGTCCTCGGACAGGTAGGTGATGTGACCCACCATGCGGGCGAGCTTGAGGCCGCGGCGCGGCGCCGTGCCATGATCCGCGTACCAGCCGTCGTGGAAGTCGGGGTCCGAGCGGATCGCCTGGCGGGCCACCTCGTTGAAGGCGATGTTCTGGGCCGACAGCTTCGGCGTCGCCGCGATGACCCCGGCGTGGGCGATGCGCTCGGGATAGGAGAGCGTCCACTGCAGCACCTGCATGCCGCCGAGGCTGCCGCCGATCACCGCGGCGAAGCGTTCGATGCCCAGTCGGTCGGCCAGTCGCGCCTGGCTGTGCACCCAGTCGCCCACCGTCATGATCGGGAAGTCCGGCCCCCACTGGCGTCCCGTCTCCGGGTTCTCGCTGGTGGGGCCGGTACTGCCGTGGCAGCCGCCAAGGTTGTTCACCGAGACCACGAAGAAGCGGTCGGTGTCGATCGACTTGCCGGGACCGATGTGCGCGTCCCACCAGCCGGGCTTGCGCTCGTCCGTCGAGTGGAAGCCGGCGGCGTGATGGTGCCCGGAGAGGGCATGGCAGATCAGGATGGCATTGGTGCGCTCGGCGTTGAGCGTGCCGTAGGTCTCGTAGACCAGGTCGTAGGCCGGCAGCGTCCTGCCGCAGGCCAGGGCCAGGGGGTCGTCGAAGTGCGCCGTCTGCGGCGTCACCAGGCCGACCGAATCGGAGGGAAACTCGGGCATCGGTCTGTCGTGTCCAGTCGTGGTGGTGGGCCAGCGTCAGAGGCCGACCAGGGCCCCGGCGATGCCGGCGGCGCGGGTCAGCGAGGTCACCACGATACCATCGATCAGACTGATGGCGATGAACACCACGATGGGCGACAGGTCGATCATGCCCAGCGGCGGGATCACCCGGCGCACCGGCGCCATGATCGGCTCCACCAGCTGCATCACCAGCATGGCGCCCGGGTGGTTGGCCTGCGGGGCCACCCAGCTAAGGATGATCATCACGATCAACGCGAAGAAGTAGATCTTGAGGATGGCGTTGGCGATGGCGGCCACCGAGCCGATCGCCACCCCGGCGATCGGGGCCATGCCGAAGCCGGCGATCTGCAGGATCAGGAAGATGCTGACCGCCTTGATCACGAAGGCCGTGGCCAGGGTGGCGAGGTCGAAGCGGCCCATCACCGGCCCCAGGAAACTCTGGAAGGGGCGCACCGCCGGCTGGGTGATCCTGACCACCGACTGGCTGATGGGATTGTAGTAGTCGGCCCGGGACGCCTGCAGCAGGAAGCGCAGCATCAGCAGGAAGATGTAGATGTTGATCAGGGTGTTCACCAGCAGCAGGCCGGCACTTCCCAGTTGGCTGCCCATCGGGGCTCCTCCATGTCCTTGAAACGTGGTCGTGTTCGCACCGGCACGGGCCGGCCCGTCGGGTCAGCGCTTGCCGAGTTCCTCGGCCATCTCGCCGGCGCGGTCGGCGCAGGCGGTCATGGCCTCCTCCATGATGCGACGCAGGCCGGCATCCTCGAGGTGGGAGATGGCGCGTTCGGTGGTCCCGCCCGGCGACATCACGTTGCGCTTGAGCTCGGCCGGCGGCTTGTCGCTTGCCAGCGCCATCTTCGCCGCCCCCAGCGCCGTCTGCATGGCCAGGCGCCGTGCGGTGTCGGCGGGCAGCCCGAGCTTCACGCCGGCCTCCTCCATGGCCTCGAACATCAGGAAGAAGTAGGCCGGGGCGCTGCCCGAGACGGCGGTCACCGCGTCGAGCAGGGCCTCTTCCTCGACCCACTCCACCAGGCCCACGGCCTCCATCAACTCGGTCGCGAGGCGGCGCTGGGCCTCGTCGACCTTCGCGTTGGCGTAGAGGCCCGCGGCGCCGGCGCCGACCAGGGCGGGGGTGTTGGGCATGCAGCGCACCAGCGGCAGGTCGCCGCCGAGCCAGTGCTCGAGGGTCTCGGCCGGCAGGCCCGCCGCCACCGAGACGATCAGCGGCCGACGGGCCTGGACGGCATCGCGCATCTTCTCGCACACCTCGCGCATGATCTGCGGCTTTACCGCCAGCACCACCACGTCGGACTGGGCCACGGCCGCATCGTTGTCGGTATCGGTGCGGATGCCCAGCCGCTCGCGCAGCGGGGCGAGGAAGTCGTCGCTGGGCGCGGTGGCCGTGATGTCCTGGGGCGCGAAGCCGCTCTCGATCATGCCGCCGATGATGGCGCCGGCCATGTTGCCCGCGCCGATGAAGGTGACTTTGCTGGCCATGGAATCTGTCCTTCTGGTCGTGGAAAGCCTCGGCCGTCAGCCGCCGAGGGCAGGGTTATCGGTGAGCGCGTGCACCGAAGATGGCAGTGCCCAGGCGTACCAGGGTGGCACCCTCCAGCACGGCGGCCTCCAGGTCGTCGCTCATGCCCATGGAGAGGGTGTCCAGCGGCGCCTCGGGGAAGCGCTCGCGAAGCCCCTCCAGTGCCTCCCGCAGCCGGGCGAAGGGCGCGCGCTGGGCCGCCAGCCCCTCGGCCGGCGCAGGGATCGCCATCAGCCCCCGCAGGCGGAGCCTGGGCATCGACAGCACGGCCTCGGCCAGCGCCGGCAGCTCGTCGAGGGAGAGGCCGGACTTGCTCGCCTCGTCGCTGATGTTGACCTGCAGGCAGATGTCCAGCGGCCCCAGGGCCTCGGGGCGTTGATCGTTCAGCCGTCGGGCAATCCTCTCACGGTCTACGCTATGCACCCAGGAGAAGTGTTCGGCCACGTCGCGGGTCTTGTTGGATTGCAGCGGCCCGATGAAATGCCAGACGATGGGGTCCAGGTCCGCCAGCTCGGCCTGCTTGTCGAGGGCCTCCTGGACGTAGTTCTCGCCGAACTCGCGCTGGCCTTCGTGCCAGGCTTCGCGGATCAGCTCGGCCGGCTTGGTCTTGCTGACGGCCAGCAGCCGGGCGTCGTCGGCGGGACGGCCCGCGGCGCGGAGCGCCTCCTCGAGTCGGGCGCGGACGGCGGTCAGCGACTCGGAAAGTACCAGGTCCGTCATGTCGTAGGGTCTGTCATACTGGTCATACAGAAGGGAACCTTATCCCGGGAGCAGGGGAAACGCATGGATATTACCGAACTGCTGGCATTCTCGGCAAAACAGAACGCCTCGGACCTCCACCTCTCGGCGGGCCTGCCGCCGATGATCCGTGTCGATGGCGATATTCGCCGGCTCAACGTGCCGGCCATGGAGGACCGCGAGGTCCGCAAGCTGATCTACGACATCATGGCGGACCGCCAGCGTCGCGACTACGAGGAGTTCTACGAGACCGACTTCTCTTTCGAGGTGCCGGGGGTCTCGCGCTTCCGTGTCAACGTCTTCAACCAGGCCCGCGGCGCCGGGGCGGTGTTCCGGACGATCCCCACCGAGGTGCTGACCATGGAGGACCTGGGCATGGGCCCGGTGTTCCGCCAGCTCTCGATGCTGCCCCGTGGCCTGGTGCTGGTGACCGGCCCCACCGGGTCGGGCAAGAGCACGACCCTGGCGGCGATGATCGACTACATCAACGACAACCGCTTCGAGCACATCCTCACCATCGAGGACCCGGTGGAATTCGTCCACCGCAGCAAGCGCTGCCTGGTCAACCAGCGCGAGGTGCACCGCGATACCCACGGCTTCGCGCCGGCCCTGCGCAGCGCCCTGCGCGAGGACCCGGACATCATCCTGGTCGGCGAGCTCCGCGACCTGGAGACCATCCGTCTCGCCCTCACCGCGGCCGAGACCGGCCACCTGGTGTTCGGCACCCTGCACACCACCTCGGCGGCCAAGACCATCGACCGGATCATCGACGTCTTCCCGGGCGAGGAGAAGTCCATGGTGCGCTCGATGCTCTCCGAGTCGCTGCAGGCGGTGATCTCCCAGACCCTGCTCAAGCGGCAGGGCGGCGGCCGGGTGGCGGCCCACGAGATCCTGGTGGCCACGGCGGCGGTGCGCAACCTGATCCGCGAGGACAAGGTGGCGCAGATCTACTCGGCGATCCAGACCGGCGGCAACCTCGGCATGCAGACCATGGATTCCGCACTGGCGAGGCTGATCAGCGACAACACCGTGGCGCGCGACGAGGCCCAGGCAAAGGCCAAGGGCGTACTGGCCTGAGGACGGGACAACACAAGGAGGGCAGGGACATGACGGCGAAAGAGTGGCTTCACCAGTTGCTGGACATCATGGTGCAGAAGGAGGCGTCGGATCTGCTGATCTCGGTGAACGCGCCGCCCACCCTGAAGATGGCCGGTCAGCTCACCCCCCTGGGCGACCAGGGGCTCAGCGTGGCGCAGGTCACGGAACTGGTCGGCGTCGCGATTCCCGAGGCGCTGCTGGAGCGCTTCAAGACCGAGCACGAGGCCAACTTCGCGCTGAGCCTCAAGGACAAGGGGCGCTTTCGCGTCAGCGCCTTCCAGCAGCGCAACCAGATGGCCATGGTGATCCGGCGCATCGGCTTCGACATCCCCCACCTGGAGGAGCTGTCGCTGCCCGCCACCCTCGGCGAGCTGGCCAACAACAAGCGCGGCCTGGTGTTCGTGGTCGGTGGCACCGGCACCGGCAAGTCGACCACCCTGGCGTCGATGATCCAGCAGCGCAACGAGACCCTGGGGGGCCACATCATCAGCGTGGAGGACCCCATCGAGTACGTGCACCCGCACCGCAAGGCGATCATCAATCAGCGCGAGGTGGGCATCGACACCGAGTCCTTCGAGGTGGCCCTGAAGAACACCCTTCGCCAGGCGCCGGACGTGATCCTGATCGGCGAGGTGCGGACCCGGGAGACCATGGAGCACGCGCTGACCTTCGCCGAGACCGGCCACCTGTGCCTGGCCACCCTGCACGCCAACAACGCCAACCAGGCCCTGGACCGCATCATCAACTTCTTCCCCATCGAGCGTCACTCCCAGGTGTGGCTCGACCTCTCGCTCAACCTGCGGGCCATCGTCGCCCAGCAGCTGCTGCCCACGGTGGACGGCGGGCGCTGCCCGGCGATCGAGATCATGCTCAAGTCACCGCTGATCGGTGACCTGGTGCGCAAGGGCGAGGTCAGCGAGATCAAGAACATCATGTCGCGCTCGCGGGATCTCGGCATGCAGACCTTCGACCAGGCGCTCTACGACCTCTTCAAGGCCGGCAAGATCACCGAGGAGGTGGCGCTGGTGCATGCCGACTCGGCCAACGACCTGCGCATGATGATCAAGTACGGCGACGAGGGCAGCGAAGGGGTGGCCGGGGCCAAGGAGGCCGCCAGCCACCTCTCCCTGCGCGGCCAGGACGACTTCTAGCGGCTCGTCCCGGTTGTCAGGAGTGCCTCAGGGGGCGTAGAGCCCGCCCAGCACGCGGGGGCCGGCGGCGCCGGTCACCGAGGGCAGGTTGCCCGGCTGGCCGGCCAGCCGTCGTGCGGCCAGCCAGGCGAAGGCCCCGGCCTCCAGCCAGTCGGCGGGCCAGCCCCAGTCGTCGCCCGCCACCAGCGGGGTTTCGGGCAGCCGGCGGGCCAGTCGCGCCAGCAGGTCCGGGTTGTGGGCGCCGCCGCCACAGGGGATCAGCAGCGCGGCCGGCGGGGCCGCGAAGCGCTCCCGGGCCATCTCCACGCTTAGCGCCACGCTGGCGGCGGTCAGCTCGGCCAGGGTGGCCTGCACGTCCGCCGGCGCCTCTCCCCCCTCGAGATGTCCCTCCAGCCAGTCCAGATGGAACACCTCGCGGCCGGTGCTGCGGGGCGGCGGGCGGTGAAAGAAGGGCTCGCTCAGCAGGCGCTCCAGCAGCGCCTCGTCGAGGCGTCCCGAGGCCGCCCAGGCGCCGCCGGCATCGAAGCGTCCCCCGCGATGGCGGGCATGCCAGGCATCCATCAGGGCATTGGCCGGGCCGGTGTCGAAGCCCAGGGGCGGGCGCCGGTCCCCGGTGGGCGGCAGCAGCGACAGGTTGGCGAAGCCACCGAGGTTGAGCACCAGGCGCCACTCCTCGGCGGAGCGGAACAGCGCCTCGTGGAAGGCCGGCGCCAGCGGTGCGGCCTGGCCGCCGGCGGCCAGGTCCCGGCGGCGGAAGTCGGCGACCACAGCGCAGCCGGTCAGCTCGGCGAGCAGGCTGGGATTGTCGAGCTGCAGCGAATAGGCCGGGCCGCCATCATGGCCCCAGGGAGCGTGCTCGATGGTCTGCCCGTGGCTGCCGATGGCGGCGACGGCTCCCCGTGCCACGCCACTCGAGGCCATCAGCGCCTCCACGGCGGCGGCCTGCAGGCGGCAGAAGGTGTCCTCGGCGGCCGCCAGTTCGGCAAAGGCCACCCGGTCGGCATGGCAGAGTCGCCACAGCAGGTCCCGCAGGGCGTCGGGCATCGGCTCGGCATGGGTGCCGACCAGGCGCGGCGCTCCCTCCGCGGGGATGTCGACGAGGGCGGCATCGATACCGTCGAGGCTGGTACCGGACATCAGGCCGATGAAGAGGCTCATGGGGACTCCCGGGCGGGCTCAACCGTGGGTGGTCGGACATGGTAACATCCCCGACCATTCGAACATCGACGCCCGCCGGTAGCGGGCCGCCTGCTGAGTGGAGAGGAGACAATGACCGATGTAGCTGGCGCCCTGGCGCTGCTCAAGCGCGGGACCCACGAGATCCTGCTCGAGGACGAGCTGGAAAAGAAGCTGGCCTCCGGGCGCAAGCTGCGCATCAAGGCGGGCTTCGATCCCACGGCGCCGGACCTGCACCTCGGGCACAGCGTCCTGCTGACCAAGATGCGCCAGTTCCAGGACCTGGGCCATGAGGTCATCTTCCTGATCGGCGACTTCACCGGGCGCATCGGGGACCCCACCGGCAAGAACGTGACGCGCAAGCCGCTCACCGAGGAGGAGGTCAAGGCCAACGCCCAGACCTACAAGGAGCAGGTGTTCAAGATCCTCGATCCCGATAAGACCGAGGTGCGCTTCAATGCCGAATGGTTCTCGGCCATGAGTGCGGCCGACATGATCGAGCTCGCCGGCCAGAGCACGGTGGCGCGCATGCTCGAGCGGGACGACTTCGACAAGCGCTACAGTGCGGGCCAGCCGATCTCCATCCACGAGTTCCTCTATCCCCTGGTGCAGGGTTACGACTCCGTGGCGCTGGAGGCCGACGTGGAGCTCGGTGGCACCGACCAGAAGTTCAACCTGCTCATGGGCCGCGAGGTCCAGAAGCATTTCGGCCAGTCGCCCCAGGTGGTGATCACCATGCCGCTGCTCGAGGGGCTCGACGGCGTGCAGAAGATGTCCAAGTCGCTGGGCAACTACGTCGGGGTCGACGAGTCGCCGGGCGCGATGTTCAACAAGCTGGTCTCCATGCCCGACAGCCTGATGTGGCGTTACTTCGAGCTGCTCTCCCTCAAGGCCAACGAGGAGATCGAGGCGCTCAAGCGGGAGGTCGAGGCCGGTGCCAACCCGCGTGACATCAAGATGATCCTCGCCCGCGAGCTGATCGGCCGCTACCACGGCGAGGAGGCGGCCGCCAATGCGCACCGCAGCGCCGGCAACCAGCTGGCCGAGGGAGAGTTGCCGGAGGATTTGCCCGAGGTCGAGGTCGACTTCGAGGGCAGCGCCCAGGCGCCCATCGCCGCGGTGCTCAACCGGTCGGGACTGACCAACAACAGTGCCCAGGCCAAGGACATGCTCGGCAATGGCCGGGTGAAGGTGGATGGCGAGGTGGTCCAGCGTGACCACATGCTCGAGACTGGCAGGAGCTATGTCATCCAGGCGGGCAAGAAGCGCTATGCCCGCGTGACCATCGGCTGAGCCGGCCCGCCGATGTCCTCCACGAACGCCCGCCCCGCGCGGGCGTTCGTGTCTCCGGGGGCGTCGATCTATCCACAAGGGGTGAGGAAAATCCGGCTGTGGATAGCCTGATCTCAAGCGTCGTGATCATCGCCCTGAGAGGGCATCGACACGCCGCCGAGATTTTTCTCCCGCGAGGCCTTGCACCACTCCGGGGAAATCCGTAAAGTACGCATCCGCTGCCGGCGACGGGCACACGTTGCAGGCGGTGGTAAGTGGGTGAAGTGCTTGTTTCCACTTGGGTTTTTCGAAGCGTCTTTGGAAATTCCCGCTTGACGAACAGGCCGCATTCGGTAGAATGCGCACCACGCTTTACGGAGACCCGCGGAGGGCTCCATCGGCACTCGAATCGCTTGAGCGAATCGAGGGTTCGGCCACCCGGATCGCTTCCTTCGGAACGCATCGCAGGGTTGACACGACACGCCGATCACGTAGAATACGCCTTCCTCGCAGGGCGCCGGCGAGACCGCCGCTTCACGGAAGTGAGCCGGGCACGACGGCAACAGCGAGAGCTCTTTAACAATCGATCAGGTAATTCATGTGGGCGCTTGTCGGGATGTCGGTGACCAGTCACTGAAACATTCAAGGCAAGCGACTCGTCAAATGAGACGTTTGAACCTTGAGCCAGGTTTGGTTCCACCTTAGGAACTATCAGACTTTAAACTGAAGAGTTTGATCATGGCTCAGATTGAACGCTGGCGGCAGGCCTAACACATGCAAGTCGAGCGGAAACGATCCTAGCTTGCTAGGAGGCGTCGAGCGGCGGACGGGTGAGTAATGCATAGGAATCTGCCCGATAGTGGGGGATAACCTGGGGAAACTCAGGCTAATACCGCATACGTCCTACGGGAGAAAGCAGGGGATCTTCGGACCTTGCGCTATCGGATGAGCCTATGTCGGATTAGCTTGTTGGTGAGGTAATGGCTCACCAAGGCGACGATCCGTAGCTGGTCTGAGAGGATGATCAGCCACATCGGGACTGAGACACGGCCCGAACTCCTACGGGAGGCAGCAGTGGGGAATATTGGACAATGGGCGAAAGCCTGATCCAGCCATGCCGCGTGTGTGAAGAAGGCTTTCGGGTTGTAAAGCACTTTCAGTGAGGAAGAAAGCCTTGGGGCTAATACCCCCAAGGGACGACATCACTCACAGAAGAAGCACCGGCTAACTCCGTGCCAGCAGCCGCGGTAATACGGAGGGTGCGAGCGTTAATCGGAATTACTGGGCGTAAAGCGCGCGTAGGCGGCTTGATAAGCCGGTTGTGAAAGCCCCGGGCTCAACCTGGGAACGGCATCCGGAACTGTCAGGCTAGAGTGCAGGAGAGGAAGGTAGAATTCCCGGTGTAGCGGTGAAATGCGTAGAGATCGGGAGGAATACCAGTGGCGAAGGCGGCCTTCTGGACTGACACTGACGCTGAGGTGCGAAAGCGTGGGTAGCAAACAGGATTAGATACCCTGGTAGTCCACGCCGTAAACGATGTCGACTAGCCGTTGGGGTCCTAGAGACCTTTGTGGCGCAGTTAACGCGATAAGTCGACCGCCTGGGGAGTACGGCCGCAAGGTTAAAACTCAAATGAATTGACGGGGGCCCGCACAAGCGGTGGAGCATGTGGTTTAATTCGATGCAACGCGAAGAACCTTACCTACCCTTGACATCGTGCGAACTTTCCAGAGATGGATTGGTGCCTTCGGGAGCGCACAGACAGGTGCTGCATGGCTGTCGTCAGCTCGTGTTGTGAAATGTTGGGTTAAGTCCCGTAACGAGCGCAACCCTTGTCCCTATTTGCCAGCGATTCGGTCGGGAACTCTAGGGAGACTGCCGGTGACAAACCGGAGGAAGGTGGGGACGACGTCAAGTCATCATGGCCCTTACGGGTAGGGCTACACACGTGCTACAATGGCCGGTACAATGGGTTGCAAAGCCGCGAGGTGGAGCTAATCCCACAAAGCCGGTCTCAGTCCGGATCGGAGTCTGCAACTCGACTCCGTGAAGTCGGAATCGCTAGTAATCGTGAATCAGAATGTCACGGTGAATACGTTCCCGGGCCTTGTACACACCGCCCGTCACACCATGGGAGTGGACTGCACCAGAAGTGGTTAGCCTAACTTCGGAGGGCGATCACCACGGTGTGGTTCATGACTGGGGTGAAGTCGTAACAAGGTAGCCGTAGGGGAACCTGCGGCTGGATCACCTCCTTAAACGACGAATCATCGACACTCGGCAAGTGTCCACAATGAATTACCTGATCGACCAGAGCAAAGACTGTTTGGGTCGCGGACCCAGTGGTTTGTAGCCGGGTCTGTAGCTCAGTTGGTTAGAGCGCACCCCTGATAAGGGTGAGGTCGGCAGTTCGAGTCTGCCCAGACCCACCAATTTGCAGGATCAGAGGGGCCTTAGCTCAGCTGGGAGAGCGCCTGCCTTGCACGCAGGAGGTCAGCGGTTCGATCCCGCTAGGCTCCACCATCCTTCCCGACAGTCCAGAACAGAGACCAGCGGCAAGCCAGACGGCTTTCCACTGTTCTCTGAACAGTGCTCTTTAACAATGTGAATCATGCTGACAAACGTTACCTTCCGAGAGGAAGGTGACACGAGATACGTCTCAAGCGTATCCGGCAATTGTCGATTGTCATCGCGGACCAGACCTCTTGGGGTTATATGGTCAAGCGATGAAGCGCACACGGTGGATGCCTAGGCAGCCAGAGGCGATGAAAGACGTGGAAGCCTGCGATAAGGCTCGGCGAGGTGGCAAACAACCTGTGACCCGGGCATTTCTGAATGGGGAAACCCACCCACGGTAACGTGGGTATCCTGCACTGAATACATAGGTGTCAGGAGGCGAACCGGGGGAACTGAAACATCTCATTACCCCGAGGAAAAGAAATCAACCGAGATTCCCCTAGTAGCGGCGAGCGAACGGGGACCAGCCCTTAAGCACCATGACCGATAGACGAAGTGGTTGGGAAACCACGCGATACAGGGTGATAGCCCCGTAGTCGAAATCTGATTGGTGTGAAATCGAGTAGGTCGGGGCACGAGAAACCTTGACTGAAGACGGGGGGACCATCCTCCAAGGCTAAATACTCCTGGCTGACCGATAGTGAACCAGTACCGTGAGGGAAAGGCGAAAAGAACCCCGGAGAGGGGAGTGAAATAGATCCTGAAACCGTGTGCGTACAAGCAGTGGGAGCAGACTTGTTCTGTGACCGCGTACCTTTTGTATAATGGGTCAGCGACTTATTTTCAGTGGCGAGCTTAACCGTATAGGGGAGGCGTAGGGAAACCGAGTCTTAACTGGGCGACCAGTCGCTGGGAATAGACCCGAAACCGGGCGATCTATCCATGAGCAGGTTGAAGGTTGAGTAACATCAACTGGAGGACCGAACCAGGATCTGTTGAAAAAGATTTGGATGACTTGTGGATCGGAGTGAAAGGCTAATCAAGCCCGGAGATAGCTGGTTCTCCTCGAAAGCTATTTAGGTAGCGCCTCACGTATCACCGCCGGGGGTAGAGCACTGTTTCGGCTAGGGGGTCATCCCGACTTACC
The DNA here is from genome assembly GCF_001886615.1 of Halomonas aestuarii. Taxonomy (NCBI): domain Bacteria; kingdom Pseudomonadati; phylum Pseudomonadota; class Gammaproteobacteria; order Oceanospirillales; family Halomonadaceae; genus Halomonas; species Halomonas aestuarii. Next base: position 1,928,500 of record NZ_CP018139.1, read on the forward strand.
AACCCGAGGCAAACTCCGAATACCGGTGAGTGCAAGCGTGGGAGACACACAGCGGGTGCTAACGTCCGTTGTGAAAAGGGAAACAACCCAGACCGTCAGCTAAGGTCCCGAAATCCTGGTTAAGTGGGAAACGATGTGGGAAGGCTCAGACAGCTAGGAGGTTGGCTTAGAAGCAGCCATCCTTTAAAGAAAGCGTAATAGCTCACTAGTCGAGTCGGCCTGCGCGGAAGATGTAACGGGGCTCAAACCAGGTACCGAAGCTACGGGTTCGTCGAATGACGAGCGGTAGAGGAGCGTCGTGTACGCCGATGAAGGTGGATTGAGAAGTCTGCTGGAGGTATCACGAGTGCGAATGCTGACATGAGTAACGACAAGGGGAGTGAAAAACTCCCCCGCCGGAAGACCAAGGGTTTCTGTTCGACGCTAATCGGAGCAGAGTGAGTCGGCCCCTAAGGCGAGGCCGAAAGGCGTAGTCGATGGGAAACGGGTCAATATTCCCGTACCTCACTGTATTGCGATGGGGGGACGAAGAAGGCTAGGTGAGCCAGGCGTTGGTTGTCCTGGTGAAAGTCAGTAGGCTGGGGAATCAGGCAAATCCGGTTCCCTGAGGCCGAGAGACGAGACGAACAGACTACGGTCTGGAAGTCATCGATGCCACGCTTCCAGGAAAAGCCTCTAAGCTTCAGATACAGTGGGACCGTACCCCAAACCGACACAGGTGGTCAGGTAGAGAATACCAAGGCGCTTGAGAGAACTCGGGTGAAGGAACTAGGCAAAATGGTGCCGTAACTTCGGGAGAAGGCACGCCGCGTTAGTGTGAAGGCCCTGCGGCCGGAGCACGAGGCGGTCGAAGATACCAGGTGGCTGCAACTGTTTATTAAAAACACAGCACTCTGCAAACGCGCAAGCGGACGTATAGGGTGTGACGCCTGCCCGGTGCCGGAAGGTTAAGTGATGGTGTTAGCTTCGGCGAAGCTCCTGATCGAAGCCCCGGTAAACGGCGGCCGTAACTATAACGGTCCTAAGGTAGCGAAATTCCTTGTCGGGTAAGTTCCGACCTGCACGAATGGCGTAATGATGGCCACGCTGTCTCCACCCGAGACTCAGTGAAATTGAAATCGCAGTGAAGATGCTGTGTACCCGCGGCTAGACGGAAAGACCCCGTGAACCTTTACTATAGCTTCACACTGGACGCTGATGTTGCTTGTGTAGGATAGCTGGGAGGCTTGGAAACTGTGGCGCCAGCCACGGTGGAGCCAACCTTGAAATACCAGCCTGGCATCATTGGCGTTCTAACTCAGGTCCATGATCTGGATCGAGGACCGTGTGTGGTGGGTAGTTTGACTGGGGCGGTCTCCTCCCAAAGCGTAACGGAGGAGCACGAAGGTACCCTCAGCACGGTTGGAAATCGTGCATTGAGTGCAAGAGCATAAGGGTGCTTAACTGCGAGACAGACACGTCGAGCAGGTACGAAAGTAGGTTCTAGTGATCCGGTGGTTCTGTATGGAAGGGCCATCGCTCAACGGATAAAAGGTACTCCGGGGATAACAGGCTGATACCGCCCAAGAGTTCACATCGACGGCGGTGTTTGGCACCTCGATGTCGGCTCATCACATCCTGGGGCTGAAGTCGGTCCCAAGGGTATGGCTGTTCGCCATTTAAAGTGGTACGCGAGCTGGGTTTAGAACGTCGTGAGACAGTTCGGTCCCTATCTGCCGTGGGCGTTGGATGTTTGAGAAGTGCTGCTCCTAGTACGAGAGGACCGGAGTGGACGCACCTCTGGTGTTCCGGTTGTCACGCCAGTGGCATTGCCGGGTAGCTATGTGCGGACGGGATAACCGCTGAAAGCATCTAAGCGGGAAGCCCCCTTCAAGATGAGACATCCCCGAGGCCTTGAGCCTCCTGAAGGGCCCAGCGAGACCAGCTGGTTGATAGGTCGGATGTGGAAGCGCTGCAAGGCGTTGAGCTAACCGATACTAATGGCCCGTGAGGCTTGACCATATAACACCCAAGCGGTCTGCCGATGGCGACCGACATGACGGATACGATGAGACGATCTCGTCAGCATGATTCACCGTTTTTCGCCTGACGACCATAGCGTGCGGGAACCACCTGATCCCTTGCCGAACTCAGCAGTGAAACCGCTCAGCGCCGATGGTAGTGTGGGGCCTCCCCATGCGAGAGTAGGTCATCGTCAGGCACCTATTCCGAGAAAACCCCGAGTTCATTGAGCTCGGGGTTTTTTCATGTCTGAGGATCAGGTCATGTCAGGGGAAAGGTCAGGGCCTCCCCCTGGAGCGTAGCGGCGCGCCGCCCCCCGGAGCCCGGCCGATCCTCGTCAGGCACCTATCCCGAGAAAACCCCGAGCTCACACGAATTCGGTTTTTTTGCGCGTGTTCGGTTGTCAGGGAGACCTACCCCGACAGGTCGGGCCAGCGACGACCGTTTCCTCTGCCGCGGCTCTCTCCGACGGAACATGCATTACCGGCCGTGTGCGGCGAAATAAAGCGCCCCGCTTGCCTAGCAAGCGGGGCGGTTGCGTCCAAGTTTGTCGCCGAGAGTTTCCCCCACCCCGTTTTCGCTACGGCGGCGGAGCCACGGTGCCGCGTTCCACCAGATGGGTGGAGAAGCAGAGCGGACCTTCCCAGGGCGCGTGATCGACCATGGAGATCACCCGGCTGCCGGCCGATTGCGCCATCCGGTCCACAGGGACGTGCACCGACGTCAGCCCCGGAGTGACGTAGTGGGCATAGACCTCATCATCGAAGCCCACTAGGGAGACATCCTCGGGGACGCGCAGGCCGAGCTCCTTGAGGTGCAGCATGGCGCCGATGGCCATGTCGTCGTTGCCCACTGCCAGGGCCGTGAATGGCAGGCCACGTCGCCGCAGGATATCCACGGCTTCGCGCCCGCTCGACTCCTGCCAGGTCCCTTCCACCACGGCCGCGTCCGGCACGGACAGTCCGGCCTCTTCCATCGCCTGGTGATAGCCCGCCAACCGCTGAGTGGCGTCCTGCTTCCAGCGCGGGCCGGAGATGCAGGCGATGTGCCGGTGGCCCTGTTCGATCAGGTGGCGAGTGGCGAGATAGCCGCCCTGCCGGTTGTCGACGTAGCTGCACTGACCCTCAAGCCCGGGCACCTGGCGGTTGATGATGACCAGCGGAATCTGCGCGGCCAGCGCGACCAGGGCGTCATCGTGCAGGCGGTCCGACTGGACCAGGAGGCCGTCGCAGCGACGCGACATCAGGAAGTCGATCGACTCCTGCTCCCGGATCAGCTCGTTGTGTCCCGAGGCCACCAGCAGCGACTTGTTGCGCAGGCGGAGCGCCTCTTCCAGGTTCACCATCAGCGTGCCCATGAAGGGGCCGGCGAGGTGGGAGATGACCAGACCGATGCAATCCGAGCGGTTGGAGGCCAGCGACCGAGCGAAGGAGTTGGGGCGGTAGCCCAGGCGTTGCATCGCGTCCTCGACCCGCCGAAGTGTCTGTTCTGCCACGGGCACTTCGCCATTCATGACGCGGGAGACCGTGGCGGGGGAGACCCCTGCAAGGCTCGCAACCTCCTTGATGGTGGACATGTATGCTCCTGTTGCTCTTCGATGTGTAGCTCTGGAGAAGGGCACCTCTGAGGCGCCGTCGGTTCCGTACAGCCAGTAATGTCAGCAAACATTATAGGCAGTAATGTAATCGCTTTCATGCTTATTGCTTTTATCGTGCGAGGCCCTGCCTGCGCTCGATGGCGGTCTCGGCATTCATCTAGGTGTGATCTCTCGGTAGGTTGTTCATCCGGAGCCTGCCCGGAAAGCTGGGAGTGCGAACCAAACCAACCTCCAGGAGGCCCGGATGAACACCCGTAAGAATGCCCGTCTCACTCCGCATGGTCGAGCCCTGCTGGTCGCCCGCGTCATCGATGAAGGATTACGGCCAAGGGAGGTGGCACAGGCCCAGGGTGTCAGTGTGAGAACGGTCTACAAGTGGGCCCGCCGTTTCCGTGAAGAGGGCCACGCCGGCCTTCAAGACCGTACGTCGAGCCCTGAACGAAGCCCCTTCGCGACAGATGCGGCTACCGTGGAGCAGGTCATCGAACGTCGGCAGCAGCGCCAGATCTATCGTCAGATTGCCCTGGCACTGGGAATCTGCCAGAGCACGGTGGCGTGTCTTCTCAGGCGTGAGGGGCTGAACCGCCTCGCCGCCCTGTCACCGGCAAGGCCCGACAATCGCTATGAGCACGACGCCCCTGGGGGGCTCTTGCACTTGGATATCAAGAAGCTGAGACGCTTCGAGCGTCCGGGGCATCGGCTGACCGGAGATCGACAGCAGAACACGCCTGGCGCGGGATGGGAGTATGTTCATGTGGCCATCGATGATCACTCGCGACTGGCCTTCAGCAGCCTTCATCCGGACGCAAGATCGCCGCTTTTTTGGCTTCTGCGTCTGAGTTTTTAGTGTCGATGTCATTGCCGAAGATCGAGGAGTCCGGTGACTGGCTGTTGTTGGCGTCGAGGTTAAGCTCTGCGTCGCCGCCGAAGGACAGGGAACAGCTCTCGGTTTTATATGTCATGCCGGCGGTGGCGGCGCCCGCTAGGGTCAGTGAGATGGGGGCAGTGGGAGCAGGGCAAAGTGCCATGAACCGAAACAAAGGAGCCCGCTTGCAAGCAGGCTCCATGGCAGCGAGATGGATTTCACTTCAGTGCATGGTTACCACCACATGTCGGCTTGAACGCCCACGAGGATGTCGCTCTCGTCGCGCTGATCACCATCCAGATAGGTGGCGAGGAAACGAATCTCCGGCGTCGGACCAAAACCGGTGTCGACTTTAAGTTTGGGTCCTACCGTCAGTTTGTAATCGTAACTGCTTGACGTTACACCTGAAGCATCTTTTTCATGGTTATACTGATAGCCGGCTTCCGTGACAAAATCCAGGTTGTCGCTGATGGGAAAGGTGGGACGAACCATCGCGGACGCCCAGCTGTCCGTGCTTCCATTCTCCTTGTCGTTATATTGCCCCTGAAGAGAATGGAACACGTTGACACCGTTATCGAAGAAGTATCCACCCCAGACCAGCGCACGCGTGGACATATCTCCGCTTTCCACTGCTTTCACGCATGAGGTTCCGCAGTCGGTTCCCGTGATCTTGTTGCCTGTTACGTTACTTCCGGGCGCGTAAGTGTTGTACGTTGTCAGCGTGCCACCCAGCAACTGCCCGGACCCCAGCCCTTGACCCACCTGACCGATGTAGTTGGTAAAGCCCTTTTCGGAAAGGCCATAGACACTCTCCGAATGAACGATGGCAGTAAGATCATAGCCACTGGAGGCATACTCATTGGCTACACCGTCTTCTTCAACGATGTTATCGGGCAGGTGCTTGCCCATGGCGTGCAATTCGACACCTCCCAGGTCAACACCGACATGCACTGCATGCATGACATTGTTGCTGTCTCCCCAGAACCCCGTATCCCCGGAGTCATCACTGGCGATATACGCAAAATCCCACTTGTTGCCGCCCAGCTCGATCCCTTCAACACCCGCACCAGTGCCTGACATATCTGTGTAGAAGAAGTCGGTCATGAAGATGTAATTGTCTTTGCCATAAAAACGCTTACCGCCCCATACAGTGCCGGTCTCCGTATAACCATCGAACTCGACATACGTCTCGATCATGCCGATTTCGCTGTTTGTCGCATCGGCATTGGCACCCAACTGGTTGGTGGCATATTGCGCGTTATCTGCACCGGCTCGCGTTTTTATACGAACCTGCTGGCCCCTGTCGTTTTCAAAATTCTTCTGAAGGGCCAGCTCAAAGTGATTGTCCGACTCGATACCCAGCCGCCCCAGACGCTCTTTTGAGCCGGGAAATTTTGAACGCTTGAAATCGTCGTTTGCATCAAACAGAACGCCCGCTCGAAAGTATCCGTGGAATTCGAAGCCCTCCGACTTTTCTGCGTAAGTCGACATGGAGGTCATGCCCGTCGACACTGCGAGAAAAGCGAGAGACATTTTTGTTAGTTTCATGGTAGCTCCACTAAGTTTAGGGCATAAGAAAATGAAAGCGATTTCATTTGAGGACTGACTATAGCCAGTGGCTGCCCTTATGATGATCATGAAATCGGTTTCATGAGGGAATTAGACATTCGTCTTCTGTATAAGCCTTCAGCGACCAGGAGGTGCTTCTGGCGGCAGGTTACGGCAGCGGCCGGACCGGATATTTAGCCATCATGCCATTCCCTTCGACGGTGTATCGGCATGATCATCCTGCCTCCACCGTGTGACCAAAGTGCTGCGGTTATTATATGAATTCAGGCGTGTCATTGTTGCCCTTGTCGATCCAGGTTTGTTGTATCTTGGTTCGATACCGTCAGCTTCTCAGTGGGCTGTCGTCACTGATTCGGGTGGACGCCCGTCCGCGCATCGTTCCGGCATGCTGGGCGTCACAAGCGTTGGGTCGAGTGGCCTCGATCATTCGTACAGGTAGCAGCGCACGAAGTGGTCCTTGGCGATCCGGGTGACCTCCGGCAGGCGAGTGCTGCATTCCGCCCGGGCATGGGGGCAACGCTGTGCGAAGGGGCAGCCGGTACTCTCGGGCTGCCACATGGGGATGTCGGCCTTGTGCTGGTACTGGCTCATGTCCCGATGCTTCTGCGCGCCGGGTTGGGGAACGGCGGCGAGGAGCAGCTGGGTGTAGGGATGTTGGGGGTTCTGGGTGACGGCATCGCTGTTGCCCCACTCCACCATGTGGCCGACATACATCACCGCCGTGCGCTCGGCGAAGTAGCGGGCCGTGGCGATGTCGTGGGTGATGTACATGAAGGCGATGTCGTGCTGGTCCTTCAGGTCCATCATCAGGTTGAGGATGCCGAGTCGGATCGAGACGTCCAGCATCGAGATCGGCTCGTCGGCCAGGATGACGTCGGGTTCCACCGCCAGGGCGCGGGCGATCGCCACCCGCTGACGCTGTCCGCCACTGAGCTCGTAGGGAAACTTGTCGGCGGTCTCGGCGGCTGGCGTCAGGCCCACGGTCTCCAGCAGCTCGATCACCCGCGCCCGCAGGGCCGCCTTGCCGCGGACCTTGCCATGGATCTGCAGGGGGCGGGCGATCTGGTAGAAGATGCGATGCACCGGGTTGAGGCTGCCGAAGGGGTCCTGGAAGATCATCTGCACGCGGCTGGCGAAGCCCCGCTTGCCGCCTTGGGCGATCAGCTCATGCATCGGCTGGCCGCGATAGGTCACCTCACCCGACGAGGCCTCGTGGACCTGGGACAGGATGCGTGCGCTGGTGCTCTTGCCGCTGCCCGACTCGCCGACGATGGCCAGGGCCTCCCCGGAGTAGAGGTCGAACGACACGGCATTCAGGGCACGCATGGTGGTGCGCTCCAGCAGCGATCCGCCGAGGGTGAAGTCCTTGGTCAGGTCTCGCGCCGACACGATGGGGGCGTTGGCCTCGTTGGTCATGGTCATCCCGCGGTCCTCTCGGCAAGTTCGTGGCAGGCGGCCCGGTGAGTGGACGACACCGGGATCATCTCCGGGTCATGCGTCCGGCAGGGGGAGAAGCAGCGCTCGCAGCGGTCCTGGAAATAGCAGCCCTCAGGGGCCTCGAGGAGGTTGAGCGGATTGCCGGGGATGCCATATAGCCGCTCCCTGGGGCCGTGGATGGTCGGGAAGGAGTTGAGCAGGCCCCGGGTGTAGGGATGCTGGGGGTGGTAGAAGACCTCGTCGGCGCTGCCCAGCTCGACCAGCTTGCCGGCATACATGATGCCGATGCGGTCGGCGATCTCGCCCATGAGGCTGAGGTCGTGGCTGATGAACAGGATAGAGAAGCCGAACCTGTCCTTGAGCTGGTACAGCTCATCCATGATCTCCCGCTCCACGACCACATCCAGGGCCGTGGTCGGCTCGTCCATGATGATCAGGCGGGGCCTGAGTGCCAGGGCAATGGCAATCACCACCCGTTGGCGCATTCCGCCACTGAGCTGATGGGGAAAGCTGTCCATGCGGCTGGCATGCAGTCCCACGGTCTGGAGGAGTTCCTCTCCCTGGCGCCAGGCCTCCTTCTTGCGGACCTTGCAGTGGGCCAGGATGACATCGGTGATCTGCTCGCCGATCGTGATGACTGGGTTGAGGGAGTTCATCGCGCTCTGGAAGACCACGCTGACCTCGTTCCAGCGGAACTGACGCAGGGTGCGCTTGTTCATGCTCAGCACGTCACGCCCGCGGTAGCGGATCTCGCCCTCGGAGATGAGCGCCGGGGCCTTGTGCAGGCGGGCGATGGAGAAGGCCAGGGTCGACTTGCCGCAGCCCGACTCGCCGGCCAGGCCCAGGGTCTCCCCCGGGCGAATGCTCAGGCTGACGTCGTTGACGGCCCGGACCATGCCCTTGGGCGAGACATAGTCGACACACAGGTGGCGGATCTCCAGCAGCTCGCCGGTGTCCTCGTCGGTGGCGGGTTGAAAGGCTTGGATCGCCATCAGGAAGCACCTCGCTGGCGTTTGGCTTGAATGATGCGGTTGAGCTTGCGCCAGCGCTTGATGTGCGGGCCGGTCTTGAGCTTGGGGTTGCTGACCTGGTCGATGGACATGTTGATCAGCGCCATGGCGCCGCCGACCAAGGCAATGGTCACGGCGGGCACGATCATCTCCCACCAGCCACCCGTGTAGAGCGCGGCGGACGACTGTGCCCAGTACAGCATGGTGCCCCAGGTCACCACGGTGGGATCCCCCAGTCCCAGGAACTCGAGGCCGGCCTCGTTGATCAGGGCGTACATGACCACCCCGACGAAGCTGCCGGCGACGATCGAGATCAAGTTGGGCAGGATCTCGACCAGGACGATGCGCAGGCGGCTCTCGCCCATGCACTCCGCCGCGAGGATGAACTCCTTCTGGCGGATGGCCATGGTCTGCGATCGCACGACGCGGGCCCCCCAGGGCCAGCTGGTGATGCCGATCAGCAGGGCGATCACCACGGGCCCCACCTGTCCTAGGAAGGCCGCCAGCACGATCAGCAGGGGCAGCTGAGGAAACACCAGGACCACGTTCATGGCGAAGTTCAACCACTGGTCGATGCGCCCGCCGAAGTAGCCCGCGGAGATGCCCACCAGGATCGAGATGACCGTGGAGATGGCCCCGGCGATGAAGGCCACGCTCAGCGAGGCGCGGCCGCCATGCAGCAGCTGGCTGAACACGTCACGCCCCTGGCGGGTCGTGCCGAGCACGTGTTCGGCATTGGGCTCGACGTGGGGGCGGGCGACGCGTTCGTCGGGAGCATGGGCGGTGAAAAAGGGGCCGATCAGGCAGGCCACGATCACCAGCGCCATCACGCCGCCGCCGATGGAGGCGGACATGTTGCCCTGGAAAAAAGCTGCGATGTTGCGCAGTAGTTGCCGGAGGCGTGAAGGCACCATGGGAGTCTTCCTGGAGGAGGCAATTGGCAGGGAGGTGTCAGTCATCGGTAAGCCCTTCGGTTACTTGCGCAGACGCGGGTCGAGCCAGAGATAGGTGAGATCGGCGATGAAGTTACCGATCAGCACGAAGGCGACAATCAACAGCAGGAGGGCCTGCACCAGGGGGTAGTCGCGCGCGTTGATCGCCTTGAGCAGGGTGTTGCCCACGCCCGGGTAGTTGAAGACGATCTCGATGAAGATCTGGCCGGCGACGGCGAAGCCCAGACCCATGGCCACCGAGGTCACCACCGGCAGCACGGCGTTGCGCGAGGCGTAGCGCAGCATGATGCGGCTCTGGCTGAGGCCCTTGGCCTCGGCCATGGTGATGATGTCCTCGCCGAGCACGTTGATCATGGCGTTGCGCATGGTCATCACCCACTGGGCGAGACTGACCAGCACGATCACCAGCAGGGGCAGTACGGCATGCCGGGCGACGCTGCCGAGGTACTCGGCCGTCCAGGCGGGGGCCAGGGAGGGGTCGGCCGCATAGCTCATGGGAAACCACTGCAGCTTGAGGCCGAAGAGGTAGAAGACCAGCAGGGCGGTGACGACGGCCGGCATCGAGGAGAGCACCGCGGCCATCGGCGGAAACAGGGAGGCGAACCAGTTGCCTCGCTTGTAGGCGGCGATGGTTCCCAGGATCAGGCCGAGGATGATGGCGGTCGTGACCCCCAGCCCGATCAGGAACAGGGTCCAGGGGAAGGTGAAGCCGAGCACGGTGGTCACGTCGGTCGGGTACATCAGGACGGAGGGGCCCAGGTCGCCGGTGAAGACGCTCTTCACGTACTGGAGGTACTGCGACCACAGCGGCCCCTCGGAGAAGCCATACATGGCGCGGATGGCATCCATCTGGGACGGGTCCAGCTGCCCTGCGGAGCCGGCGAAGAGTGCATCGACGGGATCGCCCGGCATGATGCGAGGCAGCAGGAAATTGAAGGAGATGGCGATCAGGAACGCGACGAAATAGAACAGGAATCGACTGGTGATATACCGCATGGGGATCGCCTCTGGATCGGGTTCGACGAGGAGCCGGAGCGGGTCCGGCTCCCCTCACGCTTCGGGTCGGTTACTTCTTGTGGAGGTGGTTGAAGATCAGGGTGTTGTTACCCGTGGAGTAGAACACCGGGTGCACGTAGGGGTCCTCCGCGTTTGGCCAGCCCACGAACTCGCTGGTGTTGTACTGGAACCAGGTGGCGTTGGAGAACAGCGGGACGAACGGCAGCTTCTCGGCGGTGAAGCGCTGCAGCTGGTCGAGGGTGTCCTGCTTGGCGTCGGCGTCGGTCAGGGAGCCGAAGTCCTCGATCAGTTCGTCGACGCGCTCCGAGTGCACGCCGTGCCCGGCGTGCCAGGTCTGGCCGACGCGGCTGGTGTGGTAGTACTCCTTGAAGGTCTGGATGGGGTGCGTCGAGAGCAGCGACCAGTTGATGGCGGCCTGGTAGTCGCCCTCCTTGAGTGACTGGTCGTAGACCCCCCACTCGACGGCATTGACGTTGGCCTCGATGCCCACGTCCTGGAGGTACTCGGTGATCATCAGCACGGTCTGTACCCAGTCGGTCCAGCCGTTCACGACCTGAATGTCGAACGATAGCTCAGAGCCGTCGGGAAGCTCACGCTGGCCGTCACCGTCGACATCCTGGTAACCGGCCTCGTCCAGCAGCTGGCGGGCCCTGTCCGGATCGTACTGGGTCAGCCAGCCGTACTCCTCCATGAGCGACTCATCCATGTAGTCGGCGTAGTAGTCGCCAATGCCCCCGGGGAAGAAGTTCGCCGTAGGGTATCCGTAGGCGGCCAGGTCGACGATCGCCTCACGGTCCAGTGCCACGGACACCGCCTGGCGGAACGCCAGGTCGTCGAAGGGCGCCTGCCTGGTGTTCAGGTAGAGATGGATGGCGTCGTTGGCCGGGTACCAGTAGTGGTGATTCTCGGGATCGGCGGCGACATAGGTCTTCTCTACGTCGGCGATGAAGTTGGACCCCCAGTCGATCTCGCCATTCATCAGGGCCGGTTGGATCTGGGAGTTGTCATTGAAGGCGCGATAGCGGACGCAGTTCAGGTAGGGCCGGTCTTCCTGGTAGTAGTGCGGGTTGCGGCAGATCTCCATCTGCTGGGGCCGCACGTACTCGATTTCCGTCACCGGACCCGAGCCGATCGCCTCGGGGTTGGTGAAGGTGGCGGGGTCGCTTGCCTGCTCCCAGACATGCCGTGGAAGGGGCATGTAGCGGTTCAGGTCCCAGTGCACTGTGCTGTCGGGCTTCGCCAGGTCGAAGCGGATCTCGCGGTCGGACACCCGGGTGACCTCGGTGACCAGCCCGCTGGCCAGGACGCCGGCGAGGTCGTAGACGGGCACCTCGCGGGCCAGCTCGAAGGTGTAGACGACGTCGTCGGCGGTCAGCGGCTTTCCGTCGGACCACGTGAGGTCCTCGCGAAGCGTATAGGTGATGCTGCGGTAGTCCTCCGCGTACTCGTAGCCTTCGGCCAGCCGCAGGCTGGTTTCCCCCTGCATGACGTTGGTGAAGGCCAGGGTCTCGAAGATCATCCCGCCGACGACGTTGAGGTTGTCGATGTAGGGATTGAAGCTCTTGGTAAAGGCCGTGGCGATGACGGGCACGGTCAGGGTGCCGCCCTTGCTGGGGGCGGCCATCGCGGGGGAGGAGGCGGCGGCCACGGCGGCGGCCAGTGCCATCATGGAGAGCGTTTTCATTGGCGTTACCTTTACTTGTCTATTGTTGTGGTGGTGATGCTGTCGTCGTGAGCGTGGGTAGCGGGCTCAGCGCCCGGCCTTTCGTGTCCAGAGGAAGTCGGCAAACGCCCTGGCACTGTCCTTGAGCGTGCGCTGCTGGGTCTCGTAGTCGATGTACACCATGCCGAAGCGCTTGCTGTAACCTTCCGCCCACTCGAAGTTGTCCATCAGGCTCCAGGCGAAGTAGCCCCGGACATCGACGCCCTCCTCGATGGCATCGTGGACGGCATTGAGGTGGCTGTTGAGGTAGCGGCAGCGCTGCTCGTCATGGACCTCTCCCTCAACCAGGTGGTCGTCACCGGCCATGCCGTTCTCGGTCACCATTAGGGGCGGCAGCCGGTACTGGGCGTTCAGGTCGACCAGCAGGTCGGTCAGGCCTTGCGGATAGACCTCCCAGCCGAAGTCCGTGACCTCCACGTCCCCGGGCGGGTGGTTCCTGACCAGGCTCTCCTCGTCGTAGGAGACGACGCCGCGCGTGTAGTAATTGATGCCGACGAAGTCCACCGGCTGGGAGATCAGCGCCATGTCACCCGGCAGCACCTGGGGCGCCTGCTCCGGATAGAGACGGGTGTAGAGCGCCGGGTAGCGGCCCTCGAGCACCGGCTCCAGGAACCAGTGGTTCATGCTCGCCTCGCCCACCAGGGCGGCCACGCGGTCGTCGTAGCGACGGCTGTGGGGCGTGTTCGGGCCCATGTTGAGCACCAGGCCGGCCTGGGCGTCGGGGGCGTTGGCCCGCAGGGTCTGCATGCCCAGGCCATGGGCCAGCAGGAGGTGGTGCCCGGCCTGGCGGGCGAGGCGGGCGTCCTCCAGCCCCGGCGCGTGGATGCCGACCTCGTGGCCCAGGATCGCGCTGACCCAGGGCTCGTTGAGGGTGGCATAGGAGTGGACCCGGTCACCGAGCTCGCGGGAGACGAGGTCGGCGTATTCCTGGAAGCGATAGGCCGTGTCCCGGTTCACCCAGCCGCCGCGCTCCTGCAGGTGCTGGGGAAGGTCCCAGTGGTAGAGCGTCACGAAGGGCGTGATGTCCCGCTCCCGCAGGCTGTCCAGGAGGCGCTTGTAGAAATCCAGCCCTCGGACATTCGCCCGGCCGTCCTCGGTCATCACGCGCGGCCAGGCGATCGACAGGCGGTAGGCGTCCACGCCCAGGCCCTGGATCAGCTCCAGGTCCTCCTGCCAGCGATGGTAATGGTCGCAGGCGGGCATGCCGCTGTCACCGTTCTTGACGCGACCCTCGAGGGCGCAGAAGTGGTCCCAGATCGACGGCAGGCGGCCATCGGCCTCCGTGGCCCCCTCGACCTGGAAGGCCGCCGTCGCGACGCCGAAGGTGAAGTCCGGGGTAAGCAGTCGTGACGAGTTCGGCAGTTCGATTCGTTGCATGGAGAGGCATCTTCCTTGGTGGGGCCGTGAGCGTTGGGTGCCATGGTCATGAAACCGATTTCATAAAAATATACGACTTTGGTCGCGGGGTTGCCGAGCACGCGTGAAACCGGTTTCATTTCAATCGTTTCAGGCCCGATCTCTCAACCATTGCCCCAGGAGCCGATGCCATGTCGCTTACAGGATTCCAGACCACCGCGGATGATCCGCTGATGCACCGCTGCGAGCCCGGCGAGGCGCCGGACGGGCACGAGGAGCACCCCGGCATTCGCCTGAACCCGGCGGTGCGCTATCAGCGCTACCTCGGCACGGGCGGGGCCTTTACCGAGGCGGCGGCGATCAACTATTCGCGGCTCGATGAGGCCGAGAAGGCCCGATTCCTCGAGGGCTACTTCTCGCCGGATGACGGCCACGGCTACTCCCTGTGCCGGCTCCCCATGAACAGCTGCGACTTCAGCCTGGGCAACTGGGCCTGCCAGCCCTCGCCGGACGCGCCGTTCTCCCTGGCGCGCTATCGGGAGCACCTCTTCCCGATGCTCCGCGAGGCCGAGGCGACCCTGGGGCGCCCCATCGACCTGCTGGTGTCGCCCTGGAGTCCGCCCGCCTGGATGAAGACCAGCGGCGAGATGAACCACGGGGGCCGGCTGCGGCAGGAGTGCCGGGCTCAGTGGGCGCAGTCCTTCGTGCAGTTCGTTCAGGCGCTGCGCGAGGAGGGGTTCTCGGTGTGGGGCGTGACCGTGCAGAACGAACCCGAGGCGGCCCAGGCCTGGGACTCCTGCCTGTACTCGGCCACGGAAGAGCGAGACTTCATCCGCCAGCACCTGGGGCCGGCGCTCGCCGAGGCCGGGCTCGGCGAGGTGCGCATCGTCTGCTGGGATCACAATCGCGACAATCTGTATGAGCGGGCGCAGACGATCCTCGGCGACCCCGAGTCCGCCCGCTTCGTCTGGGGGGCTGGCTACCACTGGTACATGGAGGAGTGCTTCGACAACGTCCAGGCCGTGCATGACGCCTTCCCCGACAAGGGGCTGCTGTTCACCGAGGGGTGCCAGGAGGGCGGGCCGCATTCCGGCGAGTGGGCTGTGGCCGAGCGCTATGCCCGGTCGATGATCCATGACCTGCGCCGCTGGTGTCAGGGCTGGATCGACTGGAACCTGGCGCTGGACACCTCGGGCGGACCCAATCACGTCGACAACCTCTGTTCGGCCCCCGCGCTGGTGGATCCCCGGCAGGGGCGGTTCGAGTGGCAGCCGTCCTTCCACGCCCTGGGCCACGTCGCGCGCTTCGTGCCGCCCGGCAGCGTGAGGATCCTCTCGGCCGCCGCGACGGATCGTCTCGACCACGTGGCCTTCGCGCGGGAGGACGGCACCTGCGTGCTGGTGGTGCTGAATGCCAGCGAGGCGGCGGTCGACTGGTCGCTGCGCCTCGGCGAGGCCGCCCATGCCGTGACGACCCCGCCCCATGCGCTGCAGACCTGGGTGTTGTCCGGCAGATGAGCCGACCCGATGGACGGTCACCCAAGCCGCCGCCCGCCTAGCGAATTGGTCGAGGCGATTTCCGGGGCGCGGCGCCATCCGCTAGAATGGCCCTTTTGCGGCGGGAAGGTGTGCATGACCATCGGGGACCTGATCCGCCTGTTGAGCGATGGCGAGTTCCACTCCGGCGAGCGGCTGGGCGAGCAGCTGGGCGTCTCGCGGGCGGCCGTGTGGAAGCAGTTACAGAAACTGGAATCCCTGGGCATCCCCCTGGAGGCGGTGAAGGGCCAGGGATACCGCCTGGCCGAGCGCCTGGAGCTGCTCGACGGCCGCGCCATCGTGGCGGGCCTCTCGCCCGCGTCCCGCCCCCACCTCGCGCGGCTGTTCGTCGAGGAGACCCTGCCCTCCAGCAACGCCTACCTGCGCGAGCGCTTCGCCCAGGGAGCCGGGCATGGCGAAGTCTGCCTGGTGGAGCAGCAGAGCGACGGGCGGGGCCGCCGGGGGCGCACCTGGGTCACGCCCTGGGGCCGCACCCTGATGCTGTCGATCGGCTGGCGGGTCGAGTCGGGCGTGGCCGCCCTGGAGGGGCTGAGCCTGGCGCTCGGCGTGGTGCTCGCCAGGGTGCTCGAGCGCCACGGCGCCAGGCCACGGCTCAAGTGGCCCAACGACGTGCTGCTGGAGGGCCCCGGCGGGGAGCTGGGCAAGCTGGCGGGCATCCTGGTCGAGATCAGCGGCGACGCCTCCGGCCCCTGCGAGGTCGTGGTCGGCATGGGCATCAACGTCGAGCTGCCCCCGACCTTTCGCGAGGGCATCGGCCAGGCCGTCGCCGCGGTCCACGACAAGGTGCCGGGCCTCTCGCGCAATGCCCTGGCCGTGGAGCTGCTGGACGAGCTGCTGCCGCTGCTGGTGAGCTTCGAGCAGCAGGGGTTCGCGGCCTGGCAGGAGGCCTGGAACGCACGACACGCCTTCGCCGGCTGCGAGGTGGACATCCTGCAGGGGGGCGAGCGCGAGCCGGCCGTCGCCGGCGACGTGGATGCCGCCGGCAACCTCTGGGTACGCCAGGGCGAGCGGGAGCGGCGGCTGGCCGGTGGTGAAATCAGCGTGCGGAGACGGGCATGATCCTCGACCTGGATATCGGCAACACCCTGTCGAAGTGGCGACTCAAGGATGCCGACAGCAGCGAGATCCGTTCACGCGGGGCGGTCTGGACCCGCGAAGAGTGGCGACCGGGCGCCGATATCCCCGACCTCGACGTGGTCGAGGCGGTGCGCATCTCCAGCGTGGCGCGCAAGGCCGTCCTGCAGGAGACCGTGGGCCTGCTGCGCCGCCGGGTCGGCACCGTCCACGTGGCCCGCTCCACCCACGAGGCGCTGGGCGTCTCCAACGGCTACGAGGAGCCGGGCAAGCTCGGGGTGGATCGCTGGATGGGGGCCCTGGCGGGCTACCAGCTGGCGGGGGGTTGCTGCGCGGTTGATTGCGGCAGCGCCATCACGGTGGACTTCGTGCTGCCCGGCGGCCGGCATCTCGGGGGCTACATCATCCCGGGGCTGCGCCTGATGAAGGAGAGCCTCAAGCTCGGCACCCGCAACGTGGCCATCGACCCGGACAGCGAGGCGGAGGAGCTGCTCGAGCCGGGCCGGCGCACCGTGGAGGCGGTCAACCACGGCATCTACATGGCGGCGGTCAGTGCGGTCAATCGCATCTACAGCGAGGTGTGCGACCAGCAGGACGTCGCGCTGCCGATGCTGCTGACCGGCGGCGATGCCCGGGTGGTGTCGCGGGGGATCCAGGTGCCCCATGCGGTCTGGCCGGACATGGTCTACGGTGGGCTCGAGGCCTGCTTCCCGCTGACGGCGGCCGAGCGGGCGGGGCGCCTGTCAGGGGCGCCACGGGTCCCCTCGCCCGTCGCGATGGAAAAGATACGTGCCGCCCTTGCATTCTCGATGCTGCTTTGACAAAATGCGCCGCGTTCCGGGAAGGCGGGTCGGCACGCGTGTCACGCCCGATCAAGATCCTGTTAAAACAGAGACTTGACACCGGAAGCAGAGGCGGTAGAATGCACCGCCAGTTGGAGGGGTTCCCGAGTGGCCAAAGGGAGCAGACTGTAAATCTGCCGCGAAAGCTTCGAAGGTTCGAATCCTTCCCCCTCCACCAGTTTCAGCCGCTCCCGATGCGTCGGTTGCCGGCAGCAAGAGTGGGTCGGCGGGCATAGTTCAATGGTAGAACCTCAGCCTTCCAAGCTGATGATGCGGGTTCGATCCCCGCTGCCCGCTCCAGGTATCACGCGCTGATACCATCAGTTGTGCTCATGTAGCTCAGGGGTAGAGCACACCCTTGGTAAGGGTGAGGTCGACGGTTCAAATCCGTCCATGAGCTCCATATCGAGAAGGCGAGCCGCGGCTCGCCTTCTCTTTTTCTTCTCCGGGGCCATGTCGTGCCGGGAAGGGGTTGCCAGGCGACAGGGCTTTCGCTATCATGGCGCCCGCTGTCGTGCAGGCCGCCTGCAAAGGGTGGTCGCGGAAGCAGATACAGGCCAGTAGCTCAATTGGCAGAGCAGCGGTCTCCAAAACCGCAGGTTGGGGGTTCGATTCCCTCCTGGCCTGCCAGTCTTCCCCAGGCTGGCGAGATCTCATATACTTTCATGTTTCGATTGCCGCACCCTGAGGAGTCTCGTTTTCATGAAGCATAACGCCGAGGTGCAGGAGTCGCGCCACGACGGACTCAAGTGGGCGGTTATCGTCACTTTGCTGGTCCTTGCCGTGGTCGGCAATACCTATTTTGCCGATCAGGCACTTCTCTATCGTGTGCTCGGTGTCGTCGCGCTCAGCGTGGCGGCGGCACTGGTGGCGCTGACCACGGCCAAGGGTCGTGATCTGCTCGAGCTCGCCAGGAGTGCGAAGAAGGAAATTCAGCGCGTCGTCTGGCCGACACGGCCCGAGACCATTCAGACCACCGCCATCGTGCTGGTGGCCGTGCTCGTGGTCGGGCTGATGCTCTGGCTCATCGACACCCTTCTTGGCTGGGCGATGTCCGGCGTCATCGGTTAGGAGTTTTCATGTCCAAGCGTTGGTATGTCGTCCACGCCTACTCCGGCTTCGAGAAGCATGTCATGCGCTCGCTCATCGAGCGCGTGAAGATGTATGGCATGGAGGACCGCTTCGGCGAGATCCTGGTGCCGACCGAAGAAGTCGTCGAGGTGCGTGACGGCAAGCGCCGCAAGAGCGAGCGCAAGTTCTATCCCGGCTACGTGCTGGTCGAGATGGAGATGGATGACGAGACCTGGCACCTGGTCAACGAGACCCCGCGTGTCATGGGGTTCATCGGCGGCACCAAGGAGAAGCCGGCCCCCATCACTCAGCGCGAGGCGGACGCGATCCTCAGCCGGGTGAAGGACGGTACCGACAAGCCGCGGCCCAAGACGGTGTTCGAGCCGGGGCAGTCGGTCCGCGTCATCGACGGGCCCTTCGCCGACTTCAACGGGGTCGTCGAGGAGGTCAATTACGACAAGAGCCGCGTCCAGGTCAGCGTGCTCATCTTCGGTCGTTCCACGCCCGTCGAGCTGGAGTTTGCCCAGGTCGAGAAGGAGTAACCTTCCGGCCGCACTGTTTTCGTGGCGGCCACCCGCGGGTGGCCGTGTAACCCGGGGAGCCGAAAGGCGCTACTACCCAACTGGAGTCCATCATGGCCAAGAAAGTACAGGCTTACATCAAGCTGCAGGTCGCAGCTGGCAAGGCCAACCCGAGTCCCCCCGTGGGTCCCGCGCTGGGTCAGCACGGTGTCAACATCATGGAGTTCTGCAAGGCCTTCAACGCCGCGACCCAGGACATCGAGCCGGGTCTGCCGACGCCCGTGGTCATCACCGTCTATTCCGACCGCAGCTTCACCTTCATCACCAAGACCCCGCCCGCGGCGGTCCTGCTGAAGAAGGCGGCTGGCATCAAGTCTGGCTCCGGCGAGCCGAACAAGAAGAAGGTCGGTACCGTGACCCGCGAGCAGCTCGAGGAGATCGCCAAGACCAAGGAGCCCGATCTGACGGCTGCCGACCTCGACGCCGCGGTGCGTACCATTGCCGGTAGCGCCCGCAGCATGGGCCTGAACGTGGAGGGTCTCTGATCATGGCCAAGCTTACCAAGCGCGCACAGCAGATTCGCGAGAAGGTTGACGCCAACAAGGCCTACTCCCTCGACGAGGCCGTGGCCCTGCTCTCCGAGCTGTCCACCGTCAAGTTCAAGGAGTCCCTGGACGTCGCCATCAACCTGGGCGTCGACCCGCGGAAATCCGACCAGGTCGTGCGTGGCGCCACCGTCATGCCCAACGGTACCGGCAAGGACGTGCGTGTCGCCGTCTTTACCCAGGGTGCCAACGCCGATGCCGCCAAGGAAGCCGGTGCCGACATCGTCGGCATGGACGACCTGGCCGAGCAGGTCAAGAAGGGCCAGCTGGACTTCGACGTGGTCATTGCCTCGCCGGACGCCATGCGCGTCGTCGGCCAGCTGGGCCAGATCCTCGGTCCGCGCGGCCTGATGCCGAACCCCAAGGTCGGCACCGTGACTCCGGACGTGGCCACCGCGGTCAAGAACGCCAAGGCCGGTCAGGTGCGCTTCCGTACCGACAAGAACGGCATCATCCATACCACTCTGGGCAAGGTCGACTTCGACGCTGCCGCCATCCAGGGCAACCTGGAGGCGCTGGTCGCCGACCTGAAGAAGCTCAAGCCGAGCACGTCCAAGGGTATCTATCTGAAGAAGGTCACCCTGTCCACCACCATGGGCCCGGGTCTGACCATCGATCATTCCGCCCTGGTCTGACCGGGCGGCGATCGAGACGATTGCAGGAACTTTGCGGTCCCCGTGCCGGGCTATCCTCGCCGGCGGGGCACCGTCAAAGACCGCAGGCGCCGCTCCTCCCCGGAAGAGCGGCTTAATCTTCCCCCGGGAAGGCCTGCGCAGATGGTGTGGCCGCCAGATCTCTGGTGAGCACCATCACCCAGGACTCCCGACCTCCGGTCGGGAGAGATGGTAACCACCGGAATCCTCTCGCGAGGTTCCGGCACGAAGGAGTGATCACTGTGCCACTAGCACTCGAAGGCAAGAAGGCAATCGTTGCCGAGGTCAGTGAAGCGGCCAAGGATGCACTCTCCGTCGTAGTTGCCGATTCTCGCGGCGTCGCGGTCAGCGCGATGACCGACCTGCGCAAGCAGGCCCGCGAGAATGGCGTGCAGATCCGTGTTGTCCGCAACACCCTGGCACGCCGCGCCCTGTCTGGAACTCCCTGGGAGATTCTGGACGAGACCTTCTCCGGTCCGACCATGCTGGCTTTCTCCTACGAGCATCCGGGCGCTGCCGCCCGCCTGTTCAAGGAGTTCGCCAAGGGTCAGAAGGAGTTCGAGGTCAAGGCGCTGGCCTACGAAGGCGAGCTGATCCCGGCAAGCGACATCGACCGTCTGGCAACCCTGCCGACCTACGATGAGGCGATCGCCAAGCTGATGTCCGTCATGAAGGAAGCTTCTGCCGGCAAGCTGGTCCGTACCCTTGCGGCGCTGCGCGACCAGAAGCAGGAAGAGGCCGCCTGAACGGCAAACTCTTGCGCTCAGCCTGAATCGAACATTGAATCCCCGAGCCATCGCGATGCCGAGGCTCCCGCAAAGTTAGGAATCTAGACAATGGCACTGACCAAAGAAGACATCATCAACGCCGTCGCCGACATGTCCGTGATGGAAGTGGCCGAGCTGATCGAGGCCATGGAAGAGAAGTTCGGTGTCTCTGCCGCCGCTGCCGTCGTGGCCGGCCCGGGTGGCGGCGAAGCCGCCGTCGAGGAAGAGCAGACCGAATTCGACCTGGTGCTGACCGGCGCTGGCGACAAGAAGGTCAACGTGATCAAGGCCGTCCGCGAGATCACCGGCCTGGGCCTGAAGGAAGCCAAGGGTGCCGTCGACGGCGCACCGGCGACCATCAAGGAAGCCATGTCCAAGGACGACGCCGAAGCAGCGAAGAAGAAGCTGGAAGAAGCCGGCGCGAGCGTGGAGCTCAAGTAACCCTTGTGCCCATGGCTTCACGCGCTGCGTAAGCTTCCACGGCTGGTGGCGGGACACCCGCTGCCGGCCTTTTTCTGTTGTCACTAGACGGTTGCCCTCGGGCCACCGCTAGCCGAATTCCGACGGCGAGCCTCCTGGTGGAGGCTTGCCGTCAGCGCCTGACGGAGCCGTACCCGTCGGGTGACGCCGACACGCATCGGTCACCCATGGTGAACAAGCTGGGGAATACAGATGGCTTACTCATACACTGAGAAAAAACGCATCCGCAAGGATTTCGGCAAACTGCCCCAAGTGATGGATGTGCCTTACCTGCTGGCCATCCAGCTTGATTCCTACTACGAGTTTCTCCAGCAGGATCGCTCACCCGAAGAACGCATGGAGATCGGCCTGCACGCCGCCTTCAAGTCGGTCTTCCCGATCGCGAGCTTCTCCGGCAATGCTGCCCTGGAGTATGTCAGCTACCGTTTCGGCACTCCGGCCTTCGACGTCAAGGAGTGCCAGCTGCGTGGCGTCACCTATTCGGCCCCCCTGCGCGTCAAGGTCCGCCTGATCATCTACGACAAGGATTCGTCGAACAAGGCGATCAAGGACATCAAGGAGCAGGAAGTCTACATGGGGGAGATCCCCCTGATGACCGAGAACGGTACCTTCGTCATCAACGGTACCGAGCGGGTCATCGTCTCCCAGCTGCACCGCTCCCCGGGCGTGTTCTTCGACCATGACAAGGGCAAGAGCCACTCCTCCGGCAAGCTGCTCTATTCCGCCCGCGTGATTCCCTACCGCGGCTCCTGGCTCGACTTCGAGTTCGACCCCAAGGACAGCGTCTTCGTGCGCATCGACCGTCGCCGCAAGCTGCCGGCCACGGTGCTGCTGCGCGCCCTGGGCATGAGCGCCGAGGAGATCCTCGCCGAGTTCTTCGAGTTCAGCACCTTCCACATCGAGAAGTCCGGCTTCTCCGTGGAGCTGGTGCCGTCGCGCCTGCGCGGCGAGACCGCCACCTTCGACATCAAGGATGGCGAGGGCAACGTGATCGTCGAGGAGGGCCGCCGGGTCACCCAGAAGCACATCCGCCAGCTGGACAAGGCCGGCCTCGAGCGCCTCGACGTGCCGATGGACTACCTCTTCGGCAAGACCCTGGCCAAGGATCAGGTCGACCCGAACACCGGCGAGCTGATCTGCCCCTGCAACGCCGAGATCACCCCGGAGCTGCTGGAGAAGCTCGGCCAGGCCGGCATCACCACCCTCGAGACCCTCTACACCAACGATCTCGACTGTGGTCCCTTCATCTCCGACACCCTCAAGCTGGACACCACCGGGTCCCGCCTCGAGGCGCTGGTCGAGATCTACCGCATGATGCGCCCCGGCGAGCCGCCCACCAAGGAGGCCGCCGAGACGCTGTTCAACAACCTGTTCTTCAGCGAGGACCGCTACGACCTGTCGGGCGTGGGTCGCATGAAGTTCAACCGTCGCCTGCGTCGCGACAGCGACACCGGTTCCGGCGTCCTCGACCAGGGCGACATCCTCGACGTGCTGCGCGAGATGATCGCCATCCGTAACGGCTTCGGCGACGTCGACGACATCGACCACCTGGGCAACCGGCGCATCCGCTGCGTCGGCGAG
The DNA here is from genome assembly GCF_001886615.1 of Halomonas aestuarii. Lineage (NCBI taxonomy): Bacteria > Pseudomonadati > Pseudomonadota > Gammaproteobacteria > Oceanospirillales > Halomonadaceae > Halomonas > Halomonas aestuarii. The sequence goes on from NZ_CP018139.1 coordinate 1,951,178, forward strand.
ATGGCCGAGAACCAGTTCCGCGTGGGCCTGGTGCGCGTCGAGCGCGCCGTCAAGGAGCGCCTCTCCATGGCGGAGAGCGAGGGCCTGATGCCCCAGGACCTGATCAACGCCAAGCCCGTCGCGGCGGCGGTCAAGGAGTTCTTCGGGTCCAGCCAGCTTTCGCAGTTCATGGACCAGAACAACCCGCTCTCCGAGGTCACCCACAAGCGCCGCGTCTCCGCGCTCGGCCCGGGCGGCCTGACCCGAGAGCGGGCCGGCTTCGAGGTGCGTGACGTTCACGCCACCCACTACGGCCGCCTCTGCCCGATCGAGACGCCGGAAGGCCCGAACATCGGGCTGATCAACTCGCTGGCCACCTACAGCCACACCAACAGCTACGGCTTCCTCGAGACGCCGTACCGCAAGGTCGTGGACAGCCAGGTGACCGACGACGTGGTGCACCTCTCGGCCATCGAAGAGGGCGACTTCGTCATCGCCCAGGCCTCCGCGACCGTGGACGAGTCCGGCAAGCTGGTCGACGACCTGGTGCAGGTCCGCCATCGCGGCGAGACCACCTTCATGCGTCCCGAGCAGGTGACCCTGATGGACGTGTCGCCGCGCCAGGTGGTCTCCGTGGCCGCGGCCCTGATCCCGTTCCTCGAGCACGATGACGCCAACCGCGCCCTGATGGGGGCAAACATGCAGCGCCAGGCGGTGCCGACCCTGCGTGCCGACAAGCCCCTGGTGGGCACCGGCATGGAGCGCTTCGTCGCCCGCGACTCCGGTGTCTGCGAGGTGGCCCGTCGTGGCGGGGTGATCGACTCGGTCGACGCCAAGCGCATCGTGGTGCGGGTCAGCGAGGACGAGATCATCGGCGGCGAGGCCGGCGTCGACATCTACAACCTGACCAAGTACCTGCGCTCGAACCAGAACACCTGCCAGAACCAGCGCCCGATCGTGCGCCCGGGTGACCGGGTGAGCCGCGGCGACATCCTGGCGGACGGTCCCTCCGTGGACATGGGCGACCTGGCCCTGGGCCAGAACATGCGCATCGCCTTCATGCCCTGGAACGGCTACAACTTCGAGGACTCCATCCTGCTCTCCGAGCGGGCGGTCCAGGAAGATCGCTTCACCACCATCCACATCCAGGAGCTGACCTGCGTCTCCCGCGACACCAAGCTGGGGCCGGAGGAGATCACCTCCGACATCCCCAATGTCGGCGAGTCGGCGCTCGGCAAGCTGGACGAGGCCGGGGTGGTCTACATCGGGGCCGAGGTCGGCGCCGGCGACATCCTGGTCGGCAAGGTCACGCCCAAGGGCGAGACCCAGCTGACGCCGGAAGAGAAGCTGCTGCGCGCGATCTTCGGCGAGAAGGCCTCCGACGTGAAGGACACCTCCCTGCGTGCCCCCACCGGCATGAAGGGCACCGTCATCGACGTTCAGGTCTTCACCCGTGACGGCGTGGAGAAGGACTCGCGGGCGCTGTCCATCGAGCAGATGCAGCTCGACGAGGTCCGCAAGGACCTGCAGGAGACCTACCGCATCGCCGAGGACGCCACCTTCGAGCGTCTGAAGCGCACCCTCTCCGGCCAGGTCGTCAATGGCGGTCCGAAGCTGAAGAAGGGCGACGTGCTCTCCGACAGCTACCTCGAGGAGCTGCCGCGTCAGCAGTGGTTCAAGCTGCGCATGCAGGACGAGACCTTCAACGAGCTGCTGGCCCAGGCCGACGAACAGCTCGAGAATCGTCGCAAGGAGATGGACGAGCGGTTCGAGGACAAGAAGCGCAAGCTGACCCAGGGCGACGACCTGGCGCCGGGCGTGCTGAAGATCGTCAAGGTCTACCTGGCGATCAAGCGCCGCCTGCAGCCGGGCGACAAGATGGCCGGCCGTCACGGCAACAAGGGCGTCATCTCCGCGATCATGCCGATCGAGGACATGCCCTTCGACGACAACGGCGAGCCCATCGACGTGGTGCTCAACCCGCTGGGCGTGCCGTCGCGGATGAACGTCGGTCAGATCCTCGAGACCCACCTGGGCATGGCCGCGCGCGGCCTCGGGGTCAAGATCGAGCACATGCTGCGCGACGCCCGGGAGCAGCAGGTCGGCCAGATCCGCGAGTTCCTGGGTCAGGTCTACAACGCCAGCGAGGGAACCCGCGTCGAGGACATCGACTCGCTCTCCGACGACGAGGTGATCGCCCTGGCGAAGAACCTCAAGGGCGGCGTACCGATGGCCACGCCGGTGTTCGACGGTGCCCAGGAGGGCGAGATCAAGCACCTGCTGCGCCTCGCCGACCTGCCGGATTCCGGCCAGATGACGCTCTACGACGGGCGTACCGGCGATGCCTTCGACCGTCCGGTGACGGTGGGCTACATGTACATGCTCAAGCTGAACCACCTGGTGGATGACAAGATGCACGCGCGTTCCACCGGCTCCTACTCGCTGGTCACCCAGCAGCCGCTGGGCGGCAAGGCGCAGTTCGGGGGCCAGCGTTTCGGGGAGATGGAGGTCTGGGCCCTGGAGGCCTACGGCGCGGCCTACACGCTCCAGGAGATGCTCACCGTCAAGTCCGACGACGTGGAGGGTCGCACCAAGATGTACAAGAGCATCGTGGACGGCGACCACACCATGCAGGCGGGCATGCCGGAATCCTTCAACGTGCTGGTGAAGGAAATCCGCTCGCTGGGCATCGATATCGAGCTGGAGAGCTGAGGCTGCACCGCCTGCGCTTCACAGAATGACGGTCCGCGGGGGCGGCAACGCCCCCGCCCATGACAACTCCGCAACGGAGCCGACCCCATGAAAGATTTGGTGAAAGTCCTCAAATCGCAGTCTCAGTCCGAAGAGTTCGACGCGATCAAGATCACGCTGGCGTCGCCGGACATGATTCGCTCCTGGTCCTACGGCGAGGTCAAGAAGCCGGAGACCATCAACTACCGCACCTTCAAGCCGGAGCGGGACGGCCTGTTCTGCGCCAAGATCTTCGGTCCGGTGAAGGACTACGAGTGCCTGTGCGGCAAGTACAAGCGCATGAAGCACCGCGGCATCATCTGCGAGAAGTGCGGCGTCGAGGTCACCAAGGCCGCGGTGCGCCGCGAGCGGATGGGCCACATCGAGCTGGCGAGCCCGGTCGCCCACATCTGGTTCCTCAAGTCGCTGCCGTCCCGCATCGGCATGTTCCTGGACATGACCCTGCGTGACATCGAGCGGGTGCTCTACTTCGAGAGCTTCATGGTCATCGATCCGGGCATGACCACCCTCGAGCGCGGCCAGCTGCTCAACGACGAGCAGTACTTCGAGGCCCTCGAGGAGTTCGGTGACGACTTCGACGCCCGCATGGGCGCCGAGGCGGTCCAGGCGCTGCTCAAGGACATCGATCTCGAGGAGGAGATCGGTCGCCTGCGCGAGGAGATCCCGCAGACCAACTCCGAGACCAAGATCAAGAAGCTCTCCAAGCGGCTCAAGCTGCTCGAGGCCTTCCAGGGCTCGGGCAACGATCCGGCGTGGATGGTCATGGAGGTGCTGCCGGTGCTGCCGCCGGACCTGCGCCCGCTCGTCCCGCTGGACGGCGGCCGCTTCGCGACCTCCGATCTCAACGACCTCTATCGTCGCGTGATCAACCGCAACAACCGCCTCAAGCGGCTGCTCGACCTCAATGCGCCTGACATCATCGTGCGCAACGAGAAGCGCATGCTGCAGGAGTCGGTGGACGCGCTGCTCGACAACGGTCGTCGCGGCCGGGCCATCACCGGTTCCAACAAGCGCCCGCTGAAGTCGCTCGCCGACATGATCAAGGGCAAGCAGGGGCGTTTCCGCCAGAACCTGCTGGGCAAGCGCGTGGACTACTCCGGCCGCTCGGTCATCACCGTCGGCCCGACCCTGCGCCTGCACCAGTGCGGCCTGCCGAAGAAGATGGCGCTGGAGCTATTCAAGCCGTTCATCTACTCCAAGCTGCAGTCCCTGGGCTATGCCTCCACCATCAAGGCCGCCAAGAAGATGGTCGAGCGCGAGCTGCCGGAGGTGTGGGACATCCTCGCCGACGTCATCCGCGAGCACCCCGTGCTGCTCAACCGCGCTCCGACCCTGCACCGCCTCGGCATCCAGGCCTTCGAGCCGCTGCTGATCGAGGGCAAGGCGATCCAGCTGCACCCGCTGGTGTGTGCCGCCTACAACGCCGACTTCGACGGTGACCAGATGGCGGTCCACGTGCCGCTGACCCTGGAAGCCCAGCTCGAGGCCCGCGCGCTGATGATGGCCACCAACAACGTGCTGTCACCGGCCAACGGCGAGCCGATCATCGTGCCGTCCCAGGACGTGGTGCTGGGGCTGTACTACATGACTCGCGAGCGCATCAACGCCAAGGGCGAGGGTATGGTGTTCTCCGGCCTCGACGAGGTGGAGCGCGCCTTCGGCACCCAGAGCGTGTCGATGCACGCCCGCGTCAAGGTGCGCCTGGACGAGGTCGAGTTCGACGAGGAGACCGGCGAGGAGCGCCATCAGCGTCGCATCTACGACACCACCGTCGGCCGTGCGCTGCTGTTCCGCATCCTCCCCGACGGCGTGCCCTTCGAGCTGGTCGACCAGCCGATGAAGAAGAAGGCCATCTCCAGGCTGATCAACGAGGTCTATCGCCGCGCCGGCCTCAAGCCGACGGTGATCTTCGCCGACCAGCTGATGTACACCGGTTTCCGCCTGGCCACCTGGTCCGGCGCCTCCATCGGCGTCAACGACTTCGTCATCCCGGACGAGAAAGCCGAGATCGTCGAGGCGGCCGAGGACGAGGTGAAGGAGATCGAGGACCAGTTCTCCTCCGGTCTCGTCACCGCTGGCGAGAAGTACAACAAGGTCATCGATATCTGGGCCCGGGCCAACGACCAGGTGGCCAAGGCGATGATGACCGGGATCTCCAAGGAGACCGTGGTGGACCGCGAGGGCAAGGAGGTCGAGCAGGACTCCTTCAATAGCGTCTTCATCATGGCCGACTCCGGCGCCCGGGGTAGTGCCGCCCAGATCCGCCAGCTGGCGGGCATGCGCGGCCTGATGGCCAAGCCGGACGGCTCGATCATCGAGACGCCGATCGTCGCGAACTTCCGCGAGGGCCTGAACGTCCTGCAGTACTTCATCTCGACCCACGGCGCGCGGAAGGGCCTGGCGGACACGGCACTCAAGACCGCCAACTCCGGTTACCTGACCCGTCGCCTGGTCGACGTGGCCCAGGACATGGTCATCACCGAGCCGGACTGCGGCACCGAGAAGGGCCTGACCCTGCACCCGGTGATCGAGGGCGGCGACATCATCGTCTCCCTGGCCCAGCGCGTGCTCGGCCGTGTGGTCGCCCAGGACGTGGTGGACCCGGCCAGCGAGGACGTGCTGATCCCGCGCGGCACCCTGCTCGACGAGGCCTGGTGTGCCGAACTCGACACCATGGGCGTCGACGAGATCGTGGTGCGCTCGACCATCACCTGCCAGACCGCCCACGGCGTCTGCTCGGCCTGCTACGGCCGTGACCTGGCGCGCGGTCACCAGGTGAACATCGGCGAGTCCGTGGGCGTCATCGCCGCCCAGTCCATCGGCGAGCCGGGCACCCAGCTGACCATGCGGACTTTCCACATCGGCGGGGCGGCCTCTCGTGCCTCCGCGGTGGACAGCGTCCAGGTCAAGCACGGCGGCAAGGTGCGCCTGCACAACATCAAGCACGTCGAGCGCAGCGACGGCAAGCTGGTGGTGGTCTCCCGCTCCAGCGCCCTGGCCGTCGCCGACGACCACGGCCGCGAGCGCGAGTACTACAAGCTCCCCTACGGGGCCGAGCTGGACGTCCGCGATGGCGACAGCGTCGAGGCCGGCCAGTCCGTGGCCAAGTGGGATCCGCACACCCACCCGATCATTGCCGAGGCCGAGGGCCAGGTGCAGTACGCCGACCTCGACGAGGGCGTCACCATGCACCGCAGCGTGGACGAGATGACCGGTCTCTCCTCCATCGAGGTGATCGAGTCGGCGGCACGTCCCATGGCGGGCCGTGATAAGCGTCCGCTGATCATGCTGACCGACGCGGCCGGCAAGTCGGTCACCGTCACCGGTTCCGACACCCCGGTGCAGTACCCGCTGCCCGGCAAGGCCATCATCACCGTCGACAACGGCGCGCACATCGGCATCGGCGAGGTCGTCGCCCGCATCCCGGTCGAGGCCACCGGCAACAAGGACATCACCGGCGGTCTGCCGCGTGTCGCCGACCTGTTCGAGGCGCGCAAGCCGAAGGAGCCGGCCATCCTCGCCGAGATCAGCGGCGTGATCAGCTTCGGCAAGGAGACCAAGGGCAAGCGTCGTCTGACGATCACCCCGGAAGACGGCGATCCCTTCGAGATGCTGATCCCGAAGTGGCGCCAGATCGCGGTGTTCGAGGGCGAGTCGGTCGAGAAGGGCGAGGTGATCTCGGACGGCCCGAGCAACCCGCACGACATCCTGCGCCTGCTGGGCATCGCCGAGCTGGCCAAGTACATCACCGCCGAGGTGCAGGACGTCTACCGCCTGCAGGGCGTGGGCATCAACGACAAGCACATCGAGGTGATCGTGCGTCAGATGCTGCGCAAGGTGGAGATCACCGATGCCGGCGACAGCGACTTCATCCCGGGCGACCAGGCCGAGCTGGTCCGCGTGCTCGAGCAGAACGCCCGGCTGGAGCAGGAAGAGAAGTTCCCGGCCAAGTACCAGCGGCTGCTGCTGGGTATCACCAAGGCGAGCCTCGCCACCGAGTCGTTCATCTCCGCGGCCTCCTTCCAGGAGACCACGCGGGTGCTGACCGAGGCGGCGGTGACCGGCAAGCGTGACTACCTGCGTGGCCTCAAGGAGAACGTGGTGGTGGGGCGCCTGATCCCGGCCGGTACCGGCCTCACCCACCACGCGGAGCGTCGCCGCAAGCGTGAAGACGCCGAGCGGATGCTCCACCCGTCGGCCTACGACGTCGAGCAGGAGCTGGGCGCCCAGCTCACCGCGCTGGACTCGGACGACGACGAGATCTGACGCCCGCGTCCCTGCCCGCGCCTTCCCCGGAAGGCGCGGGCTTGACGACGCGCCCCGTCAGCCATTAGAATGCGCAGCCTTTAACAGTGGGGCGGGTGCGCCCGCACCTGCTGGAAAAGGCAAGGCAACCCATTGGAGTCAGCTACACACCATGGCAACGATCAATCAGCTCGTGCGCAAGCCGCGCAAGCGCCAGGCCGCCAAGAGCGACGTGCCTGCGCTGCAGGCCTGCCCGCAGAAGCGCGGCGTCTGCACCCGCGTCTACACCACCACCCCGAAGAAGCCGAACTCCGCACTGCGTAAGGTGTGCCGTGTTCGCCTGACCAACGGCTACGAGGTCTCCTCGTACATCGGCGGTGAAGGCCACAACCTCCAGGAGCACTCCGTGGTCCTGATCCGTGGCGGTCGTGTGAAGGACCTTCCCGGTGTGCGTTATCACACCGTGCGCGGCGCCCTGGACACCTCCGGCGTGCAGAACCGCAAGCAGGGCCGTTCCAAGTACGGCACCAAGCGTCCGAAGGTCTGACCGGCCTCGTACGCAGCAGTCACCCCATTTTGACCACGGTCTGATAAGAGTAAGGTCGAGCGCTGCCGTCGGCAGGAGTCTCGGGTTTACCTGAAGGATCCTTTGATGAGGGCTTATCATGCCTAGAAGAAGAGTTGCGGCCAAGCGCGAGATCCTGCCGGATCCCAAGTTCGGAAGTGAGCGCCTGGCGAAGTTCATGAACCACCTGATGATCGGCGGCAAGAAGTCCGTAGCTGAGCGCATCGTCTACGGTGCGCTGGACAGGGTTGCCGAGCGCAGCAAGGAAGAGCCGCTGGAGATCTTCGACAAGGCGCTGGAAGCCATCCAGCCCATGGTCGAGGTCAAGTCCCGCCGCGTCGGCGGCGCGACCTATCAGGTGCCCGTGGAAGTTCGCCCCTCGCGCCGTCATGCGCTGGCCATGCGCTGGCTGGTCGATGCGGCCCGTCGCCGTGGCGAGAAGACCATGGTACTGCGCCTCGCCGGCGAGATGCTCGATGCCGCCGAAGGCAAGGGCTCGGCCGTCAAGAAGCGTGAAGACGTGCATCGTATGGCAGAAGCCAACAAGGCCTTCTCTCACTACCGCTTCTAAGTGCGCCGTTTCCAGCGCATCGCCAACCAACGGGGAGTTCCAACGTGGCTCGCAAGACTCCGCTAAAGCGCTACCGCAACATCGGTATCGTTGCACACGTCGACGCCGGCAAGACCACCACCACCGAACGCGTCCTGTTCTACACCGGCCTGTCCCACAAGGTCGGCGAGGTCCATGAGGGCGCCGCCACCATGGACTGGATGGAGCAGGAGCAGGAGCGTGGCATCACCATCACCTCCGCGGCGACCACCTGCTTCTGGCAGGGCATGAACAAGCAGTTCGATGAGCACCGCATCAACATCATCGACACGCCCGGGCACGTCGACTTCACCATCGAGGTGGAGCGCTCCCTGCGCGTGCTCGACGGTGCCGTCGTCGTCCTGTGTGGCTCGTCCGGTGTCCAGCCGCAGACCGAGACCGTCTGGCGCCAGGCCAACAAGTACGAAGTTCCGCGCATGGTGTTCGTCAACAAGATGGACCGCACCGGCGCCGACTTCTTCATGGTGGTCGACCAGCTCAAGCAGAAGCTGGGTGCCAACGCCGTGCCGATCCAGATCAACTGGGGCACCGAGGACGAGTTCAAGGGCGTCATCGACCTCATCCAGATGAAGGCCATCCTCTGGGACGAGGCCAACTTCGGGATGAACTACGACCTGGTGGACATTCCGGCCGAGCTCCAGGAGACCGCCGAGAAGTACCGCGAGGAGATGGTCGAGGCCGCCGCCGAAGCCTCCGAAGAGCTGATGGACAAGTACCTCGAGGAGGGCGAGCTCTCCATCGAGGAGATCAAGGCCGGCCTGCGTCGTCGTACCCTCGACAACGAGATCGTCCTGGTCACCTGCGGCTCCGCGTTCAAGAACAAGGGCGTGCAGGCCGTGCTGGATGGCGTCATCGAGTACATGCCGTCACCCACCGAGGTCAAGGCCATCGAGGGTGAGCTGGACGACAAGGATGGCACCATCGCCACCCGCGAGGCGGACGACAGCGCGCCCTTCGCCGCCCTGGCGTTCAAGATCGCCACCGACCCCTTCGTGGGCACCCTGACCTTCATCCGCGTCTACTCGGGCGTGCTGAAGTCGGGCGACAGCGTCTACAACTCCGTCAAGGAGAAGAAGGAGCGCGTCGGCCGTATCGTCCAGATGCACGCCAACTCCCGCGAGGAGATCAAGGAAGTGCTGGCCGGCGACATCGCCGCCTGCATCGGCCTGAAGGACGTCACCACCGGTGACACCCTGTGCGACCTGAACGACAAGATCGTGCTGGAGCGCATGGAATTTCCGGATCCGGTCATCTCCGTGGCCGTCGAGCCGAAGTCCAAGGCTGACCAGGAGAAGATGGGCGTGGCCCTCGGCAAGCTGGCCCAGGAGGATCCCTCCTTCCAGGTCCGCTCCGACGAGGAGACCGGCCAGACCATCATCTCCGGCATGGGCGAGCTGCACCTCGACATCCTCGTCGACCGCATGCGTCGCGAGTTCAAGGTCGATGCCAACATCGGCAAGCCGCAGGTGGCCTATCGCGAGACCATCCGTCACAAGGTCGAGCAGGAAGGCAAGTTCGTCCGCCAGTCCGGTGGTCGCGGCCAGTACGGTCATGTGCATCTGCGCATCGAGCCGCTGACCGCCGAGGACAAGGGCGAAGACGAGGACATGCACTTCAAGTTCGCCTCGGAAATCGTTGGCGGCGTGGTTCCCAAGGAATACGTGCCGGCCGTCGAGAAAGGGGCCTACGAGCAGCTGCAGAACGGTGTCATCGCGGGCTACCCGATGATTGACGTCAAGGTCACGCTGTTCGACGGTTCCTACCATGACGTGGACTCGAACGAGACCGCGTTCAAGGTTGCCTCTTCCATGGCAGTGAAGGAAGGTGCCAAGAAGGCGAAGGCCGTGCTCCTCGAGCCGGTGATGAAGGTCGAGGTCGTGACCCCCGAGGAGTTCATGGGTGATGTCATGGGTGACCTGAACCGCCGTCGTGGCCTCGTCCAGGGCATGGATGACTCCTCCATGGGCAAGGTCATCCGCGCCACGGTACCTCTGGCTGAGATGTTCGGTTATGCGACCGACCTGCGCTCTCAGACCCAGGGCCGCGCAAGCTACGTCATGGAGTTTGCGAACTACGAAGAGGCGCCGTCCAGCGTCGTTGAAGCCGTCATCAACCAGAACGGTTAACCGTTAGCTAACGTAAAGAGGTTATAGCAGTGGCTAAGGAAAAATTTGAACGTTCCAAACCGCACGTCAACGTCGGTACCATCGGTCACGTCGACCACGGCAAGACCACGCTGACTGCGGCCCTGACTCGCGTTTCCGCCGAGGTGTTCGGTGGCGACTGGAGCGAGTTCGACGCCATCGACAATGCTCCGGAAGAGCGTGAGCGCGGTATCACCATCGCCACCTCTCACGTGGAGTATCAGTCCGAGACGCGTCACTACGCGCACGTGGACTGCCCGGGGCACGCCGACTACGTCAAGAACATGATCACCGGTGCCGCCCAGATGGACGGCGCGATCCTGGTCGTGTCTGCCGCTGACGGCCCCATGCCGCAGACTCGCGAGCACATCCTGCTGTCTCGCCAGGTCGGCGTCCCGTTCATCGTCGTGTTCCTGAACAAGGCCGACATGGTCGACGACGAGGAGCTCCTGGAGCTGGTCGAGATGGAAGTCCGCGAACTCCTCGACGAGTACGACTTCCCGGGTGACGACACCCCGATCATCACCGGTTCCGCCCTGATGGCCCTGGAAGGCAAGGACGACAACGGCATGGGTACCACCGCCGTTGCCAACCTTATCAAGGCCCTGGACGAGTACATCCCGGAGCCGGAGCGTGCCATCGATCAGCCGTTCCTGATGCCGATCGAGGACGTCTTCTCCATCTCCGGTCGCGGTACCGTGGTCACCGGCCGTGTCGAGCGTGGCGTGGTCAAGGCCGGCGAGGAAGTCGAGATCGTCGGTATCAAGGACACCGTCAAGACCGTCGTCACCGGCGTCGAGATGTTCCGCAAGCTGCTCGACGAAGGTCGTGCCGGTGAGAACGTCGGCGCCCTGCTGCGCGGCACCAAGCGTGACGACGTCGAGCGTGGTCAGGTCCTGGCCAAGCCGGGCACCATCACCCCGCACACCGAGTTCGAGGCCGAGGTGTACGTGCTGAGCAAGGACGAGGGTGGTCGTCACACTCCGTTCTTCAAGGGCTACCGTCCGCAGTTCTACTTCCGTACCACCGACATCACCGGTACCTGTGAGCTGCCGGAAGGCGTCGAGATGGTCATGCCGGGCGACAACGTCAAGATGGTTGTCACCCTGATCGCTCCGATCGCCATGGATGACGGCCTGCGCTTCGCCATCCGCGAAGGTGGCCGCACCGTCGGCGCCGGCGTCGTGGCCAAGATCATCAAGTAAGCGTTTCGCTGCTTGATCGATCGAAGGGGGCTCCGCCAGGAGCCCCCTTTCTGCGCACCGGAAGTGAGTGTTTGACTCTCACTGCCGGCGTGCCTATAATGCGCATCCTTTGAATGCGTGGGTTGACGGCTCGCGCCGTCAGAATCCATTGGAGTTAGGGCAAATGCAGAACCAGAAGATTCGCATTCGGTTGAAGGCCTTCGACCATCGCCTGATCGACCAGTCCGCCGCGGAGATCGTAGATACCGCCAAGCGTACCGGCGCCCAGGTCCGTGGTCCGATTCCTCTGCCGACCAATCGCGAGCGTTACACCGTGCTGATCTCTCCGCACGTCAACAAGGACGCGCGCGACCAGTACGAGATTCGTACCCACAAGCGGGTGCTCGATATCGTCGAGCCCACCGAAAAGACCGTTGACGCCCTGATGAAGCTCGACCTCGCCGCCGGCGTGGACGTGCAGATCAAGCTCGACTGATACCACACTAGACACTCGCGGCCCAGCGTTCGCCCGCTCCACAGGAAGGCGTCCAGCAGCCGCCGCGCCGGGATGGCGCCACACAACGTGCTAGTGGAATGCTCTGGAAAGGGCAGCCATAGCGGGTGATAGCCCCGTACACTATAGGAGACTGAGAATGACTATCGGTTTAGTCGGTAGGAAGGCCGGTATGACCCGCGTCTTCACCGAAGACGGCGCTTCCGTGCCCGTGACCGTGATCGAGGTTGAGCCTAACCGTGTGACTCGCGTGAAGTCTGTCGAGTCCGACGGCTATGCCGCGGTTCAGGTGACAACTGGCTCCCGCAAGGCCAAGCATCTGTCGAAAGCCCAAGCCGGGCAGTTCGCCAAGGCAGGTGTCGAGGCCGGTCGTTCACTGATGGAGTTCCGCCTGAGCGAAGGCGACGAGGCTCCGGAAGTGGGCGGCGAACTCACCGTATCCCTCTTCGAAGCTGGTCAGATGATCGACGTGACCGGCACCTCCAAGGGCAAGGGTTTCCAGGGCGCCGTCAAGCGCTGGAACTTCCGCACCCAGGACAACAGCCACGGTAACTCCCTGTCGCATCGCGCGCCGGGTTCCATCGGCATGTGCCAGACTCCGGGCCGCGTGTTCAAGGGCAAGAAGATGGCCGGCCAGATGGGCAATGTGCGCTGCACCGTGCAGAGCCTGGAAGTCGTCCGTGTCGACGCCGAACGCAATCTGCTGCTGATCAAGGGTGCCGTGCCTGGCGCCACCGGCAGTGATGTCATCGTGCGCAGCGCCGTCAAAGCAGGCTGAAGGGGAACTTACCGATGAATCTGAATCTTGCAGGTGCAGGCGCCGGTACTGTCGAAGTATCCGATGCCACCTTTGGCAAAGAATTCAATGAGGCCCTGGTGCACCAGGTTGTCACCGCCTATCTGGCCGGTGGTCGCCAGGGTACCCGTGCCCAGAAGAATCGTTCCGACGTGCGTGGCGGTGGCAAGAAGCCGTGGCGCCAGAAGGGCACCGGTCGTGCCCGTGCCGGTACCATCCGCTCGCCGATCTGGCGCAGCGGCGGCGTGACCTTTGCGGCGCGTCCGCAGGACCATTCCCAGAAGGTCAACCGCAAGATGTACCGTGCGGCCATGCGCTCGATCCTCTCCGAGCTGGTCCGTCAGGAGCGTCTGGTGGCGGTCGATGCGTTCGCCGTCGAGGCCCCCAAGACCAAGCAGCTGGCCGCCAAGCTCGCCGAGCTGGACCTGGAGAAGGTGCTGATCGTCACCGAAGAGGTCGACGAGAACCTGTACCTCGCCGCCCGCAACATCCCGAACGTGGATGTGGTGGACGTCGCCGCCGCTGATCCGGTGAGCCTGGTCGCCTTCGACAAGGTGCTGGTCACCGTCTCCGCTCTGCGTAAATTCGAGGAGAAGCTGGCATGAACCAGGAGCGTGTATTCAAGGTTCTGCTCGGTCCGCACGTGACCGAGAAGGCCGCCATGGCCGCCGAGCGCAACCAGTACGTGTTCAAGGTGGCAAGCGACGCGACCAAGCCCGAGATCAAGGCTGCCGTTCAGGAGCTGTTCGGCAAGAAGGTCGACCGTGTTCAGGTGCTGAACATGAAGGGCAAGACCAAGCGCACCGCGCAGGGTCTGGGTCAGCGCAAGGGTTATCGCAAGGCGTACGTGACACTGGCCGCCGGCGAGACGCTTGAAGACTTCTCTGGCGCCGAATAAGGGCAGGAGTACGGATCATGGCAATCGTCAAGACTAAACCCACATCCGCCGGTCGTCGCCACGTCGTCAAGATCGTTGGTGAGGAACTGCACAAGGGCCGCGCCTACGCGCCGCTCCTCGAGAAGCAGTCCAAGTCCGGTGGCCGTAACAACTACGGTCGCATCACCACCCGCCACGTGGGCGGTGGTCACCGTCATCACTATCGGATCATCGACTTCAAGCGCACCAAGGATGGCATCCCGGCCACCGTCGAGCGCCTGGAGCATGACCCGAACCGCAGCGCACACATTGCCCTGCTCAAGTACCTCGACGGCGAGCGTCGCTACATCATCGCCCCCCGTGGCGTGAGTGCCGGCGACCGTCTCGAGTCCGGCGTCAACGCGCCCATCAAGAAGGGCAACGCGCTGCCGCTGCGCAACATCCCGCTGGGTTCCACCGTGCACTGCATCGAGCTCAAGCCCGGCAAGGGCGCCCAGCTTGCTCGCAGCGCCGGCACCAGCGCCCAGCTGGTCGCCCGCGAAGGCAACTACGCCACCCTGCGTCTGCGCTCCGGCGAGATGCGCAAGGTGCTGGCCGAGTGCCGCGCGACCCTGGGGGAAGTGAGCAACTCCGAGCACAGCCTGCGTCAGCTTGGCAAGGCCGGTGCGAAGCGCTGGAGAGGGGTGCGCCCGACCGTTCGCGGCGTGGCCATGAACCCGGTGGATCACCCGCACGGCGGCGGCGAAGGCCGCAGCAGCGGCGGGCGTCACCCGGTGTCTCCGTGGGGTATCCCCACCAAGGGCCACAAGACCCGCAAGAACAAGCGCACCGACAAGCTGATCATCCGTCGCCGCAAGGCCCGGAAATAAGATCCAACGCCAAGACATCAAGAGGTAACGGCTGTGCCACGTTCACTGAAGAAAGGTCCTTTTATTGACCTTCATCTGCTGAAGAAGGTTGAGACTGCAGTGGAGAAGGGCGACCGCAAACCGATCAAGACCTGGTCGCGTCGCTCCATGATCCTGCCCAACATGGTCGGGCTCACCATTGCTGTCCATAACGGTCGCCAACACGTCCCGGTGCACGTCTCCGAGGAAATGGTTGGCCACAAGCTGGGCGAATTCGCTGCTACCCGCCTTTATCGCGGTCATGCGGCGGACAAGAAAGCCAAACGGTAAGCCAGAGAGGATTGAGAGATGGAAGTCACAGCAAAGCTGCGTGGCGCTCGTTTATCCGCCCAGAAGGCCCGTTTGGTGGCTGACCAGGTGCGCGGTAAACCGGTCGCCGAGGCACTCGACCTGCTGACCTTCTCACCGAAGAAGGCCTCCAAGCTGGTCAAGAAGGTGCTGCAGTCCGCCATCGCGAACGCGGAAGAAAACAACGGCATGGATATCGACGAGCTGCGTGTCTCGACCATCTGCGTCGATGAGGGCATGACGCTCAAGCGCATCCGTCCGCGCGCCAAGGGCCGTGCGGATCGCATTCTGAAGCGCACCTGCCACATCACCGTCAAGGTAGCCGAGAAGTAGGAGTCGACCAGATGGGTCAGAAAGTCAATCCAACAGGCATTCGCCTGGGTATCGTCAAGGACCATACCTCGGTGTGGTATGCCGAGCGCGGCGCCTATGCCGACAAGCTGAACAGCGATCTCGAAGTGCGTCGCTTCCTGGAAGAGCGTCTGAAGAACGCCTCCGTGAGCAAGATCACCATCGAGCGCCCGGCCAACAACGCCCGCATCACCATTCACACTGCCCGTCCGGGCATCGTGATCGGCAAGAAGGGCGAAGATGTCGACCGTCTGCGTCGTGACGTCACCGCGATGATGGGCGTGCCCGTGCACGTCAACATCGAGGAAGTCCGCAAGCCGGAACTCGACGCCAAGCTTGTCGCGCAGAACATCGCCGGCCAGCTCGAGCGCCGCGTGATGTTCCGTCGTGCCATGAAGCGTGCCGT
The DNA here is from genome assembly GCF_001886615.1 of Halomonas aestuarii. Lineage (NCBI taxonomy): Bacteria > Pseudomonadati > Pseudomonadota > Gammaproteobacteria > Oceanospirillales > Halomonadaceae > Halomonas > Halomonas aestuarii. The sequence continues at coordinate 1,966,796 of NZ_CP018139.1, forward strand.
CCAGAACGCCATGCGTCTCGGCGCCGGCGGCATCAAGGTGCAGCTCTCCGGTCGCCTCGGCGGCGCGGAAATTGCCCGCACCGAGTGGTACCGCGAAGGTCGCGTCCCGCTGCATACGCTGCGCGCGGACATCGACTACGCCACCTACGAGGCCAAGACCACCTACGGCATCATCGGTGTCAAGGTCTGGGTCTTCAAGGGTGAAATCCTCGGGGGCATCGAGGAGGTCCGTGCCAAGGCGAAGCAGCCGCAGGCCGCACCCTCCAAGAAGAAAGGTTCCAGGTAAGGGGAGAGCGAGTCGATGTTACAACCTAAGCGCATGAAGTTCCGCAAGGTGCAGAAGGGCCGCAATCGTGGCCTGGCACACCGCGGAAGCAAGGTGAGCTTCGGCGAGTATGGCCTCAAGGCCACTGGCCGGGGCCGTGTCACCGCCCGTCAGATCGAGGCCGGTCGTCGTGCGATCACCCGTCACGTCAAGCGTGGCGGCAAGATCTGGATCCGTGTCTTCCCGGACAAGCCGATTTCCAAGAAGCCGCTGGAAGTCCGCATGGGTAAGGGCAAGGGCTCCGTCGAGTACTGGGTCGCCCAGATCCAGCCGGGTCGGGTCCTGTACGAGATCGAAGGCGTTTCCGAGGAGCTGGCTCGCGAGGCATTCGCCCTGGCTGCCCAGAAGTTCCCGGTCTCCACCACCTTTGTGAAACGGACGGTGATGTGATGAAAGCCCAGGAAATTCGTGAAAAGTCAGCAGAGCAGCTCCAGGAGCAGCTTTTCGAACTCCTCCGCGAGCAGTTCAACCTGCGCATGCAGAAGGCCACCGGTCAGCTGAGCCAGACTCATCTGCTCAAGCAGGTTCGTCGGGATATCGCCCGCGTGAAGACTGTGCTCAACGAGAAGGCAGGTGACTGAGATGGTCGAAGAAAAGAAAGCCCGTACGCTCACCGGCAAGGTGGTGAGCGACAAGATGGACAAGTCCATCGTTGTGATGATCGAGCGTCGTGAGCGCCACCCGATCTACGGCAAATACGTCAAGCGCTCCACCAAGCTGCACGCCCATGACGAGTCGAACCAGGCCAAGGCCGGCGACACGGTCTCCATCCAGGAGTGCCGTCCGCTGTCGAAGAACAAGTCCTGGACCCTGATCGAAGTCGTCGAACAGGCCAAGGGTTGATCGGCGAAGGCCGGTCAATCCAGTGCAGTCAGATTAGGTTTGGAGAAAACCGATGATTCAGACTCAGACAATGCTGGATGTCGCCGACAACAGCGGAGCGCGCCGGGTGCAGTGCATCAAGGTGCTGGGCGGTTCACACCGTCGCTATGCCCGCGTCGGTGACGTCATCAAGGTCACGGTGAAGGAAGCCATTCCGCGTGGCAAGGTCAAGAAGGGCCAGGTCCTCAAAGCGGTGGTGGTTCGCACCCGTAGTGGCGTCCGTCGTAACGACGGTTCGCTGATCCGCTTCGATGGAAATGCGGCTGTGTTGTTGAACAACACCAACGATCAGCCGATCGGTACCCGTATCTTCGGGCCGGTGACGCGTGAGCTTCGTAACGAGAAGTTCATGAAGATCATTTCCTTGGCGCCTGAAGTGCTGTAAGGAGCGAGGCGGATATGCAAAAGATCAAACGTGACGATGAAGTGATCGTCATCGCCGGCAAGGACAAGGGCAAGCGCGGCACCGTCAAGCGGGTTCTCGAAAACCGCTTCGTGGTGTCCGGTGTGAACATGATCAAGCGTCACACCAAGCCCAACCCGATGGCTGGCAACCAGGGCGGTATCGTCGAGCGCGAGGCACCGATTCACGCGTCCAACGTGGCCATCTTCAACCAGGAGACCGGCAAGGCGGATCGCGTCGGCTTCCAGGTTCAGGAAGACGGTACCAAGGTACGTATCTACAAGTCGACGCAGTCGCAGATCGACGCCTAACGCGAGTCGGATAGCAAAATGGCGAACTTGAAAGAACGTTATCAGAACGAGGTGGTGGCTAAACTCCAAGAGCAGTTCAGCTACGCCAACGTGATGCAGGTACCCCGGGTCACCAAGGTGACCCTGAACATGGGTATCGGCGAAGCGACCAGCGACAAGAAGCTGATCGACAATGCCATCGGCGACCTGGAGAAGCTCTCCGGTCAGAAGCCGCTGGTGACCAAGGCACGCAAGTCCATCGCGGGCTTCAAGGTGCGTGAAGGCTGGCCGATCGGGATCAAGGTGACCCTGCGCTCCGAGCGCATGTGGGACTTCCTCGATCGCCTGGTGAATATCGCGATCCCCCGCGTTCGTGACTTCCGTGGTCTCAACCCGAAGTCCTTCGACGGTCGTGGCAACTACTCCATGGGGGTGCGTGAGCAGATCATCTTCCCGGAGATCGAATATGATAAGATCGATCGGATCCGTGGTCTGGATGTCACCATCACCACCACCGCCAAAACCGATGAAGAAGGTCGTGCGCTTCTGGGCGCGCTGAACTTCCCGTTCAAGCAATAAGGGTGGGATCATGGCAAAGAAAAGCATGGTAGAGCGCGAGCTCAAGCGCACCAAGATGGTGGAGAAGTACGCCACCAAGCGTGCCGAGCTCAAGGCGGTCATCCAGGACGTGAACGCTTCTGACGAAGAGCGCTTCGACGCGCAGCTCAAGCTGCAGCAGCTGCCGCGTGACTCAAGCCCGGTGCGTCAGCGCAACCGCTGCCGCATCACGGGTCGTCCGCACGGCTACTACAACAAGTTCGGCCTCGGCCGCAACAAGCTGCGTGAAGCCGCCATGCGTGGCGACGTGCCCGGACTCAAGAAGTCCAGCTGGTAACGCCACGTAGAATCATCAGGAGCGCAACGTAAATGAGCATGCAAGACACTCTGGCGGATATGTTCACCCGTATCCGCAATGCGCAGATGGCCACCAAGGAGACGGTTTCCATGCCGTCCTCCAACCTGAAGGTCGAGGTGGCCCGCGTGCTGAAAGAAGAGGGCTACATCGGCGATTTCGCCGTCAGCGAGTCCGCCAAGCCCGAACTGACCGTGACCCTCAGGTACTTCGAGGGCAAGCCGGTCATCGAGCACCTGCAGCGGGTTTCCAAGCCGTCCCTGCGCCAGTACAAGGGCAAGGACGCGCTGCCGAAGGTCGCCGAAGGTCTGGGCGTCGCCATCGTCACCACCTCCAAGGGGGTGATGACGGATCGCGCGGCTCGTCAGGCGGGTGTCGGTGGTGAAGTCATCTGCACCGTATTCTAGGAGTTTGGAATGTCCCGCGTAGCCAAATATCCGGTCAAATTGCCCGCAGGCGTCGAGATCAAGCTCGACGGTGACCAGCTGTCCGTCAAGGGCAGCCAGGGCACCCTGTCCATGACCGTTCACCAGGACGTGGTGATCGGTCAGGAAGAGGGACAGCTGACCTTCCAGCCGAGCGAAAGCGCGAAGAGCTGGGCAATGGTCGGTACCACCCGTGCCCTGGTTCAGAACCTGGTCACCGGTGTCAGCGAGGGCTTCACCAAGACCCTCGAAATCATCGGCGTCGGTTATCGTGCCCAGGCCAAGGGCCAGACGCTCAATCTTACACTGGGCTTCTCGCACCCGGTCGACTACCAGCTGCCTGAGGGTGTCACGGCGGAAACGCCGAAGAACACCGTGATCGTGCTGAAGAGCGCGGACAAGCAGGCGCTGGGCCAGTGCGCCGCGGAAATCCGCGCCTTCCGTCCGCCCGAGCCCTACAAGGGCAAGGGTGTCCGGTACGCCGACGAGCTGGTGCGTCGCAAAGAAGCCAAGAAGAAGTAAGGCAGGGTTATGAACGCGAAGAAAGAATCTCGTCTCCGTCGTGCCCGCCGTGCTCGCGCCAAGATCCGCGAGCTGGGCGTGTATCGCCTGTGCGTCAATCGTACCCCCCGCCACATCTACGCGCAGATCATCTCGCCGGATGGTGGCAAGGTCCTCGCCAGCGCTTCCACGCTGGACAAGGCCCTTCGCGAGGGTGCGACCGGCAACTCCGATGCCGCCTCCAAGGTGGGCGCGCTGATTGCCGAACGCGCCAAGCAGGCTGGCATCACCCAGGTGGCCTTCGATCGTGCCGGCTTCAAGTACCACGGTCGAGTGAAGGCCTTGGCTGACGCCGCTCGTGAAGGCGGCCTGGAATTCTAAAGGGTTTTACGATGGCGAAGAACGAACAGCAAAACGGCGATCTGCAGGAAAAGCTCGTGCAGATCAACCGTGTCGCCAAGGTGGTCAAGGGTGGCCGAATCTTCGGTTTCACCGCCCTGACCGTCGTGGGTGACGGTAACGGTCGTGTAGGCTTCGGTCGCGGCAAGGCACGTGAAGTGCCGGTCGCGATCCAGAAGGCCATGGACCAGGCCCGCCGCAACATGGTCAAGGTGAACCTCACCGGTGGCACCCTGCAGTACCCCGTCAAGGCCCGTCACGGCGCCTCCAAGGTGTACATGCAGCCGGCCTCCGAGGGTACCGGGATCATCGCCGGTGGTGCCATGCGCTCCGTGCTCGAGCTGGCCGGCGTGCACAACGTCCTGGCCAAGTGCTACGGCTCCACCAACCCGGTGAACGTGGTGCGGGCGACCGTCAATGGTCTGGCCTCCCTGCAGTCGCCGGAAGACGTGGCCGCCAAGCGCGGTCTGCCTGTCGAAGCGATCACGGGGTAAGCACGATGTCAGCAACGATCAAGGTTACCCAGACCCGCAGCACCATCGGCGTACTGGCCAAGCACAAGGCCACCATGAATGGCCTCGGCCTGCGTCGCATCGGTCACACGGTTGAACTGGAAGACACCCCTGCCGTCCGCGGCATGATCCACAAGGTCAACTACCTTGTGCGTGTTGAGGGAGAGTAATCCATGAAACTCAATAGCCTGAGCCCGGCACCGGGCTCCAAGCACGCCGAGAAGCGCGTCGGCCGTGGCATCGGCTCCGGTCTGGGCAAGACCGGTGGCCGCGGCCACAAGGGTCTGAAGTCGCGCAGCGGCGGCAGCGTGAAGCCCGGTTTCGAGGGCGGTCAGATGCCGCTGCAGCGGCGCCTGCCCAAGTTCGGCTTCACTTCGGCGAAGTCGCTGGTATCCGAGGAAGTCCGCCTGGCCGAGCTGGCCCGGGTCGCGGGTGACGAAGTCACCCTGGACACCCTCAAGGACGCCAACGTGCTCAAGGATGCCACCAAGCATGCGAAGGTCATCCTTTCCGGCGAACTGAACAAGGCGGTCACGGTCCGCGGCATCAAGGTCACCAAGGGTGCCCGCGCCGCGATCGAAGCCGCCGGCGGCAAGGTAGAGGACTAAATGGCCAAGTCAGGAAACATGCCGGCGATGGGCAGCGGTCTGGGTGAACTCTGGGCGCGTCTGCGCTTCGTGCTCCTCGCCATCGTGGTCTACCGTATCGGTGCCCACATCCCCGTTCCCGGTATCAATCCTGACCAGCTTGCTGCCTTGTTCAGGGAGCAGCAGGGTACCATCCTGGGCATGTTCAACATGTTCTCGGGGGGTGCCCTGGAGCGCATGAGTATCATGGCGCTGGGCATCATGCCCTACATCTCGGCGTCGATCATCATGCAGCTGATGACCGCGGTCTCGCCGCAGCTCGAGCAGCTGAAGAAGGAAGGTGAGGCCGGCCGTCGCAAGATCAGCCAGTACACGCGCTACGGCACGGTGCTGCTGGCCCTGGTCCAGGCCACCGGCATGTCGGTGGGCCTGGCCAGCCAGGGGATCGCCTACTCGGCCGACTTCAGCTTCTACTTCACCGCCATCGTGACCTTCGTCACCGGGGCGGTGTTCCTGATGTGGCTGGGCGAGCAGATCACCGAGAAGGGGATCGGCAACGGCATCTCGCTGCTGATCTTCTCCGGGATCGTCGCCGGCCTTCCGGGCGCCGTGGGGCAGGCCTTCGAGCTGGCCCGCAACGAGGGTGCCTGGAACGTCCTGCCGCTGCTGGCCCTGACCGTGCTGGGCATCGCCACCGTGGCCTTCGTGGTGTTCATCGAGCGCGGCCAGCGTCGCCTCACGGTGAACTATCCGCGTCGCCAGGTGGGCAACAAGATGTATGCCGGCCAGAGCAGCTACCTGCCGCTCAAGGTCAACATGGCGGGTGTGATCCCGGCGATCTTCGCCTCGAGCATCCTGCTGTTCCCGGCCTCGCTGGGTCAGTGGGTCGGGGCCGGCGACGGGATGGAATGGCTGCAGAGTGCCTCCCAGGCCCTCGGGCCGGGGCAGCCGCTCTACATCTTGCTTTTCGCCGCGGCGGTGGTATTCTTCTGCTTCTTTTACACAGCGCTGGTCTTCAACCCCAAGGATGTCGCTGACAACCTCAAGAAGTCAGGGGCCTTCCTGCCGGGCATCCGTCCCGGCGAGCAGACCGCTCGCTACATCGACAAGGTCATGACCCGTCTGACCCTGTTCGGCGCGCTTTACATCACTGCGGTTTCCCTGATGCCCCAGTTCCTGATCGTGGCCTGGAACGTGCCGTTCTTCTTCGGCGGTACCTCGCTGCTGATCGTGGTGGTGGTCATCATGGACTTCATGGCCCAGGTGCAGTCGCACCTCATGTCGCACCAGTACGAGTCGGTGATGAAGAAGTCCAACCTGAAAGGCTACGGTAGCGGCGGCATCATGCGCTGAGGCGCGCCGCTGGCGATTTGGAGAGAACGATGAAAGTTCGAGCTTCCGTGAAGAAAATGTGCCGCAACTGCAAGATCATTCGTCGCAATGGCGCCGTGCGCGTCATCTGCACCGAACCGCGGCACAAGCAGCGCCAGGGCTGAGACCTGTCGCTGCACTGAACCGGGTGCCGGCATGCCCCTTGTCCTCGAGCGAGGAAAGGGGTATGCTGTTGCGCCTTTTGTAGATGATTAATCGAGCAAGCCGCTCAAATTTCGGAGTAAGCTGATGGCCCGTATTGCAGGCGTCAATATCCCGGACAACAAGCATGCGGCGATCTCGCTGACCTATATCTTCGGGATTGGCCGTACTCGCGCGCAGGACATCTGTGCCGCGACCGGCATCGCGCCGACCACCAAGATCCAGGAGCTCTCCAGTGAAGATCTGGACAGCCTGCGGTCTGAAGTCGGCAAGTACACCGTGGAAGGCGACCTTCGCCGTGATGTCACGCTTAACATCAAGCGTCTCATGGACCTGGGTTGCTATCGTGGTCTGCGTCATCGTCGTGGTCTTCCGCTGCGTGGTCAGCGTACCAAGACCAATGCGCGTACCCGTAAGGGCCCGCGCAAGCCGATCCGCAAATAACACGCACGTTCTGGCGTAAAGACAGGAATAGACATCAACATGGCTAACCCGCGTAGCAACCGTAAAAAGGTTAAAAAGCAGGTAGTGGATGCCGTTGCGCATATCCACGCCTCTTTTAACAACACGATCATTACGATCACAGACCGCCAGGGCAATGCCCTTTCCTGGGCAACTGCCGGTGGTTCGGGTTTTCGTGGTTCTCGCAAGAGCACCCCGTTCGCTGCTCAAGTGGCAAGCGAGCGTGCAGCGACCGCTGCAGCCGAGTATGGTGTGAAAAACGTCGACGTGCTGGTCAAGGGCCCCGGTCCTGGCCGTGAATCCGCCGTGCGCGCGCTCAATGCCGCCGGCTTCCGCGTGCAGAGCATCACCGACGCGACGCCCATTCCCCACAATGGCTGCCGTCCGCCGAAGAAACGCCGCGTTTAAGGAGACAGATTCATGGCTCGTTACATTGGACCGAAGTGCAAACTGTCTCGTCGTGAGGGGACCGATCTCTTCCTCAAGAGCGGTGTCACTCCCTTCGAGAAGAAGTGCAAATCCGAGCAGATCCCGGGTGTGCACGGCCAGCGCCGTCAGCGTCTTTCCGACTACGGCTTGCAGCTTCGCGAGAAGCAGAAAGTACGTCGCATGTACGGCGTGCTCGAGAAGCAGTTCCGCAACTACTACAAGGAAGCGGCCCGCCTGAAGGGCGCGACCGGTGAGCTGTTGCTGCAGCTTCTCGAATCCCGACTGGACAACGTCGTCTACCGCATGGGCTTCGGCTCCACGCGTTCCGAGGCACGTCAGCTGGTCAGCCACAAGGCGATCGCCGTCAACGGCAAGACCGTCAACGTGGCGTCCTACCAGGTCAAGCCCGGTGACGTGGTCTCCATTCGCGAGAAGGCGAAGAACCAGGCGCGCATCCAGACCTCCCTGGCCATCGCCGCCAACCGCGGCGACGTGGTCTGGGTCGAGACAGATGCCAAGAAGATGGAAGGCACTTTCAAGGCCCTGCCTGAACGCGGTGACCTGTCTGCCGACATCAACGAAAACCTGATCGTCGAGCTGTACTCCAAGTAAGCGGCGCCCGCGTCGTGCCGCTCCCCGCCCGCGGGGAGCGGCCTGGAGTACCGACAATCCGTTTGGCAGCCTGATAGGTGTTCATATGCAGCGTTCAGTGACAGAGTTTCTCCGTCCTCGCGACATCAAGGTCGAAGAGATCAGCGCACATCACGCGAAGATCGTGCTCGAGCCCTTCGAGCGTGGCTTCGGCCACACGCTGGGGAATGCCCTGCGTCGCATCCTGCTCTCGTCCATGCCCGGCTGTGCCGTGGTGGAAGCCGAGATCGCGGGTGTGGAGCATGAGTACAGCGCGATCGAGGGCGTCCAGGAAGATGTCATCGAAATCCTCCTGAACCTCAAGGACGTGGCACTCCGGATGCATAGCCGCGACGAGGCAGTGCTCTCGCTGAACAAGCAGGGGCCGGCCGTCGTGACTGCGGGGGATATCGCGCTCGACCATGATGTCGAGATCGTCAACCCCGAGCATGTCATCGCCCACGTCAATGAGGGATCCGAGCTGAAGATGCAGCTCAAGGTCGCTCGCGGCCGCGGCTATGAGCCGGCGGACGTCCGTGGCGAGGCCGACGACGAGTCCCGCGCCATCGGTCGCCTGCAGCTGGATGCTACCTTCAGCCCCGTGCGCCGGGTTTCCTACTCGGTCGAGGCCGCGCGTGTGGAACAGCGTACCGACCTCGACAAGTTGATCATCAACCTGGAAACCGACGGCACCCTGGATCCGGAAGAGGCGATCCGTCGCAGCGCCACCATCCTGCAGGAGCAGCTGGCCGCGTTCGTCGACCTGGAAGCCGACAAGGAACAGGAAGTGGTGGAGGAAGAGGATCACATCGATCCGATCCTGCTGCGCCCCGTAGACGATCTCGAGTTGACCGTTCGCAGCGCCAACTGCCTGAAGGCCGAGAACATCTACTACATCGGGGATCTGATCCAGCGCACCGAGGTGGAGCTGCTGAAGACCCCCAATCTCGGCAAGAAGTCCCTGAATGAGATCAAGGACGTGTTGGCCGCCCGCGGGCTTTCCCTGGGCATGCGGCTGGAGAACTGGCCGCCGGCAAGCCTGAAGGACGACAAGGCCTCCGCGTGAGCCTCGACTCGAGTCCCAGTTTGGTAAGGAATCACAACCATGCGTCATCGTAAGAGTGGTCGTCACCTGAATCGCAACAGCTCGCACCGCCAGGCCATGTTCAAGAACATGTCCGTCTCGCTGGTCGAGCATGAAGTGATCAAGACAACCCTGCCCAAGGCCAAGGAGCTGCGTCGCGTCATCGAGCCGCTGATCACCCTGGCCAAGCAGGACAGCGTCGCCAATCGTCGTCTGGCCTTCAGCCGCACCCGCTCCAAGGAAGCGGTCGGCAAGCTCTTCAATGAGCTGGGTCCGCGTTACGCCGAGCGTCCGGGCGGTTACGTCCGTATCCTCAAGTGCGGTTACCGCACCGGCGACAACGCCCCCATGGCCTTCGTCGAACTGGTCGACCGTCCGGTCGTCGAGGAGACCGCCGCCGAGGAGTGATCCTCGTCCGGTGACCCTCGCGTCGCGACACCCAAGCCGGCTCCCTCAGGGAGCCGGTTTTTTTTCGTCTGTGGGGGACGGGTCTTGTGCTGGCGGGCCGTTCCGCGGCTGTCCCGGCGACACCTCTCCCCTACGCGGGGCCGCGTGCCAGGCGGGCGCTGTGGCCCGGTTCAGGGGGCGAGCGATGCCTTCCCTGGCATCGGCCTCGCCGCGAGCGGTCACCGGCGACGCTCGCCCTCTCGTCGGCCTTCGGCGTAGCGGTTCAACGCAAGGTCAGGCCGTGGTCTCCGGCTCGTCCTGCCGGGCCCTGGGGCGTTCCAGCAGCGGCTTGAGGAAGCGACCGGTATGCGACGCCTCGAGGCGCGCCACCTGTTCCGGCGTGCCCTCGGCGATGATCCGCCCGCCGCCGGAGCCGCCCTCGGGGCCGAGGTCGATCAGCCAGTCGGCGGTCTTGATCACGTCGAGGTTGTGCTCGATCACCACGATGGTGTTGCCGTGGTCGCGCAGCCGGTGCAGGACCGTGAGCAGCTGGCGGATGTCCTCGAAGTGCAGGCCGGTGGTCGGCTCGTCGAGGATGTAGAGGGTCTTGCCGGTGTCGCGCTTGGCCAGCTCCCGAGCCAGCTTGACCCGCTGGGCCTCGCCGCCGGAGAGCGTCGTGGCGCTCTGGCCCAGGCGGATGTAGGAGAGCCCCACGTCCAGCAGGGTCTGCAGGCGCCGGGCGATGGCCGGCACCGGGGAGAAGAACGCCAGCGCCTCCTCGACGGTCATCTCCAGCACCTCGTGGATGCTCTTGCCCTTGTAGGCGATCTCCAGGGTCTCCCGGTTGTAGCGCTTGCCCTTGCAGACGTCACAGGGCACATAGATGTCCGGCAGGAAGTGCATCTCCACCTTGATCATCCCCTCGCCCTGGCAGGCCTCGCAGCGCCCGCCCTTGACGTTGAAGGAGAAGCGGCCCGGCTTGTAGCCCCGGGAGCGCGCCTCCTGGGTCCCGGCGAAGAGCTCGCGGATCGGCGTGAAGATGCCGGTGTAGGTGGCCGGGTTCGAGCGCGGCGTGCGCCCGATGGGGCTCTGGTCGATGTCGATGACCTTGTCGAGATGATCGAGCCCCTCGATGCGGTCATGGGCCTCGGGCGTCAGGCTGGTGGCGCGGTTGAGCTCCCGGGCGGCGATGGGCATCAGGGTGGCGTTGATCAACGTCGACTTGCCGGAGCCGGAGACGCCGGTGATGCAGACGAAGAGGCCCAGCGGCAGCTCCAGGGTGACGTCCTGGAGGTTGTTGCCACGGGCGCCGGTGAGGCGCACTACCTTCTCGGGGTTGCCGGGAATGCGCCATGGCGGCACCTCGATGCGACGGGTGCCGGACAGGTACTGGCCGGTGAGGGAGTCGGGCGTCGCCATGATGTCCTGGGGCGTGCCCTGGGCGACGACCCTGCCGCCGTGGACGCCGGCGCCGGGGCCGATGTCGAGCACGTGGTCGGCGGCGCGGATGGCGTCCTCGTCGTGCTCGACCACGATCACGGTGTTGCCCAGGTCGCGCAGGCGCTCCAGGGTCTGCAGCAGGCGGTCGTTGTCGCGCTGGTGCAGGCCAATGGAGGGTTCGTCGAGGATGTACATCACGCCGACCAGGCCGGCGCCGATCTGGCTGGCCAGGCGGATGCGTTGGGCCTCCCCGCCGGAGAGGGTCTCGGCGCTGCGCTCCAGGTTGAGGTAGTCGAGCCCCACGTTGACCAGGAACTCCAGGCGCGCGTGGATCTCGTTGACGATCTTCACGGCGATCTCGCCGCGACGGCCCGGCAGGGTGAGATCGCCAAAGTAGGCCAGGGCCTCGCCGATGGGCAGGTGGACGAGCTGGGGCAGGGTGTTGTCGTCGATGTAGACGTGCCGCGATTCCCGGCGCAGCCGCGAGCCGTGGCAGGTCGGGCAGGGCTGTACGGCGATGTGGCGGGCCAGGTCCTCGCGCACCATGCTCGACTCGGTCTCGCGGTAGCGGCGCTGCATGTTGGGCAGCACGCCCTCGAAGGGGTGCTCCCGGGTGACCTTGCGGCCGCGGTCGTTGACGTAGTGGAAGGCGATGTGGTCGTTGCCGGTGCCGTACAGGATGATCTCGCGCTCGTGGCGCGCCAGGTCCTGCCAGGGCGTCTCCAGGGTGAAGCGGTAGTGGTCGGCGACGGCCTGGAGCTGGTTGAAGTAGTAGACGCTGCGACGGTCCCAGCCCTTGATCACCCCCTCGGCCAGGGACAGCTCGGGATGGCTGATCAGCTTGTCGGGGTCGAAGAACTGCTGCACGCCCAGGCCGTCGCAGGTGGGGCAGGCGCCGGCCGGGTTGTTGAAGGAGAACATGCGCGGTTCGAGCTCGGCGATGGAGTAGCCGCACACCGGGCAGGCGAAGCGCGACGAGAAGGCCAGGTCCTCCGCTTCGCCGTCCATGAAGTGGATCATGGCGGTGCCGTCGGCCAGGTTGAGGGCCGTCTCGAAGGACTCCGCCAGGCGCTGCTGGAGCCCCTCGCGGACCTTGATGCGGTCGACCACCACGCTGATGTCGTGCTTCTTGTTCTTGTCCAGCGGGGCGATGTCGTCGAGCTCCAGCACCTGGCCGTCGACCATGGCGCGCACGAAGCCCTGGGCCCGCAGCTCGGCGAGCAGCTGCAGGTGCTCGCCCTTGCGTCCCTTGACCACCGGCGCCAGCAGCATCAGCTTGCTGCCCTCGGGCAGGGTCAGCACCTGGTCGACCATCTGCGAGACGGTCTGGGCCTCCAGGTCCTCGCCGTGCTCGGGGCAGCGCGGGGTGCCGGCCCGGGCGAACAGCAGGCGCAGGTAGTCGTAGATCTCGGTGATGGTGCCCACGGTGGAGCGCGGGTTGTGCGAGGTGGACTTCTGCTCGATGGAGATCGCCGGCGACAGGCCCTCGATGTGGTCGACGTCGGGCTTCTCCATCATCGACAGGAACTGCCGCGCGTAGGTGGACAGCGACTCCACGTAACGCCGCTGCCCCTCGGCATAGAGGGTGTCGAAGGCCAGCGACGACTTGCCCGAGCCGGAAAGCCCCGTGACCACGATCAGCTTGTCACGGGGCAGCTCGACGTCGATGTTCTTCAGGTTGTGGGTGCGGGCACCCCTGACCAGAATTGTGTCCATTCCCACCTCGCCGGACGCGGCAAAACCTCGATTATACGGGGCGGGCCGCGCCGGCGGCAAAGCGCCGCCCCCATCGGCTTTCCCTGCAGGGTGGCGAGCCGCTAGAATATGCGGTCCACCTCCGGGCTCGAGGGCCCCCGCCCACGGAATGTCGAATCGCTATGCGAAAGGTCTCAGGACTGCTGTTAGCCACCGAGCGTCGTGCCATCACCGGGCTGGCCGGGCTCTACGCCACGCGCATGCTCGGGCTGTTCATGGTGCTGCCGGTGCTGGCCCTGTATGCCGACGACCTGAAGGGTGCCACGCCGCTGCTGGTCGGTCTGGCGCTGGGCATCTACGGGCTCACCCAGGCGGTGCTGCAGATCCCCTTCGGGCTGCTCTCTGACCGCATCGGGCGCAAGCCGGTGATCGCCGCCGGTCTCCTGCTGTTCATGCTCGGCAGCCTGGTGGCCGCCCAGTCCGATTCCATCGCCGGGGTGATCCTGGGGCGTTGCCTGCAGGGCAGCGGCGCCGTGGCCGCGGCCATCATGGCGCTGCTCGCCGACCAGACCCGCGAGCAGGTGCGCACCGCCGCCATGGCCACCATCGGGCTCTCCATTGGCGTGGCCTTCGCCGTGGCCATGGTGCTGGGCCCCTGGCTCGCCGCGGATCACGGCCTGTCGGGCGTCTTCTGGTTCACCGCCGCCCTGGCCGCCCTGGGCCTGGTGGTGCTGTGGAAGCTGGTGCCGCCGGCGCCGCGCCGCGTGCGCCATCGCGACGTGGGCATGGACCGCGACCAGCTGCGCGGCATCCTCACGCGCAGAGACCTGTGGCGCATGGACCTCTCGATCTTTTCACTGCACCTGGTGCTGATGGCGATCTTCGTCGCCGTGCCCTTCCGGCTGGTGGACGCGGGCATCCCCGTCGAGCGCCATGGGCTGACCTATCTCGCCGTCATGCTGCTGGCCTTCGTGGCCATGGTGCCGCTGGTGATCATTGCCGAGAAGCGGCGTCGCATGAAGACCATGTGCCTGTCCGCGATCACCGGCATCACCCTGAGCCTGTTCGGGCTCGCCGGCCTGGGTGAAGGCATATGGGGGCTGTTCGGCTGGCTGCTGCTGTTCTTCATCGCCTTCAACCTGCTCGAGGCCACGCTGCCCTCGATGCTCAGCAAGCTGGCCCCGGCCGGCGCCAAGGGCACCGCCATGGGCATCTATTCCACGAGCCAGTTCATGGGCGCCTTCCTGGGCGGCGTGCTGGGCGGCTGGCTCTCCCAGCAGTGGGGGCTCTCCGCGGTCTTCATCGGCTGCGGACTGCTGGGCCTGGCCTGGCTCGCGGGGATGGCCGGCATGGTGCCCCCCCGCCACCTGTCCAGCGAGGTGGTGGCGCTCGACGACAGTGAACAGGATGATGCCCTGGAGTCCCTGATGGCGCGTTTCGCCGATGTGGCCGGGGTGGAGGATGTGCTGGTCGTTCCCGAGGAACGCCTGGCCTATCTGAAGGTGGACCGCCAGCGCCTCGATGAGCAGGCCCTGTCGCGTCTCACCGGTGCCGGTAATCCCCACAGCGGCGCCTGAGCCGGGTATGATCCGGTTAGGGCGCCGCCGGTGCCGCTCGATCGCCGTACAACGCATTTCATGACAGCAAGGAGTTCCTCATGGCCCGTGGCATCAACAAGGTCATCCTCATCGGCAACCTCGGCCAGGATCCCGAGGTGCGCTTCACCCCCTCCGGCACCGCCGTGGCCAACCTCAACCTGGCCACCAGCGACACCTGGATGGACAAGCAGAGTGGCCAGCGCCAGGAGCGCACCGAATGGCACCGGGTCGTGCTGTTCAACAAGACCGCCGAGATCGCCCAGCAGTACCTCAAGAAGGGCAGCAAGGTGTACATCGAGGGTCGCCTGCAGACCCGCAAGTGGCAGGACCAGAACGGCCAGGACAAGTACAGCACCGAGATCGTCGCCAACGACATGCAGATGCTCGACTCCCGCGGCGGTGACGCCGGCGGCCCCCAGGGCGGCATGCCCCCGCAGGGTGGCCAGTATGGCGGCCAGCCCCAGCAGGGCGGAGGCTTCGGCGGCAACCAGCCGCCCCAGCAGGGCGGCCAGTATGGGGGTGGCCAGCCCCGTCGTCCGGCACCACAGCCGGCGCCCCCGCAGCAGGGTGGCGGCCAGCAGCAGGGCGGCAACTATGGCGCGCCGGACCCGGGCAGCTTCGACGATTTCGACGACGAGATCCCCTTCTGAGCAGGAGGACAGCCGAGGAGAAGTCGTGAAGCTGCTGATTCTGGAGGCCGGGCACTGCCTGAGCCTGGCGATGGCCCGCGAGGCCAACCGGCGCAGCGATACCGAGCTCATCATCGAGCCGTCGCTGAAGACCACGCCGTCGCTGCTCGATGAGCTGCGCCCGGATGCGCTGGTGATCCCGCCCCTGTCCCGGCCGATCAGTGCCGAGCCGGCGGCCGTCTCGGCGCATGCCGAGGCGGTCGAGGCCTGCATGGAGGCCTGCCACGAGGCGGGGATCCCGCTGGTGTGGTGCGTCTCCGACCAGCTCTACGAGGACGGTTTCGGCGTGCCCATCGAGGAGCACGTGATCCCCGAGCCACGGGATGACAGCCTCCGGCGACTGGTGCGCACCGGCGACCGGATCCGTGCCGAGTGTCCCCATCACCTGATCGTGCGCCTCGGGCCGCTGTTCGCCCTGGAGGGCAGCCACGCCTGGCTCGGCGAGCTGCTCGACACCTTCATGGATGGCGGCGAGGTGCGGGCGGCTTCCGACGTCATCTTCTGCCCGACCTCGGCGGATGCCGTGGCCATGGCGCTGATCGGCATGCTCCAGCAGCAGCACTGCGGCGCCGATGCCTGGGGCAGCTATCACCTGGCCGGCACCGAGCCGGTGAGCGCCTATACCTTCGTCTCGATGGTGCGCACCCAGCTCGCCACGCGGCTCGAGGGCCGCGGCGAACGGGTCACGCTGGGCAACGTCAAGGCGCTCAATCACCACCACGACCAGCCGCTGCGCCGGGTGCTGAACTGCCGGCGGGTGCTGGAGGTGTTCGGGGTCCACCAGAAGCCCTGGCGCCTGGAGGTCGGGCGCATGCTGGATACCTGGTGCCTGGTGAGGGAAGAGGAGTCGGTGCAACGATGAACGTGATTCGCAGCCTGATCTTCTACGTCGGCTATGTCCTGGCCATGCTGGTCTGCGGGGTGCTCTTCCTGCCCCCGGCGCCCTTCCTGCCGCTGACCTCCCGCTATCGCCTGCTCAACCTCTACAACCACTTCATCATCGCCTGGTTCCGCCTGGTCTGTGGCGTGCGCTACGACTTCCGCGGCCATGAGAGGCTGCCGGACGGCCCCTGCGTCATCCTGGCCAACCACCAGTCCGAATGGGAGACGGTCTACCTGCAGCTGCTCCACCCGCCGGTGTGCACGGTGCTCAAGCGCGAGCTCCTGAACATCCCGATCTTCGGCTGGGCGCTGCGACTGCTGCACCCCATCGCCCTGGACCGCTCCCGGCCCGCCCGGGCCATGAAGCAGGTGCTCATCCAGGGGCGGACCCGCCTCGAGGAAGGGCTCTCGGTGCTGATCTTTCCCGAGGGGACGAGGGTCAAGCCGGGGCATCGCGTGCGCTACAACAAGAGCGGTGCGGTGATCGCCTGTCGGGCCGGGATGCCGGTGGTGCCGGTGGCCCACAATGCCGGCGAGCGCTGGCCCGGGCGCCACTGGGTCAAGAACCCGGGGCGCCTGTCGCTCGTGGTCGGTGAGCCGATCGCCACCGAGGGGCGCACGCCCGAGGACGTGATGCGCGAGGCGGAGGCCTGGATCGAGGCGCGCCTGGCGGAGATCTCGGAGGTGCCGCGGCCCGAGGTGCCCGCCGAGACGGCGAAGCACCCGGCCTGATCGCCCCGACGACGACCACGTCGAGTCCAACGCAAGAAGGCGCCCCGCGGGGCGCCTTCTTGCATGGGCTTTCGGCCGGAGCCTGGCACGGCAGGCGGCGTCAGCCGCTGAACTTCTCCAGCACCAGGCAGGCATTGGTACCGCCGAAGCCGAAGCTGTTGGACAGCACGCGCCTGACCTCGGCGTCGTCGCGACGCTCGGTGACGATATCGAAGCCGGCCGCCTGCTCGTCCAGGTGCTCGATGTTGGCCGAGGCGGCGATGAAGCGGTGCTCCATCATCATCAGCGAGTAGATGGCCTCCTGCACGCCGGTGGCCCCCAGCGAGTGGCCGGTCAGCGACTTGGTCGAGCTCATCGGCGGGGTCCGGTCGCCGAACACCTCGCGGATCGCCTTCAGCTCGGCGACATCGCCCACCGGGGTGGAAGTGCCGTGGGTGTTGACGTAGTCGATGTCGCCATCGACCGTGGCCATGGCCTGGCGCATGCAGCGGGCCGCGCCTTCGCCGGACGGGGCGACCATGTCGTAGCCGTCGGAGGTGGCGCCGTAGCCGACCACTTCGGCATAGATCTTCGCGCCGCGGGCGCGGGCGTGCTCGAGGTCCTCGAGCACCAGCATGCCGCCGCCGCCGGCGATGACGAAGCCGTCGCGGGCCTGGTCATAGGGGCGCGAGGCCTTCTCCGGCGTCTCGTTGTAGTGGGTCGACAGCGCGCCCATGGCATCGAACAGGCAGGACAGGGTCCAGTGCTCCTCCTCGCCGCCACCGGCGAACACCACGTCCTGCTTGCCGAGCTGGATCTGCTCGACGGCACTGCCGATGCAGTGGGCCGAGGTGGCACAGGCCGAGGAGATCGAGTAGTTGACCCCCTTGATCTTGAACGGCGTCGCCAGGCAGGCCGATACGGTGCTGCCCATGGTGCGGGTGACCCGGTAGGGGCCCACGCGGCGCAGGCCCTTCTCGCGCATGACGTCGGCGGCCTCGACCTGGTTGGCGCTGGACGCGCCGCCGGAGCCCGCGATCAGGCCGGTGCGCTCGTTCGACACCTGTTCCGGGGTGAGGCCCGAGTCCTCGATGGCCTGGGCCATGCTCACGTAGGCATAGGCGGCGGCATCCCCCATGAAGCGGCGCAGCTTGCGGTCGACCAGGGCGTCGAGGTCGATATCGACGCTGCCGGCCACCTGGCTGCGGAACCCGCGCTCGGCGTACTCTTCCTTGAAGCGAATGCCCGAGCGCCCGTTCCTGAGCGCCTCCAGAACCTGTTGTGCGTCGTTGCCCAGGCAGGACACGATGCCCAGGCCGGTGACTACCACTCGTCGCATGGGAGCCTCCTGATCAGAAATTCGCGGTGGAGGTGAACAGGCCGACGCGAAGGTCATTGGCCTGATAGATGTCGCGGCCGTCGACGGACACGGTGCCGTCGGCGATGCCCAGGATCAGGCGCCGGGTGATGATGCGCTTGATGTTGATGCGGTAGGTGACCTTCTCGGCCTCGGGCAGGATCTGCCCGGAGAACTTGACCTCGCCGCAGCCCAGGGCGCGGCCACGACCGGGGTGTCCGAGCCAGCCCAGGTAGAAGCCGACCAGCTGCCACATGGCGTCCAGGCCCAGACAGCCGGGCATCACCGGGTCCCCGGGGAAGTGGCAGTCGAAGAACCACAGGTCGGGGTGGATATCCAGCTCGGCGATCAACTCGCCCTTGCCGTGATCCCCGCCTTCCTCATGGATGTGCATGATGCGATCGAGCATCAGCATGTTGGGGGCCGGCAACTGAGCATTGCCCGGACCGAACAGCTCGCCGCGCGAGCAGGCCAGCAGTTCTTCGCGATCAAAGGAGTGTTGCTTGGTCACTGAATCGTTCCGAGTGTCGAGATTATTGTGTGCCGAAAGCGGCCTGGGGCCGCCGGGCGGCTACGCCTAGTCTACTGTCCACACTCGATGAATGCACGCCGAGGGCAGGAGAGGGCGTCGGGATCAGCGGACCTGGACCGCGGCGGCCCTGGGGCCACCGAGCCGGCGGGCGAGCACCAGGCAGATCAGCGCCCAGGTCATCGCCTCGGCGGGCAGCAGCCAGGGGGCCAGCTCGACCCCGGCGAGGCGGGCGCCGGCATAGTAGGAGAGCGGGCCGCTGGTGGCGCCGCCGAGCACGGCCAGCCAGGGATACTGCCAGAGCCAGGCCAGCGAGTGGTGGACCAGGGTGGCGAACAGCGGCCAGAGCAGCCACAGCCAGGGTGGCATCCCCCCCAGCACGGGCACCCCGTCGGCGAAGTCGAAGCCGCCGGCCAGGGTCAGGCCGCCGTCCACCACCAGGCCCAGCGCGGCGAAGCCCGCCACCCAGCGCCACTCCCCGGGGCGGGCCAGCCAGGCGAGGTGCAGGGCGAGGATGAGGCCGACGGTCACCAGCCCGATCAGCGAGCCCCCCATCACGCAGGCGAACCAGCCCGCCTGGAAGGCGGCCAGGTTGGCCAGCATCTTCACGGGACCGTCGGGCAGGGTGGCCATCGCGGGTCACACCTCCCCGGTGAGCGGTGCCGGCCGGGCGCCGGGCTTGGCCAGCAGCAGCTGGCAGGTGCCGATGGTGCGCTCCATGAAGCCGCCCTCGCAGTAGCAGAGGTAGTAGCGCCACATGCGGATGAAGCGCTCGTCGTAGCCTAGCTTGCGCACCGTCTCGAGGCTCGCCTCGAAGCGGTGGCGCCACTCGCGCAGGGTCCGGGCGTAGTGCAGGCCGATCTCGTCCAGGTCGGTCAGGTTGAGCGAGGTGTGGCGGGTCACGCCGTCGAGGATGGCACGATGCGACGGCAGGAAGCCCCCCGGGAAGATGTAGCGCTTGATGAAGTCCATCTCGCGCTTGGCCTCCTCGTAGCGCTGGTCGCGGATGGTGATCGCCTGCAGCATCGCCTGGCCGTCGTCGGTCAGCAGCCGGTCCAGGGTCGCCAGGTAGGTGCCCAGGTACTGGTGCCCCACCGCCTCGATCATCTCCACCGAGATCAGCCGGTCGAAGCGTCCCTCCAGTTCGCGGTAGTCCTGCTGGAGCAGGGTGATGCGATCGCCGAGCCCCTCCTCCTCGATGCGCCGGGCGGTGAAGGCGTACTGCTCCGCGGAGATGGTGGTGGTGGTGACGCGACAGCCGCGGGTCTTCGCCGCATGGATGGCGAGCCCTCCCCAGCCGGTCCCGATCTCCAGCAGGTGGTGGTGGGGCTGGACGTCGAGCTTCTCCAGCATCAGGTCGAGCTTGTGGGTCGAGGCCTCCTCCAGGCTCGCCTCGGCGTGGGGGAAGACCGCGCTGGAGTACATGCGGTGCTCGCGGTCGAGGAAGGTGGAGAACAGCGCGTTGCCGATGTCGTAGTGGGCGGCGATATTGCGCCGCGACCCGCTCATGCTGTTGCGCTGCAGGCGGTAGAGGGCGCCGAGCAGCCAGCGGCCGAGGCGGGCGGTGCCGTTCTCGATCTCGCCGTTGACCCGCTCCAGGTTGGCGGCGAACAGCCTCACCAGGGCCACCGGGTCGTCGGCATCCCAGTCCCCGTCCATGTAGGCCTCGGCGGCGCCCACGGTGCCGCCCAGGGCCAGGCGCTTCCAGGCCCGGTGGTGACGGACCACCAGGGTCACGTGCAGCGGCCCTCCCTGGCCCAGGCGATGGTGCTGGTGGCCGTCGATCAGGGTGATGTCACCGCCCTCCAGGCGGTCGAGCTGGGCCAGCACCCGCGGCTTGAGCCAGCGAGTCAGTCGGTCGCCCTCGGCGGGCATGGGGCGGGTGGTGGCGGAGCGAAGCGTAGTCACGACGAGCTCTCCTCACTGGAAGGGTGATCTTGTGCGGGGTGGTCATGGACCGGGATGCGCTTGAGCCACAGCCGCAGCGCCTCGAAGTGGATGCCGGCCAGCGTCTTCAGGCTCATCCAGGGCTGGCGCGCCAGGGTGGCGAGCAGCACGCCGCGGGTCGCCGGGCGTCCCTCCAGGGTCAGGGTGGCATCGAAGTGGCGCTCGCCGTCCTTCCAGTTCTCCATGTGCATCGTCAGCGACTCGCCGGGGGTATCGAAGCGCCAGCGGTAGGTCATGTCCATGGGATTGAAGGGCGAGACATGCATGGTCTTGTCGAACTCGGCCGTGTGGCCATGCGGCCCGGGCGCCACGGCGCAGGCATAGCGGGTCCGCTCTCCCCAGGGGGTGTTGCTCACCTCGCCGAGCAGGGCCCGCAGCTCGCCGCGGGCATCGAAGGCGTAGTAGAACGAGACCGGGTTGAAGCCGAGCCCCAGGGTGCGCAGCTGGGTCAGCACGCAGATGCGCCCGTCCGGGGCGCAGCCCAGCTGGCGCTCGAGCTCCTCGCGCACGGCCTGCTTCAGGGGTCGGTCGTGGGGGGCGAGGTAGTCCTCGCGGCGAAAGCGCGCCAGGGCCGGTCGTCGGGCGCTGAAGGCGGGCACGCCGTCGAACAGCTCGGGCAGCTCGTCCAGGTCCAGCCAGGCCATCCACACGTTGTACTCGAAGGCGTGCGGACGCGGCAGGAAGCGGCGGTGGCGCAGGCTGCCCCGGTAGATCCGCGAGCGCGGTGCACGCCTCATGCCGCGCTCTCCTCGGTCGCCCGCGAGCGGACCACCGGGCGGGCGTCGCGGGGGGTGTCCTCGTCGCAGCCCAGGCCACGGGCCACGCGCAGGGCGCTCCAGACCCCGTCCTCGTGGAAGCCGTTGCGCCAGTAGGCCCCGCAGAAGTGGGTGCGGTGTCCCGGTCCCGAGATCTCGTCGTGGCGAGCCTGGGCCGCCTGGCCCTCCAGGGTGAACTGGGGATGGGCATAGGTGAAGCGGCCCAGCACCTTGGCGGGATCGATGGCGGCACTGTCGTTGAGGGTCACGCAGAAGGTGTGCGGGGCAATGAGGCGCTGCAGGATGTTCATGTCGTAGGTGACCGAGACCCTGGCCTCGTCGCCGCGGCCGTCGAGCCGGTAGTTCCAGCTCGCCCAGGCGCGACGACGGCGCGGTAGCAGGCGGGTGTCGGTGTGCAGCACCACCTCGTTGTCCTGGTAGGGCAGGGCACCGAGGACCTCGCGCTCGGCGTCGCTCGGGTCCTCCAGCACCGCCAGGGCCTGGTCGGCGTGGCAGGCCAGCACCACCTGGTCGAAGGTCTCCACCCCGGTCTCGCTGCGGATCTCGACGCGGTCGGCGTGGCGGCGGATCCCGCGCACCGGAGTCGCCAGCCGGATGCGCTCGGCATAGGGCGCGGTCAGCGCCGGGATGTAGGCGCGTGAGCCGCCCACCAGGGTGTACCACTGGGGACGGTCATTGACGGACAGCAGGCCGTGATGGCGGAAGAAGCGCACGAAGAACAGCAGCGGGAAGTCGCGCAGGTCGCGGATGCTCGCCGACCAGATGGCAGCGCCCATGGGCAGCAGGTAGCGGTGCTGGAAATCGGCGTCGTAGCCGCCGGCATCGAGCCAGGCCCCCAGGGTCATGGCCGGGTCGAGTTGGCCGTCCTCCAGCGATCGGGTCGCCTCGCGGTTGAAGCGCAGGATCTCGCGCAGCAGGCGGTGGAAGCGGGGGCGCAGCAGGTTGCGACGCTGGGCGAAGAGGCTCGTCAGTGTGTGGCCGTTGTACTCGAAGTCGCGGGCCGTCTCGTGGACCGAGAAGCTCATCTCGGTGGGCTGGGCGGCGACATCGAGGCGCCCCAGAAGGCGCTGGAAGTGCGGGTAGGTCCAGTCGTTGAAGACGATGAAGCCGGTGTCGATGGCGTAGTCCCGGCCCTCCAGCGTGACGTCCACGGTGGCGGTGTGGCCGCCGAGGCGGTCCTCGGCCTCGAAGAGCGTCACCTCGTGGCGGCTCGACAGGTACCAGGCGGCGGCCATGCCGCCGATGCCGCTGCCGATCACGGCAATGCGCTGGGCGGCATCCCGCTGGGCGGCACCCTGGGCATCATGGGGGGGGCGGAACGAGGCGGTCATCGGCGGGTCTCCACGGGCGTGTCCTGTCGTGTCATGCGCAGGCCCAGGCGATGGCGCAGGCCCGGGGGCAGGATGCCCATCAGGCGGACCAGCAGCGTGAATCGGCGCGGGAAGTGGATGTCCAGGCGGCGCCGCTCCAGGCCGCCGAGGATCGTCTCGGCGGCCTCGTCGACGGTGACGCGCATGGGCATGGGGAAGTCGTTGAGGTCGGTGAGCGGGGTCTTCACGAAGCCGGGATGGATCAGACTGACCCCGATGCCCTCGCTCGTCAGGTCCAGGCGCAGCGACTCCAGGAAGTGGCTCAGGGCCGCCTTGGAGGCCCCGTAGGCCTCGGCCCGGGGCAGGGGCAGGTAGGCCGCGGCGCTGGAGGTGGCGGCAAGCAGGGGGTGGCCACCCTCCGCCCGGGCACGACGCAGCAGCGGCAGGGCGGCATCGATGCAGTAGACGGCGCCGAAGAAGTTGGGTGCGAAGACTCGCTCGACGAGGTCGACATCGAAGTCGCGGACGTCCAGATACTCGCAGGTGCCGGCATTGAGGATCGCCAGGTCCAGCCCGCCGAAGGCCTCGCCCAGGCGTTCGCCGGCCTGGCGCACGGCCTGTCGATCCGCCACGTCCAGGGGCAGCAGCAGGGCATTGTCGTGACCGGCGGCGAGCTCGCCCAGGGCCGACTCGCTGCGGGCGCTGAGCGCGACCCGGTGCCCCTGCTCGAGCAGGCGTTCGGCGAGGGCGCGGCCGATACCCGAAGTGGCCCCGGTCAACCAGATGCGCTGCCTGTCGCTCGCGTTCGTCATGCGTTGTCCCCGTCCTCGGTGGCCGTCACCGGCCCAGTTGTCGCTTTACCAGTCGCACCGCCCCGCCCAGCAGGGGCAGGCGCTCATAGAGCAGGGCCCCCACGTCGAAGTAGTCCCGGTGCCTGGCCACCCTACCGTCCGATGCGAAGGTCAGGTGCGAGCAGCCCTCCACGTCGATCCGGCGTCCGCCGGCGAGCCGCGGGTGCACCAGCTGCATGGTCCAGGTGACGAAGGCCGTGTCCTCCTGCTGCAGGGTCTCGTGGAAGACGAAGCTGCATGATGTCACGTTGTCGTACAGGTTCTGGAAGTAGACCTCCAGCGCCTCGATGCCCTGGATGTGGTGCAGCGGGTCGGTGAAGCTCACGTCGTCATTGTATACCTCGTATAGCCTTTTTGTACAGGTTTTGTCTAGCTTGTTGAAGAAGGCACAGAAGCCCTCCAGGTCCGGTGTCTGGTGCATCCAGGGCCTCCTGCTGTGAATGGGTGGGGAATCAGTCCGTCTTCAGGGCCTTGAAGGCCTCGAGGGCACGCGCCCGGGCGGCCCGGTGGTCGACGATGGGGGCCGGGTAGTCGACCCCGCCGATCAGGTCGTTCGAGGGCGCGTGGCGGGCCTTGCCGGGCAGCCCGGCCAGCTCGGGCAGCCATTCCGCCAGGAAGGTGCCGTCAGGGTCGAAACGCGTGGACTGGGTCGTCGGGTTGAAGATGCGGAAGTAGGGCGCGGCGTCGGTGCCGGTGGAGGCCGCCCACTGCCAGCCGCCGTTGTTGGCGCAGAACTCCCCGTCCACCAGGTGGCGCAGGAAGAAGACCTCGCCCCGCCGCCAGTCGATCAGCAGGTGCTTGGAGAGGAACATGGCGGTGACCATGCGCAGGCGGTTGTGCATCCAGCCGGTGGCGACCAGCTGTCGCATGGCGGCATCGACGATGGGATAGCCGGTACGCCCCTCGCACCAGGCCCGGAAGTCCGCCTCGTCATCGCGCCAGGCCAGGGCCTCGGTATGCCGCTGGAAGGCGCGATGGCGGCAGACGCGCGGGAAGCCGACGGCCACGTGACGGTAGAACTCCCGCCACACCAGCTCGTTGACCCAAGCCGTGAGGCCGGCGTCCCCCTCGGCCAGCGCGCCGTCGTTCTCGGCGAGCACCGCCTGCAGGCACTGGCGGTGGGAGATCATGCCCAGCGCCAGGTAGGGCGACAGCTCGCTGGTGCCGCGGATCGCCGGGAAGTCGCGCTGGCGCTGGTAGTGACGTCCCCGGAAGCGCAGGAAGCGCTCCAGGCGGTCGGCGGCGGCATCCTCGCCGGCGGGCCACAGCCGGCCGTCGACCGGGGTGTCCTCGAGGGTGGGCAGGTCCGGCAGTGGGTCGGGGTCGATGGCCAGGCGCGGCTGGGGCGCCGGGGTGTCGTGCAGGGCGATGCGCTCCGGGGTCAGCTGGCGGTGCCAGGCCTTGGCGAAGGGGGTGAAGACCCCATAGTAGTCGCCCTTGCCAGTGAGCAGCTCCCCGGGGGCGAAGGCCACGGCGTCGTGGTGGCCGGTGGCCGCGAGGCCCGCCTCCCCGAAGGCGGCGATCACGGCGGCGTCGCGGCGTTGTTCGTCCAGCGGGTATTCGCGGTTGAAGTGCAGGGCACGGGCGCCGACCCGCTGCGCGATCTCCAGCAGCGTGGCCGGGGCCTCGGCGAAGTCGTCGATCTCGCGGTGCAACATCGGGATGCCGAGGCCCGTCAGGCCGTCGCGCAGGGCGGCCACGCCGCGGCCCCAGAAATCCAGCTTGTTGGCGCCATGGCCGTGGCGCTGCCACTGGGGGAGGCAGCGCAGGAAGACGGCCACCACCGGCCCCTGCCGGGCGGCCGCGGCCAGCGCGGCGTTGTCCTGGAGGCGCAGGTCGCTGCGGAACCAGACGATCACGGGGGTGGTCATGGGCGGCTCCGGTTCAGCGGACGGGCAGTCTGGCCTGGAGGCGCTGCATGGCCTCGTCGAGGTCCTCCCCCAGCAGCTCCACCCGGGTATCCTCCAGGTCGCTCTCGCGGATGCGGGCCATGGGGCCGCAGGCCATCAGCGGAACCTCGAGCTGCTCGGCCAGTCGCGGCAGCTGGCGCCGCACCAGTTCGGCCTTCTCGGCCTTGCCGCTGGCCAGCAGCAGGCCGGCCGCCTGGAAGCGCTCCACCGCCAGGGGCACCTCGCTGGAGGGCAAGGGGGCATCGAAGAGCTGGATGCGATAGCCGCGGTCGCTGGCGGCGAGTGCCGCGAGCAGCACCCAGAGCGGTGAGGGGTCGTCCGGCAGGGGCGCGACCAGCAGGACCGGCCCCCTGGCCAGCCGGTTGGCATGCAGCAGCCGGGTCCCGATGCGGGTGCGCAGGAAGGCCTCCAGCGTGCGGCGCTGCAGGATGTCCCCCAGCTGCTCGCCCCAGCCCTCCTCGAGCTGGAGAACCACCGGCTGCCACAGCTCGGCCAGGCAGGTCGGCACCGGGTAGAGGGCCAGCGACTGGTTGAACAGCTCCTCCAGCCGGGCGAGGTCCAGGGCCTGGAGGGCGCTGACCAGCTGGCGACGCTGACCCGGCCAGTCGCCTGCCGCCGGCGCCGGGGTCTCCGCCGTCTCCGGCTGGTCGAGCAGTTCACGGACCTGGCTGACCGGCACGCCGCGGTTGAGCCATTGCAGGATGCGCTCGACCCGCTCGATGTCCTCCCGGGCATAGAGGCGATGGCCCTTCGGGGTCCGCTGCGGCTTGATCAGGCCGTAGCGGCGCTCCCAGGCGCGCAGGGTGACGGAGTTCACCCCGGTCAGCCGGGAGACCTCGCGGATCGGGTAGAGCGGGGTGTCGGCCGGGCGCCTTGCCTCGTCATTCATGAGCGTGCCGACTCCCCTGCCTGTTCGGCGACCACGGCCGCCAGCGCCTCGACGAAGGCCGGATGCTGGCCGACCGGCGGCAGCAGGGTCAGGTCGATGCCCGGGTGGGCGGAGTTCAGCGCCTCGACCTGGCCGGGCACGTCCTTCCTGAGATGGCGTCCGGCGGCGAAGAACAGCGGCAGGATCTCGGCCCGCTCGACCCCGGCGTCGGCGAGTTCGGCCACCGTGGACTCGAGCGAGGGTTCGCTGAGCTCCATGTAGGCCAGGTGCAGCGGGGTCGACAGCCGGCCGGTCAGGGCCTCGGCGAAGTGTTCGAAGGGCGCTCGCCAGTTCGGGTCGCTGGAGCCGTGGGCGAGCAGGATCAGGGCGTAGGACATGGAAGTCTCCGGTCGCGAAGAAGGGTCAGGGGGCGTCGGCCGCCAGGGCCTCGCCGAGGTGGTGGCCGGAGAGCCAGGCATCCTCGACCCGCGGTCCGCGCCAGCCGTCTCCGCACAGCGCCAGGCCCGCGGGCGACCGGCGGTGGTCGAGGTTGACCGCCTCGCCGCCGGCGAAGACGTCCGGCTGGGCGTAGCGCCAGCGATGGGCGCCCAGGGAGGTCGGCTCGGGCAGCTCGACGCTCGACGGCAGGTGCTCGCGGAAGGCCTCGAGCAGCCGTCGGGCCGCGGTCTCGTCATCTAGGTCCAGGTGTTCCTCGCTCCACTCCAGCCGCGCCATCAGGCTCAGGCTCTCGCCCTGGCCGTGGCGGCCGGGCTTGCTGTCGTTGCGGCTGACGAAGCGCAGTGGGTCACGGGTCGCCGGCTGGCCCGTCGCGGCCGCCAGGCGCACGGCCTGCCAGTCGTCGTCGACGCCCGGCAGCGAGGGCAGCGGGGCGTCGAAGCAGGCCCAGGCGGCCCAGCAGGGACGCTGGATGATCGCCTTGCACTCGTCCGCGAGTGACGGCTCATGGCCCTGCAGTAGCGTGCGGGCCTGGGGGGAGGGCATGGCGAGGACCACCCGATCGAAGGGACCGTGGCGCTCCTCGTGCTGGTCCACCAGCCACCACCGTTGTTCCTCGGGCTCGAGGCATTCGATCCGGGTGTCGGTGACCACCTCGAGCTCCTCGGCCATGTGGCGGGTCACGGCGCTCATGCGGGGCACGCCGGTCCAGCGCTCGACGCCGTCCTGGTGGCGCTGCCAGCCCGATGTGCTCGCCTCCCAGAGGGCCTCCGGCCAGGTAGCGACGACCCCCGCCTGGCGCCAGGCCTTCACCTCGCGGCGGAAGGCCGGGTCGCGCACGCTGAAGAACTGGGCACCCAGGTCGACCGTGGCCTCCGTCAGGCGACGGCTCGACATCCGCCCCCCGGGGCCTCGAGCCTTGTCGAACAGGCGTACCGGCAGGCCATGCGCCTGCAGGGCTCGTGCACAGGCGATGCCGGCGATGCCGGCACCGATGATGGCGGTGGAAACGGGGGTGTGGGGCATGGGCTTCTCGTGCAGTCAACGGCGTTCATCGCTAGACTAGCAGAAGTGTACAACGGCTGTATAACTCATGGTGGCTTGTCTTAATGGCATGGGGAGGGATTCCGGATGCGAGTGCTGATCACGGGCGGCAGCGGTTTTGTTGGACAGCGGCTCTGTCGACGGCTGAAGGAGGCCGGGCATCGCCTGCTGGTGGTGTCGCGGGAGCCTGACGCGGTGCGTGGCCGGCTGCCGGAGGGCACCGACATCCGGCGTTCTGTTCTGGATTTCGTCGACACCCCGCCGGATGCGATCGTCAACCTGGCCGGCGAATCGATCGCCGACCGCCGCTGGAGCGATGAGCAGAAGGAGCGACTGATCGACTCCCGGGTCAACATCACCGGCGACCTGGTGATGCTCTGCGAGCAGCTCCAGGCCAGTCAGGGGCGGACGCCCAAGGTGATGGTCTCGGCTTCGGCCATGGGCTACTACGGCGACCAGGGGGATCGCGAGGTCACCGAACAGACCCCGCCCCACGACGAGTTCGCCCACCGCCTCTGCAAGCGCTGGGAGGAGGCCGCCAGCGAGGCCGCGGACTTCGGCGTCCGGGTGGTCCTGCTGCGCATCGGCCTGGTGCTCGACGCCGGCGGCGGCAGCCTCAAGAAGATGCTACCCCCCTTCAAGCTGGGGCTGGGGGGGCGCTTCGGCGATGGCAAGCAGTTCATGCCCTGGATCCATCGCGAGGACCTGGTCAGCGCGATCCTCTTCCTGCTCGAGCGCCACGAACTGGAGGGCCCCTTCAACGGCAGCGCCCCCCACCCGGTCACCAATGCCGAGTTCACCCGCCTCCTGTCGAAGCAGCTGGGCCGTCCGGCGCTGATGCCGGTGCCGGCCATCGTGCTGGAGACCGCCTTCGGGGAGATGGCGCGGCTGCTGCTGACCGGCGCCGACATGCGCCCCGCGCGGTTGCAGGAGGCCGGCTTCGAGTTCCGCTTCCCGACCCTGGAGGCGGCCCTGGCCGACATCCTCGGCTGAGGGCCTCCCGCGTTACCCAACGGGCCCCGTCGGCGTCGCCGGCGGGGCCCGTTGGGTCTTGCGGGGCGGCTGTCGAGGGGCCGTCTGCGATCAGCGGGCGTCCTCGCCCACCGTGACGACCAGCCGCACCGCGTCCAGGCGCAGTCGCGTGCCCTCGATGGCGGCGTCCAGTTCGGCGCGCTCCTGGCGTAGCCCCTCGAGCTCATCCGTGCGCACCGCGGGGTTGAGCCGCGAGAGGGCCTCGAGGCGGGCGAGCTCGGCGTCGAGCTCGGCCCGCATGCGCCCCTGGGCGGCCTCGACGATGCTCGGCAGCTCCCGCTCGGCCTCCGCCTCGGCGCCGTCGAGCAGCTCGCGCAGCTGGTCGTGGCGGCTCTTGATCAGGTCCCGGGCGACCGCCTTCTTGACCTTCTGCACCGCCTTGGAGAGGCCGCTGAAGGAGATCTTATCGGTCAGGTTGGCGCCGGACTCGTCGAGCAGGACCCGCACCGCCGTCGGCGGCAGGAAGCGGTTGAGGTGCAGGCGCCGGGGGGCCGGGCAGTGGGTGCGGAAGACCAGCTCGACCATCAGCCGGCCGGCGGGGATGGCGGGGTGCTTCAGCAGGGCCAGCGCCGTGTTGCCCATGGCGCCGTCGAGGATCCGGCCCATCATCTCGCGCAGCAGCGGATGCTCCCAGGAGAGGCGCTGGACGTCGTCCCGGGCCAGAGCGCGCTCCCGGGAGTAGGTGGCCGAGAAGCCCTCCTCGCCCTTCACCAGGCCCGGCAGGCCGTCGAGCATCTGCGGACTCGGCTGCAGGTGCTGGATGCCGCCGCCCAGCTCCTGGCTGTCGACGCCGAAGATGTCCAGCGCCTGGTCCAGGTAGCGGCCCAGCGCCCGGTCGGCGTCGAGCTCGCGGATCGATTCGATGACCGCCTCGGCGCGCTCGTGGCGGCAGGCATTGAGCTCGAGCAGGCGGTTGCGGCCGGCGTCGCGCTCGGCCAGGCGGGCCTCGAAGAGGGCGCGGGTCTCCTCGATCACCTCGTCGAGGCTCTCGTCGTCGAGCAGGCTGTCGGCCAGGGTGTCGCCGAAGGCGGCATGGATCTCGCTACCCAGGCCATGGGGGGCGCTGAAGGCGTCCATGCCCCGGTGGTACCAGCGCAGCAGCTTCTCGCCGGGGCTGCTGGCGAAGACCGGAGCATGGATCTCGATGGCATGTCGCTGGCCGATGCGATCGAGTCGGCCGATGCGCTGCTCGAGCTGGTCCGGGTGCAGCGGCAGGTCGAACATCACCAGGTGACGGCAGAACTGGAAGTTGCGTCCCTCGGAGCCGATCTCCGAGCACACCAGCACCTGGCAGCCCTCCTCCTCGTCGGCGAAGGCCGCCGCGGCCCGGTCGCGCTCTACCAGCGAGAGCCCCTCATGGAACACCGGGGCGTGGTAGCCGCCGAGCACCCGGAGGCCCTCGGCGAGCCCCTGGGCGGTCTCGCGATCATGGGCGATCACCAGCACCTTGTCGTCGGCGAAGCCCGTCTCGCCGTCGTCGGCGAGGCGTTCCAGCAGCCAGGTCACGCGCGGGTCGAACTGCCACCAGGGCTCGGTGTTGAGCGGGTCGTGGGTGAGCGCCCGGTACATGGTGTCGGGGTAGATCAGGACCTCGGGGTGATCGAGGCCGGTCTCGATCAGCAGCTCGTCCAGGTAGTCCTCGTCCCTGGCCAGGCGACGCAGGACCCGACGGTAGGCGGAGGGGGCCTCGAGTTCGGTGACATGCAGGCGGCGCTCCGGGAAGCCGCCCACATGGCGGCGACTGTTGCGGAACATCACCCGGCCGGTGCCGTGGCGGTCCAGCAGCTGGTCGCGCAGCTGGTTCCGGGCCGAGGCCCGCTGGTCGTCGCTGCGCTCCGGGTCGGCCAGGGTGTCGAGCAGGGCCAGGCTGTCCGCGTCATGGATCACCGCGGCGACCCGTTCGCGGTCGGCCGCCTCGCCCGGCAGCCGGTCGAGCGCATCGATGGCCTCGGCCACCTCCACATAGTGGGCCTCCTCCTCGCGGAAGGCCTCGAGGCTGTGGTAGCGGTCCGGGTCGAGCAGGCGCAGCCGGGCGAAATGGCTTTCGAGGCCCATCTGCTCCGGGGTAGCCGTGAGCAGCAGCATGCCGGGCACCTGCGCTGCCAGCCTCCCCACGCAGGCGTAGCCGGGCCCGCTCTGCTCCGGGCTCCAGTCCAGGTGGTGGGCCTCGTCGACGATCAGCATGTCCCAGTCGCAGGCCAGCGCCTGCTGCTGGCGGTGAGGGTTGGCGAACAGCCAGTCCTGACTGGCCAGCACCAGCTGGCCGGTCTCGAAGGGGTTGGCGTCGCCGTGGGCCTGGCTCTGCTGCTCGTCGAGCAGGGTGACCTCCAGGGCGAAACGGCGCAGAAGCTCCACCAGCCACTGGTGGGTCAGGCTCGCCGGCACCAGGATCAGCGCCCGCTCGGCGCGACCGGTGAGCAGCAGGCGGTGGAGGATCAGCCCGGCCTCGATGGTCTTGCCCAGGCCCACCTCGTCGGCCAGCAGCACCCGCGGGGCATGGCGGCGTGCCACCTCGTCCGCGATGTAGAGCTGGTGGGGGATCAGGTCGATGCGCGGGCCGGCCAGGCCCAGGGCCGGGTTCTGCTCGATGCGCTGGTAGTGGTGCAGGGTGCGAAAGCGCAGGTCGAACCAGTCGTTGCGGTCGACCTGGCCGGTGAGCAGGCGATCGCGGGCCTGATCGAACTGCATGGTGTCGGCGAGCCGCGCCTCGGGCAGCTCGCAGGGCTCGCCGGCGCTGTCCTCGCCGATGTAGACGATCAGGCCGCCGACCTCCTTGCTGTCGTCGACGATCATCTGCCAGCCCTCGGTGGACTGGATACGGTCGCCGCTGCCGAAGGCCACGCGGGTCAGGGGGGCGTTGCGGCTGCTGTAGGTGCGGGTTTCCTGGCTGGCGCCGAAGAGCACGGTGACGCTGCGGGCGTCGACGTTGAGGATGGTGCCCAGGCCGAGTTCGGCCTCGCCGTCGCTGATCCAGCGCTGGCCGGGAGAGAAGTCGCTCATGGTGCCTCGGGGATGCTTGGGATCGGTTCGGTGCCGCTGGCCACACCCGGCCCGGCGGCGACAGGGCGCGGTATCTTACAGCAAAGCCTGTCGCGGCTTAAGCACCCCGGTGCCGATCAGCGATCTTCCAGCCATTCCGCCAGCCGTGCGCGAGTGAGCTCGCCGACGTGCTGCTCGAGGGCGCGGCCCTCGGCATCGAACAGCAGGGTGGTGGGCAGGCCCGGGGATTCGGTCAGCACCATCAGCTGCTGTCGCGGGTCGAGCAGGGCGTGACGGAAGTCGAACCCCTGCTCGTCCAGGTAGCGCACCGCCTGCAGCAGGTCCTCGCCCTGGTTGACGATCACCACGCGCACGCCCTCCAGGGCATCGGCTTCGGCGAGCATTGGCATCTCGCGTCGGCAGGGCGGGCACCAGGTGGCCCAGAGATTGACGATCACCGTCTCGCCCTCGAGCGAGGCCAGGCTCACCGTCTCGCCCTCGAGGTTTTCCAGGGCGAGGTCGGGCAGCGCACGAAGGGCCATGCCGCCGCCCAGGGGCGCCAGGGTCACCAGCGTCAGCCACATCAGCGAGGCGCCCAGCGCCAGGCCCATGCCCCCCAGCATTGCCCCCAGCCGGTCGCGCAGCGACCAGGCGGTCCAGGCCAATGCGGCCAGGAGCCCCCAGAGGCCCTGGTAGCCGGGCTGCCAGAACTTGAGGATATCCAGCGGGGCCTGGGCATAGGCCCCGGCGTTCATCAGCACATGGCCCAGGCGGGCGCCGACGAGCCAGGCCACGAGCAGGCCGTTGAACCAGCGCGCATGGCGCCCTCTCGGCAGGCCCAGGAGGAAGGCGCTGGCCCCCAGCAGCGCCAGGGCGGCGAGGAAGGCATAAAGACGCGGCAGCGCGATCAGGACGGGCCCCAGGGCGATGGCATCCATGTCGTGGCGGTGACTCCCGAGAGGTCGGCGGCTGGTGCCGGAGCGGTTACACTTGGCGGATTCGTTTCGCCAAGCCTACTGCCGGCGGGCAGGGCTGTCATCCAGCGGGAGCACTCATGACACGACCGGCCTTCGATACGCTGCGCGCCCTGGCCATAGCCAGCCAGGCGTTGGGGCTTACCCTGATCATCACCCTCGAGACCCTGATGGGCGATGCCGCCCGACCCTGGCAGGGCTGGACCCTGGCGGCCATGGTGGCGGCCGCCCTGTGGATCGCCCTGGTACGCCTCTACCGCCGCAACAAGGCGCGCAAGGCGATGGCACGCCAGCCTGGCGATGACTAGGAGACCCTGCCTGCGGGCACTGGCCGTCTGGCTGGTGCTGGCCCTGCTGGCGGGCTGTGCCGGCACGCCCGTGCCCCGTGAGCACGGGCTGGCGCTGCGGGAGGCCGAGATCCGCGGCACCTGGCTGGGCCAGTGGGCCCGGCAGGCCGCCGCCGCCCATGAGGGGCGGAGCGGCTTCGCCCTGCTGGCCAGGGGGGAGGAGGCCTTTGTCCTGCGGGCCAACCTGGCCGAGCAGGCCACCAGGCGCCTGGACGTCCAGACCTACCTGCTGGGGGAGGGCCAGACGGTGCAGGTCCTGCTGCATCGCCTGATCGGGGCGGCCGAGCGCGGGGTCGAGGTGCGGCTGCTGCTCGATGACCTCACCGCGACGGGGCAGGGCGATCGACTGGCGGCGCTGGACCGCCATCCGAACATCCAGGTGCGGGTCTTCAACCCCTGGCCCCTGGGCCGCAATCACCTGGTCACCCGGGTGCTCTTCGCGCTGCCTGCCATGCGGCGCCAGCACCGGCGCATGCACAACAAGACCTGGATCGTCGACAACGCCGTGGCCATCACCGGCGGGCGCAACCTCGGGGACGAGTACTTCAACGCCGGCGAACCCCGCAACTTCGCCGATATCGACCTCCTGGCCGTGGGGGAGGTGGTCGATGACCTCTCGCTGAGCTTCGACCTCTACTGGAACCACTTCCTGAGCCAGCCTCTCGCCCGCTACCACATCGCCGAGCCGGAGGCCTGGCGTGGCCTGTTCGTCGAGCTGTCACGCCACCTGGCCGAGCAGCGCGACAGCGACTCCCCCTACTTCGTGGCCCTGCGCGCACGCTACGGGGCGGCCGCCGCGGACACGCTGTTCCGCGAGCTTCACTGGGCCGAGGGGCAGGCCCTCTGGGACCCGCCGGGGAAGGCCGCCGGCCGGCAGCGATCGCCGCTGGAAGAGACCCTCTTCGGAGTCCTGCTCGATCAGCTGCCCGAGCTGGAGTCGCGGTTGGTGATCGTCTCGGCCTACTTCGTACCCGCCGAGCAGGGCACGGCCCTGCTGGCGAGGCTGGCCGAGTCGGGCATCCGCGTTGAGGTGATCACCAACTCCCTGGAGGCCACCGACAATGCCTGGGTGCACGGCGCCTATGCCACGCGTCGCCGGGCCCTGCTCGAGAACGGCGTGCGACTGCACGAGCTGCGAAGCCGCCAGCCGAACGGCGAGAACGCGGGGATTGGCATTACCGGCAGCTCGCTCTCCTCGCTGCACAGCAAGGCCGTGAGCTTCGATGAGGACCTGGTGTTCATCGGCTCCTTCAACGCCGACCCGCGATCGGTCATCTGGAACACCGAGGTCGGGGTGCTGGTCGAGAGCGAGCCGCTGGTGACCGAGTTCCTGGCGTTCGTCGAGGCGGGCATGACGCCCTCCCTGAGCTACCTGCCCGGTCTCGACGGCGCGGGGCGGCTCTACTGGCTGACGGAGCTCGACGGGCGCCTGGCCAGGCTGGCGCGAGAGCCGGGGTCGGTGAGGGCGCGGTTTCTCGCTTGGCTCAGCGGGGTGCTGGGGCTGGAGCCCTGGCTCTAGGCCGGAGGCTCCTGGCGTCAGGCCGGCGGGGCGATGCGCGGCAGTGATTTCCCGTGCCCCTGGGTATATCGGTATTTGCCGAAATGCTGGTAGCGTCTAGTCTTGAAGATAAAGGGCCGGCCGTGGCCCCTTTCCCACCCGCACAGGACCGAGACCCATCATGTACCAGTCAATCCTTGTCCCGCTCGATGGCTCCTCCCATTCCGAGAAGGCACTCGCTGTGGCGGCGCAGCTGGCCCGTGGCACGGGTGCTTCGCTCCACCTGATGACCGTGGCCGAGTTCCCGCCCGACAACATCGGCCTGTTCACCGGCGGCACCCCCGAGCCCTTCTCCGAGGAGGATCGCGAGAAGCTGGCGGCCGGCATGAAGGAAGAGGCCCACAAGGTCATCGACCAGGCCCGCGCCGCGGTGGACCTCGATGGCCTCGAGGTAAAGGACGTGGTGCGTCAGGGGCGCCCGGCCGATCTGATCAACGAGGAGGCCCAGAGCCTCGGCGTCGATGCCATCGTCATGGGCAGCCGCGGGGTGAGCGACATGCGCGGCATGGTTTTCGGCAGCGTCTCCCACAAGGTCAGCCATACCGCCGGCTGCACCGTCATCACCGTGACCTGAGGGGCCATCGCCCCTGCTCCGCTCGGTCCTCGGACAGGGCTTCCCGCCTGCCAGGTGGCAGGCGCTTGCCGCCGTATTCTTCCCTGAGCCCCTCCGTCCGCCATCCGGCCGGAGGGGCGTCGTGGCGCAGTCATGCTACCCTCGGTGACTGGCACCCCCTTCCCTTCGGCAGTATGTGATCCTGCCGTCGACAAATCCCCAAGGAGTCTCCGCGTTGGCCGGCAGCAGTCTACTGACCCTGATCGATGACATCGCCACCCTCCTCGATGACGTCTCGCTGATGACGAAGGTGGCGGCGAAGAAGACCACCGGCCTGCTGGGCGACGACCTGGCGCTCAACGCCGAGCAGGTCACCGGCGTGAGGGCCGACCGGGAACTGCCGGTGGTCTGGGCGGTGGCCCGCGGGTCGCTGGTCAACAAGCTGATCCTCATCCCTGCGGCGCTGCTGATCAGCGCCTTCGTTCCCTGGGCGGTCACCCTGTTGCTGATGCTCGGCGGCGCCTACCTCTGTTACGAGGGCGTCGAGAAGCTGGCACACAAGTTCCTGCATGCGGAGGAGGAGCAGGAGGCCCATCGACAGCGTCTCGCGGCCATGGCCGACGAGAAGGTCGACATGCGCGCCTTCGAGAAGAGGAAGATCAAGGGGGCGATACGCACCGACTTCATCCTCTCCGCGGAGATCATCGTGATCACCCTGGGGACGGTGGCCGGTGTGGCATTGGGCAAGCAGGTCGCCGTGCTGGTCGGGATCGGGCTGCTGATGACCGTCGGCGTATACGGGCTGGTCGCGGGGATCGTCAAGGTCGACGACCTGGGGCTCTACCTGAGCCGACGCGAGGGGTTTTCCAGCCAAGTGGGCCGTGGCCTGCTGGCCGGGGCCCCCTTCCTGATGAAGGGTCTCTCGGTAGTGGGCACCCTGGCGATGTTCCTGGTCGGCGGCGGTATCCTCACCCACGGTATCCCGGCGGTCCACCACCTGGTCCAGGGCGTGGCCGAGGCGCAGTTCGATACGCCGGGGCTCGATGCCATCATCCAGGGCCTGGGGCCCTCGTTGCTCAACATGCTCTTCGGCCTGCTGGTCGGCGCGGTGGTGCTGGGGGCGGTGAGCCTCGGTCAGCGGCTGTGGTCGGGCAAAGGGAAGTAGGGGGCGGGGTGTCCGCTGCTGCTGGGCATGATCAAGACCGATGCATGGTGCGGCTGCGGACCTGGTGCCCCCGCCAGGCGTTTACCGGGGCCTGAAGCATTATTTCGCCCGGTACCACATGGACCGTCCCCACCAGGGCCAGTCGATGCGACACCCGGTGAGGTGTACCTCGATCAATCACTGACCCTGGCGGCCTGACGCCTGATGAAAAGCCGGTCAGAGCCGAAAGTGCCTGTCAGGAAAACCGACGGGTGGGGACCACGTCCCCCGGCGACTGGAAGACCCTCGATAACAGGATACACTTTCGATAAGCCCCCTGGCCCGTCCCCTACGAGGTCGAGAATGATCGGGGCGGTCCGACAATCGGTAGCATCGCGAAGCGCAGAGTTTCGCAGCGCAACCGCGACATCGTTGCCGTGAAAGACGCGCTTGAACGGATCAACCCCACGTCGTTCAAAAACGACTCACCTTGAACTTATGGGGAAGTGTATTGTTGGCAGGGCGGGCCAGCCCCAGCATTCTTCCAACACGCTGATTGGACAGTAGGGATGCTGGGTCGCAGAGGTAAACTCAGGGAGGTCAATCAAGTGCCCCCAGGACTGTCCGTCGAACATCTTGTTTTCGGTTATGGCCGAAGACAGGTGCTGGATGACGTGAGTTTTTCTGTCGGCAACGGGCGTTTCTGCGCGCTGCTTGGACCGAATGGTGCTGGCAAGACAACGCTTTTCTCACTCCTTACGGGGTTGATCCGAACCAGGGTCGGGCAGATCGAGGTCTGTGGCGTCGACATGACCCGCTCGCCGCGCGACGCGCTCGCACACATGGGTATCGTATTCCAGCAGACGACGCTCGATCTCGATCTCTCGGTACGCCGCAACCTGTCCTACTACGCTGCGCTCAGGGGGCTTCACGGGCGTGACGCAAACCGCAGGATCGACGTTGCGCTCGAACGGATGGGACTTGCCGATCGGGCCAAGGACCGGGCGCGCGACCTGAACGGGGGGCACCGTAGGCGGACTGAAATCGCGAGGGCTCTGATGCATCAACCCGATATCCTGCTTCTTGACGAGCCTACCGTGGGTCTCGATCCGCAGAGCCGCGCGGGCATCACCGACTACGTGCACGACCTCTGCTCCGACGAAGGGCTGACAGTGCTCTGGGCCACGCATCTCGTGGATGAGGTGCGACCGGACGACGATCTTGTCGTTCTCCACCATGGCCGCGTCCTGGCAAACGGTACCGCGGCAGACGTCATGCAAGGACAGCCATTGAACGAGGTCTTTCTCACTATGACAGGGCAACCCGCTTGATGCGCTATGCGGTCGCCCTTGCCGCCATCGTGCTTCGCGAGATGCTGCGTTTCGTGGCGCAGCGCGGTCGGTTCCTGTCCGCGCTGGTCAGGCCCCTGATCTGGCTTCTGGTGTTTGCAGCCGGCTTTCGCTCGGCGCTTGGGCTGTCGATCATCCCGCCCTACTCGACCTATGTTACCTACGAGGTCTACATCGTTCCGGGGCTCTGCGGTATGGTGCAACTGTTCAACGGCATGCAGTCCTCGCTTAGCCTCGTTTATGATCGCGAAATGGGCTCGATGCGCCTGCTCCTGACCAGCCCTTTGCCACGCTGGTGGCTTCTCTTCTCGAAACTCCTTGCCGGCACGGCTGTCTCGATCCTTCAAGTTTACGCCTTTCTCGCGATCGCAGCGCTTTTCGGGATAAGCATGCCTCTCTTTGGTTATGTTGCCATCTTTCCGATCCTTATCCTTACGGGCCTCATGCTGGGCGCGCTTGGCCTGGCGCTGTCCTCGACCATCCGGCAACTGGAGAACTTCGCGGGAGTAATGAACTTCGTCATCTTCCCGGCCTTCTTTCTTTCCTCGGCGCTTTACCCGCTGTGGAAGATGGCGGAAAGCTCGACACTGCTCTACTGGATCTGTGCGGTGAACCCCTTCACCCAGGTCGTCGAGGCGATCCGGTTCGGGCTGTATGGCGAGGTCAACCTGACTGCAATCGGCTGGACGACCCTTGCACTGGCCATCTTCATGGCACTTGGGCTTTACGGCTACGACCCCGCGCGAGACATGTCCCACCGTCGCTTCAAGGGCAGCTGATCTTCCAGGTCAGGACGCATCCTCGACAATCGTCGCGGGATGCCCCTCCAGCCGGACGATCCGCGTGGCAAGACGTGCAGCTTCGTCCATCGCGTGGGTGACGAAGATCGTTGCGATGGGGCGGCTTGCAAGCAACCGCTCGGTCAGGCGAAGCATCTCTTCCACCAGCGCCGGATCGAGCGACACGAAAGGCTCGTCCATCAGCAGCAGGTCGGGCTTCGCCGACAGGGCCCGGGCCAGGGACAGCCGCCGACGCTGACCGAGAGAGAGCTGCATCGGGAAGCGGTCGGCGAGTCGGTCAAGTCCGATTTCGGCAAGTGCCGCGCTCGCCTCGTCCTTGCCGATCCCCGTGACCAGGGTGATGTTATCGAGAGTGCTCCGCCACGGCAGCAGTGTTGGCTCCTGGAAGACCATGGCACGGCGCAGGGGCAGATCGACAGTTCCAGTGAAATCGGTGTCTAGGCCGGCTAGCACGCGTAACAGCGTACTCTTGCCGATTCCTGACGGGCCGACCACGGCAAACGTTTCGCCCGGGGCCACGGTGAAGGCAATATGCCCGAGAACCGGTGTGTCACCGAAGGACTTGGATACAATGTCGATCGAGTTCATGCCCGGCGCCACTTCGTTGCCCGCGCTTCCCACGGCCGCAGTAACGCCCCCTCGATGGCTAGCATCACAACGACAAAGCTGAGCGCGTAGGCCAGCACCAAGCCTACATCGAAGAGCTGGAAGTAGAGGTGGATCTTGAAGCCAATCCCGTCACTTCGGCCGAGAAACTCGACGACCAGAACAATTTTCCAGATCAGCGAAATGCCAGATCGCCCAGCCGATGCGATGTATGGTCCGAGTTGAGGAAGAATGATATGGCGGAGCCTGGCACTGCGGCTCATTCGGAACACAAGCGCCATGTCGTCGAGCTGTCGGTCGAGCGCGCGGGTTCCCTCGCGGATCGTGACGACCACGGTCGGAATCTTGTTGATGGCGACCGCCGTCACCGCAGCGACCTCGTTCAGGCCAATCCAGAGGTAGCAGAGGACGATCGTGACCAGGGCCGGCAGGTTCAGAAAGACGATCAGCCAGGGGTCGAGCCAGCGGTCCGTGGTGCGGCTGCGGCCCATGAGAAGACCGATGGCCATACCGATGGTCATCGCCACTACGAAGGCGAGTGCCACACGGCGAAGGGTGACGGCAAGGTGCCCTGGAAGTTCGCCAGAAGCGATTTCGCTCGCTGCCAGCGGCAGGACCCTCCAGGGTCCCGGCAGTTCTGTCGGATCGGCGGCAATAACGGCCAACAGCGACCAGGCCGCGATCATCCCGAGGATCGATAGCGTCGCTACGAATACCGATCCGCGCGTGTCAGCGGCCAACGTCAAGGAACACACCTTCCGGCATTTCCGTCGCAGTGCCGACCAACTCTCTGCCGCCCAGCTTTGCCATCAGCGCGAAGACCGCGCGGGCACTGTCGAGATCGACGGAGGCTGTGCCGGGGATACCCGCCCGGTATCCCTCCTTAAGCGCCTCGAACTCTGCTTCGGTATTTGCTGGCATCATCGGACGAAGCCGCTCCCAAGCCGCGTCGTCCGTTGCAAGAAGATCCTTGGATGCGCGAGATGCCTTTGCGAATGCCCTGATCAGTTCGGGACTGTCCCTCAGCATGTCGCCCTTGAAGACATATCCGAGAAGCGGTGTTTCGGGATCAAGTCCCAGCGCGCCGGCCGCGTCAGCGACCGAGATCAACTCCACCATGCCGGCAGCCTTCATGCGGGCCATGAAGTGCCAGTAGTTCACGGCGCCGTCGACTTCGCCATCGAGCGCGGCCTTGAAGATCAGGGGAGGTGCCCCGAAGACCTGCTCCGTCTCCTTCGCCAGGTCCATGCCAAAGGTCTTTTCGGCATAAGCACGCAGGATGATCCAGCTCTTGTCCAGCGGCCCGCCCGCAATTCCGATCTTCGAGTTGCGAAAATCGGCAAGGGATTCTCGTGGGTTGTCGTCCCGTACCATCAGTCCACCCACGGCTTTCGAGTATGGCAGGAACACGAAGTCGTTCCCTGCCGCTCGCTGGCGTGCGACCCAGATCCAGTCAGAGACGATCACGTCGGCCTCGCCCCCCTGGAACGCCACCTGTGACGCGGGACCTCCCGCCATGGCCTGGACCTGCATCTCGAAACCGTTGGCTGTGTCAAAACCGTGGTGGTCGATCGTGTCGATCTCCCAGTTTACGGTTCCGGTTTCTTGAACGGCCACGCGCAGGACCGGCGTTTCGGCCGAGATCGGAGCAGAAAACACCAGAAGCGCTGCGAAAAACGCACGGATCAAAAGCGGCTTCGGCATCATTCCCTCTCTTTAGAGGCCCCCGTTATCCCCGGGCTTCCTGTCACTCTAGGTCGTTCTTCCCGGGATGGGCAACGACCCAGTTTCAGCGATTGCACTGAGACTCGGTCCTGTCGGCGCCCAGGGTGTCGAGGGTATCGAACTGGTGCTCGAACCCCTCCAGCGGCGCGACAGCGATCACGGCGTTGTGGGTGGCAAGAAGAATGGGTTGTCGTAATTGCCCGTCCCAGCCCCGGAAATTACCGCGGACGCCCTTGTAGAGATCGACGGAGAGTTCATCGGACACAAGGGTCGTGTCGACCGCGGTCGGATCGGTGCCTCCGACGGCGCTGACCGCGTCCATCACCGCACGCACCGCCACCCAGCCGGCCCAATCCTCGGAGCTCATGTCGCGATCAGCGAATTTTCGGAAGCGCTGATTAAGTTGGGGAGCCCCGTAGCGCTCAAAGGTCCAGTGCCAGGCCATTGGCGTCAGACCCTCCGAACCGACAACCGGACGCGGATCGTATGTGGCAAATGGGAGGTAGCGGCCAAAATCACCCTGCTCGTCGATCAGCCAGACCACATCGTGCCGCACCCCTCCTGTCAACAGCGCCATGTTGCTTCGGTCCCGGCGGCGTGGGTCGTTCGTCAGCTCGAAGACTCGCTCGTCCACCATGTCCAGTCCGAATTTTTCGGCCGACGTCCTTGCCGCATCGGCCTGCTCGACGTCGCCCTCGGCCGGCCCGTGCAGCAGTAGCACCTTTTCCCAGCCTTGCGCCCGGAGATGCTGTGCCAGTGCATCCGACAGCATTGTGTATGACGGAACCGCGTGAAGAAGGGCCGGCGCGCAATCGGCCCCGCGCCAATGGTTGGATCGGTCGCGGATGTTGATGAAAAGGTCGCTCTCGACACGAGTGGCCAGCACAGCCCGCATCTCATCTGGCGGGAGGTCGAGAAGGATGGCGAGAGGGCGCGGGGCACGCAGGTTCTCCAGCGCCGCCGAAGCTCCACCGGCCGGCA
Organism: Halomonas aestuarii; assembly: GCF_001886615.1. NCBI lineage: Bacteria > Pseudomonadati > Pseudomonadota > Gammaproteobacteria > Oceanospirillales > Halomonadaceae > Halomonas > Halomonas aestuarii. Next base: position 2,008,669 of record NZ_CP018139.1, read on the forward strand.
CGAGAACCTCCTCCAGATCGAAGGCGACCCCCAGCGCTCGCCCCAGCACCCTTGCGTCGCGCAGAGCCATTCGGGCGCCCTCGACCGGACGGTGCCTGTCCTTGAGTGACAGGCCGGTGTAGAGCGGTTCAGGCTCATAGTAGGGGTCTGCCTCGATCCCGAGGTAGACGAGGCGTGCGACATCATCTGCCGAAACCGGCAGTGCGAAGAACGCGAGGATGACGACCAGTTTAGCGATCATCGATCAGGATATCGTAAGGTACGCGACCGACCGCGACCGATGTGATGGCTCTGAACGTGTCGGTGTCGATAATCGTGACGTCATCGGACAACCCGTTCGCCACATAGAGCCGCTTTTCATCGGCACTAAGCGCCAGCCCCCAGGCTCGCTTGCCGACGAGGACGTAGTCGATCACCTCGCGTTTCGGCACGTCGACCACCGCAACATGGTTTGCCCGCCCCAGTGCGACATAGGCCCGCTGGCCATCTTCGCTGATGATCAGATCCACGGGCGTGACCTGTTCCGGCCGGAAGCCGGTCGGCAGAAACTGGATGTCGTCCACGAGCTTCAGCGTCTCGATGTCGATGATATTGACAATCCCGGCAAGCTCTGCCGATACCCAAAGTTCACGCTCGTCTGGGGTCAGTGCAAAGCGTCTCGGGCGGGTATCCACGAGAATGTCGCGGATCACATCCCCCGCGTCGAGGTCGATGACATGAACGAGGTTTGCCGCCTCGGAGGCTACGAAGACCAGACGGCCGTCCGCGGTGACCTGCACTCCCTCCGGTTCTTCCCCAGTCAGGAACTCTGCCAGAAACTCGCCGGTTGTGACGTCATAAACCGTCGCCGCTGCATCCTCCTCGTTCGATACGATCAGCCTCTTCCCGTCGGGATGAAGGTCGAAGGTCTCGGGTGCAGGCACCCCGGTGATACGGCCCAAGAGTTCGTGGGTGCTGGTATCGTAGATGGCGATCAGATCATCATCGGCACACCCCACAAAGAACTGTGATCGATCGGCGCTGAAATGAATGCCACGCGGGCGAGCGCAGGTCTCGATCGTGCCAACGACCTCGAATTCAGGCGAGAGGATGCTGAGGGTGTTCGACCGCTCGTTGGTGACGATCGCAAGTCCTGATGCGGCCTCAGCCGCTGATGCGGGCAGCAACAGCAGAGGCAAGAGACTCAGCCTTTTCAACGTCCACACGAAAATGTTTCTCCAGCGGCAACCAGTTGTCATCTGTGAAGTGGCCCCATGCTCTGGACCACGTGAAAGGTCATCCAAGCTCTGACCGGCGGATCATGGGCTTCAGGCCGCCTGGGTCGGTGGTTGATTGAAGTACAGCTCATCGGGTGTCACATCGTCCAGTCCCTGGTGCGAACGTCCCTCTGGTTTGTACCAAGCGAAGTAGTGTCCTTGCTCTCGCTTCAGGTGGGGCGCCATCCTTGAACGCCTTCTGGTATACGCGGTCGCCCTTCACCCTGCGCCATAGCCGTTCCATGAAGATGGTGTCCCGGTAGCACTTGCAGTCCATGCCGATCTGCACCCTGTGGGCCTTCAGGACGGCCGTAAGGGCCTGGCCGGCGCGTGATCGGAGCTTAAGCTCCCGGGTGGCCCATGGTGCGCCAGGGCCTTATCCAGGGCGTCGATGCAGAAGTCTGTATCCAGGGTATTGGAGACCCGCCCGGCCAGCAGACGGCGGCTATGCCAGTCCATCACGGTTACCAGTTACATAAACGCGCGCTGGCGGCAGTAGCGGGCGTTCGTTGCCCGGACCTTGTTCGGCCTCTCGGTGGCCAGCCCCCGCAGTCGGTAGGAGTAGCTCCGGTGCCCCTTGCCCGGCAGGCTGGTCCGTGGCCTCGGTTAGGCCATCTGGCACCCCATCTGACAAATCAGGGGAAGACCTGCTTGGGAATGACCCCACGGCCGAACCGGTGTGGGCGTGCGGTCATCCGGCATGACCCATAGAGCCCCTCCCCCTCAGGGCGGCAAGGGCCTGGATTGTTTTGTAACCATCTGAATCTTCGGTTTTTTTGCTCATTATCAGGCTCTATTGGTCGGCCTGATGACAGCTTGGCGCCTGGTCCTGGTTTCGGTGTCCACTTTCTAGTGCGCAGAAAATAATCAACTACTATGAGAGGGCAATAACTACAATACACGCCATGCGAGGAAGCCATCATGAAAAGCCGTGTATTATCCATTGCTGTCGCAATGGTGCTTTGTATCGGGGCATCGGGCGCGAGCGCCCAGGAGGAGACCTCGACAAGTACGCTTTACGGGGACCTGCAGTCGGTCACCCAGAACATGCTCACGCGGGCGTCGGGTGACGGGAACAACTTTCTCCACACCAACGGTAACTACGCACAGACCCGCTACTACCCGGCCAGTCAAATCAACACGGGCAATGTCAGAAATCTGCGTCCCGCCTGGATCTTCCAGACCGAGATCGTGGATACCATGGAAACGTCACCGATCGTCGTAAATGGCATCATGTATGTCACGACGGCGTTCAACCACGTCTACGCACTCGACGCTCGAACCGGCAAGCAGATCTGGCATCACAAGCATGCCATGGGTCCGGTCACAACCTATTGCTGCGGCCCAAACAATCGCGGCGTGGCCGTCTCGGGTGACAAGGTCTTCATGGGCACGCTCGACGCCAAGCTCGTTGCGCTGGACGCAAAAACCGGCAAGCAGCTCTGGGAAACCCAGATCGCCGAGCCCGAGCTCGGCTATTCCGAGACCATGGCGCCCAGCGTGGTAGAAAACATGGTGCTGATCGGCACGAACGGCGGTGAGTACGGTATCCGTGGATTCGTCAAGGCGTTTGATACCGAGACCGGCGAGGAAATCTGGACCTTCCACACCATCCCCGAAGATTCCGTCGGCGTCTGGGCGACGCATGACGCCACTGGCCGCGACATGCACCGTGACATCGAGGCCGAGAAGGCGGCGCTGGCCAGCATGGGCGACCCCTTCGAGACCCTCGGGGGCGGCGTCTGGCAAAATCCGGCTGTCGATCTCGAAACCCGGCGTATCTACTTCGTGGTGGGTAACCCTTCTCCAGACCTCGATGGATCCCTGCGTCCGGGGGATAACCTCTACACCGACAGCCTTGTCGCGGTGGACATGGATACCGGCGAGTATGTCTGCCATTTCCAGTACATCGCTCATGACGTCTGGGATCTTGATGCAGTCTCGCCTCCGATCATCACAACGGTTGCGGACGAGAACGGTAATGACGTAAAGGGTGTGCTCCATGCCGGCAAGACGGGTCATGTCTATGTCCATCATGCCGACGACTGCTCGATGATCCGCTTCTCTGAAGCCATGGTGCCGCAAGAGAACATGTGGACGCTGCCGACTGCCGATGGTGCGCGGATGCTTCCTGGTGCGAACGGCGGGGTCGAATGGTCGCCGATGGCGATCGACCCGAACCATAGGCTTAGCTATGCGATCAACTTACATCAGCCAATGACCTACACGGTCCGCTCTACTCCTTATCCGGAGGGCAAGCTCTGGCTCGGCGGCTCGTTTGACGTAATCCCGGAAGAAGAGCAGTGGGGCAACGTCACCGCGGTCGACTACGACACAGGCGACATTGCCTGGCAGGTCCGGACCGCCGAACCGATGATCGGCGGCGTCCTGGCCACGGCTGGCGGTCTGGTGTTCACTGGCGAAGGCAATGGGCTCTTCAAGGCCTATGATAGCTCTAATGGTGGAGAGCTTTGGCGCTTTCAGGCAGGCGCTGGTGTCAATGCGCCACCCTCCAGCTACACGGTAGAGGGCCAGCAATACATCGTGGTCGCCGCGGGTGGCAACGCTCAGCTAAACTTCAAGCGTGGCAACAACATCATCGCCTTCACGCTTGCAGACTGAGATTTCTCAAAGATGATGGGAAGGGCGGGCTTAACAGTCTGCCCTTGCCTTTTGGGGAGACGGAATAATGAGATTGCCCTTTGCTGCATTGACGCTGACACTTGCCGCATTGCCAGCGATGGCCATGGAAAACTTTGTACTCGAAGATGAAGTCGCGGTCTGCATGAGTTGTCATGGAGAAGAGGGTGTGCCGATAGCACAAGACTATCCCGTCATCTGGGGGCAGCAGTATTTCTATATCTACACCCAGCTTCGTGATTATGGCGCCGGGCGAAGGGACAATGAAATAATGTCCCCTATCGCGGCCAAGTATGACCGGGATCAGGTCAAACTTCTGGCCGAACATTTCGCCGCGCTGACCTGGCCGGATATCCCGGCCGCGATGGAGGATGGCGATCAGCAGGTAGCCCAGAAAGGCGTCACGGGTGGGCAGTGCAGCGCGTGCCATGGAAAGTGGCAGGGCGACAGCCGGATCCCTCGTCTGGCGGGACAGCAGGCCGGATATCTCAAGAAGACGATGCTGGACTTCAAGAACGAGATCCGGATGAACGCGCCCGACAAGATCAGCACGATGAAACAACTCGATGACGCGACGATCGATGCGCTTTCACGCTACCTCGCTACGGTCGACGTCCAGTAGGTTCTCAGGGTCTAAAAAGTGATCGGATCTCGTCGCTGACGGCGAGGTCCGGTGCAGTCATGCCCATGTTGTCGCGAATACCTGGGTCGGCGCCGGCATCCAGCAGATACTCCACCATCTGGGCATGGCCGCGCTCGGCAGCGATCATCAACGCCGTCCTGCCTCGGTCGTCCTGGAGGTCGATCCTGGCCCCGGCGTCCAGCAACGCCGCGGCGACAGCCAGACCATCCGCGGCGGGAGCATCGTTCGAGTGTCCGGCGACCCACATCAGCGCCGTGAGTTTGTGGCCCCAGACCCGGTCCGGATCGGCATCTGCCTCGAGCAGGAGTTCGACACTTGCCGGAAAGGCTCTTCCAGCCGCATAGACCAATGCACCCTTACCGTGACGGTCCTCGGCGTCCGGATCTGCACCTGCTTCCAGCAGCGCCGTGAGCATTCGCCGGTCGCCCTCGAAGGCGGCGGCCATGACGGGGGTTACCCCTTCGCGGTTAGCGAGATTCACGTCCGCGCCCGCGGCGATCAAATAGGACGCCATGCGTCGGCGTCCCTCCTGAACGGCAGCCAGCAGCGGTGACGTGCCCGCCAGGTTGGGGTGATCCAGGGAAGCTCCCCGTTCAAGCAGCGCCGCAACGATCTCATGAGCCCCGTGCGCCGCCGCCACGTTCAGCGGGGTGCCACCGAAGCGGTTCCTCGCTTCGACCGATGCGCCATTCTCGAGAAGACCGAGCGCGGTCTGGGGACAATCCAGTGCCGCCGCTTCGAACAAGGCCTCATTCAGCACTCTGCCCTCAAGGTTCGCGGGCGATTGGGCGATACGAGTGTCGAGCGCTTCGCAGACTCGCGTGACCGGCTGGGCGCTCGCAGCCCCGGCTGCGATGACGAGGAGCGTCACTGCGAGACTCTTCATCCTCATCATTTTACGACAAACACTCCGCTGAACCCCTGCGTTTCCAACCCTTCGACGTAATAGGAATACTCGCCGGGTCGCTGTGGGATAAACCAGATGTCGATTTCACCCTCGTCGTCGAATTCGACGGCGTGGAGCCCGAATGGCTTGACCTCCTTTTCCTCGATGACAACCTGGTCGATCCAGCTTTCTTTGAAGAGCTCCGGGGCAAGCAGCTTGTATTCCTCGAGGCCGTCGCTTGCGATCCTCCAGCGATAGTAGACTCCGGTCTCCACCTCGTAGCGGGTCACCGAGAAGCCTGACACCGCATCCAGAACCAACGGCTCCAATCTGTCCGCCCGGCGTGTTGGATCGCCCTCGGCGGAAGCAGTCGTTGCGAGAGAAACAAGGAGCAACGCAACAGAGATCGATCTGGCAATTTCTGGCATGAGTTTCGCGGTCCCGGCTTTTAACGTCGCGCTGTGACTGAGACGTTAGCACTCGGCCGTGATCTTGCCCAGCCTTTGTGGACACCGGTCAGCGCAAGAAGATGGGGTGGGTGAAGCGCCCTCGAGATGCCGGTGGTCCGGGAAGCTCCCCTTCCGTGAGTGATGGTCTGCAACACGACGGCCCCGCGATCCATCGCGGGGCCGTTCCTCCACAGCGTCGTCCCGATAGATCAGCGTGACAGGGCGGCCACCACGGAAATCTCGACCAGCAGCTCCGGGCTTGCCATGCGGGCCTCCACGCAGGCCCGTGCCGGGGCCTTGTCCTCCGGCACCCAGGCGTCCCAGACGCGATTCATGCCGTCGAAGTGCGCCATGTCCTTGAGGTAGAGGGTCGCGGAGAGCAGGTGCTCCCGGTCGCTGCCGACGCTCTCCAGCAGGGCGTCGACCTTGGCCAGCATGGTCTCGGTCTGGCCGGTGATGTCGGCGTGACGGTCCTCGGCCACCTGGCCGCACAAGTAGACGGTGTCGTGGTGGACGACGGCGCGGCTCATGCGCACGCCGGTCTCGAAGCGTTGCAGGGTCATCTCAATTCCTCGTCAAAGTATCGGGTTCGCTCAGGCTGGCCAGTTCCCCCAGGCTGAGCGGCTTGATCGGGGGGCGGATGTGGTAGTAGCCGACCGCATCGACCGTCTCGCTGCACTGGTCGGCGATGACCTGGGAGACGGTCAGTCCGCACAGCCGTCCCTGACAGGGGCCCATGCCGGCACGGCAGAAGGCCTTGGCCTGGTTGGGGCCTCGGCAGCCGGCATCGGCGATGCGGCGCAGCTCCCCCGCCGTGACTTCCTCGCAGCGGCAGACGATGGTGTCGTCCTCGGGGACCAGGTAGCGCCGAGCCGGCTGGTAGAGCACGTCCAGGAAGGGGCGGATGGCCAGCTGGGGTGCCAGGCGAGTGCGCAGGGGGGAGGCCAGCCGGTCTCTCGCCTCGGCCTCGAGGTGACCCAGCTGTTCGGCGATTGCCAGGGCCGCCAGGCGGCCCGCTTCCTCGGCGGCCTGGGCGCCGGCGATGCCGCCGGAATCGCCGGCCACGAAGACCCCCGGGCGAGACGTCTCGCCCCAGGCATCGAGCCGTGGCCGCCAGCACTGTTGGGTCTCGTCCCAGTCGTGCGCCAGCTCGAGTGCGCGGGTCAGCTGGACGTTGGGTACCACGCCCTGGTGCACCAGCAGGGTCCGGCACTCGCGCTCCTGCGAGCGGCCCGCCTGCCGATAGCGCAGGTGCGTCATGCGCTCCCCGTCGCGGGACAGGGCCTCGAGGTCATCGACCCCCTTGAGGTGGGGGATGCCGGCGCGGTGAATCTCCCGGAGCAGCCCTAGGCCCTTGGCCAGCAGCCGCGGGTTGCGCAGCGCGCCGGCGAGATGTCGCGCCGCGCGACGCCAGTTGCCGCGCGGTGTGGTATCGAGGAGCGCCTCGACGGTCACGCCGGCCCGCGCCAGCTGGGCGGCGATCAGCAGCAGCAGGGGGCCGCTGCCGGCCAGCACGATGGGCCCGGGCGGGACCATGGCGCTGCTCTTGAGCAGGGTCTGGGCGGCCCCGCCGGTCATCACCCCCGGCAGGGTCCAGCCCGGGAAGGGGACCGGCCGTTCCTGAGCGCCGGTGGCCACCAGCAGCCGCCGGGTGCGCAGCCGCTGGCTGCGGCCCTCTCGGGAGACGTCGAGGCTCAGGTCGTCTTCGACGCCCCACACGGTCGTGCCCGGCCAGTAGTCCGTGCCGGCGTCCTCGAAGGCGTGGAGCAGGTCGCGGCCGTGATAGTAGTCCTCGCCGAGGATGCGTTCATCCTCCAGGGGGGTGCGCCCGATGGCCCGGTAGATCTGGCCACCGGCCTCCTCCTGCTCGTCGAGCAGGGCGCAGCGCAGCCCCTGCCGGCCGGCTTCCGCGGCGGCGGCCATGCCGGCGGGGCCGGCGCCGATGATGATCAGGTCGTAGTCAGGCGTCGCCATGAGGGCCCTCCCCGTGCATGTCTCGCGCCCCGTGCTGCCGTCGAATCCGCATGCCGTCGCGGACGGCAATCATGCAGCCCTGCTGGTTGGGTGTGCCGTCGATCTCGACCAGGCACTCGAAGCACGCGCCCATCAGGCAGTAGGGCGCACGCGGCGAGCCGCCTGCCGGGGTGGTGCGCGAGGGCAGGAGCCCCGCGGCCAACACCGCGGCGGCGGCGCTGTCGTGCGCCTGCATCTCGACGGGGTCGCCCTCCACGAACACCGTCACCCTGGCCTGGGGGCGGCAGGGCAGGCGTTCAAAGGCTGAAGCGTTGGGCATGGAACACCTCCAGAGGCAGGTCGGTTTCATCGCTGGCGATCCAGTCTGCAAGAGGGCCTTCGTGCAGGGCACCCAGGGTCACGCCGCTGTGGCAGGTCACCAGGTAGGCCCCGGGGCACTCCCGTGACGCCTCGTAGATCGGATAGCCATCCGGTGTCATCACGCGCAACGCCCCCCAGGCGCGCACCATCTTGACGTCGCGCAGCAGCGGGAAGAGACGCACGGCGCGGTGGGCGATCTGGGCCATGACGTCCGTGGTGGTGCCGCTGTCGAAGCCGACGTCCTCCTTGGAGTCGCCGATCTGGACGGTGCCCTCGCCGGTCTGCCGGACGTGGCCGGTGGGGTAGTCGAGGAAGTGACGCACGCGCTCGGCGACCAGCACCTGCCCCCGGTTGGGGAACACCGGCGCCGACAGGCCGACCTTGGGGGCGAGGTCGCGATTGCCCAGGCCTGCGGCCAGCACGACCTTGGCGCATGACCAGACGCCGGCCGGCGTGGTGATCCGGAAGGACTCGCCCCGACGGTCGATGTCCTGGACCCGGCCGCCGTTGTCGATCACGCCGCCCTGGGCTAGGAAGCGCTCAGTCATGGCGCGCAGCAGCAGCAGGGGGTTTAAGTGACCATCCTCGGGGCCCCAGGTGGCGCCGGCGACCTCGTCACCGATGTCGGGGAAGTAGTCGCGCACCTGGTCGAGATCCAGGGTCTCGAAGGGGTAGTCGCCGCCGGCCGCGTCGCGCATGCGGGTCAGCATGTCTGTCCTGGCCTCCAGCTCCTCCTGGGTGAGGCACAGGTAGAGGCCGCCGCGCTGCTCCAGCTGCACGTCGATGCCGGTGGTTTCCCGGAGGCGGCGCGCCAGATCCGGCCAGAGACTCGCCGACAGGCGAGTGACCCGGGCATATTCCGGCATGGTGTCACCCTTGCCCTGGACCCAGACTAGGCCGAAGTTGCCGCGCGAGGCGCGCAGGGCGACGTCCCCCTCGTCGAGCACCGCGACCTTCAGGTCATGGCGCTGCAGGCCCAGAGCGATGGCCATGCCGACCAGCCCGCCACCCACCAGGCACACGTCGGCCGTACGCGAGTCGCTTGTCGTCGCTTGCGTCATCGTGGATTCCTGCGTGATTTGCGTGTGTCGTGACAGGCCCGGCCGGACGGCCGGGCCCAGGCAGGTCAGGGAGTGGCGCGTTCGAGCACGTCGCTGGCCCAGTCGGCACCGATGTCCTCGATGATCTCGGGCCAGACCTGCTCGCGAGCGATCTCCGCGTGGGCGGCAATCTGTTCCTCGCTGACCGGCAGGATGGTGGCCCCGGATTCCTCCAGCAGGCCCTCGTTGCGAGCCTGGTCGGCCTGGGCCGCCTCCCAGCGGGCTGCCTCGAAACTCTCGGCGGCGGTATCGAGCGCCGCCTGCTGGTCCGACTCGAGTTCCTCGTAGATGTCGTTGTTGATCAGCAGGTACCACATCTCGAAGTGGGTGTTGAGCGGCAGGTAGTAGTTGGTGACGTCCCGGAAGGAGGCGTAGTAGCCCTCGGCACCCGAACCCATGATCCCGTCGACCACGCCGGTCTGGATCGCCGTGAAGGCGTCGGAGAACGGCAGGGGCGAGCCGATGTAGCCGGTGTTATCGGCCAGCAACTGGAAGGACTTCATGGGCGGTACCCGCAGTTTCGCGCCCTTGTCGACCGTGGGGTCGGCCGCATTCTCCACCTCGCTGTTGAGGGCGATGCCGCCGAAGTAGACCGGCCAGCCCGCGAGCACGTGGATGTTCTGTTCGGCGTAGAGCGATTCGACCTCGTCACGCATCACGGCGCCGTCCGAGAACATCTGCTTCGCGTCCGACCAGTTCTGCACGAGGTAGGGCAGGTAGGCGAGCTGGAAGCGGGGGTCGGCACCCGATGCCGGCGGCTGCACCGCCATATCGATAGCGCCGAGGCCGACACGCTCCTGCACCACGGTGTAGTCGCCCAGGGCGCTGGCAGGGAACAGCCGGACGTTCAGCTCGCCATCGGTGGCGGCGGCGACGTCTTCGGCGAGCGCCGTGGCGGCCTTGTCGATGGCCGTGTCCTGGGGACGCACGTGGGAGAGCTTGAGGGTCGCGGCTTCTGCCACGCCGACCAGGGTCGAGAGGGCGATGGCGCTGACAAGCAGCTTGGGGGTTGGCATTTTCATTGTTTTCTCCAGGTGTTGTTGCGGGTACTGCATGGGTTACGGGTTTAGTAGCCAAACAGGCCGGGCAGGAACTCGGACAGGTCAGGCCAGGCGGATACCAGCACCACGACCGGGATGTAGCCGAACAGGATGAGCACCATGGCGGGTTTCACCACCTCGGTGAACTTCACCTTGCCGATTCGGGCGCCCAGGTAGAGGATGCTGGCGTAGGGGGGCGTCACCCCGCCCATGGCGGTGTTGACGCCCATGATGGCGGCGAACTGCACCGGGGTGACGCCAAGGGCGTTCATCAGGGGCAGCAGCAACGGGGCAGTGAGGATGATGGCCGTGATGTCGTTGACCACCATGCCGATGCCGAAGAGCAGCAGGTTGATCAACAGCAGCAGGACGAACTTGTTGTCGGTGATCTGGAAGATCAGGTCGACCAGCTGCTGCGGGATCCCTTCCATCACGTAGATCTGGCTGAGCATCAGGCTGAACAGGATCATGATCAGGATGGCGCCGATCGAGGTGGCCGACTCCTTGCCGGCTTCCAGCAGGGTGCGCCAGGTCAGGCCGCGATAGATCATGAAACCGACGGGCAGGGCATAGATGACGGCCACTGCTGCCGCCTCGGTGGGCGTCATGATGCCGCCGTAGATGCCGCCGAGGATGATGACCGGCATCATCAGGGCGGGAATGGCGTGGACGGTGCGTCGGCTTGCCTCTCTCAGGTGCTCGCTCAGCACCATGGGCTCATCCAGGACCAGGTCGAACTTGCGCGACATGAACATGTTGACGAGGCAGAAGTTGAACATGATCAAGAGGCCCGGCCCCAGCGTGGCGAGAAAGCTGGCCAGGATGGAGGTGTCGGTGACCCAGCCGTAGACGATCATGGTCACGCTGGGGGGAATCAGCAGCCCCAGGATGGAAGAGTTGGCGATCAGTGCCGTGGAGTAGGCGCGGGGATAGCCCTTGCGCTCCATCTCGGGGATGAGCAGCGGCCCTACCGCCGCGATGCCGGTCAAGCCGCTGCCGGAGATGGCGCCGATGATGGCGCAGCTGACCGTGGCCACGGCGCCCAGGCCGCCGCGGACCCGGCCGACGAAGATATTGACGAACTTCAGCAGGCTCGAGGCGATGCCGCTGATGCTCATCAGGGTGCCGGCAAACACGAACAGCGGGATCGCCAGGAGGATCGGGTTGGTCAGCTGGCTCACCCCCCACATCGTCAGCCCGCGCATGGTGGCGTCGCCGACGGTGGTCATCACCATCAGGGCCGCACCGAAGCAGTAGGGAAGCGGGACGCCCAGCGTCAGCAGCAGGATCAGGGCCGCGAAGGCCAGCAGCGCGACTTCAATCATTGGGCTTGTCCTTGTTGGCGTCAGTCAGGATCTGGAACTCGTGGACCTCGGCGGTCTCGGGGAAGTCGGGATCTCCGGCGGCCTGGTCGGGTTCGGAGCGCAGGCCGAAGACGTAGCCGAGGTTGCGCACCAGGTGCCAGATGGTGAAGACGATCATCAGCACGAGCCCGATGAACACCGCAGACTCGTAGATAAAGGTCGGCAGGTAGAGCGTCGGGGTCCCCTTGCCCACTCGCCAGGAGTAGGTGAAGAAGTCCCAGGCCCAGGTGGCGAGCCAGATCGAGATGGCAACGCTGAGGCCATCGGCGATGGCCTTGAGGGCGGCCCGGGCGCGCTCGGTCTTGAGGAAGATGTCGAGGACGTTGGCGCGGATCTGGGTGTCTTCGCGGGAGGCGTTGACGCTGCCGAGCAGGTAGAGCCACAGGGTCGGGATCAGCGCCATCTCCTCGAGACCCATGATCGGTGTCTCCAGGATGTAGCGGGTGATGACCTGAATGAACTGACTGCCGGCAACGATGGTGATCAGCAGGGTCAGTGTGTAGCGAAAGAGTCGTTCCATAAGGCCTGTCTCGCTTGTTGTGGTTGTCAGCCAGGGCCGTGGCTTGTGGGTAATCTTGGAAGCGGCGGTATATAACATCAAATCGTTTGTTTGTATGATTTGATAATACAATGTTGTTAACTTGGGGGTGCCATGGCCAAACTGACCTACCGTCAGATCGAGGCCTTCCGGGCGGTGATGATCAGCGGCACGACCAGCGGGGCGGCCGATATCCTCTGCGTGTCCCAGCCGGCCATCAGCCGCCTGCTGGCGGATTTCGAGGACACGGTCGGCGTGACGATGTTCGAGCGCCGCCGGCGTCGTCTACATCCGACGCCCGAGGCCAGGTTCTTCTTCGAGGAGGTCGAGCGCGCCTTCGTCTCGCTGGAGCACCTCTCTCGCGCCGCCGAGGAGTTGCGAGAGTTTCATCTGGGGGCGCTGAGGATCGCCTCCATGCCGGCGGCCTCGGTCGAGTTTCTGCCGGCCCTCGCGGATCGCTTCGGCCAGGCGCATCCGGGGGTCTCGGTCACCCTTCAGGTACGCAGCACCCAGCAGGTGGTCGATCTGGTGGCCAGTCAGCAATTCGACTTGGGCGTGATTTCCGGGATTGCCCTCGACGACCCCGCGGTGGAGGAGCGTACCCTGGCCGACAGTCGGCTGGTCTGCGCGCTGCCGCCGGGGCACCCCTTGTCGGAGCACGAGGTGGTGAGGCCGGGTGACCTGGAAGGGGAGGTGTTCGTCTCGCTGGGGTCAGAGCAGAGCATCCGTCACACCATCGACGGGGTGTTCAATAACGCCGGCGTCAAGCGGCAGCTGCTGATCGATACCCAGCTGCATTACGCCGCCTGTGCCTTCGTGCTGGCAGGCAGCGGGGTGTCGCTGGTCGATCCGCTCACCGCCTGGCACTATCGGCGCCTTGGCCTGGTGGTCAAGCGCTTCGAGCCCCGGGTGGCCTACCGCTACAGCGTGATCTTCCCCAGGCAGCGGGGTCAGTCCGGCTTGACCCGGTCCTTCCTGAAGTCATTGGACAAGGCGCTGGACGACCTGCAGTCGGAGTCCCAGGGGCTCTTCGAGCGACGGCGGCCCTGATGGGCGACAGTGACGGCAAGGGAGAGGGGACTTGTCGGGCTCGTCGTGGACGCCACCAACAAAAAACGGCCACCGCTCCGAGGAGCTAGGTGGCCGTTTCTACTGAATTCTGTGGTCGGAGTAGCAGGATTCGAACCTACGACCTCTGCCTCCCGAAGGCAGCGCTCTACCAAGCTGAGCTATACTCCGATGTTTTCACTGTCGGGCCTGTGGCGACCGACGGAGCGCATTATACGCAAACTGCCCCGGCGTGCAAGCCCTCGGGGCGGCTTTGCGTCGCTCAGTTCTGGCGGTCCACCGCCAGGCGGGCGAGGTGGGCCATGCTGTCGCGGAAGGGGCTCTCGGGCAGGGCCTCGAGCTGTGCCAGGGCCTTGTCGGCCATCTCCACGGCGCGGGCCCGGGTGTAGTCCAGGGCGCCGGTGTCGCGCACGATGCCCAGCACCTCGTCCAGGTGGTCGAGGCCGCCCTGGCGAATCGCCCGCCGGATCAGCTTGCGCTGTTCCGGGGTGCCGGTGGCCATGGCCTGGATCAGGGGCAGGGTCGGCTTGCCCTCGGCCAGGTCGTCGCCGACGTTCTTGCCCATGGCCACGGCATCGCCCTGGTAGTCGAGCAGGTCGTCGACCAGTTGGAAGGCCAGGCCCAGGTAGCGGCCGTAATACTGCAGGGCGGCCTCCTGCTCGGGGCTCGCCTCGGCGAGGATGGCGCCGCTGTGGGAGGCCGCCTCGAAGAGCATGGCGGTCTTGCCCTGGATCGTCTCGAAGTAGGCGGCCTCGTCGGTGTCGGGGTTGCCGACGTTGGTGAGCTGCTGCACCTCGCCCTCGGCGATGGTGCAGGTCGCCCGCGAGAGCACGTCCATGATGCGCATGGAGCCGACCTCGACCATCATCTGGAACGAGCGGGAATAGAGGAAGTCACCCACCAGCACCGAGGGGGCGTTGCCCCAGGAGTCGTTGGCCGTGGCCTTGCCGCGTCGCATGTGCGACTCGTCGACCACGTCGTCGTGCAGCAGGGTCGAGGTGTGCATGAACTCGATCAGGGTGGCGAGGGTGACGTGCCGGTCGCCGGCGTAGCCCAGCGAGCGGGCCGCCAGCAGCACCAGCAGGGGGCGCAGCCGCTTGCCGCCGCTCTCGATGATGTACTGGCCGATGGTCTCCACCAGCGGGATGCGCGAGGCGAGCTGGTCCATGATCGTCTGATTCACGGCGGCGAAGTCGTCGGCGACGGCCGCGTGCAGCGGAGATTCGGGAGCAGGACGGGGCGACGGGGACGGCGGGACGTTGGCGGTCATGGAGGCGGTATCGACGAGTAGGTGGGGCCGGGGCACGCAGTCCCCTTGTGGCCTTGGGTTGCCGGTCATGCTATGGGGCCCCCATGGGGGCGTCAAGGCGCCTCGGGAGCGGGCCACGGCCCGCCGTCGGCGACGGGTCGAGCGTCCGCGGGGGCGGGTTGTGCACGTTGTCGAGCGCGGTTATAATCCGCGACCCACTCATCACGCTCCCTGTCAGATGGCTGCCGGAAGGGGCGCCACTCGCAGCAGGTCGATGAAGAGCCAACACCCGATGAGTCCTGGAGAGAAAAGCATGTACGCAGTTATCAAGAGCGGTGGCAAGCAATACCGCGTTCAGGAAGGCCAGACTCTCAAGCTCGAGAAGCTGGAAGTGCCGACCGGCGACACCATCGAGTTCGACGAGGTCCTGCTGGTGGGCAACGACGAGGACGTCACGATCGGCGCTCCGCTGGTCGACGGTGCCAAGGTGGCGGCCGAGGTCGTCTCCCACGGCCGCGGCGACAAGGTGACCATCCTCAAGTTCCGTCGTCGCAAGCACAGCATGAAGCGTCAGGGCCACCGTCAGTGGTTCACTGAAGTCAAGATCACCGGGATCTCCGCGTAAGCGGCTGACCCCCTGAACGAGCGAGGTATTTGCAATGGCTCATAAGAAGGCAGCGGGCTCCACACGTAATGGTCGCGATTCCGAATCCAAACGCCTTGGCGTGAAGCTGTTCGGTGGCCAGGTCGTCAACCCGGGCAACATCATCGTGCGCCAGCGTGGCACCAAGTTCCACGCCGGCACCGGCGTCGGTATCGGCAAGGACCATACCCTGTTCGCCCTGGACGAAGGCGTGGTCAAGTTCGAGACCAAGGGCCCGAAGAACCGCAAGTTCGTCAGTGTCGTCTCCGCCTGAGACCACCGGCACTTGCAGCGAGAAGGCCCCGCCCAGGCGGGGCCTTCTTGTATCATGGCGGCACAGGCCGCCAGGAGAGTGACAGATGCAGTTCGTCGACGAAGCCTCGATCATCGTGGAAGCCGGCAAGGGCGGCAACGGCTGCCTGAGCTTCCGCCGCGAGAAGTACGTGCCCAAGGGTGGCCCCGACGGCGGTGATGGCGGTCACGGCGGCAGCGTCTACCTGATCGGTGACGATGCGCTCAACACCCTCATCGACTTCAAGTACCAGCGCTTCTACAAGGCGCAGAACGGTCAGCCCGGCCAGGGCCGGCAGATGAGCGGGCGCGCCGGCGAGGACCTGCACGTCAAGGTGCCGGTGGGCACCACGGTGATCGACGAGGACACCCTCGAGGTGATCGCCGACGTCACCGAGATCGGCCAGGTGGTGATGGTGGCCCAGGCCGGTCGCCGGGGGCTGGGCAACATCCACTTCAAGTCCTCCACCAACCGCGCGCCGCGGCGCACCACGCCGGGCACCGAGGGTGAGCGGCGCAACCTGCGCCTGGAGATGAAGGTGATGGCCGACGTGGGCCTGCTGGGACTGCCTAATGCCGGCAAGTCGACGCTGATTCGCGCCGTCTCCGCGGCCAAGCCCAAGGTCGCCAACTACCCCTTCACCACCCTGGTGCCGAACCTCGGCGTGGTGAAGCTCGGCCTGCACGAGCACTTCGTGATGGCCGACGTGCCCGGCCTGATCGAGGGCGCCTCCGACGGGGCCGGCCTGGGGCTGCGCTTCCTCAAGCACCTGACCCGTACCCGGCTGCTGTTCCACGTCGTGGACGTCGCCCCCTTCGACGAGTCCGACCCGGTCGAGGCCGCCGAGGCGATCATCCGCGAACTGGGCGAGTTCTCGCCGGCGCTGGCCGAGCTGCCGCGCTGGCTGGTGCTCAACAAGCTCGACCTGCTGCCGGCCGAGGAGCGCGAGGCCACGGCCGACGAGATCGTGCGCCGGCTCGGCTGGGAGGGGCCGGTGTTTCGCATCTCGGCGATTTCAAGCGACGGCACCGATGCCCTCGTCCAGGCCGCCTACCGCTGGCTCACCGAGCAGCGCCGGCTGGAGCACGAGGACGAGGAGGCCGCCGAGCGGGCGCGCGAGATGCGTTCCCGCATGGAGGACGAGGCGGTGGCCCGCACCGAGGCCCGCCTCGGTCGCAAGCGTCCCCGCGACCAGGAGGATGACGACGACTTCGATGACGACGACTATGACGTCGAGGTCGAATACGCGCCCTGAGGGCGGCGTGCAGGCCGCGCGGGGCCAGGGGCATGCCGGTCGACGGTGAGTCGAGGGAAGGATGGAACGCAACGAGCAAGTGGTCGGTCGCGAGGCGCTCAAGCGCGCCCGCCGGGTGGTGGTGAAGATCGGCAGTGCGCTGCTGACCAACGACGGTCGTGGTCTCGACGAGGCGGCCATCGGCGACTGGGTCGACCAGATCGCCGAACTGCACCGTCGTGGCATCGAGGTGGTGCTGGTCTCCTCCGGTGCCGTGGCGGCCGGGATGGTGCGCCTGGGCTGGCAGGTCCGGCCCTCCGCGGTCCATGAGCTGCAGGCCGCGGCCGCGGTGGGCCAGAACGGCCTCACCGAGTGCTATGAAGGCCACTTCGCTCGCCACGGCCTGCTGACCGCCCAGGTGCTGCTGACCCACGACGACCTCTCCAACCGCAAGCGCTACCTCAACGCTCGGTCGGCGCTGCGCACCCTGGTCGGCCTGCGGGTGGTGCCGGTGGTCAACGAGAACGACACCGTGGTCACCGATGAGATCCGCTTCGGCGACAACGACACCCTCGGGGCCCTGGTGGCCAACCTGCTCGAGGCCGATGCCCTGGTGATTCTCACCGATCAGGAGGGGCTCTTCGATGCCGACCCGCGCAGCAACCCCGAGGCAACGCTGATCGCCGAGGGACGGGCCGACGATCCGAGCCTGGCCGCGGTGGCCGGCGGTGGGAGCGCACTGGGTCGCGGCGGCATGGCCACCAAGGTCCGGGCCGCCCAGTTGGCGGCCCGCTCCGGTGCAGTCACGGTGATCGCCAGCGGACGCCAGCCGTCGGTGCTCGCCCGCCTGGCCGAGGGCGAGCGGCTGGGGACCCTGCTGCTGCCGGAGCAGGCGCCCATGGCGGCGCGCAAGCGCTGGCTGGCGGGCCAGCTGCAGGTCTGCGGCAGCCTGACCCTCGATGCCGGCGCGGTGAAGGTGCTCAAGGGCAGCGGCTCCAGCCTGCTGGCGGTCGGCGTGACGGGGGTCAGCGGCCAGTTCCGTCGCGGAGACATGGTGCTCTGCGTCGATGACCGCGGCCGCCACGTGGCCAAGGGGCTGGTCAACTACGGCGCCGACGAGGCGCGACTGCTGGCCGGCAAGCCGAGTCACCAGATCGAGGCCATCCTCGGCTACATGGAATCGCCGGAGCTGATCCACCGCGACAACCTGGTGGTGCTCTAGCCGCTCGCGCGGCACTCCTCTGGTGCGGCCCGGGCCACGGCTGGTGCGGGCTGCCGGCGATCGGGGGCTGGCAAGCCCCGGGGTCGCGTGATAGGATACGCCATCCTCTCAGACACGGCCCGTAGGCGATTGCGCTCAAGCGCGCAGTCGGAAAGATGGCCAGGCCGGCGGGGATTTTTTATTTCCCTGTTGGATCAAACAGTTATCAAATGCCACCCGCAGTCGGTGGCTACAACTTTCTCCAAGGAGACAGTCAGTGGCTAACAGCAAGCAAGCCCGCAAGCGTGCCCGTCAGGCAGAAGGTCGTCGTGTACTGAAGGCGAGCCAGCGCAGCATGGTCCGCACCTATATCAAGCGCGTCATCAAGGCCATCCACAGCGGTGACCACGCCCAGGCCATGGACGCCTTCAAGGCGGCGCAGCCGGTCCTCGACCGCATCGCCGACAAGGACGTGCTGTCCAAGAAGAAGGCCGCACGCATGAAGAGCCGCCTGAACAAGCGCATCAAGGCACTCGCGGCGTAAGCCGGTCGAGCGCCAGCAGAAAAACCGGCCGCGGCCGGTTTTTTTGTGTCCGCTAGTCCTGTTGGGTGCCTGACGAGGGCTCCCGTCGACAGCGCCGAACGAGGAAGGACCCGGTGATGGACCCCGAACAGCCCCCCGAGCCCCGGGACGAGAAGCGCAGGCCGGCCGATGCCACGCCGGCGGTCGCCGACGACGACCGCGCCGTGGCCCCCAAGGCGGGCGGCCTGATGCGCTCCGGCCTGGTGGTCAGCGTCATGACCATGCTCTCGCGGGTCATGGGGCTGTTGCGCGACGTGGTGATCGCGACCCTCTTCGGTGCTGGCGACGGGGCAGACGCCTTCTTCGTCGCCTTCAAGATCCCCAACTTCCTGCGCCGGCTGTTCGCCGAGGGCGCCTTCAACCAGGCCTTCGTGCCGGTGCTCTCGGAGTACGCCACCCGCGGCAGCCGGCGGGAGGTGAAGGAGCTGCTCGACGCGGTGGCCGGCAGCCTCACCGCGGTGCTGGCGCTCATCACGGCGCTGGCCATGCTGGCGGCCCCCTGGCTCGTCTGGGCCTTCGCGCCGGGCTTCGGCCGCGACCCGGAGAAGCTGGCGCTGACCGCCGACATGCTTCGGCTGACCTTTCCCTACCTGCTGCTGATCTCGCTGACGGCCTTCGCCGGCAGCACGCTCAATACCTGGAACCGCTTCGCCGTGCCGGCCTTCACCCCGGTGCTGCTCAACCTGTCGCTGATCGGGGCCGCGCTGCTGCTGACGCCGATGTTCGACGAGCCGGCCATGGCCCTGGCCTGGGGCGTGCTGATCGCCGGCGGCGCCCAGCTGGCCTTCCAGGTGCCCTTCCTGGCGCGACTGGGGCTGCTGCCGCGGCCCTGGCCCGACTTCGCCCACAGCGGGGTGCGGCGCATCCTGCGGCTGATGGCGCCGGCATTGTTCGGGGTCTCGGTGTCGCAGATCAACCTGCTGCTTGACACCGTGCTGGCCTCGCTGCTCGCGGCGGGCAGCGTCTCCTGGCTCTACTACTCGGATCGCCTCGTGGAGCTGCCGCTGGGGGTGTTCGGCATCGCCATCGGCACGGTGATCCTGCCGGCGCTCTCCAAGCGTCACGCCGAGCAGTCCGGCGAGCATTTCGCGGCCATGCTCGACTGGGCGATCCGCACCGTGCTGCTGCTCGGCCTGCCCGCCGCCCTGGCCCTGTCCGTGCTGGCCGAGCCGCTGCTGATCTCGCTGTTCCACTATGGCGCCATGACCGAGCGCGACATCGCCATGGCCGCCATGAGCCTGCGCGCCTACGCTGTCGGGCTGGTCGCCTTCATGCTGATCAAGGTGCTGGCGCCCGGCTTCTTCGCCCGCCAGGACACCGCCACGCCGGTGAAGGTCGGCATCGTCGCCATGGTCGCCAACATGGTCTTCAACCTGATCCTGATATGGCCCCTGGCCCACGCCGGCCTGGCGCTGGCCACCTCGCTCTCGGCCTTCCTCAACGCCGGGTTGCTGGGCTGGCTGCTCAGGAAGCAGGGCGTGCTGGTCTTCCAGCCGGGCTGGGGGCGCTACGGCGTGCAGCTCCTCGGCGGCTGCACCGTGATGGGGCTGGGGCTCGCCTGGCTCTCGCCCGACTGGCAGGCCTGGCTCGGCTGGAGCGTCTGGACACGCGCCGGCTGGATGGCGGCGCTGGTGTCGGCCGGCGCGGCGGTCTATTTCGCCTGGCTGGCCGCCTTCGGGATACGCCTTCGCCACTTCCGCATGAAGGGCTAGACGGCCTCGGGCCGCCGCAAGGGGGCGGGAGCGGACGACGCAACGCGTCGGCTCGCACCGCGAAAGAGCGTCTCCGGGGGAAAGACCAAGCCGCGCCGGCTGTCAAGGGGCCCCCGGTCCGTTATAATCGTGGACTTTATTTCCCAGCGTGATGACGCCCATGCGAGTGATTCGAGGACTGCACAACCTGCGCGACGAGGATCGCGGCTGCGTGGCCACCATCGGCAATTTCGATGGCGTGCACTGCGGGCACCGGGCGATCCTCGAGCAGTGCCGCGAGCAGGCCGCCAGACTCGACCTGCCGGTGACCGTGGTGGTCTTCGAGCCCCAGCCGCGGGAGTTCTTCGCCGGCGACCAGGCGCCGCCGCGGCTGACCCGGCTGCGCGACAAGGTGGCACTGCTCGGTGATTGCGGCGTCGACCGCATCCTCTGCCTGCCCTTCAACGACGCCCTGCGCAGCCTCACCGCCGGCGAGTTCATCGACCGCGTCCTGATCGAGGGGCTGGGCGTGCGCCACCTGGTGGTGGGCGACGATTTCCGCTTCGGCTGCGATCGTCGCGGCGACTTCCACCTGCTCACCGAGGTCGGGCTGTCCCGGGGCTTCGGTGTCGAGCACACCCGCACCTTCACCATCGACGACGAGCGCGTCTCCAGCACTCGGGTTCGCACCCTGTTGACCAGCGGAAACTTCGCCGCCGCGTCGCGCCTGCTGGGCCGTCCCTACCGTCTGGGGGGGCGGGTGGTGCCCGACCGGCAGCTCGGGCGCACCATCGGCGTACCCACCGCCAACCTGCCCCAGCCGATCCTCTCGCTGGCCCTGCAGGGCGTCTACGCGGTGGTGACCGACCTGCCCGACGGACGCCGGCTGACCGGCGTGGCCAACATCGGCTGGCGCCCCACGGTGGGCAGCGACCGGCCGGTCCTCGAGGTGCACCTGTTCGACTTCGATGGCGACCTCTACGGCGAACGCCTGACGGTGTTCCCCTGCGCCAAGCTGCGCGGCGAGGTGAAGTTCGCGCACTTCGACGCGCTGAAGGCGCAGATCCGTGCCGACCTGATGCGGGCCCGAGCCTACTTTCTACAGCACCCCGCTGCCGGTGCCGACTGTCTACAGCACCCCGCTGCCGGTGCCCAGTTGGCGGCCGACGCGGCCTCGGTCGGTCCGGCGGGCCACACGACTGAAGATTCTCTTCCTCTGGCATCGGCGCCGCTGGCGCGCGAGGCCGTGACTTCCGATTCCTCGGCGGGCGAGCCCGCCGACCACGACGACGGCTGACCCCCAGGATATGAGCGACTACAAGCACACTCTGAACCTGCCAGAAACCGACTTCCCCATGCGGGGCATGCTGCCCAAGCGCGAGCCCGCCCGGGTGGCGCAGTGGACGGAGATGGACCTCTACCATCGCCTGCGCGAGGAGCGCCGGGGCAGGGAGCTCTTCGTGCTGCACGATGGCCCTCCCTATGCCAACGGCAGCATCCACATAGGTCATGCCGTCAACAAGATCCTCAAGGACATCATCGTCAAGTCGAAGAACCTCGCCGGCTTCGACGCCCCTTACGTGCCCGGCTGGGACTGCCACGGCCTGCCTATCGAGCACAAGGTGGAGACCACCCACGGCAAGCACCTCGAGCCCGAGCGCGCCCGTGAGCTGTGCCGGGAGTATGCCGCCGAGCAGATCCAGGGCCAGCTCGCCGACTTCGTGCGACTGGGCGTGATCGGCGACTGGGACAACCCCTACCGCTCCATGGACTACGTCAACGAGGCCGGCGAGATCCGCGCCCTGGCCGACATGGTCGAGGCGGGCTACGTCTTCAAGGGCCTCAAGCCCGTCAACTGGTGCTTCGACTGCGGCTCGGCCCTGGCCGAGGCCGAGGTGGAGTACGCCGACAAGAAGTCCGACGCCATCGACGTGGCCTTCCCCGTGGAGGACGCCGACCGCCTGGCCGCCACCTTCGGCCTGGGCGAGTTGCCCAAGCCGGCCGCCATCGTGATCTGGACCACCACGCCCTGGACCATCCCCGCCAACCAGGCGCTGAACATGCACCCGGACTTCACCTACGCCCTGGTGGACACCGGCGATCGGCTGCTGGTGCTGGCCGAGGACCTGGTCGAGTCGTGCCTGTCGCGCTTCGGCCTCCAGGGCGAGGTGATCGCCACGGCCCAGGGCGAGGCCTTCGATGGCATCCGCTTCCGACATCCCTTCTACGATCGCCTGTCGCCGGTGTACCTGGCCGACTATGTGGAGTCCGAGGAGGGCAGCACCGGCATCGTCCACTCGGCTCCGGCCTACGGCGTCGACGACTTCGTCACCTGCCGCGCCCACGGCATGGCGTTCGAGGAGATCGAGAGCCCGGTGCAGGGCAACGGCGTCTATGTCGATGACCTGCCGTTCTTCGGCGGCCAGATGATCTGGAAGGCCAACCCGCAGATCGTCGCCAAGCTCGAGGAGGTGGGCGCACTGATGGCCCACACGCCCATCGTCCACAGCTACATGCACTGCTGGCGCCACAAGAGCCCGGTGATCTACCGCGCCACCGCCCAGTGGTTCGTGGGCATGGACATCCAGGGCAAGGACGGCCGGACCCTGCGCGAGCTGGCCCTCGACGGCATCGAGTCCACCACCTTCACCCCGGCCTGGGGCAAGGCGCGCCTGCACAGCATGATCGCCAACCGCCCGGACTGGTGCATCTCGCGCCAGCGCAACTGGGGTGTGCCGATTCCCTTCTTCCTTCACAAGGCCACCGGCGAGCTGCACCCGCGCACCGTCGAGTTGATGGAGGAGGCCGCCAAGCGCGTGGAACAGGAGGGCATCGATGCCTGGTTCCGCCTGGATCCGGCCGAGCTGCTGGGCGAGGAGGCCGCGCATTACGACAAGGTCACCGACACCCTGGACGTCTGGTTCGATTCCGGCACCACCCATCGCCACGTGCTGCGCGGCTCGCACCCTCACGGCCACGAGCAGGGGCCGATCGCCGATCTCTATCTGGAGGGTTCCGACCAGCACCGCGGCTGGTTCCACTCCTCGCTGCTCACCGGCTGCGCCATCGACGGCCATCCGCCCTACCGGGGCCTGCTGACCCACGGCTTCACCGTGGATGCCCAGGGCCGCAAGATGTCCAAGTCGGTGGGCAACGTGGTGGCCCCCCAGGAAGTCATGGACAAGCTGGGCGCCGACATCCTGCGCCTGTGGGTCGCCTCCACCGACTACGGCGGCGAGATGGCGGTCTCCGACGAGATCCTCAAGCGCACGGCGGACGTCTACCGGCGCATCCGCAACACCTCGCGCTTCCTGCTGGCCAACCTCAACGGCTTCGAGCCCGAGCGCGACGTCCTGCCGTTTGGCGAGATGCTGGCCCTGGACCAGTGGGTGGTGGATCGCGCCGCCCAGCTGCAGGCGCGCATCCAGGTCGCCTTCGAGGAGTACCGCTTCCTCGATGTCTACCAGCAGGTGCACGGCTTCTGCGCCCGGGAGCTCGGCGGCTTCTACCTGGACGTGATCAAGGATCGCCAGTACACCACCCAGGCCGACTCCGTGGCGCGCCGCAGCGCCCAGACCGCCCTCTACCACGTGGTCGAGGCGCTCTCGCGCTGGGTGGCGCCGATCCTCTCCTTCACCGCCGAGGAGATCTTCGAGCACATCCCCGGCAAGCGCGGCGAGAGCGTGCTCCTCGAGGAGTACTACCCGGGGCTCGAGACCCTGGCCGACGATGCCGCCATGGGCCGCGACTTCTGGGAGCGGGTGCTCACCGTCAAGCAGGCCGTGAACAAGTGCCTGGAGGATGCCCGCAACGCCAAGACGATCAAGGGCAGCCTGGCCGCCGAGGTCACCCTCTACGTGGACGACGGCCTGCACCGGACCCTGGCCCAGCTCGGCGACGAGCTGCGCTTCGTGATGCTGACCAGCGAGGTGCGCCTGGCGCCGCTCGCCCAGGCCCGGGGCGCCGAGGCCACCGAGCTCGAGGGGCTCAAGGTGGCCGTGGCCGAGAGCCCGAACAACAAGTGCGAGCGCTGCTGGCACCACCGCGAGGACGTGGGCACTCATCCCGAGCACCCGGACCTCTGCGGGCGCTGCATCAGCAACCTGCCGGACGGTGCCGGCGAGACGCGTCATTTTGCCTAAGGTCCGCGCAGGAGGAATCCGATGCCCCAGGAAGGCGAGGCGAGCAGCATGAGCGACAGGCAGGCCGGCCGCGGCGACGTGGCCCCCATGCACCACCCGCTGCGCTGGCTCTGGCTGGCCGCGGCGGTGATCGTGCTTGACCTTGCGACGAAGTATGCCGCCAGCGCGATGCTCGACTATGCCCGCCCGGTGGCGGTGCTGCCATTCTTCAACCTGACGCTGCTGCACAACACCGGCGCGGCCTTCAGCTTCCTCGCCGGGCACCCCGGCTGGCAGCGCTGGTTCTTCGCCGTCATCGCCGTGGGCGCGAGCATCGGCCTGACCCTCTGGGTGCGTCGCCTCAAGGCCGACGAGACCCTGCTGGGCGTGTCGCTGGCGCTGATCATCGGCGGGGCGCTGGGTAACCTCTACGACCGCCTGGTGCACGGCTACGTGGTGGACTTCCTCTCCTTTCACGTGGCCGGCTGGTACTACCCGGCCTTCAACGTGGCGGACATCGGCATCACCCTCGGCGCCATCGGCCTGATCTGGGAGTCGTTCTTCGCCGAGCGCCGCCGGGCCCGGCGCCGCGGTTGAGAATGCCGCCTTGTGCCCCGATATCTTCTGGACTGACTTCTTGCATCGCGCGACCCGACACGCACCTTCGCACGCCGTCATCGCACGCACTGATTGAGAGACACGCCATGAGCAACCAGCAACCCCAGGCCCTTCGCATCGACGAGGGCATGGAAGTGACCCTTCACTTCACCCTCAGCCTGGAAGACGGCACCGTGGTGGATTCCACCCGCGACAAGCAGCCCGCCACCTTCCAGGTGGGCGACGGCAACCTGCCGCCCGGCTTCGAGCACCCCCTCAAGGGGATGGCCATCGGCGAGAGCGGGTCCTTCGAGATCACCCCGGAGCACGCCTTCGGTCAGCACAACCCGCAGAACATCCAGCTGCTCAAGCGCGAGGACTTCGAGAGCGACGCGCCGGAGGTGGGCATGGTGATGTCCTTCGCCGATGCCGCCGGCGGCGAGCTGCCCGGGGTGATCAAGGGCATCGAGGGCGAGCAGGTGGAAGTGGACTTCAACCATCCGCTGGCCGGGCGTACCCTGACCTTCGAGGTGGAGGTCCTGGACGTGAAGCCCGCCACCACCCACTGAGGTGGCCACCGCCCACCCTATCCACAGGCAGATGCACGAGCATCAAGGCAAGGCCCCCATGCAAAGCAACTCCATGCACATCAAGCTGGCCAACCCCCGCGGCTTCTGCGCCGGGGTCGATCGTGCCATCGAGATCGTCAACGGCGCGCTGGACGTCTTCGGCCCGCCGATCTACGTGCGCCACGAGGTGGTCCACAACCGCTTCGTGGTGGACAGCCTGCGCGAGCGGGGGGCGGTGTTCGTCGAGGAGCTCCACGAGGTGCCCGACGACGTCATCGTGATCTTCTCCGCCCACGGGGTCTCCCGCGCCGTGCAGGAGGAAGCCGAGCGGCGCGGCCTCAAGGTGTTCGACGCCACCTGCCCGCTGGTCACCAAGGTGCACCTCGAGGTGCTGCGCTACGCGCGCCGTGGCCAGGAGTGCATCCTCATCGGCCACGAGGGGCATCCCGAGGTGGAAGGCACCATGGGCCGCTACGACACCGCCCACGGCGGGCAGATCTACCTGGTGGAGGACGAGGAGGATGTGGCGCGTCTCGAGGTCAAGGACCCGAGCAAGCTCGCCTTCGTGACCCAGACGACCCTCTCCATGGACGACACCGCCCGGGTCATCGATGCCCTGCGCGCCAAGTTCCCCGAGATCCAGGGGCCGCGCAAGGACGACATCTGCTACGCCACCCAGAACCGCCAGGACGCCGTGCGCGAGTTGGCCGCCGACGCTGACCTGGTGCTGGTGGTGGGCAGCCCCAACAGCTCCAACTCCAACCGCCTGCGCGAGCTCTCCGAGCGGGTGGGCACTCCGGCCTACCTGATCGACAGCGCCGACCAGGTCGACCCCGCCTGGCTCGAGGGGGTCGGCGCCATCGGCGTGACCGCCGGCGCCAGCGCCCCCGAGGTGCTGGTCAAGGGCGTGATCGAGCGGCTGCAGGAACTGGGTGCCGCCGCGCCGGAGGAGCTCGCCGGCCGGGAGGAGACCATCACCTTCTCCATGCCCCGTGAACTGCGCGAGCGGGTGATCGCCAGCGAGTAGCGAGTCCTTCGCCACGCCGAGACGAGAACGCCGCCGTCAGGGACCTGACGGCGGCGTTCTCGTTGGAGGGGCGGTGTCTTCTAGAACTGCCAGCCCAGGCTGACCGCCGCGCCCATCTGGCGCATGCTCAGCTCGATCTCCTGGCCCGGCCCCATGGGGTTCTCGCCGCGCACGGTCTCCTCCGGCGAATAGAAGGCCATGCCGGAGACGCTCAGGCCGCCGTCGAGCTCACGGGTGAAGCCGCCGGTGATGTGCCACTGCTGCACGCCGGGGGCGAGGATGTTGAACAGCACCTCGCTGTCCGGGATCGGCTGCTCGCCGTAGCTCAGGCCCGCGCGCCAGGTCTGGCGCTCGTCCTGCTGCCACTGCCAGCCTAGCTTGACCACCGTAATGTCGTCCCAGCCGAAGCCGGAGCCGTCGTCGTCACCCAGGCGCGAGGTGGGATCGAAGGGATTGCCCACGCTGTCGATCGCGCCGTAGCGGATGTGCTGCACGTCCAGCAGCAGCCAGTGGCGCTCGATGCCGGACCAGGCGAGGCCGGCGTGGAACATCTGCGGGATGTCGAAGTCTCCCTGCTCGGCGAAGAGGCCGCGATAGTCGTCGAACTCCTGCATCTCCAGCACCTTGCGCCAGCTCAGGCCGCCACGCAGGTTCTCGGTGAGCTGCCCCTGCCAGCCGATCTGGAAGCCGTAGCCCCAGGCATCGTCGGTGCCGTTGTCGGAGAGGGCCTCGGCATCCGAGGACATCGGGCCGAAGTTGCGCAGTCCCTCGGCAGAGAAGCGCTGGTAGGCGATCACCGGTGAGATGCCGATGGCCTGATCCTCGGCGAAGCGCCAGGTCCAGGTGGGGGCGATGAAGGCCTGTTCGAGGTTCACGCCGGCCTTGCCGCCTCCGAAGGTGCCGCCGTTGCTGCCGTCGTACTCGGTGTTCATGCCGCCGTTGGCGAACACCGAAACCCCCAGCGTCTGGGTCTCGGTGATCTGGCGGTTATAGCCGGCACTCGGGATCACAAAGGCCTCGTTCTCGCTCTCGCGGGTGCCTGGCATCAGGTAGAAGGTGCGCTGGCTCTGGGGGCCGCCGCCCTCGACACTGTACTCGCGGCTCGGCGAGAACAGCTCGGCCCCGATGTCCGCGCGGTTGCCGACGAAGGCCATGCCCGCCGGGTTGGTGGCTGCGGCGATGCTGTCCTGGGCCAGGGCGGTGCCGGCGCCGGCCATGCCCTGGTTGATGGTGCCGTAGCCGTGGGAGAAGTAGCCGTTGGTCGCCAGTGCCTGGGCCGGGGCGAGGGCCGCCAGCACCAGCAGGGAGTGCTTCAGTCGCATTGTGCTGCCTTTCAGGGGATAAGGGGGAGTGGGGCACGTTGTACAGCACGATGTTTATAATGCAAAAGAATCAGTCCTTATGCTGATATGCACCGATGGCCAAGCGGAAAGGAAAAAATCGTGACGACAGCCAAGAGACTCGCCCTGCCGGTCGTGGTGGCCCTGGGCGTGGTGCTGGGGGTTTCCGGATGCGCCTCCATGAGCGAAGCGGAATGCCGCACCGCCGACTGGCGCACCCTTGGCTTCGAGGACGGCGCGGCGGGGCAGCCCGTCGCCGCCTTCAGCGAGCGTCGCCAGGCCTGCGCCGACCACGGCGTGCAGCCGAACATCCTGGCCTACCGGGCGGGGCGCAATGAGGGGCTGGCGCTTTACTGCACCGAGGGGCGAGGCTTCCAGGTGGGACGGGCCGGCGGAAGCTACGCCGGCGTGTGCCCCGCCGGGCAGGAGGCCGAGTTCCGGGCCGGGTACGAGGCTGGCCGTGTGCTCTTTCGAGCCCGCCGCGCGGTCGACGAGGTGACGAATAAGTTGCAGCGTGCGAGCCGCGAGCGTGAGCGGATCGCGGATGATATCGCCCACAAGAACTCCCGCCTGGTCAGCGACGAGGCGACGCGTGACGAGCGCGTCGAGCTGCTGGCCGAGGTCTCCCGCCTGAGAGACCGCGACATCGATCTGGTTCGGGAGATCGAGGCGCTGGAAGACGAACAGATGCGCCGCGAAGCGATCTACCGGCGGGAAGTGCGGCGCACGTCCAACCGCTGACGGCAGCGCCTGCCCGGTGGTGACCACGGGGATGCTGGTCTGGATGCGACAACCCCCCCGCCGGCGCCATCAGGGAGTGCTGCAGTGGCATCATGCTGCCTGTGGAGCGGGGAAGGGCGGTTCCTCATACGGAATGAGCCGTATAATGAAAAGGACTCATTCCAAATGCTGATAGGCACGGCATCGCTCGACGGTCCCGCCTCGCCCCAGCACGCGCAGGGCAGCAGTGCTCAAGCTCCGACTGAAGCCGCGCGACCCTGGCGACCAACGGCCCCGCCGAGGCCAGAGCGTAAGCAGCCGCTCACCGGGTAGCATGGCATTTTTGAGCCGTCACCCTATCGCAACACCGCATCTTGATACATACTGAAACAAAAGCCTCGCCCCGCAGGGAGATGTACCGCGTGATCTTTGACACCCCCCGACCCAGGCCCCAGGGCCCCTCAGGCAGCATCCGGCCAAGCGCCGGCTTCACGCTGATCGAACTGCTGATTGCGGTCGCCGTGATCGGGGTCCTGGCGTCAATCGCCTACCCCAGTTACACGCGCTATGTGCAGGAGGCCAG
Source organism: Halomonas aestuarii (assembly GCF_001886615.1). Lineage (NCBI taxonomy): Bacteria > Pseudomonadati > Pseudomonadota > Gammaproteobacteria > Oceanospirillales > Halomonadaceae > Halomonas > Halomonas aestuarii. The sequence goes on from NZ_CP018139.1 coordinate 2,037,837, forward strand.
AAGAACGGATGCCATATCGGCATTGAATAATGTAGCGGGGAGTCTTGAGCGTTGTTACACGGTCACAAACAGTTATGCATCGGCGGCGGATGGAAATGCATGTGTGAGCCTGCCCCGAACTTCTGAAGACGAATTCTATACAGTGTCAGCCGCTACGCTGACGGCATCGCAGTTCCTCTTGGAGGCATCTCCACAGGGCGTGCAAGAGGATGATCCTTGCGGAACGTTCACCCTGAACCAACAGGGGGGCAGGAAGAATGAAAATTCGGGAGGGACGGAAATTGATGCGTGTTGGTAAAGTCGGGGTGGTCAGGGGCTTTACACTGATTGAACTCTTGGTGACGATTGCTGTTCTTGTGATTGTGGCCACGATAGCTGTTCCAAATTTTCAGATGCTTCTCTCATCCAATAGGTTGACGGCAGCTCATAACGAGATCCTTTCTGGGCTAAATCTGGCACGAAGCGAAGCCGTAAAGAGAAGAGAAGTGGTCACGTTGGAACTGGATGCCATTGATGGCGGAGGCTGGGTCTTGCAGGTTAAACGTTTGGCCGCGTCCGGTGCAGCAAGCATAGACTGTGATGCTGCTTCAGAGACAAAGTGGTGTGTGAAGGTAGTAGACGAAAGCTCTTCCCCTGTCACTCTTGGTGCTGATGATACGTTTACCTATAATGCGCTGGGTAGGCCTTCAGCGGCAGTAGCGATTGAAGTTAGTTACGCGGGTAAAAGCAAGAAAGTCTGTGTAAATTTGGCAGGTGTAGCTGAGGGGGGTGAATGTGGTGCCTAAGAGACGGCGGTGCACGGGTATGCTTGCCTCGAGGGGCTTTACTCTGATTGAGGCCTTGGTGGCGCTTCTGGTATTAGTGTTTGGGCTTCTCGGTGTTGCCGCGATGCAGCTCAAGGCCCTGCAGAGTGCGCATGTCTCCTATCAACGTTCCATTGCTGCCGTCGCTGCCCAGGATGCTCAGGAGCGTCTGTGGGTGGAGCTGGGTGAGCACAGTAGGGTGTGTCCCTTCAAGGATCCTGATGCACTGGCGGGCGGCATTGGTCTGGATCACGTGAATGACTGGGGGGACGCATGGAGCCCCCATTTCAACCAGCTTGAAGTCCAGTCTTCTCTTGATGTCTCTTCCGACAGTGAGTGTGGCTTTCGTATCTTCATTGGATGGCAAGATGAGCGTTTCGTGGGGGAGGATGTTTCTAACCTCGAGTTCTTGGCCAAGCTGCCGGGCTTATGACGATGGAGCATCATACGGTGTCCAGATCTTTGTTTCCGTACGCTCGCCGATGCCAGGGGTTCTCACTTGTCGAGTTGATGGTCGCCTTGGTGATCGGACTCATCGTTGTCCTGGGTGCAGGGCAGCTCTTTATTGCCTCCAAGAGAACCTACGACCAGATGGAGCAGTTGGCGTCTCGCCAGCAAAGTCTCCGGGCACTCTATGATTTCATTTCACTGGATGTCAGGACGGCCACGTCGGCAAGCATCAACGCTGCCGGAAGCGAGCTCACCCTCTTCTATGAAGGCCGTCGTCAGGCCGATCCTGCCTGCAGCGGTGGCGGTAATCTGGTCAGTGTGAAGTACTCCTATGCATCACCCTCGGTGATGGTGGGAGTCCAGTGTGACAGCGCTTCAGGCTATACCACCAATGCCTTGGTGAATGGAGTGGAAGCGCTGTCGTTTTCGCCACTCCCTCCCGAAGAGTTGCCGTATGTAGAGGCCAATGTCACTTTCGAGGCAATGTCCGGGGAGCCTGCAGATAGCTCGATCTTCAGTTTTGTGGTGGCACTCCGCTGTGCGGTATTTGATGGCTGTGCGTCTTGATGATGGGGTACGTTATGAAAACTAAATCGGGCAAGGAAGGTGGCATGGCCTTGGTGGTCACCCTGGTCCTGCTGGTGGTCGCCCTGATCCTGGGTATTACCAGCTTTCAGAATGCGAGGCTGGAAGAGACCATGGCGGGCAATCAGCGCGCAGCCAGTCTTGCACTCATGGCCGCCGAGTTTGGTGCCTCGGAATTCTCGTATGCAGTTGGTCCGGCCCTGGTGGTTCCGGTCCGCGATCCGGCCGAGGATGAAAGCTATGAATCGTACATGGCTGCCATACTTTCGGCATTTCGAGATTGGGCCAGTTCAGATTCCACCCTTCTGAATGAATGTTCTTTAGTTTCCGTGAGCGTCGCCAGTGCAGCGGACTCTACCTTGCCGAACAGCTGTTATGCCATATCAGCGAGAGGAGGTGGAACGTCTGACCTCGTCGCTGTCGATGCGGATGGCCTGGTCTTTTCTGGAGGCAAAGGGGGTATTCTCTTCTCATCCGGTGCACTTTCCACATTGCCCGATAACTTGGTGGCAAGAAGAACGATTCGTCTTCTGGTCGGTGTCGTCCTCGGCGAATCCCTGTCTCCCCTGAATTTTGTGGGTGCGCTGACAGAATACGACGGTATTCGTTCCCAGGCCGTCCTCGAGGGTGAGGAAGATGTGGATGGCTATATCAATCCTGCCATTTCGGTTTCCAGCAGGGTGGAAGCCGAAAAGATTATCAGGGATGTGCTCAAGGCCGGTCCTGACGAAATCATCAGTGATCGTGTAACCTTTGTTCCAGAGGAGGGGTGCGATACTATAACCACTGGCCGGTGTGAGGCTGGCGTTTATCATGCCAATGATGTTGTGAATTCGGATGGTGTGTATGACGGAGATTATGAAGATTGCGATACTACCAATAATAATCTTTGCAACTATAAGGGAGGCATTGCCTCAGCGCTTGGCGCGCCAATATTGAGCAAGCCTGATGAGTTTGATGCTTTCGTGGACGCGGCAGTGACACCATCGACTACTGCTGAAGAGTGCGCGTCTGGTGACCCTTGCAAGTATATTAAGCCATTATGGATTTCCGAGGAAATTGCAACGGATACTAGTAGCGGCTCTTTTATTAATAATGTTGAAGGTGATCAGGTCTATTTTATTACCAGTCAATTTGAAGTTGATGGATATGCTCGTCCAGTCTGGGATGATTATGCTATTCGTGAATCGGATTCGGATTCGGACGCGCCAAGGCTGGAAAGGCCTTATATGAACCTGGGAGGGTTCAGTAAGTCAGGTGTATTGATTATTGACGGAGATGTGCAGTTCTCAGGCAACCCGGAGTTCGAGGGCCTTATCATCGTCTTGGGTGACTACAAGATCGACGGTGCTGGCAATGACCCAACTACTGGAGCCATCATCTCTGCTCCTTACAGTGTGAGATATCAAGATACCGATGCAGACGGGAATGTGACTGGTGAGCTTCAGCCATTTCGTGATTCATCCGGTAATCTACTGGATGTCGACGGCAACCCATTGACGGTGGACTCTATTCCGGTTGGCCCAGACGCCAAGGTTGTAGTAGGGAAAGAGCCGGTTGATCCATCTGCTGTTCCAGTTGAATATATGGATGTTAGTTATATCGTAGATGGTGCTGGCAATAGGCTGACCGGCCTTGACCCTGTTTATGCTCCACCAGGTTGCCATACCCCTGACACTGACACTTGCACCCCAGTTGCGCAAGCTAATATTGCGCCTGAAAACATTGTGCGGAAGTTTGATCCGATCGGTGTGGATGTCAACGGCGGTGGAAAGCAGCCGTATACATACGACTACCAGGTTCTTCAGAATGCGTTCAGTCTGCTGTCGAATGACGCGAGAGTAAAATTTGTGGTAGGTCAAAAAAGACTAAATGGTAGTTATGAATATGGTCTCAAAGGATGGGGGGAAGTGGTCGTGCCCCCCGATCTCTAGTAAAGGCATCGGGGCCCTGGTCCCGGCTACGAAACAGCGCCAAGGGCACAGCCCTTGGCGCTTTGTTTTTTTCGTCCTGCGGGGCAGGTTGACCATCGATGCTGGGCGAGGCTAGCCATTTCATGGAAGGGCATGGAAGGGCATGGAAGGGCATGGAAGGGGGCTCGCTTTCAGCAAGATGGTGCCTCATTTTCGCTTGCGACCCTGGCCCGGCCCAAGTTGTTGAGGATGACTGAAGCACCTCGCTCAGTTGCGCTACATATCTCGAAGGTTCCATTGTAGCCTTGTGACCATCCCAACGCCGAGAATCTCACAGGCCGGTCATCTCGGTTGAAGGTAAGCGTCGTGTTGTCAGGTCCGTCAAGTACCTTCAATAGAGTGTCGCCGGTCAGGGATCCCCCTGATACTTCTCCCTCCACGATCACCCAGGGGTGCGACCAGTCATCGAAGGTGCAGATGTCGTGATCGGGCCCAGGGCTCGAGCAGACGGAGATCGTCGTCCGTTTCATTACCGCAGTATTCCTCGCCAAGGCCAGCGCGGTCCTGATGCGCATCACCTCGGCGGCGATCTCGTTGCGTGCGGTGAAACGCTGGAAACTGGGCACGCCCATGGTGGCGATGATGGCGAGCACGGCGATGGCGACGAGCAGCTCGATCAGCGTCAGGCCGTGCTGGCGGGAAGAGAAAGAGCGACGAGGAGCAAAGCGGGCAGCAGGGCGCATGGTGCCCTCCCGGCGGTGGCCTGTTCGGTGGGTGCACCTTTCAGGCTAGCGGGGAGGGCCTGGCCCGCCGTAGGCGATCTCGTACAGGCGCTGTGCGCCAGGTGAGCGGTCAAGGCGAGGAGGTCGCCGCTCAGGACAGTCGTTGATGAGGGTGGTCGGAGTAGGGCACGGGGCGACCCTGTGCCGCTAGTCTTCCTTGTCCTGTTCCTTCTGCTCCTGCTTCTGTTCCGACAGGTACTTGTCCCGGTGCTCGCCGGAGCAGAACCACTCGCCGCGCTCGCGCAGGGCGTCGTCCTCGGGCAGGTGCACCTGGCACCACCGGCAGCGCACCATGCGGTTGCCCTGGGCGTCGCCTCCCTGGTCCGGGCCGTCGCGGTCCAGTTTCCACTCGCGGTACATGCGGTAGAGCTTGAGGCCGGCGACGAACAGCACGGCGAAGATGATCAGGCGAATCAGCAACAGGTTCATTCCTTGTGGGACTCCCTGGTGGGGGTGGCCGGCTTTGCCACTCGGCCGCCCTTGCGGGACAATGGCGGACATCCATCGATTCTCGAGAGATTTCCAAGCCCATGCAAGACCTGACCCTGGTGATGGCTCAGCTCGACCCGCTGGTCGGCGACATTCCCGGCAACGCCAACCTCGCCATCGAGACCGTGCGTGAGGCACGAATCGAGCATGGTGCCGACATCGTGGTCCTGCCCGAGCTCTTCCTGACCGGCTACCCGCCGGAGGACCTGCTGCTGCGCCCCTCCATGGAGACCCGCCTGCGTCACGCCCGCGCCCACATGGCCGAGAAGATGGCGCGGGACGTGATGGTCATCGTCGGCTACCCGGGCCGCCGTGAAGGGCAGAACTGGAACCTGGCGGGGGTGCTCTACAACGGCGAGTGGCTGGACGAGTACGCCAAGCAGGCGCTGCCCAACTACGAGGTGTTCGACGAGCAGCGCTACTTCTCCACCGGCACCGAGCCACTGGTGATCGAGCACAAGGGCGCGAAGCTCGGCATCCTCATCTGCGAGGACATCTGGAGCGACGCGCCTGTCCGTCAGGCCCGGGACGCCGGCGCCGAGATCCTCGTCACCCTGAACGCCTCGCCGTTCCACCAGGACAAGCCCGCGGAGCGGCTGGCCCTGCTCGAGGCACGTGCCCGGGAGGTGGCGCTGCCCATCGTCTACGTCAACCAGATCGGCGGGCAGGACGAGCTGGTCTTCGACGGCGGCTCGGCCTGCGTCAACGCCGCCGGCGAACTGGTGGTTCAGGCGCCCCACTGGGCGGTGGGCCTGATGCCGGTGCAGTTCGTGCGCGAGAACCATCGCTGGGTGCCCCAGCCGGGCGAGACCGAGCCCGATGTCGAGCCGGAGGAGAACCTCTACTGCGCACTGGTCACCGGCCTGCGCGACTACGTCAACAAGAGCGGCTTCCAGGGCGTGGTGCTGGGCCTCTCCGGCGGCATCGACTCGGCACTGTCGCTCGCCATCGCCGTGGATGCCCTGGGCCCGCAGCGGGTCCACGCGGTGATGATGCCCTACCACTACACCGCGGACATCTCGAAGCAGGACGCCGCCGAGCAGGCCGATCTGCTCGGGGTCGGCTACGAGGTGCTGCCCATCGAGTCGATGGTCGAGGCCTTCATGGAGACCCTCTCCGAGAGCTTCGCCGGCACCGAGCGGGACACCACCGAGGAGAACCTGCAGTCGCGTTGCCGCGGTGTGCTGCTGATGGCGCTCTCCAACAAGAAGGGCCTGATGGTGCTGACCACCGGCAACAAGAGCGAGATGGCGGTGGGCTACGCCACCCTCTACGGCGACATGGTCGGCGGCTACAACGCCATCAAGGACGTCTACAAGACCTGGGTCTACCGCCTGGCCCGCTGGCGCAACACCCAGTCCCCGGCGATCCCCTCGCGGGTCATCGAGCGGCCGCCCTCCGCCGAGCTCGCCCCCGACCAGCAGGACAGCGACAGCCTGCCGGACTACGACGTGCTCGACGCCATCCTGGTGCGCTACATCGAGGGCGACATGAGCGCCGAGGCGATCATCGCGGCGGGCTTCGACCGCGAGGACGTCTACAAGGTGGTCAAGCTGGTGGACCGCTGCGAGTACAAGCGCCGCCAGGCCCCGGTGGGGGTGCGCGTCACCCGTCGCGGCTTCGGCCGCGACCGCCGCTATCCCATCGTCAACGGCTGGCAGCCCGGCGACTGACCGCCGGGCCGTCTGGCATTCACTGGCCGTGCCCCTGAAACGACGCCGCCACCCGAGAGGGTGGCGGCGTCGTGGTCTTTGGCGTCGGGATCAGCCCGGGATCAGACCGAAAGCGCCTCGGCCTTGACGTGCTGCGGCCGGAAGGTGCGGCCGCGAAGCCGCTCGTGGTTCGGGGCGTTCTCGATCATCACCTGCAGGGTCTCGCGGGCCCGGTCGCGCATGTCGAGGCCCAGGTAGCCTTCGACCATCACCGCCAGGGCGTCGCGGGTTGCCTCCGACTGGGGATAGTTCTCCAGCACCCAGCGGCCGCGCTCCACGGCGGCAAGGTAGGCGCCCTTGCGCAGGTAGAAGTCGGCCACGTGCAGCTCGTGGCGGGCCAGCACGTTGCGCAGGTAGACGATGCGCTGCCGGGCGTCAGGAGCGTACTGGCTGCTGGGGTAGCGCTGGATCAGCTCGTTGAAGTCGGCGTAGGCGTCGCGGGTGGCGCCCAGGTCACGCTTGGAGATGTCGATCAGCCGCAGGCGTTCCAGGCTGAAACGGCCCGCCTGCCAGGCGGCCAGGCCGCGCATGTAGTAGGCGTAGTCGACCTGGGGATGGTCCGGGTGCAGACGGATGAAGCGGCTGGCGGCGGCCCGGGCGCCCTCCCAGTCGTCGGTCTGGTAGTAGGCGTAGATCAGCTCCAGCTGGGCCTGCTCGGCATGCTCGCCGAAGGGGAAACGGGTATCGATGGCCTCGAGCCGGTTGGTCGCCGTGGTGTAGCTGCCTTCCTCGAGGGCCTCGCGCCCCTCCTCGTAGAGCTGGCGTTCGGCGACGCCGTCGAGTTCCTCTTCCTCGGGGGTGCCGGCGCAGCCGGCCAGCAGGGCGCCGGCCAGCAGCAGGACAGCCAGGCGTGCGGGGGAGGTGATAACGCGCATCGTGATCCTCGTGTCTAACAACCCGGATGGCCGTGATAGAATCGGCCTCAATCCGCCCACTATAAAGCACCTTGCGGCGAAACGCAGTCATCGCACCCGGTGCTCAACGAGCCCTGTCCCGACCCATGTCCCAGACCCACGAAGCCCAGCATCGCGTTCCCGAACGCATGGCGGGCATGCGCCTCGACCAGGCCGCCGCCGAGCTCTTCGCCGACTTTTCCCGGGAGCGACTCAAGTCCTGGATCAAGAGCGGCGCCCTGACCCTCGATGGCCAGCCGGCCAAGCCCAAGGACAAGGTCTACGGCGGCGAGGCCCTGGCACTTGCCGCCGAGATCGAGGACGACACCCGCTTCGAGCCCGAGGACATCCCCCTGACAGTGGTCTACGAGGACGAGGCGGTGCTGGTGATCGACAAGCCGCCTGGCCTGGTGGTCCACCCCGCCGCCGGCAACCCCGACGGGACCCTGCTCAATGCCCTGCTGCACCACGACCCCCAGTTGGCGAGCATCCCCCGGGCGGGCATCGTGCATCGCCTGGACAAGGACACCAGCGGCCTGATGGTGGTGGCCAGGACCCTGGCGGCCCAGACGGCCCTGGTCGAGCAGCTGCAGGCACGCAGCGTGTCCCGGGAATACGATGCCGTGGTGGTCGGCGTGATGACTGCCGGCGGCACCGTGGATGCGCCCATCGGCCGCCACCCGCGGGACCGCAAGCGGCAGGCGGTGAACGACTCGGGCAAGCCGGCGGTGACCCACTACCGCGTGGTGGAGCGCTTCCGCGCCCATACCCACGTGCGCTGCAAACTCGAGACCGGACGCACCCACCAGATTCGGGTGCACATGGCCCATGCGCGCTATCCGCTGATCGGCGACCCGGTCTACGGCGGACGCCTCAAGCTCCCGGCAGGCGCGGGCGAGGCGCTCAAGGAGATCCTGCGCGACTTCCCGCGCCAGGCGCTGCATGCCCGCAAGCTGGCCTTCGTGCACCCCGTCAGCGGCGAGCGGATGGCCTTCCGCGCGCCGCTGCCGGATGACCTGTTGATGCTGCTCGACTACCTGCGCGACGACGGCGAGACCATGCGCTAAGGAACCCGTGATGAGCGATACCTTCGACCTTCGCCCGACCCCGATCCTGCCCGACTGGCCGGCTCCGGAGAACGTCGGGGCCTTCGTCACCACCCGCGAGACGGGGCCGAGCCAGGGGGTCTACGCCGCCTTCAACGCGGCCGAGCACGTGGGCGACAACCCGAACCATGTGGCGCTGTGCCGTCGGCAGCTGGAGAAGGAAGTCGGCGACGGCCGTCCGCTGCTGTGGCTCGACCAGGTGCATGGCGCGCGGGTGCAGCAGGCCTTCGCCAAGGACAGGCCCGAGGCGGACGCCGCCGTGGCCACGAGCCGGGAGTACGCCTGCGTGGTGCTCACCGCGGACTGCCTGCCGGTGTTCCTCTGCGACCGTCGTGGTACTCGTGTGGCGGCGGTCCACGCGGGCTGGCGCGGACTCGCCGGCGGCGTGATCGAGGCGACCGTGGGCGCGATGGGCCTCCCCCCGGAGGAGCTGATGGCCTGGCTGGGCCCGGCCATCTCCAACGCCCAGTTCGAGGTCGGGCCCGAGGTCCAGCAGGCCTTCGTCGGCGTGCACCCCGAAGCCGAGGCGGCCTTCGACCCCAGCCCCTATCGGCTGGGTCACTTCATGGCCGACCTCTACAAGCTGGCGCGCCTGCGCCTGGAGCGGCTCGGCGTCTCCCACGTCAGCGGCGGCCACTTCTGCACCGCCTGCGAACCGCGCTTCTATTCCTGCCGTCGCGACGACGGCGTCACCGGCCGCATGGCCAGCGTGATCTGGCTGCGCTAGCCGCCGCGGTCCCGTTGGCCCCTCCACACCGCCCCCCGCCAAGGTGGCGGGCTTGATCTGCATCAACCTCCTCCTCGCTTGCGCTGGCCGGTGACTTGAAAGCTGGCCACGCTGACTCCATTGAAGCTCCCAAGACACAGTGACAGGGCCAACGCGGCGCGTCCGAACGCGCCGTCACCCCGATGGAGGAACCCCATGCGATTCGACAAGTTCACCGCCAAGCTGCAGAACGCCGTGGCCGATGCCCAGTCCCTGGCCGTGGGCCGCGGGCACAACCAGCTGGAACCCGGCCACCTGCTGCTGGCGCTGCTGGACGCCACCGACACCGGCGTCAAGGCGCTGGTGCAGAAGGCCGGCGGTGATGCCGCCCGGCTGCGTGACGGCCTGGCCGGCCACCTCGACGACCTGCCCAAGGTCGCCAACTTCGACGGCGAGGTGCAGCCCTCCCGCGACCTGATCAAGCTGTTCAACCTCACCGACCGCGAGGCCCAGAAGCGCGGTGACCAGTACATCGCCAGCGAGCTGGTGCTGCTGGCCGCGCTGGAGATGGGCGGCGCGGTGACCAAGCTGCTGACCCAGGCCGGCATCACCCGCAAGGCGCTGGAGACCGCCGTCGACAGCGTGCGGGGCGGCGAGCGGGTCGACGACCCCAACGCCGAGGATCAGCGCGAGGCGCTGGAGAAGTACACCCTGGACCTCAACGAGCGGGCCGCCAGTGGCAAGATCGACCCGGTGATCGGGCGCGACGACGAGATCCGTCGCACCATCCAGGTGCTGCAGCGGCGTACCAAGAACAACCCGGTGCTGATCGGCGAGCCCGGCGTGGGCAAGACCGCCATCGTCGAGGGCCTGGCCCAGCGCATCGTCGACGGCGAGGTGCCGGAGGGGCTCAAGGACAAGCGGGTGCTCTCCCTGGACATGGGCGCGCTGCTCGCCGGGGCGAAGTTCCGCGGCGAGTTCGAGGAGCGTCTGAAGTCGGTGCTCAAGGAGCTCTCCCAGGAGGAGGGCCGGGTGATCCTGTTCATCGACGAGCTGCACACCATGGTCGGCGCCGGCAAGGCCGAGGGCTCCATGGATGCCGGCAACATGCTCAAGCCGGCCCTGGCCCGCGGTGAGCTGCACTGTGTGGGCGCCACGACCCTGGACGAGTACCGCAAGTACATCGAGAAGGACGCGGCCCTCGAGCGCCGCTTCCAGAAGGTGCTGGTGGACGAGCCCTCCGAGGAGGACACCGTGGCGATCCTGCGCGGCCTCAAGGAGCGCTACGAGGTGCACCACGGGGTCGACATCACCGACGGGGCGATCATCGCCGCGGCGAAGCTCTCGACCCGCTACATCACCGACCGCCAGCTGCCCGACAAGGCCATCGACCTGATCGACGAGGCCTCCTCGCGCATCCGCATGGAGCTCGACTCCAAGCCCGAGGAGATGGACCGCCTCGATCGCCGGCTGATCCAGCTGAAGATGGAGCGCGAGCACCTCAAGAAGGAGACCGACGAGGCCTCGCGGAAGCGCCTCGAGGGGCTGGAGGAGCAGATCGGCGAGCTAGAGCGCGAGTACGCCGACCTCGACGAGATCTGGAAGGCCGAGAAGGCCAGCATCCAGGGCGCGGCGCAGTTCAAGGACGAGCTCGATCGCGCCCGCATCGACCTGGAGCAGGCCCGCCGCCAGGGCGACCTGGCGCGCATGTCCGAGATCCAGTATGGGGTGATTCCCGACCTGGAGAAGAAGATCGCCGAGAGCGCGGAGGCCGAGGCCGATACCTCCAAGCACCAGCTGCTGCGCTCCAACGTCACCGAGGAGGAGATCGCCGAGGTGGTCTCCCGCTGGACCGGCATCCCGGTGGCCAAGATGCTCGAGGGCGAGCGCGACAAGCTGCTGCGCATGGAGGAGGCGCTGCACGAGCGGGTGATCGGCCAGGACGAGGCGGTCACCGCCGTGGCCAACGCGGTGCGTCGCTCCCGGGCCGGGCTCGCCGACCCCAATCGTCCCAACGGCTCCTTCCTGTTCCTCGGCCCGACCGGGGTGGGCAAGACGGAGCTGTGCAAGTCGCTGGCGAACTTCCTCTTCGACACCGAGGACGCGATGGTGCGCATCGACATGTCCGAGTTCATGGAGAAGCACTCCGTGGCCCGGCTGATCGGTGCCCCTCCCGGCTATGTCGGCTACGAGGAAGGCGGCTACCTGACCGAGGCGGTGCGCCGCAAGCCGTACTCGGTGCTGCTGCTCGACGAAGTGGAGAAGGCCCATGCCGACGTCTTCAACATCCTGCTGCAGGTGCTGGAGGACGGCCGCCTGACCGACGGCCAGGGCCGCACCGTGGACTTCCGCAACACCGTGATCGTGATGACCTCCAACATGGGCTCGGACATCATCCAGCGCATGGGCGGCGAGGACAGTGGCGATGCGGAGCGCGACTACGCCCAGATGAAGGAGATGGTGATGGCGGTGGTGGGCGACCACTTCCGTCCCGAGCTGATCAACCGCATCGACGAGGTGGTGGTGTTCCACGCCCTCGGCCAGGAGCAGATCCAGGCCATCGCCGCCATCCAGCTCGATCGCCTGCGCGCGCGGCTCGCCGAGCATGACCTCTCGCTCGAGGTCAGCGACGCGGCCCTGGCCCAGCTGGCCGTGGTCGGCTTCGACCCGGTGTTCGGCGCCCGACCGCTCAAGCGGGCCATCCAGAGCCGCATCGAGAACCCGCTGGCCCAGGACCTGCTGGCCGGCAAGTTCTCGCCCGGCGACGTCATCCACGTGGAGGCGGAAGGCAACCAGCTGGTGTTCCAGAGCTGAGGCCGGCGCGGTGTTCCGGCGCGTACGCCGACGTCACATAGCGCCACAAAGCGTTACCGTCGCCGCCCGGCCGTCCGGGCGGCGACGCGCTAGACTGAAATTCAGGTTGCGTCCTGTAACCCCCTTGCCCGTCGCTCCCCGCGAGTAGACGGGCTCTTTTGTGGGCGATCGGACGACATCCTCCCTTGCCGGATCGCCCGCCATGGGCTACCCGGGCGGTTTCCGCGGTTGACACGTCTACAAGGCTAATGGAATCTTGAGCGTTCCTGATAACGGGCGCGGATTTCAGCGGGCCACCCCCCATCCCCGCGCGAAGGGTAGGCCGAGTGCCTCTACCCGCCGAAGGACTTCCGGGTCCGGGCCAACCGCCCGACCTGGCCAACGCCCCGACGCGGCAATCCGCCGTGATGAGAGTGCAGGCCCCAACAGGGCCCTTACTGCCAGGGTTTGGCATCAGGTGCCGGCACGGCCGGCAGCGGCATACCGTCGCACTCGACTTCGTGTCCCGACGGTGGACACGGATCGCACTCGAGACCTCCAGGGGAGATACATCTGTGGAACTGCTTTCCGGCGCAGACATGATTGCCCGCTTCCTCCAGGACGAGGGAGTCGAATACATCTATGGGTATCCCGGCGGGGCGGCGCTGCACATCTACGACGCGCTGTTTCGTCAGGACAAGGTCAAGCACATCCTGGTGCGCCACGAACAGGCCGCCACCCACGCCGCCGACGGCTATGCCCGGGCCTCCGGCAAGCCCGGCACGGTGCTGGTGACCTCCGGCCCCGGGGCGACCAACGCCGTCACCGGTATCGCCACCGCCTACATGGACTCGATTCCCATGGTGGTGCTGTGCGGCCAGGTGATGAGCCACCTGATCGGTGACGACGCCTTCCAGGAGACCGACATCGTCGGCGTGACCCGGCCGATCGTGAAGCACAGCTTCTCGATCAAGCACCCGACCGAGATTCCCGAAGTCCTCAAGAAGGCCTACTACCTGGCCGCGACCGGGCGTCCAGGACCGGTGGTGGTGGACATTCCCAAGGACATGACCGCCCCCACCGAACGCTACGAGTACGTCTACCCGAAGAAGGTCAAGATGCGCTCGTACAACCCGGTCACCCGCGGCCATACCGGCCAGATCAAGAAGGCCGTGGAACTGATGCTCAAGGCCCGGCGCCCGGTGTTCTATACCGGCGGCGGCGTGGTCACCGGCAACGCCAGCGAGGGGCTGACCGACCTGGTCCAGCGGCTGGGCTATCCGATCACCACCACCCTGATGGGCATCGGCTCCTATCCGCAGAGCGACCGGCAGTGCCTGGGCTGGCTGGGCATGCACGGCTCCTACGAGTCGAACATGGCCATGCACCATGCCGACCTGATCATCGCCATCGGCGCGCGCTTCGACGATCGTGTCACCAACAACACCTCGAAGTTCTGCCCCACCGCCAAGATCGTCCACGTGGACATCGACCCGAGTTCCATCTCCAAGACGGTGCGGGCCGACGTGCCCATCGTCGGGCCGGCGGGCAGCGTGATCAACGAGATGATCAGCATGGTGCAGGGCCAGGAGATCGCCCATCCCGAGGCCCTGGCCGACTGGTGGAAGCAGATCGACGGCTGGCGCGAGGAGCGACAGGGTAGGCTCTACGAGCCGTCCCGGCCCGGCGAGGCGATCAAGCCCCAGGAGGTCATCGAGGCACTGTGCCGGGCAACCCGCGGCGAGGCCTACGTGACCACCGACGTGGGCCAGCACCAGATGTTTGCGGCCCAGTTCTACAAGTTCGACAAGCCCAACCGCTTCATCACCTCGGGCGGGCTCGGCACCATGGGCTTCGGCTTCCCGGCGGCCATGGGCATCAAGCACCACTTCCCCGAAGAGCAGGTGATCTGTGTCACCGGGGAGGGCAGCTTCCAGATGATGATGCAGGAGCTGTCGACCTGTAAGCAGTTCGGGGGAGGCGTGAAGATCGTCAACCTCAACAACGCCTCGCTGGGCATGGTGCGCCAGTGGCAGGACCTCAACTACAAGTCCCGCCATGCGCACTCCTACATGGAATCACTCCCCGATTTCCAGCAGTTGATCGGGTCATATGGCTTCACCGCGCTGCGGGTGGAGACACTGGCGGATCTCGAGCCGGCACTGGAGAGGGCCTTTGCCGACACGCACGAGCTGGTGTTCCTCGACGTCATCGTCGACCCGCACGAGCACGTCTATCCGATGCAGGTGCCCCTGGGCTCCATGCGTGACATGCTGCTTTCCAAGACGGAGCGGACCTGATGCGCCATATCATCTCGATTCTGATGGAAAACGAACCGGGCGCCCTGTCACGCGTGGTGGGGCTGTTCTCACAGCGCAACTTCAACATCGAAACGCTGAACGTGGCACCCACCGAGGACCCGAGCCTGTCGCGGCTGACCGTGACCACCGTCGGGGACGACCGGGTGATAGAGCAGATCACCAAGCACCTCAACAAGCTGATCGACGTGGTCAAGCTGGTGGACCTGACCGAGGGCAACCACATCGAGCGCGAGTTGATGCTGGTCAAGGTCAAGGCCCTGGGCTCGGCCCGCGACGAGGTGAAGCGGACCGTGGACATCTTCCGCGCCCAGATCGTCGACGTGACGCCGAGCCTCTACACGGTGCAGATCACCGGCGATGCCGGGAAGCTGGACGCCTTCCTGCAGGCCATGGCCCCGGTGGGCATCCTCGAGGTGGCGCGCACCGGCGTGTCGGGGATCGCCCGCGGCGACAAGGTGCTCACCCTCTAGCGCGATGCCTGACGTCACCTGGCCCGACGCCATCGGCGCCGCCCTCCGGGGCGGCGCTTTTTCGTGCGTGGGAGCAGGGACGGTGTCCGGGGGTCAGAACCGCTCCTCGACCTCGTCCCAGAGCGCGGCGATCAGCGGGCTCCTCAATCGGCGCTCGAGCACGCAGAGGCCGACATCGTAGTGGGGCAGCTCCGGCTTGACCGGCAGGATCCGCACCCGCTCCGCCAGGGGGCTGGTATCGAGCACGATCCGCGGCACCACGCCGACGCCGAAGCCCAGCCCGACCATGCTGACGATGGCCTCGTGGCCCGCCACCTGGGCGTAGATCTGCGGCGCCACGCCCAGCGCCCGGAACCAGGTGTCGCTGTACTGACGCGACAGGCCGGCCTCGGAGAGGATCATCGGGACCTCACGCCACTGCTCTGCGGAGGGCGAGTCGGGCATGGTCGGGATCCAGTCGTGGGCCTCATGAGGGGCGATGAACACCAGTGGCGAGCGGGTCAGCGACTTGAAGCTCAGGGCGTCGGGGGCCTGGCGCGGTCGCGGGGTGATCGCCATGTCCTCGTTGCCGGCCAGTACCCGCTGGATGGACTGGGCCGGGTCGCCGGTATGCAGCTTGAGCTCGATGCCCGGGTGGCGGGTCCGGAACTCGCTCAGCAGCTCATAAAGGAAGCTGTAGCTCGCGGTCACCGAGCAGTAGATGCTGATCTCGCCGGTCAGGGTGCGCGCCTCGCTCATCAGCGCCTGGCGCAGCCGCTCCCACTCCTCCAGGGTGTCCCGGGCATAGGCCTGGAAGGTACGGCCCTGGCGCGTCAGCACCACGTGGCGGTTGTCGCGCTCGAAGAGGCGCACGCCCAGGCTCTCCTCGAGCTGGCGGATGGTGCGGGAGAGGGTCGAGGGGCTGACGTGGCAGGCCTCGCTGGCGCGGCCGAAGTGCAGGGTGTCGGCCAGGGCGAGGAAGTGCCTGAGGGGTCGCATGTCCATGCCGGGCATTATTGCATGAATCGGGATATGACATTGCAAATATCGCGTTTTACGCAACGCGGTGCCTGGCGTAAGGTGAGCTCCATCGGCTGCAACGACTCCCAGTGCCGCGACAGACGGCACGGGTGGCCATCAACGCTGACCATCATCTCGACACCACTTTCGCTTCAGGAGCACGACATGCGCGTCTACTACGACAAGGATTGCGACCTCTCCCTCATCCAGGGCAAGAAGGTCGCCATCGTGGGCTACGGTTCCCAGGGCCATGCCCACGCCAACAACCTCAAGGAGTCCGGCGTCGACGTCACCGTCGCCCTGCGCGCCGGTTCCTCCTCCGCCGCCAAGGCCGAGGCCGCCGGCCTCAAGGTCGCCTCCGTCGAGGAAGCCAGCAAGAACGCCGACGTGGTGATGATCCTGGCCCCGGATGAGAACCAGAAGGTGATCTACGAGACCCAGGTCGAGCCGAACCTGGCGCAGGGTGCCACCCTGGCCTTCGCCCACGGCTTCAACATCCACTACAACCAGATCGAGCCCCGCAAGGACCTGGACGTGGTGATGATCGCGCCCAAGGCCCCGGGTCACACCGTGCGTTCCGAGTTCGTGCGCGGCGGCGGCATCCCGGACCTGATCGCCATCCACCAGGACGCCTCCGGCAACGCCAAGGAGCTCTCGCTCTCCTACGCGGCGGCCATCGGCGGCGGCCGCAGCGGCATCATCGAGACCACCTTCAAGGACGAGACCGAGACCGACCTCTTCGGCGAGCAGGCCGTGCTGTGTGGCGGCGCCGTGGAGCTGGTCAAGGCCGGCTTCGAGACCCTGACCGAGGCGGGCTACGAGCCGGAGATGGCCTACTTCGAGTGCCTCCACGAGCTCAAGCTGATCGTCGACCTGATGTACGAGGGCGGCATCGCCAACATGAACTACTCCATCTCCAACAACGCGGAGTATGGCGAGTACGTGACCGGCACCGAGGTGATCAACGAGCAGTCCCGCGCCGCCATGCGCAATGCACTCAAGCGCATCCAGACCGGCGAGTACGCCAAGATGTTCATCAACGAGGGCAACAGCAACTATCCCTCGATGACTGCGCGTCGCCGCCTGAATGCCGAGCACCCGATCGAGCAGGTCGGCGAGAAGCTGCGCGGCATGATGCCGTGGATTGCGGCCAACCAGCTGGTCGACAAGTCGAAGAACTGATCCCGGCGATCCGTTCCGGCTGACACGAGGGCGCGGGCTTCCGCGCCCTCGTTGCGTCTGGGGATGGAGGTGGGAGAGAGGGGCGTCCGTGAGTCTTTGGTCGCGGTATGTGTAGAATGGGGTGACATACAAGACGATGGAAGAGACAGATGAGCCGGGATCCGAACCACAGCGACCATGACCCAGTCCAGCCGGGCGACGAGGACCTGGCGAGCGCCTTCATGCGGGAATCGGAGGTCATCGAGGAGGCCGAGGAGGGCGGCAAGAAGATCCGCCGCAAGGGCGTCTACCTGCTGCCCAACCTGTTCACCACCTCGGCGCTGTTCTCCGGCTTCTTCGCCATGGTGGCCGCCATCGACGGTGACTTCACCACGGCGTCCATCGCCATCTTCATCGCCATGGTGCTGGATGGCCTGGACGGCCGGGTGGCCCGGCTGACCAACACCCAGAGCGATTTCGGCGCCGAGTACGACAGCCTCTCCGACATGCTCTCTTTCGGGGTGGCGCCGGGCCTGGTTGCCTTCATCTGGATTCTGCAGGACATCGGCAAGACCGGCTGGGTGGTGGCCTTCCTCTACGTGGCCTGTGCCGCCCTGCGGCTGGCGCGCTTCAACGTGCAGATCGGTAGCGTCGACAAGAAGTGGTTCATCGGCCTGCCGAGTCCCTCGGCGGCGGCCCTGGTGGCCGCCAGCGTCTGGACCTTCCACAGCTTCGATGCCGATGCCTTCGGCTTCAAGCTGCTGATGCTCTTCGTGGTCGGGGCCGCCGGGGTGCTGATGGTCAGCAACATCCGCTACTACAGCTTCAAGGACGTGGACCTCAAGGGCCCGGTGCCCTTCGTCTTCCTGCTGGCCATCGTGCTGGGCTTCGTGGTGATCTCCATCGAGCCCTCGGTGATGCTGCTGCTGCTCTTCGGCACCTACGTGGCCTCCGGGCCGGTGATGGCCGTGATGCGCAAGCTCAAGCGCACGCCCGCCGCCGGCTGAGCCGGGCCCTGAATCGCCCGCCCACGAACGCCCGCCCCGCGCGGGCGTTCGTGTCTCCGGGGGCGTCGATCTATCCACAAGAGGTGAGAGAAATCCGGCTGTGGATAGCCTGATCTCAAGCGCCGTGATCATCGCCCTGAGAGGGCGCTGACACGCCGCCGAGATTTTTCTCCCGACAGGCCTTGCACCACTCCGGGGAAATCCGTAAAGTACGCATCCGCTGCCGGCGACGGGCACACGTTGCAGGCGGTGGTAAGTGGGTGAAGTGCTTGTTTCCACTTGGGTTTTTCGAAGCGTTTTTGGAAATTCCCGCTTGACGAACAGGCCGCATTCGGTAGAATGCGCACCACGCTTTACGGAGACCCGCTGAGGGCTCCATCGGCACTCGAATCGCTTGAGCGAATCGAGGGTTCGGCCACCCGGATCGCTTCCTTCGGAACGCATCGCAGGGTTGACACGACACGCCGATCACGTAGAATACGCCTTCCTCGCAGGGCGCCGGCGAGACCGCCACTTCACGGAAGTGAGCCGGGCACGACGGCAACAGCGAGAGCTCTTTAACAATCGATCAGGTAATTCATGTGGGCGCTTGTCGGGATGTCGGTGACCAGTCACTGAAACATTCAAGGCAAGCGACTCGTCAAATGAGACGTTTGAACCTTGAGCCAGGTTTGGTTCCACCTTAGGAACTATCAGACTTTAAACTGAAGAGTTTGATCATGGCTCAGATTGAACGCTGGCGGCAGGCCTAACACATGCAAGTCGAGCGGAAACGATCCTAGCTTGCTAGGAGGCGTCGAGCGGCGGACGGGTGAGTAATGCATAGGAATCTGCCCGATAGTGGGGGATAACCTGGGGAAACTCAGGCTAATACCGCATACGTCCTACGGGAGAAAGCAGGGGATCTTCGGACCTTGCGCTATCGGATGAGCCTATGTCGGATTAGCTTGTTGGTGAGGTAATGGCTCACCAAGGCGACGATCCGTAGCTGGTCTGAGAGGATGATCAGCCACATCGGGACTGAGACACGGCCCGAACTCCTACGGGAGGCAGCAGTGGGGAATATTGGACAATGGGCGAAAGCCTGATCCAGCCATGCCGCGTGTGTGAAGAAGGCTTTCGGGTTGTAAAGCACTTTCAGTGAGGAAGAAAGCCTTGGGGCTAATACCCCCAAGGGACGACATCACTCACAGAAGAAGCACCGGCTAACTCCGTGCCAGCAGCCGCGGTAATACGGAGGGTGCGAGCGTTAATCGGAATTACTGGGCGTAAAGCGCGCGTAGGCGGCTTGATAAGCCGGTTGTGAAAGCCCCGGGCTCAACCTGGGAACGGCATCCGGAACTGTCAGGCTAGAGTGCAGGAGAGGAAGGTAGAATTCCCGGTGTAGCGGTGAAATGCGTAGAGATCGGGAGGAATACCAGTGGCGAAGGCGGCCTTCTGGACTGACACTGACGCTGAGGTGCGAAAGCGTGGGTAGCAAACAGGATTAGATACCCTGGTAGTCCACGCCGTAAACGATGTCGACTAGCCGTTGGGGTCCTAGAGACCTTTGTGGCGCAGTTAACGCGATAAGTCGACCGCCTGGGGAGTACGGCCGCAAGGTTAAAACTCAAATGAATTGACGGGGGCCCGCACAAGCGGTGGAGCATGTGGTTTAATTCGATGCAACGCGAAGAACCTTACCTACCCTTGACATCGTGCGAACTTTCCAGAGATGGATTGGTGCCTTCGGGAGCGCACAGACAGGTGCTGCATGGCTGTCGTCAGCTCGTGTTGTGAAATGTTGGGTTAAGTCCCGTAACGAGCGCAACCCTTGTCCCTATTTGCCAGCGATTCGGTCGGGAACTCTAGGGAGACTGCCGGTGACAAACCGGAGGAAGGTGGGGACGACGTCAAGTCATCATGGCCCTTACGGGTAGGGCTACACACGTGCTACAATGGCCGGTACAATGGGTTGCAAAGCCGCGAGGTGGAGCTAATCCCACAAAGCCGGTCTCAGTCCGGATCGGAGTCTGCAACTCGACTCCGTGAAGTCGGAATCGCTAGTAATCGTGAATCAGAATGTCACGGTGAATACGTTCCCGGGCCTTGTACACACCGCCCGTCACACCATGGGAGTGGACTGCACCAGAAGTGGTTAGCCTAACTTCGGAGGGCGATCACCACGGTGTGGTTCATGACTGGGGTGAAGTCGTAACAAGGTAGCCGTAGGGGAACCTGCGGCTGGATCACCTCCTTAAACGACGAATCATCGACACTCGGCAAGTGTCCACAATGAATTACCTGATCGACCAGAGCAAAGACTGTTTGGGTCGCGGACCCAGTGGTTTGTAGCCGGGTCTGTAGCTCAGTTGGTTAGAGCGCACCCCTGATAAGGGTGAGGTCGGCAGTTCAAGTCTGCCCAGACCCACCAAATTTGCGTAATACGTCGTTGCTTTCCACCTCGTGTAGCAGGCTACACGTCGGCGAAAAGCGCCTCGTCTTACCCAAATTCCATCAAGATGATGGTCATTAGGGGCCTTAGCTCAGCTGGGAGAGCGCCTGCCTTGCACGCAGGAGGTCAGCGGTTCGATCCCGCTAGGCTCCACCATCTTGCAGCAGGAGATCGCGCCGGGGTCGCGCACGACTTCGAGCGAATCGTCGCACCGCCCGCTAGGCTCCACCATCCTTCCCGACAGTCCAGAACAGAGACCAGCGGCAAGCCAGACGGCTTTCCACTGTTCTCTGAACAGTGCTCTTTAACAATGTGAATCATGCTGACAAACGTTGCCTTCCGAGAGGAAGGTGACACGAGATACGTCTCAAGCGTATCCGGCAATTGTCGATTGTCATCGCGGACCAGACCTCTTGGGGTTATATGGTCAAGCGATGAAGCGCACACGGTGGATGCCTAGGCAGCCAGAGGCGATGAAAGACGTGGAAGCCTGCGATAAGGCTCGGCGAGGTGGCAAACAACCTGTGACCCGGGCATTTCTGAATGGGGAAACCCACCCACGGTAACGTGGGTATCCTGCACTGAATACATAGGTGTCAGGAGGCGAACCGGGGGAACTGAAACATCTCATTACCCCGAGGAAAAGAAATCAACCGAGATTCCCCTAGTAGCGGCGAGCGAACGGGGACCAGCCCTTAAGCACCATGACTGATAGACGAAGTGGTTGGGAAACCACGCGATACAGGGTGATAGCCCCGTAGTCGAAATCTGATTGGTGTGAAATCGAGTAGGTCGGGGCACGAGAAACCTTGACTGAAGACGGGGGGACCATCCTCCAAGGCTAAATACTCCTGGCTGACCGATAGTGAACCAGTACCGTGAGGGAAAGGCGAAAAGAACCCCGGAGAGGGGAGTGAAATAGATCCTGAAACCGTGTGCGTACAAGCAGTGGGAGCAGACTTGTTCTGTGACCGCGTACCTTTTGTATAATGGGTCAGCGACTTATTTTCAGTGGCGAGCTTAACCGTATAGGGGAGGCGTAGGGAAACCGAGTCTTAACTGGGCGACCAGTCGCTGGGAATAGACCCGAAACCGGGCGATCTATCCATGAGCAGGTTGAAGGTTGAGTAACATCAACTGGAGGACCGAACCAGGATCTGTTGAAAAAGATTTGGATGACTTGTGGATCGGAGTGAAAGGCTAATCAAGCCCGGAGATAGCTGGTTCTCCTCGAAAGCTATTTAGGTAGCGCCTCACGTATCACCGCCGGGGGTAGAGCACTGTTTCGGCTAGGGGGTCATCCCGACTTACCAACCCGAGGCAAACTCCGAATACCGGTGAGTGCAAGCGTGGGAGACACACAGCGGGTGCTAACGTCCGTTGTGAAAAGGGAAACAACCCAGACCGTCAGCTAAGGTCCCGAAATCCTGGTTAAGTGGGAAACGATGTGGGAAGGCTCAGACAGCTAGGAGGTTGGCTTAGAAGCAGCCATCCTTTAAAGAAAGCGTAATAGCTCACTAGTCGAGTCGGCCTGCGCGGAAGATGTAACGGGGCTCAAACCAGGTACCGAAGCTACGGGTTCGTCGAATGACGAGCGGTAGAGGAGCGTCGTGTACGCCGATGAAGGTGGATTGAGAAGTCTGCTGGAGGTATCACGAGTGCGAATGCTGACATGAGTAACGACAAGGGGAGTGAAAAACTCCCCCGCCGGAAGACCAAGGGTTTCTGTTCGACGCTAATCGGAGCAGAGTGAGTCGGCCCCTAAGGCGAGGCCGAAAGGCGTAGTCGATGGGAAACGGGTCAATATTCCCGTACCTCACTGTATTGCGATGGGGGGACGAAGAAGGCTAGGTGAGCCAGGCGTTGGTTGTCCTGGTGAAAGTCAGTAGGCTGGGGAATCAGGCAAATCCGGTTCCCTGAGGCCGAGAGACGAGACGAACAGACTACGGTCTGGAAGTCATCGATGCCACGCTTCCAGGAAAAGCCTCTAAGCTTCAGATACAGTGGGACCGTACCCCAAACCGACACAGGTGGTCAGGTAGAGAATACCAAGGCGCTTGAGAGAACTCGGGTGAAGGAACTAGGCAAAATGGTGCCGTAACTTCGGGAGAAGGCACGCCGCGTTAGTGTGAAGGCCCTGCGGCCGGAGCACGAGGCGGTCGAAGATACCAGGTGGCTGCAACTGTTTATTAAAAACACAGCACTCTGCAAACGCGCAAGCGGACGTATAGGGTGTGACGCCTGCCCGGTGCCGGAAGGTTAAGTGATGGTGTTAGCTTCGGCGAAGCTCCTGATCGAAGCCCCGGTAAACGGCGGCCGTAACTATAACGGTCCTAAGGTAGCGAAATTCCTTGTCGGGTAAGTTCCGACCTGCACGAATGGCGTAATGATGGCCACGCTGTCTCCACCCGAGACTCAGTGAAATTGAAATCGCAGTGAAGATGCTGTGTACCCGCGGCTAGACGGAAAGACCCCGTGAACCTTTACTATAGCTTCACACTGGACGCTGATGTTGCTTGTGTAGGATAGCTGGGAGGCTTGGAAACTGTGGCGCCAGCCACGGTGGAGCCAACCTTGAAATACCAGCCTGGCATCATTGGCGTTCTAACTCAGGTCCATGATCTGGATCGAGGACCGTGTGTGGTGGGTAGTTTGACTGGGGCGGTCTCCTCCCAAAGCGTAACGGAGGAGCACGAAGGTACCCTCAGCACGGTTGGAAATCGTGCATTGAGTGCAAGAGCATAAGGGTGCTTAACTGCGAGACAGACACGTCGAGCAGGTACGAAAGTAGGTTCTAGTGATCCGGTGGTTCTGTATGGAAGGGCCATCGCTCAACGGATAAAAGGTACTCCGGGGATAACAGGCTGATACCGCCCAAGAGTTCACATCGACGGCGGTGTTTGGCACCTCGATGTCGGCTCATCACATCCTGGGGCTGAAGTCGGTCCCAAGGGTATGGCTGTTCGCCATTTAAAGTGGTACGCGAGCTGGGTTTAGAACGTCGTGAGACAGTTCGGTCCCTATCTGCCGTGGGCGTTGGATGTTTGAGAAGTGCTGCTCCTAGTACGAGAGGACCGGAGTGGACGCACCTCTGGTGTTCCGGTTGTCACGCCAGTGGCATTGCCGGGTAGCTATGTGCGGACGGGATAACCGCTGAAAGCATCTAAGCGGGAAGCCCCCTTCAAGATGAGACATCCCCGAGGCCTTGAGCCTCCTGAAGGGCCCAGCGAGACCAGCTGGTTGATAGGTCGGATGTGGAAGCGCTGCAAGGCGTTGAGCTAACCGATACTAATGGCCCGTGAGGCTTGACCATATAACACCCAAGCGGTCTGCCGATGGCGACCGACATGACGGATACGACGAGACGATCTCGTCAGCATGATTCACCGTTTTTCGCCTGACGACCATAGCGTGCGGGAACCACCTGATCCCTTGCCGAACTCAGCAGTGAAACCGCTCAGCGCCGATGGTAGTGTGGGGCCTCCCCATGCGAGAGTAGGTCATCGTCAGGCACCTATTCCGAGAAAACCCCGTGTTCATCAGAGCTCGGGGTTTTTTCATGTCTGAGGATCAGATCATGTCAGGGGGAAAGGTCAGGGCCCCCCCTGGAGCGTAGCGGCGCGCCGCCCCCGGAAGCTCGGCGCGATCCTCGTCAGGCACCTATCCCGAGAAAACCCCGAGCTCACACGAGTTCGGTTTTTTCATGTCCGGCCGTTGGACACAGGAGGCGGCGCCTGAGCGGCGGCGGTCTCCCCGGGGTAGTCAGGCCGCCCGTCGGCGACTAGGGTGATCCCTGTACGATCTCGATGGATGGATGTCTCAGGAGGAGAAGACCATGACGCGCGACATGCGGAAAACGCTGGGCCTGGCCCTGTTGATCGCCCTGCTGGGGGCCGGCCTGGCCGCCTGTGAGGAGCAGGGGCCGGCCGAGCAGGCGGGTGAGAACATCGACGAGTCCATGGAAGAGATGGGCGAAGGCATGGAGGAGATGGGCGAGGAGCTAAAGCAGGCCGCCGAGGACGCGCAGAACTGACCGCCACCCTTCAGGGCAGGGAGACAACAGAAAGGCCGGGCATTGCCCGGCCTTTCTGTGTCGGCCTGCCGCTCGGCGAGCCGTCAGCCGCGGTTCTGCTCGATCCCCTGGAGGTACCAGGGCGCGCCGTCGCGCACCTGGCGGGTCAGGTGCCAGGTCTCGTTGAACTCGTTCTCCTCGCCGTTCTCGGCGATCACGCCGTGGAAGATCACCGTGGCCTCGGCCTCGGAGCCGAATTCCCGGATGTCACCGAGCTCGGCAAACAGGCGCACGATCTCCGTGCGGTTGTTGGCCGGCTGGCGGTCGCGCTCCTCGCGCAGCAGGTTGTAGAGCTCCGGGGTCACGTACTCCTGGATACCGGCGAAGTCGTTGTTGTCCCAGGCGCGCTGCAGGGTCATGAAGTGTTCCTTGGCACCGCCCAGGAAGCGCTCGCGGTCGAACCACTCGGGCTCCGGGGCGAAGGCGCCGCCGCCCATCGGGGCACCCTCCGCCTGGAAGGCCTGGGGACGTGCGGTGGCATCCTGAGGGCGAGGCCCGCCGGCCACGGCGGTCCGGCGACTGGCGAACAGCCGGAAGAGCAGGAAGGCCACGCCGGCGACCAGCAGGATATCCATCAGGCGCAGCTCGTCGAAGGCGCCGCCGAAGAACAGCGCGGCGAGCAGGCCCCCGGCCAGCATCCCGCCGAGCATGCCGCCCATGCGGGACCCGGGGCGGGTCTGGGTGGTGCGGTTGCCGGCGGCGTCCCGGGTCGAGGTGGCGGCGGGCGCCTGCTGCACGCTGCGGGACTGGCTGCCGAAGCTCTTGCCGCCACCCAGGCGGCGGGCATCGGCATGATCCACGGCCAGGCCGAAGCCCAGCACGCCGACCACGAGCATGACGAGAAGGTGACGCATCGGGGGAATCTCCATCGGGGAAGGGGGGAAGACCGTAAAGAGTCGGAAGCGTCCATTCTAGCGGCTATGCTGGTCAGCCACGACAACTATAGAGAGGAGGGCCGCCGATGCGCCTGTCGCGAGAGAAGAGCCTGATGCTGGCCGTCGACCTGCAGGCCGGCCTGGTGCCGGTGATCGAGCACGGTGAGCAGGCGGTGGACGAGGCGGCCTGGCTGGGGGGCCTGGCCACCTCCCTGGAGGTGCCGGTCTGGGTGACCGAGCAGTATCCCCAGGGGCTGGGGCACAGCGAGCTCCGGCTGCTGGAGGCGCTGCCGGGACACCGGCTCTGGCAGAAGTGCCACTTCGGCGCCCATGACGAGCCGGCCTTCGCCGAGGCCCTGGCGGACAGCGGAAAGCGCCAGGTGGTGCTGTGCGGCACCGAGGCGCATATCTGCGTGATGCAGACGGGGCTTGGCCTGCTCGAGGCTGGCTATGAGGTCTACTGGCTGGTCGAGGCGACCGCCAGCCGGCGGGCGAGCGAGGCGCGCCTGGCCAGGGAGCGGATGACCCAGGCCGGTGCGGTGGCGGTGAGTGCCGACATGGTGGCCTACGAGTGGCTGCACCGCTGCGACGACGAGCGCTTCAAGCAGGCTCATCGCCGCTTCCTCAAGGGGCGTTCGTCCCGCCCCCTGGTATTCGATTGAGCGTTTCCACGATCGTGCTCAGGCGGCGCCCTCGGCGCGGGTGAACACCAGGGTGTCGCCCTCGGAGAGCGCGGCGTTGAAGGCGTAGCCGGCGACGTCGAACTCCTTCAGGCCCTCGGGGTCGTCCAGGCGCTGGCGGATCATCCAGGCCGCCATCAGGCCCCGCGCCTTCTTGGCATAGAAGCTGATGATCTTCAGCTTGCCGTTCTTCTCGTCCTTGAACACCGGGGTGATCACCCGTGACGAGAGCCGCTTCGTGTCGATCGCCTTGAAGTACTCGTTGGAGGCCAGGTTGACCAGCACCGGGCTACCGCTGGCGGCCACGGCGCGATCGAGCTCGGCGGTCAGCGTCGCCTTCCAGAAGGCATAGAGGTCCTTCCCCGCCGGGTTCTCTAGCCGGGTGCCCATCTCCAGCCGGTAGGGCTGGATCAGGTCCAGGGGGCGCAGCAGGCCATAGAGGCCGGAGAGGATGCGCAGGTGCTCCTGGGCGAAGGCGTTGTCGTCGTCGTCGAAGGTATCGGCCTCGAGCCCCACGTAGACGTCGCCCTGGAAGGCTTGGGCGGCGGGCTTGGCGTTCTCCGGAGTGAAGGGGGTGTGCCACTCGGCGAAGCGGGCGGCATTGAGCCCCGCGAGCTTGTCGCTGATCCCCATCAGCTCGCTGAGCCGCTGGGGCGAGTAGTCCCGGAGGATCTCGATCAGCTCCCGGCTGCGGTCGAGGTGATCCGGCTGCGTGTGCCGGCTCGTGGTGGCGGGGGTCTCGAAGTCCAGCGTCTTGGCGGGCGAGATCACGCTCAGCATGGGGCGCTCCTGTGCCTGTAGGGGTTGCCTGACGGTCGTGGCGGCCAGTATACCAAGCCGCCCGAGGGCCATGGACTATCGGGGAGATAGCCCATGGCCCGGGCCGCCTCAGGGCGCGGGGTTGGGAATGCGCTGGTGGACCGCCTCGATGGCCTCCATCACCTCCCGGTCGAGCTTCAGGGACTCGCTGGCCAGGTTGCTTTCCAGCTGCTCCATGGTGGTGGCGCCGATGATGTTGCTGGTCAGGAAGGGCCTCGAGTTGACGTAGGCCAGCGCCATCTGGGCAGGGTCCAGGCCATGGTCGCGGGCGATCCGGACATAGGCGGCGGTCGCCTCCTCGGCCAGCGGCGTGGTGTAGCGCTGGAAGCGCTCGAACAGCGTCAGGCGGGCACCGGCCGGCCGGGCGCCGTCGAGGTACTTGCCGGAGAGGGTGCCGAAGGCCAGCGGCGAGTAGGCCAGCAGGCCCACCCGCTCGCGATGGCTGATCTCGGCGAGGCCCACCTCGAAGGTGCGGTTGAGCAGGCTGTAGGGGTTCTGGATGCTCGCGACTCTCGGCAGGCCCAGGGTCTCGGCCAGGTGCAGGGCGCGCATCACCCCCCAGGGGGTGTCGTTTGACAGGCCGATGGCCCGCACCTTGCCGGCGTCCACCAGCTCCTTGAGGGCCGCGAGGGTCTCCTCCAGGGGGGTGGCGTCCTCCTCCTCGTCGTGCTCGTAGCCGAGCCGGCCGAAGTAGTTGGCCTTCCGGTCCGGCCAGTGCAGCTGGTAGAGGTCCACATGGTCGGTCTGCAGGCGCGCGAGGCTCGCGTCGATGGCCTGGTGAAGGTGGTCGCGGGTCAGGCGCGGGCCGCCCCGGATGTGGTCGAGCCCGGGCCCGGTGGCCTTGGTGGCGATGACCACGTCATCGCGGCTGCCGCGCCGCTTCAGCCAGCTGCCGATGCAGGCCTCGGTGCGCCCCTGGGTCTCGGCCTTCGGGGGCACCGGGTACATCTCGGCGGTGTCGATGAAGTTGATGCCGAAGGCCACGGCGCGGTCGAGCTGCGCGTGGGCCTCGGCCTCGCTGTTCTGCTCGCCGAAGGTCATGGTGCCGAGGCAGAGCCGGCTGACGTCGATGCCGGTCTCGCCGAGGGGTCGCGTCTGCATCCGTCGCTCCTTGGAGGGTGGCTGATGGGAGATGATCCGGCATGGTAGCGAGGCCCCGGCGGGGCGGCAAATCCCCGGGGTTGAGTCACCGGCGGGGCGCGCGTATGCTTGCCAACCCAAAGCCCCGGCGGAGTCCGCAGGGCCACCGTTTACCGCAGGGAGGGATGTCGGTCACAGGGCGTGACCGGCATCCCTTCCGCTCACTGGACGCAGGGTAGTTGCCATGCCAGAGGCATCCTCACTGTTCACCCGGCTCGAGTACCGGCTTGCGCAGCAGCTGTTCCACACTCGCTGGCTGCCCCGCTCGCCGCGTACCCAGCGCCTGACCATGCATCTCTTCCAGCGCTGTGCCGATGCCGGGCACCGGGCGGCGCTGTCGCAGTATGGTCACATGCTCTTCCACCGTGGCGTCAGTCCCCAGGACAAGGCCCGCGGGGCCCGCTATGTGCTCGAGGCCGCCCAGGCCGGGGATGCCAAGGCCCAGTACCAGGCCGGGCAGATCCATGAGCACGGCTGTGCCCAGTATCCTCGCCGGGACGACCACGCCGTGACCTGGTACGCGCGGGCCGGCGAGGCGGGCCATCCCCTGGCGGCCTCCCGCCTGGCCCGGGCCTATCGCCTCGGCGAGCTGAGCCTGCCGTTGGATGTCGAGAAGGCCGGTCACTGGCAGGCCCTTGCCGACCGCCTGGCCGGTTTCGCCGGGTCGCTGGATTCCGATGCGTCGGGCGCCGCTTCACTGGACAGGGCCGAAGGCGAGACGCGACACTAGGCCTTCGCCGCGACGGCATCGGCCACTTCGACCAAGGACTCTCCCGCCCGTGACGCTACCCACACTGCTGGATATCGAGGCGTCCGGCTTCGGGCGCGGCAGCTACCCCATCGAGGTGGGCCTCGCCCGCGCCGATGGCAGCACCTGCGCCTTCCTCATCCAGCCGCTGGACGAGTGGACCCACTGGGACCCCAAGGCCGAGCTGCTGCACGGCATCAGCCGCGGGCGTCTGCAGCGCGAGGGGTATCCGGTCCGCCAGGTGGCCCGCTGGCTCAACGACGAGCTGGGGGAGATCGGCATCGCCTACAGCGACAGCTGGGGCTACGACAACACCTGGCTGTCGCTGCTCTTCCATCATGCCGGCATGTTGCCGGCCTTCCGCCTGGAGGCCCTGCGCATCCTGCTGAGCGAGCAGCAGCAGGCGCTCTGGAGCCGCACCAAGGAAGCGATCATCGGCGAGCAGGGCATCCACCGCCATCGCGCCGGAGAGGATGCCCGCCTGCTGCAGCTCACTTACCAGCGCACCCTCGAGCTCACCGCCAACACCTGAGAGCCATCAGGCGCCTGCAGGGCGCGGATGGCTGCCGCTCAGTTCTCACCACTAGCCACTCGGCTCTCGCTTTTCGCCACTTGCCACTCACGTCTCGCCGCTGACCGAGAGCAGAACCTTGCCGATATTGGCGTCGTCCTGCACATGCGCCTGGGCGGCCTCGGCCTGGTCGACCGGCCAGCTGCGGTCCACCAGGGGGCGCAGCTGGCCGCTGGCCAGCCGGGGCCAGACATGCTCGCGCAGGGCCGCGAGGATGGCCCCCTTGGCCTCGGGCGGCCGGGCACGCAGGGTCGAGCCGATCAGCCGCTGACGCTTCATCAGCATCCGCCCCAGGTCGAGCTCCGCCTTGCGTCCTCCCATCAGCCCGATCAGCAGCAGGCGGCCGTCGGCATTGAGCACCCGCTGGTTGTCGGCCAGGTAGCTCGCGCCCACCGGATCGAGGATCACGTCGGCGCCTCCCCAGGTCTTCACCGCCTCCACGAAGCTGCCGTCATGGCGGTTCCAGCCGGCCTCGGCACCGAGCGAGCGGCAGGCCTCCAGCTTGGCCTGGCTGCCCGCGGTGACGAAGCAGGGGTGGCCGAAGGCGCGACACAGCTGGATGGCGGCGGTGCCCACCCCGCTGGCCCCGGCATGCAGCAGGACCCGCTCGCCGGCCGCCAGGCCCCCTTCCATGAAGAGGTTCAGCCAGGCAGTGGCGAACACCTCCGGCAGCGCCGCCGCCTCGCGCAGGCCGATGCCCTCGGGCAGGGGCAGCACCTGGCGCTCGTCCACGACCACCTCCTCGGCGTAGCCGCCGCCCTCGAGCAGCGCGCAGACGCGATCCCCGACGCCGAGCCCCTCGACGCCCGGTCCCGCCTCGGTGACGATGCCGCTGACCTCCAGGCCGAGGATCCCCGAGGCCCCGGGAGGCGGCGGATAGTGGCCGGCGCGCTGCATCAGGTCCGCCCGGTTCACGCCTGCCCAGGCCACGCGCAGGCGGACCTGCCGGTCGCCGGGGCCGTCGGGGGCGGCCTGGGTCGTCCAGCGCAGCCGTTCCCCGTCGTTCTCGATGGCTTGCATGGAAGACTCCTTGAAGGGGTGGAAGGGGGACCGGTCAGTCGCCGCTGGCCAGCCGGGCCTCCAGGGCGTCCAGCAGGTCGGCGGGTTCGGTGGCATCGATCAGCGCTGCCCGGGTGCGGCCATTGAGGAAGCCCTGTTCCACGGTGCTGTCGAGGAAAGTCAGCAGCGGGGCATAGAAGCCGGCGGTATCGAGCACGCCGATGGGCTTGTCGTGGAGGCCGAGGTACTGCCAGGTCCAGGTCTCGAAGAGCTCCTCCAGGGTGCCGATGCCGCCGGGCAGGGCGATGAACGCATCGGCATGGGCGGCCATGCTGGCCTTGCGCTCGTGCATGTTGCGCACCCGGACCAGCTCGGTCAGCCCATGGTGGGCCTGCTCGCGCTCGACCAGGTGGTCGGGCATCACGCCGATGGCCTCGCCACCGGCCGCCATCACGGCATCGGCCAGGCGACCCATCATCCCGACGCGGGCGCCGCCGTAGACCAGCCCATGGCCGCGCCGGGCCAGTTCGTCCCCGAGCCGTTGCGCGGCCTCGAGGAAGTGCGGGTCACGGCCCTCCCGGGACCCCAGGTAGACGCAGAATCTCGACATGCTTTCCTCCTTGGCCAGGCCCTCATCCTAGCGGCTCGGGCCACGGCGCCGGAAGTCCCGGCCCGAAAACGCGAAGGGCGCCCTGAGGGCGCCCTTCGAGGTCGTGATGGCCGGCTCAGCGCGCGTCTGCAGCGTCGCGCTTGATGGCCTGGCGCAGCAGCTTGACGCCCACGCCGCCGATGACGAGCATGCTGGCGATCAGCGCGAGACTGGCAATCACATGGGTATCCAGGTACATCCGGGGTTCTCCTTTTATCGTAGGTTTATCGTCAGGGTGGTGCCGTTGGGGGAAGTGCCGGGGTCACGACAGGCAGTCGGCGACCCCGTAGTGCTCGTCGAGCCACTGGCCGATGACGTTCTCGCCGCACAGGTGGTGGGCATACTGGGTATGCAGGCAGCGGACCTGGTCCCGGTTGGCGATGCCGCCGATGCCGCGCTCGGTGAGGACGCGATCATACCCGAGGCGGAAGACCTCCGCCCGCTGGGCCTCGCTCATGAAGTCCCAGCGGGCCGCCACATAGGCGTCATGGCTGCGGTGATAGGCGGCGAGGAAGTCGGGGTCCTCCTGCAGGCGGGTCTCCAGCTGCTTGATCACCCCGGCGGCCTCGATGTGCGAGATCTCGACCTTGAGGCGCTCCGAGCAGAGCCAGTAGAGCGTGGGGAAGGGCTTGCCGTCGACGATGGGGGCCATGCGCAGCACCAGCGGGGTGCCCTCGCCGTCGGTGGCGGCCAGGGCCTCGATGCCGCGGGGCGCACGGCCGAGCTGCTCGGCGATGATGGCCAGCTGGCGCTCGTCAGGGGCCTGATCGGTTCGGATCACCATCGTCGTCGTCCCGTACAAACTTGGTCGAGTGCCCCACGGCCAGGAAGAAGGCGCGATTGAGCTGCTCGGGGGTCGGCACGTAGCGCCATTCCCGCTCGCAGTACTCGCCGGCCCTTGCCATCAGCACGTCATAGAGGCGATTGAACGGCGCATCATAATCGTAAGGGTCGGCGCCGAACAAGCGGATGTGCGGATAGTCGGCGAAGCGCGCGAGGAAGTAGCGCTTCAGTTCGGCCTCGACGGCACGGTGCCGAGGGGTGTCGTCCGGGTCCAGCCAGAGGGTGTAGCGGATGGCCATGGGAGCTCCCGTCGGTTGATGGCTGCCTTGCTGTGACAGCGGGGGGGCCGGGTTTGTCCCGGGCTGGCTCAGCGCCTGGCCAGCGGGGCCTCGCGGGCGCCGGTCAGGCGGAGCAGGTCGCCGGGGGCGAGGCGGATCTCCAGCCCCCGCCGGCCGCCGCTGACGTGGATCGCCTCGAGGTTCGAGGCGCTGGCGTCGAGGAAGGCGGGCAGGCGCTTTCGCTGGCCCAGCGGGCTGATGCCGCCCACCACGTAGCCGGTGGTTCGCTCGGCCTCGGCGGGGTCGGCGAGACCGGCCTTGCGCCCCCCGGCGGCCCGGGCCAGGGCCTTGAGGTCGAGCTGGGCCGAGACCGGCACGATGGCCACCACCAGGCGGCCGTCGTCCAGGCGGGCGAGCAGGGTCTTGAATACCTCGTCGGGGGAGAGGCCCAGGGCCCGGGCGGCCTCCTCGCCGAAGGCGGGGGTGCGAGGGTCGTGCTCGTAGCTGTCCAGGTGGAAGGCCACGCCGGCCTTCTCCAGTACCTTCACTGCCGGGGTCATGCGTCTGCCGGCTCCTCCTGGCGGTGGGCCTCCAGGGCCTCGCGCAGTTCTCCCTCGATGGGAATGGCCTGCTTGGTGTCGTGGTCGAAATGCACCATCACGGTGTGGCCGAGGTTGGTCAGCTTCCCGTCCTGGCGGGCCTCCTGGCTGACCGTGAAGGAGCTGTTGCCGAGCCGCGAGACATAGGTGCGGATCTCGATCTCGCGGCCATACTGCAGCTCGGCCCGGTAGTCGACCTCCATGCGCGCCATGATCAGCCGCCACTTGCGCGGGTCCAGGTCCGGCGTGAAGAGGCGGAAGAGGTCGTTGCGGGCCAGCTCGAACCAGGCCGGCAGCCGGGTGTTGTTGACGTGGCCCAGGGCATCGGTGTCGTAGAAGGCGGGTTCGACGGTGCGTACGAACATCGGCGGGTTCCTTGTGATTGTCTCCGGAGGGACAGCTTTGCCCCGAGCAAGCGCTCGGTCAAGTGCCGGCGCCGCGGCGACTCGCCTGGCGCGCCCTCCACCATGCCTGCAGGCGGGTCCAGGCCAGCAGCCAGGCGGTGGCGGTGGCGAAGCCGGCCAGGGTGCCCATGACCAGCCCGAGGCGCTCGTAGGTGAGCGAGATGCTCAGGGCATAGCAGAGCAGCGCGCCGAGCCCAGCCGGGTAGTGCTTGATCACCGTGGCCACCGGCGCCGCGCCGTGGGTCAGGTGCAGGATCACCAGGAAGGGGTACATGGTCACGGGGAAGGCGGCCATGACCCCGGCCCAGGCGGACGGCACCACGTGGGCCAGGCCGGTGATCAGGAAGATGATGCCGGCGGCCAGGCCGGCTCGCAGGCCCAGCGCCGACCAACCGAAGCCGCCCCGAGGGGCGATGGCGGCATCCGGCACCCGCCGGTAGAGCCGCAGGAAGACGACGATGGCGACCAGGGTGGTGAGCGTGCCGGTCAGCCGCGTGAACTCCACCTGGGTCAGCACGAGGCTCGCCGCCAGCCAGGCGACCAGGCCTCCCGCGCTGCCGGCGAGCACGCCGGCCAGGCCGTCGCGGCGGGCGCACAGCAGGTAGCCGCCGCCCAGCGCCAGGGTGGCGCTGAAGCCCGCCAGGGTGTGCACGGCGCTCTCGGTGGCGAAGGCCGGCGAGATCTCCAGGCCGATGAAGAACAGCGCGATGGCGGTGCCCAGGGGATAGCCGGAGAGCAGGCCGGCAACGCGGGGGCTGACCCGCTCGGCGATCATCGACAGGCCGAGCACCACGCCGATGGAGACCAGCAGCTTGGCCAGCTGCCACGTCAGGGGAACGTCCATGGGATATTTCGAGTCCTTGTCATGTTGGAACGATGGGCATTTCGGGAGGCTCGCCATGGCCGGTCATGATCTCACGCCCCCGCCGCGACCCGAGGCCTGCGAGCTGTGCGGGCGAGCGGCACCGCTGACGAAGCACCACCTGATCCCCCGCGCCCTGCACGGCAAGCCGCGCTATCGGCGCCGCTTCGACCGGGCCGAGCGGCTCACCGCCATCCTCTGGCTCTGCCATGCCTGCCACAAGCACATCCATGCGGTGCTGGGCGAGCGGGAACTGGCCGACTACTATCGCAGCCGCGAGGCCCTGATGGCCCACCCGCAGATCCAGACCTTTGTGGCCTGGCTCTCCACCAAGCCGGACGGCTTCCGGCCCAAGAAGCGGGCGGCGCGGCGAGGCTAGCGGCGCTCAGACCAGCCGCAGCCCCTTGAGGTCGGTCCAGGCGGCCTTGAGCGCCACGGCCAGCGGCTCGCGCAGGTGGTCGGGCAGGGCTCGCTGGGCGGCCTCCACGGCCTCGAAGTCGCGGTTGCGCAGCCAGCAGTAGGCCCAGGCGCAGGCCTCGTCGTCGCCGGCCGGCAGGGGACGGGCGGGCATCTGCACCAGCAGGAAGGTCGCGGTGCGCGCCGCCCACAG
Source organism: Halomonas aestuarii (assembly GCF_001886615.1). Taxonomy (NCBI): domain Bacteria; kingdom Pseudomonadati; phylum Pseudomonadota; class Gammaproteobacteria; order Oceanospirillales; family Halomonadaceae; genus Halomonas; species Halomonas aestuarii. Next base: position 2,072,550 of record NZ_CP018139.1, read on the forward strand.
CGGCGGTTCCTCGCCGTCGGCCTCGCTCCAGGCGACGAGGGTTTCGCCGTCCGGGGTCTCCTCCGGGAGGCCGATCCGTGTCACCCGGGCGGTCTCGGCGAGTAGCAGCGCCAGGCGGTCGGGATCGCCCTGGCCCAGGGTGAGCCACTGCCCAACCAGGGCGGGCAGGCCGCGGCGCACCTTGGCATAGAAGCCGTCATGGGGCATGGTTTCTGTCATCTTGCTGGCCTTCTGAGAGCGGGAACTGCACATGGAATTCGATTTTGCCACGCCCGTCGAGCGTCGCCACCCCTCGGGCGGCCCCTGGCCCTCGCAGAAGTGGCATCGCTACGGCGAGGAGGTGCTGCCGCTGTGGGTCGCCGACATGGACTTCGCCTCGCCGCCGGCGGTCATCGAGGCGCTGCAGGCGCGGGTAGCGCACGGCGTCTTCGGCTATGGCCTGGTGCCCGACTCGCTGCGCGAGAGCCTCTGCGCCTGGAGCGTCGAGCACTACGGCTGGACCATCGAGCCGGGCTGGCAGCTCTGGCTGGCGGGCGTGGTGCCGGCCCTTCACCTGGCGAGCCTGGCGCTCACCGAGCCGGGGGACGGGGTTCTGACCGTCACACCCATCTATCCGCCGTTCCTGCGCGTCGCCGAGCGCACCGGGCGCCTGCCCCAGCAGGCGGCCCTGCAGGCGCCGGGCGCCCCGGGGGGGCGCTGGTGGCTCGACCTCGAGGCCCTGGAGGCGGCGATCACCCCCGAGACCCGGCTGCTGCTGTGGTGCCAGCCCCACAACCCCACCGGGCGAGTCTGGACGCGCGAGGAGCTGGCGGGGCTGGCCGAGCTGGTGGAGCGCCACGACCTGCTGGTGGTCTCCGACGAGCTGCACTGCGACCTGCTGCTGGACGAGGGGGCCCGCCACACGCCGCTGGCCGCCGCCTTTCCCGAACTGGCCGCTCGCACCCTGACGCTATGGGCGCCCTCCAAGACCTTCAACCTGGCGGGGCTCACCACGGCCTGTGCGGTGATCCCCGACGCCGGGCTGCGTCGGCGCATGGCCGCGGCGGCCCGGGGGCTGCAGCCCGACGGCAACGTGCTCGGGCTGGTGGCCGCCGAGGCGGCCCATGCCCATGGCGACCCCTGGCGGCAGGCGCTGCTCGAGGTCCTGCGAGGCCATCGTCGGACCCTGGTGGACCGGGTGGCCGGCTGGCCGGGGGTGGCCATGAGCCCTCCCGAGTCCACCTACCTGGCCTGGCTGGACCTTCGCGAGGCACCTGCCTTGCAGGGGGGCGAGTCCTCTCCCCAGCGTCAGCTGCTGGAACGGGCGGGGGTCGCGCTCTCCGACGGCGCCGACTTCGGCTGGCCAGGGTTCGCCCGCCTCAACTTCGGCACCACGGCGACCCAGCTGGAGGCGGCCCTGGCCCGGCTGGATGGCGAGCTCAAGGGCTGACTCGCGGCAGGCCATCGCCGGGGCCCAGACGGCAATGGCCGCCCCGGGGGGGGGCGGCCATCATCGACGGGAACCGACGTTCCGGTCCGGGCTCAGTAGAGCAGGGCGAAGAGCTTGCGACGGTAGGCGACCGTCAGCGGATGATCCGCCCCCAGGGCGTCGAAGCCCTGCAGCAGGGTGCGGCGGGCGGCATCCTCGCCGTAGGCCCGGTCGCGCTTCATCAGGCCCAGCAGGGCCTCCAGTCCGGCCTCGTAGTGGCCATCGGCCAGCTGGCGCAGGGCGCGCTTGAACTGCGCCTCGCTGTCATCGCGGTCGCCCAGGGCGGCCAGTTCCTCGGCGGAGGGCGCCTGCTCGCCGAATTCGATGCTGGCGCGCACGCCGCGGGCCGGGGCGGCATCCCGCTCTTCCGGGGGCAGGTTGTCGAGCAGCGCGCGGGCCTGCTCGGCCTCGCCTTCGGCCACCAAGGCGCGGGCCAGCTCCACCTGATAGGGCGTGTGCTGGGGATACTGCTGCACCAGCTCCTGGTAGAGGGCGCGGGCGGTGGCGGCGTCACCGGTGGCCAGGGCCTCGGCGGCCTGGTCCTCGGGCGTCTGCGGGGCCTTCTCCGGAGCCGGGAAGTAGCGGCCCAGCCACTCGCGGATCTGCTTCTCCGGCAGGGCGCCCTGGAAGTGGTCGACCAGGCCGCCCTGGCTGACCAGCTTGACGTCCGGCACCGAGCGCACGCCGAGCTGGCCGGCGATCTCCCGGTTCTCGTCGACGTCGAGACGGCCCAGCAGGAAGGCCCCGTTGTATTCCCGTGCCAGCTTTTCCAGGACCTGGCTCAGCTGCCGGCTGGCCTCCTCGGCCGGGCTTCGGCAGTCTAGCAGGACCGGGACCTGCATCGAGGTCTCGAGCAGCTGCTGGATGTTGCCGGCATCGACATCGAGGATCATGTCGGCACTCTGGTCGCCGGAGGGCCCGGCCTGGGACTCGCCGGCGGAGAGGTCGTCGGTGAGCGGCTCACCGGTACGGGGGTCGACGATGGGCATGATCGCTAGCCTTGCGTGAGGATGAATTTGCTCTACAGATGCGGGTGATCGCCCGTGACTTCAAGGGGGTGGGCCTGTGGTGCGACGAATATGGCGCGTGATCTCCGGCATGGCGGTGGTGCTCGCCCTGCTGCTGGCCGGGCCGCTGTGGATGCTGGCCAGCGGCGAGGTGGACCGGGGCGGCCACTGGTCCTCGGCCAGCCGTGCCCCGGCCGGCCTGGCGCCGTCCCCTGCCGAGGCCTCCGAGGCGGTGGTACAGCTCTACGCGGCCAGGGCCTGGGGATGGCGCGGGGCCTTCGGGGTGCATACCTGGATCGCGACGCGGGACGCCGGGGCCGAGGCCTGGCGCATGCACCATGTGCTCAGCTGGCGCCGTCCGTCGCTGGTCTCCCGGTCGACCGCCACGCCCGACCGGGCCTGGTACGGCAGCGCGCCCACGCTGCACGCCGACTACCGTGGCGAGGCGGCGGCGGCGATGATCGGCCCGATAGAGGCCGCGGTGGCGGCCTATCCAGCGCCCTCGACCTATCGGGCCTGGCCAGGGCCCAACAGCAATACCTTCATCGCCTGGCTGATCCGGGAGGTGGACGGGCTCGAGGCCGCGCTGCCGGTGACGGCCGTGGGCAAGGACTACCTGCTGGAGGGGCCGCTGGCAGAGGCGCCGGGTGGCCTCGGCGTCACCGCCTCCCTGGTCGGCCTGCTGGGGGTGACCCTGGGGCGTGACGAGGGGCTCGAGCTCAACCTGCTGGGCCTCTCCCTGGGAATCGATCCGCGACGCCCGGCGCTCAAACTGCCGGGCATCGGCCGGCTGGGCATGGCCCCCGCCGTCAAGGGGCGGGGCGAGGGGTGAGGCTGGCAAGGAACACGAGCCGATGACCTTCCCGGAGCTGTCGAGAGCCGAGCCCGACGGGCTGCCGGAAGGTTCTGCCTCAGGCACGAAAAAGGCCAGCACCTTTCGGTCCTGGCCTCTCTCTTGAATTTGGCAGCGGGGACCGCTGAACCTGAAACGACAGGGAACCGATGACCTTCCCGGAGCTGTCGAGAACCGAGCCCGACGAGCTGCCGGGAGGTTCTGCCCCGGGTACGAAAAAGGCCAGCACCTTTCGGTCCTGGCCTCTCTCTCAAATTTGTCAGCGGGGACCGCTGAACCTGAAACGACAGGGAACCGATGACCTTCCCGGAGCTGTCGAGAACCGAGCCCGACGAGCTGCCGGGAGGTTCTGCCCCGGGCACGAAAAAGGCCAGCACCTTTCGGTCCTGGCCTCTCTCTCAAATTTGGTAGCGGGGACCGGATTTGAACCGATGACCTTCGGGTTATGAGCCCGACGAGCTACCAGACTGCTCCACCCCGCATCAACGTGAGGCGTATTCTACCGATCCTTCGCCTTTAGTCAAGGAGCGATTTGAAACGCTCGTCCCGAGACCGCTCCCTGGTCCATACTCATCTCGCGTCATCACTTTGACAGCCCAGCACCGCATTATGTTAAGGCTGGTGGTGGCCATCTGGTCGCGCCAGACATGATGTCATCCAAATAAGGGAGTAATAGCCTATGACAACTCAAGCACCCGTCGCCTGGGTCACCGGTGGTACCGGAGGCATCGGCAGCGCCATCTGCCGCGAGCTGGCCTCACAGGGCTACATGGTGGTTGCGGGTTACCACAACCCGGAGAAGGCCAAGACCTGGCTGGAGACCCAGAAGTCCGAGGGCCTCGACAACATCGACATCGCCGGGATCGACCTGGTCGACTACGATGCCTGCGTGAAAGGGGTCAAGGAGATCGAGGAGAAGCACGGTCCGGTTGCCGTGCTGGTCAACTGTGCCGGGATCACCCGGGACGGCACGCTGAAGAAGATGTCGCCGGAACAGTGGAGCGAGGTCATCGACACCAACCTCAACAGCGTCTTCAACACCTGCCGCAGCGTGATCGAGAGCATGCTCGACAAGGGCTACGGCCGGATCATCAACATCTCTTCCATCAACGGCCGCAAGGGCCAGTTCGGCCAGGTCAACTACGCGGCGGCCAAGGCGGGCATGCACGGCCTGACCATGTCGCTGGCCCAGGAGACCGCCACCAAGGGCATCACCGTGAACACGGTCTCGCCCGGCTACATCGCCACCGACATGATCATGAACATTCCGGAGAAAGTGCGCGAGGCCATCCGCGAGACCATCCCGGTCAAGCGCTACGGCACCCCCGAGGAGATCGGTCGCCTGGTCGCCTTCCTGGCCGACAAGGACCAGGGCTTCATCACCGGCGCCAACATCGACATCAACGGTGGCCAGTTCATGGGCTGATCGCCCGACCACCGCAGGATACGGGCCGCCGGTGACCCCGGTGGCAGACACGAAAACGCGAGGCCACGGCCTCGCGTTTTCGTGTCGGTAGGACCTCTGTTTGCTCAGGCCGGAGGCAGTTCGGCGAGGCTCTCGAGCATCCGGTCGAGTTCGCCGACCTCGCGCTCCCACAGTCCCTCGGGCATCGGGCCGTTGGCGAGCAGCTCGCCGAGGATCTGGTGGAGCTCCTCGGTGCGGGAGATCTCCTGGCCCATGTTCTCGTTGAGGCGCTCGACCTGGATCGCCAGGCGCAGTGGGTCGTCACGCTGATGGACGTGACCGCCGGCCAGCAGGGAGAGGTGGGCCCGCAGGCGGGAGAGCCGCTCCTCCGCCTCGTCGGTGGTGCCGGCCTGGCGGGCGGCATTACGGCGTTCATGGGCGCGTCGCAGCTCGGCCGGCAGGTCGAGGTCCTCGGGCAGGGGGACCTCCTCGATGGCGCCGCCGGCCAGCCGCCGGGCATCCGCCTGAAGGTGGGCATTGAGCAGAGGGCGAATGGCCTGCCAGCGGTGGGCTTCCTCGGCCAGGGCCAGGCGGTCCAGTCGCTCGCTGCGGGCCCGCACGATGCCGTTCCAGCGGCGACGCATGCCCTCGGTGCGCCGGCCGGACGGCAGGGGTTCCAGCGCCGAAGCCTCGCGGACGGCCTCGTCCAGCACGTCGGCCTCGCGGCTCCGGGAGGGATGCCAGGCGTCCAGGCGGTCGATCAGGGCCTGCATGGCCTCCAGTCGGGCACGGTTGCGCTGGGCCTGGTCGTCACGGGCGGCTTCACGGCTGGCGAAGATGTCGTCGCACAGCGCGCGGAATTCCCGCCACAGGGCCTGCTCCTCGCCCTTGGGCGCCCGTCCCAGCGCCCGCCAGCGACGCTGCAGCGCCTTGGCCTGGTCGGCCCGCTTGCCCGGTGGCAGGTCGCGCGCCAGCAGCTCGCGGGTCTGTTCGATCAGTTCGCGCTTGGCCTCGGCGATCTCCAGGGCCCGCCGGTCGATCAGGGCCTGAAGCTCATGGAGGATGCGGCCGAAGCGTCGGCCGATGGGCTCGGCCTGCTCGCGGGGCACAGGGGCGAAGCGTCGCCACTGCTCCCGCGAGCGGTCGCGGATCTCGCGCAGCGCATCGGGGTCGGCCTCGTGGGCAGGCTGCTGGAGCAGCGTCTCGAGCTGCTCGCACAGTGTCTCCCGGGCTTCCAGGTTGCGCTGCCGCTCGGCCTGCTGGCGCTCCCGCCAGGGGGCCAGGCGTTCCTTGATGCGGTCGGAGGCGGCACGGAAGCGGGCGGACTGCTCGCGGTTCGCGGCGGCGTCCCCCAGGCTCTTCCACTCCTTGACCAGCTGGCGGTGGCGGCGGTCGAGCTCGGCCTCGGTCAGCAGGCTGTTCTCGGCCAGCTCGTCGATGGCCTGGCACAGCTGGTCGCGCTTGGGGCCGGCGACGAAGCCGCGCCAGTCGCGGAGTTCGGCAAGCCGTGCCGCGAGGCGCTTGAGTCGCGCCTGGTCGGCATCCGGCAGGGGCAGCTGCTCGGCCTGCTGGCGCAGGCGCTGGTGGAGTCGGCTGGCGCCCTTGAAGGCGCCGCTCTCCAGCAGGCCCTCCAGTTGGTCCAGCTCCTCGACGAACCGCGCAAGCCTTGCGTCGAGGTCCCCGTCGTCCCGAGGCGTCTTCCTGGCCAGCCGTTCTCGGGCTCGTGCCAGCAGCGGCGCCGGTGTCAGGCCGTCCGGCCAGCCGCAGGCCTCGACCAGGGCCCTCAGGCGATCCACATCCCCCTCGGCCATGGCCGCCTCGATGTCGCTGGCGCGTTCATCCAGGCGCACCCTGGCCTGGACGATCCGCTCGTAGTCGGCCAGGGCCTGGTCGTAGCGGCCGCGAAGCGCCTCGTCGGCCAGGTGCTGCTCGGAGAGCGCCTGCCAGCGGCTGGCCAGCAGGCGCTTCTGGGCGCGCAGGCTGGCGATGTCCTGATCGGTCAGATGCTCGCCCTGATGCAAGCCGTCGAGGCTCTCCTCCAGGGCCTCGACCAGGGACTCCCGGGTCTGGTCGGCACTCTCCCGACGACGATCGTCGGCGTCCCGGGCATGTTCCTGGGCCTCATGGTCGCCGATGACCTTGCGACAGCGCTGGCAGGCATCCTGATAGCGCCGCTCCTGCCGGGCATCCGCCAGGTCGCGCATTCGCGACCACTCCCGCATCAGGTGGCGGAAGCGCCCGGCATAGAGCGGCTCCCAGGGGCCCTGGGAATGTTGCTCGAGCTTGTCCAGAAGGGCCTCGCGCTCCGTTCGGGCCGCCTCCAGGGAGGCGGCGTCGGCGCGCAGCCGGTTGAGGCGTTCCCGGGCCCCGCGGGCCACCTGGCGGTCACGGCGGGCCTCCTGGGCCAGTCGGGCGAGGCCGGCCTCGCTCTCGACCCGGGCGGCGGCGGCGTGGCGGACGGCGGCGATGCCGTTGTCACAGGCCTGGCGGATCAGGTCCTCCTCCGCCTCGAGGCGGGCCAGGGCGGCGAGGCGCAGCTGCTGGTTGTCGCCCTGCAGGGCCAGCTCGTTCAGCAGCGCCCGGTCCTCGAGTCGCTCCACCAGCGCGGTACGCGCCGGCAGGTCGTGGTGGCCGCGGCGGCCGGCGAGCAGGGCGATCAGGTGCGCTCGGAGCTCGGGGGAGGCGTCCCCGTCCCGGTACAGCGCCAGCAGGCGCTCGGGGTCCTCCATCGTCTCCAGCGCGGCCAGGCGGACGCCGGGGTCGGGGTCCCGGGCCAGCTGCTCAAGGGTGCGGCGCTGGTCCTCGCTGGAGGGGTCGAGACGTGACACGGCCTGGCGGCGGACCTCGGGATCCGGGTGTTTCCAGCGCGGGGCGAACAGGCGGCGGAGGAGTCCTGACATGGGGCATCCTGACGAGAGCGCTCCCGGGCGGAGCGCAAGATGATCATTGTTGTCGGTGGAGGCGGCGCGGAGCCTGGGTCTATAGTATCTAAGCACGTGACGCGCCAGCAGAAAAGTCTGTGCGGCGGCAGGGTGTGGCCGCCTGGAGACACTGACATCGCGCCTCGATGACCTTATGATCAGTTGCAGGGTGGCAGCCACTCGCTTAGCTTTGGTGCTGTACCCGACCATCACCCGACGTGGAGTTCGGCAATGAGTCTCAAAGTGGACAGGGACAGTATGGCCTTCACCTTCAAGGGAGGGATGCTGCCGATGACGGTCATGGAACTGACCAGTGCCGATCCCGAGCGCATCCGCGAGCAGCTGGCGGGCAAGCTCAGCCAGTCACCGGCCTTCTTCCAGCATACTCCGGTCGTGCTCAACGTGGAGAAGCTCGACGAACCCCATCTGGCCCTGGAGCGCATCTGTGCGGTGTGCCGGGCCCACAAGCTGTTGCCGGTGGCGGTCCGGGGTGGGCCGGATCCGGTCAAGCAGTCGGCCTGGGCCCTGGGCCTGGGCTGGTTCCCCCCCCAGGAGGCCTCGCGCCCCCGTCCCCTGGAGAGCGTGGCCGACGATGCCGAGTCCCCGGTCGAGGCCGAGGTGGACGAGCCCGTGGTGGTGGACGACGCGCCCGACACCGTGGCGGCCAGCACCGCGGGGGGGCGCATCTACCGCGGCACGGTACGCTCCGGCCAGCAGGTGACCGCCCCCGAGGGCGACCTGGTGGTGGTGGGCGCGGTCAATGCCGGGGCCGAGGTGCTGGCCGCCGGCAGCGTGCATGTCTACGGAGCCCTGCGCGGGCGGGCCCTGGCCGGTATCCATGGGGACGTCAAGGCCGGTATCTTCTGCCGTGAACTGCATGCCGAGCTGCTCTCGGTGGCCGGCAACTACAAGCGCCTCGAGGACATCGACCCGCGCCTGCTGGGCACCACCGTCCAGGTCCAGCTGTTCGACGGCCAACTGGGCATCAAGCCGCTGGGCTGATGCCGGCCAGCAGAGTGGCGGCAGCGTTCACGCCACCATTCCCTTTCATCACGACAAGACAGGATGTGACACTTGGCCAAGATCATCGTTGTGACCTCCGGCAAGGGTGGGGTCGGCAAGACAACCAGCGCAGCAGCCATCGCCACGGGGCTGGCGCTGCGCGGCAAGAAGACCGTGGTCATCGATTTCGACGTGGGGCTGCGTAACCTCGACCTGATCATGGGGTGCGAGCGCCGCGTGGTCTATGACCTGGTCAACGTGATCCAGGGCGAGGCGGGGCTGAACCAGGCCCTGATTCGCGACAAGCGGGTCGACAACCTGCATATCCTCCCGGCCTCCCAGACCCGCGACAAGGACGCCCTGACTCAGGAAGGCGTCGAGAAGGTGCTCGACACCCTGGGCAAGGATTTCGACTTCATCATCTGTGACTCCCCGGCGGGCATCGAGCGCGGCGCCCAGCTGGCCATGTACTTCGCCGACGCGGCGATCGTGGTCACCAACCCCGAGGTCTCCTCGGTGCGCGACTCCGACCGCATGCTCGGCCTGCTGGCGTCCAAGACCCGGCGTGCCGAGCGCGGCGAGGACCCGATCGAGGAGCATCTGCTGATCACCCGCTACAACCCGAGTCGCGTCGACCTGGGGGACATGCTGAACCTGGAGGACATCCGCGAGATCCTGGCCATCGACCTGCTCGGCCTGATCCCCGAGTCGGAGGCGGTGCTGCGGGCCTCCAACCAGGGGATCCCGGTCACCCACGATGACAACAGCGATGCCGGCCAGGCGTATGCCGATACGGTGGCCCGGCTGCTGGGCGAAGAGGTGCCGCTGCGCTTCCACGAGTACCAGAGGAAAGGCCTGTTGAGCCGCATGTTTGGAGGAGTCCGCCGGTGAAGTTGCTCGATTTCCTCAAGCGAGAGCGCAAGAAGTCCGCGTCGGTCGCCAAGGAGCGGCTGCAGATCATCGTGGCCCATCAGCGCACCCAGCGGGGACAGCCTGACTACATGCCGCTTCTGGAAAAGGAGCTGCTGGAGGTGATCCGCCGCTACGTGCAGATCGATGACGACGCGGTCAACATCACCCTCGACAGCGAAGACAACTGCTCGGTGCTGGAGCTCAACGTCACCCTGCCCAAGGCCTGAGCGAATCGCCCGGGCGTGCCCAGGGCGGAACCGCGCCGGGCGTGTCCCTGATGGCCGATGGGCCGCCCTGAGCGTTCTTGACGAAAAGCCCGGCGGCTGAGTCGCCCGAGGGGCTGTGGTAGGCTGGGCCCGTGAATCCACGCCCTTCGGAGAGCTCCCGCCCATGGCGCAGTCGCAAGCCGCCCCACAGACCTTCCTGTGGCACGACTACGAGACCTTCGGCGCCGACCCGCGTCGCGACCGTCCCTCCCAGTTCGCGGCCATCCGTACCGATGCCGAGTTCAACGAGATCGGCGAGCCGCTCGAGTTCTTCTGCAAGCCCGCCGATGACTTCCTGCCCCACCCCCAGGCCTGCCTGATCACCGGGATCACGCCGCAGCAGGCCCGCCGCCGCGGGCTGACGGAGGCCGACTTCGCCGGCCGCATCGAGGCGGCCATGAGCGAGCCGGGCACCTGCGCCCTGGGCTACAACAGCCTTCGCTTCGATGATGAGGTGAGCCGTCACCTCTTCTACCGCAACCTGCTCGATCCCTACGCCCGGGAGTGGCAGAACGGCAACTCGCGGTGGGACCTGATCGATGTCATTCGCGCCTTCCACGCCCTGCGCCCCGACGGGATCGAGTGGCCGACGCGCGACGACGGCGCCCCGAGCTTCAAGCTGGAGCACCTGACCGCCGCCAACGGCATCGCCCATGCAGGGGCCCACGATGCCCTGGCGGATGTCCGCGCCACCATCGCCCTGGCGAGGCTGCTGCGCGACTGCAACGCCCGGCTGTTCGACTACCTGCTCGGCCTGCGCGGCAAGCGTGCCGTCTCCCGGCAGCTGGACCTGCCCGGTCGCAAGCCGGTGCTGCACATCTCGCGGCGCTATCCGGCCAGCCGCGGCTGCAGCGCCCTGGTGATGCCGCTGGCCGAGCACCCCTCCAATCCCAACGGGGTGATCGTCTTCGACCTCTCGATGGACCCGGCGCCCCTGATGGAGCTGACCCCGGAACAGATCCGCGAGCGGGTCTTCGTCAGCAACGATGACCTGGCGGAGGGGACCGAGCGGATCCCCCTCAAGGTGATCCATATCAACAAGTGCCCGGTGCTCTTTCCGACCAGCGCGCTCAAGGATGTCTCGGGACCCCGTCAGGGCGACTACGGCGACATCGTCGAGCGCCTGGGGCTCGACCTGGCCGCGTGCCGTGAGCACTGGAAGCAGCTCGCCGCCCGTCCCGAGATCGCCTCCCGGGTCGCGGAGGTGTTCTCCGCGGCCCACCCCGAGCCGCCCCGGGACCCGGACCTGATGCTCTATTCCGGCGGCTTCTTCTCGCCGGCGGACCGTCAGCAGATGCAGCGGGTGCGCGAGACTGACCCCTGGGACCTGGTGGGGGCCCGCTTCGCCTTCCAGGACCCGCGGCTCGAGGAGATGCTGTTCCGCTTCCGGGCCCGCAGCTATCCGGAAACCCTGGAGAGCGAGGAGCTGGCGCGCTGGGAGGCCTTCCGCTGGGAGCGCATGAACGACCCGGCCGTCGCGAGCCTCACGCTGAAGGACTTCGCCCGCGAGATCGAGCGGCTCAATGCCGTCTCGCTGTCCGACCGGGACCGTCAGATCCTCGAGGAGCTGGTGATGCACGTCGAGGCGATGATGCCGCCCCAGGCCTTCGACTGACCAAGGGCCTCCTCTCTCTTCTGTAATTGCCCGCAGTGGTTGCCAACGAAAGCGCCCGGCCAAGATGGCCGGGCGCTTTCGTCTCGGGGTACCTGCCGCGGCTCAGTCGTCGTCCTCGGGAAGCGGTGCCAGGTGCCGGCTCAGGGCCAGCACGTCGCTGGCCTCGTCGCCCGAGTCGAAGCTGATCCGGGCGACGGCCGCCTCGCACAGCGTCGGCCAGGACTCGCGCAGCTCGTCGGCCGTCACCGACAGGACGCGTTCGGCGAGGCGGCGGTGGCGGTCGAAGCCGGTGTCGCCGTAGGCGAGGGCGCGCCACAGGCGATTGGTGCGCCCGGACAGGCTGGTGTCGCGCTGCATCAGGGCGTCATGCACGGCCTGCCGGTAGGGCGCCAGGTCATCGTCGCCGAGCGCCCCGAGGCGTTGGCCGAAGTCGTCCAGGAAGGCATCGATGCGGGCCTGGATCGCCTCGCTGTCGGTGTCGGGAGACTGTACCAGCAGGCTGATGCCGGGGGCGTCCAGCATGGGCGAGTAGCCGGCGTTGACCACGTAGCCCAGCTGCTCCTCGGTGCGCAGGCGCTGGTAGAAGGGGGTCTCCAGCAGCTGGCCCAGCACGGCCAGGAGCGCCTGGCTGTCCAGCGAGCGGTCCGGCCCCTGCAGGTAGCGCAGCACCAGCGAGTCCTCCCGGGTGGTGGTCGGGGTGAGCTCGGGCAGGTCCTCCGCCTGCAGGGGGACGAGGTCCGGGATAGCCTCGGTGGAGAGGGTCGGCGCGAGTGCCTCGGCCACCTGACGCGCCTCGCGCTCGGCGAGCTCGCGATCCAGGTTCCCCACCGCCATGGCTTCCAGATGCAGGTCGTCGAGTAAGCGCCGGCGGAAGTCGCGAAGGTCCTTGACCTCGAGGTCCTGGCTGGAGGCCAGCAGCGCCTCGGTGGGCCACTGCGGGCGGACCAGCGCCTCGGACAGGGTGCGGTGGGCCTGGCGATAGAGCGCATCCTGGGGCGCATTGCGCCATTCCCGCTGGAGGCGGTAGCGCACCCTGTCGAAGGTCGCCGCGTCGATCTCCCCTTCCCGCAGCTGCGTGACGACCCGTTCGATCAGGCGGTCCTGGCGGTCCCGCCAGCCGGAGAACGACAGGGTGATGCCGCGGGCATGGGCATAGGCCTCGAAGTGGTGGCCGGCCAGCCGCGCCGGATAGAGGGTCTCGTTGAGGCTGTCGACGAGCCAGCCGGCGAGCAGCCGGGAGAGCGCCGCCTCGCGGGCCTCCTGGCTGGCGGCGGGGTGCTGGAGGCTGAAGCGCCACTCCGCCTGGGGAGTGTCGAAGGTGGCGTCCGCCATGTGCCAGAAATCGAACCCCGTCTCGTCGATGCGCAGACCGGGCGCCTCGTCCTGCACGTCGAGCAGCTCGAGATTCTCGGCAATGTAGGGGTTGGGGGCGGGCAGGGCGATGCCGGGAAGCGGCTCGGCATCGCCTGCCACACTGACCTCGCGCCAGGGGGCGTCGAACCAGGGCGAGACCTCATCGCCCTCGACCTCGGGGCCGCTGTAGAGGCGCAGCAGCCGGTCGGGGCGCAGGCCATCGAGCCACTGCTCGATGAGCTCGCGGTCGAAGTCGCCCATGCGGTAGGGCGCGATGTTGACGTCCTCCAGGGGGTAGCGCGACAGGTTCATGGCCAGGCGGATGGCGTCGCTCTGCGGCGAGCCATGCTGCTGGAAGCGGAACTGCTGCTGGGCAAGGCGCGCCTCCTCCTCATGGCGCCATGACTCGAGGCCTGATTCGCGTATCCGGTCGATGGTGGCGAACAGGCTGGCCTGGATGCGTTCCAGCTGCCCGGCCCCCTCCGGGGTCAGGCTGATGTCCACGGTGAACAGCGCCTGGTGGCCGTCGCCACGGGACACGCCGGCGGAGAGGCCATCGGCCCACCCCGCCTCGCGCAGCGCCGCGAGCAGGCTGCCTTCGCCCTCGTGACCGAGCAGGTGCGCCAGGTAGTCGGCGGGCTTGTGGGGATAGGCGGTCTCGGGGTCCGGCACCGGGAACATGAAGCTGACCCGCTGGCTATCGCGGACCGACTGCATCCGTGCGCCACGGGGCAGGCGTTGCGCCTCGACCAGCGGTTCCTCGATGGTCGGCCGGGAGAGGCCGCGGTCGGGGACGGCGGTGAAGCGCTCGTTGACCAGCGCCTCCAGCTCATCGAGGGGCTGGGGCGCCACCACGGCCAGGTGCATGACGTTGGCATCGTAGTGCGACTCGTAGAAGTCGATCACGCGCTCGCGCAGGCTCGGTTCACCCTCCGGCCGGTCGGCGAGGGTCTCTCGGCTGCCCACGGAGAAGCCGGTGGCGGGATGGTCGGGATTGAGCAGCTGGTCGAGAACGTCCTGGGCTCGGCGGCCGTCGTCGCGCAGGCGCGCCTGGTACTCGGAGTGCACCACGTTGCGCTCGCTCTCCAGGCGGTCGGCATTGAACAGCGGGGCGACGAAGAAGCGGCTGAACCGATCCAGGGCGCCGGCCAGGGCGTCGGGCTCGATGTCGAAGAAGTAGTTGGTGTCCAGGGGCGCGGTGAAGGCGTTGTGGCTGCCCCCGTGTCGGCTCAGGTAGCCCTGGTAGGCATCGGACTCGGGGTAGGCGTCGGTGCCCAGGAACAGCATGTGCTCGAGGAAGTGGGCCAGGCCGGCGAGGTCCTCAGGGTCATGGGCGCTGCCCACGTCCACGTTCAACGAGGCGGCGGCCTTGTCGGCCTCCGGATCGCTGACCAGCAATACGCTCAGCCCGTTGTCGAGGGTCAGGGCGCGGTAGTCGCGGTCATCGTGGGGGCTGACCCGAGGAGAGACGGTCTCGTGCACGGCGTCGGCTCGGGCGGCCAGGCCCGTCAGCAGGGCAGTGGCCATGGCCAGCCAGACGAGCAGGCGGCCCGATTGGCGGCAAGGGGCGGGCAGGGCTTTGGTCATCATCGCTCCTGTTGAACGTGGTGGCGCAGCATGGGACCGGTGGGGTGGGCGCAGGTCGGATCCTGGTTGGCGGGATCATTGACCTTCCTTGATACCGTGAAGGCGCCCAGAAGTTCCCCGGGCGCGGGGCCGAGCAGGGCCTGGGCCTCGGCCGTCGGCGTCTGCGGATCGAGCCAGCGCAGGGCATCCCGCGGCTCGATCACCGCCGGCAGCCGGTCGGTAACGGGCGCCAGCAGCGCATTGGTGGGCACCGTGACCAGTGCCAGGGAGTCGTTGTACTGACTCAGGGTCGTGTGGAAACGGCACCAGATCCCCGCCAGCAGCAGCGGGCCGCGATCGACGCGGGTGATCAGGAAGGGCTGCTTGAAGCGCGGCTGAGGCTTCCATGCGTAGATGCCGGTGGCCGGCACCAGGCAGCGACGGGCGCCGAAGGCCTCGCGGAACATGGGGCGGCTCTGCAGTGCCTCGGCCCGGGCGCAGTGGGGAGCGTGATCGAGCACCTTCAGCCAGGGCGGCGTGAGCCCCCAGAAGGCCGACCCCAGCCGAGGCCTGCCGGCCTCCAGGCGGATGAGCGACAGGGGGCGACGTGGGGCCAGGTTGGCGCCGGTGATCAGCGAGGACTCGGCGACCAGGTCGGGCAGCAGGCGCTCGAGGTCGATGGGGGCGATGTGCAGTCGGCCGGCCATGGGGACTCCGGGTGGGTGGGGCGTCAGGGTAACCAAGTCGCCCGGGGGAGAAAAGTCGCGAACGCGTCGCGATCCTCCCGGCGACTTGCAACGTCATCGGTGTCGGATATCCTGTCGAAAACAGTGTTCGATGAGAGTATCCTTGTTGCCCGGACCGCGATGCCCGCCACCACCCTGTGAGGAACCCGATGGCTCGTCCCAGACAGCATGCCCCCGAGGCACTCCATGCCCATGTCATGGAGGCCTGTGATGCCTGGCTGCAGCAGCATCCGGCCCACACGCTGTCGCTGCGGGCCCTGGCGCGCGAGGTCGGCTGTGCCCCCAGCACCCTGCTCAAGCTCTACGGCAGCTTCAGCAACCTGCTGCAGCACGTCAACGTCGAGACCCTGGCCCGCCTGCGTGGCGTGATCGAGCCCCTGCTCGCCGACGAGGTCCCCGAGGCGCGCCTCAAGGCGCTGGCCCGGGCCTACTGGCAGTTCGCCCGCCAGGATGCCCATCGCTGGCAGCTGCTCTTCGATTATCCGCTGGCCCAGGAGGGCGAGCTGGACCAGCGCCAGAACGAGATGATCGAGGGCCTCTTCCTGCGCGTGCAGGCGACCCTCAAGGAGTACCAGCCGGCCCTGGACGATCTGGAGGCCTGGCGGCTGAGCCGCACGCTGTGGGGCAGTGTACATGGCCTGGTCCAGCTGGGCCTCAACGAACGCCTCGGCTACTGGCAGGGCGAACCGCTGGAGGTGGGCGACCTGCTCGACCAGCTGCTCTCCACCATCCTGGCCGGCCTCAGGCAGGCGCCGGACGCGCCGTGATGACCCCGCTGCTCTGGGGGGTCACGGGACTGGCGATGGCGGCGGGCAGCTGGCGGCTGGCCAGTGCCCCGCGGCCCCTCCTGCGGCGGCTGCTCGCCCTGCTGCTCCATCTCCTCTATCGCCTGCGCTTTCGCGGTCGCGGGCAGATCCCGCCGCATGGCCCCGCCATCGTCGTCTGCAACCATGTCAGCTTCATGGATGCGCTGGTGGTGGGCGTGGCCAGCCCCCGTCCGCTGCGCTTCCTGATGGACAAGCCGATCTACGACTCGCCCTGGCTCAACTGGCTGTTTCGCCGGGTGGGGGCCATCCCCGTGGATGCCGATCGGCGCGACCCGGGCAGCGTGCGCCAGGCGCTGGCCGAGGTCAGCCGGGCGCTGCGCCAGGGCGAGGTGGTGATGGTGTTTCCGGAGGGGCGGCTGACGCCGGACGGCGAGATACAGCCCTTTCGCCGCGGCCTGGAGCTGATCCTGGCCAGGGACGCCGTGCCGGTGATCCCGGCCGGGCTGGCCGGCCTCTGGGGGTCCTGGACCTCCCATGAGGGGGGCAAGGCGCTGACCCGGCCGCCCCGGCGCTTCCGGGCGCGGGTGGCGCTCTACTTCGGCGACGCGATACCGCCCGCCGAGGTGAGTCGCAGGATGGTGGCGGCCCGGGTGTGCGCGCTCAAGGCCGAGGCCGATCGCTGGGCCGTGCCCGCTCGTCGGGGGTAGCCTCGGCTCAGGCGCGTCGCGGGGCGCGCCTTACCTGCTGCCAGCAGCGTGCCGCCGTGATCAGGTTGTCGCGCACCTCGAGGATCTCCATGCGCACGCTGTCGATCTGCAGGCAGGCCGGGCCGTCGGGGAAGGACTCCAGGTGCTCGAGGATCACGCCGTTGAGGGTCTTGGGGCCATCCGTGGGCAGCTGCCAGCCCAGCGCCTTGTTGATGTCGCGGATGTTGGCGGTGCCGTCGATCACGTGGCTGCCGTCTTCCTGCGGGTGGATCTCCTGGTCGAGCCCCGCCACGTCGGTGGTGAACTCGCCGACGATCTCCTCGAGGATGTCCTCCAGGGTCACCAGCCCCTCCACGTCACCGTACTCGTCTACCACGATCCCGATGCGCCGCTTCTGTTTCTGGAAGTTGAGCAGCTGCGTATGCAGCGGGGTGGACTCGGGAATGAAGTAGGGCTCCCGGGCTTCCTGGACGATGGCCGCCTTGGTCACGTCGCCGCGGGACAGGAAGCGCGCGGCGTTGCGCAGGTGGAGCATGCCGATGATGTTGTTGATGTCGCCTTTGTAGACCGGCACCCGGGTGTGCTGGCTGGTGCGGATCTGGGCCAGGATCTCCTCCAGGTCATCGTCCAGGTCGAGGCCCATCACCTCGTGGCGCGGCACCATGATGTCGTTCACGGTGACGTTCTCCAGGTCGAGGATCGACAGCAGCATCGACTGGTGACGGCGGGGGATCAGGGTGCCGGCCTCGTGCACCACGGTGCGCAGCTCGTCGCGGGTCAGGTGGTCGGCGCCGCCGTCGATGCTCTTCACGCCCATCAGCCGCAGCAGGCCGTTGGAGATGGCGTTGACCAGCCACACCAGCGGGTAGAGCAGCTTGAGCAGCGGCTCCAGGGCCAGCGAGGCGGGGTAGGCGATGCGCTCGGGCTTGATCGCCGCATAGGTCTTGGGCGTGACCTCGGCGAAGATCAGGATGGTGATGGTCAGCAGCGCCGTGGCCACGGCCGGGCCCGTGACCTCGCCGAAGAAGTGGATGGCGATGATGGTGGCGATGGAGGCCGCCAGGTTGTTGACGAAGTTGTTGCCGATCAGGATCACGCCGATCAGCCGGTCCGGCCGCGACAGCAGGCGCATGACCCGCTCGGCGCGAGAGTCGCCGCTGCTCGCCTGGTGGCTCAGGCGGTAGCGGTTGATCGACATCATTCCGGTCTCGGAACTGGAGAAGAAGGCGGACAGGCAGACGAGCAGGAACAGCAGGCTGAACAGTAGTCCCAGCGGGAAGTCGTCACTCAAGGTCGAAGGATCCTCAAAGGCGTATCAGGCTCGAGTTGTAGGGGCTCGGTCATCCGGTGTCAAGGCGGGTGCCGGCCTCAGCTTCGGTGGAGCACGATCTCCAGCACGAACTTGCTGCCGAAGTAGGCCAGCAGCAGCACGAGGCAGCCGCCGAGGGTCCAGCGAACCGCCCGCATGCCCCGCCAGCCGAGACGATGGTGGCTGAACAGCAGGGTGGCGAAGATCACCCAGGCGGCCAGCGAGAGGATCGACTTGTGGGCCAGATGCTGGGCGAACATGTCGTCGACGAACAGGAAGCCGCTGGCGATCGACAGGGTCAGCAGGATCATGCCGGCCCAGATCAGTTCGAAGAGGATCCGCTCCATGGTGGTCAGCGGGGGCAGGGACTGGACCACGCCGCGGATGTGATGGTGGCGAAGGGCCTGGTTCTGGATGCCCAGCAGCACCGCCTGGATGGCGGCGATCGCCAGCAGGGCGAAGGCCAGCGCGCTGCTCAGGGCGTGCAGGGCGATGCCCGGCGTCATGCCGGTGCCGCGCTCCGGGCTCGGCAGGCCGGCAGCCAGCAGCAGGGTCAGGCCGGCCAGGGGCAGCAGGCCAGTGGCGATGTTGAGCACCGGCTTGAAGACGCTGACCACCAGCAGCAGCAGGACCGCCAGCGCGCTGACCAGCACCGCGCTGGTCGAGAGGCCGGGCAGCAGCGAGTCGCCGCGGGCCAGCAGCGTGGCCGCCAGGGGCAGGTGGCAGAACAGTCCGAACAGGCACAGAACGCGCACCAGCCGGTCGCGCGGCGGTACCCGTCGGGCCAGGGCCAGGCCCTGCCAGGAGGCGGCCCCCAGATAGAAGAGGAAGGCCATGACGGCAAGTGATAGCGGCTGCATCGATCGCTGTCCGTGCGCCTTCGCCAGCGCCTGAGCTTGAGGAGTGAGGTCGCCACTATACCGAATCCGTCCGGCGGCGCACAGCACAGCGGCGAGCCTGCCGGTGCAGCGAATGCCGGTCATGCATGGAGACTGTCGGCCAGGGCGCGTATAATTTTCGACCATTGCAGGGAGCCCCCGGCCGACGTCGGTTCGGTCTCCCCGGCCATCGTGATTGGAGAGGCCCCATGTTCCAGAACCTCAGCGAGCGTCTGTCCCAGACGCTCAAGTCCATCAAGGGTCAGGCGCGCCTGACCGAGGACAACGTCAAGGACACCCTGCGCGAGGTGCGTCGGGCACTGCTCGAGGCCGACGTCGCGCTGCCGGTGGTCAAGGACTTCATCGAACGCGTGCGCGAGCGGGCCGTGGGCCAGGAGGTCTCCCAGAGCCTTTCCCCGGGCCAGCAGTTCGTCAAGATCGTCCAGCAGGAGCTCGAGGCGACCATGGGCGAGGCCAACGAGGGACTGACCCTCAAGGGCTCGCCCGCGGTGGTGCTGATGGCGGGCCTGCAGGGCGCGGGCAAGACCACCTCCGTGGCCAAGCTGGCGCGCTACCTGCGCGAGCGCGAGAAGAAGAAGGTGCTCGTGGTCTCGGCCGACGTCTATCGTCCGGCGGCCATCGACCAGCTGGAGACCCTGGCCCGCGAGGTCGAGGTCGACTTCTTCCCGTCGCGCTCCGACCAGCAGCCGGTGGCCATCGCCGAGGCGGCCATCAAGCACGCGAAGATCCAGTTCCACGACGTGGTGCTGGTCGATACCGCCGGCCGCCTGGCCATCGACGAGGCGATGATGGCCGAGATCCAGGCGCTGCACCAGGCGGTCAAGCCGGACGAGACGCTGTTCGTCGTCGACGCCATGACCGGCCAGGATGCCGTCAACACCGCCAAGGCCTTCCACGAGGCGCTGCCGCTGACCGGGGTGATCCTCACCAAGGCCGACGGCGACGCCCGTGGCGGCGCGGCGCTGTCGGTGCGTCACGTCACCGGCAAGCCGATCAAGTTCATGGGCGTGGGCGAGAAGGTCGACGCCCTCGAGCCCTTCCACCCGGACCGGGTGGCCTCGCGCATCCTCGGTATGGGCGACGTGCTCTCGCTGATCGAGGATGCCGAGCGCACGGTCGACAAGAAGAAGGCCGAGCAGCTGGCCAAGAAGGTCAAGAAGGGCCAGGGGTTCGACCTGGAGGACTTCCGCGACCAGCTCCAGCAGCTCAAGAAGATGGGCGGCATGGGCGGTCTCATGGGCAAGCTGCCGGGCATGGGGCAGATGGCCGAGATGGCCCAGGGGCCCGGCCCCGAGAAGGAGATGGGCAAGCTCGAGGCGCTGATCAACTCCATGACGCCCCAGGAGCGCCGCAAGCCCGAGATCATCAACGGCTCGCGCAAGCGTCGCATCGCCGCCGGCGCCGGCCTCCAGGTGCCCGACCTCAATCGCCTGCTCAAGCAGCACAAGCAGATGCAGAAGATGATGAAGAAGGCGGGCAAGAAGGGCGGCATGCAGAAGATGATGCGCGGCATGTCCGGCATGATGGGCGGCGGCGGCCCAGGCGGGCCCGGTGGCATGGGCGGAATGGGCGGTCCCGGCGGGATGCCGTGGCGCTGAGTCCTCCCGTGGTACGGCGGCACCCGCAAAAAGGTTTCCAAGTCGGGCGCTTTTCCGTAGAATGTCGCGTCTTCACAGGCACGACCGCGATCGACGCGGTCATCGTCGTGACCGAATGACCCGAAGCCGGGCCGTCGGCCCGCTTCCCTGAGCAGATTGTCGAGGGCCAGCAGGGTATCGGCACCTCGGCCGAAACATCCGCAACTTCAACCGAAGGATAGTCAACGCATGGTTACCATTCGTCTGGCACGTGGTGGCGCCAAGAAGCGTCCCTTCTACCACCTCACCGTGACCGATTCCCGCAAGTCCCGTGATGGTCGCTTCATCGAGCGCCTGGGCTTCTTCAATCCCGTGGCCCGTGGCCAGGAAGAGCGCCTGCGCGTCGACCTGGAGCGCATCACCCACTGGCAGAGCCAGGGTGCCCAGCTCTCCGACCGCGTCGCCGAGCTGGTCAAGGAAGCCCGCAAGCAGGCCTGAGGGCTGACTTGCCGGCTGCAACGGTCCAGGGGTCGTCGATGAGCGAACACGCGCAAGCGACGCCAGCCGACGATCACGTGGTGCTGGGCAAGCTGACCAGCCCCTACGGCGTCAAGGGCTGGCTCAAGGTGTATTCGTACACCAGTCCCATGGACGGCATCCTCGACTATCCGGCGTGGGTGTTGCGTCAGGGGAGCCGGCTGACCCGCATCGGTCTTGTCCAGGGTCGACGCCAGGGCAAGGGCCTGGTGGCGAGGCTGGAAGGGGTCGACAGCCGCGAGGCGGCCGAGGCCCTGGCCGGTGCCGAGATCCTGCTGCCCAAGGCCGAGCTGCCCGAGCTCGACGGGGATGACTACTACTGGTATCAGCTCGAAGGGCTGAAGGTGGTGACCCGCGAGGGCGCCTCGCTCGGACGCGTCGACCACCTCTTCGAGACCGGCGCCAACGACGTCATGGTCGTCAAGGGCGAGGTCGACGAGGGCATCGAGGCCCGCGAGCGGCTGCTGCCCTTCCTGCCCGGCGAGGTGGTGCTGGACGTGGATCTCGAGGGCGGCGTGATGACCGTCGACTGGGATCCCGAGTTTTGAGTACAGACTCGTCCCCGGCGTCGCCGGCCATGTGGATCGGGGTGGTGTCGCTGTTTCCCGAGATGTTCGAGGCGATCACCCGCCACGGCGTCACGGGCAGGGCGGTGGAGAAGGGGCGCATCGCGCTCGAGTTCTGGAACCCCCGGGACTACGCCACCGACCGGCATCGCACCGTGGACGATCGCCCCTACGGTGGCGGCCCGGGCATGCTGATGAAGGTCGACACCCTGCGCGCGGCCATCCATGCCTCGCGCGAGCGTGCCGAACTCGCCACCGGCGAGCGGGCGAAGGTGATCTACCTGTCCCCCCAGGGACGTCGCCTGGATCAGCGGGGCGTGCAGGAACTGGCGTCGGGCCCGCCCCTGGTGGTGGTGGCCGGACGCTACGAAGGCATCGATGAACGGGTGGTGGAAACCGACATCGATGAGGAGTGGTCGATCGGCGACTATGTGCTCAGCGGCGGTGAGCTGCCGGCCATGGTGCTGATCGATGCCGCGGCAAGGCTGGTGCCCGGAGTGCTGGGCCATCAGGATTCCGCGGTCGAGGACTCCTTCAACGACGGGCTGCTGGACTGCCCGCACTATACCCGCCCCGAGGAGATCGACGGGCGGCGGGTGCCGGATGTCCTGCTCAGTGGCCACCATGGCGCCATCCGGCGCTGGCGGCTGAAGCAGTCCCTGGGGCGGACCTGGCTCAGGCGTCCCGACCTGCTGGAAGGCAGGACGTTGAGTGACGAGCAGCGGACGCTGCTCGAGGAGTTCATCGAGGACTACGCGCTGTCCACGAGGTAGGTCAGGGCGGAGGTGCAGGACGTCACGCGCCCCGAGCGGGCAGGACGGACCTGTGTCACCAACAGCATTCCCGCGCTCTCGAGCTCGACTCGGGCGCCGGGATCACGACACGCCGGCGACGAACCGCATCCGGCGCGTCACGAGACATTATCGAGGAGTTGTTGTCATGAGTAGCAAGAACAAGGTGATCCAGGCGCTCGAGACCGAGCAGATGAGCAAGGAAGTCCCGGCCTTCGCCCCCGGCGATACCGTGGTCGTCCAGGTCAAGGTCAAGGAAGGCAGCCGCGAGCGTCTCCAGGCTTTCGAAGGCGTCGTCATCGGCAAGCGCAACCGCGGCCTGAACTCCGCCTTCACCGTGCGCAAGATCTCCCACGGTGTCGGCGTCGAGCGTACCTTCCAGACCTACAGCCCGCTGGTCGACTCCATCCAGGTCAAGCGTCGCGGTGACGTGCGCCAGGCCAAGCTGTACTACCTCCGCGAGCGCAGCGGCAAGTCCGCCCGCATCAAGGAAAAGCTGGCCTGAGGCGACCGCCTCTGCCCGCGCGTGGTGTCGGGGCCCCAGGCCCCGCACCCGTTCCCGGAACCCCGTCACCGCTGCCGCGGGGCGGGGTTTCGTTCTGATGGGGCCTGTCCGGGAGTCGTATGGGAACTCACATGGAGGCCGGTGCGCTGGTCGATGCCTTCCTCGACGGCCTGTGGCTGGAGCAGGGGGCGAGCGACAACACCCTGGCCGCCTATCGCCATGACCTGACCCGCTGGCAGGCACGCCTGGAGAGCGTCGGCGAGGCGCTGCTCGCGCCGGCGAGCGGGACCCTGCCGGCCTGGCTCGACGAGCGTCGCGAGGCCGGCTATCGCCTGCGCAGCAACGCCAGGCTGCTCGCCAGCCTCAGGCGCTTCTATCGCTGGGCCCTGGGCGAGGGACTCGTCGACCACGACCCCCTGGTCGAGGTGCGCCTGCCGCGGGTGCGCCCCTCGCTGCCCGACACCCTGGAGGAGGACGAGGTGGAGCGCCTGCTCGCGGCGCCGGACCTCGCCACCGACCTGGGCGTGCGCGACCGGGCCATGCTGGAGGTGCTCTACGGGGCCGGGCTGCGGGTCAGCGAGCTGGTGGGACTGACCACCGATGCGGTCAACCTGCGCCAGGGCGTGGTCAGGGTGCGCGGCAAGGGCGACAAGGACCGCCTGGTGCCGCTGGGCGAGGAGGCCGTGGCCTGGCTCGAACGCTACCTGCGCAGCGCCCGTGGCGCCCTGATGGCCGACATCACCCGGCCGGCCCTGTTTCCCGGACGCGATGACCGCTGCCTGACGCGCCAGGCCTTCTGGTACCGGATCAAGGCCCATGCGCGGGTCGCCGGGATCGACCGGCCGCTGTCACCCCATACTCTGCGGCACGCCTTTGCCACCCATCTGTTGAATCATGGGGCCAATCTGCGTGTCGTACAGCTGCTGCTCGGTCACAGCGATCTCTCGACCACGCAGATCTATACCCATGTGGCGCAGGTGCGACTGGAAGACCTGCATGCCGACCATCACCCTCGAGGCTGAACCATGAGACTATCGACCCTTACCTTCGGCGGAGGCCTGCTCGCCGCCTCCCTGGCCCTGCTTCCTGTCGCCCAGGCCGATCCGGCCGAGCAGCTGGCCGAGACCCTCTCGGTCAACGGCCAGGCCATGCCGGTGGAGCGCGTCCGCGAGACCCCCCTGGAGGGCTTCTTTGAAGTGACGTTGGAGAGCGGCGAGACCTTCTACAGCAACGCCGAGGGAAGCCACTTCCTGGTCGGCGACCTCTACGAGAACGGCGAGAACGGCCTGGTCAACCTCACCGAGCAGCGGCGCAACGCCGAACGCAGTGCGCGCCTCGCCGTTGTGCCGGAGAGCGAGCAGGTGGTCTTCCGTGGCCCCGGCGAGAGTCGCGCCGAGCTCATGGTCTTCACCGACACCACCTGCCCCTACTGTCGCCAGCTCCACGAGGAGGTCCCGCGGCTCAACGAGATGGGCATCGAGGTCCACTACCTGGCCTTCCCGCGCAGCGGCCTGGGCTCGCCGGGCGGGCGACAGCTCCAGCAGGTGTGGTGCGCCGACAATCCGGCCGAGGCCCTGACGGCGGCCAAGCGCGACGAGACGCTGACGGGGTCCGCGGACTGCGACAATCCGGTCGAGGAACAGTATCATCTGGGCATGCAGCTCGGCGTGCAGGGCACGCCGGCGATCGTGCTGCCCGACGGCCGCCTGGTGCCCGGCTATGTGCCGGCGGAGCGTCTGGCCGCCATGCTCGGCCTGACCCAATGATGGCCGAGAGATGACCGACGTCGATGAACGTCGGCACCAGGGGCCCGGACGGGCCCCATAACACGCTGAGACACACGCCAGAACAAGGGGAAAGACATTGAAACCGGTGAGAGTGGGAATCTGTGGCCTGGGGACCGTCGGTGGCGGAACCTTCAACGTGCTGATCCGCAATGCCGACGACATCGCCCGCCGGGCGGGCCGTCCGATCGTCATCGAGCAGGTCGCCTTCCGCAGCCTCAACCCCGAGTGCGACACCACCGGCATCCGGACCACCTCGGACGTCTTTGAGGTGGCCACCAACCCCGACATCGACGTGCTGGTCGAGCTGATCGGCGGCTATGACGTGGCACGCGAACTGGTGCTGACCGCTATCGAGAACGGCAAGCACGTGGTCACCGCCAACAAGGCGCTGATCGCCGTGCACGGCAACGAGATCTTCAAGGCCGCCCACGAGAAGGGCGTGATCGTGGCCTTCGAGGCCGCGGTCGCCGGGGGCATCCCGGTGATCAAGTCGCTGCGCGAGGGGCTCGGCGCCAACCGCATCGAGTGGGTGGCCGGCATCATCAACGGCACCGGCAACTACATTCTCACCCACATGCGCGACGAGGGGCGGGCCTTCGAGGACGTGCTCGCCGAGGCGCAGGCGCTGGGCTATGCCGAGGCCGACCCGACCTTCGACGTCGAGGGTATCGACGCCGCCCACAAGCTGACCATCCTCGCCTCCATCGCCTATGGCGTGCCGCTGCAGTTCGACAAGGCCTTCACCGAGGGCATCTCGCGGATCACCGCCGAGGACGTGGAGCAGGCCGACAACCTGGGCTACGTGATCAAGCACCTGGGGATCTCCAAGCGCACCGAGGCGGGGCTCGAGCTGCGCGTGCACCCGACCCTGATCCCCAAGGAGCGGCTGCTGGCCAGCGTCCATGGCGTCAAGAATGCCATCGCCGTGATGGGCGACGCCGTGGGCCCGACCCTCTACTACGGCGCCGGCGCCGGCGCCGAGCCCACCGCCTCCGCGGTGGTCGCTGACCTGCTGGACGTCGCCCGCGACATCTCCACCGACCACCACTACCGCGTGCCCTACCTGGCCTTCAGCGGCATCGGCGACGACGTCACCCAGCTGCCGATCATGCCCATGGAGGACATCATCACCGCCTACTACCTGCGGCTGCTGGCGGTGGATCGTCCCGGCGTGCTGGCCCGGGTGGCGACCATCCTCTCCGAGCAGGGCATCTCCATCGAGGCGCTGATCCAGAAGGAGGCCACCGAGGGGGAACTTGTGCCGATCATCCTGCTGACCCACCGCACCCGCGAGAAGCAGATGAACGAGGCCATCCGCCTGATCGAGTCGCTGGCCGACATCGCCGGCCCGGTGACGCGGATCCGCGTCGAGTCATTGGACGAGCAGGAGTAAGCCATGCGCTACATCAGCACCCGTGGGCAGGCGCCTGCGCTGTCCTTCGAGGAGGTCGTGCTCACCGGCATGGCCAGCGACGGCGGGCTCTACGTCCCGGAGACGATCCCCGCCCTCGGCCATGACGACCTGGCCGCCATGGCCGGGCTCTCCTATGCGGAGATCGCCTTC
The DNA here is from genome assembly GCF_001886615.1 of Halomonas aestuarii. Lineage (NCBI taxonomy): Bacteria > Pseudomonadati > Pseudomonadota > Gammaproteobacteria > Oceanospirillales > Halomonadaceae > Halomonas > Halomonas aestuarii. Next base: position 2,098,673 of record NZ_CP018139.1, read on the forward strand.
CGGGTCATGAAGCCCTACGTGAACGGCGAGATCGACGACGCGACCTTCCGCGGCATCGTGGAGGAGGCCTATGCCACCTTCAGCCACGATGCCGTGGTGCCTCTCAACCAGCTCGACGCCAACCATTTCCTGCTCGAGCTCTTCCACGGCCCGACGCTGGCCTTCAAGGATGTGGCGCTGCAGCTGCTCGGCCGGATCCTCGACCACTTCCTGAAGAAGCGTGGCGAGCGGGCGGTGATCATGGGGGCGACCTCCGGGGACACCGGGTCGGCGGCCATCGAGGGCTGCCGGCACTGCGACAACCTCGACATCTTCATCCTCCATCCCCACCAGCGTGTCTCGGAGGTGCAACGCCGCCAGATGACCACGGTGCTCGCCGACAACGTCTTCAACGTGGCCATCGAGGGAAACTTCGACGACGCCCAGGCCATGGTCAAGGCGAGCTTCGCCGACCAGTCGTTTCTCGACGGCACCCGGCTGGTGGCGGTGAACTCCATCAACTGGGCGCGCATCATGGCCCAGGTCGTCTACTACGTGGCCTCCGCCGTGGCCCTCGGCGCCCCGCATCGGGCGGTGAGCTTCTGCGTGCCCTCGGCCAACTTCGGCAACGTCTTCGCCGGCTACATCGCCAAGCGCATGGGGCTGCCGGTGAAGCAGTTCATCATCGCCACCAATGCCAACGACATCCTGCATCGGACGCTTGCCGACAACGATTTTTCCAAGCAGGAGCTCAAGGCCACGCTGGCCCCGTCCATGGACATCGTGGTGTCGTCCAACTTCGAGCGCCTGCTGTTCGAGGCCTACGGTCGCGACGGGGCCGCGGTGGCGGCCCTGCTCGAGCGCTTCCAGGCCGAGCCCACGGCGCTGGCCGATGCGCCCCTGGCCCGGCTGCGCGAGAGCTTCGCCAGCCACAGCGTGGACGATGCCACCATCCTTGAAGTGATCCGCGAGGCGCACCATCGCACCCAGGAGATCCTCGATCCGCACACCGCCACCGGCTACCGGGCGGCGGAACGGGCGCGCGCCGATGCCGAGACCCCGGTGATCACCCTGGCCACGGCCCATCCGGCCAAGTTCGCCGAGGCGGTGGTCAAGGCCGGCTTCCCCGGCGTGCCGCTGCCGCCGCACATGGACGACCTGCTCGAACGCGAGGAGCGCTACACCGTGCTGCCCGCGGAGCTCTCGGCCGTGCAGCGGTTCGTTGTCGAGAACCGTCGGTAGCCTTCCCCCTTGGGGCTGACCCGGTGACAGGCCGGCGAGGAGGCGCTGTAAACCCATCCCTGGGCGCTACCGATGCCATCCCTGGCATCGGACCTCCTCTTCGGCCTGTCCCCGGCGCCCTGCCTGGGCATGGCGGTCATGCATCGCCGTGCCGGTGAGCGCGAATCACAGGAGTCTGGTTTGGATGCCGTTACCGATCCCATCGACCTGAATGAACGGCTGCGCCCGCGGATCGAGCCGCGCCCCCGCGACGAGGCGCTCTATGCCCGTGCCCTCGAGGAGGGGATGACCGAGCTCCAGGCCCGCGTGCTGGCCGGGCGGATCCAGGGCTACCAGGGCGAACTCGCGCCGCTGGTCTCGCCGAGCCTGCGCCACCTGGCCCACCCCGAGCGGCTCACGGATGCCCGCCGGGCCGCGGAGCGCATCGCCCAGGCGGTGGTGGACGGCGAGCACATCGGCATCCTCACCGACTACGACGTGGACGGCATCACCTCCCATGTGGTGATCCGGCGCACCCTGGTCGAACTGTTCGGGGTGCCCGAGGCACGGCTGCACAGCCTGATCGGCCACCGCATCCATGACGGCTACGGCATCAGCCTGCCACTCGTGGAGCGCACCCTCTCGCTCTCCCCGCGGCCGAGCCTGGTGATCACCGCCGACTGCGGCAGCTCTGATGAGCCACGCATCGCGCGACTCAAGGCCGCCGGCGTCGATGTGGTGGTCAGCGACCACCATGCCCTGCCGCTGGAGGGGCCGCCGGCCTCGGCCTACGCCACCGTGAACCCGACCCGCGAGGACTGCGACTACCCGGATCCGACCATCGCCGGCTGCATGGTGGCCTGGCTCGTGATGTCGCTGGCCCGGCAGGTGCTGGTCGAGTGGGGCGTGCTGGCGCCGGCCACCCCGAAGCTGTCGCCCTGGCTCTCCTACGTGGCACTGGGCACCGTGGCCGACTGCGTGTCGCTGGGCGACAGCGCGACCAATCGCGCCGTGGTCCACCATGGCCTCACCCTGATCAATCGCATGGAGGCGGCCTGCTGGCGCGCCATGGCGGCCCGGCTGGGGGCCGACAGCGTGCCCTTCGACGCCGAGACCCTGGGCTTCCAGATGGGGCCGCGCATCAATGCCCGTTCGCGGCTCGACGATCCCTATGCGGCCCTGCACTTCATGCTCGCCGCGGACGACACGGTGGCCCAGCGGCACCTCGAGACGCTGGACCAGGACAACCAGTCCCGCAAGGCGATCGAGGCCGAGATGGCCCAGGAGGCCAGGACCCTGGCCCTGCCGGCCCTGGCCGCCGACGCCCCGGCCATCGTGGTCTACCTGGAGGACGGCCACCCCGGGGTGCAGGGCATCGTGGCCTCCCGACTGGTCCAGGCCTTCGGGCGCCCGGCCCTGGTCCTGACGCCGGCGGCGGCCCCCGGCATGCTGACCGGCTCCGGGCGCTCCATCGAGGGCCTGCACCTGCGCGATGCCCTGCAGCGCACCTTCGAGCTGGCACCGGAGACGCTGCCGCGCTTCGGCGGCCACCGCGGCGCCGCCGGGGTGGGGGTGCCGGCCGAGCATCTGGAGGGGTTCCGTGCCGCCTTCCTGCAGGCCGTCGGCGAGCAGCTGGGCGATGCTGAGCTGCGTCCGCGGATCCTCACCGATGGCGAGCTCTCGCCCCACCAGCTCAGCCTCGCCACCCTGGACGAGCTCGAGCGGCTCGGGCCCTATGGCCGGGAGTTCGATGCCCCGCTCTTCGAGGGCGAGTTCCTGGTCGAGGCGCTGCGCCCGGTGGGTGCCGACGGCAGCCACCTGATGCTTGAGCTCTCGGCCGGGCCCGCGAGCCGGAAGGCGATCTGGTTCCGCGCCCTCACCCCCGGTGAGGTGCCGGCCTTCGGCGTCGGTGCCACGCTTCACTGCGCGTTCAAGCTCAACCGAAACCGCTGGCGAGGGCGCGAGTCCCTGCAGCTGATGCTCGAGCACGCCGAGCCTCGATAAGGAAGGAAAGATGGAGCCCCAGGACCTGCCCACCGACCCCCATCGTCTCCACGAGGACGTGATGGCCATGCTGGTCGGCACGCTCTTCGTCGCCCTCGGCGTGAGCTTCTACACTCAGGCCATGCTGCTCACCGGCAGTACCGCCGGTCTGGCCTTCCTGCTTCAGTACGCCACCGGCTGGCGCTTCGGGGTCGGGTTCTTCCTGATCAACCTGCCGTTCTACTGGCTGGCGATCCGGCGCATGGGCTGGAGTTTCACCCTGCGCACCTTCGTGGCCATCGCCCTGGTCTCGGTGTTCTCGGAGCTGACCGCCGGCTGGATCCGCATCGAGTGGATGCAGCCGCTCTACGCCTCGCTGATGGGCGGCAGCCTGATCGGCATCGGCATGCTGGTGCTCTTCCGCCACCGCACGAGCCTCGGGGGCATCAACATCCTCTCGCTCTTCCTGCAGGACCGCTACGGCTGGCGCGCAGGCTACGTGCAGCTGGGGATCGACGGGCTGATCATGCTGGTGGCCCTGTCGGTGCTGCCGCTGGAGCGGGTCGGCCTCTCGGTGCTGGGCGCCGTGGCGCTCAACCTGATCATCGCCCTGAACCACAAGCCGGGACGCTACATGGGGGTCAGCTGAGCCGACCCTCGACCCGACGCCGGGGGCGTCCCCCGGTGGCTGTGGCGTCGCCGTCATGGCAGGGCGCCGGCAGCCGGTGAAGGGGAGGGGGCGCCTCAGTACTCGCGGCCGCTCAGAAAGGCAGGCTCTCCCGCAAGTGCTTGCTCAGTAGGTCGGCCAGACGCCGGGGGTGGCAAGTTCCAGCAGGTGGCCGTCGGGGTCGCGGAAATAAAGGCTCTCCCCGCCCCGTGGCCAGTGGGTGCGTCCCTCGACCGGAATCCCGTGCTGCTCCAGTCGGGTTTCCCAGTCGGCCAGCTCCCCGGCGGCGATGGCGAAGGCCATGTGCACCCGGCCATCGCCATCGTGGGGCGGGATGGTGCCCATGCCCTTCGGCAGGACCACGGTCTCCCGGGTCTCGCCCTGCAGGAACAGCAGCAGCACGGTGCCGGCCCCGGCGTCATAGGCGGTGAAACGGTGGTCGGCGTTGAAGGGCGAGAGCCCCATCACCTCCTCGAAGAAGGCGCGCGCCCGGACCATGTCCGCCACGTAGAGCGCGGATTCCAGCACACCGTTGAGCTCGGGCATGAGCGCCTCCGCGGTGAGGGTCCTGACTGAAGCCTAGCAGCCCTCAGCGGTCGGCCACCCAGAACCACCAGACGATCAGGGCGATCAGGGCGAGCCCCGCCAGGTTCACGAGCCAGCTCATTGGTCGGCCTCCTTCGTGCCTGTAGTTCGCTTGGCAGCGGCGTGCTGCTCGCCGTCGTCGCGGGGCCTGAAGAGCCGCAGGCGGTTGGCGTTGCTCACCACGGTGATCGAGGAGAGCGACATGGCGGCGCCGGCGATCATCGGCGAGAGCAGGGTGCCGGTGACGGGGTAGAGCACTCCGGCGGCGATGGGGATGCCGAGCACGTTGTAGCCGAAGGCCCCTGCCAGGTTCTGCTTGATGTTGGTGAGGGTGGCCCGGCTGATCTCGATGGCCGAGGCCACGCCGTGCAGCGAGCCCCGCACCAGGGTGATGCCGGCGCTCTCGATGGCCACGTCGGTGCCCTGGCCGATGGCGAACCCCACGTCGGCACGGGCCAGGGCCGGTGCGTCGTTGATGCCGTCGCCCACCATGCCGACCACCTCGCCTTCGCCCTGCAGCCGCTCGATCTCGGCGAGCTTGTCCTCGGGCAGGAGCCCGGCGAGGAAGTCGTCGATGCCCACCTCCCGGGCGATGGCGGCGGCGGTGTGCTCGTTGTCACCGGTGAGCATCACCACCGTCAGGCCGTCGGCCTGCAGGCGCCTCACCGCCTCGCGGGCATCGTGGCGCAGCGGGTCGCTGATCCCGAACACGGCGACCAGCCTGGCGTCCACGGCGAGGTACACCACGGTGCGGGCCTTCTCCTCGAGCCCGGTGGCGATCTCGCGGCCGCCGGCCAGGTCGACGCCTGCCTCCTCCAGCAGGCGGGCATTGCCCAGCAGCAGCGCTCGGCCGTCGGCAGTCGTCGCCGTGACACCGCCGCCGGTGACGGTGTCGAAGTCGCGTATCTCCCCGGGCTCGGCGCCCTGCGCCTCGGCACGTGCTGTCAGGGCCTCGGCCAGGGGGTGCTCGGAGCCGCGCTCCAGGGCCGCGACCAGGCCCAGTACTTCCCGCTCGTCGCCGTCTAGCACCTCGGCCTCGGTGACCCGGGGCTTGCCCTCGGTGAGGGTGCCGGTCTTGTCCACCACCAGGGTGGAGAGCTTGCTGGCGGTCTGCAGGGCGTCGCCATTGCGGACCAGCACGCCATGCTCGGCGGCCTTGCCGACCCCGATCATGGTAGAGATTGGCGTGGCGAGGCCCAGGGCGCAGGGGCAGGCGATGATCAGCACCGTGGTGGCGGTGACCAGCATGTGGATCACCCGCGGCTCCGCGCCGACATTGAACCAGACGAGCGCGGTGATCACGGCGATGATCATCACCGAGGGCACGAAGATGCTCGATACCTTGTCGGCCAGGTCCCCGATGGGCGGACGGGAGGCCTGGGCGCTGGCCACCTGCTCGGTGATCTGGCCGAGGCGGGTGTTCGCCCCCACGCGGGTGGCGCGGTAGACGAGGCCGCCCTTGCCGTTGACGGTGCCGGCGCTCACCTCGTCGCCCTCGGCCTTGGCCACGGGAACGGGCTCGCCGGTCAGCATCGACTCGTCGATGTGGCTCTGCCCCTCGGTCACCTCGCCGTCCACCGGCAGGCGCTCGCCGGGGCGCACGCGGATGTGGTCGCCCTGGCGGACCTCGTCGATGTCGACCTCGTGCTCCTCGCCGTCGCGGATCACCCGGGCGGTGCGGCTCTGCAGGTCGAGCAGGCGCTTCAAGGCCTCGCTGGTGCGCCCCCGGGCGCGCAGCTCCAGGGCGTTGCCCAGCAGCACCAGGCCGATGACCATCGCCGAGGCCTCGAAGTAGATGCCCCTTGCCACCTCGGGCAGCCAGGGGGCGAAGCCCACCACCACCATGGAGTAGAGCCAGGCGGTGCCGGTGCCCATGGCGATGAGGGTGTCCATGTTGGCCTGGTGGTGGCGGAGGTTCTTCCAGGCGTTGGCGAAGAAGTGGCGACCCGGATAGGCCATCACCGCCAGCGTCAGCAGGCCGATCACCAGCCAGTAGAGGCGGCCTCCGCCCACCGGCTGGGGGTGGTAGACGAACATGCTGGCCATCAGCGGCACGGCCAGCGCAAGCGACAGCAGGCTGCCCCTGAGGCGTTCTCGATAGGTCTGCTCGTCCTTGCGCGCCCGGGTCTCCTCCGCCTCGCGCATGTCGACGATGGGCTCGGCGCCATAGCCCACGTCCTGCACGGCGCGCACCAGGGCGTCCGGGTCGGCGCTGCCGCGCACCTGGGCGGTGTGGGTGCCGAAGTTGACCTCCGCGCTGACCACCCCCGGCGTCCGCTCGAGGGCCTGCTGGACGCTCTTCACGCAGCTGGCGCAGGTCATGCCGCTGATCGAGAAGCGTCGCGTGGTCGGCCGCTGCTCTCCACCCGGCTCGTCGCTCGCGGCAGGAGGCTGGGGCGCCTCCGGCGCGACGTTGTCGGGCGTCTCGGCCTGGCGGGAGGCGTCCGCCTCGGCGTGAGTCTCGTCGTCACCGTCGCGCTCGCCGGGCGGGTAGCCGGCATCAATGAGCGCCTCGTCCAGCTCGGTCGCCGAGAGGAGGGTGGTGACCTCGAGTCGCTTCTCGGCCGGGGTGCCGACCACCTCGGCGTCGGGATCCCGTGCCTGGATGGCCTTGCGCATGCTGGCCACACAGCCTTGGCAGCTCATGCCGGGGATCTGGCGTCTCCGGGATGCCGGTGTCGGCGTGGCCTCGTCCTCCGCGGGCGGATAGCCCGCCTCGCGCAGCAGGGCGTCCAGGGTCTCACCGTCCAGCTCGGTGGCGACGTCCAGGCGTTTCTCGTCTGGGGTGCCCGTGACCTCGGCCCCCTCGTCCCGGACCTGGATGGCCCGGCGCATCGTGGCCACGCAGCCCTGGCAATTCATGCCGGGGACCTGGCGCTCGAAGGTGTGTCTGGCGGTCATTGGACCTCCTTGCCGGCGTCGACGTCGGCGTTGAGCGGTTCGGGAAAGCTCTCGATCAGGCGGCAGAGGCTGTGGCCGTCCGGCGTGCCGTCGGGCATCTTTTCCCAGGCCGCCAGGGCCTGCTCCATGCGGGAGGCCAGCGCCTCCAGCTCGGCGATCCGCTCCCGGATCTGAGGCAGTCGACCGGCCAGCAGGTCGCGCACCATCGGGCAGGGCGAATCGCCATGGTCGGCATGGTCGAGGATGTCGCGGATCTCGGCCACGCCGAACCCCAGGGTGCGGGCGCGCTGGATGAAGCGCAGCCGGTCCAGGTCGGCCTGCCCGAACAGCTGGTAGCCGTTCTCGGGGTGGCGCTCGGGATGCAGCAGCCCCTCGCGGGTGTAGTGGCGCACGGTCTCGGCGGTGACGCCGGCCAGGCGGGCGAGTTCGCTGACCTTCATCGACAGGTCTCCAGTGGATGTCATGCTGATAGTGTAAAACCCTTGGGTTACCCATAGGTCAAGGCAGGATGGTGGCCGGCCGGCTCCGGGGGTCGCATGTTGGCTAAGGTCATGAAAGATAAGAAATTAAAACGGCCGTGCGACCAAAGTATTAGCATTTTTTGCTTTCAAACGGTCGTTTGTACTTGATCCCGGGTGGGGGATTCGCAAACACTGGCCTGGACCTGACCGCCCTGCGGCAAGAACGACAACAATCCTTCACCAGGAATAGGGATGCCTCGCCATATGCCCACCACGTTCAACAAGCTGACCGTTGCCATCGCCCTCGCCTCCACCGCGCTGATCGCCAGCCAGGCCGCCGCCTCTGGCTTCCAGGTCCGTGAGCAGAGCGCCAAGACCCTGGCCAACGCCCTGTCCAACGCCGCCGCCGGCGCCGAGGACGCCAGCTTCATGGCCTACAACCCGGCCGCCATCGGCAACATCGACGGCAACCAGGTGGCCGGTGGGGTGGCCTATATCGAGGCCGACTTCGAACTGCAGGATGCCTCGGCCTCCAACGCCTTGACCTCTTATGGCGAGAACCAGTCCGGCCAGGGCGGCGAGACGGCCGTGGTGCCGAGCTTCGCCGCCAAGACCCAGCTCAACGACCGCTTCGACCTGGGGCTGGCCATCTATGCGCCCTATGGGCTCTCCACCAAGTACGACCAGGAGTGGATCGGCCGCTACCACGCCGTGGAGACCGAGCTGACCACCATCGACTTCCAGCCGACCCTGAACTACCGGGCCTCCGAGCGGTTGAACCTGGCCGTCGGCCTGCGGGCCCAGTATGCCGATGCGACGCTCTCCAACTCACTCGACCTAGCCTCAATAGGGGCATCACAGGCCTCTGGCGCTGAGGCTGCATTCCTGGCCACTCAGGCTGGGCAGGCCGATGGTTTTGCCGAGGTTACGGGCGATGATTGGGGGTATGGCTATACGCTGGGCGCGCTCTTCCAGGTCACCGACAGGACGCGGCTGGGTGCGAGCTACCGCTCCGAGATCGACCTGACATTGGAAGGTGATGCACGCTTTAGCTCAGACAATCCCGTTGGTCAGGACGTCCTTGCGGACACTCAGGACGCGGATACGTTTACAAACGGAGGGGGGGCGGCGGAGCTGACGACGCCGGCCAACCTGAACCTGGGGGTCTACCACCAGCTGACCGATCGGCTGGCGCTGATGGCCAACGCCGAGTGGACCGAGTGGAGCAGCTTCGACGAGCTGACCGTCGAGTTCGAGGACAGCACCCCCGACAGCACCACCACCGAGAACTGGGACGATACCTGGGCCTTCTCGGTGGGGGCCAACTACGCGCTGACCCCGCAGTGGCTGCTGCGCGCGGGCCTCGGCCTCGACGAGAGCCCGATCCCGAGTGCCGAGTACCGCACCCCGCGGGTGCCGGACAACGATCGTCGCTGGGCGACTCTGGGCGCCACCTGGATGCCCACGCCCGAGCTCGGCGTCACTGCCGGCTACATGCACGTCTTCGCCAACGATGCCGACATCGACCAGGACGGCAACAAGGAAGAGAACGCGACCAAGGGTAGCCTGAACGGCACCTACGAGATCGAGGCGGACGTCTTCGCCCTCTCGGTGGACTATCGCTTCTGACGCCGGCCCATCCGGCGGCACCTCGAGACCCGGCTTCGGCCGGGTCTCGTCGTGTGGGGCCGGGCGCTCAGGGTGGATGCGAGCTTGGGCCGGTTTCGCTACAATGGCCGACTTTCCGGGCCGCCGGGCCCCTGGCGTTGCGCCAGCGCCGCGGCGGCCGTCTTTCCACTGCAGATTCAGGCGAGCGAGCCCATGCTGGAAACCAACCCCATCCATAGCCTCATCAAGGACCTGTCCGAACGGACAGACGTCCTGAGGGGGTATCTTTGACTATGCCGAGAAGAAGGATCGGCTAGAGGAAGTCACCCGCGAGCTGGAGGACCCGGAGGTCTGGAACGACCCGGACTATGCCCAGAAGCTCGGCAAGGAGCGGGCGACGCTGGAGACCATCGTCGCCACCATTGACGAGCTCGACCAGGGCCTGGGCGACAGCCGTGACCTGCTGGAACTGGCCGAGATGGAGGAGGACGAGGGCACCGTCGCCGAGGTCCAGAAGGAACTCGACGGCATGCAGGCCAACCTCGAGAAGCTCGAGTTCCGGCGCATGTTCTCCGGTGAGATGGACGAGAACAACGCCTACCTCGACATCCAGGCCGGCTCCGGCGGCACCGAGGCCCAGGACTGGGCCAACATGCTGCTGCGCATGTACCTGCGCTGGGCCGAGCATCACGGCTTCAAGGCCGAGATCATCGAGGTCTCCGCCGGCGAGGTGGCGGGCATCAAGTCGGCCTCGGTGCACGTCCAGGGCGACTACGCCTTCGGCTGGCTGCGTACCGAGACCGGCGTGCACCGGCTGGTGCGCAAGAGCCCCTTCGACTCCGGCGGTCGCCGCCACACCTCGTTCGCCTCGGTGTTCCTGTCGCCGGAGGTGGATGACAGCTTCGAGGTCGAGATCAATCCCTCGGACCTGCGCGTCGACACCTACCGCTCCAGCGGGGCCGGCGGTCAGCACGTCAACACCACCGACTCCGCCGTGCGCATCACCCACGAGCCCACCGGGATCGTGGTGGCCTGCCAGAGCCAGCGCAGCCAGCACGCCAACCGCGACTTCGCCATGAAGCAGCTCAAGGCGAAGCTGTGGGAACACGAGATGCAGAAGCGCAACGCGGCCAAGCAGGAGGCCGAGGACTCCAAGGCCGATATCGGCTGGGGCAGCCAGATCCGTTCCTACGTGCTGGATGACCAGCGCATCAAGGACCTGCGCACCGGCGTGCAGTCGAGCAACTGCGACAAGGTGCTGGACGGCGACCTGGACCAGTTCATCGAAGCCAGCCTGAAACAGGGCCTTTGACCCCTTGCCTTGCCGTGCACCGGGCGCTCCGCGTCCGGTGCACGGCTCGACGCCCACTCTTTCACAGGTAGCGACATGGCCAACCCGGATTCACCGCAGAACGACGAGAACCGCCTGATCGCCGAGCGCCGTGCCAAGCTGGCCGCGCGCCGCGAGCGCGCCGCCGGCACCGGCGAGAGCGCCTTTCCCAACGATTTCCGCCGCGACAGCCTGGCGGCCGAACTGGTCGACGAGCTCGGCGACCGGGACAAGGCCGAGCTGGAGGCGCTGGGACGCCCGGCCGCCGTGTCCGGGCGGATCATGCGCAAGCGCGGGCCCTTCATCGTCATCCAGGATCCCTCCGGCACGATCCAGCTCTACGTCGACAAGAAGGGGCTGCCGGCCGAGGTGCTGGACGACGTCAAGGGCTGGGACATCGGCGACATCGTGGCCGGCCGCGGTCCGGTGCACAAGTCGGGCAAGGGCGATCTCTACGTGATGATGGAAGAGGCCAGGCTGCTCACCAAGAGCCTGCGTCCGCTGCCCGACAAGTTCCACGGCCTGACCGACATGGAGGCGCGCTACCGCCAGCGCTACGTCGACCTGATCATGAACCCGGACTCGCGTCGGGTCTTCGAGGCCCGGGCCGGGGTGATCAGCGCCATGCGCCGCTTCTTCGAGGATCGCGGCTTCATGGAGGTCGAGACGCCGATGCTCCAGCCGATTCCCGGCGGCGCCACGGCCCGGCCCTTCGTCACCCATCACAATGCGCTGGACATCGACATGTACCTGCGCATCGCGCCGGAGCTCTATCTCAAGCGCCTGGTGGTAGGCGGCTTCGAGCGGGTCTTCGAGATCAACCGCAACTTCCGCAACGAGGGGCTCTCCACCCGGCACAACCCCGAGTTCACCATGATCGAGTTCTATCAGGCCCATGCCAACCACCATGACCTGATGGACCTCACCGAGGAGATGCTGCGCAGCGTGGCCGAGAAGGTGCTGGGTACCACGACCGTGGTCAACACCGTGCGCAATGCCGAGGGCGAGGTGCTGGAGACCTTCGAGTACGACTTCGGCCAGCCGCTGCGCCGGATCACCGTCTTCGACGCCATCCTCGAGTTCAACCCCGACATCCACGCCGAGGCCCTGGCCGACGAGGCGGCCGCCCGCCAGATCGCCGAGCGCCTGGACATCGACGTTAAGGATGGCTGGGGACTGGGCAAGATCCAGATCGAGATCTTCGAGAAGACCGTCGAGCATCGCCTCCAGCAGCCGACCTTCATCACCGAGTACCCCACCGAGGTGAGTCCCCTGGCCCGGCGCAAGGACAGTGATCCCTTCGTCACCGAGCGCTTCGAGTTCTTCGTCGGCGGCCGCGAGATCGCCAACGGCTTCTCGGAGCTCAACGACGCCGAGGACCAGGCCGAGCGATTCCGGGCCCAGGCCGAGGAGAAGGAGGCCGGAGACCTCGAGGCGATGTACTACGACGCCGACTACGTTCGTGCCCTGGAGTTCGGGCTGCCGCCCACCGCCGGCGAGGGCATCGGCATCGACCGTCTGGTGATGCTGTTCACCGACAGCGCCTCGATCCGCGACGTCCTGCTGTTCCCCGCCATGCGCCCCGAGGCGGAGTGAGCGGGGCGGCCGGCCACGGCGAGGGCGGAAGTGTTGGTAAGGGGCGCCGCGAGCGCCCATAATGGTCACCGTTTCGATGTCGAGGAGACCGTGATGAAACTGCTCAACCGCTCCGCCCTGAGCGTCAGGCCGACCCGGCATTTCGTGGACTGGATCAATGCCCTGGAACCCACCATGGACGGGGACGACCTGACCCTGGCCGACGTCGAACGCGAAAGCACCGTCTACCTGATCCCGGAGATGGACACGCCGGAGGCCCTGGAGGGCTTCGTGCGCGAGCGCTTCCTCGAGATCCTCGAGACCGAGCTGCGCGCCTGGGAAGAGGACGAGCGCCAGTGGCCGGAGGCCCTGGACTGGACGCTCTTCCAGCGCTTCCTGCAGGTCGAGCACAGCTACCTGGCCATCGACCTGGACAACGAGGCCGCACTGGAGATCTCCGAGGTGGACGACGCCCTCCTCCTGGAGACCGACCAGGACTGACGCGCCTGTCGTGCTGCTGTCCCCGCGACGGCGACCTCGAGAAACCGGCTTCGGCCGGTTTCCGCTTTGACGGACCCTGATTGACGGAAACAGGATGAGTCGACTCTTCGCGACCCGTCCCGGCGACGACGGCCTGCCGGGACCGGAGCGGCGCCTGGCCGTGCTGGCGCTGATCCTCGGGACCCTGATGGCGGTGGTGGACACCACCATGGTCAACATCGCGCTGCCCACCATCGCCGCCGACCTCGAGGCCTCCCCCTCGCGGGTGGTCTGGGTCACCAACCTCTTCCAGGTCGTCTGTGCCGCCTTCCTGCTGATCTTCGCCGCCCTGAGCGAGCGGGTCGGCCGCTACCGCCTCTACACGGCCGGGGTGGGCCTGTTCACCCTGGCCGCCCTCGGCAGCGCCCTGTCGCCCGACCTGGAGACCCTGCTGCTGTTCCGCGCCCTGCAGGGGCTCGGGGCGGCGGCCACCCTGTCCATCGGGCCATCGCTCTATCGTTCGATCTTTCCCTCGCGGCTGCTCGGCAGCGCGCTGGGGCTCTCCGCCCTGGTGGTGGCCGGCGGCTATGCGGCGGGCCCGGCCATCGGTGGCCTGATGCTGTCTGTGGCCAGCTGGCCGTTGCTCTTTGCCCTGCATGTTCCCCTGGGGCTCTGTGCCGCCAGCCTGGCCTGGCGGGCGCTGCCCCGGGAGGCGGGGCGCCGTGAGGACTTCGACTGGCGCGGGGCGCTCTTCTCGGTGGCCATGATGGCCGGACTCTTCATCGGCCTCGATGGCGCCGGCCATGGCGTACCGGGCGGGGAGGTGCTCGCCTGGCTGGGGGTGAGTGTCGCGGCGGGCGTGCTCTTCCTGCGCCGCCAGCGGCGGGCACGCCACCCCCTGCTGCCACTCTCGCTGTTCACGGAGCGGCGCTTCTCGCTGGCGGTGTCCGCGTCGGGGCTCGCCTTCGTGGGCCAGGGGCTGGCCTTCGTGGCCCTCTCCTTCCTCTATCAGCAGGAGATGGGGTTCACGCCGCTCCAGACCGCCTGGATGTTCACCCCCTGGCCGCTGGCGATCATGGTGGTGGGGCCGCTGGCCGGCCGGCTGGCGGACCGGGTCAATCCCAGCCTGCTCTCCAGTGCCGGCCTGGTGCTGCTGCTGTTGGGCCTGGCCGCCCTGGCCGGGCTGGATGCCGAGGCCGAGGTGGCCGACAGCCTGTGGCGCACGGCGCTCTGCGGGCTGGGCTTCGGCCTCTTCCAGCCACCCAACAATCGCGAGATGATGGCCAGCGTTCCCCATGAGCGCAGTGCCCGGGCCTCCGGCGTGATGAGTACCACCCGCACGGTGGGGCAGTCCCTCGGGGTCGCCCTGGTCGGGGCCTTCCTGGCGGCCGGTGCCCCGGTGCAGGCGACGCTCTGGGCGGGGGCCGGGGCCTGCGTGCTGTCCCTCGCGGCGAGCCTTGCGCGGGTCGGCCTGGCCGGGCGGGCGCAGCGAGAGGCGCGTCGTGCCCGGACCTAGCGGACGTCGTCGGACCCGGGCGGAAGGCGTACAATGGCACCCTCACACACCCATCATCGAGACGTCGACATGAGCACCCAGGACACTATCGAAGACAAGCTCAAGGCCCTAGAGCCCGACTTCCTGGCGGTGGAGAACGAGAGCCACCGGCACAACGTGCCGCCGAACTCCGAGACCCACTTCAAGGTCACCCTGGTCGCTCGCCGCCTCGAGGGGCTGATGCCGGTCAAGCGTCACCAGCAGATCTATGCGCTGCTCGCCGATGAGCTGGCAGGCCCGGTCCATGCCCTGGCCCTGCACCTCTTCACGCCCGAGGAGTGGGAGGCCAGCGGCCGGTCGCGTCCCGATTCCCCCGACTGCCGGGGCGGCGGCGCGTCGTGACCCCCGAGCCCCAGCGCCTGCAGTACCTGGAGGCCATGGGCCTGACGGCCTGGGTCTCGCGCTACCGCCTGCCCAATGCCCTGCCCACGCAGGAAGCCGAGTGGGAGGAGCCCGCGTCCCGGGACGCGGCGCCCCGGGCGCCGGGCGAGCGCCTGCATGCGCTGGTCGACGAGGTCGCGGAGGCGCGGGCCACCGCGCCCCGCGAGGCCCCCGCCGACCCGGAGCCGCGCCATCGTCCGCCGGCCGGCCCCGGCAAGGCGCGCGCTCTGCTCGGTGACATGGCGCCCGCCGCCGAGGAGGCCGCCTCCGACCAGTCGGTCGCCACGCGCCCGACGACGGCCCCCGGGGAGGCGCTGCGCTTCACCCTGCAGGTGGCGTGTCTGGATGGCCGCTGGCTGATCCTGCTGCCCCGGGAGGCGTCCCCCGGTGCCTCGGAGGCGCGTCTGCTGCGCCACCTGCTGCAGGCCGCCGGCGTGGTGCCCGAGCAGATGCCGCCCTTCGAGGCCTTTCGCTGGCCCCAGGTGGAGGGGCTGCCGGTGGAGGCGCCCCTCGAGGAGGCCGGGGAGGGGCTCCAGGCCTTCCTGGCCGGCCGCCGGCGGCGGGGCTGGGTGCCGGAACGGCTGCTGGTGTTCGGCCATGACGCGGTGCTCGACGACCTGCTGGGCCTGGCTGAGGGCCACTGCCCGCTGCTGGCGCTGCCGGCCTGGCAGGGGCCCGACCTGGGCGAGCTGGAGGGCAGCGCCGAGGCCAAGCGGGCGCTCTGGCCGATGATGGCCGGCTGGCGCCAGGCATGGCAGGACGGCCTGCATGATGAGCATGACCCCGACTGAAGGGGTGCTGCGCCCGCTGCGGGGCGATGACCTGCCGGCGCTGGCGGCCCTGGAGCGGGACGGCCAGGGCGATCCCTGGGCACCGGGCCAGCTGGAGGCGGCGCTGGTCGACCCCGACACCCTGGTGCTCGGCATCGAGCGCGGGGCGCGGCTGGTGGGCCATGCGGTGGTGGCGAGGCTGCCCTTCGATGCGGAGCTTCAGGCCATCATGGTGGCCGGGGACTGTCGCCGCCAGGGGCTGGCGGGACGGCTGCTCGGGGCGGTGATCGAGACGGCAAGGTCGTGGCGGGTCGAGCGTCTGCTGCTCGAGGTCAGGGCGGGCAACGCCCCGGCCATTGCCCTCTATCGGGGGGCGGGGTTCGTCGACGACGGCCGGCGACGCGGCTACTATCCGCCGCTCGCCGGCCGGGGTCGGGAGGATGCGCTGCTGATGTCCCTCCCGCTGGCCTGAGGCCCACCTCAGCTGTTGGTGGTCTCGACTTCCTCGAACTTGCCCAGCAGGGCGGAGAGGCGACGTTCCCACTCCTGGCGCTCCTGCTTCAGGCGGGCGTTTTCCTCGCGCAGCTCCTCGGCTTCCATCCTCATCAACTCCAGGGCCTCGACGGCGCTGGAGACCTTCTGTTCGAGCTGGTTGAAGAGTTCGATGCTCATCCTGTTCTCCTGACAACATCCTGCTGGTCGGGCCGTGCCCGGTGGGGGTCCTTCAGTCGGGCAGCGTAACGCCGCGGCCGGGGCTCAGCAACCGTCTGTGTCGGGCGACCGGCCCTCGCCGTGCCGGCGATGGAAGAGCCGCCCGGTGCTGTCCCCGGCCCGTACCTCCCGCTGCAGCGTCCAGCCCGCCGGCACCTCCGGGTCGAGCGTCGACTCGGTCTCCAGGTAGACCATGGCGTCGTCGGCGAGCCAGCCCGCCTCCAGGGCGGCGCAGCAGGGCGCGGCGAGGCCCTGGTGGAACGGCGGGTCGAGGAAGACCAGCGAGAAGGGGGAGGGCGCGCCGGCCAGGAAGGCCTGGGCCTCCGCGGTCACCAGCTGGCTGCGGCCGGTGGCGCCCAGGGTCTCGAGGTTCTCGGCCAGCTGTCGTGCCACGCGCGGGTCGCGCTCGACGAACACCGCCTCCCGGGCGCCCCGCGACAGGGCCTCCAGGCCCAGCGCCCCGGTACCCGCGAAGAGATCCAGGACCCGGGCCCCGGGGGTGGCGGCGGCGAGCCAGTTGAACAGGGTCTCGCGCACCCGGTCGGGAGTGGGGCGCAGGCCGGGGTGGTCGGGGACGGGAAGCCGTCGGCGGCGGTATTCGCCACCGATCAGGCGCAGCCGTCCGGGGTTCCGGCGTCCCGGGCCCTTGGTCGGGGCGCCGGAGGCCGGGCGGCGGGGCTTGCGGGAGGGAGGATGGCGGCGTGTCATGGGGCGGATTGTAACCGTCGGCTTGTCCACAGTCATGGTGCGCGATGGTAGGATGTGGCGATTCGTTCATCCGTGAGGCGTGATCCCCCCATGTTCGGTTTTCTCAAGCGCAACAAGAAGCAGGAAGAGCAGCAGACGACGCCGGAACAGGAGGCCGAGCGCCGGTCGGACGAGGACGGGGTGGCCGAGGAGTCCGCCGTGGAGGACGACGCCCTCGCCGAGGCCGAGACGGCCCCGGGCGCGTCCGACGAGGCGTCGCCGTCCCCCGAGCCCGCGGCGGCCTCCGAGCCCGCCGAGCAAGCGGCGCAGGAGGGCGCGTCGACCGTCGAGCCGGAGGAGGTCGCGCCCGAGCCGGTCGCTGCCGAGCCTGAGCCGGCACCGGCGCCCGCCCGGGCCGCCCTGCAGGAGAAGCCGGCCAGCGAGAAGAAGGGCTGGTTCGCCCGCATCCGCGCGGGGCTTGGCAAGACCCGCGCCAACTTCACCGATGGCCTGGCCGACCTCTTCATGGGGCGCAAGCAGATCGATGACGACCTGATGGAGGAACTCGAGACCCAGCTGCTGATGGCGGACGTGGGCATCGAGGCCACCACCGACATCATCGACCGGCTCGCCGACCGGGTCTCGCGCAAGGAGCTCAAGGATCCCCAGGCGCTCTATCGTGCCCTGCAGGAGGAGCTGGCGGCGATGCTCGAGCCGGTCACCCGGCCCCTGGCCCTGCCGCCGAAGGGCGAGGGCCCCTTCGTGATCCTGGTGGTCGGCGTCAACGGGGTGGGCAAGACCACCACCATCGGCAAGCTGACCCAGCGCTTCCAGCGCGACGGCCGCAGCGTGATGCTGGCCGCCGGGGACACCTTCCGGGCGGCCGCCGTGGAGCAGCTCAAGGTCTGGGGCGAGCGCAATGACGTCCCGGTGATCGCCCAGCACACCGGTGCCGACAGCGCCTCGGTGATCTTCGACGCGCTCTCGGCGGCCAGGGCGCGCGGGGTGGACGTGCTGATCGCCGATACCGCCGGGCGCCTGCACAACAAGGCCCACCTGATGGAGGAGCTCAAGAAGGTCCACCGGGTGATGGGCAAGGTCGACGCCAGCGCCCCCCACGAGGTGATGCTGGTGCTCGATGCCGGGACCGGCCAGAACGCCCTCGCCCAGGCCTCGACCTTCAACGAGGCGGTCCCGGTCACGGGCGTGACCCTGACCAAGCTCGACGGCACGGCCAAGGGCGGCATCATCTTCGCCCTGGCGCGACAGCTCGGCACCCCGATCCGCTTCATTGGCGTCGGCGAGTCCCTGGATGACCTGCGCCCCTTCGTGGCGCAGGAGTTCGTCGATGCCCTGTTCGATCGTGAGCAGGACGCGTCCGGGTCATGATCGCCTTCGAGCACGTCGGCAAGCGCTACGGAGGGCGCTTCGAGGCGCTCGCCAACATCGACTTCCGCGTGCGCCGCGGCGAGATGGTCTTCCTGACCGGCCACTCCGGGGCCGGCAAGAGCTCGCTGCTGCGGCTGGTCATGCGCCTGGAGCGGCCCAGCCGCGGCCGCGTGCGGGTGGCCGGCCACGACATCGATCGCCTGCACCACAGCCAGGTTCCCTTCTATCGCCGCCAGATCGGCGTGGTCTTCCAGGACCACCAACTGCTCTTCGACCGCTCGATCTACCACAATGTGGCGCTGCCCCTGGAGATCCAGGGCGTGGAGCATCGCGAGGTCGCCCGCCGGGTGAGGGCCGCGCTGGACAAGGTGGGGCTGCTGCATCGCGAGGCTGCCCTGCCCATCGAGCTCTCCGGCGGCGAGCAGCAGCGGGTCGGCATCGCCCGGGCGGTGGTCAACAAGCCCGCGCTCCTGCTGGCCGACGAACCCACCGGCAACCTCGACCCCCAGCTCTCCGCCGACATCATGACGCTGTTCGAGGACTTCAACCGCATCGGTACCACAGTGATGGTCGCCAGCCATGACCTGGCCCTGATCGCCCGGCTGCGCCACCGCACCCTGCGCCTTCACGAGGGTCGTCTGGTGGCCGACGAGGAGGTCGCATGAGCCGTCCCGACGCCTCCCCCCGCGGGGCCCGCACGCACCGGCCGGGAAGCGGCGTCCGCTGGCGCGCCTGGGGTCGTCACCACCGGGCCATGGCCGTCGACAGTGCGCGTCGGCTCCTGCGCCGGCCCGTGGGCAGCCTGCTGACCATGCTGGCCATCGCCATCGCCCTGGTGCTGCCGGCCGGCCTGTGGCTGGCCCTCGACAGCGCCCGGCTGCTGGACGCCGAGCTGGAGGAGAGCACCACCGTCACCGCCTATCTGGACGAGGACGTCGGAGAGGCCGAGGCCGGACGCATCGAAGAGGCCCTGGCCGCCCAGCCGGGCGTGGCCGATACCCGCCTGATCACCGCCGCCGAGGGCATGGCCGAGTTCCAGCAGGCGCTGGGGCTCGAGGACGCCCTGGCGAGGCTCGAGACGAACCCGCTGCCGGCCAGCGTGGTGGTGCGCCCCGCGGATCCCGCGCCCGAGGCGGTGCGCCGGCTCGCCGAGGCCCTCGAGGCGGTTCCCGGCGTCGACGAGCTGCGCCTGGACCTCGCCTGGCTGGAGCGGCTTCGTCACCTGGCCGCGCTGGGGCAGCGCGTCACCCTGGCGCTGGGCGTGCTGTTCGCGCTGGGGGTGCTGCTGGTGGTCGGCAACACCATCCGGCTGGCCGTGGAGAGTCGTCGCCAGGAGATCGAGGTGGTCACCCTGATCGGCGCCACCCATGCCTTCGTGCGTCGCCCCTTCCTCTACAGCGGGGCCTGGTTTGGCCTGGGTGGTGGCCTGCTGGCCTGGGGCCTGCTGCGCCTGGGCAGCGACTGGCTCTCGGCGCCGGTCTCGGCGCTGGCCGCCAGCTACGGGGCCAGTTTCCACCTGCCGCAGCTGGGGGCGGAAGGGTCTACAATGCTGCTGGCATGTAGTACACTACTTGGCTGGCTGGGCGCCTGGATCGCCGTGAATCGGCACCTGGCGGAGATCCGGCCCCGCTGAGGCGGGAGGCCGGACGATTCCTCGCCTCCTTTGGCTAAACCCGGAACTTTCCACGGCCTTTGCCGTCGTATTCAGCGACCACGAACAGCATTATGGGCTTTGAAGGAGACAACCTGCACATGAGCACCAGTCTTCTGCCGGTGGGTCAACTCTCCCCGGGTCATGACCTGAACGGATACATTCAGGCGGTCAACGGCATCCCCATGCTGACCGTCGACGAGGAGCGGGATCTGGCCTATCGGCTGCACGACGAGGGGGACCTCGAGGCGGCGCGTCGTCTGGTGCTGTCGCATCTGCGCTTCGTCGTCTATATCGCCCGCAGCTACTCCGGTTACGGCCTGCCCCAGGCCGACCTGATCCAGGAAGGTAACGTCGGCCTGATGAAGGCCGTCAAGCGCTTCGACCCCAACCAGGGGGTGCGGCTGGTCTCCTTCGCCGTCCACTGGATCAAGGCCGAGATCCACGAGTTCGTGCTGCGCAACTGGCGCATCGTCAAGATCGCCACGACCAAGGCCCAGCGCAAGCTGTTCTTTAACCTGCGCGGCGCCAAGAAGCGCCTGGCCTGGCTGAACAGCGACGAGGTGGAGGCCATCGCCAAGGACCTGGACGTCAAGCCCGAGGTGGTGCGCGAGATGGAGGGTCGCCTGTCGGCCCATGACGCCGGCTTCGATGCCTCGCCGGGGGAGGACGACGAGTCCGCCTACCAGGCACCGGTGCACTTCCTCGACGATGCCAGCGCCGACCCGGCCACCCAGCTCGAGGACAGCGACTGGGAGCAGGACTCCACCCATCGCCTGCAGGAAGCCCTCGAGTCTCTCGACGAGCGCTCCCGGGACATCCTGCAGCGACGCTGGCTCGGGGATGGCAAGGCCACCCTGCACGAGCTGGCCGACGTCTACGGCGTCTCCGCCGAGCGCATCCGCCAGCTCGAGAAGAACGCCATGAAGAAGATCCGCCAGCAGATCGGGGATGCCCTGGCGGCCTGATCCCTTCCTCGCCTGACCGCTCGTTTGAAAGCCCTTATATAAAGCCCCGATGACGAAGCCCCGGCCGCTGGCCGGGGCTTCGTGCGTTCTGACCGCGCCCTTCCTCAGGCCGTCTGGGGGACCTCGCGCAGCAGCTGCGCCGAGAGCAGCGCCCACTGGTCGTCCCAGTACTCGGTGGGGCGATGGCGAAAGTCGCTGCGCACGTAGCGCGAGATCTGCCCCTCGAGCTGGGCCAGCATCAGGTTGGCGGCGGCGGAGACCGGCAGGGTGGGGCGGCGCCCCTCGCGAAGTTCGGCCTCGCGCAGCACCTGCTTGAGCTGGGTCTCCAGGCGCTCGAAGAGCTGATGGATGCGCAGCCTGAGCCTTGCCGTCTCGCCGGTCAGGGCGTCGCCGCCGAGCAGGCGCGAGAGGCCCGGGTTCTTCTCTGCGAAGGCCAGCACCAGGGTGAGGATCTGGCCGCATCGCGGCACCGCTTCGGGCACCTCGTCGAGGATCCGGCCGATGCGCTCGAAGAGGCTCTCCTCGATGAACGCGATCAGGCCCTCGAACATGCGCGCCTTGCTGGGGAAGTGGCGATAGAGCGCCGCCTCCGAGACGCCGACCTGGCGGGCCAGGGCGGCCACGGTGATGCGCTTGCCGCTGTCTTCTTCCAGCATCAGCGCGAGGCCCTGCAGGATCTGCTCGCGGCGGCTGGGGGTGGGTGTTTCCTGCGTCATGTCGTTATTTTCTTGTCGGTCGGGTGGATCGGGGCCGGCCCCCCTGAGAGGGTCAGCCGGCGTTCGGTTCCTGCGGGATGTCGGTGATCAGTGTGCCCACCCCGGCGTTGGTAAAGATCTCCAGCAGGGTGGCATGGGGCACCCGGCCGTCGATGATATGGGCGCTCTTGACGCCGCCCTTCACGGCGTCGAGAGCGCAGCGGATCTTCGGCAGCATGCCGCCATGGATGGTGCCGTCGGCGATCAGGGCGTCCACCTGGCCGGTGGAGAGCCCGGTGAGCACCTCGCCCTCGGCGTTCATCAGGCCGGACACGTTGGTCAGCAGCATCAGCTTCTCGGCATCCAGGGCCTCGGCCACCTTGCCGGCCACCAGGTCGGCGTTGATGTTGTAGCTGTGGCCCTTCTCGTCCACCCCGATGGGGGCGATCACCGGGATGAAGTCGCGGGCCGCCAGCATCTCGATCAGGTCGGTGGAGATGTGCTCCACCTCTCCCACATGGCCGATGTCGATGATCTCCGGCGCGGTCATCTCCGGGCTCTGGTGTTCCACCTTGAGCTGCCGCGCCCGGATCTGGGCGCCGTCCTTGCCGGTCAGGCCGATGGCCTTGCCGCCGCACTGGTTGATCAGGTTGACGATCCCCTTGTTGACCAGGCCGCCGAGCACCATCTCCACCACGTCCATGGTCTCGGCGTCGGTGACCCGCATGCCGTTGACGAAGCGCGACTCGATGTTGAGCTTGGCCAGCAGCTCGCCGATCTGGGGGCCCCCGCCATGCACCACCACCGGATTGATGCCGACCTCCTTCATCAGCACCATGTCGCGGGCGAAGGAGTCGATCAGGGTGTCCTCGGTCATGGCGTTGCCGCCGTACTTCACCACCACGGTCTTGCCGGAGAAGCGCTGGATGTAGGGCAGTGCCTCCGACAGCACCTCCACCACCAGGCGCGGGTCGCGGGTCTGTTCGGTCATGTCGGGTTCCGTCTTCTTGGTTCGTTTGGTGAACCGCCCTTCAGAGGGGCAGTTCGAGCTCGGGCGACACCTGACTGAGGGCGTCGGCGAAACGGGCGCGGATGCGCTTCAGCGCCGCCTCGTCCTTGCCCTCGAAGCGCAGCACCAGCACCGGCGTGGTGTTGGAGGCGCGGCACAGGCCCCAGCCGTCCGGGTAGTCGACGCGGATGCCGTCCAGGGTGGTCTTGATGCCATCGTCGCCGAAGTCTCCCTCCCGCGCGAGCCGGTCCACCAGGGCGAACTTGGTCTCGTCGGTCACGGCAATGTTGATCTCGGGGGTGCCGAGGTCCTGGGGGTAGCGGGCGAAGAAGGTGTCGGCGTCGTCACCCTGCTTCGAGAGGATCTCGAGCAGTCGGGCCGCGGCGTAGAGGCCGTCGTCGAAGCCGTACCAGCGCTCCTGAAAGAAGATATGGCCGCTCATCTCGCCGGCCAGCAGGGCCCCGGTCTCCTTCATGCGGGCCTTGATCAGCGAGTGGCCGGTGCGCCACATCTCGGGCGTGCCGCCCGCTTCCTCGATCACCCGGGTCAGGTTGCCGGTGCACTTGACGTCGAAGATCACGCGGGCGTCGCGATTGCGCGACAGCATGTCCTCGGCGAAGGCCATCAGCAGGTGGTCGGGGTAGATCAGCTTGCCGCTCGGGGTAATCACGCCGAGGCGGTCGCCGTCGCCGTCGAAGGCCAGGCCGATGTCGGCGCCGGTTTCCTGGACGGTGCGGATCAGGTCCTTCAGGTTCTCGGGCTTGCCCGGGTCCGGATGGTGGTTGGGGAAGGTGCCGTCGATCTCGGCGAACAGCGGAATCGTCTCGGCGCCGAGGCGCTCGACCAGCGCCGGGCCGAGCTCGCCGGCCACGCCGTTGCCGCAGTCGACCACCGCCTTGATCGGGCGGGCGAGGGTGACGTCGCCGAGGATGCGTTCGAGGTAGGCGTCACGCACGTCCTCCTGGTGTGAGCGGCCCTGGCCCTTGGTGAGGTCGCCCGTCGCGAGGCGGGTGTGCAGCGCGGTGATGGCCTCGCCGGAGAGTGTCTCGCCGCCCAGCACGATCTTGAAGCCGTTGTAGTCCGGGGGGTTGTGGCTGCCGGTGACCATGACGCCGGAGGAAGTGCCCTCGAGCACGTGGGTGGCGTAGTACAGCACCGGGGTGGGCACCATGCCGATGTCGACGACGTCGCATCCCGACGACGTCAGGCCGCGGGTCAGGGCCGCGAGGAGGCGCGGGCCCGAGAGACGGCCGTCGCGGGCGACGACCACGGTGGATTCGCCGCGGGCACGGGCCTCGCTGCCGATGGCGCGGCCGATCTGCTCGACGGAGGCCTCGGTCAGGGTGTCATCGACGATGCCGCGGATGTCGTAGGCACGGAAGATGGAGGCGGGTACGGTCTCTGTGGTCATGGGGTCAGTCCGTTGTGGTGATGCGAGTGGCTCAGTGCCGGCCCGAGCTGCCGAAGCCGCCGGCGCCCCGGCGGCTGGTGTCGAAGTCGTCGACGATCTCGAGCTCGGCCTGCACCACGGGGACAAGCACATACTGTGCCAGCCGCTCGAAGGGCTCGATGGTGAAGGGCGCGTCGCCACGGTTCCATGTGGAGATCATCAGCTCGCCCTGGTAGTCGGAATCGATCAGGCCCACCAGGTTGCCCAGCACGATGCCATGCTTGTGGCCCAGGCCCGAGCGGGGCAGGATCATCCCGGCGAGCCCTGGGTCGGCGATATGGATGGCGAGCCCGGTGCGGACCAGCTCGCACTGCCCGGGCGCCAGGGTCAGCGGGGCGTCGAGCAGGGCGCGCAGGTCCATGCCGGCGGAGCCGTCGGTGGCGTAGTGGGGCATCACGTCACGCAGGCGCTCATCGAGCAGCTTGACGGCGAGGCGCGGGCGTTCGGGGGCGAGAGACATCGGGACTCCTCGGGGTGCGGTGTCAGGGGGTGCGGCGTGACGGCAGGCAGGCCAGGGCGCGCTGCATCACCGCCAGGGCGAGCCGGGCCTTGGGCTGGGGGGCCAGGCTCTCGCGGGCCTCGGCGTCGCCGTCCCGCCACAGCAGCAGGGCGGCATTGTGATCGGTGCCGAAGCCGATCTCGGGGCTCGAGACGTCGTTGGCGACGATCATGTCCAGCCCCTTGCGGGTCAGCTTGTCCCGGGCATAGGCCTCGAGGTCGCGGGTCTCGGCGGCGAATCCCACCACGAAGGGGCGTTCCGCCAGGGCCGCCACCGCGGCAATGATGTCGGGGTTCTTCACCAGGCGCAGGGTGAGTCCCTCCTCGCCGTCGGCCTTCTTGATCTTGTGCTCGGCGGCCGTCTCGGCGCGGTAGTCGGCGACGGCGGCGCAGCCGATGAAGAGGTCGCTGTCGCGGGCCAGCCGCTGGGCGGCCTCGTGCATCTCCCGGGCGGTCTCCACATCGATGCGCTCGACGCCCGGCGGGGTGGCCAGGGCCACCGGGCCGCTGATGAGCCGCACCCGGGCCCCGAGCGAGGCGGCGGCGGCGGCCAGGGCATAGCCCATCTTGCCGGAGCTGTGGTTGGAGAGGTAGCGCACCGGGTCCAGCGGCTCCCGGGTGGGGCCGGCGGTGATGGTCACGGTCAGGCCGTCGGCCTCCCGCGACGCTTGCGACTCGACCGGCGTGTCGTGGGACGCCATGGAGGAGGGCGCGGCACCGGGCGCCCCGGGCAGCAGCGCCGCCAGGATCGCCTCGGGCTCCAGCATGCGACCCGGGCCCACGTCGCCGCAGGCCTGGTCGCCGCTGGCCGGTCCCAGCAGCCGCCAGCCGTCCTCGACGAGGCGGTCGGCATTGCGCCGAGTGGCGGGATGGCGCCACATGGCCTGGTTCATGGCCGGGGCCATCACCTTCTCGGCCTCGCTGGCCAGGCACAGGGTGGTCAGCAGGTCGTCGGCGAGGCCCTGGGCGAGGCGCGCCATCAGGTCGGCGGTGGCCGGGGCGATCAGGATGGTGTCGGCCCAGCGGGCGAGCTCGATGTGCCCCATGCCGGCCTCTGCCTCGGGGTCGAGCAGCGAGGTGCGCACGGGCTCGCCGGTCAGCGCCTGCAGCGTCAGCGGGGTGATGAAGGCCTGGGCGCCCTCGGTCATGACCACGCGCACCTCGCAGCCGGCCTGCTTGAGCAGACGGGCGAGCTGGGCGCTCTTGTAGGCGGCGATCCCGGCGCTGATGCCGAGCAGGATGCGGCGGCCCGCGTTCGGGCGGCCGCTGTTGTCTGGGCCGGGCAGTGATGACATGGCGGTATCCGAACGGAAATCGGGCCTTCTACCTTACCATCGGCGCCCGACCTTGCGTAGCCGCGGGCCCGACTACACTGACACTCACGGACGTCGGGCAGGGAGAGCGGGATGTCGATTCGCGACTGGCCGGAAGGGGAGCGCCCCAGGGAGAAGCTGCTGGCCCTCGGTGTGGAGGCCCTCTCCGATGCGGAACTGCTGGCGATCTTCCTGCGCGTGGGCGTGGCGGGACGCTCGGCGGTGGACCTGGCGCGGGACCTGCTCTCGTCCTTCGGCGGGCTGCGTCCGCTGCTCGAGGCCGACCAGGCGCGCTTCTGCGCCGAGCGCGGCATGGGCATGGCCACCTACGTGCAGCTCCAGGCCACCCTGGAGCTGTCGCGACGCCACCTCGCCAGCCAGCTGGAACGCGGCCATGCGCTGACGTCACCCTCGCTGGTGCGTGCCTATCTTGCCGCGAAGCTTCGCCACCTCGGCCACGAGGAGTTCGCCGCCCTCTTCCTCGACAGCCAGCACCGGGTGATTCGCTACGAGTCGCTGTTCCGCGGCACCCTGGACAGCGCCTCGGTCTATCCCCGCGAGGTGGCAAGGCGTGCCCTGGCGCTGGGCGCCGGGGCGGTCATCTTCGCCCACAACCACCCCTCGGGGGTGGCCGAGCCCAGTGACGCCGACCGGCGCATCACCGAACGGCTGCGCGAGGCGCTCGCGCTCTTCGAGGTCCGCGTGCTGGACCATTTCGTAGTGGGAGACGGGGAGGTGGTCTCCTTCGCAGAGCGGGGATGGCTCTGAGGGAGTCATCGGGGGCGGATCATGATAGGAAAACCGCTCGAGGGTCGCTATAATGCCGCACCGGCTGCGCTGGGCCCCTTGGTACGGGGCTCTCGCCTGTCATCGCCGCCTGCCGCGCCACCTGCCGGTGCCGCGGGGCCATGCCACGCCCTCATCGGATCATCGCCGCGTCGCTTGCCGAACGTGGCGGTCTCTGGTATAAAGTGCAGCCTTTGAATTCCCTTGGGTCAAATGACAACGGGGTCGTCCCGGTTTGCCCGACAGGTTTTGAACACTCAGGTCTAAACACCTGGCCAAGCGGTTGGAGGCTCTCATGTCCAAAGTATGTCAGGTTACCGGCAAGCGCCCGGTGACTGGTAACAACGTTTCACACTCCCAGCGCAAGACTCGCCGTCGTTTCGTGCCGAATCTGCATTCCCACCGTTTCTGGGTGGAGTCCGAGAAGCGCTTCGTCAAGCTGCGCGTCTCCTCCAAGGGCATGCGCATCATCGACAAGAAGGGCATCGAGGCGGTGCTCGGCGACATTCGCAAGCGCGGCGACGCCGTCTAAGCGTTCCATCAGGGAGATATCCGTCATGCGCGACAAGATCAGAATGATTTCCAGTGCCGGTACCGGCCACTTCTACACCACCGACAAGAACAAGCGGAACACCCCGGACAAGCTCGAGAAGAAGATGTTTGATCCGACCATCCGCAAGCACGTGATGTACAAGGAAGGCAAGATCAAGTAAGCCTTGGTCGCTTCCACCGCAGGCACGAGCCTGTCTGCCTGAACCCGGCCCGACGGTCGGGTTCTTGCGTATTGTCGCCCCTCCGGACGAGCCATGCCCGAGCTGCCCGAAGTCGAGACCACCCGCCGGGGAATCGCGCCCCATGTGGAAGGCCGCGAGATCACCGAGGTGATCGTCCGGCAGGCCCGCCTGCGCGTGCCGGTGCCGGCGGACCTGGTCGATCGCCTGGTCGGGGCGCGGATCCGGACGCTCTCCCGCCGCGCCAAGTACCTCCTGGTGCCCCTGTCGGCCCCGGCGGGGGGCACCCTGCTCTGGCACCTGGGCATGTCCGGCAGCCTGCGGCTCGCGCGCCTGGGCGAGCTGCCCAAGAAGCACGACCATGTCGATCTGGTGCTCGACGACGGTGGCATCCTTCGCTACCACGATCCGCGCCGCTTCGGCTTCGTCGACTGGCTCGCCGAGGGTCGCGAGCCGGATCCGCGCCTGGCCCGGCTGGGGCCGGAGCCGCTGTCCGACGCCTTCGACGGGGCGCGTCTCTATCGCCTGTCCCGGGGCCGGCGCCTCTCCGTGAAGCCCTTCCTGATGGACAATGCCGTGGTGGTGGGCGTAGGCAACATCTACGCCGCCGAGGCGCTCTTCCTGGCCGGCATCGACCCTCGCCGGGCCGCCGGGCGCATCTCCCGTGAGCGTTTCGACCGGCTCGCGGCCGCGGTGCGCGAGGTGCTGGCGGCCGCCATCACCCAGGGCGGCACCACCCTGCGCGACTTCGTCGGTGGCACCGGCGAGCCCGGCTATTTCAAGCAGCGACTCAACGTCTATGGCCGCGATGGCCAGCCCTGCCGGCGCTGCGGCGCCGAGCTGCGCCTGGTGAAGCTGGGGCAGCGGGCCAGCGTGTTCTGCGGCCAGTGCCAGACCTGATCGATTCCCTCATTTCCCTGCGAGACCCCTCATGACCCAGCACACACTGCGCCTGAAGAAGCATGCCGACCGTCGCCTCAAGGCGGGCCACCTGTGGCTCTACTCCAACGAGATCGATATCCAGGCCACGCCGCTCAAGGACCTCGCCCCCGGCGCGCAGGTGGTGGTCGAGGCGGCCAACGGCAAGGCCATGGGGGTGGCCTATGTCAATCCGCATTCGCTGATCTGCGCGCGGATGGTCTCCCGCGACCCGGCGCAGGGGCTGGACCGCTCGCTTCTGGTCCATCGCCTGAACCAGGCCCTGGCCCTGCGCCAGCGGCTCTTCGACAAGCCCTTCTATCGCCTGGTGCACGGCGAGGGCGACCTGCTGCCGGGGCTGGTCATCGACCGCTTCGGGGATGTCGTCGTGGTGCAGCTCAATACCGCCGGCATGCAGGCCGTGGCCGAGGAGCTGCTGGATGCCCTGGACAAGGTGCTCTCGCCCGCGGCCGTGGTGTTCCGCAACGACACCAGCGGACGTCGCCAGGAGGGCCTTGAGGCGAGCGTCGAGGTGGTGAAGGGCGAGCTGCCCGACCAGGTGCTGCTGGAGGAGAACGGCGTGCGCTTCGTGGCGCCGGTGCTCGACGGCCAGAAGACCGGCTGGTTCTACGACCACCGGGTCAATCGCACCTGGCTCAATGGCCTGGTGGCCGGCAAGCGGGTGCTGGACCTGTTCAGCTACGTCGGGGGCTGGGGGGTGCAGGCCGCCGCCAGCGGTGCCCGCGAGGTGCTCTGCGTGGATGCTTCCGGCGCGGCACTGGAGCGGGTCGCCGAGAACGCGGCCCTCAACGGCCTGCACGAGCAGGTGGCGGTGGGCGAGGGCGATGCCTTCGAGGTGCTCGCCGCCCTCAAGGCCGAGGGGGAGGAGTTCGACGTGGTGATCCTCGACCCGCCGGCCTTCATCCGCAAGCGCAAGGACATCCCCAACGGCGAGCGGGCCTACGGCAAGCTCAACCGCGAGGCGATGCGCCTGCTCGGCCGCGACGGCCTGCTGCTCTCGGCGTCCTGCTCCATGCACCTGGCCCCGGAGCGCCTGGTGGACGTGGTGCGCGGCGCGATCCGCCATCAGGACCGCCAGGGCCAGATCCTCTTCCAGGGCCATCAGGGACCGGACCATCCGGTGCATCCGGCGATTCCCGAGACGTCGTACCTGAAGGCGCTGGGCGTCCGCGTCTTCCGGGACTAGGCCGCCGCGATGGTGCCCGGTTACGTTCGCGCCTTCGCCCATTCCAATGCGCTGCTGGTCAGCCACGTATATAACGTGCTGACCGCCGCCGGCATACCGGCGGAACTGCGCAACCTCACTCTCGGCGGCGGGGCCGGCGAGCTGCCCCTGGGGGAGTGCGAGCCGGAGGTCTGGGTGGCGCCCCACAATCGTGAGCGGGCCGAGTCGCTGATCCGCCAGGCCCTGGAAGGGACCAGCGACCGCCCGGCCTGGACCTGCCCCGGGTGCGGCGAGCGCCTCGAGGGCGCCTTCGACACCTGCTGGAACTGCGGCGCCCCGCGCGAGCGGTGAAGCGGCAGGGTTTCCTGTGGAGGCATTTCTCCGCAGAAGATTTTCTGGCTGAAAACTCCTTATATGTCGATATTTCTTGTTCTTCCTTGTGGACGCTTCGTGGAACGACTGCCTGTGCTGTAATGGGGAGAACACTTACCCAGCAACCGTTCGCAGGAGGATGCCATGCAGATCGCCGTGCCCAAGGAAATCAAGAACCACGAGTATCGCGTCGCCCTGACCCCCTCCGGGGCACGGGAACTGGTCGGCCGCGGCCACCAGGTCACCGTCCAGGCCGGGGCCGGCGAGGGCGCCGGCTTCCATGACGCCGCCTACGAGGCCGCCGGTGCCAGCCTCGAGGCCGATGTGGCGAAGGTCTGGAGCGAGGCCGAGCTGATCCTCAAGGTCAAGGAGCCCCAGGCCGAGGAGGTCGCCCGCCTGTCGGCCGGCCAGACGCTCTTCACCTACCTGCACCTGGCCGCCGAGGAGACCCTGACCCGTGGCCTGATGAAGAGCGGCGCCACCTGCATCGCCTACGAGACCGTCACGGATCGCCAGGGCGGGCTGCCGCTGCTGGCGCCGATGAGCACCGTGGCCGGCCGCATGGCCGTGCAGGCGGGGGCCCACAGCCTCGAGAAGGCCCAGGGCGGGGCCGGCGTGCTGCTGCCCGGCGTGCCCGGCGTGGCCCCGGCCAAGGTGGCCGTCATCGGGGGCGGCGTGGTGGGCGAGAACGCCGCCCGCATGGCGCTGGGCCTGGGGGCCGAGGTCACGGTGCTCGACAAGTCCATTCCGCGCCTCGAGACCCTCGACGACCGCTACCAGGGTCGCATGAAGACCGTCTTCTCCACCGCCGACGCCATCGATGAGGCGGTCCGTGAATGCGACCTGATCGTCGGCGCCGTGCTGATCCCCGGGGCGGCGGCGCCCAAGCTGATCACCCGCGAGATGCTCGCCGAGATGAAGCCGGGCAGCGTGCTGGTGGACGTGGCCATCGACCAGGGCGGCTGCTTCGAGACCAGCCGCGCCACGACCCATACCGACCCGACCTACCTCATCGACGGGATCGTGCACTACTG
This sequence comes from Halomonas aestuarii, assembly GCF_001886615.1. NCBI lineage: Bacteria > Pseudomonadati > Pseudomonadota > Gammaproteobacteria > Oceanospirillales > Halomonadaceae > Halomonas > Halomonas aestuarii. Next base: position 2,129,567 of record NZ_CP018139.1, read on the forward strand.
CGTGGCCAACATGCCCGGCGCCGTGGCGCGCACCTCCACCCAGGCGCTGACCAACGCCACCATGCCCTTCGTCACGGCGCTGGCCGACAAGGGCTGGAAGCAGGCCCTGGCCGATGACCCGCACTTTCTGCCGGGCCTCAACGTCCACGACGGCCGGGTGACCTACCAGGCAGTGGCGGACGCCTTCGGCCTGGAGAGCGTCGATCCCGCCAGCCTGGTGAAATAAGACAGCCTCGTTGGCTGGAGGCCGAGAGCCTGAGCGGCGCCGGCGACAGGGCGAAGCGGAGGTCCTTTTCCAGGGATGGAAAAGGTAGCGCCCAGGGAGGGGGGGCACAGCGCCTCCGCGATGGTCCGGCACCCCGGGCCCTGTCGCCGGTAAAGCCGCGGATAGGGAAGCCTTGCTCGCCCCGGTCGCCTTGACCGGGGCCTCGCGTTACCATGGCGGCCATTTCCGAACAGCAGAGTCCGCTTTCCATGAGTGCAGCTTCCGAGAAGACACGCGTTCTCACCGGCATCACCACCACCGGCACGCCCCACCTGGGCAACTACGTGGGGGCGATCAAGCCCGCCATCGCCGCGAGCCAGGACCCGACCGTCCAGTCCTACTACTTCCTCGCCGACCTGCATGCGCTGATCAAGTGCCAGGACCCGCGGCGCGTCCAGGAGTCGCGCCTGGAGATCGCGGCGACCTGGCTGGCGCTGGGGCTGGATACCGACAACGCCATCTTCTACCGCCAGTCGGACGTGCCGGAGATTACGGAGCTGACCTGGATGCTCTCCTGCGTCTGCGCCAAGGGCCTGATGAACCGGGCGCATGCCTACAAGGCGGCGGTGGCCGAGAACGAGGCCGCCGGCAACCAGGACCCGGACAAGGGCATCACCATGGGGCTGTTCGGCTACCCGGTGCTCATGGCGGCCGACATCCTGATGTTCAATGCCCACAAGGTGCCGGTGGGGCGCGACCAGATCCAGCACATCGAGATGGCGCGCGACATCGCCGGACGCTTCAACCACCTCTACAAGGGGCAGTACTTCACCCAGCCCGATGCGGTGGTGGACGAGCGGGTGGAGGTGCTGGGCGGCCTCGATGGACGCAAGATGTCCAAGAGCTACAACAACACCATCCCGCTGTTCGTCTCGGAGAAGAAGCTGCTGAAGCTGGTCCGCAAGATCAAGACCAATTCCCTGGAGCCCGGCGAGCCCAAGGACCCGTCGACCTGCACCCTCTTCCAGATCTATTCGGCCTTCGCGACACCCGACGAGACCGAGGCCATGCGCACCGAGTACGCCAACGGCATCGGCTGGGGCGAGGCCAAGAACCGCGTCTTCGAGCTCCTCAACGAGCAGTTGCGTGAGCCCCGTGAGCGCTACCAGGCGCTGATGGAGGACCCCGGCCACATCGAACAGGTGCTGCTCCAGGGCGCCGAGCGGGCCCGGGCCGAGGCGGCGCCCTTCATGGACCGCCTGCGCCAGGCGGCGGGTCTCGGTCGCTTCGTCTAGGCGTCGTCCGGGTGACGCCCATGGTCACGGGCCGGGCCCCCTTGGGGCTCGGCCCCTTTTATTGCCGAATCGAATGAAAATCATCCAACTGATGATTTCCCGTTCTTGTCGGGATTCGTTAGGCTGCGCTTCTTTCCCGGGCCCGGCCCGGACGATCCTGGAGGAGACGCCATGAGTGCATTCGCCCTGACCAGACGTTCCCGCCTGGCCCTGCCGGCCATCGCCGCCGCGGCGCTGCTGGTTGCCTCGCTGGCAATAGGGGTCGCCTTCGGCGCGCGTCTCGGCGCGCTGATGGTGGTGGGAGGCCTGCTCGGCATGGTGCTCTACCACGCCGCCTTCGGCTTCACCGCCGCCTGGAGGGTCTTCATCACCGAGCGACGCGGCCGCGGCCTGCGCGCCCAGATGGTGATGCTGGCCATCGCCGTGGTGCTGTTCTTCCCGGCGCTCGCGTCCGGCAGCCTGTTCGGCCAGTCCGTCTACGGCTTCGTGGCTCCGATCGGCGTGTCGGTGGTCGTCGGCGCCTTCCTCTTCGGCCTAGGCATGCAGCTGGGCGGCGGCTGTGCCTCGGGCACCCTCTTCACGGCCGGTGGCGGCAATGCCCGCATGCTGGTCACCCTGCTGTTCTTCGTGGTCGGCTCGGTGATCGGCACCGCCCACTTCACCTGGTGGCAGAGCCTGCCGGCCTTCCAGCCGGTCTCGCTGGTCAGGACCGTGGGCGCCGGGGGCGGCATCGGGATCAGCCTGGCGCTGTTCGCCGCCATCGCGGCCCTGACGGTGGTGATGGAACGGCGTCGCCACGGCGGGCTGGAGCAGGCGCCCCGGGTCGATGCCGGCAACCGCCGCTGGCTCACCGGTCCCTGGCCGCTGCTGTTCGGCGCCGTGGCCCTGGCGCTGCTCAATTTCGCGACCCTGTCGCTCGCCGGTCGCCCCTGGGGCGTGACCTCGGCCTTCGCGCTCTGGGGCGCCAAGGGCTTCGAGCTCCTGGGCGGCGACGTCAGCCAGTGGGGCTACTGGCAGGCCTCCTGGAACGCCAAGGCGCTGGAGGCCAGCGTGTGGGGCGACATCACCACGGTGATGAACGTCGGCATCATGGTCGGCGCCCTGGTGGCGGCCTCCCTGGCCGGCAAGTTCGCGCCCAACTTCCGCATCCCGGCGAGGTCCCTGCTGGCCGCCGTGCTCGGCGGCATCCTGCTGGGCTATGGGGCCCGCCTGGCGTTCGGCTGCAACATCGGCGCCTACTTCGGGGGCATCGCCTCCGGCAGCCTGCACGGTTGGGTGTGGCTGGTGGCGGCCTTTGCCGGCAACATGCTCGGCGTGAAGCTGCGGCCCTTCTTCTTCGAGGGGCAGGCCGCCCGGGTGCCGACGGCGAAGGGCTGCTGACCCGACGGGCAGGCGCCCCGGCCCGAGGTCGGGGCGTCGGCGGTTGCAGCGTGCTAGAGTGTCGTCGATGGCGCCGCAAGAGTGCCAACGGCCCGTTCCAGTCACCGTATCGAGGCGAGAGATGACCATCGACGACAAGCGCCCCCTCTACATTCCCTATGCCGGCCCACCGCTGCTCGAGATGCCGCTGCTCAACAAGGGCAGCGCCTTCAGCCGCGAGGAGCGTCTGGAGTTCAACCTGATCGGGCTGCTGCCGCAGAATGTGGAGACCATCGAGGAACAGGCGGAACGGGCCTATCGGCAGTACAGCCAGTGCCAGACTGACCTGGACAAGCACATCTACTTGCGCGCCATCCAGGACGACAACGAGACCCTCTACTACCGGCTGGTCACCGAGCATCTCGAGGAGATGCTGCCGATCATCTACACCCCCACCGTCGGCAAGGCGTGCGAGGAGTTCTCCAACATCTATCGCAACCACCGCGGTCTCTTCATCGCCTATCCCGACCGCGATCGCATGGATGACATCCTGCGCAGCTCCACCAAGGACAAGGTCAAGGTGATCGTGGTCACCGACGGCGAGCGCATCCTCGGGCTCGGCGACCAGGGGATCGGCGGCATGGGCATCCCCATCGGCAAGCTGGCGCTCTACACCGCCTGCGGCGGCATCAGCCCGGCCTACACCCAGCCGATCATGCTGGACGTGGGCACCAACAACCAGGCGCTGCTCGACGATCCCATGTACATGGGCTGGCGCCACCGGCGTGTCTCCCAGGAGGAGTACGATGCCTTCATGGCGGAGTTCATCGCTGCGGTGAAGCGCCGCTGGCCCGGCGTGCTGCTTCAGTTCGAGGACTTCGCCCAGGCCAATGCCCTGCCGCTGCTGGATCGCTACCGCGACGAGCTGTGCTGCTTCAACGACGACGTCCAGGGCACGGCCTCCGTGGTGGTGGGCACGCTGATGGCGGCCTGCCAGGCGCGTGACGAGGGCATCGGCCAGCAGCGGGTGGTGTTCGTGGGGGCCGGCTCGGCCGGCTGCGGCATCGCCGAGCAGGTGGTGGTGGCCATGCAGGCCGAGGGGCTGACCGAGAAGGAGGCGCGATCGCGCATCTACATGGTCGATCGCGAGGGCCTGGTCACCTCCGAACAGGCCTGGCTGCGCGACTTCCAGGCCCGCCTGGCCCATGACCCCGACCTGGTGGCCGACTGGGAGGGGCAGTCGCTGCTCGAGGTGGTAAACCGGATCGAGCCCACGGTGCTGATCGGGGTCTGCGGCATGCCGGGCATCTTCACCGAGGAGGTGGTCCGGGCCATGCATTCCCACTGCGAGATGCCGCTTATCATGCCGCTCTCCAACCCCACCTCCCGGGCCGAGGCGGTACCGGAGGACGTGCTACGCTGGACCGACGGCCAGGCCCTGGTGGCCACCGGCAGCCCCTTCCCGCCGGTGGAGTTCGGCGGACGCAGCATTCCCATCGCCCAGTGCAACAATGCCTACATCTTCCCGGGCATCGGCCTCGGCGTGGTGGCGGCCGGGGCGAAGCGGGTCACCGATGCCATGCTGATGGCCTCGTCACGGGCGCTGGCCCGCGAAGCGCCGCTGGTCAAGGAAGGGAAGGGCGCGCTGCTGCCGCCCCTTTCCAAGATCCGGGAGCTCTCCACGGCCATCGCCTTCGACGTGGCCGCCCAGGCCCAGGGCGAGGGCGTGGCGCTGAAGACCAACGGCATCAAGCTGCGCCAGGCCATCGAGCGCAGCAGCTGGATGCCGGAGTATCGCCGCTACCGCCGCCGCTCCTACTGAGTCCAGGGCGAGCAGAAAAAAGGCCCCGCCGGTCGCCCGGCGGGGCCTCTTTAGCTCTGGTGTCATCACGGTGGCTTAGGCGGTGTCGGCGACGGGTCGCTAGGGGCGCTGTAGCCCCCTCCCTGGGCGCTACCGTTGCCGACCCTGTTCGCGTCTTGTCGCCGACGCCTGTGGCGCTTTCGATCAGGCGGCCCTGGTCAGGCCGACCCGATCATGTTGCGCAGCACATAGTGGAGGATGCCGCCGTGGCGGTAGTACTCCAGTTCGTTGGCGGTATCGATCCGGCAGAGCGCCTCGATCTTCTTCTCGCCCTTGTCGGAGGCGATGGTCACCTTGACCCGGCCCCCCGGGGTGAGCGAGGCGAGCCCCTCGATGGAGACCGTCTCATCGCCGGTCAGGCCCAGCGTCTTGCGGCTCTCGCCCTCCGGGAACTGCAGCGGCACCACGCCCATCCCGATGAGGTTGGAGCGGTGGATGCGCTCGTAGGACTCGGCCAGCACCGCGCGGACCCCGAGCAGGCGCGTGCCCTTGGCCGCCCAGTCGCGGCTGGAGCCGGTGCCGTACTCCTTGCCGGCGATCACCACCAGCGGGGTGCCCTCCTGCTGGTAGCGCATGGCGGCATCGTAGATGGCCATCTGCTCGCCGGAGGGCACGTGGCGGGTCTCGCCGCCGACCACGCCGTCGAGCATCTCGTTCTTGATGCGCACGTTGGCGAAGGTGCCGCGCATCATCACCTCGTGGTTGCCGCGCCGTGAGCCGTAGGAGTTGAAGTCCACCGGCTTGACGCCGTGCTCCTGCAGGTAGCGTCCGGCGGGGCTGTCGGGCTTGATGGAGCCGGCCGGGGAGATGTGGTCGGTGGTCACCGAGTCCCCCAGCATGGCCAGCACCCGGGCGTCCTTGACGTCATCGATGGCGTCCGGCGTGCGGCCCATGCCCTCGAAGAAGGGCGGATGCTGGATGTAGGTGGAGTCCGTCGACCACTGGTACACCTTGCTCTGGGGCACCTCGATCGCCTTCCACACCTCGTCGCCGTCGAAGACCTCGGCGTACTCCTTGCGGAACATCTCGGTGTTGACCTGCTCCACGGCCTCGGCGATCTCAGCCTGGCTGGGCCAGATGTCCTTGAGGAAGACCGGCTGGCCGTGCCGGTCCGTGCCCAGGGGCTCACGGGTCAGGTCGAGCTGGACGTTGCCGGCCAGGGCATAGGCCACCACCAGGGGCGGCGAGGCCAGCCAGTTGGTCTTGACCAGCGGGTGCACTCGGCCCTCGAAGTTGCGGTTGCCCGAGAGCACGGAGGCCACGGTGAGGTCGCCCGTCTCGATGGCCTCCTCGATCGGGCCCGCCAGCGGGCCGGAGTTGCCGATGCAGGTGGTGCAGCCGTAGCCGACCAGGTTGAAGCCCAGGGCATCGAGGTCATCCTGCACGCCGCCGGCGGCCAGGTAGTCGGTGACCACCTTGGAGCCCGGCGCCAGGGAGGTCTTGACCCAGGGCTTGGTGCCGAGTCCCTTCTCGCGGGCCTTCCGTGCCAGCAGGCCAGCGGCCATCATCACGCTGGGGTTGGAGGTGTTGGTGCAGGAGGTGATGGCGGCGATCACCACCGCGCCGGGATTCAGCCGGAAGGCCTCGCCGTCCAGGGTGACGTCCTGACTGTCGTGGTGCTCGTAGCTCTCCTCGACGCCCACGGCGGTCTGGCCGCCCTCGGACATCAGCTTGCCCTTCTCGGTGCTGGAGAGCGGCTTGCCGTCGTCCTCCATGACCCGCGCGAAGGCCGAGCTCATGTCCTTGAGCGCCACCCGGTCCTGGGGCCGCTTGGGGCCGGCCAGGCTCGCCTCGACCTCGGTCATGTCCAGCGCCAGGGTGTCAGTGAAGACCGGCTCGTCGCCGGGCTCGCGCCACAGCCCCTGGGCCTTGCTGTAGGCCTCCACCAGCGCCAGCTGGGCGTCTTCGCGGCCGGTAAGGCGCATGTAGGTGAGGGTCTCGTCGTCCACCGGGAAGAAGCCGCAGGTCGCCCCGTACTCCGGCGCCATGTTGGCGATGGTGGCCCGGTCGGCCAGGGGCAGGTCCTTGAGGCCGTCGCCGTAGAACTCGACGAACTTGCCCACCACGCCCTTCTTGCGCAGCATCTCGGTGACGGTCAGCACCAGGTCGGTGGCGGTGATGCCCTCGCGCAGCTTGCCGGTGAGCTTGAAGCCGACGACCTCGGGAATCAGCATCGAGACCGGCTGGCCGAGCATGGCGGCCTCGGCCTCGATGCCGCCCACGCCCCAGCCGAGCACGCCCAGGCCGTTGATCATGGTGGTGTGGGAGTCTGTGCCGACCAGGGTGTCCGGATAGGCCAGGGTCTTGCCGTCCTGCTCCTTCGACCAGACGGTCTTGCCCAGGTACTCCAGGTTGACCTGGTGGCAGATGCCGGTGCCGGGGGGCACGACGCGGAAGTTGTCAAAGGCCTGCTGGCCCCAGCGCAGAAACTCGTAGCGCTCGTGGTTGCGCTCCATCTCGATGGCGACGTTGTCCTTGAACGCCGTGGCGTTGCCGAACTTGTCGACCATCACCGAGTGGTCGATGACCAGGTCCACCGGCGACAGTGGGTTGATGCGCGCGGGGTCCTCGCCGAGCGACTCCACCGCGGCGCGCATGGAGGCCAGGTCCACGACGCCCGGCACGCCGGTGAAGTCCTGCATCAGCACCCGGGCCGGGCGGTAGCCGATCTCGCGATCGGAGTGCCCCCGCTGCTGCCAGTCGACCAGCGCCTGCATGTCCTCGCGGGCGACGCTCTCGTCATCGGCGAAGCGCAGCTGGTTCTCCAGCAGGATCTTCAGCGTCTTGGGCAGTCGGTCGATGTTGCCGAGCGCCTCGGCGGCCTTGGGCAGGCTGTGGTAGTGGTAGGTCGTACCACCGGCGTCCAGCGTCTGCAGAGTATCCGGTAGGGACTCGTTGCTCATGCTGTCTGTCCTCCTGTCGCATCGCGGGGAGTGGGGTCACCCTCCTGGTACCTCTCTGGCAACATGGTCATGATAGAAGGGGTTTTCAACCGCTGCCCGTTGGCGCCGCTGGCCGGGCGCCCTTGAAATGGTGGCCCCCTCCCTCCATATTGCTGCAACACGGCACGAGGGGACGGACATCCCATGCATGAGGAACGGCTCGAGTCCCGGTGGGTGCACTGCCCCTACTGCGATACCCCGTTCGACCTGCTGGTCGACCTCTCCCAGGGCAGCCATGCCACCTGGGAGGACTGCCCGCGGTGCTGTGCCCCGATCCAGCTGCGCATCGAGGTGTCGCCGGTCAGTGGCGAACTCGCCTCGCTCGAGCTGGGGCGCGACGACGACGTGCTATAGCCGTCGCGGCGCGCCGGTCGCGAGCCCCTGTGGCACCCGTCCAGCGGCCTGCGCCATGTCGGCACCCGTCGGCATCGCCCAGTCCACTGCGCCATTCCCGACTCCACGAGGTCATGTCATGAGCGAAGCGCGTCACGAACGCCTGATCATCCTGGGCTCCGGCCCCGCCGGCTACACGGCGGCCGTCTATGCGGCCCGTGCCAACCTCAAGCCCCTGCTGATCACCGGTATCCAGGCCGGCGGCCAGCTGACCACCACCACCGACGTCGACAACTGGCCGGGGGACGACACGGGGGTCCAGGGTCCCGAGCTGATGGAGCGCATGCAGCGCCATGCCGAGCGCTTCGACACCGAGGTGCTCTTCGACCATGTCCACGAGGTGGAGCTGCGTGACCGGCCCTTCACCCTCAAGGGCGACAACGGCACCTACACCTGCGATGCCCTGATCATCGCCACCGGTGCCAGCGCGCGCTACCTGGGCCTGCCGTCCGAACAGGCGTTCATGGGCCAGGGGGTCTCGGCCTGTGCCACCTGCGATGGCTTCTTCTATCGCCAGAAGGAGGTCGTGGTGGTGGGCGGCGGCAATACCGCCGTGGAGGAGGCGCTCTACCTCTCCAACATCGCCTCGAAGGTGACCCTGGTGCATCGCCGCGACAGCCTGCGGGCCGAGAAGATCCTCCAGGACAAGCTGTTCGAGAAGGCCGAGAACGGCAATGTGGTGCTCGAGTGGAACCAGACCCTCGAGGAGGTGCTGGGCGACGGCAGCGGCGTGACCGGCGTGCGGCTTCGCTCCACCGAGACCGGCGAGACCAAGGAGCTGGCGGCGCCGGGGGTCTTCATCGCCATCGGTCACAGCCCCAATACCGGCATCTTCGAGGGGCAGCTCGAGATGGCCGGCGGTTACATCACCGTGAAATCAGGCCTCGAGGGCAATGCCACCGCCACCAGCGTGCCGGGCGTATTCGCCGCCGGCGACGTGATGGACCATGTCTATCGCCAGGCCGTGACCTCCGCCGGCACCGGCTGCATGGCGGCGCTGGACGCCGAGCGCTACCTCGACGAGCTGTAGGGGCAAGGCGAAGGGGGTAGCCTGCCGGCCCGATGCCGCGGCTTATCCGGGGGCAGGCCGGTTCGGGGGCGCTGTGAACCCCTCCCTGGGCGCTACCTCGGCCGTCCATGGTCCTCGGACCCCCTTCCGGCATGCCCCGGGGCCGCTCACCCGATGGTGGCGCCACACTTTCCTTGCCCCTTGCCCCTTGCCCCTTGCCCCTTGCCCCTCGGGGCTAATAGTGCGGCGGCCGCTCGTCCTCGGGGCGGGGAGCCGTGGCATCCTGGTCCTGCAGCGCCTGGCGCTGGTCGCGCAGCCGTTCCTGCATCAGCGCGTTGAGCCGATCGAGGCGCGTCAGCCGCCGTTCCTGGCCGGCCACGGCCGCGTCCAGGGTGTCGAGCCAGTGCTCCTGGTAGGCGATCCGGCTTTCCAGGGCCTCCAGCCGGCGTGCCAGCTCGTCAGGCGTCGTGTCATCGCTCATGATAGAATCCTCGCGCTGCGTGTCACCGTTCATCGTGGCACCCTTATGCATGAAGTTATGCATGAAGGTCCCTTTCTTCCGTTCACCACCACCAGAGAGTTTTACAGGTCCATGAATCGAAAGGTCGTGTTTCGTTGCAGTCTCATCAGCCTGCTGCTGGCCGCCCCGGCCCCGCTGCTGATTGCCCTGTTCATCCACCTCACCGGTGGCTCGCTGTCCCGCGAGCTTTTTGCCAGCCTCGAGGTCGGCGGCGTCGCCGCGGTCTATTTCGCCGCCGTGGCCGCGGTCTTCCTGCTGCTGCTGATCGCCACCCTGGCGGTCAATGCGCTCACCCCGCAGCTGGTCAACCTGGCGGAGGTCGAGGACGACGATCGCGAGATCGGCGAGGTCAAGTGGTTCAATGTCAACAAGGGCTATGGCTTCATCACCCGGGACGATGGCGAGGATGTCTTCGTCCACTTCCGGGCCATTCGGGGGCGCGGGCACCGCACCCTGGCCGAGGGCCAGAAGGTGCGCTACCACGTCATCCAGAACGAGCGGGGGCTTCAAGCCGACGACGTCACCGTCATCACCTGACGCCTGCCCGACGTGCCATCGGCCGTCGGCGCTCGAGCCATGCGTTCAACGCCCCGCTTCGGCGGGGCGTTGTCGCGTCTGGCCCATGGGTCGGGGTCATTGCCCCGAGTCGGGCCAGTCGATCGGCTGCTCGGTGCCATCGGGCAGCACCTGCAGGAAGCGGTCCGGGTCGTCGCCGGGCTGCCAGCCACCCAGCGAGCAGCGCACCTCGCAGCCCAGCCGCGCGGCGGCCTCCCGGGCGCACTCGGCGTCCGTCGCCCAGGGCGTGTCGGGGCTGTCGAGCCACAGGCTGGCGAAGCCGTCGGCGGCCTTCTCCACCAGCAGCACCGGCACTTCCGCCTCCCCCCGCCGTCCGCGGGTGCGCCACTGGCGCTTGCCGGCGGGGGTCAGCGGCTCGGCCCCGATGGCCTCCTGCAGCCAGGCATCCAGGCGCGCGACGTCGCCGCTGGCCAGGTAGATCTCGATGTCGGGATAGGATTCCATGATCGCCTCAGGGCCCTGCCGTGCCGGTGACGAAGAGCCGGCCGAGGACCGCCTCGTAGACCCGGCTGAGGTCGTCGAGGTCGGCGGCGAGCACCCGCTCGTTGACCTGGTGGATGGTGGCGTTGCAGGGGCCGAGCTCGACCACCTGGCTGCCCAGGGTGGCGATGAAGCGCCCGTCGGAGGTGCCCCCGGAGGTGGAGAGGGCGGGGTGATACCCCATGGCATCCTCCACGCCGGACACGGCGGCCTCCACCAGTTCGCCCTCGGCGGTCAGGAAGGGCTCGCCGTTGAGCGTCCAGTCCAGCCGGTAGTCGAGGCCGTGGGCGTCGAGCAGCGCCTCGGTGCGGGCCTTGAGCTGCTCGTGGGTCACCTCGGTGGAGAAGCGGAAGTTGAACACCACCTCGACGTCGCCGGGGATGACGTTGGTGGCGCCGGTGCCCGAGCGGAGGTTGGAGATCTGGAAGCTGGTGGCGGGGAAGAAGGCGTTGCCGGCGTCCCAGTGCTCCCGGGCCAGGGCGTCGAGTGCTGGCATCGCCTGGTGGATGGGGTTGCGCGCCAGGTGGGGGTAGGCCACGTGGCCCTGGACCCCCCGGACGTGCAGCACGCCGCCCAGCGAGCCACGCCGGCCGTTCTTGATCACGTCGCCGAGACGGTCGGTGGAGGAGGGCTCGCCGACGATGCAGTAGTCGAGGCGATCGTGGGTCTCGCGCAGGTGCTCGACCACGGCGCGGGTGCCGTCGATGGCCGGGCCCTCCTCGTCGGAGGTGATCAGGAAGCCGATCCGCCCGTGGTGGTCCGGGTGGGCCGCCACGAAGCGCTCCACCGCGGTGATCATCGCCGCCAGGCTGCCCTTCATGTCGGCGGCCCCGCGCCCCCTCAGCATGCCGTCGTCATCGATGCAGGGCTCGAAGGGCGGGAAGTCCCAGCGGGTGTGGGGGCCGCTGGGGACCACGTCGGTGTGCCCCGCGAAGGCCAGCAGCGGGCCATGGTGGCCGCGGGTGGCCCAGAAGTTCTCCACGTCCCCGTAGGGCAGGCGCTCGACCTGGAAGCCGAGCGCCTCCAGGCGCTCGATCATCAGCGCCTGGCAGCCCAGGTCATCCGGCGTCACCGAGGGACGGCGGATCAGCTCGAAGGCGAGCGCCAGGGTCGGGGAGAGGGCGGGGGCCTCAGTTGTGGGCATGCAGCGCCTCGTTCAGCGCGATGGCGCTCTTGTTGGTGAGGCACTCGATGCGGCCGTTCTGGGAGTTGCGACGCAGCAGCAGGTCGTCCTGGCCGGCGAGGTCGCGGGCCGCCACGGTGTCGGCGACCTGGCCCTGGTCGTCGAGCACGGTGACCTTGGCCCCGGCGGTGATGTAGAGGCCGGCCTCCACGGTGCAGCGATCCCCCAGCGGGATGCCGATGCCGGCATTGGCGCCGATCAGGCAGCCCTCGCCGACCTTGATGACGATGTTGCCGCCGCCGGAGAGGGTGCCCATGGTGGAGCAGCCGCCGCCAAGGTCCGAGCCCTTGCCGACCATCACGCCGGCGGAGATGCGGCCCTCGATCATGCCCGGCCCCTCGGTGCCGGCGTTGAAGTTGACGAAGCCCTCGTGCATCACCGTGGTGCCCTCGCCGAGGTAGGCGCCCAGGCGCACCCGGGCGGTGTCGCCGATGCGCACCCCGGTGGGCACCACGTAGTCGGTCATCTTGGGGAACTTGTCGACGCAGTCCACGGAGATCGGGCGGCCCTCCAGGCGGGCCTTGAGGCGCCGGGCCGGCAGCTCCTCGATGTCGATCGCCCCCTCGCTCGACCAGGCGATGTTGCGCAGCAGGCCGAACATGCCGGTCAGGTCGACGCCGTGGGGCTTGACCAGGCGATGGGAGAGCAGGTGCAGCTTGAGGTAGACCTCCGGGGCGCTCTGGGGCGGGGTGTCCACGTCGAGGAACATCGCCACCAGCGGGCGCTGGCTGGCCGCCAGGGCGTCGGCGAGCTCCGCCTGCTCGGGGTGGCCGGCGGCCTTGAGGGCACCGGCCAGCTCGCCGCACTGCTCGGGCAGGAAGCTGACCGCGGCGTTGCCGTCGGGGGCGCCGAGTACCTTGGCGGCGGCCTCCACCAGGCTCGCGTCCGGGTTGAGCAGCGGGGCCGGATAGTAGATCTCCAGCCAGTCGCCCTGGGTGTTTTGGGTGCCGATTCCGAGTGCAAAGCTCAGCATGGGAAGGTGTCCTCTGAAAACGTGGGGGAGGGGCGTTAGCCCCTAGAGTGAGTCGTAGTCGCCGTCGCGGTAGCCGACGAGGATCTCGTCGCCGGTATCGAGCAGCGGTCGCTTGAGCAGGGTGGGGTGCGACAGCAGCAGCTGGCGGGCCGTGTTGGCATCGAGATCGGCCTTGTCATTCTCGCTCAGCTGGCGCCAGGTGGTGCTGCGCCGGTTGAGCACCTCCATGATCGGCACCCGGTGGAGGATGTGTTCCAGCAGCGGGGCCGAGAGGCCGTCCTCGCGCAGGTCATGGACCTGGAAGGGGATGCCCTTTTCGTCCAGGGCCTTGCGGGCGCGGCGGCAGGTGTCGCAGTTCTTGATCACGTAGAGCGTCAGCATCGTGTGCTCCTCTCGATGAAGCGGCGGATCCGTCGCGCGGCCTCGGCGGTAGCCGCCACCTCGGCCACCAGGGCGAGGCGCAGGCGCCCGGCGCCGGGGTTCACGCCGTGGCGTCCCGGGCGCCCCATGTAGCTGCCGGGCAGCACCCCGACGTGCTCCTCGGCGTAGAGGGCGCGGGTGAAGGCCTCGTCGTCGCCGCCGGGCACCGCGGGCCACAGGTAGAAGCCGGCCTCGGGGGCAGGGAAGTCCATCACCGGGGCGAGGATCTCGGTGACCGCGGCGAACGTCTCCCGGTAGGCGTCGCGGTTGGCGCGCACGTGGGCCTCGTCGTTCCAGGCGGTGATCGAGGCGTGCTGCAGCGGCAGCGACATGGCGCAGCCGTGGTAGGTGCGGTAGCGCCGGAAGGGGGCGATCAGGTCGGCATCGCCGGCCACGAAGCCCGAGCGCAGCCCCGGCAGGTTGGAGCGCTTTGATAGCGAGTGGAACACCAGGCAGCGCCGGTAGTCGTGGCGGCCCAGGCGCGCACAGGCCTCGAGCAGCCCCGGGGGCGGTGCCGCCTCGTCCAGGTAGAGCTCGGAATAGCACTCGTCCGAGGCGATGATGAAATCGAACTCGTCGGCCAGTGCGATCAGCCGCTCGAACTCCGCCAGCGGCGTCACCGCGCCGGTCGGGTTGCCCGGCGAGCAGAGGAACACCAGCTGGACGTCGCGCCAGGTCTCGGCCGGCACCGCCTCAATATCCGGGCGGAAGTCCGTCTCGGCGCCGCAGTCCAGGTAGAGCGGCTGGCCGCCGGCCAGCAGGGTCGCCCCCTCGTAGATCTGGTAGAACGGGTTGGGCATGGCCACCCGGGCGGGGCGCGTGCGGTCCAGCGCCGCCTGCACGAAGGCGAAGATCGCCTCCCGGGTGCCGTTGACCGGCAGCACCTGGTGATCGGCGTCGAGGCCCTCGAGCCCGAAGCGCCGGGTCGCCCAGTCGGCGATGGCGCCACGCAGCTCGGGGAGTCCGGCGGTGGCCGGGTAGCGGGCGAAGGCCTGCCGGTGGGCATGCAGCGTCTCGAGCGCGGCGGCGTAGGGCGCGTGCTGGGGCTCGCCAATGGTCAGCGGGATGGAGGTCACGCCCGCGGGCGGCGTCACGCCGGCCCTGAGGGCCGCGAGCTTCTCGAAGGGATAGGGCTTGAGGGCGTCGAGATCGGGGTTCATGGGTGTCCAGGTGCGCCGTGGGCGATCAAGCGCCGGCGTCGTGATCCGTGATGACCCCGCCGGGGTGAGGCACGCGAGCGGGGAGGGCGTCGATTATAGGGAAGGCACCCGAAGGCCTCAAACGCCGGCCGTCCCGGGGCCTCATCCCGGGACGGACAGCACCTCGATGAGGCGCTCGCGCAGCTGCTGCTGGCGGCCGGGGTCGGTGAGCGGCGCGCCGGCCTTGTCGGTGATGAAGAAGACGTCCTCGACGCGTTCGCCGAGGGTGGCGATCTTGGCCGCCGACAGCGCGATGTCCTGCTCCATGAAGATGCGCCCCACCCGGGCCAGCAGGCCGGGGCGGTCGGGGGCGACGAGCTCGAGCAGGGTGCGCTCGTTGGCCGGGTCCTGCTCGATGCTGACCTCGGTGGGCACCCGGAAGTGCTTGAGCTGGCGCGGGGTGTGCCGGGTGACGATCTGCGGGTAGTCGTCCGGGTCGTCGAGCTCCTCCACCAGGTGGCGGCGGATCGTCTCGATGCGATCGCGCTCGCGGATCGCCTGGCCGTGATCGTCCAGCACGATGAAGGTGTTCAGCGTCCAGTCGTTGCTGGACGTGGCGATACGGGCATCGTGGATCGACAGCCCCAGCTGGTCCATGGCGGCGGCGGTGGCGGCGAAGAGGTCGTCCACGGAGCGGGTGTGGATGAACACCTTGGTGCCGCCCTCGGCCATGTCGTCGACGGGGGCGTTGATCAGGATCAGCGGCAGCTGGCTGTCGTCGTGGTCGAGGATGCCCTGGGTCTGCCAGACGATCTCGCTGGGCGCGTACTGCAGGAAGTAGTCCTCGCCCAGGGACTCCCAGAGCCGGTCGACCCGCGCCATGTCGGCGCCCACCGTGGCCAGCAGCGAGTGGGCCTCGCTGCGGGTCTCCTGCACCCAGTCGTCGCGCTCCAGGGGGTTCTCCAGGCCGCGGCGCAGGGCGCGCTTGGTCTCCATGAGCAGCTGGCGCATCAGCGAGGCCCGCCAGCCGTTCCACAGGGTCGGGTTGGTGGCGTTGATGTCGGCCACCGTCAGCACGTAGAGGTAGTCGAGCCGGGTCTCGTCGCCCACCAGGCGGGCGAACTCGGCGATCACGTCCGGGTCGGTGATGTCGCGCTTCTGGGCCACCATGGACATCATCAGGTGGTGCTCCACCAGCCAGGTGACCAGGCGGGTGTCGCGGCTGGAGAGCCCGTGGCGCTCGCAGAAGGCCTCGGCGTCCCGGGCGCCCAGGATCGAGTGGTCGCCACCGCGGCCCTTGCCGATGTCGTGGTAGAGCCCGGCGATCCACAGCAGTTCCAGCTTGGGCAGCTGGTGGATCAGGTTGGCAGCCACCGGGAACTCCTCGCGGGCCTCGGGCTTGCGGAACCCGTGGATGCACTTGAGCAGGCGCAGGGTGTGGGCGTCCACGGTGTAGATGTGGAAGAGGTCGTGCTGCATCAGCCCCACGGCCTGGCCGAACTCGGGCAGGTACTTGCCGAGCAAGCCATAGCGGTTCATGCGCCGCAGCTGGCGGGCGACGTTGCCGCCGGAGCGCAGCAGCGCCATGAACAGGCTCTGGTGGCGGAGGTCGTCGCGGTAGAGATCATCGATCTGGTGGCGGTGGTCACGGAGCAGGCGGATGGTATCGGCGCGCACCCCCTCGATCTCCGGGTGCTCGGCCATCAACAGGAAGAGCTCGAGGAGCGCCGAGGGGCGCCTGCGGAAGACGTTGCGCGAGCGGGCCTGGATGTAGCTCCCCTTGATCTCGAAGCGCTCGTTGAGCGGCACCGTGGGGAGTTCCTGGCCGGCATGCAGGATGGCCTCGTCGAAGTGCTGCAGCAGCATGTCGTTGAGCCCGGCCAGCGCCGTGACATGGCGATAGTAGCGCTTCATGAACTGCTCGACGGCCAGGCGCTCCGGGGTGTCGCGGAAGCCGAACAGCTCGGCGATGGTGCGCTGGTGATCGAACAGCAGGCGGTCCTCGGCACGGTCGGTGAGGATGTGCAGGGCGTAGCGGACCTGCCAGAGGAAGGCCTGGCCCTGGCTGAGGATGCGCAGTTCGGCATCGTTCATGAAGCCGCCGGCGACCAGGTCCTCGTAGCGCTGGGTGCCGAAGTGGCGCTTGGCCACCCAGCCGATCATCTGGATGTCGCGCAGCCCGCCGGGCGAGCTCTTGATGTTGGGCTCGAGGTGGTACTCGGAGTTGTTGTAGCGGTAGTGGCGGCTGATCTGCTCCTGCCACTTGGCCTCGAAGAAGCGGTCCGCCGGCCACAGCCGGTCGGTGGCGAGCCGTACCTGCATCGCCTCGCGCAGCCGCTCGGGGCCGGCCAGGGTGCGGGTCTCGAGCAGGTTGGTGATCACCGTCACGTCGGCCTCGGCCTCGCGCTCGCAGTCGGCGAGCGATCGCACGCTGTGGCCGATCTCCAGGCCGATGTCCCACAGGAAGGTGATGAAGGCCGTCAGCGGCTCGCGATAGGGCGTGTCGTCGTCCTGCTCGAGCAGCAGCAGCAGGTCGATGTCGGAGTGGGGGTGCAGCTCGCCGCGGCCGTAGCCGCCCACGGCGACCAGGGCCACCCCGTCGTCGGGCCAGTCGTGCTGTTCCCAGGCGATGGCCAGCAGGCGGTCCAGGCACCAGGCCCGGCCATGCACCAGGTCGCGGATGTCCGCGCCGGCGCGGAAGCGCTCGTCGAGGCGGGCCTGGATGTCGCGCAGTGCCGCCTTGAAGGGGGCGACCGGAGAGCGCTCGCCGGCGAGCTCGGCCCGGAAGGCCTCGACGTCGAAGAGGCTGTCATCGGGCACGAAGCAGTAGTGGTGCAGGAGCATGGCGGTCGACTCAGCGGTCGAGGAAGGAGAGGTCTTCGTCGCGACGGGCGGTGAGCACCTCCACCCCCGTGGCGGTGACCAGCAGGGTGTGTTCCCACTGGGCGGTCAGACTCCTGTCCTTGGTCACGGCGGTCCAGCCGTCGCGCAGCACCTTGGTCTGGTGGTTGCCGACGTTGATCATCGGCTCGATGGTGAAGCACATGCCTTCCTCGAGGGCGATGTCGGCCTCCGGGGCATAGCCGTCGTAGTGCAGGATCTGGGGATCCTCGTGGAAGCCGGCGCCGATGCCGTGCCCGCAGAAGTCGCGCACCACCGAGTAGCCGTTGGCCTCGGCGTGGGACTGGATGGCGCGGGCCAGCTCGGAGAGGTGCACGCCCGGACGGACCAGAGCGATGCTGCGGTAAAGGCACTCCTGGGTGACCCGACAGAGGCGCTCGCCCTGGATGGTCTCGCCGATGATGAACATCATGCTCGAGTCGCCGTGATAGCCGTCGGCGGTCTTCACGGTGATGTCGATGTTCATG
The DNA here is from genome assembly GCF_001886615.1 of Halomonas aestuarii. Taxonomy (NCBI): domain Bacteria; kingdom Pseudomonadati; phylum Pseudomonadota; class Gammaproteobacteria; order Oceanospirillales; family Halomonadaceae; genus Halomonas; species Halomonas aestuarii. Next base: position 2,147,290 of record NZ_CP018139.1, read on the forward strand.
ATGTCGCCCTTCTTGAGTTTCTTGGCGTCATCCGGGATGCCGTGGCAGACCACGTGGTTGATCGAGGTGCAGATCGACTTGGGGAAGCCGTGGTAGTTGAGCGGCGCCGGGGTGGAGCCCAGCTCGTCGACGATGTAGTCGTGGCAGAGCCGGTCCAGCTCGCCGGTGCTCACGCCGGCCTTCACGTGGGGGATGATCATCTCGAACACGCTGGCGGCCTGGCGACCCGCCTCGCGCATCTTCTCGATCTCGTCGGGCGTCTTGATGGGTACGTTCATGGAATCTCGAATCAGGGGTGGTGTCGCCCGGACATCGGCGGGCTCGAGCATCGGACGACTTCATCTCGGAGGCCATCCATGGTATAAAGCTGCGCGCTTTCCTGCAATCGCGGAGCCCCGCCGATCCGTCGACACCTCCGTTAGGCTCGGGAAAGTGCATCAATCAATGCAATGCCTTGAAAACACACATGCACCGTCACATGGTCCCGGGTGCTGTCGGTTCATCCCGGCGGTCGGATCCATGGGGTGCGTGGAGGCCTAACCCGATTTTCCAGGAGTCATCCATGGCACACGTCAACATGCGTGACCTGCTGAAGGCAGGTGCTCACTTCGGTCACCAGACCAAGTACTGGAACCCGAAGATGTCCAAGTACATCTTCGGTGCCCGCAACAAGATCCACATCATCAACCTCGAGCACACCCTGCCGGCCCTCAACGAGGCCATCGATGTGGTCGAGAAGATGGCCGCGGCCAACAACAAGATCATGTTCGTCGGCACCAAGCGCAGCGCGAGCAAGATCATCAAGGAAGAGGCCAACCGCGTCGGCCAGCCGTTCGTCAACCACCGCTGGCTCGGCGGCATGCTGACCAACTACAAGACCATCCGCGTTTCCATCAAGCGCCTGCGCGACCTCGAGACCATGCACGAGGACGGCACCTTCGAGAAGCTGACCAAGAAGGAAGTGCTGATGGCGACCCGCGAGCAGGAGAAGCTCGAGCGGTCCGTGGGTGGTATCAAGGAAATGGGCGGCCTGCCCGATGCCCTGTTCGTGATCGACGTCGATCACGAGCGCATCGCCATCAACGAGGCGAACAAGCTGGGCATCCCGGTCATCGGCGTGGTGGATACCAACTCCGATCCCGATGGCGTCGATTACGTGATCCCGGGCAACGATGACTCCATCCGCGCCATCCAGATCTACGTCAAGGCCGTCGCCGACGCCTGCGCCCGTGCGAAGGAAGGTCGTCCCGACGAGTTCGTCGAGGTCACCGAAGCCGAAGAGAGCCAGAGCGACGCCGCCGCCGAGTGATCGTCGGCCCGCCTGGGCCGGCCCGCATGCCGCCACTCCGGTGGCGGCCCGCCGGACAGGCGAAGGGGGCCCCGGCCCCCTTTTCTCTCTTGTTTTCCGCGTTTTATCCAGGTCGAACCATTTCAGAGGACACTACCATGGCAGCTATCAGCGCCTCCCAGGTCAAGGAACTGCGCGAGCGTACCGGGCTCGGCATGATGGAGTGCAAGAAGGCACTCACCGAGACCGATGGTGACATCGAGCAGGCGATCGAGAACCTGCGCAAGAACTCCGGGCTCAAGGCCGCCAAGAAGGCCGGCCGCACCGCCGCCGAAGGCGCCGTGGTCACCCGCGTGGCCGACGACGGCAGCTACGGCGTGATGGTCGAGATCAACTCCGAGACCGACTTCGTCGCCCGTGACGACAACTTCAAGGTCTTCGCCGACAAGATCGCCGACGCCTTCTTCGCCGCCAAGAGCGAGGACGTCGCCGCCGTGATGGATGGCGAACTCGAGACCGCTCGCGAGCAGCTGGTGCAGAAGATCGGCGAGAACATCGGCGTGCGTCGCTGCGTCGTGGTCGAGGCCGGCGAGGGCAACCTGGTGGGCGAGTACGTCCACGGTGGCCGCATCGGCGTGCTGACCACCCTGAAGGGCGGCAACGCCCAGGCGGCCAAGGACGTCGCGATGCACGTCGCCGCCATCAACCCGGCCGTGGCACGTCCCGAGGACATGCCCCAGGAGCAGCTGGACGACGAGAAGGCGATCATCCTGGCCCAGCCGGACATGGCCGGCAAGCCGGAGCAGATCGCCGAGAAGATGGTCCAGGGTCGCCTGAAGAAGTACCTGGCCGAGAACAGCCTGACCGAGCAGCCCTTCGTCAAGAATCCCGACCAGTCCGTGGCCGAGTTCGTCAAGGCCGCCGGCGGCGAGGTGATCGGCTTCACCCGCTTCGAGGTGGGCGAGGGCATCGAGAAGGAAGAGGTCGACTTCGCCGCGGAAGTGATGGAACAGGCCAAGCGCAGCTGAGGTCGCAGGTTCCAGTGTGACGATGGCGTGCGCGCGAGCGCACGCCTTCGCGTATCCGGCCGGTAGATCCGGCCATCCACCAGGTCCCATGCGTCGAGAATCCCGGAGAGATCCCATGACCAGTGCCGATCACCCTGCCCCCAGCAAGCCCGAGAAGTCCCGTGCCGAGGTATCCAAGTACAAGCGCATCCTGCTCAAGCTCTCCGGCGAGGCCCTGACCGGAGATGCCGAGTTCGGCATCGACCCGAAGGTGCTGGATCGCCTGGCGCTGGAGATCGGCCAGCTGGTGGGCATCGGCGTCCAGGTCGGTATCGTGGTCGGTGGCGGCAACCTGTTCCGCGGTGCGGCCCTGCACGAGGCGGGCATGGACCGGGTCACCGGTGATCACATGGGCATGCTGGCCACGGTGATGAACGCCCTGGCCATGCGCGACGCTCTGGAGCGCTCCAACATCCGTTCGCGGGTGATGTCGGCGATTCCCATGAGCGGCGTGGTGGAACATTACGACCGCCGGACCGCCATCCGCTACCTGACGTCCGGGGACGTGGTACTGTTCTCGGCCGGTACCGGCAACCCCTTCTTCACCACCGACTCCGCGGCCTGTCTGCGCGGCATCGAGATCGATGCCGACGTGGTGGTCAAGGCCACCAAGGTGGACGGGGTCTACGACAAGGATCCCGTCAAGCACGCCGATGCGGTCAAGTACGAGCAGCTGACCTATGATGATGCGCTCGACCAGAAGCTCGGCGTGATGGATTTGACCGCCATCTGCCTGGTGCGGGACCATGACATGCCGGTGCGGGTCTTCAACATGAACAAGCCGGGCGCCCTGCTGAACCTGGTGGTGGGTGGCAAGGAAGGCACGCTGATTGACAGAGGGTGAGACAGTGATCGACGACATCAAGAAGGATGCGGAAAGCCGCATGAAGAAGAGCCTCGAGGGCCTTCACGCCAACTTCAACAAGATCCGCACCGGTCGGGCGCACCCCAGTATCCTGGATGCGGTGACCGTCGACTATTACGGTGGCCAGGTGCCGCTCAACCAGGTGGCCTCGATCAACGTCGAGGACGCCCGGACCCTGACCGTGGTCCCCTGGGAGCAGCAGATGGTGCCCAAGATCGAGAAGGCCATCATGACCTCCGACCTGGGGCTCAACCCGGCCAGCGCCGGCAACGTGATTCGCGTGCCCATGCCGATGCTGACCGAGGAGACCCGCAAGGGCTACATCAAGCAGGCTCGCCAGGAGGCCGAGCATGCCCGTGTCGCGGTGCGCAACGTGCGCCGTGACGCCAACGGCGACTTCAAGGCGCTGCTCAAGGAGAAGGAGATCACCGAGGACGAGCAACACCAGGCCGAGGAGGCGATCCAGAAGCTCACCGACGGCATCGTCGCCGAGATCGACAAGGCGCTGGAGTCCAAGGAACACGACCTGATGCAGGTCTGAGGACGGCGGGCGGCACCGGCGAGCGGCGCCGCCGGCGACGGATCGCCCCTCGACGAGCCGCGGGCACCCGGTCCGCGGCTCGTCGGCCTTCATGCTCTTACCCGCCATGCGAGACATCATGACGTCACCGCAGTCCACCCGCAGCGCGGCATCCTCCGACCACGGGCCCGCTTCCCACGAGCCCCCGCTGCCCCGCCATGTCGCCATTATCATGGACGGCAACAATCGCTGGGCGAAGGCCCGCGGCCTCTCCGGCATCCGCGGCCACCATGCAGGCGTCGAGGCGGTGCGTGCCGTCATCCGCCGCGCCGCCGAGCGCGGCATCGAGACCCTCACGCTGTTCGCCTTCTCCAGCGAGAACTGGAAGCGCCCCGCCAGTGAGGTCAATGCCCTCATGGAGCTCTTCCTCATGGCGCTCCAGCGCGAGGTGAAGAAGCTTCACCGCCATGGCATCCGGCTCTCCGTGATCGGTGACCGCAGCGGCTTCTCCGCCTCGATCCAGAAGCACATCGACAGCGCCGAGGCGCTGACCAGCGACAACACCGGCCTTCATCTGGTGATCGCGGCGAACTATGGTGGGCGCTGGGACATCGCCTGTGCCGCGCGTCGGCTGGCGGAGCGGGTCGCCGCCGGTGAGCTCGACCCCGAGGCGATCGACGAGCAGGCCATGGACGAGGAGATCAGCCTGGCCGGCGATGCCCCGGTGGACCTGTGCATCCGCACCAGCGGCGAGAAGCGCATCTCCAACTTCCTGCTCTGGCAGATGGCCTATGCCGAGCTCCATTTCACGCCCGTGCTGTGGCCCGACTTCGACGGCGAGGCCTTCGACCGCGCCCTGGCCGACTTCCAGGGGCGCCAGCGGCGCTTCGGCATGACCGACGAACAGCTCGAGGCGCAGCAGGGTGGCTAGCAACGTGCTAAGACAACGGATCATCACCGCGGCCTGGCTGGCGCCGCTGGCCCTGGCCGGCCTGTTCGGCCTCGAGGGCGCGGCCTTCGGCCTCTTCACGGCCGCCATCGTGCTGCTGGCGGCCTGGGAGTGGGCCAACCTCGCCGGCATCACCGCGCCGGCCCGCCGCCTGCTGCCGGTGGCCGGCCTCGCCGTGCTGATGGCGCTGTGCTGGTCCTCCGGCATCGCCCTGGCGACCTGGCCGCTGTGGCTGGGCGCGCTGGGCTGGCTGGTCAACCTCTACTGGGTGACCGGCTATCCTGACCGCCTGTCGCAGTGGCAGTCGACCGGCATGCGCCTGGCCATGGGGCTCTGGGTGCTGCTGCCGACCTGGGTGGGCTTCAACCTGCTGCGCGACAGCGGCGCCGTCTGGCTGCTCTTCGTGCTGCTGCTGGTCTGGGGCGCCGACATCGGCGCCTACTTCGTCGGCCGGGCCTTCGGGCGATGCAAGCTGGCGCCCAGCGTCAGTCCCGGCAAGACCCGCGAGGGCGTGGCCGGTGGCCTCGCCGTCACCGCCGTGCTGGCAATCGTCTTCGCCCTGTGGCAGGGGCTCGGTCTCGCCTCCGGCCTCGCGCTGCTGGGGGCGACCCTGTTGGTGACCCTGGTCTCGGTGCTGGGGGATCTGCTCGAGAGCATGCTCAAGCGGCATCGGGGCATCAAGGATTCGAGCCAGTTGCTGCCGGGCCACGGCGGCGTGCTGGACCGCATCGACAGCCTGACCGCCGCGGTACCGCTGTTCGCCCTGCTGCACGGGAGCCTGCTGTGACCCTGCGCCACGTGACCGTGCTGGGCGCGACCGGCTCCATCGGCACCAGCACCCTGGAGGTGCTGGCCCTTCACCCGGACCGCTACCGGGTGCATGCGCTGACCGCCCATCGCTCCCGGGAGACGCTGCTGGCCCAGTGCCGGGTCCACCGGCCCGCGGTGGCCGTGCTCGAGGCCGAGGGCGATGCTGCCTGGCTGCGCGAGCGCCTGGCCGAGGCGGGGCTCGCGACCGAGGTGCGCGCCGGGGCCGATGCCCAGGTCGAGGTGGCCGAGGCCGCTGAGGTGGATACCGTGATGGCGGCCATCGTCGGTGCCGCCGGCCTGCTGCCGACGCTGGCCGCCGTGCGCGCCGGCAAGCGGGTGCTTCTCGCCAACAAGGAGGCCCTGGTGATGTCCGGGGCGCTGTTCATGGACGCGGTGGCCCGCCATGACGCCACCCTCCTGCCCATCGATTCCGAACATAATGCCATCTACCAGTGTCTACCCGTCGAGCATCGTGGCGGCCTCGCCCGGCACGGGGTGACGCAGCTGCTGCTGACCGCCTCCGGCGGCCCCTTCCGCGGCTGGACGTCGAGCGACCTCGCGGCGGTGACGCCCGACCAGGCCTGCGCCCATCCCAACTGGTCCATGGGACGCAAGATCTCGGTGGACAGCGCAACCCTGATGAACAAGGGGCTCGAGCTGATCGAGGCCTGCTGGCTCTTCGATGCCCGCCCCGACCAGATTCAGGTGGTGGTGCACCCGCAGAGCGTGATCCACTCGATGGCGGCCTACAGCGACGGCTCGGTGATCGCGCAGCTCGGCAATCCCGACATGCGCACGCCCATCGCCTACGGCCTGGCCTGGCCGGAGCGCATCGCCGCCGGGGTCGAGGCCCTGGACCTCTTCCAGGTCGCCCGGCTCGACTTCGAGCCCGCCGACGAGTCGGCCTTTCCCTGCCTGCGCCTGGCCCGGGAGGCCATGGCGGCGGGAGGGACGGCGCCGGCGGTGCTCAATGCCGCCAACGAGGTGGCCGTGGAGGCCTTCCTCGACGGCCGCCTCGGGTTCACCGGCATCGGCGAGCTGGTGGCGAGAGTGCGCGATGCGCGTCCGGTCGAGCCCGCCCAGGACCTCGAGACGATCCTCGAGGCCGATGCTCTCGCCCGCCAGGCGGCGCATGCCTGGCTGGCGCGGCGATGACGCTCGCGCCTCGACCCCGTTGACTGCAAGGAGACTGCCGTGGGCCTGATCCAGAACGTGTTGGCCGTCATCGTGGTGCTCGGCCTCTTGATCACCTTTCACGAGTTCGGCCACTTCTGGGTGGCGCGGCGCTGCGGCGTCAAGGTGCTGCGCTTCTCGGTGGGCTTCGGCAAGCCGCTCTGGTCCCGCCGGGATCGTCACGGCACCGAGTTCGCGGTGGCCGCCATCCCGCTGGGCGGCTACGTCAAGATGCTCGACGAGCGCGAGGGCCCCGTGGACCCCGCCGAGCGACACCTCGCCTTCAACAACAAGACGGTCTGGCAGCGCATCGCGGTGGTCGCCGCCGGGCCCCTGGCCAACTTCCTGCTGGCCATCGTCGCCTACTGGGCGCTGTTCGTGGCCGGCACCACCACGGTGGCGCCGGTGATCGGCAGCGTGGCGCCGGACTCCCCGGCCAGCCGCGGCGGGCTCGTGGCCGGCCAGGAGATCACCGCGGTGCAGGGCGATGCGGTCCACTCCTGGGACGACATCAACCTCAAGCTGGTTGCGGCCATCGGCGAGAGCGGCGAGCTCCAGGTGGCGGCCCGCGACGAGGTGGCCGCCACGCCCCGGACCTATCGGCTGCCGGTGGAGCAGTGGCTGGTGCGCCAGGATCCGCCGCGTCCGCTGACGAGCCTGGGGGTGACCCCCTGGCGGCCCGAGATCCCGGCGGTGCTGGGCCAGGTGGTCGACGGCGAGGCCGCGGCCGAGGCCGGCCTGCAGGCCGGGGACGAGGTGGTGGCGGTGGACGGCGAGCCGGTGGCGGACTGGATGGCCTTCGTCGACCACGTCCGCGCCAGCCCCGGTGAGCCCCTCGAAATCGCGGTGCGCCGCGACGGCGAACGGCGCGTCTTTTCCCTCACGCCCCGCGCGAACGAATTGGAGGAGGGCGTGACCATCGGCTACATCGGCGCCGGCGTCGAGGCCGTCACCTGGCCCGACGAGTATCGCCGCGAGATCCGCTATGGGCCCCTGGCGGCCGTCGGGGAGTCCCTGTCCAAGACCGGCGAGATGACGGTGCTGACCCTGGGCGCCATCCGCAAGATGGTGGTGGGCCTGATCTCGCCGAGCAACCTCTCCGGCCCCATCACCATCGCCCGCATCGCCGGTGACTCGGCGCGCAGCGGCCTCGAGAGCTTCGTCAGCTTCCTGGCTTACCTCTCGATCAGCCTGGGGGTGCTGAACCTGCTGCCGATCCCGGTGCTCGATGGCGGCCACCTGCTCTATTACCTGGTCGAGGTGGTCCGTGGCCGCCCGGTCTCCGAACAGGCCCAGGCGGTGGGGTTGCGCATCGGCCTTGCCCTGGTGGGCACCCTGATGCTGATGGCCCTCTATTTCGACCTGATGCGGCTCTGGTAGCCGGGTGTCGGCTTGTCAGTGGCCAGTACAAATGTATAAGGTGCCTGTCTGGACAGGACGGCAGATCAACGCGAGCGAATCGACTGCATGAAAATCAAGACCATCGGACTGGCGGCGCTGCTGCTCGCCGGTGCCCAGGCGGCACTGGCGGAACCTTTCGACGTTTCCGACATAAGGGTTGAAGGGTTGCAGCGGGTCTCCCCCGCCTCCGTGTTCAACGCCTTTCCTGTCAGCGCTCGCGATCGCGTCGATGATCGCGAACTGGCCGACGCGGCTCGGGAGCTCTTCGCCACCGGCCTGTTCGAGGACGTCAGCCTGGCCCGCGAGGGTGACGTGCTGATCATCCAGGTGGTGGAGCGGCCGACCATCGCGCGCATCGACATCGAGGGCAACAGCCAGATTCCCGACGATGACCTGCGCGACGGCCTCAAGCAGGCCGGCCTCGACGAGGGGCAGGTCCTCCAGCTCTCCACTCTCGAGGAGATCCAGCGCGAGCTGGAGGGCGTCTACCAGTCCCAGGGACGCTACAGTGCCCGCATCGAGACCTCCGTCGAGGAGGTGGGCGAGGGGCAGGTCCGGGTCAACATCGACATCGACGAGGGGGCGGTCGCCAAGATCCGCCAGATCAACATCGTCGGCAACCGGGATTTCGACGACGAGACCCTCAGGGAGGTCTTCGAGCTTGAGGACAGGCCCGGCTGGTTCTTCGGCTGGTTCTCGAGCGACGAGTATTCCCGCGAGGCCCTGGCCGGCGACCTGGAGCGGCTGCGCTCCTTCTACCTGGATCGCGGCTACGTGAACTTCAACATCGAGTCCTCCCAGGTCTCGATCAGCCCCGACAAGTCGCGGATCTTCGTCACCGTGAACATCGACGAGGGCAATCAGTATCGCCTCGGGGACATCCGGTTCTCCGGCGACCTGAGGATCGCCGAGCGCGAGGCCCGCCAGCTGCTGGAAGTGGAGAGCGGCGAGATCTTCTCGCGCAGCGACGTCACCGCCTCCTCGGAGGCCCTGCGCTCGCGCCTCGGCGCCGAGGGATTCGCCTTCGCCAACGTCGATGGCATTCCCGAGGTCGCCACGTCCGGCGATACCGTGGACCTGACCTTCCGGGTCGAGCCCGGCCGGCGCGCCTATGTGCGGCGCATCGAGTTCGTCGGCAACACCACCACCCAGGACGAGGTGCTGCGTCGCGAGATGATCCAGATGGAGGGGGCGCCCGCCTCCACCGAGTCGATCAGCCAGTCGCGCCAGCGCCTGGAGCGCCTGGGCTTCTTCAAGCAGGTCGCCGTGGAGACGCGTCCCGTGGCGGGGGAGCCCGACAAGCTCGATGTCACCTACACGGTGGAGGAGCAGCCCTCGGGCTCGATCTCGGCGAGCATCGGCTTCTCCCAGAGCGCCGGGGTCATCTACGGGGCCTCGCTGTCCCAGAACAACTTCCTGGGCACCGGTAACCGGGTCAACGTCGGCGCCCAGCGCAGCGACACCTTCACCAGCCTCAACTTCGGCTTCACCGACCCCTACTGGACCCTGAGCGGCATCTCGCGCGGCTACAGCCTCTTCTATCGCGAGACGGACTACGAGGATTCCGACATCTCGACCTACTCTACCGATTCCTTCGGTGGGGGCATCAACCTCGGCTACCCGATCAACGAGCTGACCCGGCTCAACTTCGGCACCAGCGTCGAGGACCTGTCGATCAAGACCTATCGCGACACGTCCTCCGAGGTCCAGCGCTACGTGGAGGACCAGGGCAGCGAGGCCCAGAGCCTGAAGCTGACCGCCAGCTGGACGCGCAACAACCTCAATCGCGGCATCATGCCCACGGCCGGCAACTATCAGCGGCTGTCGCTGGAAACCGCGGTGCCGGGCAGCGATGCCGAGTACTACAAGCTGCGGGCCCGGGCCCGCCAGATCGTTCCGTTCAACGAGGAGCAGACCTGGGGGCTGAAGTTCAGCGGCGAACTGGGCTATGCGGACAGCATCGGTAACGACCCCTACCCGTTCTACGAGAACTTCTTCTCCGGCGGCCTGGGCTCGGTGCGCGGCTTCACCGGCAATACCCTGGGGTCGGGCACCACCGCCCGTGCCGCGGGCAACGACAGAACCCTGGGCGGCAACGTCCTGGTGGAGGGCAGCGCCGAGGTGCTCTTCCCGATGCCCTTCGTAGAGGACCAGCGCTCCCTCCAGGCCTCGCTGTTCCTGGATGCCGGCAACACCTACCTGACGGACTGCTACGCGGTGCTCCAGGAGGATGCCGACCGCCAGCAGTGCGAGTCCGGGGTGGATCTGGGCGAGTTGCGCTACAGCGCGGGGATCGGGCTCTCCTGGCTGACGCCGGTGGGGCCGCTGACCTTCAGTGTCGCCGAGCCGCTCAACGACAAGGAGGGTGACGACACCCAGTTCTTCCAGTTCTCGCTGGGTCAGACCTTCTGATCCGGCCTTGCCTCGAGGAGTCCTCCGCATGCGCACGCTGCCCGCCGCCCTCTGCCTCGGCCTGCTGATCGCCGTCACCCTGCCGGCCCAGGCCGCCGAGGTGGCCGTGCTCGACTGGCGGGCCGCGCTGATGGAGACCGATGCCGCCCAGCGTTCCATGAACGAGCTGCGCAATCGCCTCGCGGACCAGCAGCAGGAGGCCGAGGCCCTGGGCGCGGAGCTCCAGCAGATGCAGCAGCGCCTGCAGCAGGGCGAGAGCATGACCGAGACCGAGCGGCGCACCACCCTCCAGGCGTTCCAGCGCAAGGGGCAGCGCTTCGAGCAGCTGCGCCGGGAGATCGGCCAGGCGCGACAGCAGTCGGAGAAGGCGTTCCTCCAGCAGGCCGAGCCCAGGCTCGACCAGGCGGTCCAGCAGGTCATCGATCGCCACGGCGTCGAGGTGCTGGTGGACCCGAACGGCGTGTTGCATGCTGAACGGGACCTTCAGGATCTGACCGGGGAAGTCACCGAGATCCTCAATACCCTCTACTGATACTGAGCCGGCCGTCCGCCCGCCACGACAGCGAGTCCCCATGAACCAAGACGCCCGAACCCTCACACTGGCCGAGATCGCCGAGCGCCTGGGAGCCCGCCTGAAGGGTGACGGCGAGCGGCGGGTGAGTGGCCTGGCCACGCTCCGGGACGCGACGCCGGATCAGGTGGCCTTTCTCGCCAACCGCGCCTACCTCAAGGATCTGCCCCAGACGCGGGCGGCGGCGGTGCTGCTGGCCCCCGACCATGGCGAGGCCTGCCCGGTGACGCGCCTGGAGCTGGATAACCCCTACCTGGGGTATGCCGAGCTGTCGCGCCTCTTCGACCCCCTGGCCGGGCGCACCCCGGCCGGCATCCATCCCACGGCGGTGGTCGCCGACGACGTCCGGCTGGGCGAGAACGTGGCCATCGGCCCCCAGGCGGTGGTCGAGTCCGGGGTCGAGCTGGGTGACGAGGTGGTGGTCGGCCCGGGTTGCGTGGTGGGGGCGGATTCGTGCATCGGCCCCGGCTCTCGCCTGCATGCCAATGTCACCGTCTGCCACGGAGTGGTGATCGGGCACCGGGCCATCCTGCACAGCGGCTGCGTGATCGGCGGCGACGGCTTCGGCTTCGCCCACGACGGCGGGCGCTGGCACAAGATCGCCCAGCTGGGCGGCGTGGTGCTGGGCGATGACGTCGAGGTCGGCAGCTGTTCGAGCATCGACCGCGGGGCGCTCGGCGACACCGTGATCGGCGATGACGTGAAGATCGACAGCCAGGTGCAGATCGCCCACAACGTGCAGATCGGGGATCACAGCGCCCTGGCCGGCTGCGTGGGCATCGCGGGCTCCACCCGGGTGGGCAAGCACTGCATGCTGGGCGGCGGGGTCGGACTCTCCGGCCACCTGACCATCGCCGACGGGGTGCAGGTCACCGGCATGAGCCTGGTGACCAATTCGATCCTCGAGCCCGGCATCTATTCGTCGGGCACCGGCTCCATGGACAATGCCCAGTGGCGTCGCAATGCGGTGCGCTTCAAGCAGCTCGACGACATCGCCCGTCGCCTGTCGCGGCTCGAGAAGGCCGGTCGCAGCAGTTGAGGCCCCCTCACAGGGCGGTATAATCCACCGCCAGTCTTTGCCGGCGCCCCGAGTGCCGGCCGTGTCCCTCCGAGGGAGGGGCATCCTGTCATTTCAGAGGTCGCTACGATGGTAATGGACATCAACGAGATTCGTGAATATCTGCCCCACCGCTACCCCTTCCTGCTGGTGGATCGGGTCACGGAGCTCACGCTGGGGGAATCCATCGTTGCCTACAAGAATGTCAGCATCAACGAGCCCTTCTTCAACGGCCATTTCCCGCACCACCCGATCATGCCCGGCGTGATGGTGGTCGAGGCCCTGGCCCAGGCCTGTGGCATCCTCGGCTTCAAGACCGTCAACAAGCTGCCCGCCGATGGCTACGTCTACTACCTCGTGGCCAGCGATAACGTGCGCTTCAAGCGCCCGGTGATGCCCGGCGACCAGCTGGTGCTGGAGGCCCGCGTCGAGCGCACCAAGCGCGGCATCTGGAAGTTCGTCTGCCGGGCTACCGTCGGCGGCGAGCTGGCCTGCGAGGCCGACATCACCTGTGCCGAGAGGAAGGTCGCTTGATACACCCCACCGCCCTCATCGACCCCGAGGCGCGCCTGGCCGATGACGTCGAGGTCGGTCCCTTCACCGTGATCGGGCCCGATGTCGAGATCGGCGCCGGCAGCCGGATCGGTCCCCATGTCGTGATCAAGGGACCCACCGTGCTGGGCGCGCGGACCCGCATCTTCCAGTTCGCCTCGGTGGGCGAGGACTGCCAGGACAAGAAGTACGCCGGCGAGCCGACCCGCCTGGTGATGGGCGACGATAACGTCATCCGCGAAGGGGCGACGCTGCACCGCGGCACCGTCCAGGACCGCGGCGAGACCCTCATCGGCTCGCGCAACCTCTTCATGGCCTACGTCCACGTGGGCCATGACTGCGTGATCGGCAACGACTGCATCTTCGCCAATCAGGTGACCCTCGCGGGTCACGTGAGCATGGGCGACTTCGTCATCATCGGCGGCCTCTCGGCGATCCATCAGTTCTGCCGCTTCGGTGACCACGCCATGGCCGGCGGTGGCTCGATCATCACCAAGGACACCCCGGCCTACGTGATGATCAATGGTAACCCGGCCCAGGCCCACGGCCTCAACCTGGTGGGGCTCAAGCGGCGCGGCTTCTCCAAGGAGGCCATCCGGGCCCTGAGCGAGGCCTACAAGCTGGTCTACCGCCAGGGCCTGACCACCGAGCAGGCGCTCGCGCAGATCCGGGCGCGTTTCTCGCTGCCCGAGACCGAGCGCTTCGCCGCCTCCATCGAGGCCTCGACCCGCGGCATCATCCGCTGAGGGAGGTGCGGCCATGACGGTGCGTCGCGTCTATCTCGTCGCCGGCGAGCTCTCGGGCGACCTGCTGGGGGCCGGCCTGATGCGGGCGCTCAAGGCGCGTCATCCGGGCATCGAGTTCCGCGGCATCGGCGGCCCGCGCATGATCGAGGAGGGCATCGACAGCCGCTTTCCCCTGGAGACCCTCTCGGTGATGGGCCTCGTGGAGGTCCTCAAGCACCTGCCCGGGCTGGTGCGGGTGCGCCGCGCGCTCAGGCGCGATGCCCTGGCCTGGCAGCCGGACATCATGGTCGGCATCGATGCCCCGGACTTCAACCTGGGCCTCGAGCGTCAGCTGCGCGAGGCCGGCCTCACCACCGCCCACTACGTCAGTCCCTCGGTCTGGGCCTGGCGGCAGGGACGCGTCAAGGGCATCAGTCGCGCCGTGGATGCCATGCTCACCTTCCTGCCCTTCGAGGCCGCCTTCTACGCCCGTCACCGCGTGCCCGTGGCCTTCGTCGGCCACCCTCTGGCCGACGAGCTGCCGCTTTCGAACGACCGCGAGGCGGCCCGGCGAGCGCTCGGGCTGGCCGGTCGGGACGACGGGGCGACGGCCCCGCTGCTGGCGGTGCTGCCGGGCTCCCGAGCCAACGAGATCCGCTTCCTGGGCGAGACCTTCCTCGCGGCCGTCGAGCGCCTCTGCCGGGAACGCCCGGCGCTCTCGGTGGTGATACCGGCCGCCACCCCGGCGCGCCGTAGCGAACTCGAGGCACTGCTCGCGGCGCATCCGGCACTGCAGGGACGGGTCACCCTGATCGACGGCCAGTCGCGGGAGGCGATGGTGGCCTCTGATGCCGTGCTGCTCGCCTCCGGCACCGCGGCGCTTGAGGCGATGCTCTGCCACCGCGCCATGCTGGTGGCCTATCGCATGGCGCCGGCGACCCACTGGCTGGCGAAGCGGCTGGTCAGGACCGAGTGGATCTCGCTGCCCAACCTGATCGCCCGGGAGACCCTGGTGCCGGAGCTGATCCAGGAGGCGGCCAGCCCCGAGGCCATTGCCGACCGGCTCGGCGAGATGCTCGACGACGAGGCGGGCCGCAAGGCTCTGGAGGTGCGTTTCGCGGAAATGCATGCCGGCCTGCAGCGCGATGCCAGCCGCCGCGCCAGCGAGGCCCTCGAGGCACTGGTGTCGGGGCGGGCCCTGCCGGCGAGCGTCTCCCCCGAGGCGGGCGAGGTCGCCGCCGGCGAGGTCGAGCGATGAAGGCCCCGTCATGAAGACTATGAAGGACCGGTCATGAAGCGAAAGACGCTGCCGCCGCTCTCGATCGACTATGTGGGCGATCGCCTGGCCGGCGTGGACGAGGTGGGCCGCGGCCCGCTGGTCGGTCCGGTGGTCGCCGCGGCGGTGATCCTCGATCACGAGCGGCCCATCGAGGGCCTTGATGATTCCAAGGCGCTCACGGCCCGTCGACGCGAGGCACTCTGTGGCGAGATCCGCGAACGGGCGCTGGCCTTCGCCGTGGCCGAGGCCAGCGCCGCGGAGATCGATGACCTCAACATCTTCCATGCGACCCATCTCGCCATGCGCCGGGCCATCGACGCCCTGGACCCTGGACCCGAGTACCTGCTGGTGGACGGCAATCGCCTGCCCGGGCATCATGTCCCCGGCCAGGCGGTGGTCAAGGGCGATGCCCGTCATCCCGCCATCGCCGCCGCCTCGATCCTCGCCAAGGTGGCGCGCGACGCCGGCATGGTGGCCCTGGACGCCCGGCATCCCGAGTACGGTTTCGCCCGCCACAAGGGCTACCCGACCCGCGAGCACCTGGCCGCCCTGGAGCGCCTGGGAGCGCTGCCCGAGCATCGCCGCTCCTTCGGCCCGGTAAAGCGCCAGTTGGCGCTGCTCTGAAGGTTGATCAGTGTCGGCCAGGAGAGGCGCGGGGGCCGGGTCAAAGAGGAGGTCCGACGCCAAGGATGGCGTCGGTAGCGCCCAATGAGGGGTTCATGGCGCCTCCTCGGTGGCCCGGCATCCCGGGGCCAGGCTCCCGACCAGCTTCGCGTCACCGCCGTGTCGACGATTTCTTTCTCCGTGTTGACCCACAACCGCTACGCCCGAGTTCGCCATGACTGCACCCTTCGTTCATCTTCGCGTTCACAGCGAGTTCTCCCTGGTCGACGGCCTGGTGCGTCTCAAGCCGCTCGTCCAGGCCGCCGTGGACCAGGGCCTGCCGGCCGTGACGCTGACCGACGAGGCGAACCTCTTCGGCCTGGTCAAGTTCTACAAGGGCGCCCAGGGCGCCGGGCTCAAGCCGATCATCGGCAGCGACCTGTGGCTGGCCAATCCCCATGACGAGGAGCACCCCTATCGCCTCACCCTGCTGGCCATGGACGAGACCGGCTATCGCAACCTCACCGAGCTGATCTCCCGGGGCTGGATGCACGGTCAGCGCCAGGGCCAGGCCCTGCTCGACAAGGCCTGGGTGCTCGAGCAGAGCGGGGGGCTGATCGCGCTCTCCGGCGGCCGGGAAGGCGAGGTCGGCCGCCACCTGCTCAGCGACCACCATGACGAGGCACGCGTCCTGCTCGAGGAGTGGAATGCCGCCTTCCCGGGACGCTTCTACCTGGAGCTGACCCGAACCGGCCGGCCGCTGGAGGAGGAGTGCGTGCACCTCTCGGTGGACCTCGCCATCGAGACCGGCACCCCGGTGGTGGCCACCAACGACGTGCGCTTTCTGGAGCGCGAGGACTTCTGGGCCCACGAGACCCGGGTTGCCATCGGCGAGGGCAAGGCGCTGGACGACAAGCGCCGCGAGCGGCGCTACACCGAGGAGCAGTACCTCAAGAGCCCCGCGGAGATGGCCGAGCTGTTCGCCGACATTCCCGAGGCGCTCGAGAACAGCGTGATGATTGCGGCGCGCTGCAACGTGGACGTGCGCCTGGGCGAGATCTTCCTGCCCGAGTTCGAGATCCCCGAGGGGCTGACCCAGGACGAGTTCTTCCGCAAGATCTCCCACGACGGCTTGACCGAGCGCCTGGACTTCCTCTACCCGGCCGAGCGCTATCCGCGGGACGGGGACGAGTATGCCGAGATCGATGCCCGCTATCGCAAGCGCCTCGACTTCGAGCTCGACATCATCATCCAGATGGGCTTCCCCGGCTACTTCCTGATCGTGATGGACTTCATCCAGTGGGCCAAGGACAACGACGTCCCGGTGGGGCCCGGGCGCGGCTCCGGCGCCGGCTCGCTGGTGGCCTACGCCCAGAAGATCACCGACCTCGACCCCATCGGTTACGACCTGCTGTTCGAGCGCTTCCTCAACCCCGAACGGGTCTCGATGCCCGACTTCGACGTCGACTTCTGCATGGAGAAGCGTGACCGGGTCATCGACTACGTGGCCGACCGCTACGGCCGCGATGCCGTCTCGCAGATCGTCACCTTCGGCACCATGGCCGCCAAGGCGGTGGTGCGCGACGTGGCCCGCGCCCAGGGCAAGCCCTATTCGCTCGGCGACAAGCTCTCCAAGCTGATCCCCTTCGAGGTGGGCATGACGCTCGCCAAGGCCATCGAGGCCGAGCCGGCCTTGAAGGAGTACCTCGAGGTCGACGACGAGGCCGCCGAGATCTGGGAGATGGCCCTGAAGCTCGAGGGCATCACCCGGGGCACCGGCAAGCACGCCGGCGGCGTGGTGATCGCGCCCACCAAGCTCACCGACTTCTCGCCGCTGCTCTGCGACGAGGAGGGCAACGGCCTGGTGGTGCAGTTCGACAAGAACGACATCGAGGACGCCGGCCTGGTCAAGTTCGACTTCCTGGGCCTGCGCACCCTGACCATCATCGACTGGGCGCTGGAGATGGTCGACAAGGTGCGGGCCACCGAGGACCTGGGCCCGCTGGACATCGACACCATCCCGCTGGATGACGTCCCCACCTTCGAGATGCTCAAGAAGGCCGAGACCACGGCGGTCTTCCAGCTCGAGTCCCGCGGCATGAAGGAGCTCATCAAGCGCCTGCTGCCCGATTCCCTGGAGGATATGATCGCCCTGGTGGCGCTGTTCCGTCCCGGCCCCCTGCAGTCGGGCATGGTGGACGACTTCATCAACCGCAAGCACGGCCGGGCCGAGATCTCCTATCCGCACCCGGACTACCAGCACGAGCTGCTCAAGCCGGTGCTCGCCCCCACCTACGGCATCATCCTCTACCAGGAGCAGGTGATGCAGATCGCCCAGGTGATGGCCGGCTACAGCCTGGGCCAGGCCGACATGCTGCGCCGCGCCATGGGCAAGAAGAAACCCGAGGAGATGGCCAAGCAGCGCGCGGGCTTCATGGAGGGTTGCGCGGACAACGGCATCGACAAGGACCTCGCCGGCAACATCTTCGACCTGGTGGAGAAGTTCGCGGGTTACGGCTTCAACAAGTCCCACTCGGCGGCCTATGCGCTGGTCTCCTACCAGACCGCCTGGCTCAAGGCGCACTATCCCGGGCCCTTCATGGCCGCGGTGATCTCCACCGAGATGGACAACCTCGACAAGGTGGTGCCGCTGATCGAGGAGTGTCGCCACCTGGGCCTCACGGTGACCCCGCCCGACGTCAACGTCGGCGGCTACCGGTTCACGGTCGACGACCAGGCCCGGGTGGTGTATGGCCTGGGCGCGATCCGCGGGGTCGGCGAGGGCCCGATCGGCGCCATCGTCGAGGCCCGGGAGGCGGGGGGGGCCTTCGAGGACCTCTTCGACTTCTGCCGCCGGGTCGACCCGAAGCGCATGAACAAGCGCACCCTGGAGGCGCTGATCCGCTCCGGGGCGCTGGACACCCTGGGGCCGAGCCGCGCGGTGCTCGCCGCCGCCCTGGAGGATGCCCTGAAGGCCGCGGCCCAGAACCAGACCAACCAGAACCTCGGCATGGTGGACATGTTCGGCGAGGCCTTCGCCGCGCCGGACGAGGCCGAGCAGGACGCCTACGGCGACTATCGCCGGGCCCGGGAGTGGACCGACAAGGAGCGCCTGGCCGGCGAGAAGGAGACCCTGGGGCTCTACCTCACCGGGCACCCCATCGACGAGTACGAGCAGGAGCTCGCGCGCTTCGTCTCCACCCGCATCGGCGACCTCAAGCCCTCCCGGGAGCCCCAGCGGGTGGCCGGGCTGGTGGTCGGCGTGCGGACCATGAAATCCAAGCGCGGCGACACCATGGCCTTCATCACCCTGGACGATCGCACCGGGCGCATCGAGGCCTCGCTCTTCGGCGAGCTCTATGACCAGCTGCGGGGGCGCATCGAGGCCGACCAGGTGATGATCGTCGAGGGCGAGGTCGCAAGCGACGACTACTCCGGGGGCCTGCGCCTGCGCGGCAAGGAGGTCACCCCCATGGTCGAGGCGCGCAGCCGCTTCGGCCAGGCGGTGGAGCTCTCCCTGGATGGCGGGCGCCTCAACGGCCGCCTGGTGGACAGCCTGCGGGCGAGCCTCTCGCCCTTCCGCGACGAGGCGGGCCTGCCGGTGCGGCTGCGCTACCGCAACGCCGAGGCCTCCGGCTGGATGGAGCTCGCCGAGGAGTGGCGGGTCACGCCCTCCGACGAACTGCTCACGGGCCTGCGTGAGGTGCAGGGGCAGGACGGCGTGCGCCTCAAGTACCGCTGAGCAGGGGATGAACCGGAAGCGTTCGGGTATGCTGGCCCAGCGTTGCCGGTGACGACGCTCCGGGGAGACGCTGTGACCCCCTCCCTGGGCGCTACATTTGCCTTCCCTGGCAAATGACCTCCCTTTCGAGCCGTCCCCGGCGCTCCTGGCCCTGGCGCCATCCGCTGTCGCCTTGCGCCTTGCGTTGAGGGTGCGATAATGCCCGTCACGCTCATTTTTCGCATCGCCCTCCACTCAGTCCGGGGTCGGGCGGTGAAACACGACAAGGCGTCTGGCCAATGAATCCCAACTATCTCGATTTCGAACAGCCCATTGCCGAGCTCCAGGCCAAGATCGAGGAGCTGCGGCTGGTCGGCAATGACAGCCAGGTCAACCTCAGCGACGAGATCGGCCGTCTCGAGGAGAAGAGCCGCAAGCTCACCGAGTCTATCTTCAAGGACCTCTCCCCGTGGCAGGTCTCCCAGCTCTCGCGTCACCCCCAGCGGCCCTACACCCTGGATTACCTCGAGCACGTCTTCACCGACTTCGACGAGCTCCACGGCGACCGTCACTTCGCCGATGACGCGGCCATCGTCGGGGGATCGCCCGGCTGGACGACAAGCCGGTGATGGTGATCGGCCACCAGAAGGGCCGCGACGTGAAGGAGAAGGTGCGCCGCAACTTCGGCATGCCGCGCCCCGAGGG
Source organism: Halomonas aestuarii (assembly GCF_001886615.1). Taxonomy (NCBI): domain Bacteria; kingdom Pseudomonadati; phylum Pseudomonadota; class Gammaproteobacteria; order Oceanospirillales; family Halomonadaceae; genus Halomonas; species Halomonas aestuarii. The sequence goes on from NZ_CP018139.1 coordinate 2,166,988, forward strand.
GTACCGCAAGGCGTGCCGGCTGATGGAGATGGCCGAGCGCTTCCGGATGCCGGTGCTGACCTTCATCGACACCCCCGGCGCCTACCCGGGCATCGACGCCGAGGAGCGCGGCCAGTCCGAGGCCATCGCCTACAACCTGGCGGTGATGTCGCGGCTCAGGACGCCGATACTTGCCACCGTGGTGGGCGAGGGCGGCTCCGGCGGGGCGCTGGCCATCGGCGTCTGTGACGAGCTGGCCATGCTGCAGTACTCCACCTACTCGGTGATCTCACCCGAGGGCTGCGCCTCCATCCTGTGGAAGAGCGCCGAGAAGGCGCCCGATGCGGCCCAGGCCATGGGGATCACCGCTGAGCGCCTCAAGGAGCTGGGGCTGGTCGATACCCTGGTCGCCGAGCCGCTGGGCGGCGCCCACCGGCACCCGGTGACCACCGCCGAACGGGTCAAGGCATCGCTGCTGGCGAGCCTTGACCGCCTGGAGGCGATGGACATGGACCGCTTGCTGGAGCGTCGCTACGAGCGCCTGATGAGCTACGGCGCGCCGGTGTAAGCCCCCGATGCGCGATGCAAGCGCGCTACAGTCCCTGATCGACGACGCCCTGGCGGACACCCCGCCGGGGCGTTGCGTCTGGGTCGCCCTGTCGGGCGGCCTGGACTCCACCCTGCTGCTGACCCTGGCCGCGCAGGCCTGCCGGCGCCATCCGCGCCCCTTGCGCGCGCTGCATGTCCATCACGGGATGCAGTCCGCCGCCGAGGACTTCGAGCGCCACTGCCGCCGGCTGGCCTCGCGGCTCGGCGTGCCGCTCTTCGTCGAACGGGTCGCGGTCGACCTCGCGGCCGGGCAGGGACCGGAAGCGGCGGCCCGTGAGGCGCGCCAGGCGGCCTTTGCCCGGCGCCTGGCCCCGGGCGATACCCTCTGGCTGGCCCAGCACGGCGACGACCAGGCCGAGACCTTCCTGCTGGCCGCCCTGCGGGGCAGCGGCGTGCGTGGGCTCGCCGCCATGCCGTCAGGCCGTGACTGGCGCGGCGCCCGCCTCGCGCGCCCGCTGCTGGGCGTGTCGCGTGAAACGCTGGATACCGAGGCGAGGCGCCGCGGGCTGGCCTGGGTGGAGGACCCCACCAACGCGGACGAGACCCTCGACCGCAACTTCCTGCGCCATGCCGTGCTGCCGCTGCTCGAGACCCGCTGGCCCGCAGCCGGCCAGGCCCTGGCCCGCAGCGCGGCGCTGGCCGGCGAGGCCGACGGCCTGCTCGAGGAACTCGCCGGTCTGGACCTCGAGGGGCTGGGCGGAGACCCCGGCCGGTTGCCGATCACCGGGCTCCAGGCGCTCTCCGCCCCTCGCCGGCGCCTGCTGATCCGCCATGCCTGCCGGCGTCAGGACCTGCCGACGCCTCCCCTCCGGCGCCTCGAGGCGCTGCTCCACCAGCTCGACGCCCGCGCGGACGCCGAGGTCAGGGTCGTCTGGGCCGGGGGCGAGGCGCGGGTCTGGCGGGGGCACCTCTACCTGCTGCGCCCTGCCGATGCCTGCCGGCCGGCCGAGCGGGGAGACGTCTGGTGCGTCGACTGGGACGGGCGGTCGCCGCTGGCCACGCCCCTGGGCGAGTTCCCGGCCACGCTGGGCCGGGAGGACGGCACGCCGGTCCGGCTGCGGGTGATGCCGCGACGGGGCGGCGAGCGCCTGCGGCTGGCCGGCCGCGGCCGGCGGGACCTCAAGCGGCTGCTGCAGGAACTCGGTGTGCCGCCCTGGGAGCGCGAGCGGCTGCTGGTGGTCCACCAGGGCGAGGAGGCGGTGGCGGTGCTGGCGCCGCGGGGGCCCCGCTGGCGGGTCGTGGCCGAGGGCTGGTCAGGGGCGTGACAGCGTCAGGGAGTAGCCGGCGGCCGCCTGGTAGGCGGCTTCCTGCTCCAGGTCGTTGAGCAGCAGGGCCGGGTCGTCGTCGCCGTTCAGGGTCAGCTGCAGCGCCTCGCCGTCGGCCACGAGTCGCGGCAGGGGAGGGGGCTGCTCGGGACGGGAGTGGTTGATCAGCACGGCCAGGCGCAGCAGGCGGGCCAGCCGGGCGTGGGGCCCCTGCTCGGAGGCGGGCAGGGCCTGCCACTCCTTGACCGGGAACTTGCGGCGGTGGGCGCGCACCAGGAAGGCCAGCAGCCGCTGCTCCGGGCGCGAGAAGCCGGCCAGGTCGGAGTGTTCCAGCAGGTAGGCCCCGTGACGGTGGAACTGGCTGTGGGAGATGGCCAGGCCCACCTCGTGGAGCCGGCTCCCCCAGTCGAGGAAGCGTGCCTGGTCGTCGTCCAGCCCCCAGGCCTCCCGGACCTGGTCGAACAGCCCGAGGGCCGTCGCCGCCACGTTATCGGCCTGTCGGCCGTCCACCCGGTAGTTGCGGGCCAGGCCGTCCAGGGTCTTGAGACGGGAGTCCTCGGGGGTATGGCGACCCACCATGTCATAGAGCACGCCCTCGCGCAGGGCGCCGTCGGCAAAGCGCATCTGCTGCAGGTCGAAGGCCTCGAAGATGGCGCCGAGGATCGCGATGCCCGCCGGAAAGATCCGCGAGCGGTCGGCCTTGAGTCCGGGCATGGAAACCCGGTCCAGCCGCTTGCAGCGGATCAACTGCCGGCGCAGCTCCCGCAGTCCCTCGCGGGTGATCACCCCCCCGGGCCCCTGGCCGGCCGCCGCGATCACCGCCGCCGCGGCCTTGATGGTGCCGCTGGAGCCCACGGGGTCTTGCCAGCCGAGCCGCTGGAAGGGGCGCTGGATGTTGGCCAGCTCCGAGAGGGCGGCGAGCTCGGCGCGGCGCATGCGCTTCTCGCTGATCTCGCCGCTGTCGAAGAAGCGCCGGGTGAAGGTCACGCAGCCCATCCGCAGGCTCTCCAGGGCCAGCGGCTCGAAGTGCTCGCCGATGATGAACTCCGTGGAGCCGCCGCCGATGTCGACGATCAGTCGGCGGCCATCCTCGGCCACCGCATGGGCCGCGCCCAGGTAGATCAGGCGCGCCTCCTCGCGGCCGGCGATGATCTCGATGCGGTGACCCAGCAGGGCCTCGGCGCGCTCGATCAGGACCTGGCTGTTGCGCGCATCGCGCAGGGCATTGGTGCCGACCACCCGCAGGTCGCGGTGGCCGATGCCCTTCAGGAAGGGGGCGAAGCGGGCCAGGCAGTCCAGCGCCCGGCGCATGGCGTCCTCGCCGAGCACGCCGTCCTCGTCGAGCCCGGCGGCCAGCTGAACCTTCTCGCCCAGCCGGGCGACCACCTGCAACCGGTCGTCCTGGTAGTTGGCGACCAGCAGGTGGAAGCTGTTGGAGCCGAGGTCGATGGCGGCGAGGCGGCGGGGGGCGGTGGCGGTCTCCCCCGGGGTGGCGGCGGGCCGGTCCGTTGGCACTGTCATGGCGCGTCCTGATGGGCTATGGGAATGGAGGTTGCGGGTGGCATCCGGTGTTGTCAATTGCCCCTCGACCGGCGCGGCGGCAGGGCTTGCGTTTGTCGGCGCCCTTGACTAGTATCGGGTCGTTCGCCTGTTCCGAATGTTTCCCGACCGTTTCACGGCGATCCCGTCGCGGTCAGTTTCCAAGTCGTCAGACAGCCCACTGCATCAGCCTGCGATCCCGGCCCCGTGCCCGGAACCGCTGATCAGGCGAAATGAACCTGCTTCCTCGCTTACGATATCGGCCCGGCAACCCCCAGATTGCGGTCGCCCGCCCATGGCCATTCGATGCATCACGACGAGAGGTAGCCTGTCCGGGCTCTGAACGCATCCACAGGGCGTCATCGTCTCGCCTCCTGTCTTTCCTCACGGCGCACCGCCGCCCGGCTTCCACGAGCAAATTCTGAACACACCGATGAATCTTACCGAACTCAAGCAAAAGCCAGTTCCGGAGCTTCTGGAGATCGCCCGCGAGATGGGCATCGACAACCTGGCGCGTTCCCGCAAGCAGGACATCATCTTCGCCATCCTCAAGAAGCATGCCAAGAGCGGTGAGCCGATCTTCGGTGATGGCGTGCTGGAGATCCTGCAGGATGGATTCGGCTTTCTGCGCAGTGCCGACAGCTCCTACCTGGCCGGTCCCGATGACATCTATGTCTCGCCCTCGCAGATCCGTCGCTTCAACCTGCGCAAGGGCGACTCCATCTCCGGCAAGATTCGCCCGCCGAAGGAAGGGGAGCGCTACTTCGCGCTGTTGAAGGTCAGCGAGATCAACTTCGACAAGCCGGAAAACGCCAAGCACAAGATCCTCTTCGAGAACCTCACGCCGCTGTTCCCCCAGGAGCGGCTGCGCATGGAGATCGGCAACGGCTCCACCGAGGACCTCACCGCCCGCATCATCGATCTCACCGCGCCCATCGGCAAGGGCCAGCGCGGACTGCTGGTCTCCCCGCCCAAGGCGGGCAAGACCCTGATGCTGCAGAACATCGCCACCTCCATCACTCGCAACAACCCCGAGTGCCACCTGATCGTGCTGCTGATCGACGAGCGCCCCGAGGAGGTGACGGAGATGTCGCGCACCGTGCGCGGCGAGGTGGTGGCCTCGACCTTCGACGAGCCGCCGGCCCGTCACGTGCAGGTGGCCGAGATGGTCATCGAGAAGGCCAAGCGACTGGTCGAGCACAAGAAGGACGTGGTGATCCTGCTCGACTCCATCACGCGTCTGGCCCGTGCCTACAACACCGTGGTGCCGAGCTCCGGCAAGGTGCTCACCGGCGGTGTCGACGCCCATGCCCTGGAGAAGCCCAAGCGCTTCTTCGGCGCGGCGCGCAACATCGAGGAGGGCGGCAGTCTGACCATCATCGCCACGGCACTGGTCGACACCGGCTCCAAGATGGACGAGGTGATCTTCGAGGAGTTCAAGGGCACCGGCAACATGGAGGCCCACCTCGACCGCAAGCTGGCCGAGCGTCGCGTCTATCCGGCGATCAACATCCGCCGCAGCGGCACCCGCCGCGAGGACCTGATCGCCTCCGAGGACGAGATGCAGCGCATGTGGATCCTGCGCAAGCTGCTCAACCCCATGGAGGACACGGCGGCCACCGAGTTCCTGATCGACCGCCTGAAGGATACCAAGACCAACCTGGAGTTCTTCGAGGCCATGAAGCGGCGTTGAGGGGCCCCTGGCCGAACGGGTCAGGCGGTGAAGGGAAGGGGCGGCATGCTATGCTGCCCCTTTCTCGTTCCGGAACGGATACATCCGAATGAAGTATCAGGACCTGCGCGAGTTCATCGCGGTGCTCGAGGACCAGGGCGAACTCGTCCGGGTCTCCGCCGAGGTGGACCCGTACCTCGAGATCACCGAGATCTGCGATCGCACCCTGCGGGCCGGCGGGCCCGCGCTGCTGTTCGAGAACGTCAAGGGTCACACCATGCCGCTGCTCGGCAACCTGTTCGGCACGCCGAAACGGGTGGCCATGGGCATGGGCCAGGACTCGGTGGCCGCCCTGCGCGAGGTGGGCGAGCTGCTGGCCTTCCTCAAGGAGCCGGAGCCCCCCAAGGGGTTCCGCGATGCCTGGAGCAAGCTGCCGATCTTCAAGCAGGTGATGAGCATGGGGCCGAAGACGGTGCGCTCGGCCCCGGTCCAGGCGCTTGTCTACGAGGGTGACGAGGTCGACCTCGACCGCCTGCCGATCCAGCACTGCTGGCCCGGGGATGCCGCGCCGCTGGTCACCTGGCCGCTGGTGATCACCCGCGGGCCCCACAAGGCCCGCCAGAATCTCGGCATCTACCGCCAGCAGAAGCTCGGCAGGAACCGCCTGATCATGCGCTGGCTATCCCATCGCGGCGGGGCCCTGGACTTCCAGGAGTTCCAGAAGACGAATCCCGGCGAGCCCTTCCCGGTGGCCGTGGCGCTGGGCGCCGACCCGGCCACCATCCTGGGGGCCGTGACGCCGGTGCCGGACAGCCTCTCCGAGTATGCCTTCGCCGGGCTCCTGCGCGGCTCGCGTACCGAGCTGGTCAAGTGCGGCCATGCCGACCTCCAGGTGCCGGCGTCCGCCGAGATCATCCTCGAGGGCTTCCTCTACCCGGACGACACGGCGCCCGAGGGCCCCTACGGCGACCACACCGGCTACTACAACGAGGTCGAGCAGTTCCCGGTGTTCACGGTGACGCGCATGACCATGCGCGAGAACGCCATCTATCACTCCACCTACACCGGCCGGCCGCCCGACGAGCCGGCGATCCTGGGGCTGGCCCTCAACGAGGTGTTCGTGCCGATCCTGCGCCGCCAGTTCCCCGAGATCGTCGACTTCTACCTGCCCCCCGAGGGCTGCTCCTACCGCATGGCGGTGGTGACCATGAAGAAGCAGTACCCGGGCCATGCCAAGCGCGTGATGATGGGCGTATGGAGCTTCCTTCGCCAGTTCATGTACACCAAGTTCGTGGTGGTGCTCGACGACGACGTCGACGCCCGCGACTGGAAGGACGTGATCTGGGCCATCACCACCCGCATGGATCCCGCCCGGGACACCGTGATGGTGGAGAACACCCCCATCGACTACCTGGACTTCGCCTCCCCAGTGGCCGGGCTGGGCTCCAAGATGGGCCTGGACGCCACCGGCAAGTGGCCCGGCGAGACCGACCGCGAGTGGGGCACGCCCATCGTCATGGACGAGGCCGTCAAGGCCCGCGTCAGCGACCGCTGGAACGAGCTGGGCATCACGCTTTCCCCTGACAACGACACGAGGCATTCATGACGCCAAGGACCCTGACCTGCCTGGTCACCGAAGTCGAGGACCTCAACCCGGACGTCTTTCGCGTCCAGCTGGAGGGCCGCGCCGAGGCCGTGGCCCATGATCCCGGCCAGTACCTGGAGCTCAGGCTCGCCGAGGACACCTGGGTGCCGTTCTCCATCGCCAACGCACATGCCGGCGATGGCACCATCGAACTGCACATCCAGCACTGGCCGGAGCGGGACAACTCCGCGCGACTGCGCGAGCTGATGCAGGTGGCCGAGCGGCTGACCGTGCGCCTGCCCGGCGGTGACTGCGTGCTGGACCCGGACAGCACGCGGCCGCTGCTGCTGGTCGCCGCGGGCACCGGCTTCTCTCAGATGAAGGCGATCATCGAGGCGGCCCTGCATGCCGACCCCGCCCGCGAGATCGACCTCTGGTGGGCGGCCCGCGAGCGCCGCGACCTCTACCTGGAGCGCCTGCCCCGGGAGTGGGCCGCCGGCCACTCAGGCGTCCGTTTCCATGCCGTGACCGAGGTCGCCCCCGAGGAGCCCATCGAGGGAGAGCGCGTCCAGGGCCACCGGGGTCGCATCGACCAGGCGCTGGCGACCGGCCTCGAGGATGTCGCCGGCCATGATGTCTACGTCTCCGGCTCCCCGGGCATGGTCTATGCCTGTGTGGACGTGCTGGCGTCGCTGGGGCTCGAGGCCTCGCGGGTCTTCTCGGACGTCTTCGCCTACGCCCCCCGGGATCCCATCGTGCCCACGGCGGGCAGCCTGGTGAGGAAGGGCCGGTCATGAGCGCCTCGCCGATCCTGATCACCGGTGGCGCCCAGCGCCTGGGGCGTCACTGTGCCGAGCGCCTGCGCGACGACGGCCATCCGGTGATCATCAGCTATCGTCGCGAGCGCGAGGAGCTCGAGACCCTGCGGGCACGGGGGATCGTCACCCTGCCGGCGGACTTCTCGACCGAGGCGGGCATCCTCGACTTCATCGAGCGGCTCCGGGCCGAGACGCCCTCGCTGCGTGCCATCGTGCACAACGCCAGCGACTGGGCGCCGGACAGCCGCGGCGACGACGCCGGCGCCAACTTCGAACGGCTGTTCCGGGTGCACATGCTGGCGCCCTACCTGATCAACCTGCACGCCCGCGAACTGCTCGAGGCCTGCAGCGAACCCCAGCGCGACATCGTCCACATGACCGACTACGTGGTACAGAAGGGCTCTCGCAAGCACGCCGCCTACGCCGCCACCAAGGCGGGACTGGACAACCTGACGCTCTCCTTCGCGGCCATGTTCGCGCCCTCGATCCAGGTCAACGCCATCGCACCGGCGATGATCATGCTCAACGAGGGCGACGACGAGGCCTACGCCGAGAAGGCCCGCGCCAAGTCGGCCATGGAGATGATCCCGGGGCCCGGCGTGATCTACCAGAGCCTGCGCTACCTGCTCGACAACCGCTTCGTGACGGGCATCACGCTGCCGGTCGATGGCGGGCGACATCTCCGCTAGACTATCGTCCACCCTGATGACAACCCCGAAGAGGACCATGACATGGCGGGACACGACGAGAACTTCAAGGACGACAGCGGCCTGCTGGCCGTCTTCCTGGGCCTGGCGGTGCTGTTGGGCATGAGCGCGCTGCCGGCGACCATCGGCTGGATCCAGCTCGCCACCGGCTGATCGCCCCGGCGTTTGGCGCACCTTGCCGAGGCCGCCTCGATGCGGCACGATGGAGGCATTGCTCAGGAGATGACCATGGCTCCAGCCACCGACCGAATCGTTCGCAACCCCAACGACGCCCTGCGTCGCGGTGTGGCGTGGGCGTTCGGGCCGCATGCCAAGGGTCTCGATGGCTGGTATGGCGACTGGTTTAGCACCGGCGTGCCGGTGGCCATGTCCTGAGCAGCACAGAGGACAGCGCCACGAGGCACGCCCCCCGGGTTGCCTCCTCTCAGAACCCCCGGACGGCAACCCCGCCCGGGGGTTTCACGTTTCGGGCACCCACATCGACCACAAGGAGACGCACCATGACCGCACTCATCGCCTTCGCCCGCTTCATCCCCCTGCCCGTCTCGGGCTATTACGGGGAAGGCTGGCGATTTAGCGCGGCGCGGTCGGTCCAGTGCGCCACCTCCGACCGTGAGCTTGCCGGTGGCATGACGGCCCCACGATGTACCCCTTGCACACGGAGTTGATGTCCATGAATGCCCCCGTTTCCCTGGCCCCCGCCCCGCTGGAGGCCGACCCGGTGACCGCCTCGTCGCTGCCCACGCCCGGCGAGCTGCGCCGTGACCTGCCCCTCTCGCCGGCCCTCGGCGAGCGCATCGCGGCCCACCGCCAGGCGATCCGCGCCATCCTCGATGGCCAGGACGATCGCCTGCTCGTGGTGGTCGGGCCCTGTTCCGTCGACGACCCCGAGGCCGCCCTGGACTATGCCCGCCGCCTGGCCGAGCTGGCCCCGAGGGTCGCCGATCGCCTGTTGATCGTGATGCGGGTCTATGTCGAGAAGCCGCGGACCACCGTGGGCTGGAAGGGGCTCGCCTATGACCCCGACCTGGACGGCAGCGGGGATATGGCCCGAGGCCTTCACGCCTCCCGCACCCTGATGCGCGAGATCGCCGCGCTCGACCTGCCGGTGGCCACCGAGCTGCTCCAGCCGATGCTGGCGCCCTACCTGGACGACCTGCTGAGCTGGGTGGCCATCGGCGCCCGGACCACCGAGTCCCAGCTGCACCGTGAGCTCGCCAGCGGCCTGGAGGCCGTGGTCGGCTTCAAGAACGCCACCAGCGGCGATCTGCAGGTCGCGCTGGACGCCATGCAGTCCGCCGCGCACCCCCATCGTCACTTCGCGATGGCCGAGGATGGCCGGCCCATGGTCCGCGAGACCCCCGGCAATCCCCACACCCATCTGGTGCTGCGCGGCGGCCATGGCGAGCCGAACTACTCGGCCGCCCACGTGCTGGCGGCCCGGCGCGCCCTCCAGGAGGCCGGCCTCGCCCCGCGCATGATGGTGGACTGCAGCCACGCCAATGCCCGCAAGGATCATCGCCGACAGAGCGAGGTGCTGCTCGATGTCCTAGGTCAGCGTCAGGCCGGGGACGCCTCCCTGGTGGGCCTGATGCTCGAGAGCCACCTCCACGAGGGCAAGCAGCCCCTCGCCCCGGGGCGTCGGCGCTATGGCGTCTCGGTGACCGACGCCTGCATCGGCTGGGAGACCACCGAGCACCTGCTGACGACCGCCGCGGACCGCCTGCGGGCCACCTGAAAGGCTGACCATGACGTTTCATCTCGAACACCACGACCCCGCCACCTACCGCCGGCTCTCGCGCCTGGTGGGCCTGGCCATGGCCGGCCAGCTGATCGTCTTTGGCCTGCTGTTCTCGCAGCTGCTCATCGCGGCCTTCGGCGCCAGCTTCTGGCTCAACGCCCTGGGCGTGCTGGTGGGGCTGGCCGCCACCAGCCTGGTGTTCGCCGTGCTTCGGCAACGCCCCTGGATGTCCGGCATCCGCTATGTCTGGCGCCTCAAGCACCACCTGGCTCGGGTGAGCGCCCACCTGCCGGCCCTGCGCCGGGGCATGGGGGAGGGCGACGATTCCGCGCTGGCGGTGCTGGCCTTCTACCATCAGGGCATGGCCCAGCTGTCGGAGCTCGAGGGGCGCACCCTCGACGACGATGCCGAGCTCCTGGCCGAGCGCGAGGTGGTCCGGCACGCCCGTCGGGAGAATGGGCTGCCGGAGCGCGTCGAGGGCCTCGACCCCGGGGACCTGGGCGCCTTTCGCAAGGGCTGACAGCCGTCGGGCCGGGGCCTCGGAGTGGTCACCCGGTGGCCGGGTGTCGCCGTCTCTGCCCGCAATAAGGCCCCCGCCAGTGGCGGGGGCCTTTTCGGTGCGGCGACGCGGGGTCAGGCCCGGGTGGCATAGGCGAAGAGCAGGGTCTCCTGGGCGCTGATCGGCGCGGCCTTGCCGGGCTTCTGCTTGACGTAGAGGCCGTCGCTGCCCAGCAGCCAGCTCTGGCAGTTGTCCACCAGGTAGGTCTCGAGGTCCTTGCGGACCCGGGCGGCCAGCTTCCTGTCCAGCAGCGGAAAGCAGGTCTCCACCCGGTGGAACATGTTGCGGGCCATGAAGTCGGCGCTGGAGCCCCAGGTCTCGGGCTTGCCGTCGTTGTGGAAGTGGAAGACCCGGGTGTGCTCGAGGAAGCGCCCGATGACCGAGCGCACCCGGATATTCTCGGAGATCCCCGGCAGACCCGGCCGCAGGCAGCACATGCCGCGGATGATCAGGTCGCACTCCACCCCGGCCCGGGAGGCCCGGTAGAGGGCCTGGATCAGCCTGGGCTCGGTCAGGGCGTTGCACTTGATGATCAGGTGGGCGGGCCGGCCCTGCCGGGCATGCTCGGCCTCGCGGTCGATTCGGGCCACCATCTGCTCGTGCAGGGTGAAGGGCGCATGCAGCAGCTTCTCGATGTGCCGGGCGCGGCCCATGCCCGTGAGCTGCTGGAAGACCTTGTGCACGTCGGCACACAGCACCGGGTCGGCCGTGAGCAGGCTGTAGTCGGTGTAGCGCCGGGCGGTCCTCGAGTGGTAGTTGCCGGTGCCCAGGTGGGCGTAATGGCGCAGCTTGCCCCGCTCGCGACGAACGATATGCATCATCTTGGCATGGGTCTTGTAGGCCATCACCCCGTAGATGACGATGGCGCCGGCCTCCTGGAGGCGCGAGGCCAGCGCCAGGTTGTCGGCCTCGTCGAAGCGCGCCCGCAGCTCGATCACCACCGTGACCTCCTTGCCGTTGCCGGCGGCCTCCACCAGGGCATTGACGATGGGGGAGTCGGCGCCGGTGCGGTAGAGGGTCTGCTTGATGGCCAGCACGTCCGGGTCCCGGGCGGCCTCCCCGAGCATCTGCTCCACCGGCGAGAAGGACTGGAAGGGGTGGTGGAGCAGAATGTCGCCCTCGGCAATGGCGGCCAGCACGCTGTCGGCCTTGCGCAGCGACTTGGGCAGGCCGGGCGTGAAGGGCCGGTAGAGCAGCTCGGGACGCTCCACGTCATCGAGCACCGACATCATGCGGGTCAGGTTCACCGGACCGTCGACCCGGTAGAGGTCGGCCTGGTCGAGCTGGAACTGCCGCAGCAGGAAGTCGGCGAGCTCGTCGGGGCAGTTGTCGGCCACCTCCAGCCGGACTCCGCTCCCGTAGCGCCGCGACAGCAGCTCGCCGCGCAGGGCCGTGGCGAGGTCGGAGACGTCCTCCGGGTCCACGGACAGGTCGGCATTGCGGGTCAGGCGGAACTGGTAGCAGCCGAGCACCGTCATGCCGGGGAAGACCTCCTCGGCGTGGGCATGGATCATCGACGACAGGAAGACGTACTCGCCGACCTCCGCCTCGCAGAGCTCGGGGGGCAGGGCGATCACCCTGGGCAGCGAACGCGGCGCCGGCAGGATGGCCAGGCCCCCCTCGCGGCCGAAGGCATCCTTGCCCTCCAGCTGGACGATGAAGTTGAGGCTCTTGTTGACCAGTCGCGGGAAGGGGTGGGACGGGTCCAGGCCGATGGGGCTGATCACCGGCATGATCTCGCTCTCGAAGTAGTCCTGCACCCAGGCACGCTGGGCGTCGGTCCAGTCCCCGCGGCGGCGAAAGCGCAGCCGCTGGGCCTCCAGGGCGGGGATCAGCACCTCGTTGAGGATGCGGTACTGCCGGGCCACCTGCTCATGGGCGACCCGGGAGATCTCGGCGAGCACCGAGCGGGGCGAGCGTCCGTCCGGGCCGGTGGACTCGTCGCCGAGCAGCACCTGGTGCTTCAGGCCGGCCACCCGGATCTCGAAGAACTCGTCCATGTTGGACGAGAAGATCAGCAGGAACATCAGCCGGTTGAGCAGCGGGTGGGCCTCGTCGAGGGCCTGCTCCAGCACCCGGAGGTTGAACTGCAGGTGCGAGAGCTCCCGGTTGAAGTAGAGGCCGGGGTCGGCGAGGTCGGCCTCCGGGTCCGGCAGGGCCTTGGGCTTGATGCCGGTGCGGGTCTGGTTCAGTCGCGGGGCGGGAGGCTCGGGAAGCTCGCCGCCCTGCGCCGGGGAGGCCGTGTCGTGCTGCGGGGAGGGATCGCGCGTCTCTTCCATGGGATGTCCCTGTCGTCGGGCGGAAGGGGGCGTCCCTCCCGGCGGCTATCGGGCGAGCAGTCGGGCGGCCCGCTTGGCGAAGTAGGTGAGCACGCCGTCGGCGCCGGCGCGCTTGAAGCAGAGCAGCGACTCGAGGATGACCTCGTCGGCCTCCAGCCAGCCGTTCTCGAAGGCGGCCATGTGCATGGCGTACTCGCCGCTCACCTGGTAGGCGAAGGTGGGCACCTTCAGCTCCTCCTTCACCCGGCGGACCACGTCCAGGTAGGGCATGCCGGGCTTGATCATCACCATGTCGGCGCCCTCGGCCAGGTCCAGGGCCACCTCGTGGAGCGCCTCGTCACCATTGCCCGGGTCCATCTGGTAGGTGGTCTTGTCCGCCTTGCCCAGGTTGCCGGCGGAGCCCACGGCGTCACGGAAGGGGCCGTAGTAGCGCGAGGCATACTTGGCGCTATAGGCCATGATCCGGGTGTTGACCAGTTGCTCCTGCTCCAGCACCTGGCGGATCGACCCGATCCGCCCGTCCATCATGTCCGAGGGGGCCACCACGTCGGCGCCGGCCTCGGCATGGGAGAGCGCCTGCTTGAGCAGGGTCTCCACGGTGCGGTCGTTGTGCACATAGCCGGCCTGGTCGAGGATCCCGTCCTGGCCATGGCTGGTGTAGGGGTCCAGCGCCACGTCGGTGATGATGCCGAGCTCGGGGAGGGCCTCCTTGAGGGCCCGCACGCTGCGCTGCACCAGGCCGTTGGCGTTGAAGGCCTCCTCGGCCAGCTCGGTCTTCAGCTCCGTGCCGACGACGGGGAACAGCGCCAGGGCCGGAATGCCGAGCTCGACGGCCTCGCGGGCCTCCTCGATCAACAGGTCGATCGACAGCCGCTCCACGCCGGGCATGGAGGGCACCGCCTCGCGCTGGCCCTCGCCCTCCAGCACGAAGACCGGCCAGATCAGGTCGGCGGCGGTCAAGGTATGCTCGCGCATCAGGCGGCGCGAGAAGTCGTCGCGGCGCATGCGGCGCAGGCGGGAGGTCGGGAACTGGCGTGTGGTCATGAAACTCAAGGCGTCTCTCCGCAAGTGGGAATCTGGGCCGCCATGGTGCAATGATGGCGACGGGGAATGACGGCTGAATGACAGCAGGAGCGAATGTCTCGGAGTATATCAGTGTCGACACGTGTCGAAAGCCGTACCTTGTCGCACCCCAACCGACTCTCTAAAGTGAAGGCTCTGTGATTTCAGGGCCTGGCTTCGACAGGCGCCTACCTTCAAGGAGAAAGGCATGAGCAAACAGGTGGCGGTCATCCTCTCGGGGTGCGGGGTGCAGGACGGGTCCGAGATCTACGAGACCACCCTGACCCTGCTGCGCCTCGACCAGCTTGGGCTGGGCTATCGGTGCTTCGCCCCCGACATCGCGCAGCACCATGTCGTCGATCATCGCCTGGGTGAGGTGGCCGAGGGGGAGACCCGCAACGTGCTGACCGAGTCGGCACGTCTGGCCCGCGGCGAGATCTCGCCCCTGGACGAGCTCGACGCCGACGAGTTCGACGCGGTGATCCTCCCCGGCGGCTTTGGGGTCGCCAAGAACCTCTCGGACTTCGCCTCGGCGGGTGCCGGCATGCAGGTGATCGATGCCCTGACCGAGGCGCTGGCCGGCTTCCACGCGGCGCGCAAGCCGATCGGCCTGATGTGCATCAGCCCGGTGCTGGTGCCGCGCCTGCTCGGCCCGGGCATCGCCGTGACCGTGGGCAGCGACCCCGGCGTCTCCGGGGCGATCAGCGCCATGGGCGGCCTGCACCGCAGCTGCGGGGTGGAGGACATCGTTCTGGACTTCGAGAACCGGGTGGTGACCACCCCGGCCTACATGCTGGCGACCCGCATCAGCGAGGCCGCCACCGGCATCTTCAAGCTGGTCGATCGCATCGACGAGCTGATGGATCTGTAAGCGCCGAGCTACAAGCGCCGAGACAAAGCAGACCCGAGGTCATGACCTCGGGTCTGCTTTTGCGGAGGTGGATCTCATTCTGCTTGGCCGCTCGGCGCTATGCCTCCTCGTCCTCCTCGTCCTTCTCCCGCTTGCGGCGCACCAGGCGGCCGAACAGCAGGCCCACCTCGTAGAGCAGGTACATGGGCACCGCCAGCAGGCTCTGGGAGACCACGTCCGGCGGGGTGAGCAGCATGCCGATGACGAAGCAGCCCAGCACCACGTAGGGACGCTTCTTCGACAGGCTCTCCACCGTGGTGGCGCCCGAGAGGACCAGCAGGAAGGTGGCGATGGGGATCTCGAAGGCCACCCCGAAGGCGAAGAACAGCTTGAGGACGAAGTTCAGGTACTGGTTGATGTCGGTCATCACCGCCACGTTCTCCGGCCCGGTCTGGGTGAAGAACTGGAACAGCAGCGGGAAGACCACATAGTAGGCGAAGGCGGCGCCGCCGTAGAACAGCGCCACGCTGGAGGCCAGGATCGGCAGGGCCAATGCCTTCTCGTTGTCGTAGAGCCCCGGGGCCACGAAGGCCCAGGCCTGGTGCAGCACATAGGGGACGGCGGCGAAGACCGCCACCACCAGGGTCAGCTTGAAGGGCGCCAGGAAGGGTGAGGCCACCTCGGTGGCGATCATCTGCGAGCCTTCCGGCAGCAGCGCCATCAGCGGCTGGGCGACGAACGAGTAGATGTCGTTGGCGAAGGCATAGAGCCCGAGGAAGATCACCAGGATCGCGATCACCGCTCGCATCAGCCGCGAACGCAGCTCGATGAGGTGCTCGATCAGCGGGGCCTGGTTGTGTTCCTGGGGGTCACCGGTGTTGCTCATCGGGAGGCGGGGTCCTTGTCGGCGGAAGAGTCTTCCGTGTGGGCCTGGCGGTCGGCGTCGTCGCTCCCCGTGCGAGCATTCGCGAGGGCGTCATCGAGGCGCTTCTCGGCGGGCGCAGGCGCCGGCTTGTCGGCACCGCCACCCCCCGAGGTGGACGAGGGCGTGCCGTCGTCCTTCTCGGCGATGCTCTCCACGCCGCGCTTGACCTGCTGGACACCGTCATCGAGCTTCTTCTGCTGCTCGTTGAGCTTCTGGCGCAGCTCCTCGGCCTCGAGCTGCGCACTGATCTCGCGCTGCATGCCCGAGACGGTGCGCTTGATCTTGCCGATCCACAGCCCCAGGGTGCGCGCCGCCTTGGGCAGGCGCTCGGGACCGAGCACCAGCAGGCCCACCACGCCGATGAGCATCAGTTCGAGAAAGCCCATATCGAACATGGCGGGTTACTTGCGCTCTTCCGGGTCCTTGGCGTTCTGCTCGGCCTTGACGTCGTAGGTGTTGACCTCGTCGTCATGGCTGACCCGAGCCTGGGGGTCGTCCGCCTTCTCGTCCTCGCCCTTGTCCTCGTCGTGCATGGCCTTCTTGAAGCCCTTGACGGCCCCGCCGAGGTCACCGCCGACATTGCGCAGCTTCTTGGTGCCGAAGATCAGGATGATGATGCCCAGAACGATCAGCAGCTGCCAGATACTGATACCGCCTAACATAGTTGCTTCCTCAGGTTGGGGTTCCGGGAGGGGCCGGAACGACCGATTACGCTATTGCTGTTGTTGCTCCCTGGCGGCCTTCTCGTCGTGACCGGAGACGCCGAAGCGTCGGGCCAGCTCGTCGAGCACCATCCGGTGGTCGAGGCCGAGATGCGAGAGCATCACCAGGCTATGAAACCACAGGTCGGCCGTTTCGGCGATCAACGCTTGCTGCGCCGCCTCATCGCCGTGCTCGGCGTCCTTGGCCGCCAGCAGGGTTTCGGTGGCTTCCTCGCCGACCTTCTCGAGTATCTTGTTCAGGCCCCGGTGATGCAAGGCGGCCACGTAGGAACTGTCGGGATCCGCCTCACGGCGCTGCTCGAGGACGGCGTGAAGACGGTCGAGGGTATCGCTCATGGATGAAGGTTCCGTTGCAGGGAGTGAAAGACCCGGCCGTGGATCAATGCCAGGCCACCAGCAGCACGCCGAGGCCGGCAGCGACCAGCACCGGCCAGGGCTGGCCCGCCGCCCACTGGGACAGCGGCTGCCAGGCCAGGGCGGCGACCACCATCAGCAGGCCCAGCCGGAGCCGCCGCTGGCGGCCCCCCTGGCGCGCCAGCTGGCGCGAGATGTCGCCCATGGCGTCGACCTGGCGTCGGCGCTGGCGGTGCTCCTGCTCGGCGCGCGTCAGGGCCTGGTGGGCGAGCACCGGCAGTTCCGGCAGGTGGCGAGTGAGCTCCGGCGCCTGGCGCTTGAGGGAGTCCAGCAGGCCACGGGCGCCGGCCCGTTCCTTCATCCAGCGCTCCAGGTAGGGCTTGGCCGTGCTCCAGAGGTCCAGGTCGGGGTAGAGCTGCCGGCCCAGCCCCTCGATGTTGAGCAGGGTCTTCTGCAGCAGCACCAGCTGGGGCTGCACCTCCATGTTGAAGCGTCGTGCGGTCTGGAAGAGGCCCAGCAGCACCTGGCCGAAGGAGATGTCCTTGAGCGGCTTCTCGAGGATCGGCTCGCACACCGTGCGGATCGCCGCGGCGAACTCGTTGGCCCGGGTCTCTTCCCCCACCCAGCCGGACTCGATGTGCAGGGCGGCCACCTCGTAGTAGTCCTGATGGAAGAAGGCCAGCAGGTTGCGCGCCAGGTAGTCCTGGTCCTCGCGGGTCAGGCTGCCGACGATGCCGCAGTCGATGGCGATGTACTGGGGATCGTGGGGGTGCTCGTAGGAGACGAAGATGTTGCCCGGATGCATGTCGGCATGGAAGAAGTTGTCACGGAACACCTGGGTGAAGAAGATCTCCACGCCCCGCTCGGCCAGCTTCTTGAGGTCGGTGCCCTGGGCGATGAGCGCCGCGGAATCGGCCACCGGGACCCCGTAGATCCGCTCCTGCACCATCACCCGGCGGTGGGTCAGCTCCCAGTGGATGGCCGGCACGTAGAGCAGCGGCGAGCCCTTGAAGTTGCGCTTGAGCTGGGAGGTGTTGGCGGCCTCCTTGGTGAGGTCGAGCTCGTCGAAGAGGGTACCCTCGTAGTCGCGGACCACCTCCACGGGACGCAGCCGCCGCGCCTCGGGAATGCGGGCCAGCACGCTGGCGAGGCGGTACATCAGCGCCATGTCCTGGCGCATCACCCTTTCGATGCCCGGGCGGATGACCTTGACCACCACGGCCTCCCCGCTGTGCAGCCGCGCGGCATGCACCTGGGCGACGGAGGCCGAGGCCAGGGGCTCCGGCTCGAAGCTGGCGAAGGCATCCTCCAGCGACATGGCGAGCGCCTCCTCGACCAGCGCCATGGCCTGGTGGCCGGGGAAGGGCGGCACCTGGTCCTGGAGGCGCTGGAGCTCGTCGGCGATGTCCTCGGGCAGCAGGTCGCGCCGGGTCGACAGCATCTGGCCGAACTTGACGAAGATCGGCCCCAGGGACTCCAGGGCAAGGCGCAGGCGTTCGCCCCGGGAGCGCTCGCCGATCGGTACCAGGCGCAGCGGCGAGACCGTGAACAGGGCGCGCAGCCACCAGGGCAGCCGGGCCAGGGGCAGCAGGGTGTCGAGCCGGAAGCGGGTGATCACCCAGACGATGCGCGCGAGCCGCAGGATCATGGGGCCGTCTCCGCCGCGGCCAGTCGGCGGCGCAGCCGTGCCAGTCGAGCCTCGACACGGTCGGTGGCGATCTCCACCTCGGTCATGTGATCGCGCAGCGCCTCGAGCTGGTGGCGACCCGGCAGCAGGCGAGCCTCCTCGAAGACGTACTCGCCGACGTCGGCGCACAGCTCCTGCCGGGTGCGCAGGCCCCAGCGGGAGAGGCTGCGCAGCCCCTCGGCCAGGCTGTGGGCCGGGATGTCGCCGAGCCAGCGGGCAAGCTCGCCTTCCCAGTCCAGGTCGAGGTCGAGCAGCAGGTCCCGGGTCGCTTCCAGCAGGTGGGTCCGCCCGCGCACGGCGAGCTTGCCCTGGAACATCAGGCGCTCGAGGGAGGCGCCCCCGAGCAGTTCACCGAGGGTCTCGGCATCCAGCTCGACGACCGCGTCGTATCCCTCCTCGGCGGTGTCCTCGGGGTGCAGCAGGTCGAGACCCGCCGGATGGAAGTGGATGGCCAGCGCCAGGGCGGGCCGCTCCAGACGCAGCAGGATACGGTGGCCGGCCAGCCGGGCCAGGCGCGACGGCGCCGCCGGATCCCGGGCGAGCAGGGCATTCAGGGTGCGTTCGAGGCCGGCCAGCAGCAGGGTGGGAGACAACGACATCATGCCCTCACAGCTTGATGCCGCGATGCAGGGCGACGATGCCCCCGGTGAGGTTGGTGTACTCGACCCGCTCGAGCCCGGCGGCCTCCATCATCGCCTTGAGGGTCTCCTGGTCGGGGTGCATGCGGATCGACTCGGCCAGGTAGCGATAGCTGTCGCCGTCGCTGGCCACCAGCTCGCCGATCTTCGGCAGCAGCCGGAAGGAGTACTCGTCATAGGCCCTGGAGAACAGGGGGTTGCCCGGCTTGGAGAACTCGAGCACCAGCAGCCGTCCGCCCGGCTTGAGGACCCGGGTCATGGAGCGCAGGGCGGCATCCTTGTCGGTGACGTTGCGCAGGCCGAAGGCAATGGTGATGCAGTCGAAGCTGTTGTCGGGGAAGGGCAGGCATTCCGCGTTGGCCTGCACGTACTCGACGTTGCCGCCGACCCCGCGGTCGAGCAGCTTGTCGCGTCCGACCCGCAGCATGGACTCGTTGATGTCGGCCAGGACCACCCGGCCGCGGGGGCCTACCATGCGCGAGAACTTGAGGGTCAGGTCGCCGGTGCCGCCGGCGATGTCGAGCACGCTGTGGCCGGGACGCACGCCGGAACGCTCGATGGTCAGGCGTTTCCACAGGCGATGGATTCCCATCGACATCAGGTCGTTCATGATGTCGTAGCGGGCCGCCACCGAATCGAAGACATGGGCCACGCGGGAGGCCTTCTCCTCGACCGGGACTTCCTGATAGCCGAAGTGGGTGGTGTGCTTGTCACTGGCGCTCATGCCGTGGGGCTCCCGAATCGCTGCGGTGGGGTGAGGCCTGGCGGCCTCGCCGATGGGCGCCATTGTAGCCCTCCCCGATGGCGATTGTCTTGACGGAGGCGGCCCCTGATGGAGAGACAAGCGGCACCGGGGGCAGGTCGTAGCGGAGGTCATTCGCCATGGATGGCGAATGTAGCCCCCAAGGATGGGTTCACAGCGCCTCAGTGACGGTCCGGCGCTCCGGGGCCTGCCGCCGGATCAGCCCCGAGAGAAAGGTGGCCTTGGCCTCAAAGCTGCTTGATCTCGATGCCCAGCGGCTCCCGGGAGGCGCCTGCCTCCTCGAGCCGGCGCAGGTAGTCTGCCCAGTTGGCCTCGCGGCGCCGGATCAAGTCGTGGAGGTAGTCCCAACTGTAGAGGCCGCTGTCGTGGCCATCGTCGAAATGCAGCTTGAGGGCGTACCGGCCGGCCTGGGTGATGTTCTTCAGGCCCACGTCCTTCTTGCCGACCTGCAGGGTGGCGGAATCGGGACCATGGCCGCGAACCTCGGCGGAAGGGGAGAAGACGCGCAGGTACTCCACCGAGAGCCGGTAGGACTCCCCGTCGGCGTAGGTGAGCTCGAGCTCGCGCTCCTTGCGGTGGTAGTGCACCTTGGTGGGAATCGGGGTTGTCATGATGAGGCTCCACAGCAGCGTTGGCGGTGAGCGGCTGTCCCGGGAACCGCTCGTGGCGGAGGCGCTGTGAACCCATCCCTGGGTGCTACATTTGCCATCCTTGGCAAATGACCTCCTCGACGAGCGGTTCCCGGCGCCGCGCTACCCGTTGGCCCTCAGCTCAGGGTCGGGCTTACAGGATATACCGCGACAGGTCCTCGTCCATCGCCAGCTCGCCGAGCTGGGAATCCACATAGGCCGCGTCGATCGACAGCGGGCTGCCGAAGTCACCGCCCAGGTAGGAGGCCTCCTCGAGCAGGCGCTCCATCACCGTGTGCAGGCGGCGGGCGCCGATGTTCTCGGTCCCCTCGTTGACCTTCCAGGCGATCTCGGCGATCCGCGCGATGCCGTCCTCGGTGAAGGCGACCTCGAGCCCCTCGGTAGCCAGCAGCGCCTGGTACTGCTTGGTCAGGGCGGCGGAGGGCTCGGTGAGGATGCGCTGGAAGTCGTCCGGTGTCAGAGCGTTGAGCTCGACGCGGATCGGCAGGCGGCCCTGCAGCTCGGGGATCAGGTCCGAGGGACGCGACAGGTGGAAGGCCCCGGAGGCGATGAACAGGATGTGGTCGGTCTTCACCATGCCGTACTTGGTGGAGACTGTGGAGCCCTCGATCAGCGGCAGCAGGTCGCGCTGCACGCCTTCCCGGGACACCTCGCCGCCGCTGGACTGGCCGCTGCCCTTGGAGACCTTGTCGATCTCGTCGAGGAAGACGATGCCGTTCTGCTCCACCGCCTCGATGGCCCGGCTCTTGATGTCGTCCTCGTTGACCAGCTTGCCGGCCTCCTCGTCGCGCAGCAGGCCGAAGGCGTCCTTCACCGTGACCCGGCGGGTCTCGCTCTTCTGCTTGCCCATGCCGGCGAACAGGTTCTGCAGCTGGCTGGTCATCTCCTCCATGCCCGGCGGGGTGGTGATGTCCACGCCCGGGCCCTGGGGGGTGACCTCGATGTCGATCTCCTTGTCGTCGAGCTGCCCCTCGCGCAGCTTCTTGCGGAACAGCTGGCGGGTCGAGCTGTCCTGGCGCGGCTCGTTCTCCTGGCCGCGGGGCGGCGGCAGCAGGGCATCGAGGATGCGCTCCTCGGCGGCGTCCTCGGCGCGATGGCCGACCTCCGCCTTGGCCTGCTCGCGCACCAGCTTGATGGCCGCCTCGGTCAGGTCGCGGATGATCGACTCGACATCGCGGCCCACGTAGCCCACCTCGGTGAACTTGGTGGCCTCCACCTTGATGAAGGGGGCGCCGGCCAGCTTGGCCAGGCGGCGGGCGATCTCGGTCTTGCCCACGCCGGTGGGGCCGATCATCAGGATGTTCTTGGGCGTCACCTCGTGGCGCAGCTCGCCGTCGAGCTGCATGCGGCGCCAGCGGTTGCGCAGAGCCACGGCCACGGCGCGCTTGGCGTCCTGCTGGCCGACGATGTACTGGTCCAGGGCGTGGACGATCTCGCGGGGGGTCATCCGGGTCATGGTCAGAGCTCTTCCAGGGTGACGTTGTGGTTGGTGAACACGCAGATGTCGCCGGCGATGGCCAGGGACTTCTCGGTGATATCGCGGGCGGAGAGGTCGGTGTTATCCAGCAGGGCGCGGGCGGCGGAGAGGGCGTAGTTGCCGCCGGAGCCGATGGCGATGATGCCGCGCTCGGGCTCCACCACGTCGCCGTTGCCGGTGATGATCAGCGAGGCGTCCTTGTTGGCCACGGCGAGCAGGGCCTCGAGGCGACGCAGGGCCCGGTCGGTGCGCCAGTCCTTGGCCAGCTCCACGGCGGCCTTGACCAGGTTGCCCTGATACTTCTCGAGCTGCGCCTCGAAGCGCTCGAAGAGGGTGAAGGCGTCGGCGGTACCGCCGGCGAAGCCGGCCAGCACCTGGCCGTGGTAGAGACGACGCACCTTGCTGGCGTTGCCCTTCATCACGGTGTTGCCGAGCGAGACCTGGCCGTCACCGGCCAGCGCCACATGGTCACCGCGGCGCACGGAAACGATCGTGGTCATGGAGGGGACTCCTTGGGGGAGGGAAAAGCTCCCGATGACTGGCGGCGCCCCGGGCAGGCCGGGACGCCGGGATGAACTCAGGAAGAGAAGTGCGGGCGGGGAGCGCGGAATTCAACCTGGCTCGTGCCCCCTCGGGTGGGGCGGGTCAGTTCTGCAGCTGGATCAGCAGCGGCTCGATGCCCTGGGTGGTCATCAGGTCCTGGGCGCGGTTGAGCTCGCGCCGGTCGCTGTAGGGCCCGACCTGGACGCGATGCCAGGTATCGCCGCCGCCGGCCTTGACCTCGCTGATCTTGGCGATCAGGCCGAAGTCCCGCAGTCGGCCGGCGAGCCGGTTGGCATCGCTGGCCTCGCGGAAGGAGGCGGCCTGCAGCATGAAACGGGTGTCGGCGTCCGACGAGGCCTGTTGGGGCGTTTCCTGCGTCCCCTTCTCGGCCTCCAGGTTGGCCGCGATCACCCGGGCGATGGGGTCGTCGCCGCCGGTCGGCTCGGCCGGTGCGGGGCGCTCCGGCGGAGTTGCCGTGGAGGCCGGCACCTTGCCGCCCGGGGCGATCACCTCGGACTCCGGCAGCAGGGTGTAGAACTCGAAGGTCGGCATCGGCGGCGCCTCGGGCTCGTCGGACGGCTGGCCTTCCGCGGATGGCTGGCTGCGCTCCGGCTTGGTCAGCACCTTGGCCAGCGGCGAGTCGCTCCCCTCCTGCCAGGGAGCGACGCCCTGCTGGTGCTGGGCCAGCAGGAAGCCCGCCACCAGGCCGACCAGTCCCCACAGCCACCCCGGGATACCGCGGCGCGGCGGCGGTGCGGAACGACGGCGCGGGCTGCTGGTGGCGCCGCGCTTCTTCGCTGGTGGCTTCCGGGTGGCCATGGCTTACATCTCCTCGGGCGCGCCGACACCCATCAGGTCGAGGCCGTTGCGCAGCACCTGGCGGGTGGCCAGGCCCAGCGCCAAGCGGGCGTTGCGCTGGGCGTCGTCGTCGACCATCACCTTCACCGCGTTGTAGCAGGTATGGAAGTCGGCGGCGAGGTCGAGCAGGTACTGGGCGATCTGCTGCGGCTCGTGAGCCTCGGCGGCATGCTGGACCACTTCCGGGTAGCGGGCCAGGCGGTTGAGCACCGCCTTCTCCTGGTCGCTGTCGAGCAGGGCGAGCTGCGACATGGCCAGGGCATGGTCGAAGGCCCGGTCCTCGGCCTCGGCCTTGCGCAGCATGCTGCAGACCCGGGCGTGGGCGTACTGCACGTAGTAGACCGGATTGTCGTTGGACTGGGAGCGGGCCAGGTCGATGTCGAAGGTGAGCTGGGAGTCGGCGCGCCGGGCGGCCAGGAAGAAGCGGGTGGCGTCGCGACCCACCTCGTCGATCAGGTCGCGCACCGTGACGTAGCTGCCGGCACGCTTGGAGAGCTTCACCTCGACCCCGGAGCGGGTGACCATCACCATCTGATGCAGCACGTAGTCGGGCCAGCCTGCCGGGATGCCGGCCTCCAGGGCCTGGAGCCCGGCGCGCACCCGGGTCACGGTGGAGTGGTGGTCGGCGCCCTGCTCGTTGATTACCGTCGCGAAGCCGCGCTCCCACTTGTCGAGGTGGTAGGCGACATCGGGCAGGAAGTAGGTGTACTGGCCGTCGCTCTTGCGCATCACCCGGTCCTTGTCGTCGCCGAAGTCGGTGGTGCGCAGCCACAGGGCGCCGTCCTGCTCGTAGGTATGGCCCTTCTCGATCAGCCGCTTGACCGTGGCCTCGACCTTGCCCTGCTCGTAGAGCGAGGACTCAAGGAAATAGACGTCGAACTCGACGCCGAAGGCCTTGAGGTCAAGGTCCTGTTCGCGGCGCAGGTAGGCCACGGCGAAGTCGCGGATGGCCTCGAGGTCGTCCGGGTCGCCCGCGGCCGTGACGTGGCGGTCGTCGGCGTGGACGGTCTCGCCGGCCAGGTAGGCGTTGGCCACGTCGATGATGTAGCCGCCGCGGTAGCCGTCCTCGGGCCAGCCCTCGTCGCCGGGGTCGATGCCCTGGACCCGGGCCTGGACCGACCGCGCCAGGTTGGTGATCTGGGCGCCGGCGTCGTTGTAGTAGAACTCGCGGGTCACGTCATGGCCGGTGGCCTCCAGCAGCCGGCAGATGCTGTCCCCGATCGCCGCCCCGCGGCCATGGCCGACGTGCAGCGGCCCGGTGGGGTTGGCGGAGACGAACTCCACCTGCACCTGCCGGCCCTGGCCGGTCAGGTTTCGGCCGAAGGCATCGCCGGCGTCGAGCACCTGGCGGACCACCTGGGCGGCGGCGTCGGTGGCGGCGAAGAAGTTGACGAAGCCGGGGCCCGCGATCTCCACCTTCTGCACGGCGTCACTCTCCGGCAGTGCCGCGACCAGCGTCTCTGCCAGCTCGCGGGGCTTCCTTCCGGCCGGCTTCGCCAGCATCAGCGCGAGGTTGGTGGCGTAGTCGCCGTGAGCCTTGTCCCGGGTCGGCTCGACCTTGATGGCGGGGGCGAGGTCGGCGGGCAGGACGCCCTGCTGCCGGAGGTGGTCCAGGGCGCCCTCGAGCAGCGCGATGATGGTCTCTTTCATGGATGTTCCGGTGTCCTGTTGCGTGGGCGGTGCGGGCGACCGCCGGGCGAGTCTGGGGCGCCATTATCGGCAATCGGCGCCGGGCTTTAAAGGTGTGGCATCAGGCCAGGGTCTGCGGGTCGATGTCCAGCGACCATCTCACCCGTCGGGCCTCGGGGCGGCCCTCCAGCCAGGCGATCAGCCAGGCCCCGGCCTCGTGGAGTCGGCTGCGGCGGTCGGCGGCCAGCATCAGCTGCAGGTGGTAGCGGTTCTGGCGCCGCTCCATGGGGGCCGGGACCGGCCCGAGACAGTCCACCTCCAGGTCCCGCTCGCCGAGCCAGTCTCGCAGGGCCTGGGATGCCAGGCGGCCCAGTTCGGCCACCGCCTCCTCGCGGGGCGCCTCCAACCGCAGCAGGGCCAGGAAGCGGAAGGGCGGCAGGCGGGCCGCGCGGCGCTCCTCCAGCAGCTGCTCGGCCAGGGCATCGTAGCCGCTGTCGGCCAGCAGGCGCAGGTGCGGGTCATCGGTGTGCAGCGTCTGCACCAGCACCCGGCCGGGATGGGCGGCGCGGCCGGCTCGCCCGGCCACCTGCTCGAGCAGCTGGGCACTGTGCTCCATGGCACGGAAGTCACTGGCATAGAGGCCGGCGTCGGCGTTGATCACCACCACCAGGGTGACGTGGGGCAGGTGGTGGCCCTTGGCCAGCATCTGGGTGCCCACCAGCAGGCAGGGGTCGCCACGGCGGACCTCGGCCAGCACCTGCTCCAGGGCGTCGCGGCGCCGTGTGCTGTCGCGGTCGATGCGATGGACGGGCGTCTCGGGGAAGAGGCTCGCCAGGGTCTCCTCGGTGCGCTCGGTGCCGCTGCCCAGCGGGCGCAGGTCGATGCTGCCGCACTCCGGGCAGGCATCGGGCAGGGCGCGGCGGCGGTCGCAGTGGTGGCAGGCCAGCAGCGGCGGCTGGCGGTGCAGGGTCATGCGGGCGTCGCAGTGGTCGCACTCGGCCAGCCAGCCGCAGGCGTGGCAGGCCAGGGTGGGGGCGAAGCCGCGTCGGTTGATGAAGACCAGCACCTGGTGGCCGGCGGCCAGCGTCTCGCGGATCGTCTCGATCACCGGCGGAATCAGGCCGCCCTGGCGGTGGCGGCCGCGCAGGTCGACGAGCTCGAGGCGTGCCGGGGCATGGCGACTGGCGCGGCGGGTCAGGTGCAGGTGGCGGTAGTCGCCCTTCAGGGCGCGCTGGAGGCTCTCCAGCGACGGAGTGGCGCTGCCCAGCAGCAGCGGGATGCGGTGGCGGTGGGCGCGGGCCACGGCGAGGTCGCGGGCGTGGTAGCGCAGCCCGTCCTGCTGCTTGAAGGAGCCGTCATGCTCCTCGTCGACGATGATCACCCCGGGACGGGCCAGGGGGGTGAAGATCGCCGAGCGGGTCCCGATGACGATGGGGGCCCGGCCGCTGGCGGCCGCCTCCCAGGCGTCGAGACGCTCGTGGTCGGTGAGCCCGGAGTGCAACGCCACCACCGGCACCCGGAAGCGGCTGCGGAAGCGGGCCAGGGTCTGGGGGGTCAGGCCGATCTCGGGGACCAGCACCAGGGCCTGGCGGTGGCGGGCGATGACCGCCTCGATGAGCTGCAGGTAGACCTCGGTCTTGCCGCTGCCGGTGACCCCGTGGAGCAGACAGGGATGGAAGTCTTCGAGCCGTTCGTGCAGCGTGCCGAGCACCGCGGCCTGCTCGCGGTTGAGGGGCAGGGCGGGCTCTGCCAGCAAGGAATCGCCCTCGTCCGTGGACGTGGCGGCGAGCGGTTCCTCGTGGCGCTCGACCAGGCCCTTGTCGACCAGCGCGCGCAGCTGCTCGCGGGTGAACGACTGGGCGAGGACCGCCTGGCTGACCAGGCCGTGGGGGTGCTGGCGCAGCATGGCCAGCAGCTCGGCCTGGCGGGGCGCCCGGCTGAGGCCCGGCGGGGCATCCTGCCGGCCGGCCTCGGTCACGCACCAGCGCTCCCGGGTGCGGGCCTCCAGGGCGCGCCCCTGGCGCAGCAGCACGGGCATGGCCTGGTGCAGGGTGTCGCCGAGGGCGTGCTGGTAGTAGCGCGCCGTGAAGCGGCACAGCCAGAGCCAGTCCGCCGGCAGCGGCGCCTCGTCGAGGCAGGCGTCCACCGGCTTGAGGCCCGAGAGCGGCAGCTCGCTGGCGTCGCGGCACTCCGCCACCACGCCGACGACCTGGCGGCGGCCGAAGGGCACCTGCACCCGCAGCCCCGGCTGCCAGCCGCCGGGGGGCGTCTCGCGGCAGGGGCGATAGTCGAAAAGGCGCCGCAGCGGCGACGGCACGGCGACGCCCAGCACGCGGGGCACGGGCGGGTGGGGGGAATCGGGCAATTGGCCTCCGGCGTCGGCTCTGCTAGAATGCTCCGCCGCTGCGGACACCACTGGGTGCCTGGCGGCAACCGGTTCGCATGTACAGACAACCCGTATGCGGTGCCTGGCAGAAGATCAGGTGGCGGCATACAGCTTCGTGAGGCTCAAGATGAAACAAGGTATCCACCCGGATTACAAGACGGTCAGCGTGACCTGCTCCTGCGGCGCCACCTTCGAGGTCGGCTCCACCTCGGGCCATGACTTCTCCCTGGACGTCTGCTCGCAGTGCCATCCCTTCTATACCGGCAAGCAGAAGCAGGCGACCACCGGCGGTCGCGTCGAGCGCTTCAACAAGCGCTTCGGTGCTGCCATCAAGCGCTGAGCCGACCGGCACACCGCATCGTCGAGAAACCCGCCCACCGAGGCGGGTTTCTTTATGCTCGGCCGCCGGAGCTCCTGTTGAACCGACGGCCACGAGGATAAGCAAAGCGTTATGGCTGACGGGATCAGCCATAAGTGACGGCAAATGAGCGGCAACGTCTTCAAACGAGCGTACAACAGGGGAGATGTCTGGCGAGTTGAGCGCGACGGGGTTTTTGTATACGCTGGCTGACCTCCCACAGTTCACCGGATTCCCTCAGCATGATTGACGCGAAGAAGCAGGCGGCGCTGGACTACCACGCGAAACCTTTCCCCGGAAAGCTCTCGGTGGAGCTCACCAAGCCCACCGCCAGCGCCCGGGACCTGTCCCTGGCCTACAGCCCCGGCGTGGCGGAGCCGGTTCGCGAGATTGCCAATGACCCGGAAAACGCCTACCTCTACACCGGCAAGGGCAACCTGGTGGCGGTGATCTCCGACGGCAGTGCCATCCTGGGCCTCGGCAACCTCGGGCCCCTGGCGAGCAAGCCCGTGATGGAGGGCAAGGGCGTGCTGTTCAAGCGCTTCGCCGGCATCAACTCGGTGGACATCGAGGTCAATGCCGAGAGCCCGCAGGCCTTCATCGATACCGTGGCGCGCATCGCCGACACCTGGGGGGGCATCAACCTCGAGGACATCAAGGCGCCCGAGTGCTTCGAGATCGAGCAGGCACTGGTCGAGCAGTGCAGTATCCCGGTCTTCCATGACGACCAGCACGGCACCGCCATCGTCACGGCCGCGGGCATGCTCAATGCCCTGGACATCGCCGGCAAGTCGCTGGACAGCGCCCGCATCGTTTGCCTCGGCGCCGGTGCGGCGGCCATAGCCTGCATGAAGTTGCTGGTCTCCTGTGGCGCCCATCCCGAGAACATCGTGATGCTCGACCGCAAGGGGGTGATCCACAGCGGTCGCGAGGACCTGAACCAGTACAAGGCGATGTTCGCCGTGGAGACCGACAAGCGGACCCTGGCGGATGCCATCGAGGGCGCCGACGTCTTCGTGGGGCTCTCCGGTCCGGGGCTGATGAGTGCCGACCATATCCGCAGCATGGCCCCCAATCCCGTGGTCTTCGCCTGCACCAATCCGGATCCGGAGATCCACCCGGACCTGGCCCGTGAGACCCGTCCGGACGTGATCATGGCCACCGGCCGCTCCGACTATCCCAACCAGGTCAATAACGTGCTGGGCTTCCCCTTCATCTTCCGCGGCGCCCTCGATGTGCGCGCCACCCGCATCAACGAGGAGATGAAGGTGGCCGCCGTCCATGCGCTGAAGGACCTGGCCCGTGAGCCGGTGCCCCGCGAGGTGCTGGAGGCCTACGAGATGGACGAGATGACCTTCGGGCCGAACTACATCATCCCCACGCCGGTGGACATCCGCCTGCTGGAGCGGGTCCCGGCGGCCGTGGCCCAGGCGGCGGTGGACTCCGGGGTGGCGCGCAAGCCCTATCCCTCCCACTATCCGCTGATGTCCGTGGAGGACGTCTACGGGGGCTGACCCCCGGAGACCCTGCACGCTGCATGACGACGCCGGCCCTCGGGCCGGCGTCGTTGTCTGTGCCCACTAGGGGCGTGGTGGGGCTACCAGTTGTAGAGCAGGGAGGCCGACGTGGTGTGGTCGGTGCGGGCCTCGGCTTCCTCCGGCGGACGCGAGGTGTCCTTGATCTCGTGGGAAAGCTTCAGGGCCAGGTGCGCGTTGAGCCGGGCGGTGAGCGATGTCAGCGAGCGCGAGGTGGTGTTGTCGTCGGTGGCTTCCACCGAGAGCTCCTGCTCCAGGCTGGCGGTCTCCGAGAAGGTCCATTCGTAGGCCAGTGCCCCGTAGGCGACGCCCAGGGAGGCGTCCTCCTTGCCCTCGATGCGGTCGAAACGGTAGCCCGGCCCCGCCTCCAGGGAGAGGCGGTGATGCTCATTGTCGAGCAGGTCGCGGCCATAGCCGCCGATGGTGGTGAACTGCTGGTCGTAGCCGCTGAAGCGATCCCGGTCCCAGCGGGCGAAGCCGAACACGTAGTGGGGGCCCTCGAGATCATAGCGCTCACGGCCGGCCACCAGGTACTGCTCGGCGCTGGTGTCCCCGTCGCGCGAGACGTTGCGCACCTCGCCGCGCAGGGTGTGGGTCCAGTCACCCGTCAGCCAGGTGAGCCGGCCCTTGGCGATCAGAGTCTGGCTGTCGGTGTTGCCGGACAGGTTGGTGTAACCCAACTCGGCGCTGCCGCTTAGGCCCTCGCGGTGCTCCTCGGGGGGCGGCGGCGCGTAGAAGGGGCTGGCCTGAGCGCTCCCGGCGATCGTCAGCAGGCCCATGAGGGCCGTCCATCGCGGCATGGCCAGTCGTGTCGATGCATGCGGCATGGTGGGTCTTCCCGGTGTGCCGTCGTTCGGAATCTGCCCGAGCGGCGCTCGAGAGGGTGAAGGGGGGGCGGCTTCCCTGCTGCCCGGCGCGCGTGTCGGCGTCTGCCTAGAAGATGGCCTCGTAGGCCCCGGTGCCCTGGGAGCCGCTCTCGCGCTCGACCTCCTGATCGACCCGGCGGGGCTGGAAGCCGGGCAGGTGATCGGCCATGAACAGCTCCTCGATACCGCCCTGCTGGTCGTCGCGCAGCCGGCGACCGGTGTCGGGGTCGACCCGTTCGGTGACCACGCCCTCCGGCCGGTCGGGCCACTGCTCGGGCTGCCCGGCCAGGGCCTGGCCCATGAAGTCCATCCAGATCGGCAAGGCGGCCTGGGAGCCATACTCCGCGGTGCTCTCGTTGTTGTCCTTGCCCACCCAGGTGGTGGTCACCAGGTCGGTGTTGAAGCCGGCGAACCAGGCATCCCGCTGGTCGTTGGTGGTGCCGGTCTTGCCGACGATGTCGCTGCGCTCGAGGGCCAGGGCCCGGCGCGCGGTGCCGTGCTCGACGACGTCGCGCAGCATGTCGCGAAGGATGTAGACGGCCGCGGGGTCGGCCACCCGGGGGGCCACCTCGTAGGTCTCGCCATCGATCTCGACCATCCTCTGGTCCTCCGGGCAGTCGCGGCAGGCGACGCGTGGAGAGGCCTCGTCGATCACCGAGGTGTCGTTGCCGCGGGTCACCCGGTCGATGAACCAGGGGGACACCTTGAAGCCGCCGTTGGCCAGCACCGCGTAGGCGTTGGTCATCTCCAGGGGCGTCAGGCTGGCGCTGCCCAGCGCCAGGGAGAGGCCACGCGGCAGCTGGTCGGGATCGAAGCCGAACCCCTCGAGGAAGTCGATGGTCCGCTCCAGCCCCAGCGACTGCAGCACGCGAATGGTGATGAGGTTGCGCGACCTCGCCAGGCCTACCCTGATCCGCGTCGGGCCGAGGAAGTCGCCGCTGGAGTTGGCCGGGCGCCACAGCTCGTTGCTGCCGTCCTGCATCACCACCGGGGCATCGTTGACCACGCTCGCCGGGTTCATCTCGCCGCTGTTGATCGCCGCCAGGTAGATGAAGGGCTTGAAGATCGAGCCGGCCTGCCGGCGCGCCTGGGTGGCGCGATTGAACTTGCTGGCATCGAAGTCGAAGCCGCCCTGCAGGGCCAGGATGGCCCCGGTGTCGGGCGCCATTACCACCAGCGACCCCTCGGCGTCGGGGCGCTGGGAGAGGCGCCAGCTGCCGTCCTCTCGCTGCAGGATGCGCACCAGGTCGCCGCGGCTGGCAATCTCGCCTGCCGAGCCGGGAGCGGCCCCCCGGCTCTGCGCGCTGCGATAAGGGCGGGCCCACTCCAGGCCTGGCCAGTCGATGGTGTGCAGCTCGCCACCGCGGGCCAGGATACGCATCTCACGCCCCTCGCTCTCCACCACGATGCCCGGCTGCAGCGGGCCATAGGCGGGGGTGCGCTCCAGCACCTGCAGCCAGTTGCTGACGTCGCCTTCGATGCCCTCGATCTCGGTCTGGCTGCGTTCGGCGGCGCGCCGTGCGGTCTGCATGATTTCCGGCGACTCGGCGAGCTCCTCTTCCAGCCCCGCCCGGTCGGTGCGCTCCTGGGCCTC
This sequence comes from Halomonas aestuarii, assembly GCF_001886615.1. Lineage (NCBI taxonomy): Bacteria > Pseudomonadati > Pseudomonadota > Gammaproteobacteria > Oceanospirillales > Halomonadaceae > Halomonas > Halomonas aestuarii. The sequence continues at coordinate 2,198,638 of NZ_CP018139.1, forward strand.
CGCCAGGCTGCGCGGGATGTCGGTCTGCTCCGGGCCGCGCCAGCCATGGCGGGTGTCGTACTCGATCAACCCACCGGCCAGGGCCCTGCCGGCCAGCGGCTGCAGTTCGCTATCCAGGGTGGTGTGGATGCGATAGCCGCCGGTGTAGGCCTCGTCGCCGTAGCGGTCGAGAGCGAACTGGCGCGCCATCTCGGCCACATAGTCGGCCTCAACCTCGACCTGTGCCAGGTGGCGGCGGGCGGTGACCGGCGCCTGTACGGCCTCCTCGTAGGCGGCCTCGTCGATGTAGCCCAGTTCCCGCATGCGGAACAGGATCCAGTTGCGGCGGATCAGGGCTCGTTCGGCGTTGGCCAGCGGGTTGAACGCCGAGGGCGCCTTGGGCAGGCCGGCGATCATCGCCTTCTCGGCCAGGGTCAGCTCGTCCAGCGGTCGGTCGTAGTAGACCTCCGAGGCCGCCGCGATGCCGTAGGCGCGGTTGCCCAGGTAGATCTTGTTGACGTAGAGCTCGAGGATCTCCTCCTTGGAGAGGATCTGCTCCATCTGCAGGGCCAGCAGGATCTCGCGGATCTTGCGGGTGAAGGTCTGGTCGAGGGTGAGCAGGTAGTTGCGGGCCACCTGCATGGTGATGGTCGAGCCCCCGGACTGGATGTCGCCGCCGCTCGCCACCAGCTCCACCGCGGCGCGCGCGAGACCCTTGGGGTCGACGCCGGCATGATCGAAGTAGGTGGCATCCTCCGCCGCCAGCAGGGCATCGATGAGTCCCTCGGGGATATCGTCATACTCCACCGGGGTGCGGCGCTCCTCGCCGAACTCGCCGATCAACTTGCCGTCGCGAGTAAAGATGCGCAGCGGGGTCTGCAGCTCGAAGCCCTGTAACTGGCGCACATCCGGCAGGCCGGGGGCGAAATAGAGCGCGGCACCCACCACGCCCAGTACCCCGGCGGCGGACAGCGAAACCAGCAGCCAGAGGACAGAAACAACCAGAGTTCTAAGTAACTTCATGAAAACGCGGTATCCATGCCTGGGAACGGGAGCGGAGTCGAGACGATGAAAGGGCCTCCCCTTGGGGCGGCCATTATAGGAAGCCGGCGGGGTGGTCACCAGCGTTGACTTGTGGAGACACAGCTATTCGTGTGAGATTAGGAAATATCATGTAACCTTCGATTGCGGACCCGGGTATGGTGATCGTCATGCGTTTATCCCCGGTTCGAAACGGATAATCATAATGCGCGGCACGCCGCATGGATCAGGCAGGGGCATGACTCAAGATGCGACTGAGAGCATCCGGCAAGGGACTGGTTGGTGTCGACATCACGTCGGCTACCGTCAAGGTCATCGAACTCAAGCGCGCTGGTAATCACTACCAGGTTGAAAGCTACGCGGTGAGGCCGCTCCGCGAGGGCGCCGTCATCGAACGGCGGATCCGCGACATGCCGGCCGTGGTTGATGCCCTGAAGCGTGCCGTGGATCATGCGCGGCCGGGGTCGCGCAATGCGGCCGTGGCCGTCCCGGCCAGCGCTGCCATCACCAAGACCCTCACCCTGCCTGCCACGCTCGACGATACCGAGATCGAGACGCGTATCCAAATCGAGTCCGACAGGCACATCCCGTTTCCGTTCAACGAGGTCGCCTTCGACTTCCAGCGCCTCGGCCTCAACTCGCGCTACGGCGATCAGCAGGACGTGCTGCTGGTGGCCTGCCGCCAGCAGGATGTTAGCCAGCTGACCGAGGCCGTGCTGCAGGCGGGCCTTACCCCGGCGGCGGTGGATGTCGAGACCTTTGCCATGGAGCGTGCCTTCCAGGAGGTACGGCACCAGCTGCCGTCCGAGGGTGGCGAGCAGGACTGCGTGGCCCTGGTCGATATCGGCGCCACCATGAATGCCTTCCATGTGCTGCGCGAGGGGCGCGTCACCTACAGTCGCGATACCGTGTTCGGCGGCCGGCAGCTGACCGATGAGATCCGTAACCGCTACGGGCTGACCCTCGAGGAAGCGGGGCTTGCGAAGAAGCGGGGTGGCCTGCCCGATGACTACCAGCGCAGCGTGCTTGATCCCTTTCTCGACACCCTGGTCCAGCAGGTGGGGCGTTCGCTCCAGCTCTACTACACCGCCGGGCGCAAGCAGGAAGTGCGCCGCATGATCCTGGCGGGCGGGACCAGCGTGCTGCCGGGCCTGGCCGAGCGCCTGGCCGAGGAGAGCGGGATGGAGGTGGTCATCGCCAACCCCTTCCGGCGCATGAAGGTGAACTCCCGCATCGACGTCCCGACCCTGGCCGGTGATGCCCCGGCCATGCTCACGGCGTGCGGTCTGGCGATGAGGGTAGGCAAATGACGACCATCGAGATCAACCTGCTCCCCTGGCGGGAGGAGGCGCGCTCCCGTCGCAGCAAGCGGTTTGCCATGGCCATCGGCCTGAGCGCGCTCATCGGCCTGGGCGCCGGCTACGGCACGACCTGGTACCTCGATCAGCGCCTGGCCGATCAGCAGCAGCGTCAACAGCTGATCAAGGCCAGGACCGCCGAGCTGGACCGCGACATCCGCGCGGTGAGCCAGTTCGAGAAACAGCTCGCCTCCCTCAAGCGCCAGATCGAGGTGTTCGAGCAGCTCCAGGTGGGACGCCCGCAGACGGTGCATGTCTTCAATGCCCTGGTAGACAGCCTGGAGGACGGGGTCTACTACTCCTCGCTGAATCGACAGGGCGACCAGCTGAGGCTGACCGGCCTGGCCGAGGATAACGGTCGGGTCTCGGACCAGCTGCGCCAGCTGGAGGCCTCGCCGGTGTTCGACGTGCCGGTGCTCTCCGAGGTGGAGTCCGCCGACAACGAGCTGCGCCGCTTCAACCTCAGCGTCAACCAGCACATGCCCGACGGAGAAGGTGCCGAGGGTACGCAAGGCACGGAGGCGCCATGAATCTCTCCACGGAATTTCGTCGACTGCGCGACATGGACTGGGGCGAGCTGGACGTCAAGGAGTCCGGCAGCTGGCCCTTCCTGCTGCAGCTGATCTGCTGCGTGCTGGTGATCGGCCTGACCGTCGCCGGCATGTACTGGTACCTGGCGGCACCCAAGGTCGAGGAGTTGAAGCAGGCCCAGCAGGAGGAGCAGCGACTCCTTAGGGACTTCCGCAGCAAGTCGGCCCAGGCGGCCAACCTGCCGGCGCTGCGCGCCCAGGTCGAGGAACTCGACGAGCGCCTCGCCGGCCTGGTGGCCATGCTCCCGGGCGGCCCCGAGATCCCGTCGCTGATCGATGACATCAGCGAGGCGGCGATCGACAACCAGCTCTCCATCGACTTCATCCGCCTGCGCAGCCCGGCAACACAGGAGTTCTACGTCGAGCGACCCTTCGATATCCGGGTGCGGGGCGACTATCACCGCATCGGCTCCTTCATCGCCAGTGTCGCCGACCTGCCTCGCATCGTGACCCAGCACGACTTCAGCCTGTCGCCCACGGACGGACGCAACTGGCTGCAGCTGTCGATGCTGGCCAAGACCTACAGCTATCGGCCGCCGCAGGAGACTGCCGAGGGGGGAGCGCCATGAATCACTGGTTGACCAGAGGTGCTCTCCTGGCCCTTCTGCTCGCGCTGGGCGCCTGCCGCGAAGCGAACCTGGCCGGGCTCGAGCGCGAACTGGAGTCGATGCGGGTGAATCCCGGCGACGTGGTCCTGGAGCCGGTGCCGCCAGTGCCCTCCTATGTCTCGGTGGACTACTACTTCGCCGACGAGCGCAGCCCGTTCCAGGCGCGCCTGCCGGAACCCGAGTCGCAGCCCGATGACGAGGGAGGGAGCAGCGACCTGGCGCCGGACGAGTCTCGTCCCCGTGAGCCGCTCGAGGCCTATGATCTCGGTCAGCTCGAGCTGGTGGGTACCCTCACGGTGGGCGGGCAGCCCTCGGCCCTGATCAAGGCGCCGGACGGCAAGGTGCATCGCCTGCGCACGGGCAACCACATGGGGTCCGACTACGGGCGCATCATCGGCATCACCAATGCCTCGGTGCAGCTGGTGGAGATCGTGCCCACGGGGCGGGGCGGCTGGATCGAGCGCAGCACCCAGATCGCGCTCGACGACTAGATAACATGATGCCATGCCGCCGGGCAGGAGGCGGCAGAGGCCAGCAGGGGGAAGGGAACAATGCAACCGATGATTCGTGGTCTCGCCATCGTGGCGCTGCTGGTGGTCTCCTCGACCGCTATGGCGGCCTCCACCCTCACCGACCTGGCATTCCGGCAGGGAGCCGACGGGGCGCTGGAGGTGGAGCTCGACTTCAGTGGGCCGGTGCCTGAGGTTCGCGGCTATCGCCTCGACGAACCGGCACGACTGACCATCGACCTGATGGACACCTCCAGTGCCCTCGAGCGTCGCCGCGAGGAGCTGGGCATGGCGGGGGTCGAGCGGGTCACGGCCCTGGAGGCCGGATCACGTACGCGACTGGTCTTCGAGCTGGAGGGGCCCTTGCCCTACAACACCCGCCAGCAGGGGGATCGCCTGATGCTCTCCATCGGGGGCGGGGGTGGCCAGCCGGCGATGGCGAGTGGCTCGTCGACGGTGGCCTCTAATAGCGCCACCGCCTCCCGCACGGCCCCGGTATCGACGCAGGCCTCGAGCCAGCCGAGCATCCAGGACATCGACTTCCGTCGCGGCAGCGGCGGGGCCGGGCGGCTGGTCGTCACCTTCGATCGCTCCGGCGTGGATACCCGGGTGCGCGAGAGCGGCCAGCGTATCGTCGCCGAGCTGCGTGGCGTCGAACTGCCGGCCTCCCTGGACCAGGTCTACGACGTCAGCGACTTCGGCACGCCGCTCAAACGCGTCACCCCGCGGGTCGGGCGTGACGGCGTGACCCTGGAGATCCAGGGCGAGGGCCGCTACGCCATGCTCTCCACCCAGAGTGGCCGCCAGCTGGTCATCGAGGCCGAGCCGGTCACCCAGGCGGAGCAGGAGGAGCGCGTCCGCGAGCAGTTCCCCTACACCGGCGAGCGCATCACCCTGAACTTCCAGGACATCGAGGTGCGCTCGGTGCTGGCGATCATCGCCGACTTCACCGGCCTCAACCTGGTGGCCAGCGACAGCGTCACCGGCCGCGTCACCCTCAATTTGCAGGACGTGCCCTGGGACCAGGCCCTGGACCTGGTGCTCAAGAGCCACGGCCTGGCCAGTCGCCAGCAGGGCAACGTCATCGTGGTGGCCCCTGCCGCCGAGCTGGCCAACCTGGAGCGCCAGGAGCTGGAGTCCCGCGAGCAGCTCGAGACTCTGGCCCCGCTGGAGACCGAGTACATCCAGGTGAAGTACGCCAAGGCCAGTGACCTGGCCGGTCTGCTGCGCGGCGGGAGCGGCTTCGGCCTGCTCACCGACCGCGGCCGGGTCGCCGTCGATCCGCGCACCAATACCCTGCTGGTGCAGGACACCGCCGAGCAGATCGATGCCATCATGGACACCCTGGAGCGCCTGGACATCGCCGTGCGCCAGGTGCAGATTGAGGCGCGCATCGTCATCGCCAGCGACAGCGCCACCCGGGAGCTGGGGGTCAACTGGGGGCTGTCGTCTCCCGATCGCATCGTCGATGGGCGGTTCGATGTCGGCGGGGCGGCCGCCGGCAGTGTGGCCAACGGCGGCCTTGCCGTGGACATGGGAGGCACCGCCACGTCCTCCACCGCCTTCAGCTTCGGCTACCTCTCCGGCGATATCCTCCTCGATCTGGAGCTGCGCGCCCTGGAGAGCGAGGGCAAGACCCAAACCATCTCCCAGCCCAGGGTGATCACCGCCAACCAGAGCACCGCGATCATCAAGCAGGGCACCGAGATTCCCTATCAGGAGTCGACCTCCAGCGGGGCCACCGACACGGAGTTCAAGGAAGCGGTGCTGTCGCTCGAGGTGACCCCGCAGATCACTCCGGACAATCGCATCATCATGGACCTGGCGATCAACAACGACACCGTGGGCCAGCTGTTCAACGGGGTGCCGTCCATCGACACCAACCAGATCGAGACCCAGGTGCTGGTGGATAACGGCGAGACCGTGGTGCTGGGCGGCATCCTCACCACCGAGGAGGCCCTCAGCCTGCTCAAGACGCCGTTCCTGGGTGACCTGCCGGTGCTGGGGAACCTCTTCCGCTATACCGAGAACACCAACGATAAGGTAGAGTTGCTGGTATTCATCACGCCCCGAATACTGGACGACAACCTGGCCATTCGCTGATGCAGGAACTACCCAACCTGATACTGATCGGCCCCATGGGGGCAGGAAAGAGCACCATCGGCCGCCTTCTGGCGGCCGAACTGTCACGTGAGTTCTACGACAGCGACCACGAGATCCAGGCGCGCTGCGGCGCCGACATTCCGTGGATCTTCGACGTCGAGGGCGAGGCGGGCTTCCGCGACCGCGAGGCCCAGATGATCCGTGAGCTGACCCGCCACGAGAACGTGGTCATCGCCACCGGAGGCGGGGCCGTGCTGCGTGAGGAGAACCGCCGGGTGCTTCGAGAGAGCGGCACCGTCATCTACCTGCTCACCACCGTGGAGCAGCAGCTGCGGCGAACCGCCAAGGACCGCAATCGCCCCCTGCTGCAGCGGCCGGACCGGGAGGACGTGCTGCGTGAGATGTTCGCACAGCGCGACCCGCTCTACCGCGCCACCGCCGACGTGGTGGTGCGCACCGACCGTCGCGGCCCGCGTGCCGTGGTCAACGAGATCGTGCGGCGCGTGACGCGCCTGGTCGACCCCCTGCAATGCAAGGCCTGAGCCCATGACCGATTCCCGGAATGCCCCGACCACCCTGGAGGTGTCGCTGGGCGATCGCAGTTATCCCATTCATATCGGCCCCGGCCTGCTGGGAGATCCCCAATGGCTGTCGCCGTACCTGGCCGGGCGCCAGGTCATGGTGGTCACCAACGAGATGGTGGCTCCGCTCTACCTGGATCGCCTGACCCGGGGGCTCGCCGGTGATCTCGAGGTGCGCACCCTGGTGCTGCCCGATGGTGAGGCCACGAAGACGCTGGCCAGCGTGGAGCGGATCTGGGATGCCCTGCTGGCGGCCGGGTTCAACCGCCGCTGCACCCTGGTCGCCCTCGGGGGCGGCGTGATCGGGGACATGGTCGGCTTCGCCGCCGCCTGCTACCAGCGCGGAGTGGCCTTCGTGCAGGTGCCGACCACGCTGCTCGCCCAGGTCGACTCCTCGGTGGGCGGCAAGACCGGCGTGAACCACCCGCGGGGCAAGAACATGATCGGCGCCTTCTGGCAGCCCCGGGCCGTGCTGGTCGACACCGACACCCTGGCAACGCTGCCGCCGCGGGAGCTTTCCGCGGGGCTCGCCGAGGTGGTCAAGTACGGCCTCATCCGCGACGCCGAATTCCTAGCCTGGCTCGAGGCCGAGATGTTGGCACTGCGGGGGCTCGACGCCGCCGCCCTGACCCGGGCCATCGAACGCAGCTGCTGGCTCAAGGCAGAGATCGTGGCCGAGGACGAGACCGAGCAGGGGGTGCGGGCGCTGCTCAACCTGGGGCACACCTTCGGGCATGCCATCGAGGCCCATCAAGGCTACGGAGCCTGGCTGCACGGCGAGGCCGTGGGCGCGGGAATGCTGATGGCCGCCGAGCTCTCGTGCCGGCTGGGCTGGCTCACCCAGGCCGAGGTGGCCCGCACGCGCGCGATCATCGAGGCCGCCGGCCTGCCCCTGGCGGCGCCGGCCGAGATGGGCGTGGACGACTTCCTCGCCATCATGCGACTGGACAAGAAGAATCTCGACTCGCGCCTGCGCCTGATCCTGCTGCGCGAGCTGGGGGAGGCCTGCATCCATGACGAGACGCCGCCGGAGACACTGGCCGCGCTGATCGAGGCGTTCCCCCGGCGCTGACCCTCGTGGAAACCCCTCTACGTTACGACGCCCGCCTTGCGCGGGCGTCGTCGTGTGTGGCGGGGCATAGGCTGGCGTGCCGGAGGCCACGGTCCGTAGGGATCTGCATGCCTCATGCCGGATCGGCATGGGTCGACAGGGGGTTCATGGACCAAAGTCTAATGACCCGTCACGACAGTTGACCGATGTCCAGGCCGCTTTGCAAGCTATTGAGTTTGTGGGTTTTTTTGGGAGGTCGTCGGTGCAAGTGCTGGATTTGGCGGTGATTTTCCGTCCCGGTTCCGGGACGGAATATTGCGCGGGGGGGTGCCGCTGGCTATGCTGGTCGGCCTTTTGTCGCGCAGTTCCGTGCCCCGCGTCGGGGCGGCATGAAAAAAGAAAAACCCGATAAAATATCATGTAGTCACTGCGAATAAAACCTTTCAACCCGAGGCACGCCCATGAACAGAGGTCTTCACCAGCCCGGCGAGTTCCGTGACAACTGCGGGTTCGGCCTGATCGCCCACATGGAGGGCCAGGCCAGTCACGATCTGCTCAAGACCGCCATCGAGTCCCTGACCTGCATGACCCACCGTGGCGGCATCGCCGCCGACGGCAAGACCGGCGATGGCTGTGGACTGCTGTTGCAGATGCCGGATGCCTTCATGCGCGAGGTGGCGCAAGAGGCGCTGGGCGTGGCCCTCGGCGAGCACTACGCCGTGGGGGTGGTCTTCCTCCCCGACGACGATGCCCGCGAGGCCCGCGGGCGCGATACCCTCGTCGCCGAGCTCGAGGCCCGCGGCCTTCAGGTGGCGGGCTGGCGTGACGTGCCGGTGGATGCAAGCGTCTGCGGCCCCATGGCCCTGGACTGCCTGCCACGGATCCGCCAGCTGTTCGTGGAGCCCGCCGCCGACGGGACCGACCGCTTCGACGTCGACCTCTACATGGCCCGCCGGCGTGCCGAAGAGAAGCTGCGCGACGAGGAGGAGTTCTACGTCTGCTCGCTCTCCGCCGAGGTCGTTTCCTACAAGGGGCTGGTGATGCCGGTGGACCTGCCGGCCTTCTACCGGGACCTGGGCGATGAGCGCCTGGAGACCGCGATCTGCGTCTTCCACCAGCGCTTCTCCACCAATACCGCACCGCGCTGGCCGCTGGCCCAGCCGTTCCGCCTGCTGGCCCACAACGGCGAGATCAATACCGTCGAGGCCAACCGGGGCTGGGCGAACTCCCGCAAGGAGAACTTCCTGAGCGACCGGCTGCCCGAGGTCGCCGACCTCGACGAGATCGTCAACACCACCGGCTCCGACTCCTCCAGCATGGATAACATGCTCGAGGTGTTGCTGACCGGCGGCATGGAGCTGCACCGCGCGGTGCGCATGATGGTCCCGCCGGCCTGGCAGAACGTCGAGCTGATGGATGCCGACCTGCGCGCCTTCTACGAATACAACTCCATGCACATGGAGCCCTGGGACGGTCCCGCCGGCGTGGTGATGACCGATGGCCGGCAGGCCATCTGCATGCTGGACCGCAACGGCCTGCGCCCGGCCCGCTGGGTGATCACACGTAACGGCTACATCACGCTGGCCTCCGAGATCGGCACCTATGGCTACCGGCCGGAGGACGTGGTGGCCAAGGGGCGGGTCGGCCCTGGCCAGATCCTGGCCGTGGACACCGAGACCGGCGAGGTGCTGCACACCACCGACATCGACGAGCGCCTGAAGTCCGCCTACCCCTACAAGCGCTGGTTGAAGCAGGAGGCCCAGTACCTCGAGTCGGCGCTGACCGAGCTGGCGAGCTTCCATGCCATGGACGCCGGCGCCCTGCTCGCCCAGCAGAAGATGTTCCAGGTCAGCTTCGAGGAGCGTGACCAGGTGCTGCGCCCGCTGGCCGAGAGCGGTCAGGAGGCCGTGGGCTCCATGGGCGACGACACGCCCATGGCGGTGCTGTCCGGCAAGCAGCGCCTGCTCACCGACTATTTCCGCCAGAAGTTCGCCCAGGTCACCAATCCCGCCATCGATCCGCTGCGCGAGGCGATCGTGATGTCGCTGGAGACCTGCATCGGCGCCGAACGCAACGTCTTCAAGGCGACCCCGGAGCATGCCCACCGCATCATCCTGACCACGCCGGTCCTCTCGCCGCGGAAGTTCGCCGCCCTGATGAACCAGGATGACCCGGCCTTCTCGAGCCATGTCCTTCCGCTCGGCTACGACCCCGAGGAGATCGGCCTCAAGGGGGCGATCCATGAGCTCTGCCGCCAGGCCGAGCAGGCCGTCAACGACGGCAAGGTGATCCTGGTGCTCTCGGACGCCGAGCTGGGCAAGGGGCAGGTGCCCATCCATGCGGCGCTGGCCGTGGGGGCCGTTCACCACCACCTGGGTCGCCTGGCGCTGCGCCCGCGGGCCAACCTCGTGGTCGAGACCGGCTATGCCCGGGATGCCCACCAGATGGCGGTGCTGTTCGGCGTGGGGGCCACCGCGGTCTTCCCGTGGCTGGCCTACCAGGTCATGGCCGACATGCACCAGACCGGCGAGCTGGTCGGCAATCCGGCCGATGCGCGCGAGAACTACCGCAAGGGGATGCAGAAGGGGCTCTACAAGATCCTCTCCAAGATGGGGATCTCGACGCTGGCTTCCTATCGCGGCTCCCAGCTGTTCGAGGCGGTGGGCCTCTCCTCCGAGGTGGTCGACCTCTGCTTCACCGGCATGGCGTCGCGCATCGAGGGCACCGGCTTCAGCGAGCTGCAGCTCCAGCAGGAGCTGCTGGGCCGGGAGGCCTGGACGCCGCGCAAGGGGATCTCCCAGGGCGGCCTGATGAAGTACGTCCATGGCCACGAATACCACGCCTACAATCCCGACGTGGTCACGTCCCTCCAGGAGGCGGTCCAGGAGGGCGACTACGCCAAGTGGAAGAAGTTTGCCCGACTGGTCAACGAGCGTTCGCCCGCGACCCTGCGCGACCTGCTGGCGCTCAAGCCGGCTGCCGAGCCGCTTCCCCTGGAGGAGGTCGAGGCGGTCGAGGACCTGCTGCCGCGCTTCGACAGCGCCGGCATGAGCCTCGGCGCCCTCTCCCCGGAGGCCCATGAGGCGCTGGCCCAGGCCATGAACGAGGCCGGCGGGCGCTCCAACTCCGGCGAGGGGGGCGAGGACCCGGCCCGCTACGGCACCATCAGAAGCTCCAAGATCAAGCAGATCGCCTCCGGGCGCTTCGGCGTGACGCCGGCCTACCTGGTCAATGCCGACGTGCTGCAGATCAAGGTGGCCCAGGGCGCCAAGCCCGGCGAGGGCGGCCAGCTGCCCGGCGGCAAGGTCAACGAGCTGATCGCCCGGCTGCGGTACTCCGTGCCCGGCGTGACCCTGATCTCGCCGCCGCCGCACCACGACATCTACTCCATCGAGGACCTGGCGCAGCTGATCTTCGACCTCAAGCAGGTCAACCCGGACGCCCAGGTCTCGGTGAAGCTGGTCTCCGAGCCCGGCATCGGCACCATCGCCACCGGCGTGGCCAAGGCCTATGCCGACCTGATCACCGTCTCCGGCTATGACGGCGGCACCGCGGCGAGCCCGCTGACCTCCATCAAGCATGCCGGCAGTCCCTGGGAGCTCGGCCTGCCCGAGGTACACCAGGCGCTGCGCATCAACGGCCTGCGCGACAAGATCCGCCTGCAGACCGACGGCGGCCTGAAGACCGGCCTCGACGTGGTGAAGGCGGCGATTCTCGGCGCCGAGAGCTTCGGTTTCGGCACCGCCCCCATGGTGGCGCTGGGCTGCAAGTACCTGCGCATCTGTCACCTCAACAACTGCGCCACCGGCGTCGCCACCCAGATGCAGTACCTGCGCGACGAGCACTTCCGCGGCACCGTCGACATGGTCAAGCACTACTTCCGCTTCATTGCCGAGGAGGTGCGCGAGCTGATGGCCCTGCTCGGGGTGCGCCAGCTGACCGACCTGATCGGCCGTACCGACCTGCTCGAGGTACTCGAGGGCGTCACCGCCTCCCAGCGCAAGCTCGACCTCTCGGGCCTGCTGGGCAACGACTTCGTGCCCGAGGAGGCGCCGCAGTTCTGCCGTGTCAGCCGCAACGTGCCCCACGATCCGGGCGCCAAGAACCAGGAGGTCCTCGAGGCGCTGAAGGAGGCCATCGAGGCCAAATCCGGCGGCGAGTTTGACTTCGCCATCACCAACTGTGACCGCTCCGTGGGGGCGCTGATCTCCGGCGCCATCGCCAAGCGCTACGGCGAATCCGGGCTCGAGGATGCCCCGGTCACGGCCCGCTTCACGGGCGTGGCCGGCCAGAGCTTCGGGGTGTGGAACGCCCGTGGCCTGCACCTCTACCTGGAGGGCGACGCCAACGACTACGTGGGCAAGGGCATGAACGGCGGCAAGGTCGTGATCGTGCCGCCGGCCGGCAGCTCCTTCGAGAGCCACAGGACGGCGATCATCGGCAACACCTGCCTGTACGGCGCCACCGGGGGCAAGCTGTTTGCCGCCGGCACGGCCGGCGAGCGCTTCGCCGTGCGCAACTCCGGCGCCCATGCGGTGATCGAGGGGGCCGGCGACCACTGCGGCGAATACATGACCGGCGGCATGGTCTGCGTGCTGGGCGAGGTGGGCGTCAACTTCGGTGCGGGCATGACCGGCGGCTTCGCCTACGTGCTCGACGAGGACCGGACCTTCGTCGACAAGTACAACCACGAACTGGTGGAGATCCATCGGGTGAACACCGAGGCCATGGAGGCCTACCGGCGGCACCTGCGGGAGGTCATCGAGGAATTCGTCGCCGAGACCGGCTCCGAGCGCGGCCAGGCGATCCTCGAGGACTTCAGCGACTTCATCCGCCATTTCTGGCTGGTGAAGCCCAAGGCGGCGAGCCTCAATGGCCTGTTGGCCCAGTCCCGGCGTCAGCCGGAATGAATCAGCCGTCGGTGTCCCGATCAGGTTCGTATAGAGGAAGAGTGTCATGGCAAACCGTCTGAGCAACGATTTCCAGTTCATCGACGTGGGTCGCCAGGACCCGCAGAAGAAGGCCGCGCGCACCCGGGCACGGGAGTTCGCCGAGATCTACGAGCCCTTCAAGCCCCAGGAAGCGGCGGGGCAGGCGCACCGCTGCCTGCACTGCGGCAACCCCTACTGCGAGTGGAAGTGCCCGGTTCACAACTACATTCCCAACTGGCTGCAGCTGGTCAGCGAGGGCAACATCCTGGAAGCGGTGGAAATGTGCCATCGCACCAACTCGCTCCCCGAGGTATGCGGGAGGGTCTGCCCCCAGGACCGCCTCTGCGAGGGGGCCTGCACCCTCAACGACGGCTTCGGCGCCGTGACCATCGGCTCGGTGGAGAAGTACATCACCGACACGGCCTTCGCCATGGGCTGGCGGCCGGACCTCTCCGAGGTCACCCCCACCGGCCGCAAGGTGGCGGTGATCGGTGCCGGCCCGGCGGGCCTGGGCTGCGCCGACATCCTGGTGCGCAATGGCGTCAAGCCGGTGGTGTTCGACAAGTACCCGGAGATCGGCGGCCTGCTCACCTTCGGTATCCCGGAGTTCAAGCTCGACAAGACGGTGATGGAGCGCCGTCGCGCGGTCTTCGAGGAGATGGGCGTGGAGTTCTGCCTGGGCGTCGACGTGGGCAAGGACATTGCCTTCGACACCCTGCTCGAGGAATACGATGCCGTCTTCCTCGGCATGGGCACCTACAAGTACATGGAGGGGGGCTTCCCCGGCGAGGACCTGCCCGGGGTGCACAAGGCGCTCGACTACCTGATCGCCAACGTCAACCACTGCCTGGGCTTCGAGAAGGAACCCCACGAGTACACCTCGCTGAAGGGCCAGCGCGTGGTGGTGCTGGGCGGCGGTGACACCGCGATGGACTGCAACCGCACGGCCATTCGCCAGGGGGCGTCCAGCGTGACCTGTGCCTATCGTCGCGACGAGGAGAACATGCCCGGGTCCAAGCGCGAGGTGGCCAACGCCCGCGAGGAGGGCGTGGAGTTCCTGTTCAACCGCCAGCCGGTGGCCGTGGTCGGCGAGGGCAAGGTCGAGGGCGTGAAGGTGGTGCGCACCCGCCTCGGCGAGCCGGACGAGAACGGTCGCCAGCGTCCGGAGGTGGTGCCCGGCTCCGAGGAGGTCATTCCCGCCGACGCCGTGGTCGTGGCCTTCGGCTTTCAGCCGAGCCCGGCCCCCTGGTTCGAGACCGTGGGCATCGAGCTCGACGAGCGCGGCCGGGTCATGGCGCCGGAGGAGGGCGCCCATCCCTTCCAGACCACCAACGAGAAGATCTTCGCCGGCGGTGACATGGTGCGCGGCTCCGACCTGGTGGTTACCGCCATCTACGAGGGGCGCCAGGCCGGCGAGGGCATCCTCGACTATCTGGGCGTGTGACACCTCGACGCCGAGGCTTCCGCGACCGGAGGCCTCGATGTCGCGGCCTGCTTGGCCACAGGTCGCAGAGGGGGGGCTATGCCAGGGATGGCATCGGTAGCGTCCAGGGAAGGGTTTACCGCGCCCCCGCATAGGCCTGTTGCCGGGGAGGCGCCGTGTTCGGGCGGCGACGCAGGGCACTGAAATTGAGCCTTTGGTCGCATTCTGCTAGTCTGTCGTCCCATCCTGGCCCGGCTTCCTGCCGTGCCTACCGATCACGTTTCGACAGGTTCTCCATGACACGATATATCTTCGTGACCGGCGGCGTTGTGTCCTCTCTCGGCAAGGGCATCGCGTCGGCCTCGCTGGCGGCGATTCTCGAGGCGCGCGGCCTCAAGGTCACCATGCTCAAGCTCGATCCCTACATCAACGTGGATCCGGGCACCATGAGTCCCTTCCAGCACGGCGAGGTGTTCGTCACCGAGGATGGCGCCGAGACTGACCTCGACCTGGGGCACTACGAGCGCTTCATCCGCACGAAGATGACCCAGGCCAACAACTTCACCACCGGCCGGGTCTACGAGCACGTGCTGCGCAAGGAGCGACGCGGCGACTACCTGGGCGGCACCGTGCAGGTGATCCCCCACATCACCGACGAGATCAAGCGCCGGGTCTATGCCGGTGGCGAGGGCTTCGACGTGGCACTCGTCGAGATCGGCGGCACCGTGGGCGACATCGAGTCGCTGCCGTTCCTGGAGTCGATCCGTCAGATCAGGAGCGAACTGGGCGCGAGCCGGGCGATCTTCATGCACCTGACCCTGGTGCCCTACATCAAGACCGCCGGCGAGACCAAGACCAAGCCGACCCAGCACAGCGTCAAGGAGCTGCGCTCCATCGGTATCCAGCCGGATATCCTGATCTGTCGCAGCGAGGTGGAGCTCGAGGAGACCGAGCGTCGCAAGATCGCGCTCTTCACCAACGTCGAGGAGCGGGCCGTCATCCCCCTCCAGGACGCCGACACCATCTACCGCATCCCGCTGATGCTCCACGAGCACGGCCTCGACGACATCGTCTGCGACAAGCTGCGCCTGGAGCCCGGCGAGGCGGACCTCAGCGAATGGGTGAAGGTGCTCGATGCCAAACTCAACCCGCTGAAGTCGATCAATATCGCCATGGTCGGCAAGTACATGGAGCTGCTCGACGCCTACAAGTCGCTCAACGAGGCGCTTGTTCACGCCGGCATCCAGACCCGCATCAAGGTCAACGTCGACTACATCGATTCCGAGGACATCGAGCGCGACGGTACCCAGCGCCTGGCCGGCAAGGACGCCATCCTGGTGCCCGGCGGCTTCGGCGAGCGTGGCGTGGAGGGAAAGATCGCCACGGCCCGCTTCGCCCGCGAGAACGGCATTCCCTACCTCGGCATCTGCCTCGGCATGCAGGTGGCGGTGATCGAGTTCGCCCGCCACGTGGCGGGTTGGGCAGACGCCGACTCCACCGAGTTCACCCACGACACGCAGCATCCGGTGGTGGGCCTGATCACCGAGTGGCTGAGCCCCGAGGGCAAGGTCGAGCTGCGCGACGAGGCCTCCGACCTGGGGGGCACCATGCGCCTGGGCGGCCAGGTCTGCCAGCTCAAGGCCGGCAGCAAGGCCCGCGAGGCCTACGGCAGCGACGAGATCGTCGAGCGCCATCGCCATCGCTTTGAGGTCAACAACCAGTTCATCGATGAGCTCGAGCAGGCGGGCCTGGTGGTCTCCGGCAAGAGCGTCGACAACTCCCTTGTCGAGGTGGTCGAGCTGGCGGATCATCCCTGGTACATCGCCTGTCAGTTCCATCCGGAGTTTACCTCCACCCCCCGTGACGGCCATCCGCTGTTCACCGGCTTCGTCAACGCGGCGCTTGAACACAAGGCGGCACGCATCCGTGCCCAGTCTGTCCACCAGGAGTGAGGCCGATGTCGCACCCCCAAGGCCCGACCCAGCAGCGTCACGTCAGCATCGCCGGCCTCGAGGCCGGCAATGCCCTCCCGCTCATGCTGCTCGGTGGCATGAACGTGCTGGAGTCTCGCGAGCTCGCCCTCGAGGTGGCCGAGACCTATGTCGAGGTGACCGGTCGTCTCGGCATGCCCTACGTCTTCAAGGCCAGCTTCGACAAGGCCAACCGCAGCTCCATCCACTCCTTCCGGGGCCCCGGCCTCGAGAAGGGGCTGGAGATACTGGCCGAGGTGAAGGAGCGCTTCGGGGTGCCGATCATCACCGACGTCCACGAGCCCTGGCAGGCCGCCCCGGTAGCCGAGGTCGCCGACATCATCCAGCTGCCGGCCTTCCTGGCGCGTCAGACCGACCTGGTGGTGGCCATGGCCGAGACTGGCGCGGTGATCAACATCAAGAAGCCGCAGTTCCTGGCCCCTCAGGAGATGCGCCATATCCTGCGCAAGTGCGAGGAGGCCGGTAACGACCGACTGCTGCTGTGCGAGCGCGGGTCCAGCTTCGGCTACAACAACCTGATCGTCGACATGCTCGGCTTCGGCGACATGAAGCAGACGGGGTATCCCGTCTTCTTCGATGTCACGCACTCTCTGCAGCGCCCGGGCGGCCGGGCCGACAGCGCCGGCGGCCGGCGCCAGCAGGTCGCCGAGCTGGCGCGCGCCGGCGTGGCGGTCGGCCTGGCCGGGCTCTTCCTGGAGGCCCACCCCGACCCCGACAACGCCAAGTGCGACGGTCCCTGCGCCCTGCCACTGGATCGCCTGGAGCCTTTCCTGGCCCAGCTGAAGGCCATCGATGATCTGGTGAAGGGGTTCGCGCCCCTCGAGATCTCCTGATTCTTCCCC
This sequence comes from Halomonas aestuarii, assembly GCF_001886615.1. Taxonomy (NCBI): domain Bacteria; kingdom Pseudomonadati; phylum Pseudomonadota; class Gammaproteobacteria; order Oceanospirillales; family Halomonadaceae; genus Halomonas; species Halomonas aestuarii. The sequence continues at coordinate 2,215,645 of NZ_CP018139.1, forward strand.
ACGCTGACACGACAAGGACCCACAAGATGACCCATATCGTCGACATCCGCGCCCTCGAGGTGCTGGACTCACGCGGCAATCCCACCGTCCAGGCCGAGGTTCGCCTGGAGAGCGGCGCCATCGGCGTGGCATGTGCCCCCAGCGGCGCCTCCACCGGCTCCCGCGAGGCCCTGGAACTGCGTGACGGCGACAAGAACCGCTACCTCGGGAAGGGCGTGCTGAAGGCCGTGGAGGCCGTCAATACTGCCATCCGTGAGCGCCTGGTCGGCATGGATGCCCGCGACCAGCGTGGCCTGGACGACGCGATGCTGGTGCTCGACGGGACCGACAACAAGGCCAGCCTCGGCGCCAATGCCATCCTGGCCGTGTCGCTGGCCGCCGCCAAGGCCGCCGCCAACGCGAAGGGCGTGCCGCTCTACGCCCATATCGCCGAGCTCTACGGCCAGCCGGGCCGCTACCGGATGCCTGTGCCGATGATGAACATCCTCAACGGTGGCGAGCATGCCGACAACAACGTCGACATCCAGGAATTCATGATCCAGCCGGTGGGGGCGCCGACCTTCCGCGAGGGCCTGCGCATGGGTGCCGAGATCTTCCACGCCCTGAAGAAGGTGCTTGCCGGTCGTGGGCTCTCCACCTCGGTGGGTGACGAGGGCGGCTTTGCGCCGAACCTCGCCTCCAACGCCGAGGCGCTGGCGGTCATCAAGCAGGCCGTCTCCGACGCCGGCTATGTGCTCGACCGTGACGTGACCCTGGCCCTGGACTGCGCCTCCAGCGAGTTCTTCAAGGACGGTAAGTACAACCTGTCCGGCGAAGGCAAGACCTTCGACGCGAGCGGCTTCGTCGACTATCTGGCCGAGCTCGCCGATCAGTACCCGATCGTCTCCATCGAGGATGGCATGGACGAGTCCGACTGGGAGGGCTGGAAGGCACTGACCGACAAGCTTGGCGACAAGGTGCAGCTGGTGGGCGACGACCTGTTCGTCACCAACACCAAGATTCTCAAGCGCGGCATCGACGAGCAGATCGGCAACTCCATCCTGATCAAGTTCAACCAGATCGGCTCGCTCTCCGAGACCCTGGACGCCGTGCGCATGGCCCAGGAGGCCGGTTTCACCGCCGTGATCTCCCACCGCAGCGGCGAGACCGAGGACACGACCATCGCCGACCTCGCGGTAGGTACCTGCGCCGGCCAGATCAAGACCGGGTCGCTGTGCCGCTCGGATCGCGTGGCCAAGTACAACCGGCTGCTGGTGATCGAGCAGGAGCTGGGCGCGCAGGTCGACTACCCGGGGCGCGCCGCGATCAAGGGGCAGTAAGCGAAGGGAGTAAGCGAACAGTGTTGCCTTTTGCGCGACCTCGTGTAAGAGATCGCCTACACGGCGGCGACGACTTTCGCTACCCGTGCCGTTGTCAGGGCCGACCCCTTTAGGGGTCGGTCCTTTTCATTTGGCTGATTTCTAAGCCTTTTTTCGTTCGGCTTCTGCGGGTCGTCCGGGGCGAGGGCCGCCCGAACACCGTCCGGAAAGGCTTGTACGGCCATGCTGCCATGCCACAATGAATACGGGATCAGGAAGAGCGGGGACGTTCTTTCGGCAGGATGCAACGGGATGCTTGAGGTGATGTGTTCGGTGCGGCAGGAAGCCGCTCCCGGACAGGGAAGGCATCACGGGAGTCGGGCGGAGGGAGCCGCTCAAGGATCGGCTTGGAGCGGGCGGCCTGCGGGCCGCCTTTTTTGACCGAGCGACTCCCGCTTCGCTCAGGGCAGAACGACGACGCCGGAGGTCGAGAGACCTCCGGCGTTGTCGTGTCCGGCGGGTGCGCTCAGCGCTCGAGCAGTTCCAGCTTGCCCGGCTTGCCGTCCCACGCCTCGGCATCCTCCGGCGGCTCCTGCTTCTCGCTGATGTTGGGCCACACCTCGGCCAGCTCGGCATTGATCTCGATGAACGCCTCCTGACCCTCCGGCAGCTCGTCCTCCGAGAAGATCGCCTCGGCGGGACACTCTGGCTCGCACAGCGCGCAGTCGATGCATTCGTCGGGGTGGATCACCAGGAAGTTGGGGCCCTCGTAGAAGCAGTCCACCGGGCAGACCTCGACGCAGTCGGTGTACTTGCACTTGATGCAGTTCTCGGTGACGACGAATGTCATGCCAGTCTCCCATTCTCTGGCCGGGGCAGGGCACGGCCGATAGTCGTGGTTTCTATATAGGTTATAAGAAGATGATTTCTTATAATCACAAAGTTTTTGATCGAGCCATTCTAGTCGGGGCAAGGGGCGCCCGCAAGCGAGGCAGGGCGCCATTATCGGCCATTCACAGCGCCTCCTTCCAGCGATAGAGCAGCTCGAGGGCCTGGCGGGGCGACAGCTCGTCGGGGTCCAGGCCGCCGAGCTGCTCGACCAGCGGATGGGGCGTGCTGGCGAAGAGGTCGGCCTGCCGGGGAGCGCTCGCCCGTGCCTCATCGCCGGTCGAGGTCGCCGGCAGGCGAGTGCCCTGGTCGATCTCCTGCTGTTCCAGCGTGGCCAGCTTCTCGCGGGCGCGGGCGATCACCGCCTGGGGTACGCCGGCGAGCTGGGCCACCTGCAGGCCGTAGCTCTGGCTGGCCGGGCCATCCTCCACCCGGTGCATGAAGACGATCCCGTCGCGGTGTTCCGCCGCGGTCAGGTGCACGTTGGCCACGCCCTCGGCCTGCTCGGCCAGGGCTGTCATCTCGAAGTAGTGCGTGGCGAAGAGGGTGAAGGCCCGCGAGCGGGTCAGGTGCTCGGCGCTGGCCCAGGCCAGCGACAGGCCATCGAAGGTGCTGGTGCCGCGGCCGATCTCGTCCATCAGCACCAGGCTGTGGTCGGTGGCGTTGTGCAGGATGCTGGCGGTCTCGGTCATCTCCACCATGAAGGTGGAGCGGCCGCCGGCAAGATCGTCCGAGGAGCCGATGCGGGTGAAGATGCGGTCCACCGGGCCGATGGCGGCCGCATCCGCCGGCACGAAGCTGCCGGTGTGGGCCAGCAGGGTGATCAGCGCCGCCTGGCGCATGTAGGTGGATTTGCCGCCCATGTTGGGGCCGGTGATGACCAGCATCCTGCGCGCGTCATCCATGACCAGGTCGTTGGGCACGAAGGGCGCCTCGCTGACCTGCTCGACGACCGGGTGGCGGCCGCCGCGAATGTCGATGCCCGGCGACTCGGGCAGGGCCGGGCGCACGAACTCCAGCGCCCGGGCGCGCTCGGCGAAGGCGCACAGCACGTCCAGTCCCGCCAGCGCCCGGCCGGTGCCCTGCAGCGCGGCGAGTTCGGCGTTCAGGGTGTCGAGCAGGCTGTCGTAGAGCAGCTTCTCTCGGGCCAGCGCCCGGGACTTGGCCGAGAGCGCCTTGTCCTCGAACTCCTTGAGCTCGGGGATGATGAAGCGTTCGGCGTTCTTCAGGGTCTGGCGGCGCACGTAGTCCACGGGGGCATCCCGGGCCTGGGCGCGGGGGATCTCGATGTAGTAGCCGTGGACGCGGTTGTAGCCGACCTTGAGGCCGGGCAGCCCGGTGCGCTCGCGCTCCCGGGTCTCCAACTGCACCAGGTAGTCGCCGGCATGTTCCGCGAGCCCGCGGTGCTCGTCGAGCTCGGCATCGAAGCCCTCGGCGATCACCCCGCCATCGCGGATCACCACCGGCGGGTTCTCCACCAGGGCGCGGGTCAGGGTGTCGGCGAGCGTCGGGTAGGGGTGGATATGACGCCTGAGCTCGTCCAGCGTGGTGCCCTCGCCGTAGCCCTCGAGATCGGCCTGGAGGTGGGGCAGGGCGATCAGGGCATCGCGCAGGCGGGCCAGGTCGCGCGGCCGCGCACTGTAGAGGGCCACCCGCGCCAGGATGCGCTCGACGTCGCCGATCGCCTTGAGCGAGTCGCGCAGGGGCGCGAAGCCCTCATCGTCGAGCAGCAGCGCCACCGCCGCCTGGCGGGCGCCGACCTGGTCGCGGTCGCGCAGCGGGCGGTTGAGCCAACGCTTGAGCAGCCGCGACCCCATGGCCGTGGCCGTGGTGTCGAGCACGCTGGCCAGGGTGTTGTCGGCGTTGCCGCCGAGGTTCACGTCGATCTCCAGGTTGCGTCGGCTGGCCGCATCGATCACCACGGCGTCGTCGCGGTTCTCCACGCCGATGGCGGTGACGTGGGGTAGGGCGGTGCGCTGGGTATCGCGGGCATAGTCGATCAGCACCCCGGCGGCGGTGATGGCGGCCTCGAGGTGGGCGCAGCCGAAGCCGCGCAGGTCCTGGACCTGGAACTGGTCGCACAGGGTGCGCGTCGCGCTCTCCAGGTCGAATAGCCAGTCGCTCTGGCGTCGCAGGCCGCGGCGGCCCTCCAGGGCCGGCGGCAGCGACAGGCTCTCGGCGATGAGCAGCTCGGCGGGGTCCAGGCGTTGCAGCTCGGCGAGCATCTCGCCCTCGCCTTCCACCTCCAGGAGGTTGAAGCGGCCGCTGGAGAGTTCCAGCCAGGCCAGCCCCCACTGTTCCTTGAGCGGCGCCACGGCCACCAGCAGGTTGTCGCGACGGGCATCCAGCAGGGCCTCGTCGTACAGGGTGCCGGGGGTGACGATGCGCACCACGCGACGCTCCACCGGACCCTTGGCCGCGGCCGGGTCGCCGATCTGCTCGCAGATCGCCACCGACTCGCCGGCGGCCACCAGGCGGGCCAGGTACCCTTCGGCGCTGTGGTAGGGCACCCCGGCCATGGGGATCGGCTGGCCGGCGGACTGGCCGCGCTGGGTGAGGGTGATGTCGAGCAGGGCGGCGGCCCGTCGTGCATCATCGAAGAACAGCTCGTAGAAGTCGCCCATGCGATAGAAGAGCAGCACGTCGGGGTGCTCGCGCTTGATCTTCAGGTACTGGCTCATCATGGGGGTATGCTGGGCGCTGGCCTGTGACATGGGCTTCCTGTTCTGGCGAGTGGCGGATGGCTGGCGTCGGGCACGCCATGCATGCCGCGGATCAAGGGCAGTATTCTACGCTCAAGGGCCGTCCGGCGTCAGGGGCGCCGCGTGGATCACCACGTCAGGAGGGATGTCATGACCCCGAGCGCCTCGCCCCCTGCAGCTCGCCGAGCATGACGCGCTCAGCCTCAAGATCGTCGCGCCCATGGTAGCCGGCGCCTGGCGCCTGTCTAGGGGAGAGAGCCGGGCGCGCTATTACCGCGGGCCTCCCGGCGGATGGCCGCGTCCATGGTCTGTCGCAGGTCGCGCAGTGTCTCTTCCAGCCAGTCGCGAAAGGCGACGACCCTGGGGGCGTCGGCCACCTCCGGCAGGCAGACCAGGTAGTGGCTGAACTCCGTGCGCCGCCAGGGGCGTAACGGGACGACCTCGCCGCGGCCAATCATCTCCTGGGCCACCGACAGGCGAGCGAGGCACAGTCCCAGGCCCTGGCGGCAGGCGGCGAGAGCGAGTCCGCCATCCGAGACCGTGAGTCGTCGCAGCGCTTCCGGAGCATGCAGGCCGGCCTCGCGCCACCAGGGACCCCAGTGGCTCCAGGGCTCGGTAGGCAGCGCGCTGCCGTCCTCGATGAAGCAGGCCTGCCGCCAGTCGCTCGATGTCGCATTGCCGTGGGCGGGGGCCAGTACGGTGATGGCATCGTCCAGCAGAGGCGCGACACTCAGGCCGGGATAGTCGCCGCTACCGAAACGGATGGCGAGGTCGACCTCGCCGTCGCGAAGGTTGGCGAGTCGGTTGTCGCCCCCCAGTGCCAGGTCCAGTCCCGGGTGGCGACGCAGCAGTTCGCCCACCCGGGGCAGCAAGGCGTGTTGCAGGAAGCCCCGGGGTACCGATACCCGCAGTGGACCGTCGAGACTCGGCTGACTCAGCTCGCGGGTCGCCTGCTCGATAAGGGTGAACGCCTCGGCGATGCGCTCGCGGTAGCGCGCTCCAGCCTCGGTGAGGACGACCCCCCGCACCTTCCGCTCGAACAGGGGGAGGCCGAGGCTCGCCTCCAGCGCCTTGATGCGGTGGCTGATGGCGGCGGCAGTGACATGCAACTCATCGGCGGCCGCGCTGAAGCTGCTTAGTCGCGCCGCCGCCTCGAAGGCGCGGAGGGTGGCCAGGGGCAGGCGAGTGGCAGGGAGCATGGCTTACTCCAGCTAAGTCTATGGGCGAGAATCGATACGTTGTGTTTACACCTGCTAAGCCCACAATGCCAGGCATACCCCCTCCCTTGATCAGGAGCTCTCCCATGACCGGCACCCTCTATCGTTTAACCGCTTTCTCCCGTGACCCCCAAGGTGGCAACCCGGCCGGCGTCTGGCTGGGCGATACCCTACCCGAGGCGGCGACCATGCGCCGCATCGCCGCCGAGGTGGGCTATTCCGAGACCGCCTTCCTCGCGCCCTTGCATGGCGACGTGCGTACCGTGCGTTACTACAGCCCCGAGGCCGAGGTCAGCTTCTGTGGCCATGCCACCGTGGCCGCCGGTGTGGTGCTGGGCCTCCTCGAGGGGGCGGGCACCTATCGGTTGGCCACGGCGGTCGGCGAGGTGCCGGTCGCGGTGGAACAGGTCGGCGGCGACTGGCAAGCCTCGCTGGTCTCGGTGGCGCCCGAATATCGTGCCGCTACGCCCGCCCTGGTCGAGGCGGCGCTGGCGAGCCTCGGCTGGCAGGGCGCTGAGCTGGACCCGGACCTGCCGCCGGCTGTGGCCTATGCCGGGGCCTGGCACCTGGTTCTGGCCGTGGTATCGAAGGCGCGGCTCGATGCACTGGCCTACGACTTCGCGTCGCTCAAGGCCCTGATGCAACGCGAGAACCTCACCACGCTGCAACTCGTGTGGCGGGAGTCGGCGACGCGCTTTCATGTCCGCGACCCCTTTCCGGTGGGCGGCGTGATAGAGGATCCGGCCACCGGGGCCGCCGCGGCGGCATTGGGGGGCTATCTGCGCGAGGCGGGACTGGTCACCGTGCCTGCCAGGATGACGATTCTCCAGGGCGAAGCCATGGGGCGGCCGAGTCGGCTCGAGGTCGACGTGCCGGCCTCGGGGGGCATCGTGGTGTCAGGCACGGCGGTAGCGCTCCAGGAACCTGTGGCACTTCCTGCCTGACCCCGGGCGCTCCGGGTTTCAGTGAGGTGGTAGCTCGGGAATGTTCCTGGGGACGCTCTGTACGAGCGGGGCCTGCGGGGGCTCGCGCTTGCGCTTCAGATGCTGTACGGCATCTGCGTGTGCGGGGCGCCGACCCGTAAGGTTGGCTTCCCTGGGCGTCCTGCCCGATGATGCCGACGGGGGCGAGAGACTGACATCGAGCACGCCATGCATGTCGCTGACAAAGCCGTTATTGTACGAAAAAGTCACCGCTCACGCGCGGCCGGCATCCGGCTCGGCCGACCCGAACGCCCAGGAGTTCCACCATGTCGACCCGTGCCACCCACCTGGCCAGCCTCGACCTGTTCGCCCTCGCCGAGCGGCTGGGGCGAGCCTGTCGCGAGCGCGGCATCACGGTCACCGCGGCGGAGTCCTGCACCGGCGGCGGCGTGGCCAGCGCCATCACCGCCGTGGCCGGCAGCTCCGAGTGGTTCGAGACCGGCTACGTGACCTATGCCAACGGCGCCAAGACCCGACTGCTCGGGGTGCCCGAGGCACTGCTGGTCGAGCACGGCGCGGTGAGTCGCGAGGTCGTCGAGGCAATGGTGGCTGGTGCCTGCCGCGACAGCGGGGCAGGGCTCGGCGTCGCCATCAGCGGGGTCGCCGGGCCCGGCGGTGGCAGCGATGACAAGCCCGTGGGCACCGTCTGGCTGGCCTGGGGCAGCGCCGACGGGGTCGAGTCGGCGTGCCACCACTATGCGGGCGACCGCACCGCGGTGCGCGATCAGGCCGTGCGCGAGGCGTTGATCGGCCTGGTGCGACGGCTCGAGCATCCCTGACCCCCGGCCGGCCTGCGGCATCGTGTCGGCGGTGCTGGTCGCGGCGTGAATTTTTCGCCATACTACTGTGCAGTCATACAGTGGTTACCGGCCATCGTCATCTTCATTCGCTACCTCTCAGGAGTTCCTTCATGGCTCAGGACGAAAACCGCAACAAGGCGCTGAATGCCGCCCTCTCCCAGATCGAGCGCCAGTTCGGCAAGGGCACCGTGATGCGCCTGGGCGATACCCCCCGCGTGGTGATGCCGTCGGTCTCCACCGGCTCGCTGGGCCTGGACATCGCACTCGGCATCGGGGGGCTGCCGCTGGGGCGGGTGGTCGAGATCTTCGGCCCCGAATCCTCGGGCAAGACCACCCTGACCCTGTCGGTGATCGCTCAGGCCCAGAAGCAGGGCAAGACCTGCGCCTTCATCGACGCCGAGCATGCCCTCGACCCGAGCTACGCCGAGAAGCTCGGCGTCAACCTCGATGACCTGCTGGTCTCCCAGCCGGACACCGGCGAGCAGGCCCTCGAGATCTGCGACATGCTGGTGCGTTCCGGCGGCGTCGACGTGATCATCATCGACTCGGTGGCGGCCCTGACGCCGCGGGCCGAGATCGAGGGCGAGATGGGCGACTCCCACGTCGGCCTTCAGGCGCGCCTGATGTCCCAGGCCCTGCGCAAGATCACCGGCAACATCAAGAACGCCAACTGCATGGTGGTGTTCATCAACCAGATCCGCATGAAGATCGGCGTGATGTTCGGCAGCCCCGAGACCACCACCGGCGGCAACGCGCTGAAGTTCTACTCCAGCGTGCGTCTGGACATTCGCCGCACCGGCTCGGTCAAGCAGGGCGACGAGGTGACCGGCAACGAGACCCGGGTCAAGGTGGTCAAGAACAAGGTGGCGCCGCCGTTCCGCCAGGCCGAGTTCCAGATCCTCTACGGCAAGGGCATCTACCATGCCGGCGAGGTGGTCGATCTGGGCGTGCAGTGCAAGCTGGTCGACAAGGCCGGCGCCTGGTACAGCTACCAGGGCAACAAGATCGGCCAGGGCAAGGCCAATGCGGCCCAGTTCCTCGAGGACAACCCGGCGGTGATGGAGGAGATCGAGAGCCAGATCCGCGCCCAGCTGCTCGCCCCGGTGGAGTCGAAGAAGGAGGAGGCCGTCGACGAGGCGGTCACCGCCGAGGTCGACCGTGACGACGACCAGTCATAAGCCATGCTGGGGCAGCCCTCTGGCGGCGAGTCGTCGCCCCGGGACGATGCCATCCGCCTGCTGGCTCGTCGCGAGTACTCGCGCCACGAGCTGGTCGAACGGCTGGTGGCGAAGGGGCACGAGGACGAGGCCATCACGGACTGCATCGATGCCCTGGCCGAGCAGGGGCTGCAGTCCGACACCCGCTTTGCCGAGAGCTTCCTGCGCTCGCGGATCCTGCGCGGCCAGGGGCCGTTGAAGATCCGCCTCGACCTGGAGCGTCGCGGCCTCGACCGGGAACTGATCCGCCACGCCTTCGACGAGGCCGCGCAGCGCGGCGAGGGCGACTGGTTCGCGCTGGCCCGTGACGCCCTGGCGCGCCGCTTTTCCGGCCCGGGTGACACCCCTCGCGAACGCGCCCGCCGCGAACGCTTCCTGGCAGGCCGCGGCTTCGACTTCGACCAGGTGCGCCATGCCCTGGAGACGGCCTGGACCAGCGACGCCTGACGTGGCTCGGGCCCTGTCCCCTTCAGTCGATTGACAACTGCGCTATAATGGCTCCCTTTGCGAATGCCCCGGGTGGCACTCCTGTGGCGCAGTGGCGAGCCGATTCCGGCGTCGACACGCCGCTTGCCGACCCACTGCCTGCCCACCGGGTCACCATGCTCATCGCCACGGATACCCCATGAAAAGCGCAGACATCAGACAGGCTTTCCTGAGTTACTTCGAGGAGCACGGCCACACCGTCGTGCCCTCCAGCTCCCTGGTGCCGGGCAACGACCCGACCCTGCTGTTCACCAATGCCGGCATGGTGCCGTTCAAGGACGTCTTCCTGGGCCGCGACCCGCGCCCCTACGTGCGAGCCACTTCGTCCCAGCGCTGCGTGCGCGCCGGCGGCAAGCACAACGACCTGGACAACGTCGGCTACACCGCGCGCCACCACACCTTCTTCGAGATGCTGGGCAACTTCAGCTTCGGGGACTACTTCAAGCGCGATGCCATCCGCTTCGCCTGGACCTTCCTGACCGAGGTGCTGGGGCTGCCCAGGGAAAAGCTCTGGGTCACGGTGCACATCAGCGACGACGAGGCCGAGCGCATCTGGAAGGACGAGATGGGCATCGACCCCGAGCGCTTCTCGAAGCTCGACGAGGACAACTTCTGGCAGATGGGGGACACCGGGCCCTGCGGGCCGAGCTCCGAGATCTTCTTCGATCACGGGCCCGAGGTGTGGGGTGGCCCTCCCGGCAGCCCCGAGGAGGACGGCGACCGCTATATCGAGATCTGGAACCTGGTGTTCATGCAGTTCGATCGCGACGCGTCCGGCACCCTCAATCCGCTGCCCAAGCCCTCCATCGATACCGGGATGGGCCTGGAGCGCATCGCCGCGGTGATGCAGGGCGTGCACTCCAACTACGAGATCGACCTTTTCCAGAACCTGCTGGAGGCCGCGGCGCGCGCCACCGGTCATGCCGACACCACCACGCCCTCGCTGCGGGTGATCGCCGACCATATCCGCTCCTGCGCCTTCCTGGTGGCCGACGGCGTGATGCCCTCCAACGAGGGGCGCGGCTACGTTCTGCGCCGGATCATCCGCCGCGCCATCCGTCATGGCCACAAGCTGGGGGCCCGCGGCAACTTCTTCCACAAGCTGGTGGGGGCGCTGGACGCCGAGATGGGCGAGGCCTTTCCCGAGCTGCGCCAGGCGCGCCACCAGATCGAGCGCGTGCTGCTCAAGGAAGAGGAGCAGTTCGCCCGCACCCTGGAGCACGGCATGGGCCTGCTCGAGGAGGCACTCGCCGGCCTCGAGGGCGATACCCTGCCCGGCGAGACGGTCTTCAAGCTCTATGACACCTACGGCTTCCCCTATGACCTGACCGCCGACGTCTGCCGCGAGCGCGACGTCAGCCTCGACCAGGCGGGCTTCGAGCGCGAGCTGGAGGCGCAGCGCGAGCGCGCGCGGGCGGCCAGCCAGTTCGGCGCCGACTACACGGCGGGCCTCGACCTCGAGGGCGAGACCACCTTCACCGGGTATGACCACCTGGAGGACCGCGCCACGGTCACCGCCCTCGTCGATCGCGAAGGCAATGCCCTGGCGCGGCTGGCGCCGGAGCAGCGGGGCGTCGTGGTGCTCGATCGCACCCCCTTCTACGGCGAGTCCGGCGGCCAGGTGGGCGATACCGGCTACCTGGAGCTCGAGGGTGGGCGCTTCCTGGTCACCGACACCCAGAAGCAGGCCGGCCATCACCTCCACCACGGTGTGCTGCTCGAGGGGGAGCTGGCCGTGGGGGTCGAGGTGCACCCGCGGGTGGACGCCAGCCTGCGGGCCGCCACCGTGCGCAACCACTCGGCGACCCATCTGATGCACAAGGCGCTGCGCCTGGTGCTCGGCGACCATGTGCAGCAGAAGGGCTCGCTGGTCACGCCCGAGCGGCTGCGCTTCGACTTCAGCCACTTCGAGCCGATGACGGCCGAGCAGCTGGCCGAGGTGGAGCGCCTGGTCAACGAGCAGATCCTGGCGAACGCCCCGACCCTCATCGAGCAGACGACCCTGGACGAGGCGAAGGCGAAGGGGGCGGCGGCCCTGTTCGAGGCCAAGTATGCAGACAGCGTGCGGGTGCTGACGATCGGCGCCGATGACTTCTCCATCGAGCTCTGCGGGGGTACCCACGTGGCGCGCAGCGGCGATATCGGCTGCTTCCACATCGTCAGCGAGGCGGGGATCGCCAGTGGCGTGCGCCGCATCGAGGCGATCACCGGCGAGGGGGCACTGGCCTGGTTCCGCGAGCAGGAATCTCGCCTGAACCGCATCGGCGAGCGTCTCAAGGCCAAGCCGGAGCAGGCGGAGGAGCGGGTCGAGTCGCTCCTCGAGCGCAACCGCACCCTGGAGAAGGAGCTTGAGCGGCTCAAGGCCAAGCTCGCCAGCGCCGCCGGCAACGACATGGTCAACGAGGCCCACGAGGTCCAGGGCGTCAAGGTCCTGGCGAAGCGCCTCGAGGGCGTGGCCGGCAAGGAGCTTCGCGGCATGCTCGACCAGCTCAAGAACAAGCTGGGGTCCGGCATCGTGGTGCTGGGCGTGGCCGATGCCGAGGCCGGCAAGGTCAGCCTCATCGCCGGCGTGACCGATGACCTCACCAGCCGGGTCAAGGCCGGGGAACTGGTCAATCACGTGGCGGCCCAGGTCGGCGGCAAGGGCGGCGGCCGGGCAGACATGGCCCAGGCCGGCGGCAGCGACGTCTCGGCGCTGCCGGGCGCACTGTCCAGCGTGCCCGGCTGGGTCGAGGAGCGGCTCCAGTAAGGAACGGCAGGGCCGGAGGCGGCGTTGCCCCGGCCCTGGTCATGTTCACCCACCTTTCACTTATCCGAGCGCTACCCGCACTCGACATATGAGGGAAATCGGCATATGGCACTATACGTACAGAAATTCGGCGGCACCTCGGTGGGCTCCGTGGAGCGCATCAAGGCCGTGGCCGAGAAGGTCAAGGGCTTTCGCGACAACGGCCACCAGGTCGTGGTCGTGGTCTCCGCCATGAGCGGCGAGACCAACCGCCTGATCGGCATGGCCAACGAGATCAACGACGAGCCGACCCCGCGCGAGATGGACATGCTGGTGTCCACCGGCGAGCAGGTGACCATCTCGCTGCTGGCCATGGCCCTTCACAAGCTGGGCGTGCCGGCGACCTCCTATACCGGCTCCCAGGTGGGCATCCAGACCGACAGTGCCCACACCAAGGCGCGCATCCAGCGCATCGAGACCGACGAACTGCAGGCCGACCTGGACGACGGCCAGGTGGTCGTGGTCGCCGGCTTCCAGGGCGTCGACGAGGAGGGCAACATCACCACCCTCGGTCGCGGCGGGTCCGACACCACCGGCGTGGCCCTGGCCGCGGCGCTCAAGGCCGACGAGTGCCAGATCTACACCGACGTCGACGGCGTCTACACCACCGATCCGCGCGTCTGCTCCAGGGCCCAGCGTCTCGATACCATCACCGTCGAGGAGATGCTGGAACTGGCGAGCCTGGGCTCCAAGGTCCTGCAGATCCGCGCCGTCGAATTCGCCGGCAAGTACAATGTCGCGCTGCGCGTGCTGTCCAGCTTCGAGGATGGCCCCGGCACCCTGATCGTTGCTGACTCCGACCAAGACGAGGATTCCATGGAAGAACCGCTGATTTCCGGCATCGCCTTCACCGCCAACGAAGCCAAGCTGACCCTGCTCAACACCCCCGACGTCCCGGGCGTGGCCTCGCGCATCCTGGGGCCGATCGCCGATGCCAACATCGAGGTCGACATGATCGTCCAGAACGTGGCGCCGGCCGGTGACTACACCGATTTCACCTTCACCGTGGCCAAGGGCGACTTCAAGCAGACCATGAAGATCCTCCAGGATCAGGTGCTGCCCGACCTGGGCGGCGGCGAGCTGCGCGGTGACGACAACATCGCCAAGGTTTCGCTGGTGGGCGTGGGCATGCGCTCCCATGCCGGCGTGGCCTCGAAGTTCTTCCGCGTGCTGGCCGAGGAGAACATCAACATCCGAATGGTCTCCACCTCCGAGATCAAGATCTCCGTGGTGATCGACGAGAAGCACATGGAGCTCGCGGTCAAGGCGCTGCACAAGGCCTTCGGCCTCGACAAGCGCGATATCGAGCAGGAATAAGACTCCCTCGAGTCGTCGACAGCTTCTACGCTTCTAGGGAAGGTCGCCGACACGCGTGCCACAGGGCTATCTTTCAACGTGGCATTAAAGTGTCATGAGTTGGCAGCATTGGTCAGGGGCGACGAGTTGGCGCACAATGCGACAACGTCGTCCCTGCCGGCGAGCATCCCGTAGCCAGAAGTCTGAGAAGGAGATCAGTCATGCTCATCCTGACCCGCCGCGTCGGCGAAACCCTGATGATCGGTGACGATGTCACCGTCACGGTCCTTGGTGTCAAGGGCAACCAGGTTCGCATCGGCGTCAACGCTCCCAAGGATGTCGCCGTGCATCGGGAGGAGATCTACCAGCGTATCCAGCGGGAGAAGTCCGAGCCCGACCTCGAGAGCGACGTATAGAGGGAGCAGGCCCGGGCAATGTCAGGCGTTGCCGTGGACCCGCGTCGAAAAATCGCCGGGGTCGCTGGACAATGGCCTTCTAAAACGGTAGGATACGCACCGTGTCGATGAGGGAGAGGTGGCCGAGTGGCTGAAGGCGCTCCCCTGCTAAGGGAGTAAGGGGTTTATAGCCTCTTCGAGGGTTCGAATCCCTCCCTCTCCGCCATTGTCGATACGCGAAGATCAAGCGCCCGTAGCTCAGCTGGATAGAGTACCTGACTACGAATCAGGTGGTCGGAGGTTCGAATCCTCCCGGGCGCGCCATCTTCACTCCGGATGTGAACGGCTATCATGTTGCCGCGCCCATCTCCGCAATGAGCCCGCTCGTTGCCTCACGCGCCCGTAGCTCAGCTGGATAGAGTACCTGACTACGAATCAGGTGGTCGGAGGTTCGAATCCTCCCGGGCGCGCCAGATTCCGACCCGTCCTCCTCGTGAGGGCGGGTCTTCTGTTTTGTATCGATGATTTCTCGCTAGCAGGGCCGGTCATGCCCAGGGAGGGGGCCGGTTCCGCGATCGTTTGGGGCGCCGTCGCTTTGCGACGAGCGCCCCTTTTTTTCGTCTGGCCCATGGCTATGCCGTGCGCGTCGGCCGGCGTCGAGGCCTGGTCGCACGCTCGGGTCAGGGGCGAAAGGTCAGGCGGCGGGACTAGACGGTCAGGGCGGGTGAGGCGGTCATGCCGGCCGCGGGCTCGGCCGGCGTGGTGGCCAGGCCCTCGAGCAGGGTGTCCAGGTCGGTGATGCGCTTGAGCGCCTGGAAGCGTCGGGCGGCCTCGTCGTCGCGTTGGCGCATGTGGCTGAGCCACTGCTTGAGCAGGGACGTGACGACGCGGTCGGGAAGTGTGCTACGCTGCAATGCAGCAAAGTCGGCGAGGATGGCCGCCCTGACACCCCATGGCGTCTCGGGCAGTCGCTCGCCGGTGGCCTGCCAGTGGCGGATGCGGGCGGCCAGCCGGGGGTCGGCCAGGGCGCCGCGACCCAGCATCACGTCGCGGCAGCCGGAGAGGGTGCGAGCCTTCCAGTAGTCCTCCAGGGTCCAGATGTCGCCATTGGCCACCACCGGGATGGACAGGCGCTGGCGGATCCGGCCGATCCACTCCCAGTGGGCGGGAGGGCGATAGCCCTCGTCGCGCGTGCGGCCATGGACGACCAGCCGCCTGGCGCCGGCGTCCTCGGTGGCCAGGGCGCAGGCCAACGCCAGGCGGCGGTCGGCAAAACCGAGGCGAATCTTGGCGGTCACCGGGATCTCGTCGCCCACGGCCGCATGCACCGCCGCCACCGCGGCATGCACGCGGCGCGGGTCGCGCAGCAGCGAGGCGCCGCCATCATGGCGATTGACCATCTTGGCCGGACAGCCGAAATTGAGATCCAGGCCGGTGGCGCCGAGCCGCAGGGCCTGTCGCGCGTTGGCCGCGAGCGCCTCGGGGTCGGATCCCAGCAGCTGCAGTGCCACGGGGACGCCGCTAGGTGTGACGGGTGCCCCCTCGGCCTGAAGCTCCGGGCAGTGCTTGTGGAAGACGCGGGGTGGCAGCCGGGCATCGACGACGCGCACGAATTCCGTCACCACCCAGTCGAAGCCGGGGGAGCGAGTCAGCAGGTCGCGGGTCACCGAATCGATGACCCCTTCCATGGGCGCTAGTCCGATTCGCCCACTATGTAGTAAATTAACAACGCTGACTTCCACCATGACACCATTGCAATCTGTCGGGGATCTGGCAGGTTATATGATCCTAAAAAATGCGCAAGTCGGGTTTTCTTGCCAAATCGGGCCCGAGTTGGCGCAATAATCAGGAGAATTCGCATGCAGGACACGCAGCTGATTCATGAGGGCCTCGCCCTGATGGGCCTCGGCATGGGGTTCGTCTTTGTTTTTCTTACCGTATTGGTGGGCGTCACCACGCTGATGTCCAAGACCATCGGACGCTTCTTTCCCGAGCCGGCTGCCCCGATTCCCGCCGTCGGCTCCCGTGCCCCGGCCTCTCGCCAGGACGATGACCTCACCGTGGTCATCAGTGCTGCGGTGCATCGCTACCGTCGCCGCCATCGACGCTGAGGCGATCGTGCCTCGTTTCCCCTTTCATTCATAACGACAAGGTCACCATCATGAACGACACGACACGCCCGCTCGGTATCACCGATGTCGTCCTTCGCGATGCCCATCAGTCGCTGTTTGCCACCCGCATGCGCCTGGACGACATGCTGCCGATCGCCGAGAAGCTCGATCGCGTCGGCTTCTGGTCGCTGGAATCCTGGGGCGGCGCCACCTTTGACGCCTGTATCCGCTACCTCGGCGAGGATCCGTGGGAGCGGATACGGGCGTTGAAGGAGGCGATGCCCAACACCCCCCAGCAGATGCTGCTGCGCGGCCAGAACCTGCTCGGCTACCGCCACTACGGCGACGACCTCGTGGACAGGTTCGTCGAGCGGGCGAAGACCAACGGGGTGGATGTCTTCCGTGTCTTCGATGCCATGAACGACCCGCGCAACCTCGAGCGGGCCATCCAGGCCGTCCGCAACGTGGAAGGCCATGCCCAGGGCACGCTCTCCTACACGGTGAGCCCGGTGCATACCCTGGACGGCTGGGTCGAGCTCGGCAAGTCCATCGCCGCCATGGGGGCCGACTCCCTGGCGATCAAGGACATGGCCGGTCTGCTCAAGCCCTATGATGCCTACGAACTGGTCTCCAAGCTCAAGAAGGCGGTGGATATCCCGATCCACATGCAGTGCCACGCGACGACCGGTCTCTCCACCGCCACGGCCCTCAAGGCCGCCGAGGCGGGCATCGACAACGTCGACACGGCGATCTCCTCCATGTCGATGACCTACGGCCACAGCCCGACCGAGTCCATGGTCGCCATCCTCCAGGGCACCGAGCGCGATACCGGCCTGGACCTGGCGCTGCTCGAGGAGATCGCCGCCTACTTCCGCGAGGTGCGCAAGAAGTACGCCGCCTTCGAGGGCTCGCTCAGGGGGATCGACTCCAGGATCCTGGTCGCCCAGGTGCCCGGCGGCATGCTCACCAACATGGAAGGCCAGCTCAAGGAGCAGGGGGCCGCCGACAGGCTCGACGACGTGCTCGCCGAGATTCCGCGGGTCCGCGAGGACCTGGGCTTCATCCCGCTGGTCACGCCGACCTCGCAGATCGTCGGCACCCAGGCGGTGATGAACGTGATGATGGGGGAGCGGTACAAGTCCATCTCCAAGGAGGTCCAGGCGATCCTCAAGGGCGAGTATGGCGCCGCACCTGCCCCGTTCAACCAGGAGCTGCAGGCACGCGTGCTGGACGGGGGCGAGCCGATCACCTGCCGCCCGGCCGACCGGCTCGAGCCCGAGATGGACAAGATGACCGCCGAGCTCAAGGAGAAGGCCAAGGCCAAGGGCATCCGCCTGGCCGAGGGGGAGCGAGAGATCGACGATGTCCTCACCTATGCGCTCTTCCCGCAGATCGGCCTCAAGTTCCTCCAGAACCGCGACAATCCCGACGCCTTCGAGCCGGCGCCCCAGGCCCCCGACCAGCAGGCGACCCCCGCGGCGGCCGCTCCGGGTAAGGGCGTGACCGAGTCCCGGACGCCGGCGGGGCCCGAGACCTACACCGTCACCGTCAACGGCAAGCAGTACGTGGTCGAGGTCGCCGAAGGCGGCGAGATCGGCCAGGTGACCGAGCAGGCCGGCAGCCAGTCGGCCGCGGCTGCGCCGGCGGCCCCCACCGGAGAGGCCATCACCGCGCCGCTGGCCGGCAACATCTTCAAGGTCAACGTCCGTCCCGGTGACGCGGTCGAGGACGGGGACGTGGTGATCATCCTCGAGGCCATGAAGATGGAGACCGAGGTGCGGGCCAGCAGCGCCGGCACCGTGTCCGCCGTCAAGGTCAGCGAGGGCGACAGCGTCGCCGTCGGCGACGTGCTGATCGAGCTCTGAGGACGGTTTCCATGACGGACAAGTTATTGACCCTCTGGACCGGCTCGGGGCTCTATAACCTGAGCCTCGGCCAGGCCGTGATGGTGCTGGTGGGGCTGCTGCTGCTCTACCTGGCCATCCACAAGAAGTTCGAGCCGCTGCTGCTGGTGCCGATCGGCTTCGGCGGCATCCTCGCCAACATCCCCGAGGCGGGGCTGGCGCTGTCGGCCGCCGAGCAGGCGGTCCACCTGGCGCGGCCCGCCGTGCTCGAGCAGATCGCCTCGGCCCTGCAGCTCAGCCTGGACCCGGCCGCCGGCCTCGAGGCCTGGCGGCACAGCCTGGGCGAGGTGCTCCATGGCGACATCTCGCCGGCCCTGGTGCGCGCGGCCAACGACGTGGCCATGGACGGCGGCTACTCCCACGGCATGCTCTACCAGTTCTACAGCGTGGCCATCGCCTCGGGCATCGCCCCGCTGGTGATCTTCATGGGCGTGGGCGCGATGACCGACTTCGGCCCGCTGCTGGCCAACCCGCGCACCCTGTTCCTGGGGGCGGCCGCGCAGTTCGGCATCTTCGCCACCCTGCTCGGGGCGGTGGGCATGACGGCGATGGGCTGGATGGACTTCTCGCTCAACCAGGCCGCCGCCATCGGCATCATCGGCGGCGCCGACGGGCCCACCTCGATCTACGTCTCGAGCATCCTGGCGCCGGAGCTGCTGGGGGCCATCGCCGTGGCCTCCTACTCCTACATGGCGCTGGTGCCGCTGATCCAGCCGCCGATCATGAAGGCGCTGACCAGCAAGCGGGAGCGCGAGATCACCATGACCCAGCTGCGCCCGGTCTCCAAGCTGGAGAAGATCGTCTTCCCGCTGGCGCTGCTGCTCCTGGTGGTGCTGTTCCTGCCCGACGCGGCGCCGCTGCTGGGGATGTTCTGCTTCGGCAACCTGCTGCGCGAGTGCGGCGTGGTGGAGCGCCTCTCCGACACCACCCAGAACGCCCTGATCAACACCGTGACGATCTTCCTGGGGCTGTCGGTGGGGTCCAAGCTGATGGCCGACCGCTTCCTGGCGGTGGAGACCCTGGGCATCCTGGCGCTGGGCATGGTGGCCTTCGCCATCGGCACGGCCTGCGGCATCCTGATGGCCAAGCTGATGAACGCCGTCAGCAAGATGCCGATCAACCCGCTGATCGGGTCCGCGGGGGTCTCGGCGGTGCCCATGGCGGCGCGAGTCTCCAACAAGGTGGGGCTCGAGGCCAATCCCCACAACTTCCTGCTGATGCATGCCATGGGGCCCAACGTGGCCGGGGTGATCGGCTCGGCGGTGGCCGCCGGGGTGATGATCAAGTACCTCGGCTGAGGACGGGATCCGGCAATAAAAAACGGCGCCTTCGGGCGCCGTTCTGCTTTCTGGCGATCAGTCGCCGTCCAGGGGTCAGTCGTCGTCCGGCAGGGCGAGACGGCCCCGCAGGCGGCTCTCCAGGGCGCTCAGGTCGGCGGGCGCGTCGCTCGGCCAGCCCACCGTCAGCAGGACGCCCTCGGCGCCATAGTCGGCCTGCTCGACCGGGACATCCCGGTCGGCCAGCCAGGCGCGGGCCTCGGCCTCGCCGGCGAAGTCGACGCGCAGCCGAAGAGACTCGCGTTCGACCACCTCGCGTCGCGGCACGGCCTCCAGCGCCTGGGCGACGGCCCGCGAATACGCCCTGGCCAGGCCGCCGGTGCCGAGCTTGGTGCCCCCGAAGTAGCGGGTGACCACGCAGCCCACCTGGCCGAGGGCCGAGCCCTCCAGGACCTGGAACATCGGACGACCGGCGGTGCCGCCGGGCTCGCCGTCGTCGGAGAAGCCGATGGCGTTCTGCTCGCCGGGCGGGCCGGCGATGAAGGCGCTGCAGTGGTGGCTGGCGTTGGGGTGGGTACGGCGCGCCTCGGCCAGCAGCGCCTCGAAGGCCGCCGTGTCCGGCGCATGGCAGACCCAGGTGATGAAGCGGCTCTTTTCCACCTCGAGCTCGCTCTCGTGCCAACGCCCGGGCGGGAGGTCGGGTACCGCGTAGCGCATCAGGCGGCCAGTTCGGTCTGGCGCACCACGCCCATGACCAGGCCGATCACCTGGATGTCGTCGTTGCTGAGGTAGATCGGCGCCATGCGCTCGTTGGCCGGCTGCAGGCGCACGCCCGACTTCTCGATGTAGAGCTTCTTCAGGGTGACCTCCTGGTCGTTGATCATCACCACGGCGGTCTCGCCGTTCTCGGCGCTCTCGCGGCGCTCGATGATGATCACATCCCCGTCGAAGATGTTGCAATCGATCATGGAGTCGCCGCGCACCCGCAGGGCATAGGTGTTGCGGCGAACCATGCGCGTGGGCACGTGGATGCTGCCGACCTCCGGGCAGGCCTCGATCGGCATTCCCGCCGAGACCTGACCGAGCAAGGGGATCTCGGTCAGGTCGTCGGCCTCGATGGGTTCCCAGGCCTGGGCCAGGGGCAGGTTGGGGCGGCGCTGCAGGTACTGCGGTGTGACGTTGGGCATGCGATGTCTCCCCGGTCGTCGAAACCTGATGATACATACAGTGTTCATCGAGCATAGCAGCAGGCCGGGAACTGGCAAGGAAATCTGTCCACGCAAGGCTTGATCCAGGGCAGGTGTGACCGGCTGACGCAACCCTCTCGACTGGTAGCCAGGGCCCTTTCCGTGTAGAGTTCCGGGCGGAATTATCCATGCCGGGAGTGTGCCTTGAGCCTGCGTCTGCAAGCCCGAAAGCTGGCCTGTGAGCGGGACGATCGCTGGCTGTTTCGTGACCTGGATCTGGATATCCATGCCGGCGAGATCGTGCGTGTGGAAGGCCCCAACGGCAGTGGCAAGACCACCCTGCTGAAGATCCTCTCCGGGCAGTTGGCCGATTTTGAGGGCGAGCTCTACTGGAACGAGCACCCCCTGCGGCGGACCCGGCAGGACTTCCTGGCCAACCTGCTCTATCTGGGGCATGCCCCGGGGGTCAAGGCGGCCCTGACGCCGCTGGAGAACCTCGCCTGGTACCAGGCCCTGGCGGGCGAGCCCGATGATGAGCCCGCCCGCTTCGCGGCGCTGGCAGCCCTGGGGCTCGTCGGCTTCGAGGACCTGCCCGCCGGCCAGCTGTCCGCCGGGCAACAGCGGCGCGTGGCCCTGGCCCGGCTGGAACTGATCCCGCGCGCGCTGTGGGTGCTCGACGAGCCGTTCACCGCCATCGACCGGGACGGCGTGGAGGCCCTGGAGGCGCGGCTGTCGGCCCATGCCCGGCGCGGGGGCTGCGTGCTGGTCACGACCCACCATGAACTCGCCGACTCGCCGGTACTGCGGCGGATCCGGCTCGGGGAGGGAGTCGACGATGCCGGACGCTGAGCCGCACCTGGCCCCCGAAACGGATGCCGTCCGCCTGTTCCGGGAACCCGAGGGCGGCGCCGGGGTCGCAATCCGGGCGACACTGAAACGCGACCTGGTGCTGCTGATGCGTCGGCGCAGCGAGGTGCTAAACCCGCTGGTGTTCTTCGCCCTGGTGATCACCCTGTTCCCGATCGGCATCTCGCCGGACCCGGCACTGCTGGCCACCATCGCGCCGGGCCTGCTGTGGGTGGCGGCCCTGCTGGCGGCCCTGCTGTCCCTGGACAGCCTGTTTCGCAGCGATTACGACGACGGCTCCCTGGAGCAGCTGCTGCTCTCTCCCCAGCCGCTGCCGGCGCTGGCGCTGGCCAAGGTGGCGGTGCACTGGCTGCTGACGGGCCTGCCGCTGTCGCTGATGGCACCGGTACTGGGGATCATGCTGTCGCTGCCGGCGGGCAGCTATGCCGTGCTGGCGCTGTCGCTGGCCCTGGGCAGCGCCAGCCTGAGCCTGATCGGCGCCATCGGCGCGGCGCTGACCGTGGGGCTCTCCCGGGGCGGCGTGCTGCTCTCGCTGCTGGTGCTGCCGCTCTACATCCCGGTGCTGATCTTCGGCGCCGGGGCCGTCCAGGCGGCCATCGTCGGGGAGGGGGTCGCGGCGCACCTGGCGATCCTCGGTGCGCTCCTGGCAGTGGCCCTGATCCTGGCCCCCTGGGCGATCGCGGCGTCACTGCGCATCAGTATCAACGGTTGAGGAAGACAATCGGCATGTGGGCCTTCATACACAAGCTCGGATCCCCCAAGTGGTTCTATGGCATCAGCGCGCGGCTCTCGCCCGGATTCTGGGTGGCGGCCGTGGTGCTGATCGCGGTCGGCAGCGTCTGGGGGCTGGCCTTCGCGCCGGCCGACTACCAGCAGGGCAACAGTTTCCGCATCATCTACGTGCACGTGCCCGCGGCCTTCCTGGCCCAGTCCATCTTCGTCAGCATGGCGGTGGCCGGCTTCATCTTCATGGTCTGGAAGATCAAGGTCGCCGACATGGCCGCGGCGATGATGGCCCCGCTGGGGGCCGCCATGACCTTCGTGGCGCTTTTCTCCGGAGCGGTCTGGGGCGTGCCCACCTGGGGGACCTGGTGGATGTGGGATGCCCGCCTCACCTCGATGCTGATCCTGCTGTTCCTCTATTTCGGCGTCATCGCCCTGCGCGGCGCCTTCTCGAGCCGTGACAGCGCCTCCCGCGCCGCCTCCGTGCTGGCCATGGTCGGCGTGATCAACATCCCCATCATCAAGTACTCGGTGGACTGGTGGTACACCCTGCACCAGCCCGCCACCTTCAGCGTCACCTCGCGCCCGGCCATGCCCCTGGAGATGTGGGTGCCGCTGCTGATCATGGTGCTGGGCTTCTATTGCTTCTTCATCGCGGTGACCCTGATGCGGACCCGCAGCGAGATCCTGCGTCGCGAGTCAAACAAGCGCTGGGTGCGTGAGCTGGCCGGGGAGGTGACCTGATGGCGTTCGATTCCCTGTCGGCCTTCCTGGCCATGGGCGGGCACGGGGCCTATGTGTGGTCGGCCTGGGGCCTGACCGGGCTGCTGCTGGTCGGCGTGGTGGTCCATGCCCGCGCGGAGCGTCGCGCGCTGCTGCGGGACCTGCGCCGTCGGGCGCGGCGCGAGCAGCGCCGCGGCGCCTCGACTCCGGTTTCCCATCAAGAGGGCCATGCCCGTGAGAGCTAAACGCAAGCAGAAACTGTTCGTCATCCTGGGGCTGGTCTCGCTGGCGGCCATCGCCGTGGGCCTGACCCTCTATGCCTTGCGCAGCAACATCAACCTCTTCTTCAGCCCGGTGCAGATCGCCGGCGGGGATGCCCCCCTCGAGCGCCAGATCCGCGCCGGCGGCATGGTCCGCGAGGGCACGGTGTCCCGGGACCAAGACAGCCTCGAGGTGGTATTCACCGTCACCGACTATGTCGAGGACGTCGAGGTGCGCTACAGCGGCATCCTGCCCGACCTCTTCCGCGAGGGGCAGGGCGTGGTGGTGGTCGGCGAACTCCAGCAGGGTGGCTGGCTGCGCGCCGACCAGGTGCTGGCCAAGCACGACGAGAACTACATGCCCCCCGAGGTCGCCCAGGCACTGGAGGAAGCCGGCTATTCGCCGGAGGACTACCAGGCCAAGGCCGCCGAGGTGGGCGAGCGGTTGAAGGCGCAGGGTGACGGCGCCAGCCAGAACTGATCCGGAGTGTTCATGCAGACCCTGATGATTCCTGAAATCGGCCACTTCGCCCTGATCCTCGCCCTGTTGATGGCGGCGGTGCAGGCGGTCATGCCGCTGGCCGGCACGGCGACCCGACGCCCGCTGTGGATGGCCTATGCGCGGCCCATGGCCACGGGCCAGTTCCTCTTCCTGGCCATCGCCTACGCCTGCCTGACCGCCAGCTACCTGCTGGACGACTTCAGCGTGGCCAACGTGGCCAACAACTCCAACTCGCTGCTGCCCTGGTACTACAAGGCCAGCGCCGTGTGGGGCAACCACGAGGGCTCGGTGCTGCTGTGGAGCCTGATCCTCGGGGCCTGGACCTTCGCCGTCAGCCGCTTCTCCCGGGAACTGCCCCGGGACATGCTGGCCCGGGTGCTGGGCGTGATGGGGCTTGTCAGCGTCGGCTTCCTGGCCTTCGTGCTGATCACCTCCAATCCCTTCGAGCGGCTGCTGCCCAACGTTCCCCAGGATGGCGCCGACCTCAACCCGCTGCTGCAGGACTTCGGCCTGATCGTCCATCCGCCGATGCTCTACATGGGCTACGTGGGCTTCTCGGTGGTCTTCGCCTTCGCCATCGCGGCCCTGCTGGGCGGCCGCCTGGATGCCGCCTGGACCCGCTGGGCACGGCCCTGGACCAACATCGCCTGGGCCTTCCTCACCGTGGGCATCGCGCTGGGCAGCTGGTGGGCCTACTACGAGCTCGGCTGGGGCGGCTGGTGGTTCTGGGACCCGGTCGAGAACGCCTCGCTGCTGCCCTGGCTCGCGGGCACGGCGCTGATCCACTCCCTGGCGGTGACCGAGAAGCGGGGCGCCTTCAAGAGCTGGACGGTGCTGCTGGCCATCACCACCTTCTCGCTGTCGCTGCTGGGTACCTTCCTGGTGCGTTCCGGCGTGCTCACCTCGGTGCACGCCTTCGCCAACGACCCGTCCCGCGGGCTCTTCATCCTGATGTTGCTGGGCATCACCGTGGGCCTGTCGCTGCTGCTGTTCGCCCTGCGCGCCCCGCGGGTCAGCCACCAGGTCGGCTTCAGCTGGCTGTCCCGCGATGCCCTGCTGCTGATCAACAACATCCTGCTGGTGATCATGACCGTCACGGTGCTGCTGGGCACGGTCTATCCGCTGCTGCTCGACGCCATGAACCTGGGCAAGATCAGCGTGGGGCCGCCCTACTTCAACACGCTGGTCGTGCCGCTGACGGTGGTGCTCTGCCTGTTCATGGGCCTCGGGCCGCTGGCGCGCTGGAAGCGGACCGGGGCCCGCGATCTGCTCAAGCGCAGCTGGCTGGCCGGTCTCCTGGCGCTGGTCATCGGGGCGCTGGCGCCGCTGCTCTATCGCGGCGAGTGGAACCTCAAGGTGAGCCTGGGCGTGCTGGTGTCCCTGTGGATCGTGCTGCCCATGGCGCGCGACCTTTGGGCCAAGTGCCGTCACTCGGACGGGCGCCTGGCCGGGGCGAGGCGCCTCTCGCTGGCCTACTGGGGCATGATCCTCGGGCACCTGGGCCTGGCGGTGACCATCATCGGCGTCACCGTGGTTTCCAACTACGCCATCGAGCGCAACCTGCGCATGGGCGTCGGTGACAGCGCACAAGTGGCCGGCTACACCTTCACCATGACCGAG
Organism: Halomonas aestuarii; assembly: GCF_001886615.1. Taxonomy (NCBI): domain Bacteria; kingdom Pseudomonadati; phylum Pseudomonadota; class Gammaproteobacteria; order Oceanospirillales; family Halomonadaceae; genus Halomonas; species Halomonas aestuarii. The sequence continues at coordinate 2,240,889 of NZ_CP018139.1, forward strand.
CTGGCGAACCGCCGCGGCCCCAACTACCTGGCCGATGCCGCCGAGGTGGAGGTGCGTCGCGGCGACAGCCGGCGCAGCTTCACCATGACCCCCGAGAAGCGCCTCTACATCGCCCGCGGCATGCCGATGACCCAGGTCGCGCTGCGCCCCGGCCTGTTCCGTGACCTTTACGTGGCCATGGGCGAGGATCTCGGGGACGGCAGCTGGGCGATGCGCATCCAGTACAAGCCCTTCGTGCGCTGGCTCTGGCTGGGCGCGCTGCTGATGGCCAGCGGCGGCATCCTGGCCGTGGTCGACCGTCGCTACCGGCGGACCGTGACCGCCCGCGACCCCGAGCGCGCCCCCGCCGGCAAGCCCCGGGAGGCCACCACATGAGGCGTCGACTGCTGCTGCTGCTGCCGCTGATCGGCTTCCTCGTGCTGGGTGTCTTCCTCTACATGGGACTGTCGATCAACCCCTTCGAGCGCGACTCGGCGCTGATGGCCCGGCCGTTCCCGTCCTTCGAGCTGACCACCCTGGAGGATCCCGAGCGGGTCGTGGACGAATCCCTGCTCGAGGGCGAGGTCACCCTGGTCAACGTCTGGGGCGAATGGTGCCCCACCTGCAAGCAGGAGATGCCCCAGCTGCTCGATCTCGCCGAGCGCGGCGTGCGCCTGGTCGGGGTCGACTACAAGGACACCCGGGAGAAGGGCAGCGACTTCCTGCGCGAGTTCGGCAACCCCTTCGAGGTCAACATCTTCGACCCGGAGGGCAGCCTGGGCTTCGACCTGGGGGTCTACGGCGCCCCGGAGACCTTCCTGGTCGATCGTGACGGCATCATCCGTTATCACCACACCGGCTATATCCGGCCGGAGGACGTCCGCGAGACCATACTGCCGGAGGTGGAAGCATGGCGCTGATGACGCGACTGCTGCTGTGTGCCGTCCTGCTGCTGCCTGCCCTGGCGCAGGCGGCCGTGGAGGTGCGCGAGTTCGACGATCCGGTCACCGAGCAGCGCTACCGCGAGCTGACGGCGACCCTGCGCTGCCCCAAGTGCGAGAACCAGGCGATCGGCGATTCCGAATCGCCCATCGCCGGCGACATGCGTGACCGGGTCTATGCGCAGCTGCAGGACGGACGCTCCGACAAGGAGATCCTCGATTTCATGGTGCGCCGCTTCGGCGACTACGTGCTCTACAACCCGCGCCTCGAGGGGAGGACCCTGCTCCTGTGGGGGCTGCCCGCGGCGCTGGTGCTGCTGGGTGCCGTGGTGGTGGTGCTCATGGTGCGCGCCCGTCGTCGCACCTCGGCCCGCGCCCTCAACGCCGAGGAGCGTGCCCGTCTGGATGCCCTGATCAATCGCGAGAGAACCGAATGACCCTGCTATGGATCGCCCTGGCCGTGCTGGTGCTGCCGGCCCTCTGGTTGCTGGTGACCCCGCTGCGTCGTGCCGCGTCCGTGAGCGCGGCCCAGCGGGACGTCGAGGCCAACGACCGCACCACGCAGCAGAACCTCGCCATCTACCGTCGCCGGCTGGCGTCGCTGGAGGCCGCCCATGAGCGCGGTGACATCGACGCGGCCCGCCTGGAGGAGGATCGCCTGGAACTCGAGCGCAGCCTGCTCGAGGACACCGAGCACCTCGAGCGGGCGCCCCTCAAGCCGGCCGGCTCCGGCAAGCCGGCGGTGCCGGTGGTGATGGTGGCCGTCGTGCTGGCCGGCGCCTTCTGGTACCACCACGAGGGCGCCGACGGCGACCTCGCCCTCTACCGGGTCCAGCAGGAGGTGGCGAACGACCCGAACGCCTCCCTTCCGGTGCTGATCCAGCGCCTCGAGGAGCAGGCGGATCGTCAGCCCGACAATCCCAACGTCTGGCGCTCGCTCTTCCCGCTCTACCGCGACAGCGGCCGCATCGACGAGGCCACCCGCGCCCTGGAACGGCTGGTCGAGCTGGAGGGGAGACAGCCATGGCTGCTGGCCGAGCTCGCCCAGATCCGCTATTTCGCCGCCGGCCGCGAGATGACCGGCGAGGTCCAGGCGCTGGTCGACGAGGTCCTGGCGAGCGAGCCCGCACAGCCCACGGTGCTCGGCATGCTCGGCATCGAGGCCTTCGAGTCGGGTGACTACCAGACCGCCATCGACCACTGGCGCCGGGCCATCGCCGGCATGGACAACCCGAACACCGCCGAGGCCCTGCGCGAGGGCATCCGGGTCGCCCAGCAGCGCCTGGGGATAGACCCCGAGGAGGCCGACCCGGCCGTGGCCGAGGGGCCCGGCATTCCCGTCCGGGTCCGCCTGGCCGACGACCTCGCCGGCCGGCTCGAGGGCGATACCGCCGTCTTCGTGGTGGCGCGCGACCTCGCGGGGGAACTGCCGCCGCTCGCCGTGGTGCGGGCGCGGCTCGCCGACCTGCCGATGACCGTGGTGCTGGACGACGCCGACGCCATGGCGCCGATGGCCCGCCTCTCACAGGTCGACCAGGCGCGGCTGATGGTGCGCGTCTCCCGCAGCGGGCAGGCCACGCCCCAGCCGGGCGACCTGGTCGGCACCCTCGAGGGGGTGGCGGTCGGGGACACCGACCGGGAACCCGTCGAGGTGGTGATCGACAGGGTCGTCGAGTAAGCGTATGCGCCTGACGTCGATTCGCCTGGTGGGCTTCAAGTCCTTCGTCGATCCGGTCACCGTCCCCTTCGACGGCAACATGACCGCCATCGTCGGCCCCAACGGCTGCGGCAAGTCCAACATCATCGACGCCGTGCGGTGGGTCATGGGCGAGTCCTCGGCCAAGACCCTGCGCGGCGAGTCGATGACCGATGTCATCTTCAACGGCTCCACCGGGCGCAAGCCCGTGGGGCTGGCCTCCATCGAGCTGCTCTTCGACAACCGCGACGGGACCATGGGCGGGGCCTATGCCCAGTACGCCGAGATCGCGGTCAAGCGCCAGGTCACCCGTGACGCCCAGTCCAGCTACTTCTTCAACGGCCAGAAGTGCCGGCGGCGCGATATCGCCGACCTCTTCCTGGGCACCGGGCTGGGGCCGCGCTCCTATGCCATCATCGGCCAGGGCATGATCTCGCGGCTGATCGAGGCTCGCCCCGAGGAGCTGCGGGCCACCCTCGAGGAGGCGGCCGGCATCTCCAAGTACAAGGAGCGCCGCCGGGAGACCGAGAACCGCATGCGGCGCACCCAGGAAAACCTGGAGCGCCTGGAGGACATCCGCGAGGAGCTCGACAAGCAGCTCGAGCGCCTCAAGCGACAGGCCGAGGCGGCGCGCCGCTACCAGACCCTCAAGCAGGAGGAGCATCGCCTCAAGGGCGAGCTGGCACTGCTCCGGGGCCGCGCCCTGCGGGCCAGGCAGACCGAGGAGGACACCCGCGTCCGCGAGTTCGAGACCGCCGTGGAACGCGAGGTGCTGGGCATGCGCCAGGCCGAGAGTCGTCTCGAGGAGGCCCGCGCCGAGCATGACCGCCTGGCCGAGGAACTGGACGGCCGGCAATCGCGCTTCTTCGAGACCACCACCGCCATCGCCCGCCTGGAGCAGGACCTGGAACACACCCGGTCCCGGGACCAGCAGCTGGCCCGGGACCTGGAGGCCGCGCGACGCGAGCTCGAGGAGCTCGCCCGGCTGGGGGACGACGACGGCGAACGGCTGGCGCGCCTCGATGAACGCCTCGAGACCCTGGGGCCTGAGCAGGAGGAGGTGGCGGAACAGCTCGCCGAGCTCGAGGCCGCCCTGGAGGAGGCCGAGCCCCTGGCCGAGGAGGCCGACGCCGCCTGGGAGAGCTTCGGCGAGCGCTGGCAGGAGCAGAGCCGCGAGGCCGAGCGCGCCCAGGACCGCCTGCGCGACCTGGAGAGTCGGCTCGAGCGCCTGTCGGCCGACGAGCATCGCCGTCGCCAGCAGCACGAGGAACTCCCCGATATCATCGACCTGGCCGAGCAGCGCCGCGCGCTGGCCGAGCGCCATGCCGAGCTCGAGGTCCGCCTGGCGGAGCTCGAGGCGTGCCGTGACGAGGTCCAGGCCGGTCGCGACACCGCCCGGGCAGAGGTGCGGGAGGCCGAGGAGGCCCGCGAGGCGGATCGTCAGCGGCGCAGCACCCTGCAGGGCGAGCTGGCCTCGCTGGAGGCCCTGATCGAGGCGGCCCTGGCCGATCACGACGAGGCCCTCGACGACCATCTCGCCGACCACGGCCTGGGGGATCGACCTCGCCTAGGCGAGGCGCTCGAGGTCGACCCCGGCTGGGAGGAGGCGGTCTCCTGGGTGCTGGCGCCCTGGCTGCGCGCCCGGCTCGCGCCGCGGGACGCCGCCCGGGACGCCCTGGCGTCGCCGCCGGATGCCGAGCTCGGCCTGCTCGAGGCCGACGAGGCACAGGCCTCCTCGGACAGCCTGGCGGCGCGGGTGCGCGGCGCCGGTGCCGCCGGGCAGTGGCTGGCCAGCATTCGCTGCGTCGAGAAGCGCGAGGCGGCCTGGTCGGCGCGTGAGGGGCTCACCGCCGGGGAGAGCCTGATCACTCCCGACGGCCTCTGGCTGGGCCAAGGCTGGGTGCGCCATCGCGGCGCCGGCACCGGCCCCGATGCCCTGCTGGTCAGTCGTCGCCGTGAGGCCGAGGTGCGCGAGACGCTGGCCGAGGTGGAGGCCCGTCTCGCCGACCACGACCGGCGTCTCGAGGAGGCCGCGGCCCGGGTCGAACAGACCGAGTCGGCCCTGGAGCAGTCGCGCCAGGAGGAGAGGGAGCTCGAACAGCAGCGCCAGCAGCTGGCCGTGCAGGAGAGCGGCATGGCCAGCCGGCTCGAGCACCTGGAAGGGCGCGCCGCCGAGCTCGCCGAGGAACTGGAGGGGCTGGCCGAGTCACGCGAGGAGGCGAGGCTGGCCCTGGAGGAGTCACGGGAGCAGTGGCAGGCGGCCATGACCCGGCTGGAGGAGGGGGCCGAGACTCGCGAGCGCCTCGAGCGTGAACGCCGCGAGGCCAGAGAGCGGTTGGCCGCGCTGCGGACCCGCCAGCGTCCCCTGGCCGACCAGGCCCAGCGCCTGGCCCTCGAGCAGGAGCGGACGTCGACCGAGCGCACGGGCCTGGCCGAGCAGCAGGGGCGGGCCGGCGAGGCGCGGGAGCGCCTCGAGCTGCGCTGCGCCGAGCTGGAGGAGGCCCGGGAGGGGCTCCACGAGCCCGACGAGGAGCGTCGCGAGCGGCTCGACGAGCTGCTGGACCGCCGCGAGCGCGAGGAGCGGGTGCTCAACGAGACCCGCGCCCGAGCCGCGGAGCTGGTCGAGCGGCTGCGCGAGGACGAGCAGGCCCGCCAGGGGCACGAGCGCAACCTCGAGGGGATCCGCGAGCGCCTGCAGGAGTCGCGCATGCAGGTCCAGGCCCTGGCGCTCAAGGCCGAGGCCCAGGACGAGCAGCTCGCCGAGCTGAACCACGATGCTGCGAGCCTGTCCGAGTCCCTGGACCCCAATGCCACCGAGTCCGCCTGGCAGACCCGACTGGAGGAGGTCGGCGAGCGCATCCGCCGGCTGGGCGCCATCAACCTGGCGGCCATCGAGGAGTACGACCAGCAGGCCGAGCGCCGCGACTACCTTGAGGCCCAGCACGCCGAGCTCAGCGAGGCCCTGGAAACCCTGGATCGGGCGATCCGCCGGATCGACCAGGAAACCCGGACGCGATTCCGCGACACCTTCGAGCGAGTCAATGCCGGCCTGCAGGGTCTTTTTCCGCGGGTATTCGGCGGGGGAACCGCATGGCTGACGCTGACCGGCGAGGATTTGCTGGAAACCGGGGTGGCCATCATGGCACGCCCTCCGGGCAAGAAGAACAGCACCATTCACCTGCTCTCCGGTGGGGAAAAGGCCCTCACCGCCCTGTCGATGGTCTTCGCCATCTTCCAGCTCAATCCGGCCCCCTTCTGCATGCTCGATGAGGTCGATGCGCCGCTGGATGATGCCAACGTGGGGCGCTATGCGAAGCTGGTGAAGGAGATGTCCGAGACCGTCCAGTTCATCTACATCACCCACAACAAGATCGCCATGGAGGCATCGGAAAGGTTGATGGGGGTGACCATGCAGGAGCCCGGTGTGTCACGCCTGGTGTCTGTGGGCGTGGAGGAGGCCGCGGCCCTGGCCGAGGCCTGATGGGCTTGAACGCGAACGGCAAACGGGGTAACAAGGATGACAATGAATACTGCAGTGCACGGAAGCACGAGGAACCTGAAGGGCGATTGCGAAGGGCAAGGTCGGGTTTCGGCATGAAAATGCCGAGCTTGACAAATAAAAAAATTGGCCCTTTTTTTGGCAATCGCGCTATGCTGTTGACGGACAACCATCAGGCATGGCGCCTTAGCAAAAGGCATGACGACCCATGGAACTAAGAGAGTGGCTGATCATACTAGGGCTGGCGTTGGTGACCCTCATCGTCATTGATGGTGTGCGTCGCCTGCAGCGTCAGCGTCGCGTACCGCGTCTGGACCAGGTCGAGCGTGACCCTGCCGGGCACGATGCGGACCCCGACGCCGAGGCCCGCATGGCCGAAATGAACTGGGAGCTGCCCAACGGAGGGGCGCGGGTCGTCAGGCCGGCGGATGACCGGGGGGTACAGCCCAAGCCCAAGCTGGAGCGCCAGGAGCACCCCGGCCCGTCCCGGGTGCTGTCGGAGTTCCGGCGACACCATGCCGAGGCCGCCCGACCTCACGCCGACACGACCGACGAGCGCAAGCCGTCGGTCGTCGGCGTATCGGCCGCCCGCGGCGAGGCATCGCATCGCGACCCGGTGTCCGATGAGGTGCCCGTCGCCGAGAGAGGCAGCGTCCGTCGGGAGAGCCGTGAGCCCGAGGTCAAGGTCTCGTCGTCGCGTCCCGACGCCACGGCCGGCCATCATGGCGTCCCCGTCGGCGAACCCGCCGAGGACGAGCGCCGCGAACCCGCGCTCTCCGGCCTGGATCTCGAGATGACGGCGGAGGAGGACGTCGAGGTGCCGGAGGGGGCCGGGCCCCTGACGGCCGATCCCGAGGATCACGATGCCTACGCCGACGAGGAGCAATACCGCCTGGTGGACCTCGAGGGCATGGGCGATTCCTTCAAGAGCGGCTCGAAGCGGGTCGGCTCCTCCGTGCAGCGCTTCGGTGCCTCCCTGCAGAAGTCCTTCAGCGATCGTCGCGAACACAAGCGCAGCGAGAAGGTTCGTCGGGAGCAGGAGCGCTCCGAGAAGGCCGCCCGCGAGGCGGCGCGTCGTCAGCAGGCCGAGGACGAGAAGGCCCTGCGCGAGGCCGAGCGTCGCCGCCTCGAGGCAGAGGCGGTAGCTTCCGCCGACGATGACGATCCCCTCTTCACGCCGCCTCGCCGCCAGCGGCAGGCGTTCGATGCCCCCGCCATGGACGAGCGCGTCGAGGAAGAGTCCTTCGAGAGAGAGTCCTTGGAGAGAGAGTCCTTGGAGAGAGAGCTCGTCGAGAGAGAGTCCGTCGAGACCGCCAGGGACGACCGGCCGGCGCGTGACGATGTGGTGCGCACCCATCCGGTCCTGGAGAAGGCGCTGCGTCACGACGTCAGTGCCGAGCATGCTCGCGAGACCCTGAGTCATGCCGAGGAGATCATCGTGATCAGCGTGATGTCCCGCGACGAGGAGGGGTTCTCGGGCACGGCGCTGCTCGACCTGATGCTGGCCTGCGGGCTTCGCTACAGTCGCGACATGGGCATCTTCCACCGCTTCGAGACCGAGGATCCCGACAGTCGCCTGCAGTTCTCCATGGTCAACGTGGTCAAGCCGGGCACCTTCCCCATCGAGGCCATGGACGACTTCCGCACCCAGGGCATCACCCTGCTGATGCCGTTGCCGGGCGCCGGCGACACGGCGGCCGCCTTCGAGGCGATGGTCGAGACCGCCATGGTCATCGTCCGCCATCTGGGGGGCGTGCTGAAGGACGAGCACCAGAGCGTGATGACCGCCCAGACCGTGGAGTTCGCGCGGCAGCGGGTACAGGAGTTCGAACGGCGCAATCGGCTCAATCGCTACCAGGCGAACTAGCCGCGACACCGCCGCCGCCAGAGCGTAACCTGACAGAACAACCCCATGATTTCATGGGGTTGTTCCATTTATGGGCAGTCGAAAAGCGGGTGTGCGAGAATAGCTACGCCTTCGTGACAGCAGACCAGGGAAGCCATGAGCCAAGCCGACCCCCATGTCATCGACGAGGTGGCGCGCCTGCGTGCCGAGCTCGACGACGCCAACTACCGCTACTACGTGCTCGATGAGCCCCGGCTGACCGATGCCGACTACGACCGCCGGCTGCGTCGTCTTCAGCAGCTCGAGGAGGCGCATCCGGAGCTGGTGACCGCCGACTCGCCCACCCAGCGGGTCGGGGCCGCGCCCGACGCCGGCTTCCCCGAGGTGCAGCACGCCGTACCCATGCTCTCCCTGGACAACGCCTTCAACGAAGAGGAGATCAAGGCCTTCGTCCGGCGCGTCGCCGACCGCCTCGAGACCCACGGCGACCCGCTGGCCTTCTGCTGCGAGCCGAAGCTGGACGGAGCTGCCGTCTCGCTGGTCTACGAGCGGGGCGAGCTGGTCACCGGCGTCACTCGCGGCGACGGCCGCACCGGCGAGGGCATCACCTCCAACCTGCGCACCCTGCGCTCCATCCCGCTCAGCCTTCGCGGCGACGCGCCCCCCGACCTGCTGGAGGTGCGCGGCGAGGTGATCATGAGCCACGAGGGCTTCGAGGCGCTGAACGACCGGGCCCGGGAGTCGGATGGCAAGGTCTTCGCCAACCCGCGCAATGCCGCCGCGGGTAGCCTGCGCCAGCTCGACCCGAAGATCACCGCCACCCGCCCGCTGGAGTTCAGCGCCTACCAGGTGGCGCGCATCGAGCCCCAGCCGGGCGACGCCAGCCACAGTCAGCTGATGGCCCGGCTCGGCGACCTCGGCTTTCGCACCAGCCGCGAGCTGACGGTGGTGGAGGGAGCCGAGGGCGTCATCGACTACTGCCGCGAGCTCGGCGAGAAGCGTGACGCCCTTGGTTACGACATCGATGGGGTGGTGATCAAGGTCGACGACCTGCGCCTGCAGCGCGAGCTGGGCTTCGTGGCCCGTGCCCCGCGCTGGGCCATCGCCTTCAAGTTTCCCGCCCAGGAGGAGACCACCCGGCTCAACGACGTGGAGTTCCAGGTCGGGCGCACCGGCGCGATCACCCCGGTGGCCAGGCTCGAGCCGGTCTCGGTGGCCGGCGTCACTGTCTCCAACGCCACCCTGCACAACGCCGACGAGATCGCCCGACTCGATGTGATGATCGGCGATACCGTGGCGGTCCGCCGGGCCGGCGATGTAATCCCCCAGGTGGTGAGGGTGCTGGAGGAGCGGCGCCCGGCGGATGCCCGGGCGATCGTCTTCCCCGAGCACTGCCCGGCCTGCGGTTCACAGATCGAGCACCTGGAGGGCGAGGTGGTGGCGCGCTGCTCCGGCGGGCTCTACTGTCCCGCCCAGCGCAAGGAGGCGCTCAAGCACTTCGCCTCCCGGCGAGCCCTGGACATCGATGGCCTGGGTGAGAAGCTCATCGAGGCGCTGGTCGAGCGAGACTGGGTGACCACCCCGGCGGACCTGTTCCGGCTCGAGGCCGAGCGCCTCGCCGAGCTTCCGCGCATGGGCAGGAAGTCCTCCGAGAATCTGGTGGCCGCCCTCGAGAAGGCCAGGCAGACGACGCTTGGCCGCTTCATCTTCGCCCTGGGGATCCGCGAGGTGGGCGAGGCCACCGCGGCCAACCTGGCCCGCCACTTCGGCAGCCTGGAGGCGCTGATGGGGGCCGATATCGAGGCGCTGGAGGCCGTGGAGGACGTGGGCCCCATCGTCGCCGCCCACGTGCATACCTTCTTCCGCCAGCCCCACAACCGCGAGACCATCGACGACCTCCTGGCCTGCGGCCTGACCTGGGAGGAGCAGGAGGTCGGCGAGCGCCCCCAGCCCCTGGCGGGGCAGAGCTGGGTGCTCACGGGCACCCTGGCGAGCATGACCCGCGACGAGGGCAAGGCGCGACTCCAGGCGCTGGGCGCCAAGGTGGCGGGCAGCGTCTCCCGCAAGACCGCCTGCGTGGTGGCCGGGGAGGCCGCCGGCAGCAAGCGGGAGAAGGCCGACCAGATGGGGGTCGAGGTCATCGACGAGGACGAGTTCCTGCGCCGCCTGGCGCGGTGGGAAGCGGGGGAGGACGACCATGGATGACGGCCGCTTCATCGAGGTGCCCTACCGCATGCTGCCGCCGGAGACCCTGGACGGCCTGCTGGAGGCCTTCGTCACCCGGCAGGGCTACGACACCACCGACACCGGCGAGGGCATGCGCGGCTGGGTCGGCCAGCTCAAGGCCCAGCTCGAGCGGGGCGAGCTGCTGATCGCCCATGACCTCAGGACCGAGTCCACCGAGGTGATGACCCTCGCCCAGTGGCGGGCCTTCGGGCGCGACCTGGCCGACGACGAGGAGGGCTGAGCGCCAGCCCGCCTTTCTCTACCTCAGACTCGACCGCGATGTACGGCAGGCGGCGTCCGGAGGCCTCACGCCGAGGCGCCGGACAGGAAGACCGCCGTGCAGTGCCGCGCCCGGGCCTCGCACTGCGCCGGGCCAAGCTCCATGCGCCGTCCCAGCAGGGTGTCGATGTGCCACTCGCCGAGCAGCATGCCGATGAACATGCCGGCCGCCTCGCGAGGATCCTCGAGGGCCAGCCGGCCGCGCGCCACCTGGTCGGCGAGGTAATCGGCCAGGGCCTGGCGGGTGCGGTCGGGGCCACGCCTCAGGAACAGCTCGCCGAGCTCCGTGGCCCGCTCGGCCTCGAAGGCCAGGCCGCGCACCAGGCGGCCACCCGGGAACTCACTCCATACGCAGATCGCGCGGCAGGATCGTCGCAGCGCTGGGAGGGCTCGTCGCCCTGACGGCGCTGGCCTGGTGGGGCGTGGGCTGGTGGCAGACCGGACGCTTCCTCGAGGAGACCGACAACGCCTATGTGCGCACCGACAGCGTGGCGGTGCGCGCCGAGCTCCCGGCGCGGGTCGTCGAGGTGGCGGTGGACGACAACCAGGCGGTGAAGCGAGGCGACCTGCTGGTGCGCCTGGACGCCGAGAGCTATCGCGACCGGGTCACCCAGGCCGAGGCCCGGCAGGCGGTGGCGGCGGCCTCCATCGCCCAGTCCCGTCGCCAGGTGGACCTGCAGCAGGCGGCCATCGATCAGGCCAAGGCCCAGTAACAGGCGGCCCGGGCCGACGTCGACCAGGCTCGCCAGCACCTGGAGCGTTCCTCGTCGCTGGCCGCCAGCCAATACGGCTCCCGCCAGCAGCGCGAGGATGACCAGGCCGCGCTGCGGGTCTCCGAGGCCAAGCTCGCCGAGAGCCGCGCGGCGCTGGTCTCGGCCAGGCGCCAGCTGTCGGTGGCCGAGGCCGATGTCACTCGCGCCGAGGCCAACCTCGAGGCGGCCAGCGCCGATCTCGACTACGCCCGCCATCAGCTCGACAAGACCCGCATCGTCGCGCCTCGCGATGGCGTGGTCGGCAACCTCACCGTCGAGGCCGGCACCCTGGCGCAGCCGTCGCTGACGCTGTTGCAGCTGGTTCCCATCGACTCGGCCTATGTGGCGGCCAACTTCAAGGAGACCCAGCTCGAACGGATACGGGGCGGCCAGCCGGTCGAGGTGCATCTGGATGCCTACCCGGACATCACCTACGAGGCCGTGGTCGACAGCCTGGCGCCGGCCACCGGCACCGAGTTCAGCCTGCTGCCCCAGGACAACGCCACCGGCAACTTCAACAAGATCGTCCAGCGCGTGCCGGTCAAGATCCGCATCACCGGGCCCAATGAGGCCCTGGGACAGCTGCGTGCCGGGCTCTCGGCGGTACCCGAGGTCGATACCCGCGAGCTTGAACCGAAGGAGGGAGGGCTCGCCGACGGCCTGGCCGAGGCGTCGAGCGAGGCGCCCCCGGTATCCTCCGGCGCCCGGGACGGTTCGTGAGCGAACGGTCCGGCGCCCCGGCCCTCGCCAGGACTGCCGCGGTCTCCAGCGACATGCCGCCCTGGCCGCAGCGGATCGGCTTCATCGCCGCGGTGTTCGGCATGTTCATGGCGATCCTGGATATCCAGATCGTCGCCAGCTCGCTCAACGAGATCCAGTCGGGGCTCTCGGCCAGCGAGGACGAGATCTCCTGGGTGCAGACGTCTTACCTGATCGCCGAGATCGTGATGATCCCGCTGTCGGGCCTCTTGATGCGCATCCTCTCGACCCGGGTGGCCTTCACCCTGTCCTGCGCCGGCTTCACCCTGGCGAGCCTCGGCTGCGCGCTGGCGACCTCCATCGAGCAGCTGATCGTGCTGCGGGCCATCCAGGGCTTCATGGGCGGGGCGATGATCCCGATTACCCAGGCGGTGAGCTTCTCGATCTTCCCGCGTCGGGCGATGGGCAGCGTGCAGGCGGTGATCGGCATGGTGGTGACCATGGCACCCTCGATCGGCCCCACGGTGGGCGGCTACGTCACCGAGGCGTTCAGCTGGCACTGGCTGTTCCTGGCCAACGTGATTCCCGGGGTGCTGGTGTGCTGGGCCGCCTGGACCTTCCTCGACATCGACAGGCCCAGGCATGAGCTGGTGCGCCACCTCGACCTGATCGGCCTGGTGCTGATCGCGGTGTTCCTCGGTTCGCTGGAATTCGTGCTCGAGGAGGGGCCCGGCGACGACTGGTTCGAAAGCGACCACATCATCCTCTTCAGCCTCACCTGCCTGGTGGCCGGGGTGTGGTTCTTCACCCGCACCCTGCGAAGCGATCATCCGATCGTCGACCTGCGCGCCTTCGCCAACCGAAACTTCGCGATCGGCGCCGGGATGGGCTTCGTCATCGGTATCGCCCTCTATGGGCTGGTCTATCTCATGCCGCTGTTCTTCGGCTATGTGCGCGGCTACTCGAGCCCGCAGATCGGCCAGGTGATGTTCGTCACCGGGCTGACCATGTTCCTGTGCGCGCCGGTGGTGGGGCAGGTCTCCAATCGCCTCGACCTGCGGGTGTTGCTCTTCCTGGGACTGCTGCTGGTCGGCGTGGGCACCATGATGAACGCGAACCTCACCGTGGAGTCGGGCTTCTGGCAGTTCTGCCTGCCGCAGGTCGTGCGCGGCATGGGGCTGATCATGTGCATCATCCCGGCTTCGCGCATTGCGCTTGGCACATTGCCGGCGGACGAGGTGGGCAACGCCAGCGGGCTCTTCAACGTGATGCGTAACCTGGGCGGCGCCATGGGGCTGGCGCTGCTCGACACGGTGCGCGACATCCGCGAGGACTTTCACTGGAACCAGCTCATTCCGGCCATCGATACGGGCCGCGAGGTGGTGGTGGCGGAGATCGCCAGGTACGAGGCAATGCTCGCCGGCTCGGTGCCTGATGCCTATCACGCCGCCGTCGGCATGCTGGTGCAGCGGGTCTCCCAGCAGGCCCAGGTGCTGGCCTTCAACGACATCTTCACCTGGATGGGGCTCATCTACCTGGTCAGCGTGCCGCTGGTGTTCCTGCTGCGGCGGCTGTCGGCCTGATTCGTCGACGTGTCAGATGACGCCTCGCATACCAACGCGGCCCCTGCACACGCAGGGGCCGCGTCGTTCAAGACCTGTCGGGATCAGGCGCCAGGGCGCCCTGTCAGCGCCTCACAGGTGGCGGGCGCTTTCGTCGCCGACGTAGGCCGGGTCGAAGGCCGGGCGGCTGAAGATGCGCCGCACCATGGGGGCGAAGTGCTCGAGCGGCCGGGTCGGGTAGTCCGGGTCGAAGGAGGCCTGATCCCAGCGCTCGCAGAAGTCGACGCAGCGCTGGTACCAGGGGTGATCCCGGTAGCGGTCGCGCTCCAGCGGATCACCGCCGAAGTGGTGAATGTAGTAGTAGTTCTGGAACAGCCCGTGGTGCTCGATGATCCAGGTCACCTCGGCTCGCACGTAGGGGCGGATGATGGACGCGGCGTACTGGGAGTGGTTGTGGGGCGCGAGATCATCACCGATGTCGTGGAGCAGCGCCGCCACGATCATCTCCTCGTCCTCGCCGTCGTCCTCGGCCCGGGTCGCGGACTGCAGCACATGCTCGAGCCGGGAGACCCGGTAGCCGGATAGGGTGTTCTCCAGTGCCCGGAGCGCCTCGAGGATGCGCTCGGGCAGCCCCTCGACGAAGCGCTCCTCGAGCTCCCCGAGCATCATGTACTCGTCCTTGGTGCCATCCTTCATCTGGGTGAAATTCACGGTATTCATGCGGCGGTCACGCTCTCGGTGGTCTCGGTGGCTTGATGGGGACGCGCCTGCTTGACGATCGCCCGGTAATGGCCGGTGGGGCCGTCGCGGTCGATGTAGCAGCCCTGCAGGTGGCGGAAGCCCTCGTTCGGGTCGTAGGCGGTGCGGCCGTGCAGCACCCGGTTGTTATCGAACATCATCAGCTCGCCATCGCCCAGGGGGAACTGGATCTCGTAGTCCGGATGGGCGAACAGCTCGCCGAGGCGGCGGCGGGCACGATGAAACGCCTTGGTGCTTTCCTCGTCCATCAGCGGCAGATAGTCCAGACGCGGACTGTAGTGCACGCCGTCCATCTTGCCCATGGCGTCCAAGTGGATCATCGGCCGGCGCTCGATCAGCTCGACCCCGTCGTCGATGAAGCGGAAGCGCACCGGCACGGTGGCCAGCAGGCGATAGCCCTCCGGGTCCTCCTCGCGCAGCTGCTCAGCGACGGCGAGGCTGTCGACCAGCGTCGACAGGCCGCCGGTGGTCTCGTTGGTCAGGCAGTGCAGCAGCTGGATGCCGGGCACCGGGTCGCGATAGGGGTTGTCGGTGTGCGGCGCCAGGGGCACGCTGCGATAGGCCAGGTCGTTGGACTCGGGGCGCGAGCAGACCTCGAAGTACTTGCCGAAGTTGGTCGAGCGCACGTGGCCGAAGGTCTCGCCTACCTCGACCAGGCGCGCGCCGTCGGTGGGCACGTTCTGCAGGATGATCACCCCGTGGCGCAGGTAGGTCTCGAGGGCCTCGCGGAAGGCGTCGTGATCCGAGAGCGCCTCCCAGTCCCGGGTGATGCAGGCGAAGTCGATGTCGCTGTTCCAGGGGCGCGGGGTGGGCAGGCCGTCCTCCTGGTCGAAGTCATCGGCGAAGTGGCGCAGGTCATAGCGCCCGGTGTGGCCGTCGCTGAAGGTCAGCCGGGCCCAGTGGCCGCCGAGATGCTCGGCCGCCACCAGGGCCAGGTCCGCGTCGAGCTGGTGCGGATTGAACAGCCGCTGCTGGGTGGGGCCGTCCAGGCTCTCCGGCTCCTGGCAGCGCTCGCGAAGCCACAGGGCCGGCAGCTCGGTGCGGGTGCCAGCGGCGTCTGTGGCGAAGACCTTGGCGGGGGATTCTTGGACGTGAAACATGGGGTCTGACATCATCTTGGCCCTGACGAAACGTGTGGGCCGGCATTCTACGCATCGGCCAGGCGCCAGGAAGGCGTGCCCATCTTATGCATCCCATAGAGTTGCCTTATGGCCGACAACGACGACGCACAGCCCAGCCTCAAGGCGCTCACCGCGTTTGAAACCACCCTGCGGCTGGGCTCGCTGACCGCGGCGGCCAAGGCCCTCGGCGCCACCCAGCCGGCGATCTCCCAGCGCATTCGCGGGCTCGAGGGGCAGGTGGGGCTGGTGCTCTTCGAGCGCAGCGGCGCCGGTCTCACGCCCACCCGGGAGGCGCTGCGCTACTACGACGAGATCGCCCCGGCGCTCAACCGCATCGACAACGCCACCCGTGCGCTCAGAGCCCGGGCGCGCTCGACCCGTCCCCGGGTGCTGATCGCCGCCAACTTCGGTTTCGCCCATCTGTGGCTGCTGCCGAGGCTCTCCCGGCTCGAGTCGGCCTTCCCGCAGGTGGATATCGAGGTGCTGGCGGTCGACCGGGACGACCAGGACCATCGCGCCGATATTGCCATCCACTGTGACCGCGAGAGCGAGCCCGGGGATCTCTTCACCCCCGAGGAGGTGTTTCCGGTCTGCAGTCCCGCCTTCGCCGCCGAGCATGGGCTCGAGGCGGGGGACGCCCCGGCCCGTTGGATGGAGCTTTCGCTGCTGCACATGGATGAGCGCAACTCGCGCTGGATCGACTGGCGGGAGTGGTGTGCCCTGGCGGGGGTGCCCTTCGAGGAGCGGGGGGCCGTGTTCCGCTACAACAACTACCCGCTTTTGATCAACGCCGCCCAGGCCGGCAAGGGCATTGCGCTTGGCTGGGACCTCCTGGTCGAGGAGGCACTCAAGGACGGCAGCCTGATCCCCCTGGCGCCGCCGATCCGCCGCGAGAGCCACGGCTATATCCTGCGCACCCGCTACGCTCACAGCGCCCTGATCGGCGAGATCATCCGCTGGGTGACCTCGGAGATCGAGCGCCGCGAGCCGTCATCGGCGACGAGCCCGCGCAAGGGGTGAGGCTTTATCAGCCGCGAGTCCCGCGTCCCTGCCCCCGTCACGACGTTGCCATCCGACGGACATGCCACTGTCAGCGATCCGTCATCTCAACGAGGGATCATTCCCCGTGCCGATCACCGGCGTCGGCCTTCGCTGCGAGGCGAGGGCGGCGTCGCTCGACGTGACTCGACCCATTTGATGACCAAGGACGCTCCAATGACCCAATCTGTCGACACGAACCGCCGCCGTCTCCTCGGCTTCATGGCGGGCGCCCCTCTGCTGCCCCTCGCCGGTGGTCTTGCCAGTCTGGGCGCCAGCGGTTCCGCCTTGGCCGCGAGCCAGGCCACGCTGGCGTCGGTCAACTTCCTGCCCATGCCGGCGCCCTCCCTGAGCCATCCGGCTGCCATGGCGACCACCACCATCGGCTCGGCCATGCAGCTGAAGATGAGCGACGGCACCAGCCGTCAGGTCAAGCTGGCCTACCATCCCTTCTTCATCACCGGCGATCGCTTGCCTGACGGCCAGGGCGGTTCCCTGGTCGCCGGCGGCTACTACGATATCGATAACCAACCGATTCGCGACCCCTCGGCCGACAACCGCCAGTTCTTCTCCGACTGCCCGGACGGCACCAGCCTGCTGACGGTCGAGAATGCGCAGGTCGACGGTGTCTACGGCAACCCGGTGTTCGCCGTCGTGCAGTTCGAGTACACCAGCCGCAACGGCGCCGATGAGGCGATGTATGGACAGCTGCCGTCGCCGATCGCGGTGCTGACCCTTGACCAGAACCCGGAAACCGGCGAGCTGACACTGGTCAAGTACCACAATGTCGATACCTCGGCGGTCGACGGCCTGTGGATCACCTGTGGTGCCAGCCTGTCACCCTGGGGCACCCACCTTTCCAGCGAGGAGTACGAGCCGGACGCCTCTGCGCCCGACGATACCTTCAGGAGCTTCTGCACCCACCTGTTCGGCGACGAGAGTCGCGGCAACCCCTACCACTATGGCCACCTGCCGGAAGTGACGGTCAACCCCGACGGCAGCGGCACCATCGCCAAGCACTACAACCTGGGCCGCATCTCCCACGAGCTGATTCAGGTCATGCCGGACGAGCGCACCGTGCTGATGGGCGATGACGCCACCAACGGTGGCCTGTTCATGTTCGTCGCCGACAGGCCGCGGGACCTGTCATCCGGCACCCTGTACGTGGGCAAGTGGACCCAGGTCTCGGGCGAGGGCCCCGGCGCCGGCGACATCGGCTGGATCTGCCTGGGCCACGCCAGCAGTGCCGAGATCAAGACGATGATCGACGACGGCATCCAGGCGGCGGACATCATGGACATCCGCACCGAGGATCCCGAGGACGACGGCTTCACCCGCATCCCCTTCAGCGGCAGGGTCAACTGGGTCAAGCTGAAGCCGGGCATGGAAAAGGCCGCCGCCTTCCTCGAGACGCATCGCTACGCGGCCCTGGTGGGTGGCTCGATGGGCTTTACCAAGATGGAGGGCACGACGGTCAATGCCGCCGACAAGAAGGCCTATTCGGCCATGTCCTACATCTACAAGACGATGACCGACGGCAGCAACGAGATCCATGTCGAGGGCCCGACCGCCGGCGCGGTCTATGAGCACACCCTGCGCGGCGGTCAGCACGACAGCGACGGCCAGCCCATCGACAGCGAGTGGGTGTCGGTGCACATGGCGGCGCCGCCCAACCTTTTCGGCGAGGACCTGGCCGAGCCCGACGCCCTGGGCAACACGGCGCATGCCGAGCGCATCGCCAACCCCGACAACATCAAGTTCTCCGAGGCGCTGCGCACGCTGTTCATCGGCGAGGACAGCGGCAACCACGTCAACAACTTCCTGTGGGCCTACCACGTCGACAGCGGTGAGCTGACGCGCCTGCTGTCCTGTCCTGCCGGCGCCGAGTCCACCGGGTTGCAGGCCGTCGATGCGATCAATGGATGGACCTACATCATGAGCAACTTCCAGCACCCGGGTGACTGGGCAAGCCCCCTGCACGACAAGGTCCGGGAGACCCTGGATCCCTACGTGCGCGCCAATTACAAGGACCGCCATGGCGCAGCGGTGGGCTACATCACCGGCATGCCGAAGCTCGGCTGACCCGCGCAGCAGCGTGCATGGCGCATGCCCTTGCGCCATGCACGCTGCCCGACCGCTCCCCCCGACGACGCCGGCGGGGTTCTGGCCGAGCGTCATCCACGCGCCCGGCCGTGCCTCGACGGCGAGCCCGCCTGAGTCATCAGGACGGGCCGAGGGTGCTTCCGCATGCCTGGCCCGTTATCGGTTCGTCTGGCCCGTGATCAGCTCGCGGATCAGCCGCCGCCCCGGGTGCAGGTGGTCGACCAGCGCCCCCTCCAGGGGCATCGGCTCGTCGCAGATCCGTGAGGCGATCACCTCGGCGCACAGGGGCGCGCTGGCAAGCCCGCGGGAACCATGGGCGGCGCTGATCCACAGGCCCGGATGATGGGCACCGGGCGTGTCGGGGATGCGCCTGGCGTCCTTGGCGAGGCTCGCATAGGCGTCGCGCCAGTGCGGGGTGTCCGGCACCGGACCCGCGTAGGGGGTCTTGTCCGGGCTCGCCGCGCGGATCGCCACCCGGCCGTCGAGATGTTCGGGGGTCAAGTCGACGCCGGCCTCCCTGAGTGCGGCGGTGAAGTTCGGCAGGCTCGCCTCCAGTTCTGCGAGGTTCGCCGCATGATCGGCCTCGCGCAGCGTCGTGTCGGTGTCATGGGGCGCGAAGGTGGCGCCGAAGCACAGCACGCCATCCACCGCCGGGGGCACATAACCGCCGGCGCAGACCACCCGCGACAGCGCCGGCACCTCGGCGCCCCGGGGCAGCCCGACGGCACTGACCTGACCACGGATCGGCTGCAGCGGCAGCGCCTCGGTCTGGGCGAAGCGGTTGGCGAGGGCGGCCGTGGCCACCACCACCTGATCGGCGGCGAGGGTCTCGCCGTCCCCCAGCGACAGCGTCCAGCCTTCCCCCTGGTGCGCAGGGCGAGCGGTGGGCGTCAGCTCGGTGACCTCTCCGCGGTGCAGGGTGATGCCCGGCGTCGCGGCGAGGCGCTCGCAGAGCAGGTCGGGCCTCACCCAGCCTGCGCCCGGGTAGTCGAGCCCCGTCGATTCGATCGCCACCCCGGCACGGGCGGACGCCTCCCCGGCGTCCACGCCCGTCACCACGCTCTCCGGCAGGGGATGATGGGCCAGGAACCGGGCCTGGCGCCGGGCCTCCCTTTCACCGGTCGCCAGCTGCAGCACGCCGCAGTCGTCCCAGAGCGTGCGCTCGGGGTCCAGCAACGCCAGCCAGCGCCGGCTGTATAGGAGCCCGGCCAGGTACACCCGGCTCTGGGCATTGGTCTCGGCGGCGAGCTTCACATAGAGCGCGCCCTGACGGTTACCGGAGCCGCCGGCGCCGGGGGTCTCCCGCTCGACCAGGGTCACCGCGACGCCGCGCCGGGCCAGCGCCGCGGCGGTGGTCGTGCCGGCGAGGCCTGCCCCGATCACGACCACATGGCGGGCCGGCCGGGGGGCGGGGGGCATGAACCAGGGCGTGGCGGTGCGACGAGGGTCCGCCGGAGACTCGGCGATCTCGCCGGCCAGCATCTCGCGCTTGCGGCCGAAGCCCGGGACCTTGCGCCAGGCGAAGCCGGCCGCCGCGAGGCCGCGCTTGACCGTCCCGGCACAGGTGAAGGTGGCCAGGGTGGCGCCGGGGCGCGAGCGGGTGGCCATGGCGGCGAAGAGCTCGGGGCGCCACATCTCCGGATTCTTCGAGGGGGCGAAGCCGTCGAGGAACCAGGCGTCGACCCGGCCATCGAGGCGCTCGAGCCGTTCGGTGGTGTCCCCGAAGTGCAGGTCCAGGGTGACCCGGTCATCGAGCCACAGCCGATGCACGCCGGCCACCGGCTCGGGCCACTGGGCGACCAGGCGGGCGGCCCGGTCGGCGAGGTCCGGCCAGGCGGCCAGCGCCCGGGCGAGATCGTCCCGCGCCAGGGGGAACTTCTCGGTGGAGACCAGGTGAAGCCGGGCGTGCGGCGAGGCATGGGCATCGAAGCAGGCCCAGGCGCAGAGCATGTTGAGCCCGGTGCCGAAGCCGGTCTCGCCGATCACGAAGGGGCGCGGGCCCTGCCAGGCGGCGAACCGCTCGGGCAGCCGGTTGGCGTCGATGAAGACATGCTCGGTCTCGGCGCGGCCGTCATGGCGCGAGAAATAGACGTCATCGAAGGCCCGGGAGTGGGGGGCCTCCTCGCCGCCCTCGTCCCGGCGCCAGTCCAGGCGGGCGGTCTGAAGGCCGGCCAGCGGGGGCAGGGCGTCGGGGGCAGCGGTCACGGCAGGGCTCCGGTCATTCCGGTCGAGGGTGGTCAAGGTTTGATCGATCGTGCCGCAGCGGCTCGCCGGCAGGGCTGGCGGAAGGCGTCCGCGGCGTTTCAACAGACTTGTCCACAGCAGCTGTGGGAAAACGGCTGTGGACAGGGCAGCCTGTGGGCAGGATCAGGGAAGGACCTTCTTGAACGGCTTCACGGTCACCTGGGCGTAGACGCCGGCGATCATGTAGGGGTCGGCATCGGCCCAGGCCTGGGCGCTTTCCAGGTCATCGAACTCGGCGACGACCAGGCTGCCGGTGAAGCCGGCCTCGCCCGGGTCCTCGCTGTCGATGGCGGGGTGGGGGCCGGCCAGCACCAGGCGGCCCTCGTCGCGCAGCGCCTCGAGGCGGGCCAGGTGGTCCGGGCGGGCGGACAGGCGCCGCTCCAGGCTGTTGTTCACATCTTCACTGATGATGGCGTAGAGCATCTCGATTCGTCCTCGGTGGTGGGCGGCTCGCGCCGCGACTGCACGGCGCCCGGCATTGACCGTCATCGGTCCTGCGAGCACCATGGCGAGATATTCTGACAAAGTCACCTGCCGGCGTCATGCCCATGACAGCACCCCCCGCGCGTTTCGAGGGCGAGCCTCTCACCATCGACCTGCACATGCACTCCACGGCCTCCGACGGCGCCCTGCCGCCGGCCGAGGTGGTGTCGCTGTGCCGGGCCAGGGGGCTGACCCTGATGGCGCTCACCGACCATGACACCATGGTCGGCATCGACGAGGCCCAGGCCGCCGCCCGGCAGGAGGGCATCGGGTTGATTCCCGGCACCGAACTCTCGACGCAATGGCGCGGCATCAACATCCACGTGGTGGGGCTGCTCCCCGAGGGCCCCCGCGGCGACCTGGTGGAGGGCCTGGCCGCCCAGGCCGAGGCCCGCGAGCAGCGCTCCTGGCGCATCGCCGAGCGACTCGAGAAGATCGGCCTGCGCGATGCCCTGGCCCGGGCCCGCGAGCAGGCCGGGTCCGATCGCCCCCTGGGGCGGCCTGACTTCGCCAGGGCGCTGGTGGCGGCGGGGCTGGTGCCCGACATCGGCAGTGCCTTCAAGAAGCACCTCGGCAACGGCAAGGCCGGCGACATCAAGGCCCACTGGCCCTTCCTCGCCACGGCGGTGGCCTGGATCCTCGACGCCGGCGGGGTGGCGGTGCTCGCCCATCCGCTGCGCCACGGCCTGACCCGACGCAAGCGCGGGCTGCTGCTCGATGACTTCGCCGCCGCCGGCGGCCAGGCCGCGGAGCTGGTCAGCGGCTTCCAGAACGCCGACGTGACCCGCGACCTGGCGCGCCAGCTCCAGGAGCGCGAGCTCTACGGCTCGGTGGGGAGCGACTTCCACTTTCCCGGCGGCCACCTGTCGCCGGGCAGCATGAGCCCCGTGCCGCGCACGGCCACGCCGCCGGTGTGGACCCACCCGCGCCTGGCCGGCATCGCCGCGTCGGCCGCCGCCTGAGACCGGCGGGCGGAATCGCGACGCGCTAGAGTGACAGACACCTCAAGAGTGACAGAGACCTTACGACCGGCCACCGAACAGGGAACGCGAATGAGCCAGTTCTTCCAGATCCATCCCGACAATCCCCAGAAGCGCCTGATCGACCAGGCGATCCAGATCATCCGTGGTGGCGGGGTCATCGCCTACCCGACCGACTCCGGCTACGCCCTGGGGTGCCACCTGGGCGACAAGAAGGCCATCGAGAAGATCAAGTGGCTGCGTTCGCTGGACGACAAGCACAACTTCACCCTGGTCTGCTCGGATCTCTCGGAGATCGGCACCTACGCCAAGGTGGATAACGCGGTCTTCCGGCTGCTCAAGGCCCACACTCCGGGGGCCTATACCTTCATCCTGGACGCCACCAGCGAGGTGCCGCGGCTGCTGCTGCATCCCAAACGCCGCTCCATCGGTGTGCGGGTGCCGGACCATGCCATCACCCGGGCCCTGCTCGGCGCCCTGGGCGAGCCGCTGATGAGCGTCACCCTGATCCCGGTGGGAGATGAGCTGCCGATGACCGACGCCGAGGAGATCCGCGAGCGCTTCGGGGCGCACCTCGACCTGGTCATCGATGGCGGCGCCTGCCACCTGGAGCCCACCAGCGTGATCGACCTGCGCGACCTGCCGCCGAAGATCCTCCGCGAGGGCCGCGGCGACATCACCCCCTTCCAGGCCTGATCCCCACCGCCGGTTCAGCGTGCCGGCGGCGGCTCTTCCTCGTCATCGTCCGCCTCCTCGCGAGCCTGCCACCAGGCCTCCTGGGCCTTGTCGCTCAGGTGCGGGTCGGGCGTGTTCTCGTCCAGCCAGGTGCCGCAGCGCAGGCAGTACCTTGCACGCTGCTCGTGACGGTCATGGCCACAGCCAGGACAGGCCTCGTCGGAGTAGCGGTCGGCGCGGATCGAGCGGATCACCTCCGCGGAGAAGACCCCGGTGGGCACCGCGATGATCGAGTAGCCGATCAGCATCACCATCACCGATATCGCCTGGCCCAGCGGGGTCACCGGCACGATATCGCCGTAACCCACCGTGGTGAGGGTGACGATGGCCCAGTAGATCGCCGTGGGAATGCTGGTGAAGCCGGCTTCCCGGGGCTCGATCAGGTAGACGATCGAGGCGAAGATGGTCACCAGCATGAACACCGTGAACAGGAACAGGAAGATCTGGTGGCTGCTGCGTTTCAGGGCGCCCACCAGCAGCCGCCCCTCGCCGACGAACTCCATCAGGCGCAGCACCCGGAAGATGCGCAGGGTGCGCAGCAGGCGGACCATCACCAGAGTCTGGGCGCCGGGCACGATCAGCGTCAGCCAGGTGGGCAGGATGGCGATGACGTCGACCATCCCGTAGAAGCTCTTCAGGTACTGAAGCGGGCGCTCGAGGCAGTAGAGGCGGACCGCCAGTTCGAGGGTGAAGGCGATGGTGAAGCCCCACTCCAGCCAGAAGAACCAGGTGCCGTAGTCGGCGCGCAGGCTCTCGATGCTCTCCAGCATCACCACCAGCACGCTGGTCAGGATCGCCGCAATCAGCGCGATATCGAAGCCCTTGGCCAGCGGGGTGTCGGACTCGAAGATGATCTGGAAGACCCGGGTGCGAAGGCCTTCGCCGGCGGGCTTGGGGTGGTGGTTCACGGGGTTCGTCCTTGTGGTGGCGGGCCCGGGCCTGGGGAGGTTCGATCAGGCCAGGTCGACGTCGCCTTGCCGTCGGCGGGCCAGCCGCAGCAGCCGGCGCCCGACCTCCGGGGTCAGCCAGGGCGAGGTGGAAAGCGCCTCGACCAGCCGGCGGGCGTCGTCACGTCCTGGCGCCTCGTCAGGGGCATCATCGCCCAGTTCCGCCAGCCGTTGGAAGGCCCGGCGTGCCTCGCCGCGCCAGGCGTCGACGCCGGTGTCCGCCAGGGCATCCAGCGCCACGCTGGCGCGATGCAGCCAGCTCGCGGGGTCGCTGGCCTCGGGCAGGCCCCAGTCGCCGCCGAGCAGGGCGCCGCCCCGGGCCGCCTTGCTCGTGTCCGAGGGCCGCAGGGCCACCGAGTCGGCCAGGGCCTCGGCCAGTGACCAGAGGGCGTCCGGGGTGCCCGCCTTGAGCTCGAGCTCCAGCTCGCGGATCGCCACGACCCGCTCGCCCGCCCGGATCTCGCCGATATCCAGGGCGAGCTCGATGGTCGCCTCCCGGTCCTCGAGCCACCAGGTCTCGCGCACGAAGTCGGTGGCGAAGCGGGGTACCAGGCGCTCGAGCAGGCCGTCATCCCGCCCGGCCATGGGGGGCAGCCCGGCCAGTCCCTGGAGATCCAGGCCCGGGCCTTCCACCTCCCACTCCCACTCGCCGCGGGTGGACAGGCCGCCGCCGCCCTGGCCCCGCGTCTTGAGGGTCTGCAGCAGCCGGTCGTCGGCGCGGCGCAGGCGCAGTGCCATGCGGGCCCGCTCCAGGTCGCCCTCGGGGGTGTCGAAATAGGTGTTGCCCAGGTGCGTGACCGTCGGCGCCAGGGCGGCCAGGCGGGGGTGGCGGCGCAGGGCCTCGGGGGCCTCGGCCCCCAGGGCCAGCTTGAGCTCGATCTCGTCTGCCATCGGGGTGCCACCTCGGTTTGATGAACAATGGATGAATTTGTCATGACGATGGGGGCCTCAGTCACTATACTGACGCCGCCATTTTTCCAGGTTCATAGATGCCCCATGGTGACATCCAATCCCTTCTCCGCGATGTTCGGCCGCTCGCCATTCCATCCGCTGCTGGCCCATATCGTCAAGGCCAACGCCTGTGCGGACGAGCTGCTGCCCTTCTTCGAGGCCTCCCTCGAGGGTGACTGGGAGACCGCCGAGCAGCATCGCGAGACCATCACGCGCCTCGAGCACGAGGCCGACGAACTCAAGACCGAGCTGCGTCTCAACCTGCCCAACACCATGTTCCTGCCGGTGTCGCGCTCCGACCTGCTCGACCTGATCAGCGTCCAGGACAAGATCGCCAACAAGGTCCGCGACATCACCGGCATCATGCTCGGCCGCCGGATGCAGGTGCCCCAGGAGCTGGCCCAGCCGATGCGCGACTACATCCATACCGCGGTGTCCTGCGTGGCCCAGGCGCGTCATGCCCTGGAAGAGCTCAAGGACCTGCTCGAGTCCGGCTTCGGGCGCAACGTCTCCGACGTGATGCAGAAGCTGATCCGCGAGCTGCACGTGCTCGAGCAGCAGGCCGACAGCCAGCAGGTGGCGATCCGCCGCCAGCTGTTCGAGCTGGAGGAGCGCCTGCCGCCGGTGGACGTGATGTTCCTCTACAAGATCATCGACGGGGTGGGCGAGCTCTCCGACCGCGCGGAGCGCGTCGGCAGCCGCCTGCAGATCATGACGGCCAACTGAACGAAGCGGCCCCGGCACCACCGGGGCCTCGTCGTTTCGACTTTCTTCTGACCGCAAAAAGGGAACCCTCCCTATGTCGATCATTGCGCAGCACGGCGATATCTTCATCATCCTCGCCTGTCTCTTCGGCTTCTTCATGGCCTGGGGCGTCGGGGCCAACGACGTGGCCAACGCCATGGGCACCTCGGTGGGCTCAAGGGCCATCACCATCAAGCAGGCGATCATCATCGCCGTGATCTTCGAGTTCCTCGGTGCCTGGCTGGCCGGCGGCGAGGTCACCGATACCGTCCGCAAGGGCATCATCGACCCCCAGCTGCTGCAGGGCGAGCCCCAGCTGCTCGTCTACGGCATGCTTTCCGCCCTGCTGGCGGCGGCCACCTGGCTGCTGGTCGCCTCCACGAAGGGCTGGCCGGTCTCCACCACCCACTCCATCGTCGGCGCCATTGTCGGCTTCGCGGTGGCGGGCCTCGGGGCGGGCTCCGTGGACTGGGGCTCGGTGGGCAAGATCGCCGCCAGCTGGGTGGTCTCGCCGCTGCTGGCAGGGACCATCGCCTTCACCCTCTTCAAGTCGGTCCAGCACCTGATCTTCGAGGCCAGGGATCCCTTCGCCGCCGCCAAGCGCTACGTGCCGATGTATGTCTTCCTGGTCGGCTTCGCCGTGGTGATGGTGACCCTCACCAAGGGCCTCAAGCACATCGGCCTGCACCTGAGCTTCGGCACCAGCCTGCTGCTCGCCATCCTCGCCGGCCTGGTGATCGCCGCGATCGGCGTGGCCATGGAGCGCCGCGTCAAAGCCACCAACCGTCAGGCCGACCAGTTCGGCTTCAGCGGCGTGGAGCGGGTCTTCGGCGTGCTGATGATCTTCACCGCCTGCGCCATGGCCTTCGCCCACGGTTCCAACGACGTGGCCAACGCCGTGGGCCCGCTGGCGGCGGTGATCAACGTGGTCCAGGCCGGCGGCGAGATCGAGGGCGCTTCCATGGTGCCCTGGTGGGTGCTGGTGCTGGGCGGCGGCGGCATCGTCGTCGGCCTGATCACCTATGGCCACAAGGTCATCGCCACGGTCGGCACCGGCATCACCGAGCTCACCCCGAGCCGTGGCTTCGCCGCCACCCTCGCGGCGGCCACCACCGTGGTGCTGGCCTCGGGCACCGGCCTGCCGATCTCCACCACCCACACCCTGGTCGGTGCGGTGCTGGGCGTGGGCCTGGCCCGCGGCATGGCGGCGCTCAACCTGCGGGTCATCGGCACCATCGCCATGTCCTGGCTGATCACCCTGCCGGCCGGGGCCGGGCTCTCGATCCTGTTCTTCTTCATGTTCAAGGGCATGTTCGGCTAGGGCACTGCCTGCCGCAGCACCTGGCGGGCAGCACGGACGGCGGCACCACCCCCTCGGTGGTGCCGCCGTTTTCTGGGCTCTGGTATAGTGGATTCAGCTTCCCCCTTCGTTCACCTGCTGCCGGAGTGCGGCCTTGGATACTCGTTTCCCCTTCGTCGACTGGTTCCGCAATTCCTCGCCCTATATCAATGCCCATCGGGGGCGAACCTTCGTCATCCTGATCGAGGGAGAGGCCATGGCGAGCGGCCGAGGGGAGCAGCTGGTCCAGGACCTGGCCCTGCTGCATACCCTGGGCGTGCGCCTGGTGGTGGTGTTCGGCATCCGCCCCCAGGTCCAGCAGGCCCTTGACGAGGCGGGGATCGTGCCGACACGGCACCGGGGCCGGTGGGTGGCCGACGAGGCGATCATGGCCCGGGTCGAGCGCATCGCCGCCGAGCAGCGGCTGTGGCTGGAGGCGAGGCTCTCGCCGGGCCTGCCCAACACGCCGCTCCACGGGATCGAGATGACCGTGGTCTCCGGCAACCTGGTGATGGCCAAGCCCCTGGGCGTGCGCGATGGCGTCGACTTCGACCGCAGCGGCGAGGTGCGCCGGGTGCGCGAACAGGCCATCGAGGGCCTGCTCGAGCGGGGAGCCCTGGTGGTGCTGCCGCCGCTGGGCTTCTCCAGCACCGGCGAGGTCTTCGACCTGGATGCCGCCGAGGTGGCGCGCCATGCCGCCACGGCGCTCGGCGCCGACAAGCTGATCCTGCTCGGCGAGGCGAGCGGGCTGTTCGACCGCAGCGGCCAGCTGCAGCGCCAGCTGACGCCTGCCGAGGCCGCGCCCCTGCTCAAGCAGGCCGACCCGTCCAGTGAGCTTGCCCGGCATCTCGGGGCGGCCTGCGCCGCGGCTCGCCATGGCGTCGCCCGCACCCACCTGCTCTCCTGGCACGACCACGACGCCCTGCTGGGGGAGCTGTTCACCCGCGACGGCGTGGGCACCATGATCACCGAGCATCGCTACGAGCAGCTTCGTCCGGCGGAGCTCAACGACATCGGCGGGCTGCTGGAGCTGCTCGAGCCGCTGGAGTGGCGTGGCATGCTGGTGCCGCGCTCCCGGGAGCGGCTGGAGTACGAGATCGACGACTACCTGGTGATCGAGCGCGACGGCATGATCATCGGCTGCGCCGCTCTGCATACCTTCGGCGAGGCCGAGATGGGCGAGCTGGCCTGCGTGGCCGTGCATGACGACTACCGGGGGGGCGCGCGGGGCGAGCTGCTGCTCGCCGAGATCGAGCGCCGGGCCCGTCGCCTGAGGCTCTCGTCGCTGTTTGCCCTCACCACCCATACCACCCACTGGTTCTTCGAGCACGGCTTCCGCCTGGCCGACATCGAGGTGCTGCCGACCCTGCGTCGCGACACCTACAATCACGCCCGCAAGTCCAAGATCCTGGTCAAGACCCTCGCCTGAGCGGCCGGGCTGTCGCCGCGAGGCGTCGCCCGGCCTGGCGGCGTCGCCTTATGGCAACGCTGTAACCTGTTGATGGTAAATGGGATTCAGATAACCGCGCGAAAGGCGTCGCCAACTGGAGACGAAATGTCGCCGTCAAGGCCCGTCTTTTCCCCTTCCGGCCGTCCACCTTCGGCCATTCCCGCCTCGCCACCATTCCAACTTGTTGATATATATGAAATATACCGATTCCTGGCACGCGACTGGCAGTAGACAGGGTGAGCAAGGGAAACGGTTCACACGGCTCGAATCGTTTTCCGGTTGCCAAGGCGAGTCGGGTCATCACGACCCTGTGCGCCCGGCCCCCGACGCGACCAGTGTCTGCTCCAAGCGATGTGTGACTTTAGGTTGCGATGAGACGGTACCGCCGAACGGCAAGGATCGGTATCGAGAGGGCAAGGATGCCCTGGCAAGGATGCCACTCCCCCCGGGCTTCGGCCCATCCGGGGGAACCGAATCGCGCAGCATCGCCGTCGGCCCTGTCGAGGCGGTGTTGCCAGGAACGGAGCAGGGCGGTGCGCCAGGCGATGGCACACCACCCGCGTGAGAATGATCCAGCCCCTGGTGGCAGATGGCATTCTCATGGCTTCGGGGCTTAGGCCCATGGAAAGGCGAGCCATGGACGGACCAGGTCGTCGACGGCTGGCCTTTTCAGACCCTTCAGTTCCCTGCGTATTGGGCCGGCCATGCCGGCCCTTTTTTTTCGCCTGCGGGCGTCGATCGATCGATGGCGGGGCGGTTGGTCGAACTCTGGTATCCTAAGGGATGGACAATGGTGGTTCCCTTTACCCTCCTGCAAAGATCGCTTTCCATGACCTCAGCCGTCACGCGTCGCTGGCGCCCGCGCTCGCTGCTGCAGCTGGTGTTACTGGCCTTCATGTTCGTCATGCTGCCGCTGGCGGTGCTGATGATCCAGGCCGGCCAGGCCCTCTCAGAGCTGTCGCGCCTGGCCGATGTCAGTGCCCGCCAGGCGGTGGAGGAGACTCGGCGCGCCCGCTCCCTGGGGGCCCTGGCGCTGGAGATGGAGCGTGGTGCCCGGCAGTATGCGGTGGTCGAGCAGGAAGGGCTCCTGGACATCTTCGACGAGCGACTCGCCGAGTTCCGGCAACTGCTGGATCAGCAGCAAGAGCTGCTGCCCGATGACCCCGACGTGGCGGCACTGGAGGAGGCGCTGGACGGTCTCGCCGAGCTCCCCGGCCTGCCGCTCGAGGACTTCAAGGCGCGCCTCTCGGACTTCATTCCCTTCGCCCAGCACACCGAGGCGATGCGTCAGGCCACCAACCAGCGCATCGACGAGCGCATCGACGCCATCAGCGCGCGCGCCGAGGACGTGCAGGTCCGCCTCTGGTGGCAGACCGCGGCGCTGGTCTCGGCGAGCCTGGTGCTTATGCTGCTGTTCACGCGCCTGATCATCCAGCCGATCCGCCAGCTCGAGCGGCGCATCCTGGGGATCGGCAGCGTGGGCGGCGATGCCGGACAGCATGACCAGCCCCTGAAGGGCCCGGCGGAGCTGATCACCCTGGGCGAGCGGCTGGACTGGCTGGCCTCCCGGCTCGATGAGCTGGAGGCCCAGAAGCAGCAGTTCCTGCGCCACATGTCCCATGAGCTCAAGACTCCGCTGGCCAGCGTGCGCGAAGGGTCGTCATTGCTCGCCGACGGGGTGGCCGGCGAGGTCACGCCGCGTCAGCGCGAGATCCTCGACCTGATCGACGCCAGCGGGCGGGAGCTGCAGCAGCTCATCGAGCAGCTGCTCGACTACAACCTGCTCAGGCACAGTCGCCAGCCCGACATCGAGCGGCTGGATGTCGCCACCGTGGTCAAGGAGGTGCTGGCCAAGCACCGCCTGGCGCTGGACCACAAGGAGATGCGGGTCAGCTGCTTCAATGGCCCCCTGACCTGGCAGCTCGACCGCACCGCCACGGCCCGGATCCTCGACAACCTCATCTCCAACGCCGTGGCCTACGGCGAGGACGGCGGCGTGCTGGAGATCCGCGCCCGGTCGCTGACGGACCGCCTGGTGATCGAGGTGGCCAACAGCGGCGAGCCGATCGCCGAGGAGGATCGCGGGCTACTCTTCGAGGCCTTCTACCAGGGAAGGGTGCGCCGCAAGGGGCCCCTCAAGGGCTCCGGCATCGGCCTCTCGGTGGCCGCCGACTGCGCGCGACTTCAGGAGGGCCGACTGGAACTGGTGGACGACCCGCGGCTGGCCGTGTGCTTCCGGCTCACCCTGCCGTGGCCGACCCCGGTACCCGACAAGGACGACGAGACACCGGCACCCGCCCTGGCGGGTGGAGACACAAGGAAGGATTTCTCATGACCCTACGCCCCTGGCTGCTCTGCCTGATGACGCTATGGCTGGCCGGATGCCAGTACCTGCCGGAGTCGATGCAGCCTCAGTCCAGCTCCCCGTCCGTGAAGACCCCCTCGCTCGGCGCGGCGTTCTGCCGGGGCGAGCTGCCGGACTTCGACAACGCCGACTGCCTGCTCCACGACTGGGTGGCCTTCGGCCTCGCCGCCCAGCGCGGCGACCGGGTGTGGCGGGAGGCCACCCTGATCCGCCTGGAGGGCGACTCCAAGGCGCGCCGCCTGGCGCGAGCCGTACTGCTCTCCTGGGGGAGCCAACAGCAGTGGAACCGCGCCTCGGAGCTCTTCAAGGCCGACCTGGCCAGTGCCCCGACCGAGCTGCAGCCGCTGCTGCGCTACTGGCTCAACGAGCTGGAGGGGCGCCGCCGCCTGGCCGGCCAGCTCGCCGAGCTGCGCACGGCCCACGAGACGGCCGTGGAGGAGAACGAGGCGCTCACCGAGGAGCTCGAGGCCATGGCCGAGAAGCTCGAGCAGCTCACCGCCATCGAACAGAGCATCAACCTGCGACAGCAGAGTGAATAACCCGGGAGAGACGACATGAAGCAGACCGGACGCCTGCCCAACGCCGGCCAGCAAGGCGCACACATCCTGCTGGTGGATGACGACGTCAGCCTCTTGAAGCTGCTGGGCATGCGGCTGGAGAGCCGCGGCTACCGCGTCACCACCGCCGAGAGCGGACGCGAGGCCTTGAAGCGGCTGGAAGTCGCTCGCCCCGACCTGGTGCTGACCGACCTGCGCATGGACGAGATGGACGGACTGGCCCTGTTCCAGGAGATCCAGCGCCGGCTACCGGGGCTGCCGGTGATCCTCCTCACTGCCCACGGCTCGATCCCCGATGCGGTGAGCGCCACCCAGCAGGGCGTGTTCAGCTTCCTAACCAAGCCGGTGGACCGCGACGAGCTGTTCTCCGCCATCGATGACGCCCTCGCCCAGACCACGACCTCGGCCACCGAGGGCGACGACCGCTGGCGCGAGGGCATCATCACCCGCAGCCCCGAGCTGGAGCGCATCCTGGAGCAGGCCCGCATGGTGGCCGCCTCGGACGTCAGCGTTCTGGTCACCGGCGCCTCTGGGACGGGCAAGGAGCTGCTCGCCTGTGCCATCCACAAGGCGAGCCCGCGGGCCGACAAGCCCTTCGTGGCGATCAACTGCGGGGCGCTGCCCGAGCAGCTGCTGGAGAGCGAGCTGTTCGGCCACACCCGGGGCGCCTTCACCGGGGCGGTGAGCGAGCATCGCGGCCTCTTCCAGGCGGCCGACGGCGGCACCCTGTTCCTCGACGAGATCGGCGACATGCCGATGACCCTGCAGGTCAAGCTGCTGCGGGCCCTGCAGGAGCGCCAGATCCGCCCGCTGGGCTCGACTACCTCGGTGCCCATCGACGTGCGCATCATCTCGGCGACCCACCGCGACCTGGATCGCGCCATGCACGAGGGGGAGTTCCGCGAGGACCTCTACTACCGGCTCAACGTGGTGAACCTGCGGCTGCCGCCCCTCAGGGAGCGCGCCGAGGATGTGCCGCTGCTGGCCAAGCACCTGGTCGCCCAGGCCGCCGCCCGGCACAAGCCCTTCGTCAAGGGCTTCTCGCCGGAGGCGCTGAACCTGCTGGCCTCCTCGGCCTGGCCCGGCAACGTGCGCCAGCTGGTCAACGTGGTGGAGCAGTGCGTGGCCCTGACCACCTCGCCGATGATTCCCGAGGGGCTGGTGGCCCAGGCGCTGGCCGCCGAGGACAATGCCCTGCCGACCTTCAACGATGCCCGGGCCGGCTTCGAGCGCAGCTACCTGGTCAAGGTGCTCAAGATCACCGAGGGCAACGTCACCCAGGCGGCCCGCATCGCCGGACGCAACCGCACCGACTTCTACAAGCTGCTGGCCCGCCACGAGCTCGAGCCCGGCGCCTTCAAGCCGGCCGCCCGCCAGGTCGAACAGACCTGACGAAGGCCTCGTGCCAGAAGCCACAACGCAAGACCCCCTGCCGAGGCAGGGGGTCTTGCTTTGCGAGGTGAACCGCCGGCCTTACTTGGGCAGCTTGGTCTTGCGCAGGTAGGGGAAGATGGTCTCGAACTCACCGAACTTCGCCTTGGCATCCTCGTCGGAGACCGTCGGCGGGATGATCACGTCCTCGCCGGTGGTCCAGTCGGCCGGCGTGGCCACGCCCTTGCCGTTGGCGGTCTGCAGGGCGTCCAGGGCGCGCAGCACCTCGGCGAAGTTGCGGCCCACGTTCATCGGGTAGGTCATGGACAGCTTGAGCTGCTTGTCCGGGCCGATGATGAACACCGAGCGCACGGTGGCGCTGTCGGCCGGGGTGCGGCCGTCCGGCAGGTACGCCTCGGCCGGCAGCATGTCGAACAGCTTGGCGACCTTGAGGTCCTCGTCGGCGATGATCGGGAAGCCGACCTCGCAGCTGGCGAAGCTCGAGATGTCATTGATCCACTTCTTGTGATCCTCCACGCCGTCCACGGAGACGCCGATCACCTTGGTGCCGCGCTTCTTCCACTCCTCGCTGAGCTTGGCGACGGCACCGAACTCGGTGGTGCAGACCGGCGTGAAGTCCTTGGGGTGGGAGAACAGGATCGCCCAGCTGTCGCCGATCCACTCGTGGAAGCGGATCGGGCCCTGGCTGGTGTCGGCTTCGAAATCCGGTACGACGTCATTGATGCGCAGTGACATGGTGTTGCTCCCTGTGGGTTGGGGTGTGACCCCGAGCGTCCGATCGTCGTGCCCGGGGAAGTGCCTGGCTCCTTGGGATATGGGTATGGGCCCGTCGTCCTCAAGGAGATGGCATCAGTGTAGTTATCATCTTATGGAATACATATATTCCAAAATCTATCACTCCGATGTCTTCCCGCCATGGGACCCGGGATTGTCGGCTTCGACGTCGCCCTCGATGCCGGCCACCGTGAGGGCGAGTCGCCCTTCGCCCAGCCGGGCCTCGAGCGCCTGGCCGGGGGTCGTGTCCGCTGCCCGGCGGACCACCCGGCCCCGGTCGTCCTCGAGGATCGCATAGCCGCGGCCCAGCACCGCCAGCGGGCTCACCGCCTGCAGCTCGCGGGCGAGCCCGCCCAGCCGCTCGCGATGCCGGGCCAGCGCCCTCGGCATCGCCTGGTGGAGGCGCAGCGTGGCGCGCTCGAGCCGCTGCCCGGCCTGGTCCAGCAGGCGGTCCGGCGAGCGCAGGGCGAGGCGCTGGCGCAGGTGGCGTTCGCGGCGCCGCTCCAGGACCAGCCGCGCCTGCACGGCCCGCCGCAGCCGCCCCGCCAGCTGGTCCAGCTGCCGGCGACGCGCGGCCAGCACCTCGCCGGGATGGCGCAGCCGGGCGCGCAGGTGATCCAGGCGCTGGGCCTCGGTATCCAGGCGGGTCCGCTGGGCGCGGGCGAGCCGGTCGGCGAGTCGGTCGAGGCGGTGGGCGAGGTCGCGGCGGTCCGGCACCAGCTGCTCGGCGGCGGCCGAGGGCGTGGGCGCGCGCACGTCGGCGGCGAGGTCGGAAAGCGTCGTGTCCACCTCGTGGCCCACCGCCGACATCACCGGCAGCCGGGAGTGGAAGATCGCCCGGGCCAGGTGCTCGTCGTTGAAGGCCCACAGGTCCTCGAGGCTGCCGCCGCCGCGGGTGATCAGGATGGCGTCGCGGGCCGGGTCCAGCGCCTGCTGGCGGTTGAGCAGCCCGAGTGCCGCGATCATCGCCGGCGCCGCCTCGCGACCCTGCACCGGCACCGGGATCAGCGTCACCTGGACCAGCGGCCAGCGCGCTGCCAGCACCGCCAGCACATCGCGGATCGCGGCGCCGGTGGGCGAGGTGAGCACCAGCAGGTGACGCGGCGGGAAGGGCAGGGCGCGCGCATTGGCGAACACCCCCTCGGCCGCCAGCCGGGTCTTCAGCCGCTCGAGGGCCGCCAGCAGCTCGCCTTCGCCCGCCGCCTTTACCGCCTCCACGATCAGCTGGTAGTCGCCGCGGGGCTCGAAGAGCGACACCTGGCCGCGCACCTTGACGCGGTCGCCGTCGCGCATCGGCGCGGCGACGAAGCGCGCCCGGGTGCGAAACAGCGCGCAGCGCAGCTGGGCCCGCTCGTCCTTCAGGGTGAAGTAGACGTGCCCCGAGTTCGGCCGCGACACCCCGGAGAGCTCGCCCTCCACCCACACCTCGCCGACGTCCTGCTCAAGGGCCTGGCGGGCGCGGCGGTTGAGCTCGGTGACGGAGAGGGGCGCGTCCTCGGGGCGGGTCATGGTGCGGTCATCCCTGGAGGTAAAGCGTTACCCTACCATGCGCCGTCCGCCTCGCGGCAGCGGCCCGGGCGGGGGCGGCCCCGGGTGTCGCCATCCTGCTCATTGCCCGCCCCCCGGCTTGGTCGTTATAATGGGGGATTAACTTCACTCCCTCCTCCCACCAGTTCACTGGGTGTCGCCGCATATGCTACGTATGGCCCAAGAAGCGCTTACGTTCGATGACGTATTACTCGTCCCCGGGTACTCCGAGGTTCTGCCCAACGAGGTCAGCCTCCGGACCCGCCTGACCCGGGATCTCTACCTGAACATCCCGCTGGTCTCCGCCGCCATGGACACCGTCACCGAGGCGCGACTGGCCATCGCCATGGCCCAGGAAGGGGGCATCGGCATCATCCACAAGAGCATGACCATCGCCCACCAGGCCGCCGAGGTGCGCAAGGTCAAGAAGCACGAGAGCGTGATCGTGAAGGATCCGGTCACCGTCGGGCCCAATGCCAAGCTGGCCGACCTGCTGGCGATGGCCGAGGAGCACGGCTTCTCGGGCTTCCCGGTGGTGGAAGGGGAGGCGCTGGTGGGCCTGGTGACCCAGCGCGACATGCGCTTCCAGCCCAACCACGGCGACAGCGTCTACGACATCATGACCCCCGGCGAGAAGCTCGTCACCGTGCCCGTGGGCACCAGCCTCGACGTCATCAAGGGCAAGATGCAGGAGCACCGCGTCGAGAAGATGCTGGTGGTGGACGACGACTTCCACCTGCGCGGCCTGGTCACCTTCCAGGACATCGAGAAGGCCCGCACCTTCCCCTTCGCCGCCAAGGACGCCGATGGCCGCCTGCTGGTCGGCGCCGCCGTGGGCACCGGCCCCGAGACGCCCGACCGCGTGGCCGCCCTGGCCGAGGCCGGCGTCGACGTGGTGGTGGTCGATACCGCCCACGGCCACTCCCGGGGCGTGATCGAGCGCGTTCGCTGGGTGAAGGAGCACTTCCCGCAGGTCCAGGTCATCGGCGGCAACATCGCCACCGCCGAGGCCGCGAAGGCCCTGGCCGAGGCCGGCGCCGACGCCGTCAAGGTGGGCATTGGCCCGGGCTCCATCTGCACCACCCGCGTGGTGACAGGCGTGGGCCTGCCGCAGATCACCGCCGTCTCCAACGTCGCCGCGGCCCTGGAGGCCTACGACATCCCGCTGATCGCCGACGGCGGCGTGCGCTTCTCCGGCGACCTGGCCAAGGCCGTGGCCGCCGGTGCCAGCACCGTGATGGCCGGTGGCCTGCTGGCCGGCACCGAGGAGGCCCCGGGCGAGATCGAGCTCTACCAGGGCCGTACCTACAAGGCCTACCGCGGTATGGGCTCCATGGGCGCCATGTCCCAGACCCAGGGCAGCGCCGACCGTTACTTCCAGGACAAGAGCGAGGGCGCCGAGAAGCTGGTGCCGGAAGGCATCGAGGGCCGCGTGCCCTACAAGGGCATGATGAGCGCCATCGTCCATCAGCTGATGGGCGGCCTGCGCGCCTCCATGGGCTACACCGGCTGCCGCAACATCCAGGAGATGCGCACCAAGCCGGAGTTCGTGAAGATCACCGGGGCCGGCTTCAACGAGTCCCACGTCCACGACGTGCAGATCACCAAGGAAGCCCCGAACTACCGGGGCGGGTGATACCGACCCACAGCACGACCGCGGCGGGGGAAACCCCGCCGCACGCTTTTGTATCCGGCCCGCCGCACACCGAGACACCTCCATGACCGATATCCACGCCCACAAGATCCTGATCCTCGACTTCGGCTCCCAGTACACCCAGCTGATCGCCCGCCGCGTCCGCGAGATCGGCGTCTACTCCGAGGTCCGCGCCTTCGACATCACCGAGGCCGAGATCCGCGAGTACGCGCCCAACGGCATCATCCTCGCCGGCGGCCCGGAGTCGGTCACCGAGCTGGATTCCCCGCGCGCGCCGGCGTGCGTGTTCGAGATGGGCCTGCCAGTGCTCGGCATCTGCTACGGCATGCAGACCATGGCCGAGCAGCTCGGCGGCAAGGTGGCCGGGTCCAATATCCGCGAGTTCGGCTACGCCCAGATCCGCCTGGACGCCGAGACCGCGCTGTTCAAGGACATCTCCGACCACATCGACCACGAGACCGGCAGGAGCCTGCTCGACGTGTGGATGAGCCATGGCGACAAGGTGGCCGAGGTGCCCGCCGAGTTCACCGTGACCGCCTCAACCCCGAGCTGCCCCATCGCCGCCATGGCCTGGGAGGAGAAGCGCTTCTACGGCGTGCAGTTCCACCCCGAGGTGACCCACACCCTGCAGGGCCAGCGCATCCTCGAGCACTTCGTGCTGGACATCTGCGGCAGCGAGCGCAACTGGACCCCGGCCCGCATCATCGAAGACCAGATCGCCCGGGTGCGCGACCAGGTGGGCGACCGCCACGTGCTGCTCGGCCTCTCCGGCGGCGTGGACTCCTCCGTGGTGGCCGCGCTGCTGCACAAGGCCATCGGCGACCAGCTGACCTGCGTGTTCGTCGACAACGGCCTGCTGCGCAAGGCCGAGGGCGACCAGGTGATGGAGACCTTCGCCAAGCACATGGGCGTGAAGGTGATCCGCGTGGACGCCGAGGACCTGTTCCTCGGCAAGCTTGAGGGCGAGGCCGACCCCGAGGCCAAGCGCAAGATCATCGGCAACACCTTCATCGACGTGTTCGACAGCGAGGCCGCCAAGATCGAGGGCGTGGACTTCCTGGCCCAGGGCACCATCTACCCGGACGTGATCGAGTCCGCCGCCAGCAAGACCGGCAAGGCCCACGTGATCAAGTCCCACCACAACGTGGGCGGCCTGCCCGAGACCATGAAGCTCAGCCTCGTCGAGCCGCTGCGCGAGCTGTTCAAGGACGAGGTGCGCAAGCTCGGCGTCGAGCTCGGCCTGCCCTACGACATGGTCTACCGCCACCCCTTCCCTGGGCCGGGCCTCGGCGTGCGCATCCTCGGCGAGGTGAAGAAGGAGTACGCCGACATCCTGCGCGAGGCCGACGCCATCTTCATCCAGGAGCTGCACAACGCCGGCTGGTACCACAAGACCAGCCAGGCCTTCGCCGTCTTCCTGCCGGTGAAGTCCGTGGGCGTGGTCGGCGACGGCCGCCGCTACGAGTGGGTGATCGCCCTGCGCGCCGTGGAGACCATCGACTTCATGACCGCCCGCTGGGCGCACCTGCCCTACGAGCTGCTGGAGAAGGTCTCCAACCGCATCATCAACGAGATCACCGGCGTCTCCCGCGTGACCTACGATGTCTCGAGCAAGCCGCCCGCCACCATCGAGTGGGAGTGATCGCTGGACTATAGAATTCGCACCTGCCATCCTGCTGGCAGGTGCGTTAATTAAAGGGATAAAAACGCAGGGAGGCTGAATGTCAACGGATGGCCAAGAGTTTTTATATCGTCAGTTTTTTAAATTGAAAGTTTATGCCTCGCATGGTGATAGCTTTCAAAATCTCTTCTCTGACTTGATGACTTATTATGATCCGGCGTTTCAAGCTATTGCACCATGGGGGAGTTGGGGTGATGGCGGTAATGATGGCTGGATTCCTAGTCAAGGTCATTACTTTCAAGTTTATGGTCCAAAACCTACTACCAGTATCTCTGAGACTGTTGCTGTAAAGAAAGCTGTGGAAGATTTTGATAAACTTCCTGAGAAATGGCTCGATATAAAAAATATTCTTTTGTGATGAATGACAGGTTTTGCGGTATTCCTGCGCCTGTTGCTAGTGCTCTTCAAGATTTATGGAAAGTTAAAGAGCTTGAATATGCTGGTGCCATAGGAGCAAAAGAGCTTCTTAAGTTTTTTATGGAGCTGCCTACAGGTGAAAGGCAGGATTTAATTGGTGGTGTTCCTGCAGAGCTCCCAGAGTTTGTAGAAGCTTCTGCAGTTGGTGAGCTTCTTTCCTATCTTGCTGATAACCCAAGCTTTAGCTTTGGATGCCTTTCTGGTAAGGCTCCTGATTTTGATGAAAAAGCTGAATACAATGGGTTGAGTGAGTACGTTAAAAAGCGCATAGAGGTTAGTTCATATCAAGCCTTTCTTGTTGATGACTTCCTAGAAGCTGATTCAGACCTCAAGCAGTCTATTTCAGAAGAAGTGAATAAGAAGTACCAAGAGAGTAAGCAGGTGATTAGCGATGCTGCCGAAGGTGCTGCCGATTTGCGCTATTTTTGGTTGGTTGAAAGTTTGATTCCAGAAGTCAGCAATATGAATCCTCATAGTCAACAAGCATTCTGGTCAGCAGCAGAGCTTATTTTGGCAAAATATTTCGAGAGTTGCGATGTCTATGAAGATCCAAGCC
Organism: Halomonas aestuarii; assembly: GCF_001886615.1. NCBI lineage: Bacteria > Pseudomonadati > Pseudomonadota > Gammaproteobacteria > Oceanospirillales > Halomonadaceae > Halomonas > Halomonas aestuarii. Next base: position 2,280,185 of record NZ_CP018139.1, read on the forward strand.
ATAATATCACCTCATAAACATGTTAGGTTTAGTGCTTCTCTCGTTGGTTTGGCTGGAGCTGTGCGGTATCTGCTTGACGAGCCTCGGACATTGGATGAGTTATGGGCTTTGATAGAGTCTGATAAGTTAAGACTTCCTCATAAGCCAACATTTACCCAAATGGTTTTGTCGTTAGACGTTCTTTGTGCACTGAAAGTTGTAGATTTGGATTTTGAAGGAAGGGTTTTTTTAAATGATGAAGGTTCTTTTGTAGAATTGGATGGCTTATGAAGCTAATAAAGTTGACATGTGATCAACCTGGCTTTCATCCCCTTGTTTTTAATGATGAGGGCGTGACTCTGATTGTGGGAGATGGGCCAGAAGGTAAAGAGTCTAGTAGTAATGGTGTAGGAAAGACTTTGGCGCTAGGTCTTGTCCATCATTGTCTTGGAAGCAATAGCGATAAGCTTTTAAGATCTGTGGTTCCTGATTGGTGGTTTACCCTTTATTTTTGTGTTAACGGAGTGGGTCATAGGGTTGATCGCAACGGAGATGGTAGAAAGATTCTTCTTGATGGAAAGTCAGTTAATGTCACTGGTTACAGGGATTGGTTGAATCAGTGTGGAGCTTTTTACTTAGATCCGGATGTTCCTTCGATTAGCTTTCGATCGCTTCTTAAGAGGTTTGCGCGTTACTCTAGAGGTGATTGCCTTTTTCCAACAAAGACTGAGCGAGAGTCTGAATATGATGCTAGACTTCGGACGCTATATCTTTTAGGTGTCGACTGTTCTTTGGTTTGGAGTAAAAGAAAAACCAAGCTGGAGCTCGATAGTATAGCAAAATCCTTAAAGAATTGGAGAGAGGATGACTTTCTAAAAAGCATGTTCCGAGCCGGTTCTAGGCCTAAGTTCCGCCATGAGTGGCTAGAAAGAGAGATCGATAAGTTAAAAGAAGATTTGCGTGATTTTAGAGTTTCTGAGAACTATCGTTCCATAGAGCTGGAGGCGGGGGAGCTTACTAAAAGGCTTAGGGATATTGACGGTGAGTTGGCGGTTAAAGCCTTTCATATAGACAGTATTGAAAAATCATTGCGGAAGCATCCAGATATATCTAAGCAGGATTTGATGGATTTGTATGAGGGTCTGAAGCACGTTTTCAAGCCAGAGGCGCTGGAGCATTTTGAAGCTGTTGAAGAGTTTCATAACTCTCTCTCAATGAACCGTCGATCAAGGCTTGAAAATGATAAAAGGAAGCTTGAATTCCAGAAGAGAGATTTGGAGCAAGAGAGGAATGATGTTGCCTCTGCTCGAGACAGGAAAGTGCAGTCACTCCAAGGGAAGAGAGCGCTGGATGAATATGCTGCTATATCTTCTAAGGTAGCTAGTTTAGAAGAGGAGAGAGATAGGATATATGAGTATTTAAACTATTCTGAGAGTCTTCAAGAAAAAGCTCAAAAAATACGAGAGCTCAGGGTGGAAGAAGATAGAGAAGCACGAAACTATCTTTTTAACTATCCTCTTCAGAAGATGGATGAACAGTTTGCCGAGATGGCTGAGGCTATGTATCCGTCTGCTCCTGCAGGCATTGAAATAGATAATAACACTGGTGATAATCAGATTAGATTTGATGTTGCTGTTCAAATTGAGGGTGATGATTCAGATGGTATCAATGCCGCACGAATAATTGGGTTTGATGTGCTGAATCTTATGAGTGGTTCAAATCACTCTATGAGTTTTGCTTGGCATGACAATAGGCTTTTTGCAGATATGGATCCCAAACCTAGGGCTGCTTGGTTTAAGTATGTGATGTCAAGGTTTTCAGGCAGTGGAAAGCAATACATAGCTTCTTTAAACACTGAGAATTTCGAGGCTATGAGACGTTTTATGTCTGAAGACGAGTGGGATGAAATAAAATCTTGTATTTCTTTAGTTCTTCGAGGGGATCGCGAAGACAGCAAGCTGTTGGGTATTCAGTTTGGGAAAAGCTCACTGGGTGTACAGTGATGGTAATCACCTGACACATGTCCCCGTGGTGCCCCTATAGTTAAGCAGTGTTTTCCGCCGTTTTCCTAGGCGCCTTCTTCGGTGATTTGGGGAGCCCTTTCTTGAATGCCGCATAGGGTGTCATCCCCTTCATGTTGCGCCCTTGGTGAGAACCAATCGGGGACAGACCCCAATTAATGAAGCTGTCCCCGCCGTCTATCTAGCGGCTGGCGAGTCGCTGACGAAACCTCGGCAGGTGTCGAGCGACCGGTGGCAATCGGGTCGCCATGATCAGGGCAGACACCGTGGCATACAGGGTCCACTCCCCGAGGTCGGCGCGTACCACCCAGAGGAAGTGCAGCAGTATCATCCCCAGGATGGGATAGGAGATCTTGTGCAGCGGATTCCAGCGCTTGCCCAGACGGCGCATCGACCAGCGGTTCGAGGTCGCGCCCAGGGAGTCAATTGGGGACAGACCCCAATTTCCCATATGCGGGCATGCCCGAGCCAAACGGCACGCTTTCCCCTAGGATGGGCGAAGCACCGGGACAAGGACCGCCGATGACCGCCTCCCAACGCCTCACCCTGACGCGCGCCGACGCCCGCCGGCTGCTGGTGCGCTATCACTTCCGGCCGGCGCCGCTGGCGAGCGTCATCCGCCGCCTGGGCACCATCCAGTTCGATCCCCTGGCGCCGGTCGGCACCAACCCGGACCTGGTGCTGCAGGCCCGGGTGCCCGGCTATCGCCAGGGCGACTGGCAGCAGGCGGCCTACGGGCAGCGGCTGCTGGTCGATGGCTGGGACAAGCAGGCCAGCCTGATCCAGCCCGCGGAGTGGTGGGCCCAGGCGCCGTTCCATCGCTGGTTCGCCCGGCGCTGGCAGCGGCGGGGCGTGGACGTCGATGCTCCCGAGGCCCGCGCCCTGGTCGAGCAGGTCGAGCGCCATGGCCCCTCGACCAGCCTCGAGCTCGGCGACCAGCGGGCCGACCCCGCCCTGCGCGGCAGCTGGTACGGCCCCAAGCGCTCGCGGCACCTGCTCAAGGCGCTGTGGGACGCCGGCCACCTGATGACCCACCATCGCGTGGGCGGTCGCCATGCCTACGATCTGCCCGAGCGGGTGCTGCCCCAGGGCGCGGACGTGGCGGACGCCACGGACGACGAGGCCCTGCAACGGCTGGTGGTCCGGCGCGTGCAGGCCGCCGGCTTGCTGCGCCCCGCCGCCGATGGCGCCGTCTGGTTGCTGCCGTGTTCGCGCGCGGAGCGGGATCGCATCGCCGCCCGGGCCCTCGCCCGAGGCGCCCTGGTCGAGCTCGAGGTGGACGGCACCGTCTACTGGACGACGCCCGAGGCCCTCGCGGTGCTGGAGGCGGCCCCCGAGCCGGGTCCTGCCATGGAACGAGGCGTGCGCTTTCTCGCCCCGCTGGATCCCCTGATGTGGGACCGTGGCGGCGTCGCCCGGCTGTTCGGCTTCGACTACGTCTGGGAGGTCTACAAGCCCCAGGCTCAGCGCCGCTGGGGGTACTACGTGATCCCGGTGCTGTGGGGCGAGCGCTTCGTGGCCCGCTTCGACGCCAAGTGCCAGGAGGGCACCCTGACCCTGCTCGCCTGGCACTGGGAGCCCGACATCCTGCCGGCCAGGCTGCCCGAGGGCCTGGCCGAGTCGCTTGAGCCAGCCGCCCGGCATTTTCTCGAATACCTCGGCGCCTCGCGCCTCGTCCTGCCCAGGGGGCTCGGGCGCGAGGCGCGCCGCGCCTGGCAGCGGGCCGCCAGATAGATGCCCCCGGCAGTGGATGGAAACTCGGTGGACCCTGCGCCCAGGGCTATTCAACAGGCGACATCGGCACGACTCACCCGCTGGCCAGACCCAACCGGGGACACACCCCCATTCTTGGCTCGAAACAGCCACCGTCGCATAGGCTGAATATGATGGTCCCGTGGCACTGCATCTCGTCTGCCCGCTATGGTGTTGCTATTGATAGGGCACAGGCCGGGAGGTAATCGCGATGGAGCAGCGCGTGAGTCTGATCACCCTGGGCGTCGGCGACCTGGCGCGGGCGCGGCGCTTCTATGAGGGGCTGGGCAGGCAGTGGACGGCGACATGACCCCCTTCCAAGAGGCGCGACAGGCTTTCCGCTCGGAAGGGGTGATCCTTCAAGGCGCCGTGGGCCGTGGAAGCATATTACTCCTCTGCCTGCAGGCGATGGAGATACTCGGCGATAGCCAGTATCCGGGCACGAATCACGGACTCCGAATCGTACTCGAAGTCAAAGTACTTTTCGGCCGCTTCCATGCCGTATCGTTGTCCCCAGACGGGCATGTCTCGTGAGCCGTGCGCCTGGACGTCGGCCCTTCCGTCGATGATTTCGTAGACACGCGCCAGGGGGAAGACGTTGTCATTCCTCTGCGAAAGCGTGGTGAGATCTGGAATGCCTGTTTCGATTACCCCGGCGAGTGGTCCGTCGCCCTTGCCCTCCTCGCCATGGCAGGCGGCACAGCTGTTGATGTATTCGTATTTGCCGACATCCACCTTTTCGTCCTGAGCGTGGCCGGTTGTCCAGATCAAGCCCATGATGATGGCCGCCGAGCAGGTGCTGATTTTCTTGGTGTTCATGGCTGCTCCCTTCTGTAGGAATCTACTGATTTTTATCCGGTGTTCGGTTGATAACTGTGTAACAGGGTCGAGATATTTTGTAGCCGTTTATTGCATGCACTCGTTGAATTTATAGTCGGGGTCGCCTGCACGTGCAAGCGAGGGCCGAGGGCCGAGGGTTCATGGTGATGGGCATCATCGGCGTATTCATTTAATTAACCTGCGATTTTTTTTCATGATTTTGCATGTAGTTTCTATGGAATGTTGACCAGTTCCTTTAGGGGGTTCGGTGGAGAAGGAATGGAAAGATCTGGGTTGTTTTCCGATCAAAGAGCTCATGATTTTGAGCTGTCAGTGTTGAGAAATTTGCTTTTGTTTTTCCAGTGAGACCCGATGCCAGCGTGTGACGGCTCTATCCCCCGGGGTTACAAACGGCCTTCGCTGCTTGCCAGTCGAGCAATCGTCATGGAGGAGTGGGGCGGTCGAGCGCGGCAGGGCGCTGGCGGTCGTCTTTGATGGTGCCGGGCTGCCCAGCAGCGAGAGGGCCGCCGGGAAGCTCCGTCGTCTAGGCTGTCAAAGGATAAAAAGGGGAGGGGACTGCGATGCTCAAGGCGGTACTGCTCGATATCAGCGGCGTGCTGACCGAGGACGGCGAGGCCCTGCCCGGCGCCGTGGCGGCGGTGGAACGTCTGCAGGCGAGCGGGCTTTCGCTGCGCTTTCTCACCAACACCTCGCGCAGGACCTCGGCGGCGGTCTGCGAGGAACTGCAGCGGCTGGGCTTCGACGTGGCGCCCGCGCAGGTGTTCACCGCTCCGGGCGCGATCCGTCGCCATCTCGAGCGCCATCGGCTGATTCCCTACCTGCTGATCCACGAGCACCTCGAGCCGGAGTTCGCCGACCTGCCTCGGGGGGAGCCCAACGCCGTGGTGCTCGGCGATGCCGAGCAGCGCCTGGATTATGCCCACCTCGACGCGGCCTTCCGGCTGCTGCTGGAAGGGGCGCCGCTGCTCGCCGTGGGCACCAACCGCTACTTCCGTCAGGCCGGCACACTGCACCTCGATGTGGGGCCCTTCGTGCGCGCCCTGGAGTACGCCGCCGGCATCGAGGCGCGGGTGCTGGGCAAGCCCTCGGGCGATTTCTTCCATGCCGTGCTCGAGGATGCCGGGGTGGCACCCGGCGAGGCGCTGATGGTGGGCGACGACGTGGAGTGCGACGTGGCCGCGGCCATGGCGGTCGGCCTCGAGGCGTGCCTGGTGCAGTCCGGCAAGTATCGCCCGGGCGATGAATCGAAGGCGCCGGGGGCCCGCTGCGAGGCGAACCTGGCCGATCTTGTCGAGGCACTACTGGCCGGGCGCTAGGCCGGACGGAAGGCGCCTCGTCTCCGGCAGGGTATACTGCTCGGCTCGGGCGCCCTCGAGCGGGGCGCACAGTCAACGCGGAGAACGAGGCAAGCGATGAGCCACACTCCCTTTGAGGCGCTGGCCTGTCCGCTGGACGGCGACGTGCTGCTGCGTAGCGGCAGTACCTGGCGATGCGGCCTCGGGCACAGCTTCGATATCGCCCGGCAGGGCTACGTGAACCTGCTGCCGGTGCAGCGCAAGCGCTCCCACGACCCGGGCGACAGCAAGGCGATGGTGGCGGCGCGCCAGCGCTTCCTGGCGGCCGGCCACTACCGGCCGATCGCGGAGGCCGTCAGCCACGCCGTGCTGGCCGGCGAGATCGACGAGGCGCCGCTGAGCTGCCTGGATGCCGGCTGCGGAGAGGGCTACTACCTTCGCGAGCTGGCCGAGGCCGCCGACGATGCAGGCGCTGAAGGGCAGGGCGACGGGCCGAGGCTTTCCCTGCTGGGCGTGGATATCTCCAAGTGGGCGGTGCTCGCCGCCGCCCGGCAGGGCAAGCAGGCGGGGCTCGCGGCCAGCTGGGTGGTGGGCAGCAACGCCCACCTGCCCGTGCAGCCCGGCACCCTGGACCGGGTGCTCTGCCTGTTCGGCTTCCCCGTCTACCCGGAGTTCGCCCGGGTGCTGAGGCCCGGCGGCGTGCTGCTGCTGGTCGAGGCCGGGCCGGATCACCTGCGCGAGCTGCGCGAGGTCATCTACCCCCGCCTCAAGCCCGAGCGCCCGGCGGACCCCGGGGTGCCGGAGGGCTTCGCCTCCCTCGGCACCGAGACGCTGCGCTACGCGCTCGACCTCGAGGGCGCCGAGCCCATCGCGGACCTGCTGGCCATGACCCCGCACCTGCATCGTGCCAGCGCCGAGGGCCGCGAGCGGGCGGCGGCGCTTTCCTCGCTCACCGTCACCGTGGAGGTGCGCCTGACGCGCCTCGAGCGCGTCGCCGCCGAGGCGGCCGAGCCGTCTCCCTCCCCGGGGCCCGACGCAGGCGAACAGGCCCCTTGACCCCCATCACGCAACAGCAGCAGCTCGATGCCGTGCTGGCCGCGCGCCCGGCGGTGCTGGTGCTCTATGGCGGCGGGGCCTGTGGCGTCTGCCAGGCCATCAAGCCCCGTCTCGAGGCGATGCTGGCCGCGGAGTTCGCCGAGATGGATGCCCTCTACGTGGATTGCCAGGGCGAGGCCTCGCCGCTGTGCGCCCAGCAGCGTGTCTTCTCGCTGCCGGTCGTGCAGCTGTGGTTCCAGGGCCAGCTGTTCGAGACGTTCGTGCGCGTCTTCTCCCTCGGTGAGGTACGCCGTTCCCTCCAGCGCCCCTATGCCATGCTCTTCCCGCCGGGCTGATCGCGGCCTGTCCCGCTCGGCGTCGATGGCATCGCCATCGCCATCGCCAACAGCGCCATCCCGTCGACCGGCTGCATGGCCCTGCACGCGTGGTGAGCCGCTGCGCTGACCCGGGGCGTCGGGCGGCTTGCGCGGCTCAGGCAGGGCGGGGTGCCGTCTGCGGGGCGGAGAGCCACGCCTGCACCATGCCGCTGGCGAGGATCAGGCCACAGCCGGCCAGCGGCAGCGGCCCCATCGCCTCGCCGAACAGCGTCCACCCGAAGATCACCACCGCCACCGGCTCGCAGTAGGCCAGGGTGCCGTAGAGCGCCGTGGGCAGGCGGTGGATCGCCATCACCGCGCACAGCAGGGCCACGAAGCCCGGCAGGACGCCGGCCGCCAGCAGCCAGGGCCACTGCCAGGCGGCGGCCGAGAGCCCCTGGGGCTGCCAGAGGGCGAAGGGCAGGATCACCAGGGCGCCGACCGCCAGTTGCCAGAAGGCGCAGGTGCGGTCGTCCAGGTGGCGAGGCAGGCGGCGGTTGCAGAGGATGAAGCCGGCGTAGGCCAGCATGGCCAGCAGGGCGAAGCCCAGCCCCTTGGCGTCCTCGCCGCCGCTCAGCTCGATGTGGAACTCCTGCATCATGGCGAAGCCCAGCAGGGCGATGCCGATCAGCGCCGTCTGGCGAGCCCCCAGCGTCTCCGCCCACAGGAAGTGGGCCGCCACCGAGGCCACGACCGGGGCCAGGTAGATCATCAGGATGGCGTTCGCCATGCGGGTGTAGTTCATCGCCTGCACGTAGAACAGGATGAAGGCGGCCAGCAGGGCGCCGCTGAGCACCACGCTGCGGCCCGGCAGGGCGCGCAGTCCCGCGGTGCGGCCGACCAGCGCCAGGTAGGCGAGCAGGAAGGCGGCACCGAGGCCCAGCCGGTAGAAGGTGATGTTCTCCGCCGGCAGCCCGGTCTTGCGCGAGATGACCCCGATGGTGGCCATGCCTACGGCCGCCACGATGGCCAGCAGCAGGCTGGAGGGCGCCGGGGTGTCGTCGAGGCGTCGGCTGGCGGTCATCGGAGAAGGCTCGCGTTGGGGGGCGGGAGCGCGGCAGGATAGCCTGCCCCCGCGGCCTCTGCCAAGGCGTGCGGGCGGCACCCCGAGCCCCGTGCGCCGCGCACGAGCCGGGCCTTCACGGCCGCGGCAGCCGTGCCTTGCGGGCGGCGGCTTCCCCGCCTCACTGGCCTGCCGGGCGAGCGTTCCCCGCGTGGTGGGGGCCGGCCAGGTCGGCTATCGTCAAGGCAGCGGGTCGGATTTCCCGGCCCGCGCCGTCACGGCCCGGGGGACCGGGCTTGGAGGCTGCCTCATGGAGCGCATCCGCCACATCCACTCCATCACCCGACGCCTGATCGTCATGACCACGGCGGCGGTGGCCGTGCTCGGGGTGATCTTCGCGCTGACCTTCTTCTACAACCAGCGCTTCCTGGTGACCTGGGCGGTGCCCCTGTGCGGCATCATCGGCGGGTTCGTCAGTATCCAGCAGCGCCTGAACAAGGTCACGGACGAGGAGCTCGTGCTGCTGGATGCCTCCTGGTTCCAGATCCTGCTGGTGCCTATCTTCGGCGGGGTGTTCGCTCTGGTGCTCTACCTGCTGTTCCTGTCCGGCATCGTCGCGGGGGACCTCTTTCCCGCCTTCACGTTTCCGACCCAGGATGATATCGCCGAGGGAGAGGACTTCATGCTGCGCATCTTCCGGGAAACCTATCCGAGCTCGGGGCCGGATCTCGCCAAGCTGCTGTTCTGGTCCTTCGTGGCGGGCTTCACCGAACGTTTCGTGCCCCAGCTGATCAGCAAGGTCACCTCCCGGGTGTCGGAGGAGGACGAGCGGGACGACGCGGGGGATCGCTGAGCGTTCAGCGCCAGCCCATCCGCCAGGTCTCGTCATCCTTGAGGGCCTGCCAGGGCAGGGTGGTCTCGCGGTGGGTATAGACCGCCTCGAGGATCACCTCGACCACGTTCTCCTCCTCGTCGCGCAGCAGTTTCGTCACGATGAAGTGCTTCTCCTTGTGGCGGGGCCGCGCCGCGGTCCACTTGCTGTGGTGCAGCTTCTCGGGGTTGATGGCGTTCATGGCCGTCTCCTCCTCGGGGTGGGAAGGTGCCCGGCGCTGCACGCGGCTCTCAGCCGTGAGCGGGTCATGGGTCTGGACCGGGGCTCGGGCGGTGCAGGGCGGTGCTGGCCGGGGAGGGCACGCAAGAAGGGTGCGCCGGCTCGGCCGGCGCACCCCCTGCGCAGGGACATCAGGCGTTACGGATCAGAGCCTGACCAGCATCTTGCCGCGGTTGGCCCCCTCGAACAGCTTGAGGAAGGCGTCCGGGGTGCGCTCGAGGCCCTCCTCCACGGTCTCCTCGTAGTCGATCTGGCCGCCCTCGACCTGCGGGCCGACCTCCTCGAGGAACTGCGGGTAGTGCGCCCAGTGGTCGAAGACGATGAAGCCCTCCATGCGGGCGCGACGGATCAGGATCATCGCCAGGTTGCCCGGGCCGGCGCTCGGCGTGTTCTCGTTGTAGCGGGCGATCATGCCGCACACGGCGATGCGCGCGCCGACCCTGAGGGTGTTCAGGGCCGCTTCCAGGCAGGTGCCGCCGACGTTCTCGTAGTAGACGTCGAAGCCCTCGGGGCAGGCCTCGCGGAGTGCCTCGGTGAGCTGGGCGGCGTCCTTGCCCCGGTAGCTGACGGCCTTGACGCCGCGGGCCTCGAGCCAGTCGAGCTTGTCCTGGGAGCCGGCGATGCCGACCACGGTGCCGCCCTTGGCCTTGGCCAGCTGCACGGCCAGCGAGCCCACCGCCCCGGCGGCACCGCTGACCAGCACGTTGTCGCCGTCCTGCATCTCGGCGATGCGATTGAGGCCGGTCCAGGCGGTCATGCCCGGCATGCCGAGCACGCCCAGGTAGGCCTGATCCGGCACCTCGAAGGCGGGCAGGGGCTCGAGCTGGGCGCCGGGCAGCTGGGCGATATCCCGCCAGCCGCCCATGTGGCGCACCTTGGTGCCCTCGGGGAAGGCCGAATCCCGGGACTCGACCACCTCGCCGATGGCCGCGCCTTCCAGGGGCGCGTTCAGTTCGAACGGATCGATGTAGGTCTTCACGCCGCTCATGCGGCCGCGCATGTAGGGGTCCACCGACAGCCAGGTGTTGCGGATGCGCACCTCGCCCTCGCCGAGGGTAGGCAGCTCCTGCTCATGCAGCTCGAACAGTTCCCGTGCCGGGGTGCCCTGCGGATAATCATTGATGGTGAAGTAGCGGGATTGCATCGAGTGCGACTCCTTCGCTCGGTGAGTAGACGACCAGTCTAATACAAGGGCAGGGGACGGGCCAACCCGTCCGGAATGCGCACCGTCGCCCCCGCCAGAGGTGCGTGAGGGTGCGGCTGGGCCCGTCAGCCGTCATGATGGGGGCCGCCCGCTCACGGTGGTCACGCCCATGCTCTCCTTCGGTATCCTCTATTCGCTGTCGCTGATCCTGTTCGGCCTGAGTGACGACCCGCGGGTTCGCTTCGGCGGGGCCGTGGCGACGCTGCTGGCGGCCGGCGCGATCGGCTACTCGAGCGGCACCTTCGTGCTGGCGGCGCTTTGCTATGTGGCGCTGACGGCGTGGATGGCAGTGCCTGCCGTGTCGCCCTGGCTCGCCTGGGGGCGCAGGGCGATGTGGGGCGTCGCCAGCCTCGGGCTCGTGATCCATGCCTGGCCGGGCCAGGAGGCGCTGGTGGTGGCCGAGCAGGCGGTGCTCAAGCCCGGGAGCGTTCCGATGAGCCTCCTCTTCCACCACGACAAGGTGCTGGTGGCCTGGTCGCTGCTCGGCTGGGTGCCGCTGTTCGGGGTGAGCCTGGGGGCCGGCGGGGGTGGCCCGGTCTGGCGCCTGCCGCTGCTGGTGGGGGGCGGCCTCGCGGCGATCATGGGGCTCGCGATGGGGCTGGGGCTGCTGGCCTGGCAGCCGGGCCTGCCCGCGCTGTTCTGGGTGTTCGCCATCGCCAACCTGCTCAATACCTGCGTGGCGGAGGAACTGGTGTTTCGCGGCCTGCTGCAGCGCTGGCTGATGGGCAAGGTGGGGCCCGTGGCGGCCGTGACGGCCACCGGCGCGCTCTTCGGCATCGCGCATCTCGCCGGGGGCGTCGCCTTCGTGCTGGTGGCCACCGCGGCCGGGCTGCTCTACGGCCTGGTCTACTGGTGGACGGGCCGGCTGGTGTGGTCCGTGCTGGTGCACTGGGGACTGAACCTCACCCACCTGCTGCTCTTCAGCTATCCGCTGCTGGCGGATGCCTGAGTCTTGCGGCGGCACGCAGAAAGGCCCACCAGGGGTACCTGGTGGGCCGTGCCGTCCCTGGCGTCCCGATCCATCGGGGCGGATTCCTTTCAGGGGTGGCTCTTCCCTGAGCCTCTCGCCTTGACGAGCCCCGCTACGGGTATCGGCCCTTCCCTGAGCCGCTCGTCGCCACGAGTCTTTCTCCCCATGCGTTGCCAAGGGCGTGCCAGGGTTTGAATGATTCCCCTTTGATCAGTGGTTTGGAGGGTTTCTCCGGCTCCGGTGCCCCTGGTCGGGCCGCGCGCTGCCCGGCGAGGCGTCGCCAGCCCCCAACACTTCAGGCGCCCCTGCCGGAAAGACCCACGATAGCGGGCGGGAATATGTCGCCATATGGCGACATAGCCCCGCGATAGGACTTCTCGATAGTGCCTCGCCATGCCCCGGAGGCGACGCCCGGCCAGACAGGCCTGGCCGAACGGGGCGGGTGGACTAGCCTGAGGTGACTGCACCCCGGTGGGGCGCCGGCTCTCGGGTCATCGGGGATGAGACGCATGCTGGAAAGCTATATCACGGGCCTGGCGCTCAACGGGGGGTTGATCGTCTCCATCGGCGCCCAGAACGCCTACCTGCTCGGGCAGGCGATTCGCCGACAGCACCACTGGTGGTCGGCGGGGGTCTGCATCGTCAGCGACGTGCTGCTGCTCGTGGCCGGGGTGTTCGGCATCACCGCCATGCTGCTGGCCCTGCCCGTCACCCTGGAGGTGATGCGCTGGCTGGGCGTGGCGTTCCTGGCCGTGCTCGGCGCCCTGGCCCTCCGGCGTGCCGTCACCGGAAACGACCGGCTGGTCTCGACGCTTGGCCGGGTGCGCAGCCGCCGAGAGGTCCTGGTGGCGATGGCGGCGGTCACCCTGCTCAATCCCCAGGTCTACCTGGAGACCCTGGTGGTGCTCCCCTCGGTGGGCGTCCAGCTCGAGAGCGCCTCGGTCTTCATGATGGGGTCCGTCACTGCCTCGGTGGCCTGGTTCGCCCTGCTGGCCTGGGGAGGCTCCCGGCTCGCGCCCTGGTTGTCCCGGCCCGCGGCGTGGCGGGCCATCGAGATCACCACCGGGGCCATGATGGCGGGCATCGCGGTGCACCTGGCCAGCGGGTCGACCTGGATAGGCTGAGGCGGGGCGGCCGGGGCTGACTCAGTCGCCATTCCCCAGGGCGTGAAGGCCCCTGGCAATGAGTTCGTCGGCCAGCGCCCGGGAGGCCAGCGCGAACTCCACCCGTGCCGTGGCCAGGGCGCTCAGGTCGCGCGAGTCGACCTCGTGTTCCAGGCGGTCGAGGCGCGCCTTGGCCTCGGCCAGCCGACGGGCCAGTGACGCCTCGAGACCGATGCAGACCTGGGGCAGGTCGGGCATCGGGAGGGGCTGCTCCACCAGTTCGTGGAGTCGTGCATCGGGCAGCGCGCAGGCCAGGGATGGGAGGTTCATGTCGCGAGCTCCTTGGCATCAGGGGGCGGCCAGGGGGTGACCCCTTGTGGCGTGAGACCCGCCACCGGCGCCCGGTGCTCGGATCCCAGGCCGGACTCTTCCTGGTATCCATCGTCAGGAAAGGGGGTGTCCCGTTCCCCTCCCGCTCCCTCGTTCGAGCAGCAACGTGGGGGTAGGGCCTTTTCTGAGACTATAGTGTGTTTTTTTGTAATTTGAAGGGCGTTGTGCGGCTGCCCGGGCCAGCCGCTACCGTGCACCGCTCAGGGCGTGGTAGCCCGAGGGTCGCTGGAGGCGCCTCCACCAGGTCTGGCCGCTGTGTCGCGCCGGAACGAAAACACCCCATCCGGCGGGGCCGAATGGGGTGCGGTGACTGCACTTGCCGGAACGGTCACGGCCTCAACGGTGAGGCTCTTCCTCGAACAGCTCTGCCTTGGCATCACGCATGACGTCTTCGCAGGCGGCCTGATGGGCGAGCTGGGTGAGCAGGCTCTGGGTAAGGGCGAAGCCCTTCCCCAGGCAGGTGTCGACTTCTTCACGGCTCACTTCGGGGGTGACGTTGCAGTCGATCTTCAGCGTTCTTCCACCACCGTCCAGTCTGTCGGCGAACTCCCTGAAATGCCAGGCGATTCGTTCCTTCCAGCTGGCTGATTCTTCCACGCCTTCGTTTACGCTAAACGTGCACTGCCACTCCGGTTTATAGACCTTCATGAGAACCTCCCGTGCTGGCTTGAAAGAATGATCGATCGTGTTGTCTGCTCCATGTCTCAAAGGTGTTGCCCATTCATCATACAGGCTTTACGCCGTCGGGCCATCGCCCATGTCACAGAGGCCGGGACTTTCCTGGCCGGTACCTGGCCATCGGGTTGTCTCAGGGACGAGTGTGATCCTGATCCGGTCAATGGTGCCGGCTCGGGGCAGGTCGGTCGTCAGCCAAGGAAGGCGGCGAAGGCCTCGAAGCCGGCCCGCTGCAACTGGGCCCGATCTGCCCAGCACTGCAGCACGTCGGAATCGGTCGGACGTATTTGCGCTTGTGGGGTAGTCTTCGCCGTTGCCCTCCTCGAGGGAGTTGCATCATCACCATGGGCGTTTTTTTGATGCAATGCAGCGAAGGCTTTGAAGCCGGCCCGCTGCAACTGGGCCTGGTGTGCCCAGCACTGCAGCACGTAGGAATCGATCGGACGTAGTCGCGTTTGTGGGGTAGTCATCGCAGTTGCCCTCCTAAGGGGGTTGCATGATCACCATAGGCGCTTTTTTGCTGCAATGCAGCAAGAGTTTTGATGTGAAATGTCCAAGTGCGCCTTCCTCGGCCGATGTCGTTCGCCACGGTTCGGCGGGCTACCTCAGGCTGACCTCGCCCAGTACGCCGGTCAGCCGTTCCAGCACCGCGCCGCTGTGTCGCCAGAAGTGCCAGTAGAGCGGGACGAAAAGCGCCCGCTCTGGGGCGATGCTGGCCAGCCGACCCTCCGCCACGAGGGTCTCCACCTGCATCATCGGCATCATGCCGTAGCCCATGCCGGCGCTGGCCAGGCGCACGAAGCCCTGGGAGGACGGGCAGAGGTGGTAGGGAAAGCCGCCGTGGTAGCCACAGCCCTGCAGGAAGCGATGCTGCAGCTGGTCATGGGGGCCGTAGACGATGGCCGGGGCGCTGCCGAAGGCCTCGGCGGTCGGCCCCTCGGGGAAGTGCCGGGCGATGTAGGCCGGCGTGGCGAAGGGGTGATAGACCATGTGCCCCAGCGGCACGCAGCGCGCCCCGGCGATGGGCTGGTCGCTGGCGCAGAGGCAGGCCGCCACCTCGCCGTCGCGCAGCCGCTTCAGGCCCACGTCCTGATCCTCGATCACCAGGTCCAGCAGCAGGCCCTCCGACTGGCAGAAGTCGCCGACGACGTCGGCCCACCAGGTCGACAGGCTGTCGGCATTGAGGGCGATCCGCAGACGCGGCGAGGCCTCGCCCAGGGTGGGTAGCGTCGAGCGCAGGTCCCGCTCCAGCAGCTGCACCTGCTGGTAGTGGTTGAGCAGCCGCTGGCCCGCCGGGGTGGGGTGCAGGGCCGGATGGCGGATCAGCACCGGCTGGCCGAGCCGGATCTCCAGCGCCTTGATGCGCTGGGAGACTGCCGACTGCGAGAGCCCCAGCCGGTCGCCGGCGCGCTCGAAGCCGTCGCACTCGACCACCGTGGCCAGGGCCTGGAGCAGCTTGTAGTCCAGCATCGGGACCTCTCGTGAAACGGGGAAATGGCGATAAGTAAAACTGATGAACGATTAATAGGATGATTTTTGAGTATATCGGCATCCGGCTAAGCTTGCCGCTCGACACGCCACGACGTCAGGGGACACGCGATGCTGGAGAGCTATTTCACGGGACTGGTGGTCTGCGGCGGGATCATCGTCGCGATCGGCGCACAGAACGCCTACGTGCTGGGGCTGGCGGTACGCCGCGAGCATCACTGGTGGTCGGCGGGACTCTGCATGAGCGCGGATGTGCTGCTGCTGGTGACCGGCATGTTCGGGGTCAGCGCGGTGCTGCTGAGCATGCCCAGCGCCATGGAGGCGCTGCGCTGGCTGGGCGTGGTCTTCCTCGCCTGGCTGGCGGCCCTGGCGTTCCACCGCGCCGCCGTCGGCCGGCAGGGGCTGTCCGTCGGCGGCGCCGGGGCGAGCACGCCGGGGCGCGTGCTGCTTGCCACCCTCGCGGTCACCCTGCTCAATCCCCAGGTGTACCTGGATACCCTGCTGCTGATCCCCTCCATCGGCGCCCAGCAGCAGAGCACCGTCACCTTCGCGGCGGGCACCATCACCGCCTCGATCCTCTGGTTCAGCCTGCTGGCCTGGGGCGGATCGGCGCTCTCGCCCTGGCTCTCCCGCCCCCTGGCCTGGCGGGCGATCGACGGCGGCATCGGCGTGATGATGGCGGTCATCGCCGTGCACCTGGCCCTCGGCGCGCCCATGGCCGCCTGATCGCTAGCCTTCGTTGCCGGCCAGGGCCTCCTTTCCGGGCATCTGCTCCTCTCCGGCCGCCTGTTCCTCCAGCGGTGTCCACTCGACCGCGGCGCTGATCACGTCCAGGTAGTTGCGGATCCGCTGGACGTAGTGCACCGGCTCGTAGCCCCGGGCATAGCCGTAGCGGGTCTGGGGGTAGTAGCGCTTGTCGGCCTTCAGTGGCAGCACCTCGCGCATGTCGGCCCAGGAGTCCGGGTTCTTGCCGAGCTGTCGGGCCAGCTCCCGGGCATCCAGTAGGTGGCCGCGGCCGATGTTGTAGCTCGCCAGGGCCAGGTAGGTGCGGTCCGGTTCGGGAATGGTGTCGGGCAGCCGGTCATGCCGGTCGGCCAGGTAGCGGGCCCCGCCGTCGATGGCCTCGGCCGGATCCAGACGATTGGTGACGCCGACGGACTTGGCGGTGTTGCGGGTGAGCATCATGATGCCGCGCACCCCGGTGGGGGAGACGGCGCCGGGATCCCAGTGGGACTCCTGGTACGCCAGGGCCGCGAGCAGGTCGGCGGGCATGCCGGTCTCCTCCGAGGCCTCCAGGAAGAGCTCCAGGAAGGAGGGCAGGCGTTCCTCGATGCGCCGGTTCAGGGCCCGCAGGTCGACGAAGTCGAATTCGCCGATGTAGTCGTAGTAGCGGTGCTGCATCTCGTCGAGGCGGGCCTGCCCCTCGGGGCCGGCCATCCACTCCCTGGACCGCTCGGCGAGGGCCTGGTGCCCGGCGGGAAGGTACCAGCCCAGCCGGTCGCCGCTGGTCAGGTTCATGGCGACCTCCAGGTGCGGGAAGTGACGGCGCACCACCTTCACGATGTTGGAGTCAGCCAGGGTGCACTCGATCTGTCGGTTCGCCACCGCGGCGAGCAGCATCTCGGTGGTGCGCGGGTCTTCCTCGTAGTCGATGCCGGTGTAGGTGTTGACCAGGCTCTCGAGCTTCTCCGCGTAGCTCGAGTCCGCCGTGACGCGGATCTCGACGTCGGCCATCTCCTCCACCTCGCGGGGCATGGGGCGCAGCTCGCGATGGCACACCAGCTGCTCGACGATGTCGGTGTGGGTCGGCCCCTGGAGGAAGCGCTCGTCACGCGAGGGGAGGTGGGTCAGGCCGGCGGCCGCGAGGTGGACCTCGTCGCTCTCCAGGGCCTCGAGTACCTCGGCGGTGGACCCCGCCAGCGTCCACTCGACCTGCCAGTCGTTGGCCTCGGCGAAGGCCTGCACCAGGTCGTGCTCCGGCCCGGCCGGGGCCTCCTGGCGGTCGAGGTAGTAGGTGGTGGCGGCATTGCGGGTGACCACCTTGAGGGGCTCGCCGGGGGCGGGCGGGTCGAGTTGCACGACCGGGGGCTCGTCCGGGCCACAGGCCTGGAGCAGGGCCAGCGGCAGCAGGGCGAACAGCAGGCGTAACCTGGGCATGGAGGTATCTCCTGACCGGGAGGGAGGGTCTGGGGCGAGGGTCCAGCCTATCAGTCTCGCGCCATCTTCCCCTGCCGGCGAGTCAACGCAGGGCGGGGCGCGCCGGCCACAGCCTCGACGCCAGGGCCACGGTGACGGCCAGCAGAGGCAGCCAGGCACTCCCCTCCCCGAGGGTGTCGAGGGTGAGACCGCTCAGCAGGCACCAGAGCGCGGGCACGACCAGCAGCGCCCAGGCGCGGGCGGCAGGTTCGGCCAGGGCCGCCACGCCCAGGGTGGCCATGGCGAGCGGGTCGGGGGTGAGCCCGATGACCTCGGCGCCCGCGAGGCCCCGGCCCATCGCCAGCGCGACGAGGGGATGCAGGGCCAGGGCATAGGTGAACAGCCCCACGCCGAGGCCGCGCCGCACGCTCCAGTGACGCGGCAGCCGGAGCCCGCCGCGACAGGTCCCGAGGGCCACCACCAGCAGCGCCTGCAGGCCGAACAACGGGACGACGTAGGCGATGCCCCAGTGGATGGGGGCGTAGCGCCGCCACAGGAAGGCCCAGGCCACGAAGGCCCAGGCCACGGCCAGCAGGATGACGAGCCAGCGGATGCCCCGCGGGCCGGGACGCAGCAGCACGGCCAGCGCCAGGCCGCCGAGCGCCAGGGCGAGCAGCTGGGCGGGCCACAGCGCCTGGTTGTTGAGCTCGAAAAGCCGCTCGTAGACCCGTGGCGAGAACATCAGCAGGTCCTCGGGTCGATAGGTCCACCAGGCGCCGCTGCCCATGCCTAGAGCCCCCGGACGTGGTCCGCCATGCGCCGGCGCATGACGTCGTCGGGCAGTGGCTCGCGGGCGGCGGCGAGGTTCTCGCGGACATGGTCGACCCGGGTGGTGGCGGGGATGGCGCAGGTGATCGCCGGGTGGGAGATGATGAACTTGAGGATGAACTGCACCCAGGTGGCGGCGCCGATCTCGGCGGCCCAGGGCGGCAGCGGCTTGCCCGCCAGGCGCCGGATCAGGCGCTTGCGCTGGAAGGGGCGGTTGGCGATCACGCCGATGCCGCGCTCCCGGGCGAGGGGCAGCAGTCGGCTCTCGGCCTCGCGGTCGACGATGTTGTAGGTGAGCTGCACGGTGTCCAGCGGCGCGCGGCGCAGGATGCTCTCGACCTCGTCGTGGCGGCGTCCGTGGGAGGTGGTGATGCCCAGATGACGTACCTCGCCGGCCGCCTTCATCGCCTGCAGGGTCTCGAGATGGCCTTCCCAGCCCAGCAGGTTGTGCACCTGCAGCAGGTCGAAGTGCGGGACGCCCCAGGCCCGGCGGGAGGCCTCGATCTGCGCCGGCCCCTCGGCGGGGCTCGAGGTCCAGACCTTGTCGGCGGCATAGACGCGATCGACGGCCTCGAGCCGCGAGAGGGCGTGGCCGATGGTCGCCTGGGAGGAGCCGTACATCGGCGAGGAGTCGATCAGGCGTCCCCCTGCGGCGAAGAACGCCGCCATCACCTCGGTGCACGCCTCGAGCAGTACCGGGTCGTCGCCGACGTTGAAGGTGATCCAGCTGCCCAGTCCGACCAGGGGCAGCGCCTCGCCGCTGCCGGGCAGCGCCCGAGTCAGCGGTTCGGCCGCCCGCGCCGGGGCGGCGAGGGCGGGCAGCGTCGCGGTGGCCGCCGCGGCGAGCAGGCTGCCCAGCAGCCGGCGGCGGGACAGGGGAGGGAGATGGGCCATGGTGTGCTCCTGGTCATGCTGAGCACAGTGTAGTTGCCCCGGAAGGGCGGCCGGGCGCCTCAGGAGCCGTCGGTCGGGAAGGCTGGAGCGGCCTGCCACGCCTCGAGCCGGTCGCGCAGATCATCGGCGGCGGGCTCGGCCTGGCGTAGGATCTCCTCGATGCGGTTGAAGTGCAGCAGGCGCACGCCGCGGGCCTCCGGGTGCAGGTAGAGGTCGGGTGGCCGGTGGCGCAGCGACTGTCGGATGATCGCCTGCTGCATGATCTTGAAGCTGTTGAACAGCATGTCGGTCAGGCCGATCTCCTCTCCATCGTCCAGCTGTGGGCTGCCCGAGACGTCCACGGCGATGATCAGGTCGACCTCGTCGCGGAGCAGGTCGAAGGGCAGGGGGGTGGAGGTGCCGCCATCGATCAGCAGCCGCTCGCCACGGTGGATGGGCAGGAACAGCCCCGGCACCGCCATGCTTGCCTCGATGGCCGGGAACAGCGCCCCCTGGTCGAGGACCACGCTCTCCCCCGTCCAGTAGTCCGTGGCCACCACCTCGAGGGGGATGCGCAGCTCGTCGAAGGTGCGCACCTCGGTATGGCCGGCCAGGAAGCGCAGGAAGCCGGCGGAGTCGAGCAGACCGGCATCGTCGTTCCCGAACGGCATGAGCGCCGTCAGGTCCACCTCCGACTCGGCCAGGCCCGAGAGCGCATCCAGGGGCGAGCCGGCCACGTCGTCGAAGATGTCACGGATCTCCTTGGCCGGGAGCCCGGCGGCATAGAGCCCGCCGATCACCGCGCCGATGCTGGTGCCGACGATGCGGTCGGGCACGATCCCGAGGTCGTCGAAGACCTGCAGGATGGCGATGTGCGCCAGGCCGTTGGCGCCGCCCGACCCCAGCGCCAGGCCGATGGTCGGACCGGGCGCCGGGGTGTCCTCGGGGGTCGCCGCGACCGGGGTCGCCGCGACCGGGGCCGCCGCCGGCAGGGCGGCGGTGAGCAGGGCCGCGATGCGCCGTGGCGTCATGCTCAGTCTCCGGGGCCGCACTCCATGCAGCGCTCGGTGATGGCCGGGCCCTGCTGCAGGGCGGCGTTGAGGTCGCGTAGCGCGCCGCGCAGCCCCTCCTCGAGCACCGGGTGGTAGAAGGGCATCTCGAGGATGCGGCTCACGCTGAGCTTCTGCTCCAGCATCCAGGCCAGCAGGTGCGCCATGTGCTCCACCCGCGGGCCGAAGAGCTCGGCGCCCAGGAACTGACCCGAGCCGTGCTCGGCGTAGAGGCGCATCAGGCCGCGGTTCTGGCGCATCACCATGGCCCGCCCCTGGTCCTCGAAGGAGGCCTCGCCGGTGGCGATGCAGTCGCAGCCGCCGTACTGGCCTTCCAGCTCGGCACGGCTGACGCCGATGGTGGCCATCTGCGGGTCGGTGAAGACCACGGCGAGGGGCACGTTGCGGTTGCCGGCGCGCAGTTCCGGGTAGCGGCCGGCATTGTCGCCGGCGATGCGTCCCTCGTTGTTGGCCTCGTGCAGCAGCGGCAGCGCCTGGTTGGCATCGCCGGCGATGAAGATGTGGCCGGGACCGTCATCGGCATTGCGGCACTGCAGGGTGAAGCGGTTGTAGTGGGGCATGCCCTTGTCGTCGACGGACAGCCCGGCCTTCTCCAGGTCGAGCCGGTCGACGTTGGGGCGCCGGCCGGTGGCCGCGAGCAGGTAGTCGAAGCGCTCGGTGAGGCGCTCGCCGGTGTCGCGCTCTAGGAAGGTGACCACCACGGCGTCGCCGTCACGCTCGATGCGTTCCACCTTGGCATCGGGGTCGACGTAGAGCTCCTCGTTGAAGGTGCGGTCGGCGTAGTCCCTCACGGCCTCGTCCCGGAAGGGCCCCAGGGCGCCGCCCACGCCGAAGACCCGCAGGCGCACGCCCAGCCGGTGAAGCGCCTGGCCGAGCTCCAGGCCGATCACGCCGGGGCCGAACACGGCCACCGACTCGGGCAGGTCGTCCCACTCGAAGACGTCGTCGTTGACGACCAGCAGGTCGCCGGCCGCCTCGAAGAAGCCCGGCCAGGTGCCACGCGAGCCGGTGGCGATGACGATGGTGCGGGCCCTCACGCGGGTATGTTCGCCGACGATCAGGGTGTGCGGGTCGTCGAAGCGCGCGTGGCCCTCGAAGCGGTTCTCCTCGCCGATGCGCTCCACCGTCTTCAGCACCCGCCCCACGAAGCCGTCGCGCTCGCGCTGGACGCGCTCCATGACGGCCCGGCCGTCCACCTCGACCGAGCCGACCCGCACCCCGAAGCCGCCGGCATCCCGTGCATGGTGGGCGGACTCGGCGGCGGCGATCAGCAGCTTGGAGGGCATGCAGCCGACCCGGGCGCAGGTGGTGCCGTAGGTCCCGCCCTCGATCAGCAGCACGCTGTCGCTGTGCTTGCGGGCGGCGTGCCAGGCGCTCAGTCCGGCGCTGCCGGCTCCGATGATGGCGATATCGACCTCACGTTCCTGCATCGGGCTCTCCTCTCGTACATGTGCATGCGTCGGTGTGCATGGACCCACTATGGCACAGGGTAGGGAGG
Organism: Halomonas aestuarii; assembly: GCF_001886615.1. Classification (NCBI taxonomy): domain Bacteria; kingdom Pseudomonadati; phylum Pseudomonadota; class Gammaproteobacteria; order Oceanospirillales; family Halomonadaceae; genus Halomonas; species Halomonas aestuarii. The sequence goes on from NZ_CP018139.1 coordinate 2,301,833, forward strand.
TTTGGCCGGGCCACTGCGGCGGTGTCTTGACGCAGGACAGGACGCCCGGCCCCTCAGGCGGCCAGGCGCAGGGCGAAGCCGATCAGCAGGGAGCCGAAGGTCCAGCGCTGGAGTCGCTGCCTCAGGGGGCTGCCGGCCAACCAGCGCTGCAGGGCGGCTCCCAGGGTGGCGTAACCGGCATCGAACAGCAGGCCGACGCCCACCAGCAGGCCACCCAGCAGGGCGAACTGCAGCAACACGGCGCCCTCGTCGGGTTGCACGAACTGGGGCAGCAGCACCGAGCAGAACAGCAGCGACTTGGGGTTGAGCAGGTTGGTCAGCAGGCCTCGGCGCCAGGCGCGCCGGAGGCCGGCAGGGAGGACACCTGGCCGGTCCGTCTCGAGGTTCGGGGTGACCGCGGGGGAGCGAAACAGCTGCAGGCCGATCCAGGCCAGGTAGGCTCCTCCCGCGTAGCGCACCGCATCGAAGGTCCAGGGCGCGGTGGTGAAGAGTGTGGCCAGCCCCAGGGCCGCCAGGGCCACGTGCAGGCCGCGCGCCACGGCCAGTCCCGCCGCGGTGGCCAGCGCCCGGGCGTGCCCCTGCAGGCTGCCGGTCTGCAGCACCAGGAGCATGTCGGGGCCGGGCAGCAGGTAGATCGCCGCCAGGGCACCGATGAACAGCCACAGCTCCATGGACTCGCCTCCTTCTGTTGCGAAACGTCTGGTCGCGACACGCCTTGTAGCGATACCCCCGGTCGCGACACCCCTTTTCCATACACCCCGGGTCGCGACATGCCGGGCACGAGACATCCTCTGTCAGCACCGTGCCAGTCTAGCGCCGGGGGCGCCGGCAGGTCCTTGCGAATTCGACCGGGAAAGCGGATCACTTTGGCATCTTGTGCCAATGAAAAAGAGATAGGTGACGTTTCATGCCAATGTATCGGTTGGATGCCATCGATCGGCGTATCCTGGCGGCGCTGCAGCGCGACGCCCGGCTGAGCAACGTGCAGCTGGCCGAGGAGGTGAACCTCTCGCCCTCGCCCTGCCTGCGCCGGGTTCGCCAGCTGGAGGCGGCGGGGCTGATCCGCGGCTACCACGCCGAACTGGACCGCGGGGGCGTGGGGCTCGGCCTCACCGTCTTCGTCGGCGTCAAGGTAGAGCGCCACCACGAGGCCGAGGCCAACGCCTTCCGCGAGGCGGTCGTCGCCCTGCCGGAGGTGGTCTCTAGCCATTTGGTGTCGGGGGAGTCGGATTTCCTGCTGCAGGTGGTGGTCGCGGACCTGGCGGCCTACGAGCGCTTCCTGACCGGGACCCTGCTGCGCCTGCCGGGCGTCAGCGACATCCGCAGCAACTTCGCGATCCAGACCGTCAAGGAGCACGGCCCGCTGCCGCTGACGCGACTCGAGGACGAGGGCCGGGACGCCTAGCCGGCGTCGAGCCAGTCCATGACCGCCTCGTGGAGTCGCCGGGCCTGGGCGGCGTCGAGTCGCGGCGGTGGCACGTCGGGGGCGGCGCCCGCCGGCATCTCGATGCCGATGATCCGGATGCCCCCCCGGAAGATCCCGAGGGCCTCGACCAGCGCCAGGGTGCCCGCCAGGTCGAGGCCATGGGAGGACAGCGATGCGGCGGTCTCGGGAAGTTCCCCCGGCGCGAAGACCCTGAGGGTGCCGGGCGAGCCCTGGCCCCGCATGGCGTCGACCAGCAGCAGGCGGTCGCTCGCTGTCACCGCATGGAGGAAGAGGTCGACGGGCTGGGCGAGGCAGTCGACGCTGACATCGTCGCGGTCGGCCAGCGCCTCACGCAGGCCGTCGGCGGCGAGCCAGCCGAGCCGGTCCCCGCCATGGGGCGAGCCGAGCCCGAAGAGGTAGGCATGGCCCGCCGGCCGGTCGTCGGCCCCGTCCTGCCTAGCCAGTTTCGCCCCGGTCACGCCCGGTTCAGTCTCGGGTGGCTTATTTTCGCACGACATGGAAGTCCAGGAAGTGGGTGGCGCAGGAAATGCAGGGGTCGTAGTTGCGGATCACCATTTCGCCATGCAGCCGCAGGGCGTCGTCGTCGCGCTCCAGGCCGAACCGCGTGAGGCTGGTCACGAGGTCCTCCTCCATCCGCGCCTGGTTCTGGCTCGTCGGCGGGACGATCTGGGCCTCCACGACCCGGGCCTCATCGTCGAGCGCGTAGCGATGCCAGAGGATGCCGCGGGGGGCCTCGGTGCACCCGAATCCGACGCCGGCCCGGGTCGGCACCTCGACACGGGGCTCGGCGGCGGGTTCGTAGTCCTCGGTGAGGCGCAGCGCCTCGGCGAGGGCCACATGGATCTCCACCGCCCGGGCCACGATGCTGTGGAACATGTTGCGACTGGGGAAGGCCACGCCGCAGTCGTCCAGAAGCTGCCTCAGGTCGGCGGGCAGCCGGTCGAGGTTGTTGTTGAGCCGGGCCAGCGGGCCGACCAGGTAGGGGTGGCCGTCGAGCTGGGCGTGCAGGGCCGTCGAATGGGGGACCTGGAACTCCCGGAAGCGCTGCTCGAAGTCGGCCGGGTCGATGTCGAGCCCCTGGTCGGAGACGATCCGGCCCGCGGTGATGGGGTAGTCCCGGGGATGGCGCAGCGAGACCGAGACGAAGTCCTGGTCGTCCTCGGGGATGGGGAGTCCGGCCGTCCAGGCGATCAGCTCCCGGGCCTCCTCGAGGCCCTTCGCCAGCTGCTCTCGCAGGCGCTGCATGGTCGCCGCGTCGGGGGCATGGAAGAAGCCGCCCGGACAGAGGCCGACCGGGTGCACCGAGCGGCCGCCGAAGGTGCGGATGATCTCGTTGCCGAGCCCCTGGAGCCGCAGGCCGCGGCGGACCTCGTCCGGATGGTCCTTGGCCATCGCCGGGGCACTGTCGTAGCCGAGGAAGTCGGGGGCGGCCAGCAGGTGGATGTGCAGGCTGTGGCTCTGCAGCCACTCGCCGCAGTACATCACCCGGCGCATCGCCTCCACCCAGGGGCTCGGCGTGACGCCGAGGATCGACTCGATCGCCGCCACCGCACTCATCTGGTAGGCCACCGGGCAGATGCCGCAGATGCGGGCCACGCTGTCGATCACGTCCTGGGTGCTGCGCCCCTCGAGCAGCTTCTCGAACAGCCGGGGCGGCTCGAAGATGCGCAGCTTCAGCGCCTCGATCCGACCGGCCGCGATGCGGATGTCCAGGGCGCCCTCACCCTCGACCCGCGCCAGGATGGGCACATGGATCTCGCCGGTTCGCGTGGTGTGACTCATCCCTGCTCCTCCTCGCTGCCCTGACGCGTGATGACCCGTGCCTGCCAGTCCAGGCCCTCGGCGCGGAACGGCTCGGCATGGCCGTTGATGAACAGCAGGCGCCGGGCGACCTCGTCGGCCGGCATACCGGTATCGGCCAGGTGGGTGGCCAGTGCCGAGACGTTGGCCTGGACGGCGGGCCCGTAGCAGGCGTAGCAGTCCCGCTGCCAGCGTGGGCAGATCGCCCCGCAGCCGGTGCTGGTGACCGGGCCCATACAGGGCCTGCCCTGGGAGACCATGACGCATACCGCCTGCTGGCGCTTGCACTCCATGCACACCGCGCTGTGGTCGACCCGGGGCAGGTGGCCGGCCAGCATCGCCTTGGTGGCGCCGAGCACCTGTTCGCCGCTGACGGGGCAGCCCCAGAGTTCCAGGTCGACCTTGACGGTCTCGGCGATGGGGGTCGAATCGGCGAGCAGGTCGATATGCTCGGGCTGGGCATAGACCCCGGACACCCACTCGTCGGCGTCATGGAGGTTGCGCAGCGCCTGGATGCCGCCGGCGGTAGCGCAGGCGCCGATGGTGACCAGGTAGCGACTGCGTTCGCGGATGCCGCGCAGGCGCGCGGCATCCTGGGAGGTGGCCACGCTGCCCTCGACGAAGGCGATGTCGACCTCGGCCTCCTCGTCGATGGGGCCGGCCTCGGCGAAATGCAGGATGTCGACCGTCTCGGCAAGGGTCAGCAGGGGCTCGCCCAGGTTGAGGAAGGCCAGCTGGCAGCCGTCGCAGGAGCTGAACTTGTGCACGGCGATGCGCGCGCGGCGGGTCCCGGTGGTCATGGTCAGACTCCCCTGTGTGTCAGGTAGGGCGCCAGTTCCCGGCAGGTGAAGACCGGGCCGTCACGGCACACGAACTTGGGGCCCAGCTGGCAGCGGCCGCAGGAGCCGATGGCGCAGTGCATGTTGCGCTCCATGCTGAGCCAGATCCGCTCCTCCGGCACCTGGCGCTGGCGCATCGCCTTGATCACCGCCCGCATCATGCCCTCCGGTCCGCAGATGAAGACCGAGCAGCGCGCCGGGTCGAAGTCGATGCGGTCGAAGAACTGGGTCACCGGGCCGACATGCCAGGGCCAGAGGGTGTCGCCGGTATCCGCGGTCAGGTAGACCTCGACGTCCGGGTGCTGTCGCCAGGCGTCGTAGCGCTCGCGCCAGATCAGGTCGTTGGAATGCTTGACCCCCTGGATGATGTGCATGCGGCCGTAGCGCCCCCGCCGGTGCAGCACGTACTCGATCAGCGAGACCGACGGGGCGCAGCCGAGCCCCCCGGTGACGATCACCAGGTCGGTGCCCTCGGCCTCCTCCGTGGGCCAGCCGCGGCCGTAGGGGCCGCGCAGGCCGAGCCGGTCGCCGACCCTGAGTTCCCCGAGGTTGCGGGTGACCGAGCCGACCTTGCGGATGGTGTGATCGATCATCTCCCGCTCGTCGGGGTCGGAGACGATGGAGATCGGCACCTCGCCCATGCCCGGCAGGTAGAGCATGTTGAACTGGCCCATCGAGAAGCGATAGGCGGCCTGCACCTCGGGGTCGGTGAAGCGTAGCTGCAGGCTGAACATGTCCGGGGTCTCGTCCTTGCAGCCGACGACCTCGGCCTCGAAGGGCACCAGCGCGCTGGTCATGGCGTGTCCTCCCCATCGGTGGGTCGAGCGGGCGTCGTGGCGGGCGCCGCATTCGTCGCCAGGGCGGGTGCGTCGTCGGGCGCCTTGGAAAGCGCGGCTTCGGGCGCTATGGAAAGCGCGGCCAGTTCCTCGATCACGTCGATACCCACCGGGCACCAGGCGATGCAGCGGCCGCAGCCCACGCAGCCGCTGCGGCCGTACTGCTCCACCCAGGTGCCGAACTTGTGGGTCAGCCACTGGCGATAGCGCTGGGGCCGCTCGGCGCGGATGACGGTGCCGTGGATGTAGCTGTGGTCGGGGTCGAAGCAGCTACCCCACTGCCGGCCGTGCTCGGACGTCTTCCCGTCCAGCGAGAGCTGGTCGACGTGGGTCTGGCAGAAGCAGGTGGGGCAGACCGCGGTGCAGTTGCCGCAGGTCAGGCAGCGATCGTTCAAGCTCTGCCAGTGCGGGTGGTCGACGGCCGCCTGCAGCATGTCCGGCAGAGAGCCCTCGGGCAGCCGGCGCGTCTGCTGGTGGGTGGCCCGCTCGATCCCGGCCTCCACCTGCTCGAGCTGGTCATGGGTGGCCGAGGTCGTCTCCAGGGCGTCGAGGATGGCCTGGCCCTCCAGGGTGTGGGCCTCCATCACGAAGCCGTCGTCGAGCTCGGAGAGGGCCAGGTCGAAGCCGTGCTGGACCCGCGGGCCGTCCCCGGTGGCGGTGCAGAAGCAGGTGGTGGCGGAGCGCATGCAGTTGACGGCGACCAGGAAGAGGTTCCGGCGTCGCTCCCGGTAGTGCGGGTCGGGATGGGCGTCGTTCAGGAAGTGGCGGTCATGGATCGACAGCGCGGCGAGGTCGCAGGCGCGCACGCCGATGACCGCCGTCGGCTGGGCCTCGGGGGGCTGCTCGCGGAAGACCAGCCGGCCGTCGGGCTGCCGCTCGCTCCGCCACAGCGTCTCGCGGGGCGCGAAGGTCAGCGGCTTGATCGCCTGGGGGCCTGTGGCCCAGTCGAAGAAGCGCCCGCTGTCGGAGCGCTCGAGCCGGTAGTGGCCGGGGGCCTGGGCGTCGGTGATCCCCTCGGGGAGCTGCTCGACCCGCGAGAGGGGCTCGAAGAGGATGGCGTGATCGCGCACCCGGGGGCCGATGACCTCATAGCCTGCCTCCACCAGCCGGTCGAGGAGGGTCTGGAAGCGGTCCCTCGCCAGGAAGTGCCGTACCTTCATGGTGCCATGTCCCGTTCAATCGTCGTCAGGATGACCGGCGCGCCGGCGCCGGCCGGGTCTCAGCAGATGCGGGGCAGGGGGTCGTCCTCGAGCTCCTGCAGCAGGCGCTCGCCGCCCCACTCGTTGACCAGCAGCAGCCGGTCGTGATGCGGATCGAGCGTGCCGATCCGCTGGGCCTCGCGCCCCTGGGGAAGCGACTGCCAGCGCCGCAGGGCCTCGTCGGCCTGGTCCTCGGCCACGATGGCGACCACCCGCCCCTCGCAGGCGATATAGAGTGGGTCGTAGCCCAGCATGTCGCAGGCGCTGCGGACGCTGCCGCGGATCGGCAGCCGCTCTTCCTCGAGGGTCACTCCCTGGCCCGTGGCGTGGATGACCTCGTGGAGCACGGTCGCCAGGCCGCCGCGGGTCGGGTCGCGCATGAAACGCAGGCCGGTCAGGTCCAGCAACGCCTGGGTCAGGGGCACCACGCTTCCGCTGTCGGAGGCCAGCGAGCCGCTGAGGCCGAACTCCTCGCGGGCGAGCATCACGGCAATGCCATGGTCCCCCACCGGCCCGCTGACCAGCACCGCATCGCCGGGGCGGATGCCGTCGGCGCCCAGCACCAGGCCGCGCGGGCGCAGGCCGATCCCGGAGACCCCGAAGTAGGCGCCGCCGCAGAGGCCGCGCGGCAGCACCTTGGTATCGCCGGCCACCACCTGGACATCGCAGGCCCGGGCCGCCGCGGCCAGGCTCTTGACGATCCTCTCGAGCTGCTCGAGCGGCAGACCCTCCTCCAGGAAGGCGTTGAGGCTCAGGTAGCGCGGCATGGCGCCGGCGACGGCGAGGTCGTTGACGGTGCCGTGAACGGCGAGGCTGCCGATGTCCCCCCCGGCGAAGAACAGCGGCTGCACGGTGACCCCGTCGCTGGTGAAGACCAGCTCCTGATCGTCCTCCGGTGCATCGGGCAGCACGGCGGCATCGGCGAGGGGGGCCAGCCAGGGGTTGCCCAGGTGGCGGACGAAGACCGATTCGATCAGCTGGCGCATGAGGCGTCCGCCGTTGCCATGGGCCAGGGTGATGGTGGCCGTCTCGACTCCGGGCTGTGTCACTCACTTCTCCTCGTCATGGCGGGCCAGTCGTTGCATGCCAGGTACTCCATGACCTGGCCGACGCTGATGGCGGCGTCGTTGCAGGGCAGACGCTCGTGCAGCAGCACCGTGAAGCCGTCGCCTGTCAGGGCCGTCACGGCAGCCTCGGTCAGGCGGCGGTTCTGGAACACACCCCCGGTCAGGCCGAGGGTCGTCACCCCCGAGGTGACCCGGGCCGCCTCGGCCTGCCGGCGGAGCACCTGGACCAGGGTGGCATGGACATCCGCGGCGCGCCGGGCGGGGGCGAGGCCCGCGTCACCCAGGTGGCGGATCAGCGGACGCCAGTCACAGCGTAGCACCCCGGCCGCGTCGCGATGGTGAGGCAGGTCAAGGCCCTGGCCAACGCCATCGGCCAGGGCCTCGAGCCGCATGGCGGCCTCGGCCTCGTGGCTGATCCGGCGAATCGGCAGCAGCAGCGCCGCGGCGGCATCGAAGAGCCGGCCCGCGGCGGAGCAGGTCGGGGCGTTGAGGCCTCGCTCCCAGATCCCTCGCAGCAGGGTCAGCTCATCGTCGGTGCCGGGAACGTCCGGCGTCGCGAGGCCGCTCTGCCAGGCCAGGGTGACGGCCAGGCGCCAGGGCTCGCGGATCGCCGCCTCGCCGCCGGGCAGGGCGAAGGGCGCGAAGGAGGCGTGGCGCTGCCAGTGGCCGGGGTGGCCGAGCAGGGCCTCGCCGCCCCACAGGGTGCCGTCCGGGCCCAGGCCGGTGCCGTCCCAGGTGAAGACCAGGGTCGGCTCCCGGAAGCGGCCGTGCTCACCGCAGAGGGCGGCGGCATGGGCATGATGGTGGGCGATGTCGTGGCAGGGCAGGCCGCTCTCCCGGGCCCAGCGGGTGCCGTGATAGCCGGGGTGGGCATCGTGGAGGACCCGCGCCGGACGCACGCCATAAAGCTTTGAGAGGGTTGCGATCTGGCGCTCGAAGGCACGCTGGGTGCCAAGGCTCGAGAGGTCGCCGATGTGCGGCGACAGCACCAGCCGTGACCCCCAGGCGAGGCAGATCGTGCCCTTCTGGTGGGCGCCCACGGCCAGCACGGGCTGAGGCAGGGGCCAGGGCAGCGCGAGCTCCAGGGGAGCGGCGCCTCGGCCGAGGCGCAGGGGACGCGCCCGGCCGGCGATGGGCCGCCGGACGCCGTCGTCGATGCCCTGCAGGATGGGACGGTCATGGTGCAGGAAGGCGTCGGCGACCCGGCCGAGGCGCGCTTCGGCTACCTCCGGGTCGGTGATGATGGGCTCGCCTGAGAGGTTGGCCGAGGTGGCGACCAGCGGGCGCCTCAGGGCCTCCAGCAGCAGGTAGTGCAGGGGCGCGTAGGGCAGCAGGACGCCGACCTCGTCGAGCCCGGGGGCGATGCCGTCTGCGAGGCCGTCGGTGAGGCCGCCGGTGAGGAGAGCGTCGGCCCGCAGCGGCAGCAGCACGACCGGACGCTCGGCCGCGGCGAGGGCCTCGGAGGCCGCCGGGTCGAGCCGGGCATGCTCGCGCACGGCGTCCAGGCCGTCCTCGCCCTGCCAGGGAAACATCACGGCGAGCGGCTTGTGCGGCCGGTGCTTGCGCTCGCGCAGGGTCGAAACCGAGGCCGGTCGGCCGGCATCGGCCATCAGGTGATAGCCGCCGACGCCCTTCACGGCGACGATCCGCCCGGCGTCGAGGGCCGCGATGGCGGCCGCCAGCGCCTCCTCGGGATCCGTGAGCGTCCGGTCGCCCTCCACGACGCCTTCCACGAAGTTCTCTACAAACGTCAGGCGGGGCCCGCACTGCGGGCAGCCGATCGACTGGGCATGGAAGCGCCGGTTCTGCGGGTCCTCGTATTCCCGTCGGCAGGCCGGGCAGAGCGGGAACGCCGCCAGGCTGGTGCGCGCGCGATCGTAGGGCAGCCGCTCGATCACGCTGTAGCGCGGGCCGCACTGGTCGCAGTGGGTGAAGGGGTAGCGGTAGTGGCGATCCTGCGGGTCGTGCATCTCCGCCAGGCAGGCCGGGCAGACCGGGGTGTCCAGCGGCAGGTGGACCGGGCCCGCCTGTGCGCCCTCGTCATCGCTTGGCTGGATCAGGAACGGTCGGGGGAGGAAGACGGGATCTGCTCCGCCTCGATCGTCTCGCGGCAGGCGATACGCGGGCTCGCCTGCCGAGGGGCATCAATGAGCAGGGCGCGCTCGAACGCGTCCAGCCGACCGGCGCGCCCCCGGGCCTCGATCACCACCTCGCCGCCCCGGTTGCGCACCTGGCCCGCGAGGTCCAGCCGGCTGGCCAGGCGCTGGACGAAGGGGCGAAACCCCACCCCCTGGACGCCGCCGGCCAGCACCCAGCGGCGCGCCACCAGGTCGGGCGCCGGCTCCTCCGGGGTGGTCTCGTCCTGGACTGTCTTGTCCGGGGCTGTCTCGTTCGGGGCAGCGTCGACGGAGGTGGCGGCGATTCGCCGGGCGGGCGGCGTCTGGGCCGAGCGGACGCCGCTCGCCCACCAGATCCGGCAGGCGCCCTCGTCGGAGACCATGCAGGGGCCCACCGGGTGATCCGGGTGACAGGCGCTGCCGTAGAGCCGGCACTCCGGCGGCCGGATCCGGCCCAGCACCACCTCGGCGCAGTCGCAGCCGGCCGGCATCTCGCCGCGGCGGGCGTAGGCGGCCTCGAACACTTCGGGAAACTGCCGGCGGGCATCGCGGTGGGCGAGGGCGTCCGTGCAGGCATAGCCCGAGTCGGGAAGGGCGCCGATGCCGCGCCAGTTGGCGGCGGTGATGTCGAAGGTCGCGGCGATCATCTCCCGCGCCCGGGGGTTGCCGTCGGCGGTGACGCACTGCGGGTAGGCGTTGTCCAGCCGGGGGGCCTGGTCGAGCGCCTGTCGGAGCACCGCGTGCAGGCCCTCCAGGATCAGGCCGGGGGTGAAGCCGGCCACGGCGGTGGGCAGCGCGTGTGACTCGGCCACGAAGCGCCACTGATCGGCGCCCATGATCGTCGCCACATGGCCCGGGGCGATCAGCGCATCGAAGCCGGCCCGGCCATCCTCCAGCAGGTGGGCGATGGCCGGCCAGGTCTGGCGGGCACTGAGCAGCAGCAGCAGGTTGTCCGGCAGGTCGGGTCGCGAGAAGAGGGCGGCGATGGGGGCGGTGGTCGTCTCGAAGCCGGCGGCGAAGAAGACCACCTTCTGGTCGGGATGCTGGCGGGCCAGGGCCAGCACCTCGCCAGGGGAGGCCACCGGGACCACCCGGCCGCCGAGGGCCCGGGCCGCCTGGAGGGAGCGGGGCTCCCGCTTGGGCGCATTGCAGGGAACCCGCACCATGTCGCCGAAGGTGGCGACGATGACGTCGTCCTGAAGGCTCAGTGCCACCGCGGCATGGATATCCTCCTCCGGGCAGACGCAGACAGGGCAGCCTGGCCCCGGGATCAGCTCCAGGTAGTCGGGCAATACCTTGCGCAGGCCGGCATGGGTGATGGTGCGCTCATGGCCGCCGCAGACGTTCATGATCCGCAGGCGGCCCGACGAGGGCCGGGGCAGGGCACGGATCCGCGACAGCCACTCGCCCGGAGACGGCGTCGTCATGGGGCAGTCGATGCCAGGTGGCCGGGAAGGCCGGGACGCGTCAGCAGGCGTTCCCCGTCCGGCGAGGGCGCCGGGCGGAACGGTCGGCGCCGCTCGGCCAGGCCGGCCTCGAGCCACTCGAGCCAGGCATCGAGCGGCCCCGACTTGCTGCTCAGCGCCATCACCGGGGCGGCGGAGGCGAGCCGGTGCATGTGCTCCTTCACCGCCTCGACGTCGAAGTCGTCGAGGACCGGCAAGAGGTCGGTCTTGGTGACCAGCACCAGGTCGCTTGAGCGGAACATGACCGGGTACTTGAGCGGCTTGTCGTCGCCCTCCGGGGTGGACAGCAGGGTGACGTTGGCATGCTGGCCCAGGTCGAAGCTCGCGGGGCAGACCAGGTTGCCGACATTCTCGATGAACAGGATGTCCAGTTCGTCCAGCGACAGCGCGTGGGCCGCGCGGTGCACCATCGTCGCATCCAGGTGGCAGGCGCTGCCCGTGGTGATCTGGACCGCCGGCACCCCCTTGGCGCGGATGCGGCGGGCATCGTTTTCGGTCTCCAGATCGCCCTCGATCACCGCCAGCCGGTGGCGGCCGCCCAGCGCCTCGATGGTGGCCTCCAGCAGGCGGGTCTTGCCGGCGCCGGGCGAGGACATCAGGTTGACGACCAGCAGGCCGGCACGGTCGAAGTGCTCGCGGTTGTGACGCGCGGCCGCGTCGTTGTGGGACTTCAGGCCCTCGAGCACCTCCACGGTGTGGACATCATGCTCGGTCGAGGCATGCTGAAGGTGGTCGGGCAGGGCACAGCCGCAGGTCTGGCACACGATGGGGCTCCTTCTTGCTCGGTGGGGCTAGGGACTCGACGGGACGGAAGGGGCGGCGATAGGCGCGGCGAGGTCGACGCTCACCAGCAGCAGCTCGTCGCCGCCGGTCAGCCGGGTCTGCCAGTGGCCACAGAGGGGGCAGCTGAGGTCGTTGACCCGGGCCTCGGCCTCCCGCTCGCAGCGGGGGCAGTGCACCCGCACCGGCGAGGTCGTCATCTCCAGCCGCGCGCCCTCGGCGGCGGTATGGCGGCTGGCCAGCGGAAAGGCCTCGCGCATCAGCTCGGCCTCGACGCCGGAGAGCGGGCCGATGCGCACGCAGACGCGACGTATGCCTGGCGCGCCATGCTCGGCGGCGACCAGTGTGGCCTGGCGGACCAGCGACCGGCACAGGCTCAACTCATGCACCTTGCGGGGCTCCGTCGTCCGGGTCGCCGGCGGCATCCATCTCGTCGAGCAGTCGCCAGGTCTCGAGGGCATCGTCGGGATGCAGTCGCTGCAGGGCGTAGCCGACATGCACGATGACGAAGTCGCCCACGGCGAGGGCCTGGTCCTGGACCAGCATCAGGTCGATATCGCGTTCGATGCCGCGGGAGGTCGCTCGCGCCGTGTCGCCGTCGAGGCGGGTGATCTGCATGGGTATCGCCAGGCACATGGTCGGTGGTCGGGCTCCCTCGTCGGGTGGGGTGAGGCACTCGCGTAACTGCACTATAGAAGATCGCTTTCCCCGACGTCAGACCCTTCCCCGCCCGATGGCGCCGATCCGGGTGATGGGCGCCACTTTCTGGTATCCTCCTTGATCCACATCATCCCTACAGGGCCCTGGCCCGACGGCCCCGCCGTCCGCTCTTCCCCTCAGCATCTCAGGTCACTCCCCTTGTCCGATTCCTCTGCCGACTTCGCCGCGCTGCCGCTGGCGCCGGAACTGCTGTCCAATCTCGCCACGCTGGGCTACCGCACCATGACGCCGATCCAGGCCGAGAGCCTGCCACCGATGCTGGCGGGACGCGACGTCATCGCCCGGGCCAGGACCGGCTCGGGCAAGACCGCGGCCTTCGGCCTGGGGCTGCTCTCGCGGCTGACGCTCTCGAGCGCCCGGGTGCAGGGGCTGGTGCTCTGCCCGACCCGGGAGCTCGCCGACCAGGTGGCCGGCGAGCTGCGTCGCCTGGCGCGCAGCCTGCCCAACGTCAAGGTGCTGACCCTGTGCGGCGGCGCTCCCCTGGGGCCGCAGCTCGCTTCGCTGGCGCATGGCGCGCATGTCGTCGTCGGCACCCCGGGGCGGGTGGAGGAGCACTTGCGCAAGGGCTCGCTCGACCTCTCAGGGCTCGAGACCCTGGTGCTGGACGAGGCCGACCGGATGCTGGACATGGGCTTCCAGGCCGCCATGGAGGCGATCATCGCCGAGACCCCGCCGAGCCGCCAGATGCTGCTCTTCAGCGCCACCTATGCCGAGGCCATCCGGCCCATCGCCGAGGGCCTGATGCGCGACCCGGTCACGGTGGAGGTGGTCGAGCCCCATGACGAGACCACGATCCGCCAGCACTTCTACCGGGTGGCCGACGAATCGGCCCGCTTCGAGGCGCTGCGCCGCCTGCTGCTGCACGTCAGGCCCGCCGCCAGCGTGGTGTTCTGCAACACCAAGCGCGAGACCGACGAGGTCGCCGATGCCCTGAACGAGGCGGGCTTCAGCGCCCTGGCGCTGCACGGCGACCTCGAGCAGCGCGACCGCGACCGCCTGCTGGTGCTGTTCGCCAACGGCAGCGTCTCGATCCTGGTGGCCACCGACGTGGCCGCCCGCGGGCTGGACATCGATGCCCTGGACGCGGTGTTCAACTACCGCATCGCCCGGGAGCTCGAGGTGCACGTCCACCGCATCGGGCGCACCGGCCGCGCCGGGGGCTCCGGAATGGCCTGTACCCTGGTGGCCGAGCAGGAGGACTACCGGCTGGCGCGGCTCGCCGACTTCCTGGGCGAGACGCTGGAAACGGAGCCGCTGCCTTCCCGCGCGGTCCTGGAGCGTACTCCTGTCACGCCGGCCATGGCGACGCTCGAGCTCGGTGGCGGCAAGAAGCAGAAGCTGCGCCCCGGCGACATCCTCGGCGCCCTGACCGGCGAGGGCGGGATCGCCGGCGACCAGGTGGGCAAGATCAAGGTGCTCGCCAACTGCGCCTACGTGGCCGTGCGCCGGGACGTCGTCCGGGCGGCCCTCGACCAGCTGGCCAACGGCAAGCTCAAGGGGCGCAGCTTCCGGGCCCGTCGCATCCGCGGCTAGCTGGTAGTGTGTCCCCACACATTGCTATCAGGAGGCGTTCATGGCGGAGCCATCATCCCCCGATGACTCCCTCACCCTGACCCTGGGACGCGAGGAACTGATCATCCGCCGGCGCTACGAGACGCTGAGCATCTTCAACGATGTGCTGATCGCGCTGTGGTTCCTGGTCGGCAGCATCCTGTTCCTGTACCCCTCCCAGGAGCACCTGGCGATCTGGATGTTCATCCTCGGCAGCGTCCAGTTCCTGGTGCGCCCGGCGATTCGCCTGATGCGTCACCTGCACCTGCAGCGCATCCCCCGTCGCGACGGCCACGGCTGACGCCGGCCGGCGCCTTAGGGGGCGCCGGCCGACGCCCTGGCCTGGTCGAAGCGCTGGGTGGCCGCGGTCTCGGTGTGGCGGCGATCCTGCAGGGGGCTCGCGCCGAAGGTGCGCTTGTAGTCGCGGCTGAACTGGGCCGCACTGCGATAGCCCACCGCCTGGGCGGTCTGGCTGACATTCAAGTCGTCATGACTCAGCAGCAGCCGCGCCTTGATCAGCCGCAGCCGCTTCAGGTACTGCAGCGGAGTGGCGCGGGTGACCTGCTTGAAGTGCTGATGGAACGACGAGACGCTCATGTTGGCCTCCCGGGCCAGGCCCTCCACCGAGGCGACCTGGGTCACGTCGGCATGCATCTGCGCGAGCACCTGGATGATCTGCGAGTAGTGCCCCTGGTGGTGCACCAGGGCCCGCAACGCCGGTCCCTGCTCGCCCTTGAGGGCCTCGAAGATCACCTCCCGCACCCGGGCCTCGCCCATCACCCGCGCATCCAGTGGGTCGCCCAGGGCCCGCAGGAGCCTCACCACCGCCTCCTGCATGCTCGCGGTCATCGCCACCGAGGCCATCGGCAGAGGTTCGCCGTCCCTCGACGCGGTGTCGAGGCCGGTCTCGAGCACAAGTTCGCTGAGCATCGCCGGGTCGATGCGCACGGAAAGCCCCAGCAGCGGGGCCTCGGGGGTGGCGAAGGTCTCGCACTCGAAGGGCAGCGGCAGGGTCTGCACCAGGTACTGACCCGGGTCGTAGTGGATCTCGCGATCGCCGAGATAGCCGATCTTGCGGCCCTGGACGACGATCACCAGGCTCGGCTCGTACATCAGCGGGGTGCGCGGCACCTGCTGGTGGCAGGCCATCAGCGAGACCGACGGCACCGCGCTGGGGGTGAACCCATCGCGGTCGATCAGGGGGTCGATCAGCGCTTTCAGGCGGGGAGAAAGCGGCATGGGCGAAGTCCTGTCGGGGGATGACGGGCCGGAAACGGCCGTCCGGGGCGACGATTATAGGGCCTCGCGACAACCGGATCATGTCGTTTTTGGCGATAAAGCGATGCGCCATGCGCCGGTTCCTGGAGGAATAGGCAAGAATCACGCAGGATCGTCTGTCGCGGAGAGGGGCCGGGAGGGCCACAATGGTCGGCCCTCATCATCCGCATGAGCCCACTCTCTCAGGAGGACACGGAACCCATGAGCCATCAAGCCAAAGGTTATGCCGCCCATTCGGCCGAGTCGGACCTCGCCCCGTTCAGCTTCGAGCGTCGCACGCCGCGCCCGGACGACGTGTCCATCGAGATCGACTACTGCGGTGTCTGTCACTCCGACCTGCACTTCGCCCGCAACGACTGGGGCATGAGCCAGTATCCCCTGGTGCCTGGCCACGAGATCGTCGGCCGCGTCACCGCCGTCGGCAGCGAGGTCACCAAGTACAAGGTCGGCGATGTGGTCGGCGTCGGCTGCATGGTGGATTCCTGCCGCCACTGCCGTGCCTGCCAGGATGACCTGGAGCAGTACTGCCTGGCAAGGCATGACCATGACCTACGGCAGCCCGGACCGTCATGACGGCGCCATGACCCAGGGGGGCTACTCCGACTCGGTCGTGGTCAGCGAGCGCTTCGTGGTCTCGGTGCCCGACAAGCTCGACCCCGCCGCGGCGGCACCGCTCTTGTGCGCCGGCATCACCACCTACTCGCCGCTGCGCCACTACGGCGTCAAGGCCGGCGACCGGGTCGGCGTCATCGGCATGGGTGGCCTGGGCCACATGGGCGTCAAGTTCGCCAAGGCGCTGGGCTGCGAGGTCACGCTGTTCACCCGCTCGGAGGCCAAGGTCGGCGAGGCCAAGAAGCAGGGTGCCGATCACGTCATCGTCTCCACCGACGACGACCAGATGGCGGCCGCGGCCGAGCACTTCGACTTCCTGCTCGACACCGTGCCGGTCCCCCATGACCTCAATCCCTACCTCGCCACCCTGAAGTACGACGGCACCCACATCCTGGTCGGCCTGATCCAGGAAGTGGACCCGGCCCTGATGGGCGGCAACCTGGTGATGAAGCGCCGCGTGCTGGCCGGCTCGCTGATCGGGGGCATGGCGGAAACCCAGGAAGTGCTGGATTTCTGCGCCGAGCACGACATCACCTGCGACATCGAGATGCTCGACATCAAGAACATCAACGAGGCCTACGATCGCATGCAGAAGGGCGACGTGAAGTACCGCTTCGTGATCGACATGGCCACCCTCAAGGACACCCAGCCGGCCTGATCCGCCCGGCGCCCCGTCCTGCGCCCGCCCCCGGTCCTGCCGCGGGCGGGCGCTTTCGTATCGGGGCCAGCCGCGAGCAGGTGTCATGGCCCCGTGGCAAGATAGGCATGCGGAGGGGAATCGTGCCCGTAGTGACTTGTACGCTTCCGCCTCGATCATGAGATGATGTATCAGGCGCCTGGTTCGAAGGCGCGTCACCGGCAAGGCAGGGCCCCGTACAGGCGTTATGAAGATACCGAAGAGACTACAACCGCTGGTCGACGATGGCTTGATCGACGAGGTCGAGAGCCAGTTGATGAGCGGCAAGGAAGCCCAGGTGTTCGTGGTGCGCTCCCATGGCGAGCGACGCTGCGCCAAGGTCTTCAAGGAAGCCAAGCAGCGCAGCTTCAAGCAGGCGGTGCAGTACCAGGAGGGGCGACGCGAGCGCAACAGCCGTCGCTCCCGGGCGATGGCCAAGAAGACCCGCTACGGCCAGAAGGAGCAGGAGCAGGCCTGGCTCAACGCCGAGGTCGATGCCCTCTACCGGCTTGCCGCGGCGGACGTGCGGGTGCCCAAGCCCTATGGCTTCATCGACGGCGTGCTGCTGATGGAGATGATCAGCGATGCCGAGGGGCTGACCGCCCCGCGCCTGGACGACGTGACCCTGAGCGCCGAAGAAGCCCGCGAGTACTACGCCAAGATCCTAGCCGACGTGGTGAAGATGCTCTGTGCCGGCCTGATTCACGGCGACCTGTCCGAGTTCAATGTGCTGCTGGCCGCCGACGGGCCGGTGATCATCGACCTGCCCCAGGCGGTGGACGCCGCCGGCAACAACAGCGCCGAGTGGATGTTCGAGCGTGACGTCGACAACATGCGTCGCTACTTCGGCCGCTTCGCCCCGGAGCTTCTGGCCACCGACTACGGCAAGGAGATCTGGGCGCTCTATGAAGCCGGCGACCTGCACCCGGACAGCCAGCTGACCGGCTGCTTCGAGCACGATACCAGCACCGTTGACGTGGACGAGCTGATGACCGTGATCGATGACGTGCGCGAGGAGGAGGCCGAACGGCGTGCCGCGCTGAGCGGCGACCGGGAGCCCGGCGTGGAGGAGGCCGCGGCGGACTGGCGGGCGGCCCACGACGAGCGCTGAGGCCGCTGCCTGCCGTTATCGATGTTCCCTCTCATGCTTTCGGCTGGTTTTCCTGTCCTCTCTCTGGTCGGCCCGGGTATCCGGGACTGTACTGGAACACGGCTCAAGAGCTAACGCGGCCAAGGGAGAGCCCCGGATATCCGGGAGGGCTTTCGCCCTGCCGGCGATGACCTGCCTGACGGCGCGGCCAACGCGGCGATGCTCCCTCCCGCATCGGGAGGACAGCGACAATGAAGCATCTCTATGGCGGTATGAAAGGTAAGGTTGGACCGGGCCTGGTCGCGCTGCTGGCGTGCCTGGCCGGGAGCGGGGTGGCCCTGGCCGACCAGGCGATGATCGATGACGCCCTGGCGGCCGCCTCGCCGGTCCTGACGGAAGGCGCCAGTGTGGTCGACTGGGAAGGCAACGTGCTGAAGGAGGGCTCGAACGGCTTTACCTGCATGCCGACGCCACCAAGCCTGGCCGGAACCGCACCGATGTGCCTCGACGAGGCCTGGATGCACTGGGCAAAGGCCTGGCAGAGCAAGGAGCCGATCACGGTCGAGTCCTTGGGCATCGCCTACATGCTGGCCGGTGACGAGGGGGCGAGCAATGTCGACCCCTATGCCGAGGGACCCACCGAGGACAACGAGTGGATCAAGGAAGGGCCGCACCTGATGATCATCGCCCCGGCGGCGCTGCTCGAGGGCTACCCGACCGATCCGGACAACGGCGGCCCCTACGTGATGTGGAAGGGCACCGACTACCAGCACCTGATGGTTCCCGTCGGGGCGCGTGACTGAGCGTCCCTCGCTCAGGGCATCGCCCTGCATGACCCGCCACGGCCTTTCATGAACCACCACTGCATGGCGTGACGCCCATGCCCCTCAAGGCTGGTCCCTCATGGAACGGCCGGCCCCTCGGGCCGGCCGTTCCATGAGGGCGGCGGGGGAAGGCCGCGTCACGCCTCCTGCTGGATCTCGGCGTTGTGGAAGACGTTCTGCACGTCGTCCAGATCGTTCAGGGTGTCGAGAAGCTTCTCGAACATCGCCACGTCGTCGCCCTCGACCGGGGTCACGGTCTGGGGCACGAACTGGATCTCGTCGACCTCGAAGTCGAGCTCGCCGAAGGCATCGATCAGGGCCTGCTTGGCCTTTGCATACTCGGTATGGGGGGCGAAAACGGTGATGTGTCCCTCCTCGTCCTCGATGTCGGTGACATCGACATCGGCCTCCATGAGCGCCTCGAGGGTGGCCTCCTCGTCATCGCCCGGGAAGGCAAGGATGGCGCAGTGGTCGAACATGTGGCTGACGCTGCCCGGGGTGCCGAGCTTGCTCTTGGCCTTGTTGAAGCAGGCGCGCACGTCGCCGAAGGTGCGGTTCGGGTTGTCGGTCAGGCACTCGACGATGACCATGCAGTTGCCCGGCCCGAAGCCTTCGTAGCGGGCCGGGGAGAAGTCCTCGCCGCCCACGCCGCTGGCCTTGTCCAGCGCCTTGTCGATCACGTGGGAAGGCACCTGGTCCTTCTTGGCTCGCTCGATCAGCCCGCGCAGGGCCAGGTTGCCGGAGGGGTCGATACCGCCCTGCTTGGCGCAGACGTAGATCTCGCGACCGTACTTGCTGTACACCTTGGTCTTGGCGGCGGCCGTCTTGGCCATGGATTCCTTGCGGTTCTGGAAGGCCCTGCCCATTGCATTGTCCTGTGGCATCGAAACTCGAGGCTGGATTCTACGAAACCGACGTGGATGGTAACAGGGATATTTTGAGCCGACGCGCTGTCCTGACGCCCGGCATGGCTACACTGCCAGGGAACCCCGTTCACCCTGGAGCGTCACTCGATGGATCACCACGCCTACCGCCATGCCCTGGCTGACTGCCTCGCCGAGAGCGAGCTGCCCTTTCCCCCCGAGGAGTTCGACGCCCGTCGCCGCCGCGTGCGACAGGCCATGCGGGATGCCGGGCTCGAGGCGTTGCTGCTCACCGACCCTGCCGACATCTTCTACCTGACGGGCTATCACACCTTCGAGGTCTCGGTGTACACCTGCCTGGTGGTCTCGGCCGACCGGCTGGTGCTGCAGGTGCCCTCCATCGAGACCGGCCCTGCCGTGGTCACGGCCAGGGTGGACGAGATCCTGGGCTATCGCTGGGAAGGCATCGAGGAGGTGATCGAGCCGCTGGCCGAGGTTCTCGCGCCGTTCCGGGCCATCGGCCTGGATGCCTTCGGGGCTGGCCTTCGCCATGGCGTCATTCGCGAGCTTCAGGCCCGCCTCGGTGCCGGGCGCTTCCGTGATGACGGGGGCGAACTGCTCGATCGCCTGCGTATCGTCAAGACGCCGGCGGAACTCGACTGCCTGCGCGAGAGTGCCCGGATCACGTCCATCGGCCTCAGGGCGGCCATGGCGACCATCGCGCCCGGCGTCACCGACAACGAGGTGGCGGCGGAGGGCAGCCGGGCCCTGCTGGCTGCCGGCAGCGAGTTCATGAGCCTGCAGCCCATCGTGACCACTGGCCGGCGCATCAGCATCATCCACGTCAACCACAAGCGGCACGTGATCGCCGCGGACGAGCCGGTGTTTCTGGAGTTCGGCTCCGCCTACCAGCGCTACACCGCGCCGATGATGCGCACCGCCGTGGCCGGTCGGTCCAGCGCCGAGATGCAGGCGCTGCGCGATGTCTGTCGCGGCATGTTCGAGGCGCTGGTCGCCACCATGCGACCCGGCCATACCTTCGACGAGGCGGCCCGGGCGGCCGAGGCCGTGCTGGCCCCCCATGCCGACCGGGCGTTCTTCTCCGGCGTGTTCGGCTATGCGGTGGGGGCCCAGTTCCCGCCCAGCTGGGTCGAGGGGACGGGCTACATCGCCCGCGGCCAGAACCGCGAGTTCGAGGCCGACATGGTCTTCCACCTGCCGCTCTGCCTGCGGCTGCCGGGCCAGTGGGGCATCGGCCTGAGCGATACCGTGCGGGTCACGCCCGAGGGCGGGCAGCCGCTCACCGACAACGACTGGCAGTTGCAGGAGCAATCCTGACCATGGAACGGACGAGGCGGCGAACGTGGGGCATGCCTCCCCGGAGGTCCGCTCATTGACCACGGAGCGACCTCACGCTGGCCGAGTGATCCTGGACCCCGGTCGCCTGAAGCAGCATCGCCAGCGACTGGGGCTGAGTCAGGATGCACTGGCCCAGCACTGTGTCGACCGTCACCACTGGCTCTCCATCGCCTCCATCAAGCGAGCCGAAAGCGGCCGGCCCGTCCTCTTCCGGACCGCCCGTCACCTGGCCCTCGTCTACGAGGTGGAGGTTGCCGACCTCATGCCGCCAGCTTCGCGGCCACGGGAGGAGGGGCCCGAGAGGCCTGACGAGGCGCGCACCGTCATCAGGATAGTCGTGGAGCCGCTGGCGGACGCGTCCACCCCACCGCTGGCCTCCATGGTGGGACAATACGGGGGCATCCTGCAGCCCGGCGCGGGCCCGCCACCCCATGAGGCGATCTTCGGCGTGCCTCGTGCCTATCGCAGCGATGCCCTGCGCAGCCTGCAGTGCGCGATGGCCCTGAGCGATCGCGCCGCGGGGCGTCTGCGGGTCGCTCTCAGGGTCGAGCAGTGGCGTCCCTCCGATGGGGAGGTGATGGGTTCGGCCCCCGCCTGGCCCGAGGGCCCGGCGGCCGGCGTTCGTGTCCATCGCGACCTCGTCGTGCAGCTCACGGAGCACTTCCTGTTCGAGGACACGGGGCAGCCTTTCCTGCGCTGCCTGGCGCGACGTCCTTGCGAACCGGTGCCGGGGGGTGGCCTGGTCGGCAGGCATTTCGAGCTTGGCCAGCTCACCTCGGCGCTGGAGACCACCTGCGCCCATGGGGCCGGTCACACGATCTACCTGCGCGGCCTGGCCGGCATCGGCAAGACTCGCCTGTGCACCGCCTTCGTCGAACTCGCCCGGCAGCAGCGGGTCGGGCTGCATGAGGCCGCCGTGCTGGATTACGGACGGCGGGTCGAGGATGACCCCCTGGGGCAGTGGCTCCGCTCGCTGCTGGGTCGTGCCGGTAGCGGCGCACGCTTCGATCATCGGCTCCTCGACCGGTTCGAGGCACTGGCGCTGCCGGAGGCGCATGTCCTGGCGCTGCGGCCCCTGCTGGGCATTGCGCCATCGACCGTACAGGCGTCGTTGGCCCCCGAGGCTCTCATCCGGCAACGGGTCCAGGCCCTGGGCGACCTGATCCTGCGCGAGGCCGCCGTGTGTCCCCAGGTGATGGTCATGGAGGACCTGCACTGGGCGGACGACGCGCTGCTTTCTGCCGTGGCGGGGCTGGTCCGGGCGACCCGCGATGCCCCGGTGGCCTGGCTCCTGACCTCACGCATCGAGCAGGATCACTGGGAGTCCCACCTGAGGCCGCGGCTGACGGATGTGCCGCTGTCGCTGATCGAGCTGGGCCCGTTGCGAGATGACGAGGCACTGGCCCTGAGCGAGCAATTCGCGGATATCGATCCCGCCCACGCCGCCCTGTGCGTGGAGAAGGCCCAGGGCAATCCGCTGTTCCTCACCCAGCTTCTCCGGCTGCATCCCGACCCGGCCCTGCCCGCGAGCATGAAGCACCTGGTGCAGAGCAAGCTCGACCAGCTTGGCCATGGGGAACTCGATGCGCTGCGCCTGGCGGCGGTCATTGGCCAGCGGTTCTCCCTGCCCCTGCTGAACCAGCTGCTGGGGAGTTCGGCCGACGCCCTCCTGGTGGGACCGACGCGACTGAGCCTCGTGCGTCCCCTGGACGTCGACACCTGGCAGTTCCTGCATGAGCTGATCCGTCAGGGCATCTACGAGGCCATGCCCGAGGGGCAGCGCGAGCGTTTCCACCTGCAGCTCGCCAGTCACTTCGAGGCGCGCGATGTGGTGCGCCAAGCCCAGCACCTGGTCAAGGCACGGTCGCCCCAGGCGCCCGCCGCTCTCATCCGAGCCATCGAGGAGAGGCTCGAGCATCATCGCCATGCCGAGGCCTTTCCCCTGCTGCGCCAGCTTGCCGAGCTCGATCCTGCGCCTCGTGATGAGGCCCGCTGTCACCTGCTGCATGCGCGGGTCTGCCTCGCGCAGGGCCTGATCCACGAGGCTCGCCATCGGTTCCGGCTCGCCTGCCGCGAGGCGCGGCATGACAGCGAGCGGATCGCCGCCAGCCTGGGCCTGGCCGCCACCCTGGAGATGCTGGACGAGCTCGACGCCGAAGAGGTCGAGCTGCAGGCCATCCTGCCCCTGGTGCGCGACCGGAATATCCCCGAGAGTCTCGCGGAGACGCATGGCCTGCTGGGCAGGCTGGAGCTGGCCCGCGAGGGGCAGGCCCGTGGCCGCCGGTGCCAGCTGCGGGCCCTCGAGGAGGCGCGATTGAGCGACTCTCGGCGACTGTGGATCGGGGCGGCGATCGGGCTGGCCGATGCGCTCTATGCGGAAGGACGCATGCAGGAGGCGGGCCGTCTCTATGGCTACTGCGTCGAACTGAGTCGGCGGTCCGCCCATGTCGACCTCGAAGCCGCCAGTCTCGTCATGCGGGCCACGACCCGGCTCTATGCCGGCGAGACGCAAGCGTCGCTGGAGGATGGCGAGAGGGCCGCCCAACTCGGGCGTCAGCTCGACGACCGATGGATCGAGCTGAGGGCGCGACAGGCGCTCGCCTGGACGCTGCTCTCGCTGGCGCGCCATGAGGAGGCGGCAGAGCACGTCGAGACCGCCCTCGGGATGGTACGGGCCATGGGCACCCCGCGCCCCGAGGCCCTCCTGCTGGAGAGCCAGGCACGCATCGAGCTGGTGGCCGGTTCCCACGAAGCGGCCTGCAACACCATTCGCAGGGCCTGGCACCTGGTCCGCCGGCACGGGCTCGAACGCCATCTCGGTCCCTGGGTGCTGGGTACGCTGGCGCTGCTGGC
This sequence comes from Halomonas aestuarii, assembly GCF_001886615.1. Lineage (NCBI taxonomy): Bacteria > Pseudomonadati > Pseudomonadota > Gammaproteobacteria > Oceanospirillales > Halomonadaceae > Halomonas > Halomonas aestuarii. The sequence continues at coordinate 2,325,210 of NZ_CP018139.1, forward strand.
GGCGTCACCGCCGTCGCGTCGCCGGGCGCTGGCGGAAGGGGAGAGGCTCCTCGCTCGGGGGGCTGCCGGTCACAACCGTCACCGCTTCCTGATCACGGCGGCCGAGGTCAGCCTGATGCAGGGGCATCCCCTGCCGGCGCTGTCGTATGCGCAGCGACTCGAGGCTCTCCAGGCGCAGGAGCCCTGCGCCTGGATGCAGCACCATGCCAGGCTCATCCGCTCCCATGCTGCCTGGCTGGTCGCGCCCTCGGAGCGAACCCTGCAGGAGGCCAGGGAGTGCTGGGAGGATGGCGGCCAGGCCGGCCTGATCATGACCCTGCCCTGCCTCGCCATGATCTATCGCACCACGCCCTCGACGAGCCATCCCCGGTTCCCGGACCCGAGCGGCCAGCCCCTTGCTGATACCAGGATGATGCGGCTAAGAGGATAGGCGTCGTCATCCCCCTGAATCCCCCGGGATCGGCTCGGCCGATCACGCGATGCCGGCCCTCGCCCGACGAGTTGCTGCTACCGCGATGATACTGCGCCATGACAGGACGCCATCTGTACTGAAGGAGCCATCAGGATACCCCCGCTGGCGCTAAGCCGGATGACACTTGTTTCATCCGCACAACGTGACAGGAGCAGCACCAATGAACATGGCGCAGGAAGTCAAGGGTGAATTTTCCAAGGATTCCATTACCTTTGCACAGACGGTGTTTTCCGAAGCAGGGCATCGACATTCTTTAAACAAATTGGAGAGCATCTTCAATCTCAGTGTTAGCCCAGTGGCGCTTACGGCTGAAGCCCCAAGTTCCAGTGACCTTGATTCACTTCTTAATAATGTGGGAAAAGCGAGCAGTGCTACCACTATCACGACGGTTCCAGATGCGCCGACTAACAATGATGCTCTTCTGATTCAGGATGTGCAGACGCTGGAGTCTTACATTGCGGTTCTGACGGCTTTGGTAATGTACAATAAGCATCCAGATCCTTATGACTTGTCAGATTCAAAGCAGGCAGCCCAGTTTGTCATAGATACGGCAAATGCAAAAAACTATGTCATGACAGGTGGTACGGTAAAGGATATCGTGATGTACCTGCCCGGGATGGAGGCAAGTACAGAAACGAAATCACTTTCCACCACTTCGGCGGACCTTCATGTTGACTTGCTTAATGCGCTGTTCGGGGCCTTGAGCTTGCCTGAGTCGGTGCTTACGCAGCTTGATGGTATATTGACGGAAATTTCAGAGACACTGAAGAGTCTCAAGCTTTCATTTTCCTCTCAGTCCCAGACTCTCAATCATGTTGTGAGTTTTTATTACCTTTCTCCGGTCGAGGGAACGTCTCCCCCTATCAACGAGATGAAGGTTCGGTTCCTTTATTTGCAGATTGATCAGAATTCCTGGAAGGCCTCTGCTGGGAAGTCTTCGGTCGAGCACTTCTCGTTTGATATGATTCTCACACAAACCAGTTCAACCATGAGTTCAGGTATTGTCTCGGCCAATACGTCAAATATTGTCAATTCCTTGATGGCCTTGACAGCCAAGGACCCTGATGAAATCTCTAAGCTGACGGGGGCGAAAGGAGTAAAGGTCTGATTGGGTAGTGCCTCTCAGGAGTTGTTTTTTCATGGTGATGTCTTGTCTTGGTGGCATCGTGGGGTGGGTTATGACACAAATATCGACCCGGGAATTCTTGGGCTATGTGGAGGAGTGGGTTAATGGTAGCTATCAAAAGATTGGCTCGATGTGGCCGCAGAAGGGAGGGTGGGAGAAATGGGCGCAAAGTGAAATAGGGTCGTTCATTCTGAGTCAAGACAGCACCTGTGATCTATTGAGGGAGCAGGGGGTCTATGTCTCGAAAAGAAAGGATGCGGATTTTCTTTTAAACGGCATGTCGATGACGGCAAGTGATAAGGTTGTTGTGGAGTTGAAGTGTCAGTCTTTTGAAAATTACAAGAACTTCAAGAAAGGGCTCGAGGAAGATATATCCAAGCTTTCCAGGGAGTTGAAGCCAGGGTTCAGTGGTGCAGATCTTCTCGTGCTAGGGATATATTTTTTTCAGCACTCAGACATTCCACCGTATTTTGACAAGAAAGTGCTTGATAATGGTGAAGTGGGGATGTGCTGGGCAATAGACTTGAACAGCTGACTGCAGGCTAGACGAGCAGGAAGGGTGGCCGTTCCCTTGGCAACAGGGGGCGGCCACTTCGCGTTTCCGATGGGGCCAACGCCTCACGGGTATTATCATCATCGAGGTGGGGTTGCTGTCATGATGTGGTCTCATCCCCGGCACCAAGGAGGCGACACGACGCTACTCCGCACGTGCAACGCCGATACACTCACGCTGGACCTTTAGGGGAAGCCCATTCATGGCCTGTGCTGATACATCATCCGAGATACGGCCACCCTTGCCGCCGTTCACCCGCGAGACCGCCGAGCAGAAGGTACGACTGGCCGAGAATGCCTGGAACGGTCGCGACCCGGAAAAGGTGTCCCTTGCCTATACCCCGGACAGCCGCTGGCGCAATCGTGCCGAGTTTCCCCAAGGGCGGGCACAGATCGTCGAGTTCCTGACCCGCAAGTGGGAACGCGAGCATGAATATCGCCTGATCAAGGAGCTATGGGGGTTCACCGGCCATCGAATCGCAGTGAGATTCGCCTACGAGTGGTGCGATGACGCGGGGAGCTGGTATCGCGCCTACGGGAACGAGAACTGGGAGTTCAATGAGCAGGGGCTGATGAAAACACGCTACGCGAGCATCAATGACCTGCCGATCACAGAATCCGAGCGGCTGTTTCACTGGCCTCAGGGTCCTCGCCCCCTTGATCACCCCGGACTCAGCGAGCTGGGGTTGTAGCTGCCCAGGACCTGGCTCCAGCTCAAGTCGTGGCCAAAGGCGAGTTGAGGTGCTCCAATGGATGGAGGGACCCGGATAAGCCTGGTCATGGAGGCAAGGAGGGGGGCATGATCCGACAGGCTCGGCGAGGGTGTTCCGACCCATCCAGCGCCGATGCCTCATGACACTCCCCTTTCCTGATATGCCGGAGGACATGATGCGAACCTTCAAGGTCTCGCTGGCCGCACTGGCCCTGCTGCTGACGGGCAGCGTCCTGGCCGCTGACATCCAGCGCTTTCCCGATGTCATCGGCGTCGAGGTGGATCGTGCGGGCGAGAACCGCTTCCACTTCGACGCGACCCTCTCCTCACCCTACGACTCGCCGTCGCGCTATGCGGATGCCTTCCGGGTGCTGGGACCGGACGGCGAGGAGTACGGGGTGCGTGAGCTGCTGCACGACCATGCCAACGAGCAGCCCTTCACGCGCCGGCTTTCCAGCGTGGCGATCCCCGCCGGTGTCGAGCGGGTGACCGTTCAGGGGCGCGACCAGGAACACGGCTACGGCGGCCGAACCTTGACGGTGGCATTGCCTGGACGACAAGTCGGCGATCAATGAGAGGACTGCGTCATGGCGACCCGATAGGGCCTGCGGGAGTCTGACCGTGACCTCGACGCGGCTCGTCGGCCAGGTAGTGGCTCGCTTCGAGGCGGTGCATCTCACCTGATCGGTTGCTGTCGCGGGATGTTCGAGGCCGGCAGCGTCGTCGACCTGCCGTCCGCTGAGAGGATGGCGACGCGTCGGGGGAGGGGCCATCCTGAGAGGATCCCGCGGCCTTCGGGCCCCGGTGGCATCCCGCCCGCCGGGCCCCGGCGGCGCATCAGAGGCCCGCATGTTCCGCTTCTTCGAGTCCCTCGTGAATCCCTACCCGGAAGGCGAGCCGGAGGTCCCGCCTCGGGGCCTGCTGCCGTTCATCCTGCATTTCTCGCGGCCGGTGCTGCCGCTGCTGATCGCCATGTCGCTGGTCACCGCCCTGGTCTCGGCGGCCGAGGTGCTGTTCTTCCACTACATGGGTGAGCTGGTGGACTGGCTCGCCGGGGCCGAGCGCGAGGGCTTCTTCGCCGACTACGGCTGGCGCCTGGCGGGCATGGCGGCGCTGGTGGTGGTCGGCCTGCCGCTGCTGACCCTGCTGCAGTCGCTGCTGACCCACCAGAGCATCTTCGGCAACTACCCGATGCTGGGCCGCTGGCTGGCGCATCGGCACATGCTGCGCCAGAGCCTGGCCTTCTATCAGGACGAGTTCGCCGGGCGCGTCTCCCAGAAGGTCATGCAGACGGCCCTGGCGATCCGCGAGACGGTGATGAAGCTGATGGACCTGATGGTCTACGTCCTCGTCTACTTCGCCGGCGCCATGCTGCTGATGGGCCAGGCAGAGCCCTGGCTGATGGTGCCGCTCGGCGCCTGGCTGGCCGGCTATGTGGCGATCATGTGGGTGTTCGTGCCGCGGCTCAGGCGGGTCTCCATGGACCAGGCCGATGCCCGGGCACGCATGACCGGGCGGATCGTCGACAGCTACAGCAACATCCAGACCATCAAGCTGTTTGCCGACACCCGACGTGAGCAGGCCTACGCCCGCGACGCCATGGAGCGCTTCATGGTGACGGTGCATCGCCAGATGCGCCTCGCCACCCAGCTGACGCTCTCCCTCACGCTCCTCAACTCGCTGCTGCTGGCCGGTGTCGTCGCCACGGCCATCGGTGCCTGGTACCTGGAGGCGGTATCCCTGGGCGCGATCGCGGTGGCCATCGCCCTGGTGATGCGCATCCGCTTCATGTCCAACTGGATCCTCTGGGAGGTGGCCGGACTCTTCGAGAACATCGGCACCGTGCAGGACGGCATCAACACCATCGCCCGTACCCCGGCGGTGCTGGATGCCCCGGATGCCCGGGCGCTGTCGGTGTCGCGGGGCGAGATCCGTCTCGAGGGGCTGCGCTTCGGCTATGGGCAGGGGGCGGGGCAAACGACAGGGGAGACCCGGCGCGTCTTCGACGGGCTCGACCTGACCATTGCCCCGGGAGAGCGGGTCGGACTGATCGGTCGCTCGGGGGCCGGGAAGTCGACCCTGGCCAACCTGCTGCTGCGCTTCTACGACCTGCAGGGCGGGCGCATCCTGATCGACGGCCAGGATATCGCCGGCGTCACCCAGGAATCTCTCAGGCGCCACATCGGCATGGTCACCCAGGACACCTCGCTGCTGCACCGCTCGGTGCGCGACAACCTCCGCTACGGCAGCCCCGGGGCCAGCGAGGCGGACATCCGCCGGGCGGTGCGCCAGGCCCATGCCGACGTCTTCATCGAGGAACTGGTCGACCTCGAGGGGAGGCGTGGCCTGGACGCCCATGTCGGCGAGCGCGGGGTGAAGCTTTCCGGGGGGCAGCGCCAGCGGATCGCCATCGCCCGGGTTCTGCTCAAGAATGCACCGATCCTGGTGCTCGACGAGGCGACCTCGGCCCTGGACTCCGAGGTGGAGGCGGCCATCCAGGAGCAGCTCTACGCCCTGATGGCGGGCAAGACGGTGATCGCCATCGCCCATCGGCTGTCGACCATCGCCATGCTCGACCGGCTGGTGGTGATCGACGCGGGACGCATCGTCGAGACCGGGCGGCATGACGAGCTGCTGGCCCGGAATGGGCTCTACGCGGCCCTGTGGCGCCGCCAGTCCGGCGGCTTCCTGGGGCTCGACACCCGCGGTGGGGTGGTCGATCACCACCAGCCGGCGCTCGATGACTGAGGCTCGCCGCCCGGACGCGGTGGCGTCTCTCGCCTAGGCTGGGAGTAACGCCAACGGCGTTTCCCTTCGCGGGTGATACGGGCCGCCAGGATGAGCACGCTCTTCATCAGTCACAGCAGTCAGGATGCCAAGGCCGCCGCCGAGCTGGCCGACTGGCTGCAGCGGCACGGCCATCACTCGCTCTTCCTCGACTTCGACGTCGAGCATGGCATCCCGGCCGGACGCGACTGGGAGAAGGAGCTCTACCGTCGCCTGCGCGCCTGTCAGGCGCTGATCGTGCTGTGCAGCGACGCCTCCATGGCGTCCTGCTGGTGTCTCGCCGAAATCAGCCATGCCCGGGCGCTCGGCAAGCCCATCCTGCCGATCCGCATCGCGCCCTGTACCCTTCGTCCGCAGCTTCGCGAGCTGCAGGTGATCGATCTGGTCAAGGAACCCGAGTCAGGCTACGAGCGGCTGCGCCGGTCGCTCGCCGGGGTGTTCGACTGGGATCCCCGCCGGCCGCCCTATCCCGGGCTGATGGCCTTCGAGGAGCAGGACGCAGCCATCTTCTTCGGCCGCGAGGCCGACACCCAGCATGCCCTGGATCGCCTCAACCGTCTGCGTCGCTTCGGTGGCCCGCGCCTGCTGCTGTTCCTGGGCGCCTCGGGGAGCGGCAAGTCGTCCCTGATGCGGGCCGGGATCCTGCCGCGGCTGCGTGCCTCGCCGGAGACCTGGGCACTGATCGGGCCGATCCGTCCCGGGGACTGGCCCCGGGATGCCCTGGTGGACGGGCTTCTGGCCGGGCTCGAGGCCCAGGGCGTGGCGACCGCAGAGCTGGCGGCGCTGGTCGGACGGGATGCGGCACCTCCGGGGCTGATGCCGGCGGCGCTCGAGGCATTGCACGCCACCTCCGGGCGGGAGCGCTCGTCGCTGGTGCTGGTCATCGACCAGTTCGAGGAGGCGCTGAAGGACTCCGCACAGGCATCGGCCTTTCGTCGCCTGCTGCATCCCGTCGTGCAGGCCAGCGACGGTGACGTGCTGGTGATCGCCACGCTCCGTTCGGACTTCCTGGGGGCCCTGCAGGCTCAGCCGGGCTGGCAGGATGTCCCCCTGGCCCCAGTGACCGTGGCGCCGCTCTCCGTGGAGGGCTTCTCGGCGGTCATCGAGGGGCCGGCGGAGCTGGCCGGCCTGGATCTCGAGGCGGGCCTGACGCAGAAGATGGTCGCCGATACCGCCACCGAGGACGCCCTGCCGCTGCTGGCCTTCACGCTGCGGGAGCTGTGGGAGAGGGGCCGGGCCGACAGCCGGCTCACCCTGGCCGAATATCGTGAACTCGGCGGCCTGCACGGCGCTGTGGCACAGGCCGCCGAGGCGGTACTCGCGGCCGCCCGGCCCACACCGGCGCAGCGGCACGCCCTGCGCCGGGCGCTGTTCGCCCTGGTCCGCCTCGATGACGAGGGGCGCTATACCCGTCAGGTGGTGCACTGGCAGGCACTGCCCGAGGAGAGTCAGCCGCTGCTGGAGCGCTTCGTCCAGGCGCGCCTGCTGATCGCCGGCGACCACGAGGGCGAGCGGACCCTGGAGGTGGCGCATGAATCGCTGTTCCGGGTCTGGCGTCGGCTGAACCACTGGCTGCGGGCCAATCGCGACGCCCTGAGGGTCCACGAGGGCCTGCGTCGGGCCGCCGCCGACTGGGAGGCGGGCGACGACAGCGACGAGCTGCTGGTCCATCGTGGCGGGCGGCTGGAGGAGGCGGAGGCGCTGGCGCGGGAAGCCACCCTGCCGCTCGACGCGCGGGAACGCCGCTACCTGGAGGCCTGCCGTGACCTGCGCGACGCTGAGCGCGAGGAGCGCCTGCGCCGTGAGCGGATCAAGCGGCGCTGGGTCAGGGCCACCTGGCTGACGCTGCTGGGAGGGGTCATCGGCCTCGGCGGGGTCGCCTGGTCACTGCATCAACAGGCCCAGGCGACCCGCCAGGGACTGGCCGACCTGCACTGGGCCAACGCGGTGAGTGCCCGTGACCGGGACGACGATCTCCTCCGTTCGGGCATGCACTTCATGCAGGCCGCGGCCCTGGCGCTGGATCCGGCACGGGCGGCCAGCGCCTACTGGGCCGGCGAGCGCCTGGGCAGTGGCCCGACCCTGGAAGCCATCGACGCTGTCGGCCCAGGGCTGGTGAGCGCCGACTTCACGGCCTCGGGTGAGGTGCGACTCTGGCAGCGCCACGACGCCAGCCTGGGCGTTTCGATACAAATGGTCGACTCCACGGGCAACCGACCACCCTGGCGGCGACGCATCGCGGTGGCAGGCGAGGCGGGTCGCGTCGAGGTGCGCGATCGTCGCAGCGGCGCGCTGCTGCTCGAGGCGCCACCGGCGCTGGAGGGGCTGTGGATCGGCGACGCCGAGGAGGGCACGGCGGTGACTCTCCACGCCGGCGGTGCGGTCTGGATCTGGGGCCTGGCGAGCGGAGTGCGTCGCGGCCCGCTACCCGGGGTGGCACCGGTGGGTGTGGCCATTGCCCCCGACAGTGAACGCCTGCTGGTCTGGAGTGACGACGGCACGGCCTATATTCATCAGGATGGCGAGACAGTGCGGGTGGCCGGAACGGGGCCGGCGGGAGGAGCGAGGGTAGTCGGCGGGACGCTGGGCCGCGGGACGGGAGAGCTGGCGCTGTGGGACCTTGCCGGGCGGCTGTGGCTGCCTGAGCGGCAGGACTTCGTCCTGCCTCCTGACGGGGCGGGGCGCTGCAGCTGGCGGGCCGTCGGCGCCCGTTTCCTGGATGACCCGGCCCGGCTGCTGGTGTGGAACCATGGCGCCTGTGGCACCGCCAGCCTGCGAACCTTCGATACCCTGGCGCCCTTGGGGCCGGGCATGCGCCACGACAACGAGCTCGCCCTGCCGCTCAGCGATGGCGAGCGGGTCCTCACCTGGAGCGCCGGCAGCGGACCGGCCCGGCTGTGGGACGCCGGGAGCGGCAAAGCGCTGGCGACCCTGCCCGGTCCGCTGCAGGGCGCGCTCTCTGCAGCGACGTCGAGCCTGCTGATCACCTGGCACGGCCGGGAAGCGCGGATCTGGTCGCTTGGCGACGGCATGCCCCGGGGGCTGCCGCTGCGCCAAGCAGCGCGGATCGACGGCGTCGCGGTCGATGCGACGGGGGAGCACCTGCTCAGCTGGTCGGCAGCGGGCGACCTGCGTCGCTGGCGAGGCCCGGTCACTGAGGGCATCGCATCAGCGCGGTGGCAGTTCGGGGCGGCGGTCCTCGATGCTGTGCCGGTGCCCGGCGAGGCGCGGGTCCTGGCCGTGACCCTCGAGGGGCGCCTGCAGTCCTGGTCGCCGACCGGCAACCGCCCGCTCCAGTGGCTGGACCGGGACGCCGTCTATGCGGCCTTCTCCCCCGACGGTGGCCGTCTTCTCACCGCCACGGCCGACGGTGAGGTGCGTGTCTGGAATCGCGAGGACGGGGGCTTCCTGGAGCTGGCTGCTCCCGGGGGGACCACCGGCGACACGCCGCTGGCAGGGGTGGCCTGGGGGGCCGCCGCCGACCGCCTGCTGTTCTGGGGCGAGCGGGGCTGTACCGCCTGGCTGTGGCGGCTGGGCACCGCCCGGGTGCAGCCGCTCGCGCATGCCGAGGCGTCGGACAGCGAATGCCGATTACGCGGGGCGCGCTTCGCCGAGGACGGCGGCGGGCGGGCGCTGATCTGGGGAGAGGACCGGCGGTTGAGCCTGTGGGACACCGAGGCGCCGACGCCCGCGATCCTGGCGACGCCGGTCGAGGGGACGCTGGTGCGCGATGCCCGCCTGGCGGCCGAGGGCGAGCCGGTAGTGGTCGCCACCGCGGAGGGCCGGGTCCGCCTCGTCGGAGAGGCAGACCTGATGCTCGCCCATGCCGCCGTGCGAGGGGCGCGGTGGCATGCCGGCACTCGGCGGATCCTCAGCTGGAGCGACGAGGGCGTGCGCCTCTGGAATGCGGACAGCGGGGCCTTGCTGGCGTCGCTGTCCCATGACGGCGGCGTCGCCGGGGCGGCCTTCACGCCCGACGGCGAGCGCCTGATCAGCTGGCAGACCGACGGGGCCGTGCGTCTCTGGGATGCCCTCGCCGGTCAACCATTGACCCCGCTGCTGGGCGGTGGATCGCACGAACCGCCGATGGTCGATATCGATACCTCGATACCGGCCATGCGGATGCTGGTGGTCTCGGGGTCCCGGGGACGGCTCTGGAGCCTGCCCCCCTTCGTCGCCCCGCCTCACCGGCCGGTGCGCTTCCTGGAAACCGTCACCGGCAGCCGGCTCGCGCCTCAAGACGAGGTGGAGGCCCTGCCGGAAGCGGCATGGCGGGAGTTGCAGGCCGACTAGGGCGCTAGGGCGCGACGTTGACCCGCGACCCCGACCAGGCGGTGACCCAGCCGCCGGTCGGGGCCCAGGCGCGGACCTTGAGCCGATGGGTGCCGCGGGAGACCCGCTCGAAGCTGTCGCGACCGTCCCACTGTCGGGGGGCGATGCTGCGGTTGGCGGCGAGCCCTCCGTCGATGGGCGCCTCGTCGACGAAGAACTGGCGTTCGCCATCGCTGGCGTCCTCCACGCGAATGAACTCCGCCACGGCGTTGGTAAAGTCGGAATGCGAGAAGAAGCGGTAGGAGGCGCGCTCCTGAGCCTGGGCGCGGATCCGTCGCGGCAGGAAGGAGACCTCCTCGATGGCGACCGAGCCGACCGCCCGGGGGCCGCACCCCAGGGCCAGGATCCGGAAGCCGGGCGCCGGACGTTGGCCGCTCATGTCGGTGGCGGTCACGCCGATCGCGGCAGGGCGTTCGCTGTCACCGAAGGCCGGTGGCAGCCGGAACTGCAGACGGTGCTCGCCGATGTCGCCGGCGCCGAAGGGCAGACGGACGGTGTAGACCTCCGGCACTTCCCTGGCGCTGAGGCGCAGCGTGACCATGACCGGGGCCTCGTGGGAGAAGCTCAGCACGAAGGGCCAGTCGCCACGCACCGGGGCGATGGCGGCGAAGGCACTGGTGTTGTAGCTGGGCGCAAAGACCGGGCCCTGACGCTGAAGGCGGGACATCATGGCGTCGTCTTTCGACGGCGTATGGGCCTGGTTGCGCTGGTACAGCCAGCGCCCCACCAGGCCAAGAGCCACCGCACCGGCCACGATGGCCGGCAGCTTCCAGTCGTCATCGTCCCCGTCTCCATTGTCTTCGGGGTAGCGCGGGCTGTCGTTGCTGTCGCTGCCGGTATCGTAAGCGTCGTCGCCCAGGATGGTCTGGATATCATCCTGGATCGCCAGGGCCGGCGACAGCAATAGCATGGCGGCCAGCGAGCCGGCGAGCCAGTGGGAGCCCCGATGACGCCGCTGCATGACTAGGCCTCCACCGTGTTCCAGGACTCCCCGTCCGGTCGGCGGCAGGCCGTGCCGTTGGTGGCACGGCGCTCGCCATCGACAACGACCTCGAGATCGAAGTCACGGCACTGCTGGTCGGCCTCCTGGTAGGTGCGTCGGGGTGTCATGGTGTAGGTGTTGCCGGTCTCGGGGTTGCGCCAGCGCTCTGATTCCCCGTCATCGGCGGTGTCGAGGGTGGTGTCCATGGCTTGCCGGTCCTCGCGGGTCAGGCGAGCACCGATCTCCCTGCCGATCCAGGCGCCCAGTCCGGCGCCGATCACCGTGGCGATGGTCCGGCCGGAGCCGCCCCCGACCTGATTGCCGAGCACGCCACCGATGACGCCGCCGATCCCGGTGGCAATGCCCTCACGGGTGTCGAGGTTCTCGCAACCGCCGAGCAGCACCAGGCCCAGCAGAGCCACAGAGAGCGCACGTACCAAGCGAATCGTCATGCCGGTTCCCCCTGTCGACGGGGCCAGTCCGCGAGATCGGATAGTGGGGCTCGAAGGCGCGGGTGGCCCCGTCCCTTGACCCCTTCACCGGGGCCGTCATCGAGTCCTTGTTGATCAGTATTGCACCCCTTCGCGCCACGCTCCATGTTGGCGACGGTCGGATGCTATCTTGAAGACGGGCGACACGCTTCGGAGGCTGCCGTGGACGATGCGAACCGTGACGAGGCGCCGGCCATCGCCGGGGACCTGCCGGACGAGTGGCAACGGCTGGAGGATCAGCTGGCCTGGTATGGTCGTCGCAGCCGCGACTGTCGACGCTGGCACAAGGGCGTCCGCCTGGTGCAGGTGGTGTTCGCCGCCGCGATACCGGTGATCTCCCTGGCGGATCTGCTCTGGGCCCGCTGGCTGACCGCCACGTTGGGGGCGCTCATCGCAGTCCTCGAGGCCTTCGAGCAGATCAACCAGTTCGGACCGCTATGGATCCAATACCGCTCCACCGCCGAGAGCCTTAAGCACGAGAAGTTCCTGCTGCTCGCCGGAGCGGGACCCTACCGGGATCTGGCGCGCGGCGAGGCCCTGCGGCTGCTGGCGGAACGGGTCGAGGAGCGGGTGTCCCGCGAGCATGCGCGCTGGGTACATGCCACGACGGAAACCGTGGCAACGCCCGCGGCCGAAAAGTCGCCCACCACGCCTCAGCAGTAAGGTCCGGACCGGAGAGAGGCCGACGTGCTCGAGGGCAAGCCTCAGCCGGTTAGCCGTCTCTCCAGGTAGTCGAGCAGACCCTGAAGGGTCTCGAGCTCGTGGTAGTCGCTCTCCGGCACGCTGACGCCGAGGCGCTTCTCGAGGTCGACCAGGATGTTGAGGAAGTCGAAGGAGTCGATCTCGAGCTGCTCTCGCCACGGTCGGCCGGGGGGCAAGGCGTCGAGGTCGGCCTCGGGGGCCACCGCCAGGATGGCGTCGGTGACGGTGTCGCGCAGGGTGTCGCGGCTCAGGGGGGCCATAGGCGGTCGGGCTCCGTCAGCAGGTCGGTGAGTCGGGTGAGGAAGCGGGCGCCGATGGCGCCATCGGTGACCCGGTGGTCGGCGGCCAGCGATACCTGCAGGCAGCGGGCGGCCACGACCTGGCCGTCGCGTACCCAGGGCCGTTCGGCGATGCGCCCGAAGCCGACCAGCGCCACCTGGGGCGGGTAGATCACGCCCTGGACACTGTCCACGCCGAGGTCGCCGAGGTTGGTGACCGTGAGGCCGGCGTCGGTGAGCTCCGAGCTTCTCAGCCGGTCCTTTCGGGCGCGCGTCAGCAGGTCGCGCAGGGCGGCCATCATGGCGTCGGGGTCGAGCCGGTCGGCATCATGCAGCGCCGGGGCCACCAGGCCCCCGCCGCGCAGGGCGGTGGCGACCCCCAGGTGCACGCCTTCGGCGGGGCGGAAGGCGCCGTCGACGAACCAGCCGTTGAGGGCCGGCACCTCCTGAAGCGCCATCGCCACGGCGCGCAGCTGCAGTACCGGGAAGATCAGCCGCTCGGCCACCGAGCGTTCGGCATTGCAGGCCGCAAGCCAGGCCAGCGCCGGCTCCACGCTGAGGGTGTGGCCCAGGTAGTAGTGAGGAATCTCGCGCTTGGAGCGGGCCATGGCGGCGGCAATGGCCTGGCGCATGGCGGCATGGGCGTCATGACCGGCGGCGGGGCGGGCCAGCCGAGGCTCGGCAGGTGCCTCGGGGGCCGTCTCGGCGGCCTTCTCGATGTCCGCCAGGCTGATCGTGCCGCCAGGGCCGCTGCCGGTCACGGTCGCCGGGTCGACCCCCAGCTCGCCGGCCCGCTTGCGTGCGGCGGGGGAGAGGCGCAGCCGTTCGCCGGCGGCTGTCGCGGCGGGCGTCGCCGCGCGCTCGGGCGCGCGGGGAGCCGGTGTCGGGGATGTTGTCGGCGTCGGGCGGCCGGCCGGTGCCGTCTCCGGGGCGGCGTCCTCGCCCTCGGCTTTTTCGCCTTCGGCACGGATCACCGCCAGTACCTCGCCCACGGGAACCTGCTGGCCTTCCTCGACCACGAGACGCTCCACGGTCCCGCCCTCCCAGATTTCCACGTCGATGGCGCCCTTCTGGGTCTCCACCACGCAGACGATCTGACCCCGCTCCACCCGGTCGCCCGGTCGAATGTTCCACTCGACCAGGGTCCCGCTCTCCATGTCGGCCCCCAGCGAGGGCATGCGGAACTCGCTCATGCGTCCATCCCTATGTCTCTCCTTGCCTCGTCATCAGCCGAGCAGCCGCTGCACGGCGGCGACGATGTCCTCGACCTGGGGGATCGCCGCGTCCTCGAGGTGCTTGGCGTAGGGCACCGGCACCTCCTGGCTGCAGACCCGTACCGGGGGGGCATCGAGCTCGAAGAAGGCCTGCTCGTTGATGCGGGTGATGATCTCGGCCGACAGGCTGCCGCTGCGCCACCCCTCGTCGATCACCACCACCCGGTGGGTCTTCGCCACGCTGGCCATGATCGCGGCGTCGTCCAGGGGGCGCAGGGTGCGCAGGTCGAGTACCTCGGCGTCGATGCCTTCGGCGGCCAGCTGCTCGGCGGCCGCGAGGGCCTTGTGCAGCATGCCGCCGTAGGTGATCAGGCTGACCTGGTTGCCTTCCCGCCGGATGGCGGCATGGTCGAGCTCCATGGGGTGCGGCTCGCCCTCGACGGTGCCCTCGGCGCCCAGCAGCAGGGCATGCTCGAAGATCAGCACCGGGTCGGGATCCTCCAGGGCGGCCAGCAGCATGCCGCGGGCGTCCTCGTGGGTCGCGGGGGCGACGATGCGCAGCCCCGGGATGTGGGCGTACCAGCCCTCCAGGCTGTGGGAGTGCTGGGCGGCGAGCTGGCGCCCCCCGCCGGTGGTCATGCGGATCACCACCGGCACGCTGTACTGTCCGCCCGACATGTGGCGCAGGGTGGCGGCGTTGTTCATGATCTGGTCGAGGGCGAGCAGGCTGAAGTTCACCGTCATGATCTCGACGATGGGGCGCATGCCGTTGAGGGCCGCGCCGATGCCGGCCCCGGTGAAGGTCGACTCGGAGAGCGGGGTATCGCGGATGCGCGCCTCGCCGAACTCCTCCAGCAGGCCGTGGCTGACCGCGTAGGTGCCGCCGTAGCGGCCCACGTCCTCGCCCATCAGGAAGACGCGGTCGTCGCGGATCAGGGCCTCGCGCAGTCCTTGGCGCAGGGCCTCGCGGTAGGCGATCGTCTGGGTGGTCATGGGCGCACCTCCCGGGCATAGACATCGTGGCAGAGGTCCTCCACCGGCTCCCAGGTGCCGGCCTCGGCGAAGGCCACGGCGGCGTCGATCTCCTCGGCGACCTCGCGCTCGATCTCGTCGCGCACCGAGGCCTCGAGCAGCCCGCATGCCACGGCGTCCCGGGCGAACGTCTCGACGGGACAGCGCTGCCTCCACTGCTCGACCTCCGCCTTGTCGCGGTAGTGCTCGGGGTCGAACATCGAGTGGGCGCGGAAGCGGTAGGTGCGGTACTCCAGGAACATCGGCCCCTGGCCGCCGCGCACGTAGGCCACCGCGGCCTCGGTGGCCCGGCTCACCGCCACCACGTCCATGCCGTCCACCGACTCGCTCGGCAGGCGGTAGGCGGCGGCCTTGGCGGCCAGGTCGACCTGGGACTGGTGGCGCTCCAGCGCGGTGCCCATGGCGTAGCGGTTGTTCTCGCACAGGAAGAGCACCGGCAGCTGCCAGAGGGTCGCGAGGTTGAGGGACTCGTGGAACTCCCCCTCCGCCACGGCTCCGTCGCCGAAGAAGCAGGCGGTCACGTTGTCGCGACCGGCCAGCTGGTCGGCCAGGGCGAACCCTACCGCCAGTGGCAGGGAGCCGCCCACGATGGCGCTGCCGCCGACGAAGCGACGGCCGGCGTCGAACAGGTGCATGGAGCCACCATGGCCGCGGCTGCAGCCCTCCTGCTTGCCGTACATCTCGGCCATGATCTCGCCCGCCGGCACCCCGCGGGCCAGGGCATGGCCGTGCTCGCGATAGGTGGCCAGCACGCTGTCGGTGTCGCGCAGGGCGGGCATGGCACCGGCCGCGATGGCCTCCTCACCGATGTAGAGATGCAGGAAGCCACGGATCATGCCGGCGCTGTAGAGCTCGGCGCACTTCTCCTCGAAGCGGCGGATGCGCACCATCTGCCACAGCAGCGCCCGGGCGCGCTCGGGATCGTCCAGGCCGGCGGCGCCGATGGCGGGCCGGGTGTCGGGGGTGTCCTGGGGGGTCATCGCGGGGTCTCCAGGGTCGAGATGTCACCCTCGGGCAGGCCCAGCTCCCTGGCCTTGAGCAGGCGACGCATGATCTTGCCGCTGCGGGTCCTGGGCAGCGAGGGCTGGATGTCGATCTCCTTGGGGGCGACCGCGGGACCGAGGCGCTTGCGGGCGAAGCCGAGCAGTTCGCGGCGCAGGGCCTCGTCGGGCTCATGGCCCGGCTTCAGGGCCACGAAGGCCTTGACGATCTCGCCGATCACCGGGTCCGGCTTGCCGATCACCCCGACCTCGGCTACCGCCGGGTGCTCCATCAGCGCCGATTCCACCTCGAAGGGACCGATCAGGTGGCCGGCGGACTTGATCATGTCGTCGGCCCGGCCCACGAACCAGAAGTAGCCATCGTGGTCACGGCGGGCCAGGTCGCCGGTCAGGTACCAGTCGCCGACGAAGCAGCGCCGGTAGCGTTCCTCCTCGTGCAGGTAGGTGCGGAACATCGAGGGCCAGCCGACGCGCAGCGCGAGCTCGCCCTCGTCGTCGACATGCTCGACCGGCGCGACGCCGCCGTCGGGCAGGCGGCGCAGCACCGCGGCCTCGATGCCGGGCAGGGGCTTGCCCATGGCGCCGGGGCGGATGTCCATGCTGGCGAAGTTGGCGATCATGATCCCGCCCGTCTCGGTCTGCCACCAGTTGTCGTGGATCGGCAGCCCGAAGGCCTCCATGCCCCAGTGCACGGCCTGGGGGTTGAGCGGCTCGCCGACGCTGGCGATGAAGCGCAGGGCGGGATAGTTGCCGGCGCGGGCACGCGCCGAGCCCCCCTTCATCATCATCCGCACGGCGGTGGGGGCGGTGTACCAGACGCTGACGGCCTCGCGCTCCAGGATCTGGTACCAGCGCTCGGCATCGAACTCCGCCTCGTCGATCACCAGGGTGGCGCCGAGGGAGAGCGGGGCGATGATGCCGTAGGAGGTGCCGGTGACCCAGCCGGGATCGGCCGTGCACCAGAAGACATCGTCGGCGCGCAGGTCGAGGGCGAAGCGGGCGGTGGCGTGGTGGGCGACCACGGCCTGGTGGACGTGCAGCGCCCCCTTTGGCTTGCCGGTGGTGCCGCTGGTGAAGTGCAGAAGGGCCGGCGTCTCGGGGTCGGTCGCCGGGATCGTGTAGTCGGACGCGGCCGCCTCGAGCAGCGGGGCGAGCTCCCGGGTGCCCTCGGGCAGCGCCTCGAAGTCGTCGTCGCGGACCACCAGGACGTGCTCGAGGCTCGGCAGCCGATCGCGGATCGGGGCCACCTTGCGACGGTAGAGGCTGGTGGTGGTCACCAGCACCCGGCCCTCGCCGAGGGTCATCCGGGTCGCGATGGGCTCGGGGCCGAAGGCGGAGAACAGCGGCGTGACCACGGCCCCCTGCTTGAGCGCCCCGAGCACCGCGAGGTAGAGCTCGGGAATCCGCCCGGCGAGCAGGAAGACGCCGGCGCCGCGGGCCATGCCAAGGGTCTCCAGCACATTGGCGAAGCGACTGCTCAGTTCGGCCAGCTCGCGATAGCGGATCTCGCGTCGGGTCCCGGACTTGCCGAGCCAGCGGATCGCGATGCGCTCCCCCGCCTCGCCGGCGGCATGGCGATCCACCGCCTCGTGGGCGATGTTCAGCCCGCCGCCGTCGGGCAGGCCGTCGAGCCACCCGCGGGCCTCCTCCCAGGAGAAGCTGGCGCATGTCGACGGGTAATCGTCCAGTACCGCGGCCTGGGCCTCGTGGCGGCTCTTGCGGAGAATCTCCATGGGCGACGACCTCCTGAATCCATGACTCCTTCCAGCGTAGTCCGCGGGCCTGTTCCCGCGTGCCCGTCATGGGGCCGGCTTGATCTGCGACAAGTCGGGACAGCCGCCCTGGCCTCGTCTCATGCCAGCAAGGCCAGCGCCAGGCCCGCCGCCAGCGAGGCCACCATCGGCAGGGCGACCTGCTTGCCGAGCCGCCGGGAGCCGAAGGCCGTGGCCAGTCCCGACTTGACGAGGTTGTTGACCGCGGCGGCGATGACGATCCCCAGCACCGCGGTGGAGGGCGTGATCCGCTCCAGCGACATGCGGGTCAGCGAGAGGGTGATGGCATCCACGTCGGCCATCCCCGAGGTGGCCGCCAACAGGTAGATGCCGGCCTCGCCCAGCCAGTCGCGCAGCCACTCCCCGAGCAGCATGATCAGTCCCAGCAGGCCCCCGAACAGCAGCGCCGTGCTCAGCTCCAGGGGGTTCTGGACCGGGGTCGGGCGGTCGACCCGGAGGGTGTGTCTATGGCGATACCAGAGGAGCATCGCGGGCAGGTAGAGCATCAGGCCCATCACCGTGATCGGCAGCAGCAACCGGGGCAGCAGTCCCGGGCTGATCACCGCGGCATAGATCAGGATCCGCGGGAACATGGTGCCGCAGGCCAGCAGGATGCCGGGGGCCAGCATCGCCTCGACCTCGCGGCTCTGGCGGGACAGCCGGGCGAAGTGCAGGGTCAGCGCCGTGGAGGAGGAGAGGCCGGCGAAGAGGCCAGTGAAGAGGATGCCCTTCTCGGCGCCGCCCACGCGCATGGCGAAATAGCCGACGAAGGAGATCGCGGCGATCAGCACCACCATCCACCAGATCTCGTAGGGGTTGAGCACCTCGCCGGGGCCGACGCCGCGATCCGGCAGCAGCGGGAGCATCACCACGCTGATCAGCAGCAGCTTGAGGCCGGCATCGAGCTCGTGGGCCTGCAGCTTGTTCAGCAGGCCGTGTATCTCGTGCTTGTTGTCGAGGATCACCGCGGTGATCACCGCACCGGCGGTGGCGAGTGCCAGGTCGATCGCCACGGCCACAGCACCGAAGCAGAACGTCAGCAGCAGGCCCACCAGGCCGGTGATGCTGTAGTCATGGTGCCGGGTCAGTCGCGCCCGCCAGGCGACCAGGCTGGTGCCGGCCAGGGACAGGAAGATGAGCGGGAAGGCCCACTCGCTGACCGTCCCCGAGAGCAGGGCGGCGATGCCGCCGAGCAGGCCGACCAGCGCATGGGTGCGGATCCCGGCGATGCGCTCCCCGGACTCCTGTTCCCGGGCGACCCAGCCGCGCTCGATGCCGATCAGGGCACCCAGCAGCAGCGCCACGCCCAGGCGAAGGGCGGGTTCGTGGGCGATGAGAAAGTCGCTGGCGACATCATCCATGGCAGGGGCTTCCTGGTGCCGTCCGGTGACCGGCGGATGGCTTCAGGGTGGCCGGTGCTGGCCCCCGCTTCAATGTTCCCCTACGGGAGGGGCCTGCCGGGCTGGTCGGGCATGGATTTCGGAAGGACCGCGACCTGCGAGGGAGGACAAAGCAAAACAATGCGTTACACTGGCGGTGCCCCTACGAGACAAGGAACTCCGGTGGTATGAAGGATTTTCCCGGCCCGACCGGCGAGCGGCACCGCTGGACACGCTTGCAAGCCATCGGTATCTACCTGCTGACGCTGCTGACGCTGGCGGTCTTCCTGGCCTGGGTGCTCCTCGATCATCACCAGCGCGCCCTCGAGAGCGCGCGGGGTCGCACCGGGGGGCGGGCCGACCTCATGGCCGAATGGGTGGCCAGTACCTTCCATGCCAGCGAACATTCGCTCTCGAGCCTGGTGCATTTGCTCGAGACCCCTTTCAGCAGTGCGCTGTTGGCACGCCACGACAATGACTCGGCCCTCCAGGCGCTGCTTCGCCAGCACAGTAACCAATATCCCTTGATCGACGGTATCGGTATCGTCGATTTGGGAGGGAGGCTGCTGGCCTCTTCCAGCTCTATATTACCCCCCGGATTTGATGTCGCCGGTTCGCCCTATTTTCAGGCCTTCGAGCAGGATGACGACCTGCAGGAGTGGGTGTCCCCGCTCTACTGGTCGGCCCTGAACCAGGACTTCCTTATGGCGCAAGCCCGTCGCCTGGAATGGCTGGGCGGCAGCCCCCGTGGCCTGGTCGTGATGTGGCTAAACCCGGCCATCTTCGGCCAGGTTCTCGAGGGACTGGACATCACGCCAAGCGAGAGCATGGCCCTGATCGACACCGGCATGCGCCTGGTGGCTCGGCAGCCGGACTTCGACCCCGAGAGGATGGCCCGGGTGCCGGGGCTCGAGCTCCGTGAGCCATTGACCCGGGCCTTCCTCGACAGCGGCCAGGCCTCGACCACCCTGCGCACGGTCTCGCCGCTGGACGGCCGCGAACGCCTCTATGCCATGCAGCGCGTGGCGGGCCTGCCCCTGCTGGTGGTGGTCGGCGAGGAGCTCGACGTGGCCTTGAGCGGCTGGTACCAACGCCTGTGGCTGCTGGGCGGCGTCTTCCTGCTGGTCGCGTGCCTGGGCCTGCTGGCGCTGCGGCACTACCTCCGCCTGCGGGGGCTGGAGGTCGAGCTGCGCCTGCGGCTGGCCGAGCGGGAACAGGCCCGGCGCTCGGTGCAGGAGCGCGAGGCGCGGCTCCAGGCCCTGATCGGCTCGATCCAGGACATGATCTTCGTCGTCGATGCCGAGGGACGCTTCGTCTACGTCCATGCCCTGGACCCGGACCAGCTGGCCGGGGACGTCGACGACCTGCTGCAGCGTCACTACCGCGATGTCCTGTCGACGGACGTGTCGCGACAGTTCGACCGGGCCCTGGCGGAGCTCAAGGCCAGCGGCGAGCCAGTGGAGATCGAGTATCGCGTCTCCCTGGGCGGCATGCCGCGCATCTTCCAGGCGGTCATCAGCCCGCTGGCCCGGGAGGGAGGGGCCTTCAGCGGCGTGCTGGCCGTGGTGCGCGAGGTCACCCGCGCCCGTGCCACCGAGGCCCAGCTGCGCATCGCCGCCATGGCCTTCGAGACCCACCTGGGGATGCTGATCACCGATGACCAGGGCGCGATCCTCCGGGTCAACGAGACCTTCACGCGCATCACCGGCTACACGGAGTCGGAGGTGCTGGGGCGCAACCCCCGTATGCTCAGCTCCGGGCGTCACGACGAGGCCTTCTACCGGGCGCTCTGGGAGAGCGTGCGACAGACCGGCAGCTGGCAGGGCGAGATCTGGAACCGCCGCAAGAACGGCGAGGTCTTCCCCGAGTGGCTCACCATCAGCGCGGTGCGCGACGAGGCCGGTGAGCTGACCCACTACGTGGCCACCTTCAGCGACATCACCCGGCGCAAGGCGGCCGAGGAGGAGATCCACCAGCTCGCCTTCTTCGATCCCCTGACCGGGCTGCCGAACCGCCGCCTGATGCTGGATCGCCTGGAGGGCGTGCTGAAGGACAGCTACCGTAACGGCCAGTTCGGTGCCCTGTTCTACCTCGACCTGGACAACTTCAAGCAGGTCAACGATACCCAGGGTCACCTGGCCGGCGACCAGCTCCTGCAGCAGGTCGCCCTGCGGCTGGGCGAGGTGCTGCGCGCGACCGATACCCTGGCGCGGCTGGGTGGTGACGAGTTCGCCGTGCTGCTGCACGACCTCGGACGCGACCCGGCTCGGGTGGCGGTGGTGGCCGAGCGCGTCGCCTACAAGCTGCTTGGCGTGCTGCGCTCGCCGATGCGCCTGGAGGGCGTCGAGGTGGAGATGACCGCCAGCCTTGGGATCACGCTCTACCGCGACCACGAGACGACCCTGGAGCAGATCCTCCAGCAGGCCGACATGGCGCTGTTCAAGGCCAAGGAGGCGGGGCGCGATACCCTGCGCTTCTTCGACCCCGCCATGCAGGCACAGCTTCAGCAGCGTGCCCGGCTCGAGGCGGACCTGCGCCAGGCGCTGCCCCGGGGCGAGTTCCGGCTCCACTATCAGCCCCAGGTGGGGGGCGACGGGAGGATGACCGGGGTCGAGGCGCTGCTGCGCTGGGCGCATCCGGCGCATGGCATGGTATCGCCTGGCGACTTCATTCCCCTGGCCGAGGAGAACCGGTTGATCGTGCCCATCGGCGGCTGGGTGCTGGAGACCGCATGTCGTCAGCTGGCTGCCTGGGCCGCCGATCCTGCCACGGCCGAGCTGACGATCTCGGTCAATGTCAGCCCCGTGCAGTTTCGCGAGGCCGGGTTCGCCGAGCAAGTGCTGGCCACCCTGGCGCGCACTGGGGCACCACCCACACGACTCAAGCTCGAGGTGACCGAGAGCCTGTTCGTCGATGACCGCGACGAGGCCCGCAAGACCATGCTGTGTCTCAAGGAGCACGGCGTGACCTTCTCCCTGGACGACTTCGGCACCGGCTACTCCTCGCTCTCCTACCTCAAGCGCCTGCCCCTGGACCAGCTCAAGATCGACCAGTCCTTCGTGCGTGACCTGCTGGAGGACGAGGCCAGTGCGGCCATCGTCGCCAGCACCATCGCGCTTTCCGAGAGCCTGCAGCTGGAGGTGATCGCCGAGGGGGTCGAGACCGAGGCCCAGCGGGCCTGGCTGATGGCACAAGGCTGCCAAGCCTTCCAGGGCTACTTCTTCGGACGGCCTGGGCCCGTGGAGTCGCTTCCCTTACAGGCTTGATGCATGTCAAAGAGTGCGGTTACTCCCGCCCACGATGCTCAAAGCTCTGGATGCCCCGCCATGTCTTGGCTACACATAAATCGTGCAGTGATTATTCCATACGTTTTTTGCTGGTTCGCCAGCAGGGTGAGGTGAGCATGGCATCAGTTTCCTGGATCACGCGTGGCCTGCGGTTCATGCCGGTGGCGGCGCTGTGTCTCTCCATCGGCCTCGCCCAGGCCCAGAGCCCCGACGTCGAGGAGTGGCTCTACGGCGGCCCGATGTTCAGCCAGCAGGAGCGTGACCAGTTCCGGCAGCGGTTGCGCGACGCCGATTCCCTCGAGGCGCGCCAGCGCATCCAGGCCGAGCATCGCAACCTCATGCGCCAGCGCGCCGAGCAGCGCGGCTTCGACCCGGATGGCATCTACGGCTATCCGATGATGAACCGGCAGCAGCGCCGCGAGTATCACCAGCGCATGCAGGGCCTCGACTCTCTCGAGGAGCGCCAGCGGTTCCGCCAGCAGCACCGCGATCAGATGCGTCAGCAGATCCTCCAGCAGCAGCGCAACTCACGCGGCCAGGGCGGCGGCCACATGAAGAACCAGGGCGGTGGGGGACGCGGCTGAGTCGATCCGCGCCGCCGATGCCGGCGTTTCCTGTCCGACCACGAGCGAGGCGGCCCCACGGGGCCGCCTCCTTTCGTTCGGGGCCGGGTCCCGTCACCCCTTCAGGTGCTGGCGGGCCTCCTCGGCGCTCTCGTAGATGTGCGGCGAGACGGCGCGCTCCTCCAGGGCATGGCCGAGCTTGCGGCGCATGAAGCCGCTGGTGGTGTAGCGGGTCACCCGGGTGTAGAAGCGCTGCTCGAGGCCGCGCACCATCTCGGTGTAGGGGGCGAGCAGGTCGTCGTGGATGCGGAAGTGGTCGTAGTTGACGATGGCCTGGACCCGTCGGCCCAGGGGGGCGAGGCGTCGCTCGACCTCCTGCTCGATGGCGTCGATGTCCTTCGGGGAGGCGACGCGCAGGTGCTCGAAGTTGATGAAGAGCACGCCCTCGTCCTCGTCCAGGCTGAAGCGCTGCGCCAGGGGCCGCTCCAGCAGTTCCTCGACGAGCCCCATGGGGGCTTCGCGGAAGATGCGCTCGTCCATCCGGCGGGGCGGCTCGGGCATCCGCGGGGTGAAGTCCATCAGCGCCAGCACGTCGCGCTCCAGGTCGACCCCCGGGGCGATCTCGGTGAGCACGAGTCCCTCCGGGGTGAGCTCGAACACGGCCCGTTCGGTGACGTAGCAGACGGGCTTGCCGTCCGCGGCGGCCAGGGTCCCGCTGAAGGTGCGGTGCTCCACCTCGGCGACGAACTTGCTCTGGCCCCCCTCAGGCAGCCTCAGTGCCCCGTCGACGATGGCGAGGGTCTCCCTGGTGGCCACGAAGGTACCCATGAAGACCACCTTGCGGGCGTTCTGGCTGATGTTGATGAAACCGCCGGCGCCGGCCAGCCGCGGGCCGAAGCGCGAGACATTGACGTGGCCCGCGACGTCGACCTGGGCCATGCCCAGGAAGGCGATGTCGAGCCCGCCGCCGTCGTAGAAGTCGAACTGGGCCGGCTGGTCGATGATTGCCTGGGTGTTCAGCGCCGCGCCGAAGTCGAGCCCGCCCGCCGGCAGGCCGCCGATCACCCCGGGTTCGGCGGTCAGGGTCAGGTGCTCGAGCAGGCGCTCCTCGCTGGCCACCGCGCCGACGCCTTCGGGCATACCGATC
This sequence comes from Halomonas aestuarii, assembly GCF_001886615.1. Lineage (NCBI taxonomy): Bacteria > Pseudomonadati > Pseudomonadota > Gammaproteobacteria > Oceanospirillales > Halomonadaceae > Halomonas > Halomonas aestuarii. The sequence continues at coordinate 2,349,039 of NZ_CP018139.1, forward strand.
CCCAGGTTGACCACGCTGTTGGGCTTGAGCTCGAAGGCCGCGCGCCGGGCGATGATCTTGCGCGCCGAGAGCGGCAGCGGCTCGGGTGTCGCCATGGGCGCCCTTATCTCGCCGGAAAAGGCCGGGTTGTAGGCGGTGCGGAAGGTCTGCCAGTGGTGGTCCGGATCCTCGCAGACCACCACGCAGTCGACCATCACGCCGGGGATCTTCACGTCCTTGGGGTGCAGGGTGCCGTGCTCGGCGAGGCGCTCCACCTGCACGATCACCACGCCCCCGGAGTTGCGCACCGCCGTGGCGATGGCCAGCGCCTCCAGGGTCAGGGCCTCGCGCTCCATGCTGACGTTGCCCAGGGTGTCGGCGGTGGTGCCGCGCAGCAGCGCCACCTGCAGCGGCAGGGCCCGGTAGAAGAGGTACTCCTCGCCGTCGATGGGCAGCAGCGAGACGCGCTCCTCGGTGGTGACGTCGTTGATCCTGCCGCCGCCCAGGCGCGGGTCGACGAAGGTGCCGAGGCCCACCCGGGTGAGGGTGCCGGGCTTGCCGGCGGCGATGTCGCGGAAGAGGTGCGAGATCACCCCCTGGGGCAGGTTCCAGGCCTGGATGCGTCCCTCGATGGCGAGGCGCTGCAGGGCGGGCACCAGCCCCCAGTGGCCCCCGATCACCCTCGCCACCAGCCCCTCGTGACCCAGGTGGTTGAGCCCGCGTGTCTTGCCGTCGCCCTGGCCGGCGGCGTACATCAGGGTCAGGTCGCGGGGCTCGCCGGTCTCCAGGAAGCGTTCCTCCAGGGCCACGGCGAGCCCCTCGGCGAAGCCGATGCCGACGAAGCCGCCGGTGGCAATGGCATCGCCGTCGCGGATCAGGTTCACGGCCTCGCGGGCGGAGACCACCTTGCCCTTCTCGGCGAAGGGCTGGCGGGAGAGCAGGGGATGGGGCATGGCGGGCGTCCTTCTTGTGATTTTTCCTCACGGTAGCACGCCCCATGGCGTGCCGGCAGGGCTTGCCAGACGGGAGTCAGGTGGAGAATACTGTATGGGAATACAGTATTGATGGAGGTGCCCATGACCTCGCCGACGTCCAGCCCCCTGCGGGTGATCGGCCGCGCCGTGCCGGTGCCCGGCGACGCGGCCCAGCCGCTGATGGGGTGCCGGGTGCGGGCCGGCTTCCCGAGCCCCGCCGATGACCATCTCGACGTGGAGATCGACCTGCATGCCCATGTGGTGCGCCGTCCGGCCGCCACCTACTTCGTGCGGGCCGAGGGCGACTCCATGCTCGGCGACGGCATCCACGACGGCGACCTGCTGGTGGTGGACCGCAGCCTGGAGCCGCTGCCCGGGCGGGTGGTGGTGATCGCCGTGGACGGCGAACCCACCGTGAAGCGCCTGGCGCGTCGCGGCGAACAGACCTTCCTGATGGCCAGCAACCCGCGCTTCGCGCCGATCCCCCTGGCGGGACGCGAATGCGAGGTGTGGGGCGTGGTCACCCATGTGCTGCATGCCTTGCCGGGGGGCGGGGCATGATCGCCCTGGTCGACTGCAACAACTTCTACGTCAGCTGCGAGCGGGCCTTCGCCCCGCGCCTGGAGGGGCGGCCGGTGGGCGTGCTCTCCAACAACGACGGCTGCGTGGTGGCGCGCTCCAACGAGCTCAAGGCGCTGGGGGTGGCCATGGGGGCGCCGATGCACCTGCTACCGCCGGCCATCCGCCGCCAGGCGGTGCTGCTCTCCAGCAACTACGCGCTCTACGGCGACATGAGCCGGCGGGTCAACCTGATCCTTGACGAGTTCTCGCCGGACGTGGAGGCCTACTCCATCGACGAGAGCTTCGTGGGCTTCGCCGGCTTCGCGGTCGACGGCCTGGAGGCGCATGCCCAGCGGCTGCGCGAGACGGTACGCCGGGATACCGGCATCCCGGTCTGCGTGGGGCTGGCGCCCACCCGGGTGCTGGCCAAGGTGGCCAACCACGCGGCCAAGAAGCAGGCGGCCTACGAGGGCGTCTGCCGGCTCGAGGCCGACGGGCCCGCCACCCGCGCCCTGCTCGCGTCGCTGCCGGTGACCGAGCTGTGGGGCGTGGCGCGGCGCACCGCCGAGCGGCTGGCGCTGATGGACATCCATACCGCCTGGCAGCTGCGCGAGGCCGACCCCAAGCAGGTCCGCCGCCACTTCTCGGTGGTGCTGGAGCGCATCGTCTGGGAGCTGCGCGGCCGCCCGGCCATCGTGCTCGACGACATGCATGAGCCGCGCCAGCGCATCATGGTCTCGCGCTCCTTCGGCCGGCTGACCGGCGCCTTCGCCGACCTGCAGGAGGCGGTTCGCCAGCATGCCGCCCGTGCCGCCGAGAAGCTGCGCGGCCAGGGCAGCCAGGCCCGGGCGGTGATGGTCTTCCTGCGCACCAACCCCCATCTGGTCGGCGAGCGCCAGTACCGCAACAGCGTGGTGGTTCCGTTGCCGGCCCCCGGCGACGACAGCCGGGAGCTGCTCGAGGCCGCTTCCTGGGGGCTCGCGGCGATCTTCCTCGAGGGAGTGCGCTACCAGAAGTGCGGGGTGATGCTGCTCGACCTGGTGGAGGCCGACCGCCACCAGCTATCGCTGCTGGCGCCGCGCAGCGAGGTCGAGCGTGGCCGCAGCCAGCGGCTGATGGCGGCGGTGGACAGGCTCAACCGCGAGATGGGCCGCGACACCGTGCGCTTCGGCCTGCCGCGCCAGGGCACCGCCTGGGCGCTGCGCTGCGAGCGGCGGACCCCGCGCTACACCACCCGCTGGGACGAGCTGATGCGCGTCAGGACCGGCTGAGGTGCCTGCCGGGCAAGGCGTTCGCCGTGACCGGCCGCGACTGCCATGCTGGAGGGATGTTCCCGTGACCGGCCGACGGCCGAGGAGGCCCCATGCAACCCCGCCCGGTGAGGTGGCTGCTGGCCTGCCTGCTGGCTGGACTGATGGCCGGAGCATGCCTGCTGGCCGGTTACGCCGCGGCGGCCTCCCGGCCGCTGGGTGCCGAGGTCGCCGAGATGGTCGAGATGGAGGTCACCTCGGTGGGGATCGCCCTGCCGATGGGCCGGCCCGTGGTGGTGCTGAGGGAGCCCGACACGCAACGGGTGCTGCCGGTGTTCCTGACGCCGCTCCAGGTGGCGGCCCTGCTGCGAAGCTGGCGGGGTGATCGGCCATCACGTCCCGACATGCCCGAGCTCTTCGGGGAGCTCGTGGCGGCGGCCGGGGGGCGGCTGACGCGGGTCTACCTCGATGACGTGGAAGGGGGGATCTTCCTCGGCATGCTCGAGCTTCGCCTGCCCGGACAGCGATCCCCGGTGCGCCTCGACAGCCGGGCCGGCGACGCCATCACGCTGGCGCTGCGGGCAGGGGCCGCGATCCTGGTCGCGCCCCAGGTCATGGCGTTCGCCCACCCGGGGGCGCCCGGCGACCCGGATGAGGATGAGGATGAGGATGAGGATGAGGATGCTGATGCGCAGGGGCCGTGGGTGACCGTGCCGGACCTCCCGCTGATGTCGGTCACCGCGTCACGGCGCGAAGCGCCGGGGCTGCCGGCCGCGGGGATGGACCGCGCCGGGCCGGGTATCCCCTGACTCATCGGGCCGCGCCGGGCGCCGCCGGCTCGGCGACCTCGCGCCGGGTGGCGAGGCGGGCCTGGCGGATCAGCCACAGGCCTACCAGGGCCACGCCCGCCAGGACGGCGAAGACCGGTGTGTAGGCGTCGAACAGGCCGTGCAGCGCCGTGACCAGGGGGAGCCCGAGCAGCACGCCGCCATAGGTGAAGACCAGGCAGCCCCCGGCGGCGTCGGCGACGCGACTCGCCGGCGCCAGCTGGGTGATCTCGGCCATGAAGACGCCGTTCCAGCCCAGCGAGGAGAGGCTGAGCAGGCACATCAGGGCGGTGACCAGGGCGTGCGGCCAGGCCGGCGTCATCGACGACACCAGCAGGGCGCAGGTGGCGGTGGTGCAGGCGATCACGGCGAGGGTGGTCAGGCGGTCGCCCAGCCGGTCGCCGACCCAGCCCCAGCCGATGCGGCCGGCGATGCCGACGACCTGCACCGCGGACATCACCAGCCCCGCCTGCACCAGGCCGAAGGCCAGGTCCTCCACCAGCAGGGCGACGGTGAAGGCCGACACCGACAGCTGGAGCATCGAGAAGCAGAGGCTGAGCAGCGCCACGTAGCGCAGGGAGTGCTGGCGCCAGACCACCAGCATGCCGGCGAAGGGCGTGCGCAGCCAGCGCGTGTGACGCTCGCGCTGGTCGTCCCAGCGCGGGCGGGCAAGCTGCAGGGCGGCGATGCCGGCGAGGGCCAGGCCCACGAGCAGCAGCAGCCCCGCCTGCCAGCCGATCACCAGGGCCAGGAAGGGGGCGCTGGCGCCGGCCAGCACGCCCCCCAGGGGCACTCCCGACTGCTTCAGCGAGAAGATCAGGCCGCGCCGTTCGGGCGGCGTGAAGCGCACCAGCAGCAACGAGGCCGAGGGGTTGGTCAGGCCGTAGCCCAGGCCGGCGAGCAGCGACGCGACGGCGAAGCTCGGCAGGGCGGGGATCGCCATCAGGCCGGCGCCGCCGCCCAGCAGGGCCAGCGACAGCTGGCTGGTCCGGCAGGGTCCCAGGCGGCGGCTCAGGGGGCCGCCCACCAGCGAGGAGAGCATGGCCCCGGCGAAGATCAGGCTGACCTGCAGGCCCACCGTGGCCGAGGAGACGCCCAGCGCCGCGGCCACCTCCGGGGCGATGGCCGCGGGGAACAGCGCGACCAGCGAGGAGAACGCCAGGACCAGGGTGGTGGCGAACAGGACGAGCGTCACGGCGGTGAGGTCACCCGTCCCCGGGGCACCTGCCGCAGGTGGCTGGCGGTCTGCCCCCCGGGCAGCGCGGCGATGGCATCGGCGGCCTCCAGCAGGCGGGCTAGGTCGATGCCGGTGTCGACATCGCCGCCGTTGAGGGCGTAGACGAGGTCCTCGGTGGCGGTGTTGCCGGTGGCGCCGGGGGCGAAGGGGCAGCCGCCGAGGCCGGCGCAGGCGGCATCCAGGGTGGTGGCACCGTGGTGGATGGCGAACAGCGCGTTGGCCACTCCCATGCCGTAGGTGTCGTGACCGTGGAAGGCCCATTTGAGGCGCGGCCCGGCGTGGCGCTCGACCAGCCGGCTGAAGTGATTGGCCACCTGGTAGGGAGTGGCGCGGCCGGTGGTGTCGCAGAGCGCCACCTCGAGGTGCAGGTCGCCGCACAGGTCGCGTGCCCGGGTGAGGACGTCATCGACCTGGTGCCAGGCGATGGTGCCTTCGTAGGGGCAGTCGAAGCTGGTGCCGAGATCCAGGCGCAGGCAGGCGTTGCCCTCCTGCTTGAGCAGCGCGACGATGCGGGCGAGGTCCTCCAGCGACTCGGCCACGCTGCGTCGGACGTTGCCCTGGTTGTGGGACTCGGAGACCGAGACCACGAACACCAGCTCGCGAACGCCCTTGGCCAGGGCGAGCTCCGCGCCGCGCAGGTTGGGCACCAGGGCCGAGAAGCGCATGGCGGCACGGTCGGCGAAGGCGGCGACCAGCTGGTCGGTGTCGGCCATCTGCGGGATGGCCCGCGGGCTGACGAAGGAGCCGATCTCCATGCGGGTGATGCCGGCATCGATCAGCCGCTGGATGCAGCGGATCTTCTCGTCGGTGGGCAGGGGGTCGCGGATCGACTGGAAACCGTCGCGGGGGGCTACCTCGACGATGTCCACCCGCTCCGGGGGCGATAGCAGGCTCATGAGGTCTCCTCCTGGCGCAACCAGTTGATGACGCCGCCGGCGGAGAGGATCTCGCGCTGGCGGGGACTCAGTTCATGGGTCAGGGACAGGGTTTCGCCGCCCTGGAGGGTGGCCACGACCCGGCGGCCGGCCGCGAGCTGATCGCGCCAGCCCTCGATGCGCAGCGTCTGGCCCTGTCGCAGGCGCGCCCGGTCGGCGGGGTCGGCGAAGGTCAGCGGCAGCACCCCGAAGCAGGGCAGGTTCTGCCAGTGGATGCGGGCGATGCTCTCGGCCACCACCAGCTGCAACCCCAGCAGGCGGGGCACCAGGGCGGCATTCTCGCGGCTCGAGCCCTGGCCGTAGTTGGCGCCGCCGACGATGGCGTGGCCGGCCTCGCCCTGCTCGCGGGCCCGGGCCACATAGCCGGGGTCGACGGCCTCGAAGACATGCTCGGCCGAGGCGAAGACGTTGCTCCAGAGCGGCAGCACGCGGGCCCCGGCGGGCATGATGTCGTCGGTGGAGATGTTGTCGTCCACCGTGAGCAGCACGGGAATCTCCAGGGTCTCCGGCAGCGGCGCGATGAGCGGCAGCGGCGGGGTGTTGTCGGTGGCCAGCAGCTCGACCCGACGGGCCTGCTCGGGAGGCAGCGGCGGCTCGAACCAGTCATCGTTGACGCGCATGTCGCTAGGCTCGCGGGGCCGGGGGCAGGGCATGTCGAGGCGGCGCGGGTCGGTGATCACGCCGTGAAGCGCCGAGGCGGCCGCGGTCTCGGGGCTGCACAGGAAGACGCTGTCCTCGCGGGTCCCGGAGCGCCCGGGGAAGTTGCGCGGTACGGTGCGCAGGCTGTTGCGCCCGGCGGCCGGCGCCTGGCCCATGCCGATGCAGCCGTTGCAGCCGGGCTGGTGCAGGCGGGCGCCGGCGGCGACCAGGGCGCCCAGGTGCCCCTCGTCGATCAGTGCCGCCAGGATCCGGCGGGTCGAAGGGTTGATGTCCAGCGAGACGTTGCCGGCCACGCTGCGCCCCGCGACGATCTCGGCGACCACGGCGATGTCGCGGTAGCCGGGGTTGCCCGAGGAGCCGATGTAGGCCTGGTGCAGCGGCTCGCCGGCCACCTCGGCCACCGGCACCACCCGGTCGGGGCTCGACGGCAGGGCGATCAGCGGCTCGAGGCGGGACAGGTCGACCACCTCGTCGCGGTCGTAGCGGCAGCCGGGCTCGGCGGCCAGCGCCACCCAGTCGGCCTCGCGGCCTCGCGAGCGCAGGAAGTCGCGGGTCACCTCGTCGCTGGGGAAGACGCTGCTGGTGGCCCCCATTTCGGTGCCCATGTTGGCCAGCACGTGGCGGTCCATGGCGTCGAGCGTGGCCAGGCCCGGCCCGTGGTACTCGAGGATGCAGTTCTTGGCCCCCGCCACGCCATGCCGGCGCAGCAGCTCGAGGACGATGTCCTTGGCGCTCACCCAGTCGGGCAAATCGCCCTCCAGACGCACGCCGACGATCTCGGGCATGGCCAGGTAGAGCGGCTCGCCGGCCATGGCCATGGCGACCTCGATGCCGCCGGCGCCGATGGCCAGCATGCCCAGCGCCCCGGCGGCCGTGGTGTGGCTGTCGCAGCCCACGAGGCTCTGGCCCGGCACGCCGAAGCGCTCCATGTGCACCGGGTGGCTGATGCCGTTGCCCGGGCCGCTGTACCAGACGCCGAGGCGCTCGCAGGCGCTCTTCAGGAAGAGGTGGGCGTCGGCGTTGATGTTGTCCTGCTGGAGCAGGGTGTGGTCGATGTACTGCACGCTCGTCCTGGTGTGCACGCGGTCCAGGCCCATGGCATCGAGCTCGAGCATCACCAGGGTGCCGAGGATGTCCTGCAGCAGGGCCTGGTCCATGCGCAGGGCGATCTCGTTGCCTGGGATCATCTCGCCGCCGACCAGGTGGGCGGCGATCAGTTGATGGCTCAGGGTATCAGCCATGGGTAGGGTCCTTGCGGGTGTCGTAGGGTTGCAGCAGGCGATTCACGCTGGCCAGGGTGTCGAACAGGAACTGCAGGCCCAGGGCGGCGAAGCCGATCGGCATCAGGGCGTAGGGAATCACCATCGGCGTGCCCAGCGAGCTCGAGACGCGCTCGCCGTACTCGAGAGCCTGGAGGGCCATGATGCCGCCCCGCCAGACCAGCACGCTGCAGAACACGGCCCCCAGCAGCCCGGTCAGGATGTCGATCACCAGACGGGCCGTGGACGGCAGCTTTTCCTTGAAGAAGGAGATACGGATGTGCGCGTCGTGTCGCTGGGCCTCCGCGGCGCCCATCACGGCCATGTACACCAGCAGGAAGGAGTTGATCTCCAGACTCCAGTTGGTGGGGGCCGAGAAGGCGTAGCGCATGATGGCGTCGTAGGCGATGGACAGCATCATGAACATCAGCACGGCCATGGAGGTCCAGCGCAGGACGGCCATCAGGCCGTCCCAGCTGCGCATGACGATCGCGGTCATGGATACGTCCTCAGGCCTCGCCCAGCGCCAGGGCGATCGCACGGCTGCCGACCTCCTCGCCGACCTCGCCCTTCCAGTGGTCCCAGATCTCGTGGCTGGAGTCGTTGAACGTGGTGGAGTCGGCCTCGGACGGCTCGATGATCTCGACGCCGGCCTCGGCGATCTGCGGCCAGTACTCGTCGGGATAGATGCCCTGGTTGCAGTGGCTGATGAAGTTCTCGTCATACCAGTCGGCGGCCTGCTGGTAGACGGCGCGGGTGTCGTCGTCCAGGCCGTCCCAGGTGTCGCGCAGCATGAAGGGCGCCACCGTGAAGCCGGTCGTCGGCAGCTTGTAGCAGTAGTGCAACTGCTCCTGGAGGCTGCGGCCGATCACCGTGGAGATGTTGAACACGCCGGCATCCACGGTCCCCCGCTGCAGGGCCATGTAGGTCTCGGAGGAAGGAATGCGGGTGGCGCCGATGTCGTACTTCTCCAGGGCCTTGGTGGCCTCGAAGCTGACGATGCGAATCTTCTTGCCGCGCACCTCCTCCAGGCTGCGGATCGGGCTGGCCTCGGTGCTCCAGATGTATTCCGGCTCCAGCACGCCGCCGCCGGAGCTGAGCATGTAGAGGTTCTCCTTGGCCAGCACCTCATTGATCAGCTCCATCAGCGGGCTGCCCTGGGCCAGGCGCTCGGGATGGCGATAGAGCTCGCCGACCACGCCGGGCAGGCCGGTGATGCCGAGGATCGGCACCGAGCGGGTGATGTAGGAGGTGGTGTGGAACATGAAGTCGATGCTGCGCGCGCGCAGCGCCGGCAGCTGCTCGTCTGCCTTGAGCAGCTGGCCGGAGTCGTAGAACTCCACGTTGAGCACGTCGCCGCCGTTCTCCTTGAGGATCTCGACGAAGCGGTTGGAGCCGTAGGTCAGCGCCTTGTAGGAGGGCGGCAGGTAGGTCACCCCGGTGGCGGTGGTGGCCGCCATGGCACGCGGGGAGAACAGGCTGTGCCCGCCGAACAGGGTGGCGCCGGCGGAGGCGAAGGTGCCGTACTTGAGCAGTTGGCGGCGAGTGAGGGTCATGGTGAGTCTCCTGCTTGTTGTTGTGTCTTAGGGTCACTTCACTGGCGTTGCAACACCGGGGCTACATCAGTCCCGGCAACCACAGGCTGAGGCTGGGGAAGAACACGAACAGCATCAGCACGAGGAACTGGACGGCGACGAAGGGCAGGGCGCTTCTGATGATCTCCTCCACGGAGAGCTCCGGACAGACGCCGCGAAGGGCATAGAGGTTGAGCCCCACCGGCGGGGTGACCACGGCGATCTCCAGGTTGAGCACCATGATGATGCCGAACCACAGGGGGTCGTAGCCCAGCGCCGAGATCAGCGGCAGCAGCACCGGCGTGGTCACCACGATCAGCGATACGGCATCGACGATCATGCCCAGCAGGATCAGCAGCAGCATCACCGCCAGCAGGATGGCCCAGTCGGGCAGGCCGCTGGCGGTGAGCGCCTCGGTGAGCAGCTGGGGCACGCGCACCATGTTGAGGTAGTCGCCGAAGATCTTGGCGCAGCCGATGATGAGCAGGATGGCGCCGCTGATGCGGGCCGTGGTGCCGAGGATGCCGAGAAACGACTTCCAGCTGAGGCTGCGGAAGATCAGGGTGGCGATCAGGAAGGCGCCGAGGGCGCCGATGCCGGCGGCCTCGCTGGGCGTGGCCAGGCCGGAGTAGATCGAGCCCAGCACGGCGACGACCAGCAGGGCGGAATGCCAGATGTTGGCCAGGCTCATCCAGCGCTGCTTCCAGGTGAAGCGCTCGTGGCTGACCGGCGCCTCTTCCGGGTTGAGGCGCACGCGCACGTAGATGAACACCGAGAGTGCCAGGGCCAGCACGATGCCGGGCACGATGCCGCCGATGAAGAGGTCGGCCACCGAGACGTTGGAGACCGCCCCATAGATGATGAAGGGCACGCTGGGCGGGATCAGCATCGCCAGCGCCCCCGCGCTGACCACCGACCCGGCCGCCAGGGAACGGCTGTAGCCGCGCGCCAGCATCTGCGGCACGGCGATGGAGCCCACCGCGGCGACCCCGGCGAGGCTGACGCCCGAGACCGCCCCGAACATGGCCGAGGCGCCCACCGAGGAGATCGCCAGGCTGCCGCGCAGCCAGTTCAGCCAGCGCACCGCGGCCGTGAACAGGCTTGAGCCCACCGGTGTGGCGCCCAGGAAGTTGCCCATCAGGATGAACAGCGGCAGGGCGATCAGCTCGAAGGCGTTGAGCTGGCCGAACAGCGACGACGGCGCGAAGAAGAAGGCCAGCGACCCCCGCGCCATGTAGAGGCCCAGCAGCCCGGAGAGCCCGAGGGCGAGGAAGATCGGGAAGCCGACGGCGATGAGCCCGACGAGCAGCAGAACGACGAGAACAGGATCCATTAGGTCACTCCGCTCAGATCACGTGTTCGGCGCGCAGGCCGTCAAGTGATTCGGGGCCGACCCCGAGCCAGTCGGCCAGGATCTCCTCGGTATGCTCGCCCAGTGCCGGCCCCACATGGCGGACGCGCCCGGGGGTCTGGGTCAGCCGCGGGAAGACGTTCTGCATCGGCAGGGGCTTGCCGTGGCGGTCGGGGACCTCGGTGATCGCCTCCCGGGCCTGGATGTGGGGGTCGGCCAGCATGTCGGGGGCGGTATAGACCAGTCCGGCCGGGACGCCGGCCTCCGCCAGGCGGTCGACGATCTCCTGGGCATCGTGGCGGCTCGTCCAGCCCGTCACCACCTCGTCGATGGCCTGCTGGTGGATCCCGCGGGCCCGATGCGTGGCGTAGTCGGGGTGGTCGGCGAGCCCGGGCTGGCCCATGGCCTCGCAGAGGCGCCGGAAGACGGTGTCCTGGTTGGCGCCGATGATCACGTCACGGCCGTCGCGGGCGGGGTAGGCGTTGGAGGGAGCGATCTTGGGCAGGAAGCTGCCGCTGCGCTCGCGTACCTTGCCGGCCCGGGCATACTCGGGGATCAGGTTCTCCATCATCGCCAGCACCGACTCGAAGATGGCGCTGTCGACCACCTGGCCACGGCCGCTGCGCTCGCGCTGGTGGAGGGCCACCAGGGTGCCCATGACGGCATGCACGCCGGCCAGGGTGTCGCCCAGAGAGATGCCCACGCGGACCGGCGGGCGGTCCGGATAGCCGCTGAGATAGCGCAGGCCGCCCATGGCCTCGCACACGGAGGCGAAGCCGGCGCGGGAAGCATAGGGGCCGTCCTGGCCGAAACCGGTGACCCGGACCATGATCAGTCCGGGGTTGTCACGGGAGAGCACGTCGTAGCCCAGCCCCCAGCGCTCCATGGTGCCGGGGCGGAAGTTCTCGATCAGGATGTCGGCCTGGCTGGCGAGCTCGCGCAGCAGCTCCTGCCCGCGGGGCTGGCGCAGGTCCAGGGTCATCGACTTCTTGTTGCGGGCGATCACGTTCCACCACAGCGGCTCGCCGGTCTCGCTGTCGGCTTCGCCCCACTGGCGCATGGCGTCGCCCTTGCCGGGCGGCTCCACCTTGATCACTTCGGCACCGAAGTCGGCCAGCACCTGGCCACAGTAGGGGCCGGCGATCAGCTGACCGAGCTCGAGCACCTTGAGGTCGTCGAGGGGCAGGTCGGTGAGGGAGGTCAGGTCGGTCATTGTTGTTGTAGTCCTTGACGTGTTGTCGGTCGTCGGGTCAGCCCGGCGGGGCCTCGCCGCCCGCCCTGTCGGGCTCGTTGAGGCTCTGGTGCAGTTCACGGGCGGAAAGCAGGTGGGCGCGCATCACGCTCTCGGCCCAGGCGGGACTCCGGGCCTCGATGGCCTGCAGGATCTCGCGGTGATGGTTCATGCTGCGCTGCAGGGCGCGGTGGTCGTAGGTGTTGAAGTTGCGGCGAATCACCGAGGTGCGCACCACCATGTCGAGCATCGTGAACAGGCGCTGGTTGTCGCTGGCGAGCACCAGTTCCCGATGGAACTCGTGATTGAGGACGGCGATCTCGTTGCGGGCCTCGGCGGTCACCGGTTGCATATCGGCCAGGGCCTCCATCCGCGAGGCCAGGGACTTCAGGCGTGCCGTGCGCGAGGCGTCCATGTGCTGGCAGGCCATGCCCGCGGCCATGGGTTCCAGGACCAGGCGCAGCTCGAAGACCTCGCGTGCATCGCGCTCCGTCCAGGCCACCACTCGTGCGCCGTGGTGGGGAATCGCCTCCAGCCATCCCTCCGAGACCAGCTCGCGCAGCGCCTCGCGTACCGGCGTGCGGCTCACCTCGAGTTCACGAGCCATGCTGGTCTCGCGGATGTAGTCATGGGGGCGGTAGGTGCCCTCGAGGATGCGCTGCTTGATGGCCGCGTGGACCTGGGCCGTGGCGGTCCGATGGGCGCCGTCGAGGGCGGCTGAGCTGGCCTTGGCCACCGGTATCTCCTGAAATTGCATACAACATCAAAGGTAGGCCACGCTGTATGGGCAAGGCAATGTCGACCTTAGGCTAAGGTTGCATGCAACTTTGGGTCGTGGCGTCAGGCGTCGGCCCACATCCGCAGCAGGTTGGCGAGGCTCTTTGAGAGGGTGTCGAAGGTCGGGGTCTTGCCGCTCTCCTCGAAGAGGCGTCGGCGGGTGGTGTCGAGGTCGAAGAGGATCTCCCGCTGCTGGGGATCGCGGACCAGGCTCTGTGCCCAGCCGACGGCCGCCAGGCGCTCGCCCCGCGTGACCGGTTCGACCCGGTGCAAGGTCGAGGAGGGATAGAGCACCAGCGAACCGGCCGGCAGCTTGAAGGTCTGCTCGCCGCCGGTCGTCTCGATCAGCAGCTCGCCGCCGTCATAGCGGTCCGGGTCCCCGAGGAAGAGGGTGAAGGAGATGTCGGTGCGCATGGCGCCGGAGGGACTGCCCATGATCGCATCGTCCACGTGGTTGCCGTAGCTCATGCCCGGCTCGTAGCGGCTGAACATCAGCGGCTTCATGCGCCGCGGGCGGACCGCCATCTGGAACAGCGCATGGCGCTGCAGGTGGCTGGTCACCTCCTCGCGCAGTGCGCTCACGGCGGGGTGGCTTCCCTCGGCCTGGCGGTTGTGCTTGACCGTCCTGGCATGCCAGCCGGCGGTCTCGCGGCCGTCCTGGAAGGGCGTGTCGGCCAGGGTGGACTGGATCCGGTGAAGCAGTTCATCGGGGATGATCTGGGCGATGCAGAGGATCACGGTCGGCTCCGTTCATGAGAGACGGGGTCAGTATACCTGAATGAAAAGGATTTGCATTCAGTGTCCGGCCGGTACTATCGTCTGCGACGGCGGCCGTTCGCCGCCCCTATTCATGCGAAGAGAGGAACACTGCACCATGGCCAACACCCGCACCAAGCTCTGGATCGGCGTCGGGACGAGCGTCCTGCTGGGGACCTCCGGCTCCGTCTGGGCCGATACCTCCGGTGCTGCCGGTACGGAAGACGAGGCGACCTCCACCGAGCTGCTGGTCGATGCCGGCACCGACCACTCCCCGGGGGGAGAAGGCGGCGAGCAGGGCCATCACCAGGCAGGTGGTGAAGGCGGTGAGCAAGGCAACCACCATGAAGGTGGTGAAGGCGGCGAGCAGGGCCATCATCGGGAAGGTGGTGAAGGCGGTGAGCAGGGCCACCACCATGAAGGCGGAGAAGGCGGAGAAGGCGGAGAAGGCGGCCTGGGCCCCGACCCCCTTGCCGTCTTTTCCGGCTGGGGCGCCGCCCAGGGCGGCGAAGGCGGTGAAGGCGGTGAAGGTGGCGAGAACGGTTCCGCCCCTGCCGACAACCCGGGGGTCACCTACACCCGCCTTGCCATGATGCAGGGCCATCTCGAGGTCGCCCGCGAGCTGTATCGCCAGGGAGAACATGACGCCGCCGTGGTCCATTTCGCCCACCCCCTCGACGAGCAGTACGAGGCACTGGAGCCGGTCCTCGAGTCTCGGGGGGTCGATGATGTCCTCGAGGTTTCCCTCGAGACCCTCGAGCAGGGCGCCCGTGAGGGGCTGGCCTGGGAGGCACTCGAGTCGCGTTATGCGGAGGTCGAGACGACGATCCGGGAGGCCATGGATACCACCGAGGCATCGCTGCTCCAGGATCCCGCCTTCGTCAGTCGGGTGCATCGCGCGCTGATCACCGCCTCGCTGTATGAGTATGCCGAGGCCGTCGACGAGGGCGACTTCACCAACGTCGTCGAGTATCAGGACGGGCGCGGCATGATGCAGGTGGGGCGTCGGATGCTGGAGCGCCAGGGTGAGATCTTCGGGGCGACCGAGGACGCCGAGGGCTACCAGGCGCTGCTGGACGCCTATAATGAGGCGCTGCGCGCCTGGCCCTCGGCCGAGGCGCCCGCGGAACCGGTGATGAGCTTCGGCGAGCTCTCCGGGGCGGTCTTCCGCCTGGAGAATCTGCTGGGCGACTACTGATTCGCGCCACGTCGGTCGTCATGCGCGGGGCACGGCGACCGACCATCCACCAGTCTCAAGGGCTGTCCTCAGTGGGCGTGTCCATCCGCGTGATGGTCGTCCTGCTCATCGGACACCTCTGCTCCTCGGCCTGCCCTTGTGCATGGTGGCCGTCCGTGGTGCCTGCGCGGGGTGTCGCCGTGTCGTGAGGCCGGCCACCATGCGGCCTGTCGTCTTCCGTTGAGGCCGACCCTGCCATGGCCGTCATGTCGCCATGGCGGTGGTCATGTCCATCCTCTGCCGGCTTGCCGTCTGGGGGTCGAGCAGGCCCTGGTAGACGGTCGCGGATGAGGGAGGGCAGCTTCTGCAGGAAGGCCACCAGCTCCCAGCGCTCCTCGTCCTCGTGGGTCTCGCCCCAGGCAGGCATGCTCATCAGGATTCGCACCATCCTCTCCCATCGGGCTTGTCGGGTCGATTTTTTTCCGGCATCCAGGGGCGGCACCATGGCCACCGACACCGTGTCGGGTTCAAGCGGCAGGCTATCGAGCGCGAGTCTGCGCGATGCCAGTCTGATGATTTCGTGTCCCTTCAACAAAGGGGCTTTTTGAAAACCACTCATCCTTGACATGCGCCAACCGAAGGGCCTGGGGCAACTGGCCGCAGCCTTCACGTCTGGAGATTCCGCAATGTTTCGTTCGCCAGCGCACTGTGAGTGCGTGCCATGAGGTTCATCATCGGACCGAGTGTGGCAACGGACAATGCCTGATACAGGATGTTGCACTATGCGCTGCAGGGAACGCAGCGCCACCTTCGCTTCGTAGACCGCTCGTTCGACAGTCCCTCGTTCTTCCGCCCGCGCTTCGTTCCTGGCATCGGCTCGCCACCAGGTGCTATTCGCGCCGAGTCATCTCTTACCTCGGCCAGACAGGTGCCGATATCGAGGAAAGTGTCATGAAATCCATCTTTGCCCTGACAGTTGGAACGATAGCCTTTTTCCTGGCGATCACCGCTCAGGGTTCGCCTACCACGCAAATCTTCCTTGCTTCCGTGGGCCTGGCGCTATGTGCGGTGGCAATGAGTTCGGGGTCTACTAGAGGTGAGTTGAATGCATCCAGGCACGCTAAGCCGAGCAGACCCAAGCTATACGGGTTCAGTGATCGCCGCCAGTCGAGCCTGGCCATCGACGGCATCAAGGGCGCCCCAGGCCGGGCTCCTTCGCTTCCTGCACCCGAGAGGTCGAGCGGATCCACGAGGGTGCGAGCCCGTCCATGCGGAACCGTCAAGGAGAACCGCGCGCCGCGACCCTCGTCCGGCGTCGGTAGTGAGGCAAGGTAGCGGCTCAGAGGAGATTGCTGCCATTGGCTACCGAGAAGGCTCGCAACGAGAACGGCCACTGCTGTTATGAGCCAAGTGACCGTTTTTCATTGAATTTCTGGTGCCGCAAAGAGGATTCGAACCTCCGACCTACGCATTACGAGTGCGTTGCTCTACCAGCTGAGCTATTGCGGCGGCAGTGGCATGGTAGCGCCGGTCTCGGCGCGATGCCAGACGTCAGGTGCGCAGCCGGGTCAGCCCCTCCTGGGCGCTGGAGGCGACCATCCGGCCCTGGCGATCATAGAGGCTGCCGCGGGCGAAGCCGCGGGCACCGCCGGCCCAGGGACTGTCCATGTCGTAGAGCAGCCAGTCGTCGACCCTGACATCGTGGTGGAACCAGAGGGCGTGGTCGAGGCTGGCGATCTGCAGCCTGGGGTCTCTGAACTCGATGCCGTGGGGCACCAGCGCCGTGGTCAACAGGTTGAAGTCGGAGCTGTAGGCGAGCAGGCTGCGCTGCAGCGCCTGGTCCTCGGGCAGCTCGCCGACCAGGCGGAACCAGAGGCGCTTGCGGGCCGGCTGGCCGGGCTCGGCCGCCTCGTCGACCCGCAGGAACTCGATGGGGTGGCCGGGGAAGCGCTCGAGTCGGGCGTCACCGTCCTGCAGGGCCTCGGGGGCAGGCACATCGGGCATGGTCGTCTGGTGCGCGATGCTCTCCTCCACGCCCTGGAAGGAGGCGCTGCAGAAGAAGATCGGCCGCCCCTTCTGGATGGCGGTGACCCGGCGGGTGGTGAAGCTGCCACCGTCGCGCACCGCGTCGACCTGGTAGACCACCGGGCGATGGGGATCCCCCGGACGCAGGAAGTAGCCGTGCAGGGAGTGGGCCTGGCGGGTCGGGTCGACGGTCTGGCTGGCGGCCGACAGGGCCTGGCCCAGCACCTGGCCGCCGAACAGCTGCGGCAGCCCGAGGTCCTGGCTGCGGCCGCGAAACAGATTCTCCTCCAGGGCCTCCAGGCCGAGCAGGTCCACCAGGGCGTTCAGGGCGTCGGGTGTCATCGTCTCCTCCGGGGCCGGTGGCGTGCAGCCACGCCATCGGTATCATACGATCGTCTTAACGCCATCCAGTCTACGGGAGTTCAGGTCAGTGCGCAGCGACGAGTTCTACATGCATCGGGCGCTGGACCAGGCCCGGCTGGGCCTGGCCGCCGGCGAGGTGCCGGTGGGCGCGGTGGTGGTGGACGCCGCCGGCGAGATCGTCGGCGCCGGCTTCAACGCCCCGGTGGGCGGCCACGACCCCAGCGCCCACGCCGAGATCCGGGCGCTGCGCGATGCCGGCGCGCGGCTTGGCAACTACCGGCTGGAGGGCTGTACCCTCTTCGTGACCCTGGAGCCCTGCCTGATGTGCACGGGGGCGATCATCCATGCCCGCCTGGCCCGGGTGGTCTACGGCGCGGCCGAGCCGCGCAGCGGCATGGTGGAGTCGAAGGCCAATCTCTTCGCCCAGCCCTGGTACCACCACCGGGTGGCGGTGGAGGGTGGCGTGCTGGCGGCCCGCGCCTCGCGGCTGCTCAAGGCGTTCTTCGCCGCCCGCCGGGACGGCGATGGTCCCGTGGCCGACTAGAGGACCGGGGGAACCTGCTCGAAGAGCTCGCTCTCGGCCTGGTCCGGCAGCCGGGCATTGAGCTCGTGGAACTGCTCCTGACTGCGGTCGAGGTAGGCCAGGATCTCGTAGTAGCGACGAATGTTGCGCACGTAGATCACCGGCTCGCCGCCCCGGGCGTAGCCATGGCGGGTCTTGCTGTGCCACTCGCGCTCCTGGAGCAGGGGCAGCGACTCGCGCACGTCGCGCCAGAGGTCCGGGTCGCCGCCGCGCATCTCGGTGATCTTCCGGGCGTCATACAGGTGGCCGAGGCCGACGTTGTAGGAGGCCATGGCCATGAACAGGCGGTCGTCGCCGGTGATCGATTCCGGGAGCCGTTCCTTGATGTGGCGCAGGTAGCGGGCCCCGCCATGGATGCTCTGGGCCGGGTCGAGCCGGTTCTCGACGCCGAGGTCCCCGGCGGTGGCGTTGGTCAGCATCATCAGCCCGCGTACCCCGGTGGGGGAGGTGGCCCTGGGCTCCCAGTGGGACTCCTGGTAGCCCAGGGCGGCCAGCAGCTTCCAGTCGAAGCGGGTGTTGCGGGCGGCCTCTCGGAACAGCTCGCTGTACTGGGGAAGGCGCTCGCGGGCATGGGCGATGAAGGTCCGCGCGCCCACGTACTCGAGGTAGTCGTCGTGGCCGAAGTAGCTGGCGACCAGGGCGTCGAGCTCGTCGTCACGGCGCAGCTCGTCGAGGAACCGGTTGGCGGCGCTGACCAGCCCCAGCCCCCGGCCGGCGGGGAAGGCCCAGGCCAGGGAGAGCGGTTTGCCGAGGGTGAAGCCGTCCTCGACCTCGGGGAAGAACAGCCGGTTGAGGCGGAACTGGTGCTCAAAGATCACCGCGGCGTCCAGGGTGCCACCGGCCACCTGGCCCAGCAGCTCGGCCACTTCCAGTTCGGTGGACTCCTTCCAGCTCAGCCAGGGGTGCTCGGCCTGCAGCTCGCGCAGCACCCGATCGGTGCCGGATCCACGCAGGGTGCCGATCTCCAGCCCTTCCAGTTCCTCGATCCCCTCGGGCGGATGCAGGCCACGACGGTAGACCAGCAGGGGCTGCAGCAGCATGATCGGCCGGCTGAAGAGCAGGCCGTCCAGGGTCGGGTCCAGGGGCAGGGCGGCCGCGCCCAGGTCACCTTCCTCGCGCACGGCCGCAAGCACCTCGGGAATGTTGTGGCCGGAGTCCAGGGTCAGGCTGACGCCCAGGTGGTTGGCGAAGCGCCGCACCAGTTCGTACTCGAACCCGGTGGGGCCCTGGCGTCCCTCGTAGTAGGTGGTGGGGGTGTTGCGGGTATGCACGCTGAGGAAATCGCGGGCCAGCACCTCCTGCAGGTGCGTGTCTGCCGGCGGGCCGGAACGATAGGGCAG
Organism: Halomonas aestuarii; assembly: GCF_001886615.1. NCBI lineage: Bacteria > Pseudomonadati > Pseudomonadota > Gammaproteobacteria > Oceanospirillales > Halomonadaceae > Halomonas > Halomonas aestuarii. The sequence goes on from NZ_CP018139.1 coordinate 2,367,898, forward strand.
CAGCGCCAGCAGGAGGGCACTGCACAGGAGAAATGCCCCACGCCAGAGGCGCCGGGAAGAGATGGTCGCGGATGCGGGCATATGAGCGATGGGCGGCGATGAGGCCTTCAACCATAACCAGCCGGCCGGCGGCTGTCACCTGCGCCGATTTCTCGCGCCCGGCGCTTTCCAGTATCATGTGCGCTCGTTGCCGCCGGCTGCGGCCCCGAATACCCCCTGTTTCAGAGGCTCCAGGATATGCTCGAACTGCGAGGCGCGCCCGCCCTACCTGCCTTCCGTCATGCCAAGTTGCTGGACGCCCTGCGCGCATCCGTTCCCGAGGTCGAATCCCTGCAGGCCGACTACGTCCACTTCGTCGATCACGACGGCGATCTGGGCGAGGACGAGCAGCGCCTGCTGGAGCAGCTGCTCGACTACGGTCCCGAGCGCGGGAACGCGCCCCATGCCGAGGGCCAGCTGTTCCTGGTGGTGCCGCGGATCGGCACCCAGTCTCCCTGGTCCTCCAAGGCCACCGACATCGCCCACAACTGCGGCCTGTCCCGGGTGCGTCGCATCGAGCGCGGCATCGCCTATCGGGTCAAGGTGGCCGGGGCACTCTCCGAGGCCGCCTTCGAGGGAGTCCGGGCGGCCCTGCATGACCGCATGACCGAATCCGTGCTGGCCGATGCCTCCGATGCCGCCCGGCTCTTCGCCCACCACGAGCCGGCCCCGCTGGGCAGCGTGGACATCCTCGAGGGTGGCCGCGAGGCCCTCGAGGTCGCCAACGTCGAGCTGGGCCTGGCGCTGGCCGAGGACGAGATCGACTACCTCTGCGAGGCGTTCCGCGAGCTGGGCCGCAACCCCTCGGACGTCGAGCTGATGATGTTCGCCCAGGCCAACTCCGAGCACTGCCGCCACAAGATCTTCAATGCCGACTGGCTCATCGACGGCGAGGCCCAGGAGCGCTCGCTGTTCAAGATGATCAAGCACACCCATGAGCAGTCGCCCGACGACATCCTCTCCGCCTACAGCGACAACGCGGCGGTGATCCGGGGCTCTGAGGCACCGCGTTTCTTCCCGGCCCCGCTCACCGGCCAGGGTGACGAGCGGGCCGTCTATGGCGCCTCCCACGAGCCGATCCAGATCCTGATGAAGGTGGAGACCCACAACCACCCCACGGCTATCGCGCCGCATCCGGGGGCGGCCACCGGCGCCGGGGGCGAGATCCGCGACGAGGGCGCCACCGGCATCGGCGGAAAGCCCAAGGCGGGCCTGACCGGGTTCACCGTCTCCAACCTGCGTATCCCCGAGTACGTGCAGCCCTGGGAGGCCTTCGACTACGGCAAGCCCGAGCGCATCCAGTCGGCGCTCGAGATCATGCTCGAGGGGCCCATCGGCGGGGCCGCCTTCAACAACGAGTTCGGCCGCCCCAACCTGGCCGGCGTCTTCCGCACCTACGAGCAGGACGCCCTGGGGCATGACGGCATCGAGCGACGCGGCTACCACAAGCCGATCATGCTCGCCGGCGGCTACGGCAACATCCGCGACGGCCATGTCCAGAAAGGCGAGATCCCGGTTGGCGGCAAGCTGATCGTGATGGGCGGCCCGGCGATGCTGATCGGCCTGGGCGGCGGCGCGGCCTCCTCCATGGCCTCGGGGGCCTCCAGCGCCGATCTCGACTTCGCCTCGGTGCAGCGCGGTAACCCAGAGATGGAACGTCGCGCCCAGGAGGTCATCGACCGCTGCTGGGCGATGGGTGCGGAGAACCCGATCCGCTTCATCCACGACGTGGGCGCCGGCGGCCTCTCCAACGCCCTGCCCGAGCTGGTCAAGGACGGCGAGCGCGGTGGCCTGTTCGACCTGCGCGCCGTGCCCAACGCCGAGCCCGGCATGAGCCCCCTGGAGATCTGGTGCAACGAGGCCCAGGAGCGCTACGTGCTCGCCGTGGCCCCCGAGGCGCTGGCGACCTTCGAGGCGCTCTGCGAGCGCGAGCGCTGTCCCTATGCCGTGGTCGGCGAGGCCACCGAGGCCCATCACCTGGCGGTGACCGACGGCCACTTCGAGAGCCAGCCGGTGGACCTGCCCATGAGCGTGCTGTTCGGCAAGCCGCCGAAGATGCAGCGCGAGTTCACGCGCCGGAGCAACACCCTGTCCGGCGTGATGCTCGACAACCTCGACCTGCGCGAGGCCATGGACCGGGTGCTGCGCCTGCCCGCGGTGGCCTCCAAGAGCTTCCTGATCACCATCGGCGACCGCTCCATCACCGGCCAGGTGGCCCGCGACCAGATGGTCGGCCCCTGGCAGGTGCCGGTGGCCGATGTCGCCGTGACCACCGCGAGCTTTGACACCCATGCCGGCGAGGCCATGGCCATGGGCGAGCGTCCGCCGGTGGCCCTGATCGATCCCGCCGCCAGCGCGCGCCTGGCGGTGGCCGAGGCGATCACCAACCTGGCCGCCGCGCCGATCGGGAGGATCGAGGACATCAAGCTCTCGGCCAACTGGATGAGCGCCGCCGACCACCCCGGTGAGAACCAGGCGCTGTATGACGCCGTGCATGCCGTGGGCATGGAGCTCTGCCCGGCGCTGGGCATCGCCATCCCGGTGGGCAAGGACTCCATGTCCATGCGCACGGCCTGGCAGGAGGAGAACGCCAGGGGAGAGGCCGAGGAGAAGAGCATCACCTCGCCGCTGTCGCTGTCGATCACCGGCTTCGCCCCGGTCACGGATGCGCTGCGCACCCTCACGCCGCAGATCAACCTGGAGCAGGACGAGTCCGACCTGCTGCTGGTCGACCTCGGTGGTGGCCGCAACCGCCTGGGGGGCTCGGCCCTGGCCCAGGTCTACGGCCAGGTGGGCGACGAGTGCCCGGACCTGGACGACCCCGAGGACCTCCGGGCCTTCTTCGCGGTGATCCAGGGACTCAACGCCGAGGGCAAGCTGCTGGCCTACCATGATCGCAGCGACGGCGGCCTGCTGGTGACCCTGCTGGAGATGGCCTTCGCCGCCCACGCGGGCCTCGAGATCAAGCTCGACTGGCTGATCGACGAGCCTGTGGACGCCTTCAACGCGCTGTTCGCCGAGGAGCTCGGCGCGGTCATCCAGGTGAATCGCCAGTACACCGAGGAGGTGCTGGCCCAGTTCGCCGCGGCGGGCATCGAGACCTGCGGCGTCATCGCGCGGCCGCGCTACGACGACCAGGTGCGGGTCACCCTCTTCGAGGAGCCGCTGCTGGAGACCACCCGGCTGCTGGCCGAGCGCACCTGGGCCGAGACCAGCTACCGCCTGCAGGCTCTGCGCGACAATGCCGACTGCGCCAAGAGCGAGTTCGATGGCCTGCTAGACGGCCGCGACCCGGGCCTCTCGGCCCAGCCGACCTTCGACGTCGACGAGGACATCACCGCCCCCTATCTTCAGGCACCCCAGGTCAATGCGGCCCGCCCGGCCGTGGCGGTGCTGCGCGAGCAGGGCGTGAACGGCCAGCTGGAGATGGCCTGGGCCTTCGACCGGGCCGGCTTCGAGGCCGTCGACGTGCACATGAGCGACATCCTCGAGGGCCGGGTGAGCCTCGAGGCGTTCCAGGGGCTGGTGGCCTGCGGCGGCTTCTCCTATGGCGACGTGCTGGGCGCCGGCGGCGGCTGGGCCAAGTCGATCCTCTTCAACCCCCGCGCCCGGGAGGAGTTCGCGGCCTTCTTCGAGCGCGAAGACAGCTTCTCGCTGGGCGTCTGCAACGGCTGCCAGATGCTCGCCCAGCTCAAGACGCTGATCCCCGGTGCCGAGGCCTGGCCGCGCTTCGTGCGCAACGAGTCCGAGCAGTTCGAGGCGCGGGTCTCCATGGTGCAGGTGGAGGAGAGCCCGTCGATCCTGCTCGCCGGCATGGAGGGCTCGCGCCTGCCCATCGCCGTGGCCCACGGCGAGGGCCGGGCCGAGTTCCACGACAGCGCCCACCTGCGCGGTATCCAGGGCAGCGGCCAGGTCGCCCTGCGCTTCCTGGACAACCACGGCCAGGTGACCACCCGCTATCCGGCCAACCCCAACGGCTCGCCCTCCGGCATCACCGGCCTGACCACGCCGGACGGCCGGGTCACCATCATGATGCCCCACCCCGAGCGGGTCGTGCGGGCGGTGACCAACTCCTGGCGCCCCGCCGAGTGGACCCGGGACGGCGCCTGGATGCGCCTGTTCCGCAACGCCCGGGCCTGGCTGGACTGACCCGGGGCCCTGGCCCCGCTATCACCCTCACGCCACCGCCCACACGCCGACGCCCGGGACTCGTGCCCGGGCGTCGGCGTCTGTGGCGGGGGCGCCGGGAGGGGTCAGGAGCGGCTGTCGTCCTTGGCGTCGTCCTGCTTGAGGTGCGCCTCGAGATCCTCGATGACATGGCGGAACTGGGCCTGGAAGTAGTCGAACCGGCCGAAGTCATGGCCGCACTCGTCGCAGTACACGTGGTACTGGTCCTCGCGGCCCGGCGGGAAGCGTTTCACCCGGCTGCCGCACTTGGGGCACTCGGGACTGGTCTTCACTTGCATGGGCGTTTCTCCTTCTGCGGGGGGATGGACGACGGCTATCGTCCCTGATTCTCCTCTAGGTATCATGGCACTACCCTTCGAGGTCAAGAGTTGACGCATGACAAGCTCCGCCGACAAGCCCTTCCCCGGGGAGGGCGGCGCCCCGTCGCTGCGCCCCTATCAGGCCCGGGCGGTGGACCGTGTGATCGAGCATTTCCGGGCCTCCGACGACCCTGCGGTGGTGGTGCTGCCCACCGGCAGCGGCAAGTCGCTGGTGATCGCCGAGCTGGCGCGCCTGGCCCGGGGGCGGGTGCTGGTGCTGGCCCATGTGCGGGAGCTGGTTGAGCAGAATCACGCCAAGTACCAGACCTATGGCCTGACGGCGGACATCTTCAGCGCGGGGCTCGGGCGCCGGGAGGCCGCCCGCCAGGTGGTGTTCGGTTCGGTGCAGTCGGTGGTGCGCCATCTCGATGACTTCGACGATGGCCAGTTCACCCTGCTGGTGATCGACGAGTGCCACCGGGTGTCGCCCGAGGAGGATTCCAGCTACCGCCGGGTGATCGACCGCCTGCGCCGCGCCCATCCGCGCCTAAAGGTGCTGGGCCTCACGGCCACGCCCTACCGGCTGGGCCAGGGCTTCATCTACCATCGCCACCACCATGGCATGGTGCGCGGCGACGAGGCGTGCTTCTTTCGCGACTGCGTCTTCGAGCAGCCGCTGCGCCTGATGGTCAGGCAGGGCTACCTGGCGACGCCCCGACGGGTCGATGCCGCCGTCGAGCGCTACGACTTCTCCCGGCTTTCGCCCGCCTCGAGCGGGATCTTCAGCGAGGAGGCCCTGGATCGGGTCGTCGCCGGCCACCGGGCCACCCCGGGCATCATCGCCGAGGTGATCGAGCGCGCCCGGGAGCGCCGCGGGGTAATGCTGTTTGCCGCCACCGTGGCCCACGCCGAGGAGATCATGGGCTACCTGCCGGCCGGGGAGGCGGCCCTGATCACCGGGGCGACCCCCTCCGCCGAGCGCGAGCGGATCATCGCCGCCTTCAAGGCCCGCGAGTGCAAGTACCTGGTCAACGTGGCGGTGCTGACGACCGGCTTCGATGCCCCCCACGTGGACCTGATCGCCATCCTGCGGCCCACCGAGTCGGTGAGCCTCTACCAGCAGATCGTCGGCCGTGGCCTGCGCCTCTCGCCGGGCAAGGACGACTGCCTGGTCCTGGACTACGCCGGCAACCCCTGGGACCTCTACGCCCCCGAGGTGGGAAGCCCGAAGCCGGCCGGCGACAGCGAGCCGGTGCAGGTGCCATGCCCCCAGTGCGATCACCCCAACCTCTTCTGGGGCAAGCGTGACGGCGAGCTGGTCATCGAGCACTTCGGGCGGCGCTGCCAGGGGCTTGTGGCTACTAATAAACGCGCCCGACCCCGCGCGAAAAGCGCAAATTCAAACTCCGACTATCGCGCCCGACCCCGCGCGAAAAGCGTAAATTCAAACTCCGACTATCGCGCCCAGGCCCGCACGCAAGGAGCGAGATCGATACCGCCAACGTCGGCAATGGAGCAGTGTTCGTTCCGCTTCCGCTTCAAGGTCTGCGGCGACTGCGGCGCCGAGAACGATATCGCCGCCCGGCGCTGCCACGGCTGCCAGGCGCTGCTGGTGGATGCCGACGACAAGCTCAAGGCGGCCCTGAAGCTTCGTGACGCCAGGGTGCTGAGGGTCGGCGGGATGCAGCTCGAGGCGACGGTCAACGGCCGTGGCATGGCCCGCCTCAAGGTCACCTACCACGACGAGGAGGGCGTGACCCTGAGCGAGTGGTTCGCCCTGGAGACGCCGGCGCAGCGCGGCGCCTTCGCCGCGGCCTTCCTGCGCGACCATCTGCGGGCGCCCGGCAGCCGCTGGTCGCCGACCACGCCCGAGGAGGTGGTCACCGAGCAGCGACGCCTGCGGGCGCCGGACTTCGTGGTGGGGCGCAAGGTGGGGCGCCACTGGCAGGTCCGCGAGAAACTCTTCGACTACACCGGGCGCTATCGCCGGGCCGAATCGCTGGCATGAGCCCCGGCGGTTTACCCTCCCGGGCCAGGAATTGCTAGACTGCACGATCGATCATCCGCCGTGCAGTCGGGAGGCCAGGCCCCGCGTGAGCGACACCCCCCAGAGTGAAGCGCCCGAGCGGGCCGACCCCGATGCCGTCCCGGCCGCCGACGTCCAGGCCGACGTGCTGGGTCGCCTGTTCGACGAGCCGATCACCGAGCTGCCCGAGGACCTCTACATCCCCCCAGAGGCCCTCAGGGTCTTCCTGGAGGCCTTCGAGGGCCCGCTGGACCTGCTGCTCTACCTGATCCGCCGGCAGAACCTGGACATCCTGGCCATCAACGTGGCGGCCATCACCCGGCAGTACATCGAGTACGTGGAACTGATGAAGGCCATGGAGATCGAGCTGGCCGGGGAGTACCTGCTGATGGCGGCGATGCTCGCCGAGATCAAGTCGCGTACCCTGCTGCCGCGCCCGCCGAAGGAGGGCGACGATGACGACGAGGAGGACCCGCGCGCCGAGCTGATCCGCCGCCTGCAGGAGTACGAGCGGCTCAAGAATGCCGCCGAGGCCCTGGCCGAGCTGCCGCGCCTGGGACGGGACTGGTTTCCGGCCCGGGCCTCGCTGCCGCCCCTTGAGGCCCGGGTGATCCACCCGGAGGTAGAGCTCGACGAGCTGCTCGGGGCCCTGGCCGGCATCCTGCGGCGTGCCGAGCTCAACCAGGCCCACCAGATCAGCCGCGAGGGTCTCTCCACCCGGGAGCGCATGCTGGCGATCATGGAGCGGCTGTCGCGCGAGCACTACACCCCCTTCGAGGCGCTGTTCACCCTCGAGGAGGGGCGGGCCGGGGTGATCGTCACCTTCATGGCGATCCTCGAGCTCGCCAAGGAAGCGATGATCGAGATCGTGCAGAACGCGCCGCTCTCGCCGATCCACGTGCGGGCCCGGCTGGACGAGGAAGAGGCCTTCGAGGAGGAGGCCGTGGAGGACGAGGAGGGCGGCGAGAGCCCCTTCGACGATGACCTTCGCGATGATCGTCGCGACAACCAGGACGAGAGCGACCCGGCATGACCGCCATGGAATTTCCCGATGCCCTGGACGAGATCCTCGAGGCGGCGCTGCTGGCGGCCGGGGAGCCGCTGGGCCTGGAGCGCCTGGAAGGGCTCTTCGACGACCACGAGCGCCCGCCGCGACGCGCCCTGCGGGAGGCCCTCGAGCGCCTTGGGCTTCGCCACGAGCAGGGGGCGATGGAACTGCTCGAGACCGCCTCGGGCTACCAGCTGCGTATCCGTCCGCGGCTCTCGCCCTGGGTATCGCGGCTGTGGGACGAGCGTCCCCAGCGCTACTCCCGGGCGCTGCTGGAGACCCTGGCCCTGATCGCCTATCGCCAGCCAGTGACCCGCGGCGACATCGAGGAGGTGCGCGGCGTCACGGTGAGCGGCTCGATCATGCGCACCCTGCTCGACCGCGGCTGGGTTCGGGTGGTGGGCCACCGCGACGTGCCGGGTCGCCCGGCGGTCTATGCCACCACCCGCAGCTTCCTCGACGACTTCGGGCTGCGGACCCTCGACGAGCTGCCGCCGATGCACGAGCTCAAGCAGTTCGAGGAGCCGACCCTCGAGGACGAGGCCCCGCCCCCCCAGTCCGAGTTGCTGGCCCAGGCGGACGCGCCGGCGGACGAGGACGACGCGGAAGACGAGAGAGACGACGAGACAGCGCCGCCCGAGGAGGGCGGCGAGGTCGTGCCGGAGACCGCCGAGGCGGGAGAGGCGACGACCGACGCGACGGCCGGGAGGGCCGACGACGATGACCACGCCGGGACGGCGTCCGAGCGGGCAGGACTGAGCTTCGCCGATCTTGAGGCTCGCCTGTCCGAACGTGCCCGGGGCCGCGTCGACGATGACGCTGCCCCGGGCACGGAATCCACATCCAGTGAGAACGATGACCGATGAGCACTACCACCGAGAAACTGCAGAAGGTCCTGGCCCGTGCCGGGCTGGGATCGCGCCGCGAGATGGAAACGGCCATCGCCGATGGGCGGGTCAAGGTCAACGGCCAGGTGGCGACCCTGGGCGACCGCATCGACATGCGCGATCGGGTGGCCCTCGACGATCGCCCGGTGACCCTGCGCGGCGCCGAGGACGTGCCGCGCCGGGTGATCATGTACAACAAGCCCGAGGGTGAGCTCTGCACCCGCAAGGACCCGGAAGGGCGCCGCACCGTCTTCGATCGCCTGCCGCGCCTCAAGGGCGAGCGCTGGATCGCCATCGGCCGCCTGGACATCAACACCAGCGGCCTGCTGCTGTTCACCACCGATGGCGAGCTGGCCAACAAGCTGATGCATCCCTCCACGCAGGTGGAGCGGGAATACGCCGTTCGCGTGATGGGCGAGGTGAAGAAGGAGCAGGTGAAGGCCATGGTCGAGGGCGTGATGCTCGACGATGGTCCGGCGAACTTCTCCGACGTGCAGGAGTTCGGTGGCGAAGGGATCAACACCTGGTTCCACGTGGTGATCATGGAAGGGCGCAACCGCGAGGTTCGCCGGCTGTGGGAGTCCCAGGGCCTGACCGTCAGCCGCCTCAAGCGGGTGCGCTATGGCAACATCTTCCTCGACAAGCGGACCAAGGCCGGGGAGTGGGTGGAGCTCTCCCAGGACGAGATCGACGATCTGGCCGAGACGGCCGGGCTGGCGGCGCGCAAGGTGCCGGAGCTGACCCCGGACGAGAAGAACCGCTGGAGCCGCGACAAGCACAAGCGTCGGCCGGTGCAGGCCATGCGCAAGCCCAAGGGCCAGCGCGGTCGCGGGTGAGCCTCTCGCGCTTCGACCAAAGGCAAAAATCACTTGCCATCACGGGGGCAGATCAGTAATATCTGCACCCGTTCGGAAGGGTCGTTAGCTCAGTTGGTAGAGCAGTTGGCTTTTAACCAATTGGTCGTAGGTTCGAATCCTACACGACCCACCATCCGGACCTGTATGCTTGCACGCAAGCACCGGGTCGTTAGCTCAGTTGGTAGAGCAGTTGGCTTTTAACCAATTGGTCGTAGGTTCGAATCCTACACGACCCACCAGATCGATAACAAAGCGCCCTCGCTTCCTGGAAGCGAGGGCGCTTTGTCATTATGGGGTCATGTCTCTGTCGAGCTTAGTCGAGCTTACGGCGTTCGGCTCGCCTGACTCAACGCAGGCCGAGGACGGATAGAACCACCAGCACGATGACGACGGCGCCGACGATCCAGACGATGTTGTTCATGAGATACTCCTCTGCGGCGCATGATCCCGTGTGAGGATCCTGTGCCATGGTTGTGGTGATGGCGTCGCGGTCCCTGCGACGCGTTGGTGCAACTCCCTGTACAGGCTGTTCCCTTGCCTCACCCATGCCGAGAGTAAGCGAACGGTACCCTACCGTCTGTGCGGTGGCGTACATGGGGCTCACGAAAAGTTGAATACGCCCTGCGACGGCGGAAGAAGACGCTGAAGGCCTGAGTCGATCCGTCTTCGTTGAAGGGGCCGGCCATCCATCTCGGCCGTGAAGCTCCGATGCCCATTTCGGCCATTTCGCTTGGTGTGGTACATGGCCGTGTCGGCGTTCTGCATCAGGGCATCGGCATCATCGGCATCATCCGGGTAGAGGCTGATGCCGATGCTCAGCGTGACGAGGAGTTCATGGCCCTGGACATGGAACGGCCTGCTCAGGGCCGCCAGCAGTTTTTCCGCGACCGTGGTGGCATCCTCGGGTTGCCGGATCTCGGCGAGCAGGATCACGAATTCGTCGCCGCCCTGCCGGCAGACGGTGTCGATGTCGCGCATGCACTCCTGGAGACGACCCGCCACCGCCTGGAGCAGGCGGTCGCCCACGTCATGACCCAGGGCGTCATTGATGGGCTTGAAGGCATCCAGGTCGAGATAGAGCAGGGCGACCAGGTGTCGGTGTCGCCGGGCCAGGCTGATGGCCCGGGAGAGCCGTTCCGTCAGCAGGGCGCGATTGGGCAGGCCGGTGAGGGCATCATGCTGCGCCAGATAGGCCATCCGCTCGAGCATGACCTGGGACCGGGTGGCATCGTGGAACACGATCACGGCGCCGGTGACGCGACCTTCCCGGTCATGGATGGGCGCCGCCGAATCCTCGATCTCGAGCTTGCTGCCATCCTGGCGGACCAGCACGCAATCCAGGGCGAAGCCTGCCGTCCTGTTCTCCTCGATGGCACGCCGCCCGGGGGGGATGGTCGTCTGCTGTGTCTTGCCGTCGACGAGATGGAACACGCGGGAGAGTGGCTTGCCGATCGCTTCCGGTTGCGACCAGCCTGTCAGGGTCTCCGCCACGCGATTCATGTGGGTGACCCTCCCCAGAAGGTCGATGGTCAGGACGCCATCATCAATGGCGTCGAGCACCACCCGCGCCCATGCCCTCTCGGCCTCCAGGATGGCGGCGACGTCCCGTCTCGGGACGGTCGCTTTTCGCTCGGAGGTGACGTCCACCGTCGGGTGGAGCCCTTGCCGCACCGGGTGCCCGGCGGGTAAGGAGGCGGCAGGGAGCGGCGTCCAGACGATGCCCTGAGGCACCGAGTTGTCGTCTCTCATGCATTCGCTCCTGGTGGGTGCATCAGCCATGGGCCGCACGCCCGACGGTGAGTCGAGAGCGGCGGGGCACGGTGGGGCGCCCGAGACCGTGAGGCCAGCGACGTGATCATCCGAAAGGTGGGCACTTGCATGAGTCGGTTTCCTGTTCCGCCTGCCTGCGAGCCCCGGGTGGCCAGGCGTCGCCTGCCCCCTGTCCCTGTCCTGGCGCGCCTGGCCGATAGTCATCAAGCCTAGTGGCGTGACGGGGTCGCTTCCGTGCGTTAGCGTACACAGCATGGGCATCGCGCCCTGCGCCTGTGTCGGCGGGGCATGCAGCGAGTCAGCGTTTCTCGGTGTATTTCCAGGGGTGATCGCCTGCCTGGTGCTGTCGGGCAGCCTGTTGCCTGTTTCTTGACGTGATCCGGGGTGAGTCCGGCAAGGTGTTTCCGCGGCTGCCCCGTATCGTCAACCACCATCGGCCAAGTCCTCTCTGCCGACCCTGCGGTCGGGGGTGGCCTGACCGACTCGGGAGTGTCAGTCATGGCCCTGCAACATGATCCTCGCCAGAATCACCTGCTGGCGGCCCTGCCGCGGGACGAATACGAGCGCCTGGCGCCCCACCTCGAGCGGGTCGAGCTGACGCTGGGGGAGTCGCTGGTCGAGTCGGGCATGGTGATGCGCCATGTCTATTTTCCGACGGATTCCATCGTATCGCTGCTATGCGTCATGGAAGCGGGTGATTCGACGGAAATTGCCGTCGTCGGTGCCGAGGGGATCGTCGGCATCTCGCTGTTCATGGGCGGCGAAACCACGCCGAGCCGCGCCGTCGTGCAGAGTGCCGGCAGTGCCTATCGCCTCAAGGGGCAGCTGCTGAAGGACGAGTTCGATCGCGCGTCAACGCTCCAGTTCCTGTTGTTGCGCTACACCCAGGCCCTGATCACCCAGATGGCGCAGACGGCGGTATGCAACCGTCATCACAGCCTGGATCAGCAGCTGTGTCGCTGGCTGTTGCTGAGCCTGGATCGCTTGCCGACCAACGAACTGGTCATGACCCAGGAACTGATCGCCAACATGCTCGGCGTGCGCCGAGAGGGCGTCACCGAGTCGGCCGGCAAGCTGCAGAAAGCCGGACTGATTTCCTACCATCGCGGGCGTATCTGCGTCCTGGACAGGCCTGGCCTGGAAGCGCGGGTCGGTGAGTGCTATGCGGTCGTCAAGAAGGAGTACGATCGCCTGCTGAGCTATCAGCGTCCCGGGTGAAGGTGCCCTGTCCCTCGCGGAGCGGCATGGTGGTGAGCAGGGCCTTTCCCGCGTATGTCTCCTGGCGCACCGACGGCATGATGGTGGATATGCCAGTGTTCGCTCGGCGGCTTGTCGGAGGATGTCTGATCCCTCCCTGGCGGCCGTCGACGTCGGAGCTGAGTGATTCATTGCCATGTGCCGATTGCCGGTTTTCCACCAGGAGCACGCACATGCGACCTTCATCTCCCCGTCCGGCCACCAATCACCTTCTCGACAGCTTGCCATGCCGGGAGAGAGACCTCTTGGTCGCCTCCAGCGAGACCGTCGAGCTGGTGTTCGGCGACGTGCTCGTCGCGCCCGATGCGCCCATCTCGCATGTCTATTTTCCCCTGACCGGCTTCATTTCCCTGATCGCGAGCCTGGACGACGGCCAGCGGATGGAAGTGGCGATGGCCGGGAGCGAGGGCATGTTCGGCGTTTCGCTGATTCTGGGAGTCGAAGCGTCTCCCCTGCTCGCCCTGGTGCAGGGGAGCGGTTCGGCCCTGCGCATCCCGGGTGCCTCCTTCCTGGGCCTGCTGGAGCAAAGTCCCTTCCTGCAGCTGCTGTTGAAACGCTACCTTCATGTGCTGATGACCCAGCTTGCCCGTTCGGCGGCCTGCACCCACTTTCACCAGGTCGAGGCACGACTGGCGCGCTGGCTGCTGATGACTCAGGACCGAACGTACTCCGAACGGCTGCATCTCACCCACGAGTTTCTCGCCATGATGCTGGGGGTGAGGCGCGCCGGCATCACCCTGGCCGCCATGGCGCTTCAGGCGCGCGGGTTGATTCACTATCACCGTGGGGATATCACGGTGGTGAATCGGGCGGGTCTGATAGCGGCTTCTTGTGGGTGCTATGTCGCGGACCGTGAGCTCTATGCACGGTTGCTTGAAGGGCCGGCATGATCGGAGCGGCCGGCCATGAATCTCAGGCTGGATGGTCGGCTCGGAACGCACTGATGTCTTCGCCCATCGCGCCACCCAGCTATTCGGTCACATCATTCAGGCTTGCTGGTTTCGTGGCCAATGACGCCGCCGACGGCTGCACCGCCGATGGTGCCCATCGTGCTGCCACCGGTCAGCACGGAGCCACCGATGGCGCCCGCACCCGCGCCAAGGGCGGTGTTCCTGTCCTGTTCCGACATGCCGGAACAGCCCGAGAGAGTGAGCAGCAATGCCATCATCACGATAGCAAGCTTGGATTGGTGCAGTGTGTTCATGGGAATAACCCCCTGTCGCAAGCGCGACACGTTGAGGGACGAAGCACAAGTGACGGCTTCACCCTTTCAGTCTAGTTGATGTCCCCCTTGGGCCGGGTGAGACGCACGCCGACGTATCGGGGCCGGGGCGAATCGTGGGGGGCTGGATGGGGGCGTGATGAGCTCGAGTTGCGGTGCGGGCTTGACGACATCGTGAAGCATCGGTGAGCCCATCTTGGCGGCACTTGGAGCCAGCGGTCGGTGCGCTGGCACACCAACGCCGTCGATAAATTTCGCCCCCCCATGCCACACTTTCTGCCCGGAATCGAACAATGGCCGGGCATTCTGGTCTAGAATGGCGTTGGGTCGGCCATCGCGACAGACGCAGCGGTTGACCCTCTGGCGTGTTGCCCCGTGCGGAGTGCACGAGCGGCGGCACCTGGTGCAATGCAGGGGGAGCCCCTGCCGGTCACAGTGGTAGACACGATGACGATCATGACTTCCCGTGCCGAGCTGCGCGAGCAGCTGGCACGCACCTACTGCCCCACCCGCATCCTCGCCGAGGACGAGGCGCGCATCGAGGAGATCAAGGCGCTTCTCGAGGCCAACAACGCCGTGCTGGTGGCGCACTACTACACCGACGATGCCATCCAGCGGCTCGCCGAGGAGACCGGCGGCTGCGTGGCCGATTCCCTGGAGATGGCGCGCTTCGGCGCCCGGCACGAGGCGGACACCCTGGTGGTGGCCGGCGTGCGCTTCATGGGCGAGACGGCCAAGATCCTCTCCCCGGAGAAGCGGGTGCTGATGCCCACCCTGGAGGCGACCTGCTCGCTGGACCTGGGCTGCCCGGCCGACGAGTTCAGCGCCTTCTGCGACGCCCATCCCGACCGCACCGTGGTGGTCTATGCCAACACTTCCGCGGCGGTGAAGGCGCGTGCTGACTGGGTGGTGACCTCCTCCATTGCCGTGGACGTGATCGAGCACCTCCAGGCGCGCGGCGAGAAGATCCTCTGGGCCCCGGACAAGCACCTCGGGGGCTACATCCAGAAGCAGACCGGTGCCGACATGCTGCTCTGGGACGGCGCCTGCATCGTCCACGAGGAGTTCAAGGCCCAGGGCGTCGAGGACCTCAAGGGACTCTATCCTGATGCGGCGGTGCTGGTGCACCCGGAGTCGCCGGCCGCGGTGGTGGAGCTGGCCGACGTGGCGGGCTCCACCTCCCAGCTGATCACGGCGGCCAGGGAGCTGCCCCACGACAAGCTGATCGTGGCCACCGACCGCGGCATCTTCTTCAAGATGCAGCAGGCGGTCCCCGAGAAGATCCTCTTCGAGGCGCCCACCGCCGGCAATGGCGCCACCTGCAAGAGCTGCGCCCACTGTCCCTGGATGGCGATGAACGCCCTGGACAACCTGGCCGGCGCGCTGCGCCAGGGAACGGGCGAGATCTTCGTCGATGCCGACCTGCGCCTGGCCGCCCTGAAGCCCCTGGAGCGGATGCTCAACTTCAAGAAGTAAGCGCCGAGCCACAAGCGCCGAGCTACAGGAAACCCCGAAGGCTGAGACCTCCGGGGTTTTCCTTTGCTGCGGACTTGCCGCTTGCCGCTTGCCGCTTGCCGCTGCTACTGAAACTCCTCCAGCGCTTCCCGGTAGCCGAGGAAGGCCTCCCGGCGCCGCTCGATCTCGATGGCCGCGGCGCGGTCGTCCTGCTGCCGGGCGACCTCCTTGGCGACCTCGAGCTGGCGGATGGCGCGGTCGATGCGGCCGGTGAGCTGCAGCTGTTCGGCGCGGGCCAGGTGGCCCCAGGCCTCCCGGCCACTGCGTCCGGCGGCCTCGGCGAGCAGGGTGAACACCTGCGGATCCTCGGGGCGGCGCTCGGCCAGGTCGCGGAGCACGCGATACGCCTCGTCGGGGTCGCGCTGTAGCAGCGCCTCCCCGAACAGCCGGCTGGCCGGCACGTAGTCCGGCATCAGCCGCAGCTGGCGGCGGCTGCGCGCGATGGCGTTGTCAAGGCGCCCGGCCTCGAAGGCGACCTGGGTCGCCGTGGCCGGCACCATCGCCAGGTCGGGCAGCATCCGGGACAGGGCGTCTAGCTCGCGCAGGGCCCGGTCGGTGCGACCCGCGTCGGCGTCGATCAGGGCCGCCAGGTAGCGCCGGGCCGGTGCTGGCGCCTCGTCCTGGGCCAGGCGGGTGCTGGCCTGCCGAGGGTCGCGGGAGTGGATCGCCTGCAGGGCACGGGCCCGGACCAGCTGGTACTCGAGGTCCCCGTCGCGCGGGGTGGCCACGGCGATCTGGCTGGCGCGGGCCTCGGTATCGCTGATGCGCGACTCGGTCATCGGGTGGGTCAGCAGGAATTCCGGCGGGGTTCCCCCCTGCAGGCTCATCATGCGCTGCATGGCGCGGAACATCTCCACCATGGCGTCGGGTTCGTAGCCGGCGTCGGCCATCGCCTGCAGGCCGACGCGGTCGGCCTCCTGCTCGAAGCGCCGGGAGTAGCGCAGCTGGTCCTGGAAGAAGGCCGCCTGGGAGCCCATGGCGGCGGCGATGCCGGCATCGCCGCCGCCGCCGGCGGCGATCAGCATGCCGGCCAGCATGGCGGCCATCGCCGGGATCTGGGTCTGTTCGGTGCGGGCCTGGCCGCGGGCATAGTGGCGCTGGGAGAGGTGGCCGAGCTCATGGGCGATCACCGAGGCCAGCTCGGCCTCCTGCTCGGCGAAGGCGAAGAGCCCGGCATTGACCCCGATCACCCCGCCGGGCACCGCGAAGGCATTGAGCAGGCGGCTCTCCACCAGGGTCACGATGGGATGGGCATTACCCAGGCCGCTGTGGGGCAGCAGGCGGGCCACCAGCGACTCCACGTAGTCCTGGGCGATGGCATCCTGCCACTCGGGGGCGCGGGCGCGGAACTGGCGCAGCCAGGCGCGTCCCAGGCGGGCCTCCTCGCCGCTGATGGCCTGGCTGTCGCTCTGGGTCAGGCTCGGCAGGCCATAGTCCCCGCCGCTGGTCGGCGTCCCGCTGCTGCGGGTCAGGCCCGGTGCCTCGTAGCGCCCGGTGGACTGGGCCTGCACCGGGAGGGCAAGGGCCACGCAGAGGGCACAGGCGATGAGGGGGGTTCCGGTTAGACGCAGCATGGCCATCCTCGTCAAGGGCGAAAGCAGGGGCGTGCGTCCTGCTCTGACATTGATTCGGCCCGCAAAGTGCCTTTAAATCGCAAGGGCTTGCGTGTGGACCCGCTGGCCTGCACGACACACTGCATTCTCCCGGGAGACAACATGGCGCTGCAACCCGACGACCAGCTCGATGCCCGCGGTCTTCCCTGCCCACTGCCGCTGCTCAAGGCCAAGCAGGCCCTGGCGCGTCTCGCGCCCGGCCAGCTGCTGGAGGTCAGGGCCACCGACGCGGGCTCCTGGCGCGACTTCGAGACCTTCATCGCCCAGAGCGACCATGAGATGCCGGCCCGCGAGGAGCGGGGCGAGGTCTACCACTACTGGATTCGCAAGGGCGGGGAGCAGGCTTCATGACCCTGAGGGCGGTGTTTCGCAGCTGGATGGACCACTACCTCTCCGACGAGGAGGCGGTCATCCTGCTGATCGTGCTGGTGCTCGGCTTCGCCGTGGTGATCTGGCTCGGCAAGATGCTGGCGCCCTTCCTGACCGCCCTGGTGATCGCCTTCCTGCTGCAGGGGGCGGTGAGCGCGCTGACCCGGCGACGCGTGCCGCACTTCCTGGCGGTGATGCTGGTCTTCCTGGCCTTCATCGGGGTGCTGTTCGCGATGGCGCTCATCCTGATGCCGCTGATCTGGAACCAGCTGATCAACCTGGTCCAGGAGACGCCGCGCATGTTCGCCAGCGTCCAGCAGCTGCTCGACGACCTCCAGGTGCGCTACCCGCAGCTGGCGACCCCGGACCAGATCCAGGCCTGGATCGGCATGGCCGGCCGCGAGGTGACCCAGCTCGGCCAGCGGGCCCTGACCCTTTCGCTGGCCTCCCTGGGCAACCTGGTGGGGCTGATCGTCTACCTGGTGCTGGTGCCGATCCTGGTCTTCTTCATGCTCAAGGATCGCGACCGGCTGGTGGGGTTCGTCGTCTCGCTGCTGCCGCGGCATCGCGGGCTGATGACGCGGGTCTGGCAGGAGATGGACGACCAGATCGCCAACTACGTGCGCGGCAAGTTCACCGAGATCATCATCGTCGGCGGCGTGGCCTTCTTCACCTTCGCCTTCTTCGGACTGCCCTATTCGGCCCTGCTGGCGGTCATGGTGGGCCTCTCGGTGCTGGTGCCCTTCATCGGCGCCGCGGTGGCGACCCTGCCGGTGGCGGCCGTGGCCGGCTTCCACTTCGGCCTGGGCGACCAGTTCCTCTACGTGATCATCGCCTACGGCGTGATCCAGGCGCTGGACGGCAACGTGCTGGTGCCGGTGCTGTTCTCCGAGGCGGTGAACCTGCACCCGGTGTCGATCATCCTGGCGGTGCTGTTCTTCGGCGGGGTGTGGGGCTTCTGGGGCATCTTCTTCGCCATTCCCCTGGCGACCCTGCTCAAGGCGCTGGTCTATGCCTGGCCCAGGGGCCTCAAGCAGCGCCGCCAGGAAGTCTCCCAGGAAGAGCGGGCCGCCGGGTCCTGACCGCCTCCGCCCCGCGGCCCAGGCGCGATCACGGCCCGGCGTGCAGCGCCTGGGCCGCCTCCAGCACCTCCTGGGCATGGTCCTTGACCTTGACGCCCCGCCACTCGTGGGCAAGCCGGCCGTCCGCA
The DNA here is from genome assembly GCF_001886615.1 of Halomonas aestuarii. Classification (NCBI taxonomy): domain Bacteria; kingdom Pseudomonadati; phylum Pseudomonadota; class Gammaproteobacteria; order Oceanospirillales; family Halomonadaceae; genus Halomonas; species Halomonas aestuarii. The sequence continues at coordinate 2,386,198 of NZ_CP018139.1, forward strand.
TCGATCAGGAAGGTGCTGCGCTCGATGCCCAGGTGCTCCTTGCCGTAGAGCTTCTTGAGCTTGATGACGTCGAACAGCCGGCACACCGCCTCATCCTTGTCGGAGATCAGCGCGAAGTTGAACCCCTGCTTGGCCTTGAAGTTCTCCTGGGCCCGGATGCCGTCCCGGGAGACGCCCAGGATCACGGTGTTCGCAGCCTCGAAGGCCGCCTTGCGATCGCGGAAGTCGCCGCCCTCGGTGGTGCAGCCCGGCGTGCTGGCCTTGGGGTAGAAGTAGATCACCACCTGCTGCCCCTTCAGGTCGGAGAGCTGCACGGTGGTATCGCCGGTGGCGGTGGCGGTGAAGTCGGGGACGGGCTCGCCGAGGCTGACGCTCATGGACGGACTCCTTTGTGGCATTGGGGGAGGGGAAAGCCCTGATTACACGCAAGCCGCGGCCAACTGTAAAGTCGCGGCTGTACAGGCTCCCGAGGCCTGAGTACCATTTGGCCCTTGGCACCGGGGCAGGTCCCGGCGCGTTGCCCGGGTCCGAGAGGCCGCGAATGTAGGCGAATCGAGAGGAAACGAAAGGATGATCACTGGCAGTATCGTCGCGCTGGCGACGCCGATGAAGGTCAACGGCGACATCGACTGGGAGGCCCTGCGTCGCCTGGTGCACTTTCATCTCGACAACGGCACCGATGCGATCGTGGCGGCCGGCACCACCGGCGAGCCGACGACCATGTCCTTCGCCGAGCACTTCGACGTCATCCGCACCGTGGTGGAGGAGGTCGATGGACGCATTCCGGTCATCGCCGGCACCGGCTCCAACAACACCACCGAGGCGGTGGAACTGGCCCGCTACGCCAGCGAGGTCGGCGCCGACTGCTGCCTGACCGTGGCGCCCTACTACAACAAGCCCACCCAGGAAGGCCTCTACCGGCACTTCAAGGCCATCGCCGAGAGCAGCGACCTGCCGGTGATCCTCTACAACGTGCCGGGGCGCACCTGCTCCGACATCTACAACGAGACCGTGCTGCGCCTGGCCGACGTCGACAAGATCATCGGCCTCAAGGATGCCACCGGCAACCTGGAGCGCGCCGAGGACCTGATCGCGCGGCTCAAGGGCAGCGACTTCATGCTCTACTCCGGGGATGACGCCACCGCCTGCGACTTCATGCTGATGGGCGGTCATGGCGACATCTCGGTGACCGCCAACGTGGCCCCCCGGGCCATGCATGAGCTCTGCAGCGCCGCCGTGGCCGGCGACGCCGACAGGGCCCACCAGATCAACACCCGCCTGATGCCGCTGCACACCAACCTCGGGATCGAGTCCAACCCGATCCCGGTCAAGTGGGCGCTGTACCGCATGGGCCACCTCGAGGCGGGCATTCGGCTGCCGCTGACCTGGCTGTCCGAGAAGTACCATTCCACCGTCAGCGAGGCCCTGCAGCTGGCGGGCCTGATCGACGACTGAGCGGTGCCCGGGCACCGCACTCCGCACAACACTAGGCAAGGTGGACGCATGAACTCTGCGCTGAAAGGCATGCCGCTGGTGGCGGTGATCGCCCTGGCCATGGCCGGCTGTGCCCGTGATGGCTTCTATCATGACCGCAACCTCGACTACGCCGAGGCCGAGGAGAGTGCCCCCCTGGTGCTGCCGGACGCCCGCAATGCCAATCGCTACCGGGATGCCATGCCGGTGCCCGAGGTGAGCGGCACCCGTCCCGCCGAGGACGGGGTGGTGGAGGCGCCGCTGCCCCAGGCCCTGTCGCCCGGACGGGCCAGGGAGCCCGGCTATGTCGAGCGCCGCGAGATCGGCAGCGACGCCTGGCTGGTGGTGGGCGCCGACCCCGCGGCGATATGGCCGGAGCTCGAGCGTTTCGTGCAGCGTCGCGGACTGGACGTCACCGCCCGTGACCCGGGCCGCGGCCTGCTGGAGACCGAGGAGGCCAGGTTCCGCGTCCGGCAGGGGCTGCGCAGCGGCGACAGCGAGATTCTCTGCGAGCGCGGCGGCGCCACCGACACGGGCTGCCTGACCGCGCTGGAGCGACACTTCCAGGCGCTCAGCGCGTCCTCCAGCGTCGCCTCCCTGACCGCCCAGCGTCCCGAGAGACTGGATCGCGCCCGGTTCGAGCAGCGCGGTGACGACTGGCGGGTGATCCTGCCCTTCGGCGTGGATCGGGTCTGGGCCGAGCTCAGCCACCAGCTGGAGATCGACTTCGCCATCGAGGGCCGCCGCGAGCTGCTCGACCGTGACCCGAGCGGGCATGCCTTCCTGGTGGACTACCTGACCCTGAGCGAGCGCGAGCAGGGCCTGCTCAGTTCGCTGGCCTCCCTGGACCTCGGCGACGAGCCGCGCAGGGTCCGCCTGGCGCTCGAGGCCCTCGGTCCCGAGGAGACCGTGCTGAGGGCGACGGGGGTCGGCGAGGCCGGCGAGCTTTCCGACCAGGACCAGCGCGAGCTGCTCGAGCGGGTGGCGGGCCTGCTGCGCTGATGAGGGGCCCGGCGTCGGGCGCCCCCGGGCGCCTCACCTTCGCCTCCCTGGGCAGCGGCAGCAAGGGCAACGCCACCCTGGTCAGCGATGGCGAGACGCACCTGCTCGTCGACTGCGGCTTCGGCCTGCGCGAGACCGAGCGTCGCCTGGCTCGCCTGGGACTGCACCCTCGCCAGCTCGATGCCCTGCTGGTGACCCACGAGCACGGCGACCACGTGCGTGGCGTGGGCCCCCTGGCCCGACGCCACGGGGTGCCGGTCTACCTGACCCCCGGCACCTGGCTGTCGGGAAGGCTCGGCGAGCTGCCGCTGCGCCACTGGATCACCCCCCAGGCGAGGTTCGCCGTCAAGGGACTGGTCATCGACCCGGTGACGGTGCCCCATGACGCGCGCGAACCGGTGCAGTTCTGCATCGCCGGGGGCAGGCAGCGCCTCGGCCTGCTGACCGACCTCGGGCATCCCAGCGCCCACGTGGTCGAGGCCTTCGCCGGCTGCGACGGCCTGGTGCTGGAATGCAACCACGACCCGCGCATGCTCGCCGAGGGTCCCTATCCCGCGAGCCTCAAGCGTCGGGTGGGCGGCGACTGGGGCCACCTGGCCAATGGCCAGGCGGCCTGGCTGCTGCAGCGACTGGGGCTCGACCGCCTGCAGCGCATCGTCTGCTCGCATCTCTCCGAACACAACAACCGCCCCGAGCTGGCCCTGGAGGCCCTGGTGCCACTGCTCGACGGCGATGACTCCCGGCTGAGGGTCGCCGCCCAGGACGATGGCCTGGCGTGGCAGACCCTCGGCTGAACGACCATCCTTACCCGTATCCTCGCCTCTGGAGGCTCCCATGGAAAAGCGCCAAGAACTCTTCGCCGGCAAGGCCAAGTCGGTCTACGCCACCGATGACCCGGATCGCCTGATCCTGCACTTCCGCAACGACACCAGTGCCTTCGACGGTCGGCGGGTGGAGTCGCTTGAGCGCAAGGGCCGGGTCAACAACCGCTTCAATGCCTTCATCATGGGCAAGCTCCAGGAGGCCGGGATCCCCACCCACTTCGAGAGCCTGCTCTCCGATACCGAGTGCGTGGTCAAGAACCTCGAGATGATCCCGGTGGAGTGCGTGGTGCGTAACATCGCCGCCGGCAGCCTGGTGAAGACCCTCGGCGTCGAGGAGGGCCAGGAGCTGACCCCGCCGACCTTCCAGCTGTTCCTCAAGAACGACGCCCTCCACGACCCGATGATCAACGAGTCGCTGGCCGAGACCTTCGGCTGGGCGACCCCCGACCAGCTGGCCGAGATGAAGGCGCTGACCTTCCGGGTCAACGAGGTGCTCAAGGCGCTCTTTGCCGAGGGCGGCATGCTGCTGGTGGACTACAAGCTCGAGTTCGGCCTCTTCCACGGCCAGATCGTGCTGGGGGACGAGTTCTCCCCCGACGGCTGTCGCCTGTGGGATGCCGAGACCCGCGAGAAGCTCGACAAGGACCGCTTCCGCCAGGGGCTGGGGAACGTGATCGAGTCCTACGAGGAGGTCGGTCGCCGCATCGGCGTCGACTTCGGCTGACATCGGGTGTCGCGCTGGGTGTCGCGTCGAGCGCCGCCATGACGAAGGGCCCTGCGGGGCCCTTCGTCGTGAGCGGGGCTCAAGCCGGCACGATCTCGACGACCTCGAGGCGGGTCGGGCCGTCAGGGACCTCCAGAGCCTGGAAGCGCACGTCCACGTCGCGCAGGCGCACCCCGTAGATGCGCGCCTCGGCGCCGCGACGGTAGGCCGGTCGCGGGTCCTGGGCGAGGACCTGGCGGATCAGCTCGCGCAGCTTGTCGCCATCGGGGCGCCGGGCCAGCACGGCCTCGGCCTCGGGCGAGAGGCCGACCGCCAGGGTGGGCGGGGTCCCGGGGGCGAAGCCGGCGCGGGCCTCGGGACGTGACTCCGCCCAGGGCAGGTAGGGCTTGATGTCGAGCACCGGCGTGCCGCTGACCAGGTCCACCCCGCCGAGGGTCAGGCGCACCCCCCGCGAGGTGTCGATGTCGATCAGCTCCACCAGCGAGAGGCCCAGGCGGTTGGGGCGGTGGGTGCTGCGGCTGGCGAAGACCCCCACCCGGGTATTGCCGCCCAGGCGCGGCGGGCGCACCAGCGGCGTCCAGCGCTCGGGGCTCTGGTGGAAGACGAAGGTCAGCCAGAGGTGGCTGAAGGCCGAAAGGCCGCGCACCGTCAGGGGATCATCGTAGGGCGGGACCAGCACGAGGGTCGCCCGGGCCGCCGTCGCCAGGCCCGGCTGACGCGGGATGCCGAACTTGTCGGGGAAGTCGCTCTCGATGATCCCGACCGGGGTCAGGCTGACGGGAGCGGGCAGGGCGGGGCGGTCGTTCATGGCGGATCCTGACACTTTCCTTTCTCGGGGATTGGCCCCGCGGCGTGGCTTGGGTAGTCTGCTGGCCTGGCCATCATCGCAGGAAGCTCACGCATGCGTCATGCCGATCACCACCATCCCGATGCCGAGCCGCGCTCCGAGGCTGTTCCTGGAGCGCGTCGCGGCCCGCGAATCGTCTATCGGGCGGCGCTGGCCCGTGACGCCGCCGATCAGGCCGAGGTCTTCCACCATGCCGTGATGCAGGGGGCCGCGGGACACTATACCCTCGCCGAGCGCGAGGCCTGGACGATGGCCCTGCCCCGGGATGCCAGCGCCTGGTCGGCACGTCAGGCGCTCTTCACCACCCTGGTGGCCGACTGCGAGGGCCGTTGCGTGGGCTTTCTCGAGCTGGATCTGTCCGGGGGGCGGATCGAGACCCTCTACGTCTGGCCGTCGTTGGGGCGGCGGGGCATCGGGTCCACCCTGCTCATGCATGCCGAGCGCCTGCTGCTGGAACAGGGCGTGACCCGGGCCAGGATCGAGGCCAGCGCCATGCTGGCCGACGGCCTGGTGCGTCGCGGCTGGTCCCGGCTGGGCGACGAATGGGTCGAGCGTGGGGGCGAGCGGCTCTATCGCCAGCGGCTCGAGAAGCGCCTCGTCGGGGTCGAGACCTGAGGTCTCGCTCAGGTCGGCTGCTCGATCATGCGCATCGACAGGTCGATGGCCTTGAGGTCCTTGGTCAGCGCCCCGCTGGAGATGCAGTCGACGCCGGTCTCGGCGATCGCGCGCAGGGTGTGCTCGTCGACGTTGCCCGAGGCCTCCAGGGTGGCGCGCCCCTGGTTGCGTCTCACCGCCTCGCGCATGTCGTCGAGGCTGAAGTTGTCGAGCATGATCACGTCGGCGCCGGCGGCCAGCGCCAGGTCGAGCTCCTCGAAGGTCTCCACCTCGACCTCCACCGGCAGATCCCGGGCGATATCGCGCGCCTCTCTCACCGCGGCCTCGATGCCCCCGCAGGCGGCGATATGGTTCTCCTTGATCAGGAAGGCGTCGTAGAGGCCGATGCGGTGATTGTGGCCGCCACCGCAGGTCACCGCGTACTTCTGCGCCAGGCGCAGGCCCGGCAGGGTCTTGCGGGTGTCGAGCAGGCGTACCCCGGTGCCCTCGAGCAGGTCGGCGTAGTGGCGGGTGCGCGTCGCCGTGGCCGACAGGGTCTGCAGCAGGTTGAGCGCGGCGCGCTCGCCGGTGAGCAGGCTGCGGGCGGGACCCTCCAGCTCGAGGAAGGCCTGCCCGGCCTCGAGGCGATCGCCGTCGGCGGCCTGCCAGTGAAGACTGACCCTGGTATCGAGACGCCGGAACAACTCGTCGACCCAGGCCACGCCGCACAGCACCGCGGGCTCGCGGGTGATCACCCGGGCCCGGGCCATCTGCTTCTCGGGAATCAGCTCGGCGGTGATGTCGCCGGGGCCGACGTCCTCGGCCAGCAGCCGGGCGGCACTGTCACGGATCTCTTCGGCTAGGGCGTCCTGATAATGCATGCTAGGTCCATCTCTGTGCGGGGAAACGTCAGGCGGCCATTATAGGGAAACCCATGCATCCACGTCAGGGAAAAACCATGCGCATCGACGACGGCTGGCTCGAGGGCGCCCGACGCCTCCCCTCGCCCAACCAGGACAGACGCCCCGAGGGGGAGGTCTCGCTGCTGGTACTGCATTCCATCAGCCTGCCTCCGGGCGTGTTCGGCGGCGAGCATATCGAGCGGCTCTTCACCAATCGGCTCGATCCCGCGGCGCACCCCTTCTTCGCGGCCATCGCCGGCCTGCGCGTCTCGGCCCACCTGCTGATTCGTCGTGACGGCGAGTGCGTGCAGTTCGTGCCCTTCGAGGCGCGCGCCTGGCATGCCGGACGCTCGCGCTGGCGCGACGGGCCCAACGAGCGCCAGGCGCTGAACGACTTCGCCCTGGGCATCGAGCTGGAGGGGGACGAGGTGACGCCCTATACCGGCGCCCAGTACCGGGCCCTGGCCCTGGCCACGGCGGCGCTGCTGGCCTGCTATCCTGCGCTGAACGACCGTCGCATCACCAGCCATGCCCGGGTGGCCCCGCTGCGCAAGACCGACCCCGGTCCGGTCTTCGACTGGGCCTATTTTCGCCAGGAACTGGGAAAGCTACGTTCCTAGCTACCGCCAAGACAACCGACGAGTTCATGACCCAGTGGCACGCTTGCTTCATACGGTAGTTCAGCTACAACTTCTTGAGAGTGGGCGGTTTCGGCGAGGGTGTCGTGCGTAATTGTCTGTGTTGCGGTGCAATATAGCTTATGTGAAAAACATTTCCATTTTATCTTGAATTGGCAGGGCCCGGCGTTTACGGTATCTTCGCGCCATCAGCGGCGGCTTGTTGCACTGCCTTGTAAAACAACTACAGGCCTGACGCGTCAGGGCACCTCGCCCGACCATGCGTGCCATTTCGCCCCTCTGCGGGGCTGTAGTCCCCATCGTCATTCGGAGAGACGTCTATGAGTCTGGAATCAAGAGAAGATCTCGATCCGGTCGAAACCACGGAATGGCTGGATTCCCTGGAGTCGGTCCTGGATCGCGAGGGCGAGGATCGTGCCCGGTACCTGATGACTCGCCTGGCCGACCGGGTGAGGCGAGACGGCATGCAGGTGCCCTTCTCGGTGACCACCCCGCATCGCAACACCATTCCGGTGCACCGCGAGGCGCCGATGCCGGGCGACCTGTTCATGGAGCGTCGTATCCGCTCGCTGGTTCGCTACAACGCCATCGCCCAGGTGATCCGCAACAACCGGGCCAACCCCGGCCTGGGCGGGCACATCGCCAGCTTCATGTCGGCGGCGACTCTCTACGACGTGGGCTTCAACCACTTCTTCCGCGCCCCCAACGGCGACTTCGAGGGTGACCTGGTCTACATCCAGGGCCACGTGGCGCCGGGGGTCTATGCCCGCGCCTACCTGCTCGGACGCCTCTCCGAGGACCAGATGGACAGGTTCCGCCAGGAGGTGGACGGTGACGGCCTGTCGTCCTATCCGCACCCCTGGCTGATGCCGGACTTCTGGCAGTTCCCCACGGTCTCCATGGGCCTCGGGCCCATCCAGGCCATCTATCAGGCCCACGTGATGAAGTATCTCGACGCGCGCGGGCTCAAGGACATGCACGATCGCAAGATCTGGTGCTTCATGGGCGACGGCGAGTGCGACGAGCCGGAATCCCTCGGCGCCATCCACCTGGCCAGCCGCGAGAAGCTCGACAACCTGATCTTCGTCGTCAACTGCAACCTGCAGCGACTCGACGGCCCGGTGCGCGGCAACTCGCGCATCATGGACGAGCTCGAGGGCGTCTTCCGCGGTGCCGGCTGGAACGTGCTCAAGGTGGTCTGGGGCCGCCTGTGGGACCCGCTCTTCGAGAAGGACAAGAAGGGCATCCTGCAGAAGCGCATGGACGAGGCGGTCGACGGCGACTACCAGAACTACAAGGCCAACGGCGGCGCGTACACCAAGGAGCACTTCTTCGGGAAGTACCCGGAGACCGCCGAGATGGTCAAGGACATGTCCGACGAGGACATCTGGAAGCTCAACCGTGGCGGCCACGACCCGTTCAAGGTCTATGCGGCCTACCACCAGGCGACCCAGAACGCCAACGGCCGTCCGACCGTGATCCTGGCGCACACCGTCAAGGGCTACGGCATGGGGGGCGGTGACGGCGAGGCCGCCAACGAGGCCCACCAGGTCAAGACCATGGAGTACGAGGCGCTGCGCCGCTTCCGCGACCGCTTCGGCATCCCGCTCTCCGACGAGCAGCTCAAGGAGGTGCCGTACTACAAGCCCGAGGACGACTCCCCGGAGCTGAAGTACATGCACCTGCAGCGCGAGCGCCTCGGCGGCTACCTGCCGAGCCGTCGCAGCGACTTCGAGGCGCTGCCGATCCCGGCGCTGGACGACAAGACCTTCGCCTCCCAGACCGGCGGCTCCAAGGGGCGCGAGGTCTCCACCACCATGGCCTTCGTGCGCATCCTCAACGGCTTGGTCAAGGACAAGCAGCTCGGCGAGCGCGTGGTGCCGATCATCCCCGACGAGGCCCGCACCTTCGGCATGGAGGGCATGTTCCGCCAGCTCGGCATCTACACCTCGGAAGGGCAGAAGTACGAGCCGGTCGACAAGGGCCAGATCATGTTCTACCGGGAGGATCAGAAGGGTCAGATCCTCGAGGAGGGCATCACCGAGGCGGGCGCCATGTCCGCGTGGATCGCCGCCGCGACCTCCTACTCGAACAATGGCATCACGCTGCTGCCGTTCTACGTCTACTACTCGATGTTCGGCTTCCAGCGCATCGGCGACCTGGCCTGGGCCGCCGGCGACATGCAGGCGCGAGGCTTCCTGATCGGCGGCACCGCCGGGCGTACCACCCTCAACGGCGAGGGCCTGCAGCACCAGGACGGCCACAGCCACCTGCAGGCGTCGATGATCCCCAACTGCCGCAGCTACGACCCGACCTACGCCCATGAGGTGGCGGTGATCGTCCAGGACGGCCTGAAGCGCATGTTCGCCGACAAGGAGAACTGCTTCTATTACCTGACGGTGATGAACGAGAACTACGAGCACCCCGCCCTGGAGGAGGTGCCCGCGGACGACATCATCAAGGGCATGTACCTGCTGCGCGAGACCCAGGGCAAGAAGGGCCGCGTGCAGCTGCTGGGCTGCGGCACCATCCTGCGCGAGGTCGAGGCGGCCGCCGAGATGCTCGCCGAGGAGTGGGGCGTGGGCGCCGACATCTGGAGCGTCACCAGCTTCAACGAGCTGCGTCGCGAGGCGCTGGAGATCGACCGCCAGGCCTTCATCAACCCCGAGGCCGAGGCGGGCAAGCCCCACGTGACCGCCTGCCTGGAGGGTCGCGAGGGTCCGGCCATCGCCGCTACCGACTACATGAAGCTGTTCGCCGACCAGGTCCGCGCCTGGGTGCCGACCCACTATCATGTGCTGGGGACCGATGGCTACGGCCGCTCCGACACCCGCGAGAAGCTGCGTCACTTCTTCGAGGTCGACCGTCGCTTCGTCACCGTGGCCGCGCTCAAGGCGCTGGCCGACCGCGGCGAGCTGGATCGCAAGGTGGTCGGCGAGGCGCTCAAGAAGTACGGCATCGACCCGACCAAGCCCAACCCGCTTGAGGTGTGAGGCGCCGCCCGACCGATCCGGTGGCATGGCGGGCCCGCGGGCCCGCCCCCGTCAAGAGTTTGAAGGAGCGCGACCTTGAGTAGCGAAATCATCAAAGTTCCGGACATCGGTGGTGATACCGATGTCGAGATCATCGAGATCGCGGTGGCGGTGGGCGACGTCATCGCGCCCGAGGACACCCTGATCACCCTGGAGTCCGACAAGGCCAGCATGGACGTCCCGGCGCCGAAGGGCGGCAAGGTACTGAAGGTGCTGGTCAAGGAGGGCGATACCGTCTCCGAGGGCGACGGCATCGTCGAGATCGAGGCCGAGGGCGGCGGTGACGCCGGGGACGAGGCGCCGGCGAAGCAGGAGACGACCGCGCCCGCCCCTGAGTCCGCCGCAGAGAAGCCGGCCGCCGAGAAGCCCGCGGCCAAGAGTGGCGGCGGCAAGCAGACCGTCGAGATCAAGGTGCCGGACCTCGGTGGCTCCTCCGACGTGGAGATCATCGAGGTGGCGGTGGCCGCCGGTGACGAGGTCGCGGCGGAGGACACCCTGATCACCCTGGAGTCCGACAAGGCCTCCATGGATGTGCCGAGCCCCCACGCCGGCAAGCTGGTCACGCTCACCGTCAAGGAGGGCGATACCGTCTCCGAGGGCGACGTCATCGGCACCATGGAAGTCGAGGGCGAGGGGGGCGGCGAGGCCGCACCCGCCGCCGAGTCGGCACCCGAGCCCGCCGAGAGCGCCCCGGAGGCCGATGCCCCGGCCGAGGAAGAGAGCGGCGGTGGCGAGCCGGAGCGCAAGGAAGTGCGCGTCCCGGACCTCTCCGGCTCCTCCGACGTGCCGATCATCGAGATCGCCGCCAGCCCCGGCGACGAGGTCGACGAGGAGGATCCGCTGATCACCCTGGAGTCCGACAAGGCCTCCATGGACGTGCCCAGTCCCTTCAAGGGCAAGCTCATCGAGCTCACCGTCAAGGAGGGGGATACCGTCTCCGAGGGCGACCTGATCGGCTACATCGAGGTGGCGGGCAGCAAGCCCGCCGCCAAGCCGGCGTCGAAGCCGTCCGAGCAGAAGGCCGAGAAGCCGCCGGCGCAGAAGGCCGAGGCGCCTGCCGCCGCGACTCCTTCCGGCTCGCCGAGCCCCGAGGCCCAGATGGCCGCCCACAAGCCGCGCGACGCCAAGCTGGTGCATGCCGGCCCGGCGGTGCGCATGCTGGCCCGCGAGCTGGGCGTCGACCTGGGGCTGGTCAAGCCCAGCGGCCCCAAGGATCGCGTGCTCAAGGAGGACGTCCACGCCTACGTCAAGCAGGTCATGTCCGGCCAGGCGAAGACGCCTGCCGCGGCGGCACCGGCCGCCACCGGCAGCGGCATTCCGCCGATCCCGGACCAGGACTTCAGCCAGTTCGGCGAGGTGGAAGAGAAGCCGATGGGTCGCCTGATGAAGATGGGCGCCACCAACCTGCATCGCAGCTGGGTCAACCTGCCCCACGTCACGCAGTTCGACGAGGCGGACATCACCGAGCTGGAGGCCTTCCGCAAGTCGATGAAGGCTGAGGCCGAGGCCCAGGGCGCCAAGCTCACGCCGCTGCCCTTCCTGATCAAGGCCTGTGCCTTCGCGCTGCGCAAGTACCCGCAGTTCAACGTCAGCCTGAAGAGCGACGGCGAGACGGTGGTGCACAAGAAGTACGTGCACATCGGCATCGCCGTGGACACCCCGGATGGCCTGATGGTGCCGGTGATCCGCAACGCCGACCAGAAGTCGCTGATCGAGCTGGCCAAGGAGTCGGTGGAACTGGCCGGCAAGGCGCAGTCGAAGAAGCTCAAGCGCGAGGAGATGACCGGTGGCTGCTTCACCATCTCCAGCCTGGGCTCCATCGGCGGCACCGCCTTCACGCCGATCGTCAACGCCCCGGAGGTGGCCATCCTCGGCATCTCCAAGGCGCAGATGAAGCCGGTGTGGGACGGCGCGGCGTTCCAGCCGCGGCTGACGATGCCGCTGTGCCTCTCCTACGACCACCGGGCGGTCAACGGCGCCGATGCCGCGCGCTTCACTGCCTTCCTGGGCCAGGTGCTGACGGACATCCGTCGCCTGCTGCTGTAGGCGCGCCCCGCCCGCAACAACGGCGCCGCAAGGCGCCGTTGTCGTTTCCGGGGTTGCTCGCTCCCGCGGGGCAGACCAAAGTGCTATTTGGCTCCCAGGAGCCTGATGTGGGGCACTTTTTTCCCCGATTGGCGGCGTGATCCGAGGCCCTTCGCTTGTCTGGGCCCGGCCGCGCGGTTATGGTTCGCTTCTTCCATTTCTTCGTCGACCAGAACCACACTTCAAGGAGCAGTCAGATGCGTTTGATCCTTTTGGGCGCCCCGGGTGCCGGCAAGGGCACCCAGGCCCAGTTCATCTGCGAGCGGTTCAACATTCCGCAGATCTCCACCGGTGACATGCTGCGCGCCGCGGTGAAGGAAGGCAGCGAGCTGGGGCTCAAGGTCAAGGAGATCATGAACAGCGGCGGCCTGGTGTCCGACGACATCATCATCGCCCTGGTCAAGGAGCGCATCAGCCAGCCCGACTGCGCCAACGGTTTCCTCTTCGACGGCTTCCCGCGCACCATCCCCCAGGCCCAGGCCATGCGCGACGCCGAGGTGAAGATCGACCACGTGCTGGAGATCGCCGTCGATGACGAGGAGATCGTCAAGCGCCTGGCCGGACGCCGCGTCCACCCGGGGTCGGGTCGCGTCTACCACCTCGAGTACCAGCCGCCGAAGGAGGAGGGCAAGGATGACGTCACCGGCGAGGCCCTGATCCAGCGCGACGACGACCGCGAGTCCACGGTGCGCAATCGCCTGTCGGTCTATCACGAGCAGACCGCGCCGCTGGTCGACTACTACCGGCAGTGGGCCAAGGAAGCCCCCGAGGCGGCCCCGGCCTACCATCGCGTCGAGGGGGTCGGCAGCATCGACGACATCACCGCCCAGGTGATCGAGGCCCTGGAGGGCTGAGCTCCCGCCTTGCCCCGCACGTCCCCGAAGGCCCGCCAGCGCGGGCCTTCGTCGTTGGCGGCGGCAGGCGTATAATGTTCCGACATTTCCCGCCACGACGTGATGTCCCATGCCGATCCTGCTGGCCCTGGATGCTTCCTCGAGCGCCTGTTCCGCCGCCCTGCTGCGCCGCCGCGACGGCCACGATGACGAACTGATCTCCCGCTTCGCCCTGACGCCTCGCGAGCACACCCGGCGCCTGCTGCCGATGGTCGACGAGGTGCTGGCCGAGGCCGGGCTTCCGGCCACGGCGCTCGACGCCGTGGCCTATGGCCGGGGGCCCGGCTCCTTCACCGGGCTGCGCATCGCCGCCGGGGTCGCCCAGGGGCTTGCCTTCGGCCTCGACCGTCCGCTGCTCGGGGTCTCGACCCTGGAGGCCCTGGCCCTGGGGGGGCATCGTCGCCATCACTATCGCCAGCTGATCACGGCCCTGGATGCCCGCATGGGCGAGATCTACGTGGCCGCCTGGCAGTGTCGGGACGGTCGCGTCCTGCCCCTGACGGACGAGGCGGTCATGCCGCCGTCGCGACTGCGCCTGCCCGAACTCTCGGACAGTGCCCAGGACGATCACGACTGGGTCGGCGTCGGGTCGGGGTGGACCCTCTGGGACGAGATGCCCACCGAGGTCCAGGCGGGGGTCGGCCTCTGCCTGTCCGAGGTCGAGGCCGAGGCGGCCGACATGGCGCTGCTGGCCATGGAGGCGTGGGCCAGGGGCGAGGCCCGCCCGCCCCACGAGGTGCAGCCGGTCTACCTGCGCAACCAGGTCGCCTGGCAGAAGGGACGATGAGC